>NZ_FOWQ01000010.1:122511-224543 GCF_900115505.1 Geodermatophilus dictyosporus | reverse complement strand
GGCCCCCGCCCAGACCAGCGGGTTGATAGGCCGGAAGTGGAAGCACCGCGAGGTGTGGAGCTGACCGGTACTAACAGGCCGAGGGCTTGACCACACACACCTGCTGTCAAGCCAACAAAGCAAGCGTGTTCGCGTCCACTGTGCGGTTCTGAACGCATCCAACCCCGATCGGGTTGACATGTTCACAGTGTTACGGCGGTCATGGCGAGAGGGAAACGCCCGGTCCCATTCCGAACCCGGAAGCTAAGCCTCTCAGCGCCGATGGTACTGCCCTGGAGACGGGGTGGGAGAGTAGGACACCGCCGGACAACCATTCCCTGGAGGGCCCCCACCACACGGTGGGGGCCCTCCAGCACTTCTCAGGAGTGGTCCGGGTCCGCCACTCGACGGCTCAGCGCCGCTCAGCGGCGGCGGACCTCCCTGGTGGTGGCGCCGACGTTGTCGGCGAGCCACGCGTTGAGGTCGGCCAGCTCGCGCCAGGCCGAGCGCACGTGCTCGAGCGCCTCCCGGGTGTGCAGCCACTCGGCGAAGGGGAACAGCCGGCCGGCGTGCAGCGAGCGGTGGCGCAGCAGGTCTGCCCGGGCGTCGTCGACGTCGTAGCCCTTGGGCACACGGGTCAGGCGGTCGCCCTCCACGGTCCAGCCGGCACCGGCGAGCCGGTCCACCTCGGTGCGCAGCCGCGGTCCCTGCACGTCGTCGGCCACTGCCCGGCGGTAGCGCTCCACCTGGTCGGACTCCAGCCGCCAGGCCCCACCGGCCACCCGCAGCCCCTCGGCGGAGATCTGCACGTACCAGGCTCCGGCGCCCCGGCCCTCCTGGTGGGCCACCGCGCCCTGGTGCGTCTTGTAGGGCGTCCTGTCGTTGCTGAAGCGCACGTCGCGGTGGGGACGGAAGAGCCTGGCGGGGCCGAACTCGCCCGCCAGCTCGTCGACCAGCGCCTGCACGGGCGCGCGGACGCAGTCCTCGTACACCGACCGCGACCGCGACCAGTAGGTCTTGGAGTTGTCGGCCTCCAGCCCCTCGTAGAAGACCAGCCCCTCGTCGGGGAAGCCGGTGAACGTCATGCGTCGCCCTCCAGGAGGGTGTGCCAGCGGACCTCCCGCACGGGCGTGCCGGCGGCGTCCAGGGTGCGGACCCACCCCTCGCGCGCCCAGCCGGCCGACTCCAGGAAGCCGGCGGTCACCTCGTCGGCCTCGGCGACCCACGCCTGGAGTCGGCGGGCGCCCGTGCCGCGTGCCAGGTCGGCCACCGCCGCCAGCAGGCGGCTGCCGTGCCCGCGGCGTCCCCACCGCGGCTCCACGAGCAGCACGGCCAGGTCCGTCGTCGGCCCTGACGGGTGCGGCGCCTCGCCGCCGTCCAGCTCGGCGGGGCCGTGGGCGGCGAAGCCCACGACCCGGCCGTCGTCGACAGCGACCAGGACGCCGTGCCCCGGCGTCGGGGGAGCGGCCACCGCGGCCCTCCACGCGGCCTCCGCGGCCGCGGCGTCCCAGCCGTCGAGCACCGCGGCCGGCAGCAGCGCACGGAACGCCGTCCGCCACGTCTCGCCCTGCACCCGTGCGATGGCGGCGGCGTCCGCGGGCACCGCGGGGCGCACCGACACCTCCGCGGTGCCGGTCAGGCGCGGGAAGGGCAGGGACTCCACGCAAGCAGCGTAGGTCGACCCACCGCCGGCGCGAGACCGTCGGCGGGCCACGGCAGGATCGAGGTGTGACCCCTCCCGCCGTCGACCGGCTGCCGGCAGCGCTCGCCCGGCGCACGGCGCTCGCCGCCCAGGGGTTCGCCGAGCCGCGGCCGGCCGTCGTCCCCGGCACCCGGCAGCTGCGGAAGGTGACCGACCGGATGGCGGTCGTCCAGATCGACTCGGTGAACGTGCTCTCCCGCTCCCACTACCTGCCGGCGTTCAGCCGGCTCGGCGCCTACCCGCGGGCCGCGATGGACGCCTTCACCGCCCGCCGGTCGGACGTCTTCGAGTACTGGGCGCACGAGGCCAGCTACCTCCCCGTGCGCCTGCACCCCCACCTGCGCTGGCGCATGGCCGCCGCGGAGGAGCACGCCTGGGGCTCCATGGTGCGCATCCAGCAGGAGCGGCCCGGCTACGTCGCCGAGGTGCTCGACCGGGTGCGCAGCGCCGGCCCGCTCAAGGCCAGCGACCTCGCCGAACCCCGGCCCGACCGGCCCGGTTCGATGTGGAACTGGCACGCGGGCAAGGTGGCCCTGGAGTGGCTCTTCTACACCGGCGTGCTCACCGCACGGGCCCGGACGACGTCCTTCGAGCGGGTCTACGACCTCACCGAGCGGGTGCTGCCGCCCGCCGTCCTGCGGACCCCGACGCCCGACCCCGCCGACGCCGTCCGGGAGCTGGTCCGCACCGCCGCCCGCGCCCTCGGCGTGGCCACCGAGCGGGACCTGCGCGACTACTTCCGCCTCCGCCCGGCGCCGGCCCGCCAGGCGGTCGCCGAGCTCACCGACGCCGGGGAGCTGCTGCCCGTCGAGGTCGACGGCTGGGGTGCCCCGGCCTGGCTCGACCCGGCGGCGCGGAGGCCGCGGTGGGTCCGCGCCCGCGCGCTGCTCTCGCCGTTCGACCCGCTGGTGTGGGAGCGGCCGCGCGTGGAGCGCATCTTCGGCTTCCGCTACCGGCTGGAGATCTACACCCCCGCGGCGCAGCGGGTGCACGGCTACTACGTGCTGCCCTTCCTGCTCGGCGACCGCCTCGTCGCCCGCGTCGACCTCAAGGCCGACCGGCAGGCCGGTGTGCTCCGCGCGCAGGCCACCCACGCCGAGGCCGGCGTCGACCGGGCCGAGGTCGCCGCGGAGCTCGCCGCCGAGCTGCGGCTGATGGCCGGCTGGCTGCGGCTCGACGACGTCGCCGTCGCCGAGCGGGGCGACCTGGCGAGCGACCTCACCCGCGCGCTCACCGCCGCGGCGTCCGGCGTCGCCTAGGCTCGGTGCCCGTGACGAGCAGCGGAGGGGTCGACACGCAGTACGAGGACCTGCTGCGCCGCGTCCTCGAGACGGGGACGCCGAAGTCCGACCGCACCGGCACCGGCACGGTCAGCCTGTTCGGGGAGCGGCTGCGCTACGACCTGTCCGAGCGCTTCCCCCTGGTGACGACCAAGAAGGTGCACTTCCGGTCGGTCGCCGTCGAACTGCTGTGGTTCCTGCGCGGCGAGGGCAGCACCCGCTGGCTGACGGAGAACGGCGTCACCATCTGGGACGAGTGGGCCGACGAGGACGGCGACCTCGGGCCGGTCTACGGCGTCCAGTGGCGCTCGTGGCCGACCCCGGACGGCGGCGCCGTCGACCAGATCCAGGGCGTGCTGGACACGCTGCGCACGGACCCCGACTCCCGGCGGATGGTCGTCTCCGCCTGGAACGTCGCCGCGCTGCCGGACATGGCACTGGCGCCCTGCCACGCGCTGTTCCAGTTCGCCGTGCACGACGGGCGGCTGTCCTGCCAGCTCTACCAGCGCAGCGCCGACATGTTCCTCGGCGTCCCGTTCAACATCGCCGGCTACGCGCTGCTCACCCGCATGGTCGCCGCCCAGGTCGGCCTCGAGCCGGGTGAGTTCATCTGGGTCGGCGGCGACTGCCACGTGTACAGCAACCACGTCGAGCAGGTCCGCGAGCAGCTCTCCCGCGAGGTGCGGCCGTTCCCGACGCTGGAGATCGCCCCGGCGCCATCGCTGTTCGACCACCGCTACGAGGACTTCACCCTGCACGGGTACGATCCGCACCCGGCCATCCGCGCCGCCGTCGCGGTCTGACGGGTGCCGGTCCGGCTCATCTGGGCGCAGGCGCACGACCGGGTCATCGGCGCCGGCGGCCGGCTGCCCTGGCACCTGCCGGAGGACCTGCGGCTGTTCCGGCAGCTGACCACCGGCAGCACCGTGGTCATGGGCCGGCGCACCTGGGAGTCGCTGCCCCCGCGCGCCCGCCCCCTGCCCGGACGGCGCAACGTCGTGCTCACCACCGACCCGCACTGGCCGGCCGGGGGCGCCGAGCGCGCCGGGTCGGTCGAGGAGGTGCTGGCCGGCACCGGCGAGCTCTGGGTGATCGGCGGCGCCGCGGTGTACGCCGCGTTCCTGCCGCACGCCGACCGGCTGGTGGTCACCGACGTCGACCTGGCCGTCGACGGCGACACCCGCGCGCCCGCCCTCGGCCCCGGCTGGCACCGCACGGCCCGGACGCCGGAGCACGGCTGGGCGACGTCGACGACCGGGCTGGCCTACGCCGTCTCCGAGTACGTGCGCGCACCTGCTGCCGGGCCGGGCGCCGCCGCGGCCGGTCGGTAGATTCGACCGCATGACCACCGACCCCGCCCGGCCCTTCGGGCGAGTGCTGACGGCGATGGTGACCCCCTTCGCCGAGGACGGCTCGATCGACCTGGCGGGGGCCCAGGAGCTGGCCGCGCACCTGGTCGACCGGCAGGCGCACGACGGCCTGGTCGTGCTCGGCACCACCGGTGAGGCCCCCACCCTGGCCGACGGCGAGCAGCAGGCCGTCCTCGAGGCCGTCATCGACGCCGTCGGCGACCGCGCCACCGTGGTCGCCGGCGTCGGCACCAACGACACGGCGCACAGCATCGAGAACGCCCGCCGCGCCGAGCGGCTCGGGGCCGACGGCCTGCTCGTCGTCACCCCGTACTACAACAAGCCGCCGCAGGCCGGGCTGCTGCGCCACTTCACCGCGGTCGCCGACGCCACCGACCTGCCGGTGATGCTCTACGACATCCCGCCGCGCTCGGTCGTGCCGATCGAGGTGGACACCCTGGTCCGCCTCGCGGAGCACCCGCGCATCGTCGCGGTCAAGGACGCCAAGTCCGACTTCGGCGCCCTGGCCTGGACGCTGGCCCGCACCGACCTGGCCTACTACTGCGGCGAGGACATGGTCAACCTGCCGATGCTCGCGCTCGGCGCGGTCGGCGTGGTGAGCGTGGTCGGCCACCTGGTCGGTCCCCGGCTGGCCGAGCTGATCGCCGCGGTCGAGTCCGGCGACCTGGCGAAGGCGCGCGAGGTCAACGAGAGCCTGCTGCCGGTCTACACCGGCGTCTTCCGCACCCAGGGCGTCATCACCGTGAAGGCGGCGCTGCGCGAGCTGGGCCTGCCCGCCGGCCCCGTGCGCCCGCCGCTGGTCGACGCCACGCCCGAGCAGCTCGACCAGCTGCGCACCGACCTCGCCGCCGGCGGGGTCCACCTCGGAGAGGTCCACACCCGGTGACCGTCAGCTCGGCCGGACAGGCCAACCAGCCGCACCTCGACCTCAAGACGCCGCCGCCGCTGCCCGCCGGCGGGCTGCGGGTCATCGCCCTCGGCGGGCTCGGCGAGATCGGCCGCAACATGGCCGTGCTCGAGTTCGACGGCAAGCTGCTGGTCATCGACTGCGGCGTGCTCTTCCCCGAGGCCGAGCAGCCCGGCGTCGACCTGATCCTGCCGGACTTCGGGGTCATCGAGCACCGCCTCGACGACGTCGCGGCCGTCGTCCTCACCCACGGGCACGAGGACCACATCGGCGCGATCCCCTACCTGCTCCGCATGCGCAGCGACATCCCGCTGGTCGGGTCCCGGTTCACCCTGGCCCTGGTCAAGGCCAAGCTCCGCGAGCACCGGCTGGACCCGGTGCTCGTCGAGGTCGCCGCCGGTGACGACCACGTCGCCGGGCCGTTCCACTGCGAGTTCATCTCGGTCAACCACTCGATCCCCGACGCGCTCGCCGTCGCCGTGCACACCCCGGCCGGCGTCCTGGTGCACACCGGGGACTTCAAGATGGACCAGCTGCCCCTCGACGGCGTCCTCACCGACCTGGGCGCCTTCGCCCGGCTCGGGCTCGAGGGGATCGACCTGCTGCTGGCCGACTCCACCAACGCCGAGATCCCCGGTTTCGTGACGCCGGAGCGGTCGATCGGCCCGGTCCTGGAGGACGTGTTCCGGCGGGCCACCCAGCGGCTGATCGTCTCCAGCTTCGCCAGCCACGTGCACCGCATCCAGCAGGTGCTCGACGCCGCCGACACGCACGGCCGCAAGGTCGCCCTCGTCGGCCGCTCGATGGTCCGCAACATGGGCGTGGCCCGCGACCTCGGGCTGCTGCGCGTCGCGCCCGGCCTGATGGTCAGTCTCGACGAGGCGACGTCGATGCCGCCCGAGCAGGTCGTGCTGGTGAGCACCGGGTCGCAGGGGGAGCCGCTGTCGGCGCTGGGTCGCATGGCCCGCGGCGAGCACCACCAGGTGACCATCGAGGCCGGCGACACGATCGTGCTGGCCTCCTCGCTCGTGCCGGGCAACGAGACCGCCGTCTACAAGGTCATCAACGGCCTGGCGCGGCTGGGCGCCACCGTGGTGCACAAGGAGACCGCGCGGGTGCACGTCTCCGGGCACGCACCGGCCGGGGAGCTGCGCACGCTGCTCAACGTGGCCAAGCCCCGCTACCTGATGCCGGTGCACGGCGAGTGGCGCCACCTGCGCGCGCACGCGGCGCTGGCCGAGCAGACCGGCATGGCCGCCGACCGGGTGCTGCTCGCCGAGGACGGCGTGGTGGTCGACCTCGTCGACGGCAAGGCCTCGATCTCCGGCTCGGTGCCGGTGGGCAACGTCTACGTCGACGGGCTCAACGTGGGCGACGTCGGCGAGGAGTCGCTGCAGGAGCGGCGGATCCTCGGCGACGAGGGCTTCGTGGCGCTCACCGTCGTCGTCGAGCCCTCGACCGGGACGATCGTCCGGCCGGTGCACCTGTCCACCCGCGGCTTCTCCGACGACCCGACGGCCTTCGACGAGGTCCTGCGGCTGGTCGAGGACAACCTCAAGCGGGAGCTGTCCGACGGGCGGACCGAGGCCCACCGCCTCTCCCAGGTCATCCGCCGGACGGTCGGCAAGTGGGTCAGCGACACCCACCGCCGCCGGCCCATGATCATCCCGACGGTGCTGGAGGTGTGAGCGGTCACCGCCGCACGGCGGTGACCACGAGGTTGTCCACGTAGCTGCGGGCGCCGCGGTCGAACGCCCCCGTGCAGGTGACCAGGCGGAGGACGTCCTCGGTCGTGGCGCCGAAGACGGCAGCGGTCGGGAACTCGTCCTTGGGCACCTGCTCACGACCGGTGACCTCGTACCGAGCCACCGACCCGTCGGCCACGGTGACCTCGACGACGTCGCCGGCGCGCAGGTCGTGCAGGTCGTGGAAGACGGCCGGGCCGGCGGTCGAGTCCACATGCCCGAGCAGGACCGTCGGCCCCCGTGCCCCGGGCCGGCCGCCTCCGGTGAACCAGCCGACCCGGTCGGGGTCGGCGGGCACCTCGGCGGTCCCGTCGGGCAGCAGCCCCAGGGCGAGCAGGTCGCCGGCCACCCCGAGCGCAGGGACCGAGACGGCGACCGGCTCGGGCACGGTGGTCGGGTCGACGACGGCCGGGCCTCCCCCCACCGGCGGTGCCGCGGACGCGGACGTGGCGGGGGGTGGCGTGGCGGAGGGCGGCGCAGCCCCGGACCCGGGACCGTCCGGGGAGCTGCAGCCGGCCAGCAGCACGGCGGCCACCAGCCCGGCGAGCCCGGGTCCGGGGCGCACGGGTCAGGCGCCGGTCGTGGCGCGGCGGCGCAGCGCGACCGTGCCCGCGGTGGCCAGGGCGCCCAGGCCGGCGACGGACAGCAGCGCAGTGCGGACCAGGGAGTCCTCCGCCGTCCCGCCGGCTCCGGTCTCCACGCCGCCGGCCGGGACGGCGGTCAGCTGCCCGCGCACGGCGCCGGCCGGGTTGGCCGTGGTGTGGGTGTCGGTGGCGAAGGCCGACGGGTCGGCCTCGATCTCGGCGAGGGTGAAGCCCTCGCCGGTGTCGGTCCCGTCCGTCACCACCCCGGTGGTGAAGGGCCCCTGCAGGCAGCCGCTGCTGACCAGCCGTCCCGTGCCGTCGTCCTCGGGGTTCGGGAGGGCGATCCGCGGCGGCCCGGGCTGACCGGCGGCAGCCTGGTGGATGTGCGTCGCGGTCTTGGCCGGGCTCTGGAACGGCGGCGTGACGCCGGAGAGGGTGATCTCGTAGCAGATGATCTCCAGGTCGGAGTTGATCCGGTAGGTGAAGGTGCCGGATGCGCCCGGCGTGCCCGGCGTCGGGACGCCGTCGGGGTCGACGACCTGGTCCGGAGCGGCCATGGCGGTGAAGGCGCTGGTGAAGGTGGCCGGCTCGGCCACCTCCGTCTCGGCCGACGCGGCACCCCCGCCGGTCAGGACGACGGCGCCGGCGACGCCCGTGACGAGGGTGGTGCGGGCGAGGGTCGAGCGGAGTGGGGACACGGGGTGCTCCTCGGTGTGCGGGGCGTCGGGTGTCAGGGGTACGCACCCGACCCGGTCCGCGTTCACCTCCCGGACGTGCTGAACGCGGGGAGCGCCGGCCCCGTACCCCCTCGTGCACGGCGCCCGGCCAGCGGGCGCCGTCCACCTCACGAGGGGACCTGCGCATGCGATCCACGACCCTGCGCGCCGGCACCGTTGCCGGCGCCTCGGCGTTCGCCCTGCTCCTGCTCGCCGCGACCCCGGCCGCGGCCGGCGGCGGCTCGGGCGGCTCGGGCGGCTCGAGCGGCAGCACCGTCACCACCACGGCCGACGGCGGTGCCGGCTCCCTGCGCGCGGCCGTGCAGGCGGCCAACGCGGCTGGCTCCGGCACGATCGTGCTCTCCCCGCGCACCTACCGCCTGGCGCTGGCCGGCACCGACGACGCCGCCGCGGTCGGCGACCTCGACGTCACCGGGCACCTGGTGGTCGAGGGCCGCGGGGCCACGGTCGACGCCGCGCGCCTCGACCGGGTGTTCGACGTCCGCCCGGGCGCCTCGCTCACCCTGCGTCAGGTCACCGTCACCGGCGGCGTGGCCCCCGGCCAGCCGGGCACCACCGGCGGCGCCTCCGGCGGCGGCGTCCTCAACGCCGGCACGCTCGCCGTCGAGCGCAGCACGGTCACCGGCAACTCCGCTCCCCGCGCCGGCGGCGGCATCGAGGCGATCGCCGGCTCGACGACGACGGTCACCCGCTCGACGCTGTCGCACAACGACACCGGCCCGAACCCCGGCAACGGCGGCGGCCTGCACCTGACCGGCGCCGGCACCGTGCACGTCGACCGCAGCCACGTGGTCGGCAACACCGCGGCGTCCGAGGGCGGCGGGCTGTGGAACTCCGCGGCCGGCACGATGACGGTCAGCAGCAGCACCGTCAGCGGCAACACCGCCGGCGGCGATGCGGCCGACAACGGCGGCGGCGGGCTGTTCAACGACGGCGGGCGCCTCACCGTGGAGCGCAGCGAGGTCCGCGACAACGTCGCCGACGGCGCGGCGGGCTCCGGCGGCGGGCTGCTCAACGACAGCGGGACGCTGACCGTCACCCGCACCGTGGTCGACGGCAACCGCGCCACCCGTGCCGGCGGCGGCATCGAGGCCGACACCGGGACGACGACGCTGGACCGCACCGCCCTCACCGGTAACCACACCGGGGCCAACCCGGGCAACGGCGGCGGCCTGCACCTCACCGGCGCGGGCACCGTGCGGATCGACCGCGGCACGGTGACCGGCAACAGCGCCGACAACGAGGGCGGCGGGCTGTGGAACTCCGAGCCCGGGTCCATGACGGTCACCCGCACGGAGATCTCCGGCAACCGTGCCCCGGTGGGCCCGGACGTGTTCCAGGACGGCGCGGGCACCAGCTTCACCGTGGACGGGCAGCGGGTGCCGGGCGAGGCCTGACCCGCCCCGCGCAGGGGGGCGCCGGCCACGGGGCGGCGCCCCCCTGTCGTGTCCCGGGGCCGTGTCCGGAGGCCGCGTCGGGAGACCGCGTCAGAAGTCCGAGCGGGCCACCACGTCGCCGTCGGCGTCGACCACCTCGAAGCCCACGGCGTCGGCCCGCAGCACCGAGGAGTTGAGGTTGCAGTCCAGCGGCTGCGGGCCCACGCCCAGGAACTCCCCGGCCGGGACCTCGACGCCGTCCTCGGTGGTCACCGCGACCCGGTGGACCTCCCCGGCGGCGAACCCGCGGCCCGACAGCTTGACCTCCACGCCCCAGGTGTGCGGCACCAGGTCGGCGCGCGCCTCGACGTCGGGCGCCACCGCCTGCACGGTCACCGGCTCCAGAGGCGGCGGGTCGGGCACCGGGCGGGCCAGCCAGCCGGTCACGGCACCGGCCGCCGCGATCCCGGCGGCGGCCGCTCCCAGGGCGACCCGGCGGCGGACCGCCGCCCGCCGCAGGGGCACCACCCGGCGCTCCTCCTCCGCGATGCGGGCGAGCACCGCGGCACCCAGGCCCGGCGGGGGCGTGGGCGTCCCGTCCAGCGCGTCGGGGTCGACGGCGGCCAGCCGCGCCGCCAGCGGCGCGATCTCGGCCAGCTCGGCGCGGCACTCGGCGCAGCCGTCGAGGTGGGCGCGCACGCGCGCGGCCTCGGCCGGCTCCAGGTGCCCCAGGGCGTGGGCACCCAGCAGCTCCCGCAGCTCCCGGTGCTCGTCCCTCACGGCTCGACCCCCATCTCGTCCAGGGCCAGGCGCAGCGCCTTGAGCCCGTAGAACACCCGGCTGCGCACCGTCCCGACCGGCACGCCCAGCTCCGCGGCCACCTCGGCGTACGGCCGGCCGCGCAGGTGCGTCTGCACGATCGCCGAACGGTGCTCCTCGCTGATCCGGCGCAGCGCCTCCTCGACCACCCAGGCGTCGACCAGCCGCGCGTCGTCGGCGTCGACCGCCGGGGCGTCGGAGTCGCCGACGTCGGTCAGCTGCCGCTGCCACGGGCGGACGGCGAAGCGCCGCGCCTCGTCGACGACGACGTTGCGCGCGATGGCGAACAGCCAGGTCCGCAGGCTGGCCAGCTGTGGATCGTAGGAGCCCGACGCCCGCCAGGCGCGCAGGAACACCTCCTGGACGACGTCCTGCGCCGCCCCGCCGTCGCCGAGCTGGCGCAGCGCGAAGCGGTAGAGCTCCGGGCCGTGCGCGGCGTAGGCCGCCTGCACGTCCAGTGGCGCCGCGGGCGTCCGTGCGTGCCGTCCCATCCGCGCCCTCCCGGTCTCCGGCCCCGTCGGCAGGGGCGTACGGCTGCCGCGCCCGGCCGGTTCAGCGCACCACGTCGACCGGCTCGATGCCCTCCTCCGCGGGCAGGTCGAAGCCCCACACCTGCGCGTAGAACGACAGCTCGCCGTCCAGGGCGGCGCGGATGTTCTCCGCCCGCCGGAAGCCGTGCTGCTCGCCCTCGAACAGCAGGTAGGCGTGCGGCACGCCCTTCGCGCGCAGCGCCGCCACCAGCACCTCGGCCTGCTGCGGCGGGACGACGCGGTCCTCGGTGCCCTGGAACACCGCCAGCGGGGTGTCCAGGGCGTGCACGTGGGTGATCGGCGAGCGCTCGGCGTAGACGTCGGCGCCCTCCGGCCACGGCGCCACCAGCCCGTCGAGGTAGCGGGACTCGAACTTGTGGGTGCCGGCGGCCAGCGCGGCGAGGTCGGCCACCCCGAAGTGGCTGGCGCCGGCGGTGAAGGTCCCCGGCCGCAGCACCAGCGCGGCCAGCGTCGTGAACCCGCCGGCCGAGCCGCCGCGGATGGCGGTGCGGGCCGGGTCCACGCGGCCGGTGCCGACGAGGTGGCGGGCGCAGGCGACGACGTCGTCGAGGTCGACCACCCCCCACCGCCCCCGGAGGGCCTCGCGGTAGCGGCGGCCGTGGCCGGTGGAGCCGCGGTGGTCGACGTGCGCCACGCAGAACCCGCGGGAGGTGAAGTACTGGACCTCGAGGTCGAGCGTCCGGTCGTGGGCCGACGTCGGGCCGCCGTGCACCATGACCAGCAGCGGCGGCAGCTCGCCGTCCGGGGCGCGGACCTGCGGGTTGGCCGGCGGGTAGACCGCGGCGTGCGCCTCGGCGACGCCGGTGCCGCGGTCCTCGGTCGGGAAGGTCACCTCGACCGGCCGGGACAGCCAGGCCGGGTCCAGGCCGAGGTCGCGCGCCGGGCGCAGCACCTCGGCGTCCCCGCCGCCGGGGTCCACCCGCAGCACCACCGGCTCGCTCGCCGGCCCGCCCGCCGCGCACACCACCGCGCCGCCCTGCGCGCGCAGCTGGGTGAGCGAGGTGTGCGGCAGGGCCAGCTCCCGGAGGTCGCCGCCGGGGGAGAGGACGGCCAGCCGGTCGGCGCCGTCCCGGGGGACGGCCAGCGCGACGCGGCCGCCGGGCAGCGGGACGGCCCGGCTGGCGCCGAAGCGCCACTGGGGCCGGGCGAGGTCGGCACCGGTGTCGAGCACCGGCTCGAGGTCGCCGCCCGGCCGCCACCGCCACAGCGCCCAGACGTCGGTGCGGTCGCAGAACAGCAGCAGCGAGCCGTCGGTGTCCCAGGTCGGCTGCACCACCGACTCGCCCGGCCCCCCGGCGACCACGGTCTCGCCGCCGTCCGCGGCCCGGACCACCAGCCGGGCGGCGTCCCAGGGCATGTCCGGGTGGTCCCACTGCAGCCAGGCCAACCGGCCGTCCGGGCCCGGCCGCGGGTCGGAGACGAAGTCCGGGCCGCTCACCAGCACCGTCTCGCTCCCGTCGGGGCCGATGCGCACCACCTCGTCGACCACGTCGGCCGCGGCCCCCGAGGCGGTGTGCGTCTCCCGGACGGCGAGCAGGCCGCCGTCGCCGGTGGGCGTGAGGTCGGCGTACCGGACGCCGGAGGGGAGCTCCGGCTCCGGCGTGAGGGCGACCGGCGCGGCGTCGCCCGGCGCCAGCCGGTACAGCCGCTGGTCGTCGAAGGAGGCGAACCACAGCACGCCCCCGGCCACCGTCCACGCCCCGCCGCCGTACTCGTGCACGCGGGTGCGCGCGTCCCACGGGGGAGGGAGCACGTCGGTGACCGTGCCGTCGGCCGACCGGCGCAGCAGGGCCGAGCGGCCGCCCTCGGCCGGCCGCGACTCCGACCACCAGACGTCGTCGCCGTCGACGAGCACCTCGCCCAGCCGGGCGGCGGCGCGCACGACGAGCTCGGAGGTCACCGGGGTGGGCCAGCCGCCGTGCGGCAGGGGCGGGGGAGTGGGCATGCGCCCGACCGTAGGCGGGGGACACGACGTGCGCGCCTGCCTGGGAGGAGGCGGCCCGGCGGCTACCGTCGACGCATGCCTGCCCGTACCACGCCCTCGCGCCGCCCGGCCGGGTCGGCCTCCAAGGGCCGGTCCGGGTCGAGCGCCGCGGGCAAGCGGCCGGCCGCCCGCCCGCCCGCCCGCAACGGCAACCGCAAGCCGCCCGCCCGCAAGTCCGCCCAGCAGGGGCCGGGCGCGGCCGCCGCCGTCTGGCGCGCCACCGCCGGCGCCTGGTCGCTGCTGGCCCGTGGCGCCGGCGGCCTGGCCCGCTCGGTCGCCCGCCCCGACGAGGCCGAGCCGCTGGCCCCCGAGCACCGCCGCGACGGCGCGGGCCTGGCCGTGCTCGGCCTGGCCGTCGTCCTCGGCGCGGCCGCCTGGTTCGACGGCATCGGCCCGGTCGGTGCCGGCCTCGCCGACGGCGTGCGCTGGGTCGTCGGAGCCCTGCTGGTCGTGCTGCCGGCCGTCCTGTTCCTGGCCGCCCTGCGGCTGCTGCGGCGCGGTCCCCGCCCGGAGGAGCGCGGCCGGCTCGCGATCGGCTGGCTGTGCGCGGTCGTGTCGGTGCTGGGCATCGCCTCGGTGGTCGGCGACGCCGGCGCCCCGCTGGAGGGCCGGCCGGGCACCGGCGGCCTGGTCGGCTGGGCGGTGGGCACCCCGCTGACCGCGGGCCTGGGCGCCGTCGTCGCGGTCCTCCTGCTGTCCCTGCTGGCCGTCTTCGCCGTCCTCGTGCTCACCGCCACGCCGCTGCACCAGGTGCCCGAGCGGCTGCGCGCCTTCGTCGACCGGACCACCGGCCGCACCGACGAGGACTGGGACGACGCCGACGGGTACGACGACGAGGACGTCGAGGAGGAGCCCGTCCGGCCGCGCCGCTCCAAGCGCGCCGCGCTGTCCGAGGCCCTGTCCGAGGACGCCTCCGACCTCACCACCACCGGCCCGATCGACCACGTCCCGGCCGTCGACGTCCGCGACGCCGTCCGGGTGGAGCCCGCGCCCGACCCCGTGCCGGCCCCCTCGCAGCGCCGGGCGCCGGTCGTCGACCGCACCGCGCCGCCGGAGGACCTGGCGCCGGTCACCGAGCCCGAGCAGCTGCGCATCGAGCCGGTGGAGGGCGAGTACACCCTGCCGTCGGTGTCGCTGCTGCGCCCGGGCACGCCGCCGCGCAAGGAGTCGCAGGCCAACAACGCCGTCGTCGAGGCCATCCGCGGGGTCCTCGAGCAGTTCAACGTCGACGCCGACGTCACCGGCTACACGCGCGGTCCGACGGTGACCCGCTACGAGGTGGAGCTGGGCCCGGCGGTGAAGGTCGAGAAGATCACCGCGCTGACCCGCAACCTGGCCTACGCCGTCGCCAACGACAACATCCGCATCCTCGCGCCGATCCCCGGCAAGTCGGCGGTGGGCATCGAGGTGCCCAACGCCGACCGCGAGACGGTCAGCCTCGGCGACGTCATGCGCTCGCAGACCGCCAAGCAGGACCCGCACCCCATGGTGGTCGGTCTCGGCAAGGACATCGAGGGCGGCTTCGTCACCGCCAACCTGGCGAAGATGCCGCACCTGCTGGTGGCCGGTGCCACCGGCGCCGGCAAGTCCTCGTGCATCAACTCGCTGCTGACCTCGCTGCTGCTGCGCTCCACGCCCGAGCAGCTGCGGATGATCCTGGTCGACCCGAAGATGGTCGAGCTGACGCCCTACGACGGCATCCCGCACCTCATCACGCCGATCATCACCGACCCGAAGAAGGCCGCGACCGCGCTGGCCTGGCTGGTCGAGGAGATGGAGCAGCGCTACCAGGACATGCGGGCCACCGGCGTCCGGCACATCGACGACTTCAACCGCAAGGTCGAGCGCGGGGAGATCACCGCGCCGCCCGGCAGCGAGCGGGTCTACCGGCCCTACCCCTACATCCTGGCGATCGTCGACGAGCTCGCCGACCTCATGATGGTCGCCCCGCGCGACGTCGAGGAGTCGATCGTCCGGATCACCCAGAAGGCGCGCGCGGCCGGCATCCACCTGGTGCTGGCGACCCAGCGGCCCTCGGTCGACGTCGTCACCGGCCTGATCAAGGCCAACGTGCCCTCCCGGCTGGCGTTCTCCACGTCCAGCCTCACCGACAGCCGGGTCATCCTCGACCAGCCCGGCGCGGAGAAGCTCATCGGCATGGGCGACGCGCTGTTCATGCCGATCGGCGCCGGCAAGCCGCAGCGGCTGCAGGGCGCCTACGTGTCCGACGCCGAGATCGAGGCGGTCGTCGAGTTCACCAAGCGGCAGGCCGAGCCGGAGTACCGCGAGGAGGTCTTCAGCGCGGCCGCCGCCGGTGAGCAGCAGAAGGAGGTCGACGAGGACATCGGCGGGGACCTCGACCTGCTGTGCCAGGCCGTCGAGCTCGTCGTCACCAGCCAGTTCGGGTCGACGTCGATGCTGCAGCGCAAGCTGCGGGTCGGCTTCGCCAAGGCCGGCCGGCTCATGGACCTCATGGAGACCCGCGGCGTGGTGGGCCCGTCGGAGGGCTCCAAGGCGCGCGACGTGCTCATCAAGCCCGACGAGCTCGAGTCGGTGCTGTTCACGCTGCGCGGCGGGACGCTGCCCGCGGGCGAGGAGTGAGCGCCTGCGGGGGAGCTCACCCGCGCCGAGGACCGGAGCCGTTGCGGGCAGCACCTACGATGGTGCGGTGACAGCTCCGCCCAGCCCTGCCCGGACCGTGGCGGTGGTGACCCTGGGGTGCGCCCGCAACGAGGTCGACTCCGAGGAGCTGGCCGGCCGCCTGGCCGCCGGCGGCTACGAGCTGGTCGACGACGCCGAGGGCGCCGACGCCGTCCTGGTCAACACCTGCGGGTTCATCGAGTCGGCCAAGAAGGACTCGGTCGACGCCATCCTGGCCGCCACCGACTCCGGCGCCGAGGTCGTCGCCGTCGGCTGCATGGCCGAGCGCTACGGCTCCGAGCTCGCCGGCTCCCTGCCCGAGGCCACCGTCCTCGGCTTCGACGACTACACCACCATCGGCGACCGGCTCGACGACGTCCTGGCCGGCCGGCCCCTGGTGCCGCACACCCCGCGCGACCGCCGCACGCTGCTGCCGATCAGCCCGGTGGCCCGGACCGCCGCCGCCACGGCCGCCGAGGCGCCGGCCATCCCCGGCCACGGCTGGGTGCAGCGCCGCCGGCTGGCCGCCGGGCCCACCGCCGCGCTCAAGCTGGCCTCGGGCTGCGACCGCCGCTGCGCCTTCTGCGCCATCCCCACCTTCCGCGGCTCCTTCGTCTCCCGGCCGCCGGCCGAGGTGCTCGGCGAGGCGCGGTGGCTGGCCGGGCAGGGCGTCACCGAGCTGGTGCTGGTCAGCGAGAACTCCACCTCCTACGGCAAGGACCTCGGCGACCTGCGCTCGTTGGAGCGCCTGCTGCCGCAGCTGGCCGCGGTCGAGGGCATCGCCCGGGTGCGGGTCGCCTACCTCCAGCCGGCCGAGCTGCGGCCCGGCCTGCTCGAGGTCATCGCCACCACCGAGGGCGTCGCCCCCTACTTCGACCTGTCCTTCCAGCACTCCTCGCCCGGGCTGCTGCGCCGCATGCGCCGCTTCGGCGGCACCGACGACTTCCTCGCCCTCGTCGAGCGGGCCCGCTCGCTGGCCCCGGAGGCCGGGTTCCGCACCAACGTCATCCTCGGCTTCCCCGGCGAGACCGTGGACGACGTCGACGAGCTCGAGCGCTTCCTCACCGGGGCCCGGCTCGACGCCGTCGGGGTGTTCGGCTACTCCGACGAGGAGGGCACCGAGGCGATCGGCCTGCCCGGCAAGCTCGACCGGGCCGAGATCGACGCGCGCGTCCGCCGGATCACCGACCTGGTCGAGGAGCTGACCGCGCAGCGCGCCGAGGAGCGCGTCGGCTCCCGCGTCGAGGTGCTGCTCACCGAGGACCTCTCCGGCGAGGAGGGCCCCGGCGTCTGGCACGGCCACGCCGCCCACCAGGACCCCGACGCCGACGGCACCACCACGGTCACCGGCGTCCCCGACGACGCCCGCCCCGGGCAGCTGGTGGCCGCCGAGGTGGTCGGCACCGAGGGCGTCGACCTGGTGGCCACCGTGCTCGCGCCGGTCCCGGCCGGCCGGTGAGGGACTGCTGAGCGCCGTGGCACCCGACCCGGCGGCCACCCCGCCGCAGACGGCCCGGCTGGTCAACCTGCCTAACGCGCTGACCGTGCTGCGGCTGGCCGTCGTCCCGGTGTTCGCCGTCCTGCTGCTGTCCGACGGCGGGATGGACGACGACCGGCGGGTGTGGGCCACGGTGGTCTTCGTCCTGGCGATCATCACCGACCGCTACGACGGGCTCATCGCGCGGCGCACCGGGCAGGTCACCGAGTTCGGCAAGCTCGCCGACCCCATCGCGGACAAGGCGCTGACCGGCACCGCGCTCATCGGCCTGTCGGTGCTCGGGCTGCTGCCCTGGTGGGTGACCCTGGCGATCCTCGTGCGCGAGGTCGGCGTCACCCTGCTGCGCTTCTGGGTCATCCGGCACGGGGTCATCGCCGCCAGCCGCGGCGGCAAGGCCAAGACCGTCGTCCAGGCGCTGGCCATCGGCCTGTACACCCTGCCGCTGGAGGGCCTGCTGGCCAGTGCCCGCTGGTGGGTCATGGCCGCCGCGCTGGTGCTCACCCTGGTCACCGGCGTCGACTACGTCCACCGCGCGCTCACCCTGCGGCGGACCAGTGCCCGCGCCGCCCGCGCGGCCGCCGCGCGGCGCGCCGCCGGGCAGCGCACCGACGCGCCCGACGCCGCCTGAGGACGGCCGCCCCGGGGCCGCGGCGGGCGGAACGTCCGGGCCGACCTCGGTGTTACGCCATGAGCGGACGCGGCCCTGCCGGCTCGGTGACCGGCCGGCCCGCCGCGTACCGTGGGCGCACGGCACCGGCCGGTGCCGCCGCTTCCCCCTCGCCAGACAGGAGACGGCCATGACGCTGCTGCGCACCCAGCTCGGGCAGACCCTGCGCGGTCACCGGCTGCGCCAGCGGCGGACGCTGCGCGACGTCTCCGGCGCCGCCCGGGTGAGCCTGGGCTACCTCTCGGAGGTCGAGCGGGGCCAGAAGGAGGCCTCCTCCGAGCTGCTCGCCTCCATCTGCGACGCCCTCGACGTCGAGCTGGCCGACCTGCTGGCCGAGGTCAGCACCGAGCTGCGCGGCCCCGACCGCCGCGTGCGCCCGCTCGTCCCCGCCGCCGGCGTCCCGGCCGGCGCCGCTGCCACCGAGCAGCCGGCCGCGGAGCAGGTCGCCGTGCCGGCAGCCGCCGAGCCCGCGGCCGCCGAGCCGGCGCTGGCCCTGGTGGGCGCCACCACGCGCGCCGCGCACCGCGCCGGCTCCGCGGTCTCGCTCGCCGCCTGACGCCACGCCGGAGCCGGGTGTCGTCACCCGGCGCCGCGCGACCGGGGACCGTCCGTGGCAGGGTGTCGTAGGGACCACCCACCACCGGTGGTGGGCTGCACGAGGCCAGCAACGGAGGTCGCGCCGTGCGGTACCTGTTCCGCCCACCGGGCACCGAGGGGGCGGCGCTGCTCGCCCTGCCCTGGCACCAGCCGCTGGAGGAGTGGGACCCGAGCCTGCTGCTCGAGGTCCCGCAGCGCGGCATCTCCCGGCACGTGGTGCGCTTCGTCGCCGAGCAGGGCCGGGTCTTCGCGCTCAAGGAGATCGCCGAGCCGCTCGCCCGGCACGAGTACGCCCTGCTCGGCGAGTTCGAGGCGGAGGGCCTGCCGGCGGTCTCGGTGCTGGGCATCTGCGTGGACCGGCCCGACGGCCAGGACGCCATCCTGGTGACCCGGTACCTCGAGTACTCGATGTCCTACCGGTACCTGTTCTCCCGGCCCAGCGCCCGGCAGTCGGTCGACCAGCTCACCGACACCCTGGTGGTGCTGCTCGTGCGGCTGCACCTGGCGGGGGTCTTCTGGGGCGACTGCTCGCTGTCGAACACCCTCTTCCGGCTCGACGCCGGGGCGCTCGCCGCCCACCTGGTCGACGCCGAGACCGCCGAGCGCCACCCGCAGCTCTCCCGCGGCCAGCGGCACTACGACCTCGACCTCGCCCGCGAGCGGGTGGGCGCCGAGCTCCTCGACCTCCAGGCCGGCGAGCTGCTGCCCCAGGGCGTCGACCCGATCGAGGTCGCCGACAGCCTGCCGGTGCGCTACGACCGGCTGTGGGAGGAGGTCACGCACGAGGAGCTCTTCCGCGCCGAGGAGCAGCGCTACCGGGTGGCCGACCGGCTGCGGCGGCTCAACGACCTCGGCTTCGACGTCGGCGAGGTCGAGCTGGTGACCTCCGACGAGGGCGCCCGGCTGCGCGTCGAGACGCGCGTCTCCGCGCCCGGGCAGCACCGGCGGGAGCTGTTCCGGCTCACCGGCCTGGAGGTCCAGGAGAACCAGGCGCGGCGGCTGCTCAACGACCTGCGCACCTTCCGCGCCTACCTCGAGCAGAAGACCGGGGCGCCGGTGTCCGAGGCGGTGGCCGGGGCGCAGTGGCTGGCCGAGGTCTACCAGCCGGTGATCGACGCCATCCCGCCCGACCTCGCCGGCCGCCTGGCGCCGGCCGAGGTGTTCCACGAGGTGCTCGAGCACCGGTGGTTCCTCTCCGAGCAGGCCGGCCGGGACGTCGGTACGACGGCGGCGGCGAAGTCCTACCTGCGCAACGTCCTGCCGGCCACGCCGGAGGAGCTCACGACGCCGTCGGTGATCGCCAACCGGCCCTGATCCGCCCGGCACGCCGACACCCTGGTCACACGGCGGACACGACCGGGTTGCGGCGGTCTGTGGCCTGCGCCACGGTACGAGGGCGGTGATCGTCGAGCTCGCCGGATCGGAGGCGATCGGTCTTGTCCTTCGCACAACGACGGAGTCCGGGGGTCGGGGGGCGTCGCCGTCCCGGCCGAACGCCACGAGGGCGGTCGCGACGCGTCCTGGGGGGCGCCGCGAGCGCCCTCGTGGTGGCGTCCACGCTGGCCGCCTGCGGCGGCGGGGGCGGGGACTCCGCCACGCCGGTGCTCAACTGGTACATCAACCCCGACTCGGGGGGGCAGGCGGCGATCGCGGAGCGGTGCTCGGCGGAGTCGAACGGGGCCTACCAGATCGAGGTGTCCCAGCTCCCCCGTGACTCGCCCGCCCAGCGGGAGCAGCTGATCCGCCGGCTGGCGGCGAACGACGCCTCGATCGACCTCATGAGTCTCGACGTGGTGTTCCCGCCGGAGTTCGCCCAGGCGGACTTCCTGGCTCCGGTCCCGGAGGACGTCGCCCAGGAGGTCACCGAGGGCGTGTTCCAGGGTGCGGTGGACTCCGCCACCTGGAACGACGAGCTGGTCGCGGTCCCCTTCTGGTCCAACACCCAGCTCCTCTGGTACCGGAAGTCGGTGGCGGAGGCGGCCGGGCTCGACATGAGCCAGCCGGTCACCTGGGACCAGCTGATCGAGGCCGCGGAGGGCCAGGGCAAGCTGCTGAGCGCCCAGGGCAGGCGGTCGGAGTCCCTGATGGTGTGGTTCAACGCCATGCTGGAGTCCGCCGGCGGCCAGTACATCGAGGAGAGCGGGGAGAGCCCCGACGACATCCAGTTCGGGCTGTCCACCCCCGAGGCGGACCGCGCCTCCGAGGTCATGGCCGCCGTCGCCAACTCCTCCGCGGTGGGCGCGGGCTTCACCACGGCCAGCGAGGACACCAGCGCGACGGAGTTCGAGAGCGACGACGCCGGCTTCATGGTGAACTGGCCGTTCGTCTACGCCCAGGCCCTGAGCAAGGTCGAGGCGGGCACCCTGGACCAGTCGGTGCCCGACGACTACGGCTGGGCGCTCTACCCCGCCGTCGACGAGGGCACGCCGAGCGCGCCTCCCCTCGGCGGGATCGACATCGCCGTGTCGGCGTTCAGCCCGAACCCCGACCTCGCCTACGAGGCGGTCACCTGCATCGTCCAGGACGAGAACCAGGCCGAGTACATGGTGACCAACGGCAACCCGGCGTCGTCGATCGCGGTCTACGACGACCCCGAGGTGCAGGAGGCATACCCGATGGCCGACACCATCCGGGAGTCCCTGGAGCTGGCGGCCTCCCGCCCGCTGACGGCCTACTACAGCGAGGTCCTGGGGTCCTTCCTGCGCGAGTTCCACCCGCCGGGCTCGGTGAACGACCAGACCGGTGAGCGCACGGAGACACTCACCCGAGCAGTCCTGTCAGGAGAGCAGCTGCTATGACGCAGACCACCCTCCCGCCGGTCGAGAAGACCCAGCCGGTCTCCTCACCCCGCGGGACGATCAGCGACCGGTCCCGGGCCGAGCGCAAGCTCGGCTGGCTGCTCGCCGGCCCGGCCTTCCTGGTCATGCTGCTGGTGACCGCCTACCCCATCGTCCAGGCGGTCTACTACTCGCTGTTCAGCTACCGGCTGACCGACCCCGAGAACCGGTCCTTCGAGGGGCTCGGCAACTACTGGGTGATCCTCACCGACGCGGTGTGGTGGCAGTCGATCCTCGTCACCGTGATCATCACGGTGATCACGGTGGCCGTCGAGCTGGTGCTCGGCTTCGCCCTGGCCATGGTCATGGCGAAGGCGCTCAGCTCGATCCGCCCCGTCGTCCGGGCCGCCATCCTGATCCCCTACGCGGTGATCACGGTCGTGTCGGCCTTCGCCTGGGCGTTCGCCTTCCGGATCAGCACCGGCTTCGTCAACACCTGGTTCGCCTGGCTGCCGGGCGTCAGCGACACCACCGACTGGTTCGGTGGGCAGGCCTCCTCGCTCTTCGTGATCTGCATAGCCGAGATCTGGAAGACCACCCCGTTCATCTCGCTGCTGCTCCTGGCCGGCCTCGCCCAGGTGCCCGACGTGCTCCAGGAGGCGGCCAAGGTCGACGGCGCGACGGCCTGGCAGCGGCTGTGGAAGGTGACCATCCCGAACATGAAGGCCGCGATCATGGTCGCGCTGCTGTTCCGGACCCTGGACGCGTTCCGGATCTTCGACAGCATCTTCATCATGACCGCGGGCGCGAACAACACCGAGTCGGTCTCGTTCCTCGCCTACCGGCAGACGATCTCCCGCGTGGAGATCGGCCTCGGCTCGGCCGTCTCCGTGCTGCTCTTCCTGTCGGTGGTGCTCATCGCCTTCAGCTTCATCAAGGGGTTCAGGGTCGACCTGGCCCAGGCACGAGGAGACCGCTGATGTCGACCAAGCAGAAGACCTGGTGGTGGATCGGCGGGGTGCTGATCGTCGTCTACTGCCTGTTCCCGATCGCCTGGATCCTCTCGCTGTCCTTCAAGACGACGGCGGACCTCGCGAACAAGCAGTTCCTGCCGTCGGCCTGGACGTGGGAGAACTACACGACGATCCTCACCGGCACGGCGAGTGACCTGTTCCTGCCGGCGCTGCGGAACAGCTTCGGGATCTGCCTGATCGCGACGTTCATCTCGTGCGTCCTGTCGATGTTCGCCGCGTACGCGATCGCCCGGCTGGACTTCCCCGGCAAGAAGCTGATCCTCGGCACCGCGCTGGCCGTGGCGATCTTCCCGGTGATCTCGATCGTCACGCCGCTGTTCAACCTGTGGCGGCAGATCGGGCTGTACGACACCTGGCCCGGCCTGATCATCCCGTACCTGTCGCTCACGCTGCCGATCTCCATCTGGACCATGTCCGCCTTCTTCCGGGAGATCCCGTGGGAGATGGAGCAGGCAGCCCAGGTCGACGGCGCGACGACCTGGCAGGCCTTCCGCAAGGTGATCGTCCCGCTCGCCGCACCCGGCGTGTTCACCACGGCGATCATCGCGTTCTTCATCGCCTGGAACGACTTCGCGTACGGCATCTCGCTGACCTCGACCAGCCGCGCACGCCCCGTCCCCGCAGCCCTCGGCCTGTTCTCCGGGGCCTCCCAGTTCCAGGACCCGACCGGGGCCATCGCCGCGGCGGCGGTGATCGTCACCATCCCCGTCGTCGTCCTGGTGCTCATCTTCCAGCGGCGCATCGTCGCCGGCCTCACCAACGGCGCGGTCAAGGGCTGACCCGCCGTGCTCCCCACCCCACTTCCGTCCGAAGGGGACGAGATCTGATGGCCTCCATCGAGATGCGCAACATCGTCAAGCAGTACGGCGACGGCTACCCGGCGGTGAACGACGTCAGCCTGGACATCGCCGACGGCGAGTTCATGATCCTGGTCGGCCCGTCCGGCTGCGGGAAGTCCACGCTGCTGCGGATGATCGTCGGGCTGGAGGACATCACCAGCGGCGACATGGTCATCGGCGGCAAGCGGGTCAACGACCTCGCCCCGCGCGAGCGCAACCTGTCGATGGTCTTCCAGAACTACGCCCTGTACCCGCACATGACGGTGTACGAGAACATCGCCTTCCCGCTGCGGCTGTCCAAGACCCCGGACGACGAGGTCCGCCGCCGGGTGACCGAGGCCTCCGACGTGCTCGAGCTCAAGGAGCACCTCGAGCGCAAGCCGGCCAACCTCTCCGGTGGCCAGCGGCAGCGGGTGGCGATGGGCCGGGCGATCGTCCGCCAGGCCGAGGCGTTCCTCTTCGACGAGCCGCTGTCGAACCTCGACGCCAAGCTGCGCGGGCAGATGCGCACCGAGATCTCCCGGCTGCAGCGCCGGCTGGGCATCACCACGGTCTACGTCACCCACGACCAGACCGAGGCCATGACCCTCGGCGATCGGGTCTGCGTCCTGCGCAAGGGCAAGATCCAGCAGGTCGCCTCGCCGCGGGAGCTCTACGAGCAGCCGGTCAACCTCTTCGTCGCCGGGTTCATCGGCTCGCCGCCGATGAACTTCCTGCCCGCGACGCTGGAGGGCACCACGCTCTCCACGCCGTTCGGGCCCATCGCCCTCGACGAGCAACGAGCCACGGCCGTCCGCGGCCGGGACCTGCTGCTGGTGGGCATCCGGCCGGAGTACTTCGAGGACGCGAGCCTGGTCGACGAGGCCAAGCGGCCGCTCGGGTCGGTGTTCCGGGCCCGCGTCGACGTCACCGAGTGGCTCGGCGACTCGCAGTACGCCTACATCCCCTACGAGGCGCCGGAGACGATCACCGCCCAGCTGCGCGACCTCTCCCGGGAGCTGGACTCCGAGGAGCTGCGGACCCAGGCGATCGTGTCCATCGACTCCACCAGCCGCATCCGGGAGGGCCGGGAGGCGGAGTTCTGGCTCGACAGCCGCAAGGTGCACGTCTTCGACCCGCAGACCGGGGAGAACCTCACCCGCGACGCGGAGGCCGGCGCCCGGCTGACGCAGATGGCCACCGAGGACCGGGTGGACCAGGTGCAGCACGCGCAGGCGTCCGGCCAGACCGTCTCCGGTCAGAGCTCCGGGGCGCACCGGGCCGGCGCCGTCTGAGCAAGGACCTCCCTGCCCCCCACCACTCGCAGGCTCGCGGCGGGCCCCTGCAGGGAGGCCGCCGTCCGGCCGCACCGACGAGGGACGGGGGAGGAGTGGTGGACGACCGCCGTCCGTGGTGGCGGACGGCGGTCGTCTACGAGGTCTACCTGCGCAGCTTCGCCGACTCCGACGGCGACGGGGTGGGCGACATCGGTGGCCTGCGCAGCCGGCTGCCGTACCTGGTGGACCTCGGGGTGGACGCCGTCTGGATCACCCCCTGGTACCCCTCGCCGATGGCCGACGGCGGCTACGACGTCACCGACCACCGGGACATCGACCCCCGCTACGGCACGCTGGCCGACGCCGACGCGCTGCTCGACGAGGCGCACGAGCGCGGGCTGCGCGTCGTCGTCGACCTGGTCGCCAACCACACCTCCGCGGAGCACCCCTGGTTCCGGTCGGCCCTGGCCGGCGGCCGGGAGGCGCCGGAGCGGGCCCGCTACTTCTTCCGCGACGGGCGCGACGGCGGTCGGCTGCCACCCAACGACTGGATCAGCGCCTTCGGCGGCCCGGCGTGGACACGGGTCCGCGAGCCCGACGGCCGGCCCGGCCAGTGGTACCTGCACCTGTTCGCACCCGAGCAGCCCGACCTGGACTGGGACCACCCGGCCGTGCAGGAGGAGTTCGACGGCGTCGTCCGCTTCTGGCTCGACCGCGGCGTCGACGGCATCCGCGTCGACGCCGCGCCGGCCATGGCCAAGGTGCCGGGGCTGCCCGACGCCGGGCACGCCGCGGACGCGACCTTCGACAGCGCCGGCTGGGTGGACAACCCGCACTGGGACGTCGACGCGGTGCACGAGGTCTTCCGGCGGTGGCGGCGCACCGCCGACGGCTACGACGGCGACCGGCTGCTCGTGTCGGAGGCGGTGGTGCGGGGACCCGAGCGGCTGAGCCGCTACGTCCGCCCCGACGAGCTGCACACCACCTTCAACTTCGACTACCTGCGCGCGCCGTGGGACGCCCGGGCGATCCGGGCGGCCGTCGACGGGACGCTGGCCGCCCTCGCCCCGGTCGGGGCCCCGGCGACGTGGGTCCTCTCCAGCCACGACGAGACGCGGCACCTCACCCGCTTCGGCCGGGCGAGCAGCGGGGCGGCCACCATGGGGTTCGACGCGCTCGGCGCGCCGGTCGACCTCGCCCGGGGACGGCGCCGCGCGCGGGCCGCCGCGCTGCTGACCCTGGCCCTCCCGGGTGGCGCCTACCTCTACCAGGGCGAGGAGCTCGGCCTGCCCGAGGTCGAGGACCTCCCGGAGGACGCCCTGCAGGACCCCACGTGGGAGCGCTCGGGCCGCACGGCCCGCGGCCGGGACGGCTGCCGGGTCCCGCTGCCGTGGTCCGGGCAGGGCCCGCCGTACGGCTTCGGCCCCGGCGACGGCCAGCCGTGGCTGCCGCAGCCGCCGTCGTGGCGCGAGCTCAGCGTCGCCGCCCAGCAGGACGACCCGGCGTCGACGCTGTCCCTCCACCGGTCGGCGCTGCGGCTGCGCCGGGAGCTGCTCACCGACGAGCCGCTGACCTGGCTCGACCTCGGCGACGACGTCCTGGCCTTCGAGCGGGGCGCGGCGCTCCGCTGCGTCGTCAACCTCTCCGCGCGGCCGGTCCCGCTCGCCGGGCTGGGGCGGTCGCTGCTGACCAGCGAGGACCTCGGCGCCGACCTGCCGCCGGACACCGCCGCCTGGCTGGCGCCTGGCTAGCCCCCGGCCCGCTCGGCCGCGCGCTGCCCGCGGGCCGCGGCCAGCTCGGCGGCGGTGGGCGGGTCCGCGCCCACGCGGGTGCAGTTGAGCGCGGCGACCAGCGCGGCGTCGTCGACCACGCGGACCAGCTCGTCGTCGGCGAGCTGCCCGAGGGCGGCGCGTGAGGTGACGCCGCTGCCGAGCAGCCCCGCGAACAGCCCCGCGGCCAGCGAGTCGCCGGCGCCCACGGTGTCGGCCACGGTCACCCGCGGCGGCTCGCGGTGCAGCAGCGCGCGGCCCGGCCGCGCCACCCGCAGCGGCGCGCCGCCGTCGGTGAGCAGCACCAGCGCCGGTCCGCGGTCGGCCCAGGCCTGCGCGGTGCCGTCGAGGTCGGCGGCCGCGTCGGGGTCGAGCCACGCCAGGTCCTCGGCGCTGACCTTGACCACGTCGGCGACGGCGAGCAGCCGGTCGAGCCGCGCGCGGACGGCCCCGGGGTCGTTGCCCAGCGAGGCACCCACCGGGCCGCCGGCCAGCATCGGCCGCAGGTTGGGGTCGACGCTGAGCAGCGCGCTCCCGGCGAGGCGCTCGGCGAGCCGGGCGATGGCGTCGCACCCCGGGGGGGTCCACGAGGAGATCGACCCGACGTGCAGCACCGCGGTCCCCGCGGGCAGGACGGCGGACAGCTCCTCGTCGGTCCACTGCCAGTCGGCGGCGCCCTGGACGTGGAAGCCGTAGTCGGGGGAGCCGGTCTCGTCGAGGCCGACGACGGCCAGGCTCACCGGCTCGACGGCGTCCACCACGCCGGTGAGGTCGACGCCGGAGAGCTCGGCGTGCCGGCGCAGCGGCGCGGCGAGCGGGCCGGTGCCCAGCCGGGCCAGCAGGGACACCCGGGTGCCCAGCCGGCCGGCGGCGACGGCGACGTTGAGGGCGTTGCCGCCGGGACGGGCGACGTAGCGCGGCGCGGTGCCCTCCGGCCCGGCGTCGGCCGAGGCATCGGGCAGCAGGTCGACGACGAGCTCGCCGAGGACGGTGAGGACGGGCGCTCCGGTGGCCACCTCCCCGACCCTAGGACCCCCGGGCCCGGCGCACCCGGTGGTCCCCGGACGGAGGATCCGGGTGGTCCCTGTTGGCCGGGGTACCGGTCCTCCTGGGACGATGGCCCCCGAGGACCCCCGCCGCGTGCGGTGGTCGGCCAGATGGCGGCGCCCGGCGCGCCGGAGCAGGAGGAAGCCGTGCCCAACCCGTTCGTCAAGCTCTGGCGGTACCTCACCGCGTCGGCCAACGCCCAGATCGACCAGCGGGCCGACCCGAAGATCCAGATCGCCCAGGCCATCGAGGCCGAGCAGCAGCGGCACCAGGCGCTGGCCAACCAGGCCGCCGCCGTCCTGGGCAACCAGCGGCAGCTGGAGATGCGGCTCAACCGGCAGCTGGGCGAGGTGGAGAAGCTGCAGGCCTCCGCGCGGCAGGCGCTCGTGCTGGCCGACCAGACGCGCTCGCGGGGCGACGCGGCCAAGGCCGCCGAGTACGAGCAGGCCGCGCAGGCCTTCGCCACCCAGCTGGTGGCCGCCGAGCAGGCGATGGAGGACCTCAAGCGCAGCCACGACGAGGCGCTGCAGGCCGCCGAGCAGGCGCGCGGCGCCGTCGAGCAGAGCCGCATGCGGCTGCAGACGACGCTGGCCGAGCGCACCAAGCTGATGAGCCAGCTGGAGCAGGCCAAGATGCAGGAGCACGTGGCCGCCTCGATGCGCCAGGTCAACGAGCTGTCCGCGCCGGGCAACACGCCGAGCCTGGCCGAGGTCCGCGACAAGATCGAGGCCCGCTACGCCAACGCGCTCGGCCAGGCGGAGCTCGCGCAGAGCTCGGTGGAGGGCCGGATGCTCGAGGTGCAGAAGGCCACCCTCGACGTCGCCGGCGCCTCCCGCCTCGAGCAGATTCGCGCGGCCATGGGCGGGGGCGGCACCGGCCCGCAGGCGGTCGAGGGCGGCACCGGTGCGGCCGGCGCGATCGGCCCGGGCGTCCCGTCGTTCGAGAAGACCGAGCAGCCGGCGCAGCGACCCGAGCAGGCCTGAGGCGACGACTCGCGGGCCCGGCCACCGGTTGGTGACCGGGCCCGTGGCGCCTCAGTGCGCGCCGGGCAGCGGCGGCGGGTGGTCCGGCTCGCCGGTGCGCGCGGCCGGGTCGACGGGGGCGTCGGTGGCCTGGCAGGTCGGGCACCAGTAGGTGATCCGCTCCTGCAGGTCCGGACCCTGGTCGCCGCGCAGGATCGGTGTGCCGCAGCGGTAGCAGGGCTTGTCCTTGCGGCCGTAGACCCAGTGGTCGCGGCCGCGGCGCAGGTCGCCGGTGGTGCTCTGCTCGGGCCGGTCGCGGTTGGCCAGCATCAGCCCGCGGGTGCGCTCGACCAGGCCGGGCAGGTCCTCGACGTCGGCCACCCGCATCCAGGGGTGCACGCCGCAGACGAACAACCCCTCGACCTTGTACAGGTTGCCGGGGCCGCAGAGGTTGCGCTGGTCGAGGACCGCGACGCCGATCTGCTCGTCGGGGTGCGACCGCAGCCGGCGCAGCGCCTCCTCGAGGTCCCAGTCGGGGCCGAGGACGTCGGGTCCGAGGTGGCCGACGACGGAGTCCTCGTGCGCGGTGCGCACCAGGGCGACGTCGTGCAGCCGGTAGCCGACGCAGTCCCACCGGTCGGTGGCCAGGACGGCGCGGATCGAGAACGACGGGCCCCCGCGCCAGCGCGCGCCCTTGCGGTAGATGTGCCAGCTGCCGTCCATCCGGTAGTGCGTGCGCAGCGTCCAGCCGTCGGTGAACCGGGTCAGCATGTGCTTGCCGCGCGGCACGACCTCCGCCACGGTGCGGCCGGTGAGGTCGGTGGCCGCCAGCTGGGGCACCCGGAGCTCGCCGCGGCGCAGCATCTGGCCGGCCAGCGCGGTGTTCATCCGCTTGGCCGCCAGCCAGACGGTGTCTCCCTCGGGCACGGCCCCAGTGTCCTCCGGCGGCATCCGCGGTGCCCGGGAGGCGGTGCAGGTCACGCCGCCGGTGGGATGACGGCGGTCCGCCGGTGCGCTGGTCCTCCCGTGCTGCGACGCGACCGCCCGACGAGCTCCCCGGTCACCGCGCCCGAGGCGGTGGAGGACACCGCCGAGCCGGTGACCGTGACGGTCGCCCGCGACGTGCGGGCCGACCAGCGCGAGGCCTTCGAGCGCTGGGCGGCCGACGTCCTCGGGCAGGCCGCGGAGTTCCCCGGCAACCTCGGCACCAGCCTGCTGCGGCCGGGTCCCGGGTCGACCCGCTACCACCTCGTCTACCGGTTCGCCGACGGCGAGTCGCTGGCCCGCTGGGAGCGCTCGGCTGAGCGGCGCGCCGCCCTGTCCCGCGTGGAGCACCTGACCGAGTCGGTCGACTACGCCCGGGTGGCCGGGCTGGACAGCTTCTTCACCGCCCTGACGCCGGCGCGGCCCGGCCCGCGGTGGAAGCTGACCGTGCTGACCACCGCGGCGGTCTTCGTCATCACGCTGGGCTTCCAGCTGCTGGTGAGCCCGCACGCGGCCTCGTGGCCCCTGCCGGCCCGGCTGCTGCTGTCGGCGGTCGTCGTGGTCGTGCTGCTCGGCCACGTCGTCATGCCACGGCTGACCCGCTGGTTCGCCCCCTGGCTGCGCCGCCGCCGGTGACGGGCAGGAGGGTCCCTCGTCAGCTCAGCGGGCGGACGCCGGTCGCGCTCGTCCCGCGCGCACCCGAGGTCCGGGTGAAGGCCACCCGCTGGCCCTCCTCGAGCTCCCGGTAGCCGCCGTCCTCGGCGATCTCGGAGAAGTGCACGAACACGTCGTCGCCGCCGTCGTCGGGCGTGATGAACCCGAAGCCCTTGCCGGAGTCGAACCACTGCACGGTGCCCTCGGCGTCGCCCTGCGGTGCGTCGCCGCCGCGGGCCGGGCGCGCGGGCCGCTGGTCGCGGCCACCGCGGTCGTCACGGCGGTCGTCACGGCGCTCCCGGGGCGCCGGGCGGTCGTAGCCGCTGCCCCGGCCGGCCGGCGGGAGCAGGCGCACGGCCTCGGCCTGCAGCCCGCGGTTGCCCTCGACGAGCTCGAACTCGACGCGGTCGCCCTCCTCGAGGTCGCCGCCGCGGGACACCGCCGAGACGTGCACGAAGACGTCCTCGGGGACGATGAACCCGAACCCGCGGTCGGCGTCGAAGCGAGTCACGGTGCCCTGGACGACGATGCCGCGCGGGGTACGAGAGCCACCGCGCCCGCGGTCGTCGCGCCCACCGCGGTCGTCGCGGGCGCCTCGGTCGCGGCCGCCCCGGTCGCGGTCGCCACGGTCGTCCCGGCGGCCGCGGGGGGCGCCGCCCACCGGGCGCACCCGCTCGGCCTGCGGACCGCGCGGGCCCTCGGTGGCGTCGAAGTCGACCGCCTGCCCCTCCTCGAGGGTGCGGAAGCCGCCGGTGTCCTCGATCGCCGAGAAGTGGACGAAGACGTCGTCCCCGCCGTCCTGCGCCTCGATGAACCCGAAGCCCTTGTCCGCGTCGAACCAGCGGACCGTGCCGGCTGCCATGTCTGTCCCTCATCCCTCACGACTGCGACGGTCCACGGTACGCGGGTGCCGCCCGGTGCCGGTCAGCCCCGGAGGCGCAGGCCCCGCGGGGTGGCGGCGAAGCCCGCGGCCTGCAGCGCGGCCGACAGCGGGGTGTCCTGGTGCACCGAGGCACCGTCGGCCTTCTGCACCACCATCCGGCCCAGCGCACCGGCGGCGACGGCGCCCGACAGCGCGGTCGCCGCCTCCTTGAGCGTCTGCTCGTCCTCGGTGAACGACAGCAGCGACTTGCCGCCGCGCTCGACGTAGAGCACCAGGTCGCCGTCGACGAGCACGACCAGCGCGCCGGCCTTGCGCCCGGCGCGGTGGCCGCTGGCCCGCCGCCCGCCGCCGGTGCCCTCGCCGACGTCGACGGCGACCTGCTCGGCGGAGTCACCCTCGGCCGGGCCGCCTCGGTCGGGCCAGGGGAGGGCCGCCCCGTAGACGTTGGCCGGGTCGGTGGCCGCCAGCACCACGGCGCCCTCGGGTGCCCGGTCGGGGGTGGCGAAGGCGCGCAGCCGGTCGACCGAGCCGGGCGTGCCGAACTGGGCGGCGCCGAGGGTCTCGACGAAGTAGCCGCGCCGCGCCCGGTTGTTCTCCTCGAACGCGCGCAGCACCGGGTAGACCGCGGAGAACCCGCCCGGCACCTGCTCGGCCACGACCGCGCCGCGGGTGAGCACGCCGTGCCGCTCGAGCAGCGCCTCGGCGCGGGCGGTGGTGCGCCGGGTGGGGTTGGGCTCGCGCTCGGGCAGCCGCGACCACCGGCCGGCCACCGTGGGCGGGCCGGTGCGGGTGGGCAACGCCGGGCGGCCGAGCCGGGGCCGGCCGTAGCGGCTGCGGTCGACCCGGGCGCGCGGCGGCGCGGGCGCCCGCTTGTGCGTGCCGCCGCCGGCCAGCCGGGTGCGCAGCGGGGCGAGGGTGTCGTTCGTCAGCAGCCCGGCCCAGACCAGGTCCCACACGACGTCGGCCAGCGCGGTGTCGTCGGTGGCGCCGACGAGGTCGGACAGCCCGCGGAAGAACACCGCCTGCCCGGCCGACAGCTGCTCGAGGACCGCGGAGGCGACGCCGCCCTCCTCCGGCAGCTCCACCGGGTCGGGCAGCAGCAGCGGCGCGAGGTCGGCCGGGACCAGGCTCACCCAGCCGTCGCCGCCGGGCAGCCCGCCGGCCCCCGCCCACAGCACCTCGCCGGCGCTGGTCAGCTCGTCGAGCATCGCGGGGGAGTAGTCGCGCACCCGGGTGGGCAGCACCAGCGTCTCCAGCGCGCTGGCCGGCACCAGCGCCCCGGCGAGCTGCTCGACCACGGCCAGCACGCCGTCGACCCCGCGCATCCGGCTGCCGACCGACTGCCACGACGGCGTGAACCGGGCCAGCGTGCCGATCGGCACCGGCTCGACCTCCTGGCGGAGCTTGGCCAGGCTGCGGCGGCGCACCGAGCGCAGCACGTCGGCGTCGCACCACTCCTGCCCGGTGCCGCCGGGCCGGAACTCGCCGGTGACCAGCCGGCCGGTCCCCACCAGCCGCTGCAGCGTCGCGGTGACGACGGCGACGCCGAGCCCGAGCCGGGTGGCGACCTGGGCCGGCTGGACGGGCCCGTGCGTGCGGGCGTAGCGGCCGACCAGGTCGCCCAGCGGGTCGGCGACCGGCTCGGTGAACGCCTCGGGGACGCCCACGGGCAGCGCGGTGCCCAGCGCGTCGCGCAGCCGGCCGGCGTCCTCGATGGCGACGTGCCGCTCCTCGCCGGCGATCCGCACGACGATGGCGCGGCGGGAGGCCACCAGCTCCGCCAGCCACTCCGCGGGGATGCCGCGCTGCGCCGCCTCGGCGGGGGTGAGGTCGCCGATCCCGCGCAGCAGGTCGGAGGCGCCGTCGACGTCGCGGGGGTGCCGCTCGGCCGGCAGCCGCTGCAGCTCCCGCTCCACCTCGGCCAGTGCCTCCGCGTCGAGCAGCTCGCGCAGCTCCGAGCGGCCGAGCAGCTCGGCGAGCAGGCCGGTGTCCAGGGCCAGCGCCTGCGCCCGGCGCTCGGCCAGCGGGGCGTCGCCCTCGTACAGGAACTGCCCGACGTAGCCGAACAGCAGCGACTGGGCGAACGGCGAGGCGGCCTGGGTCTGCACGTCGACCACCCGGACCCGCCGCGACCGCACGTCGCGCATCAGCTCGACCAGGCCCGGCACGTCGTAGACGTCCTGCAGCACCTCGCGGGCGGCCTCGAGCGTGATGGGGAAGGAGGAGAACTCGCCGGCCACGCTGAGCAGCTGGGCGGCGCGCTGGCGCTGCTGCCACAGCGGGGTGCGGCGGCGCGGGTCGCGGCGGGGCAGCAGCAGCGCGCGGGCGGCGCACTCGCGGAAGCGGCTGGCGAACAGCGCCGAGGTGCCGACCTCCGCGGTCACCTCGCGCTCGACGTCGTCGGGGTCGAGGACGGCGAGGTCGGCCTCCGGCGGCTCGCCGGTGGTGTCGGGCAGCCGCAGCACGATGCCGTCGTCGGAGTGCATCGAGGCGACGTCGACGCCGTAGCGCTCGCGCAGCCGGGCGGCGAGGACCAGCGCCCACGGGGCGTTGACCTGCGCGCCGAAGGGGGAGTGCACGACCAGCCGCCAGTCGCCCAGCTCGTCGCGGAACCGCTCGACCAGCAGCGTGCGGTCGTCGGGCAGGTGGCCGGTGGCCGCCTTCTGCTCGGCGAGGTAGGCGAGCAGGTTGGCCGCGCCCCAGTCGTCGAGCCCGGCCGCCTGCGCGCGCTCGCGGCCCCGCTCCGGCGTGGCCGAGCCGACCTCGCGCAGGAACGCGCCCAGCGCGCGGCCCAGCTCCAGCGGCCGGCCGGGGGCGTCGCCGTGCCAGAACGGCATCTTCCCGGGCTGCCCGGGCGCGGGGGAGACCAGCACCCGGTCGTGGGTGATCTCCTCGATGCGCCACGACGACGAGCCGAGCAGGAAGACGTCGCCCACCCGCGACTCGTAGACCATCTCCTCGTCGAGCTCGCCGACCCGGCGCCCGCCCGACCCCTCGCCGCCGACGAGGAAGACGCCGAACAGCCCGCGGTCGGGGATGGTGCCGCCGCTGGTGACGGCCAGCCGCTGCGCGCCGCTGCGGGCGGTGAGGGTGTCGGTGACCCGGTCCCAGGTCAGCCGCGGGCGCAGCTCGGCGAACGCGTCGGAGGGGTAGCGGCCGGCGAGCATGTCGAGCACGGCGTGCAGCGCGGAGTCGGGCAGGCCGGAGAACGGCGCCGACCGGCGCAGCAGCGCGCCGACTTCCTCGACCGTGCGCGGGCCCTCCGACACGATCGCCACGACCTGCTGGGCGAGCACGTCGAGCGGGTTGCGCAGGTAGCGGATCGACTCGATCGCGCCGGCCTTCATCCGCTCGGCCACCAGCGCGCACTGCACGAGGTCGCCGCGGTACTTGGGGAACAGCACGCCGCGGCTGACCGCGCCCACCTGGTGCCCGGCACGCCCGACCCGCTGCAGGCCGGCGGCGACGGTGGGCGGCGCCTCGACCTGGACGACGAGGTCGACCGAGCCCATGTCGATGCCGAGCTCCAGCGAGGACGTCGCCACCACCGCCGGCAGCCGGCCGGACTTCAGCGCCTCCTCCACCACCGCCCGCTGCTCGCGCGACACCGACCCGTGGTGGGCCGCGGCGACCGGCTGCACGCCCTCGGGGACGCCGCCGCCGGCACCGGCCTGGGCCACCAGCGCGGCGGCGTTGGTGCCCGGCGGCACCTCCTCCCCGGTGGCCCGCTCGTAGGCCATCTCGTTGAGCCGGCTGGTCAGCCGCTCGGCCAGCCGCCGGGAGTTGGCGAACACGATCGTGCTGCGGTGCGCCTGCACCAGGTCGAGCACCCGCTCCTCGACCGCCGGCCAGATCGACGTCCGCGGCTGGTCGCCGGCCGCCGACCCCTCCAGCTCGCCGGTGGGCTGGCCGAGGGCGCTCATGTCCTCGACCGGGACGACGACCGAGAGGTCCCACTCCTTGACCGACGGCGGCTGCACCACCTGCACCGGCCGCCCGCCCGCGAGGTAGGTGGCGACCTCCTCGATCGGGCGCACCGTCGCCGACAGGCCGATCCGCTGCGCCGGGCGGTCGAGCAGCTCGTCGAGCCGGTCGAGGGAGACCGCCAGGTGCGCGCCGCGCTTGCTGTCGGTGACCGCGTGCACCTCGTCGACGATCACCGTCTCCACCCCGCGCAGCGCCTCCCGCGCGGAGCTGGTGAGCAGCAGGAACAGCGACTCGGGCGTGGTGATGAGGATGTCGGTGGGCCGCCGGGTGAAGGCCCGCCGCTCGTCGGCGGGGGTGTCGCCGGAGCGGATGCCGACCGAGATCTCCGGCCGCGGCAGGCCCAGTCGCATCGCCGCCTGGCCGATGCCCGTCAGCGGCGCGCGCAGGTTGCGCTCGACGTCGACGGCCAGCGCCTTGAGCGGGGAGACGTAGAGCACCCGGCAGCGCCGGCCCTCGTCGAGCGGCGGGGTGGCGGTCAGCCGGTCGAGCGACCACAGGAACGCCGCCAGCGTCTTGCCCGAGCCGGTGGGGGCCACGACGAGCGCGTGGTCACCGCTGCTGATGGCCTGCCACGCGCCCTCCTGGGCGGCCGTGGGCGCGGCGAAGGCGCCGGTGAACCAGGCCCGGGTGGGCTCGGAGAACCGGTCGAGAGCGGGCACGCCCCCAGTGTCCCCGCGGGTACGACAGTCCGCTGGCCTGCGCGGACGCGGCCGGTGCGCCCACAGCCGAACGGGGTCGCCCGGTCCTGGGGTGCTCTGGGGCACACTGCCGGGCATGCGCCACTCGCTCTACGAGGCCGAGCACGAGGACTTCCGCCGCATGGTCCGCGACTGGGCGGAGAAGACCGTCGCCCCGTTCCACGACCAGTGGGAACGCGAGGGCATCGTCCCGCGCGACGTGTGGCTCTCCGGCGGCGAGCAGGGGCTGCTCGGCTTCGACGTCGACGAGCGGTGGGGCGGCGGCGGGGTCCGCGACTTCCGCTACAACGCCGTCCTCAACGAGGAGCTGACCCGCATCGGCGCCACCGGCGTCGGCTTCACCCTGCACGACGACGTCGTCGCCCCCTACCTGCGCGACCTCTGCACCGAGGAGCAGGCGGAGCGCTGGCTGCCCGGCTTCTGCCGCGGCGAGCTGATCACCGCGATCGCCATGACCGAGCCCGGCACCGGCAGCGACCTGCAGGCGATCCGCACCACCGCCCGCCGCGACGGCGACTCGTGGGTGCTCAACGGCGCCAAGACCTTCATCACCAACGGCATCAACGCCGACCTCGTCATCGTGGTCGCGCGCACCGACCCCGACGCCCCGGGCTCGAAGGGCACCAGCCTGCTCGTCGTCGAGCGGGGGATGCCGGGCTTCAGCCGCGGCCGCAACCTGGACAAGGTCGGCCTGAAGGCACAGGACACCGCCGAGCTGTTCTTCGACGACGTCCGCGTGCCCGCGGAGAACCTGCTCGGCCGGGAGAACGGCGGCTTCGCCCACCTCATGGGCAACCTGCCGCAGGAGCGGCTGTCGATCGCCGTCGGCGCGGTCGCCTCGGCCGAGACGGTGCTGGCGCGCACCCGCGAGTACGTCACCTCCCGGACGGCGTTCGGCCGGCCGGTCGGCAGCTTCCAGCACAGCCGGTTCGTCCTCGCGGAGCTGCACACCGAGACGACGATCGCCCGCACCTTCGTCGACGAGTGCGTGCGCCGGCACAACGACGGCGAGCTCGACGCCGTCGACGCGGCGATGGCCAAGTACTGGACGACCGAGCTGCAGAACAAGGTGGCCGACCGCTGCCTGCAGCTGCACGGCGGCTACGGCTACATGGACGAGTACCCGGTGTCGAAGGCCTGGCGCGACGCCCGCGTCCAGTCCATCTACGGCGGCACCAACGAGATCATGCGGGAGATCATCGGCCGCTCGCTGGGACTGTGACCCCCGGCGTCTCGGCCGGCCCCGACGTCGAGGGCGTCCAGCGGCGCACCGTCGGCGTCCTCGCCGGCGCGGTCGCGCTCGGCGGGCTGGGCGTCACCGTCGGGATCACCGTCGGCGGCCTGCTCGCCCGCGAGGTCTCGGGCAGCGACTCGGCCGCGGGGCTCGGGCAGACCGCGGGCGTGCTCGGCGCCGCGGTGCTGGCCGTCCCGCTGGCGCGGCTGTCGGACCGCGCCGGGCGCCGCGCCGGCCTGGTCGCCGGGTACGCCGTCGCCCTCGCCGGGGCCGCGCTGACCGTCGTCGCGGCGGCACTGTCGTCCCTGGCGCTGCTGCTGGCCGGCCTGTTCGCCTTCGGCGCCTCGACCGCGTGCGGGCTGCAGGCGCGCTACGCCGCCGCCGATCTCGCCGCCCCCGAGCGGCGCGGCCGGGCGCTGTCGCTGGTCGTCTGGGCGACCACCGTCGGCTCGGTGTTCGGCCCGCAGCTGGCCGCGCCCGGCGCCGGGCTGGCCGGGGCGCTCGGGCTGCCGGCGCTCGGCGGCGGGTTCGTCGTCTCCGCCGCGGTGTTCGCCGTCGTCGCCGCCGGGCTGTGGGCCGCGCTGCGCCCCGACCCGCTGCTGCTGGCCCGCCGGCTGCGCGACGGCGCCGGGCCGCCGGCCCCGCGCCCGCCGCGGGCCACCCGGGCGGCGCTGGCGGCGGTGTGGGCCGACCCGGGCGGGCGGCTCGGGCTGGTCGCCGTCGTGGTGTCCCACGCGGTGATGGTCGGCGTGATGGTCATGACGCCGGTGCACATGGGGCACGCCGGCGGCCCCGAGGGGACGACGCTGCGGCTGGTCGGGCTGGTCATCAGCGTGCACGTGGCCGGCATGTACCTGTTCAGCCCGCTCGTCGGCCTGCTCGCCGACCGCGCGGGGCGGCGGACGACGGTCGCCCTCGGGGGAGCGCTGCTGCTGTCCGCCGCGGCGATCGCCGGCACGGCGCCGCCGGAGGCCGCCTGGCGGCTGGGCGCCGGGCTGCTGCTGCTCGGCCTGGGCTGGTCCTGCGGGCTGATCGCGGGCTCGACGCTGGTCACCGAGTCGGTGCCCGCGGAGGTGCGGCCGACCGCGCAGGGCGGGACCGACCTGCTGATGGGGCTGGGCGCGGCGGTGGCCGGCGCGGTCGGCGGGCCGCTGCTGGCGGTGGGCGGCTTCGGCCTGGTGGCCGGGGTCTCGGCGGCGCTGGTCGTCCCGCTGGCGGTGGTGTGGGCCCGGCGGTGACCGTTCAGCGGCCCCGCATGCCGCGCCAGAGGAGCACCAGGGTCACGAGCATGCACAGGGCGATGCCGATCTCCAGGACGGTGTCCCAGGTGGCCGAGCCGGTGGTGGGGAACACGGCCCGAGCCTAGGGCCGACGGCGGCCGCGGTCCCGCGCGCTAGCGTCGGGGACGTGCGCCTGCAGGAGTTCTGGTCCCGGCTCGAGGCCCAGTTCGGGTCGATGCGGGCGCAGACCGTGGCGCGCGACCACGTCTTCTCCTCCCTGGGCGGCCGGACAGCCCTCGACGCGATCGAGGCGGGGCTGCCCGTCCGCCGGGTGTGGCTGGCCATCTGCGAGGAGTACGAGGTCCCGCCGAGGGACCGCTGAGGCCGGGCGTCCGCGAGGCGCCTGCGTGTCGCTCGACTCGAACGTGTGTTCGCCCTACAGTGGCGTCCACAGGGGAGTCGCTCCTCCACAGGTCCGGCCCGTTCCCGGAAAGTGTCAGACCCCCGACCTAGCGTCGTCCACGACACCCCACGACTCCGCACGCGACTTCCCGAAGGTGAGCACCATGGCAACGCTCGACCGCGACAAGGCCCTCGACATGGCCCTCGCCCAGATCGACAAGCAGTTCGGCAAGGGCTCGGTCATGCGGCTGGGCGACAACCCGGCGCAGGCGATCAAGGTCATCCCGACGGGCTCGATCGCCCTCGACATCGCGCTGGGCATCGGCGGCCTGCCCCGCGGCCGCGTCGTCGAGGTCTACGGCCCCGAGGCCTCCGGCAAGACGACGGTCGCGCTGCACGCGGTGGCCAACGCCCAGGCGGCCGGCGGCATCGCGGCCTTCATCGACGCCGAACACGCCCTCGACCCCGAGTACGCCCGGGCCATCGGCGTCGACACCGACGCGCTGCTGGTCAGCCAGCCCGACACCGGTGAGCAGGCGCTCGAGATCGCCGACATGCTCATCCGCTCCGGCGCGCTGGACATCATCGTCATCGACTCCGTCGCGGCCCTCGTGCCCCGCGCCGAGATCGAGGGCGAGATGGGTGACAGCCACGTCGGTCTGCAGGCCCGCCTCATGAGCCAGGCGCTGCGCAAGATCACCGGTGCGCTGAACAACTCGGGCACCACCGCGATCTTCATCAACCAGCTGCGCGAGAAGGTCGGCATCGTCTACGGCTCGCCCGAGGTCACCACCGGTGGCCGCGCGCTGAAGTTCTACTCGTCGGTCCGCCTCGACGTGCGCCGGATCGAGACCCTCAAGCAGGGCACCGACGCCGTCGGCAGCCGGGTGCGGGTCAAGGTCGTGAAGAACAAGGTCGCCGCCCCGTTCAAGCAGGCCGAGCTCGACCTGCTGTGGGGTCAGGGCTTCAGCCGCGAGGGCGGCCTCATCGACGCCGGCGTCGAGCAGGGCTTCATCCGCAAGTCCGGCGCCTGGTACACGTACGAGGGCGACCAGCTCGGCCAGGGCAAGGAGAACGTCCGCTCCTTCCTGCGCGACAACCCCGACCTCGCCGACGAGATCGAGAAGAAGGTCAAGGAGAAGCTGGGCATCGGCCCGCAGGTCGACGCCCCGGCCGCTGACCCGGTCGACTTCTGAGCACTCCGATGACCGGCCGGCCGGGCCCGTCGCCCCTGGACGACGAGCCCGAGCGGGCCGACCGGCCCGGCGGCCGGCGCCGTCTCCGCGGGGACTCCCCGGGCGGGCGGGCCGGCCGCCGGCGGCGGCCGGGGCCGTCCCCTGACCCGGACGGCCCGGCCGCCCACCCCGGGCCCGACGGCCCGGATGCGGTCCCCGGGGACCCCGCCGACGAGGCCGGCGACCCCGAGTCGGTGGCCCGGGCGGTCTGCCTGCGGGCGCTCACCGGCGCGCCCAAGACTCGCCAGCAGCTGGCCGACCTGCTCGAGCGCCGCGGCGTCCCCGAGGAGGCCGCGACCGCCGTGCTCGACCGGTTCGGCGAGGTGGGCCTCGTCGACGACGCCGCCTTCGCCCGCGCCTGGGTGAGCTCGCGCCAGGCCGGCCGCGGCCTGGCCCGCCGGGCCCTCAAGGCGGAGCTGCGGGCCAAGGGCGTCGACGGGGAGGACGCCGAGCAGGCCCTCGCCCTGGTCGACGACGAGGACGAGCGCGCGGCCGCCCGGCGGCTGGTCGAGCGGCGCCTGTCCGGTCTCCGCCGGGTCGACCGGGTCACCGCCACCCGCCGGCTGGTCGGCATGCTGGCTCGCAAGGGCTACGGCGGCGGGCTGGCCGCGGGGGTGGTCCGGGACGTCCTCGACGAGACCGGCTTCGGCACCGACCCCGGTCCCGGCGGGCCGGACGGGCCCGGCTGGGAGGACGACCTGCCCTGACGGGCGGCACGCACGACGAGGACGGGCCCCGCCGCCGGCTCTCGGAGCCGGCGACGGGGCCCGTCCCCGTGTCGGGGCCGCTGCGGTCAGGGGGCGGGCGCCCCGGCCGCCGTCGTCCAGGCGGTGAGGTCGACGGCGCGGCCGCCGGGGGCCTCGTCGTCGGGCACCAGCCACGCTCCCTCGGCGCCGCGGGCGTGCCCGGCGCGCAGCCAGCGGGCGATCTGCGCCTCGAAGGAGCGGTCGGGCGCCACGGCCGGGCGGCTGACCGGGCCGAGGAAGGTCAGGTCGACCTCGGTGCCGTCGAACATGCGCAGCACCACCCGGCAGCGGGCGCGCCGGTGCCGGGCCGGGGGCACCGCCTCGCGGACGACGGCGGAGTCGGCACCCGCGGCGCCGGCGAAGGAGGCCGACGCCGCCCGCAGCCGGTTCACGAAGTCCTGGGCGGCGTCGACCTGCCCTCCGGGCAGGCGCACCACGGTGGGCAGCGGCGGCACGACGGGGCGGAGAGCGGTGTCCACGGACCCGTTCTCGGCAGCCCCGGCACCGCGCCTGACCGCCGGCTCACCCGCGGTGCGGAGCGGGACGAGCGGGGCACGGCGTGACCGTCCCGTGTCCCGCACGCGACCGGTCAGACCGGCCCGCCACCCCCGCCCATCTGGACGTCGGCGGGCAGCTCGACGTCCTTGGCCGCGGCCGCCTTGGTGCTGCGCCGGGTGCGCTTCTCCACGCTCCGTGCCACCTGGGAGAGCACCACGTTGACGACGATGTAGACGAGGGCGGCGGCCACGTAGAGCTGGAAGGTGTACTGGCTGCCGAAGGAGAAGTTGAAGAACTCGACCAGGCTGCGCGCGGTCCGCAGCAACTCGACGTAGCCGACGATGAAGCCCAGCGACGAGTCCTTGAGCAGGACCACGAGCTGGGCCACCAGCACCGGCAGCATCCGGCGCACTGCCTGCGGCAGCAGGACCAGCGTCATGACCTGCGTCTTGCGCATGCCGAGGGCGAAGGCCGCCTCCCGCTGCCCCCGGTCCACCGACAGGATCCCGGCCCGGAAGATCTCGGCCAGCACGGCCATGTTGTAGAGCGTCAGCCCCAGCACCAGCGCCCGGAACGCGGTCATCGGGACGCCGACCGTGGGCAGGAACAGCAGGCAGAACAGGATCAGGATGAGCAGCGGGACGGCGCGGAAGAGCTCGATGACCACGCCGACCGGGATGCGCACCCACGCGTGGTCGGACAGCCGTCCGACGGCCAGCAGCGCGCCCAGCACGGTGGCCAGCACCATGCCGACCGCGGCGACCGCCAGCGTGTTGAGCAGCCCCTGCCACAGGGCCTGCGGCACACCCGAGGCCGGGTCGAAGAGCACCGCCCAGCGGTCGGGCTCGAGCTGGCCGTTGGCCGCCAGCCGCCACAGGGCCAGCCCGACGAGCGCGGCGACGACGAGGGCGCCGACCACGGTGCCCACCAGCTGACGGCGGCGGGCCCGGGGCCCCGGCAGGTCGAACAGGACGCTGGTGCTCATCGGACGATCGCCACCCGGGTCTCGACCACCCGGATCAGCCAGGCGGAGGGGAGCGTGATGACCAGGTAGCCGGCGACCACCGCGGCGAAGACGGCGAGCAGCTGGTCGGCGTTGGCGTTGGCCAGCCGCTGCAGCGCCGCGGTCAGGTCGGTGACGGCGAACCCGGCGGCGATCGAGGTGTTCTTCGCCAGCGCGATCCACACGTTGCCCAGCGGGGGAACCACGGTGCGGAATGCCTGGGGGAGGACCACCTGACGCAGCGACTGCCCGAAGGTCAGCCCGAGCGCGCGGGCGGCCTCGGCCTGGCCCGCCGGGACGGAGTTGATGCCCGAGCGCAGCGCCTCGCAGACGAACGCGGCGGTGTAGAGCGACAGCGCCGCCACCGCGGTGAGGAACCGGCTCGGGAACTGCAGGTCGATCTGCACGATGCCGAACGCCAGGAAGAAGAACACGACGGTCAGCGGGGTGTTGCGGAAGACCTCGACGTAGAAGGTGGCCAGCCCGCGCAGCGGGGGCACCGGGCTCACCCGCATCCCGGCCAGCACGGTGCCGAGCACCAGCGCGCACAGGCCGCTGACGACCGCGAGGGAGAGCGTCGTCAGGAACGCGCCCCACAACAGGTCGGAGTTGTCGCTGAGGAACTGCACCGCGCCCTCGATCTCTCAGTCACCGGGGACGCCGCCGGGCGGGGAGCCCGCCCGGCGGCGTCCTGACCGGTCGGTGGGGTCAGTACCGGTCCACCGACGGCGGCTCGGGGGCCTCCTCGCCGGTGATGGCGCCGGCGGTGCGGTCCCAGGCGTCGGCCCAGCGGCCGTCCTCGAAGGACTCCTCGAGCACGTCGTTGATGAAGTTGCGGAACTCGGTGTTCCCGAGCTCCAGGCCGATGCCGTAGGGCTCCTCGGTGAACGGGTTGCCCACCAGCTCGAAGCCCTCGGGGTTGCCGGCGACCAGGCCGGTGAGGATGACGTTGTCCGTCGTCACGGCCTGGACGTTGCCGTTGGCCAGGTCGTCGGCGCACTTGGAGTAGACGTCGTAGGTCACCAGCTGGGCCTCCGGGTAGTTGTCCCGGATGTTCTGCGCCGGCGTCGATCCCTCGACCGAGCAGACGGTCTTGCCCGCCAGGTCGTCGGGGCCCTCGATGCCCTCGGGGTTGCCGGCCGCGACCATGATGTCCTGGCCGGCGAGGTAGTACGGACCGGCGAAGTCGACGACCTGCTTGCGGGCATCGTTGATCGTGTAGGTGGCCACGACGATGTCGACCTGGCCGTTCTGGATGAACGGCTCGCGGTTGGCCGAGACGGTCTCGGTGAACTCGATGTCCTCGGGGGCGATGCCCAGCTCACCGGCGACGATCTTCGCGATCTCGACGTCGAAGCCCTCGGGCTGACTGCTCTGCGGGTTGAGCAGGCCGAAGCCGGGCTGGTCGTACTTGGTGCCGACGGTGATCGTCCCGGCCTCGTTCAGCTCGGCCATGGTCGACCCCTCGGGGAAGTCGACGTCCTCGGCGACGGTCGGCGCGCTGGAGGACTCCTCCGCGGCCTGGGTGCCGGCCTCGCTGGAACAGGCAGCGAGGGTCAGGCCGAGCGCGGCGAAGGCCGCGAGTCGTCGGGTGCTGCGCATGGGTGGGTCCTCCCGTGGGGGTCAGTGGTTGAGGATCTTGGAGAGGAAGTCGCGCGCCCGGTCCGAGCGCGGAGCGGTGAAGAAGGTCTCGGGGTCGGCGGCCTCGACGATCCGGCCGCCGTCCATGAACACGACCCGGTTGGCCGCCCGCCGGGCGAAGCCCATCTCGTGGGTGACCACGACCATCGTCATGCCCTCGCGGGCCAGCGAGGTCATGACGTCGAGGACCTCGTTGATCATCTCCGGGTCGAGCGCCGAGGTCGGCTCGTCGAAGAGGATGACCTTGGGGTCCATCGCCAGTGCGCGGGCGATCGCCACGCGCTGCTGCTGGCCGCCGGAGAGCTGCGCCGGGTACTTGTCGGCCTGGTGGGCGACGCCGACCCGCTCGAGCAGCTCGCGGGCGCGCGCCTCGGCCTGTCCCTTGCCCTGCCGGCGCACCCGGGTGGGGGCCAGGGTGACGTTCTCGAGGATCGTCTTGTGCGCGAAGAGGTTGAAGCTCTGGAAGACCATCCCGACGTCGCTGCGCAGCCGGGCGAGCGCCTTGCCCTCCTCGGGCAGCTTCTCGCCGTCGATGCGGATCTCGCCCTGCTGGATCGACTCGAGCCGGTTGATCGTGCGGCAGAGCGTGGACTTGCCCGAGCCGGACGGGCCGATGACGACGACGACCTCGCCGCGGTCGATCGAGAGGTCGATGTCCTGGAGGACGTGCAGTTCACCGAACCACTTGTTGACGCCGGTCAGCTGGACGAGAGGTCCTCCGGCGAGCTGGCTGGTCACCCGGGGAACCCTAGAGCCGCAGGGGGACGGCGCGGTCCCGAGGTCATCACGATCGAGTAACGGGTCCGCTCACGCCGGGTGACCGGCGTCGCGCCGTACCCTCGCAGACGCCATGGGAACCGAGGTCGACTGCCCGCCGCGCACCTACCGCGTGCGCACCTACGGGTGCCAGATGAACGTGCACGACTCCGAGCGCCTGTCCGGCCTGCTCGAGGCCGCGGGCTACGCCGCCGCCCCCGAGGGGGAGGACGCCGACGTCGTCGTCCTCAACACCTGCGCGGTGCGGGAGAACGCCGACAACCGGCTCTACGGCAACCTCGGTCACCTGCGGCCGGTCAAGGACGCCCACCCCGGCATGCAGATCGCCGTCGGCGGCTGCCTGGCGCAGAAGGACCGCGGCGAGATCGTGCGGCGCGCGCCGTGGGTCGACGTCGTCTTCGGCACGCACAACGTCGGCTCGCTGCCGGCCCTGCTCGAGCGCGCCCGCCACAACGCCGAGGCGCAGGTGGAGATCGCCGAGGCGCTCGAGGTGTTCCCCTCGACGCTGCCGGCCAGGCGGGACTCGGCCTACGCCGGCTGGGTGTCGATCAGCGTCGGCTGCAACAACACCTGCACGTTCTGCATCGTCCCGGCGCTGCGCGGCAAGGAGAAGGACCGCCGGCCCGGCGAGGTCCTCGCCGAGGTGCAGGCGCTGGTCGACCAGGGCGTGCTCGAGGTGACGCTGCTCGGCCAGAACGTCAACGCCTACGGGGTGGAGTTCCGCGACCGGGGCGCGTTCGCCGACCTGCTGCGCGCGACGGGTGCGATCGAGGGGCTGGAGCGGGTCCGCTTCACCAGCCCGCACCCGCGCGAGTTCACCGACGACGTCATCGAGGCGATGGCCGGGACGCCCGCCGTCTGCCACCAGCTGCACATGCCGCTGCAGAGCGGGTCGGACGACGTGCTGCGCCGCATGCGCCGCGGCTACCGGCAGGAGCGCTACCTCGGGATCATCGACCGGGTGCGGGCGGCGATGCCCGACGCGGCGATCACCACCGACGTCATCGTCGGCTTCCCCGGCGAGACCGAGGCCGACTTCGAGCAGACCCTCGAGGTCGTCCGGCAGGCGCGCTTCGCCGGTGCCTTCACCTTCCAGTACTCCAAGCGCCCCGGGACGCCGGCCGCCGGCATGGACGGCCAGCTGCCCAAGGAGGTCGTGCAGGAGCGCTACCTGCGGCTGACCGCGCTGCAGGAGGAGGTCTCGCTCGCGGAGAACCGCGCGCAGGTCGGCCGCACCGTGGAGCTGCTGGCCGCTGCGGGGGAGGGCAGCAAGGACGCCCGGACCGGCCGGATGAGCGGCCGGGCCCGCGACGGGCGCCTGGTGCACTTCGCCGGGAGCCAGGGCGTGCGGCCGGGCGACGTCGTCGAGACGATCGTCACCGCGGCCGCGCCGCACCACCTGGTCGCCGACGGCCCGCTGCTGTCGCACCGCCGCACCCGCGCCGGCGACGCGCACGAGGCCGGCACCCGCCCGACGACGCCCGGCGTCGCGCTGGGCATGCCGGGCGTCGGCGTCCCGCCCCCGCTCGCCCCCGTCGGCGGCTGCTGAGGGGTCAGCGGCGGGAGGCGGTCTTCTCGGCCTCGGCCAGCCACTCGCGGCGGGTCGCGAGGTTCGCGCGGGCCTCCTCGATGCGGCGTGCGTTGCCCGCGGCCTCGGCCTTGGCCAGCTGCTCCTCGGCCTTGGTGACCGCGGCCCGCATCGAGGTGACCATCGGGTTCTCCGGCGCGGTGCGCACCCGGCCGGCGTCGGAGGCGCCGCGGACCCGCTGCTCGACGGCCTGCATGCGGTCCTCGAGCGAGCGCATCGCGCCGCGCGGCACGTGCCCGATGGCGTCGTAGCGCTCCTGGATCCGGCGCAGCGCCGCCTGGGCGCTGCGCAGGTCCGTGGACGGGTCGAGCTTCTCGGCCTCGGCGAGCAGCTCCTCCTTGGCCTGCTGGTTGGCCAGCTGCTCGCTGTTGCGGGCCTTGTCCGACTCGGCGCGGGCGCTGAAGAACACGTCCTGGGCGGCGCGGAACTGCTTCCACAGGTCGTCGTCGCCGTCGCGGCTGGTGCGGGGGACGGCCTTCCAGCGGTCCATCAGCGTCCGCATCGCGGCGCTCGTGGCACCCCAGTCGGTCGACGCCGACAGCCGCTGCGCCTCGGCGATGAGCTCCTGCTTGGCAGCCCGGGCCTCGCCGCGCTGGGCGTCGAGCGCCGCGAAGTGGGCGCCCCGGCGGCGGCCGAAGGCGTCCCGGGCCGCGGCGAAGCGCGACCACAGCGCCTCGTCGGTCTTGCGGTCGATCCCGCGGATCGTCTTCCACTCCTCGACGATCGCCTTGAGCCGGTCGCCGGCGGCCTTCCACGACGTCGACTCCGCGGCGATCTGCTCGGCCTCGGCGGCCAGCGCCTCCTTGCGGGCGACCTGCACGGCGCGCGCGGCGGCCTTCTCGGCGCGCGACTCGGCGACGGCGGAGTCGGCCGTGTCCACCATGGCGCGGGCGCGCGCGGCCAGCCCGTCGAGGTCGCCGACGGCGGTCGCGGTGGGGATGCTGTCGGCCAGCGCCTGCGCCTTGGCCTTGATCTCGTTCGGGTTGCCGGTGTGCGCCTTCAGCCGGGCCTCGAGCAGCGCGACCTCGGTGGCCAGGTCGTCGTAGCGGCGGGCGAAGTGGGCCAGCCCCGCGGCCGGCTCGCCGGCCTGCCACGAGCCGACCGCGCGCTCGCCGTCGGCGGTGCGCACGTAGACGGTGCCGTCGTCGTCGACCCGGCCCCACCGCGCGGGGTCCGACGTCGCCTCGGCCGCGGGCGCGGGCGGCACCTCGGCGGGGACGCCGGCCTCCGGGGCGGTGACCTCCGGGACGCCGGCCTCCGGGGCGCCGGCCTCCGGGGCGCCGGCCTCCGGGGCGGTGACCTCGGCCACGCCGGTCTCCGGTGCGCCCGCGGCCGCCGTCGGGTCGGCCAGCTGCGCGTCCGCGGGGGTTGCCGCGGCGGGCGTCCCGGCCTCCGGGGTGACCGCGTCGGGGGCGGCCGTCTCGGGCGGGGGGACCTGCTGCGACCCGTCTCCGGGGTTCTCCGTGCTCGACACGCACCGCAGTCTCCCACGCCGGGTCGGAGAGACTGCTGCGGTGAGCAGCCTGCCCGCCGGACCGGTCCCGGTCGCCTTCTGCCCGTGCCCGCCGCTGCTGCTGCCGGCGGTCGCCGGCCGGGCCGCCGCGGACACCGCCGCGCTGCGTGCCGCCTGCGCCACCGCGGTCGGGACGCTGCACACCGCCGGGGCGGGCACGGTCGTGGTCGTCGGGCCGGATGCCGACGGCCGCCACGGCCCCGGGGACGGCGGCGACCTGCGCGGCTTCGGCGTCGACCTCGACGTGCCGCTGTCGGGCCCGGCGCGCCCAGGCGGACGGCGGCTGCCGCTGTCGATGACCGTGGGCGCCGCGCTGCTCGACGCCGCCGGGCACACCGGCCCGCGGGTCGGCGCGGCGCCCGCGGAGCTGGCCGGCGTCGTCGCCGAGCTGGACGGACCGGTGGCGGTGCTGGCGATGGGCGACGGCTCGGCGCGCCGCAGCGTCAAGGCCCCCGGCTACCTCGACGCCGCCGCCGCGCCCTTCGACGCCGCGGTCGCCGCCGCGCTGGCCGCCGGCGACGCGGCCGCCCTGGCCGCGCTGGACCCGGCCGAGGGCGCGCGGCTGCTGGCGGCGGGCGTCCCCGTGTGGCGCGCGGTCGGCGCGCTGCTGAGCGGCCGCGAGGTCACCGCCGAGCTGCTGGCCGACGAGGCGCCCTACGGCGTCGGCTACCTGGTCGCCGCCTGGACGGCGCGGTGAGCGCACCGCCCGTGGTCGCCGTCGTCGGGCCCACGGCGACCGGCAAGACGGCGCTGGCGGTGGAGCTGGCCCGGCGGCTGGGCGGCGAGGTGGTCAACGCCGACTCGATGCAGCTCTACCGCGGCATGGACATCGGGACCGCCAAGCCCGGTGCCGCCGAGCGGCGGGGGGTGCCCCACCACCTGCTCGACGTCTGGCACGTGCGGCAGGCCGCCTCGGTGGTCGAGTACGCGCGGCTGGCGCGCGCCGCGGTCGACCGGCTGCGCGCGGCCGGGACCGTGCCGCTGCTGGTGGGCGGGTCGGGGCTCTACGTGCGCGCCGTCCTCGACGACCTCGACTTCCCCGGCACCGACCCCGCCGTCCGCGCGCGGCTGCAGGCCGAGCTGGCCGACGCGGGGCCGGCCGCGCTGCACGCCCGCCTCGCCGCGGTCGACCCGGAGGCCGCGGCCGCCGTCCTGCCGTCGAACGGACGGCGGATCGTGCGTGCCCTGGAGGTCGTGGAGCTCACCGGCCGGCCGTTCCGCGCCACGCTGCCCGAGCCGCGGCCGCGCTACCCGGCGGTCGTCGTCGGCCTGGACCGCGAGCCCGCCGAGCTCGACGCGCGGGTCGCCGAGCGGGTGGACCGGATGTGGGCGGCGGGCTTCGTCGCCGAGGTGGAGGCGCTGGCCGCCGAGGGCCTGCGCGAGGGGCCCACCGCCGCCCGGGCGCTGGGCTACGCGCAGGTGCTCGCCCAGCTCGACGGGGCGCTGACCGCCGACGATGCGCGCGAGCGGACGGTCACCACCACCCGCCGGTTCGTCCGCCGCCAGCGCTCGTGGTTCCGCCGGGACGCTGCGACGACGTGGTTCGACGCCGCCCGGCCCGACCTGGCCGACGCGGTGGGCGGCCTGCTCGCCGGCCGTACGATCGGGCGGTGAGCGACCGGTTCCTCCTCGGGCACGGCACCGAGAACGACTTCGTCGTCCTGCCCGACCCCGACGGGGACCGCTGGCCCGAGCACCGCCTCGACGCCGCCCTCGTGCGGCGGCTGTGCGAGCGCCGCTCCGGCCTCGGCGGCGACGGCGTCCTGCGGGTGGTGCGCAGCCGGCACGTGCCCGACGCCCCCGCCGTCCTCGGCGACGACCTCGCGCGCTGCGAGTGGTTCATGGACCACCGCAACGCCGACGGCTCGCACGCCGAGATGTGCGGCAACGGCGTCCGGCTGTTCCTGCACGTGCTGGTCAGCGAGGGCCTGCTCGACCGCGCCGCGTGCGCCGACGGCGTGGTGGTGGGCACCCGCGGGGGACCGCGCCGGGTGGGCGCCGGCGCCGACGGCACCTACTGGGTGGACATGGGCCCGGCCCGGCCGTTCGGCCACGGCGAGGCCACCGTGTCCGGCCAGGCGTTCGGCGGGCAGGCGGTGTCCATGGGCAACCCGCACCTGGTCTGCCTCACCGACGCCGACCTCGACTCCCTCGACCTCACCCGGCAGCCCGGGTTCGACGCGGGCCTGTTCCCCGAGGGCGTGAACGTCGAGTTCGTCCGGGTGCTCGCCCGGCCCGCCGAGGGCGCGGACGCGCACGTGCGGCTGCGGGTGCACGAGCGGGGGGTGGGGGAGACCCGCTCCTGCGGCACCGGGGCCTGCGCCACCGCCTACGCCGCGCTGGCCGCCGGGTCCGACGCCCCCCAGCGCGGCACCGTCGTCGTCGACGTCCCGGGCGGCCGGCTGACCGTCGACGTCTCCCCGGGGACCACCGTGCTGCACGGCCCCGCCGTGGTCGTCGCCGCCGGCGAGCTCACGCCGGAGTGGCTCGCGGCCTGACCCCCGGGCCTCGAGGACCGGCCGACCCGGTCACGCCAGAGGGGGCGGCTTCTCCAGCGACTCGTCGGGCTCGTCGGGACCGCCCGGCGCCTCCGGCTCGGCCGCGCCGCCGGTGTGGATGCCGCGGGGCTCGCCGAGCTCGGAGCCGCTGGCCCCGCCGGAGAGGTCGCGGGGGTCCTCGGTGCCGGTCTCGTCGCTGGTGCTCACGGGTGCCTCCCGGTGGTGTGGTCACCCCGCCCTACCCGCACGGCGCGGGATGCATCCGGGCCGGCGCGGTGTTGTACCCGGCGTATGAGGACTGCACAGGCAACTGAGGTGACCCGCGACGACGCGCGTGTCACGCTGGAGACGATGACGACCGCACAGAACCGCGCCGTGCTCGCCGACGCCCAGGAGCGCGCCGAGCGCGCGGAGGGCACCCGGCCGGCCCCCGCCGACCAGTGGGACGACGACACGACCGGCTCCTACGACCTCGAGGCCCGCGGCGCGCTGCGCCGGGTGGCGGGACTGTCCACCGAGCTCGCCGACATCAGCGAGGTCGAGTACCGGCAGCTGCGCCTCGAGCGCGTCGTGCTGGTCGGGGTGTGGACCGAGGGCACCCAGGCCGACGCCGACCGCTCGCTGGCCGAGCTCGCCGCGCTCGCCGAGACGGCGGGCTCGGAGGTGCTCGAGGCGGTCAGCCAGCGCCGGGACAAGCCCGACGCCGGCACCTACGTGGGCTCGGGCAAGGCGAACGAGATCCGCTCGATCGTCGCGGCGACCGGTGCCGACACCGTGATCTGCGACGGCGAGCTGACCCCCGGGCAGCTCAACGCGCTGGAGAAGATCCTCAAGGTCAAGGTGGTCGACCGGACCGCGCTGATCCTCGACATCTTCGCCCAGCACGCCACCAGCCGGGAGGGCAAGGCCCAGGTCGAGCTGGCGCAGATGCAGTACATGCTGCCGCGGCTGCGCGGCTGGGGTGAGTCGCTGTCCCGGCAGGCCGGTGGCCGCGTCGCCGGCGGTGGCGGCATCGGTACCCGCGGTCCCGGTGAGACCAAGATCGAGACCGACCGGCGGCGGATCCGGTCGCGGGTGAGCAAGCTGCGCCGCGAGATCGCCGGCATGGCCACCGCCCGCGCCACCCAGCGCTCGGCGCGCGACCGCAACGCCGTCCCGGGCGTGGCGATCGCCGGCTACACGAACGCCGGCAAGTCCAGCCTGCTCAACCGGCTCACCGGCGCGGGCGTGCTGGTGGAGGACGCGCTGTTCGCCACCCTCGACCCCACGGTGCGCCGCGCGCAGTCGCCCGACGGCCGCGAGTACACGCTGACCGACACGGTGGGCTTCGTGCGCCACCTGCCCCACCAGCTGGTCGACGCGTTCCGGTCCACGCTGGAGGAGGTGGCCGGCGCCGACCTGCTGCTGCACGTCGTCGACGGCTCCGACCCCGACCCGCTCGGCCAGATCGACGCGGTGCACGTCGTCCTCGGCGAGATCGACGCCGCCGCGGTGCCCGAGCTGATCGTCGTCAACAAGGTCGACGCCATGACCGAGGACGACGTGCTCACCCTGCGCCGCGCCCTGCCCGGCGCGGTGTGGGTCTCGGCCCGCACCGGCGAGGGCATCGAGGCGCTGCGCGAGGTGCTCGCCGCCCGGCTGCCGCACCCGGACGTCGAGGTCGAGGTGCTCGTGCCCTACGACCGCGGCGACCTGGTGGCGCGCGTGCACCGCGACGGCGAGGTGCTCAGCGAGCTGCACGAGGCGGCCGGCACCCGGCTGACCGCCCGCGTGGACGGCGGCCTGGCCGCCGCGCTCGAGGGGTTCGCCGCACCGGTCGCCTGACCCGCCCCGGCGAGCCGCCCGGCCACCCGATCGGGTGCCCGGGCGGCTCGCCGTGGACCCGCGAGAGGTCACGGGCCGGTCACGGCCCCGGTACCGTGAGCGGGTGACCAGCGGCGTGGTGCGACGCCAGGCCGGCGCGTCGGCCGGGGACGGGCCCGGCGACGCCACGGCCGTGCCGGCGCGCGTCCTCACACCCGGGCGTCCGCCGTGGTGGCTGGTGCTCGGCGCGTTGGTGGTGACCCTGGGGATCACCGTCGACCTGCTCAGCCGCGGCCTCCTGGAGCGGCTGGACCTGCAGGTGTCCGAGGTGGTCAGCTCCTGGGACCTGCGCGAGTCACCGGCCTACTGGCCGGTGTGGGCGGTCACCCAGATCGGCGGTCGCGGCACGATCGTCGTCGTGCTGGCCGTCCTGGTCGGCTGGCTCTGCGTGCGGCGGCGGACGCTGCTGCCGCTCGTGCGGGTGCTCACCGCGCTGGCGCTGCTGACCGTGGTGGTCTACGCGTTCAAGTTCGGCACCGGCCGCACCGCGCCGGCCTACCCCGGCTCGTTCTTCCACCGCGACGGGGCCTCCTACCCGTCCGGGCACGTGGCCAACGCCGTGCTCATGTGGGGCGTCGCCCGCTGGCAGGCCGTCGAGTACCGGCTCGGGGCACGGCTGCAGCGCGTGCTGTGGTGGCTCAGCGTCGCGGGGCCCGTCGTCACCGGGATCGCCATGGTGTCGCTGGACTTCCACTGGGTCACCGACGCGGTGGTCGGAGCCGCCGTGGGCCTGCTGCTGCTGGGCGTGGTTCACGCACTCGACGCGCTCGTGCTGTCACGCTGGGCGAGTGCCCGCGCCGGCCGCCCGACCGCCCCGTCCTGACGTGCGGCGACGGCCCGCACGCCGCCGGGCCGGCGCGGTCCTGCTGCTCGGACTAGGCCTGACCGCCCTGCCCGTGCCCGCCGCCGCCGAGGAACCCCCCGCGGCGAGCACCCGGTGCACGATCACCGACCCACGCCTGGCCGAGCTGTCCGGGCTGGTCGACGTCGGCGAGCGCCTGCTGGCGGTGGTCGACGGTGGGGAGCAGGTGGTCGTCCACGTGCTCGACGGCGCCTGCGCGGTCGTCGACGCGACCACCGCCCCGCTGGACCCCTACGACCCCGAGGACCTCGGTGTCGGCCCCGACGGCACGGTGTGGCTGGCCGACACCGGCGACAACAACGCCACCCGCGCCACCGTCGCGCTCATCGCGCTGCGCCCGGACGGGTCGACCTCGCTCCACCGGCTCGCCTACCCCGACGGCGCGCACGACGCCGAGGCGCTGCTGCTGGCCCCCGACGGCACGCCGCACCTCGTCACCAAGGAGGTGCTCGGCGCCAGCCACGTCTATCGGCCGGCCGGGCCCCTGGTGGACGGCGGCACGGTCGCCCTGGCCGACGTGGGCACCGTGAGCTTCACCCTCACCGGCACGCCGGGCGGTCCGGTCGGCCGCGCCGGGCAGCTGCTGGTGACCGGCGGCGCGGTGGCCCGCGACGGCAGCCGCATCGCGCTGCGGACCTACACCGACGCCTACGTCTGGGACCTCGCCGGGGCCGACGTGCCCGGCGCGCTGGCCGGCGAGCCGGTGCGGATCGCGCTGCCCGCGTCGCCCCAGGGGGAGGCGGTCACCTTCACCGCCGACGGCAGCGCCCTGCTCGTGGCCGGGGAGGGCGTGCCGGGCGACGTCACGCAGGTTCCGATCCCCGCGGCGACGCCGGCCGCCCCGGCGGCGCCGGCCACTGCGACCGGACCGTCGCTGTCGACGCTGCTGGACGACGGCGGCCCCGGGCCGTCCGCGATCACCGCCGCGCTCGTCGCGGCCGGCGTGGCGACCCTGCTGGTCGTCGTCGGCGGCCGGGTGCGCCGCCGCCGCGCCCCGAGGCCGCCGGGGGCCTGACCGGGGCGGCGGTCGTCCGCCGCCCCGGATCCCGGGTCAGACCCGCCGCAGGACGGTGACGACGCGGCCGAGGACGGTCGCCTCGTCGCCGGGGATCGGCTCGTAGGCCGGGTTGTGCGGCAGCAGCCAGACGTGGCCGTCGCGGCGCTTGTAGGTCTTCACCGTGGCCTCGCCGTCGAGCATCGCCGCGACGATCTCGCCGTTCTCCGCCGTCGGCTGCTGGCGGACGACCACCCAGTCGCCGTCGCAGATGGCCGCGTCGACCATCGAGTCACCGGCGACGCGCAGCATGAACAGCGTGCCGTCGCCGACCAGCTCGCGGGGGAGCGGGAAGACGTCCTCGACGGCCTGCTCGGCGAGCACCGGGCCACCGGCGGCGATCCGGCCGACCAGCGGCACGTAGGTGGGCGCACCGGCGCCGGCCTCGGCCGCGGGGGCGGCGGTCTCGGCCGGCGTCTCCCCGGGCAGCCGGACGTCGAGGGCCCGCGGGCGGTTGGGGTCGCGCCGCAGCCAGCCCTTCTTCTGCAGCACGGACAGCTGGTGGGCCACCGACGACGCCGAGGACAGGCCGACGGCCTCGCCGATCTCGCGGACCGAGGGCGGGTAGCCGCGCCGCTCGATCGAGTCGCGGATGACCTCGAGGACCCGGCGCTGCCGCTGCGTGAGGCCGTCGCCGTTCTCGGTGCGGTCGGGGAACGTGCGCACCGCCCCGGACGCCTCGCCCGGGCCGGCCGCGTCCGGGGCCGCGCCGGCCCCCGGGGTGCGCCGGGTCGCCGTCCCGCCGGTCCGCGTGCGCCGGCCGGTGCCGCTGGTGCCCGCCACGTCTCCTCCTCGCCGGCTGTGCCCTCACAGCCCTCGTGTCCGCCCGGTGCCGGGCCGGAACCGGTCCCGTCCGGGACCCGCGGCCGCGACCCCGCCGGGCCCGCGGGCGACGGCGGGCGGGTGCTGGTCGGACCGTAGCGCCTCGGCGCCGGGACTTCAAACGTGTGTTCGAAACCGCGCGTGGTGTCGGGTCGACCGCGTCGGGGGGATGCGGTAGACATCGCACGGACGTTCGATCGAACGCGTGTTCGACGTCGAGCCGTGGGAGCGACGAGGAGGACTGGTCATGGGCAGCGTGCGACAGGCCGTGCTGGAGTTCGACGCAGCGGTCCGGGTCCCCTGGCGGCCGCTGCTGGGGTCCGGCGACGGCGCCCAGCGGCCGTCCCGCCCGGTCGGGCGGGCACCCCTGCCGGGTTCGGGCCCGCGGGTCGCCGGACACCTGCGGCCGGTCCCCGACCGCCCCGCCGCGGCGCCGGCCCGCACCGCCGGGCCGCCGGCGGAGGCTCCCCGGGCCCGCCGCGACCCGGCCCGCCCGGGTGGCCGCCCGCCGCGCGCACGGGCCGCCGCCGGCGCCGTCCGGGGCGGGAGGGCGGCGGCGCCCGCTCCGGCGCGGCTCCGGCTGACCCGCCGGGGCCGGCGGCTGGTCCTCGCGCTCGCCCTCGGCGGCGCCGTGGCCCTCGGGTCGGTGGTCGCGTCCTGGGTGCCCGGCGGGGAGGCCGGGCTGCGCCTGGCGGGGGAGAGCAGCGTCGTCGTGCGCCCGGGCGACACGGTCTGGTCGATCGCGGGCGAGGTCGCCGGCGGTGGGCAGGACGTGCGGGCCGTGGTCGACGCCATCGAGGAGCTCAACGACCTCGAGGGCGCGGCAGTCGTGCCCGGCCAGGTCCTCCGGCTGCCGTGACCGGCGGCGCGCACCCCGGTCGGCGACCGGTGCCCGGCAGGCGGCACCCCGGCCCGCGGCGGCCCGGCAGACATGGACGAGGCCACGGCGCCGAGTTCGTCAACCCTCCGCGCCAGGTCGTTCCCGGGTCCGGGCCGGTCGGGCACCTACGGTCGGACGCGTGTCAGCAGCCGTGAACAGCGCAGCCTCGGTCGTCTTCCGCGCCCCGCAGGACGTCGAGGTCCTCCTCGACGGCGCCTGGGTGCCCGGGGCCATGCTGGGCTGGCGGCACGACGAGGCCGGCAGCTGCCAGGCGCTCGTCCGCTCGCGCGACGAGCGGTCCGGTCCGCTGCCCGCTGCGGACGGTGCGGGCCGCTGGATCGACCTCGCCGCCGTCCGGCTGCCCGAGCGGCACCTCGCGCTCGCCGGCGAGGCGCCGGGCTCGCCCGCCGCGGTGCCGGCGCCGGTGTCCGCGCCGACGGTGGCCATGACGGCCGTGCAGCCGGGAGGCCGGTTCCGCCGGACCGGCCGCCGCCACGGGGGTGACGTCACCGCCGAGCAGCCCGCCGTCGGCTCGGTCACCGCGGGCCGGCACCGGGCGCCCGCCGACTCCGGCCGGCACCGCGCGCTGACGGTCGAGATGCCCGCCGTCACCGCCGCGTCGACCCCGGGCGCCGAGGTGGCCGGGAGCACGGCCGGCGCCCCGGCCGTGGACCCGGGCATGGACCCGGTTGTGGACCCCGGCGTGGACCCGGGCGTGGACCCGGACGTGCTCACCCGCCGCATCCGCCTCGACGACCTCGTGTCGCACCCGCGCGGCGGCCGTCCCGCCGTCCGCCCCTCGCCGTAGGCGGCTCCCGCACGCTCCCCGGCCCGGGCGGCCGCGGCCGGAGACGGCCCGCCGCCCGGGTCGTCGCGTGTCCGGGGGAGGGGCGTCTACACCGCCCCGCGGTGGCGTGCGCGCCGACACGCGGGGTGCCCCGGCGTGTCGTGTGACGGGTGGGGACCGTGCTCGCGCGTGGTCACCACTGGGTCACGAGCGCGTCTCGGCGGAAGAGACACGCCCGCTTTCGGCTTGCAGATCTTGTGTTCGGCGACCTAGGGTCCTACTACATCTAGTAGTTGTCCCGCCGTAAGTCGTCCACAGGCCGTCCTCAGGACCTCCCCCCGACATCCACCGGATGTCCCCAGGGGAGTCCACACGTCGACGTCGAGCGAGCTCCCCGTGAGTCCCGTCCGGCCGCCGGCACCACCGTCCGCGGAGGGAGGTGATCCGCAGTGCGCTGCCCGTTCTGCCACAACCCCGACAGCCGGGTGATCGACTCGCGCGAGGCCGACGAGGGGGCCACCACCCGCCGCCGCCGCTCGTGCCCGGCCTGCGGCCGCCGCTTCACGACCGTGGAGGAGGCGGTGCTCGCCGTGGTCAAGCGCAGCGGCGTCAGCGAGCCGTTCAACCGGTCGAAGGTCGTGGCGGGCGTCCGCCGCGCCTGCCAGGGACGGCCGGTCGACGAGGACCAGCTGCACCAGCTCGCCCAGCAGGTGGAGGACGCCATCCGCGCCAGCGGCGTGGCCGAGGTCCCCAGCAACGAGGTGGGGCTGGCCATCCTCCAGCCGCTGCGGGAGCTCGACGAGGTGGCCTACCTCCGGTTCGCCAGCGTCTACCGCGCCTTCAGCTCCGTGGAGGACTTCGAGCAGGAGATCACCGAGCTGCGGATGCGCCACCACCGCGGTGGCACCCCGCCGCTGCCCGGGCTGCAGATCGAGCCCCCGGCGCCCCGCCGCCGGGGGAGCGCCCGCAGCCCGTCGTCCGCCCGCGACGGCTGACCGCCGCCCACCGACCCGGCCGTCAGCACCACCGGACCGTCAGCACCACCGGACCGTCAGCACCACCGGAACCGTCAGCACCACCCGCTAGACAGAGTGCGGCTCTCTTCCCCAGCCGCCTCACCACTCACCGAGGGAGAGCTCGTGACCGAGATCGAGGACCGCTTGTCAGGCCGCACGCGTCGGGCCGCCAAGGCGCCGACCAGGGGGAAGGGCCTGAAGGTCAAGCGGGTCTACACCACCGCCGGGGTGCACCCGTACGACGAGGTGACCTGGGAGCGGCGCGACGTCGTCATGACCAACTGGCGTGACGGCTCGGTCAACTTCGAGCAGCGCGGCGTGGAGTTCCCCGCCGAGTGGAGCATCAACGCCACCAACATCGTCACCACGAAGTACTTCCGCGGCGCCGTCGGCACCCCGCAGCGCGAGAGCAGCCTGCGCCAGCTGATCGACCGCGTGGTGCTCACCTACGGCGCCGCCGGCCGCGAGCACGGCTACTTCGCCAGCGAGGGCGACGCCGAGGTCTTCGAGCACGAGCTGACCTGGATGCTGCTGCACCAGGTGTTCAGCTTCAACAGCCCCGTGTGGTTCAACGTCGGCACCAGCGCGCCGCAGCAGGTCAGCGCCTGCTTCATCCTCGCCGTCGACGACACGATGGACTCGATCCTCAACTGGTACCGGGAGGAGGGGCTGATCTTCAAGGGCGGCTCGGGCGCCGGCCTGAACCTCTCCCGGATCCGCTCGTCCAAGGAGCTGCTGTCCTCCGGCGGCACCGCCTCGGGCCCGGTCAGCTTCATGCGCGGCGCCGACGCCTCCGCCGGGACGATCAAGTCCGGCGGGGCCACCCGGCGCGCAGCCAAGATGGTCGTCCTCGACATCGACCACCCCGACATCGAGGAGTTCATCGAGACCAAGGCGCGCGAGGAGGACAAGATCCGCGCGCTGCGCGACGCCGGGTACGACATGGACCTCGGCGGCCGGGACATCACCAGCGTCCAGTACCAGAACGCCAACAACTCCGTCCGCGTCTCCGACGAGTTCATGCGCGCGGTGGAGGACGGCACCGACTTCGGCCTGCGCTCGCGTCTCGACGGCTCGGTGATCGAGTCCGTCGACGCCAAGGACCTGTTCCGCAAGGTCACGAAGGCCGCATGGGAGTGCGCCGACCCCGGCATCCAGTACGACGACACGATCAACGACTGGCACACCAACCCCGAGACCGGGCGGATCAACGCGTCCAACCCCTGCTCGGAGTACATGAGCCTGGACAACAGCTCGTGCAACCTGGCGTCGCTGAACCTCATGAAGTTCCTGAAGGACGACGGGACCTTCGACGCCCGGACCTTCGTCAAGGCGGTCGAGATCGTCATCACGGCGATGGACATCTCCATCTGCTTCGCCGACTTCCCGACCGAGCCGATCGGCGAGACGACCCGCGCCTACCGGCAGCTGGGCATCGGCTACGCCAACCTGGGCGCCCTGCTCATGGCGACCGGCCACGCCTACGACTCGCGCGGCGGCCAGACGCTGGCCGCGGCGATCACGTCGCTGATGACCGGCACCGCCTACCGGCGCTCGGCCGAGCTGGCCGGCATCGTCGGCGCCTACGAGGGCTTCGCCCGCAACGCCGACGCCCACAGCCGCGTGATGCGCAAGCACGCCGCGGCCAACGACGCCATCCGCCCGGTCGGCGCCGACGACGCCGACGTGCTGCGCGTGGCCACCGCCCAGTGGCAGGAGTGCCTGGAGATCGGCGCCGACCACGGCTGGCGCAACGCGCAGGCCTCGGTGCTGGCCCCCACCGGCACCATCGGCTTCATGATGGACTGCGACACGACCGGCATCGAGCCGGACTTCTCGCTGGTCAAGTACAAGAAGCTGGTCGGCGGCGGGTCCATGCAGATCGTCAACCAGACGGTCCCGCGGGCGCTGAAGAGCCTCGGCTACCAGGACGAGCAGGTCGAGGCGATCGTCGAGTTCATCGCGGAGCACGGCCACGTCGTCGACGCCCCGAGCCTGCGCCCGGAGCACTACGAGGTCTTCGACTGCGCGATGGGCGAGCGGGCCATCTCCCCGATGGGCCACGTCCGGATGATGGCCGCGGTGCAGCCGTTCATCTCCGGCGCGATCAGCAAGACGGTCAACATGCCGGAGACGGCGACCGTCGAGGACGTCGAGAACATCTACTTCCAGGGCTGGAAGCTCGGCCTCAAGGCGCTGGCGATCTACCGCGACAACTGCAAGGTCGGCCAGCCCCTGTCCGACGCCAAGGCCAAGAAGGCCACGGCCGACGGTGGGGCCAAGGTCGAGGCCGAGGCGGCCCCGGTCGCCACCACGTCGCACCCGGTGCGCCGCCGGCTGCCCAAGAAGCGGCAGAGCATGACGACGTCGTTCAGCGTCGCCGGCGCCGAGGGCTACATGACCGCCGGGATGTACGAGGACGGCAGCCTCGGCGAGGTGTTCCTCAAGCTGGGCAAGCAGGGCTCGACCCTGGCCGGTGTCATGGACGCCTTCTCGATCGGCATCTCGATCGCCCTGCAGCACGGTGTGCCGCTGGAGACCTACATCCAGAAGTTCACCAACATGCGCTTCGAGCCGGCCGGCATGACCGACGACCCCGACATCCGGATCGCCCAGTCGGTGATGGACTACATCTTCCGGCGCCTGGCCCTCGACCACCTGCCGGTCGAGACCCGGGCCACCCTGGGCATCTTCAGCGCCGAGGAGCGCGCCGCGCAGGTGTCGGGCAGCTACGGCGGCTCGGCCTCCACCGCGGACGTCGTCGAGGAGGAGGAGGTCGACGTCGAGGCGCTGCGCAGCTCGGTGCCGACCGAGGGCCCGGTCAAGCCGGAGGTCGCCGGGAAGCCGGTCAAGGAGGCGCACTCCTCGGCCGAGCTGCTCGAGCTGGTCACCGGGACCGCCACCGACGCGCCGCTGTGCATGACCTGCGGCACGAAGATGCGCCCGGCCGGCAGCTGCTACGTCTGCGAGGGCTGCGGCTCCACGAGCGGCTGCAGCTGACGGCGCGGCCCGCCGGGACGTCCTCCGACTGCTCGCGGGACGTCCCGGCGGGCGCGCCGGGGTACCGGTCCGACCGCCGCGTACCGGACGCTCGCGTCACGCTCCTGAGCACCCCGCCGCCCCGGCCGCCTCGTGCGGCCGGGGCGGTGGCGTCTGCGGGCTGGGCGGTCAGCTGCTCGCGGGCCCGCCGGCCGCACCCGGCACGGGGGCGGACGACCCTTGCGCTTGATACCCCCTAGGGGTATCAATGGGATGTCGACGGGGGAGCGGCCGAGAAGGGGCCGCACCCGTCCGACGTCCGACCGAGGAGCAGAGATGGACCACTCGACGCACACCCAGCGCCCCACGGGCCGCGCCCTGACCCGCCTGGCGGTCTCGGCCACGCTGCACTGCCTCACCGGCTGCGCCATCGGCGAGGTCCTCGGCATGGTCATCGGGACCGCCCTCGGCTGGTCCGACGTGCAGACGATCGCGCTCGCCGTCGCTCTGGCCTTCGTGTTCGGCTACGCGTTCACCATCGGCCCGGTCATGCGGTCGGGCCTGTCCCTGCGCGCGGCCATCCCGATCGCACTGGCCGCCGACACCCTCTCCATCACCGTCATGGAGGTCGTCGACAACGCGATCATGCTGCTGGTGCCCGGTGCGATGGAGGCCCACCTCGACAGCTGGCTGTTCTGGGGCGCGCTGGCCTTCGCGCTCGCGGTGGCGTTCGTCGTCACCGTGCCGGTCAACCGTTGGCTGATCAGCCGCGGCAAGGGCCACGCCGTCGTCCACGCCTACCACGGCGGCGGGCACGGCGGCGGGCACGGCGGCACGCACGAGGACGGCGACCGCCGGACCGCCGACGCCCACGGTGCGGACCAGGTCCGGCACGGGCACCACTGACCGCGGTGCCGGCACCTGCCGTCCGTCCGGGGCAGGTGCCGGCGCCCGTCAGCCGCCGCCCCCCGGATCGCGCGGCTGAGGCAGCACGCCGGTGGCGGTCAGCTCCTCGGCGATGTCGCCCAGCCTGCGGTTGGGGTGCGAGGAGGCGCGCACCAGCACGGTGAAGGCCTGGTCGGCGGTCAGCTTGACGCGCTCCATGAGGATGCCCTTCGCCTGGCCGATGACGTCCCGGGTGCTGATCGCCGTGCGCAGCCGGTCCTCCTGCTGGGCGCCGGCCAGCGCGATGGACGCGTGGCTGGCGAAGACCAGGCCGACGGACTCGGCCTCCTCGTCGAAGGCGTGCGGTTCGCCGGCGTGGAGGTTGAGCGGGCCCAGGTTGTCCCCGGTGACGAACAACTGGAACGACAGCAGACTGCCCAGCCCACGGCCGGCGGCCTGCTCGGCGAAGCGAGGCCACCGCCGTTCGCCGCGGACGTCGTCGACCCGGACGCTGTGCTGCGTCTGCACCGACGTCAGGCACGGGCCCTCGCCCAGCTCGTCCTGCAACCGGTCCATGTCGCGCGGCAGGTCGCTGGTCGGTGCCCGCGACTCCACCCGCCGCTTGCCGATGACCAGCGAGATCCCGCACGCGTCGGTCCCCGGCACCGACGACACCGCCGCGGACGTGATGGCCGCCAGCGTCGCGTCGACGTCGCCGTGCTCCTCCTGCAGCGATCGGGCCACCTGTCCCATGACCTCGCCGAGCTCGGGCGACGCACCCGGCCCACCGGGGTCCTCCCCCGGGGACGCCGGTCGCTGCTCCTCGTCGCTCTGCTCGGAGCGTTACACCCGGTCCGGGTCGTCCACCCTCCGAACGCTGCTGCCGGGACCGAGGGAGGCGCAGCGGACCGGCACCGGCCGCGGGCACGACCCGTGCCAGGGTGTCGGCGTGGCGGTGCTCGTGACCGGCAGCTCGGGACACCTCGGCGAGGCGCTGGTGCGGGTGCTGCGCGCGGCGGGGGAGGACGTCCGCGGCCTCGACGTCGCACCGTCGCGGTGGACCGACGTCGTCGCCTCCGTCACCGACCGGGCCGCCGTCCGGGCGGCGCTGGCCGGTGCCGACGCCGTGGTGCACACCGCCACGCTGCACAAGCCGCACCTCGGCACGCACGACCGGCAGGCCTTCGTCGACACCAACGTCACCGGCACGCTCACCGTGCTCGAGGAGGCCGCGGCCGCCGGTGTCGGCCGGGTCGTGGTCACGAGCACCACGAGCGCCTTCGGCCGCGCGCTGGTCCCCCCGCCCGGTGAGCCGGCCGCGTGGATCACCGAGGCGGTGCCGCCGCGCGTGCGCAACGTCTACGGCGCCACCAAGGTCGCCGCCGAGGACCTGTGCGAGCTCGTCGCCCGCGACACCGGCCTGCCGGTCGTGGTGCTGCGCACCGCGCGGTTCTTCCCGGAGGGTGACGACGCCGACGACGTCCGCGCCGCCTACGCCGACGACAACGCCAAGGTCGACGAGCTGCTCTCCCGGCGCGTGGACCTCGCCGACGTCGTCTCCGCGCACCGCGCCGCGCTGGAGCGCGCGCCGGCCCTGGGGTTCGCGCGCTACGTCGTCAGCGCGACCACGCCGTTCCGGCCCGAGCACCTCGCCGAGCTGCGCACCGACGCCCCGGCCGTCGTCGCCCGGCTGTTCCCCGACGCGGCGGCGCTCTACCGGCGGCTGGGCTGGCGGTTCTTCCCGCGCATCGACCGGGTGTACGTCAACGCCACCGCCCGCGCCGACCTCGGCTGGGCGCCCGAGTACGACTTCCGCCGGGCACTGGACCTGCTCGCCGAGGGCCGGCCGCCGCGCAGCGGGCTCGCGGTCGCGGTCGGCGCGAAGGGCTACCACGCGGAGCCGACCGGGCCCTACACCGTGCGCTGATCGCCTCCGCACCCGAACGCGGCGCCCTACCGTCGCCGCATGGACCTGGTCGAGGTCGTGCCCGGCCTGCACCTCCTGCGGCTGGGCTTCGTCAACGCCTACCTGTGGCACGACGAGGACGGCGCCACGCTCGTCGACACCGGCCTGTCCGGTACCGGCCCGGCCGTCGGCGCCGCGCTGGACGAGCTCGGGCTGCGCGGTCACGACCTGCGCCGCATCGTGCTCACCCACTCCCACCCCGACCACTCCGGCTCGGCCGCCGAACTCGCCGCGTGGTCGGGCGCCCCGGTGCTGGCCGGACGCGCGGACGCCGCCGTCGTGCGCGGCGAGGACCCCGGTCCACCGCCGGTGGTCACCGCGGCCGAGCAGGACCTCTACGCCGTCGCCTCCGCCGACGTCCGGCCCGCGCCCGCCGTACCGGTGGTGCAGGCCCTCGACGACGGGGACGTCCTCGACCTGGCCGGCGGGGCCGTCGTGCTCGGCGTGCCCGGGCACACGCCGGGCAGCATCGCCCTGCACCTCCCCCGGCACGGGGTGCTGCTGACCGGCGACACGATCGCCGGCAGCCGGAGCGAGGACGGCGGACCGGTGGTGCTCGGGCCGTTCAACACCGACCGGACGGCGGCGTGGGCCTCGCTGCAGCGGCTGGCGGCGCTCGACGTCGAGGTCGCCTGCTTCGGCCACGGCCGGCCCGTGACCGGGTCCGCCTCGTCGGTCCTGCGTGCGGCCACCGACCCGTTCGGCTGAGCGCTGTCAACGCCCTTTCGCCGACGGCACAACAATTGCGCGAATGGCGAAACGGGACCATTCCGCCGCGCACTCACGACCGGCCCTCGATTGACTCCGGGCGTCCCTTCCCGACGGTCCCCGGAGGTCCCCGTGCACGTCCCCACCCTGCGTCAGGGCAACGGCCACAGCTCGTTGCAGGACGCCGTCTTCGACCGCCTGCTGAGCGAGCGGATCCTGGTGCTCGGCCGGGAGGTCGACGGCGACGTCGCCAACCAGCTGTGCGCGCAGATGCTGCTGCTGTCGGCCGACGACCCGCACCGCGACGTCCACCTGTACGTCAACTCGCCGGGCGGCTCGGTCACCGCCGGCATGGCCGTCTACGACACGATGCAGTTCATCGGCTGCGACGTCGCCACCTACGCGTTCGGCATGGCGGCCTCGATGGGGCAGTTCCTGCTGACCGCCGGGACGCCCGGCAAGCGTTTCACGCTGCCGCACACCCGGATCCTGGTGCACCAGCCCTCGGCGGGCGTCGGCGGGACGGAGTCCGACATCACCATCCAGGCCGACATGCTGCGGCGGCTCAAGCGCCAGATGAACGAGCTGCAGGCCCAGCACACGGGGCAGAGCGTCGAGCAGGTCGAGCGCGACTCCGACCGGGACCGCTGGTTCACCCCCGAGGAGGCCCGCGCGTACGGGCTGGTCGACCACGTCGTCACCTCGGCGTCCGCCCTGCCCGGCCCGGCGCTGATCCCGGCCGGGTGACGCCGCGCTCCGGTTGACCCTCACCCGGGGTGGACCCGCAGCCTGGGTGACGTGAACCGTCTCTCGGTCGGTGAGTTCGCCGCGGCGTGCGGACGGTCGCCCGCGGCCGTGCGCCGCTACGCCGGGGCCGTGCCGCCCTCCCACAGCTGGCGCTGCCGCTGGCGACGGTGCGGCAGGTCGTGGCCACGGCGGACCCGGCGCGGCAACTCGTCGCGGTGCAGGAACGGCCCGTCGAGCACCAGCGCTGCCCCCGGGGCAGGGATCCCAGGGGGTCCAGCACCCGCCGGCGCAGCGCCGGGTGGTCGTGGCCGTCTCCGGCCGCGGGGCCGTCCGGATCGCGCGCGGGGAGGCCGGGCGGTAGGACAGGGGTCGGACGCAGGTCCCGGGCGTCCGTCCCGACCCGGACGACGCGAGCGAGGCCGACGTGACCGCCCCGACCCTCGACACCGACCCGTGGCTGGTCCGCGAGCCCCGCGTGGACCCCCGCACCCTCGCCGTCGGCGAGTCGGTGTTCAGCCTCGCGAACGGCTTCCTCGGGATCCGCGGGACGCTCGACGAGGTCGAGCCCTTCGGCATGCGGGGCACCTACCTGTCCGGGGTCTACGAGACCCACCCGCTGTCCTATCCCGAGGGCGGCTTCGGCCAGCCGGAGGAGGGGCAGGCGCTGCTCACCGTCGCCGACGGCACGCCGCTGCGCCTCCTGGTCGACGGGGTCCCGCTGGACGTGCGCGAGGTCCCGCCGCAGGTCCACGAGCGCACGCTCGACCTGCGCGCCGGGACGCTCGACCGCCACGTGCGCTGGACGTCGCCGTCGGGCACGTCGGTGGCGGTGTCCTCGCGGCGGCTGGTCTCCCTGGCGGAGCGGTCGGTCTGCGCGGTGCGCTACGAGGTCCGCGTCCTGGACGGGCGCGCGCACGTCGTCGTCCGCTCCGAGCTGGCCGCCGGCGAGGTGACGCCGGCCGGCGTGGACAACGACGACCCGCGCGTCGCCGAGTGCCTGGACGAGGCCTTCGAGCCGCACGCCCAGATCGGCAACGAGACCGGTGGCGCCCTCGTGGAGCGGACCCGCCGGTCGGGCATCACGGTCGCGGCCGCGGTGGGTCACGAGGTGGACGGCGGGCGGGTGAGCACCCAGGTCGACGAGCAGCACGTCGTCACCACGATTGCCGCCGACCTCTCGGCGGGGGAGAGCGTCACGGTCGTCAAGGTCGTGGGGTACAGCTGGTCGCGCGACGCCGGCTCGGACTCCGTGGTTGGCCAGGCGTCGGCCGCCGTGAGCTCCGCGCTCGACCTCGGGTGGGAGGGCCTGCTCGCCGGCCAGCGGACCGTGCTCGACGAGCTGTGGGCGACCGCGGACGTCGAGGTCGACGGCGACGCCGAGCTGCAACAGGCGCTGCGCTACACCGTCTTCCAGCTCTTCTGCTCCGCCGCCTGCATCTCCGGCGCCCCCGTCGGCGCGAAGGGCCTGACCGGCATCGGCTACAGCGGCCACACGTTCTGGGACGTCGAGGGGTTCGTGCTGCCCGCCCTGTCGCTGCTGCGCCCGGACGCGGCCGCACGGCTGCTGCGGTGGCGCGCCGACACGCTCGACGCCGCCCGGGAGCGGGCCGCGACGCTGGGGCTGGAGGGTGCCTGCTTCGCGTGGCGCACCATCAGCGGGCCCGAGGTGTCGGCGTACTGGCCCGCGAGCACGGCGGCGGTGCACGTCAACGCCGACGTCGCCCGGGCCTTCTGGCTCCACCAGCAGGTCACCGGCCGCGACCTCGACACCGTCGGCGGTCTGCCGGTGCTCGTGGAGACGGCGCGGGCCTGGCGGTCGCTCGGCCACGAGGACGCGGCCGGCGGCTGGCACCTGTACGGCACGACCGGGCCGGACGAGTACACCGGCGTCGTCGACGACAACGTCTTCACCAACCTCATGGCCCGCCGCAACCTCCGGTGGGCCGCCGACGCGTGCGAGCGGCGGCCGGAGCGCGCGGCGGACCTCGGCGTGGACCACGCCGAGACCGCCGCGTGGCGGGCGGCGGCCGACGCCGTGCACGTCCCGTGGGACGAGGACCTGCGCGTGCACCCGATGAACGACAACTTCACGACCTACCGGGAGTGGCCGTTCGAGGAGCTGCGGGACTCCTATCCGATCCAGGAGCACCACCACTACGCCGAGTTCTACCGGCGGCAGGTGCTCAAGCAGGCCGACCTCGTCCAGGCGCTGTGGTGGTGCCGCGACGACTTCACCGCCGAGGAGGTGGCGCGCGACCTCGACTACTACGAGGCGCGGACCGTCCGGGACTCCTCGCTGTCGGCCGCCGTCCAGGCCGTCGTGTGCGCCCAGGCCCAGCACCCCGACCTCGCGCTGCGCTACCTCCGGGAGGCCGCCCTCGTCGACCTGCGCGACCTCCGGGGCGACACCGCGAACGGCCTGCACCTCGCCGCCGTGGGCGGGGCGTGGCTGGCCCTGGTCGCCGGCCTCGGCGGCCTGCGGGAGGACCACGAGGACCTCGAGCTGGCACCGCTGCTGCCCTCCGCGCTCTCCCGCACCGCCTACCGCGTCACCTGGCGCGGCAGCCTGCTGCACGTCGAGACGACGCGGGAGGGCACCACCGTCACGCTGCGGCGCGGCCCGGGGCCGGTGACCGTCGTCGTGGACGGCGAACGCCGGGCGGTCACTGCCGACGCCCCGGTCACCGCGCCGTTGCGCGCCCCCGACCCGCTGCTCGACGAGCCCCGCCAGCCGGCCGGCCGCGAACCCAGCACCTGAGGCGGGTCAGGCCGAGCCGGCGTCGTCGCACGCCCGGTCGCCCCGCCGGAGGGCGATCGCGGCCGCCACGGCTGCCGCCGCGGCGACCAGCCAGCCCAGCGGCGCACCGGTCAGGGGGAGCGCGGACCCGGTGCTCGCCGCCGCGACCAGGAGGACGACGGCCACCCCGAGTGCGGTGCCCAACTGCGCCGCGGTGTTGAGCACCCCCGCGGCCGTGCCCTGCAGCGCCGGTGCGACGGCGGTGCCCAGCGACGTCGCCGCCACCGAGGAGAGCCCGATCCCCAGTCCCGCGACGGCCACGGCGCCCGGCACCACCCACGCGCCGAGCCCGACGGCGAGCAGGGCGGCGTCACCGACGGCGATGGCGGCGAGCCCGAGCGCCGCGGTGGCGCGCTGCGACGTCCGGCGCAGCAGCCGCGCAGCCAGGCCGGCACCGAGGACGACGCACAGGCTGAACGGCAGCAGCGCCAGACCCGCCCCGGTCGGGCCGAACCCGGCGGCCTGCTGCAGGTGCAGGGTCGCCAGGGTGACCGCCGAGCTGGTGGTGGCGGTGTTCGCGGCGGAGGCGAGCGCGCCGGCGCGCAGGCGCGGGTCGGCGAGGGCGGCGCGGGGGAGCAGCGGGTCGCGCGCCCGGCGCTCGACGGCGGGCAGCAGCCCGGCGGCGGCCAGCCCGGCGAGCACGGCCAGCACCCCGGCGCCCCGGGCCGCCTCGCCCTCGAGCAGGGCGGCCCCGGTGACGACGGCGGCCACCGCGGTGGTGAGGACCACCGCGCCGGCCACGTCGAGGGAACCGCTGCGCTGCCGTGGGGTGGGCGGAGCCGTGCGGCGGACGGCGAGCAGCAGGAGCACCGCCAGCGGCACGTTGGCCCAGAACAGCACCCGCCAGCCGGCGAGGTCGGTGACCACCCCGCCGAGGACCAGCCCGCTCGCCCCGGCCGCGGCGCCGGTCGCGCTCCACGCGGCCAGCGCCCGGTGGCGCGGCTGCCCGTCCGGGGCCGCGGCGGTCAGCAGGCGCAACGCCGAGGGCACCGACGCGGCGGCCGCCGCACCCAGTGCGCCGCGGGCGCCGACCAGGACGGCGACCGTCGGTGCGGTCGCCGCGACCAGCGAGGCGGCCCCGAACGCCGCGACGCCCACCTGGAGGACCCGGCCGTGGCCGAACCGGTCGCCGAGGCGTGCCCCCAGGACGAGCAGGGCGCCGAACAGCACCGCGTAGCTGGTCACGACCGCGCCGGCCGCGGACGCCGGTGCACCCAGGTCGGCGAGCACCGCCGGCAGCGCCGCGGTGACCACGGTGGCGCCGAGGACGTCGACGAACTGGACGGCGCACAGGGCGGGGACCGTCCACCGGCTGTCCGTCGCGGGCCTCGCCTGGGTCATGGCAGGGGCGCTACCCGTCTTCTTCATCGATGAAGCACGGAGGATGGCCTGGTGCCGACCGACCGTCCCGTGACGCTGCGCGCCATCGCCGAGGAGCTGGGCGTCTCGGCCAAGACCGTGTCGAACGCCTTCTCCCGCCCCGACCAGCTCTCCGACCGGCTCCGCGAGGAGGTGCTGGCGACCGCCCGGCGGCTGGGCTACCCGGGGCCCAACCCGCTCGCGGCCGGGCTCCGGCGCGGCCGCGTCGGGGCGATCGGCGTCGCCTACGACAACGGCCTGTCCTACGCCTTCGACGACCCGGTCGCCGTCGAGCTGCTCGCCGGTGCGTCCACGGTCGCCGAGCCGGCGGGAGCGGGACTGCTGCTCGTGCCCGGTTCCGTCGACGCACACCGCCGGGAGGCCGCGGTCACAGATGCCGTGGTCGACGGGATGGTCGTCTCCTCGCTCGCCGACGACGACCCCCTGGTGGTGGCCGCGGTCGGCCGGCGGCTGCCGCTGGCCGTCGTCGACCAGCCCCGGCCGGACCGGCTGGCCGAGCTGGGCGCACCGGACACGCCCTGGGTGGGGATCGACGACCGGGCCGCCGCGGCCGCCGTGGCCGGGCACGTGCTGGCTCTCGGGCACCGTAGGATCGCCGTCGTCTCCTTCGGCCTGCACCGCGAGCCGATCCGCCGGGGTCTGGTGGACGAGGCCGGGCAGGCGGCGGCCACCTACGCCGTCAGCCGCGACCGCCTGGCCGGCTACCGGGACGCCGCCGCGGGCGTGGGGATCGACTGGGCGGGGGTGCCGGTGTTCCACGGCGAGGACAGCACGCCGGCGGTCGGTGCGGCCGGCGCGGCGGCCGTGCTGGCCACCGACCCGCGGCCCACCGCGCTGCTGTGCACGAGCGACCGGCTCGCCGAGGGGGTGCTGCGCACCGCGGCCCGGCTCGGCCTGCGCGTGCCCGCCGACCTGTCGGTCGCCGGCTTCGACGACGCCGCCCCGGCCGCGGGGCTCGGCCTGACGACGGTCCGCCAGCCCACCCGGCGCAAGGGCGAGGAGGCGGTGCGGGCGTTGCTGGACCGGCTGGCCGGGCAGCCGGGAGCCGGCCCCCGGACGCTGCCCACCGAGCTCGTCGTCCGCACCAGCACCGGCCCTCCGCCGGTGTCCTGAGGGCGCAGGCGCGGGCGGGCGCGGCGGATACCCTCGCGGTCGCGCAGCTCACAGCGGTCAGGGCCGATCGGCGGGAGCGGGACGGGTGTCGGACGAACTGGGACTCGCGGACACCAACGGCATCCTCCGGCAGCCGTGGGTCCGGCCCGAGCGCACCAGCGCCGGCCTCGGCTGGGACCGGCAGTACCTCTCCGTGCAGCGTGAGCGCCCCTACCGGCAGTCCTTCGACGCGGCCGGCACGCACCTGGTGGTCCTGCACCTGGACGAGCCGGTCACCGTGCGCCGCGGCCGCGGGCCGGCCGGCCGCGCGCGGCAGGTCCCCGCCGGCGGGCTGTTCATCCACCCGGCCGGCCGCGACCTCACCGTCGAGCTCGGCGGCGACCTGAGCACGGTGCACCTCTACCTCGCCGACACCGCCCTGCAGGACGCCGCCGGCGCCGACTCCCCGGTGGAGCCGGCCGAGGAGCTCGGCACCTGCGACGGCCTGCTCGAGCAGGTGCTCCGCTCGATGGACGACGCGCTGCGGCACTGGGAGCCCGCGGCGCGGGCCTACGTCGACCAGCTCGGCGGCACCGCCGCCGCGCAGCTGGTCCGCCGGCACCGCAGCGGCCGCGACGCCGCGGACGACGGCCCCGCCCGCGGCCTGGGTTCCGGGCGGGCCGGGGCGCTGCCGGTGCCAGGACAGCGGGTGCACCAGGACGCCGGCGTCGCGGGCCCGGTGGGCCAGCGCGACGTCGTCCCCGCCGGGCAGGGTGAGCAGCAGGTGCAGCCCGGCGGCGGCACCCTCGACGCGCGCCGCGGGCAGGTGCTCGCGGACGGCGGCCACGACGGCGTCGCGCCGGGCGCGCTGGCGGCCCTGCACCGCGCGCAGGTGCCGGTCGTAGCCGCCGCTGCTGAGCAGCTCCGCCAGCACCAGCTGGGGCAGCGCCGGGCTGCCGAGGTCGCTGGCGTGCCGGGCGGCCACCAGGTCGGCGTGCAGGTGCGCCGGCGGCACCAGCCAGCCCAGCCGCATGCCCGGCGCGAGCGTCTTCGAGGTGCTGCCGGTGTGCACCACGGCGTCCGGGGCGCCGGCGTGCAGCGCGGGCACCGGCGCCCGGTCGTAGCGGTGCTCGGCGTCGTAGTCGTCCTCGACGACCAGCCCGCCGGTCTCCCGCGCCCAGGCCAGCAGCTCGCGGCGGCGGTGCGGGGCCAGGACGACGCCGGTCGGGAACTGGTGGGCCGGGGTGAGCAGCGCGGTGCGCGCGGGCGTGGCCGCGAGGTCGGCCACCCGCACGCCGTCGCCGTCGACCGGGACGGGCAGCAGCTCGACGCCCCAGTGCGCCAGGGCGTCCCGGGCGCCGCGCGAGCCGGGGTCCTCCATCGCGAACACCGTCTCGCCCCGGGCGCGCAGCACGGCGGCGAGCAGCGTCAGCGACTGCGCCACCCCGGAGACGACCAGGACGCCGTCCGCGTCGACGTGCACCCCGCGCGTCCGGGCCAGCCGGGCCGCCAACCCGGCGCGCAGCCGCGGGTGGCCGCGGGGGTCGCCGTAGCCCAGGTCGGCGGCACCGGCGGTGGCCAGCACGGCCCGCTCGGCGCGCAGCCACGCCGCGCGGGGGAACGCCGAGAGGTCGGGCACGCCGGGGGAGAGGTCGACGTCGACGCCGGCCGGGGTGCGCAGCGGCAGCAGCGGGCCGTCCTCCGGCGGCGGGACCTCCCGCGGCCGGGCGGGGACGGCGGCCGGTGCGGTCCGGGCGGCGACGACGGTGCCGGCGCCCACCCGGCTCTCGACCAGGCCCTCGTCGGCCAGCCGGCGCCACGCCTCGACGACGACGCCGCGGGCGACCCCGAGCTCGGCCGCCAGGGTCCGCGTGGGCGGCAGCGCGGTGCCCGCGGGCAGCCGGCCGTCGGCGACCGCGGCGCGGACCTCGCCCGCCAGCAGCCGGTCAGCCCCCGCGGCGGAGCGGCCCGGCGGTGCAGCTGGAGGAAGTCCGTCCCGTGCTGCCCGTCGCCCATCGGTCCATCCCACCAGTTCCCGATCGGTCCTCGATGCCGGACCGCTCCGCGCCCAGGCTCGCACCGTGGTCGACACGGCAGCCTCCCCCGCACCCGCGCAGGCCCTCCGGTCACCGGCGGCGGCCGCGCTGCCCGGGGCCCTGCCGGTGGCCTTCGTCGGGGGCAGCGCCGCGGTCTCCGGGCTGCTGGCGCACGCGCCGCTGGCCACCACCCAGGCGCTGCGCTACGCGGTGGCCTGCGCGCTGCTGGTGGCCTTCGCCCGCTGCGCCGGGCGGCGCCCGGTCCGGCCGCGGGGCACCGAGTGGCTGTGGCTGGCCGGGGTCGCCGGCACCGGCCTGGTGCTGTTCAACGTGGCGCTGGTCCGCGGGTCCGCGCACGCCGAACCGGCGGTGCTGGGCGTTGCCGTCGCCAGCGTGCCCGTGGTCCTCGCGGTGGTGGGCCCGCTGCTGGGCGGGCGCCGTCCCTCCGCCGTCGTCTGCGCGGCCGCGGGGCTGGTGACCGTCGGGGCGGTGCTCGTGCAGGGGCTCGGGCGCACCGACGCGGCGGGGTCGGCTGGGCGCTCGTCGTCCCCTTCTGCGAGGCCGCGTTCACGCTGCTGGCGGTGCCGGTGCTCGGCCGGCACGGGGCCTGGGGTGTGTCGGTGCACACCACGTGGCTGGCCGCCGTCGCCTTCGCCGTGTGGGGGCTGGTGTGGGAGGGGCCGCCTGCGGTGGCCACCCTCACCGCCCGGGACCTGCTGGCGGCCGGCTTCCTGGCGGTCGCGGTCACCGCGGTGGCGTTCGTGCTCTGGTACTCCACCGTCGGCCGGCTCGGCGCCGGTCGGGCCGGGCTGCTGACCGGGATCGCGCCGGTCGCCGCGGCCGGCACCGGGGTCCTCCTCGGTGGTGCCGCGCCCTCGCCCGCGGTCTGGCTCGGCATCGCCGTCGTCGCCGCCGGCCTGGCCGCCGGGCTCCGGGCCGGCTGAGCCGGCGCCGCTCAGCCCGGGGCCGGCCCGGTGGTGGTGCCGACCGAGAGGTGCACGTCGAGGACGACGTCGTCCGGGCGCCGGCCCTCGACGAGCTCGGCGACCGCCCGGCCCACCACGCGGCCCTTCTCGGTGGTCGGCTGCACGACGGTGGTCAGCCGGACCGGCGCCAGCCACGGCAGCTCCACGCCGTCGAAGCCGGCCACGCTGACGTCCTCGGGCACCCGCAGGCCCAGCCCCTCGGCGGCGCGCAGGACCCCTGCGGCCATGAGGTCGCTCTGCGCGACGACCGCGGTCGGGCGGTCGGGAGCCGGGACGTCGAGCAGCGCCCGCCCGGCCCGCTCGCCCTCCTCGACGGAGTTGCTCGCGCCCTCCACCGCAGGCACCGGCCCGAGGACCTCCTCGACGCCGAGCAGCCGCTCGCGCACGTCGCGGTAGTGCGCGCGCGCCCGGCGGTCCGCGGTGACCGGTCCACGGGTGCCGTCCAGGCGCAAGGGCATCGCGACGACGGCGACGCGGCGGTGGCCCAGCCCGGCGAGGTGCCGGGCCAGGTCCGCCGTGCCCCGCCGGTCGGGGATGCCGACGAAGACGACGTCGTCCACTCGGGGCCCGTCGACGGCGACGACCGGCACCCCGCGGCGCTGGAGGTGCGCCAGGGCGGGGTCGTCCTCGAGTCCGCAGGTGGCGTAGACCGCGGCGTCGAGCGGCACGTGCGCCAGCTGGCCGACCGTCGGGCCGCGCCGGTCGGCGTCCCCGGGCAGGAGCAGGAGGCCGACACCGAGCGGGCTGAGCACCTCGGTGACGCCGTCGAGCAGCTGCACCGCCACCGGGTCGGTGAACGCGTAGGCCAGCCGCTCGCCGATCATCGCGCCGACCACCCCGCTGCGCCGCGACCGCAGCGAGCGGGCGACCGGGTCCGGCCCGGCGTAGCCGAGTTCCGCGGCCGCGGCGAGGACGCGCTCGCGGGTGGCCGGGGCGACCCGCGAGGACCCGGAGAAGGCCAGGGACGCCGTGGACGGCGCCACCGCGGCGCGCGCGGCGACGGTGGCCAGGGTCGGCCGGTGCCGGTCGGTCACGTGCGCCTCCTGTGCGGATCGGGACACCGGAACGCTACGGCCGTGGCGCGGCTGGCCACCACGACGCGGTGTCGAATCGATTCGATAGAGTGGTCCCGGCCGCGTCGACGCAGAGGAGAGCCGTGACCGCCAGCACCACCGCCCCGACGGTCGGGCGGGCCCGCACCGCCGTCGCAACCGCCTTCATCGTCAACGGGTTCGCCTTCGCGTCGTGGATCTCGCGGGTGCCGGCCGCCCGCGACACGCTCGACCTCTCCGCCGCCCAGCTCGGCCTCCTGCTGCTGTGCCTCGCGCTCGGCTCGGGGCTCGCGCTGCCGGCCACCGGCCCGGTCGTGCACCGCCTCGGCCCGGCGCGCACCGTGCTGGCCGGCGCCGCCGTCACCACCGTGGGCCAGCTGCTGCTCGCCGCCGGTCTCGGGACCGCCTCGGTGCCGCTGGCCGGCGTGGGGCTGGCGCTCACCGGTGCCGGCGTGGGCGGCTGGGACGTCGCCATGAACATCGAGGGCGCCGCCGTCGAGCGGCGGCTGGCCCGCGCGCTGATGCCCCGGCTGCACGCCGGGTTCAGCCTCGGCACGGTGGCCGGCGCGCTGCTCGGCGCCGCGGCGGCGGCGCTGGCGCTCCCGCTGCCGGTGCACCTCCTGGTCGTGGCGGGGGCGTCCTTCGCCGCGGTCGCGGTCGCCGTCCGCTCCTTCCTCCCGGCCGGGCCCGGCGAGGAGGCCGCGCGGTCGGAGGGGTCCGGGGTCGGGCGGGCCTGGCGCGAGCCGCGGACGCTGCTGGTCGGTGCGCTCACGCTCGCCTTCGCGTTCACCGAGGGCAGCGCCAACGACTGGCTGGCCGTGGCGCTGGTCGACGGGCAGGGCGTCTCGGAGGCCGTCGCCGCGGTCGGGTTCGCCTGCTTCGTGACGGCGATGACCGCCGTCCGGGTGCTGGGCGGCTCGCTGCTCGCGCGGTGGGGCCGGGTGGTCACCCTGCGGGTGGGCGGCGCGACCGCCGTCCTCGGGCTGCTGGTGTTCGTCACCGCGCCGGCGCTGCCGCTGGCCGTCGCGGGCGCGGTGCTGTGGGGTGCCGGCGCGGCGCTCGGCTTCCCGGTCGGCATGAGCGCCGCCGCCGACGACCCCGTGCGTGCGGCCGCCCGCGTCTCGGTGGTCAGCTCGATCGCCTACACCGCGTTCCTCGCCGGCCCGCCGCTGATCGGCGTCGTCGCCGAGGTCACGGGGATCGTCGACGCGCTGCTCGTCGTCCTCGTCGTGCTGGCCGCCGGGCTGCTCGCGGCCGGGGCCACCCGGCCGCTGGGCGCTCAGCCGGCGGAGAGCTCCGCGACGTAGCGGGCGGTCACCGGGACGGCCAGGCCGTGCCGCCCGGCCGCGCGGACGACGGCGCCGCCGATCGCGTCGAGCTCGGTCGGCCGGCCCGCCTCGGCGTCGCGCTGCATCGACGAGCGCATCCCGGCCGGGACGCCGTCGAAGAAGGCCACCACCGCCTCGGCGTCGGTCGGGGCGCCCTCGGCGCCGGCCACCGCCGCGACCTCGGCGACCAGGGCGAGCAGGTCGTCGCGGCGCTGCTCGCGGACCTCGCCCGCCGTGGCCCGCGCGGACGTGGTGAGCAGCGCGAACGGCGCCAGGAAGGCGAGCTTCCCCCACAGCACGGCCGCCGCGTCGTCGCCCACCCGCACGGCGACCCCCGCACGCCCGAGCAGCTCGGCCAGCTCCCGCACCCCGTCCTCCAGCCCGCCGCTCGCGACCAGGTCGACGGTCACGAACGGGCTGCCGTGCCGGACGACGCCCGGCGCCGTCCGCGTGCTCTCCACCCGGATCGCGGCCGGGACGACGCCGGCCTCCGGATAGCGCCGCCGCAGCTCCCCGACGTGCTCGACGCCGTTGAGGAACGGCACCAGCAGCGCACCGCCGAGGACGCCGGCCGGCACCCGCTCCAGGGCGGCGTCGAGCTGGGTGGCCTTGACGCACACGAGGCAGACGTCGACCGGCCCGGCCAGCTGCTCGGCGGCGTCCACCCGGGCCGTGGAGTCGCCGAGCTGGGCGCTCTCGAGGCGGAGGCCGTCGCGGCGCAGGACCTCCACCGTGCCCGCACCCGCCAGGCAGGTGACCTCCGCGCCCACCCGCGCCAGCAGGGCCGCCAGCAGCCCGCCGACACCGCCCGGCCCGAGCACCGCCACCCGCTGCGTCGTCATGCCGGTCATGGAAGCACCGCTCCCGCTGGCCGGCGGCGTCTCCGGCGCCGTCACTCCGCTCGTTCGTCACCGGCTCGTCGCTGACCTGCGGGAACTGTCGTACCCCGGTCGTAGGTTCGTCCCGTGGAGCAGATCGAGGAGGACCAGCCGCCGTTCGCCGGTGGTCTGCTCGACCTGCTCTTGGCCGGGGCGCCGGAGGTGCAGCGGCTGCCGGTCGGCCTGCTGACCCGGGAGCAGAAGGCCGCCGAGCTGGCGCGGGTGCAGGCCGTCAAGGCGATGACCGCCGCCTACGAGGCGGAACTGGTGCTGGGCCTGGCCGACGACACCCCTGACGACCTCGACCCCACGCCCGGGACTCCGGGTGCACGGCAGGGCTCGTGGGCGCCGGATCCCGAGCTGCCCGGCGTCTCGGAGTTCTTCACCACCGAGCTGGCGGTGGTCCTCAACTGCGGGCGCCGGTCGGCGTCGCTGCTGGCGCAGCGGGCCTGGGTCTATCGGGAGTCGCTGCCCGGCACCTGGGCGGCGCTGGCCGAGGGTGTGCTGGACGAGGCGCGGGCGAAGGTCCTGGTGGACGTGCTGCAGCACACCGACCCGGATGTGGCGCGGCAGGTGGAGTCCCGGCTGCTGCCCGAGGCCGCCGGCTGGATCACCCATACCCTGCGCAAGCGGGCGGTCGCGGCGCTGCTGGCGGTCGATGCGGATGCGGTCGATGCTCGGCGCAAGGAGGCCGAGCGGCAGGCCGACGTGCGCGTCCACCCCTCCCCGCGGGAGGGCATGAGCACCCTGGCCGCGGACCTGCCCGCCCCGGTCGCCGCGGCGTGCTTCGACCTGGTCGACCAGCTCGCGGTGCTGCTGAAGAAGGACGGTGACGAGCGCCCGGTCGGGCAGCTGCGCGCCGCGGTGCTCGCCGACCTCGTCCAGCGGCCCTGGGACGACACCCGCCCGCCGGTCACCGCGCACCTGCAGCTGATCGCCCCGCTCGGTGCCCTGGTGGGTGAGTCCTCCGAGGCCGGCGAGGTCAACGGGCTACCGATCACCATCGGTCAGCTCCGGGAGCTGCTCGCCCGCCTCGACGGGCTTGGCGTGCGCACGCCGGCGGGCGGGTCGGTGACGCTGGCGCTCACCGACGACGACGGTGCCCTGCGCGCCACCACCACCCTCGACCGGCTGCGCCGCCTCATCCGCCGCGGCTGCACTGCCCATCCCGGCACCGACTGCGCCTGCGCGGTGCTCGACCGGCCCGCCACGGTCGACGGCTACGCACCCTCCGCCGCGCAGCAGATGTTCGTGCACACCCGCGACCGCACCTGCCGCTTCCCCGGCTGCGGCCAACGGGTCGGATGGGCCGACGCCGACCACGTCGTCCCGCACGCCTGCGGCGGCCCCACCGACTGCGCCAACCTGTGCTGCCTGTGCCGCAGCCACCACCGGCTGAAGACCTTCGCCCCCGGCTGGCGGTTCACCATGAGCCCCGACGAGGTGCTCACCGTTGACCACCCCGTCGGGGATCACCCGCACCACGAGACCGCCCGGCATGCAACCACCACGACCGGCCGGACCACCGCCGCCGATCGACCCGGACGACGACCCACCGCCGTTCTGAAGGCGCGCCCGTGCCCGTGTCGCCAGGTCGACCTGACGGCACGTCGACATGACGGCACGTCGGTACCGTCGGCCGGTGCGTGCCGACGGTGTCCTGCTCCGCGACGCCACGGCCGACGACGGTCGCGCGCTCACCGAGGCGCTGTACTCCGCGGTCAACTGGCAGGGCACCGTGCGGCTCACCCGCGACGACATCGCGGCCGACCCCCGCCTGTCCCACTACGTGGCCGGGTGGCCGCGGCCCGGCGACCTCGGCGTCGTCGCCGTCTCCGGCGGGGAACCGGTCGGGGCCGCCTGGTGCCGCACCTTCCCACCGGGGGACCCCGGCTACGGGTTCGTCGCCGAGGACGTCCCGGAGGTCTCGATGGGCGTGGTGCCCGCCCGGCGGGGGCAGGGCACCGGGACGGCCCTGCTCGACGGTCTCGTCACGCGCGCCCGGGCGCGAGGCACCCGTGCGCTGTCGCTGAGCGTCGAGGACGGCAACCGCGCCCGTGTCCTCTATGAGCGGGCCGGCTTCGTCGTCGTCGGCCGGTCGGGCGACTCCGACGTCATGCTGCTCGACCTCTGACCGGCGTCAGGCCGGCCGCCGGGGAGGACGGTCACCCGACGTCGAGCACCACCGCGTGCAGGCCGTTGAGCTCGATCCCACGCCGAGCCCCGGATCGCCCCCGGTGACGACGACCGCCGCGGTTCCCCGAGCGGGGGCGGGGGCAGGACAGCGCCATGACCCACACCGCTGCGGAGAACCGCTACGAGACCATGACCTACCGCCGCACCGGGCGCAGCGGCCTGGACCTGCCGGTGATCAGCCTCGGGCTGTGGCACAACTTCGGCGACGACGTCCCGATGGAGCGCCAGCGCGCCGTGCTGCGGCGGGCCTTCGACCTCGGCATCACCCACTTCGACCTGGCCAACAACTACGGCCCGCCCTACGGCTCGGCCGAGACCAACTTCGGCCGCCACCTGCGCGACGACTTCCGCCCCTACCGCGACGAGCTGGTGCTCTCGACCAAGGCCGGGTGGGACATGTGGCCCGGCCCCTACGGCCAGGGCGGCGGCTCGCGGAAGTACGTGCTGGCCAGCCTCGACCAGTCGCTGCGCCGGATGGGCCTGGACTACGTCGACGTCTTCTACTCCCACCGGCCCGACCCGACGACGCCGCTCGAGGAGACGATGGGGGCGCTGGACACCGCCGTCCGGTCGGGCAGGGCGCTCTACGCCGGCATCTCGTCGTACTCGCCGCAGGACACCGCCCGGGCCGCGGCGATCCTGGCCGACCTCGGCACGCCGCTGCTCATCCACCAGCCCAGCTACTCGATGCTCAATCGCTGGATCGAGACCGAGGGCCTGCTCGACACCCTCGCCGAGGTCGGCGCCGGCTGCATCGCCTTCTCCCCGCTGGCGCAGGGGATGCTCACCGACAAGTACCTCGGCGGCGTCCCCGAGGGCTCGCGCGCCAGCCAGGGCAAGTCGCTGTCGACCGACCTGCTCACCGACGAGGCGCTCGAGCGCGTGCGGGCCCTGAACGACCTCGCGCAGGAGCGCGGGCAGTCGCTCGCCCAGATGGCGCTGGCCTGGGCGCTGCGCGACCGGCGGGTGACCAGCGTGCTCATCGGCGCGAGCAGCGTCGGCCAGCTCGAGCAGAACGTGGCCGCGCTCGACCGGCTGGACTTCACCGACGACGAGCTCGCCCGCATCGACCGGCACGCCGTCGATGCCGGCGTCGACCTGTGGCAGGGGGCGCGCACCGCCTGAGCGCGCACCGGCCGCCGTCCCGCAGGAGGGACGGCGGCCGGTGGGACGGGGTCAGCGGCCCCGGCGGCGGGCCAGGACGGCGACCCCCACGAGCAGTGCCGCCGCGGCCAGGACGCCGGCCGGTCCGCTGCTGCGCAGCGTCCCGGCCGGGTGCAGCCGCGCGTGCCGGGTACCGACCAGAGCGGAGCCGGCGGCCGAGTCGACGTCGGCACCCAGCGACAGCACCCGCCCGGCGGGTCCGTCCAGCCGCGCGGTCAGGCCGTGGTCGGCCAGGGTGTCGGCCACCCGGGCGAGGTCGGCCCGGCCGGGCGACCCCTGGGTCGCCGCGCCGCCGGCCACGCGCACCGCGGCGAACAGCCGCCGGACGTCGGCGGAGGTCACCGCGATCTCCGACCCCGAGGCCTGCACCCGCACGGGGACGCCGTCGACCTCCACGGAGAGGTCGGCGGTGACCTCGAGGGCGCGCTCGCCCTCCGGCGTCATCCCCGGCTGGCGTTCTCGGCGGTGGTGATGCGCAGTGTGCCGTTGAGCTTCCAGGTGGCCCGCGGCGCCTGCGGGCCGGTCTCGCGCGGCACCTCGACGGTCATGTCGACGAACTCGTAGTTGATCGCCGCGCCCTTCCCCGTCAGGTAGGACCACATCTCCTTGCCGAGGTCGGCGAAGCTGGTGGTCTCGTGCGACTTGATGTCGCGCTGACCGGTGGCGGCGTCGCGGGTGGTCGTGTCGGGAACGGTCACGGGGTCTCCTCGATCTCGGTGGTGTGCGACTCGGCGGCGCACTACCCCTGCCCCTCGTGACGCACACGACCCGTCGCGGACGGCTCCGTTCCCGCGCCGCCCGGTCGACCGACTCAGGCGGGGAACCAGTTGACCTGCGCGGTGGCCGCGGCGTCGGTGAGCCGCCACCCGCTCGCGGTCGGGGTCGAGGTGAGCACCCAGTCCTGCCCGGCGCCGACGACGGTGCCGCCGAAGGTCACCGTCACCGCGTACGAGGCGACCTGCACGAGGCGGGGCCCACCGTCGCTGCGGTCGACGTGCACCGCGTTGGGGACGCCGCCGGTGTCGTAGCGCAGGGGGCCGCTGCCGTCGCAGCCGGTGCGGACGGCCGCGGCGAGGTCGTGCCCGTTGCCGTCGTCGTCGGGCAGGTGCGACAGCAGGGACGGCACGGACCCCGGCGGGCGGCGCAGCTCCTCCTCGACGCGGTTGAGCAGCGCCGGGTCGAGCAGGCCGGTGAGGGCGGGGTCGGTCCGGCCGGTGGTCCAGCGGTGACAGTCGGCGAGCGCGATCCGGGCGATCCGGGCGTGGTCGGTCACCGCCTGCTGCACCTGCGCCTCGCCGAAGCTGGCCACTGCGTCGGCGTACCCCGCGTCGCGGGCGACGGGGACCGGCTCCGTCGGCGCCGGAGCCGGGGGCGGTGCCATGGCGGAGGGCGGGGGCGCGGAGGTCGAGGTCGCCGGGACGCTGCCCGGCGCGGCCCGGCCGGCGGCGTCGTCCGCCGTGCAGCCCGGCAGGGCGGCGATCGCGAGCACCGACACCACGGCCGGCCACCACCTGGGCTGCACGGGTCCCCCCGGGGGGTCAGCCGTCCCGCGCGGCTGCGGGACGGACCGGAGCGCATCCTGCCGGTGCCGACGCCCCGGCCGCGGACGCCGCTCCGGACCGTCGTCGCGCGGTGGGCCGGGGACCGGGGTAGGACACGGGCATGCAGCTGCAGGACGCCGTCGTCGTCGTCACCGGGGCCGGGAGCGGGATCGGTGCCGCGCTGGCCCGGCGCGCCGCCGCCGAGGGAGCCGCCGCCGTCGTGGTCAGCGACCGCGACGGCGCGGCCGCCGAACGCGTCGCCGGTGAGGTCGGCGGCACCGCCGACACCACCGACGTCACCGACGAGGCCGCCGTCGCCGCGCTGGCGGAGCGGACGGTGGCCGCCCACGGCCGGGTCGACCTGTTCTGCTCCAACGCCGGTGTGTTCTCCGGAGAGGGCCTGGAGGCGGCGACCGCGGTGTGGGAGCAGGTGTTCGCGGTCAACGTGCTCGCCCACGTGTACGCCGCCCGTGCAGTGCTGCCGTCAATGCTGGAGCGCGGCTCGGGGTACCTGCTCAACGTCGCCTCGGCCGCCGGCCTGCTCACCACGCCCGGGGACGCGCCCTACTCGGTGACCAAGCACGGCGCGGTGGCGCTGGCCGAGTGGCTGGCGGTCACCTACGGCGACCGCGGCATCGGCGTCAGCTGTGTCTGCCCGCTCGGGGTGAGCACGCCGCTGCTGATGGACCCGCTGGAGCAGGGCCGGTCGGCGGCCGCCGTCGTCGCCGCCTCCGGGCGGGTGATCACGCCCGAGGACGTCGCGCAGTCGGTGGTCGAGGGACTCGCCGACGAGCGGTTCCTGATCCTCCCGCACCCCGAGGTGGCCACCTACTGGGCGCAGAAGGCCGCCGACCCGGAGCGGTGGCTGGCCGGCGTCCGCCGCCTGGTGCGCTCGACGACGGACTAGGGCCTGTCCTGGCGATCTTTCGTCGGTGTGGGTCAGGCTGACTCATGGTCGGCCGGCATGAACTCACCGATGCAGCCTGGGCGCGGATCGAGCCGCTGCTGCCTGCCACGGGGCGTCGGGGCGGGCGGTGGCGGGATCACCGGCAGGTGATCAACGCGATTCTGTGGCAGGCCGAGACCGGCGTGCCGTGGCGGGACCTGCCCGAGCGCTACGGGCCGTGGAAGACCGCGCACGAGCGACTGCGCAAGTGGACCGCCGATGGCACCTGGGACCGGATCCTCACCGAGGTGGTGATCAAGGACGACGCGGTCGGCGCGGTGCAGTGGACCTTCAGCGTCGACTCCAGCTCCGTGCGCGCTCATCAGCACGCCGCCGGAGCGCGGAAAAAGGGGGCTGCAGCGCTCCGGTCGAGGTCCTCGCCGTCGACGGCGAAGCCCTCGGCCGCTCCCGCGGTGGACTGACCACCAAGCTGCACCTGGCCGTCGACGGGCGCGGCCTGCCGATGGCCGTGCTGCTCACCGCCGGGCAGGCCGGCGACAATCCGCAGCTGCTGCCGCTGCTGGAGCAGGTGAGGGTGGCTCGTCGCGGTCCCGGCGGCCCGCGCCGCCGGCCGGAGCGGGTGCTGGCCGACCGGGCCTACTCCCATCCCTCCACTCGCGCGGCGCTGCGCGCCCGGCACATCCGCTTCACCTGCCCGGAGCGCAGCGACCAGCTCGCCCACCGCCGGGCCAAGGGCTCCACCGGCGGCCGCCCACCGAACTGCGACCGGGCGGTCTATGCCCGGCGCAACGTCATCGAGCGCTGCTTCGCCCGGCTCAAGCAGTTCCGTGCCCTGGCCACTCGCTACGCCAAACGAGCTGCCTACTACCGGGCTCTGCTCGTCCTCGCCGCCGTCGTCCTCTGGCTCCGCGAAGATCCGCAGGACAGGCCCTAGCCGGGGCCGGCCCGGTCCAGCGCCCCGGTCAGCCGGCCGTCAGGATCCAGCCGCCGCAGCAGGGCGTCGGCGATGCCGGCGAGCTGGGTGACCTGCTCTTGGGTGAGCGCGTCGACCACGTGCTCGCGGACCGTGGCGACGTGGCCGGGCGCGGTCTCGCGCACCTTCGCCCAGCCCGCCTCGGTGAGCCGCGCGTTCGTGGCCCGGCCGTCGGAGGGACAGGGCGCCCGCTCGACCAGCCCGCGCTCCTCCAGCCGGCGGACGACGTGGGAGAGCCGGGGGAGCGTGGCGTTGGTGCGCGCGGCCAGGTCGGTCATCCGGAGCACCCGGTGCGGCGCCTCGGACAGCACCGCGAGCACGTGGTAGTCGAAGTGGGTCAGCTGCGCGTCGCGGCGCAGCTGGCCGTCGAGGACGCCGGGCAGCAGCTCGACGACGGCGACCAGCCGCCGCCACGCCGCCATCTCGTCCTCGCTGAGCCACCGCGGTTCCACACCGGCATCGTCCCACCCGAGTACTTGTAGCTTCAACCTCTGTGGGCTACAGTCCTCACTTGTAGGTACAAGTGATCTGGAGGCCGGCATGACCCTCCCCCTCGGCGCGGAACCGGTGTCCGCCTCCCCGGCGCCTGCGACCGTCCGCACCCGGGTGACCGTCCCGCTGCGCTTCGCCGACGGGTACGGCACGACCGCCGAGGTGTTCACCTTCGCCGGCCTGGCCGACGGCAGGGAGCACCTGGCCCTCGGGCTGGGCGACTGGCGCGGCGCGGTCGACCGTGGCGCGGCCGGCGGCGAGGCGCCGCTGGTGCGCCCGCACAGCGAGTGCCTGACCGGCGACGTGCTCGGCAGCCAGCGGTGCGACTGCGGGCCGCAGCTGCGCGAGGCGGCCGAGCTCATCACCGACGCCGGCGGCGTCCTGCTGTACCTGCGCCAGGAGGGCCGCGGCATCGGCCTGTACGCCAAGCTCGACGCCTACGCCCTCCAGGACGCCGGCCTCGACACCTACCAGGCCAACCTGGCCCTCGGCCGCGGCGAGGACGAGCGCGACTACACCGCCGCCGCGCAGATGCTGACCGCGCTGGGCGCCGACCGGGTGCGGCTGCTGTCGAACAACCCCGACAAGGCCGCCCAGCTCGAGCTGCTCGGCGTCGCGGTGACCGAGCGGGTGCCCACCGGCGTCCACCTCTCGGCCGCCAACGCCCGCTACCTGGCCGTCAGCGCGACCACACCGCCCACACCCTCGACCTGCCGCTGGCCGGCTGACCCCGGGAGACCCCGTGCACCCCACCGCCGTCGCCGACGCGCGCATCGACCCCCGCCACCCCTTCGCCGCGCACCTGCGGCACGTCGCCGGCCTCGGACCGCACCGGTCCTGGACGCCGGACGACGGCCCGCTGCCCGCCCTCTACCTCTCCCACGGCGCCCCGCCGCTGTTCGAGGACACGCCGTGGATGCGGCAGCTGGCCGCCTGGGCCCGCGCGCTGCCCCGGCCGCGCGCGGTGCTGATCGTCAGCGCGCACTGGGAGTCGGACTCGCTCGGTGTCACCAGCACCGCGCCGACCGGGCTGGTCTACGACTTCGGTGGCTTCGACCCGATGTACTCCGCGATGCGCTACGACACCCCGGAGGCGTCCGGCCTGGCTCGGCAGCTGCTGGCCGTGCTGCCGGGGACCGCGCACGTGCACGAGCACCGCAGCCGCGGCCTCGACCACGGCGCCTGGGTGCCGCTGAAGGTCATGTACCCCGAGGCCGACGTCCCGGTGCTGCAGCTGAGCCTGCCCACCCACGACACCGCCACGCTGCTGGCCCTCGGCGAGCGGCTGCGCCCGCTGCGCGAGCAGGGCGTGCTCGTCGTCGGGTCGGGCTTCATGACCCACGGGCTGCCGTACCTGACGCGCGAGATGCTCGGCGGCGCCGTGCCGGACTGGTCGGCGGACTTCGACGCCTGGGCCGCCGACGCGCTCGGCCGTGGCGACGTCGAGGAGCTGTCCCGGTTCCGGCTGCGGGCGCCCGGACTGCGCTACGCCCACCCGACGGTCGAGCACTTCACGCCGCTGTTCGTCACCCTCGGCGCGGCGACCGACCCGACCGCCGGCGTCACCACCACGGTCGACGGCTTCTTCATCGGCCTGGCCAGGCGCTCGTTCCAGGTGGCCTGAGACAGGTGGCCCGAGACAGGTGGCCTGAGCGGGGCCGCCGTCAGCGCTCACTGGGGTAGGGCGGCACGCTGTCGGCGACGACCGCGCCCCGCTCGCCCAGCGGGCGCTCGGGGCCGACGGTCGAGTCGCGCGCCGTCTGCCGCTCGGCCTCGGCGTTGACCGCCGCGCCCAGGAACACCAGGAAGACGGTCACCCACAGCCAGAACATGCTGATCGCCACGCCGGCCAGCGAGCCGTAGGTCGCCGCGTAGCTGCCCAGGCTGCTGACGTAGGCGAAGAAGCCGACCGTGGTGAGCAGCCACAGCGCGGTGACCGCGATCGAGCCGGGGCTGGTCCACCGCCAGCGGGCCTGCTTCCGGTCGGGCCCGAGGCGGTAGAGGACGGCGAGCACCCCGGTCATCAGCGCCGCGGCCGCGACCCAGGCCAGCACCGGGACGGCGGCCCGGACCGCGCCGGGTGCCCCGTCGACGACGCCCGGGACGACCCCGGCCACGGTGAACACGGCGGCCAGCAGGACCGCGCCGCCGAGGACGAGGGCGAGGGCGAGGGCGCTGCGCCGGAGGAACCCGCGGGTCTCCTCCTCGTGGTAGGCCAGCGTCAGCCCGTCGATCAGGTAGGTCATCGCGGTCGTGGCGGTGTAGAGCGCCGCGGCCAGGCCGGTGAGGCCGCGGAAGGTGAGCACCTGCCCGGAGGCGGTGGTGACCGTGACCAGTTGGTCGGCGACCACCGACCGCAGGTCCTCGGGGAGCATGCCGGCCACGCCGGACAGCTGTCGGAGGGCGTCCTCCGGGGTGTTCACCGCGCCGTAGACCGACACGGCGGTCACCAGCACCGGCGCGACGGACAGGACGGCGAAGAAGGCCACCCCCGCCGCCTGCACCATGAGCCGGTCGCTGAGCGCGTGCCGGAGGACGCGGCGGAGGACGGGCCCCCAGTCCCGCAGCGGTATCCGGTGCGGGGAGTCGGCCTCGCTGGCCGCCGGCCCGTCGGCCCGTGCGCGCGCCATGGGTCATCCCACCGCCGCCGGCCACCGGCCGCAACGCCGGACCCCGGCGTTCCGCTCGGCCGGGGCTGGGGGAGGCTGGCACCCCGTGAGCGACGTCCTCCTCCCCGACGGGCTGACGCCGTGGGTGCTCGCGTCCGTGCTCGTCGCGGCGCTGGCCGCCGGCTGGGTGGACGCCGTCGTCGGGGGCGGCGGCCTGCTGCAGCTACCCGCGCTGCTGCTGGTCCCGGGCCTGTCCCCGGTGCAGGCGCTGGCCACGAACAAGCTGGCCTCGGTGTTCGGCACCACGACGAGCGCCATCACCTACCAGCGGCGGGTGCGCCCCGACCTGCGCACCGCGCTGCCGATGGCCGGCGTCGCCCTGGTGGCGTCCTTCGGCGGCGCGTCGGTGGCGGCGCTGCTGCCGGCCGCGGTGTTCAAGCCGGTGATCGTCGTCGCGCTGGTGGGCATCGCGCTGTTCACCGCGTTCCGCCCGGCGCTCGGCGAGGTGACCGCGCTGCGCCACACCGGCCGCCGGCACCACGGCACCGCGCTCAGCGTCGGCGCGGTCATCGGCTTCTACGACGGCGTCCTCGGCCCCGGCACCGGCTCCTTCCTGGTGTTCTCCCTCGTCGCGCTGCTCGGCTACGACTTCCTGTCCGCCAGCGCCAAGGCGAAGATCGTCAACGTCGCCACCAACCTCGGCGCGCTGGGGTTCTTCGTGCCGCACGGGTCGGTCGTGTGGGGCCTGGGGCTCCTGCTGGCCGCGGCCAACACCCTCGGCGGCTACCTGGGCTCGCGCACGGCCACCAGCCGCGGCACCGGCTTCGTCCGCGGGGTCTTCCTCGTCGTGGTGACCGCGCTGATCGCCCGGCTCGGCTGGGACGTGTGGACGGAGAACCTGCGGCCGCTGCTCGGCTGAGGCGTGGCCCGGGTCCCCGCGGCGTGCGACGCTGCCCGCGACCGGTACCGCGCCCCGGGGAGGACCCGCCATGAGCAACCCGACGTCCGAGTCCGTCTTCACCTACGGAGCGCCGCAGCTGAAGTTCGGCAGCGGCGCCTCCGACGAGATCGGCTACGACCTGAGCCGGTTCGGCGTCCGGCGGGTCCTCGTGGTGACCGACCCGGGGGTGGCGGCCACCGGGCTGCCGCAGCGGGTGGCCGACCAGATGGCCCGGTTCGACATCGAGGCGCACGTCTACGACGGCTCGCACGTCGAGCCCACCGACGCCAGCCTGGCCGCGGCGGTCGAGGAGGCCCGCTCGTCGGGGCCGTGGGACGCCTTCGTCGCCGTCGGCGGCGGGTCGAGCATCGACACGGCCAAGGCGATCGACCTGCTCAGCACCAACCCCGGCGAGCTCATGGACTACGTCAACGTGCCGGTGGGGAAGGGGCGGGCCCCGGAGCACCAGCTCAAGCCACTGGTCGCCGTCCCGACGACGACGGGCACCGGCTCGGAGAGCACCACCATCTGCGTGCTCGACGTGCTCGCGCAGAAGGTGAAGTCCGGCATCAGCCACCCGTGGCTGCGGCCCACCCTCGCCGTCATCGACCCCGAGCTGACGCTCACCCAGCCGGCCGGGGTGACCGCGGCCTCCGGCATGGACATCCTCTGCCACGCGCTGGAGAGCTACACCGCCCGCTGGTACACCACCTACGACCGCAAGGCCCCGGAGCAGCGGGTGCCCTACTGCGGGTCCAACCCGATCTCGGACATGTGGTCGGAGAAGGCGCTCACCCTGCTCGCCGGCTCCTTCCGGCGGGCGGTGCGCCACGGCGACGACCGGCAGGCCCGCGCGGACATGGCGATGGCGGCCACCTTCGCGGGCATGGGCTTCGGCAACGCCGGCGTGCACGTGCCGCACGCCAACGCCTACCCGATCGCCGGTCAGGTGCGCGACTTCCACCCGAAGGACTACCCGGCCGACCACGCGATGGTGCCGCACGGGATGTCGGTGGCGCTGACCGCGCCGGAGGCCTTCCGGTTCACCTTCGAGGCCGCGCCCGAGCGGCACCTGCGCGCCGCGTCGCTCCTCGCGCCCAACGCCGGCACCCCCGACGAGCCCGCCGAGTTCCTGCCCACGGTGCTGACCGACCTCATGCGCGACATCGACATCCCCAACGGGATCGGCGCCGTCGGGTTCGGGGAGGGCGACGTGCCGTCGCTGGTCGAGGGCGCGATGAAGCAGCAGCGGCTGCTGGCCACCTGCCCGCGCGACGTCACCGAGGACGACCTGGCGGGGGTGTTCACCCGCTCCATCGAGCTCTGGTGAGCGCCTGGTGCCGACCTGCTGCGCCCTGCTGAGGCCGGGGACCGCAGCAGGTCGACACCCGGCGGTCAACCGCGCTGCGCGGCCAGCTCGGCGAAGGTGTCGGCGACCCAGTCGGCCACGAAGGTGCTCACGTACGGCAGGTGGTCCAGGCCGATGTGCTCGGTGGCGCCCTCCTCCGGCGTGAACACCCGCAGCTCCCGCTTGGGCGAGTTGACCGCCTGGTCGTAGGAGCGGTGCGCCATCTCCAGCGGGATCTGCCGGTCGTCGGCGCCGTGCGCGACCAGGAACGGCACGGTGATCTGCTCGACGACGCCCTCGAGGTTGACCTGGTCGGCGAACTCGATGAACGCGTCGAGGTCGGTGTGCCCCCACACCCACAGCACGTGCTCCCAGTAGTGCGGCACCGGGCGCTCGCCCTCGCGCTGCCGGCGGCGGCGCTGCACCGCACCCCAGTCGTGGTTGGCGCCCCACGCCACGCACAGCGCGAACCGCTTCTCGAACGCCGCCGCCCGCGGGGCGTAGTAGCCGCCGAGCGACCAGCCGACGATCCCGATCCGCGACGCGTCGACGTCGGACCGGGCGGACAGGAAGTCGACGGCGGCGGCGCCCCACGCCTCGGTGTCCACCCGGGCGGTCAGCCCCTGCAGCCGCAGCGCCTCGCCGGTGCCGGGCTGGTCGAGCATCAGGCAGGAGATGCCGCGGGCGGCCAGCTCCGCCCAGTGGTCCGACGCGTACATGTGCTCCTTGGTGGAGTCCAGCCCGTTGACCAGAACGACGACCGGCACCGGGCCGTCGTCGGCGGCCGGGGCCTGGCTGAAGTAGGCCGGCAGCGTCGTCCCCTCGTAGGGGACCTCCACCCGGGAGACGCGGGGGCTGTGCGTCTCGAACGCCTTCTGCGCGATCTCCAGCATCCGCCGGTAGGTGGGCACCCGGTTCGGGTCGGAGGAGGCGAGCATCCGCTCGGCCTGCGCGAGATAGTTGCTCGCGCGGGACCACAGCTGCCCGGCGGTGCGCACGTGCCCCGCCTTCTCCGCCTCCTCGGCCTGGCCGACGAGCTGGTCGGTCAGCGCGGTCCAGGCGCGCAGGAAGTCCGGCGTCCCGGCGTCCTCGCCGGCGTTCGCGGCGTCCTTGATCGGCCGGCAGGCGCGGTCGACCTCGTCGATCAGCCCGCCGGAGTTCAGCGTGGCGACCACGCCGAGGTTCCAGGTGTAGGGGCCGGTGGGGAAGTACTCGAACACGGGGGTCCTCTCAGGCGGTGCGCGTGCGCGCGCGGGGACGGGGCCGGGCCGGTCGGACGGGCGGCAGCTCGACGCCCTCCACGACGCGGTTGCGGATCGTGCCGATGCCCTCGACGGTCATCTCCACGACGTCGCCGGGCCGCAGTGGCGGGGGAGCGGCCTCGCCGCGGGTGCCCCACAGCTCGGCCAGGCAGCCGCCGTTGCCGCAGGTGCCCGAGCCGAGCACGTCGCCGGCGCGCACCTCCGTGCCGCGGGAGGCGTAGGCGATGAGCTCCTCGAAGGGCCAGCCCATGTTGGACAGCAGGTCCTGGCCGATCTCCTCCCCGTTGACCGACACCCGCATCTCCAGGGCCAGGAAGCCCTCGCCGTCGCGGTACGGCTCCAGTTCGTCGGCGGTCACCAGCCAGGGGCCCAGCGTCGTCGCGGAGTCCTTGCCCTTGGCCGGGCCGAGGTTGACCCGCATCTCGCGAGCCTGCAGGTCGCGGGCCGACCAGTCGTTGAGCACCGTGTAGCCGAAGACGTGCCCGCGGGCCTCCTCCGGCGTCAGGGAGGCGCCGTCGCGGCCGACCACGACGCCGACCTCGATCTCGAAGTCGAACCGCTGCGATCCCGGCGGCACCGCGACGTCGTCGTGCGCGCCGACGAGCGCGTAGGGGTTGGTGAAGTAGAACGTGGGCGCCTGGTACCACTCGTCGACCACGCCGGTGACGCCGTCGACGGCCTTGCGCACACCCTCGACGTGTTCCTCGAACGCGACGAAGTCACGCACCGTCGGCGCCTGCAGCGGCGGCAGCAGCCGCACCGAGTCCACCGGCACGGCCGGGCCCCGCAGCGCCTCGGACCCGACCTCGAGCGCGGCGGGCAGGCCCGCGCGCACGACGTCGAGCACGGTCGTCCCCTCCGGCAGGGCGTGCAGCCCGGCGTCACTGACGACGCCGCCCCGCACGGTGCCCCCGGAGGACCAGGTGGCGAAGCGCATCAGACCGGCGGGGCCACGAACAGGCCCTTGTCCGGGTCGTTGAAGGACTTCCTGGCGACGAACTCGTTCATCGCGTTCGCCGTGCCCCACTGGTCGGAGACCTCGGGGTTGCTGAAGTCGTAGAGGTGCGGGTGCCAGGTGTCCTCGTCGACCGTCTCGAGCTCGGTCGTGTACTCGACGGTGTTGCCGTGCGGGTCGAGGAAGTAGGAGAAGGTGTTGTTGCCGGCCAGGTGCCGGCCCGGCCCCCAGATCTTCTCCACGCCCTGGCGCAGCAGGCGGCCGGTGCCGCGCATGTACTCGTCGATGCCGCGCAGCTCGAAGCTGGCGTGGTGCAGCGAGGCGTGCGGCCCGCGGGCGATCGCCATGGAGTGGTGCCAGGCGTTGGTCCGCAGGAACCACATCATCGAGCCCATCCGCGGGTGCACGAGCGTGTCCGACAGCGCGAAGGACAGGTGCTTGTCGTAGAAGGCGACCGTGCCCTCGGGGTCGGCGGAGTTGACGACCACGTGGGACAGGCGCACCGGGATCGACTCGCCTGCCTCGATGGCCCGGTGCTGCCGCACCGCGACGTCGGAGCTGACCTCGATCGTGCGGCCCTCGTTGTCGAAGAAGCGGAAGCCGTAGCCGCCGCCGGGGGTCTGCAGGTCGGTCGGCTCGTGCACCAGCTGGACGCCGTCCCGGGCCAGGTCGCCGGCGAGGGTGTCGACGTCGGCCCGGTCCTTCGCGCCGAAGCTGATCAGGTCGATGCGCTTGTCGGCGGACTCGCGCAGCCGGACGACGTACTGCTCGGGGGAGCCCTCCGCGGCGAGGAAGGTCAGGCCGGAGTCGCTGTGCTCGACCGTGAGGCCCCAGGTGGTGGTGAAGAAGTCCTGCTGGGTGCGCAGGTCGGGCACGGCCAGGTCGACGTGCCGCAGGTGGGTGATCAGGCGCCGGGTCATGGGGATCCTCCTCCGTTCAGGCGGGCTGGGCGACGAGCTGGGCGATGGAGCGCATGAGCCCCGGGATGTCGCCCTGCACGTGGTCGAGCTGCCACCGGGCGAGCTGGTTGGAGGCGTCGACGACGGTCTTCGCCCGCTCGAACCGGCGGGCGTGGAAGGCGTCCCACAGGTCCTGGTCGAGCGCGCTGCGGGTGAGCAGCAGGTCGGTCAGGGCGTAGGCGTCCTCGAGGGCCATCGCCCCGCCCTGGGCGATGGTGGGTGGGCACGTGTGCGCGGCGTCGCCGATCAGCACGACGCGGCCGCGGTTCCACGGCGCGGGCAGCACGTGCGTCTCGAACCAGGTGTAGTTCACCCGGGACGGGTCGGTGAGCTGCTCGCGGATCTCGTCCCACGGCCCGTGGTAGGCCGCGGCGAGCTCCCTCATCGTGGCCAGCTGCTCCTCCGGCGTCAGCGTGGAGCGGTCCTGCGCCGGCTCGACGACGTAGGCGTAGAGGCTGTCCTCGCCGGTGGGGCAGTAGCCGGCGATGAACGACGGCCCGCCGTAGTAGAGGTCGGTGCGGGTGACGCTCGCCGGCCGCGGGCCGAACGCCCGCCAGATGCCCATTCCCACCGGCCGGGTCTCCAGCTCGACGCCGATGGCGCGGCGGGTCCACGAGCGCAGCCCGTCGGCGCCGACGACGAGGTCGTAGCGGCCGGTCGAGCCGTCGGCGAAGGTGACGTCGACGCCGTCGTCGTCCTGCGCCAGCGCGGTGTGCGTCGTCCCGCAGCGCACCTTCACGCCCACCTCGGCGGCGCGCTCGGTGAGGATGCGCGCCAGCTCGGGCCGGGGCATGCCCATGACGGCGGGCAGGTCCGGGCCGCCGGTGCGCGCGTCGGGGATCTCGGCGACGACGGTGCCGGCCGGGTCCGGCGCCCGGATGCCGGTGACGTCGAAGGCGTAGCCCGCGGCCGCCACCTCGTCCCAGACGCCGAGCGTGCGCAGCTCGCGCAGCGCGTTGCCCTGCAGGGTGATGCCCGAGCCGAGGGCGGCGGTGTCGGGCCTGATCTCGACCAGGTCGACGGCGACGCCGGCCTCGGCCAGGCGGATGGCGGTGGCGGCACCGGCGAGGCCGGCCCCGACCACGAGCACGCTGCTGACGGCGGGCATGTCGGCTCCTACTTGACGGCGATCGGGTTGACCGGGGCACCGACGGCGCCGGTCACGGGCAGGGGGGCGGCGGTCAGGGAGAACTCCCACACGCCGTCGGCGGCGCAGTCGGCCGCGAGCGCGTCGAGGTCCCACAGCTCGCCGAGGAACAGGCCGGTGTGCGGGATGGCCACCTGGTGCAGCGGCTGGAAGGCCATGTCGAACTCGTTGGGCCGCACCTCGAAGCCCCACGTGTCGGTGGCGACGCCGGCGATCTCGGTGGCGTGCAGCCAGTCGGCGCTGGTGAAGCTCAGGCCGGGCGCCGGGCCTCCGGCGTAGTCGCCCCACCCGGTGCCCGCGGCGACCGAGCGGCGGACGCGGGCCAGCTGGCCGGTGCGCACCAGCAGCAGGTCACCGCGGCCGACGCGAGCGCTCTCGCCCTGGGCGGCGATGGTGGCCTCGAGGTGCGCCGGCGTGATGGCGAACCCGTCGGGCAGCTCGCCGTCGGTGCCCAGCGCCCGGCCGACGTCGAGCAGCACGCCGCGGCCGGCGATGCGGTCGGCGACGGTCTCGATGCCCGTGACGGCGTCGCCGAGGCTGGTGACGACGTCGCCCGCGCGGCGGCCGTTCCAGGCGTCGCCGTGGTCGAAGATGTGGCCCAGGCCGTCCCACTGGGTGGAAGCCTGCAGCGGCATCGTGATCACGTCGTCGGCGCCGCCGATGCCGTGCGGGAAGCCCTGCACGCCACGCTCGGCGTCGGTGCCGGTGTCGAGCATGGTGTGCACCGGGTTGGTCCGCCGCCGCCACCCCTTCTGCGGCCCGTCGGCGTCGAAGCGCTGCGACAGCGAGAACGCCACGCCGCGGCGCACCAGTCGCGCGGCCTCGACCCGCTTGTCCGCGGTGAGGAAGTTCAGCGTCCCCAGGACGTCGTCGGCGCCCCACCGGCCCCAGTTGGAGCAGCGCTCCGCCGCCGCCGCGATCGCCCCCTCGGGGTCGGTGCGGTCGAGCTCTGCGGCGTCGAGCCAGGTGCGGTCGGGCACGGTTGCGTCCTCTCGTCGGAACGCGGACCACGGTCGGTCACCCCGGCGAGGGGGGGAAGACGAGATGTCTGATGGGGGTCATAGACAGCGCCGATACCGTGCCGACCGTGAACCTCGCGAGCCTGGACCTCAACCTGCTCGTGTCCCTCGACGCCCTGCTGACCCAGCGCAGCGTCACCCGCGCCGCCGCCCAGATGGGGCTGTCCCAGCCGGCGCTGTCGGCCTCGCTGGCCCGGCTGCGCCGGCACTTCGGTGACGAGCTGCTCACCCGCGTCGGCAACGACTACCGGCTCACGCCGCTGGCCGTGCAGCTGCGCGAGCTGGTGCGCGTGGCGCTGTCCGGCGTCGAGCGGGTGTTCACCGCCCAGCCCGGCTTCGACCCGGCGTCCTCGACCCGCGAGTTCTCCGTGCTGGTCAGCGACTACGTGGTGGTCGTCCTCGGCGACACCATCGCCGGGCTGCTCGCCGAGGAGGCGCCGCGCACCCGGCTGCGGCTGACCCCCCACTCGCCGGCGGTCGTCGACAGCGCGCACCAGGTGCTGCTGGCCACCGACCTCCTGCTGCTGCCACACGGCTTCGTCGCCGACCTGTCCCACCGCGACCTCTACCGCGACGAGTGGGTCTGCGTGGTGGCCGCGGACAACCCCGTGGTCGACCGCGGGCTGACCGTCGAGGACCTCGAGGAGCTGCCCTGGGTGGCCACCTACCACGGTCAGACCGCCTCGACGCCGGCCGCCCGGCAGATGCGCCAGCTGGGCATCGAGCCGCGCGTGCAGGTGGTCAACGAGAGCTTCCTAACCGTGCCGGCGCTGGTCGCCGGCAGCGACCGCGTCGCGCTGCTGCAGCGCCGGCTGGTCGACCTGCTGCCCCTCGGCTCCGGCATCCGGGCGCTGCCGCCGCCGTTCGAGGCCGGCCCGCTGGTCGAGGCGATGTGGTGGCACCCGGTCTTCGATGACGACCCCGAGCACCGGTACCTGCGCGACCTGGTCTCCCGGGCCGCCGAGCTGGCCGTCTCGCCGGGTGCCCGGACGGGTATCGACCTGGGTGATACCGCACCCCGGGAGAAGTGATTTCCGCTCCGCGTCCGCTGTCCTGACACTCGCCGGTCAGTGATGCCGGTCACCGGGACCGGCGCCTGTCCTCCCGGAGACGCCCGTGTCAGTCCGCGACGCCGCACCCCTTCCCGACGAGGTGGCCGTCGACCCCGCCACCGGCCGCCCCGCCGGCCGCGCGCAGGCCCTCGTGCTCCTGCTCTCCAGCTGCCTCGGCGTGCTCGGCGCCGTGCTGCTGGCTCCGGTCCTGCCGCGCATCCAGGACGCCTTCGCCGGCACCCCCGGCGTGGAGACGCTCACCCCGGTGGTGCTCACCGCGCCCGCGCTGGTCATCGGCCTGACCGCGGTGGTCGCCGGCCGCATCGTCGACCGGGTGGGCCGCAAGCGGCTGCTCGTCGGCTCCCTGGTCGCCTACGCCCTCGCCGGCACCGCGCCGCTGTGGCTGGACTCGCTGCAGCTGATCGTGGTCAGCCGGGTGTTCGTCGGCCTCACCGAGGCCGCGATCATGACCTGCTGCACCACGCTGCTCGCCGACTACTTCTCCGGTCCGGCGCGTGAGCGCTACTTCGGCCTGCAGGTCGTGTTCACCACCGTCTCGGCGACGGTCTTCTTCGGCCTCGGAGGCGCGCTGGGCGCCCAGGACTGGCGGACCCCGTTCTGGCTCTACGCCGTCAGCCTCCCGCTGGCCGTGGCCGCCGCACGGTACGTCTGGCAGCCGACGCCGGTCGCGCGGTCGGAGCGGCTGCCCCGCCTGCCGTGGGCGCAGCTGGGCCTGCCGGTCGGGGTCACCCTCGTCGGCGGCCTGGTGTTCTACGTGCTCATCGTCGAACTGTCCTTCACGCTCGACGCGATCGGCGTGGAGTCCACCGGGGTCATCGGCGCCATCAGCGCGATCGGCTCCCTGGGCACCGCGGCCGGCGCCTTCGCCTTCGGCCGGCTGGCGGGGCTCGGTCCGGCGGTCACCGTCCCGGCGGCGTTCGCCCTCTCCGGCGTGGGCCTGCTCGGTCTCGGGTTCGCCGACTCCGTGCCCGCCGTCGTCGTCGCCGCCGTGGTGACCGGCCTGGGCAACGGCCTGCTGCTGCCCTCGATGCTGTCCTGGGCGCTGGGCTCACTGGCCTTCGAACAGCGGGGCCGGGCCACCGGGGTCTGGACCTCGGCGGTCTTCATCGGCCAGTTCGCCTGCCCGCTGGTCGTCCTCGGGCTCACCGGGGCCCTCGGCAGCCTGGGCGCCGCGCTGGCCCTGCTCGGCGCGGTCAGCGTCGCGGCCGCGGCCGGCGTGCGGCTGAGCCGGCCGGCCGCGGTGGCCGCCGCGCACTGAGCCCCGGACCCGGTGCCCCGGCCTGGCGCCCGTGCGGCCGGGGCACCGGCACGCCCGGAGGCCGTCAGTGTCGGTGCCCGCCCCGACACTGACTCCACGGGTCCTGTGAGCGAGGAGGTCCCCGTGGACGTCACCGTCGTCTCCGTCCCCGTCAGCGACCAGGAGGCCGCCGTCCGGTTCTGGACCGTGCAGGTGGGCCTGCAGGTGCTCACCGACGCCGAGTTCGCGCCCGGCGCGCGCTGGGTGCAGGTCGGGGCGCCCGGCGCGGCGGCGTCCCTGTCACTGGTCACCTGGTTCGAGCAGATGCCGCCCGGGGCGCTGCAGGGCGTGGTGTTCGAGGTGGACGACGTCGACGCCGAGCACGCGCGGCTGTCGGCGGCGGGGGTGCGCTTCGAGGGGCCGCTGACCACCGAGGCATGGGGTCGGCAGGCGGTCTTCCGCGACCCCGACGGCAACGGGTTCGTGCTCAGCGGCCGCTCGCCCCGCTGAGCGCCGGTCAGCGGCGGGTGCGCTCCCGCACCCCGAGGGCGCCGGTCACCAGGAACAGCGCCAGGCCGACCACGGCCAGCCAGAACAACCCCTCCACCACCCACCCGACGACGGTGACGACGAGCCAGACGAGGAGCAGCAAACCGAGCAGACGCAGCCACACGGGGGACCTCCGGGGAGCCGCCGGGACGGACCCGGCCAGCCTAGGGCCAGGGCAGGACGGGTGGTCGTGGACGAGACCTGGGACGCGCTCCTCGCCGCGCTGCCGCCCGCGACGGCCGACCTCGTGCGGGCCCCCGACGCGCTGGTCCGCGGTGCCGACCCGGACGTCGTCCGCGTGGTGTGGCCGCACCAGCGCACGGTCGGCTACGGCCTCGACGTCTACGACCGGCACCTCGACCTCGGCTTCAACCGCGGCGCCGCGCTGGTCGCCGACGGCCTCGACGGCGGGCTGCTGGCGGGCACCGGCCGGTCGTTCCGCAAGGTCGCCGTCCGCAGCGCCGACGTGCTCGCCGACGTGCGGCTGCCCGCGCTGCTGCGTGCCGCCCGCGCGGAATAGCTGGGCGCCCTCGGCCGGACGTGAGGCCGGTCAGCCGAGCTCGGTGAGCAGGCCGCGGACCCGGCGGTCGAGCTCGTCGCGCACCGGGCGGACGCCGGCGACGTCGCGGCTGGAGGGGTCCTCGACCGGCCAGGCGAGGTAGCGGGTGCCCGGCAGCACCGGGCAGGGCTGGGCCCCGCCGAGGGTGACCACCACGTCGGAGACGAGCACCGCGTCGGCCGTCAGCGGCTTGGGGAAGCGGGTGGTGAGGTCGATGCCGACCTCGGCCATCGCCGCGACCGCGGCCGGGTCGACGCGGACGGCGGGCGCCGAGCCGGCCGACAGCGCGTGCACCCGGCCGGCGGCGTGGGTGGCGAGCAGCGCGGCGGCCATCTGCGAGGTGGCGGCGTCGCGCGCGCCCACGAAGAGCACCGTCGGCGGGCCGACGTGCGCCGGGGCGGCGCTGGGCTGGGTGTGCGGGGAGGGGACCACGGCGGACCTCCGGGTGGTCGGGACAGGACGTTCCCCCGGGGGACCGCGCCGTCCTCCCGGTGCCACCGTGCCACCGGCACCCCGCAGGCGGGAAGGGGTCACTCCCGCAGCAGCGTGACCTCCTCGAGGTCGAGCTCGTGCTGCACCCGCCGGAACACCTCGTCGTCGATGCGCCGCTGGTCGCGGTGGCGGACGAACACCTCGCGCTCGGCCTCGAGCATGGCCCGGCGCAGCCGCCGGTAGCGCGCGGACGGCGTCTCGCCGCCGCCCGGCACCGGCCCGCCCAGCCGCTCCCACGCGGCGTTGGTGCGCGCCTCGATCCGCTGCCGCAGCTCGGTGACCGCCTGCGCGTGCAGCGGGTCGCCGTCGTCGAGCTCGTCGAGCCGGGCGGCCGCGGCCCGGCCGGCGTCGGACTGCGCCTGCGCCTCGGCCAGTGCGTCGGCGGAGTCCTCGGAGGCCCGCACGCCGAGGCGGCGGATCACCGCGGGCAGCGTCAGCCCGTGCAGGAGCAGGGTGCCCACGGTGACCACGAAGGTCAGGTAGAGCACCTCGGCGCGGCCGGGGAACGGGTCGCCCGACATCGTGGTCAGCGGGATGCCGGCCGCGGCGGCGAGGGAGACCACGCCGCGCATGCCGGCCCAGGAGACCACCGCGGCGTGCGTCCAGGGCGGGGGGACCCAGCCGGGCCGGCGGCGGGCGACGGGGCGCAGGTACGCGGTGGGGAAGACGAAGGCGACGCGGGCCAGCAGCGCGACGAGCACCAGGGCCAGCCCGACGGCGGTCAGCGTGCCGAGGTCGGGACCCACGCCGGCGACGACGGCGGGCAGCTGCAGGCCGATGAGCGCGAACACCGTCGCCTCGAGCACCGTGTCGGCGGCCTGCCACACCGCGCGGTCCTGCAGGCGGGCGACCGGGTCGGCCTGCGGTGAGCGGTGCCCGAGGTAGAGGCCGGCGAGCACCACCGCCAGCACCCCGGAGGCGTGCACCTCCTCGGCGACGACGAAGCCGACGAAGGGCACCAGCAGGCCCAGCGCGCTCTCCAGCACGCCGTCGCCCAGCGCCAGCCGCACCCGGTGCACCAGCCAGCCCAGCGCCCAGCCGATCGCCGCGCCGCCGGCCGCAGCCAGCGCGAAGACGCCCAGACCCTCGGCGATGCCGTACCCGGCACCGGCGGCGAGCGCGACGGCCACCCGGAACGCGGTCAGCGCGGTGGCGTCGTTGACCAGGCTCTCGCCGCCGAGGATGGTCATCACCTTGCGCGGCAGGCCCAGCCGCCGGCCGACGGCGGTGGCCGCCACGGCGTCGGGCGGGGCGACGACCGCCCCGAGCACCAGCGCCGACGCCAGCGGTAGCCCCGGCACCAGCCACCAGGCGGCCAGCCCGACGGCGAGCGTGGTGAACAGCACCGCGCCGACGGCGAGCATGCCGATGGCCCGCAGGTTGGCCCGCAGCCGCAGGTAGGAGCTGTCCAGCGCCGCCGAGTAGAGCAGCGGCGGCAGCACCAGGGTGAGGATCAGCTCCGGGTCGAGCGCGTAGTCCGGGACGCCCGGCACGAACGACAGCGCGAGCCCGGCGACGACGAGCACCAGCGGCGGCGAGACCCCCACGCGCCGGGCCAGCGCGGTGACCGCGAAGGAGCCGGCCAGCAGGCCGACGAGCGACAGCTCCACCTCAGACGATCGCCCGGTCGGGATAGCACCATCGCCAGTCCTCACCGGGCTCGAAGGACCGGATGATGGGGTGTCCGCTGCCCTCGGCGTGCGCGGTGGCGTGCCGGTTGGGCGAGGAGTCGCAGCACGCGACGTGCCCGCACGACAGGCACTCCCGCAGGTGCACCCACGTCGACCCGATGGCCAGGCAGTCGGTGCAGCCCTCCGTCGAGTCCGGCGTCACGTCCCGGATCTGGTCCAGGTGCCCGCACGTGGTCATCCCGCCACCCCTCTCGTCGTCCTGTGTCCGGGAGCGCCTGGAGTCGACCACCTCCGGGACGACGGCGGCAACGCCTCCCCGTGCCCGCTGTCTTCCCCGCGTCGCCGTGGCAGGGTCGGCGGGCGACGTCCGGACGGGAGCGGGAGGTGCCGTGGACCTCGACGAGGTCGCCGACGAGCTGTACGCGCTGCCGCCCGGCGAGTTCGTCGCCGCCCGCACCGAGGCGGCCCGCCGGGCGCGGGCCACCGGCGACCGGGCGCTGGCCGGGCGGATCGGGGCGCTCGGCAAGCCGTCGACGGCCGCATGGGCGTGCAACGCGCTGGTCCGGGAGCAGCCCGACGAGATCGCCGGCCTCGTCGAGCTCGGCGACCTGCTCCGCGAGGCCCAGCAGACCCTGGCCGGCGACGAGCTGCGGGCGCTGGGCACGCAGCGCTCCCGGCTGCTGACCGCGCTCACCCGCCAGGCGCGAGGAGTGGCCGCCCGGCTGGGTCACCCGCTGTCGGACCCCGTCGCCGACCAGGTCCAGGAGACGCTGCGCGCCGCGCTGGTCGATCCGGAGGCGGGGGAGGCGCTGCTGGCCGGCCGGCTGACCGGCCCCCTGTCCTACCGCGGCACGGGGCTGGGCGTGCGGCCGGACCTGCGGTTGGTGCCGCCGGCGCGGGCCGAGCCGGCGGCGCCGGTCCCCGCCCGGCGGCGGAGGGCCGAGGAGGAGGCCCGGCGGGCGGCGGAGGAGCGCCGGCGGGCGGCCGAGCAGCGCCGGCAGCGCGAGCTGGCCGACGCCCGGGAGGAGGCCGACGCCGCGGCCGCGGCCGCCGAGCAGGCGGAGGAGGCCGCCCGCGCCGCGCACGACCGGGCCGACCGCGCCGCCGAGCGGCAGGCCGGACTGGAGGCGCGGGCCGAGGAGCTGGCCGCCGAGCTGGAACGGGTCCGCGGGGAGGCGGTCGCGGCCGGGGCCGACGCCGGCCGGGCGGCCCGGCAGGCGACGGCAGCCGACCGGGTCGCGCGGCGGGCGGCGGGGGAGCGCGAGCGCGCCGCGGCCCGGGTCGCCGAGCTCGAGCGCGCCCCGCTGGAGGACTAGCCGCTCGGCCCGTCGTCAGCCCATCGTCTTCTGGCCGTCGAGCGACTCCCGCAGGATGTCGGCGTGCCCGGCGTGCTGGGCGGTCTCGGCCACCAGGTGCAGGAAGGTCCGCCGGGCCGAGCGGACCGCGCCCGGCTCGAACCACGGCGCCTCGGGCAGCGGGTGGCTCAGGTCCAGGTCGATGGTGCGCACCAGCTCGTCGGTGCGGGCGGCGACCTCCTCGTAGGAGGCCAGCACGCTCGCCAGCGTCTCGCCGGGCTGCAGCACCCACTCCTGCGCCCACACCTCGGGGGTGGTGGCGGCGAAGGCCTCCGCCCCGCGGACGGCGAAGTCGGCCCACGTCGCCTCGGTGCAGGCGACGTGCTTGACCAGCCCGGCGAGGGTCAGCTGGCTGGCGGTGGTGCGGCGGGTGGCCTGCTCGTCGGTCAGCCCGCGCACGGTGAAGCGCAGGAAGGCGCGGTGCGTCCGCAGGGTCTCGAGCAGGTCGGCGCGCTCGGTGCCGAGGGCGGTCGGAGCGGTCACGGTGTCCTCCGGTGGACTCGTCGTCGGGGTGGGACCAGCATCTCGCCGAAAGCGGTCAGATCCTGTCCGCTGTGTCGGTCACGATGGCGGCATGAGCGACCCGGGTGCCCGCACGCTGCGGCTGCTGTCCCTGCTGCAGTCGCGCCGGTACTGGCCGGGGCCCGACCTCGCCGGCCGGCTCGGCGTCTCGGTGCGCACCCTGCGCCGCGACGTCGACCGGCTGCGCGGGCTCGGCTACCCGGTGGCCGCCTCCCGCGGGGTGGACGGCGGGTACGCGCTCGCCCCGGGTGCGGCGCTGCCGCCGCTGCTCCTCGACGACGACGAGGCGGTGGCCCTGGTGCTGGGGCTGCAGGCGGTCGCCGGCGGGCCGGTGGCGGGGATGGCCGAGACGTCGGTGCGGGCGCTGGCCAAGGTGGCGCAGGTGATGCCGGCCCGCCTGCGGCGGCGGGTCGAGGCGCTGCGGGCGATGACCGTGCCGGGCGGGTGGGACGGCCCGCCCCGGGACGTCGTCGACCCGGCCGTGCTCACCGCCGTCGCGCTGGCCTGCCGCGACACCGAGCGGACCGTCTTCGGCTACACCCCGCCCGGCCGGGGGCGCACCGAGCGCACCGTGGAGCCGCACCGGCTGGTCGCGCTCGGCCGGCGCTGGTACCTCGTCGGGCACGACCTCGACCGCGGCGACTGGCGGGTGTTCCGGCTCGACCGGCTCGACTCCCCGCGCGGCACCGGCGCCGTCTTCGGTCCGCGCCGCTTCCCCGCCGAGGACGCGGCGGCGTACGTGCGTGAGCGGATCGGCAGTGCCTGGGCCCGGTACGTCGTCGAGGCGACCGTGGCCGCGCCGGCCGATCAGGTGCGCCGGCGGATCGGCCGCTGGGCCACGGTGACCGGCGACGGGGACGGCTGCCGCGTGCGGATCGAGGGCGACGACCTCGACTGGGCCGCGCTGGCGCTGGGCGTCACCGGCGCGCCGTTCACCGTGCTCTCCCCGCCGGAGATGGGCGACCACCTCCGAGCCCTCGCCGCCCGGTACGCCGCTGCGGCGGGGACGCCCGACACGTGACCGGGCCTCGGGGGTTCCTCGTCCGGCGCGCTCCCGGCATCGGTGGCCGGTGTCGGTGACCCAGCCGTCGGATCAGCCGGCGGCGCCGGCGTCGCCGCCGGTGTCACCCTCGGGGGTCCCGCCGTCGCTGCCGTCCCCGCCGGTGTCGTTGCTCCCGGTCGAGGTGTCGTTCCCCGGGGCCTGACTGGTGGGTGGGGCCGTGGTGGTCGGTGGTGGGGCCGTGGTGGTCGGTGGTGCGGCGGTGGTGGTCGGTGGTGGGGCCGTGGTGGTCGGTGGTGGGGC
>NZ_FOWQ01000010.1:0-122466 GCF_900115505.1 Geodermatophilus dictyosporus | reverse complement strand
GTGGTCGGTGGTGCGGCGGTGGTGGTCGGTGGTGGGGCCGTGGTGGCGTCGGACGGAGTCGTCGATCCCGAGGACGTGGCGGAAGTGGACGTCGAGGACCCAGCCGTCGAAGAGGTGCCGCCGTCCTCGTTGCCCGTGCTCGTGCCAGGGGAGCTGTCCGTGGCCGGGGCCGAGGTGGCCGGGCTCGAGGACGGCGGGGTGGCGGTCGCCGGGTCCTCGACGAAGTCCTCGGCCTTCGTCAGCACTTCCGGGTCGGGTTCCCGGTCCGCCTCACCGGTGGTCCCCCGCGGCCGTTCCACGATCTGCCCGTCGGTGTGGACGATGACCAGCACCGCGACGACCTCGACTGCCGGTGTCACCTCCACCACCACGTCCTCCGAGAAGGCCGGCCACGTCTCACCCTCGTACTCCGGGGATGGACGGGGTGCGGGCGGGTCGAGCGGGTTGCCGCACGCGCAGCGCACCTGCGGTGAGCCGTACTCGTCGACGAGGACCGCGGTCCCGGCCTGGAGCACCGACTGGAACGGCGTCGCCCTGCCCCCCTCGAACCCGTGGTTGGTCACGGCGGTGTCGAAGCGGAGCACCACCGGGGTCAGTCGATCGATGTAGGCGCCGATCTCGCCGGGTGCGATGTTCTGGGCATCCGCCCAGGCGGCCGCCTCAGCGGGGTGGGTCGCGAGGAACTCGGTCAACGCTGCCCCGTCACAGACCTCCGCTCCCGTCCCGCCGTACAGGCCGGGCTGGTCGCCGTACACGCCCTCCGGCGGCGCGGTCGACGGAGGATCGGGCGCGGGCACCTGCTCCCCCATCTGGCCACCGGCCTCGGACGTGGGGATCTGGAACGGGTGGTCGCCGGGGTCGTCGATCGCCTCGGTGGCCACGGCGGTGCCCTCGCCGAGGAGTTGTGCTGCGGCCACGCCGCCTGCGGCAGCGGCGGCGACCGCGACGGCGACCAGAGCTCCCGTGAGACGCCGCCGGACCGGCCGCGTCCCCGCCGGCCGCCGCGCAGCGGGTGGTTCGCCCGGCGGTGGTGGGGCCTTCGCGGTGGCGGTCGGGGGCAGGACTCCCTCGGAGCGGGCCGCCGGGGTCAGGGTGGGAGGCGGTGGTGGGAACGCGGGGACCCCGTGCCCACCGGTCGTCGACCGTGCAGGCGGCAGTGGAGGCGGTGGCGTCAGGGGCGGTGGCGTCAGGGGCGGTGGCGTCAGGGGCGGTGGCGTCAGGGGCGGTGGCGTCAGGGGCGGCGGGGTCGTCGTCGGCGGTGCGCCCCCGACGGGCATGCCCGGCGTCCGGACGTGGTCGTCGCCGAGCGCCGCCCGGGCCGCCCAGGCCAGCGCTCCCGCGCTCGGGTACCGGGCCTCCGGGTCCTTGGCCATCCCGCGGGCGATGACCGCGTCCAGAGCCCGAGGCAGGGAGGGCACCGTCTCCGACGGCCGCGGCGGCTCGCGGTAGAGGTGCGCGGCGCACAGCGCGGCCGGTTCGGACGTGGGGAACGGTGGCTGTCCGGTGAGGACCTGGTGCAGCAGGCAGGCCAGGGAGTAGACGTCGACGCGGTGGTCGGTGGGCCCGCTGCCCAGGCGCTCGGGTGCGACGTACTCCAGGGTGCCCACGAACATGCCGGTGCGGGTCAGCGAGCCGGTCGTCCTGCCCCCGGTCGTCCCGGCGATCCCGAAGTCGACCAGGTAGCAGTGCGGGACCGTCCCCGTGCCGGTCACCAGCACGTTCGACGGCTTCACGTCGCGGTGGACGATCCCGGACGCGTGCGCGGCGTCCAGTGCCGCCGCCACCTGCTCCACGACGGTGACGGCCAGGTCGGCCGGGAACGCCCCCTCCTGCTCGAGGAGCTCGGACAGGTCCTTGCCGTCGACCAGGCGCATGTCGAGGTAGAGCCGGCCGTCGATCTCGCCGAAGTCGTGGATGGGGACGACGTGCGCCTCGTTGAGCCGGGCCGCGCCGTTGCACTCCCGGTAGAAGCGGGCGCGGAACTGCTCGTCGTCGGCCAGTTGGGGCAGGAGTCGCTTGAGCGCCACCACCCGCCGGCGGCGGGTGTCCCAGGCGCGGTGGACCTCGCCCATGCCGCCCCGGCCGAGCAGCTCGAGCAGCTCGTACGGGCCGAAGGTCTCCGGGTTCACGGGTGGGGCCTCCCGGTGGTGCTGCTGACGGCGGGGTGCTGCGCCCGACGCCGGAGTCTCCGGAGCGCCCTCAGCCCGTGTCCACCCACCCGCGCGCTGTCCAGGCCACCGGAACGCGGCCCCGGCGTGGGCCAGCAGGGGGTTGCGGCACGGCCGCGGGGTGTGAGGAGGAGCGGTCCGTCACAACCGACGGGAACTGTGGCCGTCCTCCAGGCTCCACACGCGCCGGTCAGGGAGTGGCCGACGGTTCCGTGGGCGGCTCTTCGCTGGTCGGTGTCTCGGTGGTCGGTGTCTCGGTGGCTGTCTCGGTGGCTGTCTCGCTGCCCTCTGACTCGGTGGGGGTCTCGGTGGTCGACTCCTCCGTGGGGGTCTCGGTGGTCGGCTCTTCGGTGGTCGGCTCTTCGGTGGTCGGTGTCTCGGTGGTCGGTGTCTCGGTGGTCGGCTCTTCGGTGGTCGGTGTCTCGCTCGGGACCTCTTCCGTCGGTGCGTCCTGGGTCGGTGCGTCTTCGCTCGGGACCTCCTCGGCGGGCGCCTGCTCGGCCGGTTCCTCCGCCGGTGGGTCGGCGCCGCCTGTCCCGCCGTCCGGGGCCGGCACGTCGGGCTGGCCGGTGTCGGCCCGACCCGTGTCGCTCGGCTGTCCGTCGTCCCCGGTGGGCGGATCCCCGCCGGACGGGCTCCCCGTGCCGGGGTTCGGCGTCGGCGGGTCCGTCACGCCGGCGTCTCCGCCGCCGGACGGGTCCGTGGACGGCGGGACGGTGGAGGGAGCCGCCCCGCCCGTGGACGACGGCGCGCGGCCGCCCGTCCCGCGGGCCCGCTCGGCCAGGGCGGCGTCGACCGACTGGTCGGCGTCGCCGGCGGTGTGCACCGGCCGGGCCACGACCGCGCCGGTCGCCTCGTCGACGAGGACCAGCGCCGACAGCGGCGCCGGGCTGCCCTCCACGACGACGACCGCCCCGGGCGCGAAGCCGGGCCACGGCTCGCCCTGGTACTCGGGGGAGGGGCGGCCGGCCGGCGGCGCCAGTGGGTTGCCGCAGATGCAGCGGACCTGCGGGACGCCCGAGTCGTCGACCAGCACCGCGGTGCCGGCCTGCAGCACGGACTGGAACGGCACGGCCTCCCCGTCGGCGAAGCCGTGGTTGGTGACGGCGGTGTCGAACCGCAGCACCACGGGGGTGAGGGAGGACAGGTAGTCGTCGACCTCGTCGGTCGGGATGCCCTCCGCGGCGGCGAACGCGGCACCCCGGTCGGGGTTCGCAGCGAGGAAGGTGGCCATGCCGGCGGCGTCGCAGACCTCGGCCCCGGACCCGCCGTACAGACCAGGCCGGTCACCCGGCACCGGGCCGCCCGCCGCCGGGGCCGGCGTGCCGGCCTCCGACCCCGGGGTGCCGGCCTCCGTCGCGGTCCCGGCGGTCCCTGTCGCGGCCCCGTCCGTCGGCTCCGCGGGGCCCTGGGTCGGCTCGGGGCCCTGGGTCGGCTCGGTGCCCTGGGTCGGCTCGGTGCCCTGGGTCGGCTCGGTGCCCTGGGCCGGCTCGGTGCCCTGGGCCGGCTCGGTGCCCTGGGTCGGCTCGGTGCCCTGCGGCGCGGGCACGAAGGGGTCCGCGCCGGGCTCGTCGGCCGGCTCCACGACGACCGGGGTCGACGTCGCTGCCTCGGAGTCGTCCGAGGCCAGCCGCACCGCGGCCACCCCGCCCGCGGTGCTCAGCGCGACCGCGCCCGCGACCAGTGCCGCGGCCAGGCCCCGACGTCGTCCGGACCACGGCCCCGGCGGACGGTGCCGCGCGCCGCGGACCGCCGCCGCACCGGCCCCGACCCCGCCCGCCGGCCCCGCAGGCGCCGCCGCCACCCGCGCCGGGACGGTGTCCGGCGCCGGGCGCAGCGCCGCCCGCGCGGCGGAGGCCAGCTCGCCGGCGCCGGCGAAGCGCCGGCCGCGGTCCCCGGACGTCCCCCGCGCCACCACCGTGTCCAGCGCGCCCGGCAGGGAGCCGACCCGCCCGGCCGCGCCCGGCGGCCGGCCCGTGAGCGCCTCGTGCAGCAGGCGGGCCAGCGCGGCGACGTCGTCCTGCCGGTCGGCGGGGTCGCCGCTGACGGCGCCGGCCAGGCCGAAGCCGGTCAGGTGGACGTCGGGGCGCTCGCGGTGCCCGGACAGCAGGACGTCGGCCGGCCGGACGTCGCCGTGCACCAGCCCGGCCGCGTGCGCCGCGTCGAGGGCGGTCGCGACCTGGCCGACGACGTCGACGGCCAGCTCGGCCGGCAGCGGACCCTCGGCGGCGAGCACCGCCGCCAGCGACCGGCCGTCGACCAGCTGCTCGTCGACGTAGAGCCGGCCGTCGACCTCGCCGATCTCGTGGACCGCGACGACGTGCGGCTCGTCCAGCCGCGCGACGGCGGCGCTCACCTGCTGGAAGCGGGCGCGGAACCGCGGGTCGGCGCTGAGCGCGGGCGAGACGACCTCGAGCGCGACGGTGCGTGAGCGGCGGGTGTCCCAGGCGCGGTACACCTCGCCGGCGCGGCCGCGGCCGAGCAGCTCGTCGAGCTCGTACGGACCGAGGGTCTGGGGGCTCAGGAGATCTCCCGACGGAGCCGGTGCGACGGGTGGCTCCGTCGTCCGCGAGTGTCGGCCGCGACCGGCTGGCCGGCCACCCGGTCGTGCAACGCGCGGTCGTGCACGAGCGGGCGGTCGTGGCGACACTGCGCACGGTGAGGTGTCGTCCGGCGGCGGGCGGCCCGTGACCCCAGCATGAGCGCATGACGGATGCACCGGGCCGCGTCGCGGTCGTCACCGGATCGGAGTCGGGCATCGGGCGGGCCGTGGCGGTCGCGCTCGCCGAGCAGGGCTGCGACGTCGGGATCACCTGGTACCGCGACGAGGCGCACGCCCAGGGCACCGCCGAGGAGGTGCGCTCGCTCGGCCGCCGGGCCGAGGTCCGCCCGGTCGACCTCACCCAGCTGCCCGGCGCGGCCGCCGTCGTCGACGAGCTGGCCGACGCGCTCGGCGGCATCGACGTCCTGGTCAACGACGCCGGCACCGGCCACTCGACGCTGCTCCTCGACACCGACTACGAGACCTGGCGCGAGGTGATGGCCACCGACCTCGACGCGGCGTTCCTCTGCCTGCAGCGTGCCGCGCGGCGCATGGCCGCAGCCGGGCGCGGCGGGCGGATCGTCAACGTCACCAGCGTCCACGAGCACCAGCCGCGGGTCGGCGCGGCCGCCTACTGCGCGGCCAAGGGCGGCCTCGGCCTGCTCACCCGGGTCGCGGCGATCGAGCTGGCCGAGCACGGCATCACCGTCAACGCCGTCGCGCCGGGGGAGATCGCCACGCCGATGACCGGCCAGGAGGACGAGGACCCGACCGCGCAAGGCCACGAGCGCCCCGGCGTCCCGGTCGGCCGGCCCGGCGACGCGCACGAGGTGGCCGCCGTCGTCGCCTTCCTCGCCTCACCGGCGGCCTCCTACGTCACCGGCTCCAGCTACGCGGTCGACGGCGGGATGCTGCAGATGGGGCCGATGGCCGGCTCGCACCTCACCGGCGACGACTGGCGCCGGCCCTGACCCTCAACCGGTCAGCTCTGTGGGAACGGCGATCACGTCGACCATCGCCCCGCGCCGGTACACCGTCACCGGCAGCGGCCGGCCCACCGCCTCGGCGAACAGCAGTCGCTGCAGGCTCTGCGCCTCGGCCACGGGGGCCCGGCCGGCCTCGAGCACCAGGTCGCCGGCGCGCAGCCCCGCGCGGTCGGCCGGCGACCCGGCGACGACGTCGACCACCCGCAGTCCACGCCGCCGGCCGGTGCGCTCGGCCAGCTCGGCCGGCAGCGGTGCGGGGCTGCTGACCAGGCCGAGGTAGGCCCGCCGCACCCGGCCGTCGCGGACGAGCGTGGCCATGATCCGGCGCGTGGTCTCGTTGACCGGCACGGCCAGGCCCAGGCCCCACCCGGCCACGGCGGTGTTGATGCCGACCACCCGGCTGGCGGCGTCGGCGAGCGCGCCGCCGGAGTTGCCCGGGTTGAGGGCGGCGTCGGTCTGGATGACGTCCTCGACGACGCGCGCGGTCCGCCCGTCCCGGGTGGGCAGTGACCGGCCCAGGCCGCTGACGACGCCGGCGGTGACCGACCCGGCCAGCCCGAGCGGGTTGCCGACGGCGACGACGAGCTGGCCGACCCGCAGCGCGGCGGCGTCGCCGAGCACGGCCGGGTCGGGGGCGCCGGCGGTCGCGCGGACGACGGCGAGGTCGGACAGCGGGTCGGTGCCCACGACCTCCACCGGCGTCTCGGTGCCGTCGCCGAACACCGCGCGGCCGGTGCGGGCCCGGCCGACGACGTGCGCGTTGGTGAGCAGCAGGCCGTCGCCGGGGACGACGACCGCCGAACCCGCGCCGGCCCGGCCGTCGGGCGCGGTGACCTGCAGGGCCGCCACGTGCGGGGTGAGGTCGGCGGCCACCGCGGTGACCACCTGCGAGTAGGCGTCCAGCGCCGCGTCGGTGTCCGGTCGGGTCACGACGCACCTCCTTGATTACACCGTTGCACCGACCAGTGGACGCCCGCCCGGGCCGGTACGGCCACCCCTCCCGCTACGCCGAGAGCGATCGGGTCCTCCCGCACCCGGTCGTGCTCTGCCCCGCCGGTGCGGGCAGAGCACGAGGAGCGCTTCGTGCTCTGCCCACAGGTGTGGGCAGAGCACGACCGTGCTGGTCAGCAGGTGCGGCGGGGGAGCGTCGGCCGTAGCGTCGGCCTGCCCGGCGACCCGGGACCGGCACCGAGGAGGGGCGTGCGCACCGACGGCCTGCAGACCGAGGGCGCCGCGGTCGGGCGCACCCTCGGCGTCGAGGAGGAGTTCCACCTCGTCGATCCCGACACCCTGGAGCTGACCCCAGGCCTGCGCGCGTCGGCCGCCGCGCTCGCCGGCGAGGCCGGGGAGCGGGTGCACCCGGAGATCTCGACCACGCAGCTGGAGATCGCCACCGGCGTGTGCACGACGCTCGAGCAGGTCCGGTCGGAGCTGGTGGCCGCCCGCACCGAGGCGGCCGCGGCGGCGAAGCGGGACGGCCTGCTGCTGCTGGCGGCCTCCACCCACCCGTGGAGCTCGTGGCACTCGATGCCGGTGACGCCGGGGGAGCGGTACCAGGCGATGGTCGGCCGCTGGGCGGGCCTGGCGCGGCAGCAGGACATCTGCGGCTGCCACGTGCACGTCGGCGTCCCCGACCTCGACACCGCCGTCGCGGTGCTCGACCGCGCCCGGCCCTACATCCCGGTGCTGCTGGCGATGACCGCCAGCTCGCCGTTCCACGACGGCGTCGACACCGGCTACGAGTCCTGGCGCACGCTGTGGTGGACCCGCTTCCCGCACGCCGGCGCGCCCGAGCCGCTCGGCGACGCCGACGGCTACCGCCGGGTGCTCGCCGGGCTGGTGGCCAGCGGCGTGGTCGAGGACGGCTCCCACCTGTACTGGGACGTGCGGCCCTCGGCCCGGCTGCCCACCGTCGAGTTCCGGCTGGCCGACGTGTGCACCACCCTCGACGACGCCGTCCTGCACGCCGCGCTGGTGCGCTCGCTGGTGCGGGTGCTCGCCGGCCGGGCCGCCCGCGGCGAGCCGGTGCCCGAGGTCCGCCCCGAGGTGCTGCGTGCCGCGCGGTGGCGGGCCGCCCGCTCGGGCCTGTCCGGCCCGCTGTTCGACCCGCTGCGGGCCGAGCTGGTCGAGCCGCGCGAGGCGGTGGCGGCGCTGCTGACCGAGCTGGCCGGCGACCTCGCCGACGCGGGCGAGGAGGACGAGGTCCGCGCGATGGTGCAGGAACTGCTCGGCCGGGGTACCTCGGCGGCGCGGCAGCGGAGCACCTGGCTGCGCACGGGGGACCGCCGCGCGGTCGCCGAACAGGTCGTCCGCGAGGGCGCGGCCGGGAGGGTGTGATGGACGAGTCCGGGGACCGGCCGGGGTGACGGCGTCCCACCCGGCCGCCGACGGGCGCCTCGAGGCGCGACCCGGCACCGATCCGCCCGGCCCGCCGCTGCCGCCCGGCACCACCGCGCTCGACCTCGGCGGGCAGGCGGAGGCGCTGGTCGCCGTCCCGCCCGGCCCGCCCGGGCCGCGGCCGCTGCTGGTCTTCTGCCACGGCGCCGGCGGGACCGCCGCCCAGTCGCTGGCCGCGGTGGGCGACGTGGCCACCGCCCGCGGGGTCGCGGTGCTGGCGACCACGTCCGCCGCCGGCACCTGGGACCTGCTGGCCGGCGGGCTCGGCCGCGACGTCGCCGTCCTCGACGCCGCCCTGGACCAGGTGGCCGCCGGGCTCGCGGTCACCCGGACGGCGCTCGGCGGCTTCTCCGACGGCGGCTCGTACGCGCTGTCGCTGGGGCTGGCCAACGGCGGGCTGTTCGAGGCGCTGCTGGCCTTCTCGCCCGGCTTCGTGGCGCCGCCCGGGCGCGTGGGCCGGCCGCGGGTGTGGATCGCGCACGGCACGCACGACCGGGTGCTGCCGGTGGCGCGCTGCGGCCGCCGGGTGGCGCAGAGCCTGGCCGCGGCCGGGTACGACGTCGACTACGACGAGTTCGACGGCGGCCACGTCGTCACGCCGGACCTCGTCACCGCCGCCCTCGACACCTGGCTCGGCCCGCCCGGCTGAGGCCGGGCGGGCCGAGGGGTCCTGCTACGCCGTCCGGCGGCCGACCAGGTCGTGCTGCTGGTCGGGGTTGACCGAGTCCGGCGCCTGCGGGTGGTCCTTCGGGCCGCCGGTCTTCGACGCCGCGAAGCCCGCGCCGAGCTTCTCCAGCGCCAGTCGCCCGTAGACCTGCTGCTGGGTGGCCACCCGCTGCGAGCGGCCCCGGCCCAGGAAGCTGACCATCCAGTGCAGCACCGTGGTGACCCGGCTCTTGAAGCCGATGATGTAGAAGAGGTGCACGACCAGCCACAGCACCCAGGCGATGAAGCCCTCGAACTTGAGCTTCTTGATGTCGGCGACCGCGGAGAACCGCGAGATCGTCGCCATGTTGCCCTTGTCGCGGTACCGGAACGGGCCCTTCGGGTCCTTGCCGGCCAGCTTCCGCTGGATCTGGTCGGCGGCGTACCGGCCGCCCTGGATGGCCACCTGCGCGACGCCGGGGTACTTGTCGGGGTGGTTGGCCATGTCGCCGACGACGTGGATCTCGGGGTGGCCGGGCAGCGTGAGGTCGGGCTGCACCGTGATGCGCCCGGCGCGGTCGACCTCGGCGCCGGTCGCGTCGCCCAGCAGCCGGCCGAGCGGGCTGGCCTGCACGCCGGCGGCCCACACCTTGGTGGCCGCCGAGATGCGGCGCTGCTGGCCGTCGGAGTCCTTGACGGTGAGACCCTCGGCGTCGAGGTCGGTGACCAGCGTGCTGAGCTGCACCTCGATGCCCATCTCGTTGAGGTGCCGGCGGGCCTTGTCGCCGAGCTTCGGCCCGAACGGCGGCAGCACCTGCGGCGCGCCGTCGAGCAGGATGATCCGCGCCCGCTCGGGGTCGATGTTGCGGAAGTCGCGGCGCAGCGTGCGGTGCGCGAGCTCGGCGATCTGCCCGGCCATCTCCACGCCGGTGGGGCCGGCGCCGACGACCACGAAGGTCATCAGCCGGTCGATCTCGGCGGGATCGGTGGCCAGCTCGGCCAGCTCGAAGGCGCCGAAGATGCGACCGCGCAGCTCGAGGGCGTCGTCGATGCTCTTCATGCCGGGGGCGAACTCGGCGAACCGGTCGTTGCCGAAGTAGGACTGGCCCGCCCCCGCGGCGACGATCAGCTCGTCGTAGGGGTGCACCGTGGTCCGGCCGAGGACGGTGGAGGTCACCGTGCGGGCGTCCACGTCGATGTCGACGACCTCGCCGAGCACCACGCGGGCGTTCTGCTGGTGGCGCAGCACCTCGCGCGTGGCCGGGGCGATCTCGCCCTCGGACAGGATGCCCGTGGCCACCTGGTAGAGCAGCGGCTGGAACAGGTGGTGGCCGGTCTTGCCGATGACGGTGACGTCGACCGGCGCCTTCCGCAGGGCCTTGGCGGCGAACAGGCCGCCGAAGCCCGAGCCGACGACGACGACCCGCGGCCGGCCGGTCGGGGAGGTGCCGTGGGCGGTGGGCGCAGGTGATGTCGTCATGATGACTGATCCTCTCCTGTCAGGAGGTCCGGCGTCCGGTGGCCGGCCGGTCGGGCGGGTGAACCCTGTCACGGCGGCCTCTCGGTGCGCTCGCGGCTGGGTCTGCCGTTCGGTACAACCGGTCCGGTGCCCCCGGTCATCCCCCGACTCGTGCTGGTGCCGGGCCTGGGGCTCGACGGCCGGTCGTCCTGGCGGCTGCGCCGGCGGGTGCCCGCCGACCTGGTGCTCCTACCCGGGATGGGACGCTCTGCACCCGTTCCCGGGCTCGACGTGCTGGCCGCCCGGCTCCGCGCCCGCCTCGGCACCGGGCCCGTCGTGCTCGTCGGGCACTCGCAGGGCTGCCAGGTGGTCGCCGCGGCCGCCGTCGACCCCCGGGTGGCCGGCGTGGTGCTGCTCGGCCCCACCACCGACCCGCGGCTGCGCTCGGTGCGCCGGCTGGCCGGGTGGTGGCTGCGGACGGCGCTGCGCGAGCCGACGTGGCAGCTGCCGCTGGTGCTCGTCCAGTGGCTCTCGACCGGGCCGCGCGCGATGCGGGCGCTGTGGCGGGTCGCCTCCCCCGACCGGATCGACGCGCGGCTGCGCGCCGTCGGCGTGCCCGTGACCGTCGTCCGCGGCACCCGTGACCGGCTGTGCCCGGCCGACTGGGCGCGGCAGGTGGCCGCGGCCGCGCCGCGGGGCTCGCTCGTGGAGCTGCCCGGCGCGGCGCACATGACCCTCCAGACGCACCCCGACGCCGTCGCCGCGGTGCTGCGCGCGGCACTCGCCGGGGCGACGTCGACGGGCGGGGACGGGTTCCGCGGCGTGTCACCATGACCGCATGGCCTCCTCCTCCGCCTCCGCCGGTGCGCTGCTCCACCACGTGCGCACCGGCCGCGCGCGGAGCCGGGCCGAGCTCGTCGCCCTGACCGGCGCCGCGCGCAACACCGTCAGCGCCCGCGTCGACCAGCTCATCGCCGCGGGGCTGCTGGAGGAGAGCGGCCGCGGCTGGAGCACCGGCGGGCGGCCGCCGACGCTGCTGCGCTTCAACAGCGCGGCCGGGTGCGTGCTGGCCGTCGACCTGGGGGTCACCAGCGTCGACGTGGCGGTCACCGACCTCTCGGCGCAGGTCCTGGCCACCGTCGGCCACCCGATCGACATCGCCGAGGGCCCCCACCGGGTGCTGGCCGAGGTCGACCGGCTGGCCCAGGAGGTGCTCGCCGAGGCCGGGCTGACGGCGGCCGACGTGTGCGCCGTCGGCGTCGGCGTCCCCGGCCCGGTGGAGTTCTCGACCGGGCGGCCCTCGCACCCGCCGATCATGCCCGGCTGGCACGACCACCCGATCCCGTCGGCGTTCGGCCGCTACGGCTGCCCGGTGTTCGTCGACAACGACGTCAACGTGATGGCGCTGGGCGAGATGGGTGTCGCCGGGTCGGTGCAGGACGTCCTCGTCGTCAAGGTCGGCACCGGCATCGGCTGCGGCATCATCGTCGACGGCGGGGTCTACCGGGGGGCCCAGGGCAGCGCCGGCGACATCGGGCACATCCACGTCCCGACCGCCGACGGCCGCGAGGTCGTCTGCCGCTGCGGCCAGGTGAACTGCCTCGAGGCGATCGCAGGCGGCACGGCGCTGCTGCGCGACGCCCAGGCGGCCGGCATGCAGGTGACGACGACCCGTGAGGTCGTGGAGCGCGCGGCCCTCGGCGACGGGCAGGCGCTCGAGCTGGTCCGCGGGGCCGGGCGCACCATCGGCACCGTGCTGGCCGCGCTGGTCAACTTCTTCAACCCGCACCGGATCGTCATGTCCGGCGGTGTCGCCCGCGCCGGCGTGCCGCTGCTCGCGGGCATCCGCGAGGCCGTCTACGCCCGCTCGATGCCCCTGGCCGCCCGGGCGCTGGAGATCACCGTCAGCGAGGCGCCCGACCTCACCGGCCGGGTCGGTGCCGCGCTGATGGCCATCGAGGGCTGGCTCGACGAGGACTCGGTCCACCAGGCGCTGGCGCGCACCACCGTCGCCCACTGACCCCGGGGCACCGCCCCACCCCCGGCGCCACCCGGCGTCCGCGCACGTCTCGATCCGGTCACTGCGCCCGCAGGGGCTTGACCTCCCGTGACTCGGCTCATATGTTCTCCGCTCAGCGGACTAATGGTCAACGATGAGCAGAAGTCGGGAGGAGCGCCGTGACGACCAGGACGCGACGGCCGACCACCGGCGGCACGCGGGCAGGCGCCCGGTGACCGCGACGGCACGGGAGGCGGCGCCGGCAGGTGCGCCGCTGCTGGAGATGCAGGGCATCGTCAAGACCTTCCCCGGCGTGCGCGCGCTCGGCGGTGTGGACCTCGACGTGCGGGCCGGTGAGGTGCACTGCCTGCTCGGCCAGAACGGCGCGGGCAAGTCGACGCTGATCAAGGTGCTCGCCGGTGCGCACCAGCCCGACGAGGGCACCATCTCCTGGCAGGGCGAGCGGGTGGCGCTGGGCAACCCCCAGGCGGCCCTGCGGCTGGGCATCGCGACGATCTACCAGGAGCTCGACCTTGTGGCCGGGCTCACCGTCGCCGACAACGTCTTCCTCGGCCGCGAGCAGGCGCAGCTCGGGTTCGTGCGGCCTCGCGAGATCAACCGGCGGGCCGCGGAGCTGCTCACCCGGCTCGGCCACCCCGAGATCCGGCCCGGCGCCGAGGTCGGCTCGCTGTCGGCGGCCTCGCAGCAGATGGTCAGCATCGCGCGGGCGCTGTCGCAGGACGCGCGGCTCATCATCATGGACGAGCCCTCCGCGGTGCTGGACAACGAGGAGGTCGAGCGGCTCTTCGCCGTCATCCGCGACCTCACCGCCGCCGGCGTCGCCGTCGTCTACATCTCCCACCGCCTGGAGGAGATCCGCGAGATCGGCGACCGGATCACCGTGCTCAAGGACGGCCGCACGGTGGCCACCGGGCTCCCGGCCCGCGAGACGCCCACCCGCGAGGTCATCACGCTGATGACCGGCCGCACCATCGAGTACGTCTTCCCCGAGCGCCGCACCGCGGTGCCGGCCGGCACCCGGCCGCTGCTGGAGGTCGAGGACCTCGACCTGCGCGGCTCCTTCTCCGGCGTCTCCTTCAGCGTGCGGCCCGGCGAGATCGTCGGCCTGGCCGGGCTCGTCGGCTCGGGGCGCTCGGAGATCCTCGAGACCGTCTACGGCGCGCGCCGGGCCACCGGCGGGGCCGTGCGCGTGGGCGGACGCGTGCTGCGGCGCGGCGACGTCGGTGCCGCGGTCGCCGCCGGCGTGGGCCTGGCCCCGGAGGAGCGCAAGAGCCAGGCGCTGCTGCTCGGCGAGTCCGTGGCCCGCAACATCTCCATCTCCAGCCTGGCCCGGTTCGCCCGTGGCGGCTTCCTCTCCGGGGCCGCCGAGCGCGGCGCCGCCCGCGAGCAGGTCCGCTCGCTCGACGTGCGCCCCGCCGACGAGACCCGCGAGGTGCGCACCCTCTCGGGCGGCAACCAGCAGAAGGTCGTGCTGGCCCGGTGGCTGCTGCGCGACTGCCGGGTGCTGCTGCTCGACGAGCCCACCCGCGGTGTCGACGTCGGCGCCCGCTCGGAGATCTACGCGCTGGTGCGCGACCTCGCCGACCGCGGCGTGGCCGTGGTCGTCGTCTCCAGCGAGATCCCGGAGGTCCTGGGGCTGGCCGACCGCGTGCTCGTCATCGCCGAGGGCCGGGTCATGGCCGAGGAGCCGGCCGGTGCCCTCGACGAGCACCGCGTGCTCGACCTCGTCATGCAGGGGACCACCACGCACGGCGTCGCGCCGGAACTCCACCACACGACGGGCGCCGGGACGACGCGCCTCGAGAAGACGCAGCACGAAGGGACCGTGGCATGAGCCAGGGCAGCACGGTGACGACGACGGGCACGAGCACGGGCGCGGCCGAGAGCCGCGGCCGCCCCGGCGGCGGCCTGCTGGCCGGCCCGCTCGGCCGCAACCTCGGCCTGGTCGTCGCACTGGTGATCCTCTGCGTCGTCGGCGTGGCGACGGCGGGGGACCGCTTCGCCAGCGTCGACAACGTGCTGACGATCCTGCGGCTGGCCTCGGTCATCGGCGTGGTCAGCATCGGCATGACCTTCGTGATCATCGGTGGCGGCATCGACCTGTCGGTCGGCGCGCTGGTGGCGCTGGCGTCGGTGTGGGCCACCACGCTGGCCACGCAGCAGATGGCCGAGGACGTCCACTGGATCGTCATGGTCCTCACCGCGCTGGTCGTCGGCGCGGTCGCGGGGTTCGTCAACGGCGTGGTCATCGCCTACGGCAGGCTCGCCGCCTTCATCGCGACCCTGGCCATGCTCACCGCCGCCCGCGGATTGGCGGAGATCATCGCCAACCGGCGCACCCAGATCGTGCGGGACCGGGACTTCCTGTCCTTCTTCTCCGGTGACGTGCTCGGCGTCCCGACGCTGGTCATCATCTTCGCGCTGGTCGCCGTCGCCGGGTGGGTGCTGCTCAACCGCACCACCTTCGGCCGGCGCACCTTCGCGGTCGGCGGCAACGCCGAGGCCGCCCGCCTCGCCGGCATCCGGGTGCAGCGGCACACCGTCAAGCTGTACGTGCTGTCCGGGATCACCTGCGGCATCGCCGCGGTGATGATGATGGCGCGGACGACGACCGGCAGCTCGACCCACGGCACGCTCTACGAGCTCGACGCCATCGCCGCGGTGGTCATCGGCGGGACCCTGCTGATCGGTGGGCGCGGGACGATCGTCGGCACCGTCTTCGGCGTCCTCGTCTTCGAGACGCTCGGCAACATCTTCACGCTCAACAACCTGTCGAGCTCGGCGCAGGCCGTGGCGACCGGCGTGATCATCGTCCTCGCCGTCCTGCTGCAGCAGCGCCTGGCCACCGGCGGCTTCAGCTTCCGCCGGCCGTCCTCCGGCGGCACGGCCGGCGGCCCTGCGCTCAGCGGGGCGCCGTCGGGGTCGGTCTCCGGCGGCACCACCGCCGACGGCGGTCCCGGCGGGACCCGGTCCGCGGCCGGCGGCACGACCCTCTGACACCCGGCGCGCCACCTGCGCGCCGGACCGCAGCACCCACCGGACTCCCGTCCGGTGGCAGCCCACCGCCTCCTGAGAGGGGGCGACACCCGAGGAGACAGCATGTCCGCAACGAGGCAGCGTCCGTTCCGCCGCCTGCCGTACGCCACGGTCGCCCTGCTCAGCGCGGGCGTGCTCGTGGCCGGCTGCACGAGCAACACCCCGGAGGAGTCCGGCGGCGGTGGCGGGGGCAACCAGGCCGCCAGCGACAACGACGAGGCCGGCGAGACCGTCACGATCGGGTTCTCCGCGCCCGCCGCCGACCACGGCTGGATGGCCGGCATCACCGAGGCCGCGCGCGCCGAGGCCGAGAACTACGAGGACGTCGAGCTGGTGGTCGCGGAGGGCACCAACGACGTCAGCACCCAGATCAGCCAGGTGGAGACGTTCATCAACGACGGCGTCGACGCCATCGTGCTGCTGCCCTTCGACGGCGCCGCGATGACCCCGGTCGCGCTGCAGGCGATGGAGGCCGGCATCCCGGTCATCAACGTCGACCGCGAGTTCGACAGCCCGTTCGCCGCCCGCGCCACGATCCTCGGTGACAACTACGGCATGGGCGTCTCGGCCGGCACCTACGTCTGCGAGCAGCTCGGGGACACCCCCGACGCCGTCGTCGCCGAGATCGCCGGCATCGACTCGCTGCCGCTGACCCAGGACCGCAGCCAGGGCTTCGCCGACGCGCTGGCCGAGTGCGGGCTCGACGTCGACAACCGCGTCGCCGCCGACTTCACCGTCGAGGGCGGCGAGGAGGCGGCCTCGAACCTGCTCCAGGCCGCCCCGCAGATCGACGCGATCTGGAACCACGACGACGACCAGGGCGTCGGCGTCCTGGCCGCCATCCAGAGCGCCGGCCGCGACGAGTTCATCATGGTCGGCGGCGCCGGCTCGGCCAACGCCATGCGGGAGATCGAGTCCGGCGAGTCGGTGCTGCAGGCGACGGTCATCTACCCGCACACCCAGGCTGCCGACGGCATCACCCTGGCCCGGCTGATCGCCCAGGGGAAGAGCATGTCCGACCTGGTCTCCCAGGCGGTGCCCCAGCGGATCGTGCTGAACGCGCCGGTCGTCACCGCGGACAACGTCGACCAGTACCTCGACGCGGCCTTCGAGTCCTGAGCCACCCGGGGCGGGGCCGCCGGACGCCGGCGGCCCCGCCTCCCTCCCCGAGGAGAACCCGATGACCCCGCCCGACCGGCCGACCCTCGGGGTGGGCCTGATCGGCCACGCCTTCATGGGCGCGGCGCACTCCCAGGCCTGGCGCACCGCCCCCCACTTCTTCGACCTGCCGCTGCGCCCGGACCTGCGGGTGCTCGCCGGCCGCGACGCCGACCGGGTGGCCGAGGCCGCCGGCAGGCTCGGCTGGGCGGAGACCGAGACCGACTGGCGCCGCGTGCTCGAGCGCGCCGACGTCGGCCTGGTCGACGTCTGCACGCCCGGCGACACCCACGCCGAGATCGCGATCGCGGCGCTGGAGGCCGGCAAGCACGTGCTGTGCGAGAAGCCGCTGGCCAACAGCGTCGCCGAGGCCGAGGCGATGGCCGAGGCCGCCGCCCGTGCCGCGGCCCGCGGCGTGCGCTCGATGGTCGGCTTCACCTACCGCCGGGTGCCGGCCATCGGCCTGGCCCGCCGGCTGGTCGCCGAGGGCCGCCTCGGCCGGATCCGGCACGTGCGCGCGGCCTACCTGCAGGACTGGATCGCCGACCCGGCCGCGCCGATGTCCTGGCGGCTGGAGAAGGACAAGGCCGGCTCCGGCGCGCTCGGCGACATCGGCGCGCACGTCGTCGACCTGACGCAGTACATCACCGGCGAGACCCTCACCGGCGTGAGCGCGCTGATGGAGACCTTCGTCAAGGAGCGCCCGCTGCCGGCCTCGGCCGGGTCGCTGTCCGGCACGGCCGGCGAGGGCATGGGCCAGGTGACCGTCGACGACGCCGCCGTCTTCCTCGCCCGCTTCTCCGGCGGGGCGGTGGCCACCTTCGAGGCCACCCGGTTCGCGCTGGGCCGCAAGAACGGCATCCGCATCGAGGTCAACGGCTCCGAGGGCAGCCTGGCGTTCGACTTCGAGGACATGAACGTCCTGGAGTTCTTCGACGGCACCGAGCCCGCCGAGCGCGCCGGGTTCCGCCGGATCATCGTCACCGAGCCCGAGCACCCCTACGTCGCCGCGTGGTGGCCGGCCGGGCACGGCCTCGGCTACGAGCACGGCTTCACCCACCAGGTCGTCGACCTGGTCACCGCGATCGCCAAGGACGAGGACCCCGCCCCCTCGTTCGCCGACGGGCTGCAGGTGCAGCGGGTGCTCGACGCCGTCGAGCGCAGCGCCGCGGCCGACTCCGTGTGGACCCCGATCGCCGCCCAGGACCCCGAGAGGACCGACTGATGCCCCGTCCCGTCACCCTGTTCACCGGCCAGTGGGCCGACCTGCCCTTCGAGGAGGTGGCCCGGCTGGCCTCCGAGTGGGGCTACGACGGCCTGGAGATCGCCTGCTGGGGTGACCACCTCGACGTCGAGCGCGCCGCGAGCGACGACTCGTACGTGCAGGAGAAGCTCGACCTGCTCAAGCGGTACGACCTGCAGGTCTTCGCGATCTCCAACCACCTCAACGGCCAGGCCGTCTGCGACGACCCGATCGACGAGCGGCACCGCGGCATCGTCCACCCGCGCGTCTGGGGCGACGGCGACCCCGAGGGCGTCCGGCAGCGGGCGGCCGAGGAGATGAAGCTGACCGCCCGCGCCGCGGCGAAGCTGGGCGTGAGGACCGTCGTCGGGTTCACCGGGTCGAAGATCTGGAAGACCGTGGCGATGTTCCCGCCGGTGCCCGAGTCGATGGTCGAGGACGGCTACCGCGACTTCGCCGACCGGTGGAACCCGATCCTCGACGTCTTCGACGAGGTCGGCGTGCGGTTCGCCCACGAGGTGCACCCGTCGGAGATCGCCTACGACTACTGGACGACGGTCCGCACCATGGAGGCCATCGGCCACCGCGAGGCGTTCGGCCTGAACTGGGACCCCTCGCACTTCGTGTGGCAGGACCTCGACCCGGTCGGCTTCATCTGGGACTTCAAGGACCGGATCTACCACGTCGACTGCAAGGACGCGAAGCGCCAGGTGGGCAACGGGCGCAACGGCCGGATGGGCTCGCACCTGCCCTGGGCCGACCCGAGGCGCGGCTGGGACTTCGTCTCCACCGGCCACGGCGACGTCCCGTGGGAGGCGTGCTTCCGGATGCTGAACACCATCGGCTACGACGGCCCCATCTCGGTGGAGTGGGAGGACGCCGGCATGGACCGCCTCGTCGGCGCCCCGGAGGCGCTGGCCTTCGTCCGCCGCCTCGCGTTCGACCCGCCGGCCGCCGCGTTCGACGCGGCGTTCTCGTCCGGCAGCTGAGCGAGGGCGCGCCGCCCGCACTCAGCGGGCGGCGCGCCGCCGGGCGAGGACCGTCAGGGCCACCAGCACCACGACGGCGGCGACCTCCACCCAGAACGACTCCCACCACAGCGTCGCCGCGGTGGACTCGACGAACCCGAACAGCCCGACCGTCGTCGACACCAGCAGCGCGGCCAGCGACCCCGCGGCGAACAGCGCCCCCAGCACGGCCGCCCACGACACCAGGCGCGGCGGCGCGACGAGCAGCAGCAGCGCGCCGCCGGCGCCGAGCACCGCCTGCAGCAGGAACGCCGGGCCGATGACCTCGATGCCGCTGTAGCCCTGCTCCTGCCACAGGTAGAGGTGGATGGCCGCGATCGCGGCCAGCAGGACCGCGCCGGCCAGCCGCAGCACCCCGATCGCGACGCCGGTCCGCGCGGTGCGGGTCGCGGTGCCCCCGGTCACGCCGCGACCGTCACGCTGGTCGCCATGCCCATGGCCCGGTGGTTGGCGATGGAGCAGTAGAAGACGTACTCACCCGCCTCGAGGGTGACGGTGAGCGTGGTCGACTGCCCGGGGCCGATGGTGTCGCTCGCGGCGATGTCGGCACCGTCGCGCTCGACCACGAGGTCGTGGGTGCCGTTGCCCTCGTTGACCACCTCGATCGTGTACTCGCCGGGGGAGAACGAGTCCTCGGACAGCTCGATGTACATCTCGCCCTCGGTGGCGGTGACGGCCCGTGCCTCGACCGGAGCGGCCTCGCTGGTGGGCACGGCGCTCTCCGGTGCGGCGCTGCCCCCGGCGGCACTCGACGACGGGGTGCCCTCGGTCGACGCGCTCGCCGACGGGCTCTCCGAGTGCTCACCCTCGTGACTGCTGGTCGTGGCGGCACCGACGCTGGTGCCGCCGTCGTCGGAACAGCCGCTCAGCAGGCCGAGGCCCAGGGCGAGGACCAGTGCCGCGGAGCGGCGGGTGGGACGGGGCACGCGAGCCTCCTGGGAGCCGGCGGGGGTCCCGCCCCCTCAGCGGCCCCCCGGTGGCTCGCGATGCTGCCAACCCCGCAGCGGTTCCCGTAACCCCTTCGGGTCCCGGATCACGACGGGAACGGAACGGTGCTGGTCCGCCGGCACCAGGCGACCACCGTCGCCAGCACCTCCGCGTCGACCGGCCGGCGCAGCTCGCCCCGGTAGGCGCGCAGCGACGCCGCGCCCGGCTGCCGGCGCAGGGTGTGGGTGAGGTCGGGCACCAGGTGCGTCTCGACCGGCCCGGGCACGGTGGCCGCGACCACCTCGAGGTCCCCGGGGCGGACCTGCAGGTCCTTGCTCCCGGTCACCGCGAGGACCGGCACCTGCAGCCGGGCGAGGTCGGTGCGCGGGTCGTGGTCGAGGAACTCGCGGGTCCACCGTGCGTTGACCCGCACGCCGCCCACGCGGGCGACGTCGGTCGTGGTCGCGCGGATCCGCGCGTGGTCGGCCGCGACCCTCGCCTCCAGGTCGGTGCGCAGCAGCCGCAGCAGGCCCCGCACCGGCGCGGGCAGCGTCGGGCCGATCTGCCGGGCCTGCCAGCGCAGCAGTTCCTCACCGGGCGTCGCCGACGCCGCGAGCAGGACGACGCCGGCCACCGGGACGCCGCGCGCGGCCACCGCGGCGGCGAGCAGCGCGCCCTCGCTGTGGCCGGCCAGCAGCACCCGGTCGCCGTCGACCTCGGGCCGGGCGGCCAGCGCGTCGCGGGCGCGGGCGAGGTCGTCGGCGCCGTCGTACAGGCCGGCCCGCCGCCAGTCGCCGGGGGTGCCGCCGACGCCGCGCTTGTCGCAGCGGAGCGAGGCCAGCCCGCCCTCGGCGAGGGCGTGCGCCAGCGCGCGGGTCACTCCGAAGCGCGCCCGCGGGTGGTCGGAGTCGCGGTCGAGGGGGCCCGAGCCCGGCGCGAGCAGCACCGCGGGGACGGGGCCGGGGGCGTCGGGGAGGGTGAGGGTGCCGGCGAGCGGGGGCTCGCCGGGCACCGTCACGGCGAGCTCGCGCACGGTCAGCGCCCGGTGGGGACGGCCGCGGCCAGGGAGGCGGCGACGTCGGCCGCGTCGGGACCGGACACCAGCACGGTGTCGTGGCGCTGACCGGCGAGCTCGATCCGCACGGCGGGCTCGCCGCGGCGCACGCTGACCAGCGTCCGGGTCCCCCGCCGCCGCCACGTCCCGATCAGGCGGAGGCCGGGCAGCCCGAGGCCGGGGGCGCGCAGCCCGCGGGCGGCGGCCAGGCCGTCGGGGACGGCCTCCACCGAGCGCACCGCGGACAGCGGGACCTCGAGGTCGCGCAGGAGGCCGAGGACCTTCTCGGCGCGGGTGAGGGTGACGGTGAGGGTGCCGGGTGTCGTCCGGATGGTGGCCATGGCAGGATCGTTCTCGAAACTGAGACCGTTGTCAAGATTGATAGAGGTGGGGCGCGTGGCGTCTGCGGACCTGCTCCTGCACCCGGTGCGCCTGCGCGTCGTCCAGGCGCTGCTCGGCGACCGGGCGCTGACCACCGGCGACCTGCACGCCGAACTGCCCGACGTCCCCGTCGCGTCGCTCTACCGGCACGTCGGCGTGCTCGCCGACGCCGGCGTCCTGGAGGTGGTGGCCGAGCGGCGGGTGCGCGGCAGCACCGAGCGCACCTACCGGCTGGTGCCGGCGGCGGCCTCGGTCGGGCCGGAGGAGGCGGCGGCCATGGGGCCCGAGGAGCACCGCCGGGCCTTCGGCACGTTCGTCGCCGCGCTGCTGGCCGACTTCGACCGGTGGGTCGACGGCGCGGCCGCCGTCCCGGGCGGGCTGGACGCCGCCCGGGACGGGGTGGGCTACCGGATGACCGGCCTGTGGCTGGACGACGAGGAGTTCGCCGCCCTGCTCGCGGAGCTGCGCGGGGTGCTGGCCGGCCGGCTGGCGCACGGGCCCGGCGGGTCCCGCCGCCGCCGCCTGGTCGGGACGGTGTTCCTACCGGGGAGCTGATGCGGCGCCGCAGGCACCGGCAGCCCTCGGCCCCGTCCAGAGGCTCGCGCCGGGTCTGCGAGGCGTGGGGGGACGGGGTCCCTCCTCAGGCGGCGGCGCGGACGGCCCTGCGCTCGGCCCGGCGCTCGGCCCGGGAGACCTTCCGGTTGGCCTTGGCCAGCGTCCTGGCCGCCCGGCTCACCTTGCGGTCGCCGCGGTCGACGGTGCCCCGGGTGAGCAGGCCGACGCCGATGCCGAGCAGCCAGACGTCCTTGGCGATGGACAGGCCCTGCTCGGTCGGGGCGAGGCTGCCCTCCTTGTGCATGCCGGGCGTCCGCAGGTAGAGGCCCAGCAGGCCGCCGGCGAACCCGGTGAGCACGGCACCGGCGAGGGCGGTGGGCACGAACGGCGTCAGCAGCGCGGCGCCGACGGCGATCTCCGCCGTCGACAGGACCCGGACGAACTGCTGGGGCTCGACGTCCTCCAGGAACGGGTAGGAGCCGCTGGCGAAGCCGTGCAGCCCGGCGGCGGTCTGGTCGTCGGCGGCGCGCTTGCCCAGCCCGCTGTTGAGGATGAACGCGCCGGCCGAGATGCGGGGGCCGATCTCGGACAGGGTGATGGGCAGTGCCACGGGCACTCCTCGGGTCGTCGGGGACGGTCGGGGGTGCTCTTCCCGACCGTCCCCGGCGTGAACCTCGCCGGGCTCAGCGACCGCCGCGCCGCGACCGGCCGCTGAACGACGCCGCGGTGTGGGTGCCGGCCCGCGCGGCGAGCTCGGCGCGGGTGCGCGCCGGGCCCGAGGCGCGGCCCGAGCCGCCGCGGCCGCCGCCGGCCGCCGGGGTGCTGGCCGACCCGCCGCCGCCCGGGCCGCCGCGGCGCCGCCGTCCACCACCACCGCCCTGACCCTGGCCCTGGGGCTGCAGGGCGGGCGCGGGGGCCGGCTCGACGTGCGGCGCCGCGGGGCCGGTGAGCGCGGTGATCTGCTCGGCGCCGGGGCGCACCGAGGCCACGACGGGGGAGATGCCGGCCTGGCGGGTCAGCGTGCGGACCTCGGCGTTCTGGTCCGGGGTGGACAGCGTGACCACCGTGCCGCCGGCACCGGCGCGGGCCGTGCGCCCGGAGCGGTGCAGGTAGGCCTTGTGCTCGGTCGGCGGGTCGACGTGCACGACCAGCGCGACGTCGTCGACGTGGATGCCGCGGGCGGCGATGTCGGTCGCGCACAGCACCCGGGTGCCGCCGGTGCTGAACGCCTCGAGGTTGCGCTCGCGGGCGTTCTGGCTGAGGTTGCCGTGCAGGTCGACGGCCGGGACACCGGCGGCGGTGAGCTGCTTGGCCAGCTTCTTGGCCTGGTGCTTGGTGCGGGTGAACAGCACGCTGCGGCCCAGGCCGGAGGCCAGCTCGCGGACGACGTCGGCCTTGTCGGCGGCCGACACCTGGAACACGTGGTGGGTCATCGCGGCCACCGGCGCGACGGCCGGGTCGACCGAGTGGGTCACCGGCGAGTCGAGGTAGCGCTTGACGAGCACGTCGACGCCGTTGTCGAGGGTGGCGGAGAACAGCAGCCGCTGGCCGCCGCGGGGCGTGCGGTCCAGGAGCCGCTTGACGCCAGGCAGGAAGCCCAGGTCGGCCATGTGGTCGGCCTCGTCGAGCACGGTGACCTCGACCGCGGACAGGTCGGCGTGGCCCTGGCCCACGAGGTCCTCGAGCCGGCCGGGGCAGGCGACGACGACGTCGACACCGGCGGCCAGCGCCTGCACCTGCGGGTTCTGCCCGACGCCGCCGAAGACGGTGGTGGCGCGCAGGCCGAGGGCCTTCGCGAGCGGCTCGACGGTGGCCAGCACCTGGTTGGCCAGCTCGCGGGTCGGCACGAGCACCAGCGCGCGCGGCCGGCGGGCCTGGCGCCGGGTGGTCGAGGCGGCCAGCCGGGCGACCAGGGGGAGGGCGAAGGCGATGGTCTTGCCCGAGCCGGTGCGGCCGCGGCCGAGCACGTCGCGGCCGGCCAGGCTGTCGGGCAGCGTGGCGACCTGGATCGGGAACGGCGCGGTGATGCCGCTGGCGGTGAGCACCTCGACCAGCGGGGCGGGCACGCCGAGCTCGGTGAAGGTCGCGTCGGTGGGCAGCACGGTGGCGACGTCGCCGGCGGGGATCTCGGCAGGGATCTCGGCGGGCCCGGCCACCGGGGCCGTCGTCGCGGGGGTGCCGGCGGTGGGGCTGCCGGCGCCGCGGCCGCGGCCGCCGCGACGGCGGCGGGGCCGGGAGCCGGCGGAGGTGGGGGACTGCGGGGAGGTCATGGGTTCCTCGGTGGTGCTCGGGTCGCCGTCCTCGGTCGCCGCACGCGGGCGCACGCCGGCCCGGGGCTCGGGCGGGTCGCGCCGTCGGTGACGTCGGACAGCCGGGCGCGCCTCGGTGGCGCTGCACCAGCCCGACGTCGAGTCCTCGCGCTCCGGGTGAGCGGGGGCGGCGCCGGTACACCCCACTCAACCAGACGCGGGCGCCGGACCTGCCGCCATCGGGGGGAGTCGCGTGTCACACCTCACCCGTTCAGGCGGTGCGGCCGGCCCCCCGGTAGGTGCGGCGGTAGGCGCCCGGCGCCACCCCGATCGCGGCCCGCAGGTGCTGGCGCAGCGACGCCGGCGTGCCGAACCCGGCCTCGGCGGCCACCCGGTCGACCGAGGCGTCGGTGGACTCCAGCAGCCGCCGGGCCAGCGCGATCCGCTGCGCCGCCAGCCAGCGCAGCGGCGAGAGCCCGGTCTCCTCCCGGAAGCGGCGGGTGAAGGTGCGCACGCTCATCCGCGCGTGCCGGGCGAGGTCGGCGAGCGTGAGCGGCTCGGCCAGGTGCTCGAGCGCCCAGGCGCGCGTGGGTGCCGTCCCGGCGTCCCCGGGCTCGGGCAGGGGGCGCTCCACGAACTGCGACTGCCCGCCCTCCCGCCACGGGGCGACGACGTTGCGCCGCGCCACCCGGTTGGCCACCTCGCTGCCGTGGTCGCGCCGCACCAGGTGCAGCAGCAGGTCGATGCCCGCGGCGTTGCCGGCGCTGGTCAGCACGTCGCCGTCGTCGACGAAGAGCACGTCGGGGTCCACCCGCACCGACGGGAACAGCCGGGCGAGGGCCGGGGCGTGCATCCAGTGGGTGGTCGCCGGCCGGCCGTCGAGCAGGCCGGCGGCGGCGAGGACGAACGCGCCGGTGCAGATCGACACCGTCCGGGCGTGCCCGGCGGCGGCGCGCAGCGCGGTGGTGAGCTCACCGGGCAGCCGGCCCTCGGCCATCGCCGGTCCGCCCTGCACCCCGGGGACGACGACGGTGCGCGCCGTCTCCAGCAGCGCGGCGTCGTGCTCCGGGGTGACCGAGTAGCCGGCCGAGGTGCGCACCGGCCCGCCGTCGAGGGTGGCGACGCGGACCCGGTAGAGCGGGCGCTCGTCGGCGTCGACGGCGCTGCCCAGCAGCCGGTGGGGGAGGCCGAGCTCGAAGGCGATCGTGCCGGGGAGGGCGAGGACGGCGACCTCGTGTCTCGACGAGACCGTGGACGTGGCCGGACCCGGGCCTGATGACATGGCCGGATCCTTGCACGTGTTGGCCGTCGGGCCACTGGTCCGTCCGTCGGGCCGTGGGTCATGCTCTGTCCTCGTGACGACGACCGTGCCCCGCCGGCGCATCCACCCCGCGTGGTGGGTCGCCGCGGTGACCTTCCTGGCGCTGGTCGGCGCCGCGGCCTTCCGCGCGGTGCCCGGCGTGCTCATCGACCCGCTGCGTGCGGAGTTCGGCTGGTCGGTGTCGACCATCTCGGCCGCCGTCGCGGTCAACATGGCGCTCTACGGGCTGACCGCGCCCTTCGCGGCCGCGCTGATGGAGCGCTTCGGCATCCGCCGCGTCGTCGTCGGCGCGCTGCTGCTCACCGCCCTGGGCAGCGGGCTGACCGTGTTCATGACGGCGAGCTGGCAGCTGGTGCTGCTGTGGGGGTTCGCCGTCGGGCTGGGCACCGGGTCGATGGCGCTGTCGCTGGTGGCCACGGTGACCGGGCGCTGGTTCGTGGCGCGCCGCGGGCTGGTCAGCGGCATCCTCACCGCCGGCGGCGCCACCGGGCAGCTGGTGTTCCTGCCCGTGGTCGCCGCGGTGGCGCAGACGAGCGGCGGGTGGCGTGCGGCGTCGCTGGGGACGACGGCCGCCGCGCTCGCCGTGGTCCCGCTGGTCGTCTGGCTGCTGCGCGACCGGCCGCGCGACGTCGGCGCCGTCCCCTACGGCGGGACCGCGGCCGACGACGTCGACCCGGTGCGCACCGGCGCGGCCCGCGCGGCGGTCCAGGGGTTGGCCCACGCGGCGCGGTCGCGGCCGTTCTGGCTGCTGGCGGCGGGCTTCTTCATCTGCGGGGCGTCGACCAACGGGCTGGTGCAGCCGCACTTCATCCCCGCTGCGCACGACCACGGCATGCCGGTGACGACGGCGGCCGCACTGCTCGCGGTCGTCGGGGTCTTCGACATCGCCGGCACCGTGTTCTCCGGCTGGCTCACCGACCGGGTCGACCCGCGCGTCCTGCTGCTGGCCTACTACGCGCTCCGCGGGTTCTCGCTGTTCCTGCTGCCGCCCCTGTTCGGACCGGACCTGCACGTCAGCATGATCGCGTTCATCGTCTTCTACGGCCTGGACTGGGTGGCCACCGTGCCGCCGACGCTGGCGCTGTGCCGCGAGCACTTCGGCGCACGGGCTCCGGTGGTCTTCGGCTGGGTGTTCGCCTCCCACCAGGTCGGCTCGGCGGTCGCGGCGTTCGGCGGTGGCGTGATCCGCGACGTCACGGGCTCCTACGACCTGGCCTGGTTCGGCGCGGGCGCGCTGTGCCTGCTCGCCGCGGCGCTGTCGATCTCGATCCGCCGTCGTCCGGCCCCCACCGGGCCGCCCGCCGTCCCGACCGAGCCCACCACCGCCTCGGCCGCCACCACCCACGGCTGAGGGGCGTCAGAGGCCGGCGCGGCGGGCGGCCGCGACCGCCTCGGCGCGGGTGGCCACCCGCAGCTTGGCGAGGACGTTGGACACGCGGTTGCGCACCGTCTTCTCCGACAGCCCGAGCCGGGCGGCGATCTCCCCGTTGGTCAGGTGCTCGGTGAGCAGCACGAGCACCTCCCGCTCGCGTGCCGACAGCTCGGGGAACACCGACTCCGGGCGGGGCCGGCCGGCGACGAGGGCGGCGAGCCGGGTGGCCACCGGCGCGCCGAGGACGGCCCCGCCGTCGGTGACCGCCTGCACCGCGCGCAGGATCTCGGCCTTGCGCGCCCCCTTGAGCAGGTAGCCGCGTGCGCCGGCCTGCAGGGCGGCGAAGACCGAGGCGTCGTCCTCGGCCATCGTCAGCACGAGGACGGCGATGTGCGGGCTGTGGGCGAGGAGTCGCCGGGTCGCCTCCACCCCGCCGGTCCCGGGCATCGTCAGGTCCATGAGGACGACGTCGGGCTGCAGCGCGAGAGCCGCCTCGACCGCGGCCGCGCCCTCGGCCGCCTCGCCTACGACGTCCACCTCGGGGCTGGTCGACAGCAGCGCGCGCAGTCCCTCCCGGAAGGAGTCGCTGTCGTCGCAGACGAGCACCCGCAGGACGTCCACGGTGCTCATCTCCCGCCCGGTGCGCCGGCCGTGCAGGGCAGCGCCGCCTCCAGCACGGTGCCCCCGGTCGGGCCCCGGGTGACCGTGCACCGGCCGCCGAGCTCGGCGGCCCGCTCGGCCATCGACGACAGTCCCACCCCGGCCGGCGGGACGGGCGGCAGCCCGCGGCCGTCGTCGGTCACCGTGAGGTGCAGGGCGTCGTCCTCGCACCGCACCACGACGCGGCACGTCGCCGCGGCGGCGTGCACGGCTGCGTTGTGCACCGCCTCGAGGGCGATGCGGTAGGCCGCCACCTCGACCGCCGCCGGCAGCGGGGGCAGGTCGGCCACGGCGACCTCGACGTCGGGGGCCCGCACGGTGGCGGCGTGGCTGCGCAGGGCCCCCTCGAGACCCAGGGCGTCGAGTGCGGGCGGCCTCAGCAGGTGGGCGATGCGGCGGACCTCGCCGACCGCCGCGTCCGATCGCCGCAGCAGGCCGTCGAGCAACTCCCTGGCACGGGTGTCGTCGACGCCGACGAGGTCCCGGGCGGCCTCGACGGTCATCGTGAGGCCGGCGAGCTGCGGGCCGAGACCGTCGTGCAGGTCCCGGCCGATGCGGCGGCGCTCCTCCTCCCGCGCCAGGACGAGGCGCTCGCGGGACCGCTGCAGGTCGGCCGCCAGCCGGCGGGCCTCCTCCGTCACCTGGACGGCGTGCAGCGCGACCCCGACCTGTCGTGCGAGGTCCTCGAGCAGGCGGCGGTCGCCGGGCGCCAGCTCCACGCGCCGTCCGCGACCGCCGAGCACCAGCCGGCCCACCTCCTCGCCGGCGTGCACCAGCGGGACGGTCACCGGCTCGGCGTCCGCAGACGGCGGGTCGCCGTGCGCCGCCGCCGTCTCGTACCCGCGCGGCGTGCGGGACTCGATCGCCACGAAGGGCAGCCGCAGGGCGTCGGCGACCGCCGTGACGACGGACGCCAGCGCGGCCGCGGGCGTGAGCGCCGACCCCAGCCGCCGGCCGAGGAGGGTCAGCGTCCGGTAGGGGTCGGCCCGGTCGCCGTAGACGAGGCGGTCCACCCGCCGCTGCAGCCGCGCCCGCAGCGGCGTGACCGCCACGGCCACGACGGCGACCGCCAGGAACCCGACACCCGCCCCGTCGACCGACACGGCCGCGAACGCCCCGACGACGGCGACGTAGCCCAGCAGGACGCAGCCGGTGAGCAGGGACCACAGCAGGGTCCGGTCCAGCACCCGCTCGACGTCGAACAGGCGGTGGCGGAGCACCGACACCGTCGCGGCCGCGACGACCGTCACCGGCACCACCTGGACGACGGCGAACACGCCCTCGTACGCGTCGGGCCACCAGTGGGCGACGACACCGTCGGTGAGGAAGGCGAGCGAGGTGAGGACGACTGCGTACACCAGCAGGGCGACGCGTGCGCGCTCCGGACCGCGGGTGCGCCGCAGCCGGACGACCACGCTCGCCGCGGCGAGCACCACCAGGACCAGGACCGGGATCCCGAGCGCGTCGCCCGTCCAGGCCGGCACCGGGAGCGCGAACGGGTTGGGGTGCTCGACGCCCCCGATCGACACGGCGCCCGTCGAGCAGGACACCACCAGCCCCACCACCGGCGTCAGGACCACCGCAGCCCGGGCGACCGGGCGCCACCGAGGCGAGGGGAGCCGGCCGTCGGGGAAGTACAGCGGCACCAGCACGAAGAGCGGGACGAGTCCGGTCTGGTACGTCCAGGTCTGCGACCACACGGCGAGCTCGCGGCCGGGCAGCCCCAGCAGCACCCACTCCTCACCGGCGCACCCGAGGAGGAAGAGCACGGCCCCGGCGAGCAGCGAGCGGCCCACCGGGTCCGCGCGGCGTGCGGCGACCACGACGCTGCCGAGCAGTCCCGCCGGGACCACGGTGGCCAGCAGCGGCAGGGAGGCCCCGGTGCCGGTGCGGACGGCCCCCACGACGGTGAACACCCCGAGGCCCAGCGTGACGGCGGCCCCGACCGCCCCGACGAGGCGGCCGGAGCCGGGGTCGCTGTGCGCCCGGGGGGTCAGCGGGACGGCGGGCACCGTCCGGCCTCCCGTGCGTGGGCGGCGGTCACGGGACCAGGACCGCCGGTGCGCCGACCGCCGGCCGCGGTGCCGGCCGGACCACGGCTGCGATCCCCAGCCAGACCAGGCCAGCGGCGTAGACGGCGAGGACCCCCGGCAGGAGACCCCCCAGCGCCAGCCCGGCCAGCAGCCCGACCACGAACAGCGCCGCGGCCGGTCGGGGCAGCACGCCGGCCCGCCAGGTGGCGACCCCGAACAGCAGCAGCCCGCCGATCCAGGTGGCCATGGCGACCAGTCCGACGACGACGCCCACGGTCCCGGGGTCCTCGGCGAGCGGTGACCCGGCCGCGGTGAGCTCGGGCAGCAGGGTCACCTCGGTGAGCGCCGCGCCGGAGAACGCCGTGCTGCCGAGTAGGGCGAGCAGGGTCGCGACCTGACCGAAGCGCCCCATGGCGTGCTGCTGGACCAGGTACAGCCCCACCACCCCGGGGACGAGCAGCAGCACCTGGGTCGCGTGCACGGCCGACTCCGCCCGCCCCTCGGTCAGTCCGCCGACGGCCAGCGACCACACGTCCTGGACGACGACCAGGACCCCGGACAGCGCGGCGGCGGCGCCGCCGACCTTGACGAGCAACGTGGACATGTCCCCTCCCTCGGTTCCCCGGGCTCCGATCGCCCGCGTGGAGGAAGCGTCGATCCGGCGCACGTCCCCGCACACGGGGCGGCGGCCGGGCGGCGTCGGGAGGGATGTCCCGGTCGACCGGGCCGGGAGGGGGATCGACCCCGTGCCCGAGGTCAGGCGCACAGCACCCGAGGATGCTCCGCGCGCGGAGCCGGGGACAGCCCCTGCGGTGCGCACTGCGGGCGTTCCCCGTGCACGGCCGGTCCTGCCGGACCCCGGGTGCGCGAGGAACGCCCGCAGTGGCGTCAGGAGGTGGCGTCAGGAGGTGGCGTCAGGAGGTGGTCAGCGGTGGCGCCCGTGCACCAGGCCCACGACCCGCGCCAGCGCGTCGGCCGCGGCCGGCGGACGGCTGAACGACATGAGGTCCACCGGCAGCCGGAAGCGCCGGCGGGTGATGGCCTTGGCGCGGCAGAACTCCCTGAGCCCGTCCTCGCCGTGGATGCGGCCGAAGCCGCTGTCGCCCACGCCACCGAAGGGCAGCGCCGGCACCGAGGCGAAGGTGAGCACCGAGTTCACGCTGGTCATGCCGCTGCGCATCCGGCGGGCGAGGTCCATCGCGCGTGCCGTCGAGCGGGAGAACACCGCGCCGGCCAGCCCGTACGAGGTCGCGTTGGTGCGCGCCAGAGCCTCCTCGGCGTCGGCGACGCGGCTGATCGTCAGCGTCGGCCCGAACGTCTCCTCCTGCACCGCGGCGGAGTCCTCGGGCACGTCGAGCAGCACGGTCGGGGCGACGAACCCGCCGTCCACCGTGCCGCCGAGGACCGCCCGCCCCCCGGACGACGTCGCGTCGTCCAGGTGCCGCCGCACGACGTCGGCCTGCGCGGCCATCGTCATCGGCCCGTAGGCGGCCGCGTCGTCGGACCCGGGGCGCAGGCCGCGCACCCGCTCGGTCACCTCGGCCACGAACCGGTCGTAGACGGCGGAGGTCGCGTAGACGCGCTCGATGCCGATGCAGGTCTGCCCGGCGTTGCTCATCGCGCCCCAGACGGCGGCGTCGGCGGCCGCGGCCACGTCGGCGTCGTCGTCGACGATCATGGCGTCCTTGCCGCCGAGCTCCATGAGCACCGGGGTGAGCGTCTCGGCGCAGGTGGCCATGACCCTGCGGCCGGTGGGTGCCGAGCCGGTGAACGCCACCTTGCCCACGCCCGCCCGGCACAGCGCCGCGCCCGTCTCGCCGGAGCCGGTGACGACCTGGAAGGCGTCGGCGACGTCGGGGACGGCGGCCCGCCACGCGGCGGCCAGCCACGCGCCGACGGCGGGCGTGTGCTCCGAGGGCTTGAAGACGACGGCGTTGCCCGCGGCCAGCGCGTAGGCGATCGAGCCCATCGGCGTGAACACCGGGTAGTTCCACGGGCCGATGACGCCGACGACGCCCAGCGGCTGGTACTCCAGGTACGCGGCGTGGTCGGCGGCCAGCAGGCCGACCCGCACCCGGCGGGGCCCGAGCGTCCGGCGCGCGTGCGCCCCGGCCCAGGCGAGGTGGTCGATCGTCAGGGTGATCTCGAGGACCGCGTCGGCGTGCGGCTTGCCGTTCTCCCGGTGCACCAGGTCGGCCAGCTCGTGCACGTGCCGGGCGAGGTGGCCGCGGTAGGCGGCCAGCCGCTGCCGGCGGTCGTCGAAGCCGAGCCCGGCCCACCGCTCCGCCGCCGGGCGGGCGCGCGCCACGGTCGCGGCCACAGCCCGCGCGTCGTGCACCGGGAAGACGCCGACGACGGCGCCGGTGGCCGGGTCGGTGGACTCGAACGTCTCGGTGGTGGCGTGCCGGTCGACGGTGCCGGCGGTGGCGTCGGTGACCGTGTCCATCTGCTCGGCGAGCGACATGCGGCGGATGGTACCCGGCAAGTTACCGGTGCGTAGGTCCGTTCGCGGACCCGTTCGGAGGCCCCGCGCGCTGCCATGCTGAGCCCCGTGTCCGACCCCTTCGCCACCGCGGAGCTGCGCCGCCGGGTGCTGGCCGCGTGGACCGACTCCCCGGCGCGCTTCCGCGAGGACGCCAACGCCGAGGAGGACCTCGTCCGCGGCGGCTACCGCGACCGGCTGCTGGTCGAGCTGGCGCAGAACGCCGCCGACGCGGCCGCCCGCGCGGGGGTCCCGGGCCGGCTGCGGCTGGAGTTGGCCGACGTCGGCGGCGGGGGAGAGGTGCTGCACGCGGCCAACACCGGGGCGCCGCTCGACGCCGCCGGGGTGGGCGGGCTGGCCAGCCTGCGGGCGTCGGCCAAGCGCGACGGATCGCAGACGGTCGGCCACTCCGGAGGCGCGGGCGGGCCGCCGATGCCGACCGTCGGCCGGTTCGGGGTGGGCTTCGCCGCCGTCCTCACCGTCACCGACGAGCCGGCCGTGCACTCGGCCGGCGGGGGTGTGCGCTTCAGCGCCGCCCGCACCCGCGCCGAGGTCGCCGACGTGCCCGCGCTGGCCGGGGAGCTGGCCCGCCGTGACGGCGCGGTCCCCGTGCTCCGGCTGCCCTGGCCGGCCGAGGGGACCCCGCCCGAGGGCTACGCCACCGAGGTCGTGCTGCCGCTGCGCCCGGGCTCGCGGGTCGCCGTCCGCACGGCGCTGGAGGAGCTGCCGGCCGAGCTGCTGCTCGCGCTGCCGGGCCTGGCCGAGATCGAGGTGGTCGTCGACGGCGCGACCCGGACGCTGGCCTGCACGCACACCTCGCCGCTGGCCCGGCTGCGCGACGGCGACCGGACGCGCACGTGGCGGCTGGAGGAGCGCACCGGCGAGCTGGCCGAGGAGCTGTTCGCCGGCCGCCCGGTCGAGGAGCGCGCCCGCCGCGGCTACGCCGTCACCTGGGCGGTGCCGCTGGACGACGACGGCCGGCCCGAGCCGCTGCCGGTGCGCCAGGTGGTGCACGCGCCGACCCCCAGCGACGAGCCGCTGTCGCTGCCCGCCCGGCTGGTCGCCCCGTTCCCGCTCGGCCCCGACCGGCGGCACGTCGCCCCCGGCCCGGTCACCGACGCCCTGGTCGACGTCTGCGCGGAGGCCTACGCCGGCCTGCTCGCCGCGCTGGCGCCGGACCCCGCCGTCCTGGCCCTCGTGCCGCGCATCGGCCTGGCCGCCGCCGAACTCGACGCCGCCCTGGGCAGCGCCGCGCTCGACCGGCTGCGCACGACGGCCTGGCTGCCGCTCGCCGACGACCCCGACGCCCGGCAGAGGCCGGACCGGGCCACGGTGCTCGACGACGCCTCCGAGGAGCGGACCGCCGTCCTGGCCGGGGTGGTGCCGGGCCTGCTGCCGGCCGGCTGGGCCCGGCGCGAGGGCGCCCCGGCGCTGGCCGCGCTCGGTCTCCGGCGGGTGGGGCCGGCCGAGGTGGCCGAGGCCGTCGGCGGGGTGGCCCGGCCCCCGCAGTGGTGGGCGCGGCTCTACGCCTCCCTCGACGGCGCCGACCGCGAGGAGCTCGGCGCGCTGCCCGTCCCGCTGGCCGACGGGCGGACCGCGCCCGGTCCGGCCGGCGTGCTGCTGCCCGCCGACGACCTGCCCGTCGGGCGGCTCGGCCCGCTGTCGCTGCGGGTGGCGCACCCCGACGCGGTCGCGCCGCCCGCGGCACGGCGGCTGCTCGAGCGCCTCGGTGCCTCGCCGGCCACCGCGGCGGCGGTGCTCGCCGACCCCGCGGTGCGCGCGGCGGTGGAGGAGTCGGTGGACGCCGTGGAGGAGGACTGGGGCGACGCCGACCCCGCCGACCTGGCCCGCGCGGTGCTCGCCCTGGTGACCGCCGCGGGGACCGCCCCCGGGGAGCTGCCGTGGCTGGCCGAGCTGGCGCTCCCCGACGCCGAGGGTGCCTGGGCGCCGGCGGGGGAGCTGCTCATGCCCGGCGCCCCGCTCGCCGCGGTCCTGGAGGACGGCGCGCTGGGCCTGCTCGACCCGTCCTTCGCCGACGGCCAGGACCCGGCGGCACTGCGGGCGGCCGGCGTGCTGGTCACCTTCGCGCTGGTGCGCGCCGAGGACCCCGACGAGCTCGACGTCGACGCCGCCGGCGCGTGGGCCGACGCCGTCCTCGACCGGCTGCCCCCCGGCCCGCCGCCGGCCTGGCCGCCGCTGTGCGCCGTCCGCGACCTGGAGCTGGTCGCCGACTGGGCCGGCGCGCTGGCGCTGCTGGCCGGCCTGCCTGCGGAGGCGTGGGCCGACGTCGTCCTCGACGGCGTCGCCGCCCCGGGATACCTGCGCTGGTGGCTGACCACCCACCCGGTGCTCGCCGGCCGGCGACCCGACCGGCTGCGCGCGCCGGGCAGCCGCGAGCTGCAGGGGCTGTACGACCCGGCGTCCGGCCCGCGCGAGGTGCTCGAGCGACTGCGCCCGCCCGCGACCGTCGGGGACGTGCTCGCCGACGTCGACGCCGCGCTCGACCTGCTCGACCGGCTCGGCGACCCGGAGCGGACGGTGTCGGCGGCTGTCCTGCGCACGGTCTACGCGCGGCTGGCCGAGGCCCTCGACGGCGTGGACGTCGCCCCGCCGGCCGCGGTACGGGTGGCGCCGGACCGGGTGGCCGCCCCCGGCCGCGAGCCGGTGCTGGTGCTCGACGCGCCCTGGGTGCAGCCACTGGTCGACGGGGCGCTGGTCCCCGCGGGCGGGGCGCCGGCAGCGGTGGCCGACCTGCTCGACCTGCCGCTGGCCTCCGAGCGGGTGACCGGCACGGTGACCAGCCGCCCGGCGCGGCGGCAGGCCTGGTCGGCGCTGCCCGGCGCCGGGCTGGCCGCGGCCCGGCTGGGCGTCGCGGAGCTCGACGGCGAGGTCGCCGTCCACGAGCCGCTGCTCGTCGACGGCCGGCCGGTGGCCTGGTGGCCGGACGGCGCCGCCGACCACGTCGACGGCAGCCCGCCCGCGCTCGGCCGGGCGCTGGCCTGGCGGGCCGGGGCGTGGCCGCTGCGGCAGGCGCTGGCCGAGGCGTTCGCCGACCCCGGCCGGGCCGCCGACCTCGCCGCCGAGGACGCGCTCGGCTAGCCCGGCCGCTCAGTGCCAGCGGGGCGCGGCGAGGGCGCCCGGCGCGTGGCCGTGGGCCGAGGGCCGCCCGACCGCTCCCCGGCCCGGCCGGCCGGTGTGCGGCACCGGCGCGACCGACGACCAGCAGCGGTACAGCGACAACCACTGCTCGGCGGTGAGTGCCGCCGCCCGGGTGGTGGGCGGCAGGCCCGCCGTCCGCAGCCACCGCACCCCGGACGGGCCCGGCAGCTGGGCGCGCAGGGCCGGGCCCAGGGCGGTCCCGGGGGAGGCCAGCACGGCGGAGACGAGCCGGTCGAAGGCGGCGGCGTCGTCGGCGGACAGGGTGGCGCGGGCGGCGGTGACCGCCGGGCCGGAGGAGCGGAGAGGGCGTGACACGGGGGCCTCCTGGGGGAGGTCGGACCGGCCGCGGGCAGCCGGCAGCCAGGGGAGGGGCGCCCGGGAGCCGGGCGGGAGGGGGCGGGGAGCCAGGGGCTCGACCCGCGGGCGTCCGGTGCGGACGCGGGCGTCGTCGCGAGGGCGGCTCAGGAGCGCATGCGCCGACCGTAGGACCGGCCGCCCGCACGGTCGACCGGTTTTCCGGGACCGGTGTCCGGGACGGGTCCCCGGGGTCACGTCCTCCGGGTCAGGCCCGGTCGTCGTCGCCCGGCGTCCGGGTGCGCGCGGCCTTCCGCGCCTGGTGGGCCTCCCACCGCTCGCGGTCGCGGGCCCGGGCGCCGGCGCCGCGGTGCCACCGGGCCGCCCGGCGCTGGGCGCGGTGCATCTCGCGCTCCTCGAAGTCGGGGTGCTGCTCCCAGTCGCTCGCCATCGCCAGCACGACGAGCAGGACGAAGCCGAAGATGACCAGGCCCGCGGCGACGATGACGTCGCTCACCGCGACGAAGGCGACGACGGACACGGCCGCCCAGATCAGCCCCGCCAGGGCCAGCCGCTTGCTCACGCCCACCAGTATCCCCGCGCCGGCCGCGCTGCCGGTCGGGAGCGCGTCCTCGCAGGTGGCGGGCCGGTGTCCGGCCGGTGGAGGACGGGCGGGGACCGTGGTCGGCGGCACTCCGCCGGGCGTCCGGGACCCTTGCGCGCCATGGGTCCCGGGCCTAACGTCCTGGGTGCGGTTCAACCGACAGCCGTGAACCCCAACGCTGGACTCTGCGTCGTGGTGTGGCTCACGGGCCGCTCATCCGCACGGGCCCGCCCTCGACCGAGGAGCGCACCGTGACCATCATCTCCCCTGGCCCCACCGACGACCTGCTCCGCGTCGAGACCCACGCCGTCGACGGGGCGGCGCGCCTCGTCCTGTCCGGCGAGGTCGACTGCTCCACCGCACCCCAGCTGCGCCGCGCCCTGGACGCGGCCTTCGCCGACGGCTCCCGCTCGGTGACCGTGGACCTCGAGGCGGTCACCTTCCTCGACTCGGCCGGCCTGTCCACCCTCGCGATCGCGCACCGCACCGCCGTCGGGACCGGCGTCCGGCTGCGCGTGCTCGTCGGTACCCGCGCGGTGGCCCGCGCCCTGCAGGTCACCGGCCTGTGGGAGCTCCTCGCCGTCGAGCAGGTCGAGCGCCGCGCCGGAGCCGGCGCCGCCTGAGCACGGGCCCCGGCAGGGGCCCGGCACCTCCCCGACCTGGCTGCGCGCCCGCGGGGCCGGAGGAGCAGACTCGGCGACGGCGCCGGTCCGAGGCGGAGCCGGCCGTGTCGAGGAGGAGGACGCCGTGCGGGATGCGGTCATCTGCGAGCCGGTGCGGACCCCGGTCGGGGGCTTCGGCGGATCGCTGCGCGACGTGCCGGTGCAGGACCTCGCCTCCACGGTCGTCCGGGCGCTGATGGAGCGCACCGGCCTGCCGCCGGAGTCGGTCGACGACGTCGTCCTCGGGCACTGCTACCCGACCATGGAGGCCCCCGCGATCGGCCGGGTCGCGGCCCTGGACGCCGGCCTGCCGGTGACCGTCAGTGGCATCCAGGTCGACCGCCGCTGCGGCTCGGGCCTGCAGGCGGTGCTCTACGCGGCCATGCAGGTGCAGACCGGCGCCGCCGAGGTCGTCCTGGCCGGCGGCGCGGAGTCGATGAGCAACGCGCCCTTTTACTCGCAGGCCATGCGCTGGGGCGTGAAGGCCGGTCCCGGCGTGCTGCTGCAGGACGGCCTGGCCCGCGGCCGGGTGACCGCCGGCGGGGTGAACCACCCGGTGCCCGGCGGGATGCTCGAGACCGCGGAGAACCTGCGCCGGGAGTACTCGATCGGCCGTGAGGAGCAGGACGAGTACGCCGTCCGCAGCCACCAGCGCGCCGCCGCGGCCACCGCGGAGGGCCGCTTCGCCGACGAGATCGTCCCGGTCACGATCACGGGCCGGAAGGGCGACACCGTCGTCGACCGCGACGAGCACATCCGCCCGGACTCGAACGTGGAGACCCTGGCGAGGCTCCGCCCCATCCTCGGCCGGGACGACCCCGAGGCCACCGTCACCGCCGGCAACGCCAGCGGCCAGAACGACGGCGCCGCGGTCTGCGTGGTCACCTCACCGGAGAAGGCCGCCGAGCTGGGCCTGCGCCCGCTGGCCCGGCTGGTGTCCTGGGCCGTCGCCGGCGTCCCGCCGCGGACCATGGGCATCGGCCCGGTCCCGGCGACGGCCAAGGCGCTGGAGCTGGCCGGCGTGAAGCTCTCCGACGTCGACCTCATCGAGCTCAACGAGGCCTTCGCCAGCCAGGTCCTCGCGGTGACCCGGGAGTGGGGCTTCACCGAGGCCGACTTCGAGCGCACCAACGTCAACGGCTCCGGCATCTCGCTCGGCCACCCGGTGGGTGCCACCGGCGGCCGCATCCTCGCCACGCTGACCCGCGAGATGGACCGCCGCGGCGCCCGCTACGGCCTGGAGACCATGTGCATCGGCGGCGGGCAGGGCCTGGCCGCGCTGTTCGAGCGCGCGTAGGCCGGCAGGCGGGTACCGGGGGCTGCCCGGCATGATCGGCCGGCAGCCCCCGACCCCGAGGAGTAGGCACCCATGACCGAGACCCCCGCCCGCGTCGCGATCGTCACCGGCGCCGCCCGCGGCATCGGTGCGGCGACCGCGCTGCGCCTGGCCGCCGACGGCTTCGCCGTCGCGGTGATCGACCTCAACGAGGCATCGACCGCCGGCACGGTCGGGGCGATCGAGGCCGCCGGTGGGCGGGCGCTCGGCGTGGGGGCCGACGTCGGCGACGCCGAGCAGGTGCAGGCCGCCGTCGACCGGATCGCCGCCGAGCTCGGCCCACCCGTCGTGCTGGTGAACAACGCGGGCGTCACCCGCGACAACATGCTGTTCAAGATGACCGACGCCGACTGGGACCTGGTCATGCACGTCCACCTGCGCGGCTCGTTCCTCATGACGCGCGCGTGCCAGAAGTACATGGTGGACGCGAGGTGGGGCCGGGTGGTGAACCTGTCCTCGACCTCGGCGCTCGGCAACCGCGGCCAGGCCAACTACGCCACCGCGAAGGCCGGCCTGCAGGGGTTCACCAAGACCCTCGCCCTGGAGCTGGGCAAGTTCGGGGTCACCGCCAACGCGATCGCGCCGGGCTTCATCCAGACCGAGATGACGAAGGCCACCGCCGAGCGGCTCGGCCGCGACTGGGACGAGTACGTGGCCGAGCGCGCGGCGGCCATCCCGGTGGCCCGCGGCGGCGTCCCCGAGGACATCGCGCACACCGTCTCGTTCTTCGTCAGCGAGGGCGCCGGCTTCGTCTCCGGCCAGGTCGTCTACGTCGCGGGCGGCCCGCGGACCTAGGAGGACGGGTCGCGGTCGGGGTAGCGGGCGCGGGCCAGGGCGTAGACGCCGAACGCCGCGAACCCGGCCGCGACGACGCCGAGCAGCCACGGCCCGGCGTCGGTGCGGCCGATCGCGGTCATCGCGCCGTCGAGGCCGGTGGCGGTGGAGACGTCGGCGGTCGTCGCCGCGCGGAACAGCAGCACGCCGACGACGCCGAACGCCACGCCCTTGGCCACGTAGCCGACCCGCCCGACGACCTCGATGACCGGCTCCCAGCGGTCGGGAGCGGCGGGCAGGTCGACGTCGCGCATGAACCCGCCGGTGGCCCCGCGCCATAGCGAGTAGGCACCCACCGCCAGGACGCCGACCGCCGCCGTCCCGACCGCCACCGCGCCGCCGGGCACCTCCAGCGTCTCCCCGGTCAGCTCGCGCAGCCGCTCGTCGGCCTCGTACTCCGCGCCCACCGCGAACAGCAGCGCGGTGACCCCGAGGACGGCGTACACCGCGGCCTTGGCCAGGCACTTGGCGCACACCACCGCGGTGCGGGTGCGGTGCTCCCGGTCGAGCAGCCCGCGCCACCACAGCAGCACCTCACCGCCCTGCCACAGCGCCAGCGCGAGCAGCCCCAGGCCGATCGCCCACAGCAGCACCGCCCCGCCGGGTGTGCGTGCGACGGTCTCCAGCGCCCCGGTCTGGTCGGCGTCGGTGCCGCCCGCGCCACGGGACAGCCGCCAGGCCAGCCAGCCGATGAGCAGGTGGACGACGCCGTAGGCGACCAGCCCGACCCGCGCCAGGGCCTCGAGCACCGGGTGGTCGGTGACCTCCCGCGCCGCGGTCACCGCCCGGTGCACCCGGTCGAGCAGCACGCGCGCTCAGGTTCGCTCGGGGTAGCGCGCCCGCACGAAGCAGAACGCGCCGAACGCGGCGATGCCCAGCGCCACGAGCGTCAGCAGGACGCGGCCGAAGGGGGCGTCGAGGATGGTGCGCATCGCGCCGTCGAGACCGCTCGCCCTGGCGGGGTCGAAGGTCAGCGCGGCGTAGACCAGCAGCGCGCCGACCACCGCGAAGGCGACGCCCTTGGCCGGGTAGCCGACCTGGCCGAGCCGGGTCACCGTCCGCTCCGCGGTCGGCGGCGCCGAGGCCAGGTCGATCTCCTCGAGGAAGCCCTTCTTCAGACCCTTGAGCACGTGGTGGGCGCCGACGCCGATGACGACCAGTCCCGCGGCGGCCACCAGCCAGCGGCCGCCGGGCCAGCCGAGCACGCCGGCCGTCGTCTGCTGCTGCTGGCCCGAGCCGGACTGCCCGCCGCCGGTGGCGGCGCGGAACGCCAGCACCGCCAGCGCCGCGTAGACGACCGCCTTGGCCACCGCCTTGACCGTCTTCTCCACGGCCTTCTTCCGGGTGTCCCCGGACGCCGACCAGCCCGAGCGCCAGCGGACCACCTCGGCGGCCTGCCACAGCGCCAGCGCGACCAGCCCGACGGCGAGCACCCACAGCAGCGGCTTGCCGACGGGCGACTCGGCCAGGGTGGCCAGCGCGCCGGACTGGTCGGCGGACTCGCTGCTCCCACCGCCCCAGGCCAGCTGCAGCGCCAGCCACGCCACCAGCACGTGGACCATGCCGTAGGCGATCAGCCCCACCCGGGCGAGGTGTTCCAGGGCGTCGCTCTGGCCCGCCCGGCCCGCCGCGCCCGCCGCCGTCCCCGGACCGCTCATGGCCAGGTCTCCTCTCACACCCCGTGTGACGGACCAGCGTGGCACAGCGCGCGGCGCCGCGTCGGTTCAGCCGACGGGGTGCCGCGCGCGGGCCAGCAGGTACACGGAGAAGGTGGCCAGCCCGGTGGCGACGACGGTGAGCAGCACCGGGCCGAGCGGGCCGGTGGCCACCGCCCGCAGGGCGCCGTCGAGGCCGGTGGCGGTGGCCGCGTCGAAGGTGGCCGCCGCCCAGCCGACCACCGCGACGACGAGCAGCTGCCCGCCGGGCCAGGACAGCACGCCGCGCACCGTCTCCTGCTCCTCCCGCCGCCCGGCCCGCAGCCCCAGCGCGGCGCGGACGGCGGAGACGGCGAGGAAGCCGTAGAGCACCGCGGTGCCCACCGTCTTGACCAGCTGCACCAGCGCCGCGCGCCGCCGCGGCCCCGGGCCCGGGACCGACCGGTGGTGGCGCAGCACCTCCACCGCCTGCCACGCGCACAGCCCGGCCAGCGAGGCGGCCAGCGCCCAGAGCAGGCCGTCCCCGAACGGGGACTCGGCCAGCACGTCGAGTGCACCGGCCGAGTCGGCGGAGCGGCCGGCGGTGCGGGCGCGGCCCGGGCCCCAGGCCAGCTGCAGGGCCAGCCAGGCGACCAGCAGGTGGATGAGGGCGTACCCGAGCAGGCCCAGGCGTGCGGTGTGCCGGAGCAGGGGGCTGTGGGCGGCCCGCTGGGTCACCGGCGCCGTGTCACCGGCTGTGTCCTCGGCCACGCCCCCGCCGCCCTGCCGCGTCGTGCGCACGGCCTCGCGAGCGTGCCACGCGCACGTCCCCCGCGCCGGGCGTCCCGCCCCTCCGGGCATCAGGGACACTGGGGGCGTGGCGACACCGACGGCGACCGGAACGGCAGGACGGACCCTCCGCGCGGTGACGCGCAGCGAGCACGACGCGGCCCGCCGGGCGTGGCCGGTGCGCGCGGCGCTCGGCGTCGCGCTGCTGGTCCTGGCCGCCGTGGCGGTGCTGACCGGCGACCTCGGCGCCCGTCTGCTGCTCGGCGGCCTCGGCCTGCTGGCCGCCGCCCGCGGCGCCGTCCTGCTGCGCGCCGGCGCGACGCCGGCCGGGGCGCCGGCGCTGCTGCTCGGGGCTGCGGCGGTCGCTGCCGCGGCCGTCTCCGTCGTCGCCACCGGGTGGGCGCTGCTGGCCGGGGTGCCGCTGGTGCTGGTGGTGGCCACGGCGGTCGTCGTCGCCCGCGGGGGCACCGCCCGCCGCGCCGGCGCCGCGCTGGCGGTCTGGACCGTGCTGGTCGGCGGGCTGCTCGCCGGGACCGCCGCCGTCCAGGGCACCGGGCGCGCGGCCGACGTCGCCACGGTGGTCGCCGCGCTGGCCACCGGCCTGGCCGCGGTGCCGCTGCTGGTCGGCGCCGCTGCGCTGCGCTCGGTCGCCGTGCGGCCGGTCCTCGCCCGCCCGGCCGGCTGCGGCGGCTGCGCCTGCGGCGCCGGGGGCTGCGGGGCCTGACCCGCCCCTCCGGGCCCAGCCGGGTTCCCGCCCGGCGTGTCCGTGGGTAGGGCAGCGGCGTGAGCGGACACGTCTTCGTCGTCGGTGCGGACCTGACCCGGCTGTCCTGCGACGACGTCCTCGTGCCCACCGGCCGCACCCTGCGGGTGGCGGCGAGCTGGCGCGACGTGCTGCCCGCCGACCTCGTCGCCGACGAGGACGCCTCGGGGATCTGCGTGGACCTGGCGTGGTCCGGCGGCGAGCGGGTGCTCGAGGTGCCCGGCACCGGGCCGCGCCGAGCGTGGCTGCTCGACACCGTGGACGACTGCGGCCGCGGCCTGGACTGGCTGCTCGACGGCGCCCGCGAGGCGCTGGCCGCCGTTGCCCGGCGCGAGGTGCCCGAGCCGGTGCACGGCCGGGCGCGGCGGCTGGTGGGGCTGCCGGCGCTGGGCACCGGCTGGGGCGGGGCGGCCGGCCGGCGCGGCGACCTGCTGCAGCAGCTGCTGCCGGTGCTGCGCGAGGCCGCCGACGAGCACGGCTTCGACGTCGCGCTCGTGCTGCGCGGGTCCAGCGACCTCGCCGCGGCCCAGCGGATCCGCCGCGGCGAGTCCACCTCGTGGGACCTGCCCGACCCGCTGCGGGCGCTGGCCGAGCAGCTGGGGGAGCGGGCCCGCCGCGGGCAGCTGGCGCTGTTCATCGGCGCGGGGGTCAGCGCGGCCGCCGGCCTGCCGACCTGGGAGGAGCTCCTGGACGAGCTGGCCGGCCGCTCGGGCCTGGACGACGACCTGCGCGCCGGGCTGGGCCGGCTGCCGCCGGAGGACTCCGCGGCGCTGCTGGCGCGCGAGCTGGGCCGCGACCGGCTCCAGGAGTTCGTGCGGGAGCGGTTCGGTCCCGGTCCCTACGCGCTGGCGCACGCGCTGATCGCCGACCTGCCGGTGCAGGAGTTCGTGACCACCAACTACGACCCGCTCGTCGAGCTCGCCGCCGCCGACATCGGCCGGGACCTCTCGGTGCTGCCCTACGACGAGCCGCAGCCGGGCCGGCCGTGGCTGCTCAAGCTGCACGGCGACGCCGCACACCCCGAGTCGGTGGTGCTGACCCGCGAGGAGTACCTGCAGCTGGGCGACTCACGGGCGGCGCTGGCCGGCGTGCTGCACTCGCTGCTGCTCACCCGGCACGTGCTGTTCGTGGGCACCTCGATGCTCGACGACGACCTGGTCCGCATCGCCCACCAGGTGCGCAGCGCCGTCCAGGGCCCCGACCGGGAGCCGCGGCGCCGGTCGGGCACGGTGCTGGCGCTGCGCGAGGACGCCGCCCGTGCGCGGCTGTGGGAGCAGGACGTGGAGACGGTCGCGATGTCGCGGTCGGACACCTCGCCGACGGAGGCCGCCCGCCGGCTGGAGGTGCTGCTCGACCTGATCGGCTGCCTGTCCACCCCGCCCACCGGCTACCTGCTCGACCCCGCCTACCGCGGCATGCTCAGCGACGAGGAGCGCGCGCTGGCCGAGGCGCTGCAGGACGTCGCGGCGCGGGTCCCCGAGGGCTCGGTGGCGCCGTCGGCGGCCGGCGAGGTGGCCGCGCTGCTGCGCCGGCTGGGGCACGGCCGCTCGGCGGGCCGCCGCGACGACCGCCCGGACGAGCCGGCCGACGCCGCCTCCGAACCGCGCGACGACCGGCTGCAGCAGCAGCGACCCGGCTGAGCCGCGCCCGCCCGGGGTTGCCGCCCGCCCGACCAGGGCAGGGGTGGTGCATGCGCCTGGAGAACTCCCTCGCCCTGCTGTCCAAGGGCTACGCCTGGATGCCCGACCTGCGCCGTGCCCGCGGCCGGCACGCCGCCGGGACCCGGCTGGGCGGTCTGCCGGCGATCGCGATCGAGGGCCCGGAGGCGGCGCGCTTCCTCTACGACGAGCGGCACGTGCACCGCGCGCACGCCATCCCCGAGCCGGTGCAGGGCACCCTCTTCGGCAAGGGCGCGGTGCACACCCTCGACGGCGAGGCGCACCGGGTCCGCAAGGCGATGTTCGTGTCGGTCCTCATGGACGGCGACCGCATCGCGGACCTGGTGGAGCGTGCCTGCGCCGACTGGGACGCCGCCGCGCGGGACTGGCTGACCCGGCCGCAGGTCGTGCTGTTCGAGGAGTCGGCGCAGGTGATCGCCGGCGCGGTCACCCGGTGGGCGGGGGTCCCGGTCGCGCAGGACGAGGTGCCGGCGCTGGCGCGCGACCTGCTGGCGATGGTGGACGGCTTCGCGACCGGCGGGCCGCGGCACTGGCGGGCCCGGCGGGCGCGGGGCCGGCGCGAGGGCTGGCTGGCGGGCCTGGTCGAGCAGGTCCGCGCCGGCGGGACCTTGGCACCCGCCGGGTCGGCACTGGCGGTCGTCGCCGCGCACCGCGACGCCGACGGGCAGCCGCTCGAACCGCGGGTGGCCGCCGTCGAGCTGCTCAACGTCATCCGGCCGACCACCGCCGTCGCCTGGTTCACCGCCTTCTCCGGGCACGCGCTGGCCCGCTGGCCGGGGTACCGCTCGCGGCTGGCCGCGGCCGACCCGGCCTTCGCCGAGGCGTGGGCGCACGAGGTGCGGCGCTTCTACCCCTTCGCGCCGTTCATCGGCGGCCGCGCGCCCCGGCGGCTGGAGTTCGGCGGGCAGACGATCCCCCGCAACGCCATGGTGCTGCTCGACCTCTTCGGGCAGAACCACGACCCGGACCTGTGGGAGGACCCCTACGCGTTCCGGCCCGAGCGGTTCCTCGACCGCGGCATCGGCGAGTTCGAGCTGGTGCCCCAGGGCGGCGGCGACCCGCGGACCAACCACCGCTGCCCCGGCGAGCAGCTCACCGTCGCGCTGCTGGCCGCGCTGGCACCCCGGCTGGCCCGGCTGCCGCTGGACATCCCCGCCGACCAGGACCTGACCATCTCGCTGCGCCGCATCCCGGCCCGCCCGGCCAGCGGGGTCGTCCTCCGGCCCGCCGCGCTGTGGGGACCCACGGCGGTGGCACCCGTCTCCTGACGAGGTCGTGCTCTGCCCACACCGGCGGGGCAGAGCACGACCGGGCGGCCGGGCACCCTCCCCTCCGGCGCGAGTCGTGCTCTGAACACCCCTGTGTCCAGAGCACGACGTCGCGCGGCAGGAGGTCCTCCCTCAGGCCGCGGCCTCCTCCAGCCGGGACAGCACGGCCGGCAGCGGGCCGGGGGAGAGCACGACCAGTCGCTGGGTGGCCCGGGTCAGCGCGACGTAGAGGTCGTTGACCCCGCGCACGCCCTCGTCGAGCACCCCCTGCGGATCGGCGAGCACCACCGAGTCGAACTCCAGCCCCTTGGCGTCGCCCGGGGTCAGCACGACCGGCCCGGCGGAGGAGTCCGCGCCCGGCCCCGACTGCACGTCCGGGCGCAGCTCCCGCAGTGCTTCGACCACCTCGGCCAGCCGGCTCGGCGGCACCAGCACCGCCGTCGTCCCCTCGCCGCCGGCCAGGTCCGCCGCCACCGCCGCCGCGCGGCCGGCCAGCCCCGACGACCCGGTCACCTCGGCCGCCGGCGGCGTACCGCCGATGCGCACCGACCGCGGCGGGCGCAGGCCCGTGCCGGAGGCGGCGAGGACGTCGGCGGCCAGCTCCATGACCTCGGCGGGCGTGCGGTAGTTCACCGTCAGCTCCTCCAGCCGCCAGGCGTCGCCGACGTGCGGGCGCAGCACGGCGTCCCACCGGTCGGCCCCGGCCAGGCTGCCGGTCTGCGCCACGTCGCCGACGACGGTCATCGAGCGGGTGGGGCAGCGGCGCACCAGCAGCCGCCAGGCCATCGGCGAGAGCTCCTGGGCCTCGTCGACGACCACGTGCCCGAAGGTCCAGGTGCGGTCGGCGGCGGCCCGCTCGGCGGTGGTGCGGAAGTCGAGCTCGCGGTGCCGGTCGGCGAGGTCCTCGGCGGAGAGCAGGTCGCCGGCGCTGAGCACCTCGGCCTCCAGGTGCTCGTCCTCGAGGTCCACCGACCGCGAGCCGTGCAGCACGTCCAGCGTCTCCTGGGCGCGGGCCAGTGCGCGGCGGCGGTCCCGGTCGGCGCGGGCCCGCTGCGCGCTGTCGTCGAAGCCCAGCAGCTCCTCGGCCTCCTCCAGCAGCGGCACGTCGGCCGGCGTCCACTGCTGCGTCGACCCGGCCGACCCGCGGGGGCGGTGCAGCAGCGCGCGGTCGGCGTCGGACCACCCGGGGGTGGCCCGGGCGACGCGGTCGGGGTCGGCGTAGAGGTCGGTGAGCAGCCGCTCGGGGGTGAGCACCGGCCAGAGCTCGGCCATCAGCGACCGCACGCCGGGGTCCTCGGCCACCTCCCGGCGCAGCGCGGCGACGTCGTCGGAGTCGAACAGCTCGCGGCCGGCGTCGATGCCCGCGCCGATGCGCTCGGCGTAGCGGCGGGTCAGCAGGTCGACGACCCGCCGGACGAACACCGGCCGGGCCAGGTTGTGCAGCGGGTCGGCCCGCCGCGCGGCGTTCTGGGCGCGGGTGACGTCGACCGGCCGCAGCCGCAGCGCGAACCCGTCGACCACCAGCTCGCGCGGGCCCTCGGGCACCACCTGCCGGTCGGCGACGGCCGCGCGCAGCACGTCGACCATCTCCAGCCGGCCCTTGACCGCCGCCGTCGCCGGCGACTCCTCGCCGCGCGCGTCCAGGCCCGGCCGCAGCTGGCCCAGGCCGGCCAGCAGCACGCCGGTCTCGCCGAGGGCGGGCAGCACGTCGGCGATGTAGCGCAGGAAGGTCGGCGTCGGGCCGACGACGAGCAGCCCGCGGCGGGCCAGCCGCTCGCGGTGGGTGTAGAGCAGGTAGGCCGCCCGGTGCAGCGCCACCGCCGTCTTGCCGGTGCCCGGGCCGCCCTGGACGACGAGCACGCCGCGGTCGTCGGCGCGGATGATCCGGTCCTGCTCGGCCTGGATGGTGCGCACGATGTCGGTCATCCGCCCGGTGCGCGAGGCGTCCAGCGCGGCGAACAGCGCGGCCTCACCGGTGAGCCCGGAGCCGGCGACCCCGCCGGTGAGCACCTCGTCGTCGAGCCGGACGACGGTGCGCCCGCGGGTGCGGATGTGCCGGCGCCGCTCGATGCCCAGCGGGTGCACCGGGGTGGCGGTGTAGAAGGGACGGGCCGCGGGCGCGCGCCAGTCGACCAGCGCCGGGTCGCCGCCGGCGTCGTCGGCGGGCAGGCCGATGCGGCCGATGTAGAGCGGGCCGTCGCCGGTGCGGTCGATGCGGCCCACGCACAGGCCGGCCTCGGCGGCGTCGAGAGCGGTCACCCGCTCGGTCTGGAAGCGCACGGTGGCGTCGCGCTCCTGCAGGGCCTGCGGGTCGACCGCCGGCCAGGAGATGGCCTGGCGCAGCCGCCGCGTGGCCAGGTCGCGGGCGGCGTCGAGGCGTGTGTAGAGGTCGCTGACGTAGGTCTGCTCCTGCGCGAGCTCGGGGTCGGGGACGACGTCGGACGGGGTCGCCGGCAATGCACTTCCCTCTGCTAGAATGGTCGTCACTCTCGTGCGGATGCCATTCCCGCACCATTCCTGGCACGAGCGGCAATCGACCATCCTGCGCCTTTCGGCGGCCTGTTGTCACCTCTGGCACCGCGTGTCGGACCGCCGTGTGGCCGGCGTCGCGGGGACGCCGGCCACACGGGCCCGGGCACCGGCGGGACGGTCCGCGGGATCAGAACAGCTCGAGCAGCGCCTGGGCGACCAGGCCGCCGGTGGGCTCGGTGTCCTCCATCTGGGCGGTGAGCGCCGGCTGGTCGCCGGTCCGCGAGGAGATGCCGCTGTCGGCGGTCGCGCCGTCGGAGGCCAGGCCGTAGCCGTACTCGACGGTGCTCTCCCAGTACACCCAGCCGTCGGCCTCCGCGAACACGTAGCTCACCGTCGCGTAGGCGTAGGAGGCCGTGGTGGCGGGCTCGGAGTAGTCGGCGTACCCGTCGTCGTCGACGTCGTGGGCCAGCAGGTCGACGTAGCCGTCGTAGTCGGTGTCGGCGCCCCACTCGTCGGGCTGCGCGTTGCCGGTGGTGTCGACGCCGACCTCCTCGACGTAGCCGTCCTCGTCGGTGTCGAAGGCCCACGTGTCGGCCCAGCCGTCGAGGTCGGTGTCGAGGGCGACCTGCTCGACCAGGCCGTTCTCGTCCCAGTCGATCGCCCAGGTGTCCTCGTAGCCGTCGCCGCTGTCGTCGAAGGCGTAGGCGTCGTGGTAGCCGTTGGCGTCGGTGTCGTAGGCGTTGTACGCGACGCCGGTCGCCGACGCGGTGCCGGCGCCGGCGACGACCGCGGCCGCGACGGCGGCGGTCGGGACGGCGGTGCGGAGCAGCGTGCGGGTGAGGCGGGTGCGGGTCATGGCGGGTGCCTTCCTCGGTGAGGAGCCGGTCCTCCGGCTCGCTGCGAGGACGCTCGCGCGGGACACCTGTGCACCACTGGGACTGCTCTTGCACGCCGACTTGCACGACGACTCGGACGCAACCGGGAAGTCATCAGGACGACATGTCGTGTCCCTACCCTGGGGTGCTCACCCGGACGACAGGGAGACGAGGGCACCGTGAGCACCACCACGCTGGAGAGCACCACCGCCGAGCGGTCCACCGGGCGGGCGACCTGGACCTGCCCCAACTGCCGCGGCGAGACCACCACCGCGAAGAAGCGCTGCGCCGACTGCGGCACCTCGCGCTGGTGACCTGATCCGGGGCGGCACGGCGCGGTTCCGGCTCGCACTCGGGCGCTGACGGACGGCGACAGGGACGGCGTCGTCCGTTACGTTCGGGGGGTGCGCGTGATCACGCGGAACTGCGTCCACGTGAGCGGTCCGGCCGGCGCCCGGCCGATGCTGTTCGCCCACGGTTTCGGCTGCGACCAGAGCATGTGGCGGGCCGTCGCGCCCGACTTCGCCGTCGACCACCGGGTGGTCACCTTCGACCACGTCGGGTCCGGCGGCTCCGACCTGGCCGCCTACGACCCGGAGCGCTACGGCTCGCTGCGCGGGTACGCGGCCGACGTCGTGGACATCTGCCGCGACCTGGACCTGACCGACGTCGTGTTCGTCGGGCACTCGGTCAGCGCGATGATCGGCGTCCTGGCGGCGCAGGCGGCACCCGAGCGCTTCGGTGCGCTGGTGATGGTCGGCCCGAGCCCGCGCTACGTCGACGACGAGGGCTACACCGGCGGCTTCACCCGCGCCGACGTCGCCGCGCTGCTGGACTCCCTCGACGCCAACCCGCAGCAGTGGTCGGCCGTGCTGGCCCCGGTCGTCGCCGGTCCGGGCAACCCCGGCGTGGCCACCGAGCTCGCGCAGAGCTTCTGCCGCACCGACCCGGCGGTGGCCCGCCAGTTCGCGCGGGTCACCTTCCTGTCCGACAACCGCGACGACCTGCCGCGGGTGCGCGTGCCGACGCTGGTGCTGCAGTGCACCCAGGACGCCATCGCCCCGGAGGTGGTCGGCCGCTACGTGCACGAGCACGTGCCGGGCAGCGTGTTCCGGCAGCTGGCCGCCACCGGTCACTGCCCGCACCTGTCGGCGCCGGAGGAGACGACGGCGGCGATCCGGGCGTTCCTCGCGGGGACCTGAGGCGAGGGGGCGCGGTGGCGCACGACGAGGGACCGGCCCGCCCGGAGGGGCTGGCGCGGCTGCTCGAGGAGGACCCTGCCGACCTCTACGAGAACGCCCCGTGCGGGTACCTGTCGATGCTGCCCGACGCGCACGTGGTCAAGGTCAACGGCACCTTCTGCGCCTGGACCGGACGGCGTCCCGAGGACGTGCTCGGCCTGCGGCTGCCCGACCTGCTCAGCGCCGGCGGCCGGGTGTTCTTCGAGACCCACCTCGCGCCGCTGCTGCGGCTGCAGGGCGCGGTGCGCGAGGTGGCGCTCGACGTCGTCCGCGCCGACGGGTCGGTGCTGCCCTGCCTGCTCAACGCCGTCGAGGTGCGCGACGCCGAGGGCCGGCCGCTGCTGGTCCGCGCCACGGTGTTCGAGGCCAGCTCGCGCCGCCGCTACGAGCGGGCGCTGCTGGCCGCCCAGCAGGCCGCCACCGACGCCGAGGTGCGCGCCCGCACGATGCACCAGGTCGTCTCCGAGCTGGCCGCGGCGCGGTCGGCCGAGCAGGTCGCCGACGTGGTGGTGCGCCGGGCACGCCGGGCCCTGGAGGCCGGTGGCGCCGCGCTGTGGCTGGTGGACCGGGTGCCCGGGGCGCGGCCGGAGGGGACGGTGCCGGTCGACCTCGCGGCCTCCGACGGGCTCAGCCCCGAGCTGCTCGCCCAGCTGGCGACCGCCGCGCCGGCCGGGGCCGAGCTGGTGCGCACCGGCGGCGTGCGCGCGGCGCCGGTCGGGCCGGAGCTGCGGCAGCGCTGGCCGGGGCTGGCCGGGGCGATGGCCGAGGCCGGGCAGGAGGCGCTGGTCGTCGTCCCGGTGTCGGCCGCCGACGACCGGCACCTGGGTGCGCTGGTGCTCGTCCTGGGCGTCACCGACGACAGCGAGCTGATCAGCCTGGCCGAGCCGGGGACGCGCGGTGCGCTGTCGCCGGCCGACGCCGAGCTGCTGGCCACCCTCGGCCGGCAGGCCGGGCAGGCCCTGGAGCGGGTGCGGCTGCACGAGGAGACCGTGCGGCAGGCGGCCCGGTCGGCGTTCCTGCTCGACGCCGCCCGGCTGCTGGCCGCGGCGGGGGAGGTCGGCGAGACCCTCGAGCGGCTGGCCGAGCTGGCGGTCGCCGGGCCGGCCGACATCTGCGTGATCGACCTGCTCACCGAGCGCGGGCTGACCGCGCCGGTGGTGGCGCACGCCGACCCGGCCCGCCGGCACCTGGTCGAGCAGCTGCGCGACGAGCACCTGCCGCACCGCGACGGCAGCCACCCCTCGGTGCGGGCGATGGTGGAGCGCCGCACGATCTGGGCGCGCGGGGTGGACGAGGCGATGCTCGTGCGGATCAGCACCTCCCCGGAGCACCTGGCGGTCAGCCGGGCGCTGCAGCTCGCCGACCTCATCTGCGTGCCGCTGCTGGTGGACAACCGGCCGCTGGGCGTCATCTCGCTGGGCGCCGACGCCCGCCGCGGCCGGTTCACCGAGGCCGACGTCGACACCGCCGAGCAGCTGGCGCTGCAGATGTCGCAGGGGATGGACGTCGCCCAGCGCTTCGAGCTGGAGTCGCGCACCTCGCACGCGCTGCAGGGCAGCCTGCTGCCGCCCGAGCCGCCGGCGGTGCCCGGGCTGGCGCTGGCCGTGCGCTACCTCCCCGGCAGTCGCGGCGCCGACGTCGGCGGGGACTTCTACGACGTCGTCCCGCTGCCCGGCGGCGACCGGGTGGGGCTGGCGGTGGGGGACGTCGTCGGTCACGACGTCACCGCGGCCGCGACCATGGGCCAGCTGCGCAGCGTGCACCGGGCGCTGCTGGTCGACTGCCCCGACCCGGGGCCACTGGTGGAGCGGCTGCACGGCAGCTGGCCGCTGCTGGACCTGCCGCGGATGGCCACCGCCTTGTTCGCCACGCTGCGCCCGGCCACCGGGGAGCTGCGGATCGCCTCGGCCGGGCACCTGCCGCCGCTGCTGGTGCACGGCGGCCGCGCGGAGTACCTGCCCGTGGCGCCCGGCCGCGTGCTCGGGGCGCCGCCCGTCCCGCCGCGGGAGTGGTCGGGCCGGCTGCCCGAGGGCGCGACGCTGGTGCTGTTCACCGACGGGCTCGTGGAGAGCCGCACCGCCGACCTCGACGCCGGCCTGGACCGGCTGCGCGCCGTGGCCGCGGACGCGGCGGGGGAGGGGCCGGCCGACCCCGACGCGCTGTGCGACCGGCTGCTGGCCGCGCTCACCGGCTCCCGGCGGGCCGACGACGTCGCGCTGCTGGTGCTCACCCGGCTGCCCGGTGCGGATGCCCTGCCGCAGACCGCCGCCGCGCCGCACGCCCTCCCGCACGCCCTCCCGCACGCCCGCCCGCACGCCCTGGCCGACGCGCTGGACGGCGCCGCCGGTGACGTCACCGTCTCCGGCGACGCCATGCGCTGGTCACCCGAGCGGACCGAGGAGCGGCCGCCGTCGTCCGGCTTCCCCGGGGTGGACGTCGCCGCGGGGCTGGGCTCGTTCCTCGGCCTGGACCCCGCCGCGGTGCGCCGGCTGGTGTCGGGCGCGCTCACCCGCCTGTCCGGCGCCGTCGGCGACGCCGTCGGCGAGCTGCGCCAGCTGGCCCGCGACGTCCGCCCCGGCGGGGACGAGGACCGCTGAGGGGTGCTGTACAACCGACGGTGACAGACCGCCACGCCGACGTGGGGACCGATCGCTATGAGCAGCAACCAGTTGACCCTGGCGCCCGCGCCACCGTCCGAGGCCGCCGAGCAGGTCCGGCTCGAGGTGCGGCAGTTCCTCGCCGAGGAGCTCGCCGCCGGGACCTTCACCACGCACGTGGACACCTGGCTGTCCGGCGTGGACCCCGACTTCTCGCGCAAGCTGGGCGCCCGCGGCTGGCTCGGGATGACCTGGCCCAGGGAGTACGGCGGGCACGAGCGCACCGCGATGGAGCGCTACGCCGTCACCGAGGAGCTGCTGGCCGCCGGGGCGCCGGTGGCCGCGCACTGGATCGCCGACCGCCAGTCGGGGCCGAACCTGCTGCGCTACGGCACCGAGGCGCAGCGCAAGGAGATCCTGCCGCGCATCGCGGCCGGTGAGTGCTACTTCGTCATCGGCATGAGCGAGCCCGACAGCGGCTCCGACCTCGCCTCGATCCGCACCCGCGCCGCGCGCAACGCCGACGGCGACTTCGTGGTCAACGGCGCGAAGGTGTGGACGTCGAACGCGCACCACTCGCACTACGGGATCGTGCTCGTGCGCACCGGCCCGCCCGGGGAGGGCCCGCGCGGCAAGCACCAGGGGCTGACCCAGCTGCTGGTGGACCTGTCGCTGCCGGGCATCACCGTCAACCCGATCCGCATCCTCGACGGCGGCCACCACTTCAACGAGGTCGTGTTCGACGACGTCGTCGTCCCCGGCGACATGCTGCTGGGCACCGAGGGCGCCGGCTGGCACCAGGTGACCGCGGAGCTGGCCTTCGAGCGGTCCGGGCCCGAGCGGTTCCTCTCCACCTGGCCGCTGCTGGCGGAGTTCGGCCGCCGCGCCGCCGCCACCGGCGACCCCGCGCAGCTGGCCACGCTGGGCCGGCTCTCGGCGCGGGCGCTGGCGCTGCGGCAGCTGTCGCTGCGGATCGCCGCGGCCCTCGACCGGGGCGAGCTGCCCGACATCCCGGCGGCGCTGGTCAAGGACGTGGGGACGACGTTCGAGCAGGACGTCGTCGACGAGGTGCGCCGTGTGGTCGACGTCCCGGCGTCGCTGGACAGCCCCGACCCGCTGGGCCGGGCGCTGGCCGAGGCGCAGCTGCACGCGCCGGGCTACACGCTGCGAGGCGGGACCAACGAGATCCTGCGCGGGATCGTGGCGCGGGGGCTGGGGCTGCGATGAGCGACCAGGACCTGGTGGTCGAGACCGTCCGGGACATCCTCACCGGGCACGAGCCGCTGCTGCTCACCGCGGACCGCCCGTGGGACGAGGGCCTGTGGGCCGACCTCGCCGAGGCCGGGCTGACCGGGGTGGGGCTGCCCGAGGAGGCCGGCGGCTCCGGCGGCGAGCTGGCCGACGCGGTGGCCGTCGTGCGCACGCTGGCCGCCGGTGCCGGGGCGGTGCCGGTGGCCGAGCAGCTGCTGGTGGCCGCGCCCGCGCTGCTGGCCGCCGACCTCGACCTGCCGTCGCCCGAGGAGCCGCTGACCGTCGCCGTGGACGGCGCGGTGACGGCCGAGCCCTCCGACGACGGGGACGGCCCGGGCCGGTTCACCCTCACCGGCACCGCGGTCGACGTCCCGTGGGCCGGCGTGGCCCAGCACGTGGCGGTGCTGGCGAGCCCGCCGGCCGGGATCGAGGGCGCGGTGCTGGCCGTCGTCGACACCGCGGGGCTGGCCGCGTCGCGGGCGGTGAACCTCGCCGGCGAGCCGCGCGGGTCGCTGGTGCTCGACGGCGTCGGCGTGCCCGGGGCGCTGCTGTCGCCGGCGCAGGCGCAGCTGGTGCGCGCCCGCCTCGCCCTGGCGCGGGCGGTGCAGGTCTCCGCGGCCCTGGAGCAGGTGCTGGCCTGGACGGTGCAGTACGCCGGGGAGCGGCAGCAGTTCGGCCGGCCGCTGGGCAGGTTCCAGGCCATCCAGATGGAGCTCGCGGAGATGGCCGGCGAGGTCACCTCCACCGCCGCGCTCGTCGACGCCGCCGTCCAGGCGCTCGACCGCGGCGAGGACACCGTGGTGCTCGCCGCCGCGGCGGCCAAGGTGCGTGCGGGGTCGGCCGTCGAGGTGGTCGCCAAGCGGGCCCACCAGGTGCACGGCGCGATCGGGTTCACCCAGGAGTACCGGCTGCACCACCTCACCCGCCGCTGCTGGTCGTGGCGCGACGAGGGCGGCAACGAGCTGGTGTGGTCGCGCGCGCTGGGCGCCGGCCTGGTCGCCGGCGGCGGCGACGACCTCTGGCCGGCCCTCACCCGCGTGGTGTGAACCCGGGCCGGCGCCGGCCCGGCTCCGCTTGGCTCGGCCCTCAGACCGTCTCGGGGACGCGCAGGTGCGCCAGGACGAGGTCGAACTCGTCGTGGTCGGTGATCTCGATGCGCATGAGACGGGCGAAGTCGTCGCGGCTGGCGCGGGCGTGCGTGCGGGAGGACTCCATGCAGTCGCGGTCCTCGAAGGTGACCGCGGACGCCGACAGGCCCTGCTCGCGGTCGAGGAACAGGCTCACGCTGCAGAAGCCGGGGTAGTCCTCCATCCGCGGCACCATGACCGATCGGTAGGCGTCGAGGACGCGGTCGACCTGTGAGGGGTCGGCCCTGGTCCAGGTCACCCGCGTGCACGCACCCGACGGCGCCTCCGAGCGCCGGTGCATGACCGCGACCTCCCAGTCGTGCACCTCCGGGGGCCCGCCGAAGATGCTCGCCGCCCGCTCGCGCAGCCCGCGGACGCCCTCGGCGCTGGCCCGCATCGCCTCGGCGTCGTGCCAGGAGGACGTGACGATGCACCGCCCGCTCTCCCGGTCGGCCAGCATCGACAGTCCGACGCAGCCCGGCATCGCCGTGACCGCGGGCATCACCTCGTCACAGACGTAGGAGATGCCGTCGTCGATGGTCACCGGGGCGCCGTTGAGCGTGGTCGAGCGTGCGTACATGCCGTCCTCCTCACAGGACGGCGGCGCCCGCGCGGCACCGCCGCGACGACAGCCTGCTCGCGGTCGCGCGCCAGGGGAAGCCCCTGCCCGTGCGTCGGGGTGTGTCGGCCGGGTGCCGATGATGGGTGCATGCAGACCGCGCTCGTCCTGGTCCACGACGCCGAGCCCTCCCGGGGACACCGGCTGGTCGGCACGCTGCGGCCGGCGCTGGAGGCGCAGGGCCTCGACGTCGTCGTCGGGACGACGGTCGGGCACTCGCCGCTGCTCACGGACCTGCCCGACCCGGGCCTGCTGCGCACGCTCGTGGTGATGGGCTCGGGCGCGGCCGCCTACGACGACACGGTGCCCTGGCTGGCCGCCGAGCTGGCCTACCTGCGCCGCGCGGTGGACGCCGGGACGCCGGTGCTCGGCGTCTGCTTCGGCGGGCAGGCGCTGTCGCGGGTGCTCGGCGGGGCGGTGAGCGCGGCGCCGGCCGGGGAGCACGGGTTCCTGACGGTCGAGACGGCCGACTCCGCGCTGGTGCCGGCCGGGCCGTGGTTCGAGTACCACGGCGACCGGTTCACCGTGCCGCCCGGCGGCGTCGAGGTGGCCCGCACGTCGCGTGCGGTCCAGGCGTTCGCGCTCGGGCCGCACCTGGGCGTGCAGTTCCACCCGGAGATCGACCCGGGCGCGTTCTCCGCGTGGGAGGAGACCTGGGAGCTGACCGGCCCGCCGCCGCCGGAGGCCGCCGCGCTGGTGCCTCGCCTGCGGGCGCAGATCGCGGCCCGGCGGGAGACCTCGGCCGCGGCGTGCGCACGGCTGGTCGCGGCGTTCCTGGCGCGCGCCGATGGGCTGTCCGGCGACCGGGCGGCCTGACCGCGGGGCACGATGCCGGGGTGAGCGCTGACCGGCACGGACACACCCACCGCCTCGACCTGGCCGATGCCACCGTCCGCGAGTGGGACGCCACCGTCGTGGCCGCCGACCCCGAGCAGGGCATCGTGCTCGACCGTTCGGCCTTCTACCCGGGCGGCGGCGGGCAGCCGCCGGACGAGGGCGTGCTGCTGTGGGGCGGCGTCCGCACCCGCATCGCCGGCACCCGCAGGGGCGACGAGCTGTACCTGCTCCCGGTCGAGGGCGACCCGGTACCGCCGCCGGGGACCGCCGTCCGGGGTGCCCTGGACGACGAGCGGCGGACGGCGCTGATGCGCACCCACTCGGGGCTGCACGTGCTCACCGGCGTCGTGCTGCGCGACTTCGGCGCCAAGGTCACCGGCGGCAACATGGAGCCGCTGACCGCCCGGATGGACTTCGACCTCGCCGAGGTGCCCGCCGACTTCAAGGACCGGGTGGCCGAGGCGGTCAACGCCGAGATCACCGCCGACCGGCCGATCGTCGTGCGGACCCTCCCGCGTGAGGAGGCCTACGCCATCCCCGACCTGATCCGCACCGCGACCGACCTGCTGCCGCCGGACATCGAGCAGGTGCGGATCGTCGACGTCGTCGGGCTGGACCTGCAGGCCGACGGCGGCACGCACGTGGCCTCGACGGCGATGGTCGGCCGGGTGGAGGTGGTCAAGATGGAGAGCAAGGGCCGTGGGTTCCGGCGGCTGCGCGTGCGAATCGTCTGATGCTGTCTCTCGACACGGCCGTTGTGCCAGCCGCATCGTGATCGTTGTGTCACGCTCTGTGATGTGACGATGGCGGCGGTGTCCCGACTGCGGTCCTCCTCGCGCCTCCTGCGTCGAGTGAGCCTGGGCCACTTCATCTTGCGGCGACAGATCCGCAACAGCGGCGTCCTCTCGGCTGTCGACGCTGGCCTCGGTGGTTCGCTCCCGGCAATCCTCGCTCGGCAGCGAGTCGCGGTCTCCTGGATCCGTGTGATCCGCCCGTTGATCGCGGCGCTGCTGATGGTGGGGCTGGGGCTGCTCGTCGGATACGCGGGCGCGCTCAGGGCCTCGACGCCGTGGGTCGTCGTCGGCGCCGTGATCAGCGGTGCCGGCTACGTGATCGAGATCGTGTTGCTCGTGCTCGGCAACCGAGTGGCGACGCCGGCCACCACGGTGATCGACACGAAGGACCTCGTCCTCTTCCTGGAACGCCACGAGGCCGATTGGGGGGACCTGGGGACCCAGCGGACCATCCTGTTGCGTCTGGAGTCCCTCGCACGCAAGTACGAGCGTCTCCCGCTCATGCTCGCTACGGGTTCACGGCAGGAGAGGCAGGAGTTGCGGCGCCGGGGTGCACAGATGGCGGGCGACCTGAGGTCCCTCAAACGCCGCGTGCACACACCCTCGACGTTCCCGGTCGAGCACCTGCTCGTCCACCTGCGCAGGCACCTGAGCCTGCAGGTGTGCAACAGGTGGGATCGCCTCCCTCTGGGAGTGACACCTGAGGACTTCGACGGCTCGTCGAGGAGCGCTCGGATCCTCACCTACGCGCTGGGAGGGGTCCTGCTCGTCATCGCGGTGGCCTTGCCGATCGTCGGCTCCGTGTGGGGCTTTCCCGGGACGGCCGGAGGTCTCGTGGTCAGCGTCATCGCGGTCACGGTCCTGACGCGCGCGGGTTTGAGCCCCCGGGTGGCCCAACAGCTACGTGACGCACTGTTGCAGCCTGCGGCTTAGGAACACCCACCTGTCCTCCGCGTGACGATCGATACCCCGCAGGTGAACCCCAGCAGCACCGCGGGCACTCGTGGCTGGCTGTGCTCCTGGGCGGGTGCGGGTACGAATCGTCTGATCCCGTTCCGTCCGCGGTGCGGACCGGATAGTCCGGCTCTAGCCTGTCGGTGATGGACGGTGGGCGCTCAGCCGAGGCGGCCGCGGGTTCCGCGGTCAGTGGGTGCTGGGCGCGCCGGGTCCTCCTGCTGATCGGGCTCCTGGGCTGCCTGTGCGCGCTGGCGCTCGCTCTCCCCGGCGCCGCGCGCGCCGACGACGGCCTGCCCGACCCGGCCGGGGACGTGGTCGACGCGGCGACCGAGCCGGTCGCGGAGGCGGACGTCGAGTCGGCGGCCGACACGGTGGTCGAGGTGGCGGAGCCGGTCGTCGAGACGGTGGTGGACGACGAACCGCCGGCCGTAGAGCCGGTGACCGACGAGGTGGTCGAGCCGCCGGCTCCGGTCGAGGCCGTCGTGCAACCGGTCGCCGAGGACGTTGCCGAGGACGTTGCCGAGGACGTTGCCGAGGACGTCGCCGAGGACGTTGCCGAGGACGTCGCCGAGGACGTCGCCGAGGACGTCGCCGAGGACGTCGCCGAGGACGTCGCCGAGGACGTCGCCGAGGACGTCGCCGAGGACGTCGCCGAGGACGTCGCCGAGGACGTCGCCGAGGACGCGCCGCCCGTTGTCGAGCCCGCGACCGAGGCCGTTGTCGAGCCCGTCGTGAACGAGGTCGTGGAACCGGTCGTCGAGCCGGTGAGCGACACCGCCACCGAGCCGGTGGCCGAGACTGTCGTGCCCGTCGTGGAGACTGTCGCCGAGCCTGCGATCGAGCCGGTGGTCGAGCCGGTCGCTGAGGTCGTGCCCCCGGTCGCAGTACCGGTCATCGATGTCGTGACGCCGGTGGTCGAGGACGTGGCCCCGGTGGCACGCCCGGTCGTCAAGGCGGCTGGCCCGGGAGCCCGACCGGTCGTCCCCGTCCTGGGAGCTGGTCCGCCCGGACTCCAGGTCGCGAGGCCTCCGACGGTCGCCGCGCCGATCGTCGAGGCGGTGACGCCGGTCCTCGCGCCTGCGGTCGAGGTGGCCGCGCCGCTCGTCGAGGTGGCTGCGCCCGTCACCGAGACAGGAGCGCCCGTCCTGGCGCGCGCGGCCGAGGTGATGGCCCCGGTGGCCAAGGCGGTGGCCGAGGCGGTGGCGCCCGTTCCGGCGCCCGTGGCCGAGGTGGTCGCGCCAGAGGCGCCGGTCGTCGAGGTGTCAGCACCCGTCATCGGGTCGGTGAGTCCCGTCGTCGAGGACGTGGCACCGGTGGTCCGATCGGTGGCTCCCGTGGTCGCGGCGGGGGTACCGGTCGTCGAGATGGCCGCCCCGCTCACCGGGTCGGTGGCGCCGGTCGTCGACGTGGCGGCACCCGTCGTCGAGCGCGTGCCGGCGGGGGCCACCGGGTTCCGGACGCCGGCCGTCCCGCTCGTCGCGACGCTGACGCCCGTCGTCGACGCGGTGGTGCCGGCGCCGGTGACCGGGATCGTCGACGCGGTCGCGCCCATCGTCGTGCCGGCGACCGAGATCGCCGCGCCGGTGGTCGACGCGGTGGTGCCGGCGCCGGTCGACCTCCCTGTGGCCGACGTGGTCGCCGAGGCCGTGACGCCGGTGGTCGAGGTCGTCGCAGCGGCGCCGGTGGGCAAGCACCTCGTTCCGGTCGCCGACGCCGACGCCGTGGAGCCACTCGTCGCGCCGGTGACCGAGGTCGTGCCGCCGGACACCACGGTGGCGGCGCCGGTCGTCACTTCGGCAGCTGTCGCCGTGGCGCCCGCGGCCGGCCCGGCCGTTGCGCTGATCGTCCAGCAGTCGCTGCTGTCGGCCGTGGCCGCGCTCACCCTGCCGGTGGCCGACCCGCCTTCCCGGGTCTCCTCCGAGCGGTCCGACGGGAACGTCGGATCCACCCACGCGTCCACGCCGCCCACACCGTCACTCGCCGACGGCACCGTCCCCGCCGGCGGCCCGGCGTCCGACCCGGTGCCGTTGCCCGCCGCTCCAGCGCCCGCGCCCGCGCCTGCGCCGGTCGCCTCGGCGTCGTCCTCGGGGCTGCTGGCCTTCCCGGAGGCCGTGCTCGTGGCCGGCCTGCCCGGGTTCGTGACCGCGGCGACCAGCGGCGGGGCCCAGGTCCACCACGTCGCGTCCCCGACCCTCGCCACCCCCGGCTTCTCGCCCGACTGACCCCTCCCCGGCGTGCACGCGACCGCCGGGACCGGTCCTCCCGCTCCCCGCACCGGTCGCTCGTGCACGCCTCCCTGGCGTGACCCCGACCTGGGCGACTGGGCCGGGGCCACCGGGCGGGGAGGTATCGGGGTTGGGGGTACCGCTGCTGGCAGCCTGCGCTCGCGCGCGGGACCCCTGACCTCCCCGCCCGACGTGAGGGCGGCGGAGGCGGCGCTCGACGAGACGGTCGCCGCCTCCGCCGGCCGCGCTGCCGACCGTACGGGTCCCCACGATCGGGGAGGCCCCGCACGCGCCGGCGGTCGGGCACAGTGCGCGCCATGACGGCAGTCGTGGTCCTGGTCGTGCTGGCGGTCCTTCTCGGCCTGGGTGTCGGGGTGGCGCGGGGTGCCGCACCGCGTCGTCACCACCGTGGCCGGCACTCGGCCGGCGACGGCGGATCGGGCGGCTACGACCACGACGGCCACTCGTCCGACAGCGGCGGCTGGGGCGGTTCCGACGGCAGCGGCGACTGTGGCGGAGGCGGCGGGGGCGACTGACCCGGCGGACGGCACTGGCGCACCGGCCTCCCCCGCGGGACAGTTCCGCCATGACGGCGGTCGTGCTCCTCGTGGTGGTGGCAGCGGTGCTCCTGGTGGCCTTCGGCGTGCAGCGCTCCCGAGCGCGTGCCGGACGGCGTCCCGCCGTCCGGGGCCGGCGTTCTCCCCGCGTGGACGACGTCGGCTACCTCGCCGGCGGGGCCTACCTCAGCGGTGGCCACGCAGGTCTTGGTTCCGACGGCGGTGGCTGGGGCGGCGGCTTCGACGGCGGTGGTGGCGGCGGGGGCGACGGCGGAGGCGGGTGCTGAGCGGCTAGTGCCGTTCCCCGTCGGGGCGGTGGCCGATCCCGCCGGGTCCGTGGTCGGCCGGGACCTCCTCGCCGGGCGCGACCGGTCCGGGCGGCGTGCCGTCGCCGAAGGGTGAGCCGCCGAGCTCCTCACGGCCGTGCGGGGTCAGCCAGACCGACGTGTCCGGCCCCATCGGGATGACCTGCGTCGGGTTGATGTCGGCGTGGACGACGTAGTAGTGCTCCTTGATCTGCGGGAAGTCGGTGGTGTCGCCGAACCCCGGCGTCTGGAAGAGGTCGCGCGCGTAGCCCCAGAGCGCCGGCATCTCGGTCAGCTTCTGCCGGTTGCACTTGAAGTGGCCGTGGTAGACGGCGTCGAAGCGGGCCAGCGTGGTGAACAGCCGGACGTCGGCCTCGGTGATCGTGTCGCCCATCAGGTACCGCTGCGTCGACAGCCGCTCCTCCAGCCAGTCCAGCGCCGTCCACACCCGGTCGTAGGCCCGGTCGTAGGCACGCTGCGAGCCGGCGAAGCCGCAGCGGTACACGCCGTTGTTGACCTCGGTGTAGACGCGCTGCATGACCTCGCCCATCTCGTCGCGCAGCTTCTCGGGGTAGAGGTCGGGGGCGCCGTCGCGGTGGTGCGCCGTCCACTCGGTGGAGAAGTCGAGCGTCATCTGCATGAAGGCGTTGGTGACGACGGCCTTCGTCGGGACGTCGACCATCGCCGGCACCGTGATGCCGCGCGGGTACTGCGGGTCGCGCGCGAGGAATGCCTCCTGCAGCCGCTCGTAGCCCAGCACCGGGTCGCGGCCGTCGGGGTCGAGGTCGAAGGTCCAGCTGCGCTCGTCGTGGGTGGGTCCGCAGATGCCCATCGAGATGACCGGCTCCAGGCCGAGCAGCCGGCGCACGATCGCCGCGCGGTTGGCCCACGGACAGGCCCGGGCGATGACCAGCCGGTAGCGGCCGGGCTCCACCGGCCACCCGCTGGACCCGTCGGCGGTGATCCGGTCCTCGAGGTAGTTGGTGTCGCGGGCGTACTCCTGCCCGCTGGTGACGTACCCGGACCCGCTGTTGTCGTCGCTCACCGGCCCAGCCTCGCCGACACCCGGTGCCACCGCGCGCCGGGCGGCACCTGTCCTGGTGGCAAGTCGTGCGCTGACCACAGCAGTGTTCAGAGCACGACTGGGCTCGGGACTACAGGCGGGCCGTCGTCGCCTCGTCCTCCGCGCCGCCGAAGTACCGCTCGAGGACGGCGCGGAAGGCCGCCTCGTCCGGGTCCGCGCGCGCGAACAGGGTCATCGACGAGCGCAGCTTGACCGCGTCGATCGGGCCGAACACCGCCACCGGGTCGGCACGGGGCAGCTCGGTCAGCACCCGTGCGCACTCGATCAGCCGCGGGCCGAGCACCGGGTGCGCGAGGTAGGCGCGTGCCTCATCGAGGCCGGCGATCGCGTAGTGCTGCGCCGTCGGGCTGCGGCCGAGCCCGGCGACCTGCGGGAAGACGAACCACATCCAGTGGCTGGTCTTGCGCCCGGCGCGCAGCTCCGCCAGCGCCTGCTCGTAGCTGCCGGCCTGGGCGTCGACGAAGCGCTGCAGGCCGAACAGGTCGCCGCTCATCGCCGCAGCAGCGCGGGACGGCGGCCGCGGGCGAGCACCTGCTGCACGGCGAGCAGGCCGCTGGCCCCGCCGAGCCCCGGCCCCGGGTGGGTGGAGGCGCCGATGTGCCACAGGCCCCGCACGGGGGTGCGGTGCCCGCGGGTGCGCGCCGTCGGCCGCCAGACGAGGAACTGGTCGAGCGTGCAGGCGCCCGAGTAGGGGTCGCCGCCGACCAGGTTGGAGTTCCAGGCCTCGAGATCACCCGGGGACAGGACGCGGCGGCCGACGAGCGCGGAGTCGAGGTTCGTCACGTGCCGGCCGAGCCGGTCGACGACGCGGTCGGCGTAGCGCTCGCGGAGGTCCTCGGTCCAGGTGCCGTCGCCGACGTCGATCTCCCCGGCGGCGTCCCCGACCGGGCGGCCCGGCGTCTCCTGCAGCTGCAGCCACAGGGCTCCGGCGCCCGCAGGTACCCGCGTAGGGTCCAGCGCGGCGGGCTGCCCGGCGACGATGGTCGGGTGGGCGGGCAGCAGGTGCCGCTGCGCCTCGTTGACCGCGCGGCTGACGTCGTCCATCCCGCCGGAGACGTGCACGATGGCCGCCCGGGAGAGCCGGTCCTGGTCGTCGGCCCAGCGCGGCGGCTCCGACAGCGCGAGGTGAACCTGCATGTCGCCGCGGCCGTACCGGTAGCCGCGGGCGGCGTCGCGGACGTCGGCGGGGACGGCGGACCCGGGCAGCAGCCGCAGGTACAGCGCCTGCGGGGTGACGCTCGCCAGCACCGCCTCGCGCGCACCGATCCGCTCGCCGTCGGCCAGGGCCACGCCGGTGGCCCGCCCACCCGCCGTCTCGATGCGCACGACGTCCGCGTCGGTGCGCGCGGTGCCGCCGGCGTCGGTGACGATGCCGGCCAGCGCCTCGACGAGCCGCACGCCGCCACCCACGGGCACCGGGCAGCCGCCCTGGGCGAGGGCCAGCGCGATGACCTTGTTGATGAAGCCGCTGAACGCGTCGTCGGGGCCGAGGCCCTCGTGGCCCACCCACGGGGAGAGCAGCCCGTGCACCGTGGGCGAGGTGAACCGGCCCGACAGCCAGCTGCGCGCCGACTCCAGGCCCTCGGCGCCGAACTGCAGCAGGCCGCGCGGACCCAGCTGCCACAGCGCCGTGAGCGCCAGCCTGAGCCCGTCGAGGGAGACCAGCTCGGTGCCGAGCGCGCCGAACGCCAGGCCGGCACGGCTGCCGAACTCGGTGAGGAAGCTCTGCCACGCCTCGCCGTCGCCGGGGGCCAGCCGCTCGAAGTCCGCGGCGGTGACGTCGGCGTCGGTGGACAGCACCGCCGTCGACCCGTCGGTCAGCACCGCGGCGGACGGGAGGTCGGTGTTGCGGTAGACGACGCCGCGCCGGTCGAGCTCGTCCTGCAGCGCCGGGTAGGCGGGACCGCCGACGAAGAGCGGGTGCCAGCAGGAGAGCAGGTCGGTCGTGTACCCGGGGGCCGGGGTGTCGGTCTCGGTGCGGATGGCCCCGCCGAGCCGGGGAGCGCGCTCGTAGACGCCGACGTCCCGGCCGGCCCGCGCGAGGGTGGCCGCGGCGACGAGGGCGTTGATGCCGCTGCCGACGACGACGACGTCGTGCTCGGTCATCGCCTCGCCCTACCCGGCGGGTCGAGCGGTGGAACGGACGCCGGGACCTAGCGGGGGACCACCGTCACGGGACACGCGAGGCCGGGTGCGCGGGTCAGCCGGCCGTCCGCCGTCACCAGTGCGCACCCCAGGGCCTCCGCGAGCGCGACGTAGGTGGCGTCGTAGGCCGTGACGTTCGCGCGGAGCTGCCAGACGCGGTCGAGCAGGCCGGGCGCGGCGTGGCGGGTGACTCCCAGGCGGCGCCAGGTGTCGAGCGTCGACCACCCCTCGGCCGCGGTGATGCGGTCGGCAGCGACGGCACGGCGCAGCGCACTGGCGACCTCGACGTCGGCCAGGTGCGGCACGTGCACCCGTTCGGAGCCGAGGAGCTCGCGGGCCGGTCCGGCGTTGAGCAGGCCGGAGACGACGGCCGAGGCGTCGGCGACGATCACCGTCCGGCGCGCTCGGCGTCCAGGTCTGCGACGACCTCGTCCCGGGACACGCCCAGGTCGGGCAGGTCACCCAGGAGCGCCGCGTTGTCCGCCCGGCGGGAGGCGTCCGCCAGCTCGCGGACGGCGAGCGCACCGACGGACGTCGCCTCGCGGGCCGCGAGGCGCTCGAGGCGCTCGACGACCTCGTCGGGGACGTTGCGCAGGTACAGGGTCCGCATGTCGCACGATGCTAGCAGCCTGCAAGCGCCGTGCGACGTCAGTCGTAGGGGTTGGTCAGGACGGCGGTGGCCTCGACGACGTCGAAGGTGACCGGCGGGCCGTTGGTCGTGGTGGTGCCGGGGACGTCGGCCGGTGCGCTGCCGTCGACGGTGAAGGTCGCGCCCCAGGTCACGGTGAGGCCGGCCGTGTAGGTGCCCGAGCGGTAGAGGTGCTCGGCCGCCTGGTCGGGGTAGGGGGCGCCGGGCTCGGTGCTGGTGAGCGTCGGCATGGCCGGGTCGCCAGTGCGCCAGGTGTACTGCTGCGCCTCCGCGGCGATGACGACGGTGAAGCCGCGGATGTCGACGGTGAAGGTCTGGGTGGTGGGCGAGTCGGTCCAGAAGACGACCGGCAGCCCGGACAGGCCGGCTCCCGGGGGGGCGTGCCGGGTGGTCAGCTGGGGGAGCGGCAGGCGCTGGAAGTAGCTGAAGACCTCCTCCGGTGACGGCGGCGGGTTGAGCGCGGTGATGTCGAGGCACTCGGTGCGGAGGTCGATCCAGTCCTCGAGCAGGTCGCCCGGCTGGGCGCCAGCAGGCATCTCTACTGCGGCGGTGCCGTCCGTGCGGACCACCGGCCGCTGCTGCACGGTCAGGTACTCGACCACCCGGCCCGGATCGGCGGGACAGGCCTGGAAGTCCAGCGCGTTGCAGACGTCGCCGCGCTCCTCGACGAGACCGCACGGCTGGCGCAGGCGGTAGACGTAGAGCGGGCCGAGACCGTCGCCTCCGCTGCCGTCGTCGCCGACGAGTCCACCGATCTCGGCACCGGAGTACTCGGTCGTCACAGCCCCGCCGCCGAGTTGGGTTTCGGGGCACCTGTCGTACGTGCAGTCGGCCGCAGCGATGCCGACGCTCAGTAGGGCATGTGTCATGAGGATCAACAGGAGAAGCAGACAGCGAGTTGAGGTTGGCTTCATCCGATGCCAAAACTCGTGACAACCCACGAGTGCTGAGCCGCTGACCAGAGGAGGTCAATGCCGCCGAAGACATTGGGTGCCGCAGGCTGACCTTCGTCCAATGGCGTTCCGGCGCTGTCGACGAGTTGTACCGCTTCTTGCCGGATGCCGAACCCGAAGGCCGCTGCGTCACCGTCCAACCTGGGCGTCGTGACGTCGTTGAGGGTCAATTCACCCCCCACGTACTTGTTGCCGGCAGCAGCCGCCTGGTCGTAGTTCGTGGCGATGCGCAGGCACTCGCCGCAGTCCGGGCCGAGGTCGCGCAGCGGCTGGCCGGCGGGGATGGCGCGCTGGCGGTCGAGGAGGTCGATCCAGTAGCGGAGGAAGGCCTCAGCGCCGGCGGTGTCCTGGGTGCGGGCCTCCGGCGGCACGGGGAAGTCGGCCGGACCGACGACGGGCAGCGCCTCGGTGGTCGGCGCGCTCGAGGTGGCCGACGGCAGGCTCTCGCTGGGCGCCGCGGCGTCCTCGGAGCAGCCGGCGAGCAGCGTCGTCCCCAGCACGAGTGCCGCTGTCAGTCGGGTCCGCTCCCGATGATCACGCACGGCTCGGCACGATAGCCAGATCACGACACCCCGTGGGCCGACCCTGTGGAGAGCCACCCGAAGGGCGTCACCGCGCGAGCGCGGCCTCCAGCCCCGACTCGGCGGCCAGCGCGCGGCCGACCGCGACCGCGTGCGTCATCCGCAGCGACCCGGCCAGCCACACCAGCACGTCGTGCAGGCGCAGGCGGGTCACCGGCCGGCCGAGCAGCGTCGCCGTCGCCGTCTCCAGTCTGGCGAGGGCCGCGGCGTTGGCGTGCACCTCCCGGGAGACGACCGCTTCCGGACCGCTGTCGCCCTCGCGCACGTGGCCCCACAGCTGCCGGCGCGTGACGCCGTCGACCAGCGGCACCAGCGAGGGGTGCCGGTGGTGCAGCGCGGCGGCGACGTGGCGCGCGTGCGGCCGGTCGGTGAGCGAGCGCAGGACGGCGCCCACGGTGCCCGGCTCGGCCAGCACGGAGAACTCGTCGTCCGGGAGTTCCCAGAACGCCCGCCCGTCGGCCCGCGCCCGGAGGTCGTGCACCAGCGGCCAGACCTCGTCCAGATCGGTGCGCACCGCCCGCCACCCGGCCCGGTCGAGCCGGCCGTGCAGGCCCTCGGCGAGCAGCACGTCGCGGTCGGTGGGGCGCTCGCCGGTCTCGGGCGGCTGGCCGTCGAAGCGGTCGAAGCCGTAGGCGAGCACCTGGAACCAGCGGCCGTGCGGCGCGCTGGGGGAGCGGAAGAAGAGCGGGCGGCGTCCGCGGGCGTAGCCGAGGACGGCGGCCAGCGCGGTGCCCAGCGGGATCGGGTCGGGGCCTGCGGAGGGGAGGACCAGGGCAGCGTCGTCCCTCCGTCCCCCGGTCACGGGAGCCATTCTCGCCCCGGACGTCGGGCGCCGGTGGCCGATGAGTCCTGGTGGCGCGGCGGGTCATGACCGACATGCCGATGCTCGACCTGGGACCGGCGGCGACCGCGGTGGCGCGCGTGGTGGCCGGGGTCCGCAACGACCAGCTGACCGCGCCCACCCCGTGCGAGGGCACGACCGTGGCCGGGGTCCTCGGCCACCTGGCCGGACTCGCGTACGCCTTCCGCATGGCCGCGGAGAAGACGCCCGTCGACGGCACCGCCTCCACCGACCCCGCGCACCTGCCCACCGACTGGCGCACGTACGTCCCGACGCAGCTCGACGCGCTGGCTGCCGCGTGGCGGGACCCGGCGGCGCACGAGGGGACGACCGCCGCCGGCGGTGTCGAGATGCCCGCCGAGGTGGCCGTCGTGGTCGCGCTCGACGAGGTGGTGGTCCACGGGTGGGACCTCGCCGTCGCCACGGGGCAGCCCTACACCGTGGACGACGCCGCCGCCGAGGCGTGCCGCGCCTTCGCCGACTCCTTCGGCGACGAGGACCGGCCGCCCGATCTCTACGGCCCGCGCGTCCCCGTGCCTGACGACGCCCCGGCGCTCGACCGGCTGCTCGGCGCCACCGGACGCGATCCGGGGTGGGTGCCACCCGGCTGAGCCTCGCGGACGTGCGACCCTCGCCGGGGCCGGTGGGGTGACGGGCGGGCCGTCACCCCACCGGCGTCGTCAGCTCTGACCGGCCTTCTCCTTCTCGTACCGCTCGGTCATCGTGGCGACGGCCTGCAACTGCGCGGCGGCGTAGTCCTCGCGCTTGCCGCCGGCGTACTCCTTGGCGCTCAGCGTCGCCTGGGCGTGGGTGATCTCGCCGCCCTGGAAGTGCGGCATGACGTGCTGCGCGATGAGCTCCCACGAGCGCTTGGTGGCCTGCGGGTTGGCCCACTCGTGGCCGAGCAGCAGCATCGCGCCGAAGCCGCCGGACTGGTCCCACAGCCGCTGCACCTGCGCGCGGGCGTCCTCGACGGTGCCGATGGCGCCGATGCCCGCCTCGTTGATGAAGTCGATCATCTCCTTGGCGTCGCCGCCCTCCACCGCCATCTGCGGGAAGGCCGCCGTCTTCTGGAAGTAGCGGAACCACGTCTCGATGCCGAACTGCACGTCGGCGTAGGCCTGTTCGCGGGTCTCGGCGATGTGCATGAGCCCGACCAGCCGCCAGTCGCGCCGGGAGACGGTCTGGCCGAAGTGCGCCGCCCGCTCCTCGACGACGTTCCAGTGGTGGGCCAGGGCGTCGAAGCCGTCCTTGCTGAGGGTCGCGCCGATCGAGAGCAGCCCGATGCCGTGCGTGCCGGCCATCCGCGGCCCGGTGGGGGAGGCGACGGCGGCGACGGCGATGTCGAAGCAGGGCTGGGTGTAGGGCCGCAGGTGCAGCCGGGCGTTGACCAGAGTGTGCGTCTTGGTCTGCTCGGTGACCGTCTCACCGCGCAGCAGCCGCATGATGATGTCGAGGTCGACCGCGAGGAGCTCGCGGGTGTCGGTGGGGGTCAGGCCCAGCATCATCGAGTCGGTGGGCAGCGAGCCCGGACCGCAGCCGAGCATCACCCGCCCGCGGGTGAGGTGGTCGAGCAGGACCATGCGCTCGGCCACCCAGAGCGGGTTGTGGTAGGCGATCGAGGTGACGCCGGTGCCCAGCTTGATGTGCTTCGTCCGCTCGGCGGCGGCGGCGATGAAGATCTCCGGCGAGGCGATGATCTCGGTGCCGGCCGAGTGGTGCTCACCGATCCACGCCTCGTCGTAGCCGAGCCGGTCGAGGTGCTCGACGAGCTCGAGGTCGCGCTGCAGCGCGAGCGTCGGGTTCTCCCCGGCGGGGTGGAACGGGGCCAGGAAGGTGCCGAAACGCAGCCGGTCCATGGGTCCTCCTCAGGGTCGGAAGGGCCTCATCGTGGCGCACGTCACACCCATCTGGCGAGGGTCAGCGGACGATGAACGCGGTGGTCGACGGCGGGGCGCTGGTGATGCAGGAGCCGACGACGGTGAGCGCGTCCCCGGCGAGCTCCACCCGGCCGAAGGCGCCCTGGCCCTCGCACAGTTGTACTGCGGCCAGCTGGCCGCCGCCGGCCAGGTCGAGGCTGACCACGCCGGACTCGACCTCGAAGCCGACCACCGTCAGGTAGGCGACCCGCCCGTCGGGGGAGACGGCGAGGTCGGCGGGGGTGCGGTCGGTGCCGGGGATGGCGTGCGAGGCGGTCACCTCGCCGTCGGCCACGGTGACCACGCGGAAGGGCTCGTCACCGCCGGCGGTGAGGGTGGCGACGGCGGTGCCGTCGTCGGCGACCTCCAGCGCCGACGGGATGCTGGCCGGCTCGTCGGGGGCGAGTTCGACGAGGCCGGTCCCCTGCAGGTCGGCGTCCCAGGTCCCGAGGACGGCGACGTCGGCCAGGTCGGGGGCGCGGGCGTCGCTGAGCAGTGCGATCGGCCCGCCGTCCGCGCCGACGGCGAGCGCGGCCACGGTGAGCCCCTCGCCGAGGTCGGTGCTGGCGACGACGTCCCCGGTGCCGGCGTCGACCGCCGCGAGCCGGCGGTCGGTGGCGACGTAGAGGCGGCGGCCGTCGGGGGAGAGGGCCGCGGGATCGCCGCCGACGTCGAGCTCGACGACGGCGGGCTCCTGGCCGGGGGTGATCCGGGTGAGCCGGCCGGGGCCCGTGACGAGGACGGTGCCGTCGGCGGTGGTGGACAGCTGCGTGCCGACGTCGTCGAGCCGGCGGACGTCGCCGAGGCCGTCCGCGCCGACGGTCGTCAGGTAGCCGACGCGCGGGTCGGCGGTGTCGGCGAGCAGCGCCAGCGTGCCGCCGTCGGGAGCGGGCGCGAGGTCGAGGACGTCGACGCCGGCGGGGGAGACGGTGTCGAGGGCGACCGTGCCGAGGAACTCGGTGAACGTCCGCGGCGCCGGGCTGGGCTCGCCCTCGACCGTGGTGCACCCGGTCGCCACCACCGCGACGAGGACACAGGTGGCGCGGCGGGCGGACGGCATGCGGGGCTCCGGGAGTCGGGGGCCGAGTGTGGGTCCGTCCCGGCGGGGGCGGCAACCGGGCGCCGTGGTCTGATGCCCTGGCGGGCCGGCAGCGGTGCCGGGCCCCTGACGTGGAGGTGCGCTCGTGGCTGACGCCGAGGTCCTGCTCGAGGTCGACGGCGGCGTGGCGGTGGTGACGCTCAACGCGCCCGACCGCCGCAACGCGCTGACGCCGCAGATGGCGTCCGAGCTGATCGGCGTCCTGGAAGAGGTGGACGCCCAGCCGGAGGTCGGCGCGCTCGTCGTGCGGGCGGTGGGCAGGTCGTTCTGCGCGGGCGGGGACGTCGCGACGCTCACCAGCGCGGGCAAGGACCCCGCGGCGCCGGACGCCTACGACGGCATGAGCCGGATCTACGACTCCTTCTACCGGCTGGGCCAGGTGCGCGTCCCCACCATCGCCGCCGTGCGCGGATCGGCCGTCGGCGCCGGGATGAACATGCTGCTGGCCGCCGACCTGCGGATCGTCGCGAACGACGCGCGGCTGCTGGCCGGCTTCCTCAAGCGCGGCATGCACCCCGGCGGCGGGCACTTCGTCATCCTGTCGCGGCTGATCGGCCGCGAGGCCGCGGCGGCGATGGCCCTCTTCGGCGAGGAGATCAACGGCACCAAGGCCGTCGAGCTGGGGCTGGCGTGGGAGTCGGTGGACGACGCCGACGTCGAGTCGCGCGCGCTGGAGCTGGCCGGCCGCGTGGCCGCCGACCCGGAGCTGGCGCGGGTGGCCGTGGGCAACTTCCGGCGGGAGGTCGTCAACGGCGCGGTGAGCTGGGAGGTCGCCAGCCAGTTCGAGCGCCCCGCGCAGATGTGGTCGATGCGCCGGCAGGCCCGCTGAGCGCATGCCCGCCCGCGACCTCGCCGAGGTGTACCGGCGCTTCGCCGAGGCCGAGGGGACGTCGCCGCTGTCCGCGCGGGTCACCGTCGCGCTGAGCGGGTCGGCCGAGGCCCTGCGGGCGCTGGAGACGGCGCGGGCACGGCAGCCCGCGGGAGTCCTCGCCGCGCTGCACGACCTGGTCCTGGCCGGACGTGCTCCGGCGCTCGCCGCGGCCTACGCGGCCGGGGACGGCGAGGCCGCCGCCGTTGCGGCGGTCGACACGCTGCTGCGGACGCCCGACGCGGTCGCCGCGCGACGTCCGGTGCGGACCGTCGAGACCGCCCGCTGCGCCGTGCTGTACCCGGCCGTCGTCGAGGCGGCGCGGCGGGCGGGCGCGGACGCGGTCGGGCTGGTCGACGTCGGTTCCGTCGGGCTCGACCACCACCTGGACCGCCTCGGCATCACGTACAGCACCGGGCAGGTGCTGGGCGACCCGTCGTCGCCGGTGCAGCTGTCGGCGTCGGTGGTGGGGAACCGGCCCGTGCCGGCGACGGCGGTGCCCGAGGTCGTCGCGCGGGTCGCCGTCGACCCCGACCCGGTCGACGTGACCGACGCGGACGACGCCCGGTGGCTGCGCGCCTGCGTGGCGCCGGACCAGGCGGAGCGGGCCGCGCGGCTCGAGGCGGAGCTCGCGCTGATGAGGGCCGACCCTCCGCAGCTGGTGCGCGGGGACGCCGTCGAGGTGCTGCCCGACGCCGTCGGCCGGGTGCCCGACGGCGCGCTGCCCGTCGTCACCACGACGTGGGCGCTGTCGCGGTACCCGCTGGAGAGCCGGCTGCGCTTCCTGCACCGGCTGGACGAGGCGGCGGCCGGTCGGGCGGTGGCGTGGGTGTCGGTTGAGGGGGTCGGCGTGGCACCGGCGGTCCCGACGCTGGGCGACCGCCGGGCCTCCGGCCACAGCACGATCGGCGTGGCGGTGCTCGGCGGGTCGGTGCTGCACGCCGAGGCCGTGGGCCGCTGCTGGTCGCGGGGACGGCTGCTGTCCTGGCTCGCGGACTCCTAGCCGGTGGGACCGGGCACGGGCCAGCGCTGCTCGGCCGCGGCGACCAGCTCGGCGACCACCTCGGCGGCGGGCCGGATGTCGGTCACCGAGCCGACGGCGGCGCCCGCGTACATGGCCATCGCGTCGAGCCGGCCCTCGGCGCCGGCCACGGGCGGCATGCCGGACGCGCGCGGCACGGGGACCCGGTTGCGGCCGATCGTGGCAGCGACGTCGTCGTCGAGCTCGGCGAGCCGCTCCACCGCGGCGCGCAGCACCCGGGCCCGCGGGCTGCTGGCGCACAGGGGGCAGTCGACGGCGAACGCGCCGGTGATGACGGTGCAGTCGCCCGTGGCGTCGACGACGGCCTGCTTGTACGCGGGGTGGGCGCCGGACTCGGTCGTGGCGAGGAAGCGGGTGCCGATCCGGGCACCGGCCGCGCCGGCCGCCAGCACCCCGGCGAACGACCGCCCGTCGCTGATGCCCCCGGCGGCGAGGACGGGGACGTCGACCGCGCCGAGCACCTCCCGCAGCAGGGGGAGCAGGGGAGTGGCGCCGCGGACGTGGCCGCCGGCCTCGACGCCCTGAACCGTGACGACGTCACAGCCGGCGTCCACCGCGGCGCGCGCCTCCGCCGCCGACCCGACCTGCCAGCCGACCAGCGCCCCCGACCGGTGCGCGAGCTCCACCAACCGGGGCGCGGGGTCGAACCAGAAGAAGTCGACCAGTCGCACCCGCTCGGCGACGGCGGTGAGCAGGTCGTCGTCGACGTCCGGGGTGACGACGTTGGCCGACAGCGCGCCGGAGGTGCGCCCGCGCACCTCGTCGAGCCGTCGCAGCAGCACCGCGGGCGGCAGGCCGAGGGCAGTGAGGGTGCCGACGCCGCCGGCCTCGGCGACCGCGACCGCGAGGTCGGGGGAGGAGACGGTCCCCATCGGGGCCTGCTGGATCGGGACCCGGCAGCCGACCAGTGCAGTGAACGGAGTCCGCACGGCTCAGCTCCTCGCGGCGGGGGTCGCGTCCGCGTAGCCGGGCAGCCAACGGCGGACCTCGCCGTCGACGGGCACCGTGGCGCCCAGCGAGCAGAGGACGCCGACCAGGCCCACGGCCACGCGCTGCAGCAGCAGGTGGCGTGGCGGGATGGCCAGCCGGCGCTGGGTGCGGGAGGCGGCGCTGAACGGGTCGGACGTGACCCGGGTCTGCTCCTGCACCCAGGCGCGGGTGAACCGGTACGTGGGGCTGCGCAGCGGCTGCAGGTAGGGGGCGAGCAGGTCCATGAGGGCTCGTGGGGTGACCTCCTCGGGGCGCAGCAGCTGCGCGGAGGCGGCGATGCGGTGCAGAGCCGCGGCGTCGCCGTCCCGGCCGGCGGCCAGGAGGGGCCCGAGCCGGGCCGGCCAGCCGTCGGGCAGGGCCTCGGTGGCGCCGAAGTCGAGGACGGCGAGCCGGCCGTCGGGGAGCAGCCGGAAGTTGCCGGGGTGCGGGTCGCCGTGCAGCCGCCGCGCGCGCTCGGGAGCGGAGCAGAACAGGCGCACGAGCAGCAGGCCGGCGCGGTCCCGGTCGCCCGGGGCGCCGTCGGCGATGACCCGCGACAGCGGCGTCCCGTCGACCCACCGGCTCACCAGCACGCGGTCCTCGCCGGCGAGCACCTCGGGGACGTAGACGTCGGGGTCGTCGCGGTAGGCGTCGGCGAAGGCGGTCTGCGCGTCGGCCTCCGCGACGTAGTCGACCTCCTCGACGAGCCGGTCGCGCAGCTCGGCGATCAGCTGCCGGGCGTCGAGGCCGGGCATGGCCGCCTGCATGAGCGGCGCCGCCCGCTGCAGCACGTTCAGGTCGGCGACCAGTGCGTCGCCGGCACCCGGGTACTGGACCTTCACCGCCACAGGGCTGCCGTCGGACCAGGTGGCGCGGTGCACCTGCCCGACGCTGGCCGCCGCCACCGGCCGGTCGTCGAAGGCGCGGAACCACTCCCGCCAGCTCTCGCCGAGGGACCGGGTGAGCTGCTCGTGCACCATCGGCGCCGGCATGGCGGGGGCGGCGTCCTGCAGCCGGACGAGCGCCTCGCGGTAGGGGCCGACCAGCTGCTCGGGCAGCGCGGCCTCCATCGCCGACATCGCCTGGCCGACCTTCATCGCGCCGCCCTTGAGCTGGCCGAGGGTGGCGAACAGCTGCTCGGCGGTCCGCTGCTGCACCTGCGCGGCGACCACCTCGGCGGGGCGGCCGCCGATCCGCTTGCCGAGGCCGAGGGCGGTGCGCCCGGCGTAGGCCGCGGGCAGCGCGGCGAGCCGGGCGGTGCGGGCGAGCCGGCTGCTGGTCGGCCGGCCGTCCCCGTCAGTGGACGCCACGGTCCTGCCCGGCCCAGTAGGGCTCGCGCAGCGTCCGCTTGAGCACCTTGCCCACGGGGGAGAGCGGCAGCGCGTCGACGACGTCCATCGACCGCGGCGTCTTGTAGCCGGCGAGCCGGTCGGCGCAGAAGTCCCGCAGCTCCTCGAGGGTGACGGTGGCGCCGGCCGCCGGGACGACGACGGCGTGCACCCGCTCGCCCCACGTCTCGTCGGGGACGCCGATGACCGCGCAGGTGGCCACCGCCGGGTGCTGAGCGAGGACGTTCTCCACCTCGACCGAGTACACGTTCTCCCCGCCGGAGATGATCATGTCCTTGAGGCGGTCGGTGAGGTAGAGGTAGCCGTCGTCGTCCATCCACCCGGCGTCGCCGGTGTGCATCCACCCGCCGCGCAGCGCCTCGGCGGTCTCCTGCGGCCGGTCCCAGTAGCCGAGCATCACGTTGCCGCCGCGGACGACGACCTCGCCGACCTCGCGACGGGGCAGCTCGGCGTCGTCCGGGCCGACGACGCGCACCTCGGTGTGCGGGGCGGCGCGCCCGACGGAGCGCCGGTGCCGCGGGTCCTCGTGGTCCTCGGGGGTGAGCACGGTGGCCGCCGGGGCGAGCTCGGTCATGCCGTAGGCCTGCATGAAGCGGGCGTTGGGGAAGGCCTTCATCGCCCGGCCGAGCAGGGCGTCGGACATCGGGGAGGCGCCGTAGAGGACCAGGCGCACACTGGTCAGGTCGAACTCGTCGACCCGCGGGTGGTCGACCACCAGCTGGACCATCGTGGGCACCAGCAGCACGTCGGTGACGCCGTGCTCCTGGACGGCGGTCAGCACGGCGACCGGGTCGAACACCGGGATCATCACCTGCGTGCCGCCGACGACGGTGGCGCCGACCCAGTTGGAGAACGCGGCGAGGTGGAACATCGGCGCGGAGTGCAGGCCGACCAGGCCGGGCGGGAAGTGGACGGAGGACAGCCCGCCCATGGACGACGTCAGCAGGTTGTCGTGGCTGAGCATGACGCCCTTGGACCGGCCGGTGGTACCGCCGGTGTAGAAGACGCCGGCCAGGTCGGCGCCGCCGCGGCGGGCGTCCTCGACGGGGTCGTGCGTCCCGATCAGCTCCTCGAAGGCGAGCGTGCCGTCGGGGGTCGGGCCGTCGCCCGCGTGGACGACGTGCCGCAGCCCGGCGTGCGCCGCCCGGATGCCGTCGACGCACGCCGCGAAGACGTCGTCGACGACGAGGACGCGGGCGTCGACCTCGGCGAGGGAGTCGGCGATCTCGGGGACGCTCCAGCGGATGTTGACCGGGACGAGGACGCCGCCGGCCCACAGCGTCGCCCCGAGGAACTCGGAGTAGCGGTCGGAGTTCAGCGACAGGATCGCCGCGCGCTCGCCGTCCCGGATGCCGAGCTCCTGCAGCGCGGCCGCCAGGCGGGCGATCCGGTCGACCGACTCGGCGTGGGTGCGGGTGCGGCCGGCGCAGACGGTGGCGATGTCGTGCGGGCGCTGCTGGACGTGTCGGTGCAGACCCTGGGTGACGTACACGGTGCCGACCTCCCTCTCCGGTGGGTCCGGAGCGTCCCGCCGGCGAGGGCGGCGGGCCAGGGGCGGACGGCCCGGTCAGCCGACGAGGAAGGCGGTGGTGTGCGGGTCGGCGCCGGTGCAGGAGCCGACGACGGTGAGGGTGTCACCGTCCGCGGCGACGGCCCCGAAGGCGCCGGCACCGCCGCACAGCCCGGCGACCCCGGTGACCTCGCCGGTGACCAGGTCGACCGCCGTCAGCTCGGCCGGGTGGTAGGCGGCGGACAGCACGACGTAGGCGGACCGGCCGTCGACGGCGACGTCGAGGGCAGTGTCGTCGGTGCCTGCCAAGTCGACCGCGGTGGGCACCGCGCCGTCGACGACCGTGACCAGCCGCCCGGCGTCCAGCGCCCGGCCGACGTAGGCGGTGACGACGACCGTGCCGTCGGCGGTGACCTCCAGGTCGGTGGGCGTGCTGACCTGCTCGGGGACGACGGCGACCGGATCGCCGTCCGGGCGGAGGTCGGGGGTGAGCCACAGCAGGACGACCCCGTTGGGGTGGTCGACGAGCACGGCGAGGCCGCCGTCCGGTGCCTCGGCGAGGTGGGTGACCGGAGCGGGCGCGGTGGCGGTGGCCCGGACCTCCCCGGTGCCGGCGTCGACGGCGGCCAGCCGGGTGTCCCTGGCCACGTAGAGGGTGTCGCCGATGAGGGCGGCGGTCGGGGGTCCGCCCAGCGGCAGCGGGAGGACCTCGCCGCCGACCCGCGTCAGCGCGGTGCCGACGACGAGCGGCGTGTCGTCGTGGGTGATGACCAGCCGGCTGCCCGGCTCTGCGGCGGGGATCTCGCGGACCACGCCGGTCGCCGGGGCGACGAGCCAGCTGCGGCCGGCGCCGCTGACCAGGGCCACGGGCGGGCCGCCGGGGGTGGGGACGAGGTCGAGGACGGTGACGTCCGTGCCGAGTGCATTGTCGAGGTCGACGGTCTCGATGGTCGCCCGGGCGCCCGGCGGGTTGGGTCCGGCGGTGCAGGCGGCCGCGAGCAGGACGACCAGTGCGGTCGCGGCGGCGCGCGACACCCCCGTGGCTCAGCCCGGCAGGTGCACCAGCTCCAGCTGGATGTTGTCCGGGTCGCGGAACACGAGGACCGAGTAGGGCATGGGGTCGGTGGTGTCGGTGACGCCGGAGTGCGCCACGCCCTGCGCGTCGAGCCAGGAGGCCCACGCGTCGAGGTCTTCGCGTGAGGACACCGCCAGCGCGAAGTGGTCCAGGCCGGTCACCGTCTCGCTGGCTGGCGTGCCGGGGTTGGCGACGTGGCGGTGGATCCCGATCGCCCACCTCTGGGCAGGTTCGAGGAGGACGACGGCGTGCCCGGACTCCTCCGCGCCGTAGTGGGGGAACGTCATCGGGAGCGGCTCGAGTCCGAGCACTCGCTGGTACCAGGCGACGCTTGCGTCGAGGTCCGTGGCCGTGATCGAGAAGTGGTGGAAGCCCGCGATGGCTGGTCGGGCCCGGGTGGCAGCGGTCACGTCGCCCTCCTGAGATCCGGTGGCGTCCGGAGCGTGGGGCCGGCGGCGTCCGCGGCGACAGAGGCGGACGGCCCCGACGCCGTGGGGTGAGCCGCCCGTGCCACCGGGTGAGCACGCGCAGGTCGGGGGACGGGTCGTGGGCCACGGGGCTTGGCCCGGCGCCACGTGTCCCCCGAGGCTCCGGGTCGGAGCGGAAGGGGACCGCGTGGCCGTCTACCAGTACCGGTGCGCCGAGCACGGCCTGCTGGAGGTCGCCCGGCCGATCGGCACCGCGGCCGAGTCCGAGCCCTGTCCCGACTGCGCGGCGCCCGCGCCCCGGGTCTTCACCGCGCCGCGCCTGTCGTTGGGGTCGGCCCGCAATCGGGCGCTGATCGACCGCACCGTGCGGACCGCCGACGAGCCCGCGGTGGTCTCCGCCCCGCCGTCCCGTCGTCCGCCGCCCCGGGCCACGAACCCGGCGCTCGCCCGCCTGCCCCGTCCCTGATCCTGGAGGTCCGCCGTGCCCGAGGTCGTCTTCCCCCTCGACTCCAGCAGGTCGTTCACCGACCAGGAGCTGGTCGGCCACAACCGCTGGCACCCCGACATCCCGCCGGCGGTGACGGTGCGCCCGGGCGACGTCTTCCGGGTGCACTGCCGCGAGTGGTTCGACGGCGCCATCCACAACGACGACTCGGCCGACGACGTCCGCGACGCGCCGCTGTCCCGGGTGCACGCACTGTCCGGGCCGATCGCGGTGGAGGGAGCCGAGCCCAGCGACCTGCTGCTGGTCGACATCCTCGACCTGGGCCCCATCCCGCAGGAGGACTCCGGCCCGCTGGCCGGCCAGGGCTGGGGCTACACCGGCATCTTCTCCAGGACCAATGGCGGCGGGTTCCTCACCGACCAGTTCCCCGATGCGTACAAGGCGATCTGGGACTTCCGCGGGCAGACGGCGACGTCGCGGCACGTGCCCGGGGTGTCCTACACCGGGATCACCCACCCCGGGCTGATGGGCACCGCGCCGTCGGCGGACCTGTTGGCGCGCTGGAACCGGCGGGAGGGCGCGCTGATCGCCACCGACCCCGACCGCAACCCGCCGCTGGCCCTGCCGCCGCTGCCGGACGACGCGATCCTGGGGTCGCTGTCCGGCGCGGACTTCGACCGGGTCGCCGCCGCGGCCGCGCGGACCGCGCCGCCGCGGGAGAACGGCGGCAACCAGGACATCAAGAACTTCACCCGCGGCAGCCGGGTGTTCTACCCGGTGTTCGTGCCGGGGGCGAACCTGTCGGTGGGCGACCTGCACTTCTCCCAGGGCGACGGCGAGATCACCTTCTGCGGCGCGATCGAGATGGGCGGCTTCATCGACCTGCACGTCGACCTGCTCAAGGGCGGGATGGAGACGTACGGGGTGGCGGAGAACGCGATCTTCCTGCCCGGCAACGTCGAGCCGCGCTACGACCGGTGGCTGGCCTTTTCGGGCACCTCGGTGACGCTGGACGACGAGCAGCGCTACCTGGACTCCGACCTCTCCTACCAGCGGGCCTGCCTGCACGCGATCGACTACCTGACCAAGTTCGGCTACAGCCCGGAGCAGGCGTACCTGCTGCTGGGGTCGGCGCCGATCGAGGGCCGGCTGTCGGGTGTCGTCGACATCCCCAACTCCTGCGCCACCGTCTACATCCCGACCGGGATCTTCGACTTCGACGTCGAGCCGTCGGCGTCGGGACCGGTGCGGATCGACCCGGGGATGGGCGCACCGAGGTCGTCCGCCTGAGTGGTCCGGCGCGGTGCCGTGCCGGAACGTGTTCCGCTGGTGACGCTCGGCAGCTAGCGTGGCCGCGCGTGAGCGCCCTGATCCCGACGCCCCGCCTGCCCGTGACCGAGCTGCCCAATCCGCGGCCGGCGGTGGCCGAGGAGGCGCGGCTGGCCGCGATCGCCAGCTACCGGGTGCCGGGGCACGCCGGGATCGAGGACCTCGACGCCGTCGTCGCCTACATGGCCGGGACGGTGGACGCGCCGATCGCGATGATCAACCTGGTCGGCCCGGACGAGCAGTGCTACCCGGCCGAGAAGGGCGCGGGGGCGCCGTACTCGCACGTGCCCGACGAGCTGTCGTTCTGCGCGTACGTGGTGGCGCTGCGGGCGCCGCTGGAGGTGGCCGACGCGGCGGAGCACCCGGTGTTCCGCGACAACCCGGCGGTGGTGGCCGGGGCGATCCGCTCCTACCTCGGGGTGCCGCTGATCGACGAGGACGGCTTCGTGCTCGGCTCGCTGGGCGTGTTCGACGACGAGCCGCGGGAGTTCACGCCGGCGGAGCAGGCGGTGCTGGAGATCCAGGTCCGGCTGGTGCGCAGCGTGCTGTCGCTGCGGCGGCAGGTGGCCTGGCACCGGTGGGACGCCGGGCTGCTGGCGGCGCAGGGGCGCACGCTGGAGGCGGTGGCGGCCGGGCGGCCGCTGGAGGACACGCTCGACCTGCTGGCCTCGGCGACGGCCGGCCTGGCCGATGAGGCGGACGCCGACCAGGAGCAGCGGCTGCAGGAGACGGTGGACCGGCTGACGGCAGTGGCCACCAAGGCCGACGGCTGGAAGCAGGCGCTGCTGCGGTCGGCCCGGCAGGACCCGCTGACCGGGCTGGCCAACCGCAGCCACCTGCTCGACACCGGCCGCGCGGCGCTGGCCGCCGGGGGAGCGGTGCTGTTCGTGGACGTCGACCGGTTCAAGGAGGTCAACGACCGCGGCGGGCACGCGGTGGGGGACCAGCTGCTCGTCCGGCTCGCGGAGCGGATGCGCCGGTACGTGGAGAAGGAGCTGCCGGGGGCGGTGGTCGGCCGGCTGGGCGGGGACGAGTTCGTGGCGGTCCTGCCCGGGGTGGACGCTCCTACGGCGGAGGCCATCGGGCACGGGCTGGCCGCGGTGCTGGTGGACGAGGTCGAGGTGGGACGGCGGACGGTGCGGGTGTCGGCCTCCATCGGGCTCGCGATGGCCGCGCCCGGGACGACGCTGGACGAGGTGCTCTCGCTTGCGGACCGCGCGATGTACGGCGCCAAGGAACGCGGCCGCGGCGTGCTTCACATGGTTGACGGCTGAGACCGTTTAGCGTCACCAGCGCTGGGCTTGAGGGGCTCGTCGTCTGAGCCGTTGCACATGCCAGTAGGCCGAGGTCCATCCCAGGGCGTTCCACGACGGTCCGCACTCTTGTGCACGAGTCAGACGAGGCAGCGCGTTGGTCACGCTTGTTCTTCTTCATGGTGTCGGCGGCATCGAGAGCCAGGAGCGCTGGCTCGACCCGCTGAACGTTCGATTGAGTGAGCTCGGGTACCCGGAGATCCGCACGGCTTTTGGGGACACGATTCGCACTCCATCGTATGCGGTCGCGAAGGCCGCCGATCCCACCGAGCCGCCTGGCACCTACCAGCCCTTAAAGGGCGAGGCGTTGGTCCGTCAGACCCTCGAACACACCGCTCGTCAGAAGGAACTCGAGCGGTTCATTCGTCCCTTCGGCGATCAGTGCGCCCGCGGACTCCGCCTCCTCCCGGACTCTGTTGTGGACCCAGTTGCGGAGGTTGGGGAGTTTCTCCGGTTTCCCGAGGTAGCCGCTTACATGGCGGATCGCTCTGCCAGGTACTCGGTGTGGAGTCAGGTGCTGAATCAGCTGCCGGACGAGGGACGCGTCATCGTTGTCGCGCACAGTCTCGGCAGTGTCGTCATGGCCGACTTGCTGCACCGGCTTCCTCAAGGGCTCAAGATCGACCTGCTGGTCACGATCGGCAGCCCGCTCGGCTTTGCCCGCTACCGCTCCAATGCTCGCCTGACGAAGGACCTCTTCCCCTACAGCCGAGTCGAAAGATGGCTCAACGTGGCCGCCCCCCTGGATGGCGTGTGCGGCGGTCGAGGCCTGTCGGCCGCCGTTCCTCAGGTGATCGACTTGCATGCTGACCTGTCTTTCACCCATGCAGCAGCGGGATACATGTCACATCCATCGGTGGCCGCCGCCGTCGGGTACGTCGCTTTCGGTGGCGCACATCGTGCCGCCTCCTCGGGCCTCACAGACGCGAGGCCGAGCCGTCGCATCCATGACTCATGGGACCCGCTTCTATTGAGCACTGCCTTCAGCCTCCAGATCTCCAACGGGCTCCATGTGAACCGCTGGGCGGATAAGGCCAGGCTGGACACGGCTCGACGAGAGGTCGCGGAGCGCGTCGTCCTCGACATCGCCGCCCGGCGCCGCGCCAGGGACGAGCAGCTAGCTGAACTCCAGAAGATGGGTGCGGACGTCTCGGACAGCCGCCTTGATGACAACCCGCTCGCCGACGGGCGCTACCCCGACCACGAGTGTCTGACCCGCGACGCTGCGAGCCTGCTGAATGGCAAGTGGCGGGATGAGGACCTGCTGTCCTACGCCATCGGCCTGATGCTGCTTCCCGTCGTTCCTCCGTTCGACATCCAGTTCGCTATGGACGTACGTCGTGAGGCGCTCGAGAGCACAATGAACCTCATCCGCAATCGACGCGGGAACCTCGCTGACAAGGCATTTGCCCAGCAAGTCGCCGACTCACTGAAGTGGGCTGAGTCCCGGATGGCAGGCGGCGGCTTCCCCTGGGGCACCGTGCTTATAGCAACGGGTGTCGTCCTGCTCGCGGCCACCGGTGTCGGCCTCGCTGCGGCAGCCCCGGCGGGCCTGGCCGGGGCGGCGATCGTGACCTCCACTCTGGCCGGCTTCGGACCTGGCGGGATGGTCGGTGGGCTCATCACTTTCGGGATCCTCACCGGGACCGGAGCGTCCTTGGCGTCCTTGGGCGTTGCGGACACCCTCCAGGATGGCGAGGGAGCTCAGGCCCAAAGGCTGGCCGGACAGTCCGCGAGTGAACTGGCGGCCGCGGCGCCCGACTCCCTCACGGTGATGCTCACCGGCATGCTCGCCATCGTCCACGCGCAACTGCAACTGTCGTTCGACAGTTCGGAGGGCTTGGTGCGCACGACCCTCATGAACGCTCTGGACATCGCCCGCGGTGAGTGGAACGTGCATGAGCAGGTGGCGCCAGGCAGTCGGGTGGCCAAGGACTGGGCGGCGAAGGTGTCGCGGCTCGAGCGCGCGGTCGAAGCTCTCGACTCCCTGAGTACGGAGGTCAGCAGCGCCGTGTCGCAGGTTAGGCAGGCCCTTGAGTCTGGGCGTCCTCCGGCCGACACGAAGTAGTTGCTCAGCGCAGAGGTCGCACGACTGCACGATCGCGAAGGACGAGGGCGTTTCGCATTGCTGATCGTGGGCTCAACCCGTGTGGTTGAGCCCGCGACAGCGGTCAGGCTCGGGTACGTCTATCGGACTCGAATGAGTCCGATACAGCTTCCGGCTTCCTCTCATTGCTGCGGCAGAAGTCCGTGACGGCTGGCGCCATGCTGGCCCAGCCTTCATTGAGCGCTTGCCGGCAGTCTCGCAGCCAGGCCTGCATGGTCTCTGACCCGGTTGGCTGCTCGACGTGCCGCCACAACGGGTACCCGTCCTCCCTGGGGGCGGTCCAACCGAGGGCTCGTGCAGGCATCCCCAGGGCTGTCGCGATCTGCTTGGACCGCGCGGCACGGTCCGGACTGTCAGCCACAAAGAGGCCTACCCACGGCAGGCCATGTCCCATGGGGTCGAGCACCTGACCCGTGTTCCAGCCGAGCACGATGGCCAGAGGCCATCCTCGCTGTCCCCACTCCGGGTCAGCCAGCCCAATCTTGGACCACGGCCCAGTCTCATCGATGGTGATGACGCCCTCGCTAACGTCCGTGGGTTCGAAGACAGAGAGGGAAGACCTCAATCCGAGGTTGAACTCGGCCCTGGCCGTGGCTCGGAGCGCGGCCCACTCCTCGATGACGGCTCGGTGCCGGAAGTAGAAGTCGGTCTTCGCGTCCGCGCCAGCGGGGTTGGTCATATGGTCCTCCCAAGGTCGTTGGCCAGGGTCTCGAGATAGTCGAGGACGCCGTACGCCGGCTGTGGCGCTTCGAGAGTCGCTGCGCGCAGCCTGTTGGTCACATCCGCCCACGTCAGGCATCGCCACCGCTCCTCCGTGTCGCCGGCTGTGACTGGTGCCAGCCCGCGTGGCGTCAGGAAGACCAGAACGGGGTCTTCGTCTGCCCAGAGGTTCGCCAGCCTTCGACACTGATCGGGCTGCTCGAGGGCCCACACCTTGCACTCGAGTACGAGCGTGAACGTCGAGCACCGCAGCACCAGGTCTGCCCGGGTGTCCTCACGGGTCTCCTCCACGGTGATGGTGACGGGACCGCCGTCGGGTGCATCAGCTCCGCAGAGGACGGCAAACTCCTTCACGAACAGCGACCCGAGTCCGTGATGGCCCTCGGGATTGAGGATCCAAGCTAGTCCTGCGGTGAGTGCCAACTCCCGCTGTTGTAGGCCGAGTGCGGCGAGGAGCGTGCGCGGACCTGAGCGCCACCGTCCTGCACGGCGGAGGGCATGCTCCTCCACCGTCATCGTGCGCAGGTCTTGCTCCCACCCGGCGATCTTCATGGCGTCGGCAGCGGATGAGTCACGGAGCTCCGACCACTCATCCGTCATCTGAGCGAGTCGATCACTCCATGTCAGCACGTCCTTCACTCTGACCTCACCTCCGCCCTCATGGCGGACCGCGCGATGTATGGCATCCGGGACAGGAGTCGGGACGCGACATGGGGGGAGAGCAAGTCAGCGGACTGAGGGGTCACCAACTCACTCCGCCAAGGAGTTCTTCGACCGATGCGGCCTCCGCACCTTCACTCTCCGTCAGGGCATTGGTCACCTCGTCGCAAACGATCGCCGAGATGGGTTGGTGCCTTACGTTTATCTCCCCTTGGAGATAGCTGAGTCCGCCGTGGGCGTACTCCTCGAAGATCCGCACCCTCTCCTCGAGACGTCGGTCGTCCATGACCTCGGGATCGTCCGGCACCTCATTCGCAGCCAGCATGCTGACGAAGGCTTCCGCGAAGGCCGGGACAGTCAGGGTCTCGTACCGAATGGGATCGCCGGCCGTCTCAGTGAAGGGCTCTCGGCGTTCGTGTCGGACACCCAAGGCCGCGGCGAAGAGTAGACCATCGCGAAACGTCGGAAAGCCGGCCTCGTCCCGAAGTTCCTGCAGCAGTCTCTCGTGCTGCTTTGGTCGCCTGATTCGGACGTCGAGCAGTGGCGCCGTCATCGGATCACCTTCAGTTCTGCGCGGTTCATCTCAACCCCTGACATGATGTAGGGGTACGTCATGCCTTCGAGCTCGATCGTCTCGCCGACGTCGGGCTGCGAGGTGTGAGTGACGATGACGCCGAGATGACTGACGTGCGGTAGCAGATTCTCGACGACATGTCCCATGCCTTGGCTCTTGCTTACGAACACGACCAACTGAGGCGCCATCTCCGCGAGCGCACGCGACACCTCCCGCTGGTAGTTCTCGTCCAGAGAGCCGAAGGCTGCATCCATCACGATGGGGTAAGCGCCCGCGTCCTCAGAACTCTCACCTTCGGCTCGTCTGCCCTTTCTGATCTCACGAGCGAGTTCGGACACCGCCGCGACGAAGGACAAGCTCAGGATCTGGTTCTCTCCCGTGGACTTGGGGACCGGAAGTTCCACTCCGTCGACCATCTGGGTGAGTGACAACTCGAAGCGCTCGCTGAGCTGGGGTACGTACGGCTTGAAGGAGATGCTCGCAAAGACGTCCTTGAGCTTGCGATCCAACCGCCGCCGCATGTCGTCGGCGCGGATCGTGAGGATCTCATTCAACGCTCGGCGTACTGCCTGTACGAGTTCCGACCGTGAGCGAGCCTTGGTCGCCAGCTCGTCGGTCACCGCGGCACGGGTCCGCTCCGTCTCCTTCTGGCCCAGCTGCTTCGCGATGGACTCGAGGGTGGCTTGCAGGAGGCCGAGTCGCTGCTGCTTGCTGGCGATCTGCGCTTCCAGGCCCAGGCGCTTGCTCTCGAGCTCCTGGACTTCCTCCAGCCGGCTGTCTTTGAGCTGCCGGTCGAGCTCGGACTTCCGTGCCTCTAGGCGCTCGACACGGTCGCTTTCGACGACCATGCGCCCGGCGACCTGCTGAAGGTCTTCCTGGAGTTGGTCGCGAGCCTTGTCTAGCTGGTCGAGCTGCCCGTGTAGACGTTGCCATGCGGTCTCCACCGCCTGCAGCCCCGCTCGTTGCCTCCAGTCCTGGACGGCGTGCCGCGCCGGGGAGTGGTCTGCCAAGGAGGTGCCGCAGATGCATGCCTGCTGCTCGAGGAGTTGATCGACGAACTCCCGCTTGAGGGGTGCGGGAAGTGCCCCCCGTTCGTACAACTTCTCGGCCATGGCGATCGTGGTGCCTGACAGCCGACCGGTGAAGGCGATGAAGCCCCGCGTGGCGATGATCGTCGACCGCTGAGCTTCTGCCGTCCGCCGGGCGGAGCGGGCCTCTTCCAGCTCCTGAGCAACGGTGTCACGCTCTCGCTGTAGGGGAGCGACACTGGCGTTTTGGCGGAGCAGATCGGTAACCTGCTCGCGCTCCTCCATGAGGAGGGCCAGGTCCCTTTCGATCACCGAGAGCTCTTCGCGAGTTGCGCCTTCTTGGTCCTGCAGTGCCTCGATGGCGGTCTGGATCTCGTTTGCTCGGTCTCCGCCGTGCCGCTTCAGGTCGGCGCTGAGTCGGCGGTCCACTCGAGGCAGATGCTGCAGGGCGCGTTCGACCTGCTCGAGGTCGAGGAGGACTTTGATGTCCTCCTGCACCTCGCTGTAAGCGCCCTTCTGCACCAGCTTCTCGATGCGCTCACCGTTGAAGAAGAAGAAGCGGCTGACACCCATGGGCAGGATGCTGAGAACCCGCTCCTGAGGTGCGTTAACCACCTCGGTGGAGCCGTCGTGGAGCGTCTGCCACAGGTGCAGAACGCCGGTCGGCTGCCTCTGATCGTCCGACTCCTTCCGCACATCTGCGGTCCGCAGGAGTCGATACCTGAGTCCGTCATGGTCGAAGAGGAGTTCCACGGACAGCTCGACGCTCAGCCCGATCGGCGTCTGGCGCCACACGCCGTCGCTCACCATGCGCTGCTGCTCCTCGACGTCCTCGGAGACAGTGCCGTACAGAGCCCACGTGAAGGCGTTCAGGAGGGTGGTCTTGCCTGCGCCGTTGCCGCCGAAGACCAGCGACACGGGTCGAAGCCCGTCCGAGGTCAGTGGAAGTCTCTGCTCGCCCGCGAACTGGCGGAAGTTCTTGAGAGTGATCTCGTGGAGTCTCACGGGATGATCTCCTTGACCGCTCGGATGATGTCGTCCGTCGGATCGTGAGCCGTAATGTGGAGCTTCGCTCGTTCGATCTCCAATACGCGCTTCAGGAGGAGCCTCTCCTCGGCGGACAATTGCTGCAGCACCTCTTGCTCGGTGCGACGGCTCTGTGTCATTGGTTCGTCCTTCTTCGTGAGATGGGTCAGAGGTGCATAAGTTGGTAGCGCTCTTTGAGGGGACGAAGTGCCGCCAGCGTGTCTCCGTAGTTCTCTGCGAGCCGGCCGAACTCATTCACCCTTGCCAACTCGCGGATGAGGAGCTTTCTCTCCACATCGAAGTTAACGGGCGCATCCGCCCTTGGGACAGCGATGTAATCGAGGATCTCCGCCTGCTCCTTCCCAGGTGCGCGGCGCAGGATCCTGCCGCGCCGTTGGATGAACTGGCGCGGGTTGCTGCTGCTCGCCAATAGGTAAGCGACGCGGGCGTCGGGTACGTCGACTCCCTCGTCAAGGCACTTCATCGCAACGAGAGCTCGGAGATCGTTGCCGGATCCAAAGCGCCGTAGGAGCCCGCTGCGGTCGCGTCGCGGAGTATCGGACACGTAAGTATGTGCGCTCAGCCCCAGTCGATTGCCGACGAGGTCCATGACCTGCTCAATTTGCCTGGGTCCAGGCGGGTCGCCTGGCTCGCCGGGTCGCCGACCTTCGGCACAGTAGATGAGCTGGAACCAAGCGCCTGTGCGCTGTTCGACGTCCTGCCCTACTGCCGTCAGCTTGCCGGCGGCGTGCCCGAGGACCCCCGTTCTCTTACGGAGCAACTGGCCGAGGGGCGAATCCGAGTCATCCGTAACGGACTCACCGGCGGCTAGTCGTTGTGCGATCTGGGCGGTGAGGTCGGTGTACAGGATGGTCTCTGCATCCGTCAGCTCCACCAGTCGAGGGATGTAGCGATAGCGGCACAGGGCCCCGAGTTCGATCGCCCGGCCCAGGTCGAGCTCATAGACGACAGGACCGAAGTACTCAGTGAGGGCAGCTGTCCCCTCGTCGTCCAGCCACCTCTCCGGTGTCGCGGACAGAGCGAGTCGGTACGTTGCGCGCGTCGGCAGTGCCGTGCGATAAGCCGCGGATCCCAGATTGTGAGCCTCGTCAGCGATGATCAGCAGAGGTTGAGCGATCCGGGCGAGGATCTCCTGGAAGCGTGCGCCCGAGAAGGACGCATTGGTCGCGACGAAGACGACGACCGGCCGTTGTCCGAGGCGAGACGCAGTCAGCTGCTCCTCGACGGCCGGCAGCCATCGCTGGCTCGATTCATAGATGGCGACCGGCCGGACGCCGAAGGTCTCCACCTCATCGACCCACTGGTCGACCAGGTGCTGGAGCGGCGCGACGATCACGACGACGAGGGGTTCCTCGCGGCGTTGCAGGACGTGACTCAGGTGAGTCGCCGCCACGAGGGCTGTCTTGGTCTTGCCGGTGCCAGTCGCCATCTTGAGGATGCCGCGGCCTCGGTTGCTCAGCCAACCCTTGACTGCTTCGCCCTGGTAGTTCCGGGGCGTGAAGCCGGCCGGCAGCCGTAGGTGGACGAGGTGGGACACCTCGGCGCGACGCGGCGTAAGAGCTTCATCACTCTCGTGGGGTGCGCGGTCCGGCCGGTCCCTGGCGACCTCGATCAACCGATCTCGTGCCACCGCGGGGAAGTCCATCACCTGGAGATGAGACGTGTCGTTCGCCCAGAGGTTGTCGAAGTCGGCCTCAAGGCGCAGCGCTCGCGACCCGTCTCCTGGAACCCAACCCTGGTAAACTTCGATGGACTCGAAGTTCGCAATGAGTCCACCCATCGTCTCGTTAGAACTTCCCGTGAACGCCACGAGGTCGCCAGACTCGTCGCGCAAGATGCCGAGCTTTTCGTGGTACAGCCCGACTCGCCCATCGCGCTCGACGAAAGCGAGTTTGATGTCGAGGACGCCCTGGGCGATGAGCTGGCCGACCAAGCTCAACCCATCGAGCAATCGTTCTGAGTCTGCGGCAGCGAGCTCCCGAACGATGGCTCGTTCCATCACCTCGCGGAGTTCATAGCCCCGCTCGATGTCAGCGATGTCCGCCGCGTCCAGGTGCGGTGACGCGATGAGCCGCATCTTCCCGCCGCGGTCTGCCAGTCGGCGGATTCCGCGAGCGAACAGAGCGAGGCTGGTCGACGTGAAGTAGCCGACCGCCCGGCTGTAGCTGACGGCCTGCGACAGCGCAGGTACGTAGAAGGACTGGACGACGTCCTCGCGGTCGCTGCGGTATCGACTGGCGAGGGCTATCGAGCGCAGTCCGGTCGGTGCAACAGCACCAATCACCGTCACAGCAGGTCCAGGATCTCGTTCACATCTGCGTCCACGAACGCAGAGGACTGCGTCTCTTCGAGCAGGTGACGAGCTGACGTGAGCAGGTCCGCGATGTCTTGGTCGCCGCGCTCGCGGAAGCCACCGAGGACCGTGACCGCTGTGGAGTGCTCGGGAAGTCCGATGGCGGCACTCAGGGCGGTAAGTGCATCGGCCCCGGTGAGCGCGTCGTCCTGCCCTGACAGTCGGAGGGCGGCCTGCAGCGGTGCTCCGCTGAGCGGAGCCACACGCTGTAGGTCGAACCATCCGCCGTCCGCGATGACACAGAAGAACTCTTCACCCGGCGCGGCATCATCGCGAGCGAGGAATCGTCTGATCGTCCCGAAAGCGGGCTGAATCCCCGTCCAGGCGATCGCTTGCCGTCCTAGGGGTGACTCGAGGTAGACCGTCCGGTCCGGTGCAAGGTCCACAACGCCGGCGATGGCGATCGGCGCAACGGAGCCACTTCCGCGGAGGTGGTCGTTCGTCACGGTGATCCGGTAGACCCAGCTGTCACTTCGCCGATATAAGCGCCGGGTCCGGCTGGGCGTCTTCCTCGCGGTTCGGTCCCCACGGGACAGGCGGACAGTGCCGGCGATGGTCTCGAAGGGATGGGCGTTCGCGTAGGCGGTCACGCTGTTCGCTGAGACGCTGTAGCGACTCGTCGCATACTCGATCAACGCGGTGAGAGGCACCGACCCCCCTCCCTGCGCCACCTGCTGTCGAATGACGTCCTTGATGCCGCCGTACGCCTCGTGACCCCACTCAGCGAGGGCCCATCGATCGCGGTCGACCCGGATGAAACGGTCGTCCGTGGACATTGCGTTGCGTAGTGAGCCGGCACTCCTCTCCACCTCGAAGCGGTCGACGAGCTCCTGAGCCGACAGGGGTGAGCCGGTGACGGACAGGATGGCCGCGGCTCGGTCATCAACCGACTGCGTGCGGATGTAGACGAAGGTCCCGTCAACGACGTAGCCGCAGTACTGGAGCCAGTTCCTCAGCGTCTCGAGCGGATCAGGTGCGGCATGCACCTGATTCAGGTCACCGTAGTCGGCCAGGGGCACGACCCCGTGACGGTCGGCCAGGTCCTGCAGTCGCGCATGGGTTCTGTCGCGAGCGGCGGCCATTGACGGGGCTGCGCACCAACCGTCCTCGATCTCGTAGGCGTCGTCGATCCGGTCGATGACGCGCCACGCAGGCCAGCCGACAGCGGGGACGCGTTCACCTAGTGCGGGGATGTCGACCAGCAGATCCGCCAACGGCAACAAGCCGTCGATACGCGAGCGGACGACGGCAGCGAGATCCGCGAGTGATCCACCCTGATCGATCAAGCTGATGAGGCGAGCGCGGGCCTTCCCTTCCAGCTGCCGCACGCGCTCGCGTGTGACCTCAAGCTGGCGTCCGATCTCGTCCAGGGTCCGCGGTTCGTCAGCGAAGAAGCGTTGAGCGAGGATCGCGAGGACGCGGGGTTCGAAAACTCGGAGGGCGGCATCGATCACCGCTGAGGCGCTCAGCAGATCGACGTCCTCCCCGATGACGTCGGTAGCGCTGAGGTCGCGGAGCCGCCGTTGCAGCTCTCGTAGCTCCCACGGCAGCAGCGCCGAAGGCGTCTCGACAAGCATCGACTCGTCCGCTCGCCCGATGAGAGCTTGAAAGGTGGCCAAGCGCCGCATCTCATCGAGCACCGGGGCGACAGTGGGCGTCGTCAAGGTCCAGTCAGCCGGCCAAACCGTAGTGGACCATTCCAGGAGGTCCAATTGGGCGGCAGGACCGGCCGCTCGTTCGGGCAGGGGATCTGTCCGGGTCATCGCCGCGTCCCCGAGGGTCCGGAGCAAGCTCTCCACACTGCCGACGCCGACGTAGTGCCATCCGAGGACGTCCTCGAGGTAGAGGACCTGCAACTCCGCCACGGACGAGTAGCCCTCGCGCATACAGGCGTTGCGGATCCGGGTCGGCAGGTTGAGTGCGCCGAGGTCCGTGCTGCCCGGGAGCCCGGGGAAGATCTGCCCGATGGTCCACCGCGTCAGGCGCTCGATCGCCATCTCGGCGAGCCAGCCGAGACGCTGCCACCGAGCGGTGCTGGCTGGTGGATCCACAGCGAGTAGCCACCAGCCGCCCTCGCCATCGCCCTCGCCGCTGAGCGCGCCGATCCAGGGGAAGGCGTCAATCCATCGCAGGACGACGTCCTGATCGGCTGACGAGCTTGTCTGCTGCATGGTTCTTCCTCGTATCCCCGTCGATGCGATGCCGTCAGGTTCTCTAGGGCTCCATGTCGACCACCCACCGTTCGGCGTGCCAGATTCTCCGACGACCGGATGCATCCGTATGGCAGGACGCCGCCGGAGTGCCCCCATAGAGGAGCGTCTGAGACGCACGTGGCTATTGAGGAGGTGGATGTCCTTGGTCCGTCATCGCTCGTCGACGAGCCGCCGCGTGAGCGGGCAGCCTGTTCTCCGGCACCGAACGGCCTTGGTTCGTCAGGGCCTGTCCATGCCGACGAAGCAGGCGCTCCTCGATGGAGTCATCCAGACCGAGATGTCGGTTCTCGACTTCGGTAGTGGGCGCGGAGGTGACGTCGAGCGGCTTCAATCCATGGGCTTCGACGTTCAGGGATGGGACCCTCACTGGGCCAAGGACACGGTGCCCACCCGACATGACGCGGTCTTGCTCGTCTACGTGCTCAACGTCATCGAGGACCCACGGGAGCGCAACGACACTCTGCGTAGAGCGTGGGCGCTCGCTGACCAGGTGTTGATCGTGAGTACGCGCCTCTCCTGGGAGCGACACAAGCTCACTGGTACGCCTTCCGCCGATGGCACTCTCACCAGTCGTCAGACTTTCCAGCGACTCTTCAGGCCACGCGAGCTCAGGGACCTCGTGGAGTCCGTCACCGGCGCGCGGACGGCCGCGGGAGCTCCCGGGGTCGTCTACGCCTTCAAGAGCGAGCGTCAACGACTCCGGTTCCTCGCTCACCGAGTCGCGGGTCAAGGAGTGTGGCTCACCGGGGAGGACGAAGCCTCCGCCCTCGCCGCGGTGATCGATTACTTCGAGCGGCGGGGTCGTCTGCCTGCGATCGAGGAGTATCCCGACCACTTGCTGCCACTACTCCGCCATGTGAGGCAGGGGGAGCTGCGTCGCCTCGTGATACAAGGTGCGGCTCCTGAGCGAGTGGAGCGTGGACGGACGAAGGCGATCCTGGACACCCTCTTGTTCCTGGGGGTGTCCGCGTTCGTGGGACGACCCAAGCCCTCGGAGTTGCCGCTGAGCGTGCAGTTGGACCTGCGCGCGTGCTTTGACAGCTATCGGGAAGCTTGTGCGCGCGCGGACCGGCTACTGCTCAAGCTGAGGGACGACTCATATGTCAGAGGTGCCATGCGCAACAGCGTCGGCAAGTTGACGCCCACAGCCCTGTACGTCCATCGCCGCGCAACCGAGCACATGCCGGTTGTGTTACGACTTTACGAGCACTGTGGCGCCGTAGCGGCAGGGCGGCCCGACGGCTGGGACGTCTTGAAGCTCAACCACAGCGGTCGTCAGGTGTCGTGGTCGGCCTACCCCGACTTCGACACCGACCCCCACCCACGGTTGGCCTGGTCGTACGCCGTATCCATGTCAACGCTCGACGCCGTGCACACCTCATATGAGGAGCGTGCAAACCGACCGCTGCTCCATCGCAAGGAAGAGTTCGTGTCGCCCGATGACCCTGCCGTGCCCAAGTACCGCAGGCTGACGGCGCAGGAGGTTCGGGCGGGATTGTATGAGCGGCCCGAGGTGATCGGGCTGGAGAAGGGTTGGAAGGACGAACTGGCCCGCTGTGGCGTCGAACTGCGGGGACACCGCCTCGTCAGGAGGCCGGCGGACTAGACGCCGCGGAGACCGTTGACCCGACGCGCTGCCTCACTCCAGTCCACTTCCGCGGCGTCGTGAGCCCAGGACAGACGGAGGGCGCCCCGTACGCGCGCCTCGGGTAGCTGCATTGCGGTGAGCACATGGCTCGGCTGGTAACTGGCCGACGTGCAAGCGCTGCCGTTCGATACTGCTACCAGGTCCCGCCAGGCCAGCATGACAGCCTCCCCGTCAGCATCGGGAAAAGAGATGTTGAGGATGTGCGGTAGGCGGCGGTCGGGGTCACCGTTCAATTGGGGTTCGGCGGGGGAGAGCGCCTCCAGCACCGTCGTTCGCAACGCCTCAGCGGCTTGATGGCGGCTCGCTCGTTCCTCATGAGCCAGGCGGGCTGCAAGACCGAGTCCTGCCACGAGGGGAACAGGCAACGTGCCAGGACGAAGGCCTCGCTCTTGCCCTCCGCCGAAGGTGAGAGGCGTGAGGGGTGGTCGCCGCCAGCCGCGACGTCGAGTGATGAGGGCGCCAACGCCCTTGGGGCCGAACACCTTGTGGCCGCTGAGCGAGATGAGGTCGATGCGCGGGTGACTCAACTCGTCATCCAGCTTGCCGAACGTCTGTGCAGCATCGACGTGGAGATGGGCCTCTCGACCCGCTAGGCCTGCGCTGATGTCCGGGATGGGCTGAATCGCACCCGTCTCGTTGTTCGCGTGCATGACGGAGACGAGCAGCGTGTCGTCTCGAACAGCAGAGAGCACCCGTTCTGCGTCGACGATCCCGTTGCTGTTCGGGGGGATGACATCCACGTCGAAACCGGACTTCTGTAGCTCGGCGACTGGCTCGAGGACCGCCTTGTGCTCGACGGCTGTCGTCACGACGTGTCGCCTTCCCGTCGTCTCGCCGTGCGCCCGAAGGCCGAGGAGGGCGAGGTTGTCTGCCTCCGTGGCTCCAGAGGTGAAGACCACTTCCTCTGGCGTGGCCGCAAGGCAGCTGGCGATGCGGCGCCGTGCGGTCGACACCTCAGACAGGGCTGCAGCCCCGTACTCATGAGTACGACTGCCAGCGTTGCCGAACTCCTCCGTCATGAGCCGGAGGACCAGCTCGGCCACCCTCGGGTCCACCGGGGTGGTGGCGCTGACGTCCCAGTAGGCCGGCATGGGGATCCTCCCACTCGAGCTGTGGACAACGGCGGAGCCCGTCCCTCGACGACGCCATGCTAGCGGCGCAGAGCGACACGTTACGTGAAAGTTTTGACGTAACGACGTCGTCGACTTAACGTCTGTCGTGGCAAGCGGCCGCGGCATGGGGAGGAGCGGCACGAGCATGGCAGGCACTATGGACAGTGGCACGAAGGCGCCCCGGGACGCCCGGAGCACTGGACCGGTTGAAGGGGGCCCCGACCCCGTCGGGGAGCTAGGAGACGGTGGCGAGTCGGGCTACGAGTATGTGCTGCCCGCCATCCGCGGTGTCCAGGCCGGCACGACGTTCTTCGTGACGATGATCCCACTGAAGGTCATCGCCAAGCTCTTCCTCTTCGACGGGGACGAACTAGCCCCCGAGCTCCGCGCGCAGCGAAGCCTCAATAAGGGGCGCCTCCCCGAGATGGTCCGGTACATGGTGGAGAACCCGACCGGTTACACCTTCTCCGCGTTGACGGCGAGCATCGACGGCACCGTCCGATTTGATGCCGTCGGAGACGGACCGCAGACGAGCTTGTTGGGCAACCTCCGCATCCCGATGGAGTCCCGCTTCGTCATCAACGACGGGCAGCATCGTCATGCCGCCATCAAAGAGGCGATCCAGCAGCTTCCCGAGCTGGGACAAGAGATGATCGCCGTCGTCTTCTACCTGGACGTCGGCCTGCAGCGGTGCCAACAGATGTTCGCCGACCTGAACCGCCACGCCGTGCGCCCGTCCAAGTCGATCGGTGTTCTCTACGACCATCGAGACCTGCACGCGAGTCTCTCGAGGCTCCTCGTGCTCCGGTGTCCGGTCTTTCGCGGCTTCGTCGAGATGGAGAGCTCGAGTCTCGCCAAGGCCTCACGCAAGCTGTTCACCCTCTCGGCCATCCACGGAGCGACGCGGACGCTGCTCGAGGGACTCAGTGATGTGGACCAGGACGGAGCGTTCGCGCTGGCTGATGGCTGGTGGCGGGCGGTTGACGAGCAACTCCCCGAGTGGCAGGGCGTCCGTGACCGTGCGATGAGGTCTCCCGAGGTCCGTGCCGATTTCATCCACACGCACGGCATCACGCTCGCCGCTCTGGCGCGCGTAGGCAACACGATGCTTCGAGAGAACCGGGACATCGATGCCTGGCAGGCCACGTTGCGGGCCCTTCGCACGCTCGACTGGAGCCGGCAGAACCCGCTCTGGGAGGGCCGCGCACTCGTGGGAGGACGCGTGGTCAAGGGACAGACCAACGTACTGCTCACGACGGCCGTGATTCGTCAGCACCTCGGTATGGACTTGCCGCCGGACGAACGACGCGCTGAAGAAGCACTGACCAGCGCAGGTCTCAGCACTGCATCAGACACTGCATCGAGGAGTGAGTCGTGACGACCAGCCCGGAGACCGTGACGACAGGACCGGCGGACCGACGGACGAAGCCCGTCGCCGTTGGCTTGACTCGTCGGTCCGCCTTCGTCGACGGCATGCGAGCTGCGGTCGATGCGCTCGTCGATGAAACGGCACGCCTGTACCTCGAGGACGACGTGCCCTGGGTGGTCGGCTACTCCGGCGGCAAGGACTCCACCGCCGTACTCCAGCTGGTGTGGCTCGCCCTCTCACGGATCCCTGACGGACAGCGTCGAAAGACGGTCTACGTCATCACGACTGACACGCTCGTCGAGAACCCCATCGTGGCTGCCTGGGTTGGCCGGAGCCTCGATGTGCTCGGCGAGACCGCTGTGGCGCAGGGTTTGCCGATCGAGCCCCACCGCCTGACGCCCGCGGTTGAGGACAGCTTCTGGGTCAACCTCATAGGACGTGGCTATCCAGCACCACGGCCGAAGTTCCGCTGGTGCACCGAGCGTCTCAAGATCAAGCCGAGCAACAACTTCATCCGCTCGGTCGTACGGAGCCACGGCGAGGCCATCCTCGTGCTCGGTGTCCGCAAGGCCGAATCGCAGGCTCGAGCGAAGACGATGGCTGCTGCGGCTGCTGCCGGACGAATCCGAGACCGCCTCTCGCCGAACGTCAGCCTTCCGAACTCACTCGTCTACTCGCCGATCGAGGACTGGACGAACGACGACGTCTGGACCTTCCTCATGCAGGTGGACAACCCGTGGGGTTACTCGAATAGGGACTTGCTCACCCTCTATCAAGGCGCCAGCTCGGACGGCGAGTGTCCTCTGGTCGTTGATTCGACGACACCATCCTGTGGCTCCAGCCGTTTCGGCTGCTGGACGTGCACGCTCGTCGATCAGGACAAGTCCATGACGGCGATGATCACGAATGACGCGGACAAGGAGTGGATGAGTCCCCTTCTCGAACTGCGCAACGCACTCGACCTCGGCGACGACCGGGAGCTGCGGGACTTCCGACGCATGAACGGCCGGGTTCAGCTCTTCAACGACGAGCCGATCCACGGCCCCTACCTCCAGTCAGCTCGGCACGACTGGCTGCGCCGGCTGCTTGCCGCTCAAACGGAGATCCGCACCCACGGTCCTGAGAACGTCAAGGACATCCAGCTGATCACCCCAGCCGAGCTCGAGGAGATCCGGCGGATCTGGGTCGTGGACAAGCACGAGTTCGAGGACGCCCTCCCGAGAATTTACGAAGAAGCGACCGGCCAGTCCTACACCGGTCCGGAGCTGAGCGAACGACTCGCACTCGGGCGCACCGAGGTGGAGATCCTCGCCGAGCTCTGTGCTGGCGATCGAGTGCACTTCGAGATGGTGCGAGAGCTCCTCGACGTCGAGCAGCGTCACCGACTCATGGTGCGCCGCAGTGGACTCTTCGGTGCCCTGGAGTCCGCGCTCCACAAGGGCTTCTATGACGATGCTGAGGACGCTGCTGCAAGAGCACGGCGACGTAAGGAGAAGCTTGCTGAGGCCGCAGAGGACGCCGAGGCCATACCGGGCTGGCTTCAGCGCAGGGACGAGCATGAGGTTGAGGCGACGCCGTGATCCTCGATGAACTGGTCCTCAAGGACTTCGGCGCCTTCGCCGGTCGCCAGGTCCTGCCGCTGACGCCCCAGCAAGACCGTCCGGTCATCCTGATCGGTGCCTTGAACGGCACGGGCAAGACGACCGTGCTCGAAGCGCTGCAGCTCGCGCTCTTCGGTGCATTGGCTCCTGCGGGTAGTCGACGCGGCATGAGTTATGAGGCCTACCTGCGGGCTGCGATCAACGACGCCCAGGACCCGGCTGTCGGAGCCGCAGTCGAGCTGGCCTTTCGGGCGCACATGGACGGTGTATTTCGACCGCTGCGCATCCGCCGCACCTGGTGGGAGGCCCGTAACGGCAAGATCCGTGAGGACGTGCTTGTCGAAGTCGAGGGGTTGCCGTCCGCGGCGCTGTCGGAGCGGTGGGTCGAGCACGTCGAAGCGTTCGTACCCCGTGGTGTGGCCCAACTCTTCTTTTTCGACGGCGAGCAGATCGAAGCCTTCGCTGACCTCGATGTCAGCCGAGGGCTCCTCGAGACCGCGATCGGCGGACTCCTGGGACTGAACCTCGTTGACCGCCTCGTCGCGGACCTTGAAGTACTCGAACGTCGTAAGCGCACCGAAGCCGTTAAGGACGAGGAGGACGAGCGGTACCTCCGCAACCTCGAGGCGGCACTCGACAGCACGCGCGGGCGCGAGCGGGACGCGCGTCAGGAGGTCGACCAGGCGGCGCAACAGTTGGCCAGGGCCACGGAGCGCAAGCAGGCTGCCGAAGAGCGGTTTCAGCGTGAAGGTGGACGGTCGCACGAGAGCCGGCTGGCAATCGAAGAGCAGGTCCGGGATGCCCGGGTGGCGCGAGGACTCGCGGAAACGCGCCTGATCGAGGCCATGGCAGACTTCACGCCCCTACTCCTAGTGCCCGATCTAGTGAAGGCCACCGCGCAACGGGCGTCCGCTCTGCAAACCCAGGAGAACGACCGTCGGGTGGTGCAGGCGCTGACGAGCCGCGACGAGGAGCTTCTTGCCCTCCTGAGCAACCTCGTCAAGGAGGGGAGTGTTCAGGGAGAGGCCCTAAGGGTTGTCGAAACAAGCCTCACTGAGGATAGGCAGCGCAGGTCGCAGGTTCACGTCGAGCCGGTGTTCGCAGTTACGCCAGAGAGCGCCGAAATGCTGCGGGACCTTGCAAGCGGCGGGATGGCGAGGCTCCGCAAGTCCGTGGAGGAGCTCCTCGCGAATTGGGAGCAGGCGGTCGAGGCTGTCGACCGTGCCGATGTGGAGTTGGCCTCTGTCCCCAACGCAGAAGCCGTTCACGAGCTGGTACTCGAGCGTGAGCGCGCCACGGAGGCGGAGCAGGCAGCCAGCCACGCTCTTGCCGGTGCGCATGAGGCGCACGCCGCGGTCCTCGCTGAGCTGACGCGGGCGGAGGCGAAGCGAAAGATTGAGCTCGAGAGAGCTGCCCGAACCGGCTTGGCGGCGGAAGATGGCGAGCGGCTGCTCCGTCATTCAGAGAAAGCTCGAGCCACGCTTCGACAGCTTCGGGGGATCGCCACGGCGCGGCATGCTCAGCAGATCGAAGCCCATGTTCTTGAGGCCGCACAGAGTCTGCTCCGGAAGGACAGGCTCCTCAAGGCTGTCGAGATTGACCCTACAACGCACAAGCTGACGCTTATCGACGCCGCTGGCAAGGACATCCTTCCGTCCAAGCTCTCAGCCGGCGAGCGTCAGATGATTGCCGTCAGCCTGTTGTGGGGCCTGGCGAAGGCCGCAGGCCGGCCGCTGCCCGTCGTAATCGACACGCCGCTAGGGCGCCTCGACCGAAGTCATCGCAGAACCTTCGTGGACAACTATCTGCCTAACGCTTCCCATCAGGTGATCGTGTTGTCCACAGACGCTGAGGTTGATGAGGAAGCGATTCGACGGCTTGGATCCTCCGTCAGCCATACCGTCCACCTAGTGCATGACGCCACGACACGCAGTTCTCGCATCGAGACCGGCTACGTGACCGAGTCGAGTGGAGAGGTCGCATGATGAAATCAAGCGTAGAGACCGAGATGCCCGGCGGGCCGCCTCCTAGTCCGCCACCGTCGCTTCGGTTGTCCAAGCAAACGCGGGAGCAGGTCGCGACTTTGAAGCGTCGCACCGGCATTAGGCACATGAACGTGCTTTGTAGGTGGGCGCTATGTCGCTCCCTGCTAGAATCGGCTCCGCCGCCTGCGCCAGCGACGGATACCGCGACGGAGATCGAGTGGGCAGTCTTCGCCGGCGCTAGCGGACTGTTGTGGTGGTCTCTACTACTCGAACGTTCCGCGTCTTCTGGCGACAGCCTATCGGCATCCGAGGCGGATGCATTGCTCCGGGGCCATGTTGCTCGCGGCATGTCCTATCTTGTCGGGGACCCGACGATCAAGGATGTATCAAGCCTTGGGCGCCTAGCACTCACATCCGCGTCAGATCGGTAGGACCTCGAACGCATACAGTCCGGCGAGCGCTCCTCCGGAGTGGGGACGGTAGTGAAGGTCGTCCCTCGGAAGTGCATGGCATCCACTGGACCGCAGACAGTTACGGTCCTCGCAGTCCGGTGGTGAGACCTGCGTGGACTGCAACGTCGCCAGGTCGACATTCGACAGCACGTCGCAGATTCATCCGTTGTGTCCTCGGCGGACGGCACCCAGCTCAAGGAGTCGAAGGCGGGCGGTCTTTATCTCCACGTCCGAGAAAAGATGGGAGTATGCGGGATCAATCGCGATCGCCTCTATGCTGGATTCAAGCATGCCCTCCCTATGCAGGCGCTTCAAACTTCTCAGTGGCTTTTCTCGTTGCAGAGTTTCTTGGGCGAAACTCAAAGGCCCCAACCTCTCGAGTCGTGCAACGTACCACTCCCCAAGCAAGGCAGATGCGCGATTCGTCGCCGCGCGGACCCGCATGTCAAAATCATTTCGCACTTCCGCAAGCTTCGGGATTGAGGGCGCTGGCGTCGGGGATAGATTGAGGCGCCGCCCCTCAAGGGCCTCGTGATTGCGGAGGACGTAGTGTGTCCCTCTTTTTGAACCACGCCTCTCGACATATCCGTCCCGTGTGAGGACGCGCAAGACCTCGAGGGCTTCATCTCTCGTAAGACTTAACTCCTCCCGCACCGACTGATTAGTCAGAGGCGCTACAGTCCCCATCTGTCTTACCGTTGCAATGACGGCAGGCTTTAAGGAGACGCCCTGCCACATCTCCCTATAGCTTGCGGACGTGGATTGAGGAGCGAGTTGATGAGCGAAGGGATCTTCAGTGCTCCGCTCCGGAGGGGAGAGAAGTCCCAGCAACTCGTCGACGGATACGGTCTCCTTGGGTTTGTATGCTCCTTCGTTCATCTCCGAGCGACCTCCTTGGCGGTAATTGTAGAGTTGAAGCGTTGGCTCTCACACTAGCTCCGGTAACACCACTTCACTTGGTTAAATTGTCATGCGACCTTGGCTGCGTGGAATATAACCGCCGGTAGCTCGTCCTCAAGGTCCCAAAGGATGCGCTTTGGCCGCTCGCCTGTGTGGGAGACGTAGGACGTCGGTCCGGCGTAAAGGTAGGGCGTGTGCCAAGCGTGCCGTCCGCCGTCTTGAACTCGCGGACGAGAGATGCACGGACGTGCCCGATGCCGGTGGTTGACGTCGCGCTGCCCCGGCTGTGATCGCTTGGCCATCGCGTTCTGCGACTCCCGCCGATCAGTGTCGGCGTGATGGCGTCGTCGGCGTGCATCGTGGTAGGAGAGAAGTACGCCGCCGTCTTCGGCAGCGTGACGAAAAAGACGTCTGCGCCATCGCCGGACACCCAGCGCACGCCGGAGCCGCATGGCCTGTTAAGGCCCTCAAGCCGGAAGGCCGATAGCGCCACGTCGCGGCCGTAGCGCGCATGGACGTGTAGTGGACGGTCGCCGGCAGCGCTGAGCGGGCGCGCCACTAGGTGGATCCGCTCGGGTAGGACGCCATCTAGCTCGACGAGCTCCTCGGCGCGGCCGCAAGTGGCCAGCAGCCGAGCTAGCAACTCCTCCATGCTGCTGAACGGGGTCCGCGAGGCGAACAGCGAGAAGTGCAACATCGCGGCCTTTCGACGCAGACGAGCGCTGGTCCGTTCTTCCGTGCCTGGTCGCGCAGCCGGTTGAATGAGCCGCAACCGCTCGACGTCGTCGACGTGCAGCATGCCGCCGAATGTGACACCCAGAGCCGCGTAGTCCGAACCAAGCGCGTCGTTGACCCAATCGGCAGTTCGCTGCAGATCTAACCAGCTGCGGCTGTCACCACGGTTCAGTACGGTGACCATGGAAGGAAGCTGAAGCCTGCGCGTCCGACCCTGCCGAGGAGGCCAATCCGTCTCGTCGGATTTCCTCTTTGGTGGGTGGGTGGTTAGATACTCACTCACCCACCCACCCACCCACCGAAAGTGGCTCATAACATAAAGACCTTTCCGCCCAGCTCTTAAGTTGCGAGCGGCGCTTGGAAAGCTCCGTCGCGTCCCAGCTGGCCAGGGCGCTAAGGTCACGATTCAAGCTCACCCTACTGTTTGCGTAAGCCGATCTCTTCTGTGCGAAGGGGCGATTTCCTGCCTGACTGTTTTCCTGGGGAGGCCAGAAGCTGAGGTTTGCCAATGAGTGCTTGTGGCGCTCCAGGGTGGAGTCGACCTGTGCTGTACTTGGCGGGTTCTGCGGGTATACGTGTTCAAGCGTAGCCTGCGCCAGGTCGATCACCTGGCTGGTGTCCGCACGACGCTTAGTGGCTGTATTTTGCAGCTAGGTGTGATAGTCCTCGATGGTGGTTAGAAGCTCCCGCAGTAGGGTCTTGTCGCTCTGGTACTCGTACGAAAGTTCGTCGAGCTGGGATGCGAAGATGGCCGCTCCCGCTCGAGTGTTAAGCAGGTCGCGCAGATCAGCTCGCAAATCCTTCCATGACACCGGCTTGCGAGTGGCATGGCTGGTCCGCGCAGCTCTAGCGGCGCGGTAATAGGCGTTGGCTGCGGGCGTGGCATGCGCGTTGCAGATATTCTTGTATCTGAAGGCGAACAGTTCTAGCATATGGACTAGGTCCGCAAAGCCGGTCTCGTCTGCCGCGGTGGAGGCCGAGAGCAGGAGGGGGATTGCGAGTTCGTGTCGCAGGCTAATAATTAGACGGCGAAGGCGGTCGCGTTGCCACAAGCTCGCTACGGGACTTGCAAAAGGCCAGTCGCCAGTCATAAGGGACTTGTATACATCGAGTTCCGCGCCAAGTCGCTCGACCGTCGCGACGTAGTCATCTGCGTCCGCCGTGATTTGTGGTCGCTTGGGGAAGCGGAGTTGTCGAACATCCTCGAACAACTTGTCTTGACTCGCTCGTCGTCCAGCGACGGACGGGTAGTAGGCCCTAAGAAATGCATCCACATTTGCGCTTCCGGCAATACGGTCCCACGCCCGAGCCGCCTTCTCCTGAGCCTTGGGGAATGCATTAAGCGCTTCCAATGTGTGATTCCTGAGGAGGTCGGCGTTTGTCAGGTCCTGGCCGCGGTTGTTCAAGACGCTGAAGAGGGTGTAGCCGCTGGCTCGGTCGTTACTTGTCACGTGGATGACGTAGCCTCGAACCAACAGGGAATCTCTGATTGCGGTAAGCCTCTTCAGTTTGGCCTTATAGGTCGACTCGGTCGCAATCGGCTCGATGAGTCGTTCGTCTAGGCGATTGAAGGCTGCAAGAAGTCGCTTGTGGCTGTCTCGACTAGCGGAATCAAGCGACTCCTTGCTCAGCAAGTCCTGAAAATAGGGGTCATCGACAAGTGAAAGAGAAAGGCGAGGTTGCTGACTGACAGTGCCGGCTGCGACGTCGAAGTCGTTGTATCGGAGAAAGCTCTCTGTTTCCTGAGCAAGAGTACTGAAGCTCTTAGCTGTGCGATCCTGCTCCGCCTTTGCACTCTCCGCTTCCTGTGTGGCGCGCATGGCTATAGCGCGCAGGAACAAGCAGAAGGTTGTCAGCCGCTGTTGACCGTCGACAACCTCGTGGTAGTGGCTTCGACTAGCCGCAGTCTCCGGCACGAGAACCGTCACCAGGGTGCCGAAGAAGTGACTCCCCTTGAGGGTGCCACGTCCGTCTTGGGTCGCGACGACAGCCTCGATGTCATCGCAGAGGTCGTCAACGTCGTCCAATTCCCAAGCGTAGGCTCGCTGGTACCTTGGGACGCGAAAGCAGCGGCCTTCATCCAACATATGGCCGATTGGAAGACTCTTAGGAGTCACTGTGGCGGAGGGGAGGGCCGACTGTGCCATTCAAGCATCTCCTTTGCGACTGGAATGACGTTGCGAAGCGCTGGGGTTGCTCAGGGTAACCGCCCGTGTCCTCATAGGACGGGTCGGTAGGGGGTGTGGCGGGTCTCGGGCAAGCGCCACTGGTTCGCCGACGGCGACTTGCCAGCGGCGCCAGGTGATGAACGACAAGAGGGTGCTAATCCGCGGTTGCGGGCCATCGCCCTCCCTGCGCGGGGACACCGCAGCTTCTGCGGCGCCTCCGCGGAGCCGCGAAGGTCTCCACGACTTCCTCGGCGGCGTCATCGGCTTGGGCGGAAGCGCGTGAACATCTGACGGCGAAGCGGACACGCTGACCCGGCAGCGGGGCCAGGTGCAGCCGCAGGTCCTCGACCAGGTCCAGGACGGAGGCGGAGACGATCGACCAGCAGGCGGAGCTTGTGGACCTGCAGACAACGCCACCGTCAACGACAGCGACGGGCTCCTCGCGCGGCTCACCGCGATGTCCCGCCTAAAGGGCAACCCGACCCTGGCGACGGCGCACCGGCTGCTGTTCTGGTTCATGACGGCGATCGAGTGCCTGCCGATCCTGTTCAAGACGATGCTCGCGCTCGCCCCGCCCTCCCTCTACGAGCGCCTGCTCGCCCTCGGCGACGAGAAGGTCGAGGAGCGGGTGCGGCTGCGCATGCAGACCGAGTACGAGGAGGCCGAGGTGCTGGCGCGCTCGGCGCTCGCATCCGCCGAGGCGCCGGCGGCGCGCACGCTGGAGGCCGAGTCGCGGGCGACCGGGATGGTGTTCGAGGCCCAGCTCGACGTCACCCGCGACGGCGTCGACCGCTGGCGCGACGAGCAGCTCGCCCGCTCACGGCACATGAACGGCACCGTCCTCACCAAGCGCTAGTCGAGTGCGGCGACGACGACCCGCGCCGCCTCCGCGACCAGCGCGTCGTCGGGGTCGGCGTCCGGCTCGTCCCGGCTCGACATCACCGCCAGCACGATCGGCGCCCGCCCGGGCGGGGTGAGCACGGCGACGTCGTTGCGGGTGCCGTACGCGCCGGTGCCGGTCTTGTCGCCGACGTCCCAGTCGGCGGGCACGCCGGCACGGATGAGCGCGTCGCCGGTGGTGTTGCGCCGCAGCCAGTCCAGGAGCTGCGCGCGGTCCTCCTCGGTGATGCCCGGTCCGTCCACCGCGTAGGCGCGCAGCGACCCGGCCAGCGCACGGGGCGTCGTCGTATCGCGGGTTTCGCCGGGGACGGCGCTGTTGAGCTCCGGCTCGGTGCGCGCGACCTCGGTGACGTCGTCGCCGATGGCCTCCAGCGCCGCGTCGAGCCCGGCCGGCCCACCGAGCTCGCGCAGCAGCAGGTTGAGCGCGGTGTTGTCGCTGAAGCGCACGGCGGCGTCGCACAGCTCCGCGAGCGTCATGCTCCCGCCGACCCGGGTCTCCGTCACCGGCGAGTACGCCGTCGTCAGGTCCGCGGGGGTGACGGGCACCGGCCGCTGCAGGTCAGCCGGCGACGTCCGGGTCAGCAGCGCGCCGGCCGCCAGCGCCTTGATCGTGCTGGCGTAGGCGAACCGCTCGTCGGCCCGGTGCTCGAGTATGGCGCCCGAACCGGTGTCGACGGCGAAGACGCCGAGCCGGGCGTCGAAGCGTGCCTCGAGGGCGGCGAACTCCGCGGACACGTCGGGGGCTGGTGTGCTCGTGGCGGACGAAGCGGTCGAGGCGGCCGGGGGAGTGGGCGCCGACGGCGAGCCGCACCCCGCCAGGGCGACGAGCACGCACACGAGACCGGTCAGCGGGGCGCGGCGCACGCCCGCCGTTCTACCCGAGCCACTCCTCGACCCGGTCGAGCTGCTCGTGGGTGAGTCCGACATAGAGGTCCGGGGCCACCACCAGCACGTGCGGGTTCGCGGCCAGCCAGTCGCCGGTGTCGGCGGCCTGCTCGGCCAGGTCGTCGTCGACCCACACGATCCGCCGGTCCGGCTCCGACTCGGCGACCTCGCGGGCGGCGTCGAGCTTCCACCAGCCCGAGGCGCCGCCGAACACCCCGAGGAAGCCGGTGGGCGCGGAGTCGGCGCGGGCGTGGGTTGTGAGCCCCCGCGGCAGCCCCATCGGTTCGGCCAGCAGCCGGTCGGCGTCCGTGGTCCAGGTGGTCAGCCACTGGATCTCCACCCGGCCCGACTCGTGCAGCTCTCGTAGCCGCGCGGTAATCGTGGGGTCCCACGACAGCAGGAAGCCGTTGAACGTGGCCCGTCGCCAGCCCTCGGGCAGCTCCCGCCGCGGCGCGTTGAGCACGCCGTCGACGTCGAGCAGCAGGATCGGGCGGTCCCCGGTCGAGCCCATGGTCGGTCCTCCGGCCGCGGCGGACGAACGAGCAGGCAGCCCCTACCCAGCCGAGGCCGTGAGGTTGCTCCCAGGTCCTTGAGCTCCTGGCCGCGCCTGACCCGGACGGGTGAGGAGGCGCTGCCTCGTGTCGGCCGCGCCCGGTACGAACCACGAGGACTCCGGAACGGCGGAGTCCGGATGGTCGGACGGGCGGGCGTCACCCGCGGCTGGGGGAGACGTGTTCCGGGAACCGCTGCACCGGGATCCGCTCGTCGTCGGCTGGGCGGTCGTCCTGCTGCTCGCCGGCTTCGTCGCGCTGGATGGCAACACCGAGTGGAGCGGCTCCCTCCAGCCCGACCGCGTCGCCGGCTTCCTCAAGGACCTCGCCGAGGCCTTCCTCTGGTCCTTCTTCCTCCTCCTGCTGCTCGCCTGGCTGCGCGCGCGGGCGTGGCGGTGGACCGGCGGCGGTCCGGTGCGCCGCGCGAGCAGCGGTGGGGGAGCGCGGCGACCGGACTCCTCCCTCCCGTGGACCGACCGTTGGATCCGCGACTGGCGCGAGGAGGACGCCCAGCGACGCGCGTCCGGCACGGCGGACGGCGAGTCGCGGTCCGTCGCCTGCCGGCACGGCGTCCCCGCGGACGGCGGCCCGCACGACGGCCAGGTGCCCGTGCTGCGCGCGCTGTCGGTGAGCCACACGATCGTCCGGCCCGGGTCGCGCGTGCTGGTCACCTGGTGCTTCGAGCACGCGCTCGACGTCGTCGTCGACGGCCGCGGCGGCCACCCGCCGTGCGGCGAGGCGACGGTCCGGATCGACACCAGCCGGCGCATCGACGTCGCCGGCCGCAACCGGTTCACCACGACGCCCGCGGCCACGCCGGTGGTCGCCGCCGTCACCGTGCCGCAGCTCGACCTGCCGACCGTGAGCGCGCCGCCGCCGGTGTCCCTGCACTGCGACGTCGCGGCGACCGTCGGCGCCCCGTCGTCGGTCACCCGGCGGCTCGACGACTTCCTGGCCACCCAGGAGGCGCTGCGCCCGCGGCTCGAGACCTCGCCCCGCGTCGTGGGCGTGCCCTCCTCCCTCGTCGACAGCCTGCGCCGCAGCGCCGGCCGGAAGGACCCCAAGTGAGCTCCTGGAAGGCGGCGGCCCGCCGCCTGGTCAGCCGCGCCGTCGTCACCGAGCAACTGCTCACCGTCGCCGGCGCCAACCGCGAGGTGCTGCGCGAGGCGCCCAAGGAGCGCGGCAAGCAGGTCGCGATGGGCGCCGTCCTCGTCTCCACCGCGGGGCTGGCGGTGGTGTCGGCGAGCTACGCGCTCCACCTGGCGCTGCACCTGTGGTGGCCGGTCGCGATCGCCGGCGGCCTGGTGTGGGGCCTGGTCATCCTCAACCTCGACCGCTGGCTCGTCGTCTCCTCGCCGCGGCTGAAGAGCAAGGCCGGCACCCTGGCCATGGCGACGCCGCGCGTGCTGCTCGCCGTCCTCATCGGCGCCGTCGTCTCGACGCCGCTGACGCTGGCCGTCTTCAGCGCCGAGATCGGCACCGAGGTGCGGGAGATGGCCGCCGAGCAGGAGGACGCCTTCACCCGGCAGCTCGCCGAGGACAGCCGCTACGCCGAGCTGCCGGCGCTGCGCGAGCAGATCGCCGTGCTGGAGGCCGACATCGCCGATGGCGTCACGCAGGCCGACGTCGACGAGGACCCCGCCGTCGCCGACCTGCGGCAGCGCCTGGACGACGTCGATGCGCGCTACAACACCGCCGAGGCCGCCTACAACGCCGAGATCGACGGGTCCGGCGGGACGGGTGACCCGGGCTTCGGGCCGGCCACCGACGCCCGGCGCGCCGATCGCGACCGCCTGCGCGCCGAGCGGGACGACCTGGCGCAGCAGCTGGAGGCGCTCGAGGCGCGGACGCTCGAGCAACTGGTCGCCGAGGAGGCGCAGAACACCGCCACCCAGCAGACCGAGCTCGACCGGCTGGAGACCCTGGTCGCCGGCACCCAGGAGGCCCGGGACGCCGAGGTCGCCGCGCACGAGGCGGCGGTCGGTACCAGCGACGGCATCCTCGCCCGGCTGACGGCGCTCGGCCGCATGGGTGAGGACAACCCGACGCTGGCGACGGCGCACTGGCTGCTGTTCGCCTTCATGACGGCGATCGAGTGCCTGCCGATCATCTTCAAGACGATGCTGGCGCTGGCTCCGCCGTCCCTCTACGAGCGGCTGCTCGCGCTGGAGGAGGAGAAGGTCGAGGAGCGGGTCCGGCTGCGGATGCAGGCCGAGTACGAGGAAGCCGAGGTGCTGGCGCGGTCGGGGCTCGCCGCGGCCGAGGCCCGGGCGGCGCGCACGCTGGAGGCCGAGTCACGAGCGACCGGGATGGTGCTCGATGCACAGCTCGAGGTGACCCGTCACGGCGTCGAGCGCTGGCGCAAGGAGCAGCTCGCCGGCACCCGCCGGGTCAACGGCCACGAGACGGACTTCGTCAAGCGCCTGTAGACGTCCGCGCTGACCGGGTGGCTGTGAAGATGCGCTTCCTCTGTCGCAGGTCGGACCGGACCGAGCCGATGGCGTGCCGCAGCGCGATCCGGCCGACGGCGTTGTATCCACGGTCGACTGTCCGACTCAGGAGCGGGAGCCCGTGCGTTCATCCATGGTCGAGAAGCGAGCCGGCGTGAGGTCTCCGGCGCGGTGCCGGAGGCTCGTCGTCATCGGCTTGGGGCTGTCCCTCGGCGCGGCGGCGTGCGCGCATCCGGTCCAGGGCATCGCGACCTATGCCGACCAGGCCTTCGGTGTCCCCTCGGTGCTGGACCCAGACCGTGCCGAGAGGGACATCGCCTCGCAGTTCGAGGACACCTTCGGCGTCGCCGCCGAGGTCTCCTGCACCCAGCAGATGCACGTCGTCGCCGGCGCGCAGTACCTGTGCGCCGGACGCACGGAGGACGACGAACCGATGGCCATCCGAGTCGTGATCACCGACGCGGTGTCCGCGTCATACACCTGGGAGGTCGTGTGACGCCGCGGGGCCTCACGATCCGGTAACCGCGGCACCCAGCTGGTCGTCGGGGTCGGTCGGCTGAACGCCCCTCTTCTTGCCCTCCATCCAGGCGATGACGTCGTAGACCCGCAGGGCGGACACCGACGCGTCCAACCCCGCGGCGTCGCGCAGTCCGAGCAGCCGGGTCTGCAGCGCTCCGTCGTCCGCCCGCAGTACCTGCCGCAGCGGCTCCCACTGCCACGACTGCGCGCTGGTCACCTCGCCGACGACGGAGTCGTAGATCGGCAGCAGCCCGGGCCGCTTGCGCGCGCAGAGCTTGGTCGCGATGGTCCGCCCGACCCCGGAGAGCTCCCGGAGGGCGGTCTCGAGCCGCCAGCCCGGCCAGTCGCGGTGCACCGGCTCGGCCTCCTGCGCGAAGTCGCGGTCCGGGCCGATGTCGCGGAGCAGCCGGCAGAACCGCTCCGCCTCCGTGTGCAGCAGGCGGTGGGCGGCCATCGGCGGGACGACCACGGACAGGAAGGTGACGGCGACGACGTCCTCGGCCGTGAAGCGGTCGGGGTCCTGCTGCCCACCCCAGCCGTCGAAGTAGGACCCGGTGTAGGCCGAGCCCCCGTCCCGGCCGTAGTACTCGCGCAGGAAGGCGAGGGCGCGGGTGTCGTCGTCGGTCTGCAGGGCCTCGGGCAGGCGGTAGCTCACGGGGACTCCGGATCGGTGTGGTGGGTCGTCAGGGGAGGAGGTCGAGCGGTTCGCCGACCGGGCGCGGGTCGGGCTCGGCCCAGCCGCGCACCACCCGGGCGGTCCACGGGACGTCGTCGTCCAGGGCGGCGGCCAGCGCGCGCGTGTACGCGGGCAGGTGCGGAGCGCCGTCCGAGCGGGCCCCCACCACCAGCGCCAGGCGGATCCGGGCGCCGTCGGCCGCGCCCAGCCGGCCGGTGAGCGCGGATCGGTAGGCCTGCGCCCAGACCAGGTAGTCGAGTCCCTGCAGCAGGAAGAGCGGGTCGGCGTTCTTCTCCAGCTTCGTCTCGGTGACCAGCACGTCCCCGTTGCCGTCGAGGCCGACCAGGTCCACGTACCCGCGCGCCCACCCGCGGGTGGTGTCCGTCGGCCGCCAGGCCGGGACCTCTCGCATCGCCTGCTGCTCGATGCCGACCACCGCGGGGGAGCGGCGCAGCACGGCCTGCAGCAGGTGCTCGTCGTCGCGCCGGACGGCCGGGTCGTCCCCGCTCGAGCGCGAGGCGATCGCGGCGTCCACCACCTCGCGGATCCCCCCGAGCTCGGCCGCCGACAGCGGACCGTCCACCGCCCAGGTGTTCCGTTCAGGGTCGGCGGAGTGGTGGATGCCCGCCCGGACGCGGACGCCGCCACTGGTGCGCACGACCGAGAGCACCCGCTGGCCGCGGTGGTGCCAGGACCGCTCCGACTGGGTGTGCGCTGGGTCGAGGCGGTCGTCGCGCGTGGCCAGGTCCACCAGCTCGGTGACCCAGTCGCTCCTCTCGCGTAGGTGCAGCGCGGTGGCCGCCCGCCGGAACTCGTCCTCGGGTGTCGACCCGCCGAGGGAGGCGGTCACGGCCGCGACGGTGTCCTCGCGGCTGCGCTCGGGTGCCGGGACGGCGCGCCGGCCGTCGTGCAGCCACAGCGTCGGGCGGGCGGCGGAGCGCAGCCACGGGATGCGCTGGGCGGTGGCGGTGCGGAACCGCTCCGGCAGTGCCAGGAGCAGGCGGCGCCCGTCGGCCCAGGCCACGCCGTACGCCAGCGCCAGTTCGACGGCCCGCTCCTCCTGGTCGCCGGCAACGAGCAGCACGGTGTCGGCGTCCCCGAACTGGGCGAAGCGGTCGGACCGGCAGGGCTCACGGACCAGCCGGTCGTCGACGGACGCAGCGATCTCGGGGGCCCGCGAGCGGTTGAACAGCTCGCGTGCAGCGGCGGTGTCGGGCACGGGTGTCTCCCACGGACGGACGGATGTCCCCGGGAGGCTGGCTGGTGGAGGCGGACGGCGATGTTCCGGCGCGCCGACGAGGGACCCGTGGTGCTGGTGCGGCCACTCGCCTCCCTGGCGGACGACGGGACTCCGTGGCGCGCCAGAACGGACACCGCTCCCAGGATGACTACGATGTATTCATGAGTAGCCCGAGGTCCGTGCGGCTGTCCGACGACGTCCTGCGCCGCCTTGCCGACCTGGCCGGGCGACGGGGTGTCTCGGTGTCGTCGACCATCGAACGGCTGCTGGATGAGGCGCTGCGCCGCGAGGCCCACCCGGGGATCACGTTCCGGGACGGAGCGAGCGGCCGGCGGGCCGGCCTGATCGAGGGGCCGGACGTCGACGAGGTGATCCGCACGCTCCGGGCCGTCCAGGAGGAACGGCCTGCGGACGTCGTGGCCACGGTCGCCGAGACGATGTCGCTGTCCCCGGCACAGGTGGCTGCTGCCGTCGCCTACTACGCCGACCACCGGGACGAGATCGACGCGCGGATCACCGCGAACGAGCAGGCGGTGGAGGAGGCGGAGGCGGCCTGGCGCCGCCAGCAGGAGGTCCTGGCCGGTCCCGGCCGGTGAGGCTGCTGCTCGACGAGATGTACCCGAGGAGGCTCGCCGAGCAGCTGCGCGCCGCGGGGCACGACGTCGTCGCCGTCGTCGAGCTGCCGGACCTCGTCGGCCGGGAGGACGTCGAGGTGGCGCGCTCGGCCCAGGAGACCGGACGCATCGTCGTCACCGAGAACGTCCGCGACTACGCACCCTTGGATCTCGACGCGCACGCCGGCCTGCTGCTGGTCAACGGCCGTCGGTGGTCACGCGCCCCGAGCGGTCTGCCGCGACTCCTGGCGGCGCTGCAGGCCTGGCTCGACGCGCGGGCTGGAGGTGACGAGGCGCGCCGAGGGGTCGTCGAGTGGCTGTGAGCAGCGCACCCTGCACGTGTGCCCGTGCCGTTGACGATCCACGACGTGCCGGACGAGACGCGTGACGAGCTGGCCGTGCGAGCCGCCCGTGCGGGGCAGTCGCTGGAGCAGTACGTGCGCGCACAGCTGATCGAGGTGGTCCGGCGGCCGGCCCCTGAGGACCTCTGGGACCGGGTCGAGCACCGCGTCGGGACGACCGGGACCAAGCTGATTGCCGAGGAGATCCTCGGATTCCGCGGCCACCTGTGACGGGGCCGTCGCCCCTCGCAACGGAGGACGACGTGACGGAGGCCGCCCCGCCGCGGCAACGAGCCACGGCGGGACGGCCTCCGGTCGGGACCGTCAGGCGACGGTGTCGTACTGGATCTCGCCCGCCTCGCTGCCGGCCGTCTCGGCGATCCAGGCGAGCACGTCGGCCGTGTCGACCCGATAGGCGAACCCGGTGCCGGCGCAGGCGCCGTTCATCACGAACGAGTTGACCGCGGTCACCGTGTCGCCGATGAGGATCGGGCCGCCGGAGTCGCCGAAGCAGGTGCCCCCCTGGCCGTTGCCCGGGTTGGTCGACAGCTTGACGTTGTAGCCGCCGGCGTTGGTGCCGTTGAGCCCGATGATGAAGCTCTCGGCGGTCAGCCGCTCGCGGTAGGCGACCCGCTTGGTCTGGCTGCCGTTGCTCTCCTGCACGCCGTACCCGGAGATCGTCGTCGTGGCCGAGTTGCCCGGGTGGGCCGCCTTGTACCGGTCGAGCGCGCCCTCGGTGGCCAGCTTCGCGTACTCGTCGATCTCCGGGTACACGCTCTGCACCGGGTCGTCGAGCAGCATCAGCCCGGCGTCCCTGCTCTCCGGGATCTCGTCGAGGCCGGTGTAGCCGTACGAGTAGATGGTGTGCGACTCGACCCCGCCGGACTCCGGGTAGTCCGGCACGTCGGCCTGGACGTCCTGCTCGAAGTACACGCGCGCGCTGGTGGCCACGGTGCCCTCGTCGTCCAGGGTCACGCAGTGCCCGGCGGTCACGAACACCCGGTCGGTGAGCAGGCTGCCGGAGCAGCGGTGGGACACGTTGCCGTCGGCGTCGTAGAAGACGGCGAGGCCCACGTACTCGTGCTCGTGGTCGTCGGTGAAGTTGCCCGTGATCGCCTGTGCGGCGGTCCCCCCGGCGAGCACCAGCGCCGATGTCAGCGCCACCGTGGTCACGGTCTTCCGCATCCAGATCTCCCTCGATCTGCTGTCGGTTACGGTCCCGGTCAGGACCGGTTGGGGGAGGTTAGACAGCAGAACTAAGGACACGCCAGAGCGGAGACGGACGGTTCCGGAGCGTGACGGCTGTGGTGACCGTGCGCGGTCAGGTCAGCCCGGGCAGGTTGACCACGATCGCCTCCTGGCTGCTGCGGGCGATCACGACCACGGCCTCCTCGTCGGTCGGGTTCTCCTCGCGGTGCGGGGTGTACGGCGGCACGAAGACGTAGTCGCCCGGCCCGGTGGCCAGCCGCACCTCCTCACCGTCCTGCGCGAAGACGAACACCGGGTGGCCGCGCAGCACGTGGATGGCGGTCTCGGAGTCGCCGTGGTGGTGGTCGCCGGACGACGTCCGCGGCGCCACGTGCGTCTGTCCCATCCACACCCGCTGGGAACCGACCGTCTTCGCCGAGATCGCCTCCCGCCGGTCCATGCCGCTGGTCTGGCCGGTGTCCCCGGTGAGCTCGTCGGCCCGGACGTGCCGCAGCGGCTGGTGCCAGCCGTCGGCCTGCTGCTCGGTCATGGCGCCAGCCGACCGCGCGGCCGGGCCACGGTCAAGCCGAGGCGTGGGACGGGTGTGACGAGCGCGACGGCGGAGGGGTCCCGACCACGATCGGGACTGCCGATGAGCCAGGGGAGCGGCGGTCAGACCCCCGTCGTTCGGGGGAGTGGCTCTCGCATGGCTGGACGACGACGGCTGCAGGACCGCCTCGCGGTCCTCGGTGGCGCGCGGCCCGACCTGCTCGAGGCGGCGCCGGGCGCGCGGCCGAAGTTCGCCGCCCTCGGTGGCGTCCTGCTCAGTACCGGCGGCCTCGCCGTCGCCTCGGCGGCGTTCGCGCTGCACATGGCCCTCGGCGTGTGGTGGCCGTTCGCGCTGGTGCTCGGCCTCGGCTGGGGCGCCGTCGTGGTCAACCTCGACCGGATGCTGCTCGTCGGCATGGCGCACGACGCCTCGCTCAAGCGGAACCTCGCCCTCGCCGTCCCGCGCGTGGGGCTGGCGCTGATCCTCGGCGTCGTCGTCGCCACCCCGCTGACGCTGCAGGTGTTCCACAAGGAGATCGACGCCGAGATCACCGTCATGCAGGCCGAGGCCGCCGACGCCTACCGGCAGTCGCTGGAGTCCGACGCGCGTTTCGCGGGCCTCGACGAGCTGCAGGAGAAGGTCACGCGCGAGCAGGACGTCGTGGCCACCGGCGGGCAGTCCGACCCCGCGCTGATCGCCGTCCAGGCCGACGTCACCGCCAGGCAGGCCGCCTACGACGCCGCGCTGGCCACCCAGCGCGACCTCGAGGCCCGCGCCCAGTGCGAGCTCGACGGCACCTGTGGCACCGGCGACGCCGGCACCGGCGAGGCCTACGTCCAGGCCCGCGCCGCCGCCGACGCCCAGGCCGCCGTCGTCGCCAGCGCCCGCGGCGAGCTGGACGCCGCCCTCGACTCCGCCGACGGCGCCGAGTCGCGCAGCGCCGACCTCGCCGCCGCCGCGCTGGCCACCGACTCCGCCGAGCTGGCCCGGCTGACGGCCGAGCTCGACCGGCTGCAGGCCGCCTTCGACGCCACCAACGAGGGCTCCGGCGGCATCCTGCTGCGGCTGGAGGCGCTCGACCGGCTCAGCGACCGCAACGCCACCCTGGCCGCGGCGAAGTTCATGCTCTCGCTGCTGTTCATGTGCGTGGAGATCCTGCCGGTGCTCATGAAGGTGCTGCTGAACTTCGGCCCGCCCACCGCCTACGACCAGCTCGCGGCGCTGCGCGACTCCGGCGACGTCGACATTGAGGAGATGCAGCAGCAGTCGCGGCGCACTGTGGCCGAGGCCAAGGAGGAGCTGCTCGTGATGGCTGAGCAGGAGCGCCTCGACCGGCAGAAGGCGGTCATCGTCGCGCGGCAGCAGGCCGCCCTCGCCGCCGCGCGGGTCGAGGCGACGGCGCCGGCCCGTCCGGCGACGTCGCAGCCGGCGCCGCCGGTCGAGGAGCCCGGCAGCATCTGGGACACCGGCCCGATCCGGCTGGCCCGCTCGGCCGCGCGGACCGTCCGCACCGCCCGTCGCCGTCCGAGCGACCGGGTCGCGGTCTGACGCAGGACAGCATTGGTATCACGGCGGTATCATGTATCGGTGGCGATGACGCTCCGCACCGACGAGGAACTCGACAGGGCGCTCACCGCGCTCGCCGAGGCCGAGGGCGCTTCCCGGCAGGAGGTCATCCGGCGTGCCGTGCTCGAGCGCTATGCCCGTAGCGGCCACTCCACGCGGGTGACCGAGAGCGCCGAGCGGCTGGCGAGCCGGTGGGGTGACGTGCTCCACCGCCTCGGCACCGTGTGACGGAGATCGAGTACCTCGACCTGGAGGACCTCCTCCTGCTCGTGCGGATCCTCGGCGCCGGACCGGTGGCCGACGTCGGGCTGCTCGACTCCTCCGCCGGCAGACCGCGCGCGCAGGCATTCGGCCGGGACGCCTACCCGACGCTCCCGCTCAAGGCAGCGGCCCTCCTGCACTCGCTGGCCAAGAACCACCCGCTGGTCGACGGCAACAAGCGACTGGCCTGGCTCGCCGCGGTCGTGTTCCTCGACGTCAACGGGCACGCGCCGGACCTGGACGACGACGCCGCCTTCGCGCTGGTCATGGACGTCTCGGCGGGCTCCGTCGCCGTCGAGGTCATCGCCGAGCGGTTGCGCGTCACGGCACGCTGACCGACCGGCTCCGGGGGACGAACGCCTCTGGGAGCCGGCACGGCTGGGCTGCCAAGGTCCCCCTGGAGGCTGCGGGGTCGGGACGTCCAGGAGGAGCCATGACCACTCCCGCCGAACTGGCCGAACGGGCGCGGCAGCGGTGGAACGCCGGGGACCTGCCCGGCTACCTCGAGCTGTACGCCGAGGACCTGCGGTTCCACGGCGTCGAGCCGGGTCCGATGGACAAGGCGGCCGTGGCGGCGTTCTACGGGCAGTTCTGGTCGGCCATGGGGGCACCGGGCCGCCCGAACCCGCACCTCGAGTTCCACCAGCAGCTCACGGACGGCGACATGTTCGCCTGCCGCTTCGTCGTGAGCGGTGAGCACCACGGCGACTTCATGGGCGTGCCTGCGACGGGCCGACCCTACGAGATCGGCGGCGTCACGATCATGCGGTTCCGCGGCGATCAGGTGGTCGAGCGCTGGACGACCGCCGACTTCCTCGGCCTGATGGTCCAGCTGGGCGCCGTCCCGGCACCCGCCATGGCCTGAGCGCTCCGCGCGCCGAGGAACTGGAGGGCGTGACGGGCCACAGGGTGCCCGTCAGCTGACGCGGCTCCAGGTGCCGCAGTCGTCCGTGGAGAAGGCAACGTCGGTCGGGGAGATCTCGACGTAGGCCTGCCCGTCGACGAAGTGGTCCGAGGCGAGGATGGCGTCGTAGTCACCGGTCAGATCCGCGAGGCGCTTCCAGGAGCAGCCCGAGCCCCCGGTCGAGCGATAGGTGCCCGGCTGGATCTCGCTCCCGACGAGGTAAGTGCCGTCGTCGAAGGCGCCGCTGACGTCGGGACCGCCGCTGGTCACTGCTGTCCATCGGCCGCAGTCGTCCGTGGTGAACGCCACGTCGGTGGGCAGGACCTCGACGTAGACCTGTCCCTCGACGAAGTAGTCCCACGCCAGGACGGCGTCGTAGTCGCCACTCAGGTCGCTGAGCCGTTTCCAGGAGCAGTAGTGCGCGCCGTCGGACCGGTAGAGGCCTGGGTGGACCTCGGTACCGACGAGGTACGTCCCGTCCCCGAAGCCCGGCGGCTCCGGCTCAGGAGGCAGCACCGGGGAGGTGGGCGCGCCCGTGGCGGGGGGCGCGGAGTACGACTCCGTCGTGTCGGACGCCGCCTCGGACGACTCGTCGTCCGAGGTGATGTCCGAGATGACCGCGCTCAGCAGGAACAGCACGAGGAGCGTGGCACCGATCGCCCCCGGGATCGAGTACGGCCGCTTCGGCGGCGGGCTCCCGAACGGCTGTGGCGGTGGCTGCCACCCGGGCGGCGGACCCAGGGGCGGCGCGGGAGGTGGTCCCGGCGGCGGACCCCACACCGGTGGCCCGGCCGGGGTGCCCGGCGGCGGACCCCACGACGGTACCGGACCCCAGGACGGCGACTGACCGGGCGGGCCCCATCGCGACCGCGGACCGCCCCGCGGCGGCTGCCCAGGCCGGGGATGGCTCCCGTCCGCCGGCTGGGTCATGTGCGCGGTCCTCTCGTCGGCTCGTCAGCAGCCGGAGGAGTATCCGGCACAAGATCGACCGTCGAGTGAGGAGTCGCCCGAACGGGTCGGACCGCTACTGCCTGCTGGCGGCCAGTCGCTCCAGCGCGGCGGTGAAGCTGTCGTTCCACAACCCGAGGTGGGGCCACCGCTCGGCCACGTGCGCCGTCGCCTCGGCCGGCGTCATGCCCTGCTCGCGCACCAGCCAGGCGCGCAGCACCAGCCCGGTCCGCGACGCCCCGCCGTGGCAGTGCACGAGCACCCGGTGGCCCTCGGCGTGCAGCGCGGCGAGGTCGTCGAGCACGTCGGCCAGCACGACGTCGACGTCCACGTTGTGGTTGTTGTCGGTCAGGTAGGCCATCCGGTGCAACGTGTGCGGGAACGGTTCGGCCAGCCGGCACAGGCTGATGACGGCGAAGTCCTCCTCGCTCCAGCGGGCGCCGTCGAGGTTGCCCGCCCAGATCCCCGGCAGCACCTCCGCCGGACCCACCTTCGGGATCACGCCCGTCTCCGCCTGGAAGAACTCCTTGCCGTCGAGGTCGGCGGCCAGCCGCAGCAGGTCGGCCAGCCGCCAGACCCGCTCGCCGTGCCCGGGGACGCGGCCGTGCACCACCGACGCCCACCGCATCGGGATGCCGCCCATCCCGTACACCGCCCCGGCCAGCCCGCCGGCCACGCAGGCTCCCGTGTCGGTGTCGCCGCCGAGGTCGACCACCAGCCGCAGCACCTCGGCGAAGTCACGCCCGTGCCGCAGCGCCCACAGCGCCTGCCCGAGCGTCGGCCACACCGCCCCGTTCGACTCCGTCGCCTTCGACGGCTCCCAGTCCGGGGCCAGCACGGTCGCCCACCGCTCGCGTTCCGAAGGGGCGACCAGCTCCAGCACCGCGGGGACGGCGGCCAGCGGGTCACCGCCGTCGAGCGCCACCCGCAGCAGCTCGTGGAACACCGCGCAACCCTCGCCAGCAGCGGGGTCGCCGTGGGTCAGCGCCGAGATCCGCCGGGCGGCGTCCACCGTGGCCGCGGTGCCGGACCGGGAGAACCAGATCGCCGCCGGCGTCGTCCGCATCAGCGAGCCGTTGCCCGCCGCCCGCCCGGTGCGGGCGAAGTGCTCGGCCGCCGCGCGGTCCCACGGCAGCCCCGAGTCGAACACCGCGCGGGTCTGTACGCCGATGTCCGGCGGGCCGGTCGCCGCCCAGGTCGCGAACCGCTCGAACAGGTCGGCTTCGTCCAGCCCATCCCGCTCGACCAGCGACCGCGCCACCAGCAGCGCCATCTGCGTGTCGTCGGTGAACTCGCCCGGCTCCCGGTCCAGCGACCCGCCGCCGCACATCTCGGTGGCCGCGCCCCGGGCGGGCGCGGGGAAGCGCGCCGAGAACGCCCCGGGCGGGCCGAACTCGAACGGCGCGCCCAGCGCGTCCCCCACGGCCGACCCGACCAGGGCCCCGGCCACCCGGTGCGAGCGGTGCAGTCCAGCGGTCACGCACGCATCCTCCCTCCGGCGCGGGTCACCCCGATTCCGCCGCCCGCATGAGACCGTCCCGTCTCGATGTACCGCACCGACGGCTCCCTGGTCCTGAGCCCCACCGACCTGACCCGCCACCAGGCCTGCGCCCACCTCACGACGCTCGACCTCGCCGTCGCCGACGGCCGGCTCGCGCCGCTCGCCGAGGGCCCGGGCGACCACGCCGAGCTCATCGCCGACCTCGGCACCGAGCACGAGCTGCGCTACCTCGACGCGCTGGAGGCCGAGGGGCGCAGCATCGTGCGCATCCCCGTCCGCCTCGACGCGCGCGGCCGCCGGGAGGCCGAGGCCGAGACCCTGCAGGCCATGCGGGCCGGCGTCGACGTCGTCCACCAGGCGCAGTTCACCGACGGCGTGTGGGCCGGCGCGGCCGACTTCCTCCTGAAGGTGCCCACCCCGTCGGCGCTGGGGGACTGGTCCTACGAGGTCGCCGACGCCAAGCTCGCCCGCCGCGTCAAGGTGCCCGCGCTGCTGCAGATGGCCACCTACGCCGAGCGGCTCGCCGTCCTCCAGGGCCAGCAACCCGACCGCGTCTGCGTGGTCACCGGCGATGGCGTGGCCCACCCGTGGCGGCTGGTCGACGTCGCCGCCTACGCCCGCCGCGCCCGCGCCAAGCTGGACGCCTTCGTCGCCGACCCGCCGGCCACCGAGCCGGTCCCGACGCCCTACTGCAGCCAGTGCACCTGGAAGCCGCGCTGCGACGGCGAGCTGCTCGCGGCCGATGACCTGAGCCTCGTCGCCGGCATGCGCGCCGACACCCGCGCCGCCCTGCGCGCCGCCGGGATCACCACCCTCGAGCAGCTCGCCAGCGCCGACGACGCGGCGCTGCGGGCCGCGCGCATCGGCGCGGCCACCCGCACCCGCGTCCAGGAGCAGGCCCGCGAGCAGCTGCGCGAGCGCGCCACCGGCGTCCCCACCCGCACCCTGCTACCGCCGGCGAAGAGCACCGGCCTGCTCCGGCTGCCCGAGCCCAGCCACGGCGACCTCTACCTCGACTTCGAGGGCGACCCGCACTCTGCCGACGGCGCCGGCCTGGAGTACCTCGCCGGCATCGGGCGGCGCGACGGCAGCTTCACCGCGCTGTGGGCGCACGACCCCGCCGCCGAGAAGCAGATGGTTCGCGACCTGATCGACCTCGTCCTCGCCGCCTGGCGGGTGGACGCCGGCATGCACGTCTACCACTACGCCGCCTACGAGGTCAGCGCGCTCAAGCGGCTCACCGGCCGCTACGGCGTCCGCGAGGCCGAGCTCGACGAGCTGCTGCGCGCCGAGCGGTTCGTCGACCTGTATCCGGTCGTCAAGCAGTCGATGCGGATCAGCAAGGGCTCCTACTCGATCAAGAAGGTCGAGGCGTTCTACGGCCGGCAGCACACCGGCGACGTCGCCGACGCCATGGGCAGCGTCATCGCCTACGAGAAGTGGCTCGCCGACCGCGACCCCCAGCGCCTGCGGGACATCGAGCTCTACAACAAGGACGACGTCGACTCCACCCGCGAGCTGCACGACTGGCTGGAGACGCAGCGCGAGGAGCTGGAGCGCGAGTTCGGCGGCCAGGACCGCCCGCTCGTCTCGGAGGCGACCGGCCCGGCCGAGCGGTCGGAGACCGAGCTCGCCGAGCTGGCGCTGGTCGGCCGGCTGCAGGAGGCCGGCCACGACCTGCTCGCCGACCTCGTCCAGTGGCACCGCCGCGAGGCCCGCCCCGGCTGGTGGGAGTTCTTCAGCCGCAAGGACCTCGACGACGCCGCCCTGGTCGAGGACGGCACGGTGCTCGGTGGGCTGTCGGCGCCGGTCGAGGTGGGCACCGAGAAGCGGTCGAAGCTCTACGCGCTCGGGTTCCCGACGCAGGACACCAAGCTGTCGGTCGGGTCGAAGGTCGTGGACGTCGACACCCGCGTCCGGGTCGGGGAGATCCGCGAGCTGGACGCCGTCGCCGGTCGCGTCGTCGTGAAGTCGACGAAGGAGCCCTCCCCGCGGGCGCTCGGCCCGGAGGGGCCGATCGACGACAAGGGCATGCGCGGGGCGATCGCGGCCACCGCCGAGGCCGTCCTGGGCGGGCAGCCCTGTCTCGGGCAGGCGCTGCTGGCGCGGCGGGTGCCGGCCGACTGCCTGCGCCGTCCCGACGAGCAGGCCGGCGACGCCGTCGTCCGCATCGGGCTCGCACTCGACGGCGAGGTGCTCGCCGTCCAGGGCCCGCCCGGCAGCGGCAAGACGCGGGCGGCCTCGCACCTCATCCGCGCGCTGCTCGACGCCGGCAAGAAGGTCGGCGTCACCGCCACCTCGCACGCCGTCATCGGCAACGTGCTGTCGGCGGTCGGGCGGCCCGCGCTGCAGAAGTGCGACGAGAAGCAGGCCTGCGGCGCGCCCGGCGTCGAGTGGTCGAGGGACGGCAGGGAGGTCGCCTCCCGGCTGCTCGACGGCGACGTGTCGCTGGTCGGCGGGACGGCGTGGTTCTGGACGCAGCCCGACCTCGCCGAGGCCGTCGACGTGCTCGTCGTCGACGAGGCCGGGCAGTTCTCGCTGGCCAACGCCGTCGCGGTGGCGCGATCCGCGCGGTCGCTGGTGCTGCTCGGCGACCCCCAGCAGCTCGCCCAGCCCTCGCAGGGCGTGCACCCCGGCGACTCGGGGCTCTCGGCGCTCGAGCACCTGCTGGAGGGCCACCCGACCGTGCCGGAGGGCCGGGGCGTCTTCCTCGACACGACCTACCGGATGCACCCGGCGCTGACGGCGTTCGTGTCCGACCTGGCGTACGAGGGCCGGCTCGAGTCGGCGCCGCTGCGGGAGCGGATCACCGTGCGCCCGGGCGGGCTGGTGTCGGGCAGCGGCCTGGCGGTGCGCTCCGTGGCCCACTCGCTGTCGGCGTCGGCGTCGTCCCGGGAGGAGGCGGCCGAGGTCGCGGCCGTCTGGCGGTCGCTGCAGGGCGTCGGCTGGGTGGACGCCGAGGGCGCCGAGCGGCCGATCGGGCCGGACGACGTGCTCGTCGTCGCGCCGTACAACAACCAGGTGGCGCTGATCCGCTCGCTGCTGCCCGACGGCGCGCGGGTGGGCACCGTCGACCGGTTCCAGGGCCAGGAGGCGCCGGTGGTCGTGTACTCGACGACATCGACGTCGGCCGACGACGCCCCGCGCGGTGTGTCGTTCCTCTACGACCTCAACCGGCTCAACGTCGCGGTCTCGCGGGCCAAGGCGCTCGCGGTGGTGGTGATGAGCCCGCTGCTGCTCGACGCGCAGGTGCGGACGCCGGAGCAGTTGCGGCAGGTCAACGCGCTGTGCCGGCTGGCGGAGATGGCGGGTGTCTGACACCGCGGAGTTGGCCACGCTGGTCGGTGTCGCGACCGACGTGCTGGTGCGGGCGCTGGGCGACGGCTGGGCCGAGGTGCCCGGACCGGAGCACGAGCGGTGGTTCGTGAGCGGCGAGCCGGCGCAGGTGGCGGTCGGCTGGGATGGCTTCGGCTTCACGCTGGCCCGTCCCGAGCCGCGGTGGGCCGGGAACGACCTCGTGTGGGAGTTCGTGGCCGACCGCCGGTTCTCCTCCGACGAGGTGCTCTACGAGCGGGCGGAGCTGGCCGAGGCGGCCGAGGAGGTCGCCCGCAGGCGGCGGCGGACGTTCCGCTGGTGTCCGGTCTGCCGGCGGGTCAACGGCCGCGAGCACGTGCACGACAACACCGGCCTCTGCACGGGCTGCGCGGCGGAGCACCTCGGCGTCCGGTACTGAGACGGACTCCGCCTCCCGCGCGCAGAGCAGCCCGGTCAGGCGGCGCGAGGGAGCAGGGGTTCGGGGACGCCGATCTCGGTGCCGTCGGGTCGCCAGGTGCGCCACCGTCCGTCCGGTTGTCGTTCGACGCGGAAGCCGTGGTGCACCTTGGTGTGGTGCCGCTCGCACAGCAGCGCCGAGTTCGCCAGGTTGGTCTCGCCGCCGTCGAGCCAGTGCACCAGGTGGTGGACTTCCGCCCACCAGGTGGGCGCTCCGCAGCCGGTGAACACGCAGCCGCCGTCGCGCAGCTCCACCGCCCGGCGCAGGTGCCGGTCGGCCAGCCGCTGCTCGCGCCCGAGGTCCAGCGGCACCCCGTCGGGGCCGAACACCACGCGGCTGATGGTGCCGTCGCAGGCGATCCAGCGGGCGCGGGCGGCGGAGATGACCGCGCCGAAGCCCATCCGCCCGGCCGCGCGGCCGGTGGCGGGGCCGGCCAGGTCCTCGAGGCCGATCACCACCGCGACGTGCGGCTTGACCGTGCGCAGCACCGGCAGCGACCCGGCGGCCAGCGCGGTGTCGCACAGCTGCACCAGCGCATCCCCCAGCCGCTGGGCGCGGCTGCGCTCGTCCCCGGCCGGCCGGTCGGCCTGCACGAAGGACTCCAGTGCGGCCTGCAGCTTCTCCCCACCGACCGCGTCGAGCTCGAAGCGGCCGCTGAGCGTCCCGTCGGCGTGCCGGGCCAGCATCAGCCGGCGGCCCTCGGTGGGGTCGGGTTCGGGACCGTCGGGGTCCAG
>NZ_FOWQ01000007.1 GCF_900115505.1 Geodermatophilus dictyosporus | reverse complement strand
CACCCTCTCAGGCCGGCTACCCGTCGTCGCCTTGGTAGGCCACTACCCCACCAACAAGCTGATAGGCCGCGGGCCCATCCCCAGCCGGAAACCCTTTCCACCCACCACCATGCGGCAGCCGGTGAACATCCGGTATTAGCCCCAATTTCTTGGAGTTATCCCAGAGCCGGGGGCAGGTTGCCCACGTGTTACTCACCCGTTCGCCACTCATCCCCCCGCAAGCAGGGTTCAGCGTTCGACTTGCATGTGTTAAGCACGCCGCCAGCGTTCGTCCTGAGCCAGGATCAAACTCTCCGTAGATGCTTGAACCAGGCGAAGAACCGAGACCTGACAGATCTCGATCAATCAACCAAAGGAATCCCCCCCAGACCACAGGCCCGGGACAGGGGGTACTACTTGGCACTGACTTTCGGCACGCTGTTGAGTTCTCAAGGAGCGGACGCGCTCGTACCCCGGCCTTTTCGGCCTTCGTCCGAGGCGGTGTCTCCACTGTACACCGGGCTCCGCAACCCTCGACCGCGGGGGTCTGAGAGGCGGTTGACCAGGCTGGCGGCCCGGTCCGTTCTCGCTCGGTGCAGGAAGGACCATACACGCTCTCGGAGGGGTCGTGCACAGGGGTGCCGGGGTGCGGCCGGACACACCGGGGGAGAGGTGGCCGGAACGGTTCAGGCGACGCCGGCGGGACGGAACTGGACGCTCACCCGCGGTCCCACCGGCCGGGTCGTCTTGGGGATGCAGTGCTCCCAGGTGCGCTGGCAGGAGCCCCCCATCACGACGAGGTCGCCGTGGCCCAACGGGAAGCGGAGCGTCTCGCCGCCCCCGACGGGACGCAGCAGCAGCGGCCGCGGCGAGCCGAAGGACACGATCGCCACCACCGTGTCCTGGGTGCGGCTGCGGCCCAGGCGGTCGCCGTGCCAGGCGACGCTGTCCTGGCCGTCCCGGTACAGGCACATGCCGGCGGAGACGAAGGGCTCACCGAGGTCGGCCGCGTACTGCGCGTCGAGCGCGCTGCGGGCCTCCGTGAGCAGGGGGTGCGGCAGCTCCTCGTCCCGGCCGTACCAGCGCAGCAGACGGGGGACGGCGACCTCGCGGTCGTACATCTGCCGCCGGTCGGCGCGCCAGCCGACGTCGCCGAGCAGCACGTCGAGGACCGCCGCGGACCCCGTCACCCAGCCGGGCAGGTGGTCGACCCACGCACCACGGCTGAGCCGGTGGCGCACCACCCGGCCGGCGAGGGGTGTCAGCGCGGCCTCCTCGGCGACGTCGAACATCGACGGCTGGTGCGCGAGCGACATGACGGGAGGCTAGCGCCGATCGAACGCCTGTACGAGTCCTACGCGGTCAGGGCGAGCGCGAAGGGCAGCACCCGGGAGGCGCCGGCCAGCCGCAGCTCCCGGCCGGCGACGGTCATCGTCCAGCGGGAGTCGGCCAGGTCGTCGACCAGCAGCACCGGCACGGGGCCGAGCTCGTCGAGGCGGGCCCGCAGCTCCGGGCCGACGACGAGCCGCTGCCACACGCCGGCCAGCCGGAAGGCGCTGTTGCCGCCCGGGCCGCCGGTCGGTCCCCCGTGCGACAGCGACAGCTCACCGAGGTAGGGCAGCCGGCCCATCCGCGCCAGCCCCTGCGCCACCCCGGCCACCAGGCGGGGCCGGCGTCGCGAGGGCACCGCCACCACCGCCGCGGGCCGCTCGGCCCAGTCCCAGGCGCCGAGCACCCGGCCGCAGGCCCGCAGCAGCTCGTCGTCCGGGGGGACGTCGCGGCCCCGCTGCAGGGGCCCACGGCGAGCCTGCGAGTCGTGGGGAGCAGCGGGGTCCTTGCTGTCGAAGGCGGCGTCGGGGTCCTCCTCGATGCCGGGTGCCTCCAGGTCGAGGGTCACCGTGCCGCCGACGCCGTCGTCACCGAGCAGCGTGCGCAGCCGCTGCCCCCAGCCCAGGTCGGTGAGCCGGGCGACGGCACGCCCGGGGTCGACCTGCTCGGCGGGCGCGATCTTCCCCTTCACCGGGACGCCGAGGCGGTCGGCGCCGGTGGGCCACTGCGCGCGGGGCGCGAGCTCGACGCCGGGGCGGTCGAGCGCCGCGGAGGCGGCCTCGGCGGCGCCCGCGGGGACCTCGGTCGGGTACCAGGGGCCGGCGCAGACGTCGCAGCGGCCGCAGGGCGCGGCGGTCGGGTCGTCGAGCGCCTCCTGGAGGAAGGCCATCCGGCAGCCGGCCTCCTCGACCGGCCGCGCGTAGGCGATCATCGCCCGCTGCTCGGCCTCCCGGGTGCGCGCGACGCGGGCGTAGCGGTCGGCGTCGTAGACCCACGGCCGGCCGGTGGACCGCCAGCCGCCCTGCACGCGCTCCACCGCGCCGTCGACGGCGAGCACCTTGAGCAGCAGCTCGAGCCGGGACCGGCGGACGTCGGCCACCGTCTCCAGGCGCGCCACCGACCACGCCTTCGCGTCGGCCATCGCGGAGAGCACCGCGGCGGCGTGGTCCTCCCGCGGCATGGAGGAGGTGGCGAACCACTGCCAGATGGCGAGGTCCTCGGGGCCGGGCAGGAGCAGCACGTCGGCGTGCTCGACGGCGCGGCCCGCGCGGCCCACCTGCTGGTAGTAGCTGACCGGCGAGGACGGCGCCCCCAGGTGGACGACGAAGCCGAGGTCGGGCTTGTCGAAGCCCATGCCCAGCGCCGAGGTGGCCACCAGCGCCTTGACCCGGTTCTCCCGCAGGGCCTCCTCGGCGTCCTTGCGGTCGGCGTCGTCGAGGCGGCCGGTGTAGGCGCGGACGTCGTGCCCGGCGTCGCGCAGCAGCGACGCCGTCTCCTCGGCCGCGGACACGGTGAGCGCGTAGACGATGCCGCTGCCCGGCAGGTCGCCGAGGTGGGCGGCCAGCCAGGCCAGCCGGGCGCGGTCGGTGGGCAGCCGGAGCACGCCCAGGCGCAGCGAGTCGCGTGCGAGCGGCCCCCGGACCGTGGTCACGCCGACCCCTCCGGCGCCCAGCTGCTCGGCGACGTCGGCGACCACCCGCTCGTTCGCGGTGGCCGTCGTCGCCAGGACCGGCGTGCCGGCCGGGAGGGTGCCCAGCAGGTCGCGGATGCGGCGGTAGTCGGGGCGGAAGTCGTGCCCCCAGTCGGAGACGCAGTGCGCCTCGTCGACGACGAGCAGGCCGCAGCGGGCGACCAGGCCCGGCAGCTGCTCCTCGCGGAAGCGCGGGTTGGTCAGCCGCTCCGGGGAGACCAGCAGGACGTCGACGTCGTCGGCCGCCAGCGCCTGCGCGACGTCGTCCCACTCGGTGGCGTTGGCGCTGGAGATCTCCACGGCGCGGATGCCGGCCCGCGCGGCGGCGGCGACCTGATCGCGCATCAGCGCCAGCAGCGGGCTCACCAGCAGTGTGGGGCCGGCTCCGCGGCGGCGCAGCAGCGCGGTGGAGACGAAGTACACCGCCGACTTGCCCCACCCGGTGCGCTGCACGACCAGCGCGCGCTCGGACCGCTCGACCAGCGCGGCGACGGCGGCGTCCTGACCCTCGCGGAACGCCGCGTCGGGCCGGCCGGTCAGCTCCCGCAGGACCTCGAGGGCCTCGGTGGCGAGCGCGGACGTCGGCGCGGCGGTGCTCATGCCCCCGACACTAGGTGCGGCCCCCCGACGGACCGGCCTCTGCGCGCGGGACCTGGGGACGACGGGCAGGATGGGGACGATGCGGCCGCCGGACAACCACGTGCACACCGGGTGGTCCTGGGACACGCCCAGCTCCGTCACGATGGCGCGCGCCTGCGAGAAGGCGGTGGCGCTGGGCCTCCCGGCGATCGCCTTCACCGAACACCTCGACTTCACCGTGTGGGGCCCCGACGACCGCGCCACCACCCTCGGGCTGGTCGACCGGCACGCCTCGCGCCACCAGCCCATCGACACCGAGGGCTACTGGGCCGAGCTCGCCGAGGTGCGCGACCGCTACCCCGAGCTGCGCATCTGGTCCGGCGTCGAGGCCGGGGAGCCGCACCTGTTCTCCGCGAGCGTCGCCGCGCACCTGCGCGACGCCCCGGTCGACCGGGTGCTCGGCTCGTTGCACTCGCTGCACGACGGCGACCGGCTCTACGGGGTCGGGCAGCTGCTGTACACCGACGCCGACGCCACGATGCGCCGCTACCTCGCCGAGGTGGTGGACATGGTCGAGAGCAGCGACGTCTTCCAGGTGCTCGCGCACGTCGACTTCCCCCGGCGGTACTGGCCCGGCGGCCAGCACCGCTACGTGGAGAAGGACTACGAGGAGGAGTACCGGGCGGTGTTCCGCGCGCTCGCCGGGACCGGACGGGCGCTGGAGGTCAACACCAGCAGCCCGCTGGCGTCGGCCGACCAGGTGCGCTGGTTCCGCGAGGAGGGCGGCGAGGCGGTGAGCTTCGGCAGCGACGCCCACCAGTCGGCCGCCGTGGGCCAGCGCTTCGACCTCGCCGTCGACGTCGTCGAGGCCGCCGGCTTCCGTCCCGGCCGGGACCGCTTCGACTTCTGGCGCCGCTGACGTGGCGGTCGTCGTCCGCGACGCCACGGACGGCGACGCCGCGGCCTGCGCGGCCGTCTACGCGCCCTACGTCACCGGCACCGCGGTCAGCTTCGAGGCCGAGCCGCCCTCGCCCGCCGAGATGCGCCGCCGCATCGCCGCCGCCCAGGAGTCGCACGCCTGGCTGGTGCTGGAGGAGGACGGCCGCGTCGTCGGCTACGCCTACGGCGGCCCGTTCCGGACGCGGACGGCGTGGCAGTGGTCGTGCGAGGTGAGCGTCTACCTGGAGCCCGGACGGCGGCGCGGCGGCGGCGGGCGCGCGCTGTACGGGGCGCTGCTGCAGCGGCTGGCCGAGCGCGGGTACCGCACGGCGGTCGCCGGGATGACGCTGCCCAACGAGGCGAGCGAGGCGTTCCACCGCGCCCTGGGGTTCCGGCCGGTGGGCACCCTCCCCCGGATCGGCTGGAAGGACGGCCGCTGGCACGACGTCGCCTTCGCCCAGCGGGCGCTCGGCGACGACGACGTCCCGCCCGCCCCGCTGCGCTGACTCAGCCGGCCAGCCGGTCCAGCGCGGCGCGCCACACGCGCGGGAGCGCCACCGGGCCGACCAGGCCCTGGACCAGCAGCACGGCCCGGCCCCGCAGGCCCCGGGCCCCGGGAGTGGTGCATGGCGACGTCGACGTGACTGCCGCCGCCGTCCCGCGGGCCGATCCGGATCTCCCCCGTCCCGCGGTCGCAGTGGTCGCTGTCGAGGAGCGTCCAGGTGACCCGGTCCGGCGTCGGCCACTCGTAGCGCAGCAGCACCCAGAACGGGACGCCCGCGCTGCCCTCGCGGACGACCGCCCACCCCTCCCCCGCCTCGCGGACCTCGTACTTCGCCGGGTCCAGGGTCTTCGACCACACCTCCAGCCGCCGGTCGCCGACGTCGGTGAACGCCTCGCGGACCTGCGCCGGGGTGGCGCGGGTGTCGAAGCCGAAGTGGACTCGCACTGCCGCCTCCTCCCGGGCACCCAGTGTGGGGCATCGTCCACCCGCGGAGGACGCCGTGGACCGGGCGCCGACCTGCCGGGTACTTCAGCGCTGAGAGATCTCCGGCTACGGTGCGCGGGGTGACCTCCCGCCGCGCCGTGATCGCCCTGGGCGGCAACGCGATGACCGGCCCCGACGGCTCGGCGACGCCCGCCGCGCAGCGGGCGGCACTCGCGGTGGCCGCCGAGGCGGTGGCCGCGGTCGTGGCGGCGGGCGTCGAGGTGGTGCTCACCCACGGCAACGGCCCCCAGGTGGGCAACCTGCTGGTGAAGAACGAGATGGCCGCCGCGGTGGTGCCCCCGGTGCCGCTGGACTGGTGCGTGGCGCAGACCCAGGCCACGGTCGGCTTCACCCTCGCCGACGAGCTCGACGCCGCCCTGGCCGCGCGCGGGCTGGACCGGCGGACGGCGGCCCTGGTCACCCGCACCCTCGTCGACGCCGACGACCCGCACTTCGCCGCGCCGTCCAAGCCGGTCGGCCGGTACCTGCCCGCCGCCGAGGCCGCCCGCTTCACCGCGCTCGGCCAGCACTGGCAGGACCGCGGCCCGCGCGGCTGGCGGCGCGTGGTGGCCTCGCCCGAGCCGCGGTCGGTGGTCGACGCGCCCGCGATCGCGACCCTGGTCGCCGCCGGGTTCGTCGTCGTCTGCGCCGGCGGCGGCGGGGTGCCGGTGGTCGACGGCGCGCCACTGCACGGGGTCGAGGCGGTCGTCGACAAGGACCTGACCGCCGCGCTGCTGGCCCGCGAGCTCGGCGCGGACACCCTCGTGGTCGCCACCGACGTCCCGCACGTCGTCGTCGGCTGGGGCACCGACGCGGCCCGGCCGCTGGGCCGGGTCACGCCCGCCGAGCTGCGGGCGCACGCCGCCGCCGGCGAGTTCGACGGCGGCTCGATGGGCCCCAAGGTCGAGGCCGCCCTGCGCTTCGTGGAGGGCGGCGGCACCCGCGCCGTCGTCACCTCCCTCGACACCATCGCCGACGCCGTCACCCGGGACGCCGTCGGCACCGTGCTCACCGCTGCACAGGAATGACGTAAGGACCCTCCTGCCCCCCACCGCTCGCACGCTCGCGGCGGGACCCTGCAGGAGGGCCGAACCCCGACAACGAAGGAGTAGTGGTCCCGTGCCCGCACCGATCGAGGTCCGCAAGGTCCCGTTGCACAACGTGAGCGATGCCAGTGAGCTGGCCAAGCTGATCGACGACGGCGTCATGGAGGCCGACCGGGTCGTCGCCGTCATCGGCAAGACCGAGGGCAACGGCGGGGTCAACGACTACACCCGGATCATCGCCGACCGCGCCTTCCGCGAGGTGCTCCTCGAGAAGGGCACCCGGTCGAAGGAGGAGGTCGGCGAGATCCCGATCGTGTGGTCGGGCGGGACCGACGGCGTGATCAGCCCGCACGCGACGGTCTTCGCGACGCTGCCCGAGGACGCCGTGGAGAAGACCGACGAGCCGCGGCTGACCGTGGGCTACGCGATGAGCGACGTCCTGCTGCCGGAGGACATCGGCCGCATCGCGATGGTGGAGAAGGTCGCCGAGGGCGTGCGCCGGGCGATGGCGGCCGCCGGGATCACCGACCCCGCCGACGTCCACTACGTGCAGACCAAGACCCCGCTGCTGACCATCGAGACCATCCGCGACGCCAGGGCCCGCGGCAAGGACACCTACTACGACGAGCCGCACGGCTCGATGGACCTGTCCAACGGGACGACGGCGCTGGGCATCGCGGTGGCGCTCGGCGAGATCGAGATGCCGCGGCAGGAGCAGGTCATGCGCGACCTGTCGCTGTTCAGCGCGGTCGCCTCGTGCTCCTCGGGCGTGGAGCTCGACCGGGCGCAGATCGTCGTCGTCGGCAACGCCCGCGGGCACGGCGGCGCCTACCGGATCGGCCACTCGGTGATGAGGGACGCGCTCGACCAGGACGGGATCTGGGACGCGATCCGCCAGGCCGGCCTCGAGCTGCCCGAGCGGCCGCACGTCAGCGACCTCGGCGACCGGCTGGTCAACGTCTTCCTCAAGTGCGAGGCCGACCCGACCGGCTACGTCCGCGGCCGCCGCAACGCGATGCTCGACGACTCGGACGTCTTCTGGCACCGGCAGATCAAGGCGACCGTGGGCGGCGTGGCGGCGTCGGTGACCGGCGACCCGGCGGTGTTCGTCTCGGTGGCCGCCGTGCACCAGGGTCCCTCCGGTGGCGGCCCGGTCGCGGCGATCATCCGGGCGTAGGGGTCCTCAGAGCTCGAACTGCACGCGGGCGATCTGCTCGCAGAAGGGGTCGAACAGTTCCCGGCGGACGCGGTTGTGCTCCTCGTCGAGGTCGTAGACGCGGTAGGCCTCGGCGTCGGCCCAGTCGCTGGTGATGGCGAAGTCCCAGCCACCGGCGCGCAGGCCGGCGTCGAGGCCGACGTGCACGTCGGCGCAGCCGGTCACCGGCAGGGCGGCGATGGCGTCCAGGCCCGGACGGACGGCGGAGGGCTCGACCCCCGGCTTGAGCTTGCCGACGACGACGTTGCGGATCACCCCCTCATCGTCGGGCCGGCCGGCGCCGGGGGCACGCCGTGCGCGGGTGCCGGCCCGCCGACGGGCCGGGGCCCTACCCTCGGCACGCCGGGCGCAGCGGAGCACACGGAGGCCGTCGCAGTGGACAGGTCGATCCGGGCCCACGCGCTGCCCGCGGGGCTCCTCGCCGCCGTCGTGGTCCTCGACCTGGTCATCGGCCCCGAGGTGCTGATCGGCCTGCTGGCGGCCCCGCCGCTGGTGGCCGCCTCGGTCACCGGGCGGCGGGCGACCGCCGCCTACGGCGTGCTGGCCGTCGTGGCCGCTGCGCTGCTGGGCGTCTACGACCGGCAGTACACCGGTGCCGCCGCCGCGGCCCAGGCGGTCCGGCTGCTCGCGGTGACCGGTTCCGCCGTCCTCGCCCTGGCCGCGTGCGGACTGCGGCTGCGGCGCGAGGCCGACCTGGCCCGGGTGACCGCCGAGGCGGCGACCGCCCAGGCGGAGCTGGACGCCGCCGCGGCCCTGCAGCAGCACCTGCTCGGTCCACCTCCCGCGGTGCCGGGCCTGCAGACCGCGGCGCGCTACCTGCCGGCCGTGCGGAGCGCCCGCATCGGCGGCGACTGGTACGACGCCTTCCCCGCGCCCGGCGGTGCGACCGTGCTGGTCGTCGGCGACGTCGCCGGCCACGACGCGCGGGCCGCGGCCGCCATGGCCGAGGTGCGCGGCATGCTGCGCGCGGTCGCCGCCACCACGGGGCCGCCTCCCTCGCCCGCTCGGGTGCTCGACACCCTGGACGACGTCCTGACGCGGCTGGGGGCGCCCGCGCTGGCGACCGCCGTGGTCGCCGTGCTCACCCCCACCGGGGACGGCGTGGTGCTGTGCTGGTCCAACGCCGGGCACCCGCCCCCGGTGCTGGCCGGCGCGGACGGCACGGTCCGCCTCCTCGAGCGCACGCCGGAGCGGCTGCTGGGCGTCGAGCCGGGCAGCCGCCGCAGCGACGACGACCTGCTGCTCGTGCCCGGGGACACGCTGCTGCTGTACACCGACGGCCTCGTCGAGCGGCACGACCGGAGCCTCGACGAGGGCACCGACCGGCTGCTGGCCGGGCTGCGGCGCCGGGCGGCGGAGCCGCTGGACGCGGTCGTCGACGGTCTGCTCGCCGGGCTGGCCGGGACGCGGCACGACGACGTCGCGGTGCTCGCCGTCCGCCTGCCCGGCTGATCAGCCGTCGAGGACGGCGAGGAAGTCCGGGGGCACCGCGTCGACCAGCCACACCCCGTTGGCCGAGCGGGTGAACACCGCCCCGGCGGCGGCCAGCCCGGCGGCGTCGACGCGCAGGACGGCGGCGGGACCGCGGCGCGCCCCGACCGCCCGGGCGGTCCCCTCGTCGGGGCTGAGGTGCACCGCGTGCCGCCGGCCCGGCCGCAGCCCCTCGGTGAGCACGGCCGGCAGCGCCCGCCGGGGCGCGCCGTGGAAGAGCACGTCGGGCGGTCGCTCGGCCGGGTAGCCCAGGTCGACCGGGACGCTGTGGCCCTGGCTGGCGCGGATGCGGGTCCCGCTCTCGTCGAGGGCGAAGCGCTGCTTGTCGTTGCCCGCCACGACGCGGTCCAGCTCGGCGCGGGTGAGCGGCAGGCCGTGCGCCGCGAGGGCGGCCAGCAGCGCGTCGACGTCCACCCAGCCGGCGTCGTCGAGGACGAGTCCGACGCTGTCGGGCCGGTGCCGGAGCACGGAGGACAGCCGCTTGCTGACGCCGACGACGTCGTCCCGCCTCATCCGCAGGAGCCTGCGGTGCACGGCGCCGGGCCGCCACCCGTTAGCGTCGGCGCCGGACCGAGCGGGAGGTGCGGGTGATCGACAAGCGGGTCGCGTCACTGGCCGACGCCGTCGCGGGCATCGAGGACGGCGCCACCGTCCTGGTCGGCGGCTTCGGCGCGTCCGGCGTCCCGGTGGAGCTGGTGCACGCGCTGCTCGACCGGGGGACCACCGACCTCACCGTGGTGACCAACAACGCCGGCTCCGGCGAGACCGACGTGGCCGCGCTGCTGCGCGAGCGGCGGGTGCGCAGGATCGTCTGCTCGTACCCGCGGTCGACCGGGTCGGTCTGGTTCGAGGAGCGCTGGCGGGCCGGCGAGGTGGAGCTCGAGCTGGTGCCGCAGGGCACGCTCAGCGAGCGGATGCGGGCCGCCGCCGCCGGTCTCGGCGGGTTCTTCACCCCGACCGGCGCCGACTCTCGGCTGGCCGAGGGCAAGGAGGTGCGCGTGATCGACGGACGGCGGCACGTGTTCGAGGAGCCCCTGCGCGGCGACGTCGCCCTGGTCAAGGCGGCGCGCGCCGACCGCTGGGGCAACCTGGTCTACCGCACGGCGGCGCGGAACTTCGGCCCGACGATGGCCGCGGCCGCGGCGCTGACCGTCGTCCAGGTGGACGAGTTCGTCGAGCTCGGGGAGCTGGACCCCGAGGCGATCGTGACGCCGGGGATCTTCGTCGACCGCGTCGTGCGGGTGGGTGCGGCGTGAGGGGTCTGGAGCTGCGCCTCGACATCCGGGCGGTCGCCCGGCGGATCGCCCGCGACATCCCCGACGGCGCCTACGTCAACCTCGGCATCGGCCTGCCCACGCTGGTGGCCGACTGCGTCGGGGACGACAAGGAGGTCGTCTACCACTCGGAGAGCGGCATCCTCGGGATGGGCCCAGCGCCGGCACCCGGCGAGGAGGACCCGGAGCTGATCAACGCCGGCAAGCAGCCGGTGACCCTGCTGCCCGGCGGGGCGTTCTTCCACCACACCGACGCCTTCCTCATGATGCGCGGCGGGCACGTGGACGTGACCGTGCTGGGCGCCTTCCAGGTGTCCGAGACCGGCGACCTGGCCAACTGGGCCACCGACGACGCCACCCACCCGCCGGCCGTCGGCGGCGCGATGGACCTCGCCGTCGGCGCGAAGCGGGTGCTGGTGCTGACGACGCACACGACGAAGGCCGGCGAGCCCAAGCTCCTGCCGCGCTGCAGCTACCCGCTGACGGCGGCCGGCGTGGTCGACCGCGTCTACACCGACCTCGCCGTCCTCGACGTCACGCCCGAGGGGTTCCGCGTGCGCGAGATGGTGGCCGGGCTGACCCGGGAGGACCTGCAGGGCGCCACCGCGGCGCGGCTGTCCTTCACCGACGACCTGGGCGTGCTGGCGCCCTGACCTCCCCGCGCGAGATCTGCACACCGGTGGCGTCCGGCGCCCCGACGACCACCACTGTGCAGATCTCGCGGGGTCTCAGACCGCCGTCGCGGCGCGGGCCTCCTGCGCGAGGGCGGCCAGCGCCTGCTCGAAGCACTCCCGCGGCGGCTGCACGAGGCCGGCGCCGACCTGCCCGGTGCCGGCCACCCGCCCCGCCATGCCGGTGTTGATCTGCGGCAGCCAGCCCGTGCGGGCCACGGCGAGGACGTCGATGCCGGTCGGGGCGCCACGGAAGCCGAGCACCGGGATGGCCATGGCCGGGTTCTCGGCGAGGGCGAGCTGGTACATCCGCTCGGTGGTGGCCAGCGCGTCGGGCACGGTGCCGCCGACGAACCGCACGATCGCGGGTGCGGCGGCCATCGCGAACCCGCCGACGCCGTAGGTCTCCATGATCGCCGAGTCGCCGATGTCGGGGTTGGCGTCCTCCGGGCCGTAGTCGCCGAGGAACAGACCCACCGGCGTCTGTGCGGGGCCGGTGAACCAGCGGTCGCCGGTGCCGGCGGTCTGCACGCCGAACTCGGTGCCGTTGCGGCTGAGCACCGTGACCATCGTCGAGCCGGGGACGTCGCGGGCGGCGTCCATCGCGAGCTTCGCCGTCGGCATGCCGAGGTTGAGGAAGAAGTGCTCGTTGCCGCCGATGAAGCGCAGCGCCGCGGCGACGTCGGCCGAGGGTGCGTCGAGTGCCACCAGCGCCGGCGACAGCTCCCGCAGCGCCATGAGCGAGCCCGCGCGGTTGCGGTTGTGGCCCTCGTCGCCCATCTGCAGCATCTGCGCGAGCACGGCCCTGACGTCGAGCGGCTCGGGCATCGACCGCACCGCGCGGGCCAGCAGCGGGCCGAGGACGTCGCGCATCCAGGCCAGCCGGGTGAGTACCTCCTCGCCGAAGGCGCCCATCCGCAGCACCTTGCCCAGGCCCTCGTTGAGGTTGCAGTAGGCCCGCCCGCCGTTCACCGGGTCCTCCAGGCACCAGGTCCACATCGACGGGCTGGTCACCCCGGCCATCGGGCCCACCGCGGAGTGGTGGTGGCAGGGGTCGAGCGCCACGGCGCCCGACGCCAGCAGCCCCTCGGCTTCCTCGACGGTGGACGCCCAGCCCTCGAACAGGCACGCACCGACCAGCGCGCCGCGCATGGGCCCCGACGCCGCCTCCCAGGTCAGGGGCGGGCCGGAGTGCAGCAGGGTGCGGTCGGTCAGGCCGAGCGCCTCCCGCGCCGGGCGGACGTCGACCAGCCGCGACCCGGCGGCCAGCACCCGCTCGACCGCCGTCCGGTTGGCCGCGGCGCGGCGCGGGTCGAGGGCGAGCGCGGCGAGGTCGGCGGGGTCGCCGAAGGCCGGCGGCCGCCAGTCGACGTCGGTGACCTCGGCCCCCTGGGCGCGCAGGGCGGCGGAGAAGACGTCCACCCCCGCGGCGACGACGGCCGGCGGCCCCTCGAGCAGGTTCACCGGGCGGCTCCCAGCAGGTCGAGCGCGTGCCGGGTGGCCTGCGCGTTGGAGGCGAACACGGCCGCGCCGGCCGCGGCGAGGGCGTCGGCCTGGCGGCTCCAGCCCTGGGGGTCGGCCTCGGTGCCGACGAGCGCGACGACCGCCGGCAGGCCGGCCGCCACCAGCGCGGGGGCCAGCGCGGCCGCCGGGTCGGGATCGGCGCCGTGACCGAGGACGACGTCGAGCAGCAGCACCGCCGGCTCCCCGGACGCGGTCAGCCGCTCGATCGCCTCCAGCCGCAGCGTCGGGTCGATCATCGGGTGCGCGCGGCCCACGGTGAGGGCGTCGTCGCCGAAGTCGACGACCACGTGCCCGCGGGCGGACAGGTCCGTCCCGAGGTCGAGCTCGGGCCGCAGAGGCGTGTTGGACCGGACGTCGCCGAGCACCGGCGCGGCCAGCAGCATCGCCTCGTCGGCCAGCGTGCCGCCGGAGTAGTAGCCCTTGAGGACGGCGCCGGGCGGCGCGCCCCGGCGGCCCGGCCGCGACGGCCAGTCGGGGACGGCGACGCCGAGGTCGGCCAGCAGCGCCTCGACGACGGCGGTGAGGTCGGGTGTCCCGGGACCGAGCACCGCCGACCGCACCGGCGTGGCCAGCGACCCCGCCGTCCGCGCCACCGCCTCGGCCACCGACGGCGCCGGCGGCTTGGAGACGACGAGCACCCGCTCGGTGGCCGGGTCGGCGTCGAGGGCCGCCAGCGCGTCGAGGGTGGCCAGCCCGCCGACGGCCGCGGACAGGTCGCGCCCGCCCACGCCGAGCACGTGGCTCACGCCGACGCCGGCCGCGTCGAGCAGGCAGGACACCTGCTGCGCGCCGGTGCCCGAGGCCGCCACCACCCCGACCGGGCCGGGGCGGACGACGTTGGCGAAGCCGAGCGCCACCCCGGACACGATCGCCGTGCCGCAGTCGGGGCCCATGACGAGCACCCCGGTCTGCCGGGCCGCCCGCTTGAGCGCGACCTCCTGCTCGACCGGGACGCCGTCGGAGAAGACCAGCACGCTGCGGCCCGCGGCGACGGCGTCGGCGGCCTCCAGCGCGGCGTAGGGGCCGGGCACGCTGACGACGGCCAGCGCGGAGGCGCCGTCGAGGTCGTGCAGCGCGGCGCCGACGGTGCGGGCCGGCGGGGCGTCGGCGGCCGCCCGGGAGCGCTCGCGCTCGGCGAGGGCGGTGTCGACGGCCGCCACGGCGGCGGCCAGCGCGTCGTCGTCGGTGGCGGTGATGCCGACGAGCAGCTGCTCGGGCGAGGCGGGCTCCCCGGGCGCGAGCCCCATGCCCGTGGCGAGCTCCACGTTGAGCGGGGTGGCCATGGCGACGAGGACGGCCCGCACCCCCTCGCGCGCCCCGACGTCCCGGCTGACCTGCATGAGGCGCACGGAGTCGGCGTAGACGCCGCCGCGCAGGGAGACGTGCCGGACGCCTGGTCCGGGTGCCGGTGCACTCACCCCGCCGACCGTAGCGGGCGGTCCCTCAGTGGTGAGAGACCCGGTACGGCAACGAAACGACCATTTAGCGCTGAGGCACTTCCACCCGCCGGTACCCCGTGACAGATTGACGGCCTCCCGGGGGGCGACCGCACCTCCCGGGCCTGGTCAGCCCCTCGAGGAGGTCCCGATGGCGTTCGGGTGGAAGCTCTACGCGGGCGGCAAGACGCCGCCGCTCGGCGAGGCCGTCGCCCCCGACGAACGCCTGTCGTGGCCGCGGACGATCGGGATCGGCGCCCAGCACGTCGTCGCGATGTTCGGGGCGACCTTCGTCTTTCCCCTGATCATGGGTCTGGACGCCAACCTCGCGATCATGATGAGCGGCGTCGCGACGATCGTCTTCCTGCTCATCGTGCAGGGGAAGGTGCCGAGCTACCTGGGCACCAGCGCCGCCTTCGTCGGTGGCGTCGTGGCCATCCGTGCCAACGGTGGGGACTCCGGCGACGTCGTCGGCTCGATCCTCGTCGCCGGCGTCGTCCTCGCGCTGGTCGGCGTGGCCATCCACGTCGTCGGGGCCCGGGCCATCAACGCCGCGCTGCCGCCGGCCGTCACCGGTGCCGTCGTCATGCTGATCGGCTTCAACCTCGCCCCGGTCGTCGCCGGCGTCTACTGGCCGCAGGACCAGTGGGTCGCGCTGGCGACCATGGTCTTCGTCATCGTCGCCTCGCTGCTGCTGCGCGGGTTCTGGGCCCGCATCTCCATCCTGCTGGGCCTGGTGTTCGGCTACCTGCTGTCGATCCTGCTCGACGTCACCGTCGGCCAGATCACCTCACCCGACGGCACCGGGGAGATCGTCACCCGCGACCGGATCAACTTCGACGCCGTGGGCCAGGCCGACTGGGTCGGCCTGCCGCAGTTCACCGCGCCGAGCTTCTCGGTGAACTTCAGCCTGCTCGTGCTCCCGGCGGTCATCGCGCTCGTCGCCGAGAACGCCGGACACGTCAAGGCCGTGGCCGCGATGACCAAGCGCGACCTCGACCCGGTGATGGGGCGGGCGATCTTCGCCGACGGCGTCGGCACCGTCGTCGCCACCTCCGTCGGCGGGTCCCCGACCACCACCTACGCGGAGAACATCGGCGTCATGGCCGCCACCCGGGTCTACTCGACCGCGGCCTACTACGTCGCGGCGGTCGTGGCGATCCTGCTCGGCCTGTGCCCGAAGTTCGGCGCGCTGATCAACATCATCCCGGGCGGGGTGCTCGGGGGGATCACCGTCGTGCTCTACGGGATGATCGGCCTGCTCGGCGCGAAGATCTGGAAGGAGAACCGGGTCGACTTCGCCAACCCGATCAACCTGGTGCCGCTCGCCGCGGGGATCATCATCGCGATCGGCAACGTGACCCTCCAGATCACCGACACCTTCCCGCTCAGCGGCATCGCGTTCGGCACGATCGTCGTCGTGGCCGGCTGGCACGTGGCGCGGGCGGTCGCCCCCGCGGAGATGAAGGCCGCGCTCGTGGAGGAGCGCGGGTTCGCCGAGGGCACCGGACCGGCGCTGGGCCACACCGGGCGGCACGCGGTCACCGCCGACCCGTCGTCGGTCGACCATGTGGGCCGGCCCGGCGTTCCCGGCACCCGGACGTCCGGCAAGGACATGCTCGAGAAGTGAAGCCACCGCCCTTCCGGTACGCGGACCCCGACTCGGTCGACGAGGCGCTCGACGTCCTCGCCGCGGAGGGCGACGGCGCCAAGGTGCTCGCCGGCGGGCAGTCGCTGCTGCCGCTGCTGGCGATGCGGCTGGCCGCACCGGCGACGCTGGTCGACGTCAACCGGGTGCCCGGGCTCGACCGGGTCGAGGCCAGCGCCGGCGGCGTCCGCGTGGGCGCCCTGGTGCGGCACGCCGGGCTGCTCCGCGACGCCGGCGCGGCCGGCGTCCAGCCCCTGCTGGCACGGGCGACGGCGAACGTCGCCCACCCGGCGATCCGCAACCGGGGGACGACGGTCGGCTCGATCGCGCACGCCGACCCCTCGGGTGAGCTGACCGCGGTGCTGGCGCTCACCGGCGGGTCGGTGACCGTGGCGCGGCCGTCGGGGCGGGCGGAGGTCGGCTGGCAGGACCTGTTCGTCGGGCCGCTGGAGACCTCGCTGAGCGGCCCGGCGGTCGTCGTCGACGCGTTCTTCCCCGCGCTGCCGGAGCGGTCGGGGACGGCGTTCGCCGAGATCGCCCGGCGCAAGGGGGACTACGCCGTCTGCGGGGCCGCCGTCGTCGTCACGCTCGACGAGGACCGCCGGGTGGCCGGTGTCCGCGCGTCCTACCTGTCGGTCGGGCTGGTGCCCGAGGTGCACGACCTCACCGAGGCGGTGGCCGGCAAGCCGGTCGACAGCGCCGACTGGGCCGCCGCCGGGGCGCTGGCCCGCACCCTCGTCGACCCCGACACCGACCTGCACGCCACGGCCGACTACCGGCGGCTGCTGGTCGGCGTCCTGACCGAACGCACGCTCGCCGAGGCCGCCGCGGAGGCGGCCGGGAGGACCGCCGCATGACCTCGATCGACACCGAGCGGACCGTCTCGCTGACGGTCAACGGTGTTCCACGTGAAGCGCGCGTGCCGGTGCGCCGGGTGCTCGCCGACGCGCTGCGCGACGACCTGGGGCTGACCGGCACGCACGTCGGCTGTGCGCACGGCGTCTGCGGGTCGTGCACGGTGCTGGTGGACGGCGAGCCGGTGCGCTCCTGCCTGGTGCTCGCCGTGCAGGTGGACGGCGCGGCGGTGACCACCGTGGAGGGCCTGGCCCGCGACGACCACCGGGGCGGCCAGGTGCTGCACCCGGTGCAGGAGGCCTTCCGCGAGTGCCACGCGCTGCAGTGCGGCTACTGCACCCCGGGGTTCCTGGTGACCATCGCCGCGGGGCTGGAGGCCCGGGACGCGGCGCAGGAGATCACCGAGGAGGAGGTCGACGAGCTCGTCGGCGGCAACCTCTGCCGGTGCACCGGCTACGCCAACATCAAGAAGGCCGTCCGGCACGCGGCCGCGACCATGCGCGAGGACGCCCGGTGACCACGAAGCTGTTCGGCGAGCCGGTCCGCCGGCGCGAGGACGCCCGGCTGATCACCGGGAGGGGCCGCTACCTCGACGACATCGGGGCCGGCGCACTGGCCGCGGCCTTCGTGCGCAGCCCGCACGCGCACGCGCGCATCACCGACGTCGACGTCGAGGGAGCGCTGGACGTCGAGGGCCTGGTCGCCATCTACACCTACGAGGACCTCACCGGCCCGATGGCCGAGCCGCTGCCGGTGCTCATCCCGCACCCGCAGCTGCACGCGCCGCGCACCGGCCACCCGCTGGCCGACGGCGTGGTGAACCACGTCGGCGAGCCGGTGGTGATGGTCGTGGCCACCGACCGGTACGTGGCCGAGGACGCCGCCGAGCGGATCGTCGTCAGCTACGAGGAGCTGCCGGTCGTCGTCGGCATCGACACCGCCCGCGCCGCCGAGTCGTGCGTCCACCCGGACGTCCCGGACAACGTCGCCGCCCGGCACCACCAGGAGACCGGCGACGTCGAGCCCGCGCTGGCCGCCTCGCCGCACACCCTGACCTTCACCCAGACCATCGAGCGCAGCGCCTGCACGCCGCTGGAGGGCAAGGGCGTGCACGCCCGCTGGGACCCCGACGACGGCAGCCTGCGCGTCTACTCGAGCACCCAGGCCTCCACGTCGGTGCGCGCGGCGATCGCGGCGAAGCTGGAGCTGTCGCTGGACCGGGTCGAGGTCATCGCGCCCGACGTCGGCGGCGGCTTCGGCGTCAAGATCGTGCACCCGTGGCCCGAGGAGCTGCTGGTGCCGATGGCGGCCATGCGGCTGGGCCGCGAGGTCAAGTGGGCCGAGGACCGCCGCGAGCACTTCGTGTCCAGCGCGCACGAGCGCGGGCAGCGGCAGCAGGTCACCGTCGGGTTCGACGACGACGGCCGCCTCACCGCGCTCGACGTGCACGTCTGGCACGACAACGGCGCCTACACGCCGTACGGGATCATCGTGCCGATCATCACGGCGACCCAGCTGGTCGGCCCGTACGTGATCCCGGTGTACCGGGTGGTGGTCGAGAGCCTGTACACGAACACCGTCATCGTCACGCCCTACCGCGGCGCGGGGCGGCCGCAGGGCTGCTTCGCGATGGAGCGGACGATGGACCGCATCGCCGACTCCCTGGGCCTCGACCGCGCCGAGGTCCGCCGGCGGAACCTGATCACGCCCGACCAGTTCCCCTACGACCACCACCTGACGTTCCAGGACGGCCGGCCGGTGGTCTACGACTCCGGCGACTACCCGGGGCTGCTGGAGAAGCTGACCGCGCTGGTGGGCTGGGAGTCGGTGGAGGAGCGCCGGGCGGAGGCGACCGGGCGCGGGAAGCTGCTCGGCGCCGGGATGGCGCTCTACGTCGAGGGCACCGGGCCGGGCCCCTACGAGGGCGGGCACGTGCAGGTGCTCGGCAGCGGCAAGGTGCTGGTCTCCACCGGGCTGACCTCGCAGGGCCAGGGCCACGAGACCGTGTTCGCCCAGATCGTCGCCTCCGAGCTCGGGGTGCCGATGGAGGACGTCGAGGTGCACACCGGGGACACCCGCCGCTTCGGCTACGCGGTGGGCACGTTCGCCTCGCGGGCGGCGGTGATGAGCGGCAACGCGGTGGCGCTGGCGGCCCGCGGCGTGCGCGAGAAGGCGCTGCGGATCGCCGCCGAGGTCCTGGAGGCCGACCCGTCGGACCTCGAGATCGACGAGGGCCTCGTCCAGGTGAAGGGGACGCCGGGGGCGTCGATCCCGCTGCGGACGGTCGCCGTCCTGTCCAACCCGCTGCGCTACGCCTTCGACGAGGCGGCCAAGCAGGCGACGCAGTTCGCCACCCACGACGACACGAAGCCGCCGGTGGCCCCCGGTGACGCGCCGGGCCTGGAGCACCGCGACTACTACTCGCCGCTGCGCTCGACGTTCGCCTCGGGCGCGCACGCCGCGGTGGTGGAGATCGACCCGCAGACGTGGGAGATCGACGTCGTCCAGTACGCCGTGGTGCACGACTGCGGCAACGTGGTGAACCCGATGATCGTCGAGGGGCAGGTGCACGGCGGCGTCGCGCAGGGCGTGGGCGGGGCGCTGTACGAGCGGATGGCCTACGACGCCGACGGGCAGTTGCAGAACGCCTCGTTCATGGACTTCCTCGTGCCCTACGCCTCCGAGGTGCCCGACGTGGTCATCGACCACCAGCAGACCCCCTCGCCGCTCAACCCGCTGGGCATCAAGGGCGCCGGCGAGGCCGGGGTCATCCCGGGGTCGGCGGCGCTGGCCTCGGCGATCGAGGACGCGGTGGGCCGGCGGGTCGCGGCGATGCCGATCTCGCCGTCGGAGCTCTACGACCTGGTGCGGGACGACACGGCGGAGCGGACGGCGGCGTCCGCCCGCAGGACGGGAGCGACGGCGTGAACCTCGACGGCTCGGCGGTGCTGCACGGGAGCCAGGACGACGTCTGGCGGGTGCTGACCGACCCGGAGGTGCTCGCGCGGACGATCCCGGGGTGCCTGTCGCTGTCGCGGGTGGGCGAGGACTCCTACCGCGTGGACGTCGCGGTGGGCGTCGGCGCGGTCAAGGGCACCTACGCGGGAGAGGTGCGGCTGTCCGACCAGCAGCCGCCGCGGTCCTACGTCATGCACGCGTCCGGGGCCGGGGCGCCGGGCAACGTCCGGGCGACCGTGACGATCGAGCTGACGCCGTCCGACGAGGGGACGACGACGCTCACCTACTCGGCCGACGCGGTGGTCGGCGGGCCGGTGGCCGGGGTGGGCCAGCGGATGATCACCGGCGTCGCCAAGCGCATGGCCGGCCAGTTCTTCACCGCCGTCGACGCCGAGCTGACCGGTGCCGCGGCGCCCCGCCCCTCGGCCGCCGCGGTGAGCTCCACGGACGCCGCGGCACCGGCTCCGGCCGCCGCTCCCGTGCCGGCGCCGCAGGTGTCCACCGGTACGGCGGCCGCCGCGCCGTCCTCCGACCTGCGGACCCTGGCCGTCGGCGCGGCCGGCGGCGCCGGCCTCACGCTGCTCGGCGTCGTCGTCGGCTGGCTCCTCGGCCGCCGCCGGGACTGACGAGCACACGCTGACGGCCCCCTCGATGGGATCGAGAGGGCCGTCAGCGGGTGGTGGTCGTGCGGGTCAGGCCACCGAGCGGCGACGGGTGACGAGCACCCCGGTGACTGTGGAGACGACCACCCAGCCGGCGATCACCGCGATCGGCGTGGTCGCCGCCCCGTGCTGCGCCAGCGTCACGACCGCGCCGGCCGGGTCGAGCCTGGCGGCGATCTCCGGCTCCACCGAGTTCAGCACCGGCAGGATGCCGAGCACCGTCAGGTAGGTCCCGGTCAGCGCCGCGGCCGAGTTGCCGACCGCCGCACCGATCCCGGCGCCGATGACCGTGAACGCCGCCCCGGAGGCGATCACCGCGGCCACGGCCTGACCGGCCGCGAACCAGGTCACGCCGGTGGTGAACAGGGCGAGCGCCCCCACGGCCAGCCCGACACCCACGGACGCGAGCACCAGGCCGAGCAGCGCCATGGCCGCGGCCTTCGCGGCCAGCACCCGCCCGCGCCGGGGGACGAGCAGGTAGGTCGTCTGCACGCTCCGGTGCGTCCACTCCCCCGCCGTCGAGAGGACGCCGAGGGCGAGCAGGACCAGGGCGATGAGCATGCCCATGATCCCGAGGGCCATCGCGGCGGCGACCGCGCCGCCGCTGGTCGTGGTGGCCAGGAGGACGCCGAGCGGGCCGACCAGCACGGCCAGCGCGGCCACCGACCTGCCGGAGCGGGTGGACAGGGACTTGCGGACCTCCAGGCCGGTCAGCGCCGGGAAGGAGGGCCCGGTCCGGCGGGCGGTCGACGCGGGGGCCGGGACGACGGCGGTGGCGGTGGCCGGGGCGGTGGTGGTGCTCATGTCAGGTGCCTCTCGGGGCGGAGTGGTCGTGCGCGGGGTGGTCGTGTGCGGGGTGGTCGTGCGCGGGGTGGTCGTGGTGGCGGTCATGACGCGTCGGTGAGCTGGAAGAACAGCTCCTCCAGGCCCTGCTCGGAGGGCCGCAGGTCGACCAGGGCGTGGCCACCGGCGGCCGCCAGGGCGCCGATCCGGTCCGGCGAGGCACCCGGGACGACGAGGACGCCGCCGTCGCGGTGCTGGACCTCGAGCCCGGCGGCCCTGAGCGCCGGCTCGAAGGACGCTGCGTCGGCCGGCCGCACCGCCGTCCCGTCGCCGGCCAGGAGCTCGTGGATCGGGCCGTCGGCGACGATCCGGCCGGAGCCGATGACCAGCAGGCGGTCGACGGTGTGCTCGACCTCGCCGAGCAGGTGGCTCGACAGCAGCACCGTGCCGCCGCGGGCCGCGTGGCCGCGCAGGAGGTCGCGCATCCAGCGGATGCCCTCCGGGTCCAGGCCGTTGGCCGGCTCGTCGAACATGAGCACCGGCGGGTCGGCCAGCAGCGCCGCCGCGATCCCGAGCCGCTGCCGCATCCCCAGCGAGTAGCCGCCGATCCGGCGACCGCCCGCGGCGGTGAGGTCGACCATCTCCAGCACCTCGTCGACCCGCGGAGCCGGGACACCGATGGTCGAGGCCAGCAGCCGCAGGTGCGTCCGCCCGGTGCGTCCGGGGTGCACCGCGGCGGCGTCGAGCAGGGTGCCCATGACCGCCCCCGGGTTGGGCAGCGACGTGTAGGGCCGGCCGGCCACCAGCGCGGTGCCGGACGACGCGGGCACCAGCCCGGTGACCATCCGCATCGTGGTGCTCTTGCCGGCGCCGTTGGGGCCGAGGAAGCCGGTCACCGTGCCGGGCTCCAGCTCGAACGACACCTCGTCGACGACCCTCCGGCCGCCGTAGTCCTTGGTCAGTCCGCTGACCGTGATCATCGCCGAGCTCCTCGCCTCGTCCTGCTGTGGTGGTGACGCACAGAGAACCGCGGCGGGCTCCTCTTCCGCGTCAGCCGGGAGCTTCGAACGCGCTGGTCGGAGGTCTCGTCCCGGTCATCCGAAAGTCGACGTCGGCAGTCGTCCCGCGGCCGACCCGCGCGACCGGACCACCGTCCTACGCTGCTGCGCCATGGGGCTCCGCGCGCGGCTGCGGCCGGGCCTCTCCGCGCGCGGTGTGTGGTTCGAGGTGCTCCTCGCCGTCCTCGGCGCGTTCAGCGTCGGCGCGATCGAGTGGACGTCCGGCCCCGCCCCGGTGCCCCTCTCCGTCACGGCCGCGGCGTCGATCGGCGTCGGCCTGCTGCTGCTCTTCCTGCGCCGGCGGGCACCGCTGGTCCCCTTCCTCGCCGCCGCCGCGGTGGGCGCCGTCGCCCCGGCCATCGGCGGTGCGATCCCGCTCGGCGCCTACGCGGTGGGCCGCTACACCGGCGGCTGGCCCGCCCGGGCCGTCGCCGGCGTCGCCGGGTCGGTCGCCGTCAGCCAGCTCTGGACCGGCCACTCGATCGGCGACGTCGTCGGCGGGCTGGCGGGCGTCGCGTTCGTCGTCCTGCTGCCCGGGACCATCGGCGCCTGGGTGCGTGCCCGCGCCGACCTGATGACGGCGCTCACCGAGCGCGCCGAGCGGGCCGAGGCCGAGCGGGAGCTGCTCGCGCGCGAGGCGATCGCCGCCGAGCGCGCCCGCATCGCCCGGGAGATGCACGACGCCGTGGGTCACCGGGTGAGCCTCATGGTGCTCCAGGCCGGCGCCATCGAGGTGGCTGCCGCCGACCGGGAGCGGGTCGAGCAGCTCGCCTGCCACGTGCAGCTGGCCGGCCGGCAGGCGCTCGACGAGCTGCGGCAGGCGGTCGGCGTCCTGCGCGCCGGGGACGACGACGCCGCGCCGCTCACCCCGCAGCCCGGCCTCGACGACCTCGGGCGCCTGGTGGAGGAGTGCCGCGCCGCCGGGATGGTGGTCGAGCTGACCGGTCCCGCGGCCGACGCCGCCCCGGTCGAGCCCGCCGTCTCCCGGGCGGCCTACCGCATCGTGCAGGAGGCGCTGACCAACGCCGGCAAGCACGCGCCCGGTGCCCCGGTGCACGTCGACGTGACCCGGGAGCCCGGCCGGCTCGTCGTCCGCGTGGTCAACGGGACGCCGACCGAGCCCGCCGGCCCGGGCTCCGGCGGTGGCTTCGGCCTCGTCGGGCTCAGCGAGCGGGTGCGCACGCTGGACGGCCGGCTGCGCACGGAGCGCCGCCTGGACGGCGGCTTCGGGGTCGAGGCGGTGATCCCGGCGTGACGATCTCGGTCCTGCTCGTCGACGACGAGGAGCTGGTGCGGTTCGGGCTGCGGACCGTGCTCGAGGCGGCCGGCGACCTCACCGTGGTGGGGGAGGCCGGCGACGGGCTCGCCGCGGTGCGCGCCGTGCAGGAGCTGCGGCCCGACGTCGTCCTCATGGACATCCGGATGCCGCGCAAGGACGGGCTGGCGGCGACCCGCGAGATCCTCGCGCTGCCCGATCCGCCGCAGGTCGCCGTCCTCACGACCTTCCACGCCGACGAGTACGTGTACGCGGCGCTGGCCGCCGGGGCCGCGGGCTTCCTGCTCAAGGACACCCCGCCGCGGGAGATCGCCGCCGCGGTCCGGGCGGTGGCCGACGGCACCGCGACGCTGTCGCCGAAGGTCACGGCCGCGCTCATCGAGTCCTACGTCGACCGGCGGGCCGCGCCGCGCAGGGCGCAGGCGCTGCGCCGGATCCAGGGCCTGTCCGAGCGCGAGCGCGAGGTGCTGCAGTTGCTGGGCAGCGGGGGGTCCAACGCCGAGCTGGCCGGGCGGCTGTTCGTCAGCGAGGCGACCGTGAAGACCTACGTCTCCCGGCTGCTGGCCAAGCTCGACCTGGCCAACCGCACGCAGGCCGCCATCCTCGCCCACGAGGCGGGCCTGCTGGAGGGCTGAGCCGGAGGGTCACGCGACCTCCAACGGGATGCCGGTCTCCCGCTCGGAGACCCGCCACAGGACGTCGATCTGCTCCTGCAGCCGCCAGCGCCGCAGCACCGGCCGCCGGACGGCGGGGCCGCGGGAGCCGTACCGGGGGGCGTACAGCTCCCCGCCCCGGGCCCGCGGGTCGGTGGCGGCCCGCAGCTGCGGCCGGACGCCCTCGAACGGCGACGTCCCCGACCGCGCGGTGAGCAGCTCGAACACCGGCCCGAGCTGGCCGGCGCCGCCCTCGCGGACCGCGCGGGCCTGCAGGTCGGTGTTCGTCAGGCCCGGGTGCGCGAGCAGGCTGGCCGCCGCCACGCCGGCGGCGGCGAACCGCTGCTGCAGGCCGAGGCCGAAGTGCAGGTTGGCCATCTTCGACCGCGCGTACGCGCTCCACGCCCCGTAGCCCCGCTCGAGGTGGACGTCGGCCGGGTCCAGCCGCCGGGCCCGGTGCCGCGCCGTGCTGGTCACCGTCACCACCCGCGCCGCCGGTGCCCGCAGCAGCGCCGGCAGCAGGTGCGCCGTCAGCGCCCAGTGCCCCAGGTGGTTGACGCCGAACTGCTCCTCGAAGCCGTCGGCCGTCGTCCGCCGCGGCACCGCCATGACGCCCGCGTTGTCGACCAGCAGGTCCACCCGCTCGTGCCGGTCCAGCACCGAGCGCGCGGCGGCCGCCACCGAGGACAGGTCGCCGAGGTCCAGCGGCACCGCCTCCAGCGACGCCGACGGGGCGCTCAGCCGGATCCGCGCCACCGCGGCCCCGGTCCTGGCCGGGTCCCGGGCGGCCAGCACCACGTGGGCGCCGGCGCCTGCCAGCGCCAACGCCGTCTGCAGGCCCAGGCCGCCGTTCGCGCCGGTCACCACCGCCGTGCGTCCGGTGAGGTCGGGGACGTCGCGCTCGGTCCAGGGCATGCCGGACCCCTACCCGGCGCGCGCCTCCGCCCGCACGGCGACGGCGGTGAGCAGCTCCCACCGGATGGCCGAGCTCCCCGGCCGGACGGCGAGCCAGTAGAGGCCGAAGCGCCGCCGCGTCCCCGCGTCGGTCGCGACCACCCGCGTCTCGCAGCTCAGCCGCGTGCCCCCGAGCGCCGGCGTCAGCCGGAACTCCATGCCGACCTTCACCCAGCCCGGTTCGGCCCACTCCCGGACGCCGGCCGCGTCGAGGACGGGCGGGCGCTTGCCACCGGCCGGCCGCCAGGCCTGCAGCACGCCGCCGAAGACGACGTGCGAGGGCGGGTCGGACGCCAGTTCCGGGATGGGCACCACGTCGAGGAGGGTCCGGTCCAGGCCGCCCCGCCGGCGTCCCCTGCCCGTCAGCAGCACCGGCAGGGCCCGCGCGGCGCCGAGCAGCAGCGTGACCGGCAGCGACGAGAGCCGCAGCCGGTGGAGCTCCTCCCACACCACGGACGGCGGCGCGTCGATCACCCGCGACTGGCGGGTGACGTGGTCGGCCACCGGCACCACGTCGTCGAGGTCCATGCGACACCTCCCCCGCCCAGGATGCCCGCCGCCGGGCGTCTCCGGCGGGCCCGAGCACCCGCGCACGGCCCCCTCGCCGGGATCGGGAGGGCCGGGCACGGGTGTCCGGTCCGGCGAGGAGTCAGCCGTCCAGGCCCCAGGAGACGATCGTCCGCGGGTGGATGCGGATCAGCGCCTCGCCGTCGGCCGGTTCGACCGGCTCGGCGTCGCCCTGCACCACCACCGAGCGCGGACGCCAGGGCGGCAGGACGTCGTCGACCACGAAGGCGGCGCGCGGGTTGGCCTGCACGTCCCGGTACTTCCGGGTGGCCGCGAACCGCCGGCCGGTGACGTCGATCGTGCCCAGCTCGGCGTTGTAGGCCCAGCCCACCGGCACGACGTGCGGCTGCCCCGACGCGTCCGCGGTGGCCAGCCGGCCGAGCCGCCGCTCGCCGAGCAGGTAGCCCAGCTCGGCGTCGCTGAAGCGGGCGCCTCCGCTCGTCCCCGCGGTCACCGCACGGCCCGGGGCAGCAGCGGGACCAGCACCGCGGCGACGGCGAGGTGCAGCGTCACCAGGACGGCGACCGACGTCGTGTCCTGCCCCGACGACAGCGGCCCGCCGAGGGACAGCACCAGGACCGTGAGTGCCACGGCGCGCCACACGGGCACCGGGCGGCGGGCGGACCGCAGGAGGACGCCGAGCAGCGCCGCGCCCAGGAGCCCGGCCACCACGGCGGCCGCGACGACGGCGCCCGGCCCCGGCTCCTGCGCCTGCCCACCCGTCGCGACCCGGACGTCGGCGCCGAGGAGCGGCACCGCCACCACCCACACGAGCGCTGCGGCGGCCGCACCGGCGAGCACGGTCAGGGCCGCGGGACCCGGGGCCAGGCGCCGTCGCACGGGGGTCGGCGAGGTGGTCGAGGTGGTCATGGCACGCTCCTTCGCATCCGGTTCGTTAGGCTCCTAACGAGATGCAAGAGGTTAGGCGCCTAACCATTCGACGGCAAGAGGGGTCGCCCGTGGACTTCGCCCGCGCCAAGCAGGTCAACGACGCCGTCCGCACGCTCGCGATGCGCCACCGGGCCGCCGCGGCGCAGCTGCTGGCACCGCTCGGCCTGCACCCGGGACAGGAGGTGCTGCTCCTCGAGCTGCACGCCTCCGGCCCGCGCACCCAGGCGCAGCTCGCCGCGGCCAGCGGCTGCGAGCCCCCCACGATCACCGGCAGCGTCCGCCGGCTGGAGGCCGCCGGGCTCGTCGTCCGCCGGCCCTCCCCCACGGACGGCCGGGCGACCATCGTCGAGCTGTCCGACCGCGCCCGGTCCCTCCTGCCCGCCCTCGAGGACGCGTGGTGCGAGCTCGCCGCGCGCACGCTGGCCGCGGTCTCCACCGACCCGGACGGGCTCACGGCGACCCTCGCCGAGGCCGCCGAGGGTCTGCGGCCCCCGGGCTGAGACGCGGAACCTCCCCGGCGTGGCGCGGGCGGCACGCCGGGGACGGCGAGACAAGACGCCTTCGATACCGCACAGTGAGTTCCGCATCACCCCTCGTGGATGATGAGCGGAACGGTTCCGTCTGCCGGAGTGGTCCCGGCGACACACGGTGCCGGTCGGGGGACAGGGACGTCCACGGGGGAGGACGCGTGCTGCTGGAGTGCTCGGAGGCCGCGCGACAGGTCGAACGGCTGCTGCGGACGGCGCGCAGCAAGCTCGACCTCAGCGTCGCGTTCCTCAGCCGGATCGACGACACCGCCCGGACCGTGCAGGTCGCCGACTCCGCGGTGCCGGAGTTCCGCGCCGGCTACTCGGGCCCCCGCGACAGCGGCTTCTGCCTGGCCGTGGTCGAGGGGCGCCTGCCGCGCGTCATCCCCGACGTCCGCCGCGTCCCGGAGGCCGTGCGCCTGCACCCGGGCGACCTGCCGCAGATCCGCGCGCACGTCAGCGCGCCCGTCGTGCTCAGCGACGGGGCGGTCTACGGCACCTTCTGCGCCTTCGGCCTGGCCACCGACCCCGAGGTGTCCCCGCGCGACCAGGCCCTCGTCGAGGTGCTCGCCGACGCTGCGGCCCTGGTCATCGAGCCGGAGGTCCGCCGGGCCCAGCGGCAGGCCGAGATCAACGACCGGCTCGCCTCGGTCGTGGCCGGAGGCGGCCCGCAGGTGCTGCTGCAGCCGATCGTCGACGTGCGCACCGGCGCCCGCGTCGGCGCCGAGGCCCTCAGCCGCTTCCCCGCCGAGTGGGGCCGCGCGCCCGACGTCGTCTTCGAGGAGGCGCACAGCGTCGGCGAGGGCGACCGCCTCGAGCTGCTCGCCCTGGCCCGCGCCGCCGCGCTGCTCGACCGGGTGTCCGGGTACGTGTCGATGAACGTCTCGCCGCAGACCCTGCTGACGCCGGCCTGCGGCGACCTGCTCGCCCGGCTGCCGCTGCACCGCGTCGTCCTGGAGCTCTCCGAGCACGACCCGGTCGAGGACTACACCGCCCTCGACGCCGCCCTGGCCCCGCTGCGCGCGGCCGGCATGCGGCTGGCCATCGACGACGTCGGCGCCGGCTTCTCCAGCCTGCGGCACATCGTGGTGACCGCCCCCGACGTCCTCAAGATGGACCGCAGCATCGTCAGCGGCGTCGACGCCGACCCGGTCCTCGCCCGGCTCGCCCGCTCGCTGGTCGACTTCGCCCACGGCGTCGGCGTCGTCGTCGTCGCGGAGGGGGTGGAGACCCCGGCCGAGCACGCCGTCCTGCGCTCGCTCGGCGTGGACGACGGCCAGGGCTGGCTCTTCGGCCGCCCGGCGCCCGCGGACGCCCTCGCCGACGCCGGCACGGTGCTCACCGCGGCGTCCCTCGCCTCCTGACGGGGCGAGGGACGCCGTCCCCGCGCGCGGTGGCGGACGTCAGCCGGCGCGCAGCGCCGGGTAGTCGGTGTAGCCCTCGGCACCCGGCGCGTAGAACAGGTGCGCCCTCGGCTCGTTCTCCGGGTGCTGCCCGGCCCAGCGCTCCACCAGGTCGGGGTTGGCGATGACCGCCCGGCCGACGGCGACGACGTCGGCGTGCGCGGAGTCGACGAGCGCCACGGCCTCGTCGCGGGTGGTCACCGAGCCGAAACCGCTGTTGACCATCAGCGGCCCGTCGAAGCGCCGGCGCAGCTCCTGCACCAGGTCGCCGGCCGGCTCGCGGTGCAGCACCGACAGGTAGGCCAGCCCCAACGGGCGCAGCCGGTCGAGGAGGGTGCCGTAGGTGGCGAGGACGTCGTCGCGGTCGGTCTCCAGGACGTCCTGGATGTCGTGCTCGGGCGAGATCCGCAGGCCCACGCGGCCGGGGCCGATCGCCTCGGCCACCGCGGTGACGACCTCGACGACGACGCGGGCTCGGTTCTCCGGCGAGCCGCCGTACTCGTCGTCGCGCACGTTGGACGTCGGCGACAGGAACTCGTGCAGCAGGTAGCCGTTGGCGCCGTGGATCTCCACGCCGTCCAGGCCGGCCTCGACGGCGCGCTGCGCGGCGCGCACGAAGTCCTGCACGGTCGCGCGCACCTCGTCGGTGGTCAGCGCGTGCGGCACCGGGTAGGGCTGCTTGCCCTTCTCGGTGTGCCCGGCGCCGTCGATCGCCAGGGCGCTCGGTGCGACGACGCGGTGGCCGCCGTTGACGTCGGGGTGGGTGACCCGGCCGCCGTGCATGACCTGCGCGAACAGCCTGCCGCCGCGGGCGTGGACGGCGTCGGCGACGCGGCGCCAGCCCTCCACCTGCTCGTCGGTGACGAGGCCGGGCTGCCCGACGAACGCCTTGCCCTCGATGTGCGGGTAGGTGCCCTCGGTGACGATCAGGCCGAGCGAGGCGCGCTGCGCGTAGTAGTCGACGACGAGGTCACCGGGGACGCCGGCCCGGCCCGACCGCATGCGGGTCAGCGGCGCCATCGCGACGCGGTTGGCCAGCTCGACGTCGCCCAGGGCCACGGGTGAGAAGAGGTCCACGGGGGTTGCGACACCGGCCGGGCTCGGACCATTCCCCGGTGCGTCCCGGCTCACAGGCGGCAGGATGGCCCGGTGACGCTCCTCGCCTCCGCCGTCGAGGGCTGGTCGCCCGGGCCGGTGACCGCCACCGCCCGCATCGGGGCGGGTCCGGCCGCCGCGTTCGCCGCGCTGCTCGACCAGCCCGCCCCGCCGCTGGCCGACGGGGACCCGCTGCCCCCGGGCTGGCACTGGTTCGCCTTCCTCGACCACCCGGCCACCGCCGACCTCGGCGAGGACGGCCACCCCCGCGCCGGCGCCTTCCTGCCGCCGATCCCCCACCGGCGCCGGATGATCGCCGGCGGGCGGCTGGAGGTCACCGCACCGCTGCGCGTGGGCAGCACCGTCACCCGCACCTCCGGGCTGGCCCGGTGCGAGCCCCGCAGCGGGCGCAGCGGCCCGATGCTGCTGGTCACCGTGCGCAGCGAGTACCGGGAGGACGGCCGGCTGCTGCTCATCGAGGAGCAGGACGTCGTCTACCGGTCCCAGGAGGCCGGCTCCTCCCCCGCACCGGCCGGGACGGGGACCCCCGCGCCCGGCGGCGACGGCCCGGCGGTCGAGCTGCGGCCCGACGAGGCGGTGCTCTTCCGCTTCAGCGCGCTGACCTACAACGCGCACCGCATCCACTACGACCACCCCTACGCGACGCGGGTCGAGGGTCACCCGGGGCTCGTCGTGCACGGTCCGCTGCTCGCGCTGCTGCTGCTCGAGGTCCCGCGGCGGCACACCCGCGACCGCGCCGTCGCCTCCTTCGCCCACCGGCTGACCCGGCCGGCGTACGCGGGGACGCCGGTGCGCGCCGTGGGCCGGGCCGACGGCGACCGGCTGGAGCTCTCCGCCGCCGCGGCGGGCGCGCCGTCCTCCGTCACCGGCACCGCACTGCTCACGGGAGGGGACCGGTGACCGTGCTGAGCACCGAGGAGCAGGCCGTCGTCGACACGGTGCGGACCTTCGTCGACCGCGAGGTGCGGCCGGTGGTGCGCGAGCTCGAGCACTCCGACACCTACCCGGAGGCGCTGGTCCAGCGGATGAAGGAGCTCGGCGTCTTCGGCCTGGCGGTCCCGGAGCCGTGGGGCGAGGCGCCGGTGTCCATGCCCTGCTACGCGGAGGTCACCGCCGAGCTGGCCCGCGGGTGGATGTCGCTGGCCGGCGCCATGGGCGGGCACACCGTCGTCGCCAAGCTGCTGGTCGCCTTCGGCACCCGTGAGCAGCAGGACCGCTGGCTGCCCGCGATGGCCACCGGCGCGGTGCGGGCCACGATGGCGCTCACCGAGCCCGGCGGCGGGTCGGACCTGCAGGCGATGCGGACCGTCGCGCGGCGCGACGGCGGGGAGTGGGTGGTCGACGGCGCGAAGACGTGGATCACCAACTCGCGCCGCTCGCAGCTCATCGCGCTGCTGTGCAAGACCGACCCGGACGCGCAGCCGCGACACCGCGGCGTGTCGGTGCTGCTGGTCGAGCACGGCCCGGGCCTGACCGTGTCGAAGGACCTGCCCAAGCTCGGCTACAAGGGCGTGGAGAGCTGCGAGCTGGTCTTCGACGGGTACCGCGCGCCGGCCGACGCCGTCCTCGGGGGCGAGGAGGGCCGGGGCTTCGCGCAGATGATGACCGGCCTGGAGACCGGCCGGATCCAGGTGGCCGCCCGCGCCGTCGGCGTCGCGCAGGCCGCCTTCGACGACGCGCTGCGCTACGCCCAGGAGCGGGAGAGCTTCGGCCGGCCCATCTGGCAGCACCAGTCCGTGGGCAACCTGCTCGCCGACATGGCCACCTCGCTCACCGCCGCCCGGCAGCTCGTGCGGCACGCCGCCGAGCGGTACGAGACCGGGCGGCGCTGCGACCTGGAGGCCGGCATGGCCAAGCTGTTCGCCTCCGAGACGGCGGTGAAGGTGGCACTCGACGCCATCCGCGTGCACGGCGGCCACGGCTACTCCACGGAGTTCGACGTCGAGCGCTACTTCCGCGACGCGCCGCTGATGATCGTCGGCGAGGGCACCAACGAGATCCAGCGCGACGTCATCGCCCGCCAGCTCGTCGCCCGCGGCGGCCTCGGCTGAGGCGCCTCCCCAGGGACGTGCTCAGCGCGCGAGCAGGCGGCGGGTCTGGCGGACCCGCGCCACCAGGGCACCGTCCACCGCGCGCAGCTCGGCGTCGTCCACCGCGACGTCGGCGTCGGCGTCGGCCAGCCGCTGGTCGACGCGCACCCACTCACCGGTCGCGGGCGGCGGGCCGGCGAGGTGCGCGGTCAGCTCCACCGTCGGCATCACCGCCGGGGTGGTGCGGACGGCGAAGAGCGCCGGCGGCAGCGCGTCGGCGAGCACGCCGAGCTGGACCAGCGGTTCGAGGTCGCCGTCGACGCGCACCCAGGCGTGCAGCCGCGGCTGCGGGCCCCCGGCGAGCGGGCGGGAGGCACCCAGGGCGCGGATCTCGGTGTGGTCGGCGACCGGCACGAACTCGCGTGGCAGCGCGAAGGGCACGCCCTCGCGGACGGTCGGCCCCGGGTCCGGCGGCACCGCCTCGCTGACCGGGGAGACGGGGCGCGCGAGCGTGAGCACCTGGGCGACCGCGCGCACCCGCCCCTCCTGGCTCAGGGTGGCCCGCACGCTGCCGGTGGTGCCGGCCCGGTCGGGGACCACCTCGACGGCGGCCGCGGTGTCCGCCGCGACCCCGGCCAGCAGGTGTGCGGTCACCGCCCGGGGGGCCGCTCCGGTCGCCGCGGCCGCGGCGGTCAGCAGGTGCCCCACCACGAGCCCGCCCTGGGTGTCGGTGAACGACCGCCAGGTCGGGTCGAACGAGAGCAGGCGGGCGGGCGGGTCGAGCACGGCGGTGTCGGCGTCCACGGGTCCTCCCCAGGTTCTCGGTTGGGATCTCCAACCGACGACTCGAGACCCTAGCGCAGTCGGTACGACTCTCCAACCGATGCGGCCGGCCGCGACCTCCGGACGAGGCCGGGCGCGACCTCCGGAGGACGCGCCCGGCAGCCGGCGGGGACCGTCCTCAGGCGGCGGGTGAGGAGTCGCGGTTGACCAGGATGGCCAGCTGCGTGCGGGTGCGGACGTCCAGGCGGCGCATCGAGGCGGTCAGGTGGCTCTTGACCGTCGCCAGGCTGAGGAACAGCCGCGAGGCGATCTCCTCGTTGCTCAGCCCCTGCGCGACCAGTTCGGCGACCTCGCGCTGGCGCTCGGTGAGCCGGTCCAGCGGGCGCACCGCCGGCGCCGGGCGGGCCTGCGGGTCGGTCAGGTACTGCACGAGCTGGTCGGTGGCCGCCGGGTCCAGCGCGGCCTCGTGCCGGGCCAGCGCCCGCACCCCGTCGACCAGCCGCTGCGCGTCCGACCGGCGCGGCAGGTAGCCGCGGACGCCGGCCTGCAGGATCTCCACGACCTCCGGCTCGGACTCCGTCCCCGGCTCGGCGAGCACGAGCACCGCGGTGTCGCGCCGGCACAGCGTGCGCAGCAGCGGCAGTGCCGCGCCGGCCACCAGCCCCTGGCGGACGACGACGACCTGCGTGCGGCACTCGTCGGCCGCCTCGAGCGCCTCGGGCAGGTGCGTGGTCTCGGCCACCACGGCCATGTCCGGCTGCGCCTCCAGCACCTCGCGCATGCCGATCCGGAAGACCTCCTGGTCCTCGCAGAGCAGCACGCAGACCAGGCTCGTCGGCGGCCGCCCGGCGATCGGACGGATCGGGGCGGGCCGCACCGGTCCCTGCGGCCCCGCGACCCGTGGTGCAGGCGGCCGGGCCACCTCGTGCGGGGTGGGTCGCCCACCCGTCTGGCCGGGACCGCGCTGGCGCAGCCCCGCGATCGTCGTGTCCGGTGCGAGTCCTTCGTGGTCCATGTCGTCCCCCCGACGGCTCGACGCTCCCCCCGCGCCTCGACGCCGACCCCTCCGACACCCGTCCGTCTTCTCCGGACCCCACCGAGGGTAACGGTGCACGACCATGTCGTGCGCAGTTTTCTCACAGCGTTCGTCCAGGATCCGTCGAGCAAGCGGTGTACCACCACGGATGCCGACGCGCGACCCCTTCAGCCCTCCGCGGGCAGGACGTTCGCGCCGCCACCGCGTCGTGACGCTCTGTGCACGTGGATGGCGAGTTGCGTGCGGTCACGGAGGGCGAGCCGGCGCAGCGCCACGGTGATGTGACCCTTCACCGTCGCCCGGCTCACCCGGAGCCGGTCGGCGATCTCGGCGTTGGTCAGCCCCTCGGCGACCAGCTCGGCGACGGCCTGCTGGCGTGCGGTGAGCGGGTTGTGCGCCGGGCCGTCCTCCGGCCGCTGGTCGCCGTCGAGCCGGTGCAGCAGCTCGCCGGCGACGCACGCGTCGAGCACGGTCTCCCCGCGGGCCACCGCCCGGACGGCCTCGACCAGCCGCTGGGAGCTCACCGCCGCGTGCACGTAGCCCCGCGCGCCGGCCTTGAGCACCTCCACCACGTCGCTGCTCACGGCGGCCTCGCCCAGCAGCACGACCCGGTTGCCCGTGCGGCTCAGCGTCCGCACCAGCTCCTGCACCGCGGTCCGCCGGGTGTCGAGGCCCAGCAGGGTGACGTCGGGCGCGACGCCGGCGGCCAGGGCCAGCGCCTCGTCGACGTCGGCGGCCTCGCCCACGACCACGACGTCGGGCGCCCGCCGCAGCACGGTGCGCAGCCCGCGCCGCAGGACGTCGTGCCCGTCGCAGACCAGGACCCGGATCGGCGGGCCGACCCCGGACGATCCGGCCGCGGACGCACCGGACCCGGGCACGACGGCACCGGGGACGTCGTGCTCCGGTCCACCCATCCGCTCCGCTCCTCTCCGGCGCCCGAGGCGCGAGCTGGCAGGTCAGGAGCCGAAAGCTAGGCGGTTCCCCGGTCGCTGGCCAACCCGAACGGCGCCGCGGGCCCGGACGAGCGGCGAGTTCATACCCGGGTCGTGCCTGCGACCCCTCCCCGGAGCGGGACCCGCCGTCCTGCAGGTCGGGGTTGCCCCTCCTCGGAGCGGACCCGACCGGGCCCTCCGGACGGTGCCGGCGCCCTCCCGCCGTCCGGGGTCGCAGGGCTCTCCCCCGCCGGGTGGGCGCCGTTTCCCGACGCCTGGCCGGTGTGGCGGGGCCCACACCGTTCCTAGCGTCATCCCCACGCCACCTCGGGCTCCCCGGGTGGCGGACGACGGAGGAGGTCCCGTGGACCAGACGATGATCATCGCGCGGATGGCGCCGGACCACGCCGAGGACGTGGCCGCCGCCTTCGGCCGCCACGACGCGACGTCGGCGCCGTACGAGATCGGGGTGCTCCGCCGCTCGCTCTACCAGTTCCACGGCATCTACGTGCACCTGGTCGACTTCGACCGGCCCGCCGCCGAGGCGATGCGCATTGCCCAGTCGCTGCCGGCCTTCCGCGCCGTCAGCGAGGACCTCAAGCCCTACATCGAGGCCTACGACCCCGGCTGGCGCTCACCGCAGGACGCGATGGCCCGCCGCTTCTACCACTGGACGTCGTCCCCCGAGTGATCGCGCGGGTGGCGAGGAGGCAACTGATGACACGTTCGGCGACCCCGGTCCCACCGGTCCCCGCGCCGCAGCCCCCGGGCGGGTGGGTCTCCTGTCCCGCCTGCGGCTGGCTGCTCTACCGCAAGCGACTCGACCGGGACCTGCACGTCTGCCCCGAGTGCGACCACCACCTGCGGCTGAGCGCCCGCGCCCGCATCGACCTGCTCGCCGACCCCGGCAGCTGGACCGAGGCGTACTTCGCCCCGAGCACGCCCGACCCGCTGGCCTTCACCGACCTGCGCGACTACCCCGACCGGCTGGCCGAGGCCGAGCGGCGCTCCGGCGAGTCGGAGGCCGTCGTCGTCGGCACCGCCCGCATCGGCGGCGCCGAGGTGGTCCTCGCCGTCATGGACTTCGGCTTCCTCGGCGGCTCGATGGGCGTCGAGGTCGGCCGCCGCGTCAGCGGCGCCGCCGAGCTGGCCCTCGAGCGCGGCCTGCCGCTGGTCACCGTGTGCGCCAGCGGCGGCGCGCGGATGCAGGAGGGCGTGTTCTCGCTGCTGCAGATGGCCCGGGTCAGCTGCGCCTTCGGCCGGCTGCGCGAGGCCGGGCTGCTGTCGGTGTGCGTGCTCACCGACCCCACCTACGGCGGCGTCTCGGCCTCCTTCGCCACGCTGGCCTCGGTGCTGGTCGGCGAGCGCGGCGCGCACGTCGGCTTCGCCGGGCCGCGGGTGGTGCAGGAGACGATCCGCGCCGAGCTCCCCCGCGACTTCCAGACCGCCGAGTTCCTCATGAGCCACGGCCTCGTCGACCGGGTCGAGAGCCGGGCGGAGCTGCGGCCGCTGCTGGTCCGGCTGCTCGCCCTGCACGGCGCCGGGCCCGCGACGCCGGCCGACCGCGCCGAGGACACGGACACCGACGCCGACGAGGACGTCGACACCGACGTCGACACCGACGACGCCGACGCCGACCCGTGGGACGTCGTCCAGCGGGCGCGGGTGACCGAGCGGCCGACGACGCTGGACTACCTGCACACCGCCTTCGACGACTTCGTCGAGCTGCACGGGGACCGGGTCTTCGCCGACGACCCCGCCGTCGTGGGCGGGGTGGCCTCGATCGGCGGGCGCCGCGTCGTCGTCCTGGGCCACGAGAAGGGGCACACCGTCCGCGAGCGGGTGGCCCGGAACTTCGGGATGCCGCACCCGGAGGGCTACCGCAAGGCGCTGCGGCTGCTCGACCACGCCGAGTCCTTCGGCCTGCCGGTGGTGACGCTGGTCGACACCCCCGGTGCGCACCCGGGACCCGAGGCCGAGGAGCGCGGGCAGTCGCACGCGATCGCCGAGGCGATCCTGCGCAGCAGCCGGCTGCGGGTGCCGGTGGTCTCGGTGGTCACCGGCGAGGGCGGCAGCGGCGGCGCGCTGGCGCTGTGCACCTCCGACCGGCTGCTGGTCATGGAGAACGCCTTCCTGTCGGTGATCAGCCCGGAGGGGTGCGCGGCGATCCTGTGGCGGACGGCGGTGGCCGCCCCGACGGCGGCCCGCGCGATGCGGCTGGGCGCGGCCCACCTGCGCTCGGCCGGGATCGCCACCGCGGTGGTCCCCGAACCACCCGGCGGTGCGCACACCGACCCGCTGGCCGCGGCCGGCCTGCTGCGCCGGGCGCTGGTGCGCGAGCTCGACGACGTCTGCCGGCTCGACGCGGCCACCCTGCTCGACACCCGTGCCCGTCGCCTGGCCCGCATCAGCGGCGACGACGGCCGCCCGCTGCAGACCGTGGGGAGCTGACCGATGGCCGCCAGCGAGCTCTCGACCCGGAGCGCGGGGCCCGACCCCGACGCGGTGCGCGACCTGCACGACGAGGTCGTCGCCCTCGCCCGTGACCTGCCCGCGGGACTGCGGAGGCTCACCGTCCGCGACGGCGACCGTGCCGTCGAGGTCGAGTGGGCCACCGGTCCCGCGGAGGGGACGGTCATGGCGGTCGCACCGGTCGCCGCGGTGGTCCCCGCGACCGCCGCCGCGGCCACCCCGGCCGAGCCGGAGGGCACCCCCGTCCGCTCCCCCCTGGTCGGCACGTTCTACGCGGCGCCCTCGCCCGGCGCGGACCCCTTCGTCCGGGTCGGCGACGAGGTCGAGCCGGGCCAGACCGTCGGGATCGTCGAGGCGATGAAGCTGATGAACCCGATCGTCGTCGACGAGGCGGGCGTGGTGGCCGACGTGCTGGTCGGCGACGCCGAGTCGGTCGAGTACGACCAGGTCCTCATGCTCCTGCGGCCGGCGGGGGGCGCGCGGTGATCGACCGGCTGCTCATCGCCAACCGCGGCGAGATCGCCGTCCGGATCGCCCGCGCCTGCCGGGAGCTGGGCATCGAGGTGGTCGCCGTCCACTCGACCTCCGACCGCAACTCGGCCGTCGTGGCCATGGCCGACGAGGCCGTGCACATCGGGCCGCCGGCGCCCCGCCGCAGCTACCTGCACGTGCCCAACATCGTCGAGGCGGCGCTGCGCGCGGGCGCCGACGCCGTCCACCCCGGCTACGGCTTCCTCTCCGAGGACCCCGACTTCGCCGAGATCTGTGCCGCCGAGGGGCTGACCTTCGTCGGGCCGCCCCCGGCGGTCATGCAGCAGATGGGCAACAAGGCGACGGCGCGGCGGCTGATGGCCGAGGCCGGGCTGCCGCTGCTGCCCGGCGTGGTCGAGCCGGTGCGCACCGCCGAGGAGGGCCGGGCGATCGCCGACGAGATCGGCTACCCGGTGATCGTCAAGGCCGCCGCCGGCGGTGGCGGCCGCGGGATGACCGTCGTCCGGGCGCCGGAGGACTTCGACGAGGCGTTCGTCACGACGCGAGCGGTGGCGCGGGCGGTCTTCCGCGACCCCACGGTCTACGTCGAGCGCTTCCTGTCCGGCGCGCGGCACGTCGAGGTGCAGATCCTGTGCGACGCCCACGGCAACGGCGTCTCCCTCGGCGAGCGCGACTGCTCCCTGCAGCGGCGGCACCAGAAGCTGCTCGAGGAGGGCCCGGCCGGCCACCTGACCCCCGAGCAGCGCACCGAGCTCGGCCGGTTGGCCGTGCACGGCGCCCTCTCGGTCGGCTACACCGGCGCGGGCACGATGGAGTTCCTCGTCGACGGCTCGGGCGCGGCGTTCTTCATGGAGATGAACGCCCGCATCCAGGTCGAGCACCCGGTCACCGAGCTGCTCACCGGCATCGACCTCGTGCGCGAGCAGATCCTCGTCGCCGCCGGCCGGCGGCTGGCGTTCCGGCAGGAGGACGTCGTCCCGCGCGGTGCGGCGATCGAGTGCCGGATCAACGCCGAGGACCCCACCCGGGGCTTCGCGCCGGCACCCGGCAGGCTCGAGGTGCTGCAGGTGCCCGACGGCCCGTGGACCCGCTTCGACACCGGCTACCGGCAGGGCGACACCGTCAGCCCCGACTACGACTCGCTGCTGGGCAAGCTCGTCGTCTGGGCGCCCGACCGCGACCAGGCCATCCGGCGGATGGACCGGGCGCTGGCCGAGATGCGGGTCGAGGGCCCCGGCGTGCACACCACGATCGCGCTGCACCGGGCGCTGCTGCGCGACCCCGACGTCGTCGCCGACCGCCACGACGTGCAGTTCCTCGACCGGTGCCTGCCCGCGGTGCTCGCCCGCGCCGCCTCCCTCGACGACGCCGCGCCCGGCCTCCCGGCCGCCCGCGGCGGACTCCAGCTCGTCCCCACCCCGGCCGCGGACCCGCGGCCGGACCGCTCCACCGAAGGAGAGATCCCGTGTCCGCCACGACCTTCACTCTCGACGACCTGATGGCGCTGCTGTCCGAGAAGGCCGGCCTGCCCGCCAGCGCGCACACCACCGACCGCGACGCGCACTTCGCCGACATCGGCCTGGACTCGCTGGCCTTCCTGTCGATGCAGACCGCGCTGCAGGACCGCTACGGCACCGAGATGCCCGAGGAGAACCCGGACCTCTACACGCTCGGCGAGATCGTCGACACGGTGAACGCCACCGCGTCGAACTCCGCCGGCATGGCCTGAGCCGGCCCGACCACCAGGAGGAACCGCTCATGAGCAGCACCGTGGAGCCGGGCACCGAGACCGCCGGCCACACCGACAACTCCATCGTCATCGACGCCGACCTCGAGCACGTGTGGCGGATGACCAACGACCTGGCCTCGTGGCCGGACCTGTTCACCGAGTACGCCTCGATCGAGATCCTCGAGCAGACCGAGACCTACTTCCGCTTCCGGCTCTCGATGCACCCCGACGAGAACGGGACGGTGTGGAGCTGGGTGTCCGAGCGCACCCTCGACCCGGCCACCCACACGGTCCGCGCCCGCCGCGTGGAGCCCGGGCCGTTCGAGTTCATGGACATCTTCTGGAGCTACGAGCGCGAGGGGACCGGCACCCGCATGCGGTGGGTGCAGGACTTCCGGATGCGGCCGCAGGCGCCGATCGACACCGAGGGGATGACCCGCCGGATCGACGGCAACTCCAAGGTCCAGATGGGGATCATCAAGGAGAAGGTGGAAGCGGCCGCCGGGCGGACCCCGGAGGCGGCGAGGTGACCCGGGCCGCGGTCGTCCTCGCCGGGGAGGGCGGCGCGCGCGCCGGCACGCTCGACGCCTGGCTCGGCGACGAGCCCGCCCGGCAGGTCGCCGAGGAGGCCTCCGCGCTCGTCGGGCGGGACGTGGCCGAGTGGTGGCGCGACCCGCTGAACCTGAGCGACCCGGTGGCGGCGCACGTCGAGGTCGTGGTCACCGGCGTCGCCGGCTACCGCAGCCTGGTCGCCCGCGGCCTGCAGCCGGTCGCCGTCGCCGGGCACGGGGTGGGCGAGTACGCCGCGCTCGTGGCCTCCGGGGCGCTGCCGCTGGACCAGGTGGTCGAGCTGGTGCACTGGCGGGCCGAGCTGCTGTCCCTCTCGCCGCGCCCGTCCTGCGCCGGCATGGCCGCGGTCATCGGCCCGGGCGCCGGGGAGGTGGCCCGCGCGGCGGTCGCCGAGGTCGGCGGCTGGGGCACGCTGACGATCGCGGAGTTCGACGGGCCGGCCCAGGTGGTGCTCGCGGGCACCTGCGAGGAGCTGGCCCGGGCGCGGCAGACCGTGCTCGCGGCCGGCCTGGACCTGGTCCGCCTCCCGGGACGGGCCGCCTGCCACGGCCCGCTCATGGAACCCGTCGCCCGGCACCTGGGTCCCGCGCTCGCCGACCTCGACTGGTCGGCGCCCGAGGTGCCCGTGGTGCCCAACGCCGACGGCCGCCCCACCCGCGACCCCCACCAGCTGGCCCGGTGCCTGCGCGCCCACCTCACCTCGCCGGTGCAGTGGGAGGCCACCTGCCGGGCGCTGGCCACCAGCGGCGCCACGGCGGTGGTCGAGGTGGCCGCCGTCCCGCTGCTCGGCCCGCTCGTCCGCCAGGTCGCCCCCGACATCCCGGTGCAGCACGCCGCCGGGCCCCAGCTCCCGATCCCGACCGCCCGGCCGGAACCCGCCATCGCGGGCCCGACCCCCACCGGAGGACAGTCATGACCACCATCCAGCACGCCAAGAGCGTGGTGCGCTGCGGACCCACCGTGTCCCGCGCCGACACCCCGCCCAACCGGCGCCGCGGCGGCGACATCCGAGTCCTGCTCTCGCCGGCCAGCGTCGGCTCCACCGCCGGCTTCATGGGCACGCTCACCCTCGAGCCGGGCGAGGTCGTCACCGAGCACTGGCACCCGTACTCGGAGGAGTTCCTCTACTGCCAGAGCGGTGACGTCTCGGTCACCCTCGACGGCGAGGAGCGGCGGCTGACCGCGGAGTCGGCCGTGCACATCCCGATCGGCGTGAAGCACCGGATCGTCAACGACACCTCGACGACGGCGTTCTTCGTGTTCCTCTGCGGGCCCCTGGCCCCGCGGCCCGAGCTGGGCCACGTCGACACCGAGCTCCCCCCGGGCGTGCAGTGAGCGGCGAGCGCCGGCGGGTCGTCGTCACGGGGATCGGGGTGGTCGCCCCCGGGTCGATGGGCCGTGAGGGCTTCTGGGACATGATCACCGCGGGCCGGACGGCGACCCGGCGGATCACCTTCTTCGACCCGGCGCGGTTCCGCTCCCAGGTGGCCGCCGAGGTCGACTTCGACGGGCGGGCCCTCGGCCTGTCCGCCCAGGAGGTCCACCGCAACGACCGGTTCGTGCAGATGGCGATGGTCGCCGCCGACGAGGCGGTCGCCGACAGCGGCCTGCGCCTCGGCGTCGGCGGTGCCGACGACGCGCCCGACCCCGACCGGGTCGGCGTCACCCTCGGCACCGCCGTCGGGGCGACGATGCGGCTGGAGCAGGAGTACGTGTCGGTCAGCGACGCCGGCGCGCACTGGCTGGTCGACCCCCGCTACGCCTCCCGCTTCCTCGCCCACGCGCTGGTGCCCAGCTGCGGCGCGACCGAGCTCGCGGTGCGCTTCGGCGCGCACGGCCCGGCCACCGTGGTCTCCACCGGCTGCACCTCCGGCATCGACTCGGTGGGCTACGGCAGCCAGCTGGTGGAGGACGGCGACGCCGACATCGTGGTCGCCGGCGCCAGCGACGCGCCGATCTCGCCGATCTCGATGGCCTGCTTCGACACCATCCGGGCGACCACCGACACCAACGACGACCCCGAGCACGCCTCCAAGCCCTTCGACGCGCGGCGCAACGGGTTCGTCATGGGCGAGGGCGCGGCGGTGCTGGTGCTCGAGGAGCTCGAGCACGCGCGGCGGCGCGGCGCGGACGTCTACTGCGAGGTCACCGGCTACGCCAGCCGGTGCAACGCCTTCCACATGACCGGTCTCAAGCCCGACGGCACCGAGATGGCCGAGGCGATCGGCAGGGCGCTCGGCCAGGGCCGCATCGACCCCGCCGAGGTCGGCTACGTCAACGCGCACGGCTCGGGCACCAAGCAGAACGACCGGCACGAGACCGCGGCGGTGCACAAGAGCCTCGGCCCGGCGGCCGACCGGGTGGCGATGAGCTCGATCAAGTCGATGGTCGGCCACTCGCTGGGCGCCATCGGCTCCATCGAGATCGCCGCGACGGCGCTGGCCGTGCAGCGGGGCGTGCTGCCGCCGACGGCCAACTACGAGGTGCCCGACCCCGAGTGCGACCTCGACTACGTGCCGAAGGTCGCCCGCGAGCAGAAGGTCGACGTCGCCGTCTCCGTGGGCAGCGGCTTCGGCGGCTTCCAGTCGGCCATCGTCCTGGCCAGCCCCACCCGGAGGACCGAATGAGCCTGCTCGTGACCGGCCTCGGCGTCGTCGCCCCGACGGGGATCGGCGTCGAGGCGCACTGGGAGTCGCTGCTGCGCGGGGAGCACGCGATCGGCCCGATCGAGGGCTTCGACCCCACGCAGTACGGCATCTCGCTGGCCGGGCAGGTGCGCGGCTTCGACCCCGACGAGCACGTGGCGCCGCAGCTGAAGGTGCAGACCGACCGCTGGACCTGGATGTCGCTGGCCGCGGCCACCCTCGCCGCGGAGGACGCCGGTTACACCGCGCCGGAGGACGTCTACGCCACCTCGGTGTTCCTCGCCTCCGGCTCGGGCGGCAACGAGTTCAGCCAGCACGAGATCCAGGGGCTGTGGGCGCGCGGGCCCAAGGCGGTGGGTGCCTACCAGTCGATCGCCTGGTTCTACGCCGCCAGCACCGGCCAGGTCTCCATCCGCGACGGCTACAAGGGGCCCTCCGGCGTGGTGGTCAGCGAGGGCGCCGGCGGGCTGGACAGCATCGGCTGGGCCCGGCGCGTGGCGCGGCGGGGCACGCCGGCGGTGCTGGTGGGCGGCACGGAGGCGGGCATGTGCCCGTACGCGCTGCTCTGCCAGGCCACCAGCGGCCGGCTGTCGGCGGCGACCCGCCCCGAGGAGGCCTACCTGCCCTTCGACCGGCGGGCCAACGGGCACGTCGTCGGCGAGGGCGGCGCCATCCTGCTGGTCGAGGAGCCCGGCGCCGCCCGGGCCCGCGGCGCGCGGCAGGTGTGGGGCGAGGTGGCCGGCTACGGCGCCACGCACGACGCCCACCACCACGAGGACCCCGCACCCGACGCGACGCAGTACGCCCGGGCGATCCGGCTCGCGCTCGCCGACGCCGGCGTCTCCCCGGACGAGGTGGACCTCGTCGTCGCCGACGGCGCCGGGACGCCGGAGCTCGACGCGCTGGAGCTGGCGGCGATCGGGGCGGTGTTCGGCAGCCGCAGCACGCCGGTGCCGGTGACCGCGCCGTCGTCGTGGACCGGGCGGCTGATGGCCGGCGGGTCGGCGCTCAACGTGGCCACCGCGCTGCTGGCCATGCGCGACGGCATCGTGCCCGGCACCGCCCACCTGCAGCAGCCGGTCGAGGCACCCGGGATCGACCTCGTGCAGTCCACCCGCGTGCAGGAGCTGCGGACCGTCGTCGTCCTGGCCCGCGGTGCCGGCGGGTTCAACAGCAGCCTGGTGCTGCGCCGCGACCCGGCCGGGGAGGCGGCGTGAGCGCCCCGGAGGCGCAGGCGGCCATCCGGACGATGCTCCGGATGCGGACGCGGGAGGGGTGCGAGGCCGCCTTCGAGGCGGCCTGGCGCCGGGCCGCGGCCGAGATCGCCCGGGTGCCGGGCAACGTCCGCCAGGAGCTGGTGCGCGACGCCGACGACCCGCGCACGTTCGTCATCACCAGCGACTGGACCGACCGCGCCGCCGTCGACGAGTTCGGCCGCAGCAGCGCCCGGGAGACGCTCACCGAGGCGCTGCGCGACCTGCGCGAGGACGCCGCCCGCAGCACCTACGAGGTGCTGGCCGTCGTCCCCGGCGCCGGGCGGCCGGTGGAGGCCCCGGCATGACGGCAGCGGGAACCGGGAGGGACGCCGCCGCCGGGGTGCGGACGGTGCTGCGGGTGCGCGCGCGGGAGGGCTGCGAGGACGCCTTCGCGGCGGCCTGGCAGCAGGCCGCCGCGGAGGTCGCCCGGGAGCCGGGCAACCTGCGCCAGGAGCTGGTCCGCGACGCCGGCGACCCGCGCTGGTTCGGCTTCGTCAGCGACTGGACCGACCGGGCGGCGGTGGACGCCTTCGGGCGCAGCGCCGCCGGCGAGCGGCTCACCGAGGCGCTGCGGGACCTGCGCGAGGACACCGCCCGCGAGACCTTCACGGTGCTGGCCACGCGGGCGGCCGAGCCGCGCCGGCCGGTGCGCATCGACTTCTCCACCAGCGTCGCGCCCGGCGAGCAGGTGGCCTTCGAGCGCGCGTACACGACGGTCACCCAGCGGATCGGCGACTCGCGCGGCTACGTGCGCGAGGAGCTGCTGCGCGACGCGAGCGGCCTGCGGTACCACATCTTCGCCGAGTGGGAGTCCGAGGACGACTTCGTGCAGTGGGTCGAGGACCCCTCCCACATGGCGGCCGGCGCGCCGCTGGCCCGCTGGCACTCGGTGGAGTTCCGGCGCGAGGTGCTCGAGATCCGGCAGCGGCCCGACACGGACGCGGACTTCCCGCCGCTGCTCCCGCCCGGCGGGGACGTCGAGGTGGCGCGGGTGCGCGTCGACTCCGCCGTCGCCGTCGAGCCCTGGGAGCAGGAGGCCTTCGAGCTGGCCTACCTCGCCGCCGCGCAGCTGGCCCGCAGCGCCCCGGGCCACGCCCGCGAGGAGCTGCTCCGCGAACCCGACGGCCGGCGCTACCACGTCGTCGCCGAGTGGGACTCCGAGCAGCACTTCACCGACTGGACGGCGGAGCCGGCCAACTGGGCCGCCGGGCCGCTGGGCCGCTGGCTGGCCCGGGGCGAGGACCGCCGGGTGTTCGCCCTGCGCGTGCGCCCCGAGCCGCCCTCGGCCGCCGCCGTCCCCGACACCGTCCCCGCCGCCGTGCCGGTGACACCGGAGCCGGACCTGGAGGCGGTGGCCGGGACGCCGGTGAGCACGGTGCCCAGCGCCAGCGTGCAGGAGTTCGTCGAGAAGCCCGACGACGGGCACGCGGCCGCCGCGGCGGCCCTGCCGGTCCCGGCCGGCCTCGGGGGCGCCTCCCGCACCACCGGCCGCACGGTCGAGGTGCTGGTCGTCGGCGCCGGCCCGGCCGGCCTGACCCACGCCATCGAGCTGGCCCGGCGCGGCGTCGCCGTCCGCGTCGTGGACAAGCGCCCCGAGGCCTCCACCCAGGCGGACAAGGCGATCGGCATCCACTGCCGGACGATGGAGATCTGGGAGGACCAGGGCATCGTCACCGAGGCGATGGACGCCGGGATCTGGCTGTACGGCCAGACGGTCTTCGTCAACGGCGAGCAGACCCACCAGGTCGACTGGTCCGGCCTCGACGAGCTGCCCTACGCCCACCTCGGGCTCCCCCAGTACGACACCGAGCGCATCCTCGGCGCCAAGCTGGCCTCCCTCGGGGTGGTCGTCGAGCGCGGGGTCGAGCTGGTCGCCTTCGCCCAGGACGACGAGGGCGTCACCGCGCAGCTGCGGCACGCCTCCGGCGAGGTCGAGACCACCCGGGCGCAGTACCTGGTCGGCTGCGACGGGGCGCACAGCGCCGTCCGCTCCGGGCTCGGGCTGGCCTTCGAGGGCGGGCTGTCGATGTTCCCGCAGCTGTTCATGCTCGGGGACGTCGACGTCGACTGGGACCTGCCCGCCGGGCACCTGGTGCGCTTCGTCCGCATCGAGAACGAGGACGACTTCACCGGCATGCTCGTCTGCGTCCCGCTCAAGGGCCGCAACCGCTACCGCATCGCCACCCTGGCCCCGCAGCGGTGGCAGGACGCGGTCGGCTCCGGCGTCGTCCCGCCCGGGTTCTGGCAGGAGTACGAGCCCCCGACGCTCGCGGACATGCAGGCCGCCATCGACGACCTGGGGCCGCCCGGAACGACGGCGAGCAACCTGCGCTGGTCGTCGATCTTCCGGATCAAGCACGGCATCGTCGACCGCTACCGCGAGGGGCGGGTCTTCGTCGCCGGGGACGCCGCGCACCTGCACCCGCCGGCGGGCGGGCAGGGCATGAACACCGGCATCCAGGACGCCTGGAACCTCGGCTGGAAGCTCGCCCTGGCCGTCCGCGGGCTGGCCGCCCCCGGGCTGCTCGACAGCTACGAGGCCGAGCGCCGTCCCGCCGGGAAGATGATCGTCGACCGGGCCGTGGCCATCGCGTTCACCGACGAGATGGACATGGCCGACGAGAAGGCGCAGTTCCTGCTCGAGATGCAGATGACCATGAACTACGCCGGCAGCCCGCTGGTCGGCGAGGCGGCCCCCGGCGGCTTCCCCGCCGGACCCGGACCCGGGTACCGCGCACCGGACGTGCAGGGGCTCCGGCGCTTCGGCGTCGCGCACCCCCTGCGGCTGTTCGACCTCACCCGCGGCACCCGCTCCACGCTGCTGCTGTCGGCCGACGCCGGCGCGTCGGAGGAGCAGGTGTCGGCCCTGGAGAAGCTGGCCGTCGCGGTGCGGCAGCAGACCCGCGGCGAGGTGGCGGCCTACCTCCTCGCCGCCCCCGACGCCCGGCTGCCCCACCTCGTCGACCTGCCCGTCGTCCGCGACGCCCAGGGCACCTTCGCGGCCGCCTACGGCACCGCGGGCGCGGGGACGGCGGCCCACCTGGTCCGCCCCGACGGCCACGTCGGCTTCCGCAGCCGCCCGCTGGACGAGGACGCCCTGCTCGACCACCTCGCCGGCGTCTTCGCCCCCTGACCCCCACCCCCAGGAGCCGACATGACCCAGACCGCCCCAGCGACCTCCGCGGCGCCCCCGGACGACGTCGTCCCCGGCCAGGAGGTCTACACGCCGGAGTTCCGCGCCGACCCCTACCCCGTCTACGCTCGGCTGCGCGCCGAGCGCCCGGTGGTCAAGGTGCGCACACCGCGCTTCGACTCCTTCCTCGTCACCCGCTACGCCGACGCCCGCCAGGCGCTGTCGGACCCGCGGCTGTCCAAGGACCTCTACCGGGCCGGCGACACCTACCTCGCGGTGTTCGGCGAGAAGGCCCGCCAGATCAACACCAACATGCTCAACTCCGACCCGCCCGAGCACACCCGGCTGCGCCGGCTGGTGACGCAGGCGTTCACCCCCAAGCGGATCGAGGCGATGCGCCCCCGGGTGGAGGAGATCGTCGCCGGCCTGCTCGACCGGATGGCGCCGCGCGGGGAGTGCGAGTTCGTCGACGAGTTCGCGCTGCGGCTGCCCCTGGCGGTGATCGGCGACCTGCTCGGCATCCCCGAGGCCGACCACGAGGAGATCCTGGCCGGCACCCAGGTCATCCGGACCGTGGGCACGGGCGGGCGCAGCCCGCAGGAGGACCGGGCGGCGATCGGTCAGGCGCAGGAGCGGCTGCACGCCTACTTCACCGGCCTGGTCGCGGCCAAGCGCGCCCAGCCCGGCGAGGACCTGGTCAGCGCCCTGATCACCGCCCGCGACGGCGACGGCCGGCTGTCGGAGGCCGAGCTGGTCTCCACCTGCTTCCTGCTGCTGTTCGCCGGCTACCAGACGACGTCGGACTTCCTCGGCAACGCCGTCGTCGCGCTGCTGACCCACCCCGAGGAGATGGCCGACCTGCTCGCCGACCTCGACCGGGTGCCCGAGGCGGTCGAGGAGCTGCTGCGCTTCGACGGGTCGGTTCCGGTGTCGAGCTTCCGCTTCGCCACCGAGGACCTCGAGATCGGTGGCGTGGCGATCCCGGCGGGCTCGATCGTCACCGTCGTGCTCAGCGCGGCCGATCACGACCCCGAGCTCACCGCCGAGCCCGACCGGCTGGACCTCGACCGCGGTCCGACCCAGCACCTGGCCTTCGGGCACGGGGTCCACTACTGCCTGGGCACCGCACTGGCCCGGCTGGAGGCGACGACGGCGCTGCGGCAGGTGCTGCTGCGGCTGCCCGACCTGCGCCTCGACGTCCCCGTGGAGGAGCTGCAGTGGCTGCCCGCCGCCTCGGCCTTCCGCGGTCTGCTCGCCCTTCCCCTCCGCTTCACCCCCACCCCTGCCCCCGGAGGAACCCCGTGACCCAGACCGAGTCCCAGACGACGCCCCCGACCCCACGATCCGCCGACCCCGCGGCCGACGCCTCGACCACCCCGACCGAGCAGCCGTGGGCGAACGACACCGTCGAGTTCGCGAACACCGCCTCCGCACCGGCGAGCTGGTACTCGAGCGACTGGCGCCCCTTCCGCAACGTCATCGTCTGCCGGATGGTCCCCGGCAGCGAGGACAAGGTCGGGCCGGTGTTCGCGTACTACGACCGGACCACCCGGCCGCAGGACCTCGGCGTCGTCGGCCGGATCCTGCTCTCCTACGAGGGCCTCTACCTGCACGTCATCGAGCGCAAGCAGGACCCGGAGGTCTCCGGTCAGCGCCGCGGCCTGCCGGCGTTCCAGATCATCTCCGAGGTCATCGCCCCGTACGTCACCCCGTACGCGAGCTACTGGCAGAACCCGTCGCACTCCGTGGCGAAGCACTTCTACTCCTGGGTGCCCGAGGGCCCGGTGTCCCCGGACCGGGAGATGACCGTGATCGTCCAGCGGATGGTGCCGGGCAGCGAGGAGGACATCGCCCGCGTGTTCGCCGAGTCCGACGCCGGGGGGCTGCCGACGGAGACCGGCGTCACCGGCCGCTGGTTGTACTCGATGGAGGACGTCTTCGTGCACATCCTCGAGCAGGACCGGGTCAAGGCCGCGGCCGTGCGGGAGAACCACGAGTCCATGCGGCCGGCCTTCGCCAAGGTGATGGCCGACCTCGCCCCCTACGTGAGCCCGTACAACCCGGAGACGTGGCAGAGCCCGCGCGACTCGGTGGCCCGGGTGTTCCACCGCTGGACTGCGCCGGACTGGCAGCCCGGCGACCCCGAGCCGGTGCTGGCGGAGGAGGAGGCCCCCTCGTCGTGGACGTGACCCTGCGCGGGATCGCATCGCTCACCTACTGGGCCGACGACGTGGCCGCGGCCACGGCCTGGTACACCGAGCTCCTGGGGTCGGGACCCGTCTTCACCCGGCCCGGGCCCGGTGGGCAGCTGGGCTACGCCGCGTTCGCCGTCGACGAGCGGACCCGGCTGGCGATCGCCGGCCGCGCCACCGCTCCCCCCGGGGCGGCACTGGAACCCGGCGGGGCGGTCGGGCACTGGCGGGTCGACGACCTCGACGCCGCGCTCGACAGGCTGTCGTCGATGGGTGCCAAGGAGTGGATCCCGCTCACGCCGCACGGGCCGGTGGTCAGCGTGGCCGTCCTCGACCCGTTCGGCAACGTCGTCGGCCTCATCTCCGACAACCACCCGGCGGCCGACTTCCGACCGGGCGGGCAGCGGCCCAGCTGACACCGGGCGCCTGACACCGGGGCGCCGTCCGACGCGGCCGCCGGGACCCGTGGGGTCCCGGCGGCCGCGTCGCGTCCGGACCCGGGCGGTCGCGCGCCGTGACCGGCCCAGCGCGGTCCGGGGCGTGGCGTCGGCCTGTCGCACGCCCCCGGCCGCCGGTTCAGGTCACGGGATTGTCACGGACCGGTCCCCCTCCCTAGCGTTTCGGCGTCCGGTCGGGCGTCTCGCCCCCTCCCGGGGGCCCCGCACCGGATGCCGCCGAATCGCGCTCCCGAGCGCGAGCCGGGGACCCACCAGCACCACCGGGGTGAGTCCCGCTCCCGGCGATCCCGGCAGCGGGTAGGGCACTCCCAGCCCGAACCCGTCAGCTCACCCGGTAGGCGGCCAGGGGAGGAACGGAGAACAACCGCGCCCGGGGCCCAGCGCCCCCGCGCCCACAGGTCCGGGACCGTCGCGCTCCCGCCTGTCCACCAGCACGCACAGCCGTCGCACGGCGCCCTCAGCCGGACCCCCGTGTCCGGCCGGTGCCGCACGCCCGGCTGACGACCCCTGTCCCGCCCGACCGCTGCGGCACCGTCGGACGACGGTGCCGCACGTCCGCGCCTCCAGGAGGACGGCTCCATGCACGCACGCACGACGACCCAGCACGCCCACCCGACCGGGCGCCCGCGCCGCCGGGCCCTGCACCTGCTCACCGCCACGGGGGCCATGGCCCTCGCGGTCACCTTCGCCGGACAGTCGGCCGCCCAGGCCGACGAGTGGTCCCGCGGTGACTCCGCCGCGCCCGGCGGGTGGAGCGACGGCGGCTGGGGGGACCGCGACGGCCGCGGCGGCGAGGCCGCGCCCGAGGCCGCCGCTCCGGCGCCCGAGGCGGCTCCCGCCCCGGCGCCCGCTCCGGCTCCGGCGCCCGCTCCCGCACCGGCCCCGGCTCCCGCGCCCGCCGCCACCGGCGAGCAGGCCTACAAGGACTACGCGGCCGGCCAGCTCGGCGACGCCACCCAGTTCGGCTGCCTCGAGCAGCTCTGGGAGGCCGAGAGCGGGTGGAACCCGAACGCGCAGAACCCGAGCAGCACCGCGTACGGCATCCCGCAGTTCCTCGACTCGACGTGGGCGAGCACCGGCATCGCCAAGACGTCGGACCCCTACCGGCAGATCGACGCCGGGCTGATCTACGTCGAGAACCGCTACGGCAGTGCCTGCGCCGCCTGGGACCACTTCCAGGCGAACAACTGGTACTGAGCCACCTGCCCGCCGGGTCCCACCCCTCGGGGTGAGACCCGGCGGGCGCCGGTCCAGGGGCGCCCACCCCGTGTCGAAGGGAGGGGACAGCCAGCGGACGGGAGCACACCATGGGCAGGTCGCGCACCGACGCCGAGCAGCAGGTGGCCGAGCTGCTGCACACGGCGAGGAAGTCGCTGCACATGCCGGTGGCGTTCCTGACCCGGATGGACGGCACCACCCAGCACCTCGAGGTGGTCGACACCCGGGTGCCGGTGCTGGTCCAGGAGGGCGCGAAGGTCGTCCAGGAGACGTCGTTCTGCCAGGCGATCCTCGACGGCGAGCTGCCGCCGGTCATCGACGACGTCACGAAGTACCCGCTGGCGATGTCGCTGCCCTCGGCACGCATCCCGCGCATCCGCAGCTACGTGTCGACGCCGGTCACGCTGTCCGACGGCAGCCTCTACGGCACGTTCTGCGCGTTCGGCTTCACCTCCGACAAGGAGCTGACCACCCGCGACGAGGCCCTGATGAAGGTCCTCGCGTCGGCCGCCTCGGTGATCATCGAGCCCGAGCTGCGCGCCCGGCAGCGGCGCGACGAGATCGACGGCCGGCTCGAGCCCCTGGTCGCCGCCGGCGGACCGACCGTCGTCCTGCAGCCGATCGTCTCCCTCGGCACCGGCGCCCGCGTCGGCGCCGAGGCGCTCAGCCGCTTCCCCGCCGACTGGGGCAAGGCCCCCGACGTCGTCTTCGAGGAGGCGCACAGCATCGGCCGCGGGCACGAGGTGGAGCTGCTGGCCCTGCGGCGCGCCGCCGAGCACCTGTCCCGCGTGGACGGCTACGTGGCCATGAACGTCTCGCCGCAGACGCTGCTCACGCCGGAGTTCTCCGCGCTGCTGCACACCCTGCCGCTGCCCCGCATCCTGCTCGAGCTCTCCGAGCACGACCCGGTCGAGGACTACGACGCCCTCACCACCGCGCTGGTCCCGTTCCGCGCCGCCGGGATGCGGCTGGCCATCGACGACGTGGGCGCCGGCTTCTCCAGCCTTCGGCACATCGTGGTGACCTCCCCTGACGTGATCAAGATGGACCGCAGCATCGTCAGCGGCCTGCACACCGACCCGGTGCTGGCCAAGCTGGTCGAGTCGCTGGTCACCTTCGGCCACGGCTGCGGGGTCACCGTGGTGGCCGAGGGCATCGAGACCGGCGAGGAGGCCGCGGCGCTGCTCGACCTGGGAGTCGACCTGGGGCAGGGCTGGTACTTCGGCCGCCCCGGCCCACCGGAGGCGCTGGTCCCCGCCGCGGTGCCCCGGCCCCGGCTGGAGCAGCCGGCCTGACCCTCACGCGCCGGGCGGCCGGCGCAGCAGGGAGACCACGTGGTCGGGCGCCGACGTTGCCCGCGGCCACCGGCACGAGGACGGCGTCGGCCTCGGGGTACACGGCCCAGCAGTCGGCGACGAGGGCCCGGAGCATCGCCGTCCCCGCTCCCCCGCCGCGCACGTCGGGCCCGCCGATCAGGTAGTCGATCGACAGCGCCCGCGGCGGGACGTCGACCACCGCCGACAGCTCCGCGACGTGCTCCGGGAAGTCGGCGATGCGGTGGCGCTGGACCAGCCCGAACGGGCGGCCGGCACTCAGCGCGAGCAGCACCTCGACGGGGTCGGTGCCGTCGATGCACGGGCCGAAGTCGGCCTCCACCGCCTCGGGCGTGGTCTGGTGCGCCCACCAGCGGGCGACCAGCGGCTCGGCCAGCCACCGCGCCGGCAGCCCCAGGTCGGCGCGGGTCAGCGGTCGGAAGGTGACCGGCCCGTCGAGCACCGCGCCAGGCTAGGCGCCCTCGTCCCGCCGAGGGCCCCGCTCCCCCCGTCAGAACGGTGGCGGGTCGTGGTCCGGCTCGCCTGGCGGCGGCGCTGAGTGCTCGGCCGGGGGTGGTCGCGTGCCCGGTGGTCGGGTGGTGCGGGTGATGCCGGACGGGGTGGTCACGGTGAGCACACCGTCGGGGCTCATCTGGAAGCGCCAGCCGGGGGCGAAGGTCTTCAGCCGGTGGTGGCTGCGGCACAGGCAGCAGAGGTTGGCGCAGTCGGTCGCCCCGCCGTGCGCGTGCGCGATGACGTGGTCGGCATCCGCCCACCCGACGCGCTGGCCGCAGCCGGGGAAGCGGCAGGTGCGATCGCGGGTGTGCACGAACGTCTGCTGCGCCGTCGACGGCTCGTAGGTGTCCACCTCGGCCGGCCGGTCCAGCACCGCGCACCCGCAGTCGGCGGCCGGGTGCGTTGGGCATCCCCGCTTGGCGAGGCGGCGGAGCCGGTCGAGGGTGGTGGTGGCCCATAGGGCACCGTCGTCATCGGTCAGCGCCAGGGTCACCGAGCCGCCCTCCGGCGTGCGCAGGCCGAGCGCCTCGAGCCGGGCGAGCAGGTCGCGGAGCTGGCCGATGGTGATGGGTAGCCCGTTGACCTCGCCCGCCTGGGACGACTCGCCCGTGAGTGCCCCCAGCGTGGCGATCAGCTGCAGGTGCGCGGTCACCGGTGGCCGGGTGTCGTCCCACGGGCGCTGGATCAAGTCGGCGAGCACCGCGGCGCGCAGTTGGCCGATGGGGCGCTCGTCGTCGTCCTTCTTCATCAGCACCGCCAGCCGGTCGACCAGGTCGAAGCACGCCGCGGCGACCGGCGCCGGCAGGTCCGCGGTCAGGCTGCTCATGCCTTCCCGGGGTGAGGGGTAGACGCGCACGTCGGCCTGCCGCTCGGCCTCCTTGCGCCGAGCATCGACCGCGTCCGCGTCGACCGCCAGCAGCGCCGCGACCGCCCGCTTGCGCAGGGTATGGGTGGTCCAGCCGGCGGCCTCGGGCAGCAGCCGGGACTCCACCTGCCGCGCCACATACGGGTCGGTGTGCTGCAGCACGTCCACCAAGACCTTCGCCCGCGCCTCGTCCAGCACACCCTCGGCCAGCGCCGCCCAGGTGCCGGGCAGCGACTCCCGGAAGACCCACGCCCGCTGCGCGAGCAGCGAGGCCGACCGCCGGCCGCAGTTGAGGACCATGGCCAGCTCGGCGGTGAAGAACTCCGAGACGCCGGGCAACTCCGCATCCGGCGCCCACGACCCCCGCTTCGCGCCGGGCGTCCCGGGCGTGGGGTCGAGGTCGTCGGGACTGTCGTCGGCCAGGCCCAGGACGAGTTCCGCCTCGTAGGCCGCGAGCCGGGCCTTCAGTGCGGCCACGTGCTCCAGCTCGGCGGCCTTCTGCCCGCGGGTCAGCAGCGCGACCGGCAGCCGTCGCAGCTCCGGTGGCTCGGCGACGAGCAGGCCGAGGAGGCCACCGGCGACCGGCGGCTGGTCCTCCCCGAGCTGCTCCACGGGACGAACCTACGACCGGGGTACGACAGTTCCCGCAGGTCAGTGGCCAGCACGAGCCGAGGTCCCGACGTCCGGCGAGGAGGCAGCCACGGCCCGGGCGGCAACTACACCCATCGCACCGCCCTGCCGACGAGGGGGGTGACGCAGCCAGCTCGTCCCGGAGGATCGAGGAGGAACACCACGGTGACGACAGGCGCCACCGGAGTCGCCTCCGCGATGCCGTCCTGGCGTCGGCGCGTCGTCGGCCGCCACCCCGGCCTCGCCGTCCTCACGGCGTGCGTGGTGCTGAGTGTGTTCGTGTTGCGCTGGGGGCTGCTCGCCAGGTCCCTCAGCGACGCGGGCAACCTGTTCGAGGTCCTGCCGCCGATGTGCCTCCTGGTCACGGTGCAGTGCCTGCTCGACACCTGCGGCCTGGCCGTGGACCCGGCGGGCCATGTCGAGGTCGTCGAGGTGCGGCGTGTGCCCGTGGACGACCTGGTGGGGATCGGGCACGACGACGGCCTGCACCTCCGCCTGGTGTCCGGTCGGCGCATCGGCAGCACCGCCTACGGCGCGTCGCTGCCGGGACACCTCCTGAACCACCCGCGCTCCGTCCGCGCCGCGCGCCGCATCGAAGCCGCCACCGGCGGGCTGCCGGACAGGGCGAGCGACCGGCGTGGCGGCCGGACACCGTGCGGACGCGGCTGCGGTCCTGCGCCTTCCTGATGACCGTGGGGCGGCCGCACGGCGCCGAGCCGGGCGGCTGTGCACCTGCCGGGGCCACCGCGGGCGCCGAGGGCCCGACGTGTGCACGGTCGCCGGCCGCGCCCCCTACGGTGCTCGCGTGCCCCGCTCCGCCACCGCCCGGGACGTGCTGGCGTACCGCCTCGCCGTCCAGCAGCTGGACCGCGAGTCGGGCACGGTCGCCGACACCGCCGTCCTCGACCTCGGGGTGCAGGACACCGGGCCCGACGGCGGGCTGTGGGCGCTGGCCAACCGCGGCGTCGTCCCCGGGAGCGGGGAGCTGGCCACCGTCTGGACCCTCCGCGGCGCCCCGCACCTCCACCGCCGCGCCGACCTGCCCGCCGTCGCCACCGCGACCGCGCCGTTCTCCGAGGCCGACGCGGCCAAGCGGGTCTTCGACGCGGCCCGGCCGCTGAAGGCCGCGGGCATCCCGGTGCTCACCGCCCTGGACCGGATCGCCGTGCGGATGCGGGAGATCGTCCCGGCACCGACGGTCAAGGGCGACATGTCGCGGCGGCTCTCCGACGCGATGGAGGAGCCCTACAACCGGTACTGCCGGCCCTGCGACGCGGTGCACCTGTACGAGCAGCCGTTCCGGCTGGCCGCACTGCGCGCCGGGCTGGAGCTGCAGGCGGGCACCTCACCGCCGGTGCTGCAGCCGATCCCCGGTTTCGCGCCGGCGGACACCGTGCCCCGGCGGCTCGACGTCGTCCGCGCGTACCTGCACCTGCTCGGCCCGGCCACCCCGCAGCACGTGGCCGGCCACCTCGACGCTCCGGTGGCCGACGTGCGGGCCCGCTGGCCGGAGGACGCCGTCGAGGTCGACGTGGACGGCGAGCGGCGCTGGCTGCTCGCCGCGGACGCCGACCGGCTGGGCGCACCTGTACCGGCGGTCACCCGGCTGCTCGGCCCGTTCGACCCCCTCCTGCAGGGCCGCGACCGCGAGACGCTGGTCGCCGACCCCGCGCGGCGGAAGGCCACCTGGCCCGCGCTCGGCCGGCCCGGCGCGGTGCTGTCCGACGGCGGGATCGCCGGGCTGTGGCGGCCGCGGAGGGCCGGGTCGTCGCTGACGGTGGCCGTCGACCCGTGGGTGCCGGTGTCCCCCGCGCTCCGGGCGGCGGTCGGCGAGCAGGCGGAGCGGCTGGCCGCGTTCCGGGGGGCCCGCCTCGGGGCCGTCGAGCTCGGCTGAGCGGGACCCGGCGTCCACCGGACGACGGACCCCGCGCGGCGCCCGCCGGTGCCACGATGCCGGGCATGGGTGAAGCCGTCCGTGCCGAGGAACTGCGGGTCTCCGACGTCGAGCGCAGCGCCGTGCAGGAGCGCCTGCGCCGGGCGGTGGGGCACGGCCAGCTGGACCTGACCGAGTTCGACGAGCGGGCGCGCGCGGTCTGGGCGGCACGCACCCGCGGCGAGCTCGACTGGGTCACCCGGGACCTGCCCGAGCCGCCGCCCCCACCGCCGCCGGCCCCGCGGCACCGGGTGTTCTCCGACGGCGCCGGCGGCACCACCATGCGGGTGCTCAGCACGGTGTGGCTCAGCCTCGTCGCGGTGAACGTCGTGGTCTGGACGCTGGTCTCGTTCGTCAGCGACGGCGCCGTCCACCCGTGGTTCGTCTGGTTCGCGCCCTCGGGTGCGGTCCTCGCCGTCCTCTACGCCACCGGCATCGGCCGGCCGCGGAGGTCAGCGCCGTGACCGGCGGCGTTGCCGCGTCTTGGCCCCGTACATGGAGCGGTCGGCGCGGGCGATGACCTCGTCGGGCGTCTCCCCGGGACGCCCGACGGCGCTGCCGACGCTCACGCCGACCACGAGCGGGCCCGCGGCCGTGGGCAGGGGGACGGCGGCCTGTTCCCCGACCCGCTCGGCCATCCGGGCCAGCTCGTCGTCCTGGCAGCCGGGGCAGAGCACCACGAACTCGTCACCGCCGAACCGCGCGACGACGTCGCCGGGGCCGCCCAGAGTGCGCAGCCGCGCCGCGACCTCGACCAGGACGGCGTCGCCCACCGCGTGACCGTGGTCGTCGTTGACCTTCTTGAAGCCGTCGAGGTCGCAGAAGAGCACGCCGCAGACCTCGTGCCGGTCGGACGCGAGGTGGCGCTGCAGCTCCTCGAAGAACGTGCCCCGGTTCGGGATGCCGGTGAGCCGGTCGGTGCGGGCGCGCTCGCTGAGCAGCTCCTCGCGGCGCCGCTGGTCGGTGACGTCGATGCCGACACAGGCGACCGCGTAGGGCCGGCCGGCGCCGTCGACGAGCACGTTGTTCTGCATGGAGACCAGCCGCCGGTCGCCGTCGGCGGTCAGCCAGTCCCCCTCCTGCGGGAAGGCACGGCCGGTGACCATCGCGCGCTCCACGGCGTCGAGGGCGAGCTCGCGGTGCTCGGGGACGACGAAGACGTCGACGAACAGCCGCCCGAGGACGTCCGCGGACGCCCGCCCGGTGAACCGCTGCAGCGCGGGGTTGGCCAGCAGGATCCGCCCCTGGGCGTCGACGATGCAGACGAGGGCGTCGGTGCCCTCGACGAACTCCCGGGCGAGGCGGGCGTCCACTCAGCCCGGGGCGCCGGGGTCGCCGACCCCCACGGGACGGGGCGCCGCCCGGCCGGCCGTGCACCTGTTCGCCATGTCGCCTCCTGCTGGTCCGCGCCCCCCGGAGACGCACTGCAGGGCATGACACCACGCGAGGCCTGCCCCGTCGATGCGGCACGGGTGCGTGTCGTGAGGTCACGCGCGTGTGCCGCGCCCGCGGGGTACGCAGGCGGGGACGCCCGCACCGACCGAGGGAGGAACCATGACCGGTCCCGACGACGCCTTCCTGGCGCCCGACGACGCGCTGCGCGACTTCGACGAGGTCACCGACGTCGGGGTCGGCACGGACGGCGGCGAGCGTCCCGGCGCGGACGACGCCGCGCGCCCGAACCCCGCCGGGGCCGCGGTCGAGGACGCCGGCCGCTCGGCAGGCCCACCCGAGGGCGGGGCCGGGGAGCCGTAGCCACCGGCGCTTCCCCGGCGCGGTGTCTCAGCCCTAAGGTACCGACCCATGGCAGGGGGTCGCCGGGTCCGGATCGGCATCGACACCGGCGGCACCTTCACCGACGTGGTCGCCGTCGACGAGGACACCGGGGCGACGACCACCACGAAGACGCCCTCCACCCCGGCCGACCCCGCCGAGGGCTTCCTCGCCGGTGTGCGCAAGGTGCTGGACCTCATGGGCCTCGACGGCGGCGCGGTGACCGCGGTCAGCCACGGGACGACGGTGGCCACCAACCAGCTGCTCGAGGGCCGGCTCGACCGGATCGGGTTCATCACCACCGAGGGCTACGAGTCGGTGCTCGAGATCGCCCGCCAGTCGGTGCCCGACGGCTACGGCAACAGCTACTTCTGGGTCAAGCCGCCGCGGATCGTCCCGGCCGACCTGGTCCGCACCGTCGGCGGCCGGCTCGACCCCACGGGCGCCGAGGTCCGCCCGTTCCGCCGCGAGGACGCCGTCGCCGCGGCGCGGTTCTTCCGGGACGCCGGGGTGACGACCATCGGCGTCTGCCTGCTGCACTCCTACGCCGACGACGCCCACGAGCGGGCCGTGCTCGACGTGCTCCGCGCGGAACACCCCGGCGCCGTCGTCAGCATCTCCAGCAGGGTGCTGCGCGAGTACCGCGAGTACGAGCGGTCGGTGACCACCCTGGTCGACGCCGCGGTCAAGCCGCGGGTGGCCGCCTACGTGCGCGGCATCCGCGAGCGGCTCGACGCGCTGGCGCCCGGCGTGCCGTTCCACGTGATGAAGAGCAACGGCGGGGTGCTCTCGGCCGAGGAGGTCGTGCACCAGCCGATCACCACGATGCTGTCCGGCCCGGCCGCCGGCGCGCTGGGCGCGGCGCTGGTCGCGGGCAACGCCGGCTTCGACCGCGTGCTCACCTGCGACGGCGGCGGCACCTCCACCGACGTCACGGTCGTCGTCGACGGCGAGCCGGCGCTGACCACCGAGGGCTCGGTGGGCGCCTACCCGTCGAAGGTCCCGATGGTCGACGTGGTGACCGTCGGCGCCGGCGGCGGCTCGATCGCCTGGCTCTCGCCGGAGGGCACGCTCAAGGTCGGCCCGCGCTCGGCCGGCGCCGACCCGGGCCCCCTGTGCTACCCGTCGGGCGGCACCGAGCCCACGGTCACCGACGCGCACGTCGTCCTCGGCCGGATCCCGCCGCACCTGCTCGGCGGGGAGATCCCCTTGTCGGTCGACGCCGCGCGGGCCGGGCTCGGCGCGCTGAGCGAGCGGCTGGGGCTGTCGCTGGAGCGGACCGCGCTGGGCATCCTGGAGATCTCGGCGTGGAACCAGGCCAACGCGCTGCGGCAGGTCACCGTCGCCCGCGGCCTCGACGTCCGCGACTTCACGCTGACCACCTTCGGCGGGTCCGGCTCGCTGCTGGCGTGCCGGCTGATGGACGTCCTGGGCCTGCCCCGCACGCTCGTCCCGCCCGACCCGGGCAACCTCAGCGCGTTCGGGCTGCTGACCGTCGACGTCCGCAACGACCACGTGCAGACGGCGATCAGCCGGCACGCCGACCTCGACCTCGACCGGGTGCGCTCGGCGTTCGCCGCCCTGGAGGAGCGTGCGCGGGCGTCGCTGGACGGCGAGGGCTTCGCGCGCGACGTGCAGGTGGTGCAGCGCACGGCGGACCTGCGCTACGTGGGGCAGGCCTTCGAGGTGCGGGTGCCGGTGGCCGACGGCGCGCTCGACGCCGCGGCCGCCGACGACGTGGCCGCCGCCTTCCACGCCGCGCACCGGCAGCTCTACGGCTACGACCTGCGCGACGACCCGCGGCAGGCCGTGGAGTGGGTGAACCTGCGGGTGACCGGGATCGGTCCGATCCGCCGTCCCGACCTGGTGGCGCTGCCCTCGCGCGGCGGGGGTCCCGAGCGCGCCGTGACCGGGTCCCGCCCGGTGCTCTTCGACGAGGACTGGGCGCCCACGCCCACCTACGACCGCACGCGGCTCGCCCCCGGCGACGTGGTGAGCGGCCCCGCGGTGGTGGAGGAGTTCGGCTCGACCGTGCCGCTGCACCCCGGCTTCGCCGCGACCGTGGACACCTTCGGCAACCTGCTGATCGAGAGGGCCGCCCGATGAGCCTCACGGAGGGGGCGCCCGCCGACCCGGTGCTCGTGGAGATCGTCGCCGGCACGCTGGCCGCGATCGAGAAGGAGGTGGAGACCTCCATCGGGCGGACGTCGCGGTCGCCGATGATCCGCGACGCGCACGACTTCCGGGCCGGCATCCACGACCGGCAGCTGCGCAAGCTCACCGGCCGCTCGTACTCCGCGCTGGTGCACCCGGTGGTCCGCGACCACCCGGTCGCGACCATGCACCCCGGCGACGTCTTCTTCCACAACGACGTCTACCTCTCCGAGGGCGGGATCGGGCACCTGCCCGACCTGTGCGTGACCGTGCCGGTCTTCGCCGACGTCGACGGCGCGCCGGCCGTGGTCGCGTTCGTGCAGGCGTTCGGCCACCACGACGACATCGGCGGCGCCGTCCCCGGGTCGATGCCGAGCGCGGCCACCAGCGTGTTCGAGGAGGGGCTGATGGTCCCGCCGATCAAGCTGTGGGACCGCGGCGTGCGCAACGAGGCGGCGCTGGCGATCATGACCCGCAACTCGCGGATGCCCGACTCGCTGGCCGCCGACCTCGACGCGGAGTGCTCCGCCTGCCTGGCCGGTGCCCGCCGCCTGGGCGAGCTGTTCGACCGCTACGGCGTGGCCGCCGTCGAGGCGTGCTTCGACGCGATCCTGGACGCCTCCACCGAGGTCTACCGGCGGGAGGTCCTGAGCCGGATCCCCGACGGCACCTACGTCTGGGAGGACTACGCCGAGCACGACGGCGTCGAGCCGCCGAAGCTGCACCGCCAGCGGATCACGCTGACCATGGACTCCACCCGGGAGACCCCGCTGGTCATCGACTTCACCGGCACCGGCCCGCAGGCGAAGGGGCCGATCAACCACTGCGGCGACTACGCCGACGGCAACTTCCTCAAGAAGTGGCTGGCGCCGATCCTGCGCAACCTCGCCGAGACGCCCGAGCGGATGGCGCAGCTCGACGTCAACGAGGGCGTCGTCCCGCTCATCGAGATGCGCTTCCCGGAGAAGGGCACGCTGCTCACGCCGGTGTTCCCGGCGCCGACGAACGCGCGCACCTTCGTCATCCTCCGGCTGCTCGGCGTGCTCGCCGGGGTGCTGGCCAAGGCCACGGGCGGCCGGATGCCCGCCGACCAGGAGACGATCCGCTACACCGGCGTCTACGGCACCGACTCCGACGGGCAGCCCTACCTCATGCGCGAGGTGCTCGGCGGCGGCTCGGGCGGGCGCTGGTACGCCGACGGCGAGGACACCATCCACGTCGTCCCCGACTCGCGGAACCTGCCCACCGAGTTCACCGAGAGCCGCTTCCCGCTGCGGGTGGAGCGCCTCGGCCTGGCACTGGACTCCGGCGGCCCGGGCCGCCACCGCGGCGGCTGCGGCTACGAGAAGCACGTCCGGGTGCTGCGCGACGCGCACTTCATGTCGATCGCCGACCGCTCGATCCTGTCCTGCTGGGGCGTCAACGGCGGGCGGGCGGGGCGGCCGTTCCAGGTGACCGTGGACCCCGGCGGCCCGGACGAGCACGACGTCGACGCGCTCGCCGACGCCGAGCCGCTGCCGGCCGGCACCGTCGTGCGGATCCGGACGACGGGCGGCGGCGGGTGGGGCGACCCGCTCGAGCGCCCCGTCGAGGAGGTGCTGCGCGACGTCGCCTGGCGCAAGGTCTCGGTGGCCGGCGCGCGGGACGACTACGGCGTCGTCGTCCTCGACGACGGCACGTGCGACGAGGCGACCACCGACGCGCTGCGGGCAGAGCTGCGGTCGGCCCGCACCGGCGACGAGCCCTTCTTCGACCGCGGCCCGGGCTACGCGCTGCTCTCCGGCGGCGCGGCCAGCAACGAGTTCGACGTCCTCTGAGGCCTCAGCGGCCCAGCCCCGCGTCGTAGGCGGCCACGATCGCCGCGGCGCGGTCGCGGACGCCGAGCTTGGCGAGGATCGCCGAGACGTGCGACTTCACCGTCCGCTCCCCCAGCCGCAGGGCGCCGGCGATCTCGGCGTTGCTCGCCCCCCGGCACACCAGGCGCAGCACGTCGGCCTCGCGGGGGGTGAGCCGGTCGAGGACTGCCGTCCCGGCAGCCGGGGCGGGCCGGCGGCGGGCCCGGTCCAGCACCCGTGGCAGCACCCGCGGGTCGAGCCAGGCGCCACCGGCGGCGACCGCGCGGACGGCGTCGACGAGCACCTCGGCCGGGCTGTCCTTGAGCACGAACCCCGCGGCGCCGGCGTCCAGCGCCGCCCACAGCACCTCGTCGTCGTCGAAGGTCGTCAGCGTCAGGACCGGCGGCGCGCCGGGCTCGGACCGCAGCCGGCGGATGGCCTCGGGGCCGTCCACGCGCGGCATCCGCACGTCCACCAGCACCAGGTCGGGCCGGTGTGCCCGGACGGCGGGCAGCACCCCGGCGCCGTCCTCGCACTGCGCGACGACGGTGAAGCCGTCCTCGGAGCCCAGCACCATCGCCAGCCCGGCGCGCACCAGCGCCTGGTCGTCGGCCAGCACGATCCGGACGGCGGCGCTCACGCCTGCCCTCCCCCCGCCGGGGCGGACACGGCCCGGTCGCCGGCGTGCCGCGGCAGGGCGCACCGGAGCACCCAGGCGCCGTCCTCCGGGCCCCAGGTCAGCTCGCCGCCCAGCGAGGCCACCCGCTCGCGCAGCCCCACCAGCCCGAAGCCGCCGTGTCCCCCGCCGCCGTGTCCCCCGCCGGGCAGGTCGTTGCGCACCCGGGCCTCGACACCACCGTCGTCGACCGTGACGCGGACCTCCACCGGGGCGCCGTCCGCGTGGCGGGCCGCGTTGGCCAGCGCCTCCTGGACCACCCGGTGCAGGGTCACGCGCGCCACCAGCGGCAGCGATCCCGGGGACCCGGCGGTGTGCAGAGTGACCGGCAGGCCGGCCGCGCGGTAGCCGTCCGCGAGCTCGGCGAGGTCCAGGGAGACCACCGGGTACTCGTCCTGCCCCGACCGCAGCAGGCCCACCACACCGCGGATGCCGTCCAGGCTCTCCCGGCACACCCGCTCCGCCTCCTCCAGCGCCCCCTCCGCGGCCCGCGGGTCGCGGCGCAGGACCCGGCGCGCGCCACCCACGTGCAGGACGACGACGGTCAGCGAGTGCGCGACGAGGTCGTGCACGTCGCGGGCGATCCGCTGCCGCTCCTGCCGCGCGGCCGCCTCGGCGAGGCGCTCCTGGGCGACCCGGAGGTGGTCGGTGAGCACCGCGGCGCGGTGCAGCAGCACCCCGACCAGCACGCCCAGGACGGTGCCGAAGGCGAAGTACAGCGACCCCGCGCCGCGCTCGACCTCGCCCGCCCCGGGCGGCAGCAGGCCGGCGAACGGGGCGAACGGCACCGCGACGGCCGCGGCCGTGGTCGCCGCCAGCAGCCCGCGCCGGTCGGTGCGGGTGGCCACCCGCGCGGCCGTGGCGATGGTGAGGAACAGCGCGCTGCCGACCCCCGACCACGCCACCACGGGCACGACCGGGGCCACGGCCAGCACGGCGAACAGGGCCAGCGGGAGGTCGGCGCCCGCGGCCACGAGCAGCCAGGGGACCAGGGCGAGCACGAGACAGACCAACACCGGCAGGACCGGCGGCCCCTCGAGCGCCGCCGCCCCGGCCGACACGACGGCGACCAGCGCGTATACCCGGTCCGACGGTGCCCGGACCCCCGTGGACCCCTCCATCGCGTGCGCTCCTCGCCCGGGCGCACCCCGCGGAGGAGCCCGCGACCGTGGGTGCCCGGCCCTGCGGAGACTAGTGACCGCGCCGCCCCGGCCGGATCGTCCCGCAGGGCGGTGCGGCCTCGTCCTCGAGGACGAGGCGGCACCGGGCCGCGGGACCGGTGACGGCCGGCCCCCGGCTCGCCACCATGGCGGCACCACCCGGTACCGCTGACGGAAGGACGGTCCCGTGACGACCGCGACGACCCCCCGCCCCCTCGCTGCCCTCCCCTGGGCCTGGCTGGCCTCGGCGGGGCTGGTGGGGGCGCTCGGCTACCTGCTGTTCGCGATCTCCGACCACGCGCACGAGCGCACCGCCGGGGGCCTGCTCCTCGGCGTCGCCGTCCTCGCCCTCGTCGCCGGCTCCCTGACCCGGCGGGGCGCCCCGGACGCCCGCCGGACCTCGCTGACCGCGAGCGCCGCCGCGGCGGTGGGCGGCCTGGCCGCCGGGCTGGTGGCGGCCGCCGGGCCCGCGGGTGCCGGCGACCTGTGGCTGGTCAGCGGCGTGCCGCTGGCCTGCGCGGGCGCGACGGCGCTGCTGGCCCTCCTCGCGGGCGGGCGGGCACGTCGCCGGGTCAGGTGACGGGGTCGGTGCTCCCGGCCCCCGGCTTGGCCGAGTCGCCGGTCTGGCCCTCGTCGCCGCTGGTGGAGGTGTCCTCCCCGACGCCCTCGGGGCGCAGCGGCGTCTCCTCCAGCACCTGCTTCTCCGCCTGCTCGCGGTCGGTTCCCGGCACCTCGGTCATGGTGGCCTCCTCTGCCTCGGGGGACGCCTACCCGCCGACCTCGCCGCCGCAACCCGGTTGCGCCGACGGCGGAACGCGGCGGCTCAGGCCCCGGGGGTCCGGGCCGCCTCCTCGGCGCCGCCCTCCTCGTTGTCCCGGTGGACCTCGCGGGCGGTGCCGTGCAGGTCCTCGGCCTCGCTGCCGGCGGTGCCACTGGGCGTCGAGCGCACGCCCTGGGCGTCGCCCCCGCCGGACCCGGTGCTCTCGGTCATGGCCGTCCTCCTCCGTCGACGGAACGCAGGCTCCCACTGTGCTCGCCGGCGGCCCCGGCCGCGAGGTGGCGCACGGCCTCGGCGGTGACGGCGTCGGCGGGGAGGAACGCCTCCACGGAGAGCTCCGCGGCGGTGAGGTCGACGGCGGTGCCGAAGGTGGTCACCGTGCTCAGGAAGGACAGCACGCCGCCGCCGGTCCGCAGCCGCAGCGGGACGGCGATCCCGTCGGGCGTGGAGCGGTCGCTCCCGCCGGGCAGCGCGGTCAGCTCCCGGTGCAGCGCGGCCAGCCCCGGGTCGCCGGTCAGGTCGGCCTCGTGGCCGAGCCGGTGCAGCACGTGCGCCCGCCACTGCGCGAGGTTGGCGATCCGCGGCGCCAGCCCCTCGGGGTGCAGGCTCAGCCGCAGCACGTTCACGGGCGGCTCGAGCAGGTGCGCCGGCAGGCCGGCGGTGAACAGCGCCAGCGCCCGGTTGGCCGTGACCAGCTCCCACGAGCGGTCGACCACGAGGGCCGGGAAGGGCTCGTGCGCGGCGAGGACCAGGTCCAGCGCCCGGGTGACCGCGGCCAGGTCGGGGGACGCGAGGCCGCGGCGGGCGTAGGCGGGCGCGAAGCCGGCGGCCAGCAGCAGGTCGTTGCGCTCGCGCAGGGGGACGTCGAGGTGCTCGGCCAGGCGCAGCACCATCTCCCGGCTCGGGCGGGCCCGCCCGGTCTCCAGGAAGCCCAGGTGCCGAGCGGAGACCCCGGCGTCGTTGGCCAGGTCGAGCTGGGAGAGCCGGCGGCGCTGCCGCCAGCCGCGCAGCAGCTCGCCCACCGGCGGCCGCAGGGTGGTGGTCACGGGCCGGACGCTAGCGAGGCCGGGGACCGTCGTCGCCTACCTGCGAGGTAGTCGACGCCCCTCCCCGCCGGGGCCACGGTCCCCGGCATGACGAACACCACCGCCCCCGCCCGGACCCTCGACCTGCTCCCCCTGGCGCTGCGGCTCGACGCCGCCGTCACCGGCGCCAACGGGCTGGCCTACCTGGCCGCCGCCCCGCTGCTCACCGGCCTGCTCGGCGTCCCCCCGGGCGCGCTGTACGGGGTGGGCGCGTTCCTCGTCGCCTTCGCCGCCGCGGTCGCCGTCGTGGCCGCCCGGCGCCCGGTACCGGCGGTGGCCTCGGAGGCCGTCGTCGGCGCCAACCTGCTCTGGGCGGCCGGCAGCGTCGCGGTCGTGGCGACGGACCGGTTCGACCTCACCGCCGCCGGCACGGTGTGGGTGCTGGTGCAGGCCGCCGTCGTCGCCGGCTTCGCCGTCCTGCAGGTCGCCGGCCTGCGCCGCCGCTGACCCGGCCCGGGGTCCGCCCGGAGGGCCCGCCTCACCCGCGCCGCCGCTGCCACCAGCGGCGGCGCGGTCGCGCGTCGGGCGCCTCGGCGGCCGGCGGCTCCGGCGGGGGCGGCCGGCTCTCCCGCCACCCCTCCACCAGCGCCTCGACGTCGGCCAGGCCCGGAACGGGCGACCAACGGCTCTCCTGCGGACGGCGCCAGAACGCCTCGACGCGGGCGTTGTAGTCCCCGGCGACGGCCCGGACGGCGCCCTCCGACGGGAGGTCGGCCACCCGCTCGGGCAGCTCGTCGCGCTCCCGGCGCAGCCGCAGGCCCGGCGGCAGCATCTCGGCGGGCCGGATGCCCTCGCGACGGGCCTTGGCGATGGCCCAGTCGTAGGCGGTCTCGTCGGGGTCCCAGGCCGGCAGCGGCTCACCGGCACCGCGCAGGCCGGCGAAGTCGCCGCGCTGCTGGGCCTGGCCGATCTGCCGCTCCACCCAGGTCTCGAAGGACACCCCGGGCGGCTTGCGGTCGGTCACGCCTCCATGCTCCGCCTCTGCCAGGCTCGGGTGCATGCGGACGACGGGCAGCCGGGAGGTCTACCGCAACCCCTGGATCCGGTTGCGCGAGGACACCGTCGAGCGGGCCGACGGCTCCACCGGCGTCTACTCCGTCGTCGAGAAGCCGGACTTCGCCCTCGTGATCGCCGCCGAGCGGGACGGGTTCTGGCTGGTCGAGCAGTTCCGCCACCCGGTCGGCCGCCGGGCCCGGGAGTTCCCGCAGGGCACCTGGTCCGCCGAGGCACTGGCGGCGGGCGGCGGCGGGACGCCGGAGGAGCTCGCCCGCGCCGAGCTCGCCGAGGAGACGGGGCTGCGGGCCGGCCGGCTCGATCACCTGGGCCACCTCGACCTGGCGCCGGGGCTGTCGACGCAGGAGTTCGACGTCTGGCTGGCCACCGACCTGACGCCCGGCCCGACCGCCCGCGAGGTGACCGAGGCCGACATGGTCGCGGTCTTCGTCCCCGGGGCCGAGCTGCGGGAGATGGTCCGCGACGGCCGCTTCACCGACGGCCCGTCACTGGCCGCCTACGCCCTCCTCCTGCTGCGCGGCCTCTAGCACGTCCACGGCCGGTTCACGCCGCGGCGCGGAGGGCGCGCAGGGCGGGGGTGACCCGGGCGAGCTCGTCGAGCATCGCCTTGCCGCCGGCCTCCAGCTCGACGTTGGGGACGAAGCGGCCGTCCTCGTCGACGAACTGGGCGAAGAAGGGCACCGACACCGCCTCGACCACCGGCAGCAGGCGCAGCGCGCCGAGCACCGGCTTGAGCGCCGACGAGGCCCGCAGGCCGGCCGAGACACCGCCGTAGGTCACCAGCCCGGCCGCCTTGTCGGCCCACTCGACCGACAGGTAGTCCAGGGCGTTCTTCAGCGAGGCCGGGAAGGAGTGGTTGTACTCCGGCGTGACGAAGACGAACGCGTCGGCGCGCGACACCGTCGCGCTCCAGTCCCTCGTGTGCTGGTGGGTGTAGCGCTGCAGCCGCGGGTGGTCGGGCTCGTCGAACACCGGCAGGGCGACGGCGGCGAGGTCGACCAGCTCGACGTCGAACCCGCCGTGCTCCCCGGCCAGCCGCGCCACCCACTCGGCGACGGCGAGGCCGCGGCGGCCGGGACGGGTGCTGGCGGCGACCACCTGCAGGACGGGACGGGACACCGGGACCTCCGAGGGACGGCGGGACGACTCGTTGACCTCTCAACCGTCACCCGGGTCGAGCCCTTCCGCCACCGCGCGTGACCCCCACCGCACCGCCGCGACCCGATCGTGTCCGTTGCCGCTGCGCGGGCCCGCCAGACCCGTCGCGCAGGGTGGCGACGTGCCCTGAAGGGGTGATCCGCCGCCCAGCGACCTGCGCGGGGACCGGGTGGGACCCGAGGCTGTCCCGGTGCCGCTCGCCGTCCCCGGGTTGCCGGGCCTGCCGCCGGACCTGGCCGGGCCGGTCGCGGTGCAGCTGGCCAAGCCGGTGCGGGACCTGCCCCGGGCCGACGCACTCCCCGGCGGCTGCCGCTACGAGCCCAAGTGGGACGGCTACCGCCTCGTCGTCGTCCGCGACGGCAGCGGCACCCGGCTGTGGTCCAAGCAGGGGCGCGACCTCACCGAGCGCTTCCCCGACGTCGCCGCGGCCGCCCGCGCGCAGCTGCCGGCCGGCACCGTCCTCGACGGCGAGGTGGTCGTCTGGAACGGCGAGCGCCTCGACTTCGGTCTGCTGCAGCGCCGCATGGTCACCCCGCTGTCGCGCATGGCCGCCCAGGCCGCCGCGCACCCCGCCTCCTACGTCGCCTTCGACCTGCTCGCCGCCGGCGGGGACGACACCCGCGCCCGGCCGCTGCGCACCCGCCGGGCCCGGCTGGAGGAGCTGGCCGCCCGCTGGGCGCCGCCGATGCAGCTCTCGCCGGTGACCGCCGACCCGGAGGAGGCCCGCGGCTGGGCCGCCGACCTGCGGCCGCTCGGGGTCGAGGGCCTGGTCGCCAAGGGTGCGGCCACCCGGTACGCCGGCGGCCGGCGGGAGTGGCTCAAGGTCAAGTCCTGGGAGACGACGGAGGTGCTCGCCGGCGGGGTGATCGGCACGCTGGAGCGGCCCGGCCAGCTGGTGGCCGGGCGCTACCGGGACGGCGAGCTGGTCGTCGTGGGCCGCACGAGCCCGCTGCCCCCGGCCGCCGCGGCCGAGCTGGCCGCCGTCCTCACCCCCGCCGGGCCGGACCACCCGTGGCCCGACCGGATCGGCACCGGCCGCTTCGGCGGCGGGCGGCTGTCGGTGCCGCTGACCCGGGTCGGGCCAGGCGTCGTCGTCGAGGTCAGCGCGGACGCCGCGCTGCAGGCCGGCGTCTTCCGGCACCCGCTGCGCTTCGTCCGCGTGCGCCCGGACCTGCGCCCCGAGGACGTGCCACCCGCCGACTGACGCTCACGGGTGCTGGGGCAGCCGCCCGAGGGTGACGAGGAACCGGCGCAGCAGCCCGGCGAGCTGATCGAGCTCGGCCGGGGTGAGCCCGGCCAGCAGGCCGCGCTCGGTCTCCAGGTGGTCGGGCAGCGTGGCGTCGAGCGCGGCCCGGCCGGCCGCGGTGAGCGTGACGACGACGGCCCGGCCGTCGTCCTCGCTGCGCGTGCGGGTGATCAGCCCCTTGGCCTCCAGCCGGTCCAGCCGCTGGGTGATCGCCCCGGAGGTCACCAGCGCCGTGCGCATGAGCGCCGTGGGGGTGAGCTGGTAGGGCTCGCCCGCGCGGCGCAGCGCGGCCAGCACGTCGAAGGCGGGGGCGTCCAGGCCGTGCCGGGCGAAGGTCGCGCGCTGGGCGAGGTGGACCTCCCGCTGCAGTTGGGTGATCCGGCCGATGACCCCCATCGGTGAGCAGTCCAGGTCGGGACGCTCCCGCGCCCACTGCTCGAGGATGAGGTCGACGGCATCCTCCACGCGGATACCTCAGCAGTGAGCGATCGGCAGCGTCAACCCGCCGGAGGTCGGACCAGGGCCGTGGCCAGGCGCACCGTCAGGCCCGCCGGGCCGGGCACGAGGTCGACGGAGTCCCACAGCTTGCGGGCCAGCCACAGGCCCATCCCGCCGGCGGCGAGGTCGTCGCCGTGGGCGGGGAGGAAGCCCGCGAGCGGGTCGTCGAAGGACCGGCCCGAGTCGGTGACGGCGCACACGACGCGGGTGTCGTCGGCCCAGACCCGGGCCGAGACCGGTGGCCGCCCGTGCCGGAAGGCGTTGGCCGCGACCTCGCTCACCGCCAGGTGCAGGTCGGCGCGCTGGTCCTCGTCCGGCACCCGCTGGGCGAGGACCTGCCGGAGTGCGCCGCGCAGCGCGGGCAGGGTCGGCACGCCGTCGACGGCGAACGCCGGCCGGCCCTCCTCGACCGGCTCCCGGACCCGGGCGAGCTCGCGCAGGTAGAGCTCGGGCCGGTGGTAGTCGCTGCTGGTGACGCGGATGCCGCCCATGAGCAGCTCGGGGTGGGTCTGCCGGGCGGCGGCGACCAGCTGGGCGGGCAACCGCTCGCGGTCGTAGAGGCACAGGGCCGTGACCGGGGCCCGGGCCATCAGCGCGTTGGACACCGACTCGTAGCGCCGCACCTCGCGCCAGCGCAGCGGGTCGGTCCCCCACTGCGGCTCGGCGACGATGCGCAACCGGCCCGAGCCGCCGGCGCGGGCCCGCTCGAGCAGCCGCCGGGTGACGACCAGGGCGTCGGGCGCCCGGACCCCCCGCAGGCAGATGCGCTGGTCGTCCTGCACCTGCCCGGCGCTCGCCCCGATCGTGCGGCGCACCGCCTCGGCCACCTCCGGGGTGAGCGCGAGGACCGGCAGGTCGCCCCGGCGCAGCCCCTCTTCGACCGCGGCGGCGGCGACCGCGACGAGCTCGTCGGTGGTGTGGACCGCGGCCGCGGTGTGCGAGAAGGCGGACGCGTGCGCGCGCGCGGGACGTCCCGGCTCCGCCTGCGTGGCGGAGCCCCCAGCGAGTGGATCCACTGGCCCCTCGACCGTTCCGGGCCGGTGGGTCCCAGCCGTCCGACTCCATTGTGGAACACCCGGCGGGATGCTTCCTGTCGGGGTACCCGCCGGCACCCGCCCGGGCTACCGGCGGCCCAGCTGCCCGCCGAGCTCCAGCACCCGCGCGGCCGCCGAGCCGGGCCGTGTCTGCACGTCCAGGACGGCCCTCCGGGCGGCCGCCGCCGACCGCAGCTCGAGCACGAGGTGCACGCCGGCGCTGGCCAGGTAGGTGACCGGCCGCAGGTCGAGCACCGCCCGCGCGCCCGGCGCCAGGTCCTCGAGGGCCCGCAGCGCCTCCGCCCGCAGCGCAGGGGCCACCGCGAGGTCGACCTCGCCGGCGACCTCCAGCCGCAGGCCGTCGCCGTCGCCGTCGCCGTGCACGGTCAGCCGCGCCGCCTCGGCCGCCGACGGCGCGGGGACGCGGCGCACCGGCGGGTCGGCGGGTCCCGGCCCGGCCGGGACGAACCGGAACCGCACCGTCGTCCCGGCGCCGTCGGCGCCCTGGCCGTCGGGCGTGCGGGCCACCTCGACGTCGAGGGCGAGGGCGGAGATCAGCTCGAGCCCGCGGCCGCGGTGGCCGGGGTCGGCCGGCACCGGGCGCCAGACCCCCTCGTCGCGGACGCAGACGTCGACGCTGCCGTCCGCGGTGCGCTCGAGGCGGTACTCGCACCGGCCCTCGCCGCCGGTGGCGGCGTAGGCGTGCTCGACGGCGTTGGCCAGGGCCTCGCCGAGGGCCAGCTGCAGGTCGTCGAGGCTGTCCTCGGTCAGGCCGGCGGCCAGCGCCCACGTGGTCACCGTGCGGCGGACGCGGCTGAGCCGGGCGGGGTCGGCCGGCAGCGTCTCGTGCACCGGCGGGGGTGTGAGCCGGGCGGCGATGACGGCGACGTCGTCGGGCGGGGTGGAGTCGTCGAGCACCTCGGCGAGCAGCGCGCGGGTCAGCCGGCCCGGGTCCGCGGCGGCCAGCTCGGCCGCGGTCGCGGTGAGCCGCTCCAGGCCGGTGTCGAGGGACTCGCCGCGCCGCTCGACCAGGCCGTCGGTGTAGAGCAGCAGCGTCGCCCCGGGGGCGACGACGGTGCTGCCCTCGGTGTAGGGCCGCCGCCCGGGGGCGCCGAGCACCGCGCCCGCGCCGTCCTCGAGCAGCGTGGCCGTCCCGTCGGCGAGCAGCAGCGGCGGCAGGTGGCCGGCACGGGCCCAGCGCACCGAGCCGGTCTCGCAGTCGAGGACCAGGCAGGCCGCCGTGGAGGCCCGGGCACCGGGCAGCCGCGCGGCGAACCGGTCGAGCAGCTCCAGCGCCGCCGCCGGCGGGCTGCCCTGCAGCAGCGCCGCGGACAGGGCGCTGCGCAGCTGCCCCATGACGGCGGCCGCCGCGGGCCCCTGGCCGACGACGTCGCCGACGGCGACGGCGACCCGCCCGCCGTCGAGCTCGACGACGTCGTACCAGTCGCCCCCGGCGGAGCTGCCGGCCGCGCCGGGCAGGTACTCGGCGGCCAGGGCCAGGCGGTCGAGCCGCGGCAGCTGCTGCGGGAGCAGGTCGCGCTGCAGCGTGGAGGCGATGGCCTGCTGTGCCCGGTAGAGGCGGGCGCGGTCGAGCGCCTGCGCGCACTGCTCGGCGACGGCCAGCAGCATGCCGCGCTCGGGCGCGCCGAGACGGCGGACCTCGGGGAAGCCGACGCCCACCACACCGACCACGCGGCCGGCCACCACCAGCGGCAGCGCCACGGTCGAGGCCAGGCCGAACGCCGCCAGCGACGACGCCTGCCCGTCGTCGAGCCCGCCGCGGGCGCCGGGCCAGTCGGCCATGTCCTCGATCCACAGCGGCCGCCGCTCGGTGACCGCGGTGGTGACCGCCAGCGGCGCCGACAGCGGGACGCGCGACCACTGCTGCTCGGCCTCGGGAGCCGAGCCGGTGAGCGCGAGGAGGCGCAGGTCGCGGCCGGTGTCGTCGAGCTCGAACACCCCGACCCGGCTGCCGTGCCCGGTCAGCGTCCCCACCTGGCCGGTCGTGGCCCGGGCGACGTCGACCGGCGTGGTGGCCGCCGACAGCTCCGCGGTGGCCCGCTGCAGCAGGCCCAGCCGGCGCGCGGCGGCCCGCTCCTCGGCGAGCAGCAGCGCGTTGTCCAGGGCGAGCGCGGCGCGGGCGGCGATCTCCTCGGCGAGCGCCCGGTCGTCCTCGTGGAAGGCGGGGGCGTCGTCGTGGCGGCCCAGCGCCAGCACGGCGCGGACCTCCCCGCGGACCGACAGCGGCACGACCAGCGCCGAGCTGAGGTCCAGCCGGACGCCGGAGTCGCCGGGCCCGTCCAGGCGCGGCCGCAGCTGCGACCGGCCGGTGTCGAGGACGGTCCGGCCGAGCCCGCCGTGCGGGTCGAGGCCGGCCAGCGTCGCCGCGGTGTCGCCGTGGACGCTGGCCCGGCCCACGTAGCGCAGCCGGCCGTCGTCCCCGACCACGCGGACGGTGCAGACGTCGGCCAGCCGCCGCTCGACCACCAGCCGGGCGAGCCCGGCGAGCTGGCCCTCCACCTCGGTCTCCCGGTCCAGCGCGGTGCCGACCTCGGCGAGCAGCGTCTGGCGCTCGGTCTCGCGGTAGCGGGCGTTGATGTCGGTGCAGCTGCCCACGGCGCCCCGCCGGGCGTCGCCGCCGATCGGCACCCCGCGCTCGAGCAGCCAGTGGTGGGCGCCGTCGGCGCGGCGGAGCCGGAACTCGACCTCCCAGCCCTCGCCGCGCTCCAGCGCCGCGGACACCGTCCGCGCGTAGCGGTCGCGGTCCTGGGGGTGCAGGCCCTCGCGCCAGCCCTCGCCGAGCTCGTCCTCGGCGGGTCGGCCGGTGAAGGCGCTCCAGCCCGCGTTGAGGAACACCCGTCGGCCCTCGCCGTCGGCCACCCAGATCAGCGCCGGCGCGAGGTCGGCCATGGCGGTGAAGCGCTCCTCGGCCGCGCGGCGGGCCCGGCCCAGCTGCAGGTGGGCGTCGACCCGGGCCAGCAGCTCCTGCGCGGAGAACGGCTTGACCAGGTAGTCGTCGGCGCCGGCGGCCAGGCCCTCGACCGCCGCCTCCTGCCCGGCGCGGGCCGACAGCAGGACGACGGGCACGCGGGCGGTGCGCGGGTCGGCGCGCAGCGCGGCCAGCAGCGCGACGCCGTCCAGGCGCGGCATCATCACGTCGCTGACGACGAGGTCCGGCGGGTCGGCCTGCGCCGCCTCGAGCGCGGCCTGCCCGTCGGCGACGGCCTGCACCCGGTGCACCGGGGCCAGCAGCCGGGCGACGTAGTCGCGCATGTCGGCGTTGTCGTCGGCCACCAGCACCCGGCCGGCGCGGGCCGGGACGGTCTCCGGCGCGGTCGCCGGGACGCGCTCGCCGCCGGGCAGCCAGCGCAGCGCCTCGGTGACGTAGGGGGTGGCCGCCGCGGAGACGGCGGGCGCCTCCGGCACGGCCGGGGCGATCCGCTCGGCGGGCAGGTGGGCGGTGCCGGTGGGCAGCGCGACGGTGAAGGTAGTGCCGACGTCGGGCGTGCTGTCGACGGCGATCGTGCCGCCGTGCAGGCCGACCAGCTCGCGGACCATCGCCAGGCCGATGCCGCTGCCCTCGCCCGACCGCGCACGGGCGCCGGAGACGCGGGTGAAGCGCTCGAAGAGCCGGGGCAGCTCCGCGGTGGGGATGCCGGTGCCGGTGTCCGCGACGGTGAGCACGGCGGCGCCGCCGTCCCCGCCACCCTCCAGGCGCAGCCGGACGGTGACCCCGCCGGTGAAGGTGAACTTCAGCGCGTTGGAGAGCAGGTTGAGGACGACCTTCTCCCACATGTCCCGGTCGATGTGCACCGGCTGGGGCAGCGGCGGGCAGTCCACGGTGAGCGTCAGGCCGGCCCGGTCGAAGGCCGAGCGGAAGACGCTGGCCAGCTCGGCGGTGACCGCGGCGAGGTCGACCGGCTCGAAGCGCGCCTCGATCCGGCCGGCCTGCAGCCGGGAGAAGTCGAGCAGGGTGTTGACCAGCTTCTGCAGCCGCAGGGCGTTGCGCTCGACGACCTCGAGCTCCTGGGCCACCCGGGCGTCGGCGGCGGCCACCGGGGAGGACCGCAGCTCGGCGACCGGTCCCATGATCAGCGTGAGCGGGGTGCGGAACTCGTGGCTGACGTTGCTGAAGAAGTCGGTCTTGGCCCGGTCGAGCTCGGCCAGCGCCTCGGCACGGCGCCGCTCGGCCTCGTGGCTGCCGGCGTTGAGCAGCCCGGAGGCGATCTGGCCGGCCACCAGCTCGAGGAACCCGCGGTAGGCGTCGTCGAGCCGCCGGTGCGGGTTGAGGCCGACGACCAGGAAGCCGGCGACGGCGGCGGTGCCCGGGGCGGAGGAGGCCACCGGCACCACGAGGGCCTGCTCCGGCGGGCGCTGCCACGCGCCGGTGGGCAGGCCGCCCAGCCGCTTGGCGAGGTCCTCGACCAGGACCTGCGCGCCCGCCCGCAGCCGGTCCACCGGCCAGACCGGGTCGGCGTCGCCGGCGGCGATGTGCTCCGGGGCGGCCGGACAGCCGGGCTCCAGGCCCGTCGTGGCACCCAGCCGGGCCGAGCCGTCGTCGTCGAGCAGGTAGGTGGCGCTGAAGGGCAGGTCGGCGTCGTTGCGGCCGAGCTGCGCGCGGACGGCGGCCAGCACGTCGGCCTCGGTCCGGGTGGCCGCGACCGCCGTCGCCAGGTCGCGCAGGCAGGCCATCCGCCGCTCGGCGAGGACGCGCTCGGTGTTCTCGGTGACGACGCAGAGCATCCCGGCGGTGCGGCCCTCGTCGTCGTCGACCGGGCTGTAGGAGAAGGTGTGGTACGTCTCCTCCGGGTAGCCGCTGCGCTGCAGGAACAGCAGCAGGTCCTCGTCCCAGGTGGCGACGCCGGTCGCGAGGACCGACTCGATCCGGGGACCGATGTCGTCCCAGATCTCCGACCACATCTCGCGGGCCGGGCGGCCGAGCGCCCACGGGTGCTTGCCCTGCAGCGTGTCGCGCTGGTAGGCGTCGTTGTAGAAGGCGGTCAGCTCCGAGCCGTAGGCGGCCCACATCGAGAAGCGCGACGTCAGGACGATCCGCACGAGGTTGCGCAGCGCGGAGGGCCACTGACCGGGCGGGCCGACCGGGGTGGCGGCCCAGTCCCGGGCGGCCATCTCCCGGCCCACCTCACCGCCGTTGGCGAACAGGGAGGCCGACGCGTCCGGGGTCACCGCGTCACCACGCCTCGCAGCCTAGGCGCAGCGCGGAGTCGCGCGCGGCGGCGGGCGTCAGCCCCGACCCGCGAGCACGTCCAGGGTCACCCGGTCGAGTCCGGTGGCGGCACCCACCTCCCCGTCGTCGACCGCACCGCAGTCCAGGCCGCGCAGGACCACCGCGGCCAGGGCGCGGGCGGTGGCCGGCTCGTCGAGCACGCCGCCGTCGGTCCGCTCGACGTAGGCGGCCAGCCGCGCGGCCGCGGCCGGCAGCGCCCCGCGGAAGAACGCGTAGGTGGCCACGTAGCGGGTGACCAGCTGCGCCGGGTGCAGGTCCCAGCCCTGGTACAAGCCGCGCTCCAGCGCCCGGCGGACCAGCCCGGCGTGCACCCGCCACCCGGCGTGCACCTGCTCGCGCGGGCCGACCGGCAGCAGGTTGGTCGAGCCGTCGACGGCGTGCGCCCCGGTGCCGGCGACGGCGACCTGCATCAGCTGCTTGGCCAGGTCGGCGGCGGGGTGGTCGGAGGCCTGGTGCGCCGCGGCGATGCCGAGGGACGCGCTGTAGTCGTAGGTGCCGAAGTGCAGGCCGGTCAGCCGCGGGCCGGCCGCGTGCACCATCCGCGCGAGTGTCACCGCCCCGTCGGCGCCGAGCACCGCCTGCGGGGTCTCCACCTGCAGCTCCAGGACGAGCGCGACGCCGTGCGCGGCCTCCAGCGCGTCGAGCACCGGGAGGAAGGCGCGCACCTGCTCGACGTCGGTGACCTTGGGCAGGGTGACGACGGCCGCCTGCGCGCGGAGGGCGGGGTCGGCGAGGAACAGGTCGAGGGAGCGGACGCCGCGGCGGCGGGTGGGGCCCTCCAGCGACTTGGCGCGGATGCCCACCGACGGCGGGGCGGTGCCGGCGGCGAGGTCCGCGGCGACGGCGGCAGCGGCGCGCCGCACGTCGTCGTCCTCGGCCTCCGGGCGGCCGCGGTAGCCGTCCTCGGCGTCGACGCGGAGGTCCTCGACCGGTTCGGCGGCGAGCTTGGCCCGCACCCGCGGCAGCACCTCGTCGAGCAGCGCGGCCGGGTACCCGAGGTCGGGCAGGCCGTGCTCGTCCAGGGCGGCCAGGGCGGCGGTCCCCCACGCGGCGGCCACGCCGGGGACGACGGCGTCGGCCGGCACGTAGCAGGTGTGCACCGGCTGGCGGCGGGGCCGCTCGCCGGGCCAGGCGGCCTGGCGCGCGGCGTCGACCGGGGCCAGCCGCCGGTCGAGCTCGGTGTAGACGGCGTCGTCCAGCAACGCACCCTCCCTCGGCCGGCCGGGCTGCCATCCTGTCACCGTGTCCCGCCTCGACGAGTTCAACAGCCGGCCCGCCGACGCCGCCGTCGAGGCCCTGCGCGCCTGCAACGCCGCGCCGCGGTTCGCCGCCGGGCTGGTCGCCGGCCGGCCCTTCCCCGACGCCGACACCCTCGTCCGCCGCGCCGGCGAGGTCGCCCGCGCGCTGCCGTGGGACGAGGTGGAGCTCGCGCTGGCCACGCACCCGCGGATCGGCGACCGGGTGGAGGGCGGCTCGGCCGAGGCGGCGGCCTCCCGTCGGGAGCAGGCGTCGATGGGCGGGGCCGACGACGACACCCGCGCCGCACTGGTCGCGGGCAACCGGGCCTACGAGGAGCGCTTCGGCCACGTCTACCTGATCCGCGCGGCGGGCCGGTCACCCGAGGAGGTGCTCGCCGAGCTGCGCCGCCGGCTGGACCACGACGAGGGGACCGAACGCGCCGAGGTGGTCGAGCAGCTGGCGCAGATCACCGAGCTGCGGGTGCGGGAGCTCGTCTCGTGAGCGAGCTCGCGAGCTCACGCACGGACAGGGCAGCGCCGCGAACGTGGCCGACGAGCGCCGGCGAGGAGGATGCGTGAGCGTCTCCACGCACGTGCTCGACGCGGTGGCGGGGCGGCCGGCCGCGGGGATCGCCGTCCGGCTGTACGCGGGCGACGAGCTGCTGGCCGAGGGGGTGACCGACGGCGACGGCCGCTGCCGGCTCACCGGGGAGGCGACCGTCGCCGGCCCGCACCGGCTGGTGTTCGCGACCGGGGCGTGGTTCGCCGACCGCGGGGGAGCCGCGTTCTGGCCGGAGGTGACGCTGACCTTCGCCGTCGCCGAGCCGGCCGAGCACCACCACGTGCCGCTGCTGCTCTCGCCGTTCGCCTACTCCACCTACCGGGGCTCCTGACGCGCCGGTTCCACGTGCAACACCGGCGTCGGGCAGGCTGCGCGGCATGGCGATCGTGCTCGGACCCAACCAGTACGGGAAGGCGGAGGTCCGCGTCGTCGCGGTCGACCGCAGCTCCCCCCGCCACGAGCTGGTGGACCTCAACGTCAGCACCAGCCTGCGGGGCGACTTCGCCGCCGCGCACACCCGGGGCGACAACGCGCACGTGCTGACCACCGACGCGCAGAAGAACACCGTCTTCGCCTTCGCCCGCGACGGGGTCGGCTCCCCCGAGGCCTTCGGCCTGCGGCTGGCCCGCCACCTCGCCGCCTCCTACGACTGGATCACCGGCGCCCGGGTGGCGGTCGAGTCCTACGGCTGGGAGCGGATCGCCGTCGGCGGGCGGCCGCACGACCACGCCTTCCGGCGGCCCGGTGGGGAGGTGCGGACGGCGGTGGTCACCGCGGACGGGGACGACCTGCACGTGCTGGCCGGCCTGGCCGACCTCGTCGTCCTCAAGACCACCGGCTCGGAGTTCTGGGGCTTCCCGCGCGACCGGTACACGACGCTGGCCGAGACCCGCGACCGCGTCCTGGCCACCGCGGTCACCGCCCGCTGGCGCTACGCGTCCGCCGACCAGGACTGGGACCACGACTTCTCCACGGTCCGCGCCACGCTGCTCGAGACCTTCGCCGCCACCCACTCCCTCGCGCTGCAGCAGACGCTGTACGCGATGGGCGAGGCGGTGCTCGAGGCGGTGCCCGAGGTCGCCGAGGTGCGGATGTCGATGCCCAACCGGCACCACTTCCTGCAGGACCTCTCCGCGTACGGCCTGTCGAACACCCCCGGCGAGGACGAGACGCTCGTCTACCACGCCGACGACCGGCCCTACGGCCTCATCGAGGGCACCGTGCTGCGCGACGACGTCCCGCCGGCGGAGGTCGCCTGGCTCGGCACGCCCGGCTCCCGCTGAGGGCGCCGGCCGCTCAGCGCGGGGTCTAGACGCCGACGCCGCCCATCACGGCCCACCCGTGCAGCCGCAGGTCGGCGCTGCCCGGGTCGTCGGCCCGCTGCACGCCGGGCTGCAGGCCGATGCCGCCGGCGACGCCGCGCGCGCCGGACCACACCCGCCAGCCCGGCGGCACCCGAACCGCCGCGCCGCCCATCACCGCGCGCACGGTGACGTCGACTCCCCCGGGCACCGGCGCCAGCCCGGTCAGGTCGACCTCCCCGCCGGCCATGACGACGTCGAGTCCGACCTGCGAGAGCGCCGGGTTGTGCGGCCGGAGCTGGGTGCCGCCCATCACGCGCACCCGCCGGATGACGCTGCTGCCGTCGTCGCCCTCGTCCGCGCGGAGGGACCACACCAGGCCCGTGACGGCGACGGCGCCCTGCACCGCGAAGGCGAGGCCGATCCACGGCCGGGCCCGGCGCAGGCGGGACGGGGTGCGGGACGTCGTCCTCATGCCGCCAGCGTGCCCGCCCGGGCGCCCCGCGACCAGCACCCGACGTCCTGCGAGCATCGCGCGGTGGCCGTCGTCGAGCCGGAACCGCTGACCCCCGGGAACGTCCGGGCGGTGCGCTCGGGCGGGGATCTGGTCGGCTTCGTGGTGCTGTGGGACTCCGCCGGGCCGCCGGGCCACGTGCTGTGGCGCCTGAGGTGAGCGCCCGCGACGGCGACGGGAGCCCGGCCCCTCCCACCTCTCGCTCGGCTTCGTCCCCGCCGGGGAGACGGCCGACGTCGACGAGCCGGTCCACGCCCTGACCCGCTGAGCGCCGCCCGGACCCCCTCCTGCGGGGCCCGCGCCGCGCGCCGGCCCCGCTCAGTAGCGGAAGTGGGCCACCGAGGTCTGCAGGCCGGAGGCCAGGCGGGCCACCTCGTCGATCGCCGTCCGGGCGTCCTCCATGGCCCGCGTCGTCGAGGTGCCCGCACCGGCCACCGCCTGGATGTTCTCGGCGATCTGACCGGCCGAGAGCGCGGCCTCGGCGACGTTGCGGTTCATCTCCGTCGTCGTGGCCGTCTGCTCCTCCACCGCCGCGGCGATGGTGCCCTGGGAGTCGTTGATCAGCCCGATGATCGAGGAGATCTCGCTGATCGCGGTGACCGCGCCCTCGGTGTCGGCCTGGATCGCCTGCACGCGGGCGGTGATGTCCTGGGTGGCCTTCGCCGTCTCCTGCGCCAGCTCCTTGACCTCGTTCGCGACGACGGCGAAGCCCTTGCCCGCCTCCCCGGCGCGGGCGGCCTCGATGGTGGCGTTGAGCGCGAGCAGGTTGGTCTGCTCGGCGATGTTGGTGATCACCTTGACGACGCTGGCGATCTCCAGGGACGACTCGCCCAGCTTGGCGACGGTGGAGGTGGTCGAGTCGGCCACGGTGACTGCGTGGGAGGCGACCCGGGCGACCTCGCTGGCGTTCTGGGCGATCTCGCGGATGGAGACCCCCATCTCCTCCGAGCCGGCGGACACGGTCTGCACGTTCTGCGACACCTGCTCGGCCGCGCCGGCGACGATCCCCGACTGGTCGGCGGACTCCACGGCCAGCCGGGCCAGGTCCTGCGCCGAGGCCGACAGCTCCTCGGTGGCCGAGGCCAGCGTGGTGGAGCTGTCCCCGATCGTGGCCAGCACGGTCCGCACGGTCCCCATCGAGGTCTCGAGCGCGACGGCCATCCGGCCCACCTCGTCGCGGCTGTCCACGCCGGTGGAGCCGCGCAGGTCGCCCTCGGCCATCGCGGCCACGACCGCCCCGACCCGGCGCAGGGGGCCCACGACCGAGCGGGTGACGGCCCAGCCGAGCAGGCCGAGCACGAGGACGGCCGCCCCGGCGACGGCCAGGACCAGGGGTCCCGCCGAGTCGAGCTGGCCGGTGGTCTCCTGCGCGGCCGCCTCGGCCTGCCGGCCGATCGCGTCGCCGACCGTGGGGAGCTCCTCCTCGAGCTGGGTGAAGGCCGCGAGGAACTGCGGGTAGCCGTCCTGCGCCAGTCGCAGGTCCACCGCCGCCGTCGCGACCACCTGGTCGGCCGCGGCGAGGTACCCGTCCACCACCGGTGTCACGGCGGCGACGGCGGCGTCGACGTCGGTCCCGATCCCGTCGGCGACCACCGCGTCGAGGTGCTCCTGCATGGCGGCCGAGTGCTCCTCGAGGTCGGCCTGCGCGGCGCGGAAGTCCTCGACCCGGCCGGCCTGGGCGGCCTGCAGCGCCTGGAGCACGTCGGCGCGGACGGCGTCGTGCATCATGTCCGCCTCGAGCCCCTCCGCGGTCGCGTGGGTGGTCGCGAGCAGGACCTCCGTGCGGTCGCTCGCCCCGGCGAACTCCTCGACCGCGATGAGCGTCACGGCACCGAGGGCCAGCGCCCCGGCCCCGACGAGAGCGGACAGCTTGACGCCCAGCGGGCGGTCGGACCAGGTGTTGCGCGACATGGGGCTCTCCCGGAGCGCGGTGGCCGGCGCAGCGGAGCGCCGTGTCGTGTCCTTCGGCCGGGAGGAGCGCGACTCGCCCCGAATCGCGCGCCACCGGAGTCCTTCCTCGTTCCGGTACGCGCAGGAGGCCCTGCGGCCGGTCTCAGCCGGTCCGCAGTCGGTAGAAGCGGAAGACGTCGTGCTCGACCGGCAGCACGTCGACACCGGCGAACCCGGCGGCACGGGCGTACCCGGCCAGCGTCCCCGGCCGCATCACCGTCCCGGTCCCGGCGGAGGGCCGGGTGGAGAGCCCGTCGGGCAGGCAGCAGGTGAGGCTGTAGCCGTACATCAGCCGCTCGACACCGTCGCCCGGCGCGGTGAACCGCTCGGCCACCGGCTCGTCGACGACGAGCACGGTGCCGCCCGGGCGCACCATCCGGCGCATCGCGGCGAGCACCGCGACGGGGTCGGCGAGGTCGTGCACGCACTCGAAGGCGGTGACCAGGTCGTAGCCGCCCGGCTCGCCGGCCTGCGCGGCGTCCGCCGCGGTGAACCGCACCCGGTCGGCGACGCCGTGCTCCTCGGCGTTGCGCCGTGCCTGCTCGACCGAGGGCGCGTCGACGTCGAACCCGTCGACCCGGGCCGCGGGGTAGGCACGGGCGATGCCGACGGCCGACCAGCCCATGCCGCAGCCGACGTCGGCCACCCGCCCGCCGGCCCGCAGCGCCTCGTCGACGCCGGGCACGGCCGGGAGGTCCTGCGTGGCCATCGGGCCGAGGAAGTACGCGCGGTTGGCGGCGGCCTGGGCGTCGCGGGCGTCGCCCATCTCGGCCCAGGACAGGCCGCCACCGGTCCGGTAGGCCTCCAGCAGCCGGGGCACCTGCCGGGTGAAGACCAGCGCGGCGTGCACGAACGGCGGCGTGTAGGCGAGGTCGTCGCGGTCGACGAGGACGGGCCGGTGTGCCTCGGGCAGCGCGTACCGCCGCCCGTCCGGCGCCGCGGCGACGTCGTCGACCGTGAGGATCCCCGTCACGGCCTGCTGCTCGAGCCACTCGCGGGCGTAGCGGGCGTCGGTGCCGGTGCGGGCGGCCAGCTCCGGGGCGGTCGCCGGGGCGTCGGCCAGCGCCCGGTACCAGCCGAGCTCGCTGCCGAGGTGGACGGCGGCCAGCTCGAGTCCGGCGGTGACGGCCTCGAGGAGGCGCCCGGCCAGGGCGGTGGTGGCGTCGACGGGCGGGGTCTCGGTGAGCGTCTCGGTCGGGGTCATGCCCCCCGACCGTGGCCCGGCCGTGCCGGCGCGGCCAGGGCCCTCCGTCACCGCCCGGTGGAGACGCTGACCGTGTAGCGCCGGTCGTGCGCCGCCGCCCGGGTGGGACCGACGAGCCGGCGCAGCGCCGCCCGGTGCGGCAGCCGGTTGTTCCACACCGCCCACAGCTCGCCGCCGGGCCGCAGCACCCGCGCGGCGGCGGTGAAGAGGCGGTCGGCCGCCGCGGTGACCAGGGCCGCGCCGACGTGGAAGGGCGGGTTGCAGACGACGAGGTCCACGCTGTCGTCGGGCAGGGACCCCGCGGCGTCGTCCCGGAGGACCGCCACCCGGCCGAGCCCGGCGCGGGCGAGGGTGGCCCGCGCGGAGGCGACGGCGGCGGCGGACTGGTCGGTGGCGGTGACGGCGAGGTCCGGCCGCGCGCGGGCGAGCGCGGCGGCCAGCACGCCGGTGCCGCAGCCGAGGTCCAGCGCGGTCCGGGCGCCCGGTGCCGCGCCGGGCAGGGCCGCGAGCAGCAGCCGGGTGCCCTCGTCGACCCGCGTGCCGGCGAAGGCGGCGCCGTGCGCGCAGACGTCGAGGTCCAGCGCGGCGTCGTGCCGGCAGCGGGGGAAGGTGGACCGCACGCCCGCCCGCGGCCCGCGGGCGACCAGCACCCGCGACTTCTGCCGCGCCAGCGTGGCCGACACCTCGGTGAACCCGGCGCCCAGGACGCCGTTCATGCCGAGCGTCATGTGCTTGACCCGCCCGCCCACGAGCAGGACGACGTCCGGGCCGGCCGCCGCGGCGGTCAGCTCGGTGAGCTCGCGCAGCGCGTCGAGGCCCTTGGGCGCCCGGGCCAGCACCAGCGTGGCGCCGTCGAGCAGCCCGGCGTCCAGGCTCCCCGGCCGGTAGCGGCCGGCCAGGCCGGTGCGACCGGCGTTGAGCGCCAGCGCCCGCTCCCCGACCAGCAGGTCCTGGTGCACCCGGACGTCGGTGGCGCCGGCCGCGACCGCCCCGAGCGTGAGCGCGCCGTAGGCGTCGTCGACGACCACCACCCGGGCTCCGCCGGCGAGCGCGTCGCCCGCGGTGTCGAGCAGCAGCCGGTCGGTGGCGTCGACGGCGACCAGGTCGGGCGCGTCGACGTCGGGCTCGCGGCGCAGCCGGTCGAGGACCTCCGACGGCGTCACCTCGGCGTCGCGGCGACGAACCCGGCGACCACCCGGCCGAGCTCCGGGCCGACGTCCTCCTGCAGGAAGTGCCCGCCGCCGCGCAGCGTCGCGTGCGGCAGGCCCCGCGCACCGGGGACCAGCCGCTGGAACACCCGGTCGCCGCCGCCGGTGATCGGGTCGGAGTCGGAGAACGCGGTGAGGAACGGCTTCTCCCAGCGGGTGAGCACCTCCCACGCGGCCCGGTTGGCCGCCGACGCCGGGTCGTCGGGCGCCGTGGGGACCAGCGACGGGAAGACGCGGGCGCCGGCCTTGGACGCCTCGTCGGGGAAGGGGGCGTCGTAGGCGGCGACCACCTCCGGCGGCAGGGGCGTCACCGTGCCGTTGGCGACCACCCGGCCGACGTCGAACCGCCGGGCCGTGGCGGCGAAGCGCTGCCAGGCGAGGAACGCCTCGCTCATCGGCGCGTCGCCGGTGGGCAGCCCGGTGTTGGTGACGACGACCCGCGCGAACCGGTCGGGGTGCTCGGCCACCAGCCGCAGGCCGATCAGCCCGCCCCAGTCCTGGCCGACCAGCGTGACGTCGACCAGCGCCAGTCCCTCGAACAGCACCTGCCGCACCCACTCGACGTGCGCGGCGTAGCTGTAGGCGGCGGGGTCGGTGGGCTTGTCGGAGCGGCCGAAGCCGACCAGGTCGGGCGCGACGACGCGCAGCCCCGCGGCGGTCAGCTCGGGGACCACGTGCCGCCAGAGGTAGGACCAGGACGGCTCGCCGTGCAGCAGGACGACGACCTCGCCGCCGGGCGGCCCGACGTCGACCACCGCGACGCGCAGCGGGGTGCCGTCGCCGGCGTCGAAGGTGACGTGGGTGGGCGGGTACGGGAAGCCCGGCAGCGCGGCGAACCGCTCCTCCGGCGTGCGGACGACGTCCATCCGGCCCTCCCTGGGCAGAGCGAGCGATCCCCACGTCCGGCGGCCCGCGGACGTGCGTAGAGCTTCCTACGCCACGTCCCCGCCGGTCGTGTCTGACCCGGAGGGATGAGGGCCGGCGCCCTCGCCGTACTCCGCCGCTCCTGGGTGCCGATCACTCCTCGTGCACCAGCAGGCACAGGGATGTGCACCGACACCAGGAGGTATCGCGGAGTGAGCACGAGAGCAGGGGTCGGCCCCCACGGGGCGCGCACCTCACGGGGCGTGTCGTGGGGTGATCCCGCATGAACGCGCGCCGGTGGGCGACGGTCACCGTCGTCGCCGCACTGGGCGGCGGCCTCGCCGGCCCCGCCACCGCCGCGGCGGCCACGGCGGGTCGGGCCGCGCCCGTCGACGTCATCGTCCGGGAGCTGCCGGGCACCGGGGAGGGTCCGGAACGGGCCGTCGAGTCCTTCGGCGGCACGGTCGGGCGCGACCTGGGCATCATCGACGCCTTCGGCGCCCGCGTCCCGGCCGACCGGCTCGGCGCGCTGCGGGGCGTGCCCGGCGTCGACTCGGTCACCGAGAACGCGCCGGTGCAGCTCACCAGCACCGAGGTCGAGACGGCCAACGCGCTGCCGGGGTCGCTGGACGCCATCACGCGCGACGTCATCGGTGCGGCCGGCATGTGGGACCGCGGCTTCACCGGCCGGGGTGTCGACGTGGCCGTCATCGACTCCGGCATCGTGCCGGTCGACGGGCTGTCGGCGCCGGGCAAGGTCGTGCACGGACCGGACCTCTCCTTCGAGGCCTCGTCCTGCTCGGGCGGCCGGTGCACCGCCAGCCCGGCGCGGTACCTGGACACCTACGGGCACGGCACGCACATGGCCGGCATCATCGCCGGCCGGGACGCCGCCACGCCCAGCCCGGTGACCAGCGCCGACGACTCGACCTTCACCGGGGTGGCCCCCGACGCTCGCATCGTGAGCGTCAAGGTGGCCGACTCCCGGGGCGCGACGGACGTCTCGCAGGTCATCGCGGCCATCGACTGGGTCGTGCAGAACAAGAACCGCAACGGGCTCAACATCCGCGTGCTGAACCTGTCCTTCGGGACCGACGGCGTGCAGGACTACCGGCTCGACCCGCTCGCCTACGCCGCCGAGGTGGCCTGGCACAGCGGGATCGCGGTCGTCGTCGCGGCCGGCAACGGCGGCTACGGCAGCGAGAAGCTCAACGACCCGGCCTACGACCCGTTCGTCATCGCCGTCGGCGGCGTCGACGGCCGGGGCACCCACGGCACCGGCGACGACGTCGTCCCGTCGTGGTCGAGCACCGGGGACGGCACCCGCAACCCCGACCTCGTCGCGCCCGGCGCGTCGGTGGTCAGCCTGCGGGCACCCGGCTCCTTCCTCGACGCCCTCAACCCCGGGGCGCGCACCGGCGAGCGGTTCTTCCGCGGCAGCGGCACCTCGCAGGCCGCCGCGGTGGTCTCCGGGGCGGCGGCGCTGCTGGTCCAGCAGCGGCCGGACATCACCCCCGACCAGCTCAAGGCGCTGCTGCGCGGCACGGCCAAGGCCCTCCCGGCCGCGGACCCGATCGCGCAGGGCCGCGGGATGCTGGACCTGAAGACGGCCTGGACGGCGGCGACCCCGTCGGCGTCCTCGGCGGCCCAGACCTGGCCGCGGTCCACGGGCCGCGGCAGCCTCGAGGCCGCCCGCGGCTCGGCGAACCTCGTCCACGGCGGGGGGACCCTCGAGGGCGAGGTCGACGTCACCGGGCGCGCCTGGGACCCCGCGGTGGTGACCGCGGCCTCGGCGTCGCGCACCGCGTGGAGCGGTGGCTCGCTCACCGCCTCCGGCTGGACCGGCGGGTCCTGGAACGGCCGCGAGTGGTACCCGAGCGGGACGGCCGGGCAGCCGCTCGGCACGTCCTGGTCCGGCATGTCGTGGTCGGGCATGAGCTGGTCGGGCATGAGCTGGTCCGGGATGAGCTGGTCCGGGATGTCGTGGTCGGGCATGTCGTGGTCGGGCATGTCGTGGTCGGGCATGTCGTGGTCGGGCATGTCGTGGTCGGGCATGTCCTGGTCCGGGATGAGCTGGTCGGGCATGTCCTGGTCCGGCGCCGGCTGGGGCGGGTAGCACCATGACGACGACGGCGAACGGTGCTCCCGCCGCGGGCAGCCGCAGGCTCCGGCTGGGTCCCGCCCAGCGGATCGTGCTGCTCACGGTGGCGCTGACCGTGGTCGCGACGGTGCTGTTCGCCGTCGTCGTCCGCTCGCTGCCCACCCCTGCCGCGGTGCTGCCGCTGCCGTGGGTGGTGTGGGCGCTGGCCTTCGCGCTGACCGAGACCCTCGTGGTGCACGTGCAGTGGCAGCGCGAGGCGCACACCTTCTCCATGGGCGACCTCGTGCTGGCCGCCGGCCTCTTCCTCGCCCCGCCGACCGACCTGGTCCTGGCACAGGTCGCCGGCGCGACGGCCGCGTTCGTCCTGCACCGGCGCCAGCGCGGCGTGAAGCTCGCGTTCAACGTCGCGCTCTACGCCGTGGGCGGGACCCTGGGCACCGCGGTGTTCGCCGCGCTCGGCGGACCGGCCGACGGGCCGTGGGCGTGGGCGGCGGCGCTGGCCGCCGTCCTGGTCACCACGGTCCACGCCGACCTGGCCATCTTCGCCGCGATCAGCCTCTCCGAGGGCCGGTTCGACCCGGGCCCGCTGCTCGGCATGCTCGGCCTGTCGCTGCCCTTCACCGTCGGGTCGGCCGCGGTCGGGGTGATCGTCGCGCGCACCGGGGTCCAGGACCCCGCGTCGCTGGCGCTGTTCGCCCTGCCCACCGTGCTGATCCTCGCGGCCTACCGCGCCTACACCGGTGCCCGCCAGCAGCAGGACCAGCTGCGCCTGCTGCACGAGGTCACCTCGCTGCTGCACCAGAGCTCCGACCTCGACTCCGCGCTGACCGACTTCCTCGACTCCGTCCGCGGCGCGTTCCGGGCCGGGTCGGCCGAGCTGGTGCTGCTCGGGCACGGCGAGGACGACGAGGTCACCGTCACCCGCACCGAGCACGACGCCGACCCGGTGGTCATGGCGCCGCTGGCGGACGTCGTTCCGCTGCGCGAGCTGCTGGGGGCCGGCCTGACCTCAGGCGTCACCCCCGCCCGCAGCGGCCGGCCCGGCGCCGCGGCGCTGGACGCCTACGCCCGCGGCCGCGGCCTCGGCGAGTCGATGGTCTCGGTGCTGCGCACCGAGGACCGGGTGCACGGGCTGCTGCTGGTCGCCGAGCACGTCGGCGACGTCGGCACCTTCGGCCGCCAGGACCTCGCGGTGCTGGAGACCTTCGCCCGGCACGTGGCGACCTCGCTCGAGCGGGGCCGGCTGGAGCAGAGCCTGCACCACGTGACCGAGCTCAAGGAGCGGCTGCGCCGGCAGGCGCTGCACGACGGCCTGACCGGGCTGCCCAACCGCACGCTGTTCCTCGACCGGGCCCGGCACGCGGTCGCCGTGGCCGGCCGGACCGGCACCTGGCCGGCGGTGCTCTACCTCGACCTCGACGGCTTCAAGCCGGTGAACGACACCCACGGACACGAGGCCGGTGACCAGCTGCTGCGCATCGTGGCCGCCCGGCTCACCCGGTGCCTGCGGGCCGACGACACCGTCGCCCGGCTCGGCGGCGACGAGTTCGCCGTCCTGGTCGAGGGCCCGGTGGCCGAGGACTACGTCCGCGAGGTGGTCGACCGGATCGAGGCCGCCGTGGGTGAGCCGGTGGACCTCGGCGACGGCCGCCTGGTCTCGATCGGCGTGAGCGTCGGCGTGGCCCTCGGCGGCGCCGGGACCGCGGACGCCGACGCCCTCGTCCGCTCCGCCGACGACGCGATGTACCGGGTCAAGCGCAGCCAGGAGCCCCGCGCCGCCCGGGAGCGGGTGCCCGCCGCGGCGGACCCGGCCGCCGAGTTGGCCCGGGGGATCCGCGACGGGGAGATGCGGGTGGTCTACCAGCCGCTGGTGGACCTGCGCACCGGCCGGCCCACCGGCGCCGAGGCGCTGGTCCGCTGGGAGCACCCCGTCGACGGCCTGCGGACGCCGGACCGGTTCATCGGGCTGGCCGAGCAGACCGGCCTGGTCGTCGAGATCGGCGCGCTGGTGCTGCGGGAGGCGTGCGCCCAGGCCGTCCGCTGGACCACCGCCCGCCCCGACGCGGCGGGCCTGACGGTGACGGTCAACGTGTCCGCCCGGCAGCTGTCCGTTCCGGGGTTCGCCGACGAGGTCGGCACCGTGCTGGCCGAGAGCGGCCTGGCCGCCCGGCACCTGGTGCTGGAGGTCACCGAGACCGCGCTCATGGAGGACCAGGAGACGGCCGCGGCCACGCTGCGGCGGCTCCGGGCCCTCGGCGTGCGCATCGCCGTCGACGACTTCGGCACCGGCTACTCGTCACTGGCCTACCTCAGCCGCTTCCCGGTGGACCTGCTCAAGGTGGCCCGCGAGTTCGTCAGCCGCGCCGGGGAGGACGGCGACGCCGACGCGATCACCCGGGCGATCGTCGACCTCGCCGGCACGCTGGGACTGCTCACCGTCGCCGAGGGCGTGGAGACCAGCCGGCAGTACGAGTTCGTGACCGCGCTGGGCTGCGACCTCGCGCAGGGCCACCTGTTCGCCCGGCCGGTGCCCGCCGAGGTGGTGCACGCGATCCTCACCGGGGTCGAGGGCACCCCGCTGCCGCAGCCGGCCGCGCCGGCGCCCTCCCCCGCCCTCGCCGGGTCGCTGCTGGCCGCCTCGCTCTGACCGGCCGCCGACCGGCTGCTCCCTCGGGGGCGGGGGAGGGGGAGGTCCTCCCTCAGACGCCGGGCAGGCCGACCGGGCAGGAGACGCCGGTCGAGTGCACCGGGCAGTAGCCGTTGGGCACCTTGTACAGGTACTGCTGGTGGTAGTCCTCCGCGTAGAAGAAGTCGCCGAGCGGGGCGATCTCGGTGGTGATCTCGCCGTAGCCGGCCGCCTTCAGCCGCTCCTGGTACTGGTCGCGGCTGGCGCGGGCGGCGGCCTCCTGCTCCGGCGTCGCGTGGTAGATCGCCGAGCGGTACTGCGTGCCGACGTCGTTGCCCTGGCGCATGCCCTGGGTGGGGTCGTGGTCCTCCCAGAACACCTTGAGCAGCTCGCCGTAGCTGACGACGGCGGGGTCGAAGACGACGAGGACGACCTCGGTGTGCCCGGTGCGCGCCGAGCAGACCTCCTCGTAGGTCGGGTTGGGCGTGTAGCCGCCCGCGTAGCCGGCGGCGGTGGAGTAGACGCCCGGCACCTGCCAGAACACCTTCTCCACGCCCCAGAAGCAGCCCGCGCCGAAGACGGCGGTCTGCACCCCCTCGGGGAACGGCGGCTGGATGCGGTTGCCGTTCACCGCGTGGGTCTCCGGGACGTGCGGCAGGGGCTCGGGTCGGCCCGGCAGCGCGTCGTCCTGCGTCACCGGCTGGGTCTTGTACCGGGAGAACAACATGATCCGAGCGTAGGACGGCCGCGCCACCCGGCGGGGCACGAGCGCCCGGGCAGCGGCAGGATCGGCCGCGGAACCGACCCGAGCCCCAGGAGGCGCCCCGTGCCGATCACCGCCCGCGAGTGGCACCTCGCCGCCCGGCCCCACGGCGAGCCCACCCCCGACGACTTCGCGCTGGTCGAGGTCGAGCACCCCGGCCCGGCCGAGGGCCAGGTGGTGGTGCGCATGGTGGCCATGTCGGTGGACCCCTACATGCGCGGGCGGATGCGGCTGGGGCCCTCCTACGCGGCACCGTGGGAGGTGGGCGAGGTGATGAAGGGGGGCGCCGTCGGCCGCGTCGTCGAGTCCCGCTCCCCCGACGTCCCCGAGGGCGCGCTGGTGCTCACCGACGCCGCCTGGCGCGACGTCGCCGTCCTCGACGCGCGGGCCGTCCGGCAGCTGCCGGCCACCGAGGACCTGCCGCTCACCTACGCCCTCGGCATCCTCGGCATGCCGGGGCTGACCGCCTACGCAGGGCTCTTCCGGGTCGCCGCGTTCCGCGAGGGCGACGCCGTGTTCGTCTCCGGCGCGGCCGGGGCGGTGGGCAGCGCGGTGGGCCAGTTCGCCCGGCTGCGCGGGGCGTCGGCGGTGGTCGGCAGCGCCGGCACCCCGGAGAAGGTCGCCTGGCTGCGCGACGTCGGGTTCACCGCCGCCTTCGACTACCACGACGGTGCGGTCAGGGACCTGCTGTCGCAGGCCGCGCCCGACGGCATCGACGTCTTCTTCGACAACGTCGGCGGCGAGCACCTCGACGCCGCGCTGGGCGCGCTGCACGTGCACGGCCGGGTGACCGTCTGCGGCGCCATCTCGGGCTACAACGCCACCGAGACGGTGCCCGGACCGAGGAACTTCAGCTCCCTGATGATCGCCAAGCGGCTCGCGGTCACCGGCCTGCTCGTCGGCGACCACACCGACCTGCACGGCGAGTTCACCGAGACGGTGTCGGGCTGGATCCGCTCGGGCGAGCTGGTCGTCCGGGAGACCGTGTACGAGGGGCTGGAGAACGCCGTCCCCGCCTTCCTCGACCTCCTCAAGGGGGCCAACACCGGCAAGATGGTCGTCCGCCTGGCCCCGGACCCCGACTGACGCGGCGGTTGCACCCGCCCGGCGCCGGGCACACGCCCCGACCATGTGGCTGTTCCTCACCCGCAGGCTGCGGGTCTGGCTGATCGTGACCGTGCTGGTGCCGCTGGCCACCGGGCTGCTCCGCCGCGTCGGGCAGGCACTGGAGCGGCGCCGCGGACCCAACCCGGTGAGCCGGGCGCTGCTGCAGGCCGGTGACCTGGGCGACCGGGCGCGCGCCCGGCTGCGCGGCCGCCGTTGACGACCGCCGCCCGGGTCCCCGCCCTCGACCACACCCCGGCCACCGTCCCGACCCGGGCGGTGGCGGTCTTCGCGCACGGCGGCACCGTCGCCAGCGTGGAGCCGCCGCGGGAGCGGGCGCTGTCGCTGATCCGGATGCGCGCGATCCAGGAGGCGGTGTCGCGGGCGGCCGCCGGGCGCGGGGTGGACGCCTACCTGGTGCGCTACCGGGTGGCCGGCTGGAACGGCGCGGCGGCCGACGCGCACGCCGACGTCCGCTGGGCGCTGGACCAGGTGCGCGAGCGGCACGGCGACGTCCCGGTCGTGCTGGTCGGGCACTCGATGGGCGGGCGCGCGGTCCTGCGGGCTGGCGACGACCCCTCGGTCGCCGCGGTGTGCGGGCTGGCCCCGTGGACGCCGCCGGGCGAGCCGGTGGGCCACCTGCGCGGGCGCACCGTCGTCCTGGCCCACGGGCGCGGCGACCGGTGGGTGCCGGCCCGGCTGTCGGCCGACTTCGCCGTCCGGGCGCACGTGGCCGGGGTGCGGGTCGCCCGGTTCACCCTGCCCGGCGGGCACGGGATGGTGCGCTCGGTCGGCCGGTGGCACGCGCTGGTGCGCGACGTCGTGCTCGCGGGGGCCGGGCTGGCACCCGGCCGCCCCGACGTGCGGGCCGCCCTGGACGCGCCGCCGCCGGAGGGTCTCGCCGTCCCGCTGTGAGCGGCTCCCGTCCCGGGTAGGCGCCAGCCGTGGAGGAGCTGCTCGCCGAGGTCGTCGGCGTCCTGGTCACCGTCGTCGAGGCCTGCGGGGCCGCCGTCATCCTGGTCGGGGCGGTGTGGGCCTTCGCCCGCTTCGTCTGGGTGGGCGTGCGGGGCCACGGGTCGCGCGCCTTCGTGCCGGTGCGGCTGACCCTCGGCCGGTTCCTCGCGCTCGGCCTGGAGTTCCAGCTGGCCAGCGACGTGCTGCGGACGGCGGTGGCGCCCAGCTTCCGCGAGCTCGGCCAGCTGGCCGCCGTCGCCGCGATCCGGACGGCGCTGAACTACTTCCTGTCCAGGGAGATCGCCGAGGAGCGCCGGCAGGTGGCCGAGGAGGCCCGGGAGGCGACCCCCGACCCCGCCGCACCGGAGTCCCCGGGACGGACCGCGTGACCTCGCTCGGACCGCTGCCCGGCACGCTGGCGCTCCTCGTCAGCGGCCTGGCCCTGCTCGCCGGCGCGGTCGCCCTGGTCGCCACCCGGCGGCCGGCCCTCGCGCTGGGGGTGCTGCTCGACCTGCTCCTGGCGGCCGGGCTGCTGCGGCTGGCCGCCGAGCCGACCTGGACCTCGATCGCCACCGCGGCCGCCGTCGTCGCGCTGCGCCGGCTGATCGGCGCCGGCCTGCGCGCGGGCGGCCGGGTGCTGGCCGACGTCCCTCCCCCGGCCCACCGGTGACCGCGGCCGTGCGGCTCCGCGGCCGTCGGGGGCGCCTGGCTGGAGCACCTCTACGCCGACCCGCCGCCCCGGTCGCCCCGGACGCACGACGGGCGGGATCGGCGCGGTCCGTGGCAGGTGGGGCCCACCGGCTGCAGGAGCTGGTCGGGCCGAGGTCGGGGACGTCGTCGTCGGCCAGCCGCGCCCACACCAGCTCGTCGTGCTCGCGCCCGTCGCCGTACCGGTAGGAGCGGCGCAGCCGGCCCTCGAGGGTGGACCCGGCCCTGGCCGCCACCCGCGCCGACGCCTCGTTCTCCGCCGCGTGGAACAGCTCCACCCGGTCCACCGGCAGCGTCGCGAACCCCCAGCGGGCGGCGTCGAGGGCCCGGGCGGCCACTCCGCGACCCCGCGCGGCCGGCACGGTCCAGTACCCGGCCTGCGCGTGGCCGGCGACGACGTCGACCGAGTGCAGGGTCAGCGAGCCGAGGAACGCGCCGGAGGCGGCGTCGGCGACCGCCCAGGACACCCGGTCCGGCCGGCTGGTCAGCCGGGCCAGCAGCCCGGCGGTCTCCTCCCGCGACGCCACTCCCCCGGCCCACAGCCGCACGGCCGGGTCCTGCTGCGCGGCCCACACGTCGTCGACGTCGTCGTCCCGCCAGGGACGCAGCCGCATCGGGCCGGCCTCGACGACGGCGGGACCGGGCAGCACCCGGCCATCGTGCCTCAGCCGTCCGCGGAGCCCGGCTCGGTCATCACCCGGTTGAGCTTCGCGGCCACGTTGCCCGGCGTCACCGCCGACAGCCGGCCCATCGCCTTGCTGGCCAGCGACCCGGCGAACACCGACGCCTCCCCCTTCATCAGCCCCTCGAAGCCCTGGCGGGCGACCTGCGCGGGGTCGTCCTTGGCGTCGGTGGCACCCATCCGGGTGTCGGTGAGGTCGCCGCGGTCGAAGAACTCGGTGTCGGTGGGCCCGGGCAGCAGGGCGGTGACGCTGACGCCCCGGTCGGAGAGCTCCTCGCGCAGCGCCAGGGACAGGTGCTGGACGAACGCCTTGCTGGCGCCGTAGACGGCCTGGAACGGCTGCGGCGCCTGCGCGGCCACCGACGAGGTGAACAGGATCCGGCCCTCGCCGCGGGCGGCCATGTCCTGGGCCACCCGCTTGGCGAGGTGCACCGTCGACCCGCAGTTGAGCGCCACGATGCCCAGCTCGGCGTCGAGGTCGGTGTCGGTGAACGCCCCGCCGACGCCCACGCCGGCGTTGATCGCCGCGGCGGCCAGCGGGCGGCCCGACCCCCGGACGGCGGTGACCAGCAGCTCCCGGTCCTCGTAGCGGGTGAGGTCGCCGCGCACCGGGGAGACGTGCGCGCCCATCGCGCGCAGGGTCTCGGCGGCGGCGTCGAGCTCGGCGTCCTCGGCGGCGACGACGAGGTCGAAGCCGTGCTCGGCGAACTGCTTGGCCAGCTCCAGGCCGATGCCGCTGGAGGCGCCGGTGACGAGGGCGAGGGGGCGGTCGGTGGGCAGGGTCACGGGGACTCCCGGGGGTCGCGAGTGCGGTCCCCTCCTGCATGCCCCGGACCTCGGGCCGCGACCCCTCGGCACCCGATGACGCGACACACGTCCGACCGGGTGGCCCCCGGGGGCCACGGGTCGGCCCTGCCGTGTCACCCCGGGCGGGCAGGACGACGGGCGTCCAGCCATCCCGACGGAGGGAACCCCATGCCCGAGTACGTGCTCCCCGACCTGCCCTACGACTACGGGGCCCTGGAGCCGCACATCTCCGGCGAGATCATGCAGCTGCACCACGACAAGCACCACCAGACCTACGTCACCGGGGCGAACACCGCGCTGGAGAAGCTCGCCGAGGCGCGGGCGAACGACTCGCTGGGCACGGCGAACCTGCACGAGAAGAACCTGGCGTTCAACCTGGGCGGGCACGTCAACCACTCGGTGTTCTGGCCCAACATGAGCCCCGACGGCGGCGAGCGCCCCGACGGCGAGCTGGCCGCGGCCATCGACGACCAGTTCGGCTCCTTCGAGGCCTTCCAGGCCCACTTCACCGCCGTCGCCGGCGGCGTGCAGGGCTCGGGCTGGTCGATCCTGGCGTGGGACTCGGTGGGCCAGAAGCTGCTCATCTGCCAGCTCCACGACCACCAGGGCAACCTCACCGTCGGCCTGGTGCCGCTGCTGATGCTCGACATGTGGGAGCACGCGTTCTACCTGCAGTACCGCAACGTGAAGAACGACTACGTCGCGGCCTGGTGGAACGTCGTCAACTGGGCCGACGTCACCACCCGCTTCACCACGGCGCGCACGGCCACGGCCGGGCTCATCGTCCCGGCGGCCTGAGCGGGTCCCGGGGGCGCCCGCGTCCGCGGCCCCGGGCCCGCTGAGGCCAGGCTCACCTCGGCCCGCGCGGGCCACGCCCTGGCCCGACCGTGACACCCCCGGCGGGCAGACCAGGAGCGAGCACCCACCCCCGTCCCCCGCCGCGCCGCCCTGTGAGGCCCCCGTGTACCTGTCGAAGACCGAGGCCGCCGTCCTGCCGACGACGCTCGTCGGCACGCCCCGCCCGTCGCCGGGACCGACCGGACGGCGGCGGATCTGGCCGCTGCTGGGCCCGGCCTTCGTCGCCGCCGTCGCCTACGTCGACCCCGGCAACTTCGCCACCAACTTCTCCGGCGGCGCCTCGTTCGGCTACACGCTGCTGTGGGTGATCGTCGCGGCCAACCTCATGGCGATGCTCATCCAGAGCCTGACCGCCAAGCTCGGCCTGGCCACCGGGCGCGACCTGGCCACCCTGTGCCGGGAGAAGCTGCCCCGGCCGGTCACCTGGGGGCTGTGGGTGCAGGCCGAGGCGGTCGCCATCGCCACCGACCTCGCCGAGATCGTCGGCGGCGCCGTGGCGCTGTACCTGCTGTTCGGGGTGCCGCTGCCGATCGGCGGCCTGATCACCGCCGTCGTCGCGTTCGTGCTGCTGGGGGCGCAGTCACGCGGGCACCGGCCCTTCGAGCGGGTCATCACCGGGCTGCTGCTGGTCATCGGTGCCGGGTTCGCCTACACGCTCGTCGGAGCCGGGGTCGACGTCGGCGGGCTCGCCGGCGGGATGGTGCCCTCCTTCGAGGGCCCGGAGAGCCTGGTGCTGGCCACCGGCATCCTCGGCGCCACGGTCATGCCGCACGTCATCTACGTGCACTCCGCGCTCACCCCGGGCCGCTACGGCGACGTCGTCACCGCCGGGCGCACCCACGAGGGACGGCGCCGGCTGCTGCGGGCCCAGCGTCTCGACGTGCTGCTGGCGATGGGCATGGCCGGGCTGGTCAACGCCGCGATGCTGGTCATCGCCGCGCAGCTGTTCACCGGCAGCGCCGACGAGGTGACCTCACTGGAGGGTGTGCACGCCGGCCTCGGCCAGCAGCTGGGCACCGGCGCCGCGCTGGCCTTCGCCGTCGCGCTGCTGGCCTCGGGCTTCGCCTCCTCGTCGGTGGGCACGCACGCCGGGCAGGTGGTGATGGCCGGGTTCCTCAAGCGGCACATCCCGGTGCTGGCCCGCCGGCTGATCACCCTCGCCCCGGCGCTGGCGGTGCTGGTCCTCGGCGGCGACCCGACCACCGCGCTGGTGTGGTCGCAGGTGGTGCTCAGCTTCGGCATCCCGTTCGCGCTGGTGCCGCTGCTGTGGCTGACCAGCCGCCGCGACCTGATGGGCGGCTGGGTGAACCGGCGGGTCACCACCGTGGTCGGCTCCGTGGTCGCCGCGCTGATCATCGCCCTCAACGCCCACCTGCTGATCGGCTTCGTGCTCTGAGGACCGCGCCCGCCGGTCGAGCCCGTCAGGCCGGTTCCGGGACGCCGCCCGGGTCTCCACCGGGGTCGTCGGGCGTCGGCTCGATCGGCGGGGGCGGCAGGGGCTCCGGGGCGTCCGGGAGCAGCTCGCCGGGGTCGTCGGGCACCGGCTCGGTCGGGTCGATCGGCGGGACCGGCTCGGGGATCGGCGTGACCATGCGGGGAGTCAACCAGCGCAGGACGCCGACCGCGACGACCCGCCGGGGCCGACGGCGTGCGCGCAGGCACCGTTCCGCGCCGCGAGACGGTGCACCGGCGCACGCCGTCGCCGGGGCGGATCAGGTCACCGCGACGCCGAGCACGTGCGGGCTCGCGGGCACGCGGACGCGCGCCGCGTCCTCGGGATCCGACGGGTCGCCGGGACGACGAGCGTCAGGCGGGCCAGACGCCGGCGAAGTGGTGCACCGGGCCGTGGCCCGAGCCGATGCCCAGCGACTCCCCGGCCTGCAGGGCCCGGTGCAGGTAGTCGCGGGCCTGCTCGACCACCGGCTCCCAGCGCCCCGGCCCGCCGACGCCGCGGGCGGTCAGCGCGGCGATCGCCGACGACAGCGTGCAGCCGGTGCCGTGCGTCGCGGAGGTGTCCACCCGCGGACGCCGGGTGACGACGACGCCGTCCGCGGTGGCCAGCACGTCGACGCTCTCGGCCCCGCCCAGGTGCCCGCCCTTGAGCAGCACCGCCCCGGGCCCGAGCTCCAGTAGCGCCTCGGCCTGCGCGGGCAGCTCGTCGACCGTGGTCGCGGGCGGCACGCCGAGCAGCGCGGCGGCCTCGGGCACGTTCGGCGTCACCAGCTCCACCACGGGCAGCAGCTCGGAGCGGACGGCGGCGATCGCGTCGTCGTCGACCAGCCGGTCGCCGCTGGTGGCCACCATGACCGGGTCGCACACCACCGGCCCGGCAACCCGGTCGGCCAGCGCGACGGCGACCTCCCGGACGACGTCGGCGGTGCCGAGCATCCCGGTCTTGGTGGCGTGCACGGTCACGTCGGCGAGCAGCGTGCCGACCTGCTCGCCGACGAACGCCGCCGGCACCGGGTGCACGCCGGTCACCCCGCGGGTGTTCTGCGCGGTCAGCGCGGTGAGCACGGCGGTGCCGTACACGCCGAGCGCGCTGAAGGTCTTCAGGTCGGCCTGGACGCCCGCGCCGCCGCTGGGGTCGCTGCCGGCGACGGTCAGCGCGACCGGGGTCACCGGGTCCCCTCCCGCAGCGCGCGGGCGGCCGCGGCCGGGTCCTCGGCGGCGCAGATCGCCGACACCACGCAGATCCCGTCGACGCCGGTGACCAGCGGCGCCCGCTCGACGTCGATCCCGCCGATCGCCACGGTCCGCAGCCCGCCGGCCGCCGCCCTCGCGGCCAGCGCGGCGACGCCCTCGGGGCCGAGCCCGGTACCGGCGTCGGGCTTGGTCGGCGTCGTCCACACCGGCCCGATGCCGACGACGTCGACCGTGCCCGGCGGCAGCGCCAGCGCCCCGGCCAGCTCGTCGTCGGACCCGGTGGACAGCCCGAGCAGCCGGTCGGGGCCGATCCGCCCGCGGACCTCGGCCGCGGGCAGGTCGTCCTGGCCCACGTGCACGCCGTCGGCGCCGGCCATCAGCGCGACCTCGACGTCGTCGTTGACGAACAGCGCCACGCCGGTGCCGGCCAGCACCTCCTTGACCGAGAGCGCCAGCGCGTACAGCTGCCGGCACGACGCGGTCTTGTCGCGCACCTGCACCGCCGTGACCCCGCCGGCCACCGCGGCGCGGACGACGTCGGGCACGCCGCGCGGGCCGGCCAGCGCGGTGTCGGTGACCAGGTAGAGCGTCGGGTCGAACGGCGGCCTCACGCGGTCACCTGCGCGGCGGAGAGGTCGGTCAGCGCGTCGAGCGCGTCGAGCCACAGCGGGGCGAAGGTGCCCGGCCCGGCGGCGACGGCGGCCGCGGCCTCGGCGGCCAGCGCCACGTGCGCGTGCGCGGCGACCGCGCCGGTGAGCGGGTCGCCGGCGACGGCGACGTAGGCGGCGACCAGCGCGCCGAGCGCGCAGCCGGCGCCGGTGGTGCGGGTGAGCAGCGGCGACCCGCCGCCCACCCGGACGGTGCGGGACCCGTCGGTGACGACGTCGACCGCGCCGCTGACGGCGACCACACCCCCGGTGCGCCCCGCCAGCGCGACGGCGGCGTCCAGCGCGTCGTCGGCGGCCGCGGTCGAGTCCACCCCGCGCCCGCCCGCGCCGGCGCCGGCCAGGGCCATGACCTCGCTCGCGTTGCCGCGGACGACGGCCGGCCGCGAGCCCAGCAGCTCGTCGGCCAGCTCCGTGCGGAAGGCCAGCCCGCCGACGGCGACCGGGTCGAGCACCCACGGCGTCCCCGCCGCCGCGGCCGACCGGGCGGCCAGCCGCATCGCCTCCGCGGTGCGCCGGTTGACGGTGCCGACGTTGACCAGCACCGCCGAGGCCACGGCCGCGAACCCCTCGGCCTCGGCCGGCTCGTCGACCATCGCCGGCGCCGCGCCGACGGCGAGCAGCGCGTTGGCGGTGAGCGTCTGGACGACGGTGTTGGTCAGGCAGTGCACCAGCGGTGCGGCGCCCGGGAGCGCCTGACGGGCAGTGGTCAGAGCAGCGGCATCCACGCCGTGACGTCCCTTCGCCAGCATGACCTGGACAGGTTCGACGGGTGTGTTCTCAGCCCGCCGGACGGCGGACACCCCGGTCACTGCCCGCCGACGCTACCCTCGCCGCGCCAGGCCGCGTCGAAGAAGGCGAGCTCCAGCTCCATCGCCCGCCGGTAGGCCCGGCGGACGGCGGGGGTGCCGGCGGCCAGCCGGTCGAGCAGCGCCTCCAGCGTGGCGGCCAGCTCCTCGAAGCCCGGGTCGGCGTAGGTGTCGACCCACTCGCGGTACGGCCCGGTTGCACGTGGAACGAGGGCCTGGCCGAGGTGGGCGTAGAGCCGCATGCACGGCGTCATCGCCGCACAGACCTCTCCGACGTCGCCCAGCGCCGCGGTGGCCAGCAGGAACTCGGTGTAGGCCAGGGTGGCGGCCACCGGCTCGACGACGGACAGGTCGATCCCCCACCGCGCGGCGTAGCCGTCGTGCAGCCGCAGCTCACCGCGGACGCCGGCCAGCAGGTCGGCGAAGGCCTCCAGCGTGGCGCGGTCGCGGCTGCGCGCGACACCGAGCGCGTACGCGCGGGCGAAGGCCTCGAGGAAGAACGCGTCCTGGGCGACGTACCCGGCGAAGCGCTCCCGCGGCAGCGTGCCGTCGGCGATCCCGGTGACGAACGGGTGCGCCAGCGCCGCGCCGGCCAGGTCGGCGCTGCCGGCCCACAGCTCGGCGGAGAGGCTCACGACAGCGCCATCCCCCAGAACGCCTCCTCCGCGGCGGTCACCTCGAGGAACACCGCGTCGTCGGCGTCCCCGGCCACCGCCGCCAGGCCGGCGACGTACGCGGCGAACCCGGGCACGGTCCAGTGCTCGACGAACTCGCGGTACCCCGGCGCCCCGGGGAGCGCGGCGGACCACGCGTCGAGGTAGGTCCGCTCGATCGTCCACAGCGCGGTCAGCGCGGTCCCGGCGTCGGCGGCGTCCAGCCGGTCGAGCAGCTGCGCGTAGGCCACCGTGGCCGGCAGCCGGGGCGCGGCGAGGTCCAGTCCCCGCCCGGCGGCCACCGAGGAGAACCAGGCCAGCTCCTCCACCAGCGCGACGCACCCGGCGGCCAGCACCGCCGACGCCGGCCGCGGCGCCCGGGCCAGCAGCCGGGCCTGGAAGCGCAGCAGGTCGGCGACGAAGTGCGCGTCCTGCACCAGCCAGGTGTCGAACGCCCCGGCGGGCAGCGTGCCGTCGCGGACGGCGTCGAGGAACGGAGCGCGGGTGGCCCGCCGCCACGCGTCGGGGTGGCGGGTGAGCAGCTCGGCGACCGGCACGGCGGAGCACCCTACGGGGTGCGTATGGTGGCCTGCGCCATGTGCGGGAGCTCGGGGCGACCGGGCTGAGAGGGCGGCTGCAGGCGCCGCCGACCGCTGGAACCTGACCGGGTAATGCCGGCGTAGGGAGCAGCCATGAGCACCGACGTCCAGCGCACCTCCGACGCGCCCCTCACCCTCGACCAGGCGCCGCCGCGCACCCTCGGGCTCGGCGCCAACCTGGGCCTGTGGGCCAACCTCGGCGTCAGCGTGCTGCTGCCGGTGGCCGCCGTCTTCGTCGTGCTGCCCGGGCGGCCGCTCGGCGTCACGGTCGCCGCGATCGTCGTCGGCGCGGTGGTCGGCGCGACACTGCTCGGCCTGGTCGCCGCGGCGGGCGCGCGGGAGGGCGTCCCCGGGATGGTGCTGCTGCGCGGGCTGCTCGGCCGGCGCACCTCCTGGCTGCCGACGGCGTTCAACCTCGTGCAGTGCGTCGGCTGGGCGACCTTCGAGGTCGTCGTCATCGCCGAGGCCGCCTCCCGGGTGCTCGACGCGCCGCGCTGGCCGTTCGTCGTCGCCGCCGGGGTGCTGGCGACGGCGATGGCGCTGCGGCCCCTCGGGGTGGTGAGAGTGCTCGCCCGCTACGCGGTGTGGGCGGCGCTCGCCGCCGTCGTCTACCTGTTCGTCGGGGTGCTGCGCGAGCCGCTGCCGCCGATCGAGGGCGGCGGCGCGACGTCGTTCTGGACGGCGGCCGACATCGTGATCGCGCTGCCGGTGTCCTGGCTGCCGTTGGCCGCCGACTACACCCGCCACGCGCGCAGCGCCCGGGCCGCCGGCGTCGGCTCGGCGGTCGGCTACGGCCTGGCCACCGTGGTGATGTTCGTGCTCGGCGTGCTGGCGCTGGCCGCCTACGGCAGCGCCGGGTTCGACGTCATCGACGCGCTGCTGGCCGTCCCGCTGGGCGCGGTCGCGGTGCTCGTGCTGGTGTCGGTGGAGCTCGACGAGGCCTTCGCCAACCTGTACTCCACCGCGGTGTCGGCGCAGAACGTCGTCGCCCGGCTCGACCGGCGGGTGCTCGTGCTCGTCGTCGGCGCCGTGGCCACGCTGCTGGCACTGACCTTCGACGTCGCCGCCTACGAGCCGTTCCTCTTCCTCATCGGCGCGGTCTTCGTGCCGCTGGCCGGCGTGCTGATCGTGGCCTACTGGACCACCCCGCACGGGCGCTGGGACACCTCCGGCACCGCCCCGGCCCGCCCGCTGCTGCTCCTGCCGTGGACCGCCGGGTTCGTCGCCTACCAGCTCACCCTGCCCACGTTCTTCCCCGGCCCGGGCGCCGGCTGGACGGCGTGGTGGACGGCGAGGCAGGCCGACCTGGGCATCGACCCGGCCAACGGCTGGTCGGCCTCGCTGGTCGGCCTCGGCGTCGCCGTCGCGCTCACCCTGCCGGTCGTGCTCCGGGGCCGGCGGCGGTGACCGACGTCGCCGTCGCCGGGGGCGGGCTGGTCGGGCTGGCGGTCGCCTGGCGGGCGGCCCGCCGCGGGCTGTCGGTGACCGTGGTCGACGACGCCCCGGGCGCCGGGGCCTCGGCCGCCGCGGCCGGGATGCTCGCCCCGGTCACCGAGGCCGGCTACGGCGAGGAGCCGCTGCTGCGCCTCGGCCTGGCCTCGCTGCAGCGCTGGCCGTCCTTCGCCGCGGAGCTGGAGGCGGCCTCCGGGCGGCCGGTCGGGCTGCGCACGGTGGGCACGCTGGTGGTCGGGTTCGACGACGACGACGTCCGCGAGCTCGACGCGCTGCACGCCTTCCAGCTCGAGCTGGGGCTGGCCGCCGAGCGGCTCACCCCGCGGGCCGCCCGGCGCCGCGAGCCCTCGCTCACCCCGCGGGTGCGCGGCGGGCTGCAGGTCTCCGGCGACCACTCCGTCGACGGCCGGGCCGTGCACGCCGCGCTGCTCGCCGCCGCCGCGGCCGAGGGCGTCGAGCTGGTGCGCGACCGGGTGGCGGAGCTCGTCGTCGACGGCGGGCGCGCGGCCGGGCTGCGGCTGGCGGGCGGGGCGGCGGTGCCGGCCGGGCAGGTGGTGCTGGCGCTGGGCGCCCGCAGCGGGCAGCTGCCCGGCGTCCCGCCGCTGCCGGTGCGGCCGGTGAAGGGGCAGATCCTGCGGCTGGCCGGCGCCGAGGAGCTGCTCGAGGGCACCGTGCGGGCGCTGGTGCGCGGCCGGCAGGTCTACCTGGTCCCGTACGGCCGCGACGGGCTGGTCGTGGGCGCCACGGTGGAGGACCGCGGCTTCGACCCCACCGTCACCGCCGGCGGCGTGCACGACCTGCTGCACGACGCCATCGACGTCGTCCCGGGGATCACCGAGCTGGAGCTGGTGGAGACGCTGGCCCGCTGGCGCCCGGGGACGCCGGACAACGCCCCGCTGCTGGGACCGGCGTCACTGCCCGGGCTGGTGCTGGCCACCGGCCACCACCGCAACGGCGTGCTGCTCACCCCGGTCACCGCCGACGCCGTCGCCGACCTGCTGGCCGGCGGCCCGCTGCCGGAAGTGGCCGCCCCGTTCACCGCCGACCGCTTCCGGAGGGACTGACGTGCAGCTGACCGTCAACGGCGAACCGGCCGAGCTGGCCGACGACGCCACCGTCGCCGAGCTGGTGGCCCAGCGCGCTCCCGGGCACGACCGGGTGGCCGTGGCGCGCAACGGCGACGTCGTCCCGCGCAGCAGCTGGGCGCGGACCCCGCTGGCACCCGGCGACGCCGTCGAGGTGCTCGCCCCGACCGCAGGAGGATGACCTTGTCGACCCAGGACCTCGCACCGGCCCTGGCCGCGGAGGAGGCCGCCGACCCGTTCGTGCTCGGCGGGGAGACGTTCCGCTCGCGGCTGCTGCTGGGCACCGGCGGCGTGCCGAGCCTGGAGGCGTTGGAGGCCGCCGTCCGCGCCTCGGGCACCCAGCTGGTCACCGTGGCGCTCCGGCGGGTCGAGGCCTCCGCCGGGACGGGAGGGGCGGCTGGCTCGATGGTGCAGGTCCTCGACCGCGCCGGGGTCCGGCTGCTGCCCAACACCGCCGGGTGCATGACCGCGCGCGAAGCGGTGCGCACCGCCCGGCTGGCCCGCGAGGCGTTCGGCACCGACTGGGTCAAGCTCGAGGTGATCGGCGACGAGCGCACGCTGCTGCCCGACGCCGTGGAGCTGCTCGACGCCGCCGAGCAGCTGGTGGCCGAGGGCTTCACCGTGCTCGCCTACACCACCGACGACCCGGTGCTCGGCCGCCGGCTGGCCGACGCCGGCTGCGCGGCGGTGATGCCCCTGGGCTCGCCGATCGGCAGCGGGCTGGGCATCCGCAACCCGCACAACGTGGCGCTGCTGCGGGAGGCCGTCGACGTGCCGGTGGTGCTCGACGCCGGCATCGGCACCGCCTCGGACGCCGCGCTGGCCATGGAGCTCGGCTGCGACGCCGTCCTGCTGGCCTCGGCGGTGACCCGCGCCCGCGACCCCGAGAGGATGGCGCTGGCCATGCGGCAGGCGGTGGAGGGCGGCCGGCTGGCGCGGCTCGCCGGCCGCATCCCGCGGCGCTGGCACGCCGAGGCCTCGACGCCGTTCGAGGGCCTGCCGGCCCTGTGAGCGCCCCGCGGCTGCTGCTGGTCACCGACCGGACGCAGGCCCGCGGCCCGCTCCCCGAGGTGGTCGCCGCGGCGGTGGCCGCCGGCGCCCGGGCGGTCTGGCTGCGCGACCGCGACCTGCCCCTCCCCGAGCGGAGGGCGCTGGCCGCCGAGCTGCGCGCGGCGCTCGACCCGGTGGGCGGGCTGCTGGTGTGGGGTGGCGCCGCCGGGGCGCCGGAGGGCACCGCGGTGCACCTGACGGCCGCCGACCCGTTCCCCGCCGTGCGCCCGCCGCTCGTGGGCCGGTCCTGCCACTCGGCCGCCGAGCTGGCCCGGGCGGCCGCGGAGGGCTGCGACTGGGCGACGCTGTCGCCGTTCGCGCCGACCGCGTCCAAGCCCGGGTACGGCCCGGCGCTGGGCACCGCGGGGCTGGCCGCGCTAGCCCCGGGTGCCCCGCCGGTGCTGGCGCTGGGCGGCGTGCGCCCCGGCGACGTGGCGGGCTGCCTCGCCGCCGGGGCGTCGGGCGTGGCGGTGATGGGACCGGCCATGCGCGACCCCGCCGTCGTCGCCGCCTACTGCGCCGCGCTGGCCGCCGCCTGACGCGCCGCCGGCCGGCCGGGGAGCACCAGGTTCAGCACCACCGCGACGACGGCCGCGACGACGATCCCGGAGTCGAACAAGGCGCCCCACTGCCCGGTGACGCGGTCGACGGCGTCGGGCGCCGACGCGATGCCCCGGCCCAGCGCCAGGGACAGCGCCACGACCAGCAGCGACCGGGTGTCCAGGCCGTCCTTGGCCAGCAGCTGCACGCCGATCGCGCAGACCATGCCGAAGAGCACGAGCACGCCACCGCCGAGCACCGCGGGCGGGATGGCGGCGAGCACCGCGGCCACCTGCGGCAGCAGCGCGAGGCCGACCAGGACCAGCGCGCCGATGGTCACCACGTGCCGGCTCATCTGCCGGGTGAGCGCGACCAGGCCGATGTTCTGGCTGAACATCGTCGTCGGCAGGGCGCCGAAGACGCCGCCGAGCACCGCGCTGCCGCCCTCGGCCAGGACCCCGCCGCGCAGCTCGCGGCGGGTGGCCGGCCGGCCGGCGCCGCCCTCGGTGACCGCGTGCACGGTGCCGACCGAGTCGACCGTGTTGACCACGCCGACGACGGCCATCGACAGCACCGCCACCAACGGGAAGGAGACCCCGAAGGCGAACGGCTCGGGCAGCGCGACCAGCGGCCGGTCCCCGACGCCGGAGAGGTCGAGCAGCCCGAGCGGGATCGCCACCAGGTAGCCGACGACGACGGCGATGAGCACCGACGCGGTGCACAGCAGCCCCCGGCAGAACTGGTTGAGCACCACGGTGAGCAGGCAGACGAGTGCGGCGACACCCAGGTTCACCGGCGAGCCGAAGTCGGGCGAGCCCACACCGCCGGCGGCCAGGTCGACCCCGCTGGGCAGCAGGCCCAGGCCGATGACCAGGATGATCGTCCCGGTCACCACCGGCGGGAACAGCCCGGCGACCCGGTGGATGCCCAGCGCGATGGCCACCTGCACCGCGGCGGTGACCAGCACCCCGCCGAGGACGGCGTCCAGCCCGTGCTCCTCGGCCAGCGGGACGGCGACGGCGATGAACGCGAAGCCCGAGCCCATCATCAGCGGCAGCCGGCTGCCCACCGGGCCGATGCCGACGGTCTGCAGCAGCGTGGCCAGCCCCGCGCACAGCAGCGCGGCCTGCACCAGCAGGGTCGCCTCGCCGGTCGTCGCGCCGATGACGCCGGCCAGGAGGATGGCGGGGGTCAGGTTGGAGGTGAACATCGCCAGCACGTGCTGCAGCCCCAGCGGGACGGCGACGCGCCACGGCGGCCGCCCGTCAGGGTCGGCGGGGTCGGCGGACGGCGGGCGGGACCGGGTGGTCAGGGTGGCCATCGCGGGGCTCCAGGGGCCGGGGGCGGGTACCCGGCACAGCGTCCGCGCCCGGTGTTCCGGCGCCGTGTCGGCGCGGTGACGACGTCGATCGAGCCGCGTCCCGCCACTCGCGGACCTGTGACACCGGTCCCAACCGGGTTTCAGACGTGCTCCAACGAGCCATACGCAGGTGTTCGACATCCAGCCCGGGACGGGGGCTCGACGCGCGAGGAGACACCGGGTGGGACGGGCAGCGGCCGGCGCGGGCTGGCCCACGGCGTCCCCTCCACCGGCGTGGGACGGGCTGCGGTGGCGGCTCTCCGACGTCACCGAGCTCCCCCGGGTGCGCGACGAGCTGCGGCGGAGCATCGACGCCCAGGGGCTCGCCCACCTGCGCGACCGGCTCCTGCTGGTGCTCGACGAGATGGCCTCCAACGCGCTGCGCCACGGCGGCGGCCGGGTGGAGGCCTCCGTCCGCAGGACCGGTGACGCGTTCCTCGTCGCGGTCTCCGACGGCGACACCGGGACCCCGCCGACCCCCGCCGTCGACCGCGACCCCAGCCAGGGCGGCCTGGGCCTCCACCTGATCGCCGAGCTGTCGACCGCGCACGGCTGGTACGTCGAGGGCGACGCCAAGACCGTCTGGGCGGTCCTCCCCCGCCACTGAGCGTCGCGGTGTCGTCAACCTCGAGGGTGGAGGCGGATGGCGACCAGGGCGACGTCGTCCTGCAGGCCCTCGGGGCGCAGCCGGGTGACCAGCGCGTCGCACAGCCGCTCTAGCGGCAGGTGCGCGAGCTGCGCCAGCGCCGTCCGGAGCAGCTCGATGCCGTCGTCGAGCAGCAGGTCGCGGCCCTCGACCAGGCCGTCGGTGTAGAGCAGCAGCGTCGAGCCGCGGGGCACCTCCACCGCCGAGGACGACCGCCGCGCGCCCGGGTCGACGCCGAGCATCAGCTCCCCGCGCTCGGTGCCCAGCGTCCGCACCTGCCCCGACGGCGTGAGCAGCAGCGGCGGCGGGTGGCCGGCGTTCGACCAGCGCAGCGTGGTGCGGCCGGCGGCGCGCTGCTCCGGGGTCTGCTCCACCCGCGCGACCACCGCGGTGGCCATCGTGTGCAGGCCCAGCCCGTCGACGGCGGCGTCGAGCTCGCCGAGCACCGCGTCGGGTGGGTGGTCGCCGCGGTGGGCGATCCCGCGCAGCATCCCGCGCAGCTGGCCCATCGTGGCGGCGGCCTCGGTGTCGTGGCCGACGACGTCGCCGATCACCAGCACGGTGGCGCCGTCTGGCTGCAGGAACGCGTCGTACCAGTCGCCGCCGACCTGGGCGACCTGCACGGCCGGCTGATAGCGGACGACGATCTCGGCGTGGTCGGGCTGCGGCGGCGCGGTGAGCATGCTGCGCTGCAGCGCCTCGGCCAGCCGGCGCTGCTGGTCGAACAGCCGCGCGTTGTCCAGCGCGAGCGCGACGCGGTCGGCGACCTCCCGCGCGGTGCGGACGTCCTCGTCCCCGGCGGCCGGGCGGTCCGGACCGCGGTAGAGGCTCAGCGCGCCCAGCGTCCGCCCGCGGGCCAGCAGCGGCAGCGTCACCGCGGAGCGCGGCGCCAGCGCGTCGAAGACCTCGCGCACCTCGCCCTCGGGCAGCGTCGGCCGGATGACCGCCTGCACGTCGGCCACGGTGAGCAGCCGGCCGGACCCCAGCGCCTGCAGCACCGGCGCGTCGGACGCGATCGAGGCCAGCCGCAGGCCGGCGTAGGTTGCGGTGGCCGCCCGCAGCGCCGGGTCCCGGTGCCAGGACGCGACGTCGCGCATCCGGCCGTCCACGGCGTCGGCGAGGGTGAGGACCACCCAGTCACCGAGCACCGGGACCACCGCCTGGGCGACCCGCTGCAGCGCCCGCTCCTCGGCGACGGCCGAGCCGAGGGCGGTCGACATCAGCGCGCTGACCTCGGCCAGCAGCGCCAGGCGCGCGGCGCCGTCGCGGGCCTGCTGCGCGGCGGCCCGCCGCTCGGTGACGTCGAGGAAGTACACCGACAGCCCGTCGGGCCCGGGCCACGCGCGCACCTCGTACCAGGCGTCCAGCGGCGGCGGGTAGTAGGCCTCGAAGACCTGCTCCTCGCCGGTCTCCACCGCGCCGCGGTAGTGGCTCTCGAAGTCGCTGCCGACCGCGGCCGGGAACAGCTCCCAGACGACGCCGCCGAGCAGCTCCTCGCGCGAGCGGTGCAGCACCCGCTCGGCCTCGGCGTTGACATAGGTGAACCGCCACTCGCGGTCGAGGGCGAAGAACGCCGACCGCATGGTCTCCAGCACCCGGGAGACCCGGGCCTCGCCCTCGCGGACCTGCGTGGTGTCGATGCCGGCGCCCAGGAGCCGCACGGCGACGCCCGAGGCGTCGGCCAGCGCGCGCCCGCGGCCCTGCACCCAGCGGATCTCGCCGGAGGGCAGCACCGCGCGGAACTCCGCGGCGTACTCGCCGCAGGTGTCGATCGCGCCCTGCAGCGCCTGCAGCGTGCGCTCGCGGTCGTCGGGGTGCAGCCGGGCGGCGAAGGCGTCGATCGTCGAGTCGAACTCGCCCTCGGTGAAGCCGAAGAGGGCCTGCAGCTGCTCGTCCCAGGTCAGCCGGCCGCTCTCGAGGTCCCAGTCGAAGCTGCCGATGCCCGCCGCGTCGATGGCCAGCTCGAAGCGCAGCCGGCTGACCTCGGGGTCGTCGGGCAGCGGGGACAGCGGCCGGGGCGGCGCTCCGCCCGGGGACCCCGGACGCTGCTCGGGCAGGGTCACAGGGGCGGTTCCATTCGGTGCGGTCGGCGGGCGGTCCACCGTCCTTTCTCTCACGTCCGGGGGCGCCCCTCCAACCGGTGTGGGCGGAACGACACCCGCCCGGATGCGCGGGAACCCCGGTCCGGGGGTAGGGACCGGGACTCCCTGGCGGGGAGCACCCGCCGCGGGGGGTCAGCCCGCCGCGCGGGTCATCCCGAAGGTCGCCAGCCAGCTCTGCACGACCGGGACGTCCACGCGCTGCAGGCCGTCGATGTAGCGGCAGTCGGCCGTGTAGCCGTAGCCGGTGACGGTGACCAGGTGGCCCGAGTCGGGCGCGAAGGCCGGGCCGCCGGAGTCGCCGAAGCAGGTGCCGCCGCCACCGCGGGCGTCGTGCTCGTCGCCGTTGACCTGCAGGATCTGCGGGGTCAGCTTCTGGCCGACGACGTCGGTGTAGCGACGCACGATCGGGTAGCTCTTCGGCGTCGGCGTCTGCGGGCCGGAGTCGGCCCGCCGCACCTCGGTGCCGTAGCCGACGACGCGGAACCCGGTCCGGTTCAGCCGCGGCTGGGCGTAGCGGTCCAGCTCGTTCGGCGCGGCCAGCTGGGCGGGGTGGATGCCGGTGACGGCCTCGTCCAGCTCCACGACGCCGACGTCGTTCCAGCTGTCCTGGTCGGTGGAGTCGGAGTGCTCCGGGTGCGCGTGTGCGGTGCCGCGGTACCAGCCGTCGGGGAGCTCGTCGTCCGGCCCGTAGCCCGCGGCGAGGTCGCCGGCGACGGGCAGGTCGGACGGCGGCGCCTCGTCGATGACCGGGTCGAAGGAGACGATCGTGTCGCCGTCGGTGCCGGAGGTGCAGTGCGCCGCGGTGAGCACCACCACGCCCACGGCGAGCAGCGCAGCGGTGCCGACCAGCGCCGCCTGCAACCCCCGGGTTCCGGTCCGGCGCGGGTCCGGGGACGCCGACGGGCGCCCGCCCCGCCCGTTCCGGCGCAGTGCCGGAGCAGGTCGGGGCGGGCGCCCGTCGTGGGTCGTGACGCGCGGCGCCCGGGGTGGGGCACCGTCCTGGGCGCTGCTCGACGGCGCCGGGCCTGGCGGACCGCGGCCGGTGCGCTGCACGTCTCCTCCGGCTCGGCCCGTGCGGGCCGGCACCGGACCGTCGGGGCGCCCGTCCCGGCCAGGTCCGGCCGGTCAGAGACCCGGGGGACGGGGGGACGTCCGCCCGGGCACCGGCGGGTGCCTGGGGTCGCCTCCTGCGCGGCGGTCGCGCCGGCGGGCCGCGGTGCCGGTCGTCTGCGCCTCCCGGGAGGGTCCGCGCGCTGTCCTCGGGGGAGCAGTCGGCGGGGGGTCGAGGCGAGAGCGGTCGTGCGCCGTGGTCTGTCGGTGCGAGTCTGCCGGCGGCGGGTGCCGCGGAGGAGGGCCAGGGGGCGGCCACGGGGGCCGGGGGGAGCTGTGCGCGACCGGACCGGCGGTCCCGGCCACCCAGGGGGGAAGTGGTGGCCGGGCCCGTCGTCCTCGTCGGGCGAGGGCTTCTCGGACGGCGTCCCCGGGAGGGGGCGCGCTGCGGGTCAGTCGGGGGCGGGGGGCGGCGGCCGGGGCGAGCCCCGGGCCGTGCCGGGCACCGGGTCGCCCCGGGCCCGCGCCGAGCCGGACCGGCCGGGAGGGCCGGTCCCGCCCCGCGGGACCGCCGGGCGGGCGGGCCAGCCGGCCGGGGCCAGCCCGGGGCCGGTCCCGCCCGGGCGGGGCGGGGGGACCGGCCGGGCTGCCCCGGCCGGAGGGAGCGCCGCGGCGGGGGAAGACGCCGCGGGCTGGACCGTGGGGGTGCTGGGCAGCTCGGTGAGCACCACCGGGCCGGAGGCGACCGGGCGGGCCGGAGCGGGCCGGCCCCAGGCCAGGTGGGCACCGCCGGGGCCGGCACCCCACATCGCCAGGCGGCGCAGCGGGTTCGGACGCGGTGGCCTCGGCCGCGGCGGGGGCACCGCGATCGGCGCCGTCGGCCACGCCGCGTACACGGCACCGGGGCCGGCGCCCCACAGCGCCAGACGCCGCGTCGCCGCCCGCACCCGGGCGCGCAACCGCGAGCCGGCCGGCGCCGGTGCCGCGGGCTCGGTCGGCACGGCGGGCGCGGCGGCCGCCGGGCGGGGCCGCGGGACCGGCACCGGGCGGGCCACCGGCAGCGGCCGCAGCGCGCGCGGCGCGCCGGGCGAGCGGGTGGCCACCGCCCGGCGCGGGCGCGGCCGGCGGGGCAGCCCGTCGGCGCGCTCGAGCAGGTCGAGCAGGCCGGCCAGGCCGCTCGCCGTCAGGTCGTCCGGCAGGGTCGCCGACGACGGAGCAGCTGCCCTGTCGATCGCCATGCCGTCCTCCTGGGGTCTGTGTCCGCGGCCGGGGAAGGTGCCGCGGACGAGGAGAAAGGTAGGGACGACGGCGCCCCGACACGGCCGTTCGCGACACCTCGCGCCGCCCCCGTGACGCAACCGTTGCGAGCCTCTGACCTGCGGTTCGGCGACCCGGCGCTGCCACCGAGCACTTGTCGACAAGCCGGTGGCCCGCACGCTCGGGAGCCGCCGGGAGAGCCTGCGGTCACCCCGGGACACGGCCCGGCGCGCCCGCGTGTCGCGCCGCCGGGATCCCGGTTGGCGGGGATTTCCGGCCCCGTCGAGACTCGGTGGGTGATCTCCCAGCCCGCGGACACCGCCCCGGCCGAGTCCGACACGAAGCTGCGCCGCGCCGTCACCGGCCCGCTGCTGTACCTGTTCATCCTCGGGGACGTCCTGGGTGCGGGGGTCTACGCGCTCGTCGGCGAGGTGGCCGGGGAGGTCGGCGGTGCCATCTGGGTGCCGCTGCTGGGGGCGCTGGTGCTGGCCCTGCTGACGGCGGGCAGCTACGCGGAGCTGGTCACCAAGTACCCGCGGGCGGGCGGCTCGGCGGTGTTCGCGGAGCGGGCGTTCCGCTCGCCGGTGGTCGCCTTCCTGGTGGGCTTCTGCATGCTCGCCGCCGGGGTGACCAGCGCGGCGGGTCTCGCGCTGGCCTTCGCCGGCGACTACCTCGGGGTGTTCCTCGACGTGCCGGCCGCCCCGGCCGCGCTGGTGTTCCTGCTGGCCGTGGCGCTGCTCAACGCCCGCGGCATCCGGGAGTCGCTGCGCGCCAACCTGGTCATGACGCTGGTGGAGACCTCGGGGCTGGTGCTCGTCGTCGTCCTCGGGGCCGTGGTGCTGGGTCGCGGCGACGGCGACGCGGGCCGGGCGCTGGAGTTCCCGCCAGGGGTGTCGGCGGCGACGGCGGTGCTCTCGGCGGCGCTGCTGGCCTACTACTCCTTCGTCGGGTTCGAGACCTCGGCCAACCTCGCCGAGGAGGTCCGCGACGTGCGGCGGGTCTACCCGCGGGCGCTGTTCGGCGCGCTGCTCACCGCGGGCGCGGTGTACGTGCTGGTGGGGCTGGCCGCGGCCGTCGTCCTGCCGCCCGAGGAGCTGGCCGGGTCCACCGGCCCGCTGCTGGAGGTGGTGCGGGCCGCCGACGCCGGCATCCCCGACCGGTTGTTCGGCCTGGTCGCGCTCGTCGCGGTGGCCAACGGCGCGCTGCTCACCATGATCATGGCCAGCCGGATGGCGTACGGGCTGGCCGAGCAGCACCTGCTGCCCGCCGTCCTCGGCCGGGTGCTGCCGCGGCGGCGCACGCCGTGGGTGGCCATCGCGGTGACCACGCTGGTGGCGATGGTGCTGACCCTGGTCGGCGACCTGGCCACGCTGGCCGGCACGGTGGTGCTGCTGCTGCTGTTCGTCTTCCTCAGCACCAACACCGCGGTCCTGGTGCTGCGCCGCGACCGGGTCGAGGCCGACCACTTCCGCGTGCCGGCCGCCGTCCCGGTGCTGGGCACCGCGTCCTGCCTGCTGCTGCTGTGGCAGCAGGAGGCCCGCACCTGGGCGCTCGCCGGGGTGCTGCTGGCGGTGGGCGTGGTGCTGTACCTGGTCACCGCGCTGCCCCGGCGGCGGGCCGAGGCGCGCGGGGGGCACGGAGCCGGGCGCTGACCGCGGCGGCCAGCCGCGCGGCCGCGCGCTCGTCGGTGGTGAGGAACAGGCTGGGCTCGGTGAGCTCCACCTCGATGACCTGCGGGGCGCCGTCGGCCCCGGGCACGAGGTCGACCCGGGCGTAGAGCGGGGCCGCGCCGGTGCGCGCGGCCACCCAGCCGAGCACCCGGTCGCCGAGCGCCCGCTGCCCGGGTGTCGCGGTGCGGCGGGTGATCTCCTCCTCCGCGTAGAGCCCGGGTCCCAGGGCCGCCCCGGCCAGGAGCGCGCCCTTGCCGAAGGCGTGACCGAACTCGCCGTCGACGTACACCAGGCCGGTCTCGCCCTCGGCGTCGAGCCGGTCGAGGTAGGGCTGCACCATCACCGCCCGCCCGCCCGCCAGCACCCGCTCCGCCAGCGCGGTGGCCTCCGCCCGCTCGGGCGGGCCGAAGCGGGCGGTGTCGCGGGCGCCGGCGGAGACCACCGGCTTGACCACCACGTCGCCGGGCCAGCGCTCCAGCGCGGCGGGCACCTCGCCGGGGTGCTCCGCCCACGTCGTGGGGACGACGGGCACCCCGTCGGCGGCCAGCTCCCGGAGGTAGCGCTTGTCGGTGTTCCAGGCCAGCACGCCGGCGGGGTTGTGCAGCGCGGTGACCGCCTCCACGCGGCGCGCCCAGGCCAGGAACTCCTCCCGGCGCGACGCGTAGTCCCACGTCGAGCGGACGACGACCAGCCGCGCGGCCCCCCAGTCGACGCCGTCGTCGGCCCAGTCGGCGGCCTCGGCGGTGAGGCCCTCGGCGGCCAGCGCGGCCACCAGCAGCGGCTCGTCCTCGTCCTTCCCGGCGGCAGGGGCACAGCTGGCGAGGAGCACGTCGGGCACGCGTCGATCCTGCCCGACGCCGTCTGCTGGGATGGCGGGGTGGCTGCTCCCCCCGCGCGTCCCCTGGTGATCGACACCGACCCCGGCATCGACGACGCGCTGGCGATCCTGCTGGCGCTGGCCAGCCCCGAGGTGGACCTGCGGCTGGTCACCACCGTGCACGGCAACGTGGAGCTGCCGCAGACGACGGACAACGCGCTGCGGGTGCTGCACCTGGCCGGCCGCTCCGACGTCCCGGTGGCCGCCGGCGCCGCCGAGTCGCTGGTGTACCCGCAGCCCGAGCGCGCCGGGCACGTGCACGGCTCGGCGGGCCTCGGCGGGGTGGAGCTGCCGCCGTCGCCGGCCGCCATCGACCCGCGCCCGGCGGTGGTCGCGCTGGCCGAGCTGCTGGTGGCCGCCGAGGAGCCGGTGACGGTGGCCGCGATCGGGCCGTGGACCAACGTCGCACTGCTGCTGGCCACCTACCCGCAGGCGGCCGAGCGGATCGACCGGCTGGTGCTCATGGGCGGCTCGGCCGGCCGCGGCGGCAACGTGACCGCGGCCGCGGAGTTCAACGTGTGGGCCGACCCGGAGGCCGCCGCGCGGGTGCTGGGCTCGACGGTGCCCACGGTCCTCGTCGGCCTCGACGTCACCCTGCCCACGGTCCTCGACGAGGACGGCATCGCCCGCTTCGCCGCCGCGGGACCCGTCGGGGCGGGTGCCGCGGCGATCCTGCAGCAGTACCTCGACCACGCGCGCAGCTCCTACGGCACGACCGGCGTCGTGGTGCACGACGCGCTGGCGCTCACCGAGGCGATCGCGCCGGGGACGCTCGGCACGGTGCGCCGCGACGTCGTCGTCGACACCACCCGCGGCGCCGGGCGCGGGCAGACGCTGGTGGACCGGCGCTCGGTGTCGGACTCCCCCACCGCGGTCGACGTCGCCGAGACCGTCGACAGCCCGGCCGCCGTCGAGTTCCTCGTCAGCCGGCTGGCCGCCCTCGCCGCCCGGGTGGGCTGAGCCGGCTCAGCGCGGCTGCTCGTACGTCGAGGCCACGACCCCGGTGGCGATGTCGCGCAGCTTGCGGTTGTAGCGCTGGGAGGCCTCGCGCAGCAGGTCGAAGGCGGCGTCGGCGTCCACGCGCCGCTGCGCCATGAGCACGCCCTTGGCCTGCTCGATGACCGCCCGCGACTCCATGGCCCGCTGCATGTTGCGGGCGTGGTCGGTCAGCTGGGCGTGCGCGTCGGCGTTGGCGACCGCGATGGCCACCGCCTCGGCCACCTCGTGGGCCGCCTCGCCCGAGGCGTCGGAGGCGAAGGCCGCCGGCCGGGTCGAGTAGATGTTGAGGGCGCCGATCGAGCTGCCCTGGTAGGGCAGCGGCGTGGACAGCGAGCTGCGGACGCCGACCTCGACCACCCGCGCCGTGTAGTCGGGCCACCGCTGCTCGCTGGTCATGTCGTCGACCCGCAGGACGATCCCGGCGCGGCTGGCGTCCAGGCAGGGCCCGTAGCCCCGGTCGTACTGCAGCTCGTCGGCGGCCAGCGACATGTCGCCGTGGTACGCGGCGGTGACCGCCGTGTCGCCGCGGACGAGGGTGATCGACGTCGACTCGGCGCCGGGGACGTGCTCGTCGGCCAGCCGGGTGACCTCGCCGAGGACGTCCTCGAGCTCACGGTCGGCGAGCTGCAGCCGGCTCAGTGCTCGCCACAGGGCTTCCACGGCTCCAGTGTGCCCAACGGAGCGCGCGACAGGGGGACGCCGCCCGCCGCCCGGGGGGCCGCCGCTGCGGCAACGAAGGGGTTCGGTCAGGATGGTCCGGTCGGCGTGGGTGTCGCGGAACGGACGCGAGGGGTGGCGATGGGCCAGGAGACGTGGCCGTGCTCACCCGTGCCCTCCGTGGCCGGCGACGTCTGGCACTGGCAGCTGGAGGCCATGCACGTGGTGTCGCGCGTGCGGGCCGACCTGCGCGCCCGGATCGCGCACCCCTCGGTGAGCTCGTCGTCCACCGACGACGCCCGCGACGGCCTGCTGCTGGTGTTCGAGGAGCTCGCCTCCAACGCGCTGCGGCACGGGGGCGGCGACGTCCGGGCCCTGGTGGTGGCCAGCCCCGCCGGGTGGCTGCTCGACCTCAGCGACGAGGCGCCCGACAAGCCCCCGGTGCCCGCCGTCGACCGCGACCCGTCCCTCGGCGGGATGGGCCTGCACCTGGTGGCGCAGCTGTCGGTCGACTACGGCTGGGAGCGGCGCCCGGGCCGCAAGCACGTGTGGTCGCGGCTGCCCTCGGGGCTGCAGCCGATCGAGGGCTTCTCCACGCACGTGCCCGAGCCCCGGGCCCCGGAGCTGCCGGCGGACTGACCGCCCTCAGGCGGAGTCGGCCACCGCCGCGCCGTCGTGCTCGGCGCGGGCGCAGTGCGCGCAGCAGTAGAACTGGCCCTCGACGGTCATGCCGTGGCCGACCACCTTCACACCGCAGTGCTCGCAGATCGGCGCCATCCGGTGGATCGCGCACTCGAAGCTGTCGAAGGTGTGCGTGGCGCCCTGCGCCACCACCTCGAAGCTCATCGCGTAGTCGTTGCCGCAGACCTCGCACACCGCCATGGCCGCTCCTCCCGTCGCCGTGCGGTGGCCCTTCCCCGGCCGGGCGGCCGGGACACCCCGTCCGGGCGCGTCAGGCCGGGGCGGCGGTGCCGACGGCGCTCCTCGGGGCCGCCGGGCAGCAGGACGGCGAGCTCGTCCCCGCCCGGCCGCGCCACGACGCCTCCCCGTCCGGGTGGTGCCGGGGTCAGCCGTTGCGGCGGGCGCTCCAGGTGGAGACGAAGTCGCGCAGGCTCCGGGTGGGCCGCAGCCACGCGCCGTCGGGCGGCAGCGCGTCGAGCCGGACGCGGTCCAGCGGGGCGGCGAAGGCGCCGGGCACGTCCTCGATGTCGATGAACTCGATGAGCTCCGAGCCGATGGCGTAGCCGGCGACCTCGCTGAACGCGACGACGACGACCTGCGTGCCGGCGCGCGCGAGGTCCTCCAGCGGCTCGGCGAAGTTGCGCCCGTCACCGGAGAACACGACCAGCCGCCGCAGCCGGTGGCTGTGCGACCGGACGTCGATGTGGTCGAGCATGTCCTGGTCGATGTCGTCGTCGGGCTGCTGCTTGGGCCGCGCGAAGACGGCGTAACCGAAGCCGCGCAGCGCCTCGACCCAGCCGCGCATGCTGCCCACGACGGGCGGGATGTTGGCGAAGACGCAGGCCTCGACCTCGGGGGCGTCGGGCGCGCCCGGGTCACCGGCGGCGTCGACGAACCAGGCGGCGATCGCGTCGAAGCGCGGCCGGGAGGCGGCGGTGGGCCGCGCGCCGATGACCGTCGACAGGGTCATGTCGATGTTGGGCGCGTCCCAGATGAGCAGGTCCAGCGCCGGCCGGCCGCGGCCGTGGTCGGCGTCGGGGCCGGTGAGGACGGCCGTCCCGGTGGTCTCGGTCACGGGGGCAGTCTGCCCGGTCGGCTCCCCGTCCGTGACCGGGGCGCGGCCGCCGCCGACCGGGTCGGCCGGCGGGTCGGCCGGCGGCCCGCCCGGCGACGACGCCCGGCGGACGGCGCGCCGGCGGACCCGCCCGACCACCTCAGCGGAGCTGCCCGGCCAGGGCGAGTGCGCAGGAGTCACCGCCGCCGGCCCGCACCCGGTCGGCCCAGCGGGCCACCTCGCCCGAGGCCATCGGACGGGCGAGCAGGTAGCCCTGGGCGAGGTCGCAGCCGGCCTCGCGGACCATCCGCAGGTGCTCGGCGGTCTCCACGCCCTCGGCGACCGACCGGATGCCCAGGCTGTGCGCCAGACCGACGATCGCGCCGAGCACCGCGCCGGTGCCCCCGGCGGCCAGCCGTTCGGCCGCGCTGATCAGCGACCGGTCGATCTTCAGGGTCCCGATCGGCAGCGCCATGAGCTGGGCCAGCGACGACCAGCCGGTGCCGAAGTCGTCGATGGCCACCCGCACGCCGAAACCGCGCAGGATGGCCAGCTGGTCCTCGGCGCGGGTCGGGTCCTCGGCCACCGTCGTCTCGGTCAGCTCCAGCATCAGCTGCTCGGGCGCCAGCCCCGACTCGCGCAGCGCCGTCCGCACGTCGCGGACCAGCGTCTCGGCGGAGAAGTGGCGGGCGCTGATGTTGACCGCCATCCGCAGCGACAGGCCCTGCTGCGCCCACTCGGCGGCCTGCCGGGTGGTCTCCTGCAGCAGCCAGCGGGTGATCGGGATGAGGTGGCCGGTCTCCTCGGCCACGGACAGGAAGGCGTCAGGGGCCAGCAGCCCGCGCTCGGGGTGCTGCCAGCGCAGCAGCGCCTCCACGCCCTCGAGCGCGCCGGTGTCCAGGCGCACCACCGGCTGGTAGTGGACGACGAACTGGTCCAGGGCCCCGTCGCGCAGCCGGGTGGCGACGTCCATCCGCCAGCGGGCGGCGTCGCGCAGGCCGGGGGAGAACAGGTGCACGCGGTCGCGGCCGGACGCCTTGGCCTCGTACCCGGCGGCGTCGGCGTCGCTGAGCAGCTGGTGGGCGTGCCGGTGGCCCGGCTGGGCGACGGCGACGCCGATGCTCGCCGACACCGGCACGGACAGGCCGCCGGCGACGAACGGGCGGCCGAAGGAGCGCTGCAGCCGGAAGGCCAGCGAGGCGGCCTCGGGGGTGTCGCAGGACCGGGCCAGGACGACGAACTGGTCGCTGCCGAGCCGGCCGACGGCGTCCCCGGGGCGGACCTGCGTGGTGAGCCGGGCGCCGACCTGCCGCAGCAGCTCGTCGCCGACGGCGTGGCCCAGGGAGTCGTTGACGGTCTTGAAGCCGTCGAGGTCGAGGAACAGCAGCGCCGTCCGGCTGCGCTGGTCCTCCAGCGCCTCGCCGATCAGCTGCAGCAGCCGGGTGCGGTTGGGCAGGCCGGTGAGGTCGTCGTGGTTGGCCTGCCAGGCCAGCAGCTCCTCGCCGCGGGCGCGCTCGGTGAGGTCGGTGTGGGTGATGACGACGTAGCCGGTGTCGTCCACGCGGGCGGCCTGCAGCCGCCACCAGGTCGGCTCGCCCCCGAGGTGGTGGGAGTAGTCGTGGGCGAAGGTGCGGGGGAGGCCGTCGTCGGGCTGGGCGCGCAGCTGCTGCAGCCCCGAGGCGATCCGCTCGACGTCCGCCGGCTGCAGTCCCTGGGCGATCCGGGCCAGGTAGTCGTCGCCGACGCCCGCCGGTTCCCAGCCGCTGGCCCGTACCCGGTCGGCGTTGTTCGTCCAGACGCGGTTGGCCGTGCGGATCCGGCCCACCTCGTCGAGCAGCACCGTCGGGGAGGGCAGCGCGTCGAGCACCGCCGCCGTCCGCTGCAGCGCCCGGGCCTGCGCGGCCTGCGCCCGGTGCCGGGAGTCGACGTCGCGCAGGAAGACGACCACGCCGCCGTGGGCGTCGGCCGTCGCCCGCACCTCGAACCAGCGGTCGGCCGGTCCGTAGAGGTACTCGAAGGCGCGCGGCTCGCCGTCGGCGAGGACGGCGTGCACGTGCCGCTGCAACTCCGAGCCGAGGACGTCGGGGAAGCACTCGCGCACGGGACGGCCGACCAACCGCTCGGGCGGGCGCTGCAGGAGCCGGGCGAGGGCGGCGTTGACCCACGTGAAGCGCCACTCGTGGTCCAGGCGGCAGACGGCGTCGGGGACGCCGGACAGCAGGTCCGGCGGAGCCGGTAGACCGGCATGGTGGGTCTGGTGCACGCGCTCTCTCTCCCCCTGACGCCGCGTGCCAGGGCCCGTCGGGCAGGCCCACCGGCGACCGGACCGGGACGAGTGGGAAGTCGGTCCGTGCGCGACGCCTACCCGAGGGTAGTGGAGCGCCGGAGGATCAGACAGCCGTGAGCGTGGACCGCCCGGGGAGGCGGGCAACGGGGAGGGCAGCGGGACGGGCAGCGGGGACACCGGCCGGGAGCCCGCCGAGGACGGTGCTCCTGTCCCCGCCCAGGCGGGAGGCGGGAGGCGTGCGTCGCGCCCCGCGGTGGGCACCGGGGTCGATGGCGTCACGGCCGTGGGCTCCCTCGGGGCTCCTCCCGGCGTACCGGCGCGACCTGTCGGGGTCCAGGCGCGCCAGGTAGCCGGCGACGACCTCGGTCACCTCCCGGTGCGGCTCGACCGCGGCCACCACGGCCAGGGCGGCATCCACCTCGACCAGGTCGACGTCCTGCGCAGCGGCGCGGGCGGTGTTCCCGGCGGAGAGGACCGGCGCCAGGGCGGCCGCCACCGTCCTGGCGCCGTCGTGCTCGGCGGCCTGGGCCAGCTCGCCCTGGCACACCGCCCGCACCGAGCGGGCTCAGCCCAGGGGGCGGACCAGCCGGCTGATCGCGAGCTGCGCCAGCGGGGCGTAGGCCACCACGACCGGCAGCGGGCCGGTGATCCGCAGGCCGGTGGTGCTGCCGCCGTCCGGCCCGTCGGACACCCAGTGCACGAGGTGCAGCCGCACCGGACCGGCCGACACCGTCCAGGCCCACCGCCGCGCCGCCTCGTCCACCGACTCGACGACGAAGGGCAGCTGCACCCCCAGCGGCCCGCGCACCCGTCCCTCGACGCCGGCGGCCAGCCGCGGCACCGGCACCTGCACGCCGGTGATCTGCGGCGCCCACGTCGCCCACCGTGCGGGCTCGGCGTAGCGCTCCCACGCCTCGGCCGGGGCGAGCGGCCCGCTGGCGTGCAGGGTCACGACGCTCACGCCGGGGGTCCGCCGAGCAGCAGCTGGCGCAGCAGGTGCAGCGCCAGGACGACGGAGCGCTCGCGCACCGCCGTCCGCGAGCCGGGGAAGCGCACCGACCGCGCCTGGGAGCCGGAGGGCCCGACGACGCACAGGTGCACCGTGCCGACCGGCTTGTCCGGCGTCCCCCCGCCCGGCCCGGCGATGCCGGTGACGCCGACGCCGACGTCGGCCCCGAACCGCGCCCGCGCCCCCTCGGCCAGGGCCAGCGCCACCTGCGGGCTCACCGCACCGAACTCGGCCAGCACCTGCCCCGGCACCCCGACGAGCTGCTCCTTGGCCGAGTTGGCGTAGGAGGTGATCCCGCCGAGCACCCACGCCGAGGACCCGGCGCGCGCGATGAGCCGGGCCACCAGCAGCCCGCCGGTGCACGACTCGGCGGTGGCGATGGTGAGCCCCTGGTCGGACAGGGCGCCGGCCACCAGCTCGTCGAGCGTCGGCCCGGTGGAGAACAGCGTGGCGGCGTACTCCTCGGTGAGGGCCGCGGCCAGCCGGTCGTAGGCGGGCTGGGCGTCGGGCGTGAACCGGGTGACGATCTCCAGCTCGCCCTCGCGCAGGCAGGTGGTGATCTCCAGGCCGTCCAGCCCGGGCTCGAGGTCGCGCAGCGTGGCCGCCAGCTGGGCCTCCAGGGTGCCCCACAGCCGGATCGTCCCCTGCCGGAGCTCCGTGGCCCCGGACAGCACCTCGCGCACCGACCCGGCCGCCAGCGCCGCCGGCCACATGCCCTGCAGCTCCGACGGCGGCCCGGGGAGGACGACGACCACCGGCCCGTCGCGCCCGTCGGCCGGCGGGACGACCAGGCCCGGCGCCGTCCCGACCGGCTCGAGCACCGTCGCGCCCGCCGGGACCATCGCCTGCTTGCGGACGCCCGCCGCCGTGGCCTCGGGGTCGGCCCGCCAGCCGCGGCGGGCCATGAGCCGCTCGACGACGGCGGCGACCCGCTGCTCGAGCTCCGGGTCGACGGCGAGCGGCCGGCCCTGCACGTCGCCCACCACGGCCGCGGTGAGGTCGTCGGCGGTGGGCCCGAGCCCGCCGGTGGTGACCACCAGGTCGACGCCGGAGGAGGCGAGCCAGCCCAGCGCCCCCCGCACGTCGTCCGGGCGGTCGCCGACCACCACGACCGAGCCGACGTCGACGCCGGCCTGCTGCAGCTGCTCGGCCAGCCAGGGGCCGTTGCGGTCGGCGACCCGGCCGGTCAGCACCTCGGTGCCGGTGACGACGATCCCCGCGCGCGTGCCCACCCGCCCGACCCTAGGAGGACCGGCCGATCCGGGCAGGACGGACGGATCCGTCTCCGGACCCGCCGCGCACCTCCGGGGCCCCGGCGGGGTGCGCCGCTAGCGTGGCGGGCGGAGAACGGCTCCCCGAGGGCCCCACCCGTCCGACGGAGAGGAACGACCGTGACCGCCACGCCCCCGGCCGGCCCGCGCACCCAGGAGATCCCCGTCGTCCCGACCGGGTCGACGGCGGCCGGCGCGGCCGAGCAGCACCTGACCCACCCGGCCGTCGTGCACGACCCGGGGCACGCCGCGCCCCCGGCGCCCGGTGCCGGCAGCACCGCCGTGCAACCCCGCGTCGGGGACCCTGCCTCCTACGGCACCCCCCTGCAGCCCACCGGCCCGCTGGACTCCTTCTTCGGCCCCCCGCCGGCGCCGCACCCCGCCGCGCCCGAGGCCGGCTCCGCCGCCCCGCACGGAGCCCCTGCCCCGCACGAGATCCCCGCGCACCCCGGGACCGCCGCGGCCGGGCGGGCCCGGACCCCCCGGACCCGCACCCCCCGGACCCGGACCTCCGGGGACCGCACCCCGAGGGACCGGGCCCTGCTCGCCGGCGCCGGCCTGGTGGCCCTCGCCCTGGTGCTGCTCCAGCTGGGCCTGGCGCTGCGCTGGGGCGGCGACCGGCTGTGGTCGGAGACGCCGCTGTGGTCGGCCTTCGCCACGCTCGCCGTCGTCGTCGGCGCGCTGCCGTTCGTGTCCCGGCTGCGGCTGCCCGGTGGCGCCGCGACGGCGGAGAAGGTGGCGCTGGGCGGGCTGGCCGGCCTGGGCGCCTTCTGGCTGCTGGTCGCGCTGCCCGACGCCGACACCGACCGGGGCTTCCTGCTCACGGGCGCACTCGCGGCGCTGGGCCTGGCCCAGTGGCTGGCGCCCGGCCGCCGTCGCTGATCCCAGGACGCACCCGCGGGCGCCGGTCAGCCGTCGCGGCCCCGCCCGTTGCCGTTGCCACCGGCGTTGCCGTTGCCGTTCCCCTGACCGTTGCCGTTCCCGTTGCCCGGGCCGGTGGGCTCCCAGCTCGTCTCGGGAGCCGGGGCGGAGGAGGCGGGCACCTCCGGCGGGCCCCACGAGGTCTCCGGCGCGGGCTCCGACGCCTGGGGCAGCACGGTCGGCTCGGCCGGCTCCGTGGTGGGGGCCGCAGGTGCCACCGCGACGGTCAGCGTGACCACCTCCGCCGGTGACAGCCGCCCGACCGGGCCGACCGCGGTCACCGTGCCCGCGACGACGGCCGCCGTCGCCTCCGTGGTCCGCTGCACCCGCAGCCCCGCCGCCACGAGCTCGGCCTCGACGTCGTCGGCCGATCGGCCCACCAGGTCGGCCCAGCGCACCTCCACCGCCGTCGGCGCAGCCTCGGTGACCGTGGCCGGGGGATCGGCACCCGGTCCGGCGACCTGCAGCACGCCCACGCCGATCGCGGCGCCGGCCGCCAGCGTCGCCACGCCGGCCAGCAGCCGGCCGCCGCGGCGCGGCCGGGGGGCGGCGGGAGCGCCGGCCAGGGGCCGGGTGCCGTCCTCGGCGGGGGACGGCGCGCCCGCGGGCACCGGCCGGGTCACCTGCAGCGGCGCGGTCACGGGGGCGGGGGTGGGCGGCAGCGCGCGGCCGGCCCGCACGGCCTCCACCGCGTCGCGGAACGCGGCGCCGTCGGGGAAGCGGGCCGCGGGGTCCTTGACCAGGGCCCGCTCCACCAGCGTGCGCACCGGCGCGGGCACGTCGTCGGGCAGGGGGTCGGGCTCGTCGCGCAGCTGGCGCAGCGCGACCTGCACCGGGTGCTCGCCGTCGAAGACGCGCCGGCCGGCCAGGCACTCCCAGGCCACCATGCCGAGCGCGTAGACGTCGCTGGCCGGGCCGGCCTTGCCGCCGCCGGCCTGCTCGGGGGAGAGGTAGCTGGCGGTGCCGACGACCTGGCCGGTGCGCGTCAGCGGCGCACTGGCGGCCGACCAGGCGATGCCGAAGTCGGTGATCTTCACGCTGCCGTCGCGGCCGAGCAGCACGTTGCCGGGCTTGACGTCGCGGTGCACCACCCCGGCGGCGTGCGCGGCGGCCAGCGCGGCGGCGGTCTGACCCACGACGTCGAGCACCCGCTCCGGCGCCAGCCGCGGCTCCCGCGCCAGCAGCGCCGACAGCGGCTCGCCGTCCACCAGCTCCATCACCAGGTACGCGCACAGCTCCCCGTCGTCGCTGAGGAGCTCGCCGTAGTCGTGGAGGGCGGCGATGTTGCGGTGCTGCAGCCGGCCGGTGAGCTGGGCCTCGGTGCGGAACCGGGTGCGGAAGGTCTCGTCGCCGGTGTACTCGCTGCGCAGCACCTTCACGGCGACCTCGCGGCCCAGCCGGGTGTCCCGCGCGCGCCAGACCTGGCCCATGCCGCCGGTCGCGATCAGGTCGGTCAACTCGTAGCGGTCGGCCAGGACACGGCGCACCGGACGCACGGGCACCCCTCCCCCTCGGCGGCGGTCTCCCACGATCCCCCACCGCGGCGCGCGGCGCACCGGGTGGCCGCACGAACGGGTCAGGGAGCCGTGGGCTCCGCGGCCGACGCCGTCGAGCTCGGGGACGCCGGGCGCGTCGAGGTCGCCGACGGCGTGGTCGGCGTCGGGTCGGCCGTCGTCGTCGGGGCCTCCGAGGTGGTCGTCTCGCCCGGTGCCGCGGTGGCCGTCGGGTCCGGGGACGGCGACGGGTCCGGGGTGCCGGTCGGCGTGGCCGACGGCGTCTCCGGGGGCGCCGGCGCAGAGGTGACCGCGGCGGTCCCGGGCGCGGCGGGCAGCGGCTCGGCGTCGGGGCCGGGTGCGCTGTCGCCGGTCACCGTGGAGACCTCGCCCCGGTCGTCGTCCCGCTCCCAGGTGCCCGGGTCCCGGCTCGGCGGCGCCACCGCGTAGGTGACGACGACGTCGTCGCCGGGCTCGAGGGCCACGCCGGCGGGCGAGATGCCGATGACCAGCCCCGGGACGGCGGCGTCGGTCACCTGCTGGCGCCGCTCGACGCCCAGGCCCAGTGCGGACAGCTGGGTGGCGACGTCGTCGATCGGGCGGCCGACGTAGTCGCCGGCCTCCAGGACCACGCCCTCCTCGCCGTCGCGGGTCTGCGCGGCGACGACCGGCGGCGGCGCGGCCCCGTCGTCCAGGGCGGTGAAGACGACGGCGGCCAGGCCCGCGCCGAGCAGCAGCGCGATCAGCGGCACGAGCACGGCGGCCGCCCGGCGGCGCGACGGTGGCGGGGGGCTGCCGCGCCGCGGGGCCGCGCCGGACCGCGGCGACCCGGCGGGGGCGGGTGCGGCCTGGGTCGCCGGGCCGGGGTCGACGGCGGGCGCCGGGGAGGGCGCGGCGGCGGGGACGGCCGCCGGTGCCGGGGCGGCCAGGGGCGCGGCGAAGTCGGCGGGCAGCCGGCCGGCACGGGCGTCCTCGACCGCGGCCACGAAGGCGGCGCCGTCGGCCATCCGGGCGGCCGGGTCCTTGGCCAGCGCGCGGCGGATGAGCGTGCGGACGTCGCCGGGCAGCGTGTCGGGCAGCGGCTCGGGGTCGGAGCGCAGCTGCTTGAGCGCGATGGTGATCGCGTTGTCGCCGTCGAAGGCCGGGTGGCCGGTCAGGCACTCGTAGCCGACCAGGCCCAGGCCGTAGACGTCGCTGGCCGGGGTGGCCAGGTGGCCCTCGGCCTGCTCGGGCGAGATGTACTGCGGCGTGCCGATGACCTGCCCGGTCTGGGTGAGCGGCACGCTGCCGGCCGACCAGGCGATGCCGAAGTCGGTGATCTTCACGCTGCCGTCGGGCCGGACGAGGATGTTGCCGGGCTTGACGTCGCGGTGCACCAGGCCGGCGCGGTGGGCCTCGGCGAGCGCGGCGGCGGTCTGCCCGAGCACCGACAGGGTGGTGGCGGTGTCCAGCGCCCCCTCCTGCCGCAGCAGCGTCGACAGCGGCCGGCCCTCGACCAGCTCCATCACCAGGTAGGCCAGCCGCTCGCCGGTGTCGGCGGCCTCGGTCTCGCCGTAGTCGTAGACGGCGGCGATGTTGGGGTGGCTCAGCGCGGCGGCGTGCTGGGCCTCGGCGCGGAAGCGGGCGAGGAAGGTGGGGTCGCCGGTGTACTCGCTGCGCAGCACCTTGACCGCGACGGGACGGTGCAGCAGCAGGTCGGTGGCCCGCCAGACCTGGCCCATGCCACCAGAGGCGATGAGGCCGGAGAGCTCGTAGCGGTCACCGAGCATCCGGCGACCCGGTTCCACCACGGGAGCTCTCCGTTTCCTGCCGGCCCTCGGCTCGGCGCCGTTCCTCCTGGTCCGGCGCCGCTCCCCTGGCCAGGAGATGCCCGCGCCGTCCCAGGCCACACATCATCCCAGGCGTCCCACCCGAACAGGTACGTCCCACGCGTCACGGCTCGGCATCGACCCGGTGAACGGCCGGGGTCGGCGGGTCGGCCGTCGTGCGCACTCCCCCGCCCACGGCCGCCCGGACCTGGGGCTCCCGGCCGTGGGGTGGCACGCCATGATCAGGGGACCTGATCGTCGCGTGTCCTCCCTCACCGCCCACGTGAGGGAGGACACGCTGCGGTGCGGTAGGACGGCAGCGGACGACCCACGACGACGAGGGACCAGGAGGGGCGACGATGCCCGGATCGGTGACGCGCGAGGACGCCGGCGGCGTCGCGACCATCACGCTGTTCAGGGCGGGGCTGACCAGCGCGATGCGGCGCGAGCTGCTGGAGGTGGTGCGCGGGGTGGCCGACGACGGGTCGGTGCGCGCCGTGCTGCTCACCGGCACCGGCCGCGCGTTCTGCGTCGGCCAGGACCTCGCCGAGCACGTCGAGTCGCTGCGCGGGGACGCCGAGCACTCCCTGTCGGTGGTGGAGGGCGAGTACAACCCGCTGGTCCTGGCGCTGTCGGCGCTGCGGGTCCCGGTGGTCGTGGGCATCAACGGCGCGTGCGCCGGCGCCGGCCTCGGGCTGGCCCTGGCCGGCGACCTGCGGGTGGCTGCCGCCGGTGCGAAGTTCACCACGGCGTTCACCGGCATCGGCCTGTCCAGCGACTCGGCGCTGGCCGCCCGGCTGGTGCACTCCGTCGGCGTCGCCCGGGCCACCGAGCTGCTCCTGCTGCCCGACCCGTTCCCGGCCGAGACCGCGCTGCAGTGGGGCCTGGTGCACCGGGTGGTGGACGCCGCGGAGGTGGTCGGCGAGGCCCGCGCCCTGGCCGAGCGGCTGGCCTCGGGACCCACCGCGGCCTACCGCGCGGTGAAGACGGTGCTGGCCACGGCAGCCACCGACGGCCTCGAGGGCACCCTCGCCCTGGAGGCGCGGCTGCAGGACGAGCTGGGGCGGACCACCGACCACAGCGAGGCGGTCGAGGCGTTCCTCGCCAAGCGGACCCCGCGGTTCACCGGTCGCTGACCGCGAGCCGCACGCTGCCCCCACGCGGGGCCACGCCGGCCGGGGCCCGGCGGACCTGCGCCGGGACCCGGTCGGACCTGCTGGCCCGCCTGCGGGCGGAGCCGGTCGAGGGCGCCCGGGCGTGTCCGGCCGTCAGCGCGCGGAGGAGCGGCTCAGCACCACGCAGGGCACACAGACGTCGCGGGCCTGCGTGGGCCAGGGCTCGTCGACGCTGACGCGGGCCAGCGTGCCGCAGAGGGTGAGCTCGCACGCGCCGTCGACCTCGCCGGCCGGGCGGTGCAGCTCGACGGCGTGCCAGAGGGCGGCGGTGGGCCCGTGCGCCCGGCTGCGGGCGGCGGCGAAGCCGGTGGCGGCGAACGCCGTCGGAGCGGGCGAGGCGGGAACGGTCGGAGCGGCCATGCGGAGAGGGTCGGCAGCCGCCGCCCGGCCCGGGAGGCCCGGTGCCGCCCGATCACCCACACGGGTGAGGGGGCGCTCACCCGGACCGGGCGGCAGGATGCGCTCATGGAGCTGACGAAGCACGGCCACGCCTGCGTCGTGATCAGCGACGGCGACCGGCGGCTGGTCGTCGACCCGGGTGGCTTCACCGACCCCGCGGTGCGCGACGGTGCCTCGGCGGTGCTGGTCACGCACGAGCACGCCGACCACGTGGTGCCCGACCGGCTCCGGGCGGCGCTGGAGGCCGACCCCGCCCTGGAGGTGTGGACGAACCCGTCCGTCGCGCACCTCTTCGAGGGCCTCGCTTCCCGGGTGCACGCCGTGGGCGACGGCGACACGCTCACCGCCGCCGGCTTCGAGGTGCAGGTGCACGGCGAGTGGCACGCGGAGATCCACCCGGACCTGCCCCGCGTGCGCAACGTCGGCTTCCTCGTCGAGGGCCAGGTGTTCCACCCCGGCGACGCGCTCACCGTCCCGGGGACGCCGGTGCCGACGCTGCTGCTGCCGGTGCACGCGCCGTGGTCGAAGGTGGCCGAGGTGATCGACTACGTGCGGGCGGTCGACGCCGACCAGGCCTTCGCCGTGCACGACGGCCTGCTCAACGACACCGGGCTGGGCGTGGTCGGGGGGCTGCTGGGGGAGCGCGGCCCGGGCACGCCCACCCCGTTCAGCCGGCTGGCCCCGGGGGAGTCGGTCGAGCTCTGAGACCGGCTCCCCCGGGGTCAGCGCCGGACGGAGCGGTTCGAGCGGCCCGCGACGCCCTCGGCGACGCCGATGAGCAGCACGGCGGCGACCACGGCGAGGACGAAGCCCAGGACGTTGAGCTCCCAGATGTCGCCGGTGCCGAAGAACTGGGCGATCAGGCCGCCGATGAGCGAGCCGACCAGGCCGAGCGCCAGGGTGGCGAGGATGCCCAGGCGCTGCCGGCCCGGGACGATGAGGCGGGCCAGGGCCCCGATGACCAGGCCGGCGACGAGGAATCCGATCACGACTGTCCTCCAGGAGGGGGTGCGGTGCCCGGCCGGTCGCCGGGCACTCCGGCCCCTGCACCTACCCGTGCCGCCGACGCCGACGCGTGTCCCGCGCCACCGTCAGTCGGCGGCGACCTGCTCGACGTGCGCCGGGAGCTTGTCCAGCTCGCCGTCGACGGTGCGCTGCACCACCCGCTGCATCGACGTGCGGGAGAGCCGGTCGGCCAGCCGGACCCGGCGCGGCTCGTGGGTCAGCGTGATGGTGACCAGCGTGCCGCCCGCGGCGCCGTCGGCGAGCTCGATGCGGGTCGTCCAGGTCTCGGGCGTGAGCTGCAGCCGCGTCGCCACGACCCGCTCGGGCTCCCACTCGACGATCTCCCCGCGCGGCGCCCCGTCACGGGGCTGCTCGTCCTCGCCGAGCCGGCCGGGCACGCAGACGAACCGGGTGCCCGGGCCCGCCGCCGCGCCGTCGACGACGTAGGAGACGTCGCAGACCGCGCAGTAGGGCTCGAGCACGGCCAGCGCCCGCCACACGCGGCCGCGCGGGGCGGCCACCTCCCGACTGCCGCTGGCCGTGGTCACTCCCCGACCGTAACCGGCCCCGGCGCGAGGTCGGTGAGGACGGCCCGGGCCACGGCGTAGCGCTCCTCCCCCACCTGCGCGGCCCACTCCCGCTCGACCGCCGCCAGCCGGTGGCGGACCGCGGCGGTGGCCTCCCGGCCGCGGTCGGTGAGCCGCACCAGCCGGGCCCGCCGGTCGGAGGGGTCGGGCACGACCTCGACGTAGCCGCCGGCCTGCAGCGGGGCCAGCGCCTGGGCCAGCGCCTGCTTGGTCAGCCCGCTGGCCGCGGTCAGCCGGGTCAGCCGCTCGCCCCCCGGCGGGAGGAGGGACAGCAGCCGGTAGTGCCGCGTCCGCAGACCCGGGAACGACGCGTCGCTCAGGGCGTAGAGCTCGGCGCGGACCCGGTGCATCGCGTGCTCGAGCAGCACGACGACGAGCGGTTCCCCGTTGACGGGATCGGACACGGTGCCCCACCATCTCCCCGGGTAGACAAGCGGCTTGACCATTCTCCCACGGAGCCCGCCATGACGACCTCTCCCCGTCCGGCGCCGTCCCCGGTGACCGGCCTCCCCGGCGGCACCACCGTCGCCGGCCTGCTGCCCGGCCTGCGCCGCTGGACCGGCCGGCCCGGCCTCGGCGTCGAGGACGTCGCGTGCACGCCGGTCCGGCACCGCATCTCCGCCCCGACCACCCGCGCGCTCACCCGGGTGGCGGTCACCGCTCGCGACGCGGACGGGCCGGTGACGCTGCGGCTGGTGGCCAAGGAGCTGCAGCGCGCCCGGGAGGGCCTGCCGCCGGAGGTGCCGCCGCCGGCGCGGGAGCTCATCGACTCGCTGGTCCCGTGGCGGATCGAGGCCGACGTCTACGCCTCCGCGACGGCGGGCCACCTGCCGCCGGGCCTGCGGATGCCGGACCTCGTGCACGTCGCCGAGGGCCCCGGCGACCGGGTCACCCTGTGGCTGGAGGACGTCGCGCTGACCGGGGAGCCCTGGACGGCCGACGACGTGCGGCGCGCGGCGAGGCTGCTGGGCCGGGCCGCGGTGCGCCGCCGGTGCGAGCCGCGCCTGGTCGTGCCCGCCGACTCGTTCCTCGGCAACTACGTCGCCCACCGGCTGGGCGGCCACGCGCTGCCGCTGCTGGCCGCCGACGACACCTGGTCCCACCCGGCGATGCGGCTGGCCGAGGTCGCCGCGCTGCGGACCGACCTGGCCGACCTGGCCGGCCGCGTCCCCGCCCTGGTCGCGGAGCTCGGGAGCGTCCCGGAGCTGCCCGCGCACGGGGACGCCACCCCGATGAACCTGCTGCGCCCGGCGGCCGGGCCGGGGACGTTCGTGCTGGTCGACTGGGGCACGTCCACGCCTGCGCCGGCGGGCTTCGACGTCGTCCCGCTGGTCTTCGGCCGCGCCGAGGAGGGCAGCGCCGCTCCCGGCGAGGTGCCCGGGCTGCTGGACGCCGCCGTCCGCGCCTACGCGGAGGGGCTGGCCGCCGAGGGGCTCGAGGTGCCGGTCGACCGGCTGCTCCGGGCCGTGGTGGCCGCCGCGCTGATCCGGTACCCCTGCACCAGCCTGCCGCTGGACCACCTGGGCGGACCGGTCACCGACGAGCTCCTGGCCCACGCGGTGGAGCGGGCCGCCTTCGTGCGGATGGTGCTCGACCTGCAGCCCGCGCTCAGCGGCCGGTGACGGAGACCTCGAACTCGACCTGGCTCACGTCGGGGCGCAGCCGGGAGAAGCTGTGCACCAGCGGGTGCCCGGCGTTGTCGCGGACCGTGGTGCGCACGACCAGCAGCGGCGAGCCCGCGGCGATGCGCAGCAGGTCGGCCTCGTCCGGGGCGGCGGTGCCGACGTCGACGACGATCCGCGCGTGGGCGAGGTCGGCGCCGTACTCGCGGCGGAGGAAGTCGTAGAGGGAGCCCTCGGTGAAGTCCTCCTCGGCGGCGCGCGGGTAGCGCGCGGCGGGCAGGAAGCTGTGCGCGACGTGGTTGGGCGCACCGTCGACGCTGCGCAGCCGCTCGAGCTCCACGACGTCGGAGGCCACGTCGAGGGCCAGCTCGGCGGCCACGGGCGCCGACGCCGGGACGACGCGCTGCTGCAGCACCGTCGTGCCCACCTGGGCGCCCTGCTCGGCCATCACCGAGCTCCACCCGGCGATGCGGTGCACGAAGCTCTCGCGGTACTCGTGCCGGATCGCCGGGCGGGTGACGTAGGTGCCGCGGCCCTGCTCGCGCACCAGGTGGCCGTCGGCGACCAGGCCGTCGACGGCGCGGCGCAGGGTGATCCGGCTGACGCCGTACTCGGCGCACAGCGTGGGCTCCGGCGGCAGCAGCGCGCCCTCCGGCATCGCCGCGACCCGGCGCCGGAGGTGCTCCCGGACCGAGAGGTACTTCGGTCCTGCCGTCGCCGCCGTCACGTCCCCCACCCTAGGGGCAGGTAGACGTCTGCGGACGTCATGTCGTATGAGACGTCTGTCGCGCTCACCCGGTCGGGGCGCGGAGCTCGACGACGGTGACCTCCGGGCGGGCCCCGATCCGCATCGGCGGGCCCCAGTAACCGGCGCCGGAGGTGACGTAGAGCTGGGTGTCGCCGTGCCGGGACAGCCCCTCCACGGCGGGCTGGTCGAGCCGGATCGCGTAGTCGAAGGGCCACAGCTGCCCGCCGTGCGTGTGCCCGGACAGCTGCAGGTCCACGCCGGCGGCGGCGGCCTGCGCCACCTGCACCGGCTGGTGGGCCAGCAGCACCACCGGGGTGGCGTCGTCGCGGCCGTCGAGCGCCGCGTCGAGGTCGGCGCCGTGCCCGGGGACGCCGGAGCGCGCGGCCGTCCGGTCGTCGATGCCGGCCAGGTCGAACGACGCCCCGCCGCGGGTGACCTGCACCCGCTCGTTGCGCAGCACCTCGACCCCGAGGGTGGGCAGGTGGCGCAGCCAGGCGCGGGTGTCGACGAAGTACTCGTGGTTGCCGGTGACGAAGTAGACGCCCTGCTCGCTGACCAGGTCGGCGAGCGGAGCGACCTCCTCGCGCAGCTCGTCGACCTCGCCGTCGACCAGGTCGCCGACGATCGCCACGACGTCGGGGCGCTGGGCGTTGACGATCTCGATCAGCCGCTCGAAGCGCCGTCCGCCGTAGGTGGCCGACAGGTGGCCGTCGGAGAAGGTGACGACGCGCAGCCCGTCGAGGGCCGGGTCCAGCCGCGGCAGGGTGACCGGCACCCGCCGGACGACGGGCGCGGAGTTGGCCAGGTACACACCGGTGCCGGCGGTGCCCAGGGCCGCCACCCCGGCCGTGGCCGCGAGGGAGCGGGCGAGGAACAGCCGCCGGGACGGGTCCACCGGAGCGTCGGGCGCCCGCTCAGGAGCCGGCCCGGGAGGCGGCTCCGGGGCCGGGCCACCGACGGGTACGGGCTCACGGGCGGGTGCCCGCCGGCGGTCGAGCAGGCGCAGCGCCAGGCGCACCGGTTCCAGTGCCAGCAGGGCGAGGAAGGCGTAGAAGGCGATGCCGAGCCAGGTGAACCCCAGCCAGGCCAGCGGGGCCTGTGCCGAGAGCGACAGGTCCCGCCGCGTCAGCACCGCGACGGCGGGCAGCAGCGCCAGGAGGAGGGTGAGCCAGGTGAGACGGCGGCGCAGCCGTCCCGGGCGGGTGGTGCTGCGGACCAGCCGCCACCACAGGTAGCCGTGCAGCAGGGACACCGCCACCAGGACGACCGTCGCGAACCCCAGCAGACCGATCAGGGACAGTGGGAGGACCTCGTTCTCGGATCAGGGGGCCGGGGCGCCCGGACGGGAGACGAGCGGGCGCGCCGGGGTGTTCCCGGCTCAGGCCTTCACGGCGGCCCGGACGGCGGCGCGCAGGCCCGGCTCGAGCGCCCAGAACGCCTGGTCGGCGTGCTCGGCGCGGGCCTCCTCGAGGCCGTGCAGCCGGCCGTAGGTGAAGGTGTCCTCCCCGGCGCCCACGGCGGCGGTGGCCAGGCGCAGGCACCAGGCGCGGGTGACCACGGTGTCCTGGGCCTCGCCGAGCACGTCCTGCACCTGCTTCGTGCAGGTGACCAGCGCCTCGGCAGGCGCCCCGAGGACCGGTGCGGCGACCTCGGCGGTGTAGCGGACCCGCTTGGCGGCCTTGCGGGCCTCGTGCAGGGCGTGCTCGGTGTCCTCCTGGTGGGCACCGGGGTCGACCGCCTCGCGCTCGCGGGCCTCGTCGGTGCGCGCGGTCAGGCGCTTGCCGGCGCGCCTGATCGCGTCGGTGAGCACCGCCCGCGCGGGCTCGCCGGCGGCCCCCGCCAGCGGCGGGTCGGTGAGCAGCGCGTCGAGGGAGTCCAGCAGCGCGAGGTGGCGGCGGTCCGACAGCGCCCGGGTCGCGGCCTTGCGACCGCGCTCCACGTCGGCCACCTCGGTGGAGCGCAGCCGCGCGGCCACCGGGCCTCGGACGAGCTCGACCGGCTGGTCGGCGACGACGGCCCTGAGGTGCTCGAGGGCCACCTCGCCGTCCCGGGCCCCCGAGAGCTGGGCACCGATCCACCGCAGCTCCTCGCGGACCGGGTCGGTGGCGGTGCGGTCGAGGACCGGCCGGAACGCGGCCAGGATGCTGCGCAGCCGCCGGCAGGCCACGCGCAGGTCGTGGACGCCCTCCGGGTCGCCGGTGCGCACGCCGATGTCGGCGGTCTGCAGCGCCCGGGTCTGGGTGCGCAGCGCGGCGAGGACGACGTCGGCCGCCGTCGGCCCGTCCGGGTCGCGCCTCCTCCCCTTCTTCCCCTTCCCGCCCTTCTTCTTCCTCCCGCCGTCCTCCGCCGCCGGGGCGGGCGGCCGCACCGGCGCGGGGGTCAGGGCGGCGAGCCGGTCAGCCAGGACGCGGGAGAGCTTCGACGGGACGTCGGAGGGCCGGATGCCCGCGTCGGCCAGGGCGGCGGTGACCGCGTCGAGCAGCGCCTCGTCGCCCTCGACCAGCTCGACCTCCACCTCCCGCCACGTCGTGGTCGTCGCGGCCCCGCCGTCCTCGGCGGCCAGGGCGGTGCCGGTGACGGTGTCGGCGGCGACCTCGGCCAGCACCCGGCCGCCGTCGTCGAGCAGCGGCGTCACCTGCCGGGTGGTCCGCAGGGTGGCCACCGGCCCCGGCCGCACGCCGCGCAGGACGGCGGTGACGGGCTCGGTCACCGCCCGCGGCACCTGCGTGCGCCGGACGCCGAGCGGGGCGTGCACCTCCCGGCGCGAGCCCGCGGCGGCGGTGGGCAGCTTGAGGTGCCAGCCCGCGTCGGTGCCGCCGGTGCGGCGGCGCAGCGTGACCCGGGAGCGGGCCAGGCGGAGGTCGGGGGTGTCCCAGTACGTGGCGTCGAGGTCGTGGGTGACGACGTCCCCCACCGCGGCGACCCCGCCGACGCCGGTGAGGTCGGGCAGGACGACGTCCGGCCCCGCCTCGAACTTGCGCTCCACCTCGAGCTGTCCGCTCGCCACGACGTCCTCCTCCGACCGGGGGTGCCGTCACCGACCGTAGGGGCCGGACGGGTGTCGGGGCACGTCAGAGCGGGCACTGTCCCGCCCGAGCGACGCCAGAGCGGGCGTTCCGAGGAGGCGAGCACCGTGTTGAGCGAGCGAGACCTGTCGGCAGCCATCGGCAGCACCGCGCAGGGTCCGGACGGCGAGAAGATCGGCACCGTCGAGAGCTTCTTCGTCGACGACCGGACCGGCGCGCCCACCTGGGTGGCGGTCGCCACCGGACTGTTCGGCACCCGCCACTCGATCGTGCCCGCGACGCAGGCCACCTTCACCGACGGGGTGCTGCGCGTGCCGGTGGGCAAGGAGGCGGTCCGCTCCGCACCCCACCTGCGCGGGGACCACCTGGGTCCCGACGAGGAGGCGCAGCTGCGGCAGCACTACGGCCTGACCGCACCGGTCCCCGGCGGCCCCGGCCCGGACGCCGCCGCGGCCGCCCTGGGCACCGGCACCTGGTCGCCCGGTGGCACCGGCCTGGCCCCCGCGGGCGCCGGGCCGGCCGACGGCCCGCCCGCCGCGCAGGACACCGGGGCGACGGCACCCGCCGCGCCGACGCAGCGCGTGGCCCCCGTGGGTGCGACCGGCGGCGCACCCGCCGCCGTGCCGCCGCAGACCGCACCGCAGGCCGTCGCGCCGGCCGTCGCGCCGGCCGCGGCGGGGGTCGCGGCCGGGACCGGAGCCCCGGACGGACCGCCCCGGCAGGCGTCCGACGGGTCGATGGTGCGCAGCGAGGAGCAGCTGCGGGTGGGCACCGAGCCGGTGGCCACGACCCGCGTCCGGCTGGTCAAGTACGTGGTCACCGAGGAGGTGCAGGTGACCGTGCCGATCCGCCGCGAGGAGATCCGGGTCGAGCACGTGCCCCTCGACGCGCCCGACGTCCCCGGTGAGTCGCTGGCCCCCGCGGGCACCGGCGCGCCCGTCCCGGGCGGCGCTCCCGCCGGCACTCCGGTCGGCGCCGGGGTCGGCGCCGGCCTGCCGGAGGAGGTCGTGCTGCACGCCGAGCGCCCGGTCGTGGGCGTCGAGGTGGTGCCGGTCGAGCGGGTGCGGCTGCGCACGGAGCTGGTCGAGGGCCAGGAGCGGGTCACCGAGCAGGTGCAGCGCGAGCAGATCGTCGTCGACCAGACGCCGGCGCCGCCTCGGTGACCCCCTGGCCGCGGCGGTCGGCGAGGAAGGCGAAGCGCTCACGGGTGGCGGCGACCTCGGCGGCGTCGACGTCGGCGAGCACCAGGGTCTCGCTGCCCGCGGCGCCGGCCAGGACCTCGCCCATGGGGCTGATCACCTGGCTGTCGCCGGCGTGCTCGATGCCGTCGCCGCCGGTGCCGACGCGGTTGCAGGCGACCACGTAGGCCTGGTTCTCGATGGCCCGCGCCCGCAGGAGCGTCGTCCAGTGGTGCCGGCGGCCGGCCGGCCAGTTCGCCGTCACGAGGTAGACGTCGGTGGTCGGGGCCGCCGTCCAGAACACGTCGCCGAAGCGCAGGTCGTAGCAGACGAACGGGGTGACCCGCAGGCCGCCGACGGTCAGGCTGACCGGCGCGTCACCGGCCAGGTAGCGCTCGGCCTCGCCGCCGTGGGTGAACGGGTGCAGCTTGCGGTAGCGGTGCACCGCGCCGTCGGGGGCGGCGAGCACCAGCGAGTTGTACGGCAGCCGCTCGCCGGGGGCGACCTCCGGGCAGCTGCCGGCCACCCACACGCCGTGCTCGGCGGCCTGCTCGCACAGGAACCGCGCCGACGGGCCGTCCTGGGGCTCGCCGATGCCCGGCGTCATGGAGAAGCCGGTGGAGAACGTCTCGCTGAGCAGCACGAACTCCGCCCCGGCCGCGGCCGCCCGGGCCACCTGCGGCGCCAGCCGGGCGTAGTTGGCCTCGCGGTCCTCCCAGACGATGTCGTGCTGGACCACGGCGAACCTCACGGGCGACCTCCCGGTACGGACCTCATGACGACATCCTCCCCAGCCGGGCAACCGCCTCGGTCAGCACCTCGTCGCGCTTGCAGAAGGCGAAGCGGACCAGCGAGCGGCCCAGGTCGGCGTGCTCGCGCGTGTAGAAGACCCCCGAGGGGACGGCGACCACCCCGGCCCGCGCGGGCAGCTCGCGGCAGAACGCCAGCCCGTCGCCGTCGGGACGCACGTCGCGGACGTCGACCGTGGCGAAGTAGGTCGCCTGCGGGCCGATAGTCGGCAGCCCCGCCTCCCGCAGGCCCGCCACCAGCACGTCCCGCCGCCGCTCGAGGTCGGCCGCGATGCCGGTGAAGAAGGCGTCGGGCAGCGCGAGCCCGGCGACGATCGCCGGCTGGAACGGCCCGCCGTTGACGTAGGTGAGGAACTGCTTGGCGGTGCGGACGGCGGCCACCAGCGGCGCCGGGCCGCAGATCCAGCCGATCTTCCAGCCGGTCGTGTTGAAGGTCTTGCCGCCGCTACCGACCACCAGCGTGCGCTCGCGCATGCCCGGCAGCGTGGCCGCCGAGACGTGCTCGGCGCCGCCGAAGACCAGGTGCTCGTAGACCTCGTCGGTGAGCACCAGCAGCCCGGCCTCGAGCGCCACCCCGGCCACCTCGGCGAGCTCGGCGCGGTCGAGGACGGTGCCGGTGGGGTTGTGCGGGGAGTTGAGCAGCAGCAGCCGGGCGCGCGGGGTGACCGCGGCGCGGAGGTCGGCGGGGTCGAACGTCCAGTGCCCGCCGTCGGTGCCCGGCGGCGGCGGGGTGAGCGGCACCGGGCGGACGACGCCGCCGGCCATGGCCACCGCGGCCGCGTAGCTGTCGTACATCGGCTCGAGCAGCACCACCTCGTCGCCGGGCTCGACGAGCGCCAGCAGCGCGGCGGTGAGCGCCTCGGTGGCACCGGCGGTGACGAGCACCTCGGTGTCGGGGTCGTAGGTCAGGCCGCGGAAGCGCTCGAGGTGCGCGGCGACGGCGGCCCGCAGCTCCGGCGTCCCGGGGCCGGGCGGGTACTGGTCGGCGGGGGTGCCGATGGCGGCCCGGGCGACGTCGAGGACCTCGGCCGGGCCGGGGGTGTCGGGGAAGCCCTGCCCGAGGTTGATCGACCCGGTGGACACCGCGAGCGCGCTCATCTCGGCGAACACCGTCGTCCCGAAGCCCTGCAGCCTGCCGGCCAGGTACGGCTCGCGCATCAGTCCCCCACCACCGTGAACCGCACCGACCGCCGGGCGACGTCGGCCTCGACCAGCCGCACCCGCACCCGGGAGCCGGGCTCCAGGCCGGTCCCGCCGCAGCGGGCGCGGATGGCCGGCTCGGCGATCACGACGGTGCCCCGATCGTCCTCCACGTCCACCACCACCGCGTCGAACTCCTCTCCGGTGCGGCCGGCCAGCAGCCAGGCCTCCGTGGCGTCGACGGCGGCCCGCTCCACGGCGCGGGTGCGCCGGTCGGAGGCGGCCATGGCCGCCGGCAGGTCCGGCAGCGCGGCGCGGACGGCGGGGTCGGGCTCGCGGCCGTCGGCCAGCGCCAGGCACACCTCGGTGGCGAACCGGTCGACCAGCCGGCGCAGCGGCGCGGTGACGTGGGCGTAGGGCGCGCCGACGCCGGCGTGCCCGGTCTGCTCGGGCGGGGTGCCGTCGAACGCGGTGTAGGCCGCGCCGCGGAGCAGGGTCGCCGCCTCCTCGCGGAAGGCCGCGTGCCGCGGGTCGGCGCCGTCGAGGCCGGCGAGCACCTCCCCGGCGCCGGCGCCGGCCGACCACTCGACGCCGAGCGCGGGGGCCAGCCGGCGCAGCCGGGCGACGTCCTCGGGCCGGGCCGGCGGCAGCGTGCGCAGCAGGCCCACCCCGGCCCCGAGCATCAGCCCCGCCGCGACCCGGCCGGTGAGCAGCGAGACCTGCGCGTTCCACCGCTCGACAGGCAGGTCGCTGCGGGCGACCAGCGTCCAGCCGCCGGCCTCGGTCCGCACCACCTGCTGCTCGGGGGTGCCCAGCTCGATCGCGCCGCGGGCGGCGGCGGCCCGCTCGAGCAGCCGGCCGAGCTCGGGCAGCAGCGCGATCGGCTCCGGCAGGGTGCCGGCGTCGGCGCGGGCCTGGACGTCGGGGTAGGCCAGCTGCGCACGGCTGCGGACGCGGGCGCGGCGCACGTCGACCGCGCGCACGCTGCCGTCGGCGTCGAGCCGGACGGTCCACAGCACCGCGGCCCGCTCCTGGCCGGCCAGCAGGCTGGCGGCGCCCTCGCTGAGCTCCGGCGGGTAGAGCGGCGTGCGCCGGTCGGGGCTGTAGAGGGTCTGGCCGCGGCGGCGGGCCTCGGTGTCGAGCGCGCCGCCCGGCCGGGCCACCGCACCGACGTCGGCGATCGCGTAGCGGACCAGCCAGCCGTCGCCGTCACGCTGCAGGTGCACGGCCTGGTCGAGGTCGCGGCTGCCGGGCGGGTCCACGGTCACCAGCTCGACGTCGGTGGCGTCTTCGTCGGGGAGCACCGGCGGGCGCGCGGCCTCGGCGAGCGCCTCGGGCGGGAAGTCCTCCGGGACGTCGAACTCGGCGCGGATGCCGGCGAAGTCGGGGCCCGGCGGCGCGTCGTCCGGCCACCGGGGCAGCACGGGGTTCCACGTGGAACTCACGCGACGCGCACGTCCTCGGCGCCCTCGATCGCGACGACGTCGCCGCGTCGGACCTGCCGGCCGCGGCGGTCCTCGGGCTCGCCGTTGACCCGCACCGCGCCGGTGACCAGCACGTCCTTCACCTGCGCGCCGGTGGGGACGGCGTCGACCAGCTTGAGCAGCTGGCCGAGGCGGATGGAGTCCTCACCGGGACGGAGCTCGACGGTGCGCACGGCGTCCATCCTCAGGCCGGCACGAGCTCGTCGCCCACCGCCACCGTGCCCGGCACCGGGACGAGCGCACCGACGGCCAGCACGCTGCCGCGCTCGCGGTGGATGGTCTTGAGGATCCCGGTGTCGCGGCCGATCCCGCCGGGCTGGGGCCGGGTGACCATCACGCAGCGGCTGACCGGCTTGAGCACGTCGAGCACGGCGCTGCCCAGCCGCACGGTGCTGCCCACCAGGCCGTCCTCGCCGGCCCCGTCGAGCAGCACGTTGGCGCGGAACCGCCGCCGGTCCCAGGTGCCGAGGGTGCCGGTGGAGACCAGCGAGACCCGGATGCGCGAGCTGTCGTGGAACGCGCCCGAGGCACCCTCGAAGGCGTCCCAGACGTCCTCGTCGTCGTCGGGGGCCTCGTAGTGCCGCGGCCCGCGGTCGGCCTCCGAGGCGCGCAGCGTCACCGGCCGGCCCAGCCAGTCGGAGAGGACGCCGTCGTCGGTGGTCACCGTGCCGTCGGGCAGCACCACCTCCACGCCGCCGTCGGCGCGCAGCCGGGCGGCGGCGAAGAGCAGGTCGGGCACCCGGCGGGCGGTCAGGCCGTAGCCGCTCGAGCGGTCGAACAGCGCCCACCGCCGGTCGCCGGTCAGCCCCTCCGGGCCGACGTCGACGCGGTCGAGCCGCTCGCCCTGCAGCGACTTGACCGGGTAGCGCCACAGCTCCTGCACCCGCACGTCAGGCTCCCGTCCAGGTGAGGGTCCACGTGCCCGACCAGGTCTCCCCCGGGTCGAGGACGACGAGGTCGACGCCGTCGGCCAGCGCGTTGGGCGGGCAGGTCATCGGCTCGACGGCGAGGCTGCGGCGGCGCTGACCCTCGGGCAGCGTCTCGCCGCTGTAGACCTGCAGCCACGGCCACGCGGCGTCGACGGCGAGCTCGAGGGTCCCCGCGCTGCCGCGGAGGAGGACGCGGGCCCAGCCGTCGCCGTCGCGGTCGAGGTCGGTGACGGCGTCGTCCAGGGCCCGGTCGCCGATCCGGCCGACCGCCCCGTCGAAGGGCCGGCGGGTGCCGGTGGGCAGGCCGCCGTCGAGGTCGAGCGCGGTGCGGGCGGGGACGGTCAGCTCGGCGTCGCCGATGCCGCCGTCGGCCGTGGCGCCCACCGACAGGTAGGGGTGCGTGCCGGCGCCGAAGGGCGCCGGGCGGTCGCCGGCGTTGCGGACCCGGACGGTGACCGTGAGCCCCGTCCCGGTCAGGTGCGTGTCGACGGCGGCCGCGAGGCGGAAGGGGTAGCCCGGCCGCGCCTCGACGACGGTGCCCACGGTGAGCGCGTCGGAGTGGCGGGCCAGCACCGACCACTGCTGCCAGGTGACCAGCCCGTGCGCGGCGGGCTTGCCCGGGCCGGCGGTGTCGAGCTGCAGCTGCTGCCCCTCCCAGCTCCACCGCCCGTCGCGCAGCCGGTTGGGCCAGGGCAGCAGCACGCCCCCGCGGCGCCCGACGGGCACCGTGCCGGGCGGGTAGCCGTCGAGGACGGCCCAGTCGCCGACGGTGAGCGCGCGCAGCCCGCCGCCGCGCAGGTCGACGGCGAGCCGGGCGTCCCCGCTGACCAGCTCGACCTCCGTCGGCTCGGTGGGCGGCCAGGCGGTCATCGGCGGGACGCTCATGCCCGGCAGCCCACCACACCGCGCGCCGCTCAGCACCCCGCCTCGGTCGGCCCAGCGGGTCCTCGCCGTGGCGCAGCACGGTGCGGACGAGGTGTGGCCGCCGCGGCGCGGCCGGTGTCCCGGTGCTGGTCGTGGCGTCAACACGCACCCCGCATCTGTGGACAGCGGACTGACCTGCGGATACGTCCTGCGGTGACGGTCCTCAGGCGGTAGGTTTCGTACAGGCCGCCCGCCGCAGGGCGTACCCGAGCACGGCGGTGCCGAGGTCGCGGTAGGCCGCCTCGACGCGGTGCGCGGGGGACACGGGCTCGGTCGTGGGCGGCGGCTGCCCGCGCATCGCGATCACACCCCCACATGTCCGGTCGCGCCCGATCGTTACGGGTGCGGCCGAGGTCTCAGCGGCTGATGCCGCGCAGCAGCAGCGCCGCCAGCTCCCGGTAGGCGGCGGCGTCGTCGAGGCCGGTGGCCCGCGCGGTGTCCCCACGGCCGATGCGCAGCATCAGCGTGGTCACCGTGTCGGCCACCAGCGCCGGGTGCACCTCGCGGAAGCGGCCCGCGGCCACGCCGTCGGCGATCAGCGCGCTCACCCGCTCCGCGGCCACGGCGGTGTTGTGCTCGTAGACCGCCCGCCCCGGCGGGAAGCCTTCCAGATCGCGGTGGAAGGCCCGCGACGCCGGGGTCAGCGCCCGCGCCACCGCCTCCAGGTAGGCGGTCACCCGCCGCGCCGGGTCGCCCTCCCCCGCGGTCCGCGCCTCCACGGCCGCGGTGGCCCGCCGGAAGAAGTGCCGCACCACCCGGACGGCGAGCTGCTCCTTGCTGTCGGCGAGCGCGTAGAGCGTCGTCTTCGAGCAGTGCAGCCGGACGGCGAGGTCCTCGAGGGTGAACCCGGCGAAGCCCTCGGCGAGGAACAGCTCCTCGAGCTGGTCGAGCAGCTGGGCCTGGCGGGCGGTCAGCCGCCGCTCCCCGGTGTCCGTCGTCGTCACCGCACCTCCCGGTCGCTCGGTACTCCCCTGGACGCTGAACAGTACTGCGGTACCGTCTCCGGTACTGCCGACCCGCCCGCGACGAGGGGGACCCCGTGGCCGTCGACCGAGAGCTGCCCACCCAGGAGGCGCACGACCTGATCGCGCTCACCCGCGACCTGGCCGACGCCGAGCTGGCGCCGCGGGCGGCGGAGTACGAGCGGGAGGAGCGCTTCCCGCGGGAGGTGTTCGCCAAGCTCGGCGAGGTCGGCCTGCTCGGCCTGCCCTTCGGCGAGGACGTCGGCGGCGGCGGCCAGCCCTACGCCGTCTACCTGCAGGTGGTGGAGGAGCTGGCGATGCGCTGGGCCAGCGTCGCGCTGGGCATCAGCGTGCACACGCTGGCCTGCGGGCCGGTCGACCGGTTCGGCACCACGGAGCAGCGCGAGCAGTGGCTGCCCGAGATGGTCGGCGGCCGGCTGCTGGGCGCCTACTGCCTCTCCGAGTCGCACGCCGGCTCCGACCCCGCCGCGATGCGCTCCCGCGCCGTCCGCGACGGCGCGGGCTGGGTGGCCTCCGGCGAGAAGGCGTGGGTGACCCACGGCGGGCACGCCGACTTCTACTCGACCTTCCTGCGCACCCCCGACGACGGCGACCGCGCGATCTCCTGCTTCCACCTCACGCCCGACCTCGCCGGGTTCGGCGCCGCCCCGCCCGAGCAGAAGATGGGCCTCACCGGCTCGACCACCGCGGCGATGCGCCTCGACGACGTCGCCGTCCCGGCGGGGCGGATGGTCGGCGAGCCCGGCCGCGGCCTGGCCATCGCGCTGTCCGCGCTGGACTCCGGGCGCCTGGGCGTCAGCGCCGTCGCCGTCGGCCTGGCGCAGTCCGCGCTCGACGTCGCCGTCGCATACGCCCTCGAGCGCGAGGCCTTCGGACGGCGGATCGTCGACCACCAGGGCGTGGCCTTCCTGCTCGCCGACATGGCCGCCGCCGTGGAGTCCGCCCGGGCCACCTACCTGGTCGCGGCCCGCCGCAAGGACGCCGGCCTCCCCTACTCGCGGCAGGCCAGCATCGCCAAGCTCGTGTCCACCGACGCGGCCATGAAGGTGACCACCGACGCCGTCCAGGTGCTCGGCGGCGCCGGCTACACCCGCGACCACCCCGCCGAGCGCTACATGCGCGAGGCGAAGGTCATGCAGATCTTCGAGGGCACCAACCAGATCCAGCGCATGGTCATCGGCAAGCACCTGGCGAAGGAGGCCACGCCCGCGAACGGGTGAGGCCGGCCGACGGCTGACCGTGCAGGACCCACGGCCGATCCGTGACGTCTGTCAATGGTCACCGGCCGGGGGGCGGGAAAGACTCGGGCACACCGCCTGACGAGGAGCCCGAGATGCCCGAGCCGCACCTGCTCGCCGCCGACGCCGACCGCGCCGCCGTCGTCATCCGCCTGGACGCCTCGCTGGCCGACGGCCGGCTGACCCTGGCCGAGTACGAGGACCGTGCGGCCCGGGCGCACGCCGCCCGGACCTACGGCGAGCTGGCCGGGCTCACCGCCGACCTGCCGCGCCCGGTCCCGCAGCCGGTCCGCACCCGGCCGGAGCGCTCCCCCGTCACCCGGGCCGTGTACGCCGGGGCGTGGCACGGCGCCTGGGACCGCGACCTGCGCACCGCGTGGACGGGGTGGGCGACCACCGCGGTGCTCGTCGTCGGCATCTGGCTGGTGTCGGTGCTGGCCACCGGCGACCTGCAGTACCCGTGGCCGGTCTGGGTGATCGGCCCGTGGGGCGTCGTCCTGCTCGCCCGCACGGTCGGCGAGCGCCGCTCCCGCGACGAGCGGGGGCAGCTGCCCGCCTGATCCGGGCGGGTGTCGTCCGCGGCAGCCGGGTAGTGGCTCCGGCGACAGCAACCGAGAGCCCCGGAGGACCCCGTGCACGACCTCACCGAACGCTTCACCGCCGCCCTCCACCACCTCGACGCCGAGAGCGACGCCCAGCCGATGGTCGACCTGACCTCGGAGGACGCCGAGCTGGTCAAGCTCAACCAGACCCACGAGGCGCGCGGCCGGGACGGCGCCAAGCGGTTCTGGGAGGACTACCGGCACGTCTTCGGCGAGCTGGAGACGACGTTCACCTCCAGCACCGTGGGCGAGAGGACCGCTGCGCTGGAGTGGGAGTCGCGCGGGACCCTCCGCAACGGCAAGCCGTTCAGCTACACCGGCGTCACCGTCATCGAGAGCGACGGCTCCGACAACGAGATGGTCACCGGCGTCCGCACGTACTACGACTCCGCGGCCTTCATCCAGGAGAGCGCCGACACCGCCTGAGCACTCGTCCCCCGCCGGCGAGGGCCTCGGCGGTGCAGGCGGCGAGGGAGGTGCAGACGGCGAGGGCGACGTCCCAGCCGCCGGGTGCGCCCCGCCTCGTCGGCGGGGGCCGGCCGGTCCCCGGGGGCGTCGTCCAGCGTCCCGAGCACCAGCCCGCCGCGCCACGGCCGTCCCACGAGGGACCCGCGGACCACCCGGGAACGCGAACGGCCCCCGGGTGTCCCCGGGGGCCGCGTCTCAGGTGTGGGTGGGCAAGGGGGGAGTTGAACCCCCACGTCCTCTCGGACACACGGACCTGAACCGTGCGCGTCTGCCATTCCGCCACTTGCCCTGGCGAGGGACGACACTAGCAGCCCGCCGGCGCGGCCCCGCGGAGGGGTGGAGCGGGCGTCGGCGGGGTCGCCCGACCGGGTGGGCGGGCGGGCCCGGCGCGGCTCGGGACGTCGGGCGTTGCTGGCCGGACGGGCACCCGTCACCCGGCTACGATCACCCGGAGGACCACCGACCGGGCGAGCGTGGAGGAGCGACTGTGGGCGTGCTGCAGCGCTTCGAGCGACGACTCGAGGGCATGGTCGGCTTCGCCTTCGCCCGCATCTTCAAGGGCAAGGTCCACCCGGCCGAGATCGCCAAGGCACTCCAGCGGGAGGCCGACGAGCAGCGCTCGGTGCTCGGCGAGGGCCGGGTGCTGGCGCCCAACGTCTACGACGTCCGGCTCGGCCGCACCGACTACGAGAACCTCGCCGAGTGGTCCGAGCAGCTGGCCGCCCAGCTCGCCGACATGGTCTCCGAGCACATCGACGACGAGGGCTGGCAGGTCTTCGGCGAGGTGCAGGTCCGCCTCGAGCGCGACGACGAGCTCCCCACCGGCGTGTTCGAGGTCAGCTCGCACGTGGCCGACCCGGCGCGGCCGGGCACCCGGGGCGACGCCCCGCCCTCGTCACCGCTCGCCCCGCCGCCCGCCCCGCCGATGACCGGCTCGGGCGCCGTCCCCCCGCTGCCGCCGCTGCGCGGCCGGATCCCCACCGACACCGGCCGGCAGCACCCGTCGGTCGTGGGGCGGGCGGGCAGCAAGCCGGGGGTGACGCACGTGCTCGTCGTCGACGGGCCGGGCACCCGCCACGAGCTGACCACCGGCCGCAACGTCATCGGCCGCGGCACCGAGGCCGACATCCGGCTGCCCGACACCGGCGTCAGCCGCAAGCACGTCGACGTCGTCCTCGACAGCGGCACCGCCTTCGCCGAGGACCTCGGCTCCACCAACGGCACGCTGGTCAACGGCCGCAAGATCACCCGGCAGGCGCTGGCCGACGGCGACGTGATCCGCATCGGCCACTCGGTCCTGGTCTACCGGCAGGACGGCACGTGAGCGAGTCCGCGCGCTCACGGATGAGCACCAGCAGCGGGGGTCGCCCGTGACCGCCGAGATCGTCCTGCAGGTCTTCCGCTTCGGGTTCCTGCTGCTGCTGTGGCTGTTCATCTTCGCTGCGTTCCGGGTGGTCCGCGCCGACCTGTTCGGCGGGCGCGCCGGGCGGGTGGCCTCGGTGCCGCCGCGCGCCGCCGCACCGGGCAAGAAGCGCGGGCGCGGCCCGCGCACCCTGGTGGTCACCGCCGGGCCGCTGTCCGGCACCAAGATCACCCTCGGCGAGCAGCCGATCCTCATCGGCCGGGCCGACGACTCCACGCTCGTCCTCACCGACGACTTCGCCAGCTCCCGGCACGCGCGGCTGACCAACCGTGGGGGACAGTGGTACGTCGAGGACCTCGGTTCCACCAACGGCACCTACCTCGACCAGCAGCGGGTGCAGGGCCCGCTGCTCGTGGCCCCGGGCCAGCCGATCCGCATCGGCCAGACCGCCCTGGAGCTGCGTTGACGACGACCACGGGGAGCGGCAGGGCAGACGTGAGCAGGGTCCGATGAGTCTCGCGCTGCGCTACGCCGCCCGCTCCGACCGTGGCCTCGTCCGCGGCAACAACCAGGACTCGGTCTACGCCGGGCCCCGGCTGCTCGCCGTGGCCGACGGCATGGGCGGGCACGCGGCCGGCGACGTCGCCAGCAAGGTCGTGATCGCGGCCCTGGAGCACCTCGACGAGGACGCCCCCAGCGGCGACATGCTGCAGGCCCTGCGCGAGGCGGTCTTCGACGGCAGCGAGCACCTGCGCGAGGTGATCCGCGAGTCCCCGCAGCTCGAGGGCATGGGCACCACGCTCACCGCCGTCCTCTTCGCCGGCGGCCGGCTGGCGCTGTGCCACGTCGGCGACTCCCGCGCCTACCTGCTGCGCGACGGCGTCTTCACCCAGATCACCCACGACGACACGTTCGTGCAGACGCTCATCGACGACGGCCGCATCACGCCCGAGGAGGCCAACCACCACCCGCAGCGCTCGCTGCTGCTGCGGGCGCTCAACGGCCAGGACGTCGACCCCGACCTGTCCATGCGCGAGGCCCGCGCCGGCGACCGCTACCTGCTGTGCTCCGACGGCCTGTCCGGGGTGGTCAGCGAGGAGACCCTCGCCGAGGCGCTCAAGGACCCCGACCCGCAGTCGACCGCCGACCGGCTCGTGGAGCTCGCGCTGCGCAGCGGCGGCCCGGACAACATCACCGTGATCGTCGCCGACGTCGTCGAGGACACCGGCACCGGCACGTCCATGGAGCCGGTCGTCGACGGCGCGGCCGGCGACAACCGCGGGCAGCGCGAGGTGGACCCCCGGTCGGCCGCCGGGAGGGCCGCGCTGGCCGACCCGCCGCCGGCTCCACCACCCCCGCCGACAGCACCCACGGCCGCCGCACCCTCCGACCGCCGCCGCCCTCGGCGGCGGCTGTTCCTCGTCGTGGGGACGGTGCTGGTCCTCGTGGCCGGCGGGATCGCCACCTGGCTGTGGGTGCTCACCCACTGGTTCGTCGGGGTCGAGGCCGCCGACGGCGGCGACCGCGTGGCCGTCTTCCGCGGCTTCTACACCGCTCCGCTGGGCCTGGAGCTCTACCGCGTCGACGACGTCACCGACATCGCGCTCGACGACCTGAGCTCCTACGACCAGAACAGCGTGCGCCGGGGCATCGAGGCCGACGGCGCCGACGACGCCCAGCGGATCGTCGACGAGCTGCGCACCATGGCGCTGCCCGCCTGTCCCTCGCCGGCCGCCGGCAGCTCGGCCGCGCCCACCTCCGAGCCCCTGCCGCTGCCCGAGGCCGCGCCCGGGACCGGCGCGGCGCCGAGCCCCGAGGCCACCCCCACGACCGCCCCCCCGACGACGACCGCCACGACGACCTCGTCCGCCCCGACGACGACGCCCGAGCCGGGAGTGGACTGCCGGGAGGCCGAGTGACCAGCGGCCCCTCCACCGACCCGCGCGCGAGCGCGCCGGGCACCGAGACCCCGACCCGGCGCAACACCGAGCTGGCGCTGCTCGGCTTCGCCGTGCTGATCACGCTCGCCGCCCAGAGCATCGTCGACCTCACCGTCACCGGGTCGCTGCGCGCGGAGCTGGCCGGCTTCGGCGCCTGGTTCGCCGCCATCTGGGCGGTGCTGCACCTCGTCGTCCGCACGCTCGCGCCCTACGCCGACCCGCTGCTGCTGCCCGCGGTGGCGCTGCTGTCCGGGCTCGGGCTGACCATGATCCACCGGCTCGACCTGGCCGACGAGCAGGTCGAGGGCGCCTCCGGCGGGGACGCCCCGGTGCAGCTGCTGTGGGCGACCGTGGGCGCGGGCCTGTTCATCGCCGTCCTGGTGGTCCTGCGCGACCACCGGCTGCTGGCCCGCTTCGCCTACACCCTCGCGCTGATCGGGCTGGTGCTGCTGGCCCTGCCGGCCGTGCTGCCCGCCTCGATCTCGGAGGTCTACGGCGCCAAGATCTGGATCCGCGTCGCCGGCTTCAGCATCCAGCCCGGCGAGTTCGCCAAGATCTGCCTGATCGTCTTCTTCGCGTCCTATCTGGTCGACAAGCGCGACGTGCTCGCGCTGGCCAGCCGCCGGGTGATGGGCCTGGAGATCCCCCGCGCCCGCGACCTCGGACCGGTGCTCGTGGCGTGGGCGCTGTCGATCCTCGTGCTGGTCTTCGAGCGCGACCTGGGCAGCTCGCTGCTGCTGTTCGGCATCTTCGTGGTGATGCTCTACGTCGCCACCGAGCGGTCCAGCTGGCTGCTCATCGGCCTGGGCCTGTTCGCCGCCGGCGCGTTCCTCGCCTACCAGCTCTTCGGGCACGTGCGGGTGCGCGTGGACACCTGGCTGGACCCCTTCGCCTACCGCGACGAGGGCGGCTACCAGCTGGTCCAGTCGCTGTTCGGCCTGGGCACCGGCGGCCTGTTCGGCGCCGGGCTGGGCGGCGGGCGCCCCGACCAGGTGCCGGTGGCCAAGAGCGACTTCATCGCCGCCGCGCTCGGCGAGGAGCTGGGCCTGTTCGGCCTGGTCGCGCTCATCGTCGTCTACCTGATCCTGGTCGAGCGCGGCCTGCGCACCTCGCTGATCGTGCGCGACGCGTTCGGCAAGCTGCTCGCGGGGGGGCTGGCGTTCGCCGTCGCCTGGCAGTTGTTCGTCGTCCTCGGCGGGGTCACCGGCCTGCTGCCGCTGACCGGCCTGACGACGCCGTTCGTCGCCTACGGCGGCTCCTCGCTGGTGGCCAACTTCGGGCTGGTCGCCATCCTGGTGCGGATCAGCGACGCCGCGCGCCGACCGGCCGCCCCGCCGGCGCCGCCCAAGCAGGCCATCGGCGAGGCGCCCACCGAGGTCGTGACGCCGTGAACGCACCCCTGCGCCGGGTGGCGATCAGCGTGCTCGTGCTGTTCACGCTGCTGATCGTCAACGTGAACTACATCCAGGTCGTGCGCTCCGACGAGCTGCGCGAGGACTCCGGCAACACCCGCGTGCTCACCGAGGAGTACTCGCGCGAGCGCGGCTCGATCGTCGTCGACGGCACCGAGGTGGCGCTGTCGACGCCCACCGACGACACCCTCGAGTACCTGCGCGAGTACCCGCAGGGCCCGGTGTACGCCCCGGTCACCGGCTACTACTCCCTGCTCTACGGCGCCTGGCAGGTCGAGGACGCGGAGAACGAGGTGCTCGCCGGCTCCGACGACCGGCTGGCGCTGCGCCGGCTGGCCGACCTGTTCACCGGCCGCGACCCGGCCGGGGGTGACGTCGTCCTGACGCTGGACCCCGCCGTCCAGGAGACCGCGATGACGCAGCTCGACGGCGCCACCGGCGCGGTCGTGGCGCTCGACCCGGCCACCGGCGCGGTGCTCGGCATGGCCAGCACACCCACCTACGACCCGGCCCGGCTGTCCAGCCACGACCCCGGCGCCATCCGCGACTACGCCGCCGAGCTCGACGCCATGGACACCGACCCGCGGCTGAACCGGGCCATCCAGGACAACTACCCGCCCGGCTCGGTCTTCAAGGTCATCGTCTCCGCGGCGGCCCTCGCGAGCGGCGAGTACACGCCCGACACCGTGGTCCCGGCGCCGGACACCCTCACCCTGCCGGGCACCTCGACGCAGCTGCGCAACTTCGGCAACTCCTCCTGCAGCAGCAGCCAGGAGCAGTCGCTCATCGACGCGCTGACCATCTCCTGCAACACCGCCTTCGCCCAGCTGGGCATCGACCTCGGCGAGGACGCGGTGCGGGAGATGGCCGAGGGCTTCGGGATGACCGGGGAGTCCCTGGACATCCCGGTGCAGACCGCCGGGAGCAGCGTCGGTGACATCGAGAGCGAGGCCGCCCTGGGCCAGAGCTCGATCGGCCAGCGCGACGTCCGGATGACCCCGCTGCAGGCGGCGATGGTCGCCGCGGCCGTGGGCAACGACGGGACCCTCATGACGCCCTACCTGGTCGACCAGGTGCGCGCGCCCGACCTGACGGTCATCGACCGGGCCGACCCGGAGGAGCTCTCCGAGCCGGTCACCCCCGAGGTCGCCGACCAGCTGCAGGAGATGATGGAGAGCGTCGTGGCCAACGGCAGCGGCCGCGCCGCACGGGTCTCCGGCGTCACGGTCGCCGGCAAGACGGGCACCGCGCAGGTGGCCGAGGACGTGCCCGACCACAACTGGTTCATCGGTTTCGCCCCGGCCGACGACCCGCAGATCGCCGTCGCGGTGTTCGTCGCGAACGGCGGGGGTACCGGCGGCGACACCTCCGCCCCGATCGCCCGCGAGGTGATCGAGGCCTACCTCGAAGGGCAGGGGGGCTGATGGCCCTGTCCACCGGCACGGTGCTGGCCGGCCGCTACGAGATCACCGAGCCGATCGCCACCGGCGGCATGGGTGAGGTCTGGCGCGCCCGCGACCGGGTCCTCGACCGCGTGGTGGCCGCCAAGGTGCTGCGCAGCGAGTTCACCGGCGACCCGAGCTTCGTGGCGCGGTTCCGCAACGAGGCCCGGCACACCGCGGCGCTGTCGCACCCGAACATCGCCTCGGTCTACGACTACGGCGAGACCGACGACGAGCGCGGCCACCAGCTGGCGTTCCTCGTCATGGAGCTCGTCGAGGGCAAGCCGCTGGTCACGATCCTGCACGAGGAGGGGCGGCTGCCGGTCGACTGGACGCTGCACGTCCTCGGCCAGGCCGCCGACGGGCTCTCGGCCGCGCACGCCGCCGGCGTCGTGCACCGCGACATCAAGCCGGGCAACCTGATCGTGCGGCCCGACGGCGTGGTCAAGCTGACCGACTTCGGCATCGCCCGCACCCGCGACGCCACGCCGCTCACCCGCACCGGCATGGTCGTGGGCACCGCGCAGTACCTCTCCCCCGAGCAGGCGCAGGGGATGGAGGTCACCGCGGCCTCGGACGTCTACTCCCTCGGCGTCGTCGGCTACGAGTGCCTCACCGGAGGACGGCCCTTCGACGGCACCTCCCAGGTCGCCGTCGCGCTGGCGCACATCAACCGGCCCCCGCCGCCGCTGCCCGCCGACGTCCCCGTGGGCGTGCGACAGCTGATCGAGCGCGCGCTGGCCAAGGACCCCGCCGACCGGTTCACCGACGGGGCCGACTTCGCCGCCGCCGTCCGGGCGGTGGCCGCCGGCGGCGCGCCGGTCTCCCCCGCCACCGGGCTGGCCGCGGCCGCCGCCACCGAGGTGATCCCCGAGGTCGCCGACGACGGCACCCGCGTGCTCGGCGCGGCCGCGGGAGGGGCCGCCGCGGGCGCCGCTGCCGGTGCCGCCGCGGCGGCCGCCGGGCCGCGCACCGGCGGGCGGCACGCGGCCGACGCGCGCACCATGCCGCCGCTGCAGGGCCCGCCGGTGGACGACGAGGACGACCGGCGCTGGGACGACGAGCCCGCCGCCCGGTCCTCCGGGAACCGCCGGGGGCTGTGGATCGCGGTCGGGCTGGTGCTCCTCGCCGGCCTGCTCACCGGCGCCTTCCTCCTCCTGGGCAGGGACGGGGACGACGCCGGCACCGCCGACCCGACCAGCACCAGCGCGCCGACGTCCGCGGCGACCACCCCGGCGGCCGCCCAGGTGGCGGTGCCGGCCGCCGCCGAGCTCATCGGCGAGGACGCCGACGACGTCGAGGCCGACCTGCTCGAGGCCGGGCTGGAGGTGTCCCGGGCCGAGGCCACGGGCGAGCAGCTGGCCGACCTGGGTGTCGACCTGGCCCCCAACGACGTCGCCGGGGTCGTGCCGGCGGGCACCACCGTGGACGCGGGCACCGTCGTCACCCTCACCGTCGCCTCCGACGGCTACACGGTCGAGGAGGAGGACTCCGGGGACGGCGGCGGGGACGCCGAGCCGACCGAGGACGGCGACCAGGGCGACGACGGCGACGGCGGGGGCGGCACCGCTCCGGCGCCGACGCCGACCACGACCACCACGGCGCCGCAGCCGTCCACCACGGCGCCGCAGCCGACCACCACGGCGCCGACCACGACCGCGGCGCCGTCGACCACCCAGGCCGGCACGTCGGCGCCGCCGCCCGCGGTGACCACCACCACGCCGCCCGCGGAGGGCAACGGGAACGCCAACCAGGCGCCCGCCGGGCAGCAGGGCCCCGGCGCCGGAGCGGACGAGGGCCGGCCCGAGTGACACGGCTCCCCCGCGGTGCCCGGGAACCGGGCGTCCCGGCGGTTACGCTGCCCGCCGGGACGGCGCCCGTCCCCGGCGCCATCCTGCGCCCGCGCCCGCCCGCGCGCTCCCGCACCGCCCGAGAGGATCCCCGATGACCACCCCCCAGGTGCTGGGTGAGCGGTACGAGATCGGCGGGGTGCTCGGCCGCGGTGGCATGGCGGAGGTGCACCTGGGCCGCGACCTCCGGCTGGGCCGCGAGGTCGCCGTCAAGGTGCTGCGCAGCGACCTCGCCCGCGACCCGTCCTTCCAGGTGCGGTTCCGCCGCGAGGCGCAGGCGGCGGCCTCGCTCAACCACCCGGCCATCGTCGCTGTGTACGACACCGGCGAGGACCGGACGACGAGCGGCGCGACGCCCTACATCGTCATGGAGTACGTCGAGGGCGAGACGCTGCGCGACGTGCTGCGCCGCGAGGGCGTGCTCCAGCCGGAGCGGGCGATGAGCCTGACCGCCGACATCTGCGCCGCGCTCGACTTCAGCCACCGCAACGGCATCGTGCACCGCGACGTGAAGCCCGGGAACGTGATGATCACGCCCGAGGGCACCGTCAAGGTGATGGACTTCGGCATCGCCCGGGCGGTCTCCGACTCCGCCGCCACGATGACCTCCACCGCCGCGGTCATCGGGACCGCGCAGTACCTCTCCCCCGAGCAGGCCCGCGGCGAGGCCGTGGACGCCCGCTCCGACGTCTACTCGGTCGGCTGCCTGCTCTTCGAGCTGGTCACCGGTGCGCCGCCGTTCACCGGCGACTCCCCCGTGTCGGTGGCCTACCAGCACGTCCGCGAGGACCCGAGGCTGCCGTCGTCGGTCAACCCGGCCGTGCCGCCGGAGCTCGACGCGATCGTGCTCAAGTCGCTGAGCAAGAACCCGGCCAACCGCTACCAGTCGGCCGCGGAGATGCGCAACGACCTGCTCCGGGCGCTGGCCGGGCAGCGGGTCGAGGCCACGCCGGTCATGGGCGACGCGGAGAAGACCACCATCCTCGGCGCCACCCCCGGCCTCCCCGGCGGCAGTGACGACTGGGACGACGACGAGGCCGCCCGCCGGCGCAAGCGCAACCGGGTGGTCGCCCTGGTCGTCGGCGCGCTCGTGCTCGTCGGCGCCGTCGTCGGCATCGCGCTGCTGGTCAACGCCGGCGAGGACCCGGCGGAGCAGCCGCAGGCCGCCGCCCGGGTGACCGTCCCGGCGGACCTCGTCGGGCAGCCCGAGGCGCAGGCCCGCGCGGCGCTCGAGGGTGCCGGGCTGACCGTCGCCGGCGAGGTGACCCAGCAGCAGGTCCAGGACGAGGCCCAGGTCGGCACGGTGCTCGCCACCGACCCGGCCAGCGGCGCACAGGTCGAGGAGGGCACCGAGGTCGCGTTGACGGTGGGCGTCGAGCCCGACACGGTCCGGGTCCCGCAGGTCGTCGACCTCGACGTGGACCGGGCGCGGACGGCGCTGGAGGACGCGGGGTTCACCGGCAGCGTGAACTCCGACGACACCGACTCCCTGGCGGAGGAGGGCACCGTCGTCGCCGTCGACCCCGAGGAGGGCAGCGCCGTCGCGCCCGACACGACGGTCACGCTGTCGGTCTCCGACGGCACCGACGTCGTCCCCGACGTCGCCGGCCAGACGCAGGACGCCGCCCGGCAGGCGCTGCAGTCGGCCGGCTTCACGAACGTGGGCGTCACCGAGGTCGAGTCCGACCAGCCGGCCGGCACCGTCCTCGGCACCGACCCGGCCGCCGGGCAGCAGGCCGCCGCCGGGGACGCGATCGCCGTGCAGGTGTCCGGCGGGCCGGGCGAGATCACGATCCCGCGGGCGATCGTCGGCGCCACCGAGCAGGCCGCCCGGCAGGCGCTGACCCAGGCCGGCTTCACCGGCACCGTCACCACGGTCGACACCCCCGCCGACGCCGGCCAGACGCCGGGCACGGTGGCGGGCAGCGACCCCGAGCCCGGGCAGGCCGTGGCGCCCGACGGCGAGATCACGCTCCTGGTCTACCGACAGGGTCCCCCCGCCGCCACGACCGGCCCCTCACCGACCGGCTGACACCGGCCGCGGACGCGCCGAGGGGCCTCTCCCGGACGGGAGGGGCCCCTCGGCACGTGCGGGGCCGCTAGCCGACGGCGGCCGACAGCCGGCGTGCGCCGGCGGCGGCGGCCTCGACGACGTCCGGGTCGGGCGCCAGGCCGCAGGAGGCCAGCCACGTGGCCAGCATCCGGTGGCCGCCCTCGGTGAGCACCGACTCCGGGTGGAACTGCACGCCCTCGATCGGCAGCTCCCGGTGCCGCAGCGCCATGACGATCCCCGACGGCGTCGTGCCGGTGACCTCGAGCTCGGCGGGCACGGTGCCGCGGTCGACGGCCAGCGAGTGGTAGCGGGTGGCGGTGAACGGCGAGGGCAGGCCGGCCAGCACCCCGGTGCCGTCGTGCAGCACCTGGCTGGTCTTGCCGTGCAGCAGCTCCGGTGCGCGCACCACCTGGGCGCCGAAGGCCTCGGCGACGGCCTGGTGGCCCAGGCACACGCCCAGCACCGGCGTCCCGGCCTCGGCGGCCGCGCGCACCATGGGCACGGTCACGCCGGCGCCGGCGGGCGTGCCGGGGCCGGGGGAGAGCAGCACCCCGGCCACGTCGAGGTCGGCGAGCTCGTCGACGCCCACGGCGTCGTTGCGCCGGACGACGCACTCCACGCCGAGTTGGCCGAGGTACTGGACCAGGTTGTAGACGAAGCTGTCGAAGTTGTCGACGACGAGGACCGGACGGCGCACACGACCTGTGTACACCGCACACGGTCAGCCGTCGGCGGCGGTGGCGTGCTCCATGGTCAGCGGGGTGTCGTAGCGAGGGAGCGCCGTGTCGGCCTGCTCGCGGACGGCGAAGCCCAGGCCGTAGCGGTCGACGGCCTGGAGGAACAGCTGCACCTGCGGTGAGGAGTACAGCTGCGCGCGGATGGCCGCGGGGTCGCCGATCGCGGTGACCACGAACGGCGGGGACCACGTGCGCCCGTGCAGCAGCAGCACGTTGCCCACGCAGCGGACGGCGCTGGTGGCCACCAGGCGCTGGCCCATGATCGCGACGCCGTCGGCGCCGGCCGCCCACACCGCGTTGACCACGGCCTGCACGTCGGACTGGTGGATGACCACGTCGTCGGGGCGGGCGCCGGCCGGCAGGCTGCCGTCGGGACGGCGCGGGGCGTCGTCCAGGGTGATCTCCACCCCCCGGCCGGTGAGCGCCACCAGCCCCGCCGAGAGCTCCTGGCCGTCCCCCTCGGCCAGCGCGGCGGCGACCGCCCCGTCCCGCGAGGCGGCCTGGTCGGTGAGCGCCTCGGTCTGCGCCTGCAGCTGCTCCAGCTGCTCCTCCTGGGCGGCGATGACCTCGCTGCGCTGGTCGATGAGGGTCGACAGCTCGGTGACGTCGCCGGCGCGCAGGTCGCTGCCCTGGGCGGTCTGGCCCGACGTGGCGAACAGCAGCCCGGCCGCGAGCGCCACCACGGGCACCAGGGCGCCCCAGGCCGCACGGTCCGCCGGACGGCCGGCCGGGCGGGGCACGAGAGGCGTCACGGGGGCTCCTGGGACACGGGAGGGGGGTCGGGCCGTCGGCGCGGCCGTCGCCGTCCCCCTGCAGCTTAGGCTGGCGGGGACACGTGCCGGTCGCGACGGACCGGTGCCCGGGGAGCAGGAGTCGAGAACCGTGCCCAAGTCCAAGGTGCGCAAGAAGTCGGTCTACACGCCGCCGGAGGGCGTGCTGCAGCCGCAGGCCGCGCGTGCCCGCGCCGTGCAGCCCAGCCCGCGCTGGTACGCGCCGCTGATGGTCACGCTCATGGTGCTCGGCCTGCTGTGGATCGTCGTCTACTACGTGGCCGGCGACCAGATCCCCTTCATGGTGTCGCTGGGCGCCTGGAACTTCGCCATCGGCTTCGGCGCGATGGTGCTCGGCCTCGTCATGTCCATGCGCTGGCGTTGACCGCGGCGCTCGCCGCCACGAGGCCCTCGTCCCCCTGGGGACGGGGGCCTCGTCGCGTTCCCGGGGGTCTACACCAGGCCCGGCGGGACGACGTCCCCGGGGGTGGCGGCCGCTGTGCACAGGGGTCGGTGGGTCCACAGGTCGACATGGCGCTCCGCCCCCAGGGTTGTCCACCAGGTGTGGAGAACGGGTGTTCGACTGCACGCCGCTGACCTGCGCGGATGTCGGCCGTGGGGCGCGTGTGGCGAGGAGGACGGCCGAGTAACTACAGGTCTGTGCTTTGTCCCCAGCTGTGTACCCAGCTGTGGATGTGTCGACAAGACAGCCTGCCCGATCCGGTCACCGAGCGCTACCGGAGGACTGCGCCAGAGCGGTCGACACGCGGGCCGAACTGGGCACTCCCCTGGTGAGCACCCCTCGTCCCCAGGTCCGGGGGCCTGTGGATGCAGCCCGCCGCGGGACACCCGCCCGTCCGGCAGGCTGGGGACGTGCAGTGGACGGCGCGGACGGCGGAGACGGTCACCCTGGCGCTCGGGGGTGTGCTGCTCGCGCTGGCCGCCCTGGGCCTCGACGCGGTCGGCCGGGTGCTGGTCGGCGGGGCGGCCGCGCTGCTCCTGGCGCTGGCCGCCCGGGACGTCGTCCTCCGCCCGCGGCTGTGGGCCGACGCCGCGGGCGTGGAGGTGCGCACGCTGGGCGGCCGCACCCGCCTGCCCTGGCCGGTGCTGCGGGTGCGGCTGCGCACGACGCGGCGGCTGGGGGTGCGCTCGCGGCTGCTGGAGCTCGACACGGCCGGCGGCCCGGACGACGACGGCACGCTGGTGCTGCTGGGCCGCCGCGACCTCGGCACCGACCCGGCCGCCGTCGCCCGGGCGCTGGAGGACCTGCGCCCGGGCTGACGGCTACAGGCCGAGGCCCGCCACGGGGGTCGGCACGGCGAGGGCCAGGACGAGCAGGACGGCGGCCAGCGCGACCAGGCCGGCCGCCTGCCCCCACCCGCGCCGCCGGGTGAGCACCAGCAGGCCGGTGGCCAGGACGCCGGCGACCAGCCCGCCGAGGTGTCCGAGCAGCGAGACGCCGGGCAGGAAGCTGATGACGACGTTGATGGCCAGCAGGGTGAGCAGCCCGCGCAGGTCCTGCCGCGCGGCCAGCATGAGCACGCCCAGGGCGCCCAGGAGGCCGTAGAGGGCCGCGGAGGCACCGGCCACGGCGCGTCCGGGCTCGCCGAACAGCTGGATGACCACCGCGCCGCCGAGGGCGGAGAGCAGGTAGACGGCGAGGTAGCGCGCCCACCCGAGGCGGCGCTCGAGCTCGGGGCCGAACACCAGCAGGCTGAGCACGTTCAGCAGCAGGTGGGTGATCCCGATGTGCAGGAACGCCGCGGTGAGCAGCCGCCAGTCCTCGCCGAGGACGACCTGGACCGGGATCTGGGAGAACTCCGCGAACACCGGCGAGCGCCAGTTGTCCAGCGGCGGGTTGCCCACCGAGACCGCCGAGACGGCCGTGACGACGAAGACGGCGACGTTGACCGCGACCAGGGCGGCGGTGACCGGGCCGAACCGGCGGCGGGCGGCGGTCCAGCGCGGGACCGGGCGGGCCGCGCGGACGCCGGCGTTGCCCGCGCGGACGTCGTCGGGGCACTGGAAGCCGACCGAGGCCGGGATCATGCACTCGGGGCAGATCGGCCGGTCGCAGCGCGTGCAGCGGATGCCGGTCGGCCGGTCCGGGTGGCGGTAGCAGGTGGCCGGCGGGGGCACCGGCGCCGGGACGTCGCCGGTGCCCCCGTCGGACGGCGAGGCGGTCAGCTGCGCTGCACCTCGACCGACTGCAGGACGACGTCCTCCACCGGCCGGTCACCGCGGGCGGTGGGCACCTTGCCGAGCCGGTCGACGACCTCGCGGCTGGCCTGGTCGGCGACCTCGCCGAAGATCGTGTGCTTGCCGGTCAGCCACGGGGTGGGGGCGACGGTGATGAAGAACTGCGAGCCGTTGGTGCCCGGGCCGGCGTTGGCCATCGCGAGCAGGTAGGGCCGGGTGAAGGCCAGCTCGGGGTGGATCTCGTCGCCGAACTGGTAGCCGGGGCCGCCGATGCCCTGCCCGAGCGGGTCGCCGCCCTGGATCATGAAGCCGTCGATGATCCGGTGGAAGACGGTGCCGTCGTAGAGGCGGTCGGTGGTCTTCTCGCGCGTGCGCGGGTGGGTCCACTCACGGCGTCCCTCGGCCAGGTCCGCGAAGTTGGCAACCGTCTTGGGCGCGTGGTCGGGGAACAGGTCGACGGTGATGTCGCCGTGGTTGGTGTGCAGCACGGCACGGCGTGCGGGGGTCGCTTCAGTCACGACGCCCACTCTCCCACCCTCCCGCCGGGCGGTCCCGGGGGACGAGGGAGCGGCCGCGACCGGCCGGTGCCCCCCGGAGGGGTGGTCTCGCGGCCGGCCGGCTCGAGGAGCCCCGCGGGGACGCCGATGCCGGTCCCGTGCACCACGACGAGACCACCCCCCCGACCCGGTCCCGGGTCCCCCTCGCGGCCCTCAGCCGTGCGCTGCAGGTGGTCGCCGCCGTCACCGGCGTCCCCTACCTGGTGTCGCTGGTGCCCGGCGTGCGCTCGTCCACGGGCATCTCGACCCTGCTCGACGGCTGGTGCCAGCACGTGTTCCTGGTCGCCGTCATCGGCGTCGTGTTCTGCCGGGCCGTCGCCTCCCCGACCGACCGCCGGGCCTGGACGGCCTTCGCGCTCGGGATGTGCGCCTTCGAGGGCGGCAACCTCGCCTACCTCCTGCACTACCAGCAGATGGCGGTCATCCCCTACCCGGCGTGGCAGGACCTCGGCTGGGTGCTGTTCTACCCGTTCGCCTACACCGCGCTGGTGTGGATGCTGCGCGACCGGCTGTCCCGGCTGACCGCCAGCACCTGGCTCGACGGGCTCGTCGTCGGGCTCACCGTCGCCGCCCTGGGTGCCGCGTTCGCGCTGGGTGCCGCCGTCCGCTCCGCCGACGGCGACGTCGCCGTGGTGCTGGTCAGCCTCGCCTACCCGGTGGCCGACCTGGCGCTGCTCACCCTGGTCGCCGGCGGCATCGCGGTCACCGGCCGCGGGGCGGGCGCGGCGTGGTGGTGGCTGTCGGGCGGCGTCGGCCTGTTCGCCGTCGTCGACACCGTCTACGCCTTCCAGCTCGCCGCGGGCACCTACGTCGACGGCGGCCCCGTGGACCTCGGCTGGGCGCTGGCGTTCGCCTGCTTCGGCGCCGCGGCCGGCCGCCGCCCCGCCGAGGAGCCCGCCCGGCGCCCCCACGGCGCGGTGACGCTGGTGCTGCCCGGGGCGTGCGCGCTCGGCGCGCTGGCGCTCCTGCTGCACGGCTACCTCGACACCGGCGAGCCGCTGGCCGGCTGGCTGGCCCTCGGCGCGGTCCTGGCCGCGCTGGCCCGCACCGCCCTCACCGTGCGCGACGTGAGCGCCCTGGCCGACAGCCGCCGCCAGGCCCGCACCGACGAGCTCACCGGCCTGGTCAACCGGCGCGGCGTCTACGAGGCGCTGGCACACCTGGACGACGAGCTGACCGCCGGCGCCGAGGTGGCCGTGCTGCTGGTCGACCTCGACCGGTTCAAGGAGATCAACGACGCGCTCGGGCACGCCGCCGGCGACGCCCTGCTGCGCCAGGTGGGCCCGCGGCTGGCCGCCGACCTGCGCGCGACCGACGTCCTGGCCCGGCTCGGCGGCGACGAGTTCGTCGTCGTCGCCCGGGACACCGACGCCGACGGCGCCCTCGCCCTCGCCGAGCGGCTGCGCGACCGACTGCGGGAGCCGTTCCCCGCCGGCGCCATGGACCTGACCGTGGACGCCAGCCTGGGCGTCGCGGTCGGACCCGCGCAGGCCGGCTCCGCCGAGGAGCTGCTGCAGATGGCCGACCTCGCGATGTACACAGCCAAGCGGCACCGGACCGGCGTCGCGCTCTACGACGAGGCGCGCGACGGCCAGGGCCGGCACCGCCTCGAGCTCGCCGAGCAGCTGCGCGCCGCCTTCGGCCGGGGTGAGCTGGTGCTGCACTACCAGCCCAAGCTGCACCTGGGCGGCGACGCGGTGGCGGGCGTGGAGGCGCTGGTGCGCTGGCAGCACCCGCAGCGCGGGCTGCTCTACCCCGACGCCTTCATCGACGTCGCCGAGTCCTCCGGGCTGATGGGCGAGCTGACCGTCGCCGTGCTGGACCTGGCGCTGGCGCAGACCCGGGCCTGGGCCGACGACGGCCACCCGCTGGAGGTCGCGGTCAACGTCAGCCCCTCGAACCTGGTCGACGAGCGGTTCCCCGACGAGGTCGCCGCCCGCCTGCGGGTGCACGGGCTGCCGGCGTCGGCGCTGGTCCTGGAGGTCACCGAGAGCCTGCTCATGGAGGACCGCGAGCGCGCGGTGGCCGTGCTGCGGCGGCTCCGGGACGCCGGGGTGGGCATCGCCATCGACGACTACGGCACCGGCTACTCCAGCCTCGCCTACCTCGCCGAGCTGCCGGTCACCGAGCTGAAGCTGGACCGGGCGTTCGTCGGCACCATGGTCGAGAGCCCCCGCAACCAGGCGATCGTGACCTCGACGCTGCAGCTGTCCCACGCGCTGGGGCTGCGGCTGGTCGCCGAGGGCGCGGAGGACCAGGCCACCGTGGACGCGCTGGCCGACCTCGGCTGCGACCAGGTCCAGGGCTACCACCTGAGCCGGCCGCTGCCGCCCGCCGACCTGATCGGCTGGCTGCGCGCCCGCGCGGGCCGCACCGCGCCGCTGCCGGCCTGACCCGCCCGGCACGGTCCGGGCCGGGCGGGTCGGACCGGCCGGGTCGAGGCCCCCGGGCGGCGGTCAGGTGCCTCCGCGGAGGGCGTCGACCGGCTCGATCCTGGCCGCGCGGCGCGCCGGGAGGCCGCCGGCCACCAGGCCGACGACGGCACCGAGCAGCGCGCCGCCCAGGGCGATCCAGGGGTCGACCACGGGCGTCCAGTCCCGCACCACGGAGATGCCGACGACCGTGAACACGCCCAGCGCCGAGCCGATGAGGCCGCCGAGGAGACCGACGACGACCGACTCGGCGACGAACTGCCCGGCGATCTGGCGCCCGGTGGCGCCGATCGCCCGGCGCAGGCCGATCTCCCCGACCCGTTCCACGACCGACAGCGTGGTCACGTTGGCGATGCCGACCCCGCCGGCGAGCAGCACGATCACCGACAGGACGACGAACACCTCGTTCACGTCGGCCTGCACGTCGCGCCCGAGCTCGGACCGGCCGTCCGGGGCGTTGACCTCCAGGCTCTCCGGGTCGTCGGGGGCCAGCGCCAGCGCGGCCTGGGTGCGCAGCTGCGGGCCGGCCCCGATCGCGATGCGGGCCTGGGCGTCGCCGGGAGCGGGCAGGCCGAAGTCGGCACGGGCCGTCCCGGTCGGGAGGATGACCGCGCCCAGCAGCTCCGCCCGGGCGTCGACCGAGGCGACCACGCCCACCACGGCGTAGGCGACGCCGTCGATGAACACCGAGGGCTGGGTGTCGACCCGCAGCACGCCGAGACGCTCGGCGGCCCGGGCGCCCAGGACCGCCACCCGGTCGGCCCGCAGGTCGTGTCCGGCGTCGAAGAACCGTCCGGTGGACAACTGCCCGCCCAGGGTGTCGAGCAGCTCGTCGGAGGCCGCGTAGACCGGCGGAGGCGCGCTCGGCGGCTGCGACGGGTCGTTCACCGGCACCGCCGTGACGACCGCCTCGGGCAGCGGCACCTCCGCGAGCAGGGCCGCCGACTCGATCCCGGCCAGCCGCTCCAGCCGGGGGACGGCGTCCCAGGGCAGCGCCGTCGCGGCGACGGCCGTCCCGCCGCCGGTGCTCGCGGTCCTCGGGGTGACGACGAGCTGGGTGACGGCGTTGGCGTCGAACTGGCGGGCGATCTGGGCGGCGGTGGTTTGGGCGAGGCCGATGGTGGCGACCAGCGCGGTGATGCCCAGCACGGTGCCGACGATCGTCATCACCAGTCGCCCGGGCCGGGAGCCGATGTCCGCGGTGGCCTCGCCGAGCAGGTCGGGGAAGCGGAACCGGTCGGCCGGCGCGACCGGCCGGCTGACGGGCGTGGCGACCGGCCGCCGGGGCCGGCGCAGCCGAGCCGGCCGGTGGGGCCGGGGCAGGCGCCGGGTGCGGGAGGGCGGGGTGGCCGGACCGGTCACCCCGCCTCGCTCACGCGACCGTCGGCGAGCCGGACGCGGCGCGAGGCCCGCCGTGCCACGTCCCCGTCGTGGGTGATCACCACGAGGGTCAGCCCGCCGGTGTGCAGCTCCTCGAACAGGGTCATGATCCCCGCGGACGTGGCCTGGTCGAGGTTGCCGGTCGGTTCGTCGGCCAGGAGCACGCGCGGTCGCGAGGCCACGGCGCGGGCCACGGCGACCCGTTGGCGCTCTCCTCCCGAGAGGGCGCCGGGCAGGAAGTCGATGCGGTGCCGCAGGCCCACCCGCTCGAGGGCCTCGCGGGCCCGGGGCTCGCGCTCGGCACGCGGGGTGCCGTTGTAGAGCATGGGCAGGAGCACGTTCTCCAGCACGCTGCGCCGGGGCATCAGGTGGAAGGCCTGGAACACGAAGCCGAGGTGCCCGGCGCGCACGGCGGCCCGCTCGTCCTCGTCGAGCGACCCGGTCAGCACCCCGCCGAGCCGGTACTCACCGACCGTGGGCCGGTCGAGCAGCCCGAGGATGTTGAGCATCGTCGACTTGCCCGACCCGCTGGGGCCGGTGACGGAGACGTAGTCGCCGTCGGCGACGGACAGGCTCACGCCCTTGAGCGCCTGCACCTCCGGTGGCCCCGGGAACGACCGGGTGACGTCCCGGAGCTCGATGGCCGGGACCGGGGCGGGGAGCGCGGCGGGCAGCGGCTCGGTCGCCGGGGCGGCGGCCCGTGCCGCGGGTCCCGCCGTCACCGGCCGACCACCACGAGGTCGTCCTCGGCGAGGTCGCCCTCCACGGGGCGGACCTCGACGGCGCCGTCGGCGGCCAGCCCGGTCTCGACCACGACCACGCGGGTCTCGGCGCGGGCGCCGTCGCGGGGGTCCCCCTCGACCACCTCGACGCGGGACTCCCCGCCGGGGCCGGCGCTCAGCGCGGCCAGGGGCACGGACAGCACGTCGCCGTCCGTCGCACCCACCGGGATGCCGACCCGCACGTTGGCGCCCTGCAGCTCGGTGACCTGCTCGGGTGAGAGCGGGGCGGGCTCCAGCTGCACGGTCCACCGTGCCTCCTCGCCCTCGCCCGGCGTGACCTCGGTGATCGTGGCGGGGTGCTCGGTGCCGTCGGGCAGCTCGAAGGCCGCCGTCATCCCTGCCGTGAGCAGCCGGGCGTCCGCGACGGCCACGGTGCCCGACAGGCTGAGGGTGGCTCCCGACACGGTCATCGCCGCACCGTCGAGGACCGCGCCGCGGCGCGCCTCCACCGCGTCCACCCGGCGCGGGAGCTGCGTGAGGTAGAGGACCTCACCGGCGGGCAGTGCCGGGAGGGCGGCCTCGCGCGCCCGGGTCAGCTCCTCGCGTGCCTGGGCGAGCTGCTCCTGCGCGGCGGTCAGCTGGGCACGCTGCGACGTGGTGTCGGCCGGGGCGTCGAGCTCCTGGCGCCGCAGCTGGGCGAGGGCCAGGGTGTCCCGCAGGTCCCCGATCGTCTGCCTGTCGTCGGGGGTGGCCGCGAGCGCGGCGTCCAGTGCGCGCTGGGCACTGGCGACGGCGTTGTCCGCCTCCCGGACGTCGACGGCCGACGGGCCGCTCCGGGCGCTGGTCAGCTCGGCCTGCGCGGCCGCGACCGTCTGCTCGGCGTTCCGCACGGCGTCCTGCGCTCCGAGCACGCCGTCCTCGGCGCCCTCCTCGGGAGCCGGTGCCGGGTAGCCGGCCTGGGCGTACAGCGCGGTGACCGCTGCCGCGGCGGTCTGGTCGAAGACGTCGCTGGCCGGGTCGCCGGCGTCCAGGCCGACGGCGCGCACGGCCTCCTTGAACTGGACGACGTCGGGTCCGGAGACCCCGACGCGCAGGGTCCGGTAGGCCGGCAGCTCCCCGGGCAGCACGACGACCGGGCGGCCGGCGATCTCGAGGGCGACCTCCAGCGGGTCGAGCTCGGAGCCGACCTCCGGCACCTGGCCGGTCACCACCGCGGGACCGGAGATGGCGGAGGTGTCGATGGTGACCTCGACGGAGTCGGCGTACCCGACCTCGCCCCGGATGGTGACGTCGTTGCTCAGCGGTCCGAAGGCCACCGGCACGCTCACCAGACCCGGGGCGGGCGCCTCGTCCCCGGCGGTGTCCGGTGCGACCAGGAACCGGCCGGCCAGCAGTCCCGCGACCAGTGCGACGACCGCCACCGCGGCGGTGACCCACAGCGGGCGGTTGCGGTGGAGCAGCGCGAGCCAGGCCGACCACCGGGAGGGCTCCCCCCCGGTCGCGGCCGGTGGACCGGGGGACTGCTCGTCCGGTCCGGCCACCGTCAGTCCCGCTCGGCCGCGGCGACCAGCGCGTCCAGCTCCGCCTGGTGGTCGTCGATGAACTGCTGCTCGACCTCGCGGGTGATCTCGGCGGAGCGGTCGCGGTAGTCGACCTCCTCGCGGCAGTCGAGGTCGGCCAGGGCCAGCTCGACCTCCCGCTCGGCCAGCGCGTCGAGCGCGGCCTGGTCGGGCTCACCGGTCGGCACGCCGTCCTCCGACGTGCCGACGCTCTCGTAGATCTCGTTCATCTCCTCGTAGACGGAGTTCTGCGCGTCCATCTGGGTGGCGTGACCCCCGTGACCGGCGGCGTCCATGCACGCGGCCCACTCGCCGTCGAGCTCCGCCATGCCCGGCCACGACGCGGTGCTGGTGTAGAGCTCGTCGATGGCCTCGAACAGGGGCTCGAACTCCTCGGACTGCGAGGGGTCCTCACCGGCGACCTCGTGCTGGGCGGCGCCCTGGCAGCCGGCGGTCGTCCAGTCGTACTCGTAGGAGCCGTCCTCGGCGAGCTCGTCCTCGTCGGGCACCGGGCCGTGCAGCGCCTCGTAGAAGGCCGTCTGCTCCGACTCCGACAGGCTCGCCACGTAGTCGGCGTTGGGGTCGACGAACTCCTCCTCCGGCACCGGCTCCTCGGTGAACGGCGACGTGACCGCGCCGTAGCCGTACTGGGCCACCCAGTCCCGGTCGTCCGGTTCCCACTCGCTCTCGCCGCCGGAGACGAACGTGCCCGAGGCCGTGTTGGGCGTGTACTCGAAGCCCTGGTCCTGCATGCACTGCGCGACGAGTTCCTCGATCCGGGCCTGCTCCTCGGCGAACTGGCGCTCCTGCTCCTCGGGGGAGAGCTCGCCGCCGTACACCGCGTCGAGGTACTCCGACAGCGGCGAGACCCGCTCGGCGCCCTCGGCGGTCCCACCGGCGTCCCCGTCCGAGCCGGCGCAGCCGGACAGCAGGAGCGCCAGGGCGGCCACGGCCGACAGAGGGACGAGAGCGGGGCGGATGTACACGGGGCCTCCCACGGACGGTTGTCAGCGCACCGTAGGCGGCCGTGACCGCTGCGTACACCATCCTCGGGACGGACGCTCACCGAGTGTCGTCCGGGACCGCCGCACGAGCTGCGGCACTCCGCCGCACCGCCGGCGATCGGGACCGGAGGACCGCAGGTCGGGTGCCGTGCGGGAGGAGTGGAGACGAGGGAGATCGAACCCCTGACCCCCGCCTCGCACGATCGACCGGGGGGCGGTCCGGCACAGTGGGCCGGGACTGGAGACCCCACGTGACCAGCACTTCTGCCGATGGTCGCTCGCGGGGTGGGGTTCCGGCTGAGCGCCCGGATCCTGCCGCGACGCGGTGGTGGCCGGCGTCACCGGCCACCTGTCGGCGGTGACGGGTCCTCAGACCAGGATCGGTACAGCTGGTGGACCTCCTCGGATCCGGCGAGCACGGTGCGCCACCGGGCGTTCTGCGGCTCCGCCCCCATCTCGATGCACCAGTGCACCGCTGACTCAAGGGTGCACGGCGGAGGTGTCGCCGTAGCGCTTGTGAGCTCGTGCGCCTCGGTCATGACCGGGACCGTTCTGGCGGATGGGATGGGATGGGATCGGACCGAGCTCAACAGCGAACGCTGAGGCAGGTGACCGTGCCCGCGGGTGGGGCGAGCGAAGGATGGTCGGGCGCGGGGCGGGCAGTCATGCCTGCTGCGGCGTGCGAAGTGGCTCGCTGTCGAGGCTGGCTGCCAGGGTCGCCGGTGATGCGGTGCGGCGTGGCCAGGTCCAGGCGGAGCGGAGGATGAAGGCCAGGATCAGCACCTCGACTCCGATAGTGAGGGCGTAGTAAAAGGCGTAGTCCCAGGTCGCCCCTGCCGCGTTGAACACGCAGGCGGGGATGTACAGCGATGCAACGACGAGGTTCGTAGCGCGGTTCACCCGGGCGGGCAGCGTCATGGAGAGCATGATCATCAGGGCTGGGATCGCGATGACCACGAAGAAAGTGGACATCAATGTCCCGCTGATGTCGAACTCGAAGATGACGCCACCGCGAATTGAGTCGATTTCGCCAGGCTGGTAGAGGTGGAAGTAGTCGATGTAAATGATGAGGAACATGAGGCTGGTCCATGCGGCGGCGAGTCTGGCCTGCACGGGGATCGGCGGGTTGTCGAGCAGGTTCGGGGTTGTCGTTCGGATGGTCATCGGTTCTTCCTTCGAGAGGAGCGGTCCGTCCGCCGGAGTGGCGGCAGGTCTGGGCGTGCATACGCACGGGTTGGGTCGTTCTCGTCGGTCAGGTCGTCAGACGGTGACGACGACCTTCCCTCGGGTGTGGCCAGCCCCGACGTAGCGGAGGGCGTCGGCTGCTTCGTCGAGGGGGTAGGTGCGGTCGATGACCGGCGTGACCTGCCTGGTCGCGAGGAGGTCCGCCAGGGTGAGCAGGTCCTTGCGCTTCTCGACCGATAGGAGAGGCTTCAGCTGCTGACGGGTGAACCCGGACAGCATTCGCGCTCTGACGATCCGACCGAGGGGGCCGAGCCAGCGGCCACCGCGTCCGCTGTTGGGAATGAGGGTGCCGGTGGGCGTCAGGGCTCGGCGGACAGCCGCCAGGGGCTGGGCTTCCACGTTGTCGAGGATGACGTCGTAGCGCTTCTCCGTGCGGGTGAAGTCGGTCCTCGTGTAGTCGACGACGTGGTCGGCACGGAGCGACCGGACCAGGTCGACGTTGCGGGTGCTGCACACACCCGTCACCTCGGCGCCAAGTACCTTGGCGATCTGTACGGCGAAGGAGCCCACGCCGCCCGACGCGCCCGTGACCAGCACCGTCTGGCCCGGGCGGACGTTCGCGATATCGCGCAATGCCTGCAACGCCGTCAGGGCCGACGTGGGCACCGCTGCCGCGTCCACGACCGACAGGTCGGCAGGCACGGACACGAGGTTGTCCGCCGGGACGCAGGCGTACTCCGCGAGCGTTCCAGCCGTGCTCCAGCCGAACACCTCGTCGCCGCGGCGGAGAGCGGTGACATCCTTCCCGACCGCTGCCACCACGCCGGCAAGGTCCCGGCCAGGGATGCCGTGGCGCGGCCGGCGGAGCCCGAACACCAGGCGCAGCACGTACGGCTCACCGGTCATGACGAAGTAGTCGCCGGGATGTACTGCGGCCGCGCCCACCTGGACGAGCACATCGCCTCGACCGGGCAGCGGTATCCCGACCTCGGACGACGCGAGCACTGAGGGCGGGCCGTAACGGTGCTGGACGGCGGCCCGCATCGTCGCCGCCCCGGCCGGACCCGCCCCCGGCACCAGGCGTGCTCCGGCATTCGATCGCTGTTCGGCTCCCACAGAAGCCTCCTCACGTCCCAGGTGGGCTCTCGCTGGCTCGTACGCTGTACGTCGTACGCTGTACTATGGCTCGTACGCTGTACGATTGTCAAGCCGTTCGAGGGAGCGAGGAGATCCGTGTCTGTGGGGAAACAACGCCAGGTCGCGTCAGACGCGGGGCTGAGCAAGCAGCGGGTGGTGGTCGAGGCGGTCCGGCTCGCCGACCGCGAGGGGGTCGACGGGCTGAGCATGCGCCGGCTGGCTGGCGCGCTCGGCGCGGGCGCGATGTCGCTCTACCACTACGTGGCGAGCAAGGAGGAGTTGCTGGACGCCATGATCGACGTCGTGTTCGAGGAGATCGAGCTCCCGCCTGAGGAGACCGACTGGCAGTCGGCGATGCGACGGCGGGCGGTATCCGCCCGACAGGTTCTTGCACGCCACCCGTGGGCGATCGGCCTGATGGAGTCGCGGACAACGCCGGGGCCCGCGAACCTCCGCCACCACGAAGCGGTCACCGCCTGCCTGCGGAGGGCTGGCTTCTCGGTCTTGATGGCGACGCACGCCAACTGGTTGCTCGACAGCTGCGTGTACGGGTACGCCCTGCAGGAAGCCACCCTGCCCTTCGACACCGCCGATGACTTCGCGGACATGGCCGAGGACGCCTATCTGCCCCAGCTTCCTCCTGACCAGTTCCCCTACCTCAACGAGTCCGCCGCGGCGCTCGTCGCTGCCGGCTACGACCCGGCAGAGGAGTTCATGTTCGGCCTCGACCTCGTCCTAGCCGCCCTCGAGCCCCTGAGAGCCTCCGCATAGCGGCTCACGGGCCCTCGCGCGGCCCTCTGAACCGCAGCTCCGATCCATGACCGCCGCATCGGGTGTTCCTAGGGGCGTTCTTCTCGAATTGCGGATGCCGTGGGTGGGGCAGGCGTCAAGCGTGGATGATCCTGGCGATGGCCTCGTCGCCGTCGTGCCTTGGAGACGAGACCCAAAGGGATCCCGGCGACGGTCAGCCCCGACCGACGGTCGGGCGCACGCAGCCCCGACCGCCCCACAGGGATCCCCTGTCGGACACCGGCGCCGGACTTTGGGATCGCGCGAGCGCCGCCGTAGCCGGTTCGTCTGCGAGGCAGGGGCGCTTGAGTCCTCCGACCGTGCCTGGAGAGCGACTCAGGCCGGCGAACTGGAAGAGGTGTTATACGTGGGCAAGACCGCCAGCGCATGCGCCGGTGCCCCTGCTTCGTAGATGACGCGCTTGCCCGCCTGTCGGGCGACGTAGGCAAACCCGACACGGTCCAGGCTCCTCGTCTCAAGGAGTCCCCTCGTCGGAAGACCACGGACATACATGTGAAAGTGCGGCCGTTCTCCACCGAGTTCCTCGATGTACTGCATGAGCATTGGGCCGCCGCGGGCGCTCCAGGGTGCAGCAGTGGGGTAAGGCGCGCATTAAGTGCTCGAGCCTCGGCGAACGCTTCCTCGCCGAGCTCGAAAAGATCAATGTCATCATCCACCTCGCGAATCTGCCGGCGGACGGCGGCGTTGGCGCGGCTGGCCGCGAAGGCGACCTTCTCAAGATGTGCGTAGGCCTCCGATTCCCGCTCCGTGTCCGACCCGGCAGCCGGCCGCGCCGTCATCTGTAGTGACACTAAGCCGCGCACCCCATGTTGGAACGCGTTGCACATCCAGTACATGAGTCGGTACCCGAAGCTGCGGTCATACGTTTCCGAGAACGCCGCCTCCACCTGACCTTTCACGTCGTCATCGGCTGTCCGCTTTACCTGCGCTGAGACGTGCTCGTGGTAGAGCTTCAGCGCGGTGCTGTAGTTGATGATTCGATATTCGATGAGCTGAGCCATCCACTCACTGGGCCTGGTTTGGTCACGTAACTGTCGCAGCAACTCGTCGCGCGCGTTCCGGAGGTCGCCCCAGGCGAACGACGGGAAGCCATCGAGCCCACGGGTGAGGCTGTAGACATTGCCGTGGGCTGCCATCGCCGCGTCCCATTCATCGGTGCTCGGCTCGCGCACCTCTATCCATCTGAACTGGCCAGGCCTAGGGCTCTCGTACCGGTAAAGGGCGTGCACGATCTCCACCTGCGGCCGCCCCTCGCTGTTGGTAGGGAGCATGGCGCGGAAGTCAGCCGGCAACTGGGCGATTGCCTCTGCAAGTGCGGCCTTAACCTCGGCAGGCTCATCGTCACCGTTCATCTCACCAGCCTGGCAGCGGTCGGCGGACAGCTCATCTCAGTGCCTCGCAAGTCGGTCCCCTTGCGCACCACCCACGCGACGATCCCCGGCGGGACGGCGGCCATCCAACCGGCTTGACACTTTCCGGGGCGGTCGTCCCGCGTCGGCGCCGGCTCGATGCGCTGCAGCGCGGCTGGACCGTTCCGATGGGGCGTCGGCGATGCTGTGGGCGTGGAGTACGTGTCCAGAGTGCCGCGCGCGCCGCTCGACGACCTGATCCACGACGTCTACTACCTGGTGGGCAGGCCGCCGTACCGCCGGCTGACGCTGCCAGCGGCGCCGGCACCGCTGCTCATCGTCAATCTCGGGGCGCCGTTCCACATCCGCGCGGGCAAGCACCTGGAGGCGGCCGAGTACGCCGACGGCTGCGTGGTCAGCACGCCGACTCGTTCGTGGGAGTTCGGCTACCCGATCCCGAGCCGATCGGTCGGCGTGCACTTCAAGCCGTGGGGGCTGGCACCGTTCCTGCCGATGGCCGCGGCCGAGCTGTGTGACCGGCCGGCGACGATCGAACAGGTCTGGGGCCGGCCCGCCACCGCCGAGCTGCGAGATCAGCTGGCCACGGCGGCCGAACCCCACCAGATGCTGACGCTGCTCGAGGAGGCGTTGATGCGTCAGCTGAGTGAGATCCACGGTCTAGTTCTGGTCCGCCACGTGAGCACCGCCATCGCGGCGACCGGTGGGACGGTGCCGATCGGCGACTTGATCGCGGCAGGAGGTGTCAGCAGCACCTATCTGGCGCGAAGGTTCAAGGAGATCATCGGCGTCACGCCGAAGCGGCTGGCCCGGGCGCACCGCTTCTCCACCACCGTGCTCGCCATCGACCCCGCCGAACCGATCGACTGGGCAGACCTCGCCGCTCGCGCCGGCTACTTCGACCAGGCGCACTTCGGTCACGAGTTCCGGGAGTTCACCGGCTTCACGCCGACCCGGTACGTCGAGGTCCGGAGGCGTTTCCTGCGCGAGCATCCCGGCCACGTGCTCGACGGCTGGCCGTTGCCGGCCGATTGATTTCTTACAAGAGCGAACAGCTCGACGCGCCGCAGACTTCGGGGACACATCCCATCAGAGGAGTCCCATGAGCAAGGTAGTCATGTACGCGTCGGTGTCGGTCGACGGCTTCATCGCAGCTGAGAACGACGACCCCGGGCCACTGTTCGAGTGGCTGGTCAGCGGAGAGGTCGCGTTGGACGGGGGCGGTGTGTTGAAGGTGTCGCAGGCCTCCTACGACTACGTCCGGCCGTACTGGGACGAGATCGCGGTGACCATCGCCGGGCGCCATGTCTTCGACATCACCGACGGCTGGGACGGGACGCCGCCGGCTGGGGTCGACCACGTCGTCGTCGTCAGCCACCGGCCGCCGCCCGAGGGCTGGGACCCCGAGGCGCCCTACCACTTCGTCGACGGCATTGCGGCAGCGGTGGCCAAGGCGCGGGAGCTCGCGGGTGGTCGCACTGTCGAGGTCGCGGCCGGAGACGTCGGCAGCCAATTCCTTGCCGCGGGTCATGTCGACGAGGTGCGGATGGACGTCGTCCCCGTCGTGTTCGGGTCCGGCAAGCGCTTCTTCGGGTCGGTCCACGCGCAGCACCTGTTGGAGGATCCTGACGTGGTGATTCAGGGCAACCGAGTGCTTCACCTGCGCTATCGGGTGCGCCATTGACCGATCGACCTGCGGGCCAGGGCGCTATTCCCGAACGGTCGCCGGAGTCAAAAGACATGTGCATCAAAACGGTCCGATCTACTGCGTAGCGTCAAGGCATGTCGATCAGCCTCGCTCGTCAGGCCGTCGCCAACGCCCGCAAGGAACTGGAGAAGTCCCGCGAGAAGCAGGCTGCCGAGGAGAAGAAAGCATCCGCCCTCGATAAGGAGGCAAATGCCAAGCAGCGCAGCGCCGGCTCGACCCGTAGCGCCAGCATGCGGGACAGCTACATCAAGCAGGCGGCGAAGAAGCGTGAAGAGGCTACGGCGGCCCGCGGACACGCAGCGCGACACAGTACTGACGCCGCCAAGGCGCAAAAGAAGGTGCACGTCGCGGAGGCCAAGCTGCGTGAGGAGGAGCAGCGGGAGGCGAAAAAGCTAACCGACCAGCGCAGCGCAGCCGACAAACGGGCCACCCTCGAGCGTCAACGGGCGGACCGTCTGCGCGATACCGCCCACCGTCGCGAGGTCGCGGGCCTGCGGGCCCGGATCGATGAGCAGGAGCAGTTGCTGGCTGCGGCGCCGTGGCAGCAGGTCCCAGAGACGATCACTGTTCTGTTCATCGCGTCCAGCCCCGAAGACCAGGACGGCTTGCGGATCGACAAGGAGATGCGCGAGATCCAGCAGAAGGTGCGCTTGGCAGACCACCGCGACGCCCTGCGCTTCGAATACGCGGTCGCCGCCCAGCCCGCTGACCTGCTGCAACGCCTGAACGAGGTAAAGCCCGACGTTGTCCACTTCTCCGGCCACAGCGACGCCGCAGGCCTAGCTATGGAGGACAACGACGGGTTCACCCGCGTACTCACCACCGATGAGTTAGCGACGATGCTGAGCGTCAGCAGCCGGCGCATCCGCCTTGCGGTCTTCAACTCGTGCGAGTCCACCGAACACGCCGCCGCAGCCGTGCGGCACCTCGACGCCGCCATAGGCATCGAGCAGCCCATCGGCGATGCCGCCGCGCAGAGCTTCGCGGGGCAGCTGTACAGCTCGATCGCTTCGGCCTCCCGCTCAGCACGGCGTTCGCTCAGGCCGTGCTGCAAGTCCGCTTGGTACTCGGCCAGGGATCCGGTGAACCCCATTCTTCGTTGCCCACGGCCTCGATGGCGATCAACTCGTCCTCGTACAACCCGAGACCGCTCCCCGTTAGAGGAACCGGAACCGGGAACACCGCAACACAGAGCACGTGCCCCTGGGCTGCCGTCCCGTAGGACCCGCCTGATGAACCTTTCCGCAAGGGTGCGGCAATCGGGACCCCTCTACGGCAGGACTGCGTTGTCCGGCCGCCCGCCCGGCGCCCACGCCACCGTGTCGCAGGAGGCTGCTGTCTGACGAGAAGCGGTGCATCACGAAGGCTGGTCGAGCATTGCACTCGACAATTGCCATGAACGACCAACGACATGACAGCTGCGACGACTCCCCGACCGCGACATACAGTCTTCCGTGCCATTCTCTAGCCTTCACTAAAGAACGGCACGCATGCTACCAATGGAGGTAGTCCGGGCCCCGCTTCGCGGGGCCCATCGCCGTTTCTAGGGGTGATCTGTTGGTCATCAATCGGGACACGTGGACCGTGAAGGCGGTGGGCCGACGCGGTGGGCTGCTGGTCATCGCCGGCACGGCCACCGGTGACGTCTCCCGGGGCGATGTCACCCCGGCCGGCGCACGGGTCCGGGTGCTGCCCGGCGACTACGTCACCGAGCACGTGGAGCTGGCCTACGCCAGCACCGCGCACGGCGTGCAGGGTGACACCGATCCCGCCGCGCACGGGGTAATCGGTGACCAGACCGGCGCGGCCTCGGCCTACGTCGGCATGACCCGCGGACGGACGTCGAACACCGCGCACCTCGTCGCGGCCGACCCCGCGGAGGCCCGGGCGCAGTGGATCGCCGTCTTCGGCCGCGACCGGGCCGACCTCGGCCCCGGCCACGCCGCCGTGCTGGCCGCTCGAGAGGCCGCCCGCGACCGCCAGGACCGATCGCTCGACCGGAGGGCAGCCGCTCCCCCGCGCCCGGTCGCGCCGGTACCCAGCGTCCCTCGGCCCGAGGCGGAGCGGCGGGGACCGTCCCTCGCCCGTGGCGGCACCGCGCCAGGCATCGGGCGATGAGCGGGGCCGTGAGGAGTTATACGAGATTGGCACGCTCAGAGTCGCATGAGCTGCCAACTGTTTGGCTCTGTGCCAATCGAGAATGCAAGCTGCACTCGCCTCGGCGATTGACAGATGCAGCGATTGTCAGACGCAATTCTTGGCAGGCGCAATTGCCCCTGGCGTCGGTCCGCCCAGGCTTGGATACGTGTCCCGCGGCCTCGTGCTCTGGGTTCCGGTGACCACCTGCTCGCCATGGCGTGGGTATCAGCCGTGGTGCCGGTCGCCTCCGCCGGCGGACGGCAGGCCGGCGATCACCTGTGAGCGCCGGAGGCCGACGTTGCCGGTGCGGTGGGCGGCTACTGCCCGGCGAGGTGGCCGAAGTGCCGGCGGTGGTCCCCCGGGGCGGTGTTCAACCGACGACGGAACGTGCGGTTCATCGTCTCCGGCACCCGGAACCCGCAGACGCGGGCGATGTGGTCGACGGCATGGCTGGTGGTTTCGAGGAGCTGGCAGGCGGCCTCGAGCCGCAACCGCTCAACGTGCTCGCTCGGCGTCACGCCGACCTCGGCCTTGAACACCCGGCTGAACTGCCGCTCGGACAGGTGCACGCGACGGGCGAGGGCGGGCACGGACACGTCGGCGGTCAGGTGGTCGGGCAACCACGCCAGCAGCTCCCGCACTGGCTCGCTCTCGGCTGCCTGCGCGGCGAGCAGCGTGGAGAACTGCGCCTGCCCACCGGACCGCCGCAGGTACACCACGAGGTGGCGGGCGACCGCCGCCGCTGCCCGCGCGCCGTAGTCGTCGGCGACGAGGGCCAATGCCAGGTCGATGCCCGCTGTCACCCCGGCGGAGGTCCAGACGTCGCCGTCGCGCACGTAGATCGCATCGCCGTCGACGGATACCTCGGGGTGCGCGGTCGCGAGCAGCCGGCACTCCGCCCAGTGGGTGGTCGCCCGACGCCCGTCCAGCAGGCCGGCGGCCGCGAGGACGAAGGCCCCGGAGCACACCGAGGTGACTCGTCGGGCGTTGCCTGCCAGCCGCCGGACGTGGGCCAGCAGGTCCTGGTCCACGCAGGCCTGGTCCATGTCCCGCCCGCCGGCGACCACGAGGGTGTCGACCGGTCCCACGATCTGGGAAAGCGCGGTGGTGCTGAACGTCAGCCCCGAGCTGGCCAGCACCGGACCGCCTGACGTGCTCACCACCTGCGTGCGGTACTCCGCCGACGGCAGCAGGTGGGTGGCGCTGGAGAAGACCTCGAGCGGGCCGGTCACGTCCAAGATCTGGGCAGACGGGAACGTGACGACCGCGATGTCGAGGGCAGCCATCCCCGCACTGTACGGCTCGGCATGTCCGAAATCGTCAAGCCCGCGTCCTGGCGCCGTCGAGGCTATGGGCCGCATCGTCGTCTCGCGCCCAGATCGCAGGCCTGCCTGGTCTGACCGGGGGCGGAACGGAGATTCCCCATGACGACCACGCTGGTCACCGGAGCCACCGGCACCCTCGGTGCCCTCACCGTCGCCCGCCTGCGCGCGGCCGGGCACGACGTCCGAGCGCTGAGCCGACGCAACGGTCCCGGGCTGACGACCGGTGATCTGCTCACCGGCGCGGGCATCGCAGAGGCGGTCGCGTCACCGTGCGGGTGGTAGTTGCCCATCACCTCGGCGACCGGGCGGGCGCACGTCGTGGTGGCCCTGCTGGCCTGCCTGGCGTTCTCCGGTCCGCATCTGGTGTTCCATCTCGGGCACCTGCACGGAGCGGGAGGGCTGGCCGGCACCGCGTTGGTTGTCGTTCTCACCGGCTGGGTGATACTGCCGCTGACGCTGCTGATCCTCGCCCTGCGCTCCTCGCCGGCACCCGCCGTCCACCGGCAGAACGCCGACACGTTCGATCGGGCCTCGCTCCGGTGACGTCCCAGGCCCGTGGACGAGCCGGCTTCGCCCACCGGGAGCCGCCGGGAGGCTCCGTGCCATCGACTGCGCCGGCCACCTCGTCCGGCTCCACGCACCGTCCTCTCCGGGCACCACTGATCTGGGGCGTCGTCTTCGGGATCCTGCAGGCGGCTTCCCCGCTGGCGTTCTTCTGGCTGGACACGGTCACGGTCTACGCCCTGGGTCTCACCCTCATCGCCGCGGTCTACATCGGCTTCGCCGTGGCCGACGGGCGCCGGCACGTGCTGGTCGCCGAGACGGTGGTCGCGTCGGTCTTCGTGGTCGCTGCAGCCTTCGCGGAGCTCGGCTCGGCCTGGCTGATCGTGGCCGGGCTGGTCGGACACGGCTTCAAGGATCTGTGGCAGCACCGCACCGGGTTCGTGGCTGGCACCCGCTGGTGGCCGCCGTTCTGCGTGACCGTCGACTGGGTCGCCGCCGCCCTGATCGCGGTCGCGTTGGCCGCGGGACTTCTTCCGACGTGACCACGGCCGCGACGGTCCCGGCGCACGTGCCGGTTCGACCAGCGCGAGCACCGTCAACGGTCCATCTCAGACCGACCGCAACCGACCAGGAGATCCCCCGATGCCCGCTGCTACCTCGACCGCTGAAGCGGCCGGGCCGACCGCCGAGCGCGCACCTCACACCGGCCCCATTCGCTGGATCGTCGTCGGGTCACTGCTGACCGGGTTATTGCTCGCCGCCGTGCTCTCCTTGGTCGTGTTCGCCGGCGCGCCCGAGCACGTCATCACCGGCTCGGCACTGCTCGGGTTCGCCGCCGGCTGGGCGCTGCTCGCGGTGCTCTCGGCATGGATGACGAGTCAGCCGCAGCGGTGGGCGTGGGTGCCGACCGCCGGACTCGCCGCGACGGGGCTGGGGCTCCTGGTCGTCGCCCCGGGCGACGGGGGGCTGACTGCCGCCGGATGGGTGTGGCCGCCGGCGCTGCTGACGATGGCTGTGTGGATCGGCGTACGGATCCGCCGCGCCCTGGCCGCCGGCAGCGGCCGCTGGTTGCTCTACCCCGTCGTGGTGGTCATCGCCGCCTCGGCGGTCGGCGGCGCGGTGGAGACGGTCGGGCTGGCCTCCGACGATCCTGGCCGCGCGATGCCCGGGGAGGTCTACGACGTCGGCAGCTACCGGCTGCACCTGAACTGCACCGGCTCCGGCGGCCCGACCGTGGTGCTGTTCAACGGGCTGGGCCTGACGTCGGCCAACTGGGCGCGCGTCGTCCCGGGGGTCGCGCGCAGCGCCAGGGTCTGCGCCTACGACCGAGCCGGGCAGGGATGGAGCGAGGACGCCCCGCAGCCGAGAGACGGCAACCAGGCCGCCGCCGATCTGCACGCGCTGCTCCAGCGCGCCGGCGAGGAGGGTCCCTACGTGCTGGTCGGGCACTCGATCGGTGGGGACCACGCGATGATCTACGCCGCCCGCTACCCCGAGCAGGTCGCCGGCATGGTCCTGCTGGACGCCACCGACCCCTACCGCGTCGGCGGTGGTCCGCCCAGCGCGATGGCTGTCCTGCCCAGCCTTGCGCGCCTCGGTGTTGGTCGGCTGCCCCCTACCTCGTACTGGTCGACCCTGCCCGAGCCGGCAGCCGGGCAGGTACGGATGTTCAACGCCAACCCCCGCGGCTGGCGCAACGTCCGCGACGAGATCGCGACCTTGCCCGCCCTGCTCACGCAGGCCCGCGACTTGACCACCCTCGGCGACATGCCGCTGGTGGTGCTCACCGCCGCCGGGGCCGAGGACGATCCGGCCCGGCTCGCCGGACAGGAACGCATGGCCGCGCTCTCGACCAACAGCTCCCACCGCCCCGCGGATGCCGGGCATGGGGCCCTGCTGGACGAGGAGCGTGGCGCCGCAAGTTCGGTTCAGGCGGTCCAGGACGTCGTCCAGGCCGTGCGCGCGGGCACGCCACTGCTGTGAACCGGGCGGGTTTCCCGGCGTGAGCGCGACGAACGGTCCCAATTGTCGGCGCTACATCCCGTAGGGGATCCCCCGCTCGTGACCACACCGCGGCGGCGCATCCGCAGCTCGCGCGCCCCACCCCAAGGGGTCGTGGCTGACCACCCCGACCCGCCCGCCCGGCCTATGTCCTCACCCAATCAGGAGATGCCATGCCCGAGCCCCTGCGCCTGTCTACCGACGACCGCGCCGTCCTCGACGTCCTCATCGTCGGAGCCGGGCAGGCCGGCCTCGCCCTCGGCCACCACCTCGCCTCCCGCAACGCAAGCTTCCTGCTCCTGGACGCCGGCCCGGAGGTTGGCCACTCGTGGCGGGACCGCTGGCACTCGCTTCGCCTGTTCAGCCCCGCCGAGTACGACGCGCTGCCTGGGATGCCGTTTCCCGCGCCCACCGGTGACTACCACCCGAGCAAGGACGACGTCGCCGACTACCTCCAGGCTTACACCCAGCGGTTCAGGCTCCGGTGCGGCTGAACTCACCGGTGTTCCGGCTGCACCGCGACCACGACGGCACCTTCACGCCGGCACCCCAGCCGGCGCCGTGCGTGCCCGCCAAGTTGTCATCGCAACCGGCCCGTTCCAGACCCCGTACATCCCCGCCCTCGCCGACCGGCTGGACCCGCTGATGCTGCAGCTGCACAGCGCCGAGTACCGCAATCCGACGCAGCTGCCCGGCGACGGCCGGCTGCTCGTCGTCGGGTCGGGGAACTCCGGCCTGCAAATCGCCGCCGAGCTGGCCGCCACCCATCCGGTCACCGTGGCGGTCGGCACCCGGTCGACCGAGCTGCCCCAGCGCATCGCCGGCCGAGACCTGTTCTTCTGGCTGACCCGGGCGGGCTTCTTCACCGCGCCCAGCAACAGCCGCATCGCCCGCCGGCTGCGCGACCGCGGCGACCTCGTCATTGGCACCCGCAGCCGGACCCTGCGCCGGCGCGGGATCGACTTCCGGCCGCGGCTGACCGACGTCGATGGCCGCACCGCCACCTTCGCCGACGGCACCACCGTCGACGTCGAGGCGGTCGTGTGGGCCACCGGCTACCGCTCCGACTACGCCTGGCTGCACGTACCCGGCGTCGTCGTCGACGGGGCCGTGCGACACACCGCCGGCGCCACCGACGTGCCGGGCCTGTACTTCCTGGGCCTGCCGTGGCAGACCTGCCGCGGCTCGGCGCTGCTCGGCTTCGTCGGCGCCGACGCCGCAGCCCTGTCGCCCCGCCTGGCCGACGGCGCTGTCCTGCCAGCGCAGGTCGGGCACCTCGGCCGCCAGCCTGCTACCCCGGCGGCGTCCCCGGGGTGACGCGACAACCGCGAGCGCGCGTCAACCATGATCCGCCGGAGGAAGCACGGATGCCCAGCGACCGCGACCAAGCGGATGTCCCCGCACCCCAGCTCAGCGATCGACGTCGCAGCAGCTCCTCTGACCAGCCGGCGAACGGAGTGCAGCGCGTGAGCGACCCTGAAGCTCTCGACGAGGCCGTCGAGCGCATCGCTGCCCGGCACAGCAAGCAGCACGTCGGGCTGGTGGTGGGGGCGGTGACGTCCGCGGGCGCACGGTCCGTCGTGCCGGTCGGGCGCGTTCGCGCGCCGGACGGTCCGACCCCTCACGCGGACACCCTGTTCGAGATCGGCTCGGTCACCAAGGTGTTCACCGCACTGCTGCTCGCCGAGGCCGTCACGCGCGGCGAGCTGTCGCTGGACACGCCGCTCAGCGACCTGTTGCCGGAGGTGACCGTGCCAACCCGCGACGGCGCGGCGATCACCGTCGAGCACCTAGCGACCCACACCGCGGGGCTGCCCAACAACCCGCTGCCGTTCTCGGCCGCGATCCGCGCCCAATGGAAGGCCCGTGACGGCGACCCGTGGGACACGATCGACCGCGCCGCGCTGCTGACCGCACTAGGCGAGGCCAAGCTGCGCCGCACCCCCGGCACCGGCCGTATCGCCTACTCCAACTTCGGTGCCGGCGTGCTGGGCCACGCGCTGGTCGCCGCGACTGCCGCCCGCGACTTCGGCGAGCTGGTGCGCTCGCGGATCTGCGAGCCGCTCGGGATGACCGACACCGTGATCATCCCCGACCAGGAGCAGGCTGAGCGCGAGGCCGTCGGCCACCGCCGGCGCCGCCGGACCACCGGCCACTGGGAGGTCGCCGGCCTGCCCGGTGCCGGTGCGCTGCGCTCCACAGCCACCGACATGCTCGCCTTCCTGCACGCCCAGCTGCGACCGGATGACACCCCGCTTGGACCGGCGATCGCGCTCACTCACCCGGAGCGCCGCCCGGGCAAGCGACTCGGCATCGGACTCGGCTGGCTGCGGGTGCCGATGAAGGGCGACCGGGTCATGCTCTGGCACAACGGCGGCACCGGCGGCTTCCGCGCGTTCGCCGGCTTTGTGCCGACCGCCGGTGTCGGCGTGGCAACCCTGGCCAACGACGTGCGCAGCGTCGACCGAGTCGGCCTCGACCTGCTCACCGCGCTCAGCACCTAGGTGTAGCCGATCTTCAGGTTGGTGCCAGGCGGCTAGATCGGTGGGAGGCCGCCGAGGGCGCTGTGGCGGCGTCCAGCAACAGGAGGAGAACTGGAGAATTCCGGAAGCCCTCGGTGGTCGGCTGTCACCAATCGCGCCCAGATGGCGCCTTCTCCCGTAAGGGAGCACAGCCCACCCGAGCCCACCGGAGCCAGCCATGTCCGACGATTCCGTCCGCCGCGAGCCCGAACTGCTCACCATCACCGAGGCCGCCGAGCTGCTCCGCGCTCCGGTGGCCACCCTCCGGTACTGGCGCCACCTGGGCACCGGTCCGCGCAGCTTCCGCCTCGGCCGCCGCGTCCTCTACCGCTCCGACGACCTGCGCAGCTGGATCGACGCCCAGCACGACGACCAGGACTCCCCCGCAGCGGGCGCCCGGCGGTGACCGTCCCGACCCACGGCGCTCACCGCCGTCCACAGATCCTGCCGCGGCCGTCCAGAGAGGTGGGGATCGACGGCAAGCTCTCCCCTCACGCGAGCACGCCGGTGGTAGACCACCCCCCCGCGCGGGGACACCGCCGTGGCTCAAAGAGAGAGGCGGGTGATCGAAGATGGCGTCGATCGCGCGGAGGCCTGATGGCACGTACCGGCCCCGGTACCGTGACGCGCACGGCAAGGAGCACGCCCGCCACTTCAAGCGCAAGGTCGACGCCCAGCGATGGCTCGACGAGGTCACCGCGGCCGTGCAGACGGGCACCTACGTCGACCCCAAGCGGGCCAGGACAACCGTGGGCGAGCTGGCCCACGTCTGGCTAGCCGGGAAGATCAACCTCAAGCCCACCAGTCGGGCCCGCTACGCCGACGTCCTCAAGACCCACGTCCTGCCGCGCTGGGGGAACGTCGCGCTGATCCGGGTGACCCACGGCGATGTGCAGGCCTGGCTGTCGGAGCTCTCCGACCGGGGCCTGGCCGGGGCCTCGGTCCGCAAGGCGCAGGGCGTCCTGTCCGGACGGTGGTGACCCGCCCCGCGGACGAGCTGGCCTTCCCCTCGCCGGAGGGCGCGGTGCTGCGCAACCGGAACGCCCGGTCCGCCTGGTTCGACGCCGCGGCCCGGGTCATCGGGGAGCCCGGGCTCACACCGCACGAGCTCCGGCACACCGCGGCCTCGCTGGCGATCAAGGCCGGCGCCAACGTCAAGGCGGTGCAGCGGATGCTCGGGCACGCCTCGGCGGCCATGACCCTGGACCGCTACGCCGACCTGTTCGACGACGACCTGGGTGACGTGGCCGACCGGCTGGACACGCTGCGGGCCGCATCCCGCGGACGAGGCGCGGACCTCTGGCGGACCGAGACCTCGTCGGAGGGCTCGACCGAGCCCCCGACGGAGGGAGGAGTGGAGACGAGGGGAATCGAACCCCTAACCCCCGCCTTGCAAAGGCGGTGCTCTGCCAATTGAGCTACGTCCCCTGCGGCGCCCCGGGACGGGGTGCCGGGGTCAGCGGGTGGTGGGGCGGCTGACGGCCTGCGGCCCGCTGGTGGCCTCGTGCCACAGGTCGGCCTCGCCCTTGCCGGCGGCGCTCCCGGAGCGCCGGCGCAGGGCCGCCAGGGCACCCGCCGCGGCGGCGGCCAGGGCCAGCTTCTTGAACACGCGGTACCTCCCGGGGTGGACGGCGCCGCGGACGACGACCCTCGCGCCTTGGTCCGTGGTGCGGTGGTGCTCGCTCCGGTGCCGGCCGAGGCCGGGGCACCGGGTCACGGGTGGGCCTGGGAGGACTTGAACCTCCGGCCTCATCCTTATCAGGGATGCGCTCTAACCGCCTGAGCTACAGGCCCGTGGACCTGGAGAAGCGTACCCGGCTCCGCCCCGCCGGCCGCAGGGGGGTGGCGGCACCGGCCACGAACACGCGTCAGGCGCCCCCTCCTGGCTGCGGAGGGGGCGCCTGACGCGTGGTCACCGGCCACGCGGGCCGGCGGGGTTCACTCGCGCTCGGCGAGGGTGACCTCCACGCCGCCGACGAGGTCGGCGCAGAGGTTGTAGATGAACGCCGCGACCGTGCACAGCGCCGTCATCAGCACGATGTTGATCGCCCCGATGACCGCCGCGCCGCCGAAGACGACACCCGGCGTGATGACGTCCCCGCCGCCCTCGCCGCCCGAGGCGGTGCCCAGCTGACCGAACAGGTCGTTGAGGGTGTCGAAGACGCCGACACCCGAGAGGACGCCGTAGAGGATGCCGACGGCGACCATCCAGATGAAGAACATCGCGATCGACAGGACCAGCGAGATCTTCAGCGCCGACCAGGTGTCGATGTGCCGCAACTGCAGGCGCGCGCGGCGCGGTCCGCGGGGGCCGCGCTTGGGCGCCTTCCCGCCGGCCTGCTGGCCACCGGCCTGCTGGCCGCGGGCGCCGGCCGGCGGCGGAGCCGCCGCGGCGGCCGCCGGGGTGATCGACTGGGTGGTGCCCGACGATCCGCCCTGCGGCGCGCCCGCCGGCGGGACGGCGGGCCCGGTCGGCGCCTGGACCGGTGACTGGACAGGTGACTGCGACGGTGCCTGGACGGGTGCCTGCCCGGTGGCGGGCTTGGCGAGCGGCACGCTGCCCGTGGGCGGGGCGCCCACCGGTGCGGTGCCCGCCCCCGCGGCCGAGGCGCCGACGGCCTGGCTGCCCGCGGCGGGACCGCCCGGGGCCGCCGGGTCCCCGTCGGGCGCCCTGTCCGCCCCGGGTGCGCCGTCCGGGCGGGTGCCCGTGCGCACCGCCTGCGGCCGGTCGCTCATGCTCGTCTCCCGTTCGCCTGCGGCCCTCGCCGCGTCCTCGCGCCCGGGTGTCCCGGCGCGGAGCCGGAGGCGCCCGGGCGCCGGTCGTTCCCGTCAGGGCGCCGGCGGGAGCCGTGGCACGCGGCCACGACCCACCGTGCTCCCGCTCTCACCCTAGGCGGCGGGCTCGTCGTTGTCCGTCGTCCGGGCGATCGCCACGATCGTCACGTCCTCGGGCAAGTTCATGAGCTTGACACCCATGGTGGCCCGGTCCTTGTTGTGGCGCACGCCGTTGACCGGGGTTCGGATGACCCCGCCGCCGGAGGTGATGGCGTACAGCTCGTCCCCCAGCCGCACCGCCAGGGCCCCGACCAGGTTGCCCTTGCGCGCCTTGGGGTCGGCGGTGAGCACGCCCTTGCCGCCGCGGCCCTGCGGCGGGTAGTTCTCGATGCCGGTGCGCTTGGCGAAGCCGCGCTCGGTGGCCACCAGGACGTCGACGCCCTCCTCGACGACCATCATCGACAGCAGCTGGTCGTCGGAGCTCAGCGAGATGCCGCGCACGCCCTCGGTGGCCCGGCCCATCGGCCGCAGGGTGGCGTCGTCGGCCTTGAACCGGATCGACATCGCCTTGCGGGTGACCAGCAGCAGGTCCTGCTCGGGGTCGATGAGCGCGGCGCCGACCAGCTCGTCGCTCTCGCGCAGGTTGACGGCGATGACGCCGCCGCTGCGCGGGGAGTCGAAGTCGGCCAGCCGGGTCTTCTTCACCTGCCCGTTCGCCGTGGCCAGGACCAGGTACGGGGCGACCCCGTAGTCCTTGATCTGCATGACCTGAGCGATCTTCTCGTCGGGCTGGAAGGCCAGGATGTTGGCCACGTGCGCGCCGCGGGCCGTGCGGTTGGCCTCGGGCAGCTCGTAGGCCTTGGCCCGGTAGACCCGGCCCTTGTTGGTGAAGAACAGGATCCAGTCGTGGGTGGAGCCTACGAAGAAGTGGTCGACGAGGTCGTCCTGCTTGAGCTGGGCCCCCATCACGCCCTTGCCGCCACGACGCTGCGACCGGTAGAGGTCGCTCTTGGTGCGCTTCGCGTAGCCGGTGCGGGTGATGGTGACGACGACCTCCTCCTCCGCGATGAGGTCCTCCATCGACACGTCGCCGTCGTTGGCGACGAACTGCGTGCGCCGGTCGTCGCCGTACTTCGCGACGATCTCGCCGAGCTCGTCGCGGACGATCTGCCGCTGCCGCTCCGGGGAGTCGAGGATGGCCTGCAGGTCGGCGATGCGGGCCTCGATCTCGGCCAGCTCGTCGAGGATCCGCTGCCGCTCGAGGGCCGCCAGCCGGCGCAGCTGCAGGTCGAGGATCGAGACCGCCTGGATCTCGTCGACGTCCAGCAGCTCCATCAGGCCGGTGCGCGCGGCGTCCGCGGACTCGCTGCTGCGGATGAGGGCGATGACCGCGTCGAGCTGGTCGAGGGCCTTGGCGTAGCCGCGCAGGATGTGCGCGCGCTCCTCGGCCTTGCGCAGCCGGTAGCGGGTGCGCCGCTGGATGACCTCGATCTGGTGGTGGACCCAGTTGCGGACCAGCTCGTCGAGGCGCAGCGTGCGCGGCACGCCGTCGACGATGGAGAGCATGTTGCAGCCGAAGGACGTCTGCAGCTGGGTGTGCTTGTAGAGGTTGTTCAGCACGACCTTGGCGACGGCGTCGCGGCGCAGGGTGATGACCAGCCGGCGCCCGACGCGGTCGCTGGACTCGTCGGCGATCTCGCTGATGCCCTGCAGGCGCCCCTCCCGGACCCCCTCGGCGATCGCCTCGGCGAGGTTGTCCGGGTTGACCTGGTAGGGCAGCTCCGTGACGACGAGCTGCACCCGGCCGCGGGAGTCCTCCTCCACCGTGACGACGGCGCGCATCCGCACCGAGCCGCGACCGGTGCGGTAGGCGTCCTCGATGCCCTCGCGGCCGACGATGAGGCCGTGCGTCGGGAAGTCGGGGCCCTTGATCCGCTCCATGCACGCGGTCAGGGCCTCCTCCGGCTCGGCCTCGGGGTGGTCGAGCATCCAGAAGACGGCCTCGGCGACCTCCCGCAGGTTGTGCGGCGGCATGTTGGTGGCCATGCCGACCGCGATGCCGGCGGAGCCGTTGATCAGCAGGTTGGGGATGCGCGAGGGCAGGACGACCGGCTCCTCGGTGCGGCCGTCGTAGTTGCCCTGGAAGTCGACGGTCTCCTCGTCGATGCCGGCGAGCATCTCCATGGCCAGCGGCGTCAGCCGGCACTCGGTGTACCGCATGGCCGCCGCCGGGTCGTTGCCCGGCGAGCCGAAGTTCCCCTGGCCGTCGATCAGCGGGTAGCGCATCGACCAGGGCTGGGCCAGCCGCACGAGGGCGTCGTAGATCGCCGAGTCACCGTGCGGGTGGTAGTTGCCCATCACCTCGGCGACCGGGCGGGCGCACTTCACGTACCCACGGTCGGGGCGGAAACCCTGGTCGTACATGGCGAACAGGACCCGCCGGTGCACCGGCTTGAGCCCGTCGCGGACCTCGGGCAGCGCGCGCCCCACGATCACGCTCATCGCGTAGTCGATGTAGCTGCGCTGCATCTCCTGCTGGAGGTCGACCGCCTCGACGCGGTCGCGGGCTGGTGTCTCGGTCACTTCAGGTCCTCATGGTCCATCGCACGGTGGCTGAGTCGAGGTGGCCCCCGTGCAGGGGCCCGCTGCGAGCGAGCGAGCAGTGGGGGGCACGGGGGTCCTTACATCAGACGTCGAGGAAGCGGACGTCCTTGGCGTTGCGGGTGATGAAGCTGCGGCGGGCCTCGACGTCCTCGCCCATCAGCACGCTGAAGATCTCGTCGGCGGCGGCGGCGTCCTCCAGGGTGACCTGGCGGAGGATCCGCGTCTCCGGGTTCATCGTGGTCTCCCACAGCTCGCTGGCGTTCATCTCGCCGAGCCCCTTGAACCGCTGGATCATCTCGTCCTTGATCTTGCGGCCGCCCTCGACGCCGGCCCGCACGACCGCGTCGCGCTCCTTGTCGCTGTAGGCGTACTCGTCACCCACCTTGCCGCCCCACTTGATCTTGTACAGCGGGGGCTTGGCCAGGTAGACGTACTGCCCCTCGACCAGCGGCCGCATGAAGCGGAACAGCAGCGTCAGCAGCAGCGTGCTGATGTGCTGCCCGTCGACGTCGGCGTCGGCCATCAGCACGATCTTGTGGTAGCGCAGCTTGGTGATGTCGAACTCGTCGTGGATGCCGGTGCCGAAGGCGGTGATCATCGACTGGACCTCGGTGTTCTTCAGCACCCGGTCGATGCGCGCCTTCTCGACGTTGATGATCTTCCCGCGGATCGGCAGGATCGCCTGGTACATCGAGTCGCGGCCGGACTTCGCCGAACCACCGGCGGAGTCACCCTCGACGATGTAGACCTCGGAGTTGCGCGGGTCGGTGGACCGGCAGTCGGCCAGCTTCCCCGGCAGGCCGCTGACCGACAGCAGGCTCTTGCGGGCGAGCTTGCGGGCGTCCTGCGCGGCGCGGCGGGCCCGGGCCGCCGAGGCGGCCTTGGTGATGATGGTCTTGGCCTCGGTCGGGTTGGACTCGAACCAGTGGCCGATCTGCTCGTTGCAGATCCGCTGCACGAAGCCCTTGACCTCGGTGTTGCCGAGCTTGGTCTTGGTCTGTCCCTCGAACTGCGGGTCGCCCAGCTTCACCGAGACGATCGCGGCCAGACCCTCGCGGATGTCGTCGCCGGTGAGCTTGTCGTCCTTCTCCTTGAGCAGCTTCTTGTCCACCGCGTACCGGTTGACGATGGAGGTGAGCGCCGCGCGGAAGCCCTCCTCGTGGGTGCCGCCCTCGTGGGTGTTGATCACGTTGGCGAAGGTGTGCACCGACTCGGAGTAGGCGTCGGACCACTGCATCGCGACGTCGACCGACATCGCCATGTCGTTCTTGCCGGTGCCCTCGGCGGAGAAGCCGATGACCGACTTGTGGATCGCGGTCTTGCGCCGGTTGAGGTGGGCGACGAAGTCGACGAGGCCGCCGTCGTACCGGTAGGTGACCTCGGTCGGCTCGAAGGCCTGCTCGTCGGCCTCCACCGGGGCCGCCAGGGTCGCCAGCGACTCCTCGCCCACACCGGTCTCGGCCTTGCCGTGCCCGGGGCGCTCGTCGCGCAGGACGATGGTCAGGCCGGCGTTGAGGAAGGCCATCTCCTGGAGCCGGCGGTCGATCGTGTCGAACGAGTAGGTCGTCGTCTCGAAGATGCCGCCGTCGGCCCAGAACGTGATCGCGGTGCCGCGCCGGGTGGTCGGGCCCACCTTCTCCAGCGGGCCGGGCTTGGCCTCGGCGTAGGACTGCTGCCACTGGGTGCCGTCGCGCCAGACGGTGACGTCCAGCCGCGTGGACAGCGCGTTGACGACGGTGACGCCGACGCCGTGCAGACCGCCGGAGACGCCGTAGCTCTTGCCGTCGAACTTCCCGCCCGCGTGCAGCACCGTCATGATCACCTCGACGGTGGGCCGCTTCTCGACCGGGTGCACGTCGACCGGGATGCCGCGGCCGTTGTCCTCGACGCGCACCCCGCCGTCGGCCAGCAGGGTCACCCGGACCGTGTCGCAGTAGCCGGCCAGCGCCTCGTCGACGGCGTTGTCGACGACCTCCCACACCATGTGGTGCAGGCCGCGCTCACCGGTCGACCCGATGTACATGCCGGGGCGCTTGCGGACCGCCTCGAGCCCCTCGAGGACGGTGATGGAGCTGCCGGAGTAGGAGTTCTCGGTCTTCGGTCGAGCGACCACGTGGGGCCCTTCTGTCACGCTGCCGGCACGCGGGGGCCTCCCTGCGGGAGGGGTCCCGAGGGCGCACAGCGCCGCTGAGCCGGATGCTGGGGATTCCTGGCCTCCATGTTACCGGGTGCACCGACAGGAACGACGCCGTCCACGCCCTGACGTCGCCCCTGCGCCACTGGAGGCACCGGCTGTACCACCCGTGTTGGGCGGGGGCTCGACACGCCCGTCCAGGGACGCTGGGCCGGTCGACCGGACGGCGCCGTCCGCGCCCGGCTCCCAGACTGGTCGACATGCAGCCCGCCGAGCGTGCACTCACCTGTCTGGTCACCGGCGCCACCGGCTACGTGGGCGGCCGCCTCGTCCCCGAGCTCCTCGCCGCCGGCCACCGCGTCCGCGTGCTGACCCGCGCGCCGCAGAAGCTGCGCGACCGGCCCTGGATCGGGCAGGTGCAGGTCGCCGAGGCCGACGCCACCGACGCCGACGCGGTGACCCGCGCCTGCGCCGGCGTCGACGTCGTCTACTACCTCATCCACTCCCTCGGCAGCGGCCCGGAGTTCGAGGCCACGGAACGGCGGTCGGCGGAGGTCACGGCCGGCGCGGTGCGCGAGGCCGGCGTCGGCCGGCTGGTCTTCCTCGGCGGGCTCGAGCCGGAGGACGAGGAGCTCTCCCCCCACCTGCGCAGCCGCACCGAGGTGGCGCGGGTCCTGCTGGCCTCCGGGGTGCCGACGGTGGTCCTGCGCGCGGCGGTCGTCCTGGGCTCGGGCTCGGTGTCCTTCGAGATGCTGCGCTACCTCACCGAGCGGCTGCCGGTGATGATCACCCCCCGGTGGGTGCACAGCCGGATCCAGCCGATCGCCATCCGCGACGTCCTGCGCTACCTGGTCGGCTGCGCCACGCTGCCGCCCGACGTGCACCGCTGCTTCGACATCGGCGGCCCCGACGTCATGGACTACGCGACGATGATGCAGCGCTACGCCGAGGTCACCGGGCTGCCGCGGCGACGGATCCTGCCGGTGCCGATCTTCACGCCGTCACTGTCGAGCCACTGGGTCGGCGTCATCACGCCGGTCCCGGCGGGCATCGCGCGGCCGCTGGTGGAGTCCCTGCGCAACACCGTCGTCTGCAAGGAGCACGACATCGCGCAGTACGTGCCCGACCCGCCCGAGGGCCTGCTCGGCTTCGACGAGGCGGTGCGGCTGGCGGTGCTGAAGGTCCGCAACAACGCCGTCGACACCCGGTGGACCGGCGCGTCGGTGCCGGGGGCGCCGTCGGACCCGCTGCCCAGCGACCCCGACTGGGCCGGCGGCAGCCTCTACCTCGACGAGCGGACCCGCGAGACCGACGCCTCGCCGGACTCGCTGTGGCGGGTCGTCGAGGGCATCGGGGGGGAGACCGGCTGGTACAGCTTCCCGCTGGCCTGGGAGGTGCGCGGCTGGCTGGACCGCGCGGTGGGCGGTGTCGGGCTGCGCCGCGGCCGGCGCGACCCCCGGGACCTCTACGTGGGCGACGCCCTGGACTGGTGGCGGGTCGAGGAGCTCGAGGAGGGCCGGCTGCTGCGGCTGCGCGCGGAGATGCGGGTGCCGGGCCTCGCCTGGCTCGAGTTCCACGTGGAACGTGGGGACGCCGGGCGCACCCGGCTGCGGCAGAAGGCCACCTTCCACCCGCTCGGCCTGGCCGGGCAGGCGTACTGGTGGAGCATCTCGCCGTTCCACGGGATCGTCTTCGGCAGCATGATCCGCAACATCTGCCGCGCCGCCGAGGCGCTCGACGCCGGCGACGAGCGGGCCGCGACCGGCCGCGCTGCGTGACGGGGGACGTCCTCCCGCGCCGCAGCACGTCCTCCCCGACCGCCCACCGTCGGGGAGGACGCTCAAGCACCAGGTCACCTGATCGTCGCCGCGTCAGACCAGCAGCTGGGCGGCGGCGAGCTCGCGGTAGAGGGGGCTGGTCCCGACCAGCTCGCCGTGGGTGCCGCGGGCGACGACTCGGCCCGCGTCCAGGACGACGATCTGGTCGCTGTCGAGCACGGTGGACAGCCGGTGGGCGACGACGAGCAGCGCCCGGTCGGCGGCCGCGGCGGCGAGCGTCTCGCGCAGCAGGCCCTCGTTGCGGGCGTCGAGGCTGGCGGTGGGCTCGTCGAGCAGCAGCAGCGCCGGGCGGGCCAGCAGGGACCGGGCGATGGCCAGCCGCTGCCGCTCGCCGCCCGACAGCAGGACGCCCTCGTCACCGACCGGCACGTCCAGGCCCCGCGGTGAGCGCTGCACCACCCCGGTCAGCCCGACGTCGGCCAGCACCGCCCACAGCTCGTCGTCGGCGGCGTGCGGCGCGGCCAGCAGCAGGTTCTCCCGCACCGTGCCGGCCAGCACCGGCGCCTCCTGCTCGACGTAGCCCAGCTGCGCGCGCAGCGCCGCCCGCGGCAGCTCCCGGACGTCGGTGCCGGCCCACCGGATCGTGCCGCCGCTGAGCGGGTAGAAGCCCTCGACCAGCGCCAGCACCGTCGACTTGCCCGCCCCCGACGGACCCACCAGCGCCACCCGGCTCCCGGCCGGCACGGTGAGGGAGACCCCGCGCAGCACCTCCGTGCCGTCGGGGTAGGCGAACGAGACGTCGTCGAGCTCCAGCAGCGGCACACCGGGCGCCGCCGTCCGGGGCGCCACCGTCGCCCCGCCCACCTCGGCGGCCTCCGCGCGCTCGGGCTCGAGGCCGAGGACGTCCTGGATGCGGGCCAGCGCGCCCAGCCCGGTCTGCAGCTGTGTCCACGCCCCGATCGCCTGGCCCAGCGGCATGACCAGCAGGAACAGGTAGAGGATGAACGCGACCAGGTCGGCGACGGCGATCGAGCCGGTGGCCACCCGGTACCCGCCCAGCCCGAGGACGGCGAGGAACGCCCCCTGGACGGCGACCATGCCGGCCGGCTGCACCAGCGCCTCCAGCCGGGCGACCGAGACGCCGGCCCGGTAGGCCCGCCCGGCGCTGTCGCCCACGCCGGCCACCTCCCGCGCCGTCGCGCCGCTGGCCCGGATCGTCCGCACCGCCGAGAGCGCCCGCTCGACGGCCGCCGTCATCGCCCCGACCTCCTCCTGGGCCCGCTGCGACAGCCGCCGCACGCGCCGGCTGGAGGCCACCACCACGGCCAGGCCCACCGCGACGGAGGTCACCGTCACCAGCAGCAGCCATACGTCGACCAGCGCCATGGCCACCAGCGCGCCGACCGCGACCACCACCGAGCCGGCCACCTCGACCACCCCGGAGGTGACCGTGGCGCGCAGCAGCGTGGTGTCGGCGCCGACCCGGGACATCAGGTCGCCGGTGCGCCGGCGGTCGTACTCGGCCACGGGCAGCCGCAGCAGCCGGTCGGCCAGCACCCGCCGGGTGGTGAGGACGACACCCTCACCGGTGCGCTGCAGCAGGTAGGACTGCGCGGCGTTCAGCACGGCCCCGGCGACGAGGACCAGCACGAGCGCGGCCACGGCGGGCAGCAGCGGCCGGCCCGCGCCCACCGCCGAGATGACCCGGCCGACCAGCACCGGCTGGGCCAGGGCCGCGGCCGCGCCCACGAGCGACAGCCCGGCGGCCAGCAGCAGCGGCCGCCGGTGCGGCCGGACCAGCGGCAGCAGCTCGCGCAGCCCCGCGGCCGGCGCGGGTGCCGGGGTCCCGCCGGGGTCGGTCACGCCCGGCCCCCGGGCTCAGGCCGCGCCGGCGAGCGCGGCGACCATCGCGGTGAGCAGCCGGGCGTGGTGCTCGAGCAGCTCGGGCCGGTGGCCGTCGGGCCGGACGGCGGCGAGGTGGCCGGCGGCGGTCCAGAACTCGTCGCCGTCGTCGGTGCCCATGAGCAGCCCGCGCACCGCCTGGTCGGCCACCAGCCGCCGCACCGCCTCCCCCTCCTCGGCAGCGAGCAGCACCCAGCGGGCGTCGAAGACCTCGTCGCCGCTGGGCACCGGCACCAGCCCGCCGGTGCGGTGCCGCCAGAACCGGGCCGGCGAGAGCCGCAGGCCCGGCAGCGGCAGCAGCACCGGCGCCGCGGTGACCGCCCACTGCGGCACGGTGCGCCGCCTGTCCACGAACACGACGTCGAAGGCGACCAGGTCCAGCGCCCCGGCCCGGCCGCGCATCACCCCGGCGGCGCGGTGCTCCCTGGCGGTGCGCACCGGGGCGCTGGCCACCAGCTCGGCGAGGACGGCGTCCTCCGGCGCGGTGCCGTCGGAGACGGTCCAGCCGTGCTGCAGCGCCCAGCTCTGCGCGCCCACGGTGTCGCCCTGGTACCGGAACACCTGCTCGGCGACCGACGGCGTCCGCGGCCGGCCGCCCCAGGCCGGGGTCGGACCGGGTGGTGCGGCCGGCGGCGGCTCCTCGGGACGGCGCTCGGGCTCGGCCGGCGGCAGGTCCCAGCCCGGCGGCTGCCACGTGCCCGGCCCGCTGCCGCCGTCCCCCGACGCCGGGCCGCGGTCGCCCTTGCCCAGGTGCACCGGCTCCTGCCGGCCGCCGGGCTCCTCGTCCCGCGGGCGCTGGTCGTCGTCGTCGTGGCTGTGCGGGCTGCTCATCGGGGCACCGTCCTCATCCGTACGTGTCGCGCGGCCCCCGCCCGCGGACCGACCGCGGGCCCTTCTTCCAGCTGGGGGCCGTCGGTCCGACAACGCGCAGCCGGGTCACGACGTCCCCGCCCACCTGCGCGCGCAGCCGGGCCAGGATCGTCGGGGCCAGCAGCCGCAGCTGGGTGGCCCACGCGGTGGACTCGGCGACGACGAGCAGCTCGCCCTCGGTGAGCGTCTCGGGGCGGCAGTGGGCGGCGATGTCCGGGCCGACCAGCGCCGACCAGCGGCCGAAGACCGCGCCCACCCGGGTCTGCTCGGTCCAGTCCTGCGTGCTGACCAGCGAGTCGACGAGGCGGGCCAGGGGCTGCGGGTCGTCGTCGCCGGGCCGTGGGCCGGTCCACTTCCGCCGGGGACCGGCCACCCGCCGGCGGGTGGGTGCGGGACGCGCCGCCGAGGCCGCGCGGGCCGCCTCCAGCGCCGCGCGCGCGATGTCGCTGGGCCGGGCCTGGCGGTCCTCAGCCACCGGGCACCGTCTCCACCGGCGTCGCCGTCCCCCCGGAGACCTCCACGCGGGCTCCCCTCAGCTCCTCGGGCACGTCGTCGAGGACGGCCGCGGTGATGAGCGTCTGCTCGGCCGACCGGGCGACGTCGGTGAGCGCGGCCCGCCGCCCGGCGTCGAGGGTGGCGAACACGTCGTCCAGGACCAGGATCGGCTCCTCGCCGTCGGCGCGCCGCAGGGCGAAGCAGCCGAGCTTGAGCGCCAGCGCCAGCGACCAGGACTCGCCGTGGCTGGCGAAGCCCTTGGCCGGCGCCGGGCCCAGGTGCAGCACCAGGTCGTCGCGGTGCGGGCCGACCAGCGTCACGCCGCGGTCGACCTCGTCGCGCCGGCGCTCGGCCACCCGCGCGCGCAGCGCCGCCGCCAGCTCGGCGGCCGGCGGCGTCGCCGTCCCCCTGGCCGGCGGCGTCCCGTCGCCGGCCAGGGGCACGCTGCTGGCGTAGCCCAGACCGGCCGGTGCCGCGCCGGGTCCGGCGACGGCGGCGTAGGCGTGCGCCACGTGCGGGGCGAGGTCGGCGACCAGCGCCAGCCGGGCGGCGAGCAGCTGGCCGCCGAGCTCGACGAGGTGGGCGTCCCACACGTCGAGGGTGGCCAGCGCGTCGCCGCGCGCCATCCGGGCGGTCCTGAGCAGCGCGTTGCGCTGCTTCAGCACGCGCTCGTAGTCGCTGCGCACCCCCGCGAGCCGGGGCGTGCGGCTGACCAGCAGGTCGTCGAGGAAGCGGCGCCGCTCGGCGGGGTCGCCGCGCACCAGGGCGAGGTCCTCGGGCGCGAACAGTACGCTGGTGACCAGGCCGAGCAGCTCGCGGGGACGCGGCAGCGCCGCGCGGTTGACCCGCACCCGGTTCGCCCGCCCGGGGTTGACCTCGACCTCGACGAGCAGCTCGCGGTCCTCCCGGCGCAGCGCCGCGCGGACGACGGCCTGTGCGGCGCCGTGGCGCACCAGCGGGGCGTCGGCCGACACCCGGTGGCTGCTCATCGTCGCGAGGTAGCCCACCGCCTCGACGAGGTTGGTCTTGCCCTCCCCGTTGCGCCCGACGACCACCGTCGGGCCCGGGCCCAGCGCCAGGTCGACCTTCTCCCAGTTGCGGAAGTCGACGAGCTGGAGGTGCCGCACGTACACCTCAGACCCGCCCGCGCCGGGCGTGCGGGGCGTGGGGGGGAGGGTGGTCCTTCCTCACGCCGGGCGCTCGACCTCCTGGGCCCGGACGGCGTGCACCGCGTGCCCGCCGAACTGGTTGCGCAGCGCCGCGACCGCCTTCATCGTCGGCGAGTCGTCCTGCCGCGAGGAGAAGCGGGCGAACAGCGACGCGGCGATCGCCGGCATGGGGACGGCGTGGTCGATGGCCTCCATGACCGTCCACCGGCCCTCGCCGGAGTCCTCGGCGTAGCCGCTGATCTTCTCCAGGGTCGGGTCCTCCTGCAGCGCGCGGACCAGCAGGTCCAGCAGCCAGGAGCGGATGACGGTGCCCTGGGTCCAGGAGGCGACGACGCCCGGCACGTCCTCGACCAGGTCGACGGCGGCCAGCAGCTCGTAGCCCTCACCGTAGGCCTGCATGAGCGCGTACTCGATGCCGTTGTGGACCATCTTCGCGTAGTGGCCGGCGCCCACCGGGCCGGCGTGCACGAACCCGGCACCAGGGAGGGCCTCGCCCGACTCGTCGGTCGGCGACGGCGGCCGCAGTGCGTCGAACACCGGCTGCACCTTGGCGACGTCCTCCCTGCTGCCGCCGACCATCAGCGCGTAGCCGTTCTCCAGGCCCCAGACGCCGCCGGAGACACCGGCGTCGACGTAGCCGATGCCCTTCTCGCCCAGCAGCTCGGCGTGCACCTTGTCGTCGGTGTACTTGGAGTTGCCGCCGTCGACGACGACGTCGCCGGCCTCGAGCAGCTCGCCGAGCTCGCGCACGGTCTGCCGCGTCGGCTCACCGGCCGGGACCATCACCCACACCACGCGCGGAGCCGACAGCGCGCCCACCAGCGCCTCGAGGCTGTCGACGTCCCGCCTGCCGGGCGCGCGGTCGTAGCCGACCACCTCGTGACCGCCGCGGCGCAGCCGCTCGGCCATGTTGCCGCCCATCTTGCCCAGCCCGATCAGCCCCAGCTGCACGGCTCAGTCCTTCCCTCGCGGTCGTCATGGCACGGGCGCACGCGACGGTGCGCTGCCCGAGGTGTGCGGTGCCCTCCCCGGAGGGGCGGGACACCTCTCGCGCCGCCCTCCTGCGGGGACCCGCGCGGCGGTGGAGGTGGTCCGCCGTCAGCCCGGCAGCCGCACCGGCATGATCAGGTAGCGGTAGCTGCCCGGCCGGTCGGCGGAGGCCCGCGCGCCGTCGGCGTCGGCGGCGGCCGGGTCCTCCACCCCGGAGAGGACGGCGGGCTTGAGCGGGCTGGTGAAGTCCATCCGCGCCCGGCTCGTGTGCACCGCGGCCAGCCCGTCGAGCAGGAAGGTCGGGTTGAAGCCGATGGTCAGCGGGTCGCCGTCGAACTCGACGTCGCAGCGCTCCTCGGCCTGCCCCTCGTCGTCGCTGCCGCCGGCGCGCAGGGTGACCTGGCCGGGGGTGAACTCGCAGCGCAGCGGCGTGCCACGCTCGGCGACCAGGGCGACGCGCTTGGCGGCGTCGGTGAACTGCACGACCGGCAGCGTCGCGTTGGCGCTGGAGTCGGTCGGCATGATCGCCCGGTACTTGACGAACTCGGCGTCCAGCAGCCGGGTGGTGGTCTGCCGGTCCTTGCCCGACAGGCCGAGGATGCCCTCGCCCGAGCCGCCCGAGGACAGCGAGACGACGATCTCCGGGCCGCTGGTCAGCGTGCGGGCGGCGTCGGCGAGCGTGCGGGCGGGCACCAGGACGGCGGCCGACAGTCCCGGCGTCTCGGGGCGCCAGGCGAACTCGCGCACCGCCAGGCGGTAGCGGTCGGTGGCGGCCAGGGTCACCCGGTCGTCGTCGATCTCCAGCCGGACGCCGGTGAGCATCGGGAGGGTGTCGTCCCGGCCCGCGGCGACGGCGACCTGGCCCACCGCCTCGGCGAAGACGTCGCTGTCGACGACCCCGGCCGACGAGGGCATCGACGGCAGCGAGGGGTAGTCCTCGGCCGGCAGCGTGGGGAGGCTGAACCGCGCGTTGCCACAGGTGATCGACAGCCGGGGGCCCTCGGCGCGGACGTCGACCGGGTGTGGGGGCAGCGCGCGGGTGATCTCGGCGAGCAGCCGGCCGGGGACGAGCGTGCGGCCGCTCTCGCTGGCCTGCACGTCGACCTCCGCGCGCGCGGAGACCTCGTAGTCGAAGCCGGAGACCGACAGCTGGCTGCCGTCGACCTCGAGCAGGATGCCGGCGAGCACCGGCACCGACGGGCGCGGCGGCAGGCTGCGCGCCGTCCACGCGACGGCATCGGCGAGCACCTCGCGTGTCACCCGGAACTCCATGACCGACCCACCCCAGCTCTGCACGGTCCACTGCTGTCGTCTGCGCACCTCCGCTCCCCGGCGTCCGTGCAGCCCGGGGACGGTGCTCGATGCGTCCTGCGCGGTTCATCGTGCCCGTCGGGGCACGCACGGGGGAACCCGGGACCCGATCAGGCGTCCCGCTGTCCGCTCCAGGCCCTCCAGCCAGCGCTTCCCCACCCCTACTGGGGTTCGAGAAAACCTGGATCTATCTCCCTCATCTCCGTCATCACCGGTGTGGAAGCTGGGGATCGAGGCCCTTCGTGCAGGTCAGGCCACGAGTCGACGTGTTGGTCCCGTGTGGGCAACCGACCTCCTCCTGTTGTCGACACGTGGACATCTCGACGGGTGTGCACACCGACCGCCCGCAGTCCACCTGCTGTCCCCCGCTCCCCCACGTCCGATCCCCAGTCCGTGCCCAGGTCGCCCTCCGGCCGCCGTCCGGTGGGCGTGGACGGGCCCGGTGCGACGGTGGACGGCGGTCCCCTGGCAGGACGAAAGCGCAGGTCGCCACGGTCGTGTGACGCTCCGTGCACACCTGGGGAGTGGCCTGGGGACGGGACCGCCCCCCACGGCCGTCGCGGCCACCGGGATCACACGGGGATCACGATCTCCCCAGGGTGTGCACATCCCTGGGGACAACTCGGCGACCTGTCGACAGCGGTGGGGTGCCCGACCGGCCCGGATGCCTGCGAGGACGCGGTCCTCGGATGTGTCCCCACCCTCTCCCGGTTGTGGACAGCCCGCGGGCCGGCGCGGTCCCGGAAGTGGACGGCGGGGGCCGGTCGGGGGCGACGCCGTGCGCTGGTGCGCGGTTCCTGACGGCAGGACCGCGCGTGAGCGCACACCGTCGGCGCGCTACTGCCGGGCGCGGCTCTTGATGCGGGCGGTCAGCTCGGTGACCTGCGTGTACGTCGCCCGCCGCTCGCTCATCAGGTTGGTGATCTTCTTGACGGCGTGCATGACCGTGGTGTGGTCCTTGCCGCCGAAGGAGGCGCCGATCCGCGGCAGGGACAGCTCGGTGAGCTCGCGGCACAGGTACATGGCGATCTGGCGGGCGTTGACCAGCGTTCGGCTGCGGTTGGCGCCCTGCAGCTCCTCCATGGTCACGGAGAAGTACTCCGCGGTGGCCGCCATGATGATCGCCGCGGTGATCTGCGGCCCCTGCTCGTCGCTGATCAGGTCCTTGAGCACCAGCTCGGCCAGCGGCAGGTCCACCTGCTGCTTGTTCAGCGACGCGAACGCGGTGACCCGGATCAGCGCGCCCTCGAGCTCGCGGATGTTGGTCTGCACCTTGCTGGCGATGAACTCCAGCACCGGGTCGGGCGCCTGCAGCCGCTCGCCGTAGGCCTTCTTCCGCAGGATCGCGATGCGGGTCTCCAGGTCCGGCGCCTGGACGTCGGTGATGAGACCCCACTCGAACCGCGTGCGCAGCCGGTCCTCCAGCGTCGTCAGCTTCTTCGGCGCCCGGTCGGAGGTGATGACGATCTGCTTGCTGGCGTTGTGCAGCGTGTTGAAGGTGTGGAAGAACTCCTCCTGCGTCCGCTCGGCGCGCTCCAGGAACTGGATGTCGTCGATGAGCAGGAAGTCGATGTCGCGGTAGCGGCGGCGGAAGTCCTCGGCCCGGCCGGAGTGCACCAGGTTGATGAACTCGTTGGTGAACTCCTCGGTGCTCACGTAGCGCACCCGCACGTTGGGGAACATCCGCGCCGCGTAGTGCCCGATCGCGTGCAGCAGGTGGGTCTTGCCCAGCCCGGAGTCGCCGTAGACGAACAGCGGGTTGTAGGCGCGTGCCGGGGCCTCGGCGACGGCGACCGCGGCGGCGTGGGCGAACCGGTTGCTGTTGCCGATGACGAAGCTGTCGAAGACGTACTTGGGGTTGAGCCCGGGGTCCTGGCCGGCGGGCGGGCGCCGGTCGCCGAACAGCGGGACGGCGCTGCCCCCGGCCCGGCCGCCGCCCCGCCGAGGGGCCGGGTCCTCCTCGGGCGCGGGCGGGAGGTCGTCGCCGAGGTCGAAGGGCAGCACCTCGGCGCCCTCGCCCGGGCGCACGCCGCGCCGGCGGCCGGTTCCGCGACCGCGGCCGGCCGGGCTCCAGTCGGTGGCGCCCCACTCCTCGGCCCCGCCGCGATCGCCGGCCGGGGCACCGGCCGCGGGCTGGTCGTAGGGCGGGCCGTCGTAGGACGGGGTGTCGTAGGCCGGGCCGTCGTAGGCGGGGGCGTCGTAGCCAGCCGTGTCGAAGCCGGGCGCGGGCTCGTAGCCGCTCGCGGCTCCGGCGGGCCGGTCCAGGGGGCGGGCGTCGCTGCGGACGCCGAACGCGCTGCGGCCGTCGTCGGCCCGCTCGCGCTCCTCGTCGGAGGACAGGTCGGCGGACGGCGTCCACGGCCGGCGGGTGGGCTGCGGGGCCGGTGGCGCGGCGGTGTCGGCCGGGACGTCCTCGAGCTGGATGGCGACGCCGATGTCGCGGCCGAGCTGCTCGGACAGCGCCTCGGCCAGCACCCGGCGCATCCGCGACTCGAGCACGGTCTGGGTGAACTCGTTCGGGGCGGCCAGCACCGCGGTGCCGCCCACCAGGCCCACCGGCCGGGTGAGGTTGAGCATCGCGTTCTGCTGACGGGTCAGGCTGGTGGCCAGCCGCTCGCGGACCGAGTCCCAGACCTCCGCCAGGTCCACCGTGGCATCGGCCATGACCGTGTCCTCCCCAAGCTGTGTCGTCCCCGTGTCCGGCCCCGGCGTCCCGCGCCGCAGCTGTCCGCTTGTGGACATCCGGACACAGGGGTTCCACACGAGTGTCCACAGGCTGTGCACGATCGGCGACAGGGCGCCTTGTCGACCTGGGGATGTCAGGCCGTGACGGCGTCGTCGCTGGTCGGGAGGGAGGTCGGAGACGGCTCGGGGCGGACGGCGGTCGGTCGACCGGGTGGTCGGCTGCCGGGAGCGGGCGGAGTTGCCCGGACCGGAGCGACGGCGACGCTAACAGCCCCGTCCACAGCCCGGCAACGACGCCCGGGTGCCCGTGGGACGCCCGGTGCGCGTGTCGGTCGGCGTGTCGTCGCCCGCCCGTCGGCGCGCCGACACCGCGTGTCCGCCCCGCGGGGGGAGCCTGTCCGGTCGGCGTGCGGCGGGGCCGCCGGGCCGGGGACGGCGTCCCGAGGGGTGCGGTCCTCGGGTTATGCTTGGCGGAGTCCGTGGACCGGCCCGGGCGCAGCCCTGCCGCCGGTCCGCGCGCGTGCCTGCCCACCGGCCGGCCGCACCGCCGACGTCCCGCCGTAGGAGTCCGAAGTGAGCAAGCGCACCTTCCAGCCGAACAACCGCCGCCGGTCCAAGACCCACGGCTTCCGGCTGCGGATGCGCACCCGTGCGGGCCGCGCGATCCTCGCCGGTCGCCGCCGCAAGGGTCGCGAGAAGCTCTCCGCCTGAGGTGCTGCCCGCGCAGGCCCGCCTGCGCCGGCGTCCGGAGTTCACCGCGGTCGTCCGGTCGGGCCGGCGTGCCGGTCGGCCGACCATGGTCCTCCACTACCTCCCCGTCCGACCCCCGGCCGCCGCGGCCGGGGGTCCTGGCGTGCCCGGGGACGACCCGGCCGGCCCGCGGGCGGGCTTCGTCGTCGGCAGGACCGTCGGCAACTCGGTGGTGCGCCACCGCGTGACCCGGCGGCTGCGCGCCGCCGTCCGCGAGGAACTGCGCCGGCTGCCCGCGACCGCCGACCTGGTGGTCCGCGCCCGGCCCGAGGCCGGGACGGCGACCTCCGCCGAGCTGCGGCGCGACCTGGCCGCCGGCCTGGACCGGGTCCTGACCGAGCGGACGCGGTCCTCGTGACCGCCGAGCCCTCGCCGGCCGGCCCGGCCCGCCGCCGGGGACCGGTCGCGCGCGTCCTGCTGGGCGCCATCGGCTTCTACTCCCGCGCCGTCAGCCCGGCACTGCCCCCGCGCTGCCGCTTCGCGCCGACCTGCAGCGCCTACGCCGCCGAGGCGGTCGCGGTGCACGGCGCCGCCCGCGGCTCGTGGCTGGCGCTGCGGCGGCTGCTGAAGTGCGCGCCGTGGCACCCCGGCGGCTTCGACCCGGTGCCGGCGCCGCGCGCCGGCCGGGCGACGGCCGGAACCGGCGGGACCGGTCGTCCGTCGAGGACAGCGGCACCTCCCGTGGTGCCCGCCGCCGACGGCGCCCGTCGTCCCGCCCCCGACACCTCACCGGCTGACCGCCGGTCCCCGCAGCAGGAGGCTGGCGTTGCTTGACTGGCTGTACACCGCGATCGCCTTCGTCATGAAGACGTGGCACTCGGTGTTCTCGAACTTCCTCGATCCCGCCGGCGGCATCACCTGGGCGCTGTCGATCGTGTTCCTGGTCGTCACCGTGCGACTGATCCTCTTCCCGCTGTTCGTCAAGCAGGTGAAGAGCCAGCGGGCGATGCAGGAGATCCAGCCGGAGATCGCGAAGCTGCGCAAGCAGTACGGTGCGGACCGGCAGGGCTTCAGCCAGGCGATGATGGCGCTGCAGAAGGAGCGCGGGGTCAACCCGCTGGCCGGCTGCCTGCCGATCCTGCCGCAGATCCCGGTGTTCCTCGCGCTGTTCCACGTCCTGCGCCGGCTGCGGCCGGGTGCCCCGGGTCTCTACAGCTGGGACGAGAAGCTCACCGACCAGGCGGCCAAGGCCGAGCTGTTCGGCGCGCCGATCTCCTCGTCGTTCAACATGACCGGCCAGAAGGCCGTCGACATCCTCGCGCTGCCCGGCGTCAGCTCGGCCGGCATCCGCACCGTCGCACTGATCCTCATGGTCGTCATGTGCGTCACGACCTACGTCACGCAGAAGCAGATCATGCGGCGCTCGGGCCCCGTCGAGGGCCAGGCCGCGATGGTGCAGAAGCTGCTGCTCTACGGCATGCCGATCAGCCTGTTCGTCACCGGGTTCTTCTTCCCGATCGGCGTCCTCCTGTACTGGATGACCAACAACCTGTGGACGCTGGGCCAGCAGTTCTTCATCCTGCGCAAGCTGCCCCCGCCCGGCTCCCCCGCCGCGCTGGCCAAGGCCGCGGCCGACAAGCCCGCCGTCGACCCCAAGACCCTCGCGCCCAAGCCCGGCGCCAAGCCGGTGCGCACCAAGGGCGGCCGCCCTGCGACGACCGGCGTGGACCTGGCCAAGGACGGCGACCGCGACACCGGCACGCCCTCTCCCGGCGTGACGCTGTCCAAGGACGCTGCTCCGGCCGGCCCCGACGGCGTCGCCCCGGCCTCCGCCGGGACCGACGGCACCGCGGGTGTGCCCGGCACGGGCAGCAGCGCGTCCGGCGCCTCCCCCGCCCGCCCCGGCGGTGGCAAGGGCGGCTCCCGGCCGGCCAACCGCGCGCCGCACGGGCGCCCGGCGGGCACCGGCGGGAAGCGCAAGCGCCGCTGACCCGCGGCGGCCCCACGCGGCCGCCCCTGCCGGGCGTGCCCCCGCCGCGCGCCCGGCTCCCCCGACCACCGGGTCCGCCCGGCTGCCCCCACCGACTGGAGGTCCCTCCGTGAGCGCTCCGCACCAGCCGCCCTCCGACACCGCCGCGACCGCCGAGGCGACCGCCGGCGCCGTCCTGAGCCCCGCGCCGGCCACCTCGCCGGACGGGCCCACCGACCTGCCCGACCGCGACGAGGCGAGCGCCGACGCGCTCGTCGAGCCGGCCGACGAGGTCGACATCGACGGCGACATCGCCGGCGACACCGCCGGCGGCACCGGCACCGGCGCCCGGACGAGCGGCACCGACCTGCTCGTCCGCGAGGGCGACGTCGCCGGCGACTACCTCGAGCGGCTGCTCGACATCCTCGACGTGGACGGTGACATCGACCTCGACGTCGAGGGCGACCGCGCCTCGGTCGCGATCGTCGGCGGCGACCTGCGGGACCTGGTGGGCTCCGACGGCTCGGTGCTGGAGGCCCTGCAGGAGCTCACCCGGCTGGCCGTGGCCCAGGCCACCGGCGTGCGCAGCCGGCTGATGCTCGACATCGGCGGCTACCGGGCCCAGCGCCGCGCCGACCTCACCTCGCTCGCCGCCGAGGCCGCGCAGCGGGTCGCCGGCAGCCGGCAGGCCGAGCGCCTGGTGCCGATGAACCCCTTCGAGCGCAAGGTCGTCCACGACGTCATCGCCGGGGTCTCCGGGGTGCACAGCGAGTCGGAGGGTGAGGAGCCGAACCGGCGCGTCGTGGTCCTGCCGGATCGGTGACCGGGCCCGCTGCTCCGGAGGCCGGGGCGCCTCCGGCGCCCGGCGTCGCCCGCTCGGTGTTCGGGGACGCGCTGCCCGACGCCGAGCGCTACGTCGCCCGGCTGGCCGGGGACGGTGTGACGCGTGGGCTCATCGGGCCGCGTGAGGTCCCACGACTGTGGGAGCGCCACGTCCTCAACAGCGCCGCGGTGGCCGAGGCGGTGCCCGAGGGCGCCCGGGTGGTCGACGTCGGCAGCGGCGCCGGCCTGCCCGGCGTCCCCCTGGGGCTCGCCCGGCCCGACGTGGAGCTCACCCTGATAGAGCCGATGGCCCGGCGGGTGGAGTTCCTCGAGGAGGTCGTGGCCGAGCTCGGCGCCCGGTGGCGGGTGGTCCGCGGCCGCGCCGAGGAGCGGGCGGTGGTCCGGACGGTCGGCCCGGTGGACGTCGTGACCGCCCGGGCGGTGGCGGCGCTGCCGCGCCTGGTCGGCTGGTGCCGGGGCCTGCTGCGGCCCGGCGCGCAGCTCGTGGCGCTGGTCGGCGCCCGGGCCCTGGAGGAGCTCCCGGCCCTGCTGCCCGAACTGGAACGGGCGGGGATGCGCGACGTCCACCCCCGGGCTGTCGGCACCGGGCTCGGAGAGGCTGCCACTACCGTGGTGGTCATGACCCGTGGGTCGCGGTGAGCCGGGGGCGCGCCGTTCCACGTGGAACCCCGCACAGCTACCCGACCCCGTTCCACGTGAAACGGGTCGGCGAGGAGGACCCGCGATGAGCGACCCGGGCCAGCGGCTGCGCACCAGCCTCGCGGCCGACACGGCGGCCACCTCCGGCACGGACTTCGACAGCCCCATCGCCATGGAGGCCCTGCGCGCCACGCGGGTGCTGCACGCCGCCGACCAGGAGCCCTTCCCGGCGCCCGGCCGGCTGCGGGTGGTCACCGTGGCCAACCAGAAGGGGGGCGTCGGCAAGACCACCTCCACGGTCAACCTCGGCGTCGCGCTCGCCCTCTACGGCCTGCGGGTGCTGGTCATCGACCTGGACCCGCAGGGCAACACCAGCACCGCCCTCGGCGTCGAGCACACCGTGGGGACGCCGTCGATCTACGACGCCCTGGTCGGGGACAGCTCGCTCGCCGACGTCGTCCACCCCACCACGGCCAGCCCGAACCTGCGCTGCGTGCCGGCGACGATCGACCTGGCCGGCGCGGAGATCGAGCTGGTGTCCGTGGTCGCCCGCGAGTACCGGCTGCGCCGCGCCATCGAGGGCTACGTGCAGTCGCTGCCGGAGGACCGGCGGCCGCACTACGTCCTCATCGACTGCCCGCCCTCGCTCGGCCTCCTGACGCTCAACGCGCTGGTGGCCGGCGACGAGGTGCTCATCCCGATCCAGTGCGAGTACTACGCGCTCGAGGGCCTCGGCCAGCTGCTCAACAACATCGAGCTGGTGCGCGCGCACCTCAACCCGGGGATCGCCGTCCGCACGATCCTGCTGACGATGTACGACGCCCGGACGAAGCTCGCCGACCAGGTCGCCGAGGAGGTGCGCAGCCACTTCGGGGAGCTGGTGCTGCCCACCGTCATCCCGCGCAACGTCCGGGTGTCGGAGGCGCCGGGCTACGGCCAGTCGGTGCTCACCTACGACCCGGGCTCGCGCGGGTCGACGAGCTACGTCGAGGCGGCCCGCGAGTTCGCCGAGCGGGGCGTGCACCTCGCGCCGGTGGCCGACCCGCGGCCGATGGGCCCGCCTCCCCCGCCGCCGGCCACCGCGCCGATGCCCGTCGTCCGTCCCCAGGCGTCGGCCACCGGCTCGCGTGCCGACCGCTCCCTGGCGGGGGCGGCGTTCGCCGGCACCGACGCGGCCGTCCTGCCCGTGCCCACCTCCGTCGACGAGGAGAACCGATGAGCAAGCGTGGCGGCCTCGGCCGGGGCCTGGCGGCGCTCATCCCCACCAGCGCCCCGCCGGTGGAGCAGCCGACCCTGCCCGATGCCGACCGTCCGGTCCCCGCGCCCGCCCCCGAGACGGGTGGGACGGGTGGGGCGCCCGAGGCGGCGGCACCGGCTCCGGTCGCCGTCCTCCCGCCGGCCGCGCAGGCCGCCGCGGAGGTGGCCCGGCAGCGGGAGGAGGCCGTCGGCGTCCCCGGCGCGCAGCTGCGCGAGGTGTCGGTCGGCGAGATCGTCCCCAACCCGCGCCAGCCGCGGCAGGTCTTCGACGACGAGGCGCTCGAGGAGCTCACCCACTCGGTGCGCGAGTTCGGGCTGCTCCAGCCCATCGTCGTCCGCGAGCGCAGCGGCGACGACGAGGGCGACGCCGGCGGCTACGAGCTCATCATGGGCGAGCGGCGGCTGCGGGCGGCCCGTGCGGCCGGGCTGGAGGCGGTGCCGGCGATCGTCCGGGACACCACCGACGACGCGCTGCTGCGCGACGCCCTGCTGGAGAACATCCACCGCGTCCAGCTCAACCCGCTGGAGGAGGCGGCGGCCTACCAGCAGCTGCTGGAGGAGTTCGGCGCCACCCACGAGGACCTGGCCCAGCGCATCGGGCGCAGCCGCTCGCAGGTCACCAACACCATCCGGCTGCTCAAGCTGCCGGTGAAGGTGCAGACCCGCGTGGCCGCCGGCGTGATCACCGCCGGGCACGCCCGGGCACTGCTGGGCCTGGACGACGCGGAGGCGCAGGACGCGCTGGCCACCCGCATCGTGGCCGAGGGGCTGTCGGTGCGGGCGACGGAGGAGGCGGTGGCGCTCGCCGCGGCCGAGCAGCCGGCCTCCCGCCGCCGGGCCCGCCGGATCAGCGCGCCGGGCGTGGAGGACCTCGCCGGGCGGCTCTCGGACGTCTTCGAGACCACGGTGAAGATCCAGATCGGCCGGGCGAAGGGGCGCATCGTCGTCGAGTTCGGCTCGGTCGACGACCTGCAGCGCATCATCGGCCAGATGGCGCCGGACGTCACCGGCCGCCGCGAGGGGTCCGACGCCTCCTGATGACGCAGAGCCCGGGTTCCGTCACGGACGGAACCCGGGCTCTGGTGCCGGTGGCTCAGCGGGTGGTGCCGGCCCGCCGGGCGAGCAGGCGGGAGAGGACGTCGCCCAGGTCGTGCCCGGCCGCCTCGACCGCCATGGGGAACATGGAGGTCTCGGTCAGCCCCGGGGAGACGTTCACCTCGAGGAAGTGCACCTGCCCCTCGGCGTCGACGATCGCGTCGGTGCGGGAGAGGTCGGCCAACCCCAGCGCCCGGTGCACCCGCACGGCGAGCTCGGCCGCGCGGGCCGCCACCTCGTCGGGGACCCGGGCCGGCGCGTGGTACTCCGTCAGGCCGGGGGTGTAGCGGGCGGTGTAGTCGAAGACGCCGGACTCCGGGGCGATCTCCACCGCCGGGAGCGCCTCGGGCCCCTCGCCCAGGTCGACCACCGAGACGGCGAGCTCGACGCCGTCGACGAACCGCTCGACCAGCACCGTGTCGCCGTAGGCGAAGCAGCTGACCATCGCGGCGGGCAGGTCCTCGACGCGGCCGACCTTCTGCGCGCCCAGCGCCGAGCCGCCGGAGGCCGGCTTCACCATCAGCGGCAGCCCGAGGCGGGCGACGATGAGGTCGAGGACGGCGCCGGCGCCCAGCTCGCGGAACGTGCTGTGCGGGAGGGCCACCCAGTCCGGCGTCGTCAGGCCGGCGCTGCGCACCACGGACTTGGCGGCCGGCTTGTCCCACGCCAGCCGGCAGGCCGCGGCGGGCGAGCCGACGTAGGGGACGCCGGCCAGGTCGAGGACCGCCCGCAGGGCGCCGTCCTCCCCCGTGGCGCCGTGCAGGGCGATGAACACCGCGTCGGCCGGCGCGGCGGCCAGGCCGGGCAGCAGCTCGGCGTCGGCGTCGCGCAGCTCGGCGTCCACGCCGACGCGGGCCAGCTCCTCCACCACCTGCGTGCCGGAGGAGAGGCTGACCTCCCGCTCGAAGGTCAGGCCACCGGCCAGGACGACGGCGTGCAGGGGGGCCTCCTCGGACGTGGCGGTCGGTGCCGCGGGTGCGGCGGGCTCGGTCATGCGCGGGGGTCCTCCGACCGGTCGCTGTTGGCCGGGCCGACGAGGGTCTCGGCGGTGTGCGTCGGGACCGGGCGGCCCACGGCCCGGAAGGAGCCGGTGTCGACGGCGTCGAAGGTGGAGTGCAGGTCCAGCTCGGCCTCGATGACGCGGGCCAGCCGGCGCACGCCCTCGCGGATCTGGTCGGGCTCGGGGTAGCAGTAGGACAGCCGCATGTGCTCGCGGCCCGACCCGTCGGCGTAGAAGCCGATGCCGGGCACGTAGGCGACGTGCGCGTTCACCGCGCGGGGCTGCATGAGCTTGCTGTCCAGGCCGTTCGGCAGCTTGAGCCACACGTAGAAGCCGCCGTCGGGGCGGGTCCAGGTGGTGCCCGGCGGCATGAGCGCGTCGAGCGACTCCAGGGTGGCGTCGCGCCGCTCGCGGTAGAGCTCGGTGAACAGCTTGATCTGCTCGCGCCAGGGCTGGGTGTCCAGGTACCGGGCGACCGCGTACTGGGTCAGCGACGGCGGGCAGAGCACCTGCGCCTCGGTGGCCAGCACGAGCTTCTCGCGGACGGCGAGCGGCGCGAGCACCCAGCCCACCCGCAGGCCCGGCGAGAACGTCTTGGAGAACGAGCCCAGGTAGACGACCCGCTGGGCGTCGCGGGCCCGCAGCGCGCGCATCGGCTCGCGGTCGAAGCCGAGCAGTCCGTAGGGGTTGTCCTCGATGACGAGCAGGTCGTACCGGTCGGCGATGTCGACGATCGCCTGGCGGCGCGGCTCGGACAGCGTCACGCCGCCGGGGTTGTGGTAGTTCGGCACCGTGTAGAGGAACTTCACCCGGTCGCCGTTGGCCCGGCACTCCAGCAGCGCCTGCTCCAGCGCCTCGGGGATCAGGCCGTCGTCGTCCATCGGGACGTGCCGGACGCGCGCCTCGGCGGCCTGGAAGACACCGAGCGCGCCCACGTAGGAGGGGCCCTCGGCGAGGACGACGTCGCCGGGGTCGCAGAAGACGCGGGTGACCAGGTCCAGGCCCTGTTGGGAGCCGACGGTCACCACGACCTCGCTCGGCGAGGCGTCGGTGATGCCCTCGAGCGCCATGACGTCGCAGATGCGCTCGCGCAGGCGGGGGTCGCCCTGCCCGGAGCCGTACTGGAGGGTCTGCGCCCCCATGCCGCTGACCAGCTCGCCGATCATCGAGCCGACGGCGTCGAGCGGGAGGGCGGTCACGGCGGGCATCCCGCCGGCCAGCGAGACGACCTCGGGCCGGCTCACCACGGAGAACAGCGCGCGGATCTCCGAGGTCTTCATCCCGTGGGTGCGTGCTGCGTACCGGTCGGCCAGGGGGTCCAGCCGCGGGTGGCGGGGCACGACGTGGGAGTGCGGGTGCGGGGAACCGGGCGACGCCGGACCCGGTGGGAGAGAGGCCACCCGTCGAGTGTAGGGAGGGCGCCCGGGGGGACCGACCGACACGGCGGGTCGAGACGGACCGGTCACACCCCGGACCCCAGGCGCCCCACCCGTGTCCGGGGAGTCGTCAGACCCGGCCGGGGAGGACGAACGTGCCGGTGGGCGGGTCGGCGTCGGCCGGCAGGAACAGCCGCTGGACGGCGGCCAGGACGGCGGAGGCGACGCTGCTGCGCACCCGGGCGTCGAGCAGCAGCAGCCGGTCGACGGGGTGGGAGAGGTAGCCGCAGTCGAGCCGGACGGCGGGCATGCGGGTCATCCGCAGCAGATCCCACGTCTTGGGGTGCCCACCGAGGTCGAGCATGCCGGTGCGGGCGGTCACCTCGCGGCGGACCAGGTCGGCGAACTTCTCCCCCACCGTGGACGACGTCCCCGAGCCGGTGCCGTAGTAGTAGCTGGCCACCCCGCGGGCGTGCTCGGACCCGTGCGCGTCCAGGTGCAGGGAGACGAACAGGTCGGCGCGCGCGTCGTTGGCGAACCCGGTGCGCTCGGCCGGGGTGGGGTCCTGGGAGCGGCCGCGCGTCAGGTAGACCGTGGCGCCGGCGGCGGCCAGCTGGCCCTCGATGCGGCTGGCGAGGTCGAGCACGAGGTCGGCCTCGGTGGTCTCGCCGTAGGAGCAGCCGGGGTCGTTCCCGCCGTGCCCCGGGTCGACGACGATGCGCCGGCCGATCAGGTGCGGACCGCTGTCGACGAACGAGGCGCTCTGCCGCAGCAGCTGCGGGCGGCCGCCGGTGACCTTGCGGCCGAGCTGGCGCAGCGCGCGCAGCGTGGCCGGCCCGCAGGTGCCGTCGGCGGTCAGCCCGTAGTCGCGCTGGAAGGCGCGCAGGCCGGTCTCGGTCTCCGGGCCGAAGATGCCGTCGGCCCGCCCGGCGTCGTAGCCGAGCTCGAGCAGCCGCTCCTGCAGGTTGGTGACGTCGTCGCCGCGCATGGGCCGCTCGGGGTCGTGGTGCAGCAGCCGGTCGCCCAGCGACCAGCGTGCCTCCGACAGCGCCCGGTAGGTCTCCTCGCCGACGCGGCCGTCGACCGACAGCCCGCGCACCTGCTGGAAGTGCCGGACGGCGAGCTCGGTGGCCTGGTCGTAGACCTCGGCGCCGACGTCGTCCGGGACGCCGTCGGCCGGTGGCAGCAGGCCCAGACTGCGCAGGGCGGCCCGGACGTCGGCCACGGCGGGTCCCCGGCTGCCGGGACCCAGCGGTTGCATGCTGCTCTCGCTACCCATCGTGCCCACGATTGTCCCGGCTTCGACCCCGCCCGGCCCGCCGGGGGTCCCCGGACGCGCCAGGGCCCGCCTGTCCGGGCGGACGGGCGGGCCCTGGCGGTGGGACCGGCGGTGGACCTACAGGTAGTCGGCCAGGTCGGAGAGGATGGCGCCCTTGGGCTTGGCGCCGATGATGCTCTTCACCGGCTTGCCGCCCTGGAAGACGGTCATCGTCGGGATCGACATGACCTGGTAGTCACGCGCGATCTGCGGGTTCTCGTCGATGTTGAGCTTGGCGATCGTCAGCTTGTCGCCGTGCTCGCGGGCGATCTCCTCCAGGACGGGGGCGACCATCTTGCACGGGCCGCACCACTCCGCCCAGAAGTCGACGAGGACGGGCTTGTCGCTGCCCAGCACCTCGTTGGCGAAGCTGGCGTCGGTGACCGTCACGGTGTTGCCTGCCATTGGTCGTTCTCCTCCGGGTCGATCGAGGTCTGCGGGGTGGAGCCTCTGCGGGGTGCAACCCGCGGAGGGGTCGCGCTATGCCCGTGGTGGTGACGGGCCGGAACGGCCCCCTCCCAGGGTCCCGCGCCGAGCGGAGCGAGGCGCGGGGGGCGAGGGGGTCCTCCCTCAGCGCTCGTCGAAGGTCTCGGCCAGCCAGCGCTCGGCGTCGATGGCCGCGGCCGCGCCGGTGCCGGCCGAGGTGATGGCCTGCCGGTAGACGTGGTCGACCACGTCGCCGCAGGCGAACACGCCGTCGAGGTTGGTGCGCGTCGTCGGGTGCTCGACCTGCACGTAGCCCTCGTCGTCGAGCTTGAGCTGCCCGACGAACAGCTCGCTGCGAGGGTCGTGGCCGATGGCGACGAACAGGCCCGAGACCGGGAGCTCCTCGGTGGCGCCGGTGGCCACGTCGGTCAGCTGGACGGCGGAGACGGTCGAGTCGCCGAGGACGTCGGTGACCTGCTTGCCGAGCGCCCAGCGGATCTTCTCGTTGTCCTGCGCGCGCTTCTGCATGATCTTCGAGGCGCGCAGCTCCTCCCGCCGGTGGACGACGGTGACGGTCTTGGCGAAGCGGGTGAGGAAGGTGGCCTCCTCCATCGCGGAGTCGCCGCCGCCCACCACGACGATGTCCTGGTCGCGGAAGAAGAAGCCGTCGCAGGTGGCACAGGCCGAGACGCCGTGGCCGAGCAGGCGCTGCTCGTTGTCCAGGCCCAGGTACCGGTACTTCGAGCCGGTGGCGACGATGACCGCGTGCGCGAGGTGCACCTCGTCGCCGACCTTGACCACCTTGGGGGTGGCGGTCAGGTCGACCTCGGAGACGTCGCGGGCCACCAGCTCGGCGCCGAAGCGCTCGGCCTGGGTGCGCATGTCCATCATCAGCTCGGGACCCTGGATGCCCTCGGCGAAGCCGGGGAAGTTCTCCACCTCGGTGGTCGTCATCAGGGCGCCGCCGAACTGGGAGCCCTCGAAGACCAGCGGGTGCAGGTTGGCCCGCGCGGCGTAGATCGCCGCGGTGTACCCGGCGGGGCCCGACCCGACGATGATCAGGTCACGGACGCCGTCGTGCTCGGCCGGCGGGATGACCGGCGAGGTGATCGCGGTCGTCGTGGCGGGGCCGGGGGTGGGCTGCGAGTCGGTCACGGGCGGCACAACGCCAGATCGTAGGGCCGCATTCCGTGGTCAGGGGCGCGGCGGGCGCTCTCGGGCCTACGTGGCGGGGGTGACCGCGACCTCGGCCAGGGAGCCCTGGAAGCCGTCGTCGGCGGGCACGAGGCCGGTCACCCACACCACCACGTACTGCGTCGTCACCGGCTCCTCGAAGGCCAGCTCGCCGGTTCCCTCGACGGTGCCGCCGGCGGCGACGGCGTAGGACTCGAGGTCGCCGTCGGGCGAGTCGCCGGTGCGCACCTCGACGGTGATGCCCGGCGTCGAGGTGGTCAGCGTGACCCCGGCGACCGGCTGCGCCGAGCCGAGGTCGTAGACGACGCCGACGCCGGGCTTGAGGTTGCCGAAGTCGGCCGAGCCCCGGTAGGTGAGCGTGGACCACGCCGTGGCCGGGTCGCCGTCGAAGGAGGCCGGGACGTCGTCGACGTTCTCCGGCTCGCCGTCCCCGAACGGGTCGAGCACCGTGCCACCGGTGATGGCCGCCGGTGCGGCGTCGGGCGCCGGAGCGGCGGCCGTCTCGGCGGCGGGGCTGGTGGACGGGGCGGGCGGCGCGGCGCCGGGCACCCGGTCGACCTCCTCGTCGGCGACCGACAGCACGCTCGTGCCCACCCAGTACGCGAGCGCGATGACGAGCAGCAGCGCGAGCAGCGGGAGCCCGACGACCAGCAGCCGGCGGCGGGTGGGTGAGCCCGCCCGGTCCTCGGCCGGGTCCTCGTCGTCCGGGGCACCGTCGTCGTGGAGCAGGTCGTCGTGCACCAGGTCGTCGTGCGGGGACTCCTCGTCGGTCCACCGGCCGCTCGGGACGGGCGGCAGCACGCCGGCGGAGACGCGCTGCGGCCGGTCGTCGTCCTCCTCCGGCACGGGGGCGGGCGCGCGGTGGGCCCCCGCGACGCGCTCGGTCTCGCGGTGCTCGCGCAGCCGGCCCAGCCACCCGCTGTCGCTCTCGTCGCCGCCGCGGACGGGGCGGGCGCCGGCGCGCGGGCGCTCGGCCAGCAGCGCGGCCATCGCGGCGGCGCTGGCCAGCCGGGAGCCCGGCTCGGTGGAGCGCGCGCGGCGCACGAGGGCGGCGAGGTCGGGGGCGCCGATGACCGGCGGGGCGCCCGAGGTCCCGGCCTGCCGGCCGGTCAGGCAGAACTCGAGCAGCGCGCCGAGGGCGGAGATGTCCTCCTGCACGCTGCCGGTCGCGGCGGGGACGGCGCGCAGGCCGACGAGGCCGTTGGGCCGCAGCACGACGGTCTCGGGACCCAGCCCGCCGACGGCCAGGCCGACCCGGTGCGCCTCGGCGACGCCCTCGGCCAGCCGGCGCAGCACGGTGCGGGCCTCACGCTCGCCCATCGGACCGGAGGCCAGCCGGTCGGCGAGGGTCTGCCCGTCGATCCACTCGTTGACGACGTAGGCGGGGCTGCCCGCCTGCCCGCCGGTGCCCTCGGAGGCGTCGTAGACCATGGCCAGGGCGGGCGTGGCCAGCCCGCCGGCGGTCAGCGCGCGGGCGATCCAGGCGCGGGCGGGCGGGCCGCCGGGGACGTGCACGCGGACGGCGACGTCACGGTTGAGGACCCGGTCCTTGGCCCGCCAGCTGTGGATGACGCCGGTCTGGGTCCGCTCGACCGGGCCGAGCTCGTCGAGCGGGCGGTAGCGGTCGGGGAGGCCGGTGATCGTGGACGTCATCGACGCGGCCGTCCTCCCTCCGGGTCCGGCGGCTGGCTGCCCCGGGGCGGGCGCCGGCCCGGGCGGGAGGGTGCTCACCCGCGGCCCAGCCGCGCGCGGACGGCGGCGAGGGGCTCCCGGAGCTCCGGGACGCGGGCGAGCACGAACCCGGCCAGGGTCGTGACACCGACGACCACGGTACCGACCAGCACGGTCGCGAGCGAGCCCGTCACCGACGTCCCGAACGCGTCGTCGGTCACGCTCAGCACCAGCCGGCCGGCGAGCGCACCGACGGCCGCGGCGAGGGCCATGCGCAGCACCGGTCCCAGGGTCCGCCCGCTGCCCGCCGTCCGCAGGTGGCGGCGCAGCGCGAGGTGGCCCAGCGCCCAGCCGGCGAGGTAGGTGACGCTGGTGGCCAGCATGAGCCCCGCGACGACGTGCTCGGGCCCGACCAGCGCCGGCACGAGCAGCAGCAGCGGCACCCGGACGACGACCATGCCGACCTGGATGAGCGTCGGCGTGCGGGCGTCCTTCATGGCGTAGAAGACCCGCAGCTGCAACAGGGTGACCGCCATGGGCAGCAGGCCGAACGCGCCGAGGGCCAGCGCCGCGCCGATGCCCTGCGCCTCGTCGACGGAGGTGTTGCCGCGGGCGAAGGCGACGACCCCCAGCGCGGGGCTGAGCACGGTGAGCGCGGCGGTCACCGGCAGCAGGCCGAGCGCCGAGAGGCGGGTGCCCAGCGCCAGGTCCTGCACCACGCCGGGGACGTCGTGCCGGGCGGCGGCGCGGCTCATCCGCGGCACCAGGGCGGTGAGCAGGGCGACGCCAATGATCCCGTAGGGCATCTGGAACAGCAGGCTGGCGTAGGCGAAGGCGCTGGAGCCGAGACCGCCCTCGCGCGCCGCGGCGTTGGCCACCCGGGTGGCGACGATGACGCCGATCTGGCTGACCGCGACGTAGAGGACCACCCACACGCCCAGGCTGCCGACCTCGCGCAGGCCGGTCTCGCGCACGTTCCAGCGCGGCCGCAGTGGGACGCCGGCCCGGCGCAGCAGCGGCACCAGGACCAGCGCCTGCACCACGATCCCCAGCAGCGTGCCGCCGCCGAGCAGCCACACCTGCCCGCTGGTGATCGTCCGCGGCTCGAGGTCACCGGGGCCGCCGGCAGCGATGAACAGCAGGCCGGTGGCGATGACGACGACGTTGTTGAGCACCGGCGCCCAGGCGGGCGGGCCGAAGACGCCGCGGCTGTTGAGGACCGCCTGGGCCAGTGCCCCGACACCGTAGAAGACGATCTCCAGCAGCAGGATGCGCGCCAGCCAGTTGGCCAGCCGCACCTGCTCCGGGTCGCCCTGGATGCCGTAGAGGGCGGTCAGCAGCGGCGCGACGGCGACGGCGAGCGCGGTCACCACGACCAGCCCGGCGATCGCGAGCGTGGACAGCCGCTGCGCGTAGGCCACCCCGCCGTCGCGGTCGCGCTCCTGGGCGTGCACCAGCAGCGGCACGATCACCGAGGTCAGCACGCCGCCGAGCAGCAGCTCGTAGACGATGTTGGGCAGCGTGTTGGCCGTGTTGTAGGCGTCGTTGACCAGCCCGACGCCCAGCGCCGCGGCCAGCACCATCGTGCGCAGCAGGCCGGTCACCCGGGAGACCAGCGTGGCGACCGCCATGGTGCCGGCGGCGCGCAGGATGCCCCGGCTGCCGCCGGGCGGGCCCTCCCGCTGCTGCGCCTCCTCCTCGGTCTCCCCCTCCGGCGCGTGCGGCACCGGCGGCAGCTGCAGGATCGGGATGACCTGCGTCTCGTCCGCCGGGATGAAGCGGCGGCGGGCCGGCGGGGGCACCGGGGGCAGCGGCCGCGGCGCGCGCTGCGGGGCGCCAGCAGACGGGGCGGGCGGCGCGGGTGCCGGTGCCGGCCGCGCCGGCGGCGGCACCGGCGGCACCGGCCGGGCGGGCGTCTCGCGGGCGTCGCCGGGCGGCGGTGCCACCGGGTAGGGCGGCGGGGGCAGCGGGCGGGCCGGCCGGGCCGCCGGGGACGGCGCCGCGGAGCGGGACGACGGCGGGGCGGCCGGGGGCACCGGCGGCAGCGGCCGGGGGACCGGGCCGCGGGCGGGCCGGCCCTCCTCCACCACGTCGGGGGACGGGTCGCGGGCCGTGAGCTCCTCCTCCTCGCTGCGCGGGCGGCCGGTCACACCGGGCTCCGGCTGGGCGGCCAGACGGTGCCCTCGGGCTGCTCCTCCTCGGCCGCGCCGCGGCGGCGGCGCAGCACGAACAGCACCCCGCGGCGCAGGAAGAGCAGGCCGAGCAGGACGGCGGCGCCGATGGTGATCGACAGCGAGATGGTGCCGTACGTGGTGCTGCGCACCTGGATGGCCACCGGGTCGCCCAGCCGGCCGCCGTCGGGCGTGGTGAGCGCCGCGGTCACGGCGAAGCGCCCCGACTGGCTCAGCTGGGTGGGCACCTGCAGTGTCGTGCGCTGCTCGGGCGCGACCTCCAGGACGCCGACGTCGCCGATGGCCAGCCCCACGTTGTCGCGGGTGCGCACGTCCACCAGCACCCGGACGGCGAAGGGCAGGTCGTTCTGCACGGTGAGGACCAGCGGCGCGTCGTTCGAGGCCAGGCTGTAGCTGCCCTCGACCGGGGCCAGCAGGCTCACCTGCTCGCGCAGCCCGCCGAGGGTGGCGCGCAGGTCGGCCGCGACGACCCGGGAGCCCTCCGGGTCGCCCCGCCAGGAGGCGGAGGCGGCGCGCGCGGTGGCGGCGTCGTAGGGCGCCAGGGCGTCGGCGGGCTCGCCGACGACGGCGCCGGCCAGGTCGTCGCGCAGCTCCACCGCGGCGGCGACGTCGGCCAGGGCGGCCGGGTCCAGGCCCGCCGCCTGGGGCGGGTCGCCGTCGGCGGGCGCGAGCGCGCCGTCCGCGCCGCTGAGCGGTCCCGCGGCGAGGTCGGCGAGCGAGGCCGGCCGCAGCCCGGGCAGCGCGGTGTCGGTGATCATCGCGGCGACGGCGTCCGGGTCGGGGTCGACGTCGCGCGGCGGGGCCACCAGCACGCTCTGGCCGGCCGGGTCGGCCACCGGCTGCTGGGAGAGCAGCACCAGCTCGGCGAGGTAGCGCTGCTCGGCCACGCGCACACCGCCCTCGGTGGTCCGGGCCGACCCGACCAGGTCGGAGAGCCGCCCGTCGGCGACCAGCGCGGGGACCGGCCCGTCGTCCCCGGCGACGGTGGCGCGGGCGGCGGCGCCGCCGTCGAGGCCCAGGACGGCGTCCGCCGCGGCCAGCGCGCCGGAGTCGAGCACGACCGTGTCGACGCCGCCGTCGGCCAGCGTGGCCAGGGTGTCGGCGCGCAGCGACCCGCCGGCGGCCCAGGCGAGGTCGGTGCGGGGCTCGATGCCGAGCTGCTCGGCCAGCAGGTCGGCGCCGGCCGGGCCCGGGGAGTCGCCGCCGACCACCGCCCCGCCGTCGCCGTCGACCGGGTCCTGCGCGGCGCGGGGCAGGCTCCGGGTGACGACGGCGGGCAGGCCGGCGGACTGCAGCGCGTCGGCGTCCACGTCGCCGTAGGGCAGCGCGACGACGGTGTGGTCGGCGGCCACGGCGCGCAGCCGGTCCAGCCACGCGGCGGCGGCCTCGGTGCCGGTGCCGGCACCCTCCTGCCCGGCGACGGCGTAGGGCCCCTCGGCCATCAGCGCGAGCTCCTCGACCAGCACGGGGTCGACCGCCAGCGTCACCGGCGCGACCGGTCCGGGCTCGACGGCACCGGGGAGGACGGCGGTGGGCAGCCGCTCCAGCACCGCGAGGGCGCGGTCGAGCCGGCCGTCGGCGGACACCTCGGCGGCCAGGTCGTCGTCGGCGAACCCGCCGGCGGCGTCGCGGTGGGTGGGCTCGACCAGCGGCCAGAGCCAGGCGACCGACGTGGCGGTCGCCGGGGGCGCCGTCTGCTGCACGACCGAGGTCCGCACCTCCCCGACCCGGCTCTTCCCGCCGTCGGGGCCGGTGGCGTTGACGTTGAGCAGCAGCGGGTGGACGCCGTCGCGATCCATGCCCAGGTCGGCAGTGGTGGCGGTGTAGGTGAAGGCCACCTCGTCGCCGGGCGCGAGCTCCCCGGCGACCGTCGCGAAGGGAGCGGAGCCGGCGGTGACCGGGTCGGGGTCGGCGTCGGCCGCGAGCAGCTCGGCCCGCGTGGTCACCACCGCCCCCCGCTGCAGCCGCAGGGTGAGCTCGGTGAGCGTCTCGGTGCCGGTGTTGGTCAGCCGGCCCTCGACGGTCACGGTGCCCCCGGGGGCGACGGTCCGCGGGTCCAGCCGCGTCACCTCGACCGCCACGGGCCGGTCGTCGGCAGCCGGATCCGGGGCGGGCGCAGCGGGCGCCGCCGCGGCCGACGGCGCGGCGGCCACGGGCGCGGCGGCGAGCAGCGGGAGCGTCAGCAGGGCCGTCGCCAGCACCCGGGCGCTCCGGCGGCGCGTCACGGCTCCCCCGCGCCGGCGGCCCCCGGGTCGGGGGGTGGGATGCCTGGGAGGGACCTCGGGCGCCGGGTCACGCACTGTCGGCGAGCAGCGCGGGCGCGCGCTCGACCAGCGCCCGCTCGTCGGCGTAGGCGAGCCGGCCGCTCAGCTCGTCGAGGGGTACCCAGGCGACCTCGGTGACCTCGACGTCGGCGTCGGACAGCGCGCCGCCGATGGCGCGCAGGAGGAAGTGGTGCACGGTCTTGTGCACGCGGCGCCCCTCGGCGACGAACCAGAAGTCGATGATCCCGAGCGGGGCCAGCACCTCGCCGATGATCCCGGTCTCCTCGGCGACCTCCCGGACGGCGGTGTCCTCGGGGGTCTCGCCCTCCTCGATGTGGCCCTTGGGCAGCGACCACAGCAGCCGGCCGCGCCGGTCGGTGCGGCCGATGAGGGCGGCCCGGGGCCCGTGGATGCCGTCGTCGGCGACGACCAGCCCGCCCGCGGAGGTCTCGTCGACCCGGCGCAGACGGCGGCCGGGGCGTCCACGTCCGCCGGTCCCAGCCATGCCAGGAGGGTAGCGCGAGTGGTCCCACTACCCTGGCTCGTCGTGTCCGGACAGCCCGAGAGTCGCGCGGCCGCCGTGCCCGTCCCCGCGGCGGTCCAGCAGGCCGTGCGCGACCTGGTCGAGGTCTCCCCCGTGCTCGTCGAGCTCGGGGAGCGCTTCGCCGCCGCGGGCTTCGAGGCCCACCTCGTCGGCGGGTCGGTGCGCGACGCCCTGCTGGCCGCCGGCACCGGTGCCGCCCGGCCGCCCGGCGACCTCGACGTCACCACCGACGCCCGCCCCGAGCAGGTGCTGCGGCTGCTGCGCGGCTGGGCCAGTTCCACGTGGAACACGGGGATCGCGTTCGGCACCGTCGGGGCCGAGGTCCGGCACGACGGCGAGGCGACCCGGCTGGAGATCACCACCTACCGCGCCGACCGCTACGACCGCGAGTCGCGCAACCCCGAGGTCGCCTGGGGCGACTCGCTCGTCGACGACCTCGCCCGCCGTGACTTCACCGTCAACGCGATGGCCGTCTCGCTCGGTCCCGACCGCACGGTGACCGACCCCTTCGGCGGCCTGGGCGACCTGCTCGCCCGCCGGCTGCGCACGCCCGGGGCGGCGGCGGACTCCTTCGCCGACGACCCGCTCCGGATGCTGCGCGCCGTGCGCTTCGTCGCCCAGCTCGGCCTGACCCCGGTCGAGGAGGTGGTCGGGGCGATGACCGCGATGTCGGGCGAGCTGGCCCGGATCACGCCCGAGCGGGTGCAGGTGGAGCTGTCCAAGACGCTGCTGCAGGACGCGCCCCGGGCCGCCCTGGAGCTCTTCGTCGCGACCGGCCTGGCCGACGTCGTGCTGCCCGAGCTGTCCGCCCTGCGGATGGAGATCGACGAGCACCACCAGCACAAGGACGTCTACACCCACTCGCTGACCGTCCTGGACCAGGCGATCGCGCTGGAGAGGGCCGATCCGGACGCCGGGTCCCCGGACCTGGTGCTGCGGCTGGCCGCCCTGCTGCACGACGTCGGCAAGCCGGCCACCCGCCGGCACGAGCCGCGCGGACGGGTCTCCTTCCACCACCACGAGGTGGTCGGCGCCAAGCTGGTGCGCAGGCGGCTGCAGGCGCTGCGGTACTCCAAGGAGGTCGTGGAGGACGTCGCCCGGCTGACGTTCCTGCACCTGCGGTTCCACGGCTACGGCACCGGCGAGTGGACCGACTCCGCCGTCCGCCGCTACGTCACCGACGCCGGTCCCCTGCTGTCCCGCCTGCACAAGCTGGTGCGCTCGGACTGCACGACGCGCAACCGGCGGCGCGCGGCCGCGCTGGCGGCCACCTACGACTCGCTGGAGCGGCGGATCGCCGAGCTGTCGGCCGCCGAGGACCTCGCTCGCGTGCGCCCCGACCTCGACGGCAACGCGATCATGGAGATCCTCGGCATCCCGCCGGGCCGGGAGGTCGGCGAGGCGTGGCAGCACCTGAAGGACCTGCGCCTCGAGCGCGGCCCGCTCGGCCGGGAGGAGGCCGAGGCGGAGCTGCGCGCCTGGTGGGCCGCCCGCTGACCCCCGGGCCGGCTCCCTGGCCCCGTCGCGTGACCACCGACGTCCTCGGCTCGCGGGGCCGAGGACGACGTCCGGCTCGACCCGGACTTCCGCTGGGTGACCGTGGGGCACCCCAGCCGGACCGGGCTGCAGGTGCACCTGACCACCCGGCGTCGACCTCGTGCCGCCCACGCAGCGCCCGACGGCGTCGAGGCGCTCGTGCGGGACGACTCGGGCGACCGGATGGTCCTGGTCGAGCCGCGCGCCCGCACGCCAGGGCACCTCGAGGACCAGGACCCCTCCTGACCTCCCCCGGCCGGGTGGGGACACCCGGCCGGGGCCTCCCCCACCGCGGCGTCCGCCGGTAGGACCGACTCCCGGACCGGACGGCGGGAGGCACGGGTGGACGGCGGGCCGCACCACCTCGGCGGGCTGCCCGTGCCCGCGCCGCACCGCGGGAACGCCCGCGGCCTGCCGGCCGTGGCGCTCGTCCTCGCCCTGGCGCTCGGGGCCGTCTGGCTGGCGGGCTCCCCGGGCCGGCCCTGGTCGCCGGCCCCGGTCGTCGCGGCCGTGGGCGGCGCGCCCGGCGACCGGCCGACACCCGGCGTCGGGGCCGCCGACGCCCCGCTCGGCCGGCCGCCCGCCGTCCCGGAGCTCGGGACCTGGAGCTTCCTGCAGCACCAGGGGGACGGCGAGACGCCGGTCGCCTACGACCCGTGCCGTCCGGTGCACTACGTCGTCCGGCCCGACGGTGCCCCGGCGGAGGGCGCGCGCCTGGTCGCGGAGGCCGTGGCCGAGGTGTCGGCGGCCACCGGGCTGCGGTTCGTCGCCGACGGCGCCACCGACGAGGCCTGGTCGGAGGACCGCCCGGCCACCCAGCCCGGCCGCTACGGCGACCGCTGGGCGCCGGTCCTCGTCACCTGGGAGACACCGGCCACGGTGCCCGCCCTCGCCGGCACGGTGGCCGGTGTCGCCGGCAGCGAGGCGTGGTCGGCGGGGGGCCCGTACGTGTACGTGACCGGTGCGGTCGCCGTCGACGCCGGGTGGGCCGCCTCCGTGGGCGGCTCCCCCGAGGGGCGGGCGGCCCTGCGGGGCGTGCTGGTGCACGAGCTGGCGCACGTCGTGGGCCTCGGGCACGTCGACGACCCCGGCGAGCTGATGTCCCCGCACGGCAGCGCCACGGGGCGGCTCGGGCCCGGTGACCGCTCCGGCCTGGCCCGGCTGGGCCGGGGGGCCTGCGAGCCGGGTCTCTAGGGCAGGGGGCTCAGGACAGGGGCGCGTGGTCGCGGGTCAGGCGGGCGTAGAGCGCCGAGGTGAGCAGGTACCCCGCCGCGACGACGGCCAGCGCGGCTCCCGAGCGGCCGTCGGGGGGCAGCAGCAGCGCGGCTCCGACCAGCGCCGACACGTAGCTGACGTTGACCAGGGTGTCGTAGACGGAGAAGACGCGGCCGCGCAGCTCGTCGTCCAGGGACTCCTGCAGCGTGGTGTCCACGCAGATCTTCACGCCCTGCGCGACCAGGCCGAGCACGAACGCGGCGGCCACCGTCGACGGCGGGGTGAAGGGCAGCCCGAGCGCCAGCTGCAGCACGCCGCCGACGGCCAGCACGCCCACCGTCCACCGGCGCCGGCCCACCCGCCGCACCGCCGCGGGCGTCACGGCGGCGGCCAGGACGGTCCCCGCGGCACCGGCGGCGACCGCCTGCCCGAGGCCGACCAGGCCGCCGGGCAGCAGCCCGCCGGCGTCGGGGAAGCCGGTGCGGTAGAGCAGCATCGTCAGCAGGGTCAGGACGCCGTAGCAGAGCCGGTGCGCGCTGATCGCCAGCAGCGCCGCGGCCACCGGCGGGCGGGCGCGGGCGTGCCGGGCGCCCTCGACCATCCCGCGCACCACCGCCCGCGCCGTCAGGCGGTCCGGTCCGACGGCGGCGTCGGGGCCCAGGTACGCCGGGGCGAACCCCGCCACGACGAGCGAGGCCAGCAGGTAGGGCAGCGCCGCGGAGAGCGCCACGGCGGCGTACACGGCGTCCCCGGTGACGCCGAGCCGGGACAGGGCCACGGCCACGCCGCCGCCGGCGACCGTGGCGACGGCCCCCAGTGTCGTCGACAGCGCGTTGGCCGACACCAGCGAGGGCTCGTCGGCGGTGTGCGGCAGCCCGGCCGACAGCGCCGACAGCACGAAGCGGGTGACCGAGAAGACCGCCAGGCCGAGGGCGTAGAGCGGGAGCCCGGAGACCCCGGCGAGCACCGTCCCCGCCACGGCGGCCACCAGGACCGCCCGCAGCAGGTTGGCCCGCAGCAGCACCTGCCGGCGGCTCCACCGGTCCAGCCAGACGCCGGCGAAGGGGCCCACCACCGAGTAAGGGAGCAGCAGGACGGCGAACCCGGCGGCGACGTCGAGCGGGTCGGCGGCGCGCTGCGGGTTGAACAGCACCGTGCCGGCCAGCGAGGCCTGGAAGACGCCGTCACCGAACTGCGACAGCAGCCGGGTGGTGAGCAGCCGGCGGAAGTCGCCGCGGAGCAGCAGGTGCCGCACGGTCGTGTCGGCAGCCACGCAGGCGAGGGTAGGACGCGCTTCCGCCGCCCCCCGACGGCCGGGCTGTTGCACACTGGGGTGGATGTCCGCGGTGCCCCCGTCACCAGATCCCGAGTCCGGCCGGCCCACCCGGCGGGGCACGGGCCGTCGTCGCCCGGCCGTGCCGCCGCTGTCCACCGGGACGCTCGACGACGTCGGCCCGGGATCGCTGCTGGTCGCGATGCCGGCGCTGACCGACCCGAACTTCGCCGGCGGCGTCGTCTACGTGCTCGACCACAACGACAGCGGCACCCTCGGCGTCGTGCTCGGCCGGCCCAGCCAGGTCGAGATCCGCGACGTGCTGCCGGGCTGGTGCGACCTCGCCGTCGAGCCTGGCGTCTTCCACGTCGGCGGCCCGTGCGAGACCGACACCGCGCTGTGCCTGGCCGCCTGGTCCGGTGCCGCGGCCGCGGAGGACGCCGGCCTGCGCCAGGTGGCCGGCGACGTCTACCTCGTCGACCTCGACGCCGACCCCGCCGACCTCGAGTGCGGCTCGGGGCGCGGCCTGGCCGGGCTCCGGGTCTTCGCCGGGTACGCGGGCTGGTCCCCCGGCCAGCTCGCCGCCGAGATGGCCGAGGGCGCGTGGGCCTGCGTGCCCGGGAGCCCCGCGGACGTGCTCAGCGACCTGGCCGGCTCGGCGCTGTGGCGCGCGGTCCTGGGCCGGCAGCGGGGCCGCCTGGCGGTGCTGTCGACGGCGCCGGCCGACCCGTCGGCCAACTGACCCGGCACCGCGTGCGCCCCGGGCGCGCGCACAGCTCCCCCATCTGGTAGGAAGAGCTCCGGAAGGGGCGGTCTGGGGAAGAGGCCGCCCCTTCCCCGTGTCCTGGTCCGCTCTCAGACGCCGACCGCCGTGGCCACCGCCGGGTGGGCCACCGCGTCGACGGTCTGCCCCTCCTCCGGCAGCGCGATCGTCCGCGGCCCGTGGTCGGCCAGCGTGACCGTCACGTCGTCCTCCTGACCGGGCAGCCGGGTGGCGTACTGCAGCAGCAGCCCGCTGCCGTCGTCCACGGCCACCGACCAGCCGGCGTCCGACGCGTAGACCGAGGCCAGTCGCCCGTCGATCGAGCGCTGCCCCTGCCAGGTGTGCCCACCGGCGGTGAAGGCCGCGGCGTCGTCGGTCCCGTCCGCGCCGAGGTTGAGCACCAGCCGCACGAGCACGTCGGTCAGCGGCACCTCCTCCGAGCCGGTGGCCAGCGGCCGGCGCACGAAGGGGACGTCGGGCAGGCCCTCGGCCGACAGCGCCGCCGGCAGGCCCGCGAGGTCGCCGAACCAGACGGTGTCCGCGGTGAAGAACACCGTCCGGACGTCGTCGGGTTGCTCCCCGCCGTAGGAGGTCACCGCCCGGGCGCGCCCGGTCGCGCCGGCCAGGTCGACCTCGCCGGTCAGGGTGAGCAGCCCGTCCTCGCCGAAGGGCGCGGTCGCGACCAGGTCCGCGCCGCCCGTCTCCGCGGTGCCGGCCAGCAGCCCGGCGAGCACCTCGGCCTCCTCGGCGGTGACCGGGTCGCCGGGCTGCCGGTCGGCGGGGTCGTCGGTGCAGCCGGTGAGCAGGACCGCCAGCAGGACGAGCGCGATCGCGAGCAGGCGGCGCGGCATGGCGGCCAGCGTATGCAGCGCCGCGTCCCGACACCGGCCGCCCTGCACGGACCCGCCGCGAGCCCGCGAGTGGTGGGGCAGGGTGGTCCTTGCTGCGACAGGGCCCGCCCCCCGGGTCGGAGGACGGGCCCTGTCGCTGGAGCCTGGCGTCAGGCCGTCACCGCTCCACGTCGCCGCGGATGAAGGCCTCGACGGCGTCGCGCGCCTCGCTGTCGCTGTACTGCACCGGCGGCGACTTCATGAAGTACGACGACGCCGACAGGATCGGGCCGCCGATCCCGCGGTCCTTGGCGATCTTCGCGGCGCGGACGGCGTCGATGATGATGCCGGCCGAGTTGGGCGAGTCCCAGACCTCGAGCTTGTACTCCAGGTTCAGCGGGACGTCGCCGAACGCGCGGCCCTCGAGCCGGACGTAGGCCCACTTGCGGTCCGACAGCCACGGCACGTGGTCCGACGGGCCGATGTGCACGTTGTCGGTGCCCATGTCGCGGTCGACCTGGCTGGTGACGGCCTGGGTCTTGGAGATCTTCTTCGACTCCAGGCGCTCGCGCTCGAGCATGTTCTTGAAGTCCATGTTGCCGCCGACGTTGAGCTGCATCGTGCGGTCGAGCTGGACGCCGCGGTCCTCGAACAGCTTGGCCAGCACCCGGTGGGTGATGGTCGCGCCGACCTGGCTCTTGATGTCGTCGCCGACGATCGGCACACCGGCGGCGGTGAACCGGTCGGCCCACTCCGGGGTCCCGGCGATGAAGACCGGCAGGGCGTTGACGAAGGCGACGCCGGCGTCGAGGGCGGCCTGCGCGTAGAACTCGGCGGCCTGCTGCGAGCCGACCGGCAGGTAGCAGACGAGGACGTCGGCGCCGGACTCGCGCAGGGCGGCCACGACGTCGACCGGCTGCTCGTCGGACTCCTCGATCGTGGCCCGGTAGTACTTGCCCAGGCCGTCGAGGGTGGTGCCGCGCTGCACGGTGACGCCGAGCGGCGGGACGTCGGTGATCGTGATGGTGTTGTTCTCGCTGGCGACGATGGCCTCGGAGAGGTCGCGGCCGACCTTCTTGGCGTCGACGTCGAACGCCGCGACGAACTCCACGTCGGACACGTGGTACTCGCCGAAGCGCACGTGCATCAGGCCCGGCACCGAGGTGGTCTCGTCGGCGTCCCGGTAGTAGTGCACGCCCTGCACCAGCGACGCGGCGCAGTTGCCGACGCCGACGATGGCGACCTTGACAGCTCCCATGGTCTTCCCTTCATCCCTGGACCGGGTGGTCCTCACTGCGGACCGTTCGGTCCTGGCGGTGGCTGCCGGTGGGGCTGGACAGCCGGTGGTGCCCTGCGGTCGTGCGGGTCAGTCGGTGCCGGACGGCGGTCCCGCGTCCTGACCGGTCTGCCGTCCCGGGTCGCGCCGCTCGCTGTCGATGAGCTCGGACAGCCAGCGCACCTCCCGGTCGACCGAGTCGAGGCCGTGGCGCTGCAGTTCCAGCGTGTAGCGGTCGAGCCGTTCCCGGGTCCGCGCCAGTGAGGACCGCAGGCCGTCCCGCTGCCGTTCGACCGTGCGGCGGCGCCCCTCGAGGATGCGCAGCCGCACGTCGGCAGCGGTGTGCCGGAAGAAGGCGAGGTGGACGCCGAAGAGCCTGCCGTCGTCGTAGGCCTCGGGGCCGGCCTGGCTGACCAGCTCCGCGAACCGCTCCTTGCCCTCCGCGGTGATCGTGTAGACCACCTTCCCGCGACGTCCGGTCAGCGGTGGTGCGTCGGCCGGCAGCGGTGCCCGACGATCGGGCTCGTCGGTGCAGACGAGCCCGGCGGCGTGCAACCGCTTGAGTGCGGGGTACAGCGAGCCGTAGGAGATGCTGCGCATGCCACCGAGCACGTCGGCGAGCTGTTTGCGCAGCTCGTACCCGTGCATGGGCGACTGTTGCAGCAGTCCCAGGATGGCGAACTCGAGCACCTCGCCCCCCAGCCTCTCCTGCCGGTCGATGTATCGAGACGATACATCGGAGCCTCGACGGGGCCGCAACCCGGAGCCGGTCGCACCCGCCCGGGTGACGCCGCGTCCCGGCGTCGCAGCGGTCCCCGGGGTGGCGGACCTGCGTACATTGGCGGCCGTGCCCGGACGTCGATCCGTCGTGGACTACTCGCTGCAGCGGCGAGCCGTCCTCGCGGACGTCCACTCCGGGCGCACCGGGCTCTTCGAGGTCTGTGACGCCAGCCCGTACCTGACCCGCGCGGCGAGGTACCACGGCCGGACCACCGACGTCCCCTGCCCGGTCTGCCGCCGGGAGCGCCTCGCGCTGGTGAACTACGTCTACGGCGAGTCGCTCGGGCACGTGTCGGGGCAGGCGAAGACCGACGCCGAGCTGACCCGGATGGACGCCGCGCAGGAGGAGTTCTCCGTCTACACCGTCGAGGTGTGCCGGGCCTGCGGCTGGAACCACCTGGACTCCTCCTACGTCCTGGGGGCCGAGCCGGCGCCCGGTCGCCAGCCGCGACGGGCACGCCGCCGCGCGGTCACCGACTGACCGACCGGCGGACCGGCGGGCGACCTCCGGACCCGTCCGTCACACCCGTCCCGGGAGGACGGCGCCCACGCGCGTCCTCCCGGGTGCACACACCCGAGAACGCCACGCTGGGCGGGACCTCGTCCCGCCCACCGACTACCGAGGAGGGGCTGCCTGGTGCCTCCCCACGACGAGACCACGCCGGTCGGGCCGCAGGGCCCCGACCGGCGACCGCCGAGCGGCCGCGGCTCCGGGGGGAGCGGCGGCCGCCGTCCCCCCACCGACCGTGCCCGCGCGTCGGCGGGCCGGCCGGGCGGCTCCCGCCCCGCCGGCTCCCGGCCCGGGGGTGCCCGCCCCGTCGGCGGCGCCCCCGGCGGCAAGAAGGCCCGGACGACGAAGCAGCGCCGCCGCCGCGGCCTGAAGGTCGCGCTGGCCGCGCTCGCCGGGCTGCTCGTGCTGCTCGGGGTCTTCGTCGGCGTCGTCTACGCCACCACCGAGGTGCCCGACCCCGACTCGGTGTCGAACGCGCAGACCACCGTCGTCTACTACGCCGACGGCACCACCGAGATGGGCCGCCTCGGCGACACCAACCGCACGAACGTGGCGCTGGACCAGGTGTCCGAGCCCGCGCGCGAGGCGGTGCTGGCCGCGGAGAACCGGAACTTCTACTCCGACCCGGGCATCTCCTTCACCGGCATCGTCCGCGCCGCGTGGAACAACCTCACCGGCGGCTCGACGCAGGGTGGCTCGACGATCACCCAGCAGTACGTCAAGAACGCGTTCCTGACCTCGGACCAGACGTTTAGCCGCAAGTTCCAGGAGCTCTTCCTCGCGGTCAAGCTGGACAACGAGTACTCGAAGGACGAGATCCTCGAGAACTACCTCAACACCATCTACTTCGGCCGCGGCGCCTACGGCGTCGAGGCCGCGGCGGACACCTTCTTCGGCGTCCCGGCCGCGCAGCTGACCGCCCAGCAGGGCGCCGTCCTCGCCGTCCTCGTCCGCAGCCCCAGCTCCTACGACCCCGAGGCCAACCCCGAGGGCGCGCAGGACCGCTGGGGCCTGGTCCTCGACGCGATGGTCGAGGAGGGCTGGATGACCCAGGAGGAGCGCGAGGCGTCGGTCTACCCGCCGGTGCAGCCGCGGCCCGAGGGCTCGACGCAGGGCATCCCGTCGGGGCCCGAGGGCCTCGTCGTGCAGCAGGCGATCGACGAGCTGCGGGCCAAGGGCTACACCGACCAGCAGCTGCTGGCCGGCGGCCTGCGCATCGTCACCACGGTGGACAAGCCCGCGCAGGACGCCGCACTGGCCGCGGTCGGCGACGTCATGGACGGCCAGCCGGACAACCTCCGGCAGGCGCTGGTGGCGGTCGACCCGCGCACCGGCGCGGTGCGCGCGTACTACGGCGGCAGCAGCGGCACGGGCAACGACTACGCGCAGGCCCAGCGCCAGCCCGGCTCGTCGATGAAGCCCTACGTGCTGGCCACCGCCCTGGACCAGGGCATCGGCGTCAACGCCCGCCGCGACGGTAGCTCGCCGCAGACCTTCCCCGACCGCGAGGCCCCGGTGCGCAACTCCGGCGGCGCCTCCTGCGGGGCGTGCACCCTGGTGGAGGCGATGACCCGGTCGCTGAACACCACCTTCTACGGCCTGGCCTACGAGGTCGGCCCGGAGAACGTGCGCGGGACGGCGCTGGCGGCCACCGGCCTGCCCGAGACCTGGCAGGGCGGCCCGCTCGAGGGCAGCACCACCCTGGCCAACGCCGACGGCTTCACCGGCTCGGCCATCGGCATCGGCGAGTACGAGATGCGCCCGATCGACCAGGCCGTCGGCTTCGCCACCTTCGCCAACGGCGGCCAGCACCGCGACCCGTACTTCGTCAGCCGCGTCACCGACACCGAGGGTGCGGTGCTGCTGGAGTACGGCGGCGAGAGCGGCGAGCAGGTGCTGCGGGCCGAGGTCGCCAACGACGTCACCTTCGCCCTCGAGGGCGTCGCCCAGTACTCCCGCCGGGCGCTCGACGGCGGCCGCGAGGTGGCCAGCAAGACCGGTACCCAGGGCCTCAACGCCGACGACAACTCCGACGCCTGGATGGTCGGCTACACCCCGTCGATCTCGGCGGCGGTGTGGATGGGCACCGACGCCCGGGAGCCGATCGTCAACTCCGACGAGGCGATCGTCTACGGCTCCGGCCTGCCCGGCGCGATCTGGCAGCAGTTCATGGACACCGTGCTCGAGGGCACGCCGGAGGAGGACCTGCCCGACTCGCCGCGCATCCGCGGCGACACGGGCAACGGCGTGCCGGCACCGGAGACGGCGGCCCCGACCACCACGGCGCCGCCGACGCAGGCGCCGCCGACCACCGAGGCCCCGGTGACGACGGAGGCCCCGCCGCCGCCGACCACCCAGGCCCCGCCCCCGCCGCCCCCGCCGACGACCACCCCGCCGGCCCCGACGACGGCGCCGCCGACCGAGGTCGTCCCGCCGCTGAACGGCCAGCCCGGCGAGGGCAACGGCAACGGCGACCCCAACGGTCAGCCCCCGCCGACCCAGCAGGCGCAGCCGACCGCCTGACGCCGGCCGCCCGGCACACTGGTCGGGTGAGCTCCTCCCCCACGGGCCCGTCCGCCCCGGCACCCCCGCCGGCGGACGGGCCCGCGGCGTCTGCGGACCCGCCGGCCGTCCCCGCGGCCCGGCGGCCCGACCGCGTGGTGCCCACCTGGTCGGACCCGGTGGCCGCGCAGGCCAGCGAGGCCGTGGGCGGGCCCTGGGGACGGCACGCGGTGACCGGGCGGGCACTGTTCTGGACGCCGCTGCGGGTCTGCCTGCTGTTCAGCACCTGCGTGCTGGCGCTGGCCTGGCTCAAGCAGTCGCCGTGCGCGGACGGCGACTGGGCGGGCTCGGTGCAGTACACGCACTTCTGCTACTCCGACACCGTCCCGCTGTTCGGCATCCACGGCCTCGACGGCGGCGCGGTGCCCTACCTCGACTCCGCCGTCGAGTACCCGGTGCTCACCGGCGCCTTCGCGGCGCTGGCGGCGCTGCTGGGCCGCGGCTACGACGACCTCGCCGCGGCGGCCGGGCTGCTGCCCCAGGTGCCGCCCGTGCAGGCCTACTACGTGGCCACCTGCCTGCTGCTGAGCCTGTGCGCGCTGGTCACCACCCGAGCCGTGCTGGGCACCGCCGGCCACCGGCCGTGGGACGCCGCGATGGTCGGCCTCTCGCCGCTGCTGTTCGTGCACGCGTTCACCAACTGGGACCTGTTCGCCGTCGCGCTGGCCGCCTGTGGGCTGTGGGCGTGGGCGCGCGACCGGCCGGTGCTCGCCGGCGTCCTGCTGGGCCTCGGCACCGCCGCGAAGCTGTTCCCGGTGCTGCTGCTCGGCGCGCTGTTCCTGCTGTGCCTGCGCGCGGGCCGGCTGCGGGAGTGGCTGCGGGCCGCGCTCGCCGCGGGAGCGGCCTGGCTGGCCGTCGACCTGCCGGTGGCGGTGCTCGCGCCGGAGAACTGGTCGCTGTTCTTCCGGCTCAACAGCACCCGACCGGCCGACCCGGACACCGTGTGGAACGTGCTGATCACCGCCTCGGGCGGGACGCTGTTCGACGGGCCGCTGGCCGAGGGCGAGGCGCCCACGGTGCTCAACGCCCTGGTCGCGGTCTGCGTGCTGGCGGTCTTCGCCGCGCTCGGCTGGCTGGTGCTGCGTGCGCCGGTGCGGCCGCGGGTGGGTCAGGTGGCGTTCCTGCTGGTCGCCGGGTTCCTGCTGGTGACCAAGGTGTGGAGCCCGCAGTACTCGCTGTGGCTGCTGCCCCTGGCGGTGCTCGCCCGGCCGCGGTGGCGCTCGCTGCTGGCCTGGCAGGCCACCGAGGCGGTGCTGTGGGGGGTGCGGATGCTCTGGTACCTCGGCGCCGACAGCCGCGGCGTGGGCACCGAGTGGTTCTTCCTCGCGGTGACCGTCCGCGACGTCGCCGTCCTGGTGCTGGTGGCGCTGGTCGTCCGCGACGTGTGGCACCCCGACGAGGACGTCGTCCGCACCTCGTGGCCCGGCGTCGACGACCCCGCCGGCGGCCCGCTCGACGGCGCCGAGGACCGGGTGGTGCTGCACGGCCGCCGCCTCTCCCCCGTCCGCTAGGCCCGGGACAGGGCCTCGCGGACCAGGTGCACCTCCTCGGCGTGCGACGCCGAGTCGCCGGGCGTCTCCAGGACGACGGGGCAGTCGGCGGCGCGGGCCACCTCGAGCAGCAGCTCCAGCGGGATCTCCCCGCCGGTGAGCGGGGCGTGCCGGTCGCGGCCCGAGCCGGCCGGGTCGCGGCTGTTGTTCAGGTGCACCAGGTCGACGCGGCCGGTGACCGCGCGGACGTCGTCCACCGCGGTCGCGAGGTCCCAGCCGGCGGCCCAGGCGTGGCAGGTGTCGAGCACGAACCCGGCGCCGAACTCGCCGACGGCCTCCCACAGCCGGGCCACCGCGGCCAGCTCGCGGGCCATCGCGCTCTCCCCGCCCGCGGTGTTCTCGATCAGCAGCGGCAGCGGGAAGCCGCCGTCCTCGGCCTGCCGGACGAAGGTCTTGCGCCAGTTGTCGAACCCCGCGGCCGGGTCGTCCTTGGCCAGCACGTGCCCGCCGTGCACCACCATCCCGCGCGCCCCGATCGCCGCCGACGCCCGCGCGTGGACGGCGAGGTTCTTGCGGCTGGGGATGCGGATCCGGTTGTTGGTCGAGGCCACGTTGAGCACGTACGGCGCGTGCACGAAGACGGCGACGTCGGAGGCCAGCAGGTCCGCGGCGTCGGGGCGGGGCGGCGGGGCCCTCCAGCCCTGCGGGTCGCCCAGGAAGACCTGCACGCCGTCGGCGTCCATCTCGGCGGCACGGGCCAGCGGGCCGCCGGCGTCGAGCTCGTCGTCCTCGGTCAGGCCGGGTCCGACGTGGACGCCGACCGGGTGCGTGCTCACACCGGCGACGGTAGTCAGGCACGGCCCGCGGTCCCACCCGGCGGCGCTGGTAGCCTCAGAGCTGCGCGTCCGTCCGCCGTCGTCGGCGGGACCGGGCGCGCGACGCGTGTACGACCCTCCTGCTGCAGACGTTCTGCAGCCGCCACAGACCAGAGGAGGTGGGGTTCTCCGTGCGTCACTACGAACTGATGGTCATCCTCGACCCCGACCTGGAGGAGCGCACGATCGCTCCCTCCCTCGACCGGTTCCTGACCGTCGTCACCAACTCCGGTGGCACCGTCAAGACCGACATCTGGGGCCGGCGCCGCCTGGCCTACGAGATCAAGAAGAACGTCGAGGGCATCTACGCGGTCATCGACATCCAGGCCGAGCCCGCGGCGGTCGCCGAGCTGGACCGCCAGCTCAACCTGAACGAGTCGGTGCTGCGCACCAAGCTCATGCGGCCCGAGGTCCACTGACCATGGCCGGCGAGACCGTCATCACCGTCATCGGCAACCTGACCTCCGACCCGGAGCTGCGGTTCACGCCGTCGGGGGCCGCGGTCGCCAACTTCACCGTCGCCTCGACGCCGCGCACCTTCGACCGGCAGTCGCAGGAGTGGAAGGACGGCGAGGCCCTCTTCCTGCGGTGCAACGTGTGGCGGCAGGCGGCGGAGAACGTCGCCGAGTCCCTCACCCGCGGCTCGCGGGTCATCGTCTCGGGGCGGCTGAAGCAGCGCTCGTTCGAGACCAAGGAGGGCGAGAAGCGCACCGTCGTCGAGCTCGAGGTCGACGAGATCGGCCCCTCGCTGCGCTACGCCACCGCGAAGGTCACCAAGGCCTCCCGCGGTGAGGGTGGCGGCGGCTTCGGCGGCGGCGGTGGCGGCGGTTTCGGCGGCGGCGGCGGCGGCGGCGCGAGCGACCCCTGGTCGACGCCCGCCGGCCCGTCCGACGAGCCGCCCTTCTGAGAAAGGACCCTCTCGCCCCCACGCCTCGCTCCGCGCAGGCGGAGGGCCCCTGCGAGAGGGCCGTTCCACTCCCTCACCACTAGCCGTACCTGGAGAACCCAGTGCCCAAGCCCCCCGTGCGCAAGCCCAAGAAGAAGGTCTGCCAGTTCTGCAAGGACAAGGCGACCTACATCGACTACAAGGACACGACGCTGCTGCGGAAGTTCATCTCCGACCGCGGCAAGATCCGTGCCCGCCGCGTGAGCGGCAACTGCAGCCAGCACCAGCGGGACGTCGCCACGGCCGTGAAGAACAGCCGTGAGATGGCCCTGCTGCCCTACACCTCGACGGCGCGCTGACCATGAGCACCCAGAAGCTGATCCTGACGCAGGAGGTCACCGGTCTCGGGTCCTCCGGTGACACGGTGGAGGTCAAGGGCGGGTACGCCCGCAACTACCTCCTGCCCCGCGGCCTGGCCATCGTGGCCACCCGCGGCGCCGAGAAGCAGGTCGAGTCGCTGCGCCGGGCACGTGCCGCCCGCGAGGTGCGCTCGCTCGAGGAGGCCCAGTCCGTGGCCGGCCGCCTCGGGGGCCTGACCGTCCGCGTGCCGGCCCGCGCCGGTGAGGGCGGCCGCCTGTTCGGCCGGGTCACCACCGCCGACGTCGTCAACGCCGTCACCGCCGCCGGTGGCCCCGAGCTCGACCGCCGCCGGGTGGAGCTGCCCAGCAGCATCAAGACCACCGGCCGGCACACCGTCACCGTGCGGGTGCACCCCGAGGTCACCGCCGAGCTGCCGATCGAGGTCGTCGCCGGCTGACAGGAGGACCACCCCTCCCCCGCGCCTCGCTCCGCTCGGCGCGGGCCGCTGGAGGGCGGCCGTTCCAGTACGTCACCAACCCGGGAGGGGCGTCGGACACCTGTCCGGCGCCCCTCTCGGCGTCCCCGGGCCCGGTGGCCGACGGTGACCGTCCGCCACCGCCGCGTGTCGACCCGTGAGCCCTCCCGCCCCCGTGCCCGCCCTGTGGACGTGTGACCGCAGGGACGGGTGGGCTGCGACCTGCGACACGCCGGTGCGCGACACCACGAGTGCTCCCGGACTTTCTCCCGTCCACACCCGGTGGGCGGTCCCTCCGCAGGTCAGGGCCGGGACCGCGGCGGTCCGGCCGGTCAGTCCCCCGCCGTCTCCACATGTCGACACGCGTGTGTCCACCGACTTGTCCACAAGTTGTGCAGAACGCGCCCCACAGGGGTGTTGGACGGCGTCCGCCGCGCTCCCTACCGTCCTGACGGCGGGGTGGACGGGACCGGTTCTGTCGGTCCCCCGCCCTAGCCTCAGGCTCGAACACGTGTTCGAGAGCGTTCCAGCAGTCCTGGTGCTTCCCCCACCGGACCCCGGCCAGTGGCCGGGGTCTGTCTGCGGGTGCGCCGGTGGAGAGAAGGAGGGCTTCCCGTGGCGCTGGCCGACGAGTTCAGCCGACCGTCCCCGACGGCGCCGGAGTACGACCGGCAGCCGCCGCAGGACGTCGCGGCGGAGCAGTCGGTGCTCGGCGGCATGCTGCTGAGCAAGGACGCGATCGCCGACGTCGTCGAGGTGCTGCACGGCAACGACTTCTACCGGCCGGCGCACCAGGTGATCTTCGACTGCGTCCTCGACCTGTACGGGCGGGGTGAGCCGGCCGACGCGATCACCGTCGCCGCCGAGCTCAACCGCACCGACCAGCTGTCGAAGATGGGCGGCGCGGTCTACCTGCACACCCTGATCGCCTCGACGCCGACCGCGGCCAACGCGGGCTACTACGCCGCGATCGTCGCCGAGCAGGCGGTGCTGCGGCGGCTGGTCGAAGCCGGTACCCGTGTGGTGCAGCTGGGCTACGGCGCGGCCGGCGGGCGGGGCGACGTCGACGACATCGTCGACCGCGCCCAGCAGGAGATCTACGACGTCACCGAGAAGCGCATGAGCGAGGACTACTCGCGCCTCGAGGACGTCCTGCAGCCGACGATGGACGAGCTCGACGCCATCGCCTCCCGCGGCGGCACTGCCCGCGGCGTGCCCACCGGGATCCGCGACCTCGACGAGCTCACCAACGGCCTGCAGGCCGGCCAGATGGTCGTCATCGCCGCCCGTCCCGGCGTGGGCAAGGCCCTGGCGCTGGACACCCCGATCGCCACGCCCACCGGGTGGACGACGATGGGCGATGTTCGCGTCGGCGACCGCGTCCTGGGCGCCAACGGACGTCCCACGACGGTCGTCGCCGCCACCGACGTGCTGACCGACCGGCCCTGCTACGAGGTGCACTTCTCCGACGGCACGGTGGTCGTGGCCGACGCCCAGCACCAGTGGGTGACCACCGACCGGGCCGCACGCCGGCTCGGCGAGCGGGGCGAGGCCCGCGTCCGGACCACCGAGGAGCTGGCCCGCACGGTCCGCTGCGCCACGGCCGACCGGCGGCTCAACCACGCCGTGGTGAACGCCGCGCCGCTGGACCTGCCCGCCGCCGACCTGCCGGTGCCGCCGTACGCGCTCGGCGTGTGGCTGGGCGACGGGACGTCGGCCGCGGCCCAGTACACCAGCGCCGACCCGGAGATCGCGGCCTACATCGAGGCCGAGGGCCTCCTCGTCGCTCCCTCCGGCGCCGACCGGCGCTACTCGCTGCGGCTCCCCGCCCGTCCGGCGCCGGCGGAGCGGCCGTGCCCGATGTGCGGCGAGCCGTTCGTCCCGCGGACCTCGCGGGTCCAGACGTGCGGCAAGACCTGCGGTGGCCGGCTGCGTGCGAGCGGCGGGGTGGGCCGGCAGGCCACCTGCCCCGACTGCGGCGGTCCGTCGAGCGGCCTGGCGCAGTGCCAGGCCTGCCGGGACGACCACGGCACCGTCACGGGCCTCCTGCGCACCCTGGGCGTGCTCGACGACAAGCACATCCCGATCGCCTACCTGCGGGCCTCGGTGGCCCAGCGGCGGGCGCTGCTGGCCGGCCTGCTCGACACCGACGGCACCGTCACGGCCAGTGGGGCCGTCCAGTTCGCCGTCACCAAACGCAGGCTGGCCGAGGACGCCCGCGAGCTGATCGCCGGCCTCGGCCACCGGGTGACGCTGAGCACCAAGCGGGTCCGCGGCCGGTCCGAGGCGTCGTCCACCTGCTACACGCTGACCTTCAGCACCGACGACGAGGTCTTCCGGCTCGAGCGCAAGAAGCTGGTGCACAAGGAGCGCGGCGCCCGCACGTACACCGCCCGTGGCGTCCGTTTCGTCACCGAGGTCCGGCCGGTCCCCAGCGAGCCCGTGCGCTGCATCCAGGTCGACGCCGCGGACTCGCTCTTCCTCGCCGGCCGGAGCCTCGTCCCCACGCACAACTCCACGCTCGGGCTCGACATCGCGCGGTCGGCCACGGTCAAGCACGGTCTGCCCGCCGTCATCTTCTCGCTCGAGATGAGCAAGCACGAGATCACCATGCGTCTGCTGTCGGCCGAGGCGAAGGTGCCGCTGCACCACATGCGCGCCGGCACGCTGTCCGACGAGGACTGGTCGAAGCTGGCCCGCCGGATGGGCGAGGTCGCCGACGCGCCGCTCTACATCGACGACTCGCCCAACATGACGATGATGGAGATCCGGGCCAAGGCGCGGCGGCTCAAGCAGCGCAACGACCTCAAGCTCGTGGTCATCGACTACCTCCAGCTGATGACCTCGGGCAAGCGCGTCGAGAGCCGCCAGCAGGAGGTCTCGGAGTTCTCCCGTGCGCTGAAGCTGCTGGCCAAGGAGCTCGAGGTCCCGGTCATCGCGATGTCGCAGCTCAACCGTGGGTCCGAGCAGCGTCAGGACAAGAAGCCGATGCTCTCCGACCTCCGCGAGTCGGGATCGATCGAGCAGGACGCCGACATGGTCATGATGATCCACCGCGAGGACATGTACGAGAAGGAGAGCCCGCGGGCGGGCGAGGCCGACATCATGCTGGTCAAGCACCGCAACGGCCCCACCGCGAACGTCACGGTCGCCTTCCAGGGCCACTACAGCCGCTTCGTCGACATGGCCAACTGACCAGACATGGCCAACTGACCACCGCGGCGAGGGGCCCGGGACCACGACGGTCCCGGGCCCCTCGGCGTCCCCAGGCCCCGCTGCAGGGGCCGGCGGCGTGTGGCGGGGACAGCGGGGTCGCTCAGGTCACCGGCACCCGAGCCAGGCTCTCCGCCCGGGCGCGGATCGTCCCGTGAGCCGTGCTCACCGTGCCGGTCGTGCCGGAGACGGTGCGGTCCACCGCGGTCGGCGACGGGTCACCGGTGCGCGTGGTCACCGCTCTGTCGGTGGGCACCTCGGCGTCCGGCCACTGCACGTCAGGGGTGATCTCCTCGGCGGGGACGTCCGTCCGCAGGCCCTCGGGCACCGGCCCAATCAGGACCGTCCCGGTGACCACGGCCACCAGCACGTACCCGTCCGCGTGCCCTCCTCGTGTCGACACGGCATGAACCCGTGGCGGCCCGGCCCGCACCGCCGAACCGGGCCCTGCGCCCACCGGCCGTGCAACACCCCGCACTTGTGATGCAGACCACCGTCGTCTACGAAAGGGTGTCCTCCCCCTTCAGCCTGGAGATGCCTGTGCAGCAACGACGCTGGCAGCGGGCGACCTCGTCGGTCGTCGGTGCGCTCACCCTCACGACCGCGCTCGCGGTCGCCGCGCCCCCCGCCCTGGCCACCCCGACGCGGCCCACCCCCGTCTCGGTGTTCCCCTCCGACTCGCTCACCGTCGCCGACCCCGGCCAGGTCACCGGCCGCCGGGTCGCCCTGCCCACCCGGGACTGCGGCGCCCCGGTGTCCTGCGGCCTCGTGCAGCAGCTCAACCAGCTCGACGGCTTCGACCTCGACCCGCGGATCGCCGTCCGGTTCACCCGGCCGGTCGACCCGGCGCAGGCCGCCGCGGGCATCACCGTCGAGGGCCCCGACGGGTGGCGCACCGGCGTCGACCGCGTCGTCTGGGACCCGTCGGCGAAGACCCTGTACGCCCACCCGGCCGAGCAGCTGGCGCCGGCCACCACCTACCGGCTGCGGGTGGCCGACGGCCCTGGCCACCGGCCGCTCGAGGACACCTTCACCACGATGAGCGCTCCCGACGGACTGCTCGACCTGCGCGAGCAGATCGACAGCGGTGCCGCCTTCGCCGATCTCGGCACCACGCCGGGCCTGCAGGTGGACGGCGTCTTCCCGGCCGCGGGCGCCAGCGTCTCCCTGGTCCAGGACACCTCGGTGAGCGGCGCCGACACCACGACACCGGTGGTCGTGCCCCAGGCGGGGACCGGCGGCACGCTGGTCTTCGGCTCCTTCGAGGCGCCGTCCTGGCTGCGGGACGACGTCACCATCGAGCAGACCCCGACCCGCGACGCCGGCCCGGCGCCCGTGGGCACGGCCCGGCTGCCGTTCGTCGCCGTCCTGCCGCCCGGGGACGCGCCGGACGGCGGCTGGCCGACGGCGGTCTTCGGCCACGGCTTCACCCGCTCGACGGCCGACGTCTTCCTCGCCGCGGTCGTCAACGCACGGAGCGGGATCGCCACCGTCGCCACCAACGTCGTCGGTCACGGGTACGGGCCCGACAGCCGGTGGCAGGTGACCCCCCTCGGCGGTACGGCGACGACCCTCCCGGCCCACGGCCGCGGGGTCGACCAGGACGGCAACGGGGCCGTCGGCAGCACCGAGGGCTCCTCGGCCACCGGCGCCGCCGCCGCGCAGTCCTCGCGGGACGCCCTGCGCCAGACGGCAGCCGACGTCATGACCCTGGTCCGCTCCCTGGGTGGCACCGACGTCGACCACGACGGGTCGGCGGACCTGCGGGGTGAGGACGTCACCTACTTCGGCCAGAGCTTCGGTGGCATCTACGGGACCATGGTCACCGGGGCCGACCCGACGATCGCCCGCTCGGTGCTGAACGTGGCCGGGGGGCCGATCACCGAGATCGCGCGGCTGTCGCCGGCCTTCCGCGACCTGACCACCGCGTCGCTGCGGGCGGCCGGCCTGCTCAACAGCGACGACCCGACGCGGAACCACTTCCAGGAGCAGATGCCGCTGCGCGGTGAGGGTCCCGTGACGGTCACGGTGCCGGGCGCGGTGGAGATCCAGGAGTTCCTGGCCCGGTCCACCTGGCTGTCCCGCCCGGGCAGCCCGGAGACCTTCAGCCCCCTCATCGAGCCGGAGCGGGCGGTCTTCCAGGTGGCGTTCGGCGACCGGACGGTGCCCAACCCGACGTCGTACACGGTCATCGACGCCGGGGACCTGTGGCAGCGGACCAGCCTCTACCGCAACGACCGCACCCTGCAGGCCGGTCTCAACCCGCACGGCTTCCTGCTGGACCTGGCCCAGTTCCCCGCGGCGGCCGTCCAGGGCCAGACCCAGGTGGCCACGTTCCTCGGCAGCGGCAGGGTCGAGGACCCCGACGGGCCGGGTGCCGTGTGGGAGGTGCCGATCGCCGACCGGTCCGTGCTGCTCGACCTGAACTTCGAGCAGCCGGCGCTGCGGCCCTGACCGGCCGCTGAGACGCAGAGGGGCCCGGGACGGTTCTCCGTCCCGGGCCCCTCCGTCCGTCCCGGCCCCTGCAGCGGGGTCCTCTCTCAGGCGGCGGCCATGGCGGCCTGCTCGCGCAGGAGCGCGCGGCGGACCCGCGGCTTGCCGGTGGTCATCTTCCACAGCTTGACCACCTGGGTCGGCAGGTTGCGGGCCGTGGTGTTCTCCAGCCAGCCGTTGGGCAGCGACAACCGGATGATCTTGTGCCAGGCCGAGCCGACCTGCTGGGGCAGCGGTGCGGTGTGGTAGTTGAGGCCGTAGCGCTGGAACAGGTCGCGGATCTTCGGGGCGATCTCGGCGTAGCGGTTGCTCGGCAGGTCGGGGAACAGGTGGTGCTCGATCTGGTGCGACAGGTTCCCGGTCAGGACGTGCATCGCCTTGGAGCCGGAGATGTTGGCCGAGCCGAGCATCTGCCGCAGGTACCACTCGCCGCGGCTCTCGCCGTCGATCGACTTCTTCTCGAACGTCTCCACACCCTCGGGGAAGTGCCCGCACAGGATGACGGAGTTCGACCAGAGGTTGCGCACGACGTTGGCCACGAAGTTCGCGGTCAGCGTGGAGAGGAAGTTCGGGCCCGACAGCAGCGGGTGGATGACGTAGTCCTTGCGGACCTGCCGGCCGATCTTCGCCAGCACCTGCTTGGCGCGCCGGCGGAACTCCGGGTCGCCGGTCTGCTTCTTGGCGATGACCGCGCCGAGCTCGAGGTCGTAGGCGGCGATGCCGTACTCGAAGAAGCAGGCGTTGATGAAGCTCCACAGCGGCTGGCCGAGGTACATCGGCGTCCACGGCTGGTCCTCGTCGACGCGCATGATGCCGTAGCCGAGGTCGTTGTCCTTGCCGATGACGTTCGTGTACGTGTGGTGCAGCTCGTTGTGCGAGTGCTTCCACTGCTCGGCGGGGCTGGCCATGTCCCACTCCCACGTCGTGGAGTGGATCTTCGGGTCGCGCATCCAGTCCCACTGGCCGTGCAGGATGTTGTGCCCGATCTCCATGTTCTCGAGGATCTTGGCGATCGACAGGCCGATCGTGCCGACGACCCACGCGGGCGCGAAGCCCGAGGCCAGCAGGACGGCGCGGCTGCCCAGCTCGATCTTGCGGTGCACGTCGATGACCGTGCGGATGTAGCGCGCGTCGGACTCGCCGCGGCTGTCCACCACGCCCTGGCGGATCTCGTCGAGCTCCTTGCCGATGAGCTCGATGTCCTCGGGGGTGAGGTGCTCGATCGGGTTGTCGGTCTTCTTCTGCAGAACGGTCATGCGGTGCGGCTCCTCGGTCTGGAAGCGGTCAGTGGTCGATGTCGCAGGCGCCGGCGGCGGCGCTGATGCAGGTCTGGACGAGGACCCCGTCGCCGGGGGCGGCGGTGGTCACCTCGCCGGTGCGCAGGTCGCGGACGGCGCCCTCGCGCAGCGGGAGCACGCAGCCGTAGCAGATGCCCATGCGGCAGCCGCTGGGCATGAGGACGCCGGCCTCCTCGGCGGCGTCGAGGATCGGGGTGGCGCCGTCGGCCTCGAGCGTCGTCCCGTTCCTGGTGAACGAGACCGTGCCGCCCTCGCCGGTCACCAGCACCGTCGGGCGGAACCGCTCGGTGTAGAGCCGGTCGGCGATGCCGGCGGCCGCCCAGTGCTCCTCCAGCGCCTCGAGCATGCCCACCGGCCCGCAGGCCCAGGTGGCGCGCTCGGCCAGGTCGGGGACCAACTCGGCGATCGCGGCGGCGTCGAGCACGCCGGCGGTGTCGGTGTGCTGCTCGACCAGCCGGATCCGGCCCTCGGCGGCCAGCTGCCGCAGCTCCGCGCCGAAGACGACGTCGTCGGCGGTGGGCGCGGAGTGCACCAGCACGACGTCGGTGAGCTCGGGGTGGTTGCGCAACATCCCCATGACCGGGGTGATGCCGGAGCCCGCGGTGACGAACAGCGCCTTGGCCGGCCGCTGCTCGGGCAGGCAGAACTCCCCGGTGGCCTGGTCGAGCTGCACGATCGTGCCGGGCTCGGTGCGGCGGACCAGGTGGTTGCTGACCTTGCCACCGGGGATGGCCTTGACCGTGACGGTGAAGCACCCATCGGTGCGGCCGAGGTCGGAGGTGATCGAGTAGGCGCGCCACATGCGGACGCCGTCGACGTCGATGCCGATGCGCACGTACTGGCCGGGCCGGTGCGGCCGCCAGTCGGCGCCGGGGCGGATGACGACGGTCGCGGCGTCCCGCGTCTCGGGCAGGACGGCCTCGATGCGGCCGCGGAGGTCGGCGCCCGCGCGCAGGGGGTGGACCAGGTCGAGGTAGTCGGCCGGCAGCAGCGGCGTGGTGACGAGCTCGGCCCAGCGGAGCGCGCGGTCGCGCAGCGTCCTCAGGGCCGGCCGGGCCGGGGAGGGGCGCGGAACGGTCGCGGTCATACCTCCACTGTTCCCTGCGCAGGGGGCAACTACCTGTGCTCTGGACGTGAACGTCGCGCCGGATACTGTTCTGCGCGAACAAGACCTGGTCACGGAGGGGTCACGGTGAGGGAGCAGGAGACCTTCGGGCTCGACGTCGCGGCGGTGGTGCGGGCCGAGCTGCCGTCGGTGGCGGAGCGGACGGTCGCCGCGATCGTCGTCGAGGTGCCCAGCTACGCCGAGGCCTTCCGCGGTCCGATGGGGCGTCGCATCGAGAACGCCGTCGAGCTCGCGCTGGCGGGTTTCCTGGAGCTGGCGACGGCCATCGACGGCGCCGACGCCAGCCGGCCGATCGCCCCGGCCATCGAGGGCGCGTACGCGCTCGGCCGCGGGGAGGCGCGCACCGGCCGGTCGATGGACGCGCTGCTGGCCGCCTACCGGGTGGGCGCGCGCGTGGCCTGGCGGCACATGAGCGGCACGGCGGTGGCGGCCGGGCTGTCGGCGGGTGCCCTGGCCCGCTTCGCCGAGCTGGTCTTCGCCTACATCGACCAGCTGTCGGCGGCCAGCGCCTCCGGCCACGCCGACCAGCTGGCCGCCAGCGGGCGGGTGCGCCGCCGGCACCTGGAGCGGCTGACCGAGCTGCTGGTCACCGGCGCGCCGCCCTACGACCTGCACGCGGCCGCCGAGCTGGCCGACTGGACGCCGCCGCGCACCCTGACGGCGGTGCTGCTGCCCGAGGCCGGCGCCCGCGACGCGATGGCCCTGCTCGACGCCCGGACGCTGCAGGCCGGCGAGGACCTGCCCGGCGCCGAGCCGAGCACCGAGCGCGCCGTGCTGCTGGTGCCCGACGCCGAGGGCTTCGCGCGGGCCGCGCTGGTGCGGGCGCTGTCCGGGCGCGGCGCCGTCGTCGGCCCGCCGCGGCCGTGGGTGGACGCGCGGTCGTCGTACTCCCGCGCCCTGCGGGCGCTGCAGCTGGGGCTCGAGCCCGAGGGCGAGGTCCCGGTGGACACCGAGCTGCGGCTGGCCGACCTGGTGCTGCGGGCCGACGGCGAGGCGCTGGCCGACCTGCGGGCCCAGGTGCTGGCGCCGCTGGACGACCTCCCCCCGGGCCCCCGCGAGAAGCTGCTGGAGACGCTGCGCTCGTGGCTGCTGCACCACGGCCGCCGCGAGCAGGTCGCCGCCGAGCTCTACGTGCACCCGCAGACGGTCCGCTACCGGATGGGGCAGCTGCGCGAGCGCTTCGGCGACCGCCTCGACGACCCGCAGACCGTGCTGGCGCTGACCCTCGCCCTCGGCGCGCGCTGAGCCGGGCGGCCAGGGAACCGGCACGGCGCGCACAGGCGCCTCCCAGGCGGGCGGCCGAACCTCGGTGCCACAGCAGCCCGGAGCGAGGAGATCTGCCATGACCGAGCACGTCGGCGCGCACGCCTGGGTCCGCGTGCCCCGCCACCGCCTGCCCGAGCTCACCGCCGACCGGGCCGTCGAGGTGGCCGCCGTCGCCCTCGCCGAGCACCCCGGCGCGATCCTGGGGTCGCTCGCCGTCGGTGGCCGGGGTGCGCGTCGCGAGGTCAGCCGGCCCGCAGCACCGCGACGAGGAAGTCCGACGCCGCCGTGAACGGGTGCAGGTGCCAGCTCGACAGCAGCAGGTCCGGCTCGAGCCCGGCACCGCGGGCGTCGTCCAGGAAGGCGTCGAAGGCGTAGCCGCGGCCGGCGCCGAAACCGACCACGGCCCGCCCGCCGTCGGCCAGGTGCGCGCGGAAGCGGCGCAGCACCTCGCCGCGGGTGTCCGGCGCGAGGAAGGTGACCACGTTGCCGGCGCACACGACCACGTCGAACCGGTCGGGCAGGTCGAGCGCGGCCAGGTCGCCGACCAGCCAGCGCGGACCCGGGTGGTCCTCCTCGGCGGCCGCGATCAGCACCGGGTCAACGTCCACGCCGACGACGTCGTGCCCGGCCGCGGCGAGGTGCCCGCCCACCCGGCCCGGCCCGCAGCCGGCGTCGAGCACCCGCGACCGGCGCGGCAGCATCGCGTCGACCAGCCGGGCCTCGCCGACGATGTCCATCCCGCCGGCGGCCAGGTCGCGGAAGCGCTGCACGTAGGCGGCCGAGTGGCCGGGATCGGCCTCCGTCATCCGCACCCAGGCGTTCTCCGTCACGGCTCCATCCTCACCGGTCCAGGGTCGCCGGGCGCCAGTCCGGCGGGTCGCCCGGGTGCAGCGCCGGGTCGTCGGCGGCCAGCGTGCGCACCGGGCCGGGCGGGGTCAGCGGTCCCTCGAAGCGCACGGTCACCCGGCCCAGCCCGCGGCCCCACACCCAGCCGGGCCCCAGCCCGTCGTGGACGACGTCCTGCCCCGGCCACCACCGGCGGCCGGCGGGCGGCTCCGGCTCGGCCGGACCCTCGACGAGCACGTCCTCGCCCTCCTCCGGCGCGGTGTCCTCGCCGGCGAACAGGTCGCCCTGCGCGTACTGCGACAGCCCGGAGACGCCGACGCCGAGCAGCCGCAGACCCCCGCCGTGACCGGCCTCGGCGAGCAGCCGCCGGGCGATCGAGGCGACCTGCCGGGCGTCGTCGGTGGGCTGGGGCAGCGTCTGCGAGCGGGTCGTCGTCGTGAAGTCGTAGCGGCGCAGCTTGAGCGTGACCGTCCGGCCCGACAGCGCCGAGGCCCGCAGCCGCTCCCCCACCCGCGTCGCCATGGCGTCGATGAGCCGGTTCAGCTCGGTCAGGTCGGTCAGGTCGCGCTCGAAGGTCGACTCCTGCGAGACCGACTTCGCCTCCCGCTCGGCCACCACCGGCCGGTCGTCCTCCGCGCGCGCCAGCTGGTACAGCCCGGTGCCGTGCGCCCGGCCGGCCAGCGCCACCAGGTCGGGCAGCGACTTGGCCGCCAGGTGGGCCACCGTGGCGACGCCGACCTGCCGCAGCCGCTCGGCCGTCGCCGGGCCCACGCCGCCGAGCCGGGTGACCGGCAGCGGGTGCAGCACGTCGAGCTCGGTGCCCGGCGCGACGACGACCAGGCCGTCGGGCTTGTCCAGGTCGGAGGCGATCTTGGCCATCAGCTTGGAGCTGCCGATGCCCACCGAGCCGGTCACGCCGCCGGTCGCCGCGGCGATCCGCTCCTTCAGTCCCCGGGCGAGCGCCGTGACGCCCTCGACGGACAGGTCGTGTCCCGGCCCGGCCGCGAGGTCGACGTAGGCCTCGTCGATCGACACCGGCTCGACCAGCGGCGACAGCTCCCGCAGCAGCTCCATGACGACGTCCGACGTCCGCCGGTAGGCGCCGAAGCGGCCGCCGAGGAACGCCGTCCCGGGCGGGCAGCGGCGGCGGGCCTCCGCCGTCGACATGGCCGAGCGGGCGCCGTAGGCCCGCGCCTCGTAGGACGCCGTGGCGACGACCCCGCGCCCGCCGGTCCCGCCGACGACCACCGGCCGGCCGCGCAGCGAGGGCTTGTCGCGCTGCTCCACGGCGGCGAAGAACGCGTCGAGGTCGAGGTGCAGCACACTCGCCTCCCGCCGCACGGCACCGATTCTCCCCGTCCGTTGCCGCGCCGTCGCAGGCCCGGCAGGCTCCGCCCATGGGGGACCGGCAGGCCGCGTTCGAGGCCGCCTACGACGCGGCGCTCGCCCGCTGGCCGGTGCCCGTGCGCCCGGTCGACGTCGGCACCCGCTTCGGCTCCACGCACGTGCTGGTCAGCGGCGCGGCGGCCGCTCCCCCGCTGGTGCTCCTCCCCGGCGGTGGCGCCACCGCGCTCGCCTGGTCGGGCGCGATGCGGCTGCTGGCCGCGGTGCGCCGCGTGCACGTGCTCGACCCGGTCGGCGACGCCGGCCGCAGCCCCGCCACCACCCCGCTGACCAGCGCGGACGACGTCGTCGACTGGCTGGGCGAGGTCCTCGACGGGCTGGGCCTCGGCGCCGTCGACCTCGCCGGCCACAGCTACGGGGGCTGGCAGGCGCTCGCGTTCGCCCTCGACCGGCCGGGCCGCGTGCGCCGCCTCGGCCTGGTCGACCCGACCACCACCTTCGGCGGCTTCTCCGCCGGTTACCTGCTGCACGCCGTCCCGGTGCTCACGCGGCCCACCGCCGCGCGGGTGCGGGCGCTGGTGCGCTGGGAGACCGGCGGCCGGCCGGTGGACGACGCGTGGCTCGACGTCGCGGCGGCGGGCGCCGAGCTGCCGGCGGCGCCGCCGGCGCGCACCCGCCGACCCGACCCGGCGCGGCTGCGGGCGCTGACGGTGCCGACGCTGGTGGTCGTCGCCGGCGACGGGCGGGCCCAGGACCCGCGGCAGGTGGCCCGCCGCGCCGGGCAGCTGGTGCCGCGGGCGACCGTGGTGACGCTGCCCGGCGCCACCCACCACACCCTCCCCGCCGGTTCGGAGCAGGTGCTGACCGAGTTCCTGCGGTGACCGCGGCAGACCGGGCGTCCCCGGCCCGCGACCGGGCGCACACCGCTGCGACGGCGACCGTGCTCAGGCGTCGGTCAGCGTGGCGGGCGGCAGCCAGTCGGCGTCGAGCAGCTCGGCGATCTCCTGCAGCGAGGAGGTGTCCGCACCCGCCGTCGACCCGCTGACCGCCAGCCGCTCCACCATCACCCGGGCCACCTGCTCCTCGACGGTGCCCTCGGCGAAGGCCACCCGCCACGGGGAGACCTGCCCGTCGCGGTGGGTGCGACCGGTGACCTGGCGGGCCTGGATGCCGGAGAACCGCGGCTGGTGGAACAGCCCCACCCGCGGGGTGGACGACGCCGTCGCCCCGCCGGGCAGCAGCTCGCCGGCGTGCAGGCTGATCGAGGCGGTCACGGTGAAGACGCACACCGGCGCCGCTCCGGTCTGGAAGCGCAGCCGCTCGGCCTCGACGTCGAACCGGTCGCGGCCGTAGACGGAGGCGACGGCGATCCCGGAGTCCAGCAGCGCCTCGCGGATCGGGTCGGCCGCGGTCTCGACGAACTCCACCGACACCGCCACCTGCCGCTCGGCCTCGACCTGCGCGCGCACCCAGTCGACGGTGGCCTGCGCCCGGATGAGGCCCGCCTTCTGCCGGAACCGCAGCAGCGCGGCGCGGCCGCGGGCGCTCTGGCGGGCCCGGCGGGCGAGCTGCATCTCGGCGCGGAACTCCTGCCACCCGGAGTCGTAGGCGGCCCGCTCCGCCAGGGTGAGCGCGACCGGTGTCCCGGTGACCGACACCGGGCCCCACGGCGCCGGGCGGTGCAGGGCGGCCGGCGGGTCGGTGCCGGTGAGCCAGCCCTGCAGGCGGGCGAGGTCGGCGCGGCGCTCGTCGGCGTCCTCGGTCCACGCCCAGCCGTAGCGGCCCCGTTCCACGTGGAACCCGTGCCCGGCGAGCCGGGCCGGCAGGTCGGCCCAGGCGCGCAGCGGTTCGCCGTGGACCTGGGCGAACTGCGGTGCGAGGTAGGGCAGCTCCAGCGGCGTGTGCGCCGGGGTGGCGGTGGCCGCGACGACGAAGGGGACGTCCTCGGTCCGGGCTCCACCGGAGACGGCCCTCCAGTGCTCCCACCGCTGTGTCGTGGTGTGCCGGACCATGTGCGCCTCGTCGGCGACGACCACGTCGAAGGACAGCGTCGCGACCTTGGCCAGCCGGTCCCAGGTGGTGACGCACCAGCGCAGCCCGCCGTCGCCGAAGCCGGCGATCGAGCGGGTCCAGTGCGGGATGGTGATCGCGGCCGGGCGGTCGGCGACGACGAGCACCCGCTCGCCGCCGCGCAGCTCGCAGATCTCCCGCGCCGCCATGACCGCGGTGCCGGTCTTGCCGACGCCGGGGTCGTCGCCGAGGAGGAACACCCGGTGCCCGGCCGCGGCGGAGGCGACGACGGCCTCGGCGCCGGTGCACTGCTCCTCGCGCGGCACCAGCGCCCGCGCCTCCGGCAGCGGCCGCGGGACCTCGTTGAGCTCGTCCTCGAGGAAGCGCTCGAAGGTGTACGGCGGCGGGTCGTAGGGCGCCAGCTCCGGCGGCAGCCGCGCGCCGACCCAGACGTGCGCCTGCAGCCCCGCGTGCCAGACGGCGCCGGGGGCCGGCGCCCGGAACGGGACGGCGAGCACCCAGACCCGCTCCCCCGGACCCGCGGTGGGCAGGTCGGGGACCGCCGGCCGGCGCGCCGTCGTCCGCCGCCTCGTCGTCCGGCGCCTCCTGCTGGTGCTCGTGCTGGTGGTGCTGGCGGCGCGGCGCCGTCCGGCCACGGTGGGCTCCTCTCGTCCGGGGCACGGTAGGTCGCCGGCGCCCGAGGATCTGGTGGAATCGCCGGGTGACTGCCGACGCGCCCTCCGACGAGCGGCTGGCGGCGCGCACGGTCGGGGACTCCGGACCGCGCGTCGTGTTCGTCCACGGCCTGTTCGGCCAGGGCAAGAACTGGACGACGGCGGCCAAGGGGCTCGCCGACGGCCACCGCGTGACGCTGCTCGACCTGCCCAACCACGGGCACTCGCCGTGGACCGACCGGGTCGACTACGTCGACATGGCGCAGGTGGTCGCCGACGAGCTGGCGTCGTTCGGGGAGCCGGCGACGCTGGTCGGGCACTCGATGGGCGGCAAGGTGGCGATGCAGCTGGCGCTGCGCCGGCCGGAACTGCTGCGCGCGCTGGTCGTCGTCGACATCGCGCCGGTGGAGTACCCGGTGTCCGGCGGCCGCACCGACGACCCCGACGAGGAGGTCTCGCCGTTCGGTGCCTTCATCGCCGCGATGCGCGCGGTGGACCTCGGCGCGCTGCGCACCCGCGAGGACGCCGACCGGGCGCTGCGGGAGGCGGTGCCGAGCACGATGGTGCGGTCGTTCCTGCTGCAGAGCCTGGTCCGCGAGGGGGTGGGCTCCGGCCGCTGGCGGTGGCGGCTCAACCTCGAGACGCTCGAGCGCGACCTCGGCGAGCTGCGCGGCTTCCCCGACCCGCCGCCGGGCGCCACCTTCGACGGCCCGGTGCTGTGGATCGCCGGCGCGAACAGCCACTACGTGCTGCCGGAGGACCGGGAGCGGATGGACGCGCTGTTCCCCACCACCCGGCTGGTGAGGGTGAAGAACGCCGGCCACTGGGTGCACTCCGAGCAGCCCGAGGTCTTCCTGGAGACGATCCGGCGCTTCCTCGACGCCGTCGAGTGAGCGCGGTGGCTCCTCCGGTGGCCTGACCCGTCCGGGGTGGCGGTGCTGGTCCGGGCCGCCCGGCGGCCCGTACCGTCCCCGCGGACCCGGCGCCGGGCCGCCGGGACCCCGGCCCGTGCCCCGCCGGGCGCAGCACCGACGACGGGGGACGGACGCCGATGACACCGTGGGACGCGCAGGGCCCGGCAGCGGGGCAGCCCGGGTGGCCGCCGTACGGACCGCCCGCGGGAGGACCCTGGCCGGGTCCCCACGGCCTGCCGCCCGGCTTCCCCGGCCCCGTTTACCCGTGGCCCTACGGGTACGGCCACCCGCCGCGGCGCACCAACGGCCTGGCCGTCGCGTCCATGGTCCTGGGCATCGTCTGGGTCTACTGGATCGGCAGCATCCTGGCGCTCGTCCTCGGCTACGTCGCCCGCAGCCAGATCCGCGAGCGCGGCGAGAGCGGTGACGGCATGGCCATCGCCGGGATCGTCCTCGGCTGGGTCGGCGTGGGCATCCTCGGGTTGGCCCTCGTCACCGCCATCGCGGCGGGCTGAGCGCGGCGGTGCCCCGCCGCACCGCCGACCGCGGGACGCTGTGGCGGTGACGCCCGACGACGTCCGCGCGCTGGCCCTGGCCCTCCCGGAGGTCACCGAGGCCGACCACCACGGCCGCCCGTCGTTCCGGCTGGGCACCGCGGTGCTGGCCACCCTGTGGGACGAGGGCACCCTCACCGTGCTGGTCGGCGAGTCGGAGGCCCGGGCGGTCGAGGGCGGGCCCTGCTCGCTGCTGTGGTGGGGACGGCGGCTCTCCGGCGTCCGCGTCGACCTCGCCGCCGCCGACCCCGCCCTGGTCGCCGACCTGCTGGAGGAGGCGTGGACCCGGCGGGCGCCCGCGCGGCTGCGGCGGTCGGGTCCGCGCTCGGGTTGAGCCGGGCCGAGCACGGCCGAAACCCCGGGTGGCCCCGCCGTCCGGGCGGGCGTCGCGGACCCGCCACGGGGAGGTCCGCGGCGCCCGCCGGCGGAGCCGGCCCCCTGGTTAGAGTCGGCGACCGACCGGGACCGGCGGGTGGGAGGAGAGCCGCATGACGGCGTCCCCGTGGCCGCGGCCCGTCCCGCTGGTCGGCGACGCCACCTCCGCCGCCGAGCGGGCCGGCGACCCCGCCGCCTGGGCGATGCCCGAGCACGCCGGCGGCCTCTACGCCGTCGTCGGCGCCCGACGCGACGTCCGCCGCTACCGCCCCGACCCGGTGCCCGCTGACGTCCTGGAGCGGGTGCTGGCCGCCGGGCACGCCGCACCCTCGGTGGGGCACAGCCAGCCGTGGCGCTTCCTCGTCGTCCGCGACCCCGCCACCCGCGACCGCGCCGCCGTCCTCACCGACCGCGAGCGGCTGCGCCAGGCCGCGCAGCTGGAGCCCGACGCCGCCCGCCGGCTGCTGGACCTGCAGCTGGAGGGCGTGCGCGAGGCGCCGCTGGGGATCGTCGTCTGCTGCGACCGGCGCACCCCCGCCGCCGGCGTGCTGGGCCGGGCGACCTTCCCCGACGCCGACCTGTGGAGCTGCGCGGCGGCGATCCAGAACCTCTGGCTGGCCGCCCGCGCCGAGGGCCTGGGCATGGGCTGGGTGACGCTGTTCCGCCCCGACGAGCTCGCCGGGCTGGTCGGCCTGCCCGACGGCGTGGTCACCCTCGGCTGGCTGTGCCTGGGGTGGCCCGACGAGCGCCCGCCCGCACCGGGGCTGGAGCGGGCCGGCTGGTCGCGGCGGCTGCCGCTGTCGGCCGTCGTCGTCGAGGACCGCTGGCCGGCCGACGACGGCGGGCCCCCCGCTCCCCCGTCGCACCTGCGGGCGCCGGGCCGGGCGGCCGTCGTCGGCGCCCGCGACCAGGCCGACCGGCTGCTGACCCCGCCCGGCTCGCTCGGCGTGCTCGACCGCGCGGTCGACCGGGTGGTGGCGCTGGGCCGCGGCGACGCCACCGGCGGCACGCTGGTGCTGGCCGCCGCCGACCACCCGGCCGCCGCGCTCGGCGTCTCGGCCTACGAGGCCCGCGTGACCCGTGACGTCGCCCGCGCCGCGCTGGCCGGGGTCTCGGTGGGCGCGACCGCCGCGGCCGCGGCCGGCCTGGCCACCGTCGTCGTCGACGCCGGGGTGGCCGGCGGCCCGCTGGACGGCGCCGTGGACGCCCGTCCCGCCGGCCCGCGCGGCGACCTCGCCGGCGCCGCCGCGATGGTCCCGGACGACGTCGACCGGCTGCTCACGGCCGGGCGCGTGCTCGGCCGCGACCGCGCGGACGCGGGTCTGGTCGCGCTCGGCGAGGCCGGCGTCGGCAACACCACCGTCGCCGCCGCCCTCGCCGCCGGGCTGCTCGGCGCCGACGCCGCCGACGTCACCGGCCTGGGCGCCGGCGCCGACAGCGCCGTGCTGGAGCGCAAGCGCGCCGTGGTGACCGCCGCGCTGGCCCGGGCCGGCCGCGGGCTGGACCGGGACCCGGCGCGGGCGCTGGCCGAGCTCGGCGGGCCGGAGCTCACCGTGCTCGCCGGGGTGCTGCTGGGCGCCGCGGAGGCCGGGGCCGCCGTCGTCCTGGACGGGTTCGCCGTGTCGGTGGCCGCGCTGGCCGCCGTGCTGCTCGAGCCGGGGGCGCAGGCCGCCCTGGTGGCCGGGCAGCGCAGCCGCGAGCGGGGGCACGACCTGGTGCTGCAGGCCCTCGGGCTCGAGCCGCTGCTGGACCTGCGGCTGCGGGCCGGGGAGGGCGCCGGTGCGGCGCTCGCCGCCGGTCTGCTGCTCGACGGCCTGCGGATCCGCCGGGGGACCACCCGGGTCGGGTGAGGTCCGGGTCGCCACGCGGGGCGGCGGCGGGCCAGGATCGTCGCCGTGACCGATCCCCGTGCCGGCCAGCCCGCCGCCCCCGCCGACCTGGTCGACGTCGCCTCGCTGGTGACCGCCTACTACACGCTGGTGCCGGATCCGGCCGATCCCGGCCAGCGGGTGTCGTTCGGCACCTCCGGGCACCGGGGGTCCTCGTTCGACACGGCGTTCAACGAGGCGCACATCCTGGCCACCACCCAGGCCATCTGCGAGTACCGGAAGGCGCAGGGCTACGACGGCCCGCTGTTCCTCGGCCGCGACACCCACGCCCTGTCCGAGCCGGCGTGGGCCTCGGCGCTGGAGGTGCTCGCCGCCAACGACGTGACGGTGCTCGTCGACGCCGCCGGCCGGTACACGCCCACCCCGGCGGTCAGCCACGCGATCCTCGCCGCCAACCGGGGCAGGGGCTCCGGGCTCGCCGACGGCATCGTCGTCACCCCGTCGCACAACCCGCCCCGCGACGGCGGGTTCAAGTACAACCCGCCCTCGGGCGGCCCGGCCGAAACCGACGCCACGAGGACCATCGCCGACCGCGCCAACGAGCTGCTCGCCGCGGGCCTCGACGGGGTGCGCCGGATCCCCTTCAGCCGAGCGCACGCCGCGGCGCAGCGGCACGACTACGTCGCCGCCTACGTCGACGACCTGCCGGCGGTGCTCGACCTCGACGCCGTCCGCGACGCCGGGGTGCGGATCGGCGCCGACCCGCTGGGCGGGGCGAGCGTCGACTACTGGGCGGCGATCGCCGAGCGGCACCGCCTCGACCTCACCGTGGTCAACCCGCTGGTCGACCCCACCTGGCGGTTCATGACGCTGGACTGGGACGGGAAGATCCGGATGGACTGCTCGTCGCCGTCGGCGATGGCCTCGCTCATCGGCAAGCGGTCGGAGTACCAGGTCGCCACCGGCAACGACGCCGACGCCGACCGGCACGGCATCGTCACCCCCGACGCCGGGCTGATGAACCCCAACCACTTCCTCGCCGTCGCGATCTCCCACCTGTTCGCGCACCGCCCCGAGTGGGGCGCCGACGTGGCGGTGGGCAAGACGCTGGTGTCCTCCTCCCTGATCGACCGCGTGGTGGCGGGGCTGGGCCGGCGACTGGTGGAGGTGCCGGTCGGGTTCAAGTGGTTCGTCCCCGGCCTGCTCGACGGCACGGTCGGCTTCGGCGGCGAGGAGTCCGCCGGCGCCTCCTTCCTGCGCCGCGACGGCCGGGTGTGGACGACGGACAAGGACGGCCTCCTGCTGGCCCTGCTGGCCGCGGAGATCCAGGCGGTGACCGGGAGCTCGCCGTCCCAGCTGCACGCCGAGCTGGTCGCGCGGTACGGCGAGTCGGCCTACGCCCGGGTGGACGCCCCGGCGACGCGAGCGGAGAAGGCCGCCCTCGGGAAGCTGTCGCCCTCCGACGTCACCGCCACCGAGCTGGCCGGTGAGCCGATCACCGCCAAGCTCACCGAGGCGCCGGGCAACGGCGCGGCGCTCGGCGGGCTCAAGGTGGTCACCGAGAACGCCTGGTTCGCCGCCCGCCCCTCGGGCACCGAGGACGTCTACAAGGTGTACGCGGAGTCCTTCCGCGGCCCGGAGCACCTCGCGCGCGTGCAGGAGGAGGCCCGCGCCGTCGTCGGCGCCGCACTCGGCGGCTGAGCGCTCCCGGGAGCAGGATCGGGCCATGACGACGGCCCTGGACCCCACCGCGCTGGTGCGCGAACTCGTCGGCCGCTCCACCGTGTCCGGCGACGCCGACGGGCAGCGCGACCTGCAGGGCGCGGTCACCGAGGTGCTGCACGAGCACGCGCCGCACCTGCTGGTGACCGAGGGCCGCGACCGCGACCACCCGTGGCGGCTGCTGCGCACCCCGGCCGACCCGGGACGGCGGCAGCTGCTGCTGGCCTGCCACGTCGACACCGTGCCGGTGCCCGACGCGGCCGCCTGGCAGCGCGACCCGTTCGGCGCGCAGCTCGAGGACGGGCGGGTGTGGGGCCGCGGCGGCAGCGACATGAAGGCCGGCGTCGTGGCCGCGGTGGCGGCGCTGGCGGCGGCGGACCCGCAGGCGCCGGTCTCGCTGCTGCTCACCAGCGACGAGGAGATCGGGTCGCGGGGCGCGGCCGCCGCGGCCGCCGCCGTCGCCGAGCTGCCGGTCGGGGCGGTCGTCGTCCCCGAGGCCACGGGCAACGAGGTGGTGCTCGGGCACAAGGGCGCGCTGTGGCTGGCCGTGCGCACCGCGGGCCGGGCCGCGCACGGCAGCACGCCCGAGCGCGGGCACAACGCGGTGCTCGACCTGGTCGCCCTCCTGGCGCGGGCCGGCACCGCGCTGCCCTTCCGCAGCGACCCGTTCCTCGGCACCGAGACGTGGAACCCCGGCGTGGTGGCCGGCGGCACGGTGCCCAACGTCGTCCCCGACCGGGCCGAGGTGGTCGTCGACATGCGCACCGTCGCCGACGGCGAGGGCCTGCTGTCCTGGTGGCGGGCGCAGCCGGAGGTGGCCGACGTCGAGGTGCGGGTGGACCTGCCGCCGGTCGGCACCCCCGAGGGCGACCCCTGGGTGGCCACGCTGCCCGCCCCGGTGCGGCCCACCCCGGCCACCTACTTCACCGACGCGTCGGTGCTGGTCCAGGTGGTCGACGGCGCGCCCATCGTGGTGTGGGGCCCGGGCACGCCCGCGGTCATGCACGCCGTCGACGAGTACGTGGAGCTCGCCGAGCTGGAGCAGGCCGCAGCCGCCTTCTCCGACGTCGTCGCCGCCTGGCACGGCTGACCCGTCCGGGCGAGCTGCACGGCGGCGTCCTGCCGTCCGCGGGTCGGGCGTCGGCAGACTGTCGGGCGTGACCGGGCAGCCGTACGAGCAGGACTGGGAGGCCGTCCCGCCGGGGACGGCCTGGGCCCCGCCGGGGACGGCCTGGGCCCCGGTGGTACCGCCCCCGGGCCCGCCGGCCCAGCCGTACGGCCTGCCGGCCCACCGCTACGGCCCCGTGCCCTACGGCCCGCCCGGGTACGGCCCGCCCGGCGCCCACCGGCCCGGCCCCTACGGGCAGCCGGTGCCCTGGGGGGTGCCGCCGGGGTGGGGTGTCGTGCCGCCGGCACCGCCGGCCTGGCCGCACGGCCCGGGCCGCCCTCCGGTGGCGACCGCCGCGGCCGTCCTCGGCCTCGTCACCGGCGGCCTCACCGGGCTGGTGTCGCTGCTGTTCCTCGTCGCCGTCCTCGGCGGGGACGAAGACGCCGTCCCGGCGACGCTGGTCCTGGGGCTGCCGTGCGCGGCCGGGCTGGTCACCGGCGGGGTGTGGCTGCTCGGCCGGCGCTCGCCGCTGCCGCTGTTCTGCTCCGCGCTGGCCGCGGTGGTCGTGCTGTTCCTCGTCCTCGTGGTGGTGGCGGCCACGGAGGACGCCGACGCGGTGGCCGGCTTCGGCCTCTTCCTCGTGTTCGCCCTGCCGCTGCCGGTGCTCACCGCGGTCTTCGCCCGGCTGCCGCGCACCACGGGGTGGGCCGCCGGCGGCTGACCGGCACGGCGCTGACCGGCACGGCGCTGACCGGCACGGCGCTGACCGGCACGGCGCGGGTCGGGACCGCCGGCCGGGACCGTCAGCGCCGGCTGGCCTTGTCGGCGTACATCGCCGCGTCGGCCTGGCGGACCACCGCCTCCTCGGCCTCCCCGGGCTCGGTGCCGGCGTCCACCGAGCCGATGCCGATGCTCAGCCCGACCCGCACCGTCGTGCCGCCGACGGTCAGGGTCCCCGGCATCACCTCCCGCAGCCGCGCGGCGAGGCGCTCGGCGTCGGTGCGCTCGGTGTTCTCGCAGACGACGGCGAACTCGTCGCCGCCGAGCCGCGCCGCGGTGTCGCTGGCCCGCAGCACGCCGGCGAGCCGGCCGGCCACCGCCACGAGGACGGCGTCACCGGTGTGGTGCCCGTGCTGGTCGTTGACCGCCTTGAACCCGTCGAGGTCGAGCACCAGCACGCAGGTCGGCGTGTGCTCCCGGTGGCCACGCTCGAGCGCGTGCCGCAACCGGTCGTGGAACAGCAGCCGGTTGGGCAGGCCGGTGAGCGGGTCGTGCGCCGACAGGTGCAGCAGCCGCTCCTCCAGCTCCTTCCGCTCGGTGACGTCCTCGACCACCATCACCAGGTGCGGCGGGTCGCCCTCGACCCACGACGTCGTCACCTGGACCGGCACCACGCGGCCGTCGGGGCGCTGCACGCGGCACTCGTAGCGCACCCGGCCCCGGCGCTCGCGCAGCTCCCGGCACACCGCCCGCGCGCCGGGCACGTCCTCGGGGTGGGTGTAGGCGAACAGCGTGGCGCCGCGCAGCTGCTCGGCGGGGACGCCGACCAGCTCACCGAGGACGGCGTTGACGGCCAGCAGCTCGCCACTGGGCGTGCTCAGTGCCACGCCCATCGGTGAGTGGGTGAAGGCGCTGTCCAGGTCGGCGCGCGGCGGGCTCCCCCCGGCCTCGACGTCGAACACGGTGCACCTCCAGTCCTCCCCCTAGCGACACCGAGATCATCCCCGGTGTTCCCTCAGTTCCCGCCCTCGTTCCACGTGGAACCTGCTCAGGGGGCAGGATGGGTCCCGTCGCGTGACATCCGTGCAGGTGACGAGGAGGGCCGAGTGATCGTGTCCGACCCGGTGCTCCCCCGGACCACCGGGTGAGCGGGGAGCCGGTCGAGGTCATCGACCCGCGGGTGATGCGCGACGTCCTCGGGCACTTCGCCTCCGGCGTCACCGTGGTGACCGCCGACACCGAGGGCGGCCCGATCGGGTTCACCTGCCAGTCGTTCAGCTCCCTGTCGCTGGACCCGCCGCTCGTGGCCCTCGCGCCGGCGCGCACCTCCCGCACCTGGCCGCGCCTGCGCGACCTCGGCCGGTTCTGCGTCAACGTGCTCGCGGAGGACCAGGCCGGGCTGTCGTCCGCGTTCGCCCGCTCGGGCGTGGACAAGTTCGCCGGCGTCTCCTGGCGGCCCAGCCGGTACGGCTCCCCCGTCCTCGACGGCGTCGTCGCGTGGCTGGACTGCACGCTGTGGGCCGAGTACGACGGCGGGGACCACACGATCGTCGCCGCCCGCGTGCTCGACCTCGCCGCCGACCCGCAGCGCCGTCCGCTGCTGTTCCACCGCGGCCGCTACGGCCTCGCGGAGGACCCCGACGCCTGAGCCCCGGCCCCTCCGCCTACTCGAAGCGGACGGCGATGAGCGCGACGTCGTCGCGGCCGTCGAGGGGAGCGCTGACCGCGGCGTCGCACAGCTCCCGCGGCGAGGCGTCCACCGGGGTCGCCGACAGCCGCTCGACCAGCGCGGCGATGCCCTGGTCGAGGTCGGAGCCGGGCATCTCGACCAGGCCGTCGGTGTAGCCGAGGACCGTCGACCCGGCCGGCAGCTCGACCTCGAGCACCGCCCGCTCGGCGTCGACGTCCACCCCGACCAGCAGGCCGGTGACCCCGTCGACGGGCCGCACCACGCCGTCCGGCGAGCGCACGAGCAGCGGCGGGTGGCCCGCGTTGGCGACCCGGGCCCGCCACGGCCCGCCGGGCGTGGCCGGGGGGACGGCGTTGAGGTAGGTCATCGTGGCGAGCGACGCGACCCGCAGGCCCTGCACCAGCCGGTCGACGCGGGTGAGCACGGTGCTCGGGTGCGGGTCGGGCGCGTCCCACAGGCAGGCGCGGATGAGCCCGCGCAGGTGCCCCATCGCGGCCGCGGCGGCGACGTCGTGGCCGACCACGTCGCCGACCACCATGCCGACGGACCCGTCGGGCAGCTGCAGCAGGTCGTAGAAGTCGCCGCCGACGTCGGCGGCGGTCGAGGCGCTCACGTAGTGCGCGGCCGCCCGCAGGCCGGGGATGTCGGGCAGTTCGGGCAGCAGGGAGCGCTGCAGCGTGTCGGCCACCGCGTGCTCCTGCTGGTAGAGCCGCACGTTGTCCAGGACCAGCGCCGCCCGGCGGGCGAGGTCCTCGACCAGGCCGACGTCCTCGGGGGTGAAGGGCCGGCCGGGCGAGGTGCGCACGAGGGTGATCGACCCGCGGGTCCGGCGGCGGGCCACCAGCGGTGCGCTCAGCGCCGACACCGCACCCAGCCGGGCGGCGACCTCCTGGGCCGACGGCGAGGCGATGGTCTCGTCCAGCTGCGCGGGCAGCCGCTCGACCAGCACCGACCGCGAGGTGGTGATGGCCCGCTGGCTGGGCGAGTCGGGCGGCAGGCGCATCGCGTGCCCGGCGTCGTAGCGGCGCAGCTGGGTCAGCCGCAGCTCGCGGTCGCGGGAGGCCACCTCGCGGACCTCGCCGAGCTCGTCGACGACGGTGACGACCACCCAGTCGGCCAGGGTGGGTACGCACAGGGTGGCCAGCCGGTCGAGCAGGTCACCGACGTCGAGCGTGGCGATCAGCGAGCTGGTGGCCTCGGCCATGAGCGCCAGCCGGGCCTGCGCGGTCTCCGCGTCGGCCTGGGCGCGCTCGGCGTCGGCCTGCGCCCGCTCGGCGACGGCGCGGGCGGACTCCGCCTCCTGCCGGGCGGCCTGCTCGGCGGCCAGCGCGGCCTCCCGCTCCCTCTCCACCCGCACGCGCTCGGTGACGTCGGTCTGGATGCCGACGAAGCTGACCAGCTCGCCCTCGCCGTCGAAGACCGGGCTGATGGCGAGCTGGTTCCAGAAGGCGGTGCCGTCGCGGCGGTGGTTGAGCAGCGTGACGGTCAGCGCGCGCTCCGCGGCGAGCGCCGCGCGGATCTCGGCCACCGCCGCCCGGTCGGTGGCCGGGCCCTGCAGGAACCGGCAGTTGCGGCCCACCGACTCCTCGTAGGAGTACCCGGTGATCCGGGTGAAGGACGGGTTGACCCAGACCAGCGGGTTCCCCGGCTGGCGGGGGTCGGTGATGGTGAAGGCGATGTCGGTGGCGACGACGGCCCGCTCGCGCAGCGCCTGCAGCTCGGACTCGGCGTCCCCCGAGCCGCCGATCCCCTCCACCTCGAGGAACACCACCAGCGAGAGCTGCTGGGTGCTGCCCGGTTGCGAGAGCGGGAAGCCGGTGACCCACAGCAGGCGGTCGCCCCGGCCGTCGTCGTCCCGGGCACGGCCGGCGTCGGTGCTGCGGCCGGGCACCAGCCGCACCGCCTCGCCGGTGACCGGTTGCCCCTGCGCCACCAGCGACAGCGGGCCGGTGGTGCGCGCGAGCGGTGCACCGGCGAGGTCGGTGAGGCCGACGGCCGCGCCCCACGTGTCGATGTCGACCGGCAGCCGCACGTCGCCGGCCAGCTCGATGGCGGCGTCGTTGGCGTAGGTGACCGACCCGGACTTCTGGTCGATGAGCAGGACGGCGACCGGGACGTCGGCCAGCACGGCCGGCAGCGCGGCGGCCGAGCCGTCGTGCCCGGAGACGGCGGCGCTGGCCGCGGTGACGACGTCGGACTGCCGGTCGCCGCGACCGCCGACGGGGACGGTGGCCTCCGCCATGGCGGCCCGGGCCTCCGGCCGCACGCCGTCCTCGGGCGGCCCGGCACCGAAGGCACGGGAGGTGCGGGTGGTCGAGGTCGCCCCCCTCGGCCGCTCACCCTCCGGTCGCACGCAACGAATCTAACTGCTGTACCCCGCCGGTCGCCGCCCGCTCCCCGGTGTGCCACCCCCCGGGCGGTCACCCGGACGGGGCGTCCGCGCCGGTCAGGTGTGCGGCGGCCGCGCGGGGGCACTCCCCGGGGACGGCCTCGGGAGGGAGACGACATGGGACTGCTCGACCGGTTGTTCGGCCGGCGCCGCGCACCGGAGCCCCGGTACGACGCCCACACGGACGCGTACGCGGACTCCTACGCGCCACCACCACCACCGCCGCCCGCGCGCGGCGGTGGGCAGCGCCAGCAGCTCACCGACCAGCAGGCCGTCGAGCGCTACCGGTACCTGCTGCGCACCGCGCCGCCCGACCAGATCGAGCAGGCGCACACCGAGGCGTTCTCCCAGCTGACCCAGCAGCAGCGGCAGGAGGTGCTCACCCAGCTCGCGGCCGCGGTCCCGGCCGGCGAGCGGCCCCGCGCCGACGACCCGCAGACGCTGGCCCGGGTGGCCACCCGCGCCGAGCTGCGCCAGCCCGGGACGCTGGAGCGCGCGTTCGGCGGCGGTTTCGGCGGCCCCGGCTACGGACCCGGCCCCGGCTACGGACCCGGTTACGGCCCCCAGTACGGCGGCGGCTACGGCGGCGGCTACGGCTACGGGCCGCGGATGGGCGGCTTCGGCAGCTCGCTGGGCGGCAGCCTGCTGGGCACCGTCGGCGGCCTGGTGATCGGCACCGCGGTGGCCGACGCGCTGTTCGACACCGGCCTCGGCGACTCCGGCCTGTTCGGCGGCGGTGACGAGGAGGCCTACGCGGAGGGCTACGCCGACGGTGCGGACGGCGGTGGGGACGGCGGTGGGGACGGCGGCGGCGACTACGCCGCCGCGGACGGCGGCTACGGCGGCGACCCGGGTGCCGACTTCGGCGGCGGCGCCGACAACGGCTACGGCGGTGACCACGGCGGCGGCGACTACGGCGGCGGGGGCGACTTCGGGGGCGGCGACTTCGGGGGCGGCGACTTCGGCGGCGGGGACTTCTGACCGCTCAGGAGCGCCCGGCCGCCCGCGCCTGGTGGCGCAACCACAACAGGCCCAGCACCGGCAGCACCAGCGGGACGTAGCCGTAGCCGCGGCCGAACGCCGACCACACCGTCTCGTCGGGGAAGGCCGCCGGGTCGGCCAGCGACAGTGCACCCACCACCAGCACGCCGACCAGCTCGACGGTGATCGCCGCCAGCGCGACCCGGCGCCCACCCCGGGCCAGGGCGACGGTGGCGACGACGTAGACGACGGCGGCCAGCGCCGACAGCAGGTAGGCCACCGGCGCCTCGGTGAACCGGGTCGCGAGCTGCACGCCCGCCCGCGCGCCGGCGGCCAGGGCGAACAGGGCGTAGACGGCCACCAGCACCCGGCCGGGCCCGGCGGCCGTCCCGCCGGGCGCCGTCCCCCGCCCGGCCTCAGCCACCGGGTGCCTCCCACAGCTGCACGAGCCGCCACACCATCACGACGGTGACCAGGCTGGCCACCGCGAGCACCGCGCCCGCCCAGCGGCTGGGCTCGGTGCGCGACCACAGCACCCCGGCGACCGGCAGCAGCACGGCGCCGGCGAGGTAGCCGACGAAGGTCGCCGTCTCCGGCGGCCGCTGCCCGCCGGCCAGCGCCACGGCCGCGACGACGGCCTGCGCCACCAGCAGCGCCTCCAGGAGCGCGGCCCCGGCCAGGTGCACCAGCCCGATCCGCCGGTGGGCGACGGTCGAGGTCAGCCCGAGGAGGGCGACGAGGACGCCGACCGTCGTGGCCGACCAGACGAGGAGGGTGTTCACCGCGCCCATGATCGCGCGTCCTGGGGCCGGACCGGTTGCGAGCACGGGGTATCCCTGTGGCATGACCGTCCGCGACCTCGTGGTGGACCTCTGCGCGGAGCACCTGGACGCCGTCACCGGCGAGCCGGTGCCCCTCCAGGTGCTGGTGCGCCTGCTGGCCGCCTGCGGCGTGGCCGAGCAGAGCACGCGGGTGGCCGCGACGGCGCTGCGGCGGGCGGGGTGGCTGCGGGCGGCGCGGCGCGGCCGGGAGACGCTGTGCACGCCGACGGCGGCGCTGCGGGAGGCGGTGACCGCCCAGCGCGAGCGCGTCGACCGCCGGCTGGTCCCCTGGGACGGGCAGTGGCGGATGGTCGTTTACGGCGTCCCGGAGACCGACCGGGCCGCCCGCGAGCGGGTGCGCCGCGGCCTGGCGCGCGCCGGTTTCGGCCCGCTGGCCCCGGCGACCTGGGTGTCCCCGCACCGCGCGGCGCTCGAGGAGGTCCGGGCCGAGCTGGCCGGTGAGCGCACGTCCCGCCTCGACCTGCTCACCGTGTCGGTGGCCGACCCCGGCACGACGGACGGCGAGCTCGCCGCCCGCTGCTGGGACCTGCCCCGGCTGGCCGCCGCGTGGGCCCGGGTGCTCGACGGGCTGGACGCCGTGAGCGCTCCCGAGGGCCCGGCGGCGCTCGACCAGCACCTGCGGCTGCGCGCCGAGGTGCGGGCGGTGCTGGCCGGCGACCCGCTGCTGCCCGCGGCGCTGCAGCCGGCCGGCTGGCCCGCGCGCGACGTCCGGGCCGCGTGGGCCGACGCCGGTGCCCGGCTGGCCGCCGCCGCCCGCGCCCACGTGGCCGACGTCCTCGGCGCCGTCGCTCCCCCGGCCCTCCACCCAGCCGTCGCCTGACGGCCCCCGGGCAGGGGCCCGCCGCGGGCCTGCGAGTGGTGGGGCACGGAGGTCCTCTCCCTAGAGGTGGACGCCGGACATGTCGGGGTAGCGGTCGCTGACCGCGGCGCCGACGGGCGCGGCCTCGTCGAGCCGGCGCAGGTCGTCGTCGGTGAGCCGGACGTCGGCCGCCGCCGCGTTCTCCTCCAGGTAGCGCACCCGCTTGGTGCCCGGGATCGGCACGACCGGCGGGTTCCCGCCGCGCCCGCCCTGCGCCATGACCCAGGCCAGCGCCAGCTGCGAGGCCGTGACGCCCCTCTCGTCGGCGATCTCGCGCACCCGGTCGGCCAGCCGCAGGTTCTGCTCGAACGCCTCGCCCTGGAACCGCGGGTTGTCCCGCCGGAAGTCGCCGGGCGCGAGGTCGTCGACGCTGCGGATCTGCCCGGACAGGAAGCCGCGGCCGATCGGTGAGTAGGCGACGAAGCCGATGCCGAGCTCGGCGCAGGTGGACAGGACGCCGTTCTCCTCCGGGTCCCGGCTCCACAGCGAGTACTCGGTCTGCACCGCCGTCACCGGCACGACGGCGTGCGCCCGGCGGATGGTCTCGGGCGCGGCCTCCGAGATGCCGGCGGAGCGGACCTTGCCCGCCTCGACCAGCTCGCCGATCGCCCCCCACGTGTCCTCGACCGGGACCGACGGGTCCACCCGGTGCTGGTAGTAGAGGTCGATGACGTCGACGCCGAGCCGCTGCAGCGAGGCGTCGCAGGCCCGGTGCACGTACTCGGGCCGGCCGTTGATGCCGCGGAAGGAGCCGTCCTCACCGCGCTCGTTGCCGAACTTGGTGGCCAGGACCACCTCGTCACGGCGGCCGGCGACCGCCTGCCCGACCAGCCGCTCGTTGGTGAACGGGCCGTACATGTCGGCGGTGTCGAGGAACGTGACGCCGAGGTCCAGCGCCCGCTGGATCGTCCGCTCGGCCTCCGCCTGGTCGCCGGTGCCGTAGAACTCGCTCATCCCCATGCAGCCCAGCCCCATGGCCGGGACGGGCAGGGACCCCAGGGTTCGTGTCTCCACGGACCCCGTCCTGCCCGGGGTCAGCGGTGCCCAACCGGGTGGTACCCGGCGTCGACCGGACGGCCCCCGCCGTCCGGCACGCGGAACGGGTGTGGCAGGTTAGGGGACCCAAAGTAAGGCGAGCCTTTCCTAGACGACCAGGAGCAGCATGCGCACCGTCCCCCGCCCCCTGGCGGCCCTCACCCTGCCCGTCGCCGCAGTCCTCGCGCTGGGCGCCTGCAGCGCCGCCGACGCCGACGTCGAGACCGGGGCCGCCACGGGCTCCTCGGGCGAGGTCACCGTCAGCCACGCCCAGGGGGAGACGACGGTGCCGGTGGACCCGCAGACCGTCGTCGTCTTCGACGTCGGCGTGCTGTCCACCCTCGACAGCCTCGGCGTCGAGGTGGCCGGTGTGCCGGAGGCGAGCTACCCCGAGTCGCTGTCGCGGTACGCCGGCGACGGGTTCACGAAGGTCGGCTCGCTGTTCGAGCCGGACTACGAGGCGGTCAACGCCCTGGAGCCGGACCTCATCGTGGTCGGCGGGCGCTCGGCCGCCGTCTACCCGGAGCTGGCCGAGATCGCCCCGACCATCGACCTGACCGTCGACAACGCCGACTTCCTGGCCTCCTTCGAGGAGCGGGTGACCGCCCTGGCCGAGGTCTTCGGCGAGGAGGACGCCGTCGCCAGCCGGCTGGCCGCGCTCGACGAGCGGGTCGCCGAGGTGCGGGCGGCCGCCGCGGACGCCGGTGACGCGCTGTTCGTGATGACCAACGCCGGCGAGCTCAGCGCCTACGGCCCCGACACCCGCTTCGGCCTGGTCCACCGCGAGCTCGGGCTCACCCCCACCGACGAGGGGCTGACCGCCGCCGACCACGGCGACGCCGTCTCCTTCGAGTACATCGCCGAGCAGGACCCGGACGTCCTGCTGGTCCTCGACCGCGACGCCGCGATCGGCGAGTCCGGCACGGCCGCCCAGCAGGTGCTCGACAACGAGCTGGTCCGCGGGACGACGGCCTGGCAGGACGACGCCGTCCACTACCTGGACTCGGCCGTCTGGTACATCGCGCCCAACGGCCTGCCGTCGGTCGAGCAGATGGTCGAGGAAGTCGCCGCGGCCGTCGAGTGACCACCACGACCGACCGGCGCGACGGCGCCGCACCTCCCCGGGTGCGGCGCCGCCGCGGTGTGCAGCGCTGGCACGTCACCGCCGCGCTGGCCGCCCTCGTGCTCGCCGCCGCGGCGTCGCTGTTCGTCGGGGTCGGCGACCTGACGCCGGCCGACGTGCTGGACCTCGACGAGGCACAGGCGCGGGTGCTGTGGGCCAGCCGGGTGCCGCGGCTGCTGGCGATCCTGCTGGCCGGCTCGGCGATGGCGGTCGCGGGGCTGGTGATGATGCACCTGACCCGCAACCGGTTCGTCTCCCCGCAGACCGCCGGGACGACGGAGTGGGTGGGGCTGGGCATCGTCGTCGCCACGCTGTGGGCCGGCGGCACCTCGGTGTTCGGCAAGATGGTCGTCGGCGTGGTGTTCGCGCTCGTCGGCACGGCGCTGTTCGTCTGGCTGCTGCAGCGGCTGGTGCTCACCGACGTCGTGGTGGTGCCGCTGGTCGGCATCCTGCTCGGCGGCGTGGTGAGCGCGGCGACGACGTTCCTGGCCTACCGCCACGACCTGCTGCAGACGGTCGACGTGTGGATGAACGGCGACTTCTCCGGGGTCCTGGCCGGCCGCTACGAGCTGCTCTGGCTGGTCCTCGCGGCCACCGTGGTCGCCTACCTGTGGGCCGACCGGTTCTCCGTCGCCGGGATGGGCGAGGGCTTCGCGGTCAACCTCGGCCTCCCCTACACCCGGGTCGTCATGCTGGGGCTGGCGATCGCCTCGGTGGTCACCGCGGTCGTCGTCGTCAGCGTCGGCTCGATCCCCTTCCTCGGCCTCGTCGTCCCCAACCTGGTCACGCTGGCGATGGGCGACAACCTGCGCCGTGTGCTGCCGGTGACCGCGCTGACCGGTGCGGCGTTCGTGCTCGTCTGCGACGTCCTGGCCCGCACCATCCGCCACCCGTACGAGGTGCCCGTCGGGATGGTCGGCGGGGTCGTGGGCGGCGTGCTGTTCGTCTGGCTGCTGCTGCGCGCGCGGAGGCGGGTCGCCTGATGGTGCTCACCGCTCCCCAGCGGGCCGGCCGCCGCCGCCGCACGCTGGCCGTGCTCGCCGTCCTGACCCTGGCGGCCGTCGCCGCGTTCCTCACCGTCGACGTCACCGGGTCCTGGGACTACGCGCTGCAGCAGCGCGGGCGCCGGCTGGCCGCCATGGCCGTCGTCGCCGTGGCCGTCGCCGTCTCCACCGTGCTGTTCCAGACGGTCACGAACAACCGGGTCCTCACCCCGGAGATCATGGGCTTCGACCGGCTGTTCGTGCTCGTCCAGACGGTCGCGGTCTTCCTCCTCGGCGCCTCCACCGTCACCACCACCGACCCGCGGCTGCGCTTCGCCGTCGAGGTCGTCGTGCTCGTCGGCTTCGGCGCGCTGCTCCACCGGTCGCTGTTCGGCCGCACCGAGCGCGACGTCCACGTGCTGGTGCTCCTCGGCGTCGTCCTCGGCTCGACGTTCACCAGCCTCACGCTGCTGGTGTCCCGGCTGATCGACCCCAACGAGTTCCTCACGCTGCAGGACCTGCTGTTCGCCAGCTTCACCTCCGTCGACCGGCAGATGCTGGCGCTGTCGGCGGTGCTCGTCGTCCTGCTGACCGCCGGCGTGTGGCGGCTGCTCCCCCACCTCGACGTCGTCGCGCTGGGCCGCGACACCGCCGTCGGCCTCGGGGTCGAGCACCGGCGGGTGGTCGACCGGGCGCTGCTCGCGGTCGCCGTGCTGGTCGCCGTCGCCACCGCGCTGGTCGGGCCGATCACCTTCCTCGGCCTGCTGGTGGCCAACCTGGCCCGCCAGCTGCTGGGCACCCACCGGCACGCGTGGGTGCTGCCCGGGGCCGCCCTGCTGGCGCTGCTCGCACTGGCCGGCGGGCAGCTGGTGCTCGAGCAGGTGTTCGGCCTGAACTCGGCCCTGAGCATCGTCGTCAACTTCCTGGGCGGGATCGTGTTCATCGCCCTGCTGATCAGAGAGCCCCGCCAGTGATCGAGATCGAGTCCGTCTCCAAGGCCTACGGCGGCGTCCGCGTGCTGGACGACGTCACGCTGACGATCCCGACCGGCGGCATCACCTCGCTGATCGGCGCGAACGGCGCGGGCAAGTCCACGCTGCTGTCGGTGGCCGCGCGGCTGCTCCCGGCCGACAGCGGCCGGGTGCGGGTCGACGGGCTGGACGTGGCGACGACGCCGTCCGCCGTCCTGGCCCGCCGGCTGTCGGTGCTGCGGCAGGAGAACGCCATGTCGGTGCGGCTGACCGTGCGCGAGCTGGTCGCCTTCGGCCGCTTCCCGCACTCCGGCGGGCGGCTCACGCGCGAGGACCACCGGTTGGTCGACGAGGCCATGGCGTGGTTCGAGCTCGGCCCGCTGGCCGACCGGCACCTCGACCAGCTCTCCGGCGGGCAGCGGCAGCGCGCCTACGTGGCGATGGTGATGTGCCAGGGCACCGACCACGTGCTGCTCGACGAGCCGCTGAACAACCTCGACGTGCGCCACGCCGTGCAGATGATGCGGATGCTGCGCGGGATGGCCGACGAGCTCGGGCGCACCGTCGTCCTGGTCGTCCACGACGTCAACGTCGCCTCCTGCTACTCCGACCGGATCGTCGCCATGCGGGAGGGCCGGCTGGTGGCCGAGGGCCCGACCGCCGAGCTGATGACGCCGGAGCTGCTGCGGGAGGTCTTCGACGTCGACGTGGCGGTGCACGAGCTGGCCGGACGGCGGATCGGCGTCCCCTGGTCGTGACGGTTCCCCCGTCGTAGCCGCGGTGGCCGTCGCTGCCCGTCCCCTCCGTCCGTGCCCCGCCGCACTGACGACGATCCCCGCTCGTCCCGTGTCGCTGACCTGCGGGAACTGTCGTACCCCGGTCGTAGGTTCGTCCCGTGGAGCAGCTCGAGGAGGACCAGCCGCCCGTGGGCGGTCTCCTCGGCCTGCTCGTGGCCGAGCCGCCGGAGCTGCGGCGGTTGCCGGTCGCGCTGCTGACCCGCGGGCAGAAGGCCGCCGAGCTGGAGCACGTGGCCGCACTGAAGGCCCGGCTCGCGGCCTACGAGGCGGAACTGGTGCTGGGTCTGGCCGACGACACCCCCGACGACCTCGATCCCGCGCCCGGGACCCCGGGTGCACGGCGGGGGTCGTGGGCGCCGGATCCCGAGTTGCCCGGCGTCTCGGAGTTCTTCACCGCCGAGCTGGCCATGGTCCTCAACTGCGGCCGGCGGTCGGCCTCGCTGCTCGCGCAGCGGGCGTGGGTCTTCCGGGAGTCGCTGCCCGGCACCTGGGCGGCCCTCGCGGAGGGTGTGCTGGACGAGGCGCGGGCGAAGGTGCTCGTCGAGGTGCTGCAGCACACCGACCCGGCGGTGTCCCGGCAGGTGGAGTCCCGGCTGCTGCCCGAGGCGGCGAGCCTGACCACCCATACCCTGCGCAAGCGGGCGGTGGCGGCGCTGCTGGCCGTCGACGCGGACGCCGTCGATGACCGCCGCAGGGAAGCGGAGCGGCAGGCCGATGTGCGCGTCTACCCCTCACCGCGGGAGGGCATGAGCACCCTGGCCGCGGACCTGCCGGCGCCGGTCGCGGCGGCGTGCTTCGACCTGGTCGACCAGCTGGCGGTGCTGTTGAAGAAGGACGGCGACGACCGGCCGGTCGGGCAGCTGCGCGCCGCCGTGCTCGCCGATCTCGTCCAGTGCCCCTGGGACGACACCCGCCCGCCGGTCACCGCCCACCTGCAGCTGAGCGCCACGCTCAGCACCCTGGCCGGCGAGTCTTCCGAGGCCGGCGAGGTCAACGGCCTGCCGATCACCATCGGTCAGCTGCGCGACCTGCTCGCCCGGCTCGACGGGCTGGGCGTGCGCACGCCCGCGGGCGGATCGGTGACGCTGGCGCTGGCCGAGGACGACGGCGCCCTACGGGCCACCACCACCCTCGACCGGCTCCGCCGCCTCGCCAAGCGGGGGTGCCCGACCCACCCGGCCGCCGACTGCGGGTGCGCGGTGCTGGACCGGCCGGCCGAGGTGGACACCTACGAGCCGTCGACGGCGCAGCAGACGTTCGTGCACACCCGCGACCGCTCCTGCCGCTTCCCCGGCTGCGGGCAGCGCGTGGGCTGGGCGGATGCCGACCACGTCATCCCGCACGCCTGTGGCGGCGCGACCGACTGCGCCAACCTGTGCTGCCTGTGCCGCAGCCACCACCGCCTCAAGACCTTCGCCCGCGGCTGGCACTTCCAGATGAGCCCCGACGGCGTCCTCACCGTGACCACCCCGTCCGGCATCACCCGCACCACCCGACCACCGGGCACGCGAGCACCCACACCGGCCGAGCCACCACCACCGGACGACACCGCGCCACCCCCACCGCCGTCCGACCCGGACGACGAGCCGCCGCCCTTCTGACGAGACCAGCGCCGACGTCGGCTCGCTCGCCCCACGACGAGACGACGCCGGCCGCTGCACGGCAGGGGGGTCCTGTCGCAGCCACGTGGTCCCCGGAGCCCCGAGCGCGACGCGGCCTGCAGTCGGTCGGCTGGCGAGTGGGATCCCCGGCTACGCCCAGCGGGCCAGCGCGGTGCACGTCCCCGGGGCCACGACGGTAAACCCGGCGTCGACGATCTGCACCGGGGCCGTCGAGCGCAGCCGTGCCCAGCGGGCGACACCCGGGTGCTCGACGACCACCGGGAACCCGGCGCCCGACCAGGCGGCCAGGCGGTCGGCAGGCATGCGCGGTGCGGTCAGCTGCGCGGCGTGACCGGCGGCGGCCGCGGCCTTGCCCAGCGGCAGGAACGGCTCCGGGCACAGCGACACCACCACCGGGCCACCCGGCACCGGGTCGGCCACCGGGAGGGCGTCCGGGTCGTCGAGCTCGCTGCCCGACAGCTGCAGCCTCGCGACCTCCCGGGGCAGGGCATCGAGCGCGGTCGGCACCAGCGCCCGCACCTCCGCCCCGGACACCGTGGCGGTCACGCCGGGCAGGCTGGACACCCGCTCCCAGGCCACACCGCGCGCCCGCCGGCAGTGCTTGCGGATCCGGCCGTCGGTCCACCGCCGCACCTGCGGGTGCCACTCGCCGCCGGGTCGCGCCCGCTCGTCGTCCAGCAGCCGGACGACGGCGACCGCGGCGGCCGTGCAGACGGCGGTCCGGGTCGGCGGAGCGCCCTTCTCGACGCGGGCCACCAGCTGCACCGCCCAGGGCGACTCACCCTCCGGGTCGTCGTACACGTCCCCACCCTGCCCGACCCGGCGTGCCGGCCCCGTTCCACGTGGAACCGGGCCGTGTTGCGTCGGTGTGACGATCTCCGCGAGGCGTCGCGGGAGCCGCCCCCGTGGGGTTGGATCGAACCCATGTGCGGCCTCACCGGAGAGATCAGGTTCGACGGCTCCCTGGCCGACACCACCGCGGTGGCGCGGATGGTCGAGGCGCTGGTCCCCCGCGGGCCGGACGGTCAGGGCCAGTGGAGCGCCGGCCGGGTGGCGTTCGGCCACCGCCGGCTGTCGGTCATCGACCTCTCCGCCAGCGGCTCCCAGCCGATGGTCGACAGCGAGCTGGGCCTGGAGGCGGTCTTCAACGGCTGCATCTACGACTACAAGGAACTGCGTGCCGAGCTCGAGGGCCACGGCTACCGGTTCTTCTCCACCAGCGACACCGAGGTCCTGCTCAAGGGCTACCACCACTGGGGCGTCGACTTCGTCGACCACCTGCACGGCATGTTCGTCGTCGTCATCCACGAGCGGGACACCGGCCGGGTGGTGATGGCCCGTGACCGGCTCGGCATCAAGCCGCTCTACCTCGCCGAGACGCCGGGACGGCTGCGGTTCGCCTCGTCGCTGCCGGCCCTGCTGCGCGCCGGCGACGTCGACACCTCCATCGACCCGGTCGCGCTGCACCACTACCTGACCTGGCACGCCGTCGTCCCGGCACCCCGGACGCTGCTCAACGGCGTCCGCAAGCTGCCGCCGGCCACCGTCCGCGTGATCGAGGCCGACGGCACCAGCCGCGAGCACCGCTACTGGGAGCCCACCTACGAGCGGCGCCCCGAGCACTCGGGCTGGTCGGCGCGCGACTGGGAGGACGCGATCGAGGAGGCGCTGCGGGTCGCCGTCCGCCGCCGCCTGGTCTCCGACATCCCGGTCGGCGTGCTGCTCTCCGGCGGGCTGGACTCCAGCCTGATCGTCGGCCTGCTCGCCCAGGAGGGGCAGCGCGGGCTGGCCACCTACTCGATCGGCTTCGAGGCCGTCGGCGGTCGCGAGGGCGACGAGTTCCAGTACTCCGACGTGGTCGCCGAGCGGTTCGCCACCGACCACCACCGCATCCGCGTCTCCTCCGACGAGCTCGCGGCCGCGCTCGGCCACGCCATCGGCGCGATGGCCGAGCCGATGGTCAGCCACGACGTCGTCGCCTTCGACCTGCTCAGCGAGCGGGTCAGCCAGTCCATCCGCGTCGTGCAGTCCGGGCAGGGCGCCGACGAGGTGTTCGCCGGCTACCACTGGTACCCGCCGCTGGCCGGCGTCGACCGCGGGGAGGCCGTCGAGCGCTACGCCGCCGCCTTCTTCGACCGCAGCAACGACGACGTGCGCGCGCTGGTCGGCGAGCGCTACGCCCTCGACGGCGACCCGAGCCTGGAGTTCGTCCGCGACCACATGTCCCGCGCCGGCGCGCAGACCGCCGTGGACGCGGCGCTGCGCCTCGACAGCGAGGTCATGCTCGTCGACGACCCGGTCAAGCGGGTGGACAACATGTCCATGGCCTGGGGCCTGGAGGCCCGGGTGCCCTTCCTCGACCACGACCTGGTGGAGCTGGCCGCCCAGTGCCCGCCGGAGCTCAAGCTGGCCGACGGCGGCAAGGGCGTGCTCAAGGCGATCGGCCGGCGGATCATCCCGCCGGAGGTCATCGACCGGCCCAAGGGCTACTTCCCGGTGCCGGCGATCACCCACCTCGAGGGCAAGGTGCTCGGCCTGGTCAAGGACGCGCTGTCCAGCGAGGCGGCGCGCGAGCGGGCGCTGTTCCGCCCCGAGTACGTGTCGCGGCTGCTCGACGACCCCAACGCCGAGCTCACCCCCCTGCGCGGCAACAAGCTCTGGCAGCTGGGCCTGCTGGAGCTGTGGCTGCAGAACCACGGGGTCTGAGGGGGTCCCCGTGGCACCCCGGCTCGCCGGACACCGCCGTCGTCACACGCCCGACCTGACCGGACGCACCTACGGCCGGCCCTCGCAGCACGAGCTGCAGGGCATGGACTCCGACGTCGTCCTGGACCTCGCCTGGGGCAGGCTGGTGTTCGGGCAGACCTTCGCGGAGATGCGGAACATCCTCGCGGCGCTGCGGGCCGAGGGGACCGGGCGGCGCGACATCTGCATCTACGCCCGCGACCCGCACGTGCTCGTCGGCCTGGCACCCGACGAGCTGTTCATCGACCCGAGCTACACCTACCGCCTCGACCTCTACCGCTACCGCTCCCGGCACGAGCTCATCCGCGGCGTCTTCGTCCGCACGGTGACCTCGCTGGAGGACATGGTGGCGATCAACGACATCTACGCGCGCAACGGCATGGTCACCGGGGACCCCGAGACCATGTGGGCCAACCACCGCACCCGCTGCTTCACCTACCTCGTCGCCGAGGACACCCGCACCGGCCGGGTGGTCGGCACGGTCACCGGCGTCGACCACGTGCTCGCCTTCGGCGACCCCGAGGGCGGGACCAGCCTGTGGTGCCTGGCCGTCGACGCGCAGAGCGCCCCGGCGGGCACCGGGGAGGCGCTGGTGCGGGTGCTCGCCGAGCGCTACGTCGGCCGCGGGCGCTCCTACGTCGACCTGTCGGTGCTGCACGACAACAGCGGGGCGATCGCGCTCTACCGCAAGCTCGGCTTCGTGCGGGCGGCGGCGGTGTGCGTCAAGCGCAAGAACCCGATCAACACGCCGCTGTACGCCGGCGGCCCGCCGGGCCTGCAGCTGCTCAACCCCTATGCGCGGATCATCGCCGACGAGGCGCTGCGCCGCGGCATCCGCGTCGAGGTCACCGACGCGGAGTCCGGCGAGATGCGGCTGTCGGTCGGCGGGCGGCGGGTGCTCACCCGCGAGTCGCTGTCGGAGTTCACCACCGCGGTCGCGATGAGCCGCTGCGACGACAAACGGGTCACCCGGCGGATCGTGGAGGCCGCCGGCGTCCGCGTGCCCCGCGGGGTGACCGCGCCCGAGGACGACCTCGGCCCGGCCCGCGAGCTGCTGGCCGGGTGCGGCGAGGTGGTGGTCAAGCCGGCCCGGGGCGAGCAGGGCAAGGGCATCACCGTGGGCGTCACCGACGACGAGGAGCTCGAGCGCGCCCTCGCGGCCGCCCGGCTGTTCTGCCCCGACGTCCTGGTCGAGGAGCTCGTCGAGGGCGAGGACCTGCGTGTGGTGGTCATCGACCACGAGGTGGTGGCCGCCGCGGTGCGCCGGCCCGCGGAGGTCGTCGGCGACGGCCGACGGACGGTGACCGACCTGGTCCGCGAGACCAGCCGGCGCCGCGAGCGGGCCACCGGCGGGGAGTCGCGCATCCCGCTGGACGACGTCACCGCCGACGTCGTCCGCGCCGCCGGGCACGGGATGGACGACGTCCTGGCCGACGGCGAGCGGCTGCGCGTGCGGCGGACGGCGAACCTGCACACCGGCGGCACCATCGAGGACGTCACCGACCGGCTGCACCCGGCGGTCGCCCAGGCCGCGGTGCGGGCCAGCCGGGCGATCGGCATCCCGGTGACCGGCATCGACTTCCTGGTGCCCGACGTCGAGGGCCCCGACGCGGTCTTCGTGGAGGCCAACGAGCGACCGGGGCTGGCCAACCACGAGCCGCAGCCGACCGCCGCCCGCTTCGTCGACCTGCTCTTCCCCGAGACCCGCCGCCGCTAGCCGCCCTCCGCTGGCGGGAAAAGGCGAACTCTGCTTCACTAGTCAGCAGGAGGGGAGTACCCCCCAGCGTCCCCGTCGTCAGGACGGTCCGCCCCGGTGCGGACCCGGCGGGGCGGGCGTCCGGTGCGGCGCCGGGGGAGACCTCCGGTTGGTGCCCACCGACTGGAGGCTCGCCGTGGACGTCCCCTTCTGGCTCTGGCTCGCCGTGCTCGGCCTCATCCTCGCCATGCTCGCCGTCGACCTGGTCGCCCACCGCCGCGCGCACGTCATCGGCGTGCGGGAGGCCGCCGCGTGGTCGGCCGTGTGGGTCCTCCTCGGCGTCGGCTTCGGCGCCTGGGTGTGGTGGACCCACGGTGCGGAGTTCGGCCAGCAGTACTACGCCGGCTACCTGATCGAGAAGTCGCTCGCCGTCGACAACGTCTTCGTGTGGGCGATCCTCTTCACCTTCTTCGCTGTGCCCCGGGAGTACCAGCACCGGGTGCTCTTCTACGGCGTGCTGGGCGCGCTGGTGCTGCGCGGCGCGTTCATCGCCGGCGGCGCCGCGCTCATCGAGAGCTTCGGCTGGGTGCTCTACCTGTTCGCCGCGTTCCTGCTGGTCACGGGGTTCCGGATGCTGCGGCAGCGCGACGAGCACGTCGACCCCTCGCGGTCGCGCACCCTGCGGCTGTTCCGCCGGTTCGTGCCGATGACCGACGCCTACCACGGCCAGCGCTTCCTGGTCCGGCGCGACGGCGTCCTGCTGGCCACTCCCCTGCTCGCCGTGCTGGTGCTCGTCGAGGTCACCGACGTCGTCTTCGCGGTCGACTCGATCCCGGCCATCTTCGCCGTCACCGACGAGCCGTTCCTCGTCTTCACGGCCAACGCCTTCGCCATCCTGGGCCTGCGGGCGATGTACTTCCTGCTCGCCGACCTCGTCCACCGCTTCGTCTACCTGAAGGTCGGGCTGGCGCTGGTGCTCGTGTGGGTGGGCGTCAAGATGCTGCTCAAGATCGACGTCTACTACATCCCCACCACGGTCAGCCTCGGGGTGATCGCCACCATCCTCGGGATCTCGGTGTGGGCGAGCCTGCGCGCCACCCGCGGTCAGGGCCGCCACGCCGTCGAGGCCCCGGCCGACCCCCCGTTCCGGGTCGCCACCGAGGAGGAGCTCGCCGCGGTCGAGCCGCTGTGGCGGCGGCGGGGCAGCCGGCGCGACACCCCGGAGCCGACCCGCACTCCCTGACGGGGGTCCGGGCGAGGGAGGCTCTCCTCACGTCCCCGCCCCCGGGACGTGGGGAGGGCTTCCTGTGCGGGAGGGTGCGCATGGCGTACGTGCTGGCTGCGCTCGGCGGGGCGCTGGGGGCACTGGCGCGCTGGGGCGTGGCCGAGGTGCTCCCCCGGGACGACGGCTGGCCGTGGGCGACCCTGCTGGTCAACCTCAGCGGCTGCCTGCTGATGGGCGTCCTGCTCGGCGTGCTCGCCGGCCGGGAGACCGAGCCGGCGTGGGCGCGGCCCCTGCTCGGCGTCGGGGTGCTCGGCGGCTACACCACCTACTCGGCCTTCGCCGTCGAGGTCGCCGACCTCACCGACGCCGGCACGGCGGCACGGGCCGCGGGCTACGTGCTGGTCTCGGTCGTCGGCGGGGTGCTCGCGGTGGCCGCGGGTGCCCGCCTGGTGCGACCCCGGTGACGCCGCTGCTCGTCGCGGCCGGCGCCCTGGTCGGCGCCCCGGTGCGGCTGCTGGCCACCCGGCTGGCGGCCCGCCGGGGAGGCGACCCCGCGCTGGGCACGCTCGCGGTCAACGTCGCCGGGTCCGCCGTCCTCGGGGTGCTGCTCGGGCTCGGGGACGCACCGGCGGCCGTCGTGGCGCTGGTCGGCACCGGCTTCTGCGGGACGCTGACCACCTTCTCCGCGTTCGGGGCCGACGTCGTCCGGCTGGTGGCCGAGCGCGCGGTGGGCCGGGCGCTCGGGTACGCGGGGGCGAACGTCGTGCTCGGCCTGGGGGCCGCCGCGGCGGGCTGTGCCCTCGCCGGCTGAGCCTGCGGGTGCCGGGTCAGGGCGCCGTCAGTAGGGTCGGTACCGGTATGGCCGGAACGGACGCAGGAGACGCGCGGGCGGACAGCCCCGTCGTCGTGGTGGCCAACCGGCTGCCGGTCGACGCGGTGACCGAGCCCGACGGCACGGTGCGGTGGCAGCGCAGTCCCGGTGGGCTGGTCACCGCGCTGGAGCCCTTCGTGGCCGGCCGCGGCGGCGCGTGGGTCGGCTGGTCGGGATCGGCCGGCGAGGCGCCCGAGCCCTTCGAGTCCGGCGGGATGTCGCTCGTCCCCGTGCCGCTCTCGGAGGAGGAGGTCGACCGCTACTACGAGGGCATGTCGAACGCCTCGCTGTGGCCGCTGTACCACGACGTCGTCGAGAAGCCGGAGTACCACCGCACCTGGTGGGACACCTACGTGCAGGTCAACAAGCGCTTCGCCGACCGGGCCGCCGAGGTCGCCGGGCAGGACGCGATCGTGTGGGTGCACGACTACCAGCTGCAGCTGGTGCCGGCGATGCTGCGGCAGCGGCGTCCCGACCTCACGATCGGCTTCTTCCTGCACATCCCCTTCCCGCCCTACGAGCTGTTCACCCAGCTGCCCTGGCGCTCGGCGATCGTCGAGGGGCTGCTCGGCGCGGACCTCGTCGGCTTCCAGCGGCCCAGCGCGGCGGCCAACTTCGTCCAGCTGGCCCGCCGGCTGCACGAGCTGCCCACCCGCGGTGCGACGATCGAGTACGACGGCCGCACCGTCACCGCCCGCGCCTTCCCGATCTCCATCGACGTCCGGGCCTTCGACGAGCTGGCCTCCTCCCCCGGGGTGCTCAAGCGGGCCGCGGAGATCCGCGCCGAGCTCGGGAACCCGGAGAAGATCGTCCTGGGCGTCGACCGGCTGGACTACACCAAGGGCATCGCCGTCCGGCTCAACGCCTTCCAGGAGCTCCTCGAGGACGGCACGATCGAGGCGCCGGGGACGGTGATGGTCCAGGTGGCCACGCCCAGCCGCGAGCGGGTCGAGCACTACGTGCACATGCGGGAGACGATCGAGCAGCAGGTCGGGCACATCAACGGCGTGTTCGGCAGCCTCGGCGAGCCGGCGGTGCACTACATCAACCAGTCGATCCCCCGCGAGGAGCTCGCCGCCCTGTACCGCGCGGCCGACGTCATGCTCGTGACGCCCTACCGCGACGGCATGAACCTGGTGGCCAAGGAGTACGTCGCCGCCCGCGGCGACCTCGGGGGCACGCTGGTGCTCTCGGAGTTCGCAGGGGCGGCCGCGGAGCTCAAGCAGGCGTTCCTGGTCAACCCGCACGACATCGCCGGCGTGAAGAACCAGATGCTGCGGGCGCTGCGCACCGAGCCCGACGAGGCCGCCCGCCGGATGCGCGCGATGCGCCGCTACCTGGCCAAGCACGACCTCGACCACTGGGCGTCGTCGTTCTTCGACGCGCTGCGCGCCCAGGCGTGACCGCCGTCCCCGAGGACCTCGCGGCCGCGCTGGCCGGGGTGGCCGGCCGCCGTCCGCTGCTGGTCGCCTCCGACTACGACGGCGTCCTGGCGCCGCTGACCGACGAGCCCTCCACCGCGGTCCCCTCCCCCGACGTCGACGGGCTGCTGGCCCGCCTCGCCGCGGCGGACGGCGTGACGGTGGCGCTGGTCAGCGGGCGCGGCGTCGAGGACCTGCGGCAGGTCAGCGGGTTCGCCGGCACCTACCGCTGGGTGGGCAGCCACGGCGCCGAGTACGGCGGACCCCTGGCCGGTGAGCTGGCCGGCCGCCGCGACGCCGTCGCCGAGCGGCTGGCCCCGCTGGTGGCCGCCGTCCCCGGCGCGCGGCTGGAGGTCAAGCCGGCCAGCGTCGCGGTGCACGTGCGGCAGGTCACCGACGCGGCCGCGGCGACCCGGTTGCTGGCGGACGCCGCCTCCGCAGCCGCGGATCCGTCACTGACGGTGAAACCGGGCAAGGCGGTGCTCGAGGTCGCCGTCACCGACGCCGACAAGGGCAGCGCCGTCGGCCGGCTGCGCGACGAGATCGGCGCGGCCGCCGTCGTCTACCTCGGCGACGACGTCACCGACGAGGACGTGTTCGGCACCCTCCGCCCCGGGGACGTCGGCATCAAGGTCGGCGACGGCGAGACGGCCGCGGACCACCGCGTCGCCGACCCCGCGGCCGTGGTCGACGTCCTCCGGCTGCTGGCCGACCGGCTGGGCTGACCCTCCCCCGCGGCCCGGGACGCGGCGTGTCCGGGCTCCGGAGCGGGTGACCGGCGGACGGGGGGCCGGTCGGCGTCCGGCGCGGTCGACACGGCGACCGGCCCCGGCCTCCCGACCAGCGCGGACGCCCGTCCGGACGCCGCGCGCGGGCCGGCCGGCGGACCGGTGCGGTCGACCTGACGACGGCGCCGGCGGCGGTCACCGCCCGGTGCACAACGATCGGGCCGGGGCCGTCCCGGGTGTTCCGGCGCCGGGCCGGTGGGGCCGCACCATTCCCGTGCACGCCCCGCTGGTCACTGCGGTCACGGCGTGCCCACCCGCCCCAGGAGGCCCCCGTGAACGCCGCGACCCCCTCGCGCCCCCGCACCGCCGGCTGGTTCGCCGACCGCCCGCTCACGGTGAAGTTCGGCGCGCTCGTCGCGGTCGGCGCCGTCTCGCTGGGCGGCCTGCTCGGTTCCGTGCTGGTCGGCAACGGCGCCGTCCGGGACGCGCAGCAGCGGCTGACCGACCTGCACCACGCGGAGTCGCTCGTGCTGCGGCTGGACACCCGGGCCAGCGAGCTCAAGGTCGACGGGTTCAAGGCGCTGGTCCGCGACGTCCCCGCCGACCAGCTCCCGGAGCTGGCCGACGACGTCGCCGAGCCCCAGGCGCTCCTGGCCGAGCTGGCCGACGTCCCGCTGGACGGCGAGGCAGCCGCCGCGGTGGCCGACCTGGCCGGCACCTTCGGCGACTACACCGACGCGATCACCGCCTTCGTCGACGGCGCGGTCGCCGACCAGGCGGTCGCCCGGGTGCGGTGGGAGGACATCCAGGCCGCCAACGACCTCACCGACGGCGCCGTCGGCACGGCCAAGGACACCCTGCAGGCCGAGGCGGACGCGGCAGAGCAGGAGCTGGCCGACACGATCTCCCGCTGGGAGACCACCGCCCTGCTCGCCGCCGCGCTGGGCCTCGTGCTGCTGGCCGGGCTCAGCTGGCTGACCGCCCGCTCGGTGATCGGCCCGGTCCGGCGGGTGCAGTCCGCCCTCGAGGCGCTGGCCGCCGGTGACCTGACCGGGACCACCGGCGTCGACTCCCGCGACGAGCTGGGCCGCATGGCCGCGGCCCTGGACGGCGCCCGGACCGGTCTGCGCGAGGTCATGGCCGCCGTGGCCGGTGCCTCGGACGCGGTGGCGGCGTCGTCGGAGGAGCTGTCGGCCTCGTCGGCGCAGATCTCGGCGTCGGCGGAGGAGACCTCGGCGCAGTCCGGGGTGGTGGCCGGTGCGGCGGAGGAGGTGTCCCGCAACGTGCAGACGGTGGCGGCCGGTGCCGAGCAGATGGGTGCCTCGATCCGGGAGATCGCCAGCAACGCCGCCGAGGCCAGCGCCGTGGCGGCGCGGGCGGTGACGGCGGCGGAGACGACGACGGCGACGGTGGCCAAGCTGGGCGCCTCGTCGGCCGAGATCGGCAACGTGGTGAAGGTGATCACCTCGATCGCGGAGCAGACGAACCTGCTGGCCCTCAACGCCACCATCGAGGCCGCCCGGGCGGGTGAGGCGGGCAAGGGCTTCGCGGTGGTCGCCAACGAGGTCAAGGAGCTGGCTCAGGAGACGGCCAAGGCGACCGAGGACATCGCGCGGCGGGTGCAGGCGATCCAGGGCGACACGACCGCCGCGGTCGGGGCGATCGGGGAGATCTCCCAGATCGTCGCCCAGATCTCCGACCGGCAGACCACCATCGCCTCGGCGGTGGAGGAGCAGACGGCCACCACGAACGAGATGTCGCGCTCGGTGCAGGAGGCCGCGCAGGGCTCCGGGCAGATCGCCGGCACCATCACCGGCATCTCGACGGCGGCCGCCGCCACCACCCAGGCGCTGGGCCAGAGCCGGACCGCCGTCGACGAGCTGGCCCGCATGGCCACCGACCTCCGCGCCACGGTGGGCCGCTTCACCTGGTGACGCCCCCGCCGGGACGGCCCTGACCGCGGCCCGCGCCCCCTCCCCGGGGAGGGAGCGCGGGCCGTGTCGTCCTCCCCTCGAGACCATTCCGCAGAAGCGCAGAAATGGTCACCGGACCCTGCTCGACGTCATGTCGACACGGGCCGGTGGGCCCTTTCCCGGTTGCCACCGGCAACCATTCCAGCCGTTCCCCGATCGTGACCGACACGCCATTCCCGGACCCGTGCGCGGACCATTCCGGTGCCCCACAGTGCCACTCGACAGCGCGACCGGCGCCCCCCTCCTCGACGAACCTGGAGAGAACGATGACCACCCCGACCGACGTCCCGGGCCGCGCTCCCGCGGCCGGCTCCTCCTGGTGGGGCGACCGCGGCGTCAAGACCAAGGTCCTCACCGCCGTGGGTGCCGCGGCCGGTGTGGCGCTCGTCGTCGGCGCCACCGCCGTCGTGGGGCTCGACAGCGCGGCCGAGCGCGCGACGGGGCTCAACGCGCAGGTCACGGCGCTCACCGACGTCACCGCGATGCGCGGCGCCATGAAGGACGTCCGCATCAAGACGCGCGACGCGCTCATCAGCATCGACCCGGCCCGGGTCGAGGAGGCGTTCGACGCCATCCCGGAGCTGCAGGCCCGGTTCGAGGCCGCCCGGGAGAGCTACGAGGCCGCCGGGCTCACCGGGGAGCAGCAGGCGCTCGTCACCCGGGCCGAGGACGCCTTCCAGGAGTACCTGCAGGTCGGCGAGACCGTCCTCACGCCGCTGGCGCTGGCCAACGACCAGGCGGCCTGGGACGAGGCCAACCAGACCCAGGCCAAGCCGCTGGGCGACGAGGTCGAGGAGGCGATCGCCGAGCTCGTCGAGATCGAGAAGGCGGAGGCCGCCGCGGCCGCCGCGGCCGCCGAGGCCGGCGCCGGCCAGCAGCGGCTGCTCGTCCTCGTGGTCCTCGGCGCCGGCCTGGCCGTCGCGTTCGGCCTGGGCCTGCTGGTGGCGCGCACCCTGGCCCGGGGCGTGGCCCGCGTGCAGTCGGTCGCCGAGGGGCTGGCCACCGGTGACCTGACCCGGACCTCGGGCCTGACCACCCGGGACGAGCTGGGCCGGATGGGTGCCGCGCTCGACGGCGCCGTCACCGAGCTGCGCCGGGTCATGGGCACCGTGGCCGGTGCCGCCGACGCGGTGGCCGCCTCCTCGGAGGAGCTGTCGGCCTCGTCGGCGCAGATCTCGGCGTCGGCGGAGGAGACCTCGGCGCAGTCCGGGGTGGTGGCCGGTGCGGCGGA
>NZ_FOWQ01000006.1 GCF_900115505.1 Geodermatophilus dictyosporus | reverse complement strand
CAACCGCTCAGGCAACCGCACCCTCAACCGGGTGCTCTACACCATGGCGATCACCCAGATCCGCGCCGACACCGAGGGCCGCGCCTACTACCTGCGCAAACGCGCCGAAGGCAAGACCGGCCGGGAGGCTCTGCGCTGCCTGAAACGACGGCTCTCCGACCTGATCTACAAGACGATGCACGACGATCTCGCCGCAGCACAGCAGCTCCAGCCGGCCTCCGGTCAGGACGGTGAGTGCGGCAGCGGCAAACGGGACACGTCTTCACGGCCGAAGCCAGCTGCGCGACAGGTTCGCAGTCCCTGACCTGCTCTTCGCTACGGCCAGTCCACCGCACCCACCGCCAGCCGAAACGCTACCGCCGAGCCCTTGCACATAGGAGCTCACCGTCGGGTTCGGTGAGCCCCTCAAGGAGAGCAGGTGGCCGTGCCGACGACGTCGAGCCGCGGGCTGGCTATCGGGCCGGCGGGGCGGGCGGCTCGGCGCCGAGCCGGGCCGCGCCGACGCCGCGCCGCCGGACCCCGTGCCGGTCGAGGATCTTCCGCACCGCGGAGAACGACCGGTCGGTGAGCTCCGCCAACTCCCTGAGTGAACGACCCGACGCGTACTGCTCGATGACGAACCGCTCCACCTGCGCCTGCACGACAGGGTCCGGGCGTGGAAATGCCGTGCCCGCAAAGGCGGGCACCGGCCGGAGCTCCGTGCGAGGCGGATACGGCACGGCGGGACGGTAACGACCCACGGCCGAGCCCGTCGTCGGCCGCCAGGTTGACGGCGCTGACCGGATGCCCGACCGGAGGTCCGCCTCGGCCGTCGCTAAGCCGGTGGGCGGGCGGGTCGAGGCACCGGTCGGAGGGTCACGGGACTGGAGAAGATCCGGTCCCCGACTGGAGGAGGCGTTCCTACCGTCCGCGACCGTGATGTCCCTGCACAAGCTGACCGCCGGGGACGGCTACACCTACCTCACGCGGCAGGTGGCGGCGCTGGATGCCACCGAGCGGGGCCACCTCGGCCTGGGTGACTACTACGCGCAGCGCGGCGAGTCGCCCGGGACGTGGGCCGGCGGCGGCCTGGCCGGACTGACCGGCATCGGCGCCGGGCACCCGGTCGGTGAGGAGCAGATGCAGGCCCTGTTCGGCCACGGGCGTCATCCGGACGCGGAGCGCCTGGAGCGGGAGGCTCTGGCCGCGGGAGGGACGCCGCCCGAGGCGCGGGCCGCGGGCGCGCTCGGCCTGCCGTTCCTGCGGTACACCACTCGTCCGGGCGGCTTCCGGGTGCGGTGCGCGCGGCAGTTCGCCGCCGCGAACGCCACGCGTGGCCTGCCGCGCGCCGCGCCCCTGCCGGCGGAGGAGCGCGCCCGGATCCGCAGCGAGGTGGCTCGGCGCTTGTTCGCCGCCGCGTACGGCCGTCCGGCGGCCGACGCCCGGGAGCTGTCGGGGTTCATCGCCCGCGCCTCGCGGCCGGCCACGCGCGCGGTGGCCGGCTACGACCTGACCTTCTCCCCGGTCAAGTCGGTGTCGGCGCTGTGGGCACTGGCGGCCCGGGAGGTGGCCGAGCAGATCGAGGACGCCCATCACGCCGCCGTCGCCGACGTCCTGGACTGGCTCGAGCGGCACGCCGGCTTCACCCGCACCGGCCACGGCGGCCTCCGGCAGGTGGAGACCCGGGGGCTGATCGCGGCGGTGTTCATCCACCGCGACTCCCGCGCGGGGGATCCGGACCTGCACAGCCACGTGGCGGTGAGCAACAAGGTGCAGGGCCGTGACGGGCGCTGGCGGGCACTGGACGGGCGGGTGCTGCACAAGGCCGCGGTGGCCGCCTCGGAGCGGTACGACACCCGGCTGCAGGCTCAGCTGGCCGTCCGGCTCGGGGTCCGGTTCGCCGCGCGTCCCGGCCGGGAGCCGGGCCGGCGGCCGGTGCGCGAGATCGTCGGCATGGACCCGCGGCTGCTCGCCGCCTGGTCCTCGCGGCGGCAGGCGATCGAGACCCGCCGCCGGACGCTGGCCACGGGTTTCCAGGACGAGCACGGGCGGACCCCGACGGCCCCCGAGGCGATCGCGCTAGCCCAGCGGGCCACCCTGGAGACCCGCGAGGCCAAGCACGAGCCCCGCTCCCTCGCCGAGCAGCGGGCGACCTGGCGGCGGCAGGCGCTCGGCGTTCTCGGCGGGCCGGCCGCGGTCGCCGGCATGCTCGACGACGTCCTGCGCCCGCGCGCCGCCGCGGCTCCTCGCCTCACCACGGCGTGGGTGCAGTCGGCCGCCGTCCGGGTGCTGGACGCGGTGGCCGGGCAGCGGGCGACCTGGCAGGTCTGGCACGTGCGCGCCGAGGCCGAACGGTGGGTCCGCGCCGCCGACCTGGCGCCGGCCGACGTGGACACCGCCGTCACCCGGATCACCGAGCGCGCCCTCTCCCCTGCCCTGTCGATCCCGCTGGGCGATCCGGATCCGGTGGTTGAGCCGGCGGAGCAGCGCCGCGCGGACGGGGCCAGCGTCTACACCGTCGCCGGCGCCCGGCTGCACACCTCCCCGGCGGTGCTGGACGCCGAGGCCGCGCTGCTGGCTGCGGCGGGCCGGACGGACGGCCGCCGCGCGGACCCGGCCGTCGTGGAGCTGGCGCTGCTGGAGACCGCGGCCAACGGCATCGACCTCAACCCCGGCCAGGCGCAGCTGGTGCGGGAGCTGGCCGGCAGCCGCGCGCGGGTGCAGCTGGCCCTCGCCCCGGCCGGCACGGGCAAGACCACCGCGCTGGCCGCCCTGGCCCGGGCCTGGTCCGCCGGCGGGGGCAGCGTGCTGGGCCTGGCCCCCTCGGCGGTTGCCACCGCCGGACTGCGCGAGGCCATCGGTTCGCGGTGCGACACCCTCGCCAAGCTGAGCTGGTCCCTGGACACCGGGAACCTGCCCGACTGGGTGGCCGGCATCGGGCCGGGCACGCTGGTGATCGTCGACGAGGCGGGCATGGCCGGCACGCTCGACCTCGCGCGCACCGTCTCCTATGTGCTGGGGCGGGGCGGGTTGGTGCGGCTGGTGGGTGACTCCCAGCAGCTCGCCTCGGTGGCCGCCGGCGGTGTGCTGGCGGAGATCGCCGCGACGCACGGCGCGGTGACGTTGACCCAGCTGGTGCGCTTCGCCGATCCGGCCGAGGCCGCGGCCACCGTCGCCCTGCGCGACGGGGAGACCACCGCGCTGGGTTTCTACCTGGACTGCGGCCGGGTGCACGTCGGCGACGGAGCCACCTGCGCCGAGCAGGCCTACACCGCCTGGGCCGCCGACCGGGCCCGTGGCGCCGACACGCTGCTGCTGGCCGCCACCCGCGAGGCCGTGCAGCAGCTGAACGAGCGCGCCCGCGCCGACCGCCTCGCCGCGCTCGGGCAGCCGGCGGGTGCGGAGGTGGCGCTGGGCGACGGCACCTGGGCGAGCACCGGGGACCCGGTCATCACCCGGGCCAACGACCGGGCGCTGCCGATCACCGCCGCCGACTGGGTGAAGAACGGTGACCGCTTCACCGTCACCGCCGTCGGCGGGGACGGCGCCCTCGCCGTCGCCCACGCCGGCACCGGACGGCGGATCATTCTGCCGGCGGCCTACGTGCGCGAGCACGTGCAGCTCGGTTACGCGACCACGGTGCACGGCGCGCAGGGCGTCACCGCCGACACCTGCCACACCGTGCTTACCGGCACCGAGTCCCGGCAGCTGCTCTACGTCGCGCTCACCCGCGGCCGCGCGGCCAACCACCTGTATGTGGCCACCGTCGGCGACGGGGACCCGCACAGCATCGTCGCGCCCGCCGCGGTGTCCCCGCCGACCGCCACCGACCTGCTGGTCGCCATGCTCGGCCGCGACGGCGCCCAGACCTCGGCCACCGGCGCCCGACGGGCGCTGGCCGATCCGGCCGTGCGCCTGCACGCCGCCGCCACCCGGTACGCCGATGCGCTGCGCGTCGCCGCCGAGCACCGCCTCGGCGCGGCGACCGGCGAAGAACTGGAGAACGCCGCCGAGCAGCTCCACCCCGGGCTGACCGCCGCGGCGGCGTGGCCGACGCTGCGAGGCCACCTGGCGCTGCACGCCCTCTCCGGCGCCGACCCCGTCGCCGCCCTGCACACCGCGGCCGCGGTCAGGGAGCTGGGCAGCGCGCACGACCCGGCGGCCGTGCTGGACTGGCGGCTGCCCGCGCCGGGTGCCGCGGGTCCGCTGCCGTGGCTGCCCGGCGTGCCGGTGGCGTTGGCCGATGATCCGCACTGGGGGCCCTACCTCGCTGTCCGCGCCGACCACCTCACCGCGTGCGCGGCCCGGGTCACCGGCACCGCCGCCGCCATGACCCCGGCCACCGCACCGGAATGGGCACAGCCGCTGCTGGACCCGGGCTCCGCGTCGCTCCGCGCCGATCTCGCCGTCTGGCGCGCCGCACACGCAGTGCCCAACGACGACCGGTGCCCCACCGGACCACCCCACCCCGCCACCACCGAACGCCGCCACCAACGACGGCTCGAGGCGGCCCTCGCCGCGACCGCCCCGACGCGGAGCGGCGCGGTGTGGGCGGCGCTGGCCGACAGCATCGATCCCCGGCTGCGCCGCGATCCGCACTGGCCGGCGCTCGCCGACCGGGTGGCCGCCGCCGACCGCGCCGGCCTCGACGCCGCCGGCCTGCTCGCAGCGCTGACGGTGCAGCGGCCGCTGCCCGACGAGCTGCCCGCCGCCGCGCTGTGGTGGCGGCTGGCGCCCCACCTCACCCCGGCCACCGTCGCCGCCGGCCCCGAGGGCGCCGGGCTGCGCCCGGACTGGTGCACCACGCTGCTGGCGCTGCTGCCCGACGACCACGGACGGCGGGTGCTGGCCGCCCCTGCGTGGCCAGCCCTGGTCGCAGCGGTCACCACCGGGATCCGCGGTGGCTGGTCCCCCGCCGATCTGCTCGCCGCCGCGGTCGCCGGCCTCCCCACCGGGACAGGGAGTGACCTGACTGCAACCGGGGTGGCCGAGGCGCTCGTCTTCCGTGTCGCCGCCCTCACCGACCCCGCGCCCGTCCGGACTCCCGAGCCGCTGCCGGCTGACCTGCAGCCGCCTGACGATGCCGACCAGCTGCTCCTCCCCCTTGAGGACCAGGCCGCTGCCGTCACCGTTGATTCGGCGGACCCGCCCCCCGATGACCCCGACGTGCCATTCGATCCCGGCCACGACACTCCCCCACCACCGGTCGCGTCGCGGTACGTCACGCCGGACCCCTTCGCCCCGACCGACGTCGACAACGCCGACTACCTGCTCGAGCAGCACTTCTGGGCCACCGCCGCCGTCGGCCGCGACCGGCTGATCGAGCTGAACACCATGACCGCCGCCTTCTTCACCGACTCCTACCCGGGCTCCTGGGCGCCCGAGTACCTGCGGAAACGGCTGGGCACCGATCCCACCGCCGATCCGCGCTTCACCCCCGGCTACGCGCCGGCGGGCTGGACCGCGCTGGTCGACCACTTGCGCGGCCGGGGTGCCACCGAGGGCGAGCTGCTCGCCGCCGGTCTGGCCCAGCGCGCGCGGACCGGGACCCTGATCGACCGGTTCCGCGACCGGCTCACCTTCCCCATCCGCGACGTCGACGGCGTCGTCCGCGGCTTCATCGCCCGCCGCAACCCTGCTGCCTCCGACAACGGACGCGCCGGCCCCAAGTACCTCAACACCCCCGGCACCGACCTCTACCGCAAGGGCGAGCACCTGCTCGGGCTGCACGAGGGTCTCCCAGCCCTGACCGCCGGCGCCGCCCCGGCGCTCGTGGAGGGGCCGCTGGATGCCGTCGCCCTTACCCTGGCCGGAGACGGGCAGACCGTCGGCGTCGCCCTCCTCGGCACCGCCCTCACCGACCGGCAGGCCGACCTGCTCCGCCCCGTCATCCGCGGCGAGGGCCCCGGCGTTCTCGTGGCGACCGACGCCGACGACGCCGGCCAGCGGGCCGCCGAACAGATGTACTGGAAGCTCACCGCCCTCGGCGACGACCCTCGGCTGCTCACCCTGCCGGGCGGGCTCGACCCCGCCGACCTCCTCCACCGCGAGGGCGCCGCAGCGCTCCGGGTCGCGATCCGGTCCGCCGGCACCCTTGCCGAGCGCCTCCTCGACGCCCGCCTTCCGGCGACCGCACACGACACGAGCCCTGCTGTTGTACGGAAAGCGGTCCGCGACGCGGCAGCCATCATCGCCGCCTCGTCCCCGGCCCGATGGCTGAACCGCATCGACCGGGTGACCCAGGCCCTGCCCGTGCCGCCGGGCACCGTCCACATGGCCGTGCTCAACGCCAGGCCGATCACCGAGCCCTCGTCGAGCAGCTACAGCTTCATGCCGCGGCGGCAGGCGAGCCTTTCGGCCCCCATGTCACCACCGCAACCGACACCATCGGAGCGTCTGACGTCCGCGCTGCCGACCATAGCGACCGCGACCTGGACTCACACCACCTAGCAGGATGCCACCCGTAGAGCACCCGGGCGGAGCCGACGGAAAGGAGCCGCAGCGGCGCGAAAGGACGTAGTGACTAGGACGGGTCGAGCACTACCGTGCGCCCTGCTTGGGGGGCACATGGCGAGGACGGGTAGCGGGGCTCAACGACTGCGGGGAAGCGCCCCACGACTGTGGGGACGCGCCCGAGCCACGTTGGAACTTGGCGAGCGCGAAGCCACGAGAGGATGGGGCGTCCTTGTACTGGCGGCGCTCGCATTGATCGTCGAGGCGAGCGCGCTGTGCCTCGACAGTCTGACACCCTGGCAGCGGGTGGGAGCGTCGCTGGCTGTGCTCGGCGCGGCACTAGTAGCGGCATCAAGGGAGTGGACCCGACGATGGCTGCGCATCCTCGGTGCTGCCGGCCTTCTCCTCCTCCTCCTCACGGTTGCTGACATCGGACGCACGTACCTCGCCGCGGAAACGGGGAGTGAAGCCCTGGAGGAGATAGCGGACCTTCGATCCATCACGGAGAACCTCTCGGCCCGAGAGCAAGAACTTGAAGAACAGGCCGAGGACTCCCGAACCGCAGCATTAGAGACTCTTGCCGCCCACATAAACATCGCAACGGTCCGCACTGAAGCGCTGGACGCCGCTCGCCTGTTACCGGACTTACTGGCCGAGGGAGGCGATCCGGAGGCCCGTCGAGCGGCCCTCGACGCCTTCGATGAGGCCTACGTCGCCAACCAGGCCAGCGAGTTTGACGAGCGACTGCGCGCGGCAGTCGACGTTGCAGCGCAGGCGGCAGCGCGGGCAGACGTCGATCCCGACCGAACTGCAGCCGACTCCGCCCTGTCGGAAGCGTGTATCACCGCATCGGAGAGCGCCCAGATCAGTCGCCCAATTGCGTGCAACGGCGACCCGTCTACCGTGCAGCTCGGCGTCGCCTTGGCCGCGGCGCGACTAGCGGTTGCCGAGTACCGTCAGGACCTGCTTGGCCGCGACCTGGACGCAGCCGCAGTGACCGAGGCCGAATCCGCACTGACCGACGCCCTCGCATCAGCGAGTGGTACCGATGAACCGTCTGCGGACCTCGTCGACGCGATAGAGGCGGGCGCCGACACATTGGTCGGCTCTTACGAATTGGGCGCTATCGCCTGGATTGCGCTCGGCGGGGCGGCACTCCTGGGGTGGCGCCACCTTGAGGTGCGTAGCACGCGCCAGATGCCCGGCCCCGTCGAGCCGAAGCTTGAGACTGCCACCGCCCCGAACACCGACGAGAGCACCGTAGATCAGAACGCGGTATTCCGAACGGCACTGTTGAAAAACGTAAGCGTGCCTGCAGCTGCCCCTGGAGCTACCCACGCCGCTGCGGTCACCGACCTCGCCCAGCTGGCTGACACCGTCGCACCGTCATGGCTCAAGCCCCTCATCACCGTTGTCGGAAGTGCCCTGTCCACCCAGGGTGGCTATCGCGCCGATGCGGACGTCGTCGCCTCTGCAACCGCGAATAAGGGCACGGAGATGAAGCAGGACGAAGAGGAGCCAGCCTGGCGTGTCTTGGTCCGGCTCACTGACCTCACCACTGGTCAGCAGGTGGCGGTACGCGAGTTGACCGGAAAGGATGCGGCGACGGCGTGCCGGGCGGCCGGCTACTGGGCTGCCGGAACCATATTGGCCCGCAGCCCCCGGGTTCCAAGTTGGTCACATTGGTCGGGGGACACTGCAAATGCGCTCGCTGCGGCGGACGACGCTAAGGAAGGAGATTGCACCACGCTGAAAGGGGCGGTTGCGCTGGCCCCGACAAGCGGCTTGCTATTGGTGAAGCTGGCCTTTGAATACGACATCGCGGGTCAGCACGCCGAGGCGCTGGCTCACTACGCTCGAGCTGTCGCCGTGCATCCCCGGTATCTGGTCGCTCGCTATCGCCTGGCAGCCTCGCTGGGCCTACAGGCGGGTGATGCCACTGAGACGTGGTTCCAGCGATCCACCTCGGAGCGCCGACGGATCACGGAGGAGTTGCGCCGCGCTCGGCAGACTCTCGGCCTTACTGACCAGAGACGGGTGGAGGAGCTCGTCCGAGCACCCCGCACCGTCGGCCCATCGTCACCGACTAGCGAGGCGTTCCAAGAGCTAGCTCGCCAGCACTATAGGGAGATAGTTCGGAGCACGCCGTGGTGGTCGGGCTACGGCTACCTAACCGGCATGGCCAGGCGCAGTGAACGTGAGCTGTGGAAGGAGGTTTTTCGCGGGGACAACTTCGCCCGCCGGATTCACTGGACAGCCAAGTCCGCAGCGCTGGTCAATGAGGTCGCAATCGAGAGTCAGCGCCGCAAACCTGCAACAGAGGATCTCTCCGCGGTACTAGGCTGGGCCCGACACCCGCGTTCGTCATGGCAAGTGAGCTACAACCTCGGCTGCTATTACGCCAGGCAGGGACTGACAGAGGATGCGCTCTCGTGGTTGGAGATTGCACGCTCGCGACCGGGCGCAGAACAGATGAACGAGCGCTGGCTTGGCAAAGATCCGGACTTGGTTAACGTGGCGCAGCACCCTCGTTTCATCAGCCTGCGCCGCTCGCTCACCAGTGTGGAGGATGTGCGTGACTGACCGCGTCGACAAGATCCTGGACGACAAGCTTCCCCTGCTGCGCGAAGCAGTCAAAGCCGGGCTCGCTAAGAGACCAGTGCTCAGCTCCCTTGTGCCGGTCATCAGGGATGAGACTCCCATGCCATACCGACGGCTGGCACCATTCGAGAGAATCCCCTTCTACGGCCGCCCTGCACTAAGCCGTCTGAGGGCGAACATTGACTGGGCCTACGAGATCGCCCTAGCCGAGCAAACGACGGCGAGAGACCTCTTTGAGCAGTCCGACGATCATCTGCGCTGGCGGTTCAGGTCCTTCGCGGAGAAGGCGCATGAATGCGAACGGGCCGCCGTCTGTCACTTGTTGAAGAGCAAGCAACTCCACGCCGGCAGGCTCGACGAGGAGACGCTCAATCGGGCTGTAGAAAGACTTGGAGGAGCATGCCGCTTCCTGGGTAAGAGTCCGATCGCCGACGACGCGAAGGATTCTGGAGTGCTCGACGATGTCCAGCAGCACACCCCAGACGGCACCGGTGGCATGGTGATCCTCTTGGAGCGAGGGCCCCTAGTTCGCCGCCTGGTCGAAGATGACCTCACCTTGACGTGGACTCGCGTCTCAGGCACCGAGGTGAGATTCGAACTGAGCGAGCAGTTCTTCCTGGACCACCCAGAGAGGGGTCGGTGGTTCTCCCCGCCTGGGACGGTGGCTAAGAAGACGTTGCATTAGTTCCTCGGTGGGCAAGATCAACTGTCATGCCGACGGCGGCCGGGCGCGCAGCCGCTACCGACACACGCTGATATGCCATGCATTCATGCACGTCGTCTTTCGATTCCCGCCTCGGGATAGGTGTCCAGGAAACCGGGTCAGGCTCCCTGCACTTCAGCAGCCCCAGAGCCGCCAGCGGTCGGAGCGCCACTCAGCTCCGGCGTCCACCGGCGTCGGGTGCCCGCGCCGCGCCAAGGTCCCACGATCAAATTGGGTAGAGCCGCGCGAGTTCGCCGAGATGCCCCGAAGGCAGCGGGTCGTGGCGTGCATGTTGTTTGAGAGCAGCACGTAGATGCCCCGTCCACTTAGGCGTCGGCCTTCCCAGATGTCTCGGTGGACCTCCCAGCCGCGTGTCCCCATCGCCGCTGAACCGTGATGGGGCGCCGACATGACATCGACCCATTCCCACGGTGTGGCACCCGCCATGGTGGTCAGCGGATCACATCCTGCTCCCGCCGAGTCGCTCCATCCCAGAAAGCCGCCAGTGAGGTCGCCGCAAGGCTCCGGCCATACGAACGTGACCAGTGCACGGCGGTTCTGCACCGTCAGTCGTAACGCCTGCAGGAGAACGTCGGCAGCCGAGGCGATTACGAGGCTCGGTAGCGCGATCTCCCTCGCGTTGACGACGGTGACGGCTCGCGGTATGCCCTCGTCTAAGTACCGGGGCCTAGATTGGAGGTTGCCGTCAAAGGCAAACCACCGGATTTCGGCCTTCCTGGCCGCGATCTGCACGATGCGGACGATGTGGCTGGCCCGCCTAATCACGCGCTCCGCCACCTTATCGGGGTCTCCATCGAACTCCGAACCGTAGGGAAGGCCGGGCCCAAGCCGTCCGGCGCGTCGGATCGACGAAGCGATCTGCTCCTCTGAGATGCCGGTGGGTGCAACGTTTGGGTCAAGCGCGTCGAGCCACCTGCGCAGCGTCTCGACCCGGCTCCGGATGTCCGCACTGACGGGTTGTGCATCGTCCCACTCGGCAAAGAAGTCATACTCTGCGCAACTTGGGACAGTGGCGTCGTCAGCCCATTCCTGAACAAAATGAACATCGTCATCGAAAGCAGCCGAGTCGTGCTTGGACGTCGCGCCATGGCTCCGGGCGATCGAGGACTCGTCGAGGTCTCCCAAGTCGCCCGCCAGAGGAAGCGGTTCGTCGTCAATACCAGCCATGTCGGCCAACTGCCCCGAAGTCAGCGGAAGCTGGTTTGTTCCAGGCAGCGGCCTCATACCAGCGGCCTGGGCCCATGCAGAGACGACGAACCACCAGTCGGCCGGCAGCCAGATCTGACGGTGGAGGCTAGGAGTGAGTGAGCTCAACGCGGCGGGGGCACCGCCGGTGTGGTCCTCGTCGTCGTGGGTCAGGACGATGACGTCAGGATCAACCTCCGCGAGCGCGCGCAAGCCATTGCCGTCCACTGCGAGGCTAAGGTCAATGACGACACCGAGCACTGGGCGCGGACGTCCCCGGTCGCGTCCCATCCACTGGCCAGTGACACCGAAGCACTCACCTGAATAGCTAGCTGGATCAGCCCGCCTACCGTAAGCAGTTATCTTCATCGGGACTCCGTCCGTGCGCTGTCACAAGGTCCCTTCGGTCCGTGGGTGAGGAAGTCAAGCCGTCTATCCGACCGATCAGAAACCCCCCACCGGTCCGACTGAGTCCGACGGGTCTTGGACGAGGCCGTTCATCGCGCGGGCTGACGACGCCGCCCTGTCGCCGCCACGTGACTCGTCCCGCGGGCCGATTCCCTATCGCGACGGCGGGACCTCCCGCGGCGCCTGACGCGCATGCCGGATCGTCGAGAGGTTGTGGTACCTGGTCGCGGTGGGGCGGGGCATCCGCTCGGTCACCACGGGCGCCCGAGATCTCGGGGCGTGTCGGGCGGCCGCGGGGTGGTCCGCGCGCCGGTTTGGCGCGTCCGCACCGGCTCGCGCGCTGGCCGGCCGGGTCGTCAGGACGGCGGCTCGACCGACGGTCAGCCGAAGGCGGTCGAGATCCGCGCCGTGAGCCTGCACGTGGCGTCCGGCCATCACCGCCCTTACCCGATCTGCGGGCATGTCCTCCATCGGCGGCAGGTCTCGTGCGTTCGCGTAAAGGCGGCCGGTGCAAGACCAGCGGTCGACAGCGGCGGCGAGTCGGTCGGCGAGGGCCGGCAACTGGTCGGCGACCTGCTGGACCGCCGCGGCCTGGCTCGGCGATGCGCGTCCCTCGTCCGGTCCGGGGGTGTCGGCGTGGACGCCGACCTGGTCGCGGAGCGCGCCGACAAGCGCCTGCGACGATGCGACGACGCCCCGGCGGTCGCCCGGCTGCCGCTGGCGCCCGTCGTGGAAGACCATGCTGGAGCGCCCGACCAGTTGCCAGGCGAGCCCGGCGAGCACCCGCGGCCCGGCGTCCTCGCCGGCCGGGCCGGCGGTCGCGGCGGCATAGCGGCTGGTGATCTCGGCGGCGGCGACGGCGGCGCGGAAGTCGCGCAGGGTCAGGTCGCCGGCCCGTTGCGCCCGGTTCAGGGCAGCGACGAGCGCCACGGCGGCATCCAGAGCGGGCACCTGCGCCGCGCCGGGTGACGGGATGGGCAGCGGAACCAGGCGGTCGAGCACCGCGTAGCCGTCGGCGGTCGGCGGATTGGCCTGGGCGTCGTGTTCGACGTCGGCGGCCGAGGAGCGGACGAAGGCCAGCTCCGGAGCCGCCCCCGGGGGCAGCAGCCGGCGACCGAGCCGGGCGCAGTGGTCGGCCGCCGCGGCCAGCTCCACGGTGGCGGCCCACCGGTGCGCGCGTCCCATGACGTCTCGGTCGCGGCCGACGAGGTCGGCGGCGGCGCCGGCGAGGTCGGTAAGCGGCCCGCCGCCGGGCGGCCACAGCCGGCCCGCTGCGGTGCAGGCCTCGGCGAGTCCGGTGGCGGTCCGCTGCCGGGAACTCGCCGCCGGGGTGAGCCCGTCGGCGGCCAGTCCGGTCAGCGCCCGGCCGAGGTGGGCCAGGGCTCCGGTGATGTCCTCGATCGTCGCCGTCGACGGGGCGGCGCTGCTTCGGGCGGTGAGGTCGTCGAGCAGCTGCTGCACCGAGGTGGCCACCGCTCAGCCCAATCGGCGCAGGGCACGGCGGGCGGCGCGGGCGGCGTCGAGGAACGGCGAGCTGGCGAAGACGTCCTCATGCAGGTCGGCGAGCGCTGCCATGGCCACCCGCAGGGTTATGCGCGGGTTGCCGTCGATCAGCTCCGTCGGCGCGGGGCGGGCGCCGGCCAGCTCGAGGAGCTCCGCGGCGTACAGGCAGTGCAGGGCGATCTCGGCGGGAACCTGTGCCCGGTCGGCGCCGACGGCGTCGAGCAGCGCGGCGGCGTAGTCGAGCGGATCGGTGGTCGTGTTGGCGGTCATCGCCTGGCTCCTTAGTCGTTGCGCTGGGTAGGGGTCGACGGTTCGCCGCCGGCCCGGGGCGCGGTGGCATCGGCGGGGCCTGTGGAGGGGTGGTCCTGCTGTGGACGCCCCGGGGCACGGGTCCACGAGCGGTGGCCGGCCCGCAGCGCCGCGGCGTCGCGGGGTGGCGGCCGGGCAGTCGTCGAGCAGCCGCCAGTGCAGCTCCCGCGCCGGGTGCCGGTCGGGCAGCGGCGCGACCGCGGCCAGGGCGGGGAGCCGACCGGCGACGTCGTAGCCGGCGGCCGCGGCGCGATCCAGCGCGGCGGCCAGCGGCGGCCAGTCCGGGCCGCACACCAGGCGCGGGTCGATCCGCGCGGCGAGGACCTCCCAGGCCCGCCCGGCCGGCTCCCGGTCGCCGTCGGGCTCGCTCTCCAGTCCGCCGGCGATCTGCAGGATGCGGGCGGCGACCGCGCGCCGCTCCTCGCCGGAAGTGGCGTCGCACCAGGCGGCCAGCAGGCGCGGGGTGTGCCGGGTCATCCAGGTCCGGCTGACCCGGACGCCGCCGGTGAGCGTCACCCAGTCGCCGCGGCTGGGCCGGGGACCGTCCTCGCCGCTCACGGGGTCACCGCCCGCGGGTGCCGGGCCGACGGGCCGGTCCCGGCGGCGGACCGCCCGCGGCCGGTGTCGCCGTCGAAGAGGTCCCGGCGCGCCTGGGCCGCCTCGGCGCTGTCGTACGCGGCGGCCCAGGAGCGGGCCGGCCAGTCGAGGTGCCGCCCGGGTGGGCAGCCGATGCCCAGCCGCTCGGCCATCCGGGTGTGGAAGGCGGGGAGGGCGTAGCGGTGCCACTCCTCCAGCGCGTGCGGCGTGGCGGCCTCGCCGGCGACGAGCCGCAGGCAGGCGAGCACCGCGAGCTCGGCGACCAGGTGCGGATGGGCGGCCCAGCAGGCGGGGATGGAATGGGTGGTCTGCCAGGCGTAGGTGGCGTTGAGCCAGCCGGCCACGTCGTCGAGCCACGGCCACAGCTGCGCGCGCAGGTGCGGTGCGCAGCCGGCCGGATCCCACGGCCGGTCCAGCAGCGGCAGGCCGGCCGGCTCGAGGCCGGCGTCCTCGGCCTGGCGGAGGTGCTCCAGGGCGGTGCGCACCGATCGCGGCGGCGCCGGAAACGGAACGACCAGCTCGGTCATGCTGCCTCCTCCCCGCCGGGCGCGCGGCCGATCCGGGCGGCCGCCGCGTGGACCCGGCCGGGTCGCTCCCCCGCACGGGCCGTGGCCGCGCGGGCGGCGGCGACCCGCGAGCGGGCGGCGGCCTGGGCCGCCAGCAGCGCCCGCCCGCGGCGGCCGGTGAGGCAGCGGTCGAGTGCGGCGATCAGCGGCGGCGCGTGCTCGGCGATGACCAGTGCACGGCCGGGCGGCAGCCGGCGGATCTCCTCCGGCCGCAGCACCGGCACGTCCTCGCCGTGGGTGGAACGCCCCCAGCCGAAGCGGCCGTAGGTGTAGCTGGTGCGCCGCACCCGGGTGGTGCCGGTGAGCTCGGCGAGCTCGCGGTTGAAGCCGCCGTCCTTGCCGCCGCCGAAGGCGACGACGACGTTGGTCAGCCCGAACAGCGCGCGGGCCTCGTCCTCGCCGTAGACGATCACCAGCTGCCGCCAGGTCTGCGCGGCGTAGAGGAAGCCGACGCCGAGGGCGCGGTCGTTGGCCATCCGGGTGCGCAGGGTGGGCAGCGGCGCGGTGGAGGGCAACTCGTCGAGGCAGGCCAGCAGCGGCGGGCACAGCCGCCCGGTGGGCGCGGCGTCGGCGAGCGTCAGGGCGGTGTCGAGGACGTGCTCGGCGAGCGCGGTCATCAGCGGCGCGGCCGAAGCGTAGGGATCGTCGCGGCCGAGCAGGTAGACGGTGCCGCCGGCAGCGAGCAGCGCGGCGAGGTCGGTGGCCGGCCGCCCGGGGCCGGGGGTGCAGCGGCGGCGGATGTCGGCCTGGAAGAACAGGCCCAGCGCCTGCTGCACGGTGGTGGCGGTGTTGCCGGCGGTGCGGTCGTCGCCGTGCAGCGCGCCGTGCAGCAGCCCGTCCCACAGCGGGGCGGCGTCCGGGTGGCCGCGCAGGATGTCGGCCGGCTGTGGACTGGCCTGCGGATGGGCGGCCCAGGCGAGGACGTCCTCGATGGTGCGGCCGGTGAGCGCGGCGGCGTGGAACCAGGCCTGCAGCACCTTGGCCGCCTCGAAGGCGTAGAAGCGGGCCGCGCTGTCGGCGCTGCCGCCGCCGACGGCGCCGGTCACGGTGCCGCCGGCGAAGGCCTTGGCGCGGCGCTCGGCGACCATCGGGTCGGCGCAGCCGGCGACCGGGTCCCACACCAGCTCCGGCAGCCCGGGCACGGCGCCGAACGGATCGAGCACGGCCACCGGCCGGCCGCCGGCGGCGCGGGCGTCGACGGTGAGCAGCAGGTCCTCGGCCTTGGTCAGCGTGACCAGGGCCGCGCCGGGGGCGCCGAGCAGCGCGGGGGCGAGCAGGTCGAGGGTCTTGCCGGAGCCCTGCGGGCCGTAGACGCCGGTGGTCCGGTCGAAGGGCACCCACAGCTCTCCCGCCGCGGGGTCGGCGCCGCGGCCGAGCCGCCACCCGACCGCGGACGGGTCGGGCGTCCGCCGTCGTCCGGTCCGGTCACGGGGGGCCGGCGACAGGTCGGGCCGGATCACCGCGGCCACCGAGTGCAGGCGGAAGCGGCCGAGCACCTGCGCGGCCTCGCCGCGGGTGGCCAGGCCCGTGGGCCCGCCGAGGACGCGCCGCCCCACCCGGACCGCTCCTGCGGTGGCGGCCAGGAATCCCGCGACCGCGACGGCGACGGCGGTGTGGACGACGCCGGGCGCCGGCACGGCCGCGGCCTGGGCGGCGCTCAGGCCGGCGGTGGCGTCGCCGGTGAGCAGCCCGCCGACCGCGGCGGCCAGGGCTCTCGGCCCGGTCGGCCACACCCAGCCGCCGCCGGCCACCGCGGCGGTGACCCCGCGCGCGGCCGGCAGCAGCAGCGCGGCGGCGGTCAGCCAGGTCAGCGCGGCGGCGGCCGGGATCTCCCAGCCGGCCGGGCCCACGTCGGCGCGCGACCGGAGTCCGGCCGGTGCGGATCGGGCTCCGGGAATGCGCACGATCTCCTCCTCGAGGTCCTGCGTTGGGGGCCAGTCAGCCGGCGGGAGTGGTCGCGGACAGGTCGACGCCGCGCCCGGCCAGCCAGGGCACCGGATCCACCGGGACGCCGTCGACGCGGACCTCCAGGTGCAGGTGCACGCCGGTGCTGTTGCCGGTGGAGCCCTGGTAGCCGAGCAGCGTCCCGGCGCGCACCGGCTGCCCGGCGCGGACGGTAAAGGCCGACAGGTGGCCGTAGCGGGTGGTCACGCCGGCGCCGTGATCGACCTCGACGAGGTTGCCGTAGCCGGCCAGGCCGAGGCCGCCGTCGCGGTCGCAGTAGGCGCTGGTGCACTCGGCCCGGACCACGGTGCCGTCGGCGGCGGCGTAGACCGGGGTGCCGCGGGGCCCGGCGAGGTCGACGCCGGCGTGCAGGGTGCCCCAGCGGGTGCCGTAGCCGGAGGTGACCGTGCCGGCGGTGGGCCGGATCCACGACCCCGCGGCCACGGCCAGGCCCGGGCAGATCCCGCTCGCCCCGCCGGCCGGGTCGGCGGCCGTTGCCCGGGCGGCCGGCCACAGCATCGCGGACAGCTCGCGGGCGAACGGCTCCCAGCGGGCGTAGGCACCGCCCGCGGCCGAGACCTGCACGGCCTGCGCGGCGCGGGTCAGCGGGATCGTCCGCCAGTTCGGCACCGCGACCAGCCGGCGGTAGAAGGCCTCGGCGGCGTAGACGGGGTCCATCAGCTGGGCGACGGTGCCCCAGCCGGCCAGCCAGCGCTGCTGGAAGAGGTTGACGCTGTCGTGGTCCGAGCCGACCCCGTCGTGCGGGAGGGTGAGGCTGGTCGCGGTCACCGCCGCCTGCTCAGCGGTGAGCTCCGGGCTGCTTCCGTCGTTGGCCAGCATCCGCAGCCGCGACTCCTGCCAGGCGGTGGCCAGCGCCACGGTCACCGCGTACGCGGGCAGTCCCCGGGCGGCGGCGAGGTCGGCGATGGTCTGCGCGTGGCCCATCTGGACGGCGTCCAGCGCGGTACCGGCCACGGTGGTGCCGGTGCCAGCGACCGAGCACGCCGACGAGGCCGCCGGGGAGCCCGCCTCGGGCGCGGCGAGGACCGCCAGCGGGACGAGCAGCACGGTGAGCGCGGCGAGCACCGGCACGGCCACCGGGGCCGCGGCCCTCCACAGCCAGGCCCGCGCCGCGCGCTGCGCCGTGCCGGTCATGCCGGGCCGCCGGTGAGGGCCTCGTTGGTGTAGGTCAGGCGCAGCTCGGGCGCGGTGAGGACGGTCTGCACCTGGAACGCCCGGTCCCCGACCAGCCACAGCGCCCGGCCCTTGCCGGCGACCGCCCAGCCGGTGACCACCCGCTGGGCGATCGGGGTCAGGCCGAGTGAGGCGCCGAGCTCGTCGCCGACGGCCTGGTCCTGGCCGTGCAGCACCTTCACGTCGCACAGGTGCAGCAGGTCGCGGGCGATGGCGACCGCCTGCGAGGCGGCGTCGCCGGCGGTGAGCATGTCCGAGGGCTTGTGCGCCAGCAGCATCTGCACGTCGGCGTCGCGGCGGGACAGCCGCAGGTTGGCGTCCAGGCTCTTCATCGCCTCGGGCCCCAGGCGCATCTGCCGCCAGGTCTCGTCGCGGATGACGATCCGCAGGTCGCCGGGGTCGGCGATCTCCCGCATCGCCTGCCCCCAGGAGTTCAGGCAGGTCAGCGCGATGCCCACGGCGGAGTCGCCGAGCGGCTCGAGGCGGGACAGTGACAGCGACTGGATCGGGGCGCGCCAGTCGACGGCGACGGTGGTGTGGTCGTCGAACAGCCCGGCCAGGGAGCCCTTGACCAGCGCGCCGAGCGCGTCGCGCAGCAGGCGGGTGGCGTCGAGGAAGTGCCGGCGGTCGGCGTACCGGCAGCAGGCGACGAGCTCGTCGGGGGGCTCGTCCAGCGCCCGCCACAGCCGCGGGATGGTCGGCTCGGTCAGCCGGGTGGCGGCGGTGCGGTAGCCGGTGAGCAGCCGCAGCGCCTCCCCCACCGCGGTCTCCTCCACCGGGCCGAACGGCACAGCCTGCGAGCCGACCAGGCCGCGGATGAGCACGAGCCAGCGGGCGAACACGACCGCCTCGCGGCGGCGGGCCTCGGCGGCGTCGAGTGCGTCCCAGCCGTGGCCGAGGGGGCCGAAGGCCAGCGGGTTGACCCGGGCGGGCAGGCCGGGGCCGACGACGAACGGCTCGACGCCGAGCGCCCGGCACAGCGGCTCGTACTCGTCCTTGGTGTCGCCCAGGACCAGGGTGCGGTAGCCGTAGCCGAGCATCCGCAGCGCGAACGCCTTGACCGTGGCGGACTTGCCGCGGCCGGGCTTGCCGAACACGACGACGTTGGGATTGGTGACCGGGATCGCCTCGTCGGTGACCCAGCCGACCGGATCGCAGTAGAACGCCCCGCCCGAGAGCAGGTCGATGCCCATCTGCGCACCCGTGGGCGGCAGCCCGGAGGTGGCGATCAGCGGCCACACCACCGGGGCCTGCTCCGAGGTCATCCGCCACACCGACAGCGGCGCCGGCGTCGCCGCCCGCCCCCGGCCGCAGCCCCGCGGGCCGCGCCGCGGCACGAGCTCGGCGAACGGTCCGCGGTCGCGCGCCGCCCGCGGCGGGGCGGGGACGGCGGGCAGCCGGTGGCCGAAGTCGTCGAGAAGCACCGCCACGTCCCGTCCCGACCGGGCCGCGCGGCGGATCACCGTCGCCCCCGGCGGTCCGGCAGCCCGATGCCCAGCGGGATGGCCGCGGCGGCGAAGCCGGAGTCCTGCGCCAGGTCCAGCCGCAGCGGCACGTACCCGGCACCGCGGATGGACGCGTCCAGCCGGCGGCCGTACTCGGCCACCGGCCAGGTCGACGGCACGGTGACGCAGGCGGCCAGCGCGGGGCGCACCAGCGCCCGCCCGGCGGCGAGCTTCTCGTCGGCGACGCCGATCCGCTCGGTGTCCCGCCGCTGCCGGGCGCGGGTCCGGAACCCCATCCGGGCGCGCAGCTCGTTGCCGGTGGTCGCGCTCATCACCTCCCGGCCCACCAGCCGGGTGGCCCGCTGCAGCGGCAGCGGCGCGAGGAACACCGTCAGGCAGCGCCGCTCCCCCGCCTGAGTGGGCACCAGCACCGGCGCCAGCGCCCCGAGCACCGCCCCGGAGTCGGGCAGCAGGACCGTGTCGGTGACCGACGCCCACGCGTCGTGCCGGTAGTGCCGCACCTCCGCCCGCGCCCCCGTCGGGCTGGCCGCGGCCATCGGCACCCCGGTGGCCACCGGATGCCCGTCGGCGGCGGCCAGGTCGGCGGCGATCACCTGGCCGCGGTCCCCCGGCGCGAAGCCGGTACGCACCGCGGCCGCCAGGGCGGCGGAGTCCAGCCAGGTCACCGCGGTGCAGCCGACCGGCCCGCGCAGCGCGGCCTCGACCTCGGCCATCACCCCGTGCAGCACCCGGGCGCGGCCGTCCACCCCGCCGCCGGCCTCCCGCGCCGCCCGGCCGATCCGGCCCTCGCCGACCACGACGGTCACGAACGCCTCGGTGCGCACCGCCGCCGGGGTCAGGGCCGCGCCGAGCAGCGCGTTCACCCGCGCGGCCAGGCCCGGCGCGCCGGGGTGGGTGTGGGCGCGTTCCCAGGCGGCGCGCTCGGCGCCGTCGTCGGGCACGGTGCGCACCTGCAGGGCAAGGGTGTCGACGAGCTCGGTGCGGGCGGCCAGTTCGACCAGCTCGGCCAGCCCGGCGCCCATCCGGTTCCGCTCGTCCGGCTCGGCCAGCCCGATGCCGGGATGGTCGATGCGGGCCACCGCCGCCCAGGTGCGCGCCGCCCGGTCCTGCACGATCACCGGCCGGTCGACGCCGTGTCCGTACGGCGGCCCGTCGTGCGTGCGGACGGCGGCGAGCACCCCCGGCAGGTCGGCCGCCGCCAGATCCTCGGCGGTGCCGGCGGCGGCCTTCGAGCCGAACACCGTCCAGCCCAGCGCTTGCCCGACCGCGTGCAGGCACAGGTCGGTGAACCAGCGGCCGGCCGCCCGGCCGCGGACGGGCACCAGCAGCACCGCGGCCAGCAGCGCCCACACCGGCAGCCACACCAACAACAGCCCCCACGCCTGCGCGTTCAGCGCCAGCAGCGCCGGGATGCCGGCGCCGGTGACCAGCGCCAGCTGGACACCGGTCATACCGAGGAACCAGCCGGCGACGTCGCGCGCGTAGTCGCCGTAGCGGACCGCGGTCACCGCACACCGTCCTCGTCGGAACCGTCGAGGCGCTCGACCTCACCGGGCCGGTCGGGTGCGACGTGGTCGAGGGACTGGGCGGGCCAGGCGGCGGGCGACGTCCCGCCGGGGCTCCCCGTCTCCGCCGGCGGCGGTCCGCCGTCGTCGGGACCGGCGCCGCGGCGCGGGGTCCCGGAGGCGCCCGTCCGGATCGGCGAGCCGGTGCCCCGCACCGGTCCCCGGCCGGCCGGCGGCTGCCCGTACCAGGGCGCGGAGTGCCCCACCCCGGCGACCGACAGCACGTCGGCCGCCGACGCCGCGACCCCGGCCGCCACCCGCCCCGCCTGGGCGCTACCGACAGTCAGCGCGCGCAGCGCGCCGGCGAACCGGCCGCCGGTTACCGCGTCGGCGGTCGACTCCCCCTGCGCCCGGTCCCCGGCCGTCCGGGCCGCCGCCCCCGAGGCGGCCGCCCCGCCGGCGGAGCCGGCGGCCGCGGCTCCCGCAGCCCCGCCGCCGCCGACCTTCTGCAGCGCGCCCAGCAGCCCGCCGGAGGCCGCCAGCGACGAACGCAGCGCCGCACCACTCGACGTCCCCGGATCGACGAAGGCCAGCAGCCGGAACAGCGCCAGCGGGCAGACCGCACCGAGCAGGATCAGCAGGCAGCCGACCACCGCCGTGCCGGCCGCGGACCCGGTGCTCGTCTCCTCGGCGCCGGTCACCACGCCCTCGGTGATGGTCACCCCGACCCCGAGGACCAGCACGGCGACCGGGGAGACCAGCAGCGCGGCCAGGAACCAGCGCAGGCTGCGCCAGAACCAGGCGCTCGAGGCCTGCGCCAGCAGGCCACCGGCCGAGATCGCCGACGTCGCCGCCAGCACGAGCAGCGCCGCCTCGCGGACCAGCATCAGCAGCAGGTAGCCCACGCTCGCCGGCACCAGCAGGAACACCGAGCTGATCCCGAGCACGGTGGCGACCGTGCCGTCGACCGCGTCACGGCCCACGTCGATCGACGGGTCGAAGGCGGCCAGGGAGTCGATGTCCAGCAGGGCGCGCAGCAGGCCGGCGGTCAGCCCCGAGACGCCGGTGACCAGCAGCGCCGCCACCCCGACGTAGCCGGTCCAGACCAGGCCGAACTGCGCCAGCCCGACCAGCAGCCGGCCGAGGGTCTGCCCGTCCCGGCGCAGCGCCGCCGCGCCCAGCTGCACCAGGCCGGTCACCGCGGCGACGGCGGCGCCGATGCCGAAGGTCACCGGATAGATCCCGGCCAGCGGGCCGTCCGCGGACAGGTCCGGCGTGGTCAGCGCGTCCACCACGGAGAAGGCCAGACCGAGCAGCCACAGCCCGGCGTCCCACAGCGCCAACATCGCGGCGGTCCACACGTCGCTGACCACGGCGCCGGCCGCCTCGCCGGCCACGCAGAACACGTCGGTCGGCAGGCACGGCAGGACCTCCTCCCCCGCGGCCGGGTCCGCGGGGAACGCCAGCACCGCCGGCGCGGCCGACGCCGGACCGGCGGTCGCCACCGCGTCGGCCAACGCGAGCAGGAGGGCGACGGCGAGCACCCGGCGGGCGGGCACGGCGGGGCGCCGTCCGGGCGCCGGCCTAGCCATGGCGCAGCTCCCGGTAACCGGCGGCGATCGCCGCCTCGGTGCCCGGCCAGATCGACGGTGCCGGCGCCGGCTCCAGCCCGGGGCCGATCACCCACCGCCCGCCGGTCCACACCATCCGCTGGCAGTCGGCGATCGCGGTGCGCGCGGTCTGCTCCACGGTGACGGTGAACTCGAGGTCCACGCAGACCACCGCGAAGTCCGGGCCCACGGTGCCCTTGATCAGCCCCATCGCCGGGCGGACCACGACGGCCAGCTGCGGCGATCCGGCACCGGACAGGCCCGCCGCCGACAGCAGCCGGGCCATGCCGCGCACGCCGCTCCACGTCTCCGCGGTCGGCCCGCCCGGCGCCGCCCATCCGGTGATGACCCGCCGGACGCCGTCCATCGACCCGCCTTCCATCGCCGTCACGTCGATGGCGGCCAGCTGCGCCAGCGCACCCTCCGGCGTGCGCGGGAAGCCGGTGGGCACGTCGGCCGCGCCGACGCCGGTGGCGCGCGGCAGGTCGAGGACGTCGGCGGCCTGCGTCGAGACGGGGCCGGACAGCGCGTCGTCCGGATCGGCGCTCGGCATCGGCACGGCCGCCAGCGCGTCCTGCCGGGACAGCGTCGAGGGAGGCAGGGCCCCTCGTCCGGCCGTCGGCGCGGTGGGCGCCTCGTCGGTCAGGACGGCGACGACCGCGAGGACGACCCCGGCCAGTACCGCCACCGCGACCAGCGCGCTGACCACGGCGACCGCCAGCAGCCTGGCCGAACTCCACTCCGCGGAACCGTCCGCGTCGTGATTCTTTCGGCGGCGCATCAGGTGCACCCGCTGCCGGTGATCGAGTCGAGGATCACCAGGATGACCGTGTAGGTGATGGCCACCAGCACCACCACCGCGACCCCCATGGCTCCGTACCGGGAGGCGTGCGGGTGGGAGAAGATCCGCCCGGCGAGGATCGCGCCCAGCGACACCACCGCACTGATGACGATCAGCGCCAGCACGCCCCACTTCACCCACGCCGTCACGTCATCGGCGAAGGCCTGCATGCCGGGGGGCGCCTGCGGGCAGACGGTCGCGGGCTCCTCCCCCGGCTCCTCGACGAGCGCCCACAGCGCCACCCCGGCCGTCTCGGGGACACCGAGCACCACGGCCGAGGCCACCCGGACGAGGGCGGGCGCGGTGACGAGGACGCGCACCGCCGCCGTCACCGCTGCTCTCCCTTGGGTGCGGCGGCCTGCCGGCGGTGCCGGGGAGCCGGGGGCAGGCGGGGCGCGAGCAGCGCCGCGAGGGCCCGCCCGGCGGACGCCACCGGCTTCGGCAGCCGGTCCCCGGTGAGGCCGGTGACCGCCAGCCGCCGGTCGAGGGGAACCCGCACGACCCGGCCACGGGACCGCAGGTCGCTCAGTAGCGGCCCGCGGCCGGCCTCCACCATCCGCGGCCACCGGGCCGGTCCCACCGCGGCCACCACGGGCTCGCCGCCGAGCGCGGACAAGGCGTGCTCGGCCTGCCGGAGGGCCGGCACCGTCACCCGGGTCACGACCACGTACGAGAGGCGCTGCTCGGATGTCCCGTCGGCGGCCTCGAGCCGCGCGACCGCGAGGGGCCACCCCACGTCGACCACTGAGGCCCGCTCGGCGTCGTCCGCCGCAGGAAGCCGCGGAAGCCCCTCCCTGCCGGCGCGTCGGGCCAGGCGGAAGACGTCGAGATGCCCGCGCCGGCCTTGACGCCACCCGGCACCGTCCGCGCCCAGCTCGATGCTCGACGCCACCGACAGCCCCGACTGCGCGGGCGGTGCGTAGTCGACCAGCTGCACCGACCGGTTGAGGGCCAGGCCCTCCGCGATCGCCAGCGCGACCGTCGACGCGCCGGCACCGGCATGCCCCGCCAGGACCAGCACGACGGGACCGCTGTTGTCGGCGTCGGCCCAGGGCAGGCGTATTCCATCGAAGTGAGACGTTCGGAGCTCAATCGAGGCGCCCAGCGCACCGTCGCCGACGGCAGCAGTGCTGCCTCGGCCGTCGAACACGCCAGCCCGGATCGCGAGGACGGCCGCTCTCATCGCCTCAACTGTCAGAGGCCGTGGCTCCCGGATGCCGGGGGGATGGGTGGCTGTCGCCGACGCCGGGAACATCGTGGAACGACCCGCGGGGCCCGGTGTGGTGTCGCTTCCGGACGACGCTGCGTGGAAGTACATGCCGCCGACCGTGCCGACGCGTCTCCGGTCATCCTCCAGTTGTCGTCAGCTGGCCGGTCTCCACGCCAACGGCCGTTGTCCCGCGCCTCAGTGCGGGACAACTACGAAGCGCGTCCCGGAAGGGTTCGCGCACTCAGCAGCGCCACTGATGAATCACTGGAGGACGGCGAGCTCAGCTCCGGCCTCCCATGCCGTCCCAACCTGATGGGGCCGGATCGGGACGCATAGCCCGGAGCGGGTTCGGTCAGAGGATTCGTCGCAGCTCGTCTGCCGAGGTCCTCTTCCGGCCGTGAGGTTGGGGCTTCAAGTCCCTTGTGGTGGCCCTGAGGGGAGGACGCTCGAAGCTCAACGGCCTGTACACGCGCTTGTCAGTCGAGCTTCCCCGGATCCTGCGCCGCAAGGAAGCACCAGCGCGGCAACGGTCACCGCGGCGGGTGCAGCGGCGGCTGACCGCCGACCAGGTCACCGCGCTCGTGCGCGCGTACGAGGCCGGGGCCGACATGAAGGCCCTGGCAGCCAGGTGGGGGATGCATCGGGCGACCGTCGCCGCACAGCTGCGACGCGCTGGTGTCGAGCTTCGGCGACAAGGCCTGCCGCCTGACAGGCTGCAGGAAGCCGTCCGGTTGTACGGCGAGGGATGGTCCTGTCAGCGACTGGCTGAGCGCTACGGCTGTGACGACGAGACGGTGCGCCAGACACTCAAGAAGGCCAACATCCGGCTCCGCAAGCCTTGGGAGAGGCTTTAATGACCAGTGGGTCGGACACCTCGCTAGTCCGCAGTGTTAGGAGCTTCGATGTTGAACCACGAAGAAGAATTACACTGGAAACAGTACCCAGGATACTTAGGCTTCGAGACTGACGGCAAATTCGTCTTCGCCATTCATGCGGATTGGCCGGCCTATCCCTGCGCACCGAATGGCGCGCACAGCCTCATCGATTTGGCTCAGTATCCGTTCGGGACAGAGTTCATTCAGCTGGACGATATAGACCGCAGCCTCTTGTTTCACGTCCCCTCGACCGCAGACGGAGATCCCTGGCATAAGGATGCCTATCACATTGCACTCTGGCACGAGGACCTCAACTGGTTAGCTGAACAGGGATACATCAGCGGCGCCTCGCCAGCCAACGAGCGAGAGTGGCGACAACGCCAGAAGGACCTTCTCAGGGAGCACATCAGGGAACTGCGTCACAAGGACGAACATGAGATACCTGAGGACGACGATCCGCTCAACTCTCTGTACGTTCAGCTAGAAGATGGGACCTACAAGCGTGTCGAGTTTCCGCCAGAAGAAGAGGAGTCGGACGACGATACTGATGAGGAGTGGGATTTTCGACCCTTCACGATCGTAAGCCCTGGGCGATCCATCCGCCTTACTCAAGAAGGGTGGGATAGGGCTACCGCCGAACTGGCCAGTGCTTTTACAGAGTACAGTGCAGACGATCGCTTGGGATCCCTCGTCGATTTGGGTTATTACGACACGGCGATCCGTGAAGTGGGCGTGCTACTCGAAGACCGCATGCGTTCGTTTGCTGATAACGTGAACGGCTACGGCCAGAAGCTCGTTCCATTCGTGGTCGAACGGATACGAGAGCTACGACTGACACCTGACTCCTATACTCGGTCGCTTCGAGGGCGCTTACGCACCGCGATTAAGTTCGTTCGCAATGAGTTCGCACACGCGCGCCAGGATGTACCCAAGGCTCGAGCCCTTGCCCTTTTGACGCATACGTCACTCATCATTGATGAGCTAGCGACGTTGGAGAAGCGGAAGCGGAAAGTTCTGGAGCAATAGCATGGGCACCCGAATCCAACTTGGCACCAGACTAAAGCGACGCGGTTGCACGACCCGAGGTGGGTCCCTGCCGTCAGCAACTGCACTCAACAGTCGCTGGCCGTGGCGGCACTGCCGCGCCTACTGCATTGACCGCTCGGATGCGCTGATAACGTCATCCACTCCGTAAGCACCAATCATCAGCAGTTGATCGAGTACATCGAGCAGCGCCGACCGTTCTGCCGCAGTACGAGCTTGGGCCATCCCGCGGATGATCAACGAGCTCACCTCATGGGCGTCTCCGGCGGCGCTGGTGCGGATATCGCCAGCCTCCGGGCCGAGAGCCTCGACGAACCGACGAGCACACAACAACACGAGATGGTTGACCTGATCAGGGGCCCGCTCCAGCGTGATGAGCAATTGGGGCAAAGCGTCGGCGTAGGCCGGCGAAGCAATGAGCGTCGTCAGTACGCCGTCGTAACGGCCCAGCGCATGGCCGCGCAGCACGCCTGCGACGACGGCGGCTTCCTTACGCACACCGTCATCCCCGTCGTTCAGCAGGGCAGCTAGGGCAGCGACCGCTACGTCCGTATTGTCGGTATGCGGAAGGCGCAGGGCGCATGTGCTGGCTGCACCCTGCCTGGCGGCCGCGTCGCTCCCAATCAGTACGGCGTCGAGATACTCGCTTGAGCTCCACTCCATAGCCGCGAAGGCCGCCACCTCGCCGCCAGCTTCGCGCACCTTCGCGTCGTCTGACGCCAGCATCCGCTCGATCACCGGTCGGACCGCGTCCGGCTCCTCGTTGCCCAGGAAGACCAGGATGCTCAGCACGGAATCCGTGGCAAGCAGGTTGTCGTCTGTCTCAATCAGCTGCCAGAATGCCTCGATTGCCGCTTGACGTGCATGGCGCATCGCCGCCCCGATGAGTCGGGCGACGCATGACCTGACCGGGACGGAGGGGTCTGCGGCCAATTGGTTCAGGAGCGGCGCCACGACCTCCGTACGCGCTCCATCGCTGTCAAAGACGAGGAGGTTGGCTAGGGCCTCGGCCAAGCTGCCGCGGGCCGTATTAATGCCAGAACCGCGAATATCCGCCACCTGACGGCCAGTACCATCGTCGCTCCAAACACGCGTGCCGTCATCGCCGGGATCGGCGGCCACAGCCAGGCGCTCCGTGATCAGCTCAACCATGTCGATCGGCGTCGTTTTCACGTACGGCCGGAGCGCCCAGCCCAACCAGCGGTCATTATCGTCATGACCAAAGGACGCGATGTGCCGAATAGCGTCGAAGACCGCACCTTCATCGTCAATCGGCTCCGCGTCACCGAGTCCCATCAGAATGGCATCGCCATAGGCCGGATTGGTCCCCGGTGTCAGTTGGAGCGCCAAGCGGGCGAAGCGGTCAGGCGCTAGCTTTGTCTCCTCACGCAAGACGCGCGACAACTCGACGGCCCCGCCGGTGAAGGTACGGAAGTCCTCGCGCTCACTGGCATGCGTGGCCATGGCCTTGAGCCAGTTGTTGTCTTTCATGTGCCGCGCCGCCTCCGGGGCGATCGGCGAACCAATCGTTCCGGACGTCACCCCTGCTGGCTCCGAGGGCTGCTGCATGCCGGAAGCGCGTCGTAACTCCAGGAGGCGGCGACGGCCCACCTCCGACAGCCGCCCTTCGTCAAGGGCTGACAGCAGGTTGAAGGCGTACCAGCCGGGACGCCGCGCCTCCCAGGAGAAGCGCAGGTCTCGGACGGCGGCTTCAAGGCGTCCGAACAATTCTTCGCTGACATGAGGGCTGATCGCTTGTAGGACTTCACGGGTCATCCAGACGACGTTGGACACGTTGCCGGACAGCAGTCGATGCGGTTCCTCCAGCAGAAGCTCGGCCGCCCACTCGGCGTACGCTGCTCCACCAGCTACCAGGCCCTGGTAGAGCAGCCACTGGGCGGTGTCATGCGGATCGCCAGCCAGTCGCTCGAGCGTCGCGCGCATCGCCCTTGGATCAGCTGCAACCAGCGCGCGAATCGCTGACGTCAGACCGGCGAGGAGCACGTCATCTAGGTCGGTGTCGGACTCCCATCCGGGAAAACGATGGGTGTACTGGGCGTCCGGAAGCGGCCCTTCGTGGCCCTCACGTGCCTCGTAGGCGGTCACCGCGATGACCTGGAGCACGTATGGCAGCAGAGTGTCAGTGAACGCACGGGGCGCACCGGCAGCCGCCTGCCGGACCAGCTCCGCCGCCTCATACTCGCGCGCTTCGAGAGCGCGGACCTTGCCGCGCTCCGTCAGCGCGAAGGGGTCCGCCCGGTGAAGGAGGAAGGCGGCGAGTACCTCGACGGCCCAGTCGGGACGCTCTTCAGCCAGGCCGTGCACCGATAGCCAAAGGTCATGCTCGAAGCCGTCGTATTGGCCTTGCCTGATGGCTTCGAGGAACAGGTCGAAGAGCCGACGGCTCTGCGGTAGCGGCGCACGCCATGCCACCCAGCGCAGCCAGGCCGGGTACGTCGGCGCCTCCCGGTGCTCTGCCACAAGCTCGGCCAACCGGTCCGGCGACGTGCGACCGGCGCTCGTCATGAAGGTCAGAGCGCGTGTCTGGGCGACTTCCCCGCCACGAAGCCACCCGCCGACTTGGCCGTCGGCATCAAGCCGGGCGAACCAGGCCGGCGTCCTCAGGTGACTCCACAGCCGGTCCTCGTACGGCGGATGGCTGGCCGCGACGTTGAGCAGCAGGTCAGCCTCCACCGTAGTCGGGTCGCTGACATTGCCCAGCACTGCCAAGGCCGCATCTTTGATATGGAAACGGATGCCATCGCTGGCCAAGAGTGCCCGGACCTCCTCTTTGAAGCGGTCCGGCTCGGCGTCCCGAAGGTGGGTGATGATCTGCCGCACCTGCGCGCGCCGGAACAGCTCCTGTTCGCCCTGGGTTAGGAAATCGACCAGCGACTCGTCGCGGCCGACCCAATGCCGGGCGAAGGCGTAGTCGAAGAAGGTCTCGTGGAAGAAGGCGATCTCGCGGCCGTCGCGGACAAGCACATGCTCGGACACCAAGACGTCGGCATCATTCGCTAGGTCATCCCGATCGAGCACGGTCATCGGCACTGATAAGCGCTGGCGCCGGCTGATCGCTTCGGCGACGGCCGAGACCACCGGCTCGAAGCGCGCGCCTGTCCGCCGCGCCGCTACGTTCCGGCGCTTGCGGTCCCAGTAGGCATCAAAGAGGTGGCCGCCAGTCTGGAATGCCAGGGCGTTCGGTTCGCCAGCCACGGTGGCGAGCAAGACGAGGTGAAGCGGTGCCTGCAGCAGCTTCCGCTGCTGAGCCGTGAGGGCCTCGGCGTAGAGGCCCATGGCAGTGACGGCAGCGTCGACCTGAGCGTCGGTCAACGGGCCGACTGCGACGATCGCTGAGCCCGGCCGCGTCGCCAGACCGCGGATCCGCTCGTCGTTGTCGACGTCGAACTTGCGGCAGGCCATGACGACCCGCATGTCCGGGAAGACTGTCGCTTCGCGGATGACAGCGGCGATGACATCGAAGGTTCCGGGCATCCGTCCCGAGGCAAGACTGACCGCGTCTAGCTGGTCAATGACGAGCAGCGACGGTCGCTCGCCGGCTGCAGCAGCCAGCGCGGCCACAGGCGACACCTCGAGGCCGAGCCGACTCCCGAGTTCGGCCGTTGATGCGAAGGGCTCCAGCCGATCAAGCCGGAAAGCCAGCACCAGCAACCCTTGGGCCTGTACCTCCTCAACCGCTTGATGGAGCACGCCCGTCTTGCCGCCGCCCGCAGCGCCGACGACGACGACGAGTAAATCGTCGCCTTCGCCTAGAGCGAGCCGCTGTAGCTCGGTTGCCTCGTCACGCGGAATTACGGGCTCCAGCAACTCTGTCTTGACAGCTGCCGACCAGCCCGCGGTGACGGCGTTGACTTGGTCGGTGATGGCTGCGCCACGCACCGCCGTCGCACGCCGCAGCCCATAGCCCGCGAGCCGATGAGTGATAGCCGCCGCGGTCAGCTCGACGCCGAGGTTGTGGACGACGAGGTCACCCAGGCCGGCCGCAGCGAGCCGCCCGTCTGCACCATCGAGCAGCAGCCCGGAGAGCGCCGCGTTTCCCTCGATAAGTTCACGCTCATCCGGCCACTCGATCCAGGTGCCCCGCAGTACTTGCCACGCGGTCTCGGCCGACCCGAGAATCTTCGGCGAGGACAGCTCCGTGAAGGCGTCGCGCATCGGCTGGTTAGGCAGCCAGTCCTTGGTGAAGGCATCGAGCGATGCCGAGCGCCGAGCGTTGCCGGAGAGCTCGCTTAGGACCCGGGACGGCACCTCGGAGACGAAGTGGAATTCGCGGCCGGCCAGGACGTGATAACGGGCGTTCGGCCAGATTTCGAGGTTGGCGAGCGACCGTACGGACCAGCTGTTGACCAGCTTGTTCTGCCGCTTCAGCTGGTGGGCCTCGACCGCCCCGTTGCGGCGGTAAGTGAACTCCGATCCCAGCGCTAAGTCTTCGACGTCCTCAACGGTAATTGAGTCGGCCCTGCCCATGAGGACATAGAGGACATGGCGCACCGTCCAGGCACCCTCGTAGCGGTTGCCATACTTGTCGGCCTCACCTCCGGGTCGTGGCGACATATAGTCAGCTGCCCTCCTGGGCAGGATGGGTCCAAGCCTCGTCTGCAAGCGGTGCGGCGTTCAGTTCGTCACGACGAGAACGCCAGTCTTGGAGAAAGCCATCCATCAGTGTCGTAAAACGCTCGCCATGGTTGCGCTCAAGCAGGTGCGCCATCTCATGCACGACGATGTACTCCAGCGCCCGCGGGTGCTTCTTGGCGAGCTCCAGGTTGAACCAGATGTGGCCCGTCTCCCGGTTACAGGAGCCCCACTTCGTCTTCATGTGGCGGATGCTCCAGCGCGGCACCTCTCGGCCCACCACCGGCTCCCAGTGGCGGATCAGCGGCGGGATGGCCTCGCGGAGCTGCCGACGTTGCCAGGCCTCCAATAGCTTGCGCCGTGCCTCGGTGTTGGTCTCAGGCGGCACGTACAGCAGCAGTCGGTCGCCATCGAGCTCGATGTGGCCCCGACCGGGTCGCTCGATCACCCGCAGCCGGCGGCGGACGCCCCAGACGTAGTGGGACTCACCTGAGACCATCGCCCGCTCGGACTGGCGCTGGGCGCTCCGCAACTCGCCACGCTTGCGCTTGATCCAAGGCAGCCGCTGGATGACGGCCAGTCGGATCTGGTCCTCGTCAAGACGACGCGGCGCCGCCACCCGCACCCGGCCCATCGGCGGGTAGACGCCGATGTGGAGATGCTTGATGTCCTTATAGACGACGTCGACGTCGATGCCGCCGACGGTCAGGTAGGCGCTAGCGGTACTCATGGCGCGCCTTGACTAGGTCGAGCAGCTCCTCCAGCCGGTCGAAGTTGGCAGGCAGTGCGGCCTTCACGGCGTTCCGGACCTTGCGCTCTTTGATCGCGCTGCCGACCCACGAGTCCGGCTTCGACTCCCGCACCGTCCGATCGACCGCCCTCGCCAGGTCAGGCTGGTCCTCGAAGAAGTCCAGTAGCGCCTTCTTGGCGCCGCTGTCCGCCCAGTCGGGGTACTTGGTGTCCGACTCCTTGCTGCCGAGCTGCTTGGCAGCCTCGAGCAGCTTGGCCAGGTATGCCTGGTAGTCGAGCGCCCCCTGACGACGCTCCTCGATGAGGGCGCTGAGGAGCTCGGACATCTTGTCGTAGTACTTCGGGTTGAGCGCCCGCTCGTCGACGATGACCTTGCGCATGTTGTTGACGATCGCCTCGGCGACGGCCGTCTTGTCTTGCTTGATGCCCGGGGGCAGCTTGTCAATGGCGCCAGCGCCGAGCTGCACAATGAGCTGGATCAGGCCGGTGTCCTCGAAGTCGGACACCACCTTGGAGGCCCCGGCTTGGATGTAGGTGTCGAGCAGGAAGCGCATGCCCGCCTCGTACTGCTTGAAGTCGACGTTCTCCTTGGCCGTCAGCTTGACTTCATCTCGGATGGCGACGTACTGCGCGATCTCCGCCTTGATGGCTGTCGCCTCGGCGTCGGTGTAGCCCGCCGCGTCGAGCTCGTTGGCGATGTTGGCAAACGCTCGGGTGACCGCTGCGACTGCCTTGTACAGCTCGACTCGCTTCGGTTCGTTGGCCTTCAGTTGCTCAATGTTGCCGGCATCAACGGCGCAGAAGTAGTGCTGGTACTGCAGCGTGTTACGCGGCGACTCCACCGCCTCACACAGGAGCCGGATGTGCTCCAGCGCCGCGTCAAGCTCCTCCCGGCCCTTGGCGACGCGGTCGGTTAGGAGTCCCTTGATGTCCTCGTCGTCGTAGCCGTCCAGGGCGCCGCTCGTGTAGTCGGTGATGGCCGACTCGAGGCTGTTGAAGAGGTCCTGATAGTCGACGATGTAGCCGTAGTCCTTGTCGTCGCCATCCAGACGGTTGACGCGGCAGATGGCCTGGAAGAGGCCGTGGTCACGCATCTTCTTGTCGATGTACAGGTAGGTGGCGCTTGGCGCATCGAAACCGGTCAGCAGCTTGTCGACGACGATGAGCAGGCGCATCTGGCCCGGCTCCTCGATGAAGCGCTTCTTGACGTCCTTCTCGAACTCCTCGACCTTCGTCATGGCGACGTCTTCCGGCTCGCCGAAGTGGTCGGCCAGCATCCGGCGATAGATGTCGTACTGCCGAATTTTCTCCGACTTGCCCGCGCCGGCGTCTTCCTTGGCGATGTCCCCGGCGTTCGGGGCGTAGCTCGTCACAATGGCGCACTTGCCCTTGAAGCCGGCGTTACAGAACAGTTCGTAGAACTTGCAAGCCTGGTAGATGCTGGCGCCGACCAGGATGGCGTTGCCGCGCCGGTCCATCAAGCGGGGCTTGGTCTCCATGTCAAGCAGTATGTCGTTGACGATTTGCTTGGCCCGGGGCTCGCTGGAGACGACTTTCTGCATGGTGCCCCAGCGTCGCTTCAGCTCGGCCTTCGACAGGTCGGTCATGCCCTTGGTCTTGACGTCGAACCACTTGTCGACCGCTTCCGGCGACGTCAGGTCCTGGTCGATGTTGCGCGCCTCATAGCGCAAATCAAGCACGACGCCGTCCTCGACGGCCTCGTCGAACTTGTAGGTGTGAATAAAGGACCCGAAGGTCTCGATGCTGGTCGCCTTGTCCGCCTTCAGCAGCGGCGTGCCAGTGAAGCCGATGAACAGCGCGCCTGGCAGGAGCTGTTTCATCGCGTCGTGCATCTTGCCGGACTGGGTGCGGTGCGCCTCGTCGACGAAGACAAACAGATTGCCCTTGGCCCGAAAGTCCTTCGGCAGCTTGGCGTTCAGCTCGGCCAGGAAGTCGCGCTCGGCATCGTCCCGGACCGCCTCGTCGCCAGTACCGCGGAACTTGTGAACCAGCGAGCAGATTAGGGGCTCTGCCGACGAGTTGAGGGTGGCTAGCAGGTCCGCGCCGCTGTCCGTGCGATAGATCTGCTCCTTGACGCCGTTGAAGACTCCCTCGATCTGCTCGTCGAGCTCGGTGCGGTCGGTGATGAGCAGGACGCGCGGGTTGGTGCCGACCTGCGACTCGCGGATCCACTTGGCCAGCCAGACCATCGTCAGGGATTTGCCGGAGCCCTGGGTGTGCCAGATGATCCCGCCCTCCCTGGTCGCGATGCGGGCCTGCGCTGCCTTGACGCCGAAGTACTGGTTCGGCCGGCAGGTCTTCTTGACGCCCGAGTCATAAACCATGAAGTCGTGGATGACCTCGAGTAAGCGATGCTTGGCACAGAGCTGCACCAGCGCCTCATCGAGGCGTCCCTCGACGCCGGCACCCTCGGCGTCGAGCTGGGCGCGCGTGGCCGGATCGATGTCCTCGGTCAGCCGCCAGTGCAGCCAGTACTTCTCCGGCGTGTCGATGACGCCGTAGTGCAGGCCTTCGGAGTCGTTGCCGGCCAGCGTCAGCTGGACCGTCGAGAAGAAGGGGCGGATGAACTCCGGCTTCTGGTTGCCGATCGTCTGGCGGATGCCCTCGGACGCCGAGACAGTCGAGCGCTTCAGTTCGAGGGTGACGAGCGCCAAGCCGTTGACGTACAGCACCACGTCCGGCCGCTTGGTGTGCTGACCGAGGACGGTCACCTCCTCGACGACGACGAAGTGGTTGGCCTGCGGGTTGGCCCAGTCGATGAGCCAGACGGTCTCGTAGTGCTCGCTGGCGCCCGGCTTGACCTTCACGCCGTAGCGCAGCAGGTCATAGACGGCCCGGTTCGCCTCGTAGAGGTCGCGGCTGCCGCCCAGGGCAGCCGCCTTCTTCAACTGGTCGAGCGCCTTGGTGATTAGGTTGTCGTCGTGGCCGCGGGTCCGCAGGTTCTGAGCGAGTAGCTCGACCTCGATGTTCGCGGTGCCGGCACGGGTCTCCCAGTTGCCGAGGTAATCGTAGCCCAGCCCGTCCCGCATTAGGGCGACGACGCGGTTCTGCGTCTTCCGCTCAATCTGGCCGACGTCGCTCATGCCGGCTGCACCTGGTTCGGTAGCCGTGTCCTGCCCGTCAATAGCTCCTGCATAATCCCCTGCTTTACCGACAACGTCTTGCTCAACCTTGCGCTGAGCATGCGGATTTCGTGCTCAGCATCCTGGACCGCGACCATGATGGCACGCTGTTCATCCAAGCGCGGCGTCAGTAGGCGAACGCGACTCAATGATTTCCCGTTGGTTAACGCTCGCGTCGTGTACGAGGCCGACGCCGTGACCTGTCGTCGGACATCATCGAGCTGGAATAGATAAGCGAGGAACCGCGAGTCAAACGAAGTAGACCGCGGTCGTCCTCGCAAGATGAACCCACTGAACGCCGCGTCAGGTATGTCGTCTACAAGCACCGCAGCCGTGCCAACCTCTTCAATTGTTTCAGACGTCCTTGTGAAGAAGACGTCACCGCATCGCGCGGAGAACCGCTTAGTCTCGTCACGCGTAAGCGTGACCCGCCCCGCCACGTCCGCGGCCGTGATGATGGGGCCGTTCATGACGTCCATAAAGTTGACGATGGGAGTTCCACGTCCGAAGAACTGACTCGCCTTATTGAGGCCGTTCTTGAACTCCAGTAGCTCTGCGACGGCCACCTCTCGCCACGGCTCAGTAAAGCCTGGGAGGCGAACACTGCCAGTCAGGAGCTGCTGCATGATGCCCTGCTTGATCGCAAGCTTCTTCGAGATTAGACGCTCAAGGGTGCCGATCAGGTCGTCGACGTCCTGTAGTACGTCGCCAATCTTGCCCTGCTCCGGCTGTGGCGGCAGGGGCAGCGGCATTTGGATGAACTTCTCACGTGGAAGGTGCGCAATACTCGTCTGCGTTACGAAGTCGGCGAAGGCGCCCGTTGAGGACCAGTAAGCCAGCAGCGCCTGCATCAGGCGAACATCGTAGCCATGTTTGGCACGAAGCCGATGGAGGGCCTTCTGGAAGTAGCATTCGGCCAACTCGTTTCGCCAGATCGCGCCTCGTCCGACTTCACCACCCTCACAGACTAGGAGGTCGCCGTCTCGCAATCGGTAGCGCTGAATATCTGCCCGGCTCATGGGCACAACGCCGCCAGCCGAGACATCAATCCGTCCCCACTGAACAGCCCGGTTTCCCAAATATGGTTTTGGCACTCCGACATTCTTGGCCGCGTCGAGCATTTTCCCAAGCTGCACGTCGAATTGCTCGCCTACGGTCGACGTCGCCCATGTCGAAGTCATACTTCGACCCCCATCGCGGAGAGGTGCCGTGCAACCTTCAGCTCAAGACCGTTCAATTCGGCATCCAGTGCACTTACAGTCGCCGCATAGCGGTCACCTAGTTGCTTGATGCGTGCGACAAGATCAAGCGTGAGAGCCTCAACCTCACCGACCACTCGGTGCGATACAACAGCCCTCCATTTGTCGTCAAGCACGAGCTGCTTAACGTCGGGCTCGGTTAGATCGCCGTACTTATTGATAGTCGCAAGGTTGAGCTCCGCCTCTGCATCCCTGGCTGCCTTCTTGGCATCCGCCTCCGCGTTATACAGCGTAGTGGCGCGTCGCAGCGCCACTATTTCGTCGGAATCACCGCCGGCCGTGACGGCCTTGAGACGTGCTGCGACGAGAGCCTTCGAGATCTTGTCATCATCCATGGCGTCGGCGAGCAGTCCCTCCTCAACGGCGTGCTCTTCGACGTACTCCTCGACGGCGCGGGAGGCTTCCGCTGCTGCAACGGTGAGTTCGTCGAGTTTGGCCTGCTCGTCGGCGAAGTAGCGCGCGACAACCAGGTTTGGCGGAATGAGGTCCATCTTGTACTTGGCGGCACTGCGGCCAGCACCAACCACTAGATCAGGTGTCTCGGAGAGTTTGCGCTCCTTATCCTCGATGGCCGTCCGGGGCATAGCGGCGTCCCGCCAGCCGTCGCTCATGATGAGATAGACGTCGTCGTGCATGGTGTCGTGCCAGTAGGACATGAGTTGCTCGTAGACGTCGTACTCGTCGAGTAGCGGCATCGGCTTGAAGCGTGCCAGAAGATTGTCGCCGAGAGTGGTGATCAGATCACTCGGCTTTGTGTCTGCAGTGATGCCGGCGAGCGCGTCACGGTGCGCGGCGAACCAGTCCTCGATGATGCCTGCGGCTTCGTCGCGCAGCTTGTGGAAGCCTGGGGCGTCGAAGATGGCCTGCTGCACCGCGCCGACATCGATGGCGAGGTCGCTGTAGCCGGGACGGTTGGGGCTGAAGATCTGGCTGCGGAGTTGTGGAAAGGCGTCCCAATAGTTCTGCAGGGCATCGAGGTCGCGGTCGGGGATGCCGCCACGCAGGTGGGCACTCAGGTCCTGCAGATCCTCGGGCTCGGAGGAGTCGATGTAGCCCGGGATATTGAGGTTGTAGTCGTGCTTCGGCTTAGCAATCTCGCTCATCGGCACCATGCGCGAGTAGCGATCGATCTCGATCTGCTTATTGAAGGTATCGACGATTTTGTGCAGGTCCTGGCTGCGTAGGCGGTTCTTGTTGCCGTCCTTAATGTACCCCTTGGAGGCGTCAATCATGAATACACCCGCTCGGCCAGCGGCGTTCTCCTTATCGATCACCACGATGCAGGCCGGGATCCCAGTGCCATAAAACAGGTTTGGTGGCAGGCCGATAACGCCCTTGATGAAGCCGCGCTTGAGCAGGTTGCGGCGGATCGTGGCCTCCGCGTTGCCGCGGAAGAGAACGCCGTGAGGCAAGATGACCGCAGCTTTGCCAGTGCTCTTAAGCGATTTCAGGACGTGCAGTAAAAAGGCGTAGTCACCGTTCTTCTCTGGCGGACGGCCGTACTCAAAGCGGTCGTAGGTCTTCTCGAGGCCATTGCTCCACGACTTGACCGAGAACGGCGGGTTAGCGACGGCAAAGTCGAAGGTCGTCAACTGGTCGTTCCGCGTGAAGGCCGGGCTCGTGATGGTGTCGCCCTTCATGATGCCCTCGGCAGCCACTGGGTCGCCGTGCAGGATCATGTTCATCTTGGCCAGCGCCCAGGTGGCGTTGTCCTTCTCCTGGCCATAGATGGTGATGCCGCGCGGCGCCTCATCGGCCACCTTGAGCAACAGCGAGCCGGAGCCGCAGGTCGGGTCGTAGACCGTCTGGTCCTGGCGAGTGTCGGCACCGATGCCGACGACCTTGGCCAAGATGCGCGAGACCTCGGCCGGCGTGTAGAACTGGCCCTTGCTCTTGCCGGAATCAGTGGCGAAGTGGCGCATCAGGTACTCGTAGGCGTCACCGAGCAGGTCATCGCCTTCGGCCCGCGAGCCCTTGAAGTCGAGTTCGTCGAAGATAGTGACCAGCTTGCTCAGCCGGTCGACCATCTCCTTGCCCTTGCCGAGTTTCTCCTCGTCGTTGAAATCGGCGAGGTCGATTACGTTAACGAGGTTGTTGGCCTCGGCGAGGGCGGTGACGACCTTGTTGAGCTTGTCGCCGATCTCTTTGTCCTGGCGGGCGGCCAGCATGTCCTCGAAGGATCCGCCGACCGGCACGTCAATCAGGCTGTTCGGATCTTTGGCCTTATCCGTCACATACTTTACAAAGAGCAGCGTCAGGATATAGTCCTTGTACTGCGAGGCGTCCATGCCTCCGCGCAGCTCATCGCAGCTGCGCCACAGCGAGCTATACAGGTCGGACTTCTTTAGGACCACTGGAACCCCTGACGTCGTGCCGTAATGGTGAGGAATGACTGGCCAGACATTTATCCCATCTTAACATAATGGTGAGACGTTTCTGGGCTATTGAGGCTCGCGGCGTGGCTGCCAGCCCTACTCAACGGTGGGAGGCCAACGGCAACCGGGCTATCAGCCGCATGATCCGTCCGTGACGCTGGTGCCATGCCCGTCCTGTCGGCCACCGCCGCGTTGCCCTTCAATCAGCCCGGGCGCGCCGCTGCCGGCCTCCGGGCCCAGCTGCGACTGCTGGCCATTGACCGAGGGCTGCGTCCGGACTGGTCGACCTTCACGGTTACGGCGCTCGACCCGACGGTCGATGCCCGGGGTCGCGCCTGGTTCGCCTGGTCAGCCGCAGTCGACTGCCGGGCCGACATGACGGCCTGAGCCGCCTCAGCACTGAGGCAACCGCTCCGGGGCAGCCGGGTCGATGTCGCCGTAGACCCGCGTGGCGTAGGGCGTCGCGTCCGGGCTGGGCGTCGATCCGGAGCCAGACGTCGGACTGCTGAAGGTCCTCTCCGACGTCCGGGTCGGACCGGCATCAGCCGGCCGATCATCCGGTAGCAGGCCGTCGGCTGGTTTAGAAGTGCGGCAGCCCCAACCGCTCATTGACCGCCGCGGCGTAGCCATCCGCCTGGCCAGCCGCGTTTGGGTGGAATGACTGGCTATTGGCCACCGGGCTCCGCCCCCTGATGGAGGCGATCGTCGCCAGGGTCGGACCGTTGATCCACTCGCCGGCGTTCCCGCAGACCTCGTGGCCCGCGAAGGCGGCGTCAACGGGGACGAACTCAACGTAGCCCGAGCCGTCGCGGTTGACCCGGTCGGCGATCGTTTGGTTCAGCTCGGACGTCCAGCGGCGCATGGCGTTCTGCTCAGCGTTCGTGAAGCCGATGTTGGCGACCGGCACGACCGCGCCTCTGCCGGCTGCGCTCGCCCTCACATACACGGTCTGCTCGCGCAGCTTGGCGCAGTTCTGCTCGGCAGCCGACGCTGGGAAAAGCTGCGGATAGCCCAGCACCAGGATGCGGGCCTGCGGCGCCTGCTCGTGGACCCGTGCGTAAATCGCCGACAGCTGCGGCGCCAGCCGGTCGCGCGCCTCACGCTGGAACTGGTCCAACGTCTTGCCCTGGTAGCGGGCGGTCTGGCAGTTGGGGGTGGTGGCGCAGAAGGTCACGATGTCCGCGAAGGAGGCGTCGTTGCCGCCGATCGTCACGGTGACTAGATCCGTATCCGCGTCGACCGGCAGGTCGTTGGCGTTGCCGGTATCAGCGGAGCGGTTCAGCTCCAGCTGACCGAGCGGGTCGCCGTAGCGTCCGGCTCCGTCATTAAGCAGGTTGCGGGCCTCCGCTCCGCTGCACGCCTGGAAGCCCCAGGCCACGCCGGTGTCCGGGTTGCGGCTCAGCTCTTGGAGCGTGGCGTCGGCACCGGGGACCTGCACCAGCGTCGAGTACGCCTGTGTCGAGCGGTGGCACTTGTTGTTCGGCTCGAAGAATGGCTCGACGCCTTCGCCCGCCGAGAAGGAATCGCCCAGCGCGACGTACTTGAAGGGGCCGAGCTGCGGGTCGCCCGGCGTGATGACGTCGGTCACCGGCGGGTTGGTCATGAACATCGCAAAGAAGATGTTGTCGTCGTTCGACGGGTTGGCGGTCGTCACGTTGATGGCCGTGTCGCCAGCCCGCACGAAGGGCTTGAGGTCGTACAGCTCATCGTCCGAGCGCGGCCCGGATGGAGGCAGCTGCGCGTCGGCATTGAAGGGCAGGTCGCCATGGCCGCCGACGGTGATCAGGGCGCCGTCGGATCCTTGACCGTCGTCCTCGCCGCCGGCCGATGACGTCAGCCGCCGACCGTTGACGTCAACCGTGCTGTACTGCTGTATGCCGTCGCTCTGGTACCCGTAGGAAATTCCCAGCGACATCTGGGCGATCGTGCTCGGCGCCAGCGGATCGATCGGACCGGACAGCTGCAGGGTGAAGTTGTCGCCGGCCGTCTGGGTGGCACCGAAGAGGAAGGTCACCGACCGGTCGGCGCCCTGGTTAGGGTCGTTGAAGATGACGCTGAGGATTTCGCCATCAAGCGACCCCGAGGCGCTTTCCCCGAGCGTGAAGGAGACGGCGCCGGCCGGCGCAGTGTCCAGCTTGGCCTTGACGGCGGACGTTACATCGGCCCAGTAGTTGCTTGACCCGATGTACGAGGCGGTCTCATGGCCGAGCGCCACCGGCGCTCCATCAAGCGTGATCTCACCCTGCATCGGGCCCCGTCCGCCGGTGGATGCCGCCAGCAACACTGCCCTGCGGACCGTGGCGCCACTTGGCTTGTCAATGGTCAATGAGCCGGTTGTGCCTATAAGCCCAGCGGCGTCGGAGGAGGTGGAGATGCGCCCACGCTCGTTGACGATGACCTGCAACCCCTGCGGCGAGCTGTCGGCTGCCTGCGTTGAGAAGGCCTGCGGCGCTTCGCTCAGGGACTCGGGAAGGGTGCCCGGCACGGTGTCCGCTGTCGCGGCCACCGGCGAGAAGAATGCGGCCGCCGCCGCGCTGGAGGCCATCAGGCTGAGGCAAGCGCGGCGCAGACCCATGAGGACCCCCGTGTCGGTTGCGATCCTGGCGCCAGTGGTGCCAGGCGGCGCGAACTTAGGGGCTGCTGACCGCTGCCGTCTCCCCCGACACGCACCGCTCCGCAAGTTTGTCCCCTCGGTTACGTGTCCTCCTGCCTCAGCAGCTCGGCAGCCGGTCGAGGTCATTGGCCGCGATCTCGCCGTAGGTGAGCGGCGCGTACTGCGTCAGCCCGCGCGAGCCGATGACCTGCACCCAGACGTCGACCTGCCGCGCCCGCTCGCCGACGCTCGGGTCGGACACCACCACCCGGCCCGTCGTCCGGCAGACGGCCGGGTGGTGGTGTCCGACCATCCATAAGGTCCCGCTGCCCATCAGGTCATCCGAGCCGACGCCGGGGAAGACATGGACGTATGGCGACCCGACGAACGCGTCATGCGGAAGGTCACGGAGCCCAGCGGCTGGACGGGCTTCCGCGGTTGGCGTCGCGGGACAGCCGCCGCCTGCGTGCCCGACTCATCCCGGCCGAACGTGACAGCCAGCGCCACGACGGCACCGCTGGCGAGCACAGCCGCGCCGGTAATAAGCGCCCAGCGCCCGTAGGACAGCGGCCGCAGTCCTGACGACTTTGAGAGGTACCGCCGGGCCGTCTTCCGCATGTTCGCCAACATCTGCTGAAGCTAGTAGAGCTGGGCGCCCGGGCGGCTACACCGGCCGGGCATCCGTCCGGTCGCGTGCATGTGTCTTATGAGGCGCGATCGAGATACTGACGGCGAGCGCGGTTGATGGCCTCGGCGGTGCTGAGGGGTAGGTCCATCTCGTCGTCGCCGTCATGGACGTCGACGATGCGCGCGACGTAGGTCTCGGCTTCGGCGCGGTTGCCTCCGCGGTAGGCGACGCAGATGGCGTCGAGCAGGACCCTCTCGTCGTCGGGCGCGACGAGCAGCGCGGTGGCGCTGGCGGTCCGGGCGGCGTCCAGGTCGTCATGAGCGAGTGCTGCTGTGATGACCTGGTGGGCGACGTCGCAGATGGCCGCAGTGAGGGTGAGGTCCAGCCCGTCGAGCCACTCGTAGCCGCTGGGACGTTGGGCAAAGGGCTGTCCGGACACCAGCTGCAAGGCGGCCAACAGGTCGGGCATGCCGTCACTGCCGCGCACGGCGGCGCGGGCGCGCAACTGACGGAAGAGATCGGCGTCGACGAGGACGTTGGTCAACGTGTAAGGGCCACGGTGGCCGGGGCTGAGGTGCTTGTCGCCGGTGGCGGGGTCGGTACCGAGCCAGGCGCGGGCGCCGGCGGTGATCCGGTGCACGTAGGCACGTGCGCTGGCCGGGTCGGTCCTGCCACCGCGGGCCGGCTGCAGGGCAGTGGCGGCTTCGTCGACGGTCGCGCCGTGCGGGCGGGTGGCGAGGTACGCGATCGTCTCCTCGTAGCGGCGGCGCAGCCCGGACCTGGCGACGGCTTGCTCGTTGCCGTGCGCGCGCAGCGTGACCGGGCCGAGCAAGGTCAGGCGCGGCCGGGTGCAGTCGGGATCCCACCAATCGGCGAGGTCGCGGTCGAGTTGCTCCAGGTCGTTCTCGATCCTCTGCCGCAATCCGGTCGCCCGAGGGAGGTCGAGCGATGCCACGTCGTCGGCCGTGGGCCCAGCAGATGCTCCGCCCCTGGCCGGCTGCGCTGGCGCGGAGTTGTCCTGCGCAGCTGATGAGCGGTGTCGGGTTGACCCGTGCAGGGAAGCGGGCCCGGGGGACTCGTCGCTCCCGCGCAGGAGCACCTCGTCGCGCAGGGCGCCGCCGGCGTCCGTGTGTGCCTGCCAGGGTCGCTCGCCCTCGGCGGCGGGGATGGGCTGGTCTGCGGTGTCGCGCTCGAAGGCCAGCAGCGTGGCGATGTCGCGGGCCTGCTGGGCGGTCAACTGCGGCGCCGGTAGCTGCAGGTCGAGTGCGGGAACGAGCAGCGACCCGTCCTCGGTCAGCGTGAGCAGCCAGTCGTCCCTCCCCTGCGTCGGCTCGATAGCGAGCACGACGACGGTCGGAGTGCGCTCCTTACGACCTTCGAGCGCGCTCGCTGATTCGGCGATCTGGTCACTGTCCGGCTGATGCGGAGCGAGGACGACGTGCGGCATCCAGCCGGTTCCGGTCGCCGCGTGCAGCCGCCCCGCCAGCACGTCCTCGCCGTCGCGGTCGACGCCTTTTGTCAACTCGGTCTGTAGGTCGGCAGTAGAGGAGGCCTCGACCGGCTGCATCCGATCGGGGGCGAGGTCGACGAGTTCCTCACCGAAGCCGACGGTGGTGACGGTGAGCAGGTCCGACCAGCCGTTGACGGCGAGCTCGGCGGCCAGATGCCGGGCGAAGTCCTCGCACCGGTCCGCCGGACCGGTCACCCGCAGGACGCCGACACGCTCCAGGTCGAGCAGCCAGCGTCGCCCGCCCTCGGTGCCGAGGGTGACCAGCGTCGGGAACGGCGCCAGGCGGCCGCGGGCCTCGTCGGGGCCGATGTCCGGGTCCTCGCCCAGCTCTAGGGACCACCAGAGGCCCGTCTCGTCCGCGGTCCACGGCCCGGGCGGCAGTCGGTCGGTGGTGGCGTGCAGCCGCAGGTCCAGGCGATCGCCGTCGAGCCGGGCGGCGACGACGTCGGGAAGCCGGCCGTCGGGCTCCTCGGAGATCAGCACCGCCAGGCCGCGCAGGGCCCGGTCGAGCGCCGCGTAGTCGGCCCGGCCGGCACCGGCCGCGGCAGTGACCGCCGCCTGTGTGGCGGAGAGCCCGGCCGGCAAGGCCGCGAGCCTGCGGCCGGGACGGCGGCGACGCAGGCGCTGCCGGCGGTGGGTGAGCCAGGCGGCGCCGAGGCCTGCGGCGAGCAGGGCTCCGCCGCCGCTGAGCACGATCGCCAGCTCAGACGCAGGCTGGTCCTCGTCGGTGTCCGGCACCTCGGCCTCGGCCGCCGGATCAGGACCTGTGTCACCGGATGGGCTCGCCGTCGTCGCCGGAGCCGGTGACGGCGGCGGTGAGGTGGGCGCGGTGGGCTCGTTCTCGCGCGGCCGGGCCGGCGCCGGTTGCTCGGGCTCGATCGGGGGGACCGGCGCGGGGGCCGGTGCATCGGCGGGTGGGAGGTCGAGGACCTGGCCGGGGCGGATCAGGTCGGGATCGGTGAACCGGGCGCCGCCGGGCGTCGGCTCGCCGGCGTTGAGGTCGAAGATCGGCTGCCAGCTGTTTAGGCCGTGCCGCTCGGCGATGTCGGCGAGGGTCTCGCCCGGCTGGACGACCACCTCTCCGGCGGTCGGCCCGGCCGCCGCGACGGTGGCGTCGGGAGGAAGCACGAGGATCCACCCGGGTCGGATGATCCCCGGGTCGGAGAGCGCACCGCCGTCGGCTTGGAGTCGGCCCCGGTTGAGCTCGAGGATCTCCTCGAACCGCGCCCAGTCACCCAGGTGCCGGGCGGCGATGCGACCCAGGGTGTCCCGCGGCTGCACCGTGTAGACGGGCCCGGCCGCGGCGGGTGCAGCCGGCTGGCTCTCCGGCGCCGGAGCGGGCGCCGGCGGAGGCTCCTCGGTCGGCTGCTCGGCGACGACCGGTGGGTCGGCCAGCGCCGGGCCGGCGAGCAGCGGTGCGCCGCCGACACCGACGACAGCGGCCACCAGGAGGCCGGCCAGCTGCTGCGGCGCGGCGAGGCCAGGCAGCCGTAGCGGCGGGAGATCCCAGAGCTGGGCGATCAGCTCGACGGCCACCGACACGGCGAAGAGCGCCCACGCGGCCCAGCCGACCGCGACCAGCAGCCCGAGGAACAGCGCGCCGGTGTCCGGTCCGCTCAGGGCGGCGGTGACCTGCGCCCAGGAGGGCAACCGCTCGGGCAGGTACGCGCCGCCGAGCCGCCACAGGCCGACGGGGACGCCGGCGACGCCGATCACCAGGAGCACGAGGGCGGACGCGCGCCGCAGCGGATCGAGGGGGCGAGGTGACGCGGTCATGGGCCGGCTCCTCCGTTCTCGGCGGTGATCAGGTCCGCGGTGCCGGTGCCCTCGACGGTCAGGGTGGCGATGCCGATCAGGCCGAGGAAGGTGGTGGGCTCGGTGAGGGTGGTGGTCACCTGCAGGGTGTCGCCGTCGACGACGGTCACCGCGCCGGCCACGGCGTTGCGGTCCAGGTAGTCCTGCGCAGCGGCGACCGCGGCGGCCGGGTCAACCCGGATCTCCCCGGCGAGCGCGGCGGCGACGTCGAGCGCCTGGCCGCCCGCGCGGGCGGCCTCGTCGGCGACGGCGTTGGCGCGCTGGGTGGCGGCCACCTTGGCGCCGCCGTCGACGGCCAGACCGATGATCAGCAGCAGCCCGGGCACGAGGACGGCGAGGAAGACGCTGATCGCCCCCCGCTCGGAGTGCACCCGCCCGAGGTGCTGTCGCGTGCTCATCGTTCGCGGTAGGCGTCGACGGGGCTGGTGAAGACCGCCTCGACGGTCACCGATCCGGGCAGGCCCGGCGCCAGCAGATCGGCCATGCCGACGGCGCAGGCAATGGTGACGGTGACGTCGCCGGGCTGGCCGGGCGGCGCGGAGAACCCGGCGGTGTCGACGTCGACGCTGGTGGTCTGGCAGCGCAGGTCCTGGGCGGCCAGGGTCTGCTCGGCCTGCGCGCCGGCCAGGGCGGCGGCGGTGGCGGGGTCACGGGCGAGGGAGGCCTCCCGGGCGGCGGCGCGGGCGGCCTCCTGCACGGCGCCCTCGGCGATCTGGGTCCGTCCGGCGAAGACCGCGAAGGACAGCAGCAGCAGCAGCGCCGGGGCCAGCAGCGCCAGCTCCACCGACACCGCTCCCCGCTCCCCCGTCTCAGCGCTCATGGGGCGGGCCGTTCGACGGGGCCGACGGCGGTCTGGGTGACCGACCAGCCGGACAGGCCGGGGAACAGGCTCAGCGAGGTGCCGGTCACGGTCACCGAGATGGTGGCCGGCGAGCCGTTCACCGTCACGTCGCGTCCGGTGAGCAGGTCGGAGGCGGTCTGGTCGAGGAAGCCCTCGGCGGCCGACTGGGCGCGGGCGGTGGAGGCGGGCTGGACTCGGCCCTCGCGGGCGCCCTCCTGGGCGGCCCCGAGCGCGAGGGAGCGGGCGTAGAACCACAGCGCCCCCTGGATGAGCGTCATCACCAGCAGGAGCACCACGGGAAAGGTGACCGCCAGCTCCACCGACGCCGCGCCGCGCTCCCCCGACAGCCGTCCACCCGCCGCGCCGCCGGTCCGGCTGCCCCGGGCACGGCCGGACCGCGACGGCGGGGTGGGCCCGCGGGAGCCGGCGGAGGGGACCACGGGAGCGCTACTGGATGGAGGACGAGCGGGAGGTGACGGCGTTGGCGATCACGGCCACCAGGGCGACGGCGATGCCGATGAGGGCGACGGTGATGATCACCTGCTCGACCGACAAGGAGCCCCGCTCCGGCTGGGCGCGGACCGCGCGGAGCCGGTCGCGCAGCGCCGCCCCGAGGGCGGTGAGGATGCTGATCAACGGTGTCATCGGGCTGTCCTTCTCGGTCGGGGCGTGCGGTCAGGTGGCCAGGAGGCGGGCCAGGGCGGGATAGAGGAACAGCAGGAGGAACGCGATCGACAGCAGAGCCACCGGAGCGGTGAGCTTCTCGCTGGCCGTGTTGGCCGCCGCCTCCTCCTCGGCGAGCAGCTGCACGCGCAGCGAGGAGGCACGGGCCCGCAGCGTGGGGGCGATCGACGCGCCCTCCTGCGCGGCGACCACCGCGATGTCGGCGACGTCGGCGAGCTCCCCGACGCCGGTGTCGGCGGCCAGCCGGCGCAGCCCGTCCCACGGCGGCTCGCCGGCCAGCCGGGCGGTGACGAGCGCGTCGGCGATCCGCCGGAACACCCCGCCCTCCCCGAGGGCGGCGGCCCGCTCCAGGGCGATGGTGGGTCCCTCGCTGGCGTCGCGCCGCAGGCTGACCAGGTCCAGGTAGGAGCACAGCGCCCGGCGCATCTGCCCGCGGGCCTCGGCGGCCTGATCGCGCACGACGAGGTCGACGACGAGGAACAGGACCCCGGCCAGCGCCAGGGACCCGGCCACCGGCACCGCGGCCGGCAGCCGGACGCCGGTAGCGCCCAGCACGGCGGTCAGCAGCGGCACGAAGAGCGCGCCGAACGCAGCCAGGCCGACTTTGCGGGCGGCGTAGCCCTCCGGTGTCCAGCCGATCAGCGCCAGCGTCTGCGCCGGTGTCCGCGGTCCGGCGGCGGGCAGCCGGCCGGCGGCCCAGGTTCCCGCCCGGCCGGCTATCCGTCCCCACCTGTCTCCTGCCTGCGTCAGGGGCAGGGTCGGTGCGGCGGCCGACCGTCCGTCGAGGCGGGCCAGCGCGTCGGTGAGCCGGGGCTGCTCGACCACCAGGACCGCCCGGAGCAGCAGGAAGACCCCGAGCCCGACGAGGGCGCCGGAGCCGATCAGCGCCGCCTGGATGCCGCTCACGACACCGGCACCTCCGTCGACCCAAGTTCAGTGCGGCGGTTGCGGTCGCGGTCGGCCAGGAAGCGGGAGGACGGTGCGGCGGCGGTCAGTCGGCGCATCCACAGCAAGCAGCCGACGATCAGCGCGGCGATGGCGGCCAGCGCCAGCTGTCCGACGACGGTGCCGTAGGGCGCCAGGTAGTCGCCATTCAGGGCGGCGAGGCAGGCCGCGGCGAGGGTGATCAGCAGCAGCCACCGGGCGTTGGCGCGGGGCTTGGCGCGGTCAGCCTCGACTTTGCGGCGCATGGTGACCTCCTCGGTGAGGCTTCCCGCCAACTCGGTGAGCACGCGGGCCAGCCCGGGCCCGCGGAGCTCCGCACCGAGCAGCAGCGCGGCGACGACCAGGTCGCCGGCGGCGTCGTCGAGGTCGTCGGCGAAGGCGAGCAGCGCCCGCGACGTCGGCCACCGGGCCTGCAGCCGGGCGGCCAGCGTCGCCACCTCGGCGGAGATCGGCTCCGGCGCGGTGCGCGCGGAGCGGATCAGCGTCTGCTCCAGACCGCCGCCGGCGGCAAGCACGTCGGAGCTGCGGCGCACCCACTCCTGCAGCGCCTCCAGCCGCTCCACCGCGGCGTTGCCGCCGGCGAACTGCGCCAGCAGCCACGGGACGCCGACCACCGCTCCTCCGGCAAGCGCGCCGCCGACCGGCCATCCGGACACCAGCCACACCCCGGCCGCCACGACGGCAGCGGTGCTCCACAGCACCCCCTGTCGCCGGACCCGCCGCGGATCGGCCGGCCCGGTGGAAGGGGGCCAGCGGCGCGGCGGCCTAGCCGTTGCCGCCGGGGCGGTGACGGCGTGGGCGGCCAGCAGCAGGCCGCCGATCACCAGGGCCCCGCACGTACCGGCCAGCAGTCCCGCGCCGCTCATCGCCGGCTCCCGGCCGCGCCGGCCCAGCGCGCGGAGGCAGATCGCAGCCAGTCGGGATTGAAGCCGACGCGGGTGTAGTCGGCCAGGGCCACCGGATCGTGCTCGGCCACCGCCCGTCCGTCCGGGCCCGGGGCGAACACCTCGGTGAGCGCCGGGCGCCCGCCCTCGCCGATGCCGTTGCACTCCACGACCTGGCTGACGAACCGGTGGCGCTGCCCCCCGATCCACCGCTCGTCGACGGTGGACAGATGCACGACCAGGTCGATCGCCGACGCACACGACCGGTAGGCGTGCTCGGGGGTCACTCCCGCGCGACCGCGCATGCACAGGTTCGCCAGCCGCTCGAAGGCGTGGGCGGCCGAGCGGGCGTGCAGGGTGCAGGCCGAGCCGCCCTCGCCGGCCTCCATCACCTCGATCAGCGGCCAGGCCTCCTCGCCGCGGACCTCGCCCAGCCAGACCCGGCTCACGTTCATCACCAGGGCGTGCTCCACCAGCTCAGTCAGCGTCACCTCGCCGAGGCGGCGGCCGTCCGGGCCGCGCTCACCGGTGCCCTCCCGCGCCTCGAAGGGCACCACCCGGGGATGCCGGTCGGGCAGCTCGTGCAGCAGCAGCTCGAAGTGCTTCTCGATCGTGGCCAGGTTCTCGTTGGCGGGGAGCTCGTTGGCCAGCGCGCGCAGCAGCAGGGTCTTGCCGGCACCCTGGCCCCCGGTAACGACGATGTTCTTCCGCGCGCGGACCGCCGCCCGCAGGAACTCCGCCAGCGGCCGGTCGATCGCTCGCAGGCCGACCAGGTCCTCGAGGTCGACGTTGCGGATCCGGTGCCGGCGGATCACCAGCTGCGGCCGGGGCACCGTCTCGATGACCGCCGCCAGTCGCGACCCGTCCGGCAGCCGCATGGTCAGCAGCGGGCTGGCCGTGGTCAGCGTCCGCTCGGCGCGGCCCAGCCGGGCGGCGATGTGCTGCAGCTGCCGCACCAGGTCCTCGTCGGAGTCGGCGATCGGGCCGACCCGGACGTCGCGTCCGTCGGCGTAGCCGATCCAGACGTTGTCGCAGCCGTGCGCCTCGATGTTCTCCACCTGCGGGTCATCGACGTAGGGCTGCAGCCGGCCCAGCCCGAACTGGGCGGCGAACGCCGCCTCGGCGATCGCCCGTTCCTCGGCCGCCGACGGCACGTCCTGACCGGTCCGCATCCGCTCTCGGACCAGCTCGTCGAGCCCGTCCTGAATGAGGGTGCGGGCCAGCTCCTGCTGCGCCCTGGCCGTCAGCGCGGGGCGGCGCTTGAGCTCCTCGGCCAGCGCCGTCCCGGTGGTCTCGTGCAGCCGGCGCACCAGCGCCCAGTCGACGGGTCGGGCGGACGCGTCCGGTCCTCGAACGGGGATCCCGACCGTCCCGTCAGTGAGCGGATCAGCGGTCACGGCGGCCTCCGGCGGTGGCCGCCGACGCCGGGGTCGGCGGCGGGGTTAGCCGGACCTCGTGCGCGGCGGCGAACTCGGCCAGCCGGACCGCCGCGGACCGGGCGGCCCGCAGCAGCGCCGATTGGGCGAACAGCCGCCCGGCCGGTGCGCCCTCGCTGAGCACCGCCGCCGCCCGGGCGTCCCGCGGCAGGACGCCCACCACCGGAACGCCCAGCACCTCGCCGATCTCCCGCTCGCCGTACGGCTCACCCGGCCCCACGACGAGCGCCGCCAGCACGCCGGCACCCGGGGCCAGACCGGCTCCCTCGTCGCGCAGTTCGGCGACCGCCTGGGCCGCCGCGCGCACCGCCCGCAGCGTCGACCCGGTCACCACCACCACGGCGGCCGCCCGGCGGAGCACCGCGGCCGGGAAGTGTTCGGCCCGCAGCCGCCCGCAGTCGGCCAGCACGTCGACGGCGCCGTCCTCCACCGACGCCAGCGCCGCGGCCAGCCGTTCCCAGTTCACGTGCCGGGCGGTGGCCGCATCGGACAGGCCGGGCAGCAGCCGCGCCCGCCCCGTGGCGTCCAGCTGCACGAGGTGGGCGTCCAGCTGCCCGGCCAGCCCGCCGCGCCGCGCCGCCAGCTGCAGCTCGGTCAGCCCGCCGGCGGACAGCCGCGCGCGTCCGTAGCCGGCCAGGACGTCGCCACCGGCCGGGTCCAGCTCGGCCAGCACCGCGCCGCGCGGCCAGGACAGCGTCAGGGCCAGCGCGGCGGTGGTCACGCCGGGGGCGCCCTTGGCCGAGCACAGCGCGATCAACACGGCGGCCGTCCTCGCCTACTCGCCGGCCACGACGACGATGGCGACCAGTCCCGCGGCCGCGCGGGCCGCGACGTCCGGCCCGTCGGCGGCGTCGACGAGCACGTCGACCACCCGCAGCCCGTCGGTGCCCGGCGGTCCGGACCGGACCACCGTGGCCTCCACCGGGCCGGACGTCCCCGCCGTGCCCGGCGCTCCCGCCGCACCGCTGCCGGTCACCGGGACCAGCAGCACGTCGTCACCGGGCCGCAGGGACGTCGTCGGCAGCTGGACCGCCGACACCCCCACGCCGACCAGCTGCTGACCGGGCGGCGGAAGCGGCTGCGCGGTGAGCGCCGCGCGGGTGAGCAGGGATCCCCGCGTCAGGGTGGTGGCGGCGACCATGCCGATCACCTGGTCGCGGTCGCCGTAGGGGATGGGATCCAGCGCCGGATGGGCGGACACCCGCGCCTCCACCAGATCGGCGGCGGTGATCTGCTGCCCCCAGGGCACCTCGCGCGCGACCGCGATCACCGGCGTCGTCCGTCCCAGCGAGGTGGCCAGGTAGGCGGCACCGAGCGCCCCGAGCACCACCATGGCCACCGCCAGCGCCAACAGTGCCGGACGACGGCGCCGGCGCGGTGGCGGCAGCATCGGCGCCGGGGACGACCCGTTGACCACCGCACGACCCGGCGCGCCGGTCCGCGGTGGATGCGTGCGGGTCATCGGCGACCGCCGTCCTGGTTGAGGACGTGCAGCTCCCCGACGACCAACTCCGTCGACGACGACAGCTCCAGCGTCTCGGTGCCCGACAGGCCGCCACCGGACCAGGTGATCGTCCAGGTGCTCGTCGCCGTGACCGGCCACGCGCCACCGGGTACGTGCCGGGTCGACGCCTGCGCGTAGACGTGGCCGCAGTCCGGGGACTCCTCTCCCGCCCCCGGCACGTACGGCGTCCCGGCGCCACAGACGACCGTGGTGCCATCCCCCATGTCCCAGGCGATGCGGCTCACCTCACCGACCGCGGTGACCGTGACCCCACCGGCCGACACCGACTGCCGGGCCGGGCCGAGGAACTGCTCACCGCGCTCGGTCCACATCCACACCGGCAGGCCGACCAGGCCACTGGTCGAGCCCGGCGGCGGAGCCATCCGGATCTCCGGCGCGCGCATCACCAGCGCGGCAATCGCCTGCTCCGCCAGGACTCGCGGATCCACCGCAGGCGCCGGTGCCGCGGAGCCGTTCGCCACGAAGACGAGGACCGCGGCGAGACCCGACCCGTCCCCGCGCGGGCAGACCTGCACGTACACCACGCCATCGGCGGCCGTCTTCCCCTGCCAGATGACGCTGTCCGGTGCCGGCTGCGGCTCGGCCACGCTGTATGTACACGGGTTCGCAGATGCCTCGTCTTGGCCGTCCCGCTCTGCGCTGCCCTCCGTGACGGGGGCACTCCCCGTGCTCACATCGCCAGCGGCTCCGCTGTCTCCTGGCGTCGAGACCCACAGCAGACAGGCCCCAGTGCGGGGATTCGTCTTGGAGCACTCGACCGTTGGCTCTGCGGAGGCAGTGCCTGGAGACGTCACTCCGATCAGCACGGCCGTGACAACTACCGAGGTACGAAGGATCCGCCTTAGCATGGCCGGTCCGGCAGAGGCTCCAGACGGGTGACCAACCAGGGCTCCCCGGGCTCTGCCATGAACTGGACGACTGCTATGTCCCAGACGTAGTGGGGCGGTGTACCGGGCGGCACAACCTCACCAGTCGCGACGTTGATCGTCCGGGCACTCTGGCTGTCGTAGCAGCCGGTGATCCTCACTGTTGGCCCTTCGGGCCCAGACAGGTCGACACCAGTGACCTGCAGGTCTACGACGGAATCGCCGTCTTGCCGAAGCCCGAGGGTGCCGTAGTCACGCACCGACTGGACGGTGAGGAGAGCCGCCGGATCGGCGGCATACCGGCGGATTTCGGGTTCCCAGTCTCGGGCGTTCGGCTCACGGCTGGCCGCATCACTGATCTGCAGCAGGCCTTCGAAGGTCTCGATGGCGGTCTGGGCTGCTTGTTCATCCGGGCTTGGGGTCTCCGACGTCGTAGTTGACGGCACCGCGCTCGGCCGCGACGGGGTCGCCTCGCTCGATGAGGAGCTCTGCGGAGATTCCGTCTCCGCCGTGCAGCCGGTGAGGGCCAGAAAGGCAGGCAGGAGCACACCCGTCACCCGTCCCCGCGCCGTCATTGCGGCAGCGTCCTACGCGCGCGACGGTCGTTCCTCGGCACACGCACGGGTCCGACGACGCCCGGACGCGGTCGCTGACCGACAGTTGACACCGCGCCAGCCCCAGCCACGCGCGACTGTGCCGTGTGAGCCATGACACCTCCCGGGCAGCGGATGCGGGAAATTACCACCGCAATCGCCCGTGGAGGCAATCTCTTCCTCCAGTAACTCTCCTGTTCAGGCCCCGAAGGACGCCACGGCGAGGTGGTCGCGTCGAGAGCGACGGACGGCGGCGTCCACGCGGGGGACGTCCACACCCAGAACGTCGGCGATGGCGGTGGTGAGCCTGGTCGAAGGATCCGCGCCGGGACGGCCATCCTCCAGTCGCACGTACGTCATGACGGACAAGCCGGGAGCGGTCACCTCGTTGGTCGCCAGCCCGGCCGCCAGGCGAAGGGCCGCCAGGGGCGGGTCATCGGGATCGACGTCGAGGAGATACAGCGGCTCGACACCCAGCGCGGCCGCCAGCCGGGGCACGAAGCGGGGTCGTGGACGCTCGAGTCCCGTCTCCCAGACCCGGATGCGCGACGGGCTCGACAGCTCGAGTCGCGTGGCCAGTTCTTCTCGGGTCAGCGCCATGGCCTCGCGGGCAGCCTGCAGGCGGTCGCCTCGCAGCAGTGGCCGCGCCACGGCAGTCCCCCATCACCCGTTCGGTGGACAACCCGCCCGTGGCGCCGAACCCTAGCGCCCGGTGCCGTCCCGGTCCTCCGGCGCTGCGCGCCGGCACGACCGGACCGAGCAACCGGGGAACTACAGGAGCGGAACTGGAGGATGCGCCCTGCCGGCGACTGGCCGCGGTTGGCGGTGAGGACCCTGGAGGACAGGAGGTCGGCGCAGCCGCGCGTTGGAGACATCTGTGCTCCCGCCGGAGCGGTCACACCCGACGGTCGTCGGGCGTGGCTAGCCGCGCTACGCCGTCTCGCCGGAGCACCCAGAACGGCGGTGGCCCGTCGGCTATTTCAGGGGTTTGTCATGGATGGCTAGGACGCTCGCCTCGCTCACGAGGCCCTGACCTGCGGTTATGCTCCCCCGATTGGACTCGAACCAATAACCCTGCGTTTGCGGTCGCTCGACTGGGCCACGCTATTCACGTGCGCACCAGTGGCGCCAACTTCTGCGATGCGATGTTCCCGTCGGCACCCTCGTGACCTCAAGACCTCCGTCCGCATTCTGAAGTCACATGGTTACCCGGAAGGTTGGTGATCGGGGGGACAACCAGAGAAGCGCTGCAGAAGGGCAGCGACGCTCGATCCCATGACGATGCAAGCAGCGAAGGGGCAAGACGTCGATCGCGGCCCGCTACTGACCGTCGCTCAGGCCGGTGAGTTCCTCGGCACCGGGGAGCGCTTCATCCGCCGGCTGATCACCGAGCGACGGATCGCTTACGTCAAAGTGGGCAAGTATGTGCGTCTCGAGCGCTCGACGCTAGACGCCTTTGTGGATGCCAGCCGCGTCCACAGTCAGCGGTAACGAAGGCGGAGAATCGCCGACGCTCCCGACAGAGTCGCGGCATGACCAAGCGAACGTTTGGGTCGGTCGACCGGCTCCCAAGCGGCCGCCACCGCGCCCGGTACCTCGGCCCCGATGGTCAGCGGCACACCAAGATCTTCAACACCAAGGCTGACGCCTGGGCGTGGCTGGCCAGCCAGCAGACCGACCTCCTCCGCAAGAGCTGGCGAGCACCGAACGCCAGTAGCCGGACCATCGGCGAGTATGCCCAGGAGTACCTGGCCCGCAACGACCTCCGCGGGAGCACCCGCGTCCTCTATGGAGGCCTGTGGCGTCACCACCTCGCTACGCCATGGACGGACGTCCCCGTCGACGAGGTCACCCCCGCCGCCGTCCGCTCCTGGCACGCCAAGGCCGGCCAGACGACTGGCCCAACAGCACTGGCGCAGGCGTACCGGCTCCTGCGGGCCATCCTCAACGTCGCGGTCGCCGACGAGGCCATCGCTTCCAACCCCTGCCGGTTGCGTGGCGCCGGCACACCGAAGGCCTCCCGGCCGTCCCGCGCACTCACGGCGACAGAGGCCTTGCAGCTGGGCGAACAACTGGGGCGGGACCGGAGAACGGAGCGCTACCGCGCACTCGTGCTCGTGCTGGCCTTCGGCGGACTCCGCTTCGGTGAGGCCACCGCGCTGCGGCGCTCCGACGTCCTGGGGAACGGTCTGCTGCGTGTCGAGCGCTCGGTTCGCCGCGTGGGCGGACGGTGGGTGGTCGGCGAACCCAAGACCGACGCCGGACATCGCACCGTGGCCCTGCCCGCCGCCATCGCGGCGGTACTGGAGGACCACCTGGAGAAGCACGTCCCCACTTCTCCGGACGCGCTCGTGTTCTCCACCAGTTCCGGCGGCTACCTGGCCCGCAGCAACTGGAACTCGACCTTCCGCCGCGCCGCCGACGCCATCGGCCTGCCCGCAGTCCGGCCGCACGAACTTCGCCACACCGGCGCCACCCTCGCCGCGACCACCGGCGCGACCACCAAGGAGCTGATGCGCCGGCTCGGTCACTCCTCCCCCGCCGCCGCGCTCCTCTACCAGCACGCCGCCGACGACCGCGACGCCGACATCGCCCGCGCCCTCGACGCCATGCTGGGTGCGATTAGCGAGGCGCGCGACGATACTGAGCGTCCGGAGGAGCCGTGAAGCGATTCGGCAGACACGGTGGTCACATGGGCCTGTCGAGTAGATGAGCGTGCCGCCGACCAGCATAGTTAGGCCTACGGCGTCGCGCGATCAGGCTGAACATGCCGCTGGTGCGGACGGTTGGACCTTCTCGGCGACGAGGTGCCCAGCGAGTTGATGCCGACTTCAGTGGCTCAGTCTCGCTGCCGTGTCAGAGTCCGTGCGTGTTGTTAACGAGCGCGACCGTCGACATCCGGGTCCGGCAGCAGGGAGGGAAGTGGACTGCCCCGAGCAGCTACGGCTACATCAACGAGGCGGAGCTCCAGCAGATTCTCTTCGACCAGCCGAGTCTCATCGAGGGCGTCAGCTCCCGTGCTATCGCCGTCCGTGAGCTCACCATGAGCGTCGGGCGTGCTGACGTCGTCATGATCGACACCGACGGCACGATCACCATCGTCGAGTGCAAGCTCGCGGCCGGCCCCGACATCCGCAGGACCATCGTCGGCCAAGTGCTCGACTACGCCGCCCGACTGGCGGAATTGACTCCAACCGTCTTCGCCGAGCACTGGCAGCGACGCGGAGGCCAGCCACTGGACCAGTTCTTCGACGGCCAGCCGGAGGAGTCGCGCCGTGCGTTCGAGGCCAACCTCGAGGCCGGGGTGTTCACCCTGGTTCTTGCCGTTGACTCCATCAACACCGACCTGCGACGCATCGTGCGGTACCTCAACATGCACACGTCAGCCGGGATGCGCCTGCTGGCCATTGAGTTGCGGCGCGCGGAACATGGCGGGACGGAGATCCTCGTGCCTACCGTCTATGGGTCCGAGTCGGCCGACGAGAAGGACGCACGCGGAGGAGCCGGGGTCGGCACCCGGTGGACTCCTGCCGACGTCGACCCCTGGTTGCGCGAGCGCGATGTCGAGCTGGCCGACGCGGTGATCGCCTTCACCGAGGACCTTGCTCGGAGCGGTCTCCGTATTCAAGGCGGTGGCGCCGGCGCGCATCCGAGCTTCTCCATCTGGGGAACCGCGGCGTCGGGCGTGGAGATCGCTCCCTTCAGCGTCTACTGCGGATCCCCCGCGTCGCTGTCCTGCAACTTCCAGTGGACCTCCGGAGCGGGCGAGACAGCCCTGAGCCGGTTCCTCGACGACCTGGTCGCCGCCGGGGCACCGCTGAAGCCCGAGGTCATTCGTGACGCCACATACAAGAGGCGACCCGGGATCCCCCTCGACCTGTTGAAGGACCCGGCTCGGCGTTCCGCTATCGCAGCGGCGACCCAACGCCTCACGCAGGGCGCGCCGACAGGCTGACGACCAGTCAGCAACGCTGCAGAGAGAACGACGAGGGACGGGCATGGCGCTCTGGATGGTCCGCAGTGGACGGCGCGGCGAGGGCGATGAACTGGCGCTCACCAGAGGGCTAGTCGGCATCGGTTGGCCGGAGGTGGGGGACCTCTCCGGTGTCACGAACGCCGAGCAACTCAGGGACCACCTCAGCACGAGCTACCCGGACGCCAAGGTCACCACGATCGCCAACTGGGTCGGTCAAATCGACGCCTTCCAGCGGCGCATGGCGGAGGGCGACCTCGTGGCGCTTCCCTTGAAAGGAACGCCGGCGGTGGCGTTCGGACGCGTCACGGGGCCCTACCGGTACGTGCCGGACGCTCCAGAGTCGATGCGGCACCAGCGGTCGGTGGCGTGGATACGGGAGGACGTCCCTCGCGAGTCGATCGACCAGGACATCCTCTTCTCGTTGGGGGCGTTTCTCACCGTCTGCCGGATCCAGCGCAACGACGCCGAGGTGCGAGTCAGGGCGCTGCTGGACGGCTCCCCCACAACTCGAGGCCTCTTCCCCGCCGACCCGGCGGTGGAACAGCCGGCGAGCGACGTCGTCCGGCAGCCAGACGCCGACCTCTTCGATCTCAGCCGCGACCAGATCCGCCGCCGCATCGGCGCGCGCTTCTCCGGTCACGAACTCCCCCGCCTGATCGGCGCTGTCCTTGAAGCGGAAGGCATGTACGTGCACGTCTCCCCCGCTGGCCCCGACGGTGGAGTAGACATCCTCGCGGGCGAAGGTGAGATGGGCTTCGACGGTGTGGGCTTGGCCGTGCAAGTCAAGTCCGGTGGCGTCGTGGTGGACGCGCCCACCCTGCGGGAGCTGCAGGGGGTGATGGCCAACTTCGGGGCGACTCGAGGCCTGATGGTCAGCTGGGGTGGCTACACCAAGAACGCTCGTGCAGAGGCGCGGCGCCTGTTCTTCCAACTCCGGCTGTGGGACGCCGACGACGTCATCTCCCGCGTCGAGGCTGTCTACGACCGGTTGCCCCAGGAGATTCAGGCCGAGCTCCCATTGCGCCGCATTTGGACGCTCGTCCCCGACGAGGACAGCTGACGCGACTTGGGCGCGAGCGCCCGGGCTAGCGCCGGCCCTGGCGCGATTGGTCACATAGTGGTCACGCGGGCCTGCCTAGACACTCGAATAGGCCGCTGAGCAGCGCAGACGGTCCCGCAGCGTCCCGCCTTCCAAGCTGGCCATGCCAGTTTGATCCCCGCGGCAGCCACGAGGTCGGGAAGTGATCGCCTGCGGCGAACCCGAACCACACCCGAACCTGGGCACGGCCATGCTGGACGTCCGGATCCACGTCCAACAGGTGGCTTCGGCGGAGGTCGCGCAGCGGCGGGAGCGCCGCTCAGCGAGCCATGCCCGGTGACGGTCCCGTGACGCCGTCAGTCGACGATGCTGGTTTCCCCTCAGCCAAGGGATGGCCTGCACATGGTCAAGGTCGGCACGTTCAACGTCCTCAACCTCGCCCGGCCCGGCGAGCCCTTCTACCCCGACGACAAGCCGTACAGCGCCGCCGAGTACGAGGAGAAGGTCGCGTGGATCGCCGGCCAGCTGGGCCGCATGAACGCGGACGTCGTCGGCTTCCAGGAGGTCTTCCACGAGGACGCGCTGCGCGACGCCTGCGCCCGGTCGGAGCGGTTCGGCGACGGCACCGTCGTGGCGCCGGGTGCGGACGGGGACAGCGGTCCACGACTCGGGCTGGCCAGCCGGTTGCCCGTCGACGGGCCGGTCACGACCGTTCCCGACTTCCCGGCCGGGCTGGACGTCGCCGTCGACGGCATCGCCCTGCCGGTAGGCACGTTCAGCCGTCCGGTCCTGCGTGCCCGCGTGGTCCTCGACCCGGAGTCCGGCACGACCGCGACGGTCTTCGTCGCCCACCTGAAGTCCAAGCGACCCATCCGCGATCCGCAGGCCCCCGAGCACGACCCGCGCGAGGAGGCCCTCGGCAAGGCCCGGGCGCTCATCCGCCGCGCCGCCGAGGCGGCCGCCCTGCGCTTCCTGGTACTCGAGGAGGTCGTCGGAACCGCGCAGCCGACCATCGTCCTCGGCGATCTCAACGACGCCGCCCGCGCCGTCACCACCGACATCATCACCGGCGACTCCCCCTCACGCTTCTGGCCGGGCGACCCCGACGTCCGCAAGGCCTACTGGGATCGGCTGCTCTACTCCGCCCACGAGCTCACCGCCCGCCGGACCGGGCGGGACGTCAGCTACACGCACATCTTCAACGGGCACTACGAGAACCTCGACCACGTCCTCGTGAGCCAGGAGTTCTACGAGCGGAATCCGCAGCGCATCGGCGAGGTCCTGGTCCTGCGGTACTTCAACGACCACCTGGTCGACAGCCAGCTCAGCGACGACCGTCGCGACCGCATCGTCTCCGACCACGCGCAACTGGTCGCCGAGATCCGCCTCCGGTGACCACCCACACGGGGACACCGAGGGGGCCGGAGGTCCTCGGCGACCGACCCACCGACGCAGGACTCGATGCGGTCGACGTGCGGTGGCAAGCGCCCGGCCCGCCGTAGGAGGGAGTCCGGTGCCGGTCCAGCCCGTCGCCCGGGACCACGAGACGGTGCGGTGGGGCTCCGCGCCGGTCGACGCCGGATCTCGTCGGGTGCGTCGCGTCGAACGCGGACGGTTCGGGCGGACCCGGCCTCCCCACACCCCTTCCGCCCGGCGTTGCGCAACTTCTGCTTTGCATAGCGCCTAAGTCCCATTAGGTTGTGCTTCACAGCACAACGTCGACGCAGGGCAACCGCCTCGGGACACAGGGCGACCGCTCCTGCGGCGATGACGTGCGTCCGTGTGACGATCGAGGGGGTTCTATGAGAGTGACAACCAGCCTGCGGGCCGTGCTCGTCGCCGTCCTGTCGGCGGTGCTGTTCGTCGGCCTCGCCGGTACGGCGAGCGCCGCCCCGCCCGCCCAGGCCCAGGCGGCCTCCGACTGCGCCGGCCGCGGCGTGCCGCTCAGCAAGATCTCCGTCCAGCTGTACACCTTCGCCGGCGTGATCGGCGGGGGCGCCGGCGAGCAGGAGCGCCACGAGGAGGTCCTGCGCAGCCTCGCCGAGATGGGCTACCGCAACGTCGAGCCCTACACCCTCAGCGGCTGGACCGCCGAGGAGTACGCGGCCCTCCTGGACGAGTACGGCCTCAAGGCCTCGGCCCGCCACGTCGACGTGGGCTCGCAGTTCACCCCCGCGGACATCGAGCAGATCCTCGAGGACAACCGCACCCTCGGCATCAAGTACTTCGGCTCCGGCAGCACCGCGGGAGCTCCCTGGATCGGGCAGCTGCGCACCGAGGCCGACTGGGTGGCCTACGCCCAGTACCTCGACGCGGTCGGCGAGCAGGCGCGCAAGGCCGGCCAGACGCTGATGGTCCACAACCACGACTTCGAGTTCACGACCGTCTTCGGCGACCGCACCGCCTTCGACATCCTGATGCAGCACACGCAGGCGAAGAACGTCGTCTCGCAGCTCGACCTGTACTGGGTCTCCTATGCGGGCCTCGACCCGGTCGACGTGATCGAGGAGTACGGCAACCGGATCCAGCTGCTCCACGTCAAGGACCTCAACCCGGACCTGAACCGGCGGATCGAGATCGTCGGCCTCGGCAACATCGACTTCCCGTCGATCTTCGCGGCCGCCGGCGGCAGCACCCGCTACTTCGTCGTCGAGCACGACCCGCGCTTCACCGACCTGGAGTTCGACCCCTACGAGGCCGCTGAGGTGGGCCTCGAGTACCTCACCTGCACGACCTACTGAGGCAGCAGCACCCCGCAGGGGCGGTCCCGGCTCGCCGGGGCCGCCCCTCGCGCGTCGGAGGGGCGCATCGTCAGACCCGGAACTGCGACACCAGCCGGGACAGCTCCGCGGTCACCTCGGCCACCGTCGGCGGCCGTGCGGGCCTGCAGGGCGTCCTGCTCGGTCTCGGTGCTCACCGTCGACACGGTGACGACGGCGTCGGCGATCGACCCGGTGCCCTGGGCCGCCTCGGTCACCCCGCGCGACATCTCGCTGGTCGTCGCGGTCTGCTCCTCGACGGCGCTGGCGATCGTCGTCTGGTAGTCGCTGATCTGGCTGACCACCTCGTCGATGCGGGCGATGGCGGCCACGGCGCGGTCGGTGTCGCCCTGGATCGCCTGGATCCGGCGGGTGATGTCCTCGGTGGCCTTCGCCGTCTCCTGGGCCAGGTCCTTCACCTCGGTGGCCACCACGGCGAAGCCCTTGCCCGCCTCGCCGGCGCGGGCGGCCTCGATGGTCGCGTTGAGGGCGAGCAGGTTGGTCTGCTCCGCGATGCCGGGCCACGGTCACCGCCTCCCCGGCGATCCGGGCCGCCTCGGAGGCGTTCGACGCGATCTCGCGGATGCTCACGCCCATCTCCTCGGCTCCTGCCGCGACGGTCTGCACGTTGCGCGAGAGCTGCTCGGCGACGGCGGACACCTGCTGCGCCTGCGCGCTGGTCTGCTCGACCGACCCCGCGAGCCGCCCGGACACCCCGGACATGCCGGCCGACAGCTCCACCAGCGACCCCGACGCCCGGCCGATGCCGGTCACCGTCTCGGCCACCTTGGCGACGAAGCGGTTGAACGCCGCGCCGAGCCGGCCGATCTCGTCCGTGCGGCTCTCGTCCACCCGGGCGGTCAGGTCGCCGTCGCCGTCGGCGATCTCCTCCATCCGCGAGCGCAGCGCGTCCAGCGGCGCGACGACCCGGCGGGCGACGAGCAGCGTGGCACCGGCGGCGAGCAGCAGGGTGAGGAGCGCCCCGGCGAGGATCGTCGTCCGCAGGCCGTGGGCGTCGGCGAGGATCGCGTCCTCCGGGATCTCGACGAGCACCGCCCAGTGCTGCCCCTCCCCCACCTCGATCGGCGCGGCCACGTAGACGGTGCTGCCCTCGTCGCCCTCGACGGTGCGCTGCACGGTCTCGCCGCCCTCCACGGCGTCCGCAGCGACCTCCGCCACCGGGCCCGCGGCAGCGGCACCGACCTCGTCACCCGGCCGGTTGCTGCCCACCACCAGGGCCTGCGACGACACCAGCGTCGCGCGGCCGACGTCGTACGGGCGGACGGCGCCGACCTGCTCCTGGATGGCGGCCAGCGGCACGTCGACGCCGGCGACGCCGATCGCCCGGCCGCCGACGGTGACCGGGGTGGACAGCGAGGTGATGAGGACCTGCTCGCCGGCCACCTCGTAGAGGTAGGGCTCGATCGCCACCGACCGGCCGGTGTCCCGAGGGAGCAGGTAGTAGTCGCCCACCCCCGGGATCTCGTAGTCGAGGAGGGCGGTCACGGCGATGGTGCCGCCGTCGCGGTACCAGTAGGGGACGTAGCGGCCGCTCGCGTCGGTGCCGGCCGTACCGGCGAAGGGCCCGTCGGACCCGTCGAAGGCCTGCGGCTCGAACGCCGTCCAGACCCCGATCAGCGTGGGGTCGGCGGCGACAGCCGCTGCTGCAGGGCGTCGGCATAGGCGCGGTCACCCCGCCGGCCCTCCGTCTGGGCGGCCAGCGCCTGCGCCAGGGACTCGGCGGTGCGGCGCTGCCGGCCGAGGTCGGCCTCGAACCGCTGCGCCTGGTCGACCGCCACCGCCGTGGCGTTGCGCAGCCCGTCCCGCTGCGCCTGGCCGGTGGCCAGCGTGGCGATCACGGCCACCAGCCCGGCGAGGGCGACGGTGAGGACGGTCAGGACACTGACGACCAGGCGGGTCTTGACGCTCACAGGACGCTCCGAGCGGGCACGCGGCGACGGGAGTGGTGCACCGTCCTATCGGCCGCCCGGCTGTGACGTCGATCGCAGCGGACACGGGCCCGGCGCCACGGGAGGCGCTCGCGTTCCTCCGCTCCCGCGTCCCCCACGCGGCTCGCGGGGGGAGCGGGCGTCGTCCGCCCGCTCCCCCCGCGGTGCGTCAGTACGAGTTCTTCGTCGTCAGCACGTCGTTGTCGAAGCAGAACTGGAAGATGTCGCCGAACTCGCCGCCCTGGCGGTTGAAGTAGATACAGGACTGGTTGACGTCGGCGGCGTCGAGCACGCCCTCCTGGGCGAACTCCTGGGTGTCCTGGGGGACCGCGGGCGCCACGGCGGCGTCGACGTCGGCCCGGGTGGCCCCGATCTGGATGGCGTCGAACGTCTCCTGGGAGATGGCGCTGGCGGCCTGCTCCTCGTTCAGCTGCTCGACCGCCTCGTTGATGCCGGCGCCGAGGAGGGCCGTGCAGCCGCCGATGACGACGATCATCAGCACCGCGAGCCCGAGGAGGATCTTGAGAGCGGTGCTCCCCTTCTTGTACTTCTTGCCGCAGTGCGGGCACTTCTTGTCCACGGTCTGGGCCTGCGCACTGCAGTGGGGGCAGAGCTTCACGGGCGCAGTCAGCTGAGCAGTCACAACACGTCCTGGGGTGGTGGCGGGTCATCCGCCGCTGGCATGACCGGGGAAACGTATGCACGTCGTTCCGGTACCGACCGCTTCACGTGTCCTGCCGTCGCGTGTCCTCGTCCACCCCGCACCGGCCGCTCCACCCGTCGCGGCAGTAACGCGTCCCGGGGGGCGGGATGGCGGCCTGCCGGACGTCGTGCCTAGTCGGCGGACCGGCGGGGCTGCGGTGTCAGCGGTGCGATGTTCGGGTTCAGCCGGAACAGGTTGGTCGGGTCGTGGCGGGCCTTGAGGAGCCGGAGCCGGTCGAGGTTCGTGCCGAAGGAGGCGCGCACCTTCTCCGGTGCGTCGTCGGTGGCCAGGTGGTTGACGTAGGCGCTGCCGTCCATGTGCGGTTCGGCCGCCGCCCAGCTCGAGCGCAGCCAGTCGGTGTGCCGCTCGGACTCCCCGGCCTCGGTCCACTGCGCGATGACGTCGACGTCCCACTGCGCACGGCGGGCGGCGAACGCCGTGTCCTCCGGCGCCACGCGGGTGGCCGCACCGTGCACGTAGAAGAAGATGACGGCGCTCAGCGGTGAGGTGGAGCCGGCGGCGGCCGCGGTGACGGCGTCGATCAGGCCGTCGTCCAGCTGCTCGGTGAACGCCGAGCGCCAGTAGCGGTGCAGCCCGTGGACGGCGTTGGGCTCGTCGAGCATCGACTGGCGCGCCACGTAGGGCATGGGCGCCACCAGGTCGGCCAGCGGCGGGCCGAACTCCCGGGCCGGCCGCAGCACCCGCTCGCCCTCGTCGAGCGGACCGTTGTAGCCGAGCAGCAGGGCGATCACGGGGACCCCGGCCTGCGGGTCGGTGAGCAGCGCGCAGTAGGCCTCGGCCTCGTCGGGCAGCGTGGGGCAGAAGTCGCGGTAGAAGCGGAGCACCTCGGCGGCCCGCTCGAGCGGGTGCACGACCATGCCGCCGAGCACCTCGGTGACCGGGTGCAGGCGGTAGCGCAGCGACGGGACGACGCCGAAGTTGCCGCCGCCGCCGCGCAGCGCCCAGAACAGGTCGGGCTCGCGCTCCGCGTCCACCGTGTGCAGCTCGCCGTCGGCGGTGACCACCTCGGCCGACAGCAGGTTGTCGACCGCCAGGCCGTGCTTGCCCATGAGCCAGCCCAGGCCGCCACCGAGGGTCAGCCCGGCGACCCCGGTGTTGGAGACCGTGCCCCCGGTGGTGGCCAGGCCCACCCGCTGCGTCGCCTCGTCCAGCTCGCGCCACAGGACGCCGCCGCCGACCTGCGCGGTGCGCGCGTCGGCGTCGACCGTGACCGCCTTGAGCAGCGACAGGTCGATCACCAGGCCGCCGTCGTTGGTGCCGTAGCCGGGGGCGCTGTGGCCGCCGCCGCGCACGGAGAGCAGCAGACCCTCGTCCCGGGCGAAGACGACGGCGCGCTGCACGTCGGCGGCGTCGAGGCAGCGGGCGATCGCAGCCGGACGGCGGTCGACGTTGCCGTTCCACACCCGCCGCGCCGGGTCGTAGCCGTCGTCGTGCGGGCGGAGCAGGGGCCCGTGCAGGTCGGCGGCGAGCGCCGTCAGGGCCTCGTCCCGCACGGGTCCGGGCCGACCGGTCTCGGTGATCGCCATGGTGCCTCCTCCGCGCGGGCTCCCTGCCCTCGGCACGGGCACCCTGGCAGCGGTGCCGGTGGCGCGCACAGGGCCGTAAGCCCCGACTGGCGCACGCGTGCACCGCGCCGGCCGCTGGCAGGCTGCCGCGCATGGCCGTCGTCCGCTCCGTCGTGCTGTTCGTCCTGGCCGCGCTCGCCGAGATCGGCGGCGCCTGGCTGATCTGGCAGGGGGTCCGGGAGCACCGGGGCTGGCCGTGGATCGGGCTGGGCGTCGTCGTGCTGGGCGCCTACGGGTTCGTCGCGACGCTGCAGCCCGACGCGCACTTCGGGCGCATCCTCGCCGCCTACGGCGGCGTCTTCGTCGCGGGCAGCCTGGCGTGGGGCGTGGTCGCCGACGGGTTCCGGCCCGACCGCTACGACGTGATCGGCGCGCTGGTCTGCCTCGCCGGCGTCGCCGTCATCATGTACGCGCCGCGCCCGGCGTAGCCGCCCGGGATGGGTACCGGGACGCCATGGCGATGCGCAGCGCGGCCGTCGCGGCCGGCGGTCAGTGGGTCGACCCCGACGACGGCGTCCGCTACCCCTCCGGCGAGGTCCACGCGTGGGAGCGCGGGCGCAACGAGACGGTCTGCGGGCTGTCGCTGTCCCGCTCGCGCCTCGCCCGGTTCCCGCACGTCAGCTGGGCCGACGTCCAGCCGGAGTCGGGCCGGCACGCCGAGGAGGTGGCCGACGTCTGCCGGCGCTGCCGGGCCGGGATGGGCGCCCGCCGCGACGACCGCGGCTGGACGCGCACCAACCCGCGGCCTTGAGCCTCACTCGGCGACGGCGCGGGCGAGCACAGGACCGTGACGAACGTCCGGTAGAGCTCGACGGGGTCGCCGTCGGTCATCGCCACCTCCAGCGTCCCCGTCCAGGGCGTTGTTGCCGCCCCTCCTCGACGCCGTTCAGCCGGACGCGGGCGACCGTGCGCGGGTCGTCGGTGTGCGACAGCGTCGGGGGCTCGCCGGCCACCGAGCCGTGGCGGGCGAGACCCCCCTGCGACACGGTGCGGGACACGACCGTGGATCGCCGAGCGGGGGCGGGCCCGCGGCTCCTACCATGGAGGGCTCCCGGCCGGGCACCGTCGCCCCGCCCGGAGCCCGTCGGCCGGCACCGCAGCCGCCCCGGTGCGCCGACGCACAGACCCGCTCCTCCCCGCGACCACTCCCCAGGAGACCCGTGCCCGTGAACTCCCCTGCCCCGAACCGGACCGCCGACGCGGACTGGTGGCGCCAGGCCGTCGTCTACCAGGTCTACCCGCGCAGCTTCGCCGACGCGAACGGCGACGGCCTCGGCGACCTGCCCGGCGTGACCTCCCGGCTGCCGTACCTGCAGCAGCTCGGCGTGGACGCCGTCTGGCTGAGCCCCTTCTACCCCTCGGCGCTGGCCGACGGCGGCTACGACGTCGACGACTACCGCGACGTCGACCCGCGGCTGGGCACCCTCGACGACGCCGACACGATGATCGCCCAGGCGCACGAGCTCGGCATGAAGGTCGTCGTCGACGTCGTCCCGAACCACAGCTCGGACCGGCACGCCTGGTTCCGGGAGGCGCTCGCCGCCGAGCCGGGCTCCCCCGCCCGCGACCGCTACGTCTTCCGCGACGGCCGGGGCCCCGACGGCAGCCAGCCGCCCTCGGACTGGATGAGCCACTTCGGCGGCCCGGCCTGGACCCGTGTGCCCGACGGCCAGTGGTACCTGCACCTGTTCGCCCGCGAGCAGCCCGACTTCAACTGGGACAACCAGGAGGTCCGCGAGGACTTCCTCGCCACCCTGCGGTTCTGGTCCGACCGCGGTGTCGACGGCTTCCGGGTCGACGTCGCCCACGCGCTGGCCAAGGACCTCTCCGAGCCGCTGCGGGACTACGGCGGCGTGCACCCCGACGCCATGACCCAGTTGCCCCTCGACGGCAGCCACCCGCTGTTCGACCGCGAGGAGGTGCACGAGATCTTCCGCGAGTGGCGCAAGGTGCTCGACACCTACGACCCGCCGCGGTCGGCCGTCGCCGAGGCGTGGGTGACCACCAGCCGCCGGGTGCTCTATGCCCGGCCCGACGAGCTCGGCCAGGCGTTCAACTTCGAGCTGCTGGTGCAGCCGTGGTCGGCCGAGCAGTTCCGCGTGGAGATCGACGCCGCGCTGTCGGCGGCCGCGGTCGCCGGTGCGTCGGCCACCTGGGTGCTGTCCAACCACGACGTCGTCCGGCACGCCTCGCGCTACGCGCTCCCCTCCGGCGCCGACCTCGACGCCTGGCTGCTCGCCGACGGCGCGGAGCCCGCGCCGGACGCCGGGCAAGGCCTGCGCCGTGCCCGCGCGGCGACGCTGCTGATGCTGGCGCTGCCCGGCTCGGCCTACCTGTACCAGGGCGAGGAGCTCGGCCTGCCCGAGGTCGCCGACCTGCCGGCCGAGGCGCTGCAGGACCCGATCTGGGAGCGCACCGGGCACGCGCAGAAGGGCCGCGACGGCTGCCGGGTGCCGCTGCCGTGGACCCGCGAGGGCAGCTCGTTCGGCTTCGGGGACGGCGGCGCGTGGCTGCCGCAGCCGGCGTCGTTCGGCGCGCTGTCGGCCGAGGCCCAGGACGGCGTGGAGGGCTCGACGCTGGAGCTCTACCGGTCGGCGCTGGCGCTGCGCCGGGAGCTGCAGGCCGACGAGTCGCTGCAGTGGGTCGACGCCGGTCCGGTGGCCCGCACCCACCTGCTGCACCTGCGCCGCGCGACCGGGTGGGAGAGCCTCACCAACTTCGGCGACGCGCCCGTCGCGCTGCCCGAGGGCGAGGTGCTGCTGGCCAGCGGCCCCCTGACCGGCGGGCAGCTCCCGCCGGACACCACCGTCTGGCTCCGCCGCACCCAGCCGTGACGACACCGGGGCCGGGGAGCGGGTGCTCCCCGGCCCCGGTGCGTCCGCTCAGCCGGCGGGCTCGGTCTGCGGCCCGAGTGCCGCGGGCAGGCCCAGCCGGGCGAACAGCCCGGTGTCGAGGTCGAGGAAGCTGGTGATGTGCCGGATGCGGCCGTCCTCGATCTCCAGCACGTGCAGCGCCCACGGCTCGTGACCGCCGGCCTGGACCGGCCGGTACTGCGCGAAGGCGGGGCAGCCGTTGGCCTCGGTCTGCAATAGACGGGACCCCCGGCACGCGCTGCCCGGGCCGAGCATCCAGGTGCCGATGTCGGCGGCGCCGCCCAGCCACATCTCGAACGGCGGCATGTGCTGGGTGGCGTCCTCGTGCAGCAGCGCGACGAACGCGTCGATGTCGTAGCGCTCGAACGCGTCGAGGTAGCGCTCGAGCAGGTCCCGGCTGTCGGCGTCCAGCGGCCGCGGCTCAGGCGTGCCGCCCAGGCCGGCCAGCGTCGCCCGCGCCCGCTGCAGCGCGCTGTTGACCGAGGCGACGGTGCTCTCCAGCAGGGTGGCCACCTCGTCGGCCCGCCAGCGCAGCACGTCGCGCAGCAGCAGCACCGCCCGCTGGCGCGGCGGCAGGTGCTGCAGGGCCGCGACGAAGGCCAGCCGCACCGACTCCTTCGCCACCGCCCGCTCGGCGGGGTCGCCGTCCTCGGGCAGGACCTGCCGGTCGAGCACCGGCTCCACCCAGGCCTCGGCCGGCCGGGTGGCCGCGAGCGAGGCCTCCACCGGCGACCACGACTGGCCGGAGAGATCCATGGGCAGCGCCCGGCGCTGGCGGCCGGAGAGCTGGTCGAGGCAGACGTTGGTGGCGATCCGGTACAGCCACGAGCGCAGCGAGGAGCGGCCCTCGAAGTCGGCCAGGCTGCGCCAGGCGCGGACCATCGTCTCCTGCACCGCGTCGTCGGCGTCGAACGACGACCCGAGCATCCGGTAGCAGTAGCCGGTCAGCTCGCGCCGGTGCTCGAGCAACCGCGGGTCGATCTCGCCGGACACCCCGGTCAGCACGCTGGTCACCTCGGGACCACCTCTCCTCGTCGCCATCCCCGTCGGCCGCGGTAGTCCACCACGGACCAGGGACGGAACGGGACCCCCGCGAGAGTGCCTACTGGTAGCTGATCAGCTGGGGTCGCGGCGAGACCTGCGCGACCGTCTCCTCGGGGGTCAGCATCGGCTGGTCCTCGTCGTAGAAGTTCTTCCAGCCCCAGGTCAGGCCCTCCGGGCCGATCCCGCGCAGCACCCGCCAGGTCTCCTGCTTGCTGCCCTGGGGACCCTGGCCGTCGGCGTGCACCATCACCGACAGCTCGTCGCGGGAGACGTCGACCTGCTCGCGGCCGGGGATCATGTCCACCCGGAACTGGTGCAGCACCAGCAGCTTCTGCGGCAGCCGGTTCTCCCGCGTCAGGTCGGCCAGCCAGGTGACCACCCGGTTGACCTCCTCGACCGGCACGGAGCCGATCTGGGTCAGGTGCACCTGGTCCGGGGCGAGCCGCCACTCGGGGTCGAGGGCCAGGCCGACGTGCGGCAGCACGAGCAGCTCGCGGTAGCGCTCGGCCTGCGTGACGAAGTCGGTGCGGCCGGGCTGCAGGTCCAGGACGACGTAGAGGCCGGCCTGCCCTGCCGCCTCCACCCACGGGCGCAGCTGCTCGACCGGCGCCTCGTAGGAGTAGTCGCCCTCGTCGGTCGGGAACTGCGAGGCGACCGTGGCGATGATCTCGAAGGCCGGGACCACGGTGGCGTCGGGCACCAGCGCCTCGTACGGCGCGGCGTGGTCGCGGGCGCGCTGCACGCTGGCGTCGACGTCCTGCTCGCCGAGCACGCCCAGCGACCCGGTGCCCGGGTGACCGTAGAGGGCGACCATGAAGTGCTGCGGGAAGAGCAGCTGCCCGCCGCCGGGCAGCTGCGCCCCGGTGGCGGCCGTCTCGAGCTTCCAGTCCAGGCCCTCCTCGGCGCCGAAGCCCGCGCCCAGGGCCACGACCGAGCCGGCGGGGTCCTGCGCCACGAGGTCGACGACGTCGGCGGAGGCGCGCGGGTCGGTCGCCCCGCCGGTGAGCTGCACCTGCGCGCCGGCCGCCCGGGCGGTCGCCACGCCGGCCAGCGACTCCGGCGTGCCGGCGGCCAGCACGACGGTGTCCTCCAGCGGCTCGGCGCGGGTCACCTCCGGCAGCTCGCCGGACGCCTCGCCCCCGCCCCCGCCCACGCCGTCCTCGGGGACCAGCGCGGCGGGCGCGTCGGGGTCGAGCCCCGCGACGGCGGCCGCCCCGCCGTCGGCCGGCACCGGGTCGGCCTCGGCGAGGTCCAGGCCGGTGGCGGCCCCGACGGCCTCGGCGGTGGCCGGGACGGTCACCACGTCGCGGTCGCCCCCGCCGGGCGCAGCATCGCCGCCGACGGCGAGCACGGTGCCGGCGCCGAGGCGGTCGAGCTCGGCGGCGACCGTCTCGTCCCCGCCCGCGCCCTCGGGGTCGAGCAGCAGCGGGACGCCCAGGCCGACCGCGGCGGAGGCGCCCAGCAGCGTGGCGGCAGGATCGCCGTCGGGAGCGACCACCACGACACCGGCCTCGTCGAACAGCGCCCGGCTGGTGCTCACCGCGGCGGCGGCCGGCTCGGCGTCGGCGACCACGGTGAGCCGCTGGTCGGGGGCGGAGGCGGCCACGGCGGCCGACCCGTCGCCGCTCCCGGACCCGTCGCTGCCGGCCGACGAGGTGCAGCCGGCCGCCAGCAGCAGCGCGCTCACGGCGAGGGGTGCGGTCCGACGTCGCACGCGGGGACCTCCGTCCGCCGGGCACGCGGCCGCGCGAGGGCGCGACGCCGTCGGCACGCTCGGCTCCCAGGGCACACTACCGACGCCGTCGCCGTCGCCGTCGCCGTCGCCGTCGCCGTCGCCGTCGCCGTCGAGGAGGTCAGCGGCCCAGCGCCCGCTCCAGGTCGGCCACCATCCGCGCCAGGCCGGCGACCGTGCGCGCGTACTCCTCCTCGGTGAGCCCGTCGGCCACCGCGCGCCGGAACGCGCCGACCGCCGCGGCGAGCCGCGCGTGCGCCGCCCGGCCCTCGTCCGTGGCCGACAGCGGTCCGCCGTCGGTGCGCAGCCAGCCCCGCCCGGCCAGGTCGGCGACGACGCCGTCGACCTCCGCCGGCCCGGCGAAGGAGGCGAGTGCGGCGTGCAGCGCGGTCCGCTCGACCGGCCCGTCGACGGCCGACTGCAGCACCTGCCAGTGCCGCCGGGTGAGTCCTCGGCGGCGACGACGGCGTCGAGCCCCTCCTCGAGCAGCTCGTCGAGCCGCCTGACCCACCACCCGACCGGCCGCAGCTCCTGCACGCCGCGCAGCGTGGCACCGGCCGCCGACGGAACGCGGTCGCGGGCCTCGCGGGCCGCCCGGTAGACAGCAGGGGTGACCGACCCCGCCGCCCTGCGACCCGTCACCGCCGACGAGTGGCCGGCCTTCGCCCGCTCGATGCTCGACGTCTTCGGCGAGGAGGCGACCGGGTCGTTCGTCGAGGCGCCGCCGGCCACGGCCGAGCTCGACCGCACGCTGACCCTGTGGGACGGCGACCGGGTGGCGGCGACGTCGGGCGTCTACAGCCGCACGCTCACCGCGCCCGGCGCCGTCGTGCCCTGCGCGGGCGTCACCTGGGTGACCGTCTCCCCCACCCACCGCCGCCGCGGCGTGCTCACCGCGATCATGCGCCGCCAGCTCACCGAGCTGCACGAGCAGCAGCGCGAGCCGGTGGCCGCGCTGTGGGCGGCCGAGGGCGGCATCTACGGGCGGTTCGGCTACGCGCCCGCGGCGGTGCGCGGGAGCCTGACCGGCCCCACCCAGCGGATGGCCTTCCGGCCCGGCGTGGACCTCGGCACCGGCACGGTCACGCCGGTCGACCTCGACGGGTTCCGCGCCGCCGCACCGCGGGTGCACGAGGCGCTGCGCCGCTGGGTGCCCGGGCAGCTCGAGCGCGACGAGCGCTGGTGGGAGCGCATCCTCCGTGACCCGCCCGACCAGCGCCGGGGCGCCACCCCCCGCCGGTTCGTCCTGCACACGGAGGCCGACGGCGAGGTCACCGGCTACGCCGCCTTCCGGGTGCGCGCCCGCGACCTCGACGACGGCGACCCCGACGGCACCCTGCTCGTCGACGAGGTCCGCGGCCGCGGCACCCCGGCCTACGCGGCGCTGTGGCGCTACCTGCTCGACCTCGACCTGGTCCGCACGCTGGAGTACCCGCAGGGCGCCGCCGACGAGCCGCTGCGCCACCTGCTGGCCGACCCGCGGGCGCTGCACGCCCGGCCCACCGACGGGCTGTGGCTGCGGCTGGTCGACGTCGACCGCGCGCTGGCCGCCCGCCGCTACCCCGCCCCGGTCGACCTGGTGGTCGAGGTGCGCGACCCGTTCTGCCCCTGGAACGAGGGGCGCTGGCGGTGGGCCGGCCACCCCGCCGGCGGCTACTGCGGCCGGACCGACCTCGATCCCGACCTGGTCGTCGACGCCGACGCGCTCGCCGCGGCCTACCTCGGCGGGGTCTCGCTGGCCACGCTGCAGGCCGCCGGGCGGGTGGCCGAGGTCAGCCCGGGGGCGGTGACGCTGGCCGCCACCGCGCTGTCCTGGCCGGTCAGCCCCTGGTGCCCGGACACCTTCTAGAAGGACCCCGCTGCCCCCCACGCCTCGCTGCCGCTCGGCGCGGGCCCCTGCAGCGGGGCCTCACACCACGTCACCTCGGGTCGGGAGGCCGCCGGCCGGGCGGTGCCGGTTCTGCTCGTAGTCGTGGACGAGGCCGATCCGTCGGGCGTGCCGCTCGTCGCCGCTCCACGGCGAGGCGAGGAAGTGCAGCACCAGCTCGGTGGCCTCCTCGACCGGGTGCTGCCGGGCGCCGATCGCGCACACGTTGGCGTCGTTGTGTCCGCGGGCGAGCTCGGCGGTCTCGCGGTTCCACACCAGCGCCGCGCGCACGCCGGGCACCTTGTTGGCCGCGATCTGCTCGCCGTTGCCCGACCCGCCGATGACGACGCCGAGGCTGCCGGGCTCGACGACGACCCGCTCGCCGACCTCGAAGCAGAACGGCGGGTAGTCGTCCTGGGCGTCGTAGTCGAACGCGCCGCAGTCGACCGGCTCGTGCCCGGCCTCGGCCAGGGCCTGCTTGAGGTGCTCCTTGAACTCCAGGCCGGCGTGGTCGGTCCCGACGAAGACGCGCATGGCGGCGAGTCTGACAGGCTGCGACGGTGGCGGTGCTGGGGGTCGACGGCTGGCGCGGCCGGTGGGTCGGGGCCCTCCTGCAGGGGCGCTCGGTCCGGTTCCTCGACCTCGCTGACGTCCCCGCCGTGCTCGCCGTCCCGGACGTCGAGGTGGTCGGCATCGACATGCCGATCGGCCTCTCGGACGACGGCCCCCGTGTCTGTGATCAACGCGCCAAGGCCCTCCTGGGGAAGGCGGGCAGCTCGGTCTTCGCCGCGCCCGTCCGGGCTGTGCTCGCCACCGACGACTACGCCGCGGCGCGGCGGCTCTCGATCTCGGCCACCGGCGGGACATCGCTGTCGGCGCAGGCGTTCCAGCTGGTGCGCGCGATCCGCGCGCTCGACGACGCGCTGGGCGAACCACCGGTCGAGCGCGTCGTCGAGGTCCACCCCGAGCTGGCGTTCCGCCGTGGCCTCGGGGGCGTCACCGACCCGAAGGTGACTGCCCGCGGGCTGGCGCAGCGACTGGCGGCGCTTCGCCCGGTCATGGACGTCGACGCCGCACTGCTCGACGCCCCGCCACGCGTGCCGGCCGTGGACGCGCTCGACGCGTGCGCGGCGGCGTGGTCAGCGCGGCGGATCGCCGACGGTGTGGCCGAGTGCGTGGGCGACGGGTCCCGCGACGCCCGCGGCCGCCCCGTGCGCATCTGCTGGTGACGGCCGTTCAGGCGAGCCGGCGGAGCACCGGGAGGGGCAGCACGCGCAGCAGGGCCGACACCGGTCGCCAGGGCCACTCGGGCACGTAGGCGCGGACCGGCTCGCGCTCGACCGCGGCGACCAGCGCGTCGACGCCGGTGTCGAGGTCGACGGTGAACGGGCCGCGGCGGCCGGCGTTGATGTCGGTCTCGATGTAGCCGGGCAGCACCGTCGTGACCCGGATGCCGGTGCCGAGCAGGTCGGCGCGGATGCCCTCGGCGAGCGCGTTGAGCGCGGCCTTGCTGGCGCCGTAGGCGGTGCGCGAGCCCTGCATCCCGCGGATCGAGGCCACCGAGCTGACGACGACGAGGTGGCCGGAGCCCTGCGTGCGGAACAGCTGCACGGCGGCCTCGCACTGCGCGTGGGTGCCGAGCACGTTGGTGGCCAGGATCGCCCGGTTCACCGCGGCGCCGCCGGTGCCCACCGACCTCCCGTTGCCGATGCCGGCGTTGGCGACGAACCGGTCGATGCCGCCCAGCTCGGCGGCCAGCGCGGGCACCCCGCCGGCCACCGCGGCCGGGTCGTCGACGTCCATCGCGGCGGTGACCACCCGGATCGCGGGGTGGGCGGCCAGCAGCTCGTCGCGCAGCTGGTCGAGCAGGTGCGTGCGCCGGGCGACGAGGGCGAGGTCGCGGCCCTGCGCGGCGAAGCGGCGGGCCATCCCGGCGCCGAGGCCGGAGCTCGCACCGGTGATCAGGATGCGCTGGCGGACGGGTCGCGGCACGCCCGGCAGCATGCCAGCCGTGCACTCCCGCGGATCTGCACGGTGCAGATCCGCGGGAGTGCACGGGAGGGACTAGCGGCGGGTGAGCTGCAGCGCGTCGGCGGGCACCGAGTCCATCTCCGGTCCGGAGGTGCGGGTCCGCTTGAGCTCCCAGAAGTCGGGGAGGTTGGCCAGCAGGACGGCGCCGTCGAAGGCCTTGCCGGCGTCCTCGCCCGTGGGCACCTTGCTGATCACCGGGCCGAAGAAGGCCACGCCGTCGATGTGCACGACGGGCGTGCCGACGTCGTCACCGACGGGGTCCATGCCGGCGTGGTGGCTCTTCTCCAGCGCCTCGTCGTACTCGGTCGACGTCGCCGCCCCGGCCAGCTCGGCGGGCAGGCCGACGCGCTCCAGCGCCGGCGCGACGATCTCGTCGAGCTCCCTGCCCTCGTGGTGGCGCAGCGTGCCCATGGCCGTGTAGAGGTCGCCGAGGACCTCATCGCCGTGCTTCTCGGCGGCGGCGATCGCGACCCGGACCGGGCCCCACGCCTGCTCCATCATCTGCTGGTAGTCCGGCGGCAGGTCGCGGCCGCGGTTGAGCACCGCCAGCGACATGACGTGCCAGTGCAGGTCGATGTCGCGCACCTTCGCTGCCTCGAGGACCCAGCGGCTGGTCAGCCACGCCCACGGGCACAGCGGGTCGAACCAGAAGTCCACCCGTGCCTTCGTGGGGGCGCTCTGCACTGCCTCAGTCATCGCTCACTCTCGCTCTCGTCGTCGTCCGGGCGCAGGACGTGCCCGGACCGCTGCTGGCTGCCAAGTGCCCCGGCCGGGGGGTTGTTCCCCGTGCCGCCGGGCGTGTCGGCAGTCCGTGGGAAGCTGCCGGGCGTGGCCGTACCCAACCTGACCCGCGACGACGCCGCCGCCCGCGCACGGCTGATGGCCGTCGACAGCTACGACCTCCACCTCGACCTCACCGACGGCTCCGGCCACCCGGGGCGGGACACCTTCGGCTCGACGACGACGGTGCGCTTCACCTGCAGCGAGCCGGGTGTCAGCTCCTTCATCGACCTGGTCGCCGAGCGGGTGCACTCGGCCACGCTCAACGGGACCGCGCTCGACGTCGCCACCTACACCGAGGAGGGCGGCCTGCCGCTGCCCGACCTCGCCGCCGACAACGAGCTCGAGGTGGTCGCCGACTGCCGGTACTCGAACTCCGGGGAGGGCCTGCACCGCTTCGAGGACCCCGAGGACGGGCAGGTCTACCTCTACTCGCACTTCGAGCCGGCCGAGGCCAAGCGGATGTTCGCCTGCTTCGACCAGCCCGACCTCAAGGGCAGCTACACCGTCCACGTCGTCGCGCCGTTCGACTGGCAGGTCGTCTCCAACACCGGCGGCCGCACCATCGAGGCCGGGCCGGGCGGCTCGCAGCTGGTGCACTTCGAGCCCACCAAGCGGCTGTCGACCTACCTGGTCGCGCTGGTCGCCGGGCCCTACGCCCGGGTCACCGACGTCTACGAGGGCATCCCGCTGGGGCTGTACTGCCGTGCCTCGCTGGCCCAGCACCTCGACCCCGAGGAGCTGTTCCGGGTCACCAAGCAGGGCTTCGAGTTCTACCACCGGGTCTTCGACTACCCGTACCCGTTCGACAAGTACGACCAGCTGTTCGTGCCGGAGTTCAACGCCGGCGCCATGGAGAACGCCGGTGCGGTCACCGTGCTGGAGGACTACGTCTTCCGCTCGCGCACCAGCCGCGCGCGCTACGAGCGCCGGGCCGAGACGGTGCTGCACGAGCTGGCGCACATGTGGTTCGGCGACCTGGTGACCATGCGCTGGTGGGACGACCTGTGGCTCAACGAGTCCTTCGCCACGTACATCTCCACCCTGTGCCAGGCCGAGGCCACCGAGTACACGACCGCCTGGACCACCTTCGCCAACGCCGAGAAGGCGTGGGCCTACGCGCAGGACCAGCTGTCCTCCACCCACCCGATCGCCGCGGACATGGTCGACGTCGCCGCGGTCGAGGTGAACTTCGACGGCATCACCTACGCCAAGGGCGCCTCGGTGCTCAAGCAGCTGGTGGCCTACGTCGGCCGGGAGGAGTTCCTCGCCGGCATCCGCCGCTACTTCCGCACCCACGAGTACGGCAACACCACGCTGGCCGACCTGCTCGACCCGCTGTCGGAGGCCACCGGCCGCGACCTGAGCGAGTGGTCGGCGCAGTGGCTGCAGACCAGCCAGGTGAACACGCTGCGCCCGGTGTACGAGCTCACCGAGGACGGCCGCTACGCCTCCTTCGCCATCGAGCAGACCGCCGTCCCCGAGCACCCGGTGCTGCGCCGCCACCGCCTCGCCGTCGGCCTCTACGACCGCGGGCCGGACGGGCTGACCCGCACCACCCGGGTGGAGCTGGACGTCGAGGGCGCGCGGACCGAGGTCGCCGAGCTGGTCGGCCACCCGGCGGCCGACCTGGTGCTGGTCAACGACGACGACCTGACCTACGCCAAGCTGCGCCTCGACGAGCGGTCGCTGGCCACGCTGCGGGAGGCGATCGGCACCGTCCCCGACTCGCTGCCGCGGGCGCTGTGCTGGGCGGCGGCGTGGGACATGACGCGCGACGCGGAGCTGCCCGCCCGCGAGTGGGTACGGCTGGTGCTGGCCGGCATCGACGCCGAGACCGAGATCAGCGTGGTGCAGTCGCTGCTGGCGCGGGTGCAGTCGGCGCTGACCTCCTACGCCGACCCGGCGTGGGCCGACGGGTCGGGCTGGGCGGCGCTGGCGGACAAGGCGCTGCAGGCGCTCGCGGCGGCCGCGCCGCGCAGCGACGAGCAGCTGCAGTGGTCGCGGACGCTGGCCGCGGCCGCCCGCACCGAGGAGCACGCCGCGGTGCTGCGCGGCCTGCTCGACGGCTCGCGGACCTACGAGGGGCTGGCGGTCGACGCCGACGCGCGCTGGGCGTTCCTCAACGGCCTGGTCGCGGTCGGCGCGGCCGGCGACGCCGAGATCGACGCCGAGGTCGAGCGGGACGCCACCGCGACCGGGGCCCGCCGCGCGGCGACCGCACGGGCGCTGCGGCCGACGGCGGAGGCCAAGGAGGAGGCGTGGCAGCACGCCTTCCACGACAAGGAGATCCCGAACGCCGTCCACGAGGCGCTCGTCGCCGGCTTCTGGCACCCGGCGCAGCGCGAGCTCACCGCCGGCTACGTCGACCGCTACTTCGCCGAGATCGGTCCCATGTGGGAGCGGCGTCCGGGCGAGATCGCCAAGAACGCCGTCCAGTACCTGTTCCCGCCGGTGGTCGAGGAGCGGACGCTGAAGGCGGCCGACGCGTGGCTCGAGGGCGGCGAGCACCCGGCGCCGCTGCGCCGGCTGGTGTCCGAGGGCCGTGACGGCATCGCCCGCGCGCTGCGCGCCCGCCGGCGGGACGCCGCGGCGAGCGACGACTGAACGGTCGAACGGGAGAGGCCCAGGACCCGATCGGTCCTGGGCCTCTCCCGTTCGGCCTTCGTCAGGAGGTCCTCTGCTAGTGGTCGCGAGCCAGGCGGGGGTGGCCGGCCTGGTCGGAGAGCTGCCGCAGGCCGTTGACGACACCGCCCACGAGGTCTCCGGAGGCGAAGGAGTTCGTCATCGACAGCACGGCCAGCGCGCACGCCCGGTCGGGCAGCCGACGGGCGGCCGACGGGCCGGTGACCACCTCGATCACCCGCTGCCCCGGCGAGACGGCGAGCAGCACCGAGTTGGCCGGGTCGCCGCCGCGGGCGTGGAGCTCCTCGGCGCGCAGCCGGGTCTGCTTGCCCAGGTCGCCGATGTAGAGCGTGAAGCGCAGGCCGGTCTCGCGCGAGGACATCGTGAGCGCCTCGTCGAGCCGGGCCAGCTCCCGGTAGCTGAAGACGGTGTCGTAGCCCTCGTCGGCACGGTTGGGCGCGGTGTCCACCGTCCCCGTGTCGTGGGGCTCGGCGTGCAGGACGCGGGTCATCGACGGCCTCCGGGGGCGGTCGCGAGGTGGGTGGGGGTCGGGCGGGTCATGTCACCAGGTCCCGCGGGCGCCGCCGAGCGGGCCGACGTTCGCGGGGGTGGGGGCGCCGGCCGTGATCGCGGTGGCGCCGTGGCTGCCGTGCCCCGGGCCGGCGCCGTCACCGGAGCCGATGGCCGCCGTCTCGCCGTACAGCGAGGAGCCGACGGCCTGGGTGTCCCCCTCGCCGGCGGCGTGGGTCGGCGCGTTCGCCGGCTGGGGCTCGTACCAGACCGGCTCGTGGTCCCAGGACTGCCCGGGCTTGTACTGGACGCCCTGCCGCTTGCGCCCGCCGGGCAGGTAGGTCAGCGCCCACAGCAGGACGTAGACGGCCAGCGGCGCGACGAGGAAGACGAGCAGTGTCTCGACGACGGTCACGCCGACAACCTACCCAACCGGGGTCCCCGTCCATCGGTGCGCGTCCCACTGCGGCGGGTGGCGTCGCGACCAGGGCCGGGCCTCCTCCAGCCGGGCCGACAGCGCGATCAGGGTGGCCTCGTCCGCCGGGCGCCCGACCAGCATGGTGCCGATCGGCAGGCCGCCGTCGGTCCACCACAGCGGCAGGCTCACGGCCGGCTGCCCGGTGACGTTGTAGACGGCGGTGAAGGCGGCGTAGCGCTTCTGCCGCTCGAAGTCCGCGGCGCCGTCGCCGTCGGCGTCGAACCAGCCCAGCGGCCGCGGCGTCATCGTCGTCACCGGCGCCAGCAGGACGTCGAAGTCCGCGGTGGCCGCGATGAACCGGCGGGCGAACAGCCGCAGCGCGGTGAGCGCCTCCATCGCCGCCCGGGCCGACAGCGCCAGCCCGCGGCCGCGCAGCTCGCGGGTCAGCGGCCGCAGCTCCCGCACCCGGTCGGCGGGCACCGGCAGCAGCGTCCCCGACAGCGACCACACCCGCTCGAAGGCGGCCAGCACGTCGGGCGTGAGCAGGCCGGGAGGGACGTCGACCACCTCGTGACCGAGGTCCTCGAGCAGCCGGCCGGCGTCGTCGAGCGCCTCGACCACCTCCGGGTCGAGGACGGCGTCGGGCATCGGCGACTCGACCGTGCGGCCGATCCGCAGCCGGCCCACCGGCCGGTCGGCGCAACCGAGGAAGGTCTCCCCCGGCGGCAGCGGGGGCGCCCAGGTGGCGTCGCCGGTCACCGGGCCGGCCATCGCGTCGAGCACCGCGGCGGCGTCGCGCACGGTGCGGGCCAGCGGGCCGTTGGTGCCGAGCCCGGTGACGTCGGCGCCGAGCGGCGCGTTGCTCACCCGGCCGCGGGCCGGCTTGATGCCGACCAGGCCGTTGACGCTGGCCGGGATGCGGATCGAGCCGCCGCCGTCGCTGCCCTGCGCGAACGGCACCATGCCGGCCGCGACCGCCACCGCCGCGCCGCCGCTGGAGCCGCCGGCCAGTCGCGCCGGGTCCCAGGGGGTGCGGGCCGGGCCGACGAGGGCGTTGTCGGTGTAGCAGGGGAAGCCGAACTCGGGCGTGTTGGTCTTCCCCAGGCTGATCGTCCCGGCGGCGGCCAGCGCGGTCACGACGGCGTCGTCGACCGTCGGCACGAAGTCGGCGAACACCGGGCAGCCGAAGGTGGTGCGCACGCCGGCGGTGTTGTTGAGGTCCTTGATCGCGGTCGGCACGCCCAGCAGCGGCGGCAGCTCCCCGCCGCGCAGCACCCGGGCATCGGCCGCCGCGGCGGCGGCCAGCGCCCGCTCGGGCGTGACGGTGACGAAGGCGCCGAGGCCGGCGTCGAGCGCCTCGACCCGGGCGAGGGCGTGCCGCACCAGCTCGGTGGGGCTCACCTCCCGGGCACGGACGGCGGCCGCCTGCTCCAGGGCCGTCAGGTCGTGCAGCTGCGTCACGAGCGGCGACGCTAGCGCCGCGCGGTAGACAGGCCCCGTGGACCTCACGCGCTCCGCCGCCGAGGCGCTCGACGCCGCCGACCCGCTGGCCGGCTTCCGCGACCGCTTCGCCGGCGTCGACGACGGGCTGCTCTACCTCGACGGCAACTCGCTGGGCCGGATGCCTCTGGAGACCCCGGCGGCGCTGGCCCGGGTGGCCGAGCAGGAGTGGGGCCGCGGCCTGGTCGGCTCGTGGAGGTCGTGGATCGACGTCGGCACGCGCGTCGGCGACGTCATCGGCACCGGGGTCCTGGGCGCGCGGCCGGGCGAGGTGCTGCTGTCGGACTCGACGACGGTCGACCTCTACAAACTCCTGGTGGCCGCCGCGGACGCCCGGCCGGGCCGCGACGTGCTGGTCTGCTGCGCCGACGACTTCCCCACCGACCGCTACGTGGTCGCCGGGGTGGCCGCGGCGCGCGGCATGGCGGTCCGGGAGGTGCCGGCCGACGTCGACGAGGGCCTCGACCCCGCGGTGCTGTACGCCGCGCTGGACGAGCGGGTCACCGTCGTCGTGCTGTCGGCGGTGGCCTACCGCTCCGGCGCGCTGGCCGACGTCGCCGCGGTGACGTCGGCCGCGCGGGCCGCCGGGGCGCTGGTGGTCTGGGACCTCTCGCACGCCGTCGGCGCGGTGGAGGTCGACCTGGCCGCGAACGACGTCGACCTCGCCGTCGGCTGCACGTACAAGTACCTCAACGGCGGGCCGGGGGCGCCGGCCTTCCTCTTCGTGCGGCGGGAGCTGCAGGAGCAGCTGCGCCAGCCGATCTGGGGCTGGTTCGGCCAGCGGGACCAGTTCGAGATGGGCCCGGCCTACGACCCGGCGCCGGGCATCGACCGGTTCGCCGCCGGGACGCCGCCGGTGCTGGCCGCCGCCGCGGTGGAGGTCGGCGCGCGGCTGGTGGCCGAGGCCGGGATCGGTCGGCTGGCGGCCAAGGGGCGGGCGATGTCCGCGCTGCTGGTGGCGCTGGCCGACGAGCACCTGGCGCCGCACGGGGTGGCGCTGGCCAGCCCGCGGGACGGCGCGCGGCGGGGCGCGCACGTCACGCTGGCCCACCCGCACGCCTGGCAGCTGACGCGGGCGCTGGTCGACCGCGGGGTGGTCCCCGACTTCCGGACGCCCGACCGGGTGCGGCTGGGCCCGGCGCCGCTCTACACGCGCTTCGTCGACGTGTGGGACGCCGTCGACCGGTTCCGCGCGCTCCTGCAGGACGGCGGGTGGCGCGCCTACCCCGAGGAGCGCACCCGCGTCACGTGATCCACGAGGGTCACTCCGGGTCGGGGGCGCCGATCGGGTTGCGGTCGGGGAACAGCCCCGCGGTGACGACGGCGCGGCGCAGCGGCACCAGCAGCTCGGCCAGCCGGTCGCACCCGGTGTCGCCGAGCGCCCGCCACGGCCGCAGCGCCAGCCGGTCGGTGTCGGCCTCGATCGCGGTGACCATCGCCAGGCCCTCGGCGCTGAGCTCCGCGCCGTCGAGCCAGCCGCGGGCGGCGAGCTCGTCGGCGGCCGCCGTCCACTCCCCGTCGTCCCAGCCCCGGGCCCGCTGCAGCCACTCGCGGTCGCTGCGGCCCGCCGCGGCCGCGAGCACGTGCGCCCCGACCCCGGACACCTCACGGTCCAGCAGTGCCGCGCTGTGCCCGTCGCCGCGGTGCTCGCGCAGGGTCGTGAGCGCCTGCCACAGCGCCAGGTGCGGCTCGCCGGGGACCTCCAGCCCGGCGTTGGCCGCCGCCAGCGGCCGCCCCGGCAGGTCCACCGCGGCGGCCGCGGCACCGGCCAGCCGCGCGGCCTCGGCGGCCTCCGGCGAGTCGGCCCACTCCCCCAGCACGCGGCGGACGGCGCCGTCCACCCCGCTCAGCCGGGCCTCCAGCGCCGCGGCCGGAGTGGTCGAGGACCACACGTCCGGCACCCGCCGCGCGACGAAGGACGGCGCGAAGTTGTAGAAGGTCGCCGTCACCACCTCCGCGCCGACCGGCCCGAGCGGCGCCGCCCGCTGCGCGAAGTAGACCGACCAGAAGCCGCGCAGGCCGGTGGCCCCGCCCGCGGCCCGCGCCTCGTCGGCGAAGTAGGTGACCGCGTGGTACGGCTCCCCGAGCGCCCACAGCCGCCGCGCGGTGCCGGGGCTGGTCACGCGGAGACGCTCTCGGGCACGCCGAGCCACTCGCGCCAGCGGGGGTCGACGGTGCGCGCGCCGAGCAGCCGCCAGGCCGCGCCGCTGGGGGTGTGCGGCGGGTGCGGCAGCTTCCAGCCGAGCTCGGCCAGCGACCGGTCGGCCTTGGTGTGGTTGCACCGGCGGCAGGCGGCCACCACGTTGTCCCAGGTGTGCGTGCCGCCGCGGCTGCGCGGTACGACGTGGTCGATGCTCGTGGCCGACCCGCCGCAGTAGACGCAGGTCTGCCCGTCGCGGGTGAACACCGCGCGGCGCGACAGCGGCACCTGCGCCGGGTAGGGCACCCGCACGTACCGGGTCAGCCGGACGACGACGGGCACGGCCAGGCTCACCCGCTCGGCGTGCACGACCTCGGCGGCGGTGTCCACCGGCACCGCCTTGTCGGCCAGCACGAGGACGATGGCGCGGCGGCTGGAGACCACGCACAGCGGCTCGTAGGTGGCGTTGAGCAGCAGCGTCGCCGACGTCGTGCCGGACGAGGGCACGGGCAGCCGGGGGCGGGGGACGGGGTCGCGGCGCGGACCTGGCTGGCCCACGACCGACCCGGGCGCTGTACGCGGCACGGATCACCTCCGGACGCCCCGGACCGCCGTACCGGGGCGGCCCGCGGGCCTCCCCATCCTGCCCTGGCCAGGCCCTCCGGCGCGCGGGGGAGCCGGTGGCACGTCCCGGGACCCCGCCGGACGGTGTTTACGGTGGGCCGGGTGCGCCCTCCCCACGCCGAGCGGCTCGACCTCGTCGAGGACCTGCACGGCCACCGCGTCGCCGACCCCTACCGCTGGCTCGAGGACCCCGACGACCCGCGCACCCGTGCGTGGACGGCTGCCCAGGACGCGCTCGCCACCGACGTCCTCGGCAGGCTCCCGGCCCGCGCGGGCCTCGCCGCCCGCCTGGAGCGGCTCGTGCACGCCGGCGCGGTCGGCGTCCCGGTGCACCGCGGCGGCCGGGCCTTCTCCACGCGCCGCGACCCCGGCCAGGAGCACGCGGTGCTGCGGGTCCGCGAGCCCGACGGCACCGTGCGGGTGCTCGTCGACCCGATGGCGGTCGACCCGTCGGGGACGACGACGCTCGACGCCTGGTCGCCGTCCTGGGAGGGCGACCGGCTGGCCTACCAGCTGTCCACCGGCGGCGACGAGGAGTCGCGGCTGTTCGTGCTCGACGTCGCCACCGGCGAGCGCCTCGACGGCCCGGTGGACCGCTGCCGCTACTCCCCCGTCGCCTGGCTGCCCGGCGGCGAGGAGCTGTACTACGTCCGCCGCCTCGCCCCGGACCAGGTCCCCGCGGGCGAGGAGCAGTTCCACCGGCGGGTGTGGCGCCACCACGTCGGCGCCGACCCCGCCGGCGACGTCCTGGTGCACGGCGAGGGTCTCGACCCGACCAACTACTACGGCGTCCGGGTCAGCGCCGACGGCCGCTGGCTGGTCGTCTCCGCCTCGGCCGGCACCGCGCCGCGCGACGACGTGTGGCTGGCCGACCTGGCCGGCGACGGCAGCCTGCGGGACCTGCAGGTCGGCGTCGACGCGCAGACCGCCGCCTGGGTCGCCCGCGACGGCCGCCTGTGGCTGATGAGCGACCGCGGCACCCCCCGCTGGCGGCTGGCCGTCGCCGACCCCGCCGACCCCGCGACCTGGACCCCGGAGCGCTGGGCCGACGTCGTCCCGGAGTCAGGCGAGGGCGTGCTCTCCGACGTCGCCCTGGTCGACGGCGCCGACGGGTCGCTGCAGGTGCTCGCCGTCCACTCCGTCGACGCCACCGACCGGCTCTCGGTCTGGGCCGGTGACGGCTCGGGACGGCTGGCCGACGTGAGCGGACTCCCGCCGGGCAGCGTCTCGGGCGTCAGCGCACCGCCGGAGGGCGGGACGACGGCGTGGGTCGGCTACACCGACTACTCCACCCCGCCGTCGGTGCTGCGCTGGGACGCCGCTGCGCCCACGGCGTTGGTGGAGGACGAGCGCGCGCCCGTCGCCGGCGACGTGCCGGAGGTGACCGTCGTCGAGACGCACGCCACCTCGCGCGACGGGACGCCGGTGCACCTCTTCGTCCTGTCGGCGACCGGCGCGCCGGACACCCCGCGGCCGACGGTGCTCTACGGCTACGGCGGCTTCGACGTGTCCCTCACCCCGGCCTACTCGGCGCAGGCGCTGGCCTGGGTCGCCGCCGGCGGGGTGTGGGCGGTGGCCAACCTGCGCGGCGGCTCCGAGCACGGCGAGGAGTGGCACCGCGCGGGCATGCGCGAGCGCAAGCAGAACGTCTTCGACGACTTCGCCGCCGCCGGTGAGCACCTGGTCGCCGAGGGCTGGACGACGCCCGCGCGACTGGCGGTCATGGGCGGCTCGAACGGCGGGCTGCTGGTGGGCGCCACGCTCACCCAGCGGCCCGACCTCGTCGCGGGCGTGGTCTGCAGCGCGCCGCTGCTGGACATGGTCCGCTACGAGCGCTTCGGCCTGGGCCGCACCTGGAACGACGAGTACGGCACCGCCGACGACCCGGTCGAGCTCGGCTGGCTGCTGGGCTACTCCCCGTACCACGCGGTCCGCGAGGGCACCGCCTACCCGGCGACGCTGTTCACCACCTTCGAGTCCGACACCCGCGTCGACCCGCTGCACGCCCGCAAGCTCGCCGCCGCGCTGCAGGCGGCCACCTCCGCCGAGGCGCCGGTGGTGCTGCGCCGGGAGACGGCGGTGGGCCACGGCGCCCGGGCGGTGAGCCGCACGGTGGGCCTGGCCGCCGACCAGCTGGCCTTCCTCGCCGCCGCCACCGGTGTGACCGACTGGGGCGCGGCGGGTCCTGGCAGTACCGGATCCCTCTGACACGATGGTGAGTGATGACTGCTCTACCGTCCGTGATGGCCGCCGACAGCGCGCTCGCCGAGAGCGTCCCTGACTGCGTCGAGGACCCGACGACGCTGTGCGCCAAGGTGTACGAGCTGTCCGGGCTGGACTGGCTGGCCAACAACGCCGAGGCGCTGATCGAGAAGCCGGCCAGGATCCTGCTCGTCCTGCTGCTCGCGTTCGGCGTCCGCCACCTCGTGCACCGGGCGGTCCGCCAGCTCACCGACCGCACCGCCACCGGCGCGATGCCGACGATCCTGCGGCCGCTGCGCAACCGCTCGGCCGGCGCGGCCGACCCGCTGGAGCAGATCGCCGCGCGGCGCACGCAGCGGGCCGAGGCGATCGGCTCGGTGCTGCGCAGCTTCGCCTCGTTCGTGATCATGGGCATCGCCGTCGTGCTCGTCCTCGGCGAGCTGGGCATCAACCTGGCGCCGATCGTGGCCAGCGCCGGCGTGGTCGGCGTGGCCCTCGGCTTCGGCGCGCAGAACCTCATCAAGGACTTCATCGCCGGGATCGGGATCATCCTCGAGGACCAGTACGGCGTCGGGGACGTCGTCGACCTGGGCGAGGCCAGCGGCACCGTGGAGGCGGTGGGCCTGCGGATCACCCGGCTGCGCGACGTCAACGGCGTCGTCTGGTACGCCCGCAACGGCGAGATCCTCCGGGTGGGCAACAAGAGCCAGGGCTACGCCCAGGTGGTCATCGACATGCCCGTCGCCCACGACACCGACCTCGAGCGCTGCCGCCGGGTGATGCAGGAGGTCGCCGACGCGATGTACGGCGAGGAGGAGTGGGCGGCGGTCCTGCTGGCCGAGCCGGAGTCCCTGGGCGTCGAGCAGATCACCGCGGAGGGCGTCTTCATGCGGGTGCAGGTGCGCTCGACCAACGCCGACCAGTGGCGGGTCGGCCGCGAGCTGCGCATGCGCCTCAAGGAGCGCTTCGTCGCCGAGGGCATCCGGACGCCGCCGCCGCTGATCGGCGCCGCGAGCACCGCGGCCGGCGCCCGGTGAGCGAGGCCGACCCACGGCCGGCCACCTTCAGGGAGGTCTTCGCCGTCCGCGAGTTCCGGCCGCTGTTCGGCACCTACACGCTGTCGACGATCGGTGACGAGCTCGCCCGCGTGGCCCTGACCGTCCTGGTCTACCAGCGCACCGACTCGCCGCTGCTGGCCGCGCTGACCTTCGCGATGAGCTTCCTGCCGTGGGCGGTCGGCGGCCCGGTGCTGTCCACCGTCGCCGACCGGTTCCCGCGGCACCGGGTCCTCATCGCCAGCGACGTCGTCCGCGCCGTGCTGGTCGCCGGGATGGCGGTCCCCGGGACGCCGCTGCCGGTGCTGCTGGGCCTGCTGCTGCTGGTCTCGCTGCTCGGCCCGCCGTTCGAGTCGGCGCGCTCGGCGCTGATGGCCGACGTCCTCGAGGGCGAGCGCTACGCGGTGGCGACGTCGCTGACGAACGTGAGCCTGCAGGTGGCGCAGGTGGTCGGCTTCGTGGTCGCCGGCGGGCTGGTGACCGTGCTCAGCCCGTCGGTCGTGCTGCTCCTCGACGCGGCCACCTTCGTCGTCTCCGCCGTCTGGCTCGCCGCCACGCTCGACCGCCGGCCCACGCCGGTCGGGGACGCCGCGGAGCCGTCGTCGGTGTGGCAGGACACCGCGGGGGGCCTGCGCCTCATCGGCCGCAACCCCCGCCTGCTGGCGATCATCGCGCTGCTGTGGACCGGCACCATGTTCGCCAACGCCGCCGAGGGCATCGCCGTCCCCCTCACCGACTCCCTCGGCGAGGGGCCCGCCCAGCTCGGCGTGCTGCTGGCGGCCAACCCGCTCGGCGTCACCATCGGCGGGCTGGTGGTCGCCCGCGTGCTGGGGACGGCGCGCAGCGAGCGGTTCATGCCGGTGCTGGTGGCGCTGTCCCTGGCGCCGCTGCTGCTGGCCGGCCTCGTCGCCGTCGCGGCCGGACCCGGGCGGGGGGTCTACACGCTCGTCGTCGCGCTGCTGTTCGTGGCCGGGCTGGGCGCCTCGTGGTCCATCCCGCTCAACGTCTCCTTCGTCCAGGCGGTGCCCTCGGCCTACCGCGGGCGGGCCTTCGGGGTGGCCGTGAGCGGCCTCTACGGCGTCCAGGGCCTGGGCGCCCTCAGCGCGGGCCTGGCCGCCGAGCGGGTGCCGCCGGGCGCCGTCGTCGCGCTGGCCGGTGGCCTCGGCCTGATCGCCGTCGTCCCGCCGCTGCTGGGCTTCGCGCGCACCCGGCCCGCCGTGGCAGGGGACGGCCCGGCTGGGGGACCATCGGTGTCATGAGCCAGGCGAGCCGGTCCCTGCCCTCGGCACGGACCTTCTACGAGGAGGTCGGCGGCGAGCCGACCTTCCGGCGGCTGGTCGCCCGGTTCTACGCCGGCGTCCGGTCCGACCCCGTCCTCGCCCCGCTGTACCCCCAGGACGACTGGGAGGGTGCCGAGACCCGGTTGCGCCGGTTCCTCGAGCAGTACTGGGGCGGGCCCACCACCTACTCGCAGGAGCGCGGGCACCCGCGGCTGCGCATGCGGCACGCGCCCTTCGCGATCGGCCCGGTGGAGCGCGACGCGTGGCTGCGGCACATGCGCGACGCCGTCGACTCCCTCGGGCTGACCGAGGAGCAGGACGCCACGCTCTGGGGGTACATGGAGATGGCCGCGCACAGCATGCAGAACCGGTAGGCGCCGTGCCGGCCTGATCACGGAGCCGGCCCGGCGGCCCGCGGGTAGCATGCGTCCCGTGACGGAGCGTCGCGGGGGACGCTGACGCACGGTCGGCCGACGCCTGTTCGGTGGCCCTGTCGGGGGAGGTCCGCTCGTCGATGACGTTGCTGCAGGTCGAGGGCCTGACGAAGTCGTTCGGCGCCCGCCGCGTCCTGCGGGAGGTGTCCTTCGGCATCGCGGAGGGCGAGATCGTCGGCCTCGTCGGCACCAACGGGGCGGGCAAGTCCACCCTCGGCGACATCGTGGCGGGCATCACCCCCGCCGACTCCGGGCGCATGACGCTGTTGGGCCACCCCTACGCGCCGCTGTCGGCCGCGGACGCCCGCCACGTCGGCGTCGGCGTGGTCGAGCAGCTGGTCCGGATCGACCCGTCGCTCACCGTCGCCCGGGCCGTCTTCCGCGGCACGGCGCAGGCCGGCCGCCCGCAGGAGGAGCTGCGGCGGCAGGCCCAGGTGCTGCTGGCCGAGGTCACCCTCGACGTCGACCCCGACACCCTCGTCGGCGAGCTGCCGCACTTCGTGCACGGCCTGATCGAGACCGCGCGCGTGCTGGCCGAGGACACCCGGCTGGTCGTGCTCGACGAGGTGTCGGCGGCGCTGCTGCCCTCCGAGGTCACCGGCCTGCACGCCGTCGCCGGCCGGCTGAGCCGGCAGGGCCGCGGCGTGCTCTACATCAGCCACCGGCTGCCCGAGATGCTCGAGGTCGTCGACCGGGTGCTGGTGCTGCGCGAGGGGCGGATCGCCCTGGACAGCCCGAGCGGGGAGCTCGACCCGGTCCGGCTGGCCGCCGAGACGGTGGGCGAGCCGGTGTCGGTCCCGGTGCGCCGGGAGACCGTGGCCGCGGTGCCCGACGACGTCGCGGCACCCGCACCGGCCCGCCCCGTGCCGTCGGACGAGGTGGCCCTGCGGGTGCGCAACCTGCGCGTGCCCGGCCGCGTCGAGGGCGTGGACCTGCTGCTGCACCGCGGCGAGGTCGTCGGGCTGACCGGGCACCGCTCCTCCGGCGTCCGCGAGATCGCCGACGCGCTGTCCGGGGAGCTGCCGGCGATCACCGACGAGATCGAGCTGCACGGTGAGCCCTCGGCCGACACCGGGGCGCTGCGGCTGCCGGTCTACCGCCCCGACGAGGACGCCTACGGGGTCGACCCCGGCGAGACCATCGCCCGCACCCTCACCCAGGAGGCCTGGGGCTCGCTCACCGACCTGCGCAAGGAGATCGCGACGCTGCGCGAGGTCATCCGGACCGTGCACCAGATGGACGTCAAGACGCTGAGCATCCGCACCGTCTTCGGGGCGCTGTCCGGCGGCGACCAGCACAAGCTGGCGCTGGCCCGCTGGATGTCCTCCGCGCGCGACGTGGTCGTGCTGCACGAGCCCACCCGCGGGCTCGACGTCCGGGCCCGCCGCCAGGTGCGCCAGCTGCTCGACGACGCCACCGCGCACGGCACCTCGGTCGTCGTGGTGTCGGTGGACCCCGACGAGCTGGCCGAGTGCTGCGACCGGGTCGGCATCGTGGCCGGCGGCCGCGTCGCCCGGTGGATCGACACCGGCGAGCTCGCCCTGGACTCCGTGCGCGAGCGCATCGTCGAGGCCGCCACCGCCGCCGCGTAGCCGGCTCCGCCGGGCCTGCCGTCCGGCACCCGCCCCGGCCCCGTCCGGGGCGGGTGCCGAGGACCGTCAGACGGCCACGGTGGCCGCGACCGCGCGCAGCTTGTGCCGGGCCAGCGCCAGGTTCGCGGTCACCCGGTTGAGCACGAGGTAGATGAACAGGCCGGCGTTGCCCTGCCCCTTGAGCACGTTGATGAGGTGGTACTGGCTCTGCAGGGTGATGAGGATGTCCTCGACCTCGTCCTTGAGCTCGAGGTCGTTGATCGTGCGCAGCTTGGCGCGCACGACGTTGGAGTTGCCGGCGGCGGCGACGTTGAGGTCGAAACCGGGCGTGCCGCCGGCGGCGAGGGCCATGCCGCTGTCGATGTCGACGATCGCGGCGCCGTTGGCGCCCTCGATGGCGAGCAGGTCGGCGATGACGTTGTCGAGCTGTGCCACGGATGGAGCTCCTGTCCTCTGGAGGGGGAAGCGCAGCGGGGTGCTGCTCACCGGGTCGGCGGGCGACCCGGCTCGACCGGACGGACCGGACGTCTGTCGGCGGGCGGTGTGCACGGGCGGCGCCGGGGCCGCCCGGACGCGCGTCGCCCCGGCCGGGGCGCGGTGCGCGGTCACCTCGGCGTCGGCGGAGAGCGGGCGGGGAGCCGTGGCCGGCGGTGTCCCGCCCTCGGGCTCCCGAGGCGGCCCCGGGGGGAGCTCGCTCGGTGCGGAGCGCCCCCGGGACCACAGGGACGCCCACCACCCGGTTGCCATGCCGTGTCCCGCCTTCGCCGAGGGGCTCGGGAACCCCAGACAACACGGGCCGGGCGGGCCCGGCAAACCGACCGGCGTGTCTGCAGGTGAGCGCCCCGCCACCGTCGGCGACCGCGTCCGGGCGGTCCCGGGACGTGCCCGGCGACCGCCGCCGCTCGGCCCTCGGGTACCTTCCGCCGAGTCCGCGCGGGCCCTGCCCGCTGCCTGTGGAGGAGACACCGTGAAGACCCGGGACCTCGCCTACGTCGCCCTCTTCGCCGCGATCCTCGCGGTGCTGGGGACCCTGCCGGCCATCCCCGTCGGCCCGGTGCCGATCACCGCGCAGACGCTCGGCGTGATGCTGGCCGGCGCCGTCCTGGGCGGTCGCCGCGGCTTCCTCGCCGTGCTGCTGTTCCTCGTGCTGGTGGCGGCCGGCCTGCCGCTGCTGGCCGGCGGCCGGGGCGGCCTCGGTGTCCTCGCCGGGCCGACGGCCGGCTACCTGCTCAGCTGGCCGGTCGCCGCGTACGTCGTCGGCCGGCTGACCGAGCGCACCTGGGACCGCTACAACGTCCTGGTCGGCACGCTGGTCAACGTCGTCGGCGGCATCGTCGTCATCTACGCCGTCGGCGTCCCCGTGCTCAAGGTCGTCACCGGGCTGGCGTGGGGCGAGGCGCTCTGGACCGGCGCCGCGCTGTTCGTCCCGGGTGACCTGTTCAAGGCCTTCGTCGCCGCGGCGATCGCCGACGTGGTCCGGCGCAGCTACCCCGTCATCGAGCGTCCCCGGCGGGCCGCCGGCGCCCGGTGAGGTTCCGCCGTCCCGGCGCGGCGCCCGCCGCGGACGACGCCGCCGACCCCGCGCGCGGCATCGAGCTGCGCGGCGTCGGGCACCGGTACGGGGAGCGGGTGGTGCTCGACGGCATCGACCTGACGCTGACCGAGGCGCGGGTCGGGGTCGTCGGGGCCAACGGGTCGGGCAAGAGCACCCTCGCCCGGCTGCTCAACGGCCTGGTCGTGCCCACCGAGGGCCGGGTGCTCGTCGACGGGCTGGACACCCGCACCCAGGTGCGCGCCGTGCGGCGCCGCGTGGGCTTCGTCTTCCAGGACCCCGACGCGCAGATCGTGCACCCCACGGTGGCCGAGGACGTCGCCTACGGGCTGGAGAACCAGGGCGTGCCGCCCGGCGAGCGCGCCGCCCGCGTCGCCGAGGTGCTGGCGCGCTACGGCCTGGCCGGGCACGCCGACCACCCCGCGCACCTGCTCTCGGGCGGGCAGAAGCAGCTGCTGGCCATCGCCGGGGTGCTGGTCATGCGCCCGGCCCGCGTCGTGTTCGACGAGCCGACCACGCTGCTGGACCTGATCAACGCCCGCCGGGTGGCCGACGTGATCGCGGGGCTCGAGCAGCAGGTGGTCGTGGTGACCCACCAGCTCGACCTGCTGGACGGGTTCGACCGGGTGCTGGTGGTCGACGGCGGCCGCGTGGTCGAGGACGCCGCACCGGGCCCGGCGGTGGCCGCCTACCGCGCGCTGATGGCGCTCCGGTGACCCTCGCCCTCTACGTCCCCGGGGCCGGCGTGGTGCACCGGCTCCCGGCCGCGGTCAAGCTGCTCGCCCTCGTCGTCCTGGCGGTCGCGCTGTTCGCGCTGCCCTCGGTGGCGGCCGCCGGCGCCGCGCTGGCGGGGGTGGTCGCCGTCGGGCTGCTCGTGGCCCGGCTGCCGGTGGCCGTGCTGGCCCGGCAGGCGCGGGCGGTGGTGTGGTGGCTCGGAGCGCTGCTGGCGGTGCACGCGCTGACCACCGACCTGCGCACCGGCGCGCACGTCGCGCTGCGGCTGCTCACGCTGGTGCTGGCCGCGGCCGTGGTGACGGCGACGACCCGGGTGAGCGAGATGGTCCGGGTGGTCGAGGCGCTGTGCACCCCGCTGCGGCTGGTCGGCGTCCGGCCGGCCCGGGTGGGGCTGGCCGTCGCGATGGCGCTGCGGTTCATCCCGGTGCTCGTCGAGCGCGCCGACCGGATCCGCGCCGCCCAGGCCGCCCGCGGCGGCTCCGCCCGCGGGGTCCGGGCCCTGCGGACGACGGTCGCGCCGCTGCTGGTGCAGGTGCTGCAGATGGCCCACGACGTCAGCGAGGCGCTCGACGCCCGCGGCGCCGACGACGACCCGTCCCCCCGCCACCGCCCCCAGGAGGCCCCGTGACCGGCACGCTCACCGAGATCTGGCTGACCCCGACGGCGGCCGCGCCGATGCGGCGGGTGGCCTCCGCGCGGCTGCTGGCCGGCCGCGGGCTGGAGGGCGACCGCTACGCCCTCGGCGGCGGCACGTGGGCGCAGTACCCCGACCTGGAGAAGCAGCTGACGCTGATCGACGCCGCCGACGTCGCCGCGGTCGCCGCCGAGGTGGGCGCCCCGCTGACGCCCGGCGACACCCGCCGCAACCTGGTGACCACCGGCGTCGACCTGCCCTCCCTGGTGGGCCGCTGGTTCGCCGTCGGCGACGCGCTGCTCTTCGGTGCCAAGCGCTGCCCGCCGTGCACCCACCTCGAGCGGCTCACCGGCGCGCGGCTGGTCAAGGCGATGGTGCACCGCGGCGGGGTGAACGCGGGCGTGTTCGTCGGCGCCCGGATCGCCGAGGGCGCCGCCGTCCGGCCGGTGCCGGAGGAGGAGGCGGCCGAGCGCGGCGCGCCCACGGGTGCCGACCGGCCGGTCCCCCGCCCGGTGGCCGGCTGAGGGAGGCGGCCGCCGGCCACCGCGGGGGCGGTGCGCGCCACCCTGCGCGTGCGGAACCTCCCGTGCCGCCGGCCCGTGGAACAGGTGTGGACACCCTCCGCACGCTGCTCAACCTCGTCTGGCTGGTCCTGCAGGGCTGGCTGCTCGCGCTGGCCTACGCCCTCGCCGGGGTCGTCGCCTGCGTGTTCGTCGTGACCATCCCGTTCGGCATCGCCGCGTTCCGCCTCGCGGGCTTCGTCGTGTGGCCCTTCGGGCGGACGACGGTGCGCGCGCCCGGCGCGGGGGTCCCCTCGGCGCTGGGCAACCTGGTCTGGTTCCTGGTGGCCGGCTGGTGGCTGGCGCTCGTCCACGTCCTGGCCGGCATCGGCTTCTGCCTGACGGTCGTCGGCATCCCGTTCGGCATCGCGTCGTTCAAGCTCGCCGCCGTCGGGCTGTTCCCGCTGGGCAAGCGGGTGGTCGACACCGCGCCGCCGCGCGACTGGCTGCACGCCGGCAGCGGTGTGGTGCAGGGGGCGCCGGCCCGCTGAGCCGGCACGTGGGGGCGGCCGGCGGCCTCAGCCGCAGGCCTCGACGACCATCGCGACGCCCTGGCCGCCGCCCACGGCGATGGCCGCCAGGCCGAGCCGGCCGCCCGGGCGGCGGACGAGCTGGGAGAACAGCCGGACGGCGAGGACGGCACCGGACGCCCCCCACGGGTGGCCGAGGGCGAGTGCTCCTCCCTCGGGACAGACCCGCTCGGGGTCCAGGTCCAGCTCGGTGCAGCAGGCGAGGACCTGACCGGCGAAGGCCTCGTTGAGCTCGACGACGTCGATCTCGTCGAGGGTCACCCCGGCCCGGTCGAGCGCCAGCCGGGTGGCAGGCACCAGGCCGCGCCCCGGCCGGGTCGGGTCCACCCCGGCCGTGGCGGTGGCGAGCACCCGCAGACCCGGGACGCCCAGCCGGCGGTGCGTGCCGGCGTCGACCACGGCGACCAGCGCGGACCCGTCGTTGACGCCGCAGGCGTTGCCGGCGGTGACGGTGCCGCCGGGCCGGAAGGCGGGGCGCAGCCGGGCCAGCCGCTCGACGGTCAGCCCGGCGCGGGGGCGGTCGTCGCGGGTGACGCCGGCCACGGGGAGGATCTCGTCGTCGAAGCCCCCGTCGCGCCGGGTGGTGACGGCGCGGGCGTGCGACCGGGCCGCGTACCGGTCCTGCTCCTCGCGGGAGACGCCGCGGTCCCGGGCGAGCAGGTCGGCCGCCGGGCCCATGTCCGGGTCACCGAGGGCGGCCGGCGCGAACGGTGCCCGCTCGTAGCGCACCGGCCCGCCGCCGTCCTCCGGGGGCCAGGAGCGCCACGGCGCGGTCGAGGCCGACTCCACGCCCCCGGCGAGGACCACGCCCGGCTCGCCGCGCACCAGCGCCGCGGCGACGGCGATCGCGGCCAGCCCGCTGCCGCACTGCCGGTCGACGGTGAGACCGGGCACGGAGACGGGCAGGCCGGCCTGCAGCGCGGCCACCCGGGCCACGTCGCCGCCGGGACCGGTGCAGTTGCCGAGGACGACGTCCCGGACGTCGCCCGGCGCGATCCCGCACCGGTCCAGCCGGCCGGCGAGGGCGGCGACGAGCGGCGCGGCGAGGTCCGGGGCGGTCAGGCGGGCCAGCGACCGGCCGGCCGTGCCGATCGGCGTCCGCAGCGCGTCCACCAGCACGGGGAGGTCGGTGGCGGGCCCGCTCACGCCCGGGCCGCCGGCGCCAGTGCCCCGGAGGCCGCCAGCGCGGCGAGCGCGGCCCGGTCGACCTTGCCGCCGGGGGTGAGCGGGAAGGCGGGCGCGTGCAGCCACCGGTGCGGCCGCTCGGCCGGCGCGAGACCGGCGCGCGCAGCGGCCCGGGCGGCCGGCAGCAGGGCGGGGTCGGCGAGCACGGCGGTGACCACCGCGCCCAGGCGCGGGTGCGGCACCCCCACGACCACGACGTCGCCGCCGGTGGCGTGGCGCAGGACCGACTCGACGTCGTCGACCAGCACGGTCGCACCGGCGGTGACGACGGCGTCGCAGCCGCGGCCGCGGACGGTGAGCGACGCCCCGTCGAGGCGGCCGCGGTCACCGACGGTGGCGAACCCGTCGTCGTCCCGCTCGAACGGGCCGTCGGGGCCGTCGTAGCCGAGCGCGAGCCAGGGCGAGCGCACCCACAGCCGGCCGGCACGCACCTGCGCCGTCACGCCGGGGAACAGCCGCAGGTCGTCCTCGGCGCTGCCCCAGGCGACGAAGGACAGCTCCGCCGCTCCGTAGTAGTGGTGGACGCGGGCGCCGGCCGCGGCGGCGCGGTCGGCCACCCGCCGGGCCAGCCGGTCACCGGCGACGACGACGGTGCGGCCGCGCAGGTCGGTCCCGGCGGCCAGCGCGGCGACGAGCGCGGCGGGGGTCAGGTGCGCGTGCGTGGCCTGCTCCGGTGCGGCCACGACCGTGGCGCCGACCCAGCGGGCGTGCACGACGGCGAAGAGGTTCATCGTCGCGGCGAGGGGGCCGGGGACCCACACGCGGGCTCCGGCGTCCAGGCCGGCCAGCCGGGAGACGTGCGGGAAGGAGCGGGTCCACGAGGCGGGGGTGCGGACGACGGCCCGCGCCCGGCCGGTGGTGCCCGACGTCCGGAGGGCCACGAGGTGGCCGCGCTCGGCGGCGTCGAGGAAGGCCGCGACCGGGTCCGCGGCGGCGGAGACGTCGACGACCGGGGGGCGCGCGCCCGGCGGCTGCGCGGTCACGGGGCGGCGGGCCCGTCGGCCCAGCGGGTGAGGAACTCCTTCTCGTCGGGCGTCAGCCGCCGCGGCCGGTCGATCGAGAAGTCGAACGGGACCAGCAGCGTGCTGCCGGTGACGGCGAGCTGCTCGTGGTCGAAGACCTCGTAGTGGCAGGTGAAGGCGGCGGCGCGGATGCCGGACACCCAGACCTGCACGTCCAGCGGGCGCGCGGAGTAGACGACCGGCCGCTTGTACTGGATGTCGTGGGCGGCGACGACCGTCCCCCGGCGCAGGCCGGTGCGCTCCTCCAGCGAGGCGCGCTCGAAGAAGAGCGCGACGCGCGCCATCTCGAAGTACTGCAGGTGGACGACGTTGTTGACGTGGCCGTAGGCGTCCATGTCCGACCAGCGCATCGGGACCTGCACCGTGTACCGCACGGCGCCCACCCTGCCGCATCCCGCCGGAGGGGCCCACTGCGCCCACGGTGCCGTCGTGGACGCTGGGACGACGCGGTGTGCACGTACCGCGCCCTCGGACCCGATCCGACCGCGGGACGTGCACACACCGCACCCTGGCTGCCGTCGGGCATGCCGACGAGACGCCGACGGCCGGCCGGAGCGCGTGCTCCGACCGGCCGTCGGTGAGGTGCTGGATGGGCCCCTCCGCGAGGGCCCGCCGCCGACCTGGCGACCTGCTGGAACGGCCCCTCCGCAGGGGCCCGCCGCGAGCGTGCGGGCGGTGGGGCGGAGGGGTCCTTCCTCAGTCGCGGGACAGCTTGCGGTAGGTGGCGCGGTGCGGGCGCGCCGCCTCCGGGCCCAGCCGCTCGACCTTGTTCTTCTCGTAGTCGGCGAAGTTGCCCTCGAACCAGAACCACTTCGACTCGCCCTCGTAGGCGAGGATGTGGGTGGCCACGCGGTCGAGGAACCACCGGTCGTGGCTGACCACCACGGCACAGCCGGGGAACTCCAGCAGCGCCGACTCGAGGCTGGTCAGGGTCTCGACGTCGAGGTCGTTGGTGGGCTCGTCGAGCAGCAGCAGGTTGCCGCCCTGCTTCAGGGTCAGCGCCAGGTTCAGCCGGTTGCGCTCACCGCCGGAGAGAACACCGGCCGGCTTCTGCTGGTCGGGGCCCTTGAACCCGAACGCCGCGACGTAGGCCCGCGAGGGCATCTCGACGTTGCCGACCTTGATGTGGTCGAGCCCGTCGGAGACGACCTCCCACAGCGTCTTCCTGGGGTCGATGCCGCCGCGGCTCTGCTCGACGTAGGCGATCTTGACGGTCTCGCCGACCTTGATGTCGCCGTCGTCGGGCTTCTCCTCACCGACCAGCATCTTGAACAGGGTGGTCTTGCCGGCGCCGTTGGGACCGACGACGCCGACGATGCCGTTGCGCGGCAGCGTGAACGTCAGGTCGTCGATGAGGAGACGGTCGCCGAAGCCCTTGGTGAGGTCGGCGGTCTCGACGACGACGTTGCCCAGGCGCGGGCCCGGCGGGATCTGGATCTCCTCGAAGTCCAGCTTCCGGAACTTGTCGGCCTCGGCGGCCATCTCCTCGTAGCGGGCGAGGCGGGCCTTGCTCTTGGCCTGGCGGGCCTTGGCGCCGGAGCGGACCCACTCCAGCTCCTCCTTGAGCCGCTTCTGCCGCTTGGCGTCCTTGGCGCCCTCGACCTTCAGGCGGGCGGCCTTGGTCTCGAGGTACGTGGAGTAGTTGCCCTCGTAGGGATAGGCCCGGCCGCGGTCGAGCTCGAGGATCCACTGGGCGACGTTGTCGAGGAAGTACCGGTCGTGGGTGACGGCGACGACGGTGCCGGCGTACTTCTCCAGGTGCTGCTCCAGCCACGCCACGCTCTCGGCGTCGAGGTGGTTGGTGGGCTCGTCGAGCAGCAGCAGGTCGGGCGCCTCGAGCAGCAGCCGGCACAGCGCGACGCGGCGGCGCTCGCCACCGGAGAGGACGGTGACGTCGGCGTCGCCGGGCGGGCAGCGCAGCGCGTCCATCGCCTGCTCGATGCGGGCGTCGAGCTCCCAGCCGTCGTGCTGCTCGATGACCTCCATGAGCTCGCCCTGCTCGGTCAGCAGTGCGTCGAAGTCGGCGTCGGGCTCCCCCATCGCCGCGCTGACCTCCTCGAAGCGGGTCAGCGCGTCGCGCAGCGGCTTGACCGCCTCCTCGACGTTGCCGCGCACGTCGAGCTCCTCGTTGAGCGGCGGCTCCTGCAGCAGGATGCCGACGGTGGCGTCGGGCGCGAGCACCACGTCGCCGTTCGAGGGCTGCTGCAGACCGGCCATGATCTGCAGCACCGTGGACTTGCCGGCGCCGTTGGGCCCGACGACGCCGATCTTCGCGCCGGGCAGGAACGACAGGGTGACGTCGTCGAGGATCACCTTGTCGCCGTGCGCCTTGCGGGCACGGACCATGGAGTAGATGTACTGAGCCACTGGCTTGGGGGCCTTCCGTCGATTCGCGAGTGGCGGGCGGGCCGGGGGTGCCGGCCCGCCCGCGTGCGTTCTCCCCGCCGATCCTCCCAGCCCGGGCGACTAGACGTGCGCGGGCTCCGCGGTGAGGTCGCGGGTGTCCAGGTCGTGCAACGTCTCGGGGGCCGTCTCGTAGTCCCGCCCGCGGACGAGGCCGGCCTCGTGCCCGCTCAGGGCGTCGCCGGGCAGGGCGTCGCCGGGCAGGTCGTCGCCGCGCAGGTCGCCGCCGCGCAGGTCGCCGTCCCCCGCGGGCAGCGGCGCACCCGGCCGCTCCGACCGGGTGCGCCGGAACACCCCGGTGCCGCGGGACAGGTTGTGGCCGACGGCCAGGGCGCGGATGCGCGGGGTGCTGCGCCGGCCGCTCTCCCCCTCCCAGCTGTGCGTGGTGAGCGTGCCCTGGACGATGACCGGGTCGCCCTTGCTGACGCTGCCGGAGACGTTGCCGGACAGGTCGTTCCAGCACTCGACGTCGACCCAGAAGGTGCCGGCGTCGACGAACGCCTGGCTCTGGTTGTCGAAGCGCCGGGCGGTGGAGGCCAGGCGGAAGTTGGTGACCGCGCCGTTCTGCAGGCTGACGCGGCGGGGCGAGTCGACGACGTTGCCGACCATGGTGACGTGCGTGTCGTTCACGGTGCTCCTCGGTTCCTCGGGGACCGGCACCGCGCCGGCCCGGGTCGACCCTCACCCCGCCGGGAGCCCGCGGGCGGCACCGCGCGCGGGCTGTGGACGGGGCCGGCCCTGTGGACGGCACGACCCCGCTGTGTCGGTGGCGGGGCGCGGCCGGTCGCCGGGAGGTGTCATCATCGGCGCCCGAGCGCCCGTAGCTCAGCGGATAGAGCAGGTGCCTTCTAAGCACTTGGTCGCAGGTTCGATCCCTGCCGGGCGCGCCTCCGGGCTTTCCGTCTGGCGTTTTGTGGACGACGAGTGGCTAAGCCATAGTTCGTTACCGTAATAGTTACCCATCAAGGGCCTCGGCGACCGACTGCCCGTCACCCATCAGGTCACGCCCGAGATACACCCGAGCAGTCATGGCCGGGTCGGCGTGGCCGAGCTGATCAGCGATCTGCACCAGTGGTACCCCGCGCTCGTGGAGCAGGCTGGCCACGGTGCGGCGGAAGGTATGCGGAACCGCCCACGAGAGTCCGGCCTCGAGGAACAGTTGCGCCAGCGCCTTGGCGCAGTTCGATTGGTCCCACGCCCGCTCCGTGTCTGCCATGTGAGGAGACGCGAAAACGTAGCCGGTTCCACCGGCCTGTTCCGTACGCCGACGAAGCCTGACAGCCAGACTCGTGGGCAGGGGTAGGCGGCGCCGGGAAGACTTGGACTTCGTCCCCTTGATCAGGACGCTCGGCTGGTGCCCCGGCCCGTCCGACTCCAGGTCCACGTCTTCCCACCGGAGGGAACGGGCCTCGGTGATGCGGACACCGGTGTAGGCCATGAAGGCCGCTAGGTCCGCGACGGCCTGACGCTTCCGGGCCGTCTGTGGGAGCACGTCCTCCGCAAGGGCGTGCTTGTCACCGTGGGCGATGAGCGAATCCCGTTCCTCACGGGTAAAGGCCCGGGTCATGTCGCGAGCTTCGCGGCCTTCCCGTCGCCGGTGAACCCTCTGCGACTTCACGACGCGAACCTGGCGCATGGCGTTGGTGAGCAGTGTGCCGTTGTCGACGGCGAGGTTCAGGATGCCCATCAGCACGGACCGAGCGGCTGCGGCCGCCCCGGTGCCGTGGTTGTCGGCAACGGTCTGCAGGAAGGTGCGGAGTCGCTGGGGGTTGTTGGCCTCGGTCAAGGTCAGCCCGCGCACCGAGGAACCGGCCTTGTCGACGTATCGGATGAAGGTGCGCCCGTAGTCCTCGACGGTGCGAGGACTTAGACCGGAGTCGGTGCGCCGGATGCCGGCGAGCCACACGTTCCCGGCGGCCACAAAAGGCATCGCCGCGCTCATCGGTACGTCCCCGACGCTGTTCAACCGCTCGGCGATGCCGACGTCCAGCGCTGCCAGTGCCTTGGTCTTCGTGGCGGCGACTCGGGAAAGTTCACGCTGTACTCCGTCGTACCCCCGGTAGTAGCAGCGCGCACGCCACCGCTGCGCACTTCGACTGTTCGAGGCCTTCTTCCACTTCCCCGACTCGTCGCGGCGTTGAGGGGTGACCTCAACCTCGCCGCGCTCCCCTAGCTTCAGCGCCCTTCTGCCCATGGCAGCCGACGCTACGGGGGTAACGGGTAGTCAGGTAGCACCACGTGCCACCACGGGACGTGTCCCGTGTCTACTCGGTGAGCAGTCATACCCGTTGAAACGTGCTCATCGCGCGACCGACCCAGTGCGGCCTGCGAGATCCGCGATCACGACCAACGAGGCGGCCTAGCCCGGGAGCACGTTACCGGGCGTCCCCAACTGGGCGTCGGCTAGCTGACGCAGGGTGACCTAGGGGCGGCGGTCGACACGCCTCAGGAGCCACAATCCTAGCGCTAGGACGCGCCGAGCTGTCACAAATGCTTGACGAGGGCCAAGAGCTGTGCCACTGTTGTCTTGCTAGCGCAAAGAGTGCACATCTCACTGCTAGCTACCGTCGTCGAGCTACTAGCGTGGAGGTATGCGATGAAGACGATCAACCCCGAGGCCCTCGCTGAATATGTGGTCCGCGCGACAGGCTTGGAGCCCGTCCTAGTGACCACTGTCCTGGCCGTCGAGCACGAGTACATGTACGCGCTCGGCCTGATCGACGGCCCGGAGCCGGCCTGGCTTTGGTACGACCGCGACGACCTCAGGGGTCACCCCCCTGAGGTCAACGACGACGAGATCGCCGCGCACGTCGAGGCCACGCTCGCCATCCCGCAGGAAGAGACCCTCGCGGTCCTCGCCGCCGAGATGGACTACCTCGCGGCCCACGGCCTGGTGTCGTGGTGAGCGCCGCCACGTCCCGGCCGCGGCGCAGGCTCCGCTGGCACACCTGCCAGTACGGAGCCGGCCTTGAGGGTGCCGTGCCGGCGAGCAGTGGGATCTACGTGATCGCCAAGGTCAGCAAGATCCACGGCCTCCCGATGACCTGCGAGTGGCTCTACGCCGGCCAGAGCAACAACCTCCGCCGCCGCTACGTCGAGCACAACCACTGGTCGGAACCCAACCCGGGACTTGATGCGCTCCGCTACCAGGAGAGCTGCGAGTTCTGGTGGACCGCCGCGCCCCTCGAGGAGTTGGACGAGATCGAGGCCGACCTCATCGACGCCCTCAAGCCCGCCGCGAACCGCCGCGCCGGCAACCGCCGCCGCAAGAACTGACCGTCCACCACGGTCAACCACAACTGAGAGAAGAGGTACGTCTCATGCCCAAGACCGACCCCCTGTCCGCATTCGACCTCGACGCGATCGCGGAGGCCGAAAAGCAGAAGACCCAGATCGTGCAGGCGATCCTGCAGGACAAGCTGCGCGGCCAGAGCCGCTTCCTGGTCCAGCGGCTCGAGATGGGCCGCGCCGCCTCCTACATCGGCGGCGTCTCGTTCCGCTGGATCGCGCAGAACCTGCTGCTGTTCACCCAGCTCCCGCTGTTCAAGAAGTACGTCGACAAGAAGTCCGGCAAGTTCAAGATCGACGAGGAGTCCGTCCAGGACTTGCAGCAGCGGGCTCCGAACTGGCTACGCCAGACCATGATGACTCTCTACCTCTTCCGCCAGCCCCGCCGGAAGTTCCCGCCCATGCTCGTCGTGGTTCAGGAGCACTGGGTCGACAACCTCGAGGCGCCCGAGTGGGACGAGGAGGGGCGCGCCCGGAGGACCTCCATGCCGCTCGACTTCCTCACCCCGGACGGCAGCGTCGCCGTTCTCGATCTGGCCAAGGGGGTCACCTGCTACGTCATCGACGGCTCTCACCGCTACCTCGGCATCAAGGGGCTCGAGGAGCTGACCATGACCGGGATGCTCGTCGAGAAGAAGGCCGACGGCACCGAAGGGAAGAAGGTCCGAAAGAAGGACGACCTGATGGAGCTCTACCGCATCGACGACGCCGACATCGCCGGCATCATGGACGAGTCCATGGGCGTGGAGTTCATCCCCGCTGTCCTGGAGGGCGAGACCCGCGAGGACGCCCGCATCCGGGTCCGCTCGGTGTTCGTCCACGTCAACAAGACCGCTCAGCCCCCCACCAAGGGGGAGATCTCGATCCTCGACGAGGACAACGGCTTCGCCCTCGTGGCCAAGCGGCTGGCCTTCAATCACAAGCTGTTCCGCAAGGATCACCCCGGCGACCGCATCAACTGGAAGACCAACGCCCTACCGGCCGGCAGCCACTGGATCACCAGCAGCGTCACCCTGATCGCGATGGTCGAGGACTACCTCAAGCCCACCGGCTCCTACGCCTCCTGGGTGCCAGACAGCCCCAAGGAGGTCCCCTTGCGGCCGATGGAGCACGAGATCAACGACGCCGTCCTGGAGATGAACGACCTCCTCGACCACATCAGTCAGCTGCCGGCGTTCAAGGCCATCGCGAGCGGCACCAAGATCGACAGCCTGCGGGACTTCCCGCCGAACGGCGACGGGCACCTGCTGCTGCGCCCGATCGGTCAGCAGATCCTCGCCGCCGCCCTCGGCCACATGCACAACCACCCCAACGGGCCGCAGGAGACGCTGAACAAGCTGTTCACCCGTCTCGACAACTACGACCGCGCCGGCGGCTTTGGCAACGTCAGCAGCCCCATCAGCCCCTGGTACGGCGTCACCTATGACCCCTACCGCGGGACCATGGCCACCGACCGCAAGCACACCGCCGTGCTGCTGCTCCGGCACCTTCTCCACGACGCTCTCACCGTCGAGGTGCGCAACGAGCTCCTCGACGACCTTCGGATGGCGCGCCACACGCTCGTCAACGACAAGGAGCTCGTCTACGACTGGAACGGCAAGGCCATCGAGCCCGATCAGCTGAGCCTGCCAGCTCAGATCTGACCGGCGGACACGCACCTCGTTGGCTCAGGCACAGTCAAGGGAGCCACTTCGGCTCCCTCGACTGTGCGCACGCCGAACATTGAAGGTCGCCGGCTACACATGAACTGTGGCCTCCGACGAAACGCTCCGCGTCCTCCTCGATGAGATCCGTGCCCTCTCCAGTGAGCGGGAGTGGGAGCAGTTCCACCTTCCGCGGAACCTCGTCCTCGCCCTTGTCGGCGAGGTGGGGAACTCGCTGCAGAGCTGCAGTGGGTCCCCGACGCGCAAGTTGACCAGCACCTTGCCTTGCCCGCGAGACGGGTCGGGTTCGAAGACGAACTCGCCGACGTGTTCATCTACGCGCTTAGGCTTGCCGATGTAACTGGTGTCGACATCACCTCGGCCATCCGACGGAAACTGGCGAAGAACCGTGCCCGCTACCCGGTGGAACGCAGCCGAGGCAACAGTGAGAAGTACACCCAGCTACCTGCCGCAGGTGGCGACGACGCGAGGGAGTAGTCGCAGTGCCCGTCAACGTCTTGACCCAGCCCTACGGTCGCCCTGAACAGAAGTTGTCGGCCCAGGACAACTTCCTCGTGACCCTGCACCAGCCGTTCGATCTCGCGGGCGCCGTCCAGCAGCAGGCCGCCGGCCAGGTGTCACTCACGAACTTCCTCCGCGCACACCCCACAGGGGCCGCCCACATCTGGGCTCTAAGCAACAACCACATCGGCCAGCGGGTGTGGCCCGCCATCCAGCCGGACGACCTTGTCCTCTTCTACGGCAACGGCCAGGTCTACGCTTACGGCTTCGTGACCTCGAAGGTTCACTGGCCAGGCAACAGCTTTATTTGGCCGAGCGGCGCAGACTGGGACTACATTTACTCTCTGCGCGACTTCCAACTCGTTCCAAAGGCAGACGCCCGTGGACCGGCGTTTTACGAGGTGTTCTATCTGACTTTGCGGCATCCTGGGCTCAGCTTCATGACATGACGGCGCTCGGGACGACCGCTCGAGCGGTCTTTGATGGAGTCTTACCCGGCGTCTCGCCCATACCCGGTCGTCAACCGATGGGCAAAGTGCGGCACGCGCGGGGTTGGTTCCTCGGGGACGATGCCGCCCGGCTCCGGGGCGATCGGGCGCACAGGGCCGCCTCCCGAGATCAACGGATTGAGCCAGCGGAGCGAGACGTTCACGCCGAACTGGGAGGCGCTGGAGCGGGGCACGGCGGCTCATCAGACCGTCGTTCGCACGCTTCACCGACTTATCGAGGCGAACGGAGGAGAGCCGCTGTACCCGGACGGTGGGTTGAACTTCGACATCAGCTGGATGACGTCCGCCTGCACGTACGTGGCGGAGGTCAAGAGCTTGACCGCAGACAACGAGGCTGACCAAATCAGGCTCGGACTCGGCCAGGTGCTCGACTATCACTGGAGCTACTGCGCAGCGCGGCCCAACATGACGGTGAAGGCTGTTCTCGTAACGGAGCGAGCCCCACGGGACCCTCGCTGGGTCCACGTCTGCGCAGCAGCCGGCGTCCTCCTGACCTGGCCTGGCCGTATGGGGCAGGATTTGGGCCTTTGAAGCGTCGCCCCCTCGCGCCAACGACGCGACGAAGGCACGCTCGACCGTGGACTTGATGGCATACCGACCTCCCAGAACCTGAGCCCTTCGCCAGCGGAGACGCCCCAGCGACGTACGTCCAGGAGGTAGTTCCTGTATAGGTAAAGAAACACGCGGTGTGGATAGATGTCCTGGCATATGCGGTTCGACGTGATGGAGGTAAGGCATGAAAACCTTGAAGCTTTGGCAGACCTACACCCGGGAGCAAGTTCACGACATCTTCTCGCCCGACACGACATTCACGCCTCAATCCGGGAGCTGGGGCTTGCACGGCATCGTGCGGCTTCCGGAGGGGCCCAACTCATTCGTGTTCTTCGTAACCTTCGGACGTGTGCAAGGGGAGTATGCCTTCGATGAGTCCATCACAGAAGACGGGGTGTTGTCATGGCAGTCGCAACCTCAACAGCGGCTGGACAGTCCAATCGTGAAGAGCCTAATCGAGCACGACGATCGGTGTGAGACAATACACCTGTTTCTTCGAACGCGAGCACGTGCTCCCTATACCTACATGGGACCTTTGGCATACCTGACCCATGATGGAGACAGGGAACAGCCAGTTCATTTCCAGTGGCAGCTCCTGGGTTGGCCGGTGCCGCGGGAGACGATCCGCTACATGGGCTTACAGCTCATCGCCACGGGTGAGCCTCCTTCGCCCGCTACCTCCCCGCCGCAGGACATCTAAGGCGCCTTGTAAAGACTAATTGAGCACGCTCCCCCCGCTGGAAGCACGCCAGGGCCCTCCAAGACAGTGCAATTCAGAGCCGTTAAGATAGCGTTGCACCCTGACCAGGACGCGCGGAACAAGGCCCTTGGCCAGGCCGGCGAGAAACTCGTTTTACATGCCGAGCGCCGGCGGCTGAAAGAGGCAGGGCGTCCCGACCTCGCCTCACGAGTCGTGCACGTGTCGGTCATAGAGGGTGATGGTGCGGGCTACGACATCAGGTCGTTTGCCGAAGACGGACGGGCGCGCCACTTAGAGGTGAAGACAACCCGCAACGGTGCCGCGTCGGCCTTTTTTGTTAGCCCGAATGAAGTCGCCTTCAGCGAAGCGCACCCGGACAGCTTCGAACTGGTTCGGGTCTTCCAGTATGATTCGCGGAACAAAAGCGCTGGGTGTTACCGTATTCCGGGCCCATTGTCGGCGGTTTTCGATCTGGTCCCGAGCCAGTATCGGGCTTTTCTCGTGGGTTGAGCTACGCTGCCTGAGAAGTCGGCCGAGCATCGGTCGAATACAGACACTTGACGCTCTGCGGCCCAATAGCTCACCGCCGCCATGGCGGACGCCGGACGTAGCCAGGGCGGTCACTACGCGCAACGGGGTTGGCCTTGCGCGGGAGCTCGCGGTCTCACGTCGCGTTCGGATGGCCGTCGGAGGACGCAGCCACTGCGCGCGGCCCTCACCGTCCGCCTCAAAGATGCAGGGGCGTCGGACCGGCTGCAGGGGGTCACAGGTCACCCCGAAGAGCGACGGCACACCCGACCAGCACCTCAAGTCCACGGCATGGCCCGCCGATGTAGCGGACCTAGGTTGCAGTCAACGCCCGTCCGGGTAGAGTCCGCCGCGTGCTGGGGAGCCCCATGATAGAGGACATACAAGATACAGCCATCATGGCTGCGTTCGGCAACGATACCGTGCCGAAGCTTAAAGAGCTTCACGTGGACGTCATCGAGGCATCGCACGACTCGAGCCGTAACGTCCTCACCGTCGTGCTGGTCCTACCACGTGACGCGGACGCGCGACTCCGTGATGGGGTATCGGGGATTCTATCGCACTTCGAGGACGAATGTCGCCTCACAGTCTTGGTAGACGCTAGCTACTTGTACGAGGGGGAGTGCGGCGCCTCCAGGGCGTAAGATCTGACCTCGTGTCAGACTCTCAGGAGCACGTAGCACGAGGACTGAGCCACTTTGAGTCGGCGGAAGCGATGCTAGGTGCGCACGTAGCCGTTTCCTGGGCCGCAGTTGCGATCTTCTACGCTGCCCACGAACTGGCCCATGCAGTGTTTGCTGCGGACGACGAACTTCATCCGCAGTTCAGACACCCTAGTAATCACTCAGGTGTAGATCTCTACAAGCCTGGCACCAATTACACCATGCGACGGCATTACAGCTCGGTAGAGCGCGCCTACAGGATTTTATACGGGACTGGGACCGCAGTTCGATATCAGGGGTCGCGTCCTGGGATTACGCGAGTCCGGAACCTGCTCGATAACGAGCTTGCCAGTGTGCGTCGATGGGCCCGTGAACGCCTGGAGCATTGCGGGCACCGCGATTTGGACACGTTCTGGCCTTGACGTTGCACCCGACAACCTCGCCTGCATGGCGGATTTTGGCTTGCGCAGCGAGGGCGCCGGCTCTTCGATTTGCCGTCAGGCGCAATAGGGCTAGTCCGCGAAAAGGCGCCACAGTCACTGTGGCGTGGGTAATGCTGCCGTAAGCTCGCTGACCGAAGAGAGGTATCGCTAATATCTGCGGTGCCCGTGCCGGCCCCCGGAAGGACTCGGCCGTGAGTAATCCGTTTAGCATCTGGCCCCAGTTCGGGTTCGCTGAGAACCCGTACAGCAACCTTAATCTGCCGGGCGATACAGTTGGGGATCGACTCCTTGTAGGCAGGGACCAGGAGGTCGGCCAACTTCAGCGGCGGATTGGTTCTATGGGGACCCACCCAACGGTAGAAGGACCAGCTGGCGTCGGCAAGTCTAGCCTTATCGGGGTGGCCTGCTACCGAATGCTACGAGAGTGTGTGCGAGCAAAAGCGGGCACGCTCTTCCTCCCCGTGCCAAGCATGCAGGCAACGTCGTCAATTGCCGAATTTGAGACGCAAGCCTTCTTTGGTATAGCTCAGGCGATGATTGCCAATGTAGACGCTTTCCGGGTCGCTGGTCTAACCGTCCCGGACGTGGCTCGCCTAAACAATTGGTTAAATGATCCGACCTTCCGACAAGCTCAAGGTTCAGCCTTGGGGTTTGGTGCTGGGGGTGGCGCGGCGCCGAATACCTCTGAAGGCTTCGCAAGCTCAGGCTTCCCTCAGGCTGTACGTGCGGAGCTAGATCGATGCTTGCCTGGGCCAGGCGCAGGCGCCATGGTCTGCCTCGTAGACAACCTTGAGCTACTTCAGACGACCAGCGAGGCCCGCACTACCTTGGAAGCTTTGCGTGACCGGGTATTCAATCTTTCAGGGACTCGCTGGGTCCTGTGTGGCTCCCGGGGCATTGTGTCGCGGGCTCGGTCTGAACGCCTCAGTGGAATCTTCGAGGCTCCGCTGCGAGTCGGCCCGCTGACATATCACTCGTCTCTCTTGGCTGTAGAAAGGAGACTTGAAGAGTATGGGTCCGACGGTGCCTATGCTCCAGTCCCACCCAAGAGCTTCGAGTTCATATATCGAGCTTTGAATCGAAACCTCCGGGATGCCATGGCTTATGCCCAACAATTCTCGGAGTGGCTTTACGGTGAGTACATAGTGCCAATGGAGCCCTTGCCGAGCACAGAAAGACGCGCCTCGCTGTTGGCAACTTGGCTTGCCGATCTAGCGGATGCGGCCCACACTGACGCGCGGGGGATACAAAGGCGTCATTGGCAATTCTTTGATCAACTCGCTGAAGCCGGCGGCACGTGTCGATTGAGTGAGTGGGAGGCGTACTTTTCGCGACAGCAGAATATGAGCAACGCTATTACAGCCCTCGATGAGGCTAGGCTTGTCAGTAGGAGCGTAGACCCCGACAACGCGTCGCGATCTATGGCTACCATTACGCCGCTCGGTTGGCTTGTGTACTTTCATCGGAGCCGTTACGGGCTCCCCTCGCATGGGGCAAATCCAACAGTGGATGATGTGCCGGATGAGGCTTCCGACCCTAGTTGACTTGGGTTGCGCGTCTCTTCGGGAGTCGTAAACGCTTCTGGGGAACGCCGGTTACTTCGCGCCACTCGAAGCTCGCCGCAATGATCGCGGTACTCAACCAGTCCGCATGTAGCAGGTGCTCCCCTATTTCTCGCGTCCCTTGTGTCTAGGTCGGGTGGGGCCTAATCCCCTAGGGTCTGTCGGAAGACCGTCCCGTGATAGCAGCTCCGGGCGCGCCACGGTTAGGAAGTTCATGGATCGGCGGCCGCAGCGGCCAAGCAAGGCTCTCACGTGGGGGTTCGCTAGGCCGTAGGCGGACCGGCAGTCGTGACAAATAACCCGAAACGTCAGCCTGTCGAAGCGTCGGTCCGAATCCTGAACGAGGCTTGGCTCATCAGCAGGCGGGGAGCCACCCCACCCAGACCCCTCACGGGGTTTCGCCACCTTTCACGTGCTCGGGCTTGGCGTGCCGGTCGCAGTCAGGCAAGCCGGTGCTCCAGCACGAACCGAGTGGTCACGTTCCAAGGCATCCGCGCGGCATCCGGACGAGCGGGGTTGCCCATGTCGATGGCCACCGCCTCAGCGGCGACCACGCGGCCGACTCCGTCGGCGACCCGCCCGTCCAGCGCAGCGACGGCGGCACGCAACCGCAGGTTCGCGTAGTGCTCTGGCAGGCCCGCGCTCCGCGTGACCTCATGCGAGGTGGTCACAGTGACCCGCACCGTGCCGCCCTCGCCGGGCACTGTGGACGTCACCCGTGCATCTCGCAGGAGGCTGGAAGCCCGTCCGGGAACAGGCTGGCCCGTGATTGTGGGTCGTGGGCTGGCCGTCGTGACCGAGGCCAGCAGATCGCCGTTCAGGGTGAGCGCAAACTCGCGGACCGTCTCGTCCGTCGGCTCGGCTGCCAGAACGGGCACGGGGTGAAACGCGCGGTTGACGGTTAGCCGCAGGTCGTCCCGGTGTAGGTCGCCAGTGGTGGACGTGCTGAGCTGGTGCGTCTGGACGGCGAAGCCGAGCGTCCTGCAGGACTCATCCACCCGGCCGGCGTCCAGTGGCGCGTACAGGAACGGTCGATACAGGACGATGTCCAGCAGCCCGGACAGCACGCCACCTGCCGTAGTAGTGGGCTTGGGCTGGACGATGTACAGCACCGGCTGACCGCTCAGGTCAGCCATGGCTTCAGCGGGAACGCCAGTCACGACGATGGGCACAGCCTTGCCGTAGAGGTCCGCCAGGACGCTGCGCAGCAGCTCGGCTAGCTGGGTGTCGTCGTTGATCTGTGCACGCTCTGCGCGCTTGACCTTGGTCTCGGCGGCCTGGACCAGCAGACCGGCGCGCTTGACTTCGTGCTCCGCTTGCGACAGATCCACAGCAGTCGGGGTCTCATCGCCCATGGCGAGACGGACGACCAGTTCCTCGGCTGCCTCCTCGGCCTGCTGCTTCGCGGCCCGACGCATCGCGTACAACTCCCGTGCCTCCGCGACCGCCATGCGAGACAGTTCAGCGGCGGTCGGGGTGGTACGGGTCTTGCGGGTGGTGTTGCTCACGGGTTGATCTCCTTGGTAGTGGCCTCGCCCTGATGACGAAGGCCGGTTCGCGGGCATGACTGATGGCGGACCCTCACGGGTCCGATACCTGGTCAGCCGTTGGTGTTGACCCGATGGGGCGGACGGAGTCCGCCCGGGTCAAGTCCTGTCAGCTGTGCCGATGCACCGGCCCCGGAGGGGGCCGACTTCGGTAGCTGCCCTGCTGGGTTGCTGTGTTGCTGTAGTGCTGGGCACGTGTTGATGAGGGGGTTTTATAAGGGGGAACCATCAACACCAACGGCGGCCCTCGCCGTCGCTAGGGAGTCCGCTCCCAGCGGTCGCCGGAAAGCCGCACGCGCCCCTTCAGGGAGGTCCGCACGGTGACCGGCGAACGGTTCACAGACGCGGCGTAGTGATCACCTAGGGCAGACAAAGACCTCGCGCGCGGCTGTTCACGCACCACCCGGTCAGCCAGCGCATCCCACGTGACAGCCGGTGCAGTCCTTGACTCCCTCCGCTGCTCCCGCTCGCCGTCGCCAGTCCACAAAGTCCAAACCGGCGCATCTCCCATGACGTCCAGCGAGGCGTTCAAGGCCACCGGCTCGCCGTCGTTACTGCGCACGGCCAGTTGCCTGCGATGGTCCTTCTCCCGGCTAGTCAGGACCGCCTTCACCCGAGCCGCAACAGTCCACGTCCGTGCTCCGATGGGCGCGTTCACGCCATGAGCCGGCCCCGTGGGTCCGGGCTCGCCCGTGTGGGTAAGCAGTAGGACCGCCGTGCCTTGCTGAGTCAGCCGCAGGAGGGGTCCGATCATCCGCCTGGCTTGCCCGTTGTCGTGGACGTCGTCCACGACGCCCAGCACGTTGTCCACGACCAGCAGACCCGGTGCCAGTCCGGTCACCGCATGCACGAGTGCGGTCCACTCGGCATCCCCTGTTGCGGAGTAGTCGACCACCCGTACCCGCTTGCGGCTTGGGGCGGCGACCAGTGGCGCGATGCGGCGGCGTACCGATGCTGCTCCGTCTGCGTCGGTGCAGACGAACGCCACGGCATTCAGCTCCCCGGATAGCTCGCGCCCCAGGAACTCGCGCTCACCGTTGAGCAACGCCGCAGCCATGCCGACCGCAAGGTGCGTCTTCCCGGCAGTCGGCGCACCGGACAGCACGGTGAGCGTGGTGGACAGCAGTCCGGCGATGAGGTGGGGCTCCCGCTCCAGTTCTGGCCAGTCTGCCGGGTCAAACACGTCCCGGAACCGCAGACCAGCCCCGGTGGAGGCTGCCACGGCCGTGGTGATGTCGGTCTGCAGTCGGTTCCGCGAGGTTGTCATCGGGACACCTCGGCCCGCGCGCAGGCCGAGGTCGACACGGCACCGAACACGCGCCACGCGGTCAGGGCGCCCGTAAACGTGGTCGCCAGCTCGGTGGACCTGGCAGCACCCCCGGACGCTGTGGACCCCGCTGACGCCGTTTCTGCCCGGCCTCGCGGATGCTTCCGCCAGAACCCGTGGGCGGTGTCTTCGGGGAAGGTGGCGACGATGGGCGCACAGGCGACGCAGGGTGCGTGCGTAACCCGCGTCCAGCCCTCGGCGTGACCCCATGCAGCAGCGGCAGCGTCGGCGGTGCACAGCCCAGCGGTGGCGTAGGCGTTGCGGATGCGATCCCACGTGCGAGCGGACTCGATGGTCTCCGGCAGGTGCCTGCGAGGCGGAGCATCGGTGACGGTCACGTTGCGATCGCCATCTCGACCCGCCCGGCCATGACGAAGCGGTGTAGCTCTGCGCGGTCGTACAGCACGGTGCGACCGACCCGGTGGAACGCGGGGCCTCGGCCGTGGTGCCGCCACTGGCGCAGCGTGCCGGACGCGAAGCCGGTGACCTCGGCTGCTTCCCGCTCACGCAACCAGCGAGTGAGCGTCGCGGCGGCGGACGGCGTAGTGGTGTTGCTGGACACTGAGTGAACCTCCTTGTGGGCAGGACTCATGGCCGGACGTGCCGCCGAAGCGGGCAGCCCGGTGAGACCCCTGCGGGGTGGGTTGTTGTTTGCTGTCGCGCCTCTGCTGAGCAGGCACTCAGGAGGGGCGGCGTGCGAGCCGTCGGATGCGCTGTCCGTCGGCCGGGAGCGGCGGGTGCGCCCCGCTGGTTGTCAGGGCGTCCTCCGGCAGAACAACTCTGACACGCTGTGGCGGTGCCTTCGAGGCTGTGACACTACGTGTGTTTCCCAGGTCTGGATCACTCCGTCAGAGCCAGGGCGTTCCGCGACCAGCACCGGCTCGCCCCGTCGTCGCCGACGTCCTCTGACGACGCACCGGGTTGAGGACAGCTGCCGCTTGTTACCGGCCAAGTTACCCATGAAGGAGGTAACGACGGCCCACTGGGGCTAACGTGCAGTGATCTGCGCCTGCGCAGTGCGGAGGAGAACTTGCAGCTCAAGTCATGACAAGGCACAAGGCGCAATCATGTGTAACAAGGCCATCTGCTAAGCACTTGGTCGCAGGTTCGATCCCTGCCGGGCGCGCTCGCCGGACCGGCGCGAGAAGCGCAGGACAGTGCCCGGACAGGACCTGCAAGTGGCCTGCCAGAGGACTGCAAGCGGGCGGCGGCACGGTGCTCCCCGAGCACCCGGGGACGGCCCGGGACCAATCGAGGAGTCCACGTGACCCAGATCCACGACCCCCGCTACGGCAGCCCGAACCCCCAGGGCCCGGGCCCCTACGGGCCGCCGCCGTTCCCCGCTCCCGGCTACGGGGCCCCCGGCGGCTACGGCCAGCCGCAGCGGAAGAAGAAGCACACCGGCGCGATCGTCGGCAGCATCGTTGCGGTGCTGGTCCTCGCGGGCCTCGGCGTCGGCGCCTTCTTCCTGTTCGGCACCTCCTACCTCGACACCGCCGAGGCCGAGCGGCAGATCGCCACGCTCACCGAGGAGCAGGCCGGCGTCACCGTCACCGACGTCACCTGCCCCGAGGACGTCGAGCTCGCCGCCGGCACGGTGACCACCTGCACCGCGATGGTCGAGGGCCAGGAGGTCGGCTACACCGTCGAGCAGACCGACGACGAGGGCAACGTCCGCATCGACAGCACCGGGGTCTTCGTCCAGGTCACCGACGTGGAGGCCGCCCTGGTCGACGAGTTCGCCACCAGCGCCGGGCTGTCCGTCGACGCCGCCTGCGACGCCGGCGACCGCTCGGTCCTCGTCGCCGAGGACGGCCTGCAGCTGATCTGCGACGTGGCCCTGGTCGACGACCCGACCGACATGGGCACCGTCACCGCCCTGATCGACGCCGAGGGCAACGTCACCTTCGACGCCAGCTGAGGAAGGACCTGCCTGCCCCCTGACCCCGGGCAGCACCCACGGGGGACGAGCGGCCCAGGACCACCCGGTCCTGGGCCGCTCGCGTGCGACGGGTCAGCGGGCGCCGGCGGGCACCCAGCCGATCGCCGGGGCGACGTGCCGGGCGACGTTCTCCAGCAGGGCCGCGTTGTACTCGACACCCAGCATGTTCGGCACGGTGAGCAGCAGGGTGTCGGCCTCGCGGACGGCGGCGTCCTTGGCCAGCTCCTCGGCCAGCTGGTCGGGCTCCCCGACGTAGCTCTTGCCGAAGCGGGCGCGCACGCCCTCCAGCAGGCCCACCTGGTCCTCCCCGGAGCGCTCCCCGAAGTACGCGCGGTCGAGGTCGGTGACGACCGGGACCACGCTGCGGCTCACCGACACCCGCGGCTCACGGTCCCAGCCGGCCTCGGCCCAGGCGGCGCGGAACCGGGCGATCTGCTCGGCCTGCAGCTCGTCGAAGGGGACGCCGGTGTCCTCCACCAGCAGCGTGGAGCTCATCAGGTTCATCCCCTGGCGGGCCGCCCACTCCCCCGTGGCCCGGGTGCCCGCGCCCCACCAGATCCGGTCGGCCAGGCCCGGCGACTGCGGCTGCACGGCCAGCCGGCCGCGCGCGCCGCCGGTCATCCCGGGGTCGGCGTCGACGACGGTCGCGCCGCGGATCGCGGCCAGGAACAGCGCCGTCTTCTCCCGCGCCAGGTCGGCGTCCGAGGACCCCTCCGGCGGCACGTGACCGAAGGCCTCCGAGCCGCGCAGCGCCGTCTCCGGTGAACCGCGGCTCACCCCCAGCTGCAACCGGCCGCCGCTGAGGAGGTCGGTGGCCGCGGCCTCCTCGGCCGTGTACAGCGGGTTCTCGTAGCGCATGTCGAGCACGCCGGTGCCGACCTCGATCCGCGAGGTCCGCGCGGCCATGGCGGCCAGCAGCGGGAACGGTGAGGCGAGCTGGCGGGCGAAGTGGTGCACGCGCACGAACGCGCCGTCCAGGCCGAGCTCCTCGGCGGCCACCGCGAGCTCGACGCTCTGCACCAGGGCGTCCCGCGCGGTGCGCACCTGCGAGCCGGCGATCGGCTGCCAGTGACCGAAGGACAGGAACCCGATCCGCTTGTCGGTGCGAGGAGTCACGGACGCACCAGCGCGTCCGCCGAGGCGGGTGTTCCCGGTGGGGCATCCTCCTCACCCGGTGTGACCGGTCGACCACGACATTCCGGGTACGGGTTCCGTCACTCCCGGCGCCCGGTCGGCCACCCTGTCGGGGTGACTCTCAGCGCCCCTCGCACGCCGCAGCCGCGGGCCGGCCAGCCCGGACGGCCCGGCAGCCCGGCGGGGACGAGGCTGCGGGCCATCGACACGCTGCTGGCCGACCGCGGCCAGCTCTTCCGTGCGCTGTTCCTGTCCTCGCCCGTCCCCCAGGCCCTCGTCGACCTCGACGGGCGCCTGCTCGTGGTCAACGACGCGCTGTGCGCGATGTCCGGCCGCACCGTCGACGACGTCGTCGGCCGGCACGTCGACCTGCTGGCCCACCCCGACGAGGCCCCCGTCCGCGACGGCGGGACCGGCGCCGTGCCCGGTCTCGACCCGTGGCTGCGCCAGGAGGGCGAGCGCCGCCTGCGCCGTGCCGACGGCAGCGAGCTGTGGGTGCAGCAGTCGCACGACGTGGTCCACCGCAGCACCGGGGAGCCGCAGTTCGTCGTCCTGTCCCTGGTCGACGTCACCGACCGCCGCCGCGCCGAGGAGGACCTGGTCCGCCGGGCCTTCACCGACCCGCTGACCGGCCTGCCCAACCGCCGCGCGCTCACCGACCGGCTCAACCACGCCCTCGCGCTCTCGCGTCGCCGCGGCCTGCAGGTGGGCCTGGTGCACCTGGACCTCGACCGGTTCCATGCGGTCAACGACACCCTCGGCACCGACGCCGGCGACCAGCTGCTCAGCCAGGTCGCCGACCGGCTGCGCTGGAGCACCCGCGTCGAGGACACCGCCGTGCGGCTGGGCGCCGACGAGTTCCTCATCCTCGCCGAGGACGTCGAGGACCTCGACGGGCTGCGCGCACTGGCCGACCGGCTGCTCGCCGTCCTCGACGACCCGTTCCAGCTCGGCGGCCGGGAGATCGTGCTGTCGGCCAGCGTCGGGCTGACCATGGGCTCCGACGTCGCCCCCGACGACCTGCTGCGCCAGGCGCACAACGCGCTCACCCGCGCCAAGCGGGACGGCAGCCGGGCGCGCATCGAGGTGCACGACGGCGGCCTGACCGACGACGAGGTCGACCTGCTGCAGCTCGAGACCGACCTGCGCCGGGCGCTGGACGGCGACGAGCTGCGGCTGTTCTACCAGCCGATCGTCTCCCTGGCCGACGAGACGCTGCTGGGCTACGAGGCGCTCATCCGCTGGCAGCACCCCACCCGCGGGCTGCTCCCGCCCGGCGCCTTCCTCGACGCCGCGGAGAACAACCGGCTGACCTCCCGGCTCGGCGCCTGGGTGCTGCGCCAGGCCTGCACCGACGCCGCGGGCTGGCCGGCCGGGCTGCGGGTGCACGTCAACGTCTCGGCCCGGCACCTGGCCGAGCCCGGGTTCAGCGACCTGGTCGCCGCCGCGCTGGACGAGTCCGGCCTGCCGCCCGAGCGGCTGGAGCTGGAGATCACCGAGTCGACGGCGCTGTTCGCCGCCGAGGCCACCCTGACGGCGGTGTCGGAGGTGACCGAGCGTGGCGTGACCCTGGCGCTCGACGACTTTGGCACCGGCTACTCGGCGATCACCGCGCTGCACCGGCTGCCCATCCACACCGTCAAGATCGACCGCTCCTTCGTCGCCGACGTCGTCACCCAGCCCTCGACCGCCGCGCTGGTGCACGGCCTGCTGCAGCTGGGCCGGGGCATGGGCCTGCAGGTGATCGCCGAGGGCATCGAGGACCTCGACCAGGCCGAGTGGCTGCGCCGGCACGGCTGCGCGATGGCGCAGGGCTACGCCTTCGGCCGGCCCGCGCCGCTGCCCAGCCGCCACGGCGCGCTGGCCGCCGAGGCGCTCGTCGGACAGGCCGCCGAGGAGGCCGCCGCCGTCCTGGAGGCGGTCACCGGCGAGCTCGAGGCCGTGACGGGCGACGTCCCCGCGGTCCCGGCCGGCGCCGACGGCATCGACCTGTTCCCGCTGGAGGACACCCTGCCGCCGCCGTCGCGGCGGATGTTCCTCAAGGTCGTCGACGACGACCCGCCCGCCGGTGAGGGACGCGGCCGCCGCTCCTGAGGCCTCAGGGCAGCGCGAGCGGCACCGGGCGCTTGGGCGCCCGGCCGTCGCCGGAGGACCGCCCGCGCACCCGGCGGGCGACCCACGGCGCGACGAAGCCGCGCACCCACGCCGCCTCCTCGGCCACCGCCGCGCGCAGCGCCCGCGGCGGTGCCGGGGGCAGCGGGGTGCGCCAGTCGCCGTCGTCGGCGACCGGGACGCCCAGCGCCGCGGCGGCGGCCAGGGCCGTGCGGCGGTGCCCCTCGGCGGTGAGGTGGATGCGGTCGCCGTCCCACAGCCGCCAGTCCAGCAGCCAGCCCGCGCCCCACTGGTCGAGGACGACGGCGCCGTGCCGCGCGGCGATCGACCACAGCGAGGCGTTGAACACCGCCACCCGGCCGCGGGTGCGCCGGATGATCGGCGTCAGCCGCGGGTCGACGCCGGTGGCCAGCAGCACGTCGGCTCCGTCGGCCCGGAACGCGGCCACCGCCTCCTCCAGCGCGGCCGCCAGCCGGTCGGGGTCGGCGCCGGGCCGCAGCAGGTCGTTGCCGCCGGCCACCAGGCTGACCAGGTCCGGCCGTGCCGCACGGGCCACGGGCACCTGCTCGGCGAGCACCTGGTGCAGCAGCCGGCCGCGGATGGCGAGGTTGGCGTACTCCAGGCCGGGGCCGGCGGCGGCGAGGTGGTCGGCGAGCCGGTCGGCCCAGCCACGGTGGGCACCGGGGCGGTCGGGGTCGGCGTCGGCCAGCCCCTCGGTGAAGGAGTCGCCGAGGGCGACGTAGCGCCGCCAGGACGTACGGGACGGTGCGGGCACGCCTCCACTCCAGCACGCCCGGGTGAGCCGCCGAACGGCCCCCTCAGCCGCGGAACGCCTCGAGCAGCCGCAGCCAGATCTCGCTGACCGTGGGGTAGGCCGGGACCGCGTGCCACAGCCGGCCGATCGGCACCTCGCCGACGACGGCGACCGTGGCCGCGTGCAGCAGCTCGGCCACCGCCGGGCCGACGAAGGTGACGCCGAGCAGCACCTCGCGCTCGGGATCGACGACGACGACCGCGGTGCCCTCGTAGCCGTCGGCGAACAGCGCCGCGCCGGCGACCGAGCCGATGGGGTGCTCGACCACCCGGTGCGGCAGGCCCCGCTCACGCGCCTGGGCGCTGGTCAGCCCCACGCTGGCCACCTGCGGGGTGGTGAAGACGACCGAGGGCGTGGCGGCGCGGTCGGCGGTGGCCGTGTGGGGCGACCAGTCCTCGACGCGCACCTCCTCGCCCCGGGCGCGGGCGACGATCGCCGCGCCGGCCTGGCGCGCCTGGTACTTGCCCATGTGGGTGAGCTGGCGGCGGCCGTTGACGTCGCCGACGCCGTAGAGCCACGGCAGCCCGCGCACCTGCAGCGTGTCGTCGACGTCGAGGTACCGGCCGGGCTCGAGGCCCACGGTGTCCACCCCGATGGCGGTGGTGCGGGCCTGCCGGCCGACGGCCACGAGCACCTCGTCGCCGCGCACCTCGCCGCCGTCGTGGGTGAGCACCACCTCGTCGTCCTCGCGGCGGGCGGCGGTCACGTCGACGTCGAGGCGGACGTCGACGCCGTGGTCGCGCAGCGACCTGAGCACCGCGTCGCCGGCCTGGGGCTCGGCGCGGGGCAGCAGCCGGTCGCCGCGCTGCAGCAGCGTCACCTCGGAGCCGAGCGCGTTCCAGGCGAAGGACAGCTCGCAGCCGACGTAGCCGCCGCCGAGCACCAGCAGGCGACGGGGCGCCTCCTTGGCGCTCGTGCCCTCGCGCGGCGTCCACGGCTGCACGTCGGGCAGGCCCTCGACCGGGGGGACCGCGGCCGCCGACCCGGTGCACACCGCGACGGCGTGCCGTGCGCTCAGCCGGGTCTGCCCGCCGTCGGGGCCGGTGACGACGACGGCGCGCTCGCCGTCGAGCCGGGCGGTGCCGCGGAGCAGGGCGATGCCGGCGCCCTCCACCCAGCCGACCTGGCCGCTGTCGTCCCAGTCGTGGGTGAAGGAGTCGCGGCGCCGGAGGGTCGCGGCCACGTCCTGCTCGCCGGTGACGGCGGCCGCGGCGCCCTGGACGGCCCTCACCTCCTCGATCGCCTCGGTGCCGCGCAGCAGCGCCTTGCTCGGCATGCACGCGTAGTAGGAGCACTCCCCGCCGACGAGGTGCTCCTCCACCAGCACCGCGGACAGGCCGCCGCGGACGACGACGTCGGCGACGTTCTCCCCGGTCGGCCCGGCGCCCAGCACGACGACGTCGTAGGTCTGCTCTGCGCTGCTCACCCGGCCCATCCTGGCGGGTGTGGTCGACTGGCCGCCATGCCCGTGTCGCCCGCCGACTTCGCCGCCGCGCTGCGCCAGCACCCCGCGGGCGTCGCGCTGATGACCGTCCGCGACGACACCGACGACGTCGGGACGACGGTCACCTCGGTGATGAGCGTCTCGGCCGACCCGCCGCTGGTGGCCGTGGGACTGGCCGCCGACGGCTACCCCGCCGAGGTGCTCGAGGCGGTCGGGTCGTGCGCGCTCACCGTGCTCGCCGCCGGGCAGGCGATCCTGGCCAGCCGGTTCTCCTCGGCGGGCCGGCCCGGCGCCCGGCACCTGCTGGAGTCGGTGCCGTGGTCGCGGACCGCGGGCAGCGACGCGATCGTCCTGGACGGCGGCGTCGTGGCCCTGGACTGCCGGCTCGACCGCCTGGTGCCGGCCGGCGACCACGTGCTGGCGCTGCTGGCCGTCGTCGGCGTCCCGGTGCTGCGGGAGGACGCCGCGCCCCTGCTCCGCCTCCGCGGCCGCTACGTCGACGCCCCCGGGTAGGCCCGAGCGCACGGACGAGGTCCCCCGCGGGGGTCGGTGAACTAGCGTCGGGGGCGATGAGCCAGCCGCAGACCCCCGTGCCGTCCGCGCTCCGGCGCGCCCTCGCCCGCGCCGAGCGGGGCGTGACCCTCGACGCCGGCGAGGCCGAGGTGCTGCTCTCGGCGCGCGGGCTGGACGACGGCGAACCGCTCGACCGCCTGCTGACCGCCGCCTCCCGGGTGCGCGACGCCGGGCTGGCCAGCGCCGGGCGACCGGGGGTCGTCACCTACAGCCGCAAGGTGTTCGTCCCCCTGACCCACCTGTGCCGCGACCGCTGCCACTACTGCACGTTCGTCACCACGCCCGGGCAGCTGCGCCGGGAGGGGAAGGCGCCGTTCCTCTCGCCCGACGAGGTGCTGCAGATCGCCCGCGACGGCGCGGCGCTGGGCTGCAAGGAGGCGCTGTTCACCCTGGGCGACCGCCCGGAGGACCGCTGGCCGGTCGCGGCCGAGTGGCTGGAGGCGCACGGCTTCGACTCCACGCTGGCCTACCTGCGCGCGATGGCGATCCGGGTGCTGGAGGAGACCGGCCTGCTGCCGCACCTCAACCCCGGGGTGCTGAGCTGGGAGGAGGTCCAGCGGCTCAAGCCGGTCTCGGCGTCGATGGGCATGATGCTGGAGACGACGGCGACCCGGCTGTGGTCGCAGCCCGGCGGCCCGCACTTCGGCAGCCCGGACAAGGAGCCGGCCGTGCGCCTGCGGGTGCTCGAGGACGCCGGCCGCTCTGCCGTGCCGTTCACCACCGGCGTGCTGCTGGGCATCGGCGAGACGCCGGCCGAGCGGGTCGACGCCGTCCTGCAGATCCGCGCCGCGCACCAGCGGCACGGGCACGTGCAGGAGGTCATCGTCCAGAACTTCCGCGCCAAGCCGCGCACCGCGATGGCCGCGCACGACGACCTCGCGCTGCAGGAGTACGTGGCCGCGGTCGCCGTCACCCGGCTGCTGCTCGGGCCGCGCACGCGGGTGCAGGCGCCGCCGAACCTGTCCGACTCCACCGAGCTGGGCCTGCTGCTGCGCGCCGGCGTCGACGACTGGGGCGGGGTCTCGCCGCTCACGCCCGACCACGTCAACCCCGAGCGCCCGTGGCCGAACACCGACAAGCTCGCGGCGCTCTCCGCCGAGGGCGGGTTCACCCTGCGCGAGCGGCTGGCCGCCCAGCCCCGCTACGTCCTCGAGCCCGAGCCGTGGCTCGACCCGCGGGTGCGCCCGCACGTGGCCGCGCTCGCCGGGCCCGACGGGCTGGCCGTGGAGGGCCGGATCCCCGCCGGGCTGCCGTGGCAGGAGCCCGACGAGGCCTGGGTCTCCACCGGGCGCACCGACCTGCACGTCGAGGTCGACACCGTCGGGCGCAGCAGCGACCGGCGCAGCGACTTCGACGCCGTCTACGGCGACTGGGCCGACCTCCGCGAGCGCACCACGGCCGCCCGGGACGGGCACTCCACCGCGCTGGCCGTCGGCGACCCCGAGGTGCACGCCGCGCTGCGGCGCGCGGAGGCCGACCCCGCCGGCCTCTCCGACGCGCAGTACCTGGCGCTGCTGGGCGCCGATGGTCCCGACCTCGAGGCGCTGTGCACGCTCGCCGACGCCGTCCGCCGCGACACCGTGGGCGACGACGTCACCTACGTGGTCAACCGGAACATCAACTTCACCAACGTCTGCTACACCGGCTGCCGGTTCTGCGCCTTCGCCCAGCGGCGCACCGATGCCGACGCCTACACGCTGTCGCTCACCGAGGTCGGCGACCGTGTCGACCAGGCCTGGGCCGCCGGCGCCACCGAGATCTGCATGCAGGGCGGCATCCACCCCGACCTCCCCGGCACCGCCTACCTCGACCTGATCGCCGAGGTGAAGCGCCGGGCGCCGGACGTCCACCTGCACGCGTTCAGCCCCATGGAGATCGTCAACGCGGCGGCCCGCACCGGCCTGTCGTTCGCCGACTTCCTCACCGCCGCCAAGGAGGCCGGGCTCGACAGCGTGCCCGGGACGGCCGCGGAGATCCTCGACGACGACGTCCGCTGGGTGCTCACCAAGGGCAAGCTGCCGGCGGCGACCTGGCTGGAGATCGTCGGCACCGCGCACCGCGTCGGCCTGCCGACGACGTCGACGATGATGTACGGCCACGTCGACACCCCCGCCCACTGGGTGGCGCACCTGCGCACCCTCGCCGCCCAGCAGGACGCCACCGGCGGGTTCACCGAGTTCGTGCTGCTGCCCTTCGTGCACCACAACGCGCCCATATACCTCGCCGGCGTCGCCCGGCCCGGGCCCACGGTGCGGGAGAACCGTGCGGTGCACGCCGTCGCCCGGCTGCTGCTGCACGGCCGCATCGCCAACGTGCAGACGTCGTGGGTCAAGCTCGGCGACGCCGGCACCAGGGCGGTGCTGACCGGCGGGGCCAACGACCTCGGCGGCACCCTCATGGAGGAGACGATCAGCCGGATGGCCGGCAGCGAGAACGGCTCCCTGAAGACCATCGCCGAGCTCGAGGCCATCGCGGCCGCGATCGGCCGGCCCGCCCGGCAGCGCACCACCGAGTACGGCACCCCGTCGGAGGAGCGGCTGCGCACCGCCCGCTCGGAGGAGGGCCGCCGCCGGCTGACGCTGTCCATCGCGCCAGCCTGAACGAGCGGGCCGGCACCGGGTCGGCGGTGCCGGACCGGGGCGGACGGCGGTCCTCCCGCGGTCGGTCGTGCTCTGCCCACAGGTGTGGGCAGAGCACGACTGCGCACGGACCTCACCTCGCTCAGGCGCGGGGGGCGAGCTCGACCACGGCGGCGACGAGCTCCTCGCCGTCGAGCAGCACCGCGTCGTTGTGGTCGGCACCCGGCACCTCGACCAGCCGGTGCAGGTCGGCGGCCGCCTCGGCGACGGCGCGGCTCTGCCCGGGCGGGACGATCGTGTCCCGGCTGCCGAGGACGACGGTGGTCGGCACCCGGACCCCGGCGATCCGCTCGGCCACCGGGTAGCGGTCGCGCAGCAGCGCCCGGACCGGCAGGAACGGGTAGTGCACCTCCCCCGCCGCGGCGAGGTCGACGAACGGCGAGCGGAGCACCAGCCCGGCCGGCGGGTGCTCGGCGGCCAGCTCGGTCACGACCGCCGCGCCGAGGCTCTCGCCGAGGTAGAGCAGCCGCCCGGGCGGGACCCCGGCGTCGGCGACCAGGTACTCGCGGGCGGCCCGCACGTCGAGCGCCAGGCCGGCCTCCGTCGGGCTCCCCGGGTTGCCGCCGTAGCCGCGGTAGTCGAACAGCAGCACCGACAGCCCCTCGGCGTGCAGTGCCCGCGCCAGCGGGGCCCGCAGTCCCCGGTGGCCGCCGTTGCCGTTGGCGACGAGCACCGCCGGGGCGTCGGGGTGGGCCGCGGGCAGGTACCAGGCGGCCAGCTCCAGGCCGTCGCCGGTGGTCAGGGTGGCGTCGCGGGCGCCGGGGAGCACCGCGGCCGCGGGCCCGACCGGCCCGGCGTCGGGGAGGTACACCAGCCGGCGCTGGACGGCCCACAGCAGGCCGACGAGGACGCCCACCAGCACGACGACGACCACGGCCGCCGTCCCCAGCCGGTGCAGCACCGGCCGATCATCCCGCAGACGCGCGGGTCAGCGTCCACTGGAGCAGCCCGGCCGGCTCCGGTAACGGTTCGGCCGCACGGCGGGACGCCGGCGCCGCGGCGTGGCCGGTGTGCGGACGATGACGCCCACCGCCGGTGAGCCTCCACCGGCCGACGACGGGAGCCCCCGTGGCCGAGCGCCTGACCCTCCGCAACGTCTACCTCTACCTGGTCTGCCTGGTCGCCCTGGTCATCTCGATCTTCGCCACCGTGCAGCTGGTCCGCGGCGTCGTGAGCCTGGCCTACCCCGACCCCGGCTACGGCTACGTGGGCGACCCGGTGCTCGACGACGAGACCGAGCGGGAGCTCGCCGAGCAGGCCGTGGAGTCGCAGCGCCGGTTCGAGGTGCTCGAGGTGGTCACCGCCGGGACGACCCTGCTGATCGCGGGCCCGCTGTACGCCTACCACTGGCGGCGGGTGCAGCGGGAGCGCACGGCCGCCGGCCCCGAGGTCGTGCCGACCGCCTGAGCGGGGCAAGGTGGCGGGGTGCGTGCCATCAGCTACCGCCGCACCGGCGGCCCCGACGTCCTCGAGCTGGTCGACCTCCCCGTGCCCGACCCCGGCCCCGGCGAGGTGCGGGTCCGGCTGGCCTTCTCCGGGGTGAACCCCACCGACTGGAAGTCCCGCTCGGGCGCCACCGCCGGTGCGCTGGCCGACGACCACCAGATCCCCAACCAGGACGGCGCCGGCACCGTCGAGGCGGTCGGGCAGGGCGTGGACCCCGCCGTCACCGGCCAGCGGGTGTGGGTGTGGGAGGCGGCCTGGCAGCGGCGCTGGGGCACCGCCGCCGAGTACACCGTCGTGCCCGCACGGCAGGCGGTGCTGCTGGGCGAGGGGCCCTCCTTCGAGCTCGGCGCGGCGCTGGGCATCCCCTTCCTCACCGCGCACCGCTGCCTCACCCTCGGCGAGTCGCTGCCCGACCGGCTGGGTCCGGGCGCGCTGACCGGCCGCACCGTGCTCGTCCAGGGCGGCGCCGGCGCGGTGGGCAACGCCGCGATCCAGCTCGCCCGCTGGGCCGACGCCACCGTCGTCGCCACCGTGAGCAGTCCCCGGAAGGCGCAGCTGGCCGCGGCGGCCGGCGCCTCGCACGTCGTCGACTACCGGCAGCAGGACGTCGTGGCCGAGGTGCGCAAGGTGGCGCCGAAGGGGGTCGACGTCGTCGTGGAGGTGGCGCCCGCGACCAACGCCGCCGTCGACGCGCAGCTGGTCGGCCCGCACGGCGCGGTGGCCGTCTACGCCAACAACGGCGGCGACGAGGTGACCCTGCCGGTGCGCACCCAGATGGGACCCAACGCCCAGTGGCACTTCGTGCTGGTCTACACCGAGCCGGAGCGCGCCAAGGTGCTCGGGGTCGAGGACGTCAACGCCGCGGTGCTCGACGGCGCGGTGCGGGTCGGCGAGGAGGCGGGGCTGCCGCTGCACGTCCACCCGCTGGCACAGACCGCCGAGGCGCACCGCGCGGTCGAGGAGGGCGCGGTCGGCAAGGTCCTCGTCGACGTCACCGCCTAGGACGCACCCCCGGTACCCGGGTCAGGCGGCGGGCACCGGGAGCGACAGGCCCTCGCCGGCGACGACGTCGAGGTCGGCCGCGCCGCCGGTGCCCCCCGGCGCCACCCACGCGGTCTCCACGATGGTGACGACCGAGCCCTCGACCGCGCTGGCGTACTCGGCGCCGGAGAGCCCCGCGGGACCGCCCGGGTAGCCGATGCCCTCGCGCAGCAGGTCGCTGACGTTGCCGCTGCCGTCGCGGTCGGCGAGCGCCCGCAGCGCGCGGGCACCGGCGTCGTCGCCCATGTCGACGGCGGCGACCGAGACGACGACCGCGCGGCCGTCGACGTCGGTCGACCACAGGGCCCGCGACAGGCCCGCGCAGTCACCGGACTCGAAGAAGTCGGCGACGTCGCCGTAGGCGTTGCCGGTGCACGTGTCCTCGGTGAGCACCTGCTGCAGCACGTAGCCGCGCCCGCCCACGACGCTGCGGTCACCCGGCTGCGGCGGCACGGGCGTCCGGGCCGCGGGGCTGGTGCTCGCCACCGCCGGGCCGGTGTCGGCTGCCGAGGCGTCGTCGTCGCCCCCGGTGAGGCCGACCACCCCGGCCACCACCGCGACCACGACGGCCGCCGACCCGGCCGTGAGCAGCGCGAGGCGCCGCCGGGCGGCCGGCGAGCGGCGCCGGGGCCCGACCAACGGGACCGGCGGCTCCGGCGGGGCGGCAGCGGCCGCTGCCGGGGCGGGCTCCCGCGCGGGCGGGGCGTCGGCGTCGGGGTCGCCGAACAGCCCGCCGAGGCCGCCGGTCTCGTCGGCGGGTGCCTCGGGCGGCGGCACGGCGGCCACGGGCGCCACGGCTACCGCCACCGGAGCCGGGGCGAGGACGGCGGGCGCGCCGGACTGCGCGGCGGGTGCGGTGAAGCGGGCCGTCGGCGGGTGCGGGACCGGGATCGCGGGGGGTGCCGGTGCGGCGGCCACCGGCGCGGCGGGTGCCGGGACCAGGCCTGCCGCCGCACGGGCCGCGGCCTCCTCGTCGGCGCGGATCGCGGCGGCGGCGACCGCGGCGGCCGCGACCGGGTCGACCAGCGGCACGGCGGCGGGAGCCGCGCTCCCACCGGCCATGGCCGGGCTCGCGGCCATCGCGGCCGGGGTGAGCAGCTCGCGCTTGCGCAGCACGTAGGGCGAGTACGGGAAGCCCTCGCCGTTGAGCTCCTCGACCGACGGGCCGCGACCGGGCAGGCCGAGCGCGGTCAGCGCAGCGCGGACGTCGGCGGTGGTCCACAGCCGCGGGTTGTCCACGCCGGCGTAGCGGGCCGAGCGGGCGATGCCCAGCAGCAGCGAGCGCGGCTCCAGCAGCGCGACCTGGTCGCCCTCGCCGAGGTCGCCGTCGGCCGGCACCAGGCCGGTGAGGTCCCCGACGAGGACGGTGAGCCGGGCGATCCGGCCGGGCTCGAGACCGGCGCGGCGCAGCCGGACGGCGGCGTCCATGCCGGCGCGCATCAGCCCGTCGAGCGTCGACGACCCGCCGCCGGCCAGCTGCAGCACCTCACCGGGACCGGCGTCGGGGCCGATGGTCCAGGACCCCTCGGGGGTCGCGGTGACCACGCCGCTCTGGCGGACCACCTCGACGACGCGCACCACGGCCAGGCCCTCGGGCACGAACAGCACGGCGTCGGCGACCCGCCGGTCGACGGGTCCGTCGACCACGGGGATCGACGCGACGACGGCACCGCGGACGGTGCCGCCGCGGTCCCAGCGGGTCAGCTCGGCGAAGAGCGCGTGCTCCCCTGCCGTCTGCAGCGGCGCCGGGGTCAGGGCCAGCACGTCGTCCTCCGGGGGGTCGGGTGCGGGGGGCAGGCGCCTCGGGGCGCGCAGGAGGGCCCGTCGGGGCCCGGGGGCCGGCGACGGCGCCGGCCGGGGCCGACGTTACGACATGTGACGGTCCGGTCCCGGTCCTCGACGCGGCGACGCGCCGCCGGCGGGGAACGGGACCTCGGGGACGTCGTCGTCCGACCGGCCCGGCTCGAGCGGGCGGCGCCACCGGGCGAAGGAGGAGCTGCGGGCCACCAGGTCCAGCCCGGTCCACAGCACCGTGAAGCCGGCAACGACCAGACCGATCGACCACCAGCCGAGGTCCCACGGCGGCAGCAGCCCGGCGGCCTCCTGCACCCAGCCGGCGGTGTAGACGGCGGCCGCGGTGACCGGGGCGGCGACCCAGCCCGGCAGCCGGTGGGTGACCGCCACGTCGACGCAGACCGCGCCGACGAGCAGCACGAACGGCAGCACCGACGGCGGGAAGTCCAGCGCCACCAGGCCGGCCCACACGACGGCGCGGTAGGCCAGGTAGCCGCCGGCGAGTGCGGTGGCCGTCCAGCGCAGGCCGACGACCCGGCGGGCCACGACCAGCGACAGCAGGCCCGCACAGAGCAGCCACGCGGGGTGCACCCAGGAGGGCACCGGGAGCATGAACGTCGTCGGCGTCTGGCCCTGGGCGACGGCGAAGTCGAGCAGCTGCGGCTCGGCCGTCGTCCGCCCGGCGTCGTAGGCGCGCAGCGACAGGACGCCGTACTCCTGGTGCTGGTTGGGGAACAGCACGTTCTCGACGAAGAACAGCCACAGGCCCAGCGACACGAGGTCGCGCACCCGGCCCGGGGCGGCGTAGAGCCACCAGCCGCGGACGGCTCCGGCCAGCATGACCGCCGTGCCGAGGTAGAGCAGCGCGTGGCTGGGGCTCCAGCTGGTGATGTCCAGCCCGTTGACGCGGTGGTTGACGAGGTCGACCGGGACGGCGACCAGGAAGGTGCCGATCCCCCACTGCATCAGCCGCAGCGCCCGCCGGTCGACGCCGTGACCGCTGTAGCTGTGGAACACCACCAGCGCGACGACGACGGCCGTGCCCGCCGAGTTGAGCAGGTGCGGGGGCGCCAGGTCGTCGCGCAGCCACTTGAAGTGCCAGGAGACGTCCCAGGACGAGCCGAGCATCTTGAGCAGGAAGGCCCCGAGCCACGCGGTGTAGATCCAGCGCAGCTCGGTCTGGCTGGTGGGCCGGCCGGGCCGGCCGGGCGTCATGTAGGCCGACCACAGCCAGCGCAGCAGCGCGACGGGGTGCCGGAACCCGGCGGCCGGCGAGACCGGTGCTGCGGGCACCGCTCGGGCGGGGACGACGGGCTGCGGCACGGGGTCTCCAGGGGTACGGGGTCGGGCTGGGCCGAGGGTAGCGGCGCGGGTTGCTCCGGCCGACCCCCTGAGTGGCGCCGGTGTGGCGGCTGCGGTAGAGGGCGGTCCCCCGGGGCGGGCGGGACGGACGGGACGTAGGGTCGATCGTCGTGGCGGACAGCGGCGGGCACCTGGTCTGGATCGACTGCGAGATGACCGGGCTGGACCTCACCAGGGACAAGCTGATCGAGGTCGCGGTCGTGGTGACCGACTCCGAGCTGCGGGTCCTCGACCCGGGCCTGGACCTGGTGATCTCGGCCGACGACGCCGACCTCGAGGGCATGGCCGACGTGGTCACCGAGATGCACGCGAAGTCGGGGCTGACCGAGGCCGTCCGCGCCTCGACGCTCACCGTGGCCGAGGCCGAGCAGCAGGTGCTGGCCTACGTGAAGCGGTGGGTCCCCGAGCGGCGCACCGCCCCGCTGTGCGGCAACTCGATCGGCACCGACCGCGGCTTCCTGGCCCGTGACATGCCCGAGCTCGACGACCACCTGCACTACCGGATGGTCGACGTCAGCTCGATCAAGGAGCTCGCCCGCCGCTGGTTCCCGCGGGTCTACTTCGCCCAGCCGTCCAAGGGCCTGGCGCACCGGGCGCTGGCCGACATCGTCGAGTCGGTCCGCGAGCTGGCCTACTACCGGCGGACGCTGTTCGTCGACGCCCCGGGCCCCTCGACATCGCAGGCCCAGCGCGCGGCCGGCGAGGTGGCGGGCAGCTTCGCCGACGTCCTCGCCGCCGCCGATGCCACCCCTCCGGCCACCGCGGCCGGCGAGGACCCCCCGGCCGCGTCGGGCAGCTGACCGGCTCCGGTATCCTCGTCCCTGCTCCCCGGCGCCGCAGGCTCCGGGCGGGTACGCGGTGGGTGTAGCTCAGCTGGTAGAGCACCAGGTTGTGATCCTGGGTGTCGCGGGTTCGAGCCCCGTCACTCACCCCACCTCGGGAGGCCCCGGTCAGGGAACTGGCCGGGGCCTCTCGCTCGTCCGGCTCCGCTGGACGGGGTCGGGTGGTCGGGGCGACGCTGGTGCCTCGCCTCCCCGGCGCCCGGGGACGGCGGGACCCCGGAGAGGCAGGGACGGCCGTGATCAACCTGACGATCGTGCTGAACGAGAAGCCCGGCACGGACCGCGGCGAGGCGCTCCGCTACTGGCGCGAGACACACGGGCCGATCGCCGGCAGGATCCCGGGCGTCCGCCGGTACGTGCAGCACCACGCCGTCGGTGCCCCCGAGGGTGATCCCCCCTTCCTCGGCGTGGCCAGCCTGTACTTCGACGACCAGGAGGCCTTCGCGGCCGCGACCGGGTCGCCGGAGTTCGCCGCGGCCGTCGCCGACGTCGAGAACTTCGCCGACCCGCAGATGACGACCGCCTTCACCGAGGACGTCGTGGTCGTCGACTGACCCCGGCCGTCGGTCCTGACGGCGGGGTCAGCGGCGGCGGGTCTCGGGGAACAGCAGGTCGAGGAAGCGGGCGGCGGCGGGCCGGGGCTCGTGGTCGGCCAGCCCGGGACGCGCGTCGGCCGCGACGAAGACGTGCTCGGGCCCGTCGAGGTCGGGGACGAGGAAGTCCAGGCCGGTGACCGGGATGCCGATGGCGCGGCTGGCGCGCACCGCGGCCTCGGCGATCGTCGGGTGCAGGCGGTCGGTGACGTCGGTGATGGTGCCGCCGGTGTGCAGGTCGGCGGTGCGGCGCACCTGGATGCAGGTGCCGGCCGCGGGCACGTCGTCCATCCGCCAGCCGGCCGCGGTGACGACGTCACGGGTGGTGTCGTCGAGCGGGATCCGCGACTCCCCGCTGGTGGTCCGCTCACGGCGGCGGCTGGTCTCGCGGATCAGGGTGCTGACGTCCCGGGTGCCGTCGCCGACGATCTCGGCCGGCCGGCGGACAGCGGCGGCGACCACCCGGTGGTCGATCACCACCACGCGCAGGTCCAGCCCGGGGACGCGCTCCTCGACGAGCACGTCGGGGCAGTGCCGCCGCGCCGAATCCAGGGCGCGGTGCAGACCGGGCTGGTCGCGGACGCCGACCGTGACGCCCCGGCCCTGCTCGCCGCGGGCGGGCTTGACGACGACCTCGCCGACCTCGCGCAGCAACGCCTCCGCCGCCGTCGCGTCGCCGTCGGTGACCTCGACACCGTGGGCGACGCGGACGCCGGCGCGGGCCATGACCCGGCGGGTGACCCGCTCGTCGTCGCAGCGGCTCATCGCCACCGCGGTGGTCAGCTCCGACAGCGACTCCCGGGTCAGCACCGTCCGGCCGCCCAGGGTCAGTCGCAGCTCGCCGAAGGCGGCGTCGGTGACCTCCACCCGGATGCCGCGGCGCAGCGCCTCGTCGGCGAGGATCCGCGCGTGGACGTCGAGCTCCTCCAGGCCCGGCGGGGCGGCGGCGAACAGCGGCGCGTTGATCGGGTTCTTCCGCTTGACGCAGACCACGGGCACCTGACGGAAGCCCAGCGTGCGGTACAGCGCCAGCGCCGGGCCGTTGTCGTGCAGCACCGACAGGTCCAGATACGCCCGCCCGCGGGCCAGGTAGCGCTCGGCGAGCACCCGCACCAGCGCCTCCCCGGTCCCTGGCGGGGCGGCCTGCCCATCGACCGCCGGGCACCACAGGCTCGCGCCGCGCTCGGGGCAGCCGAACGCCGCCACGTGGTCCACGCCGGTGACGGCACCCACCACGTCCCCGGTGCGCCGGTTCTCGGCGACCAGGTGGGTGACCGTGCGCCCGGAGTGGTGCCGCCACATGGTGGCGCGGTCGCCGGGGACCATGCCGGCGGCGGCGTGGAGGCGCGCGCTCGCCGCGAGGTCGTCCGAGCAGGTCACGGTCCGGACGAACACGTCGTCGATGAGCTCCCGCCGTGGCCGGTAGCGGTGCAGGTCCAGGCGCAGCACGTAGGAGGGGTCGATGAACAGCTCATCGGGGGCCAGGCCGACCAGCACCTGCGGATCGGGCGGGTAGATGCAGATGTCGCGACGGCCGTCCTCCTCGGCGTGCAGCGCGGCGACGATGCCGTACAGGGTGGTGAACGTCTGGCCGAACACCAGCCGGCCCCAGCCCATGTCCAGGGTGGCGTCGGTGCGCATGCCGCGCAGCTGGTGCTCCGACGGCTGCTGCCAGGGCGTACCGGTGATCGTCGGAACGGCCGCCGACCGCCGGCGGAGGTCAGGCCGTGCGACCACGGGTCACCTCCCCGACCTGCTGCGCCGCTGACGGGGAGGGATCCGGAGGAGGCGCGAGAGTCTCCACGACGTGCTGCCACCCGAGGTCGCACCCGGTCCGCGGGCGGCGTGCTGCACCCGGGCCGTGCCAGGGACCCGTGCCCACCCGGACGCGGACCAAACGCACCGGACCGGCAGGGCGAGCCCGATGATCGCGGGGCCGCGGTCACCGGGACCGGCCGGGCCGCTCCCGCGGGTGCCTGCGGAGCGTCCGCCCGGAGGAGCTCGAACACGCCCTCTGCGACGACCGCCCGGGGTGCCAGCCGCAGGCTCGCGGCGTGACCAGGTGGCGGCGGCCACGGGCAGCTGCAGGCCGGCCGAGGCCCCGAGGTCGACGTGCACCGGCCGCGGGGCGGGACCGGATGGGCGGAGAGAGGACAGGAGCGCACGGTGCCTCGGAGGGGAGGTGGGACGTCCCCGGTCGCTCGAGGCCCCGCCCCCTGCCCACCGCCGGGACGTGCACCACATCCACCCCGCCGCGGGTTGGGCAGCCCGTGGCTGGGCACAGTGCAGGAGCGGTGCGGGGTGAACAGCGTCCCGTTGCCCCGCCCCTCCCCGAGAGATCCCCATGACCCCTGCCCAGACCCGGGCCGCGGCTCCCGCCGTCCCCCTGTCCGACCACACTCTCGGCGACCTGCCGCCCGAGGTGTCCGTCCCCACCTACGACCGCGCGGCGCTGCGCCCCGGCATCGTGCACATCGGCGTCGGCGGCTTCCACCGCGCCCACCAGGCCGTGTACCTCGACGAGCTCGCCCGCAGCGGCGAGACCGGCTGGGGCGTGGTGGGCGTCGGCCTGCACAGCCGCGAGATCGGCGAGGTCCTCGCGGGCCAGGACCGCCTCTGGACCGTGGTCGAGCGGGCCGCCGACGGCGACCGCGCCACCGTCGTCGGTGCCCTGACCCGGTACCTCTACGCCCCCGACGACCCCGAGGCCGTGCTCGCCGTCCTGACCGACGAGCGCACCCGCGTGGTGACGCTGACCATCACCGGCACCGGCTACCGCATCGACGCGCACACCGGCGAGTTCGACGCCGACGACCTGCACGTCGCCCGCGACCTGGAGGACCCCGGCACGCCCGAGACGGTCTTCGGCTACCTGGTCGAGGCCCTCCACCGGCGCCGCGAGGCCGGGCTGCCGCCGTTCACGGTGCTGTCCTGCGACAACATGCAGTCCAACGGCACCGCGGCGCGGACGGCGGTCGTCAGCTTCGCCCGGCTGCGCGGCGGGGACGGCGGCGGGGACCTCGCCGACTGGATCGACGGGCACGTCGCCTTCCCCAGCAGCATGGTCGACCGGATCACCCCCAACACCTCCCCCGAGGACCGGGACGCCGTCGCCGCCGGGACCGGCGTCGACGACCGGTGGCCGGTGGTCGCCGAGCCGTTCCGGCAGTGGGTCGTGGAGGACTCCTTCTGCAACGGCCGGCCGCCGCTGGAGCAGGTCGGCGTCCGCTTCGTCGACGACGTGTCGCCGTACGAGACCGTGAAGACCCGGCTGCTCAACGCCGGGCACACCGCCATCGCCTACCTGGGCTACCTCGCCGGCTACCGCACCACCGCCGACGTCATGGCCGACCCGGTGTTCCGGGCGTACCTGACGAGGCTCATGGCCGAGGAGATCGCGCCGCACCTCCCGCAGGTGCCCGGCGTCGACCTCGACGAGTACCAGGCCACGCTGATCGACCGGCTGGCCAACCCCCGGATGGCCGACCAGCTGTCCCGGCTGGGCCGGCGCGGCTCGACCAAGATCCCCAACTACCTGCTGCCGTCGGTGCGCGCCGCGATGGAGGCCGGGCGCCCGCACCGGCTGCTGTGCGTGGCGGTGGCGGGCTGGCTGCGCTTCCTCCGGGGCCACGACTACGCCGGGGACGAGGTGCCGGTGCAGGGGCCGCGGATGGACCTGGTGCCGATCGCGCAGGAGGCGGGCGGGGACGCCGCGCCGCTGCTGGCGGAGCGGGCGGTGTTCGACCACGTCGGGCAGGACCCGCGCTTCGCCGACTGCGTGCAGGAGGCGCTGTCCGCGCTCGACCGGCAGGGACCGCGGGAGGTCGTCGAGGAGCTCCTCGCCGGCGGAGGCCCGGCGTGAGCGCCGGGTGGCTCCACCCGCTGGACCCGGCCGCCGTGACGACCCTGCTCTGCGACGCCGACGGCACCCTGTTCCCCTCCGAGGAGCCGGCGTACGCGGCGTCGGCCGACGTCACCAACCGCTTCCTCGCCGGCCTCGGTGCCGGGCGCACCTACGCACCCGACGAGCTGCAGCGGATGACCAACGGCAAGAACTTCCGGGCCGCTGCCGGGGACCTGGCCACCGCGCACGGGCGGGAGCTCACCCGCGCCGACCTCGAGGACTGGGTCGTCGAGGAGAAGGACGTGGTCACCGCCCACCTGCGCACCGTCCTGCGCCCCGACCCCGCGGTCCGGGGTCCGCTGGAGCGCCTGTCCGGCCGGTTCGCGCTGGCCGCGGTCACGTCCAGCGCCTCCTCCCGGCTGGCCGCCTGCCTCGAGGTCACCGGCCTCGCCCCGCTGTTCGACCCGGGACGCCGGTTCAGCGCCGAGGACTCGCTGACCGAGCCGACCAGCAAGCCCGACCCGGCCGTGTACGCGTACGCCGGCGCCACCCTCGGGGTGGGCCCGGCCGAGGCGGTCGCCGTCGAGGACTCGCTGAACGGGGCCCGCTCGGCGGTGGCCGCCGGGTACCCGACGATCGGGATCCTGCAGTTCGTCCCGGACGCCGACCGGCGGGAGCGCGCCGAGGCGCTCCGTGAGATCGGCGTCGCCGCGGTCGTCGGGTCGTGGGCCGACGCGGAGGACCTGCTGTGCTGATCCCGCCGCCGTCCCCTCGCGCTAGCGACGGTGTCCCCGTGCCGCGGGTCCTCCACTGGGGCGGCCCCCGCCACGGCGAGGTCGACGACGTGCCGGCCGAGCAGCTGGCGTCCTCGCTGCTCGTCTACGACGGACCCCGGTGGTTCGGCGTCTACCAGCGCTTCGAGCCCGTGCAGGTGCGGGTCACCCCTGGCGGCCCGGCCGAGGTGTGGGTGGTCCGCGAGTAGCGGACCGGAGCCTGGTGCCGGTCCGCCGGGTGGGGCGGGGAGTGTGCGACGCTCGCCGGCTGTTGCACGACGTGACCGACCGGGCGCACGTCGCCGGCAGGGCCACCAGCGAGGGCGCACCACACCAGGGAGATCCGCCGATGACGACCACGAACGCCGCGCTCCGCCCGGACGAGACGGGCCCCGCGTCGGCGGACGTGGCGGCCGAGGCCGCGCGGCGGCGGACGTTCGCCGTCATCAGCCACCCCGACGCGGGCAAGTCGACGCTGACCGAGGCGCTGGCCCTGCACGCCCGGGTGATCGGCCAGGCCGGCGCGGTGCACGGCAAGGCCGGGCGGCGCGGGACGGTGTCGGACTGGATGGACATGGAGAAGGCCCGCGGGATCTCGATCACGTCGGCCGCGCTGCAGTTCTCCTACCGCGACACCGTGGTGAACCTCCTCGACACCCCCGGGCACGCCGACTTCTCCGAGGACACCTACCGGGTGCTCACCGCCGTCGACGCCGCGGTCATGCTCATCGACGCCGCGAAGGGCCTCGAGGCGCAGACCATGAAGCTGTTCGCCGTCTGCCGGCACCGCGGCATCCCGGTCGTGACCGTGGTGAACAAGTGGGACCGCCCCGGCAAGGACGCGCTCGAGCTGATGGACGAGGTCGCCGAGCGGACCGGGCTCACCCCCACCCCGCTGACCTGGCCGGTGGGGATCGCCGGCGACTTCCGCGGCGTGCTCGACCGGCGCGACGGCAGCTACCACCGGTACACCCGGACGGCCGGGGGTGCCACGGTCGCACCCGAGGAGGTCCTCTCCCCCGCCGCGGCCGCCGCCCGCGAGCCCGACGCCTGGGCGCAGGCCCGCGAGGAGGTCGAGCTGCTCGACGCGACCGCGGGCGGGCACGACCAGGAGCTGTTCCTCTCCGGGGTGACCACCCCGGTGCTCTTCGCCTCCGCGGTCTCCAACTTCGGGGTCGGCGCGCTGCTCGACGTCCTCGTCGACCTGGCCCCGGCACCGGCCGGCCGGCCCGACACCGACGGGGTCGCCCGTCCGGTCGGCGCGCCGTTCAGCGCGTTCGTCTTCAAGGTCCAGTCGGGCATGGACGCCGCCCACCGCGACCGGCTGGCCTACATCCGGATCTGCTCCGGGGTGTTCGAGCGCGGCATGGTGGTCACCCACGGGCCGACCGGCCGTCCCTTCGCGACCAAGTACGCCCAGCACGTCTTCGGCCGCGAGCGGGAGAGCATCGACGTCGCCTACCCCGGCGACGTCGTCGGGCTGGTCAACGCCTCGGCGCTGCGGGTGGGCGACACGCTCTTCGCCGGGCGCCCGGTCACCTTCCCGCCGCTGACCACGTTCGCGCCCGAGCACTTCGCCGTCGTCCGCAGCCTGGAGACCGCCAAGCACAAGCAGTTCCGCCGCGGGATCGAACAGCTGGAGTCCGAGGGAGTCGTCCAGGTGCTGCGGTCGGACCGGCGCGGCGAGCAGGCCCCGGTGTTCGCCGTCGTGGGCCCGATGCAGTTCGAGGTGGCCGCCCACCGCATGGAGCACGAGTTCTCCGCCCCGGTGCACCTCGAGCCGCTGCCCTACACGCTGGCGATGCGCACCGACGAGGCGTCGGTCGCCGGCATCACCGCCAGCTCCGGCACCGAGGTGATGCAGCGCAGCGACGGCGAGCTGCTCGCGCTCTTCACCACCAAGTGGGTCATGGGCGTGGTGCGCAACGGCAAGCCCGGGCTGACCCTCGAGCCGCTGGTCGCCGCCCAGCTGGGCTGACACCGCCGTCGAGCCGGTGCGACCCGGCCGGTGGGCGACGCCGCCGGGTGCGGCGGCTCACCCCCGGGACGCGTCGGGCTCCACGACGGTCGCGGTGCCGGCCGGGAAGAACAGGCCGGTGTGCCCGTCGGGCTCCCACCGCACCCGGTACGGCGGCCCGCCGTCGGGCTCGTGGCACTCGAGGACGACGCCGGTGCGCTCCGGCTCCCCCTGGTGCGTGGAACGGACGACGATCCTGTCCCCGACGTGCGCCTCCACGGCGGCCTCCCGGCTGACGACCCGGCCCGGAACGCCTCCAGCCTGCCCGCCCCGTCCGGGCGTCGGCAAGGGGTCCCGCGCTCAGCTCCGGCCGACCTCCGGCGGGGGCTCCCACTCGACCGTCCCGGTGCGGATCACGTCCTCGGCCACCAGGCGCAGCTTGCGGTTGCGGCGGCTGCTGACGGTGCGCAGCAGCTCGAAGGCCGCGGCCTCGTCGACCTTGCGCAGTGCCATGAGGATGCCCAGGGCCATGCCGATGCGCCGGTTGCTCTGCAGCGCCGTCTCCAGGCCGGCCAGCTGCTCGCGGGCGGCGGCCAGGTCCGCCTCCAGCCGCAGGACCTGCTCGGTCGCCCGCATCAGGGCCGCGTCGACCCGGCCGTCACCGGCGACGCCGTCGGCCGGGCCGTCCGCCGGGACGCCGTCGGGCCCGCCCGCGCCGGGGCCCCTGGCCGCGCGCCGTCCGCGCGTGTCCTCGACCACCGCACCGTCACTCGTGTCCCGGGGCCCGGAGGCCGCCCGGTCCGGCGCCACAGGCTGGACGCCGGACCATCGCGCCCGACCGTAGCGTGCCCCGCTCGGTGCCCCCCTCGGTGCCCCGCTCGGTGCTCCGCGGCCTCCCGCCGCTCCTGCCGTGACGGCGCGGCGCGGCGCGGTCCAGCGGGTGGGCGCGCTCGTCGGCGGGCAGCCGCGCGACCAGCAGGACCAGGACGGCGAGCACCGGCGGCGCGAGACCGGCCACCAGGAAGGTCGCCGACAGCCCGACCCCCTGGCTCAGGGGCCCGGTCAGCGCCACCGACACCAGCGCCAGCGCGCCGGAGACGACGAAGTCCAGGCTGGAGACCCGGCCGAGCAGCGCCGCGGGCACCCGCCGCTGCAGCAGCGTGCCCCAGACCACCATGCCGCCGTGGATGCCGGCGCCGGCCACCAGCCCGGCGGCGACCATCGGCCCGACGCGCTCGGCGGTGCCGAACACCGCCAGCGGCAGGCAGCCCACCGCCCACAGCGCCATCGCGGTGGTCAGGTAGCGGCGCGGCAGGGGGCGGGAGGCCACGACCAGCGAGCTGAGCGCGCCGCCGACGCCGAAGGCGGCCAGCACCAGCGCGTGCTGCACCGGGCCGCCGCCGGCCCGGTCCCGCAGGGCGAAGGGCGCGAGCACCTGCAGCGGCCCGGTGGTCAGCAGCACGAGCGAGCCGAACAGCAGCGTGGCCAGCAGCCAGCGGGTGCGCCGCAGGAACGCCAGGCCCTCGCGCAGGTCGGCGAGCAGCGCCCCCGCGGGGTGGCCGGCCGCGACGTCGCGGTGCACCGGCAGCAGCGGCAGCCGGAGGACGCACAGCGTGGCGCCGAGCGAGGCGGCCGCGGTGGCCAGCAGGGCGGCGCCCGGGGACAGCGCGGCCACGAGCAGCCCGGCCGCCGCGGGCCCGGCCACCTGGTACAGCGCCCGGGCGCACGGCCCCCTCGAGCCCGTTGGCCGCGAGGAGCTGCTCCGGCGGCAGCAGCGCGGGCACCAGCGCCGAGTAGGCCGGGTGGTGCAGCCCCAGCGCCACCCCGCCGAGCAGTCCGACGACGGCGAGCAGGGGCAGCGGCAGCACGCCGGCCAGCGACAGCCCGCCCACCGCGGCCACCGGCACCGCCGACAGCAGCGTCACCGCCAGCAGCAGGTGCCGCTGCGGCACGCGGTCGGCCAGCACCCCGCCGGGCAGGGCCACGGCCAGGGTCCCGGCCGCGGACAGCCCGCTGACCAGGGACAGCTCCGCCGGGCCGCCGCCGAGGGCGACGACCTGCCAGACGACGGTGACCGCCCACGAGCCGTTGGCGACCAGCGACAGCGCGAGGGAGCCCGCCAGCCGGCGGTAGGCCGGGGAGCGCAGGGGCGCCAGCGCGCGCGGCAGCGGCACCCGCTCCCCCTTCCTCCCGGTCCCCGCCATCGTGCCCGCCGGTCCCCCACCGGCACCCGCCCGTCCGCCGAGGGCGGACGCCCCCGGCGTGCCGGGGCGCGGCGCCCGTGCCAGGTGGGGCGGCTGGGACGCCTGCACCGCCCTGCGCCCGACACGCACCGGGCGGTGCTGGCCCGGCCCGGCGCGGGCTCGGACCCTGGCGCCATGACCACCGCCTACTCCTACGGGACCGCGCACGCGGTCGTCATGGTCGGCTCGGTCGGCAGCCCCGACGGGCTCCAGCCCCGCCAGATCGGCCCGGCGCACGCGACGATCGGCCGGGTCACCGGCCGCAGCCGCAAGTCGCTGTGCGGCGCCTACGTCGCCGTCGACGAGCAGGTCCAGTGGCCGCCGGAGGGGTACGAGGAGCAGCAGCTCTGCCCCGAGTGCGCCACCCTGGCCATGCTCTGACCGGCGGTCAGCCCCCGGCCACCGAGGGCAGCACCTGCACGACCGCGCCCGCGGGCACGGCCGTGCCCAACCCGGCGGCGAACCGGACGTCGTCGCCGTCCACGTAGACGTTGACGAACCGGCGCAGCGCGCCGGCCTCGTCGCGGATCCGCCGCTCGAGCACCGGGTGGCGAGCGGCCAGGGCGTCGAGCAGCCCGGCCAGCGTGGGGTCGGCGGGGTCCACCTCCAGCCGCCGGGAGCCACCGGCCAGGTCGGCCAGGACGCCGGGCAGCAGCACCTCGACGGTCACGGCAGCCGCGCCGCGCGCACGCACAGCACGTCGGGCAGGTGGTCGGCCACCAGCGTGAACGACTCCCCCTCGTCGGCGCTGGCGTACACGCAGCCGTCGCGGGTGCCGACGTAGACGCCGGTCGGGTCGGCCTCGTCCACGCAGACGGCGTCGCGGAGCACCGCGGTCCAGGTGGCGTCGGGCAGCCCGGCGCCGAGCTCGGTCCAGGTGGCGCCGGCGTCCCGGGTGCGGTGCACGCGCAGCCGGCCGTCCGGGGGCACCCGCTGCGCGTCGGCGACCAGCGGCACCACCCAGGCCGTGCCCGGGGTCGTCGGCGAGGCCACCACCGGGAAGCCGAAGTCGGCCGGCAGGCCGTCGGCGATCGAGGTCCAGGCACCCCCGGCGTCGTCGGTCCGGTAGACGCCGAAGTGGTTCTGCGCGTACAGGCGGTCGGGGTCGCCGGCGTCGACGGCCACCTTGTGCACGCACTGCCCGTACTCGGGCGCGGGATCGGGCAGGAAGACCGCGCCGATGCCCTTGTTGCGCGGCTGCCAGGAGCCGCCGCCGTCCTCGCTGAGGTAGACCCCGCCGGTGCTCATCGCCACCACCAGGCGCTCCCCGGTCGGGTGCGGCAGCACGGTGTGCACGGCGCCGCCGCCGCCGCCCGGTGCCCAGGACGGGCGGTGCGGGTGGTCCCACAGACCGCGGACGAGGGTGAACGAGCGGCCGCCGTCCTCGCTGCGCCACAGCGAGTGCGGCTCGCAGCCGGCCCACACGAGGCCGGAGCGCCCGGCGGCGTCGGGCCGCAGCTGCCAGACGCGGGCGAGCGCGGCCCCGGTGTCGGCGGGGAAGCGGATGGCCCCCTCGTCGGTCTCCGACCAGGTGGCGCCCAGGTCGTCGGACCAGGTGACGGTGGGCCCCCAGTGCCCGTACTGGACGCCGGCCAGCAGCCGCGGCGCGGACCCGCGGACGTCGAGGCCGACCGCGGCCACCTCCTGCGCGAGCAGGTGCGGCCCGTCGAGGGTCCAGCTGCGGCGGTCGTCGTCACTGCGGGCCAGCCACAGCCCCTTGCGCGTGCCGATGGCGAGCAGGTCGGCCACGGTCCCCTCCGGTCGTCCCGGGGCCGGTGCGGCCCCTCCCGGAGGACAGACCGCGGCGGCCGCCGGAACTGAGCGGCGGGGACGGCGTCAGCGGCGGGTCGACCCCCCGCGGCCGTCGCCGGCCACCGGTGCCTGGCCCCCCTCGATGCGGCGGGTGGCGTCCGGGTCGGTGACGTGGTCACCGCCGCCGTGCCGGCCGTCGGCCAGTCCCGGGGCGAGCTTCTCGGCCTCGGCACGCAGCCGCTCGGCGGCGCTGGCGTGCTCCTGCGCGGAGGCGGCCCGCTGTCGGGCCTCCTGCTCGGCCAGGCGGGTGCGCTCCTCGACCTCGGCACGCTCGCGGCGGGCGCGGGCGGCCTGCTCCTCGGCCAGCGCCTGCTCCTTCTCCGCCTGCGCCCCGCGCAGCCGCGCCTCCTCCAGGTGCTCGCGCGCCTGGGCGCGCTGCTGCTCCCGGCGGCGGGCCGAGGCGACCCGGCTGCGCTTGGCGAGGGCCAGCCCGACCAGGACCAGCACGACCAGCGCGACGACGACGAGCAGCACGATCAACCAGGTGTCCACGACGCTCCCCTCCCCAGGAAAACGCCCAGGTGGTGCCCGCGGTCGTCCCTGGAGAAACCACGGTCACGCCAGCGCGCTGCCCGCCGTCCACTCCTCCCAGGGGATGGTCCAGTCAGAGATGTCGGAGGTCAGCGTGCCGGCGGCGGAGTTGCGGATCTCGACGACGTCGCCGGGCTGGGAGAACTCGAAGAACCAGCGGGCGTTCTCGGTCGAGAGGTTGATGCAGCCGTGCGAGACGTTCTCCCGGCCCTGCTGGGCCACCGACCACGGGGCGGCGTGCACGAACTCGCCGCTGTCGGAGAGCCGCACCGCCCACTGCACCGGCGTCCGGTAGCCGTCGGGGCTGTCCACCGGCACGCCGTAGGTGCTCGAGTCCATGATCCGCTCGGTGTTCATCTCGGTGACCACGTGCGGGCCGTTGTAGCTCGGGTTGTCCGGGCTGCCGGCGCTCATCGGGAAGTCCTGCACCAGCTGGTCGCCGTCGTAGACCTGCAGCCGGTGGGTGCCTGCGTCCGCGACGGAGACGTGCCGCTCGCCGATGGTGAAGGCCACCGTGCGGTCCTGCTCCCCCCACACGCCCTCGCCGATCTCGACGCCGTGGAGGTCGGCCTCCAGGGTGACGTCGGTGTTCTCCGGCCAGTACTCCGACGGGCGGAAGTGCACCTCGGTGTCGTCGACCCAGCTCCACACGCCGTCCGTGGGGGTCGAGCTGGTGACCAGCAGCCGGCTCTCGACGGCGGCCCGGTCCACGACCGGCTCCTCGAAGTACACCCGGATCGGCATGCCCACGCCGACGGTCTGCCCGTCGAGCGGGCCGATCGCGGGGGTGGTGAGGGCCTCCGGGCTGACGGTGGTGAAGGTGCTGCTGGCCTCGGCGGTCTCGGCGTCGGCGTTCTCCGCCGCGGCGGTGAGGGTGTAGGTGGTGCCGTAGTCGAGTGCGTCCTCCGGCGTCCACACCTCGGTGCCCTCGGTCCCGCCGTCGGCCACCGCGCCGGGCACCTCGGCGCCGGACTCGTCGGTGACCGTCACCTCGGTGACCTCGCCGCCGGTGACGGAGATCTCCACCGGGTCGGCGGGGGCCACGTCGGTCGCCCCGTCGGCCGGGGACAGCTCGACCCGTGCAGGGGCGACGTCGGCGGCGGTGGTGGTGGTGGTGGTCGGCGCCGCCGTCGCCGGCGCGTCGCCCCCTCCGCTGCACCCACCGAGCAGGGCGATCGCCCCTGCCGTGACCAGGGTCGCTGTCCGTCGCACCTCGTCGTCTCCCTGTCCCCTGGCGCCGCTCCGGCCGGAGCCGCCGTGCCCAGTGTCCCCGCCGCGGCGGAGGAGGGGGGTCCGTGCGGGGACGGTCCCCGGCGGGCCCGACCCGGGCGCTGGTATCGTTCTCCCTCGTGACCGGGGACGCCCCGGGGACACGCGCCATTAGCTCAATTGGCAGAGCAGCTGACTCTTAATCAGCGGGTTCGGGGTTCGAGTCCCTGATGGCGCACCAGGACGGCAGGCCGCTGACCTGCACGTTCGTCTCCTCCAGTCGCTCAGGAGCACCTCTCCGGCGCCGCTGCAGTTCGCACGGAGTCCGCAGCGCGTCCTCAGCAGCCACTGTCCGCACACCCGTCCCGGCGGCACGAGGGACGCGGTGCCAGCGCGGTTGCGCCCGCGGCGGCGCGGCCAGGGACGTGATGTCAGGCACAGCGTCGCCCTCCCCGCGCGCGGCCTGGGATGACAACGGACCCGACCTGAGACCCGTCGGCGGACAGCAGGTCGAAGCCCGCCCCTCCCGTGCGCTCACACAGCGCGAGACGGCTCGGGGCTCGGGTCCGCTGCCGGCACGCCTGATGCGGAGGCCACACCATCAGCCTCGGCAGGCCGCGTGGACGTCGCGATGTGCAGGGCCAGTCCCAGCACGACCAGCACCACAAGCGCAGGCAGCCGATCATCGTTGACGGAGTCGTTCTGCTGCTCCGCGATGACGGTCAGCAGGTCTTTCGCGACCCACCCGTTGACCACCTGCTGCTGCGGCGCACCCTGGGTGCGCGCCTCGTTGACCTCGTAGTCGGCCAACGCACTCACGATGTCCGAGGAACGGTCACTGGACTCGCCGGGGGCCATCACGAACCAGACGACGATGGCAGCGAGGGCCAGCACAATGGCGCCGACTCGACGGACAAGGGGCACGGTCGCTCCTCATGGAGGGGGCGGCACTCGACGCCCGATGCATCACGTGGTCGTTCCGGTCATCGGCAGACCCACCCGGTTCTCGCGTCGAGACGGCATCCAGCAGTGACCGTGGTGGAACCCACTCGGACGGCGTTGTCGGCAAGCGAAGTCCGGCGGTCCGAGGCAGGAGTCCCTCGACGCGGAGCCGTGGCCGGCGTCCCCGAGCGGCCCACCTAGGGACGGTCAGCGCGAGGGTGCTCCGCCTGCCGCGGGGGTCTGACAGCGAGAGTGCGGCGCGCGGCGCGGCGCTCCCCGAACAGTTGTCCCAGCGTCCCACCGAACGGGTCCTCCACCAGACGCAGCAGGACCTGCCGCAGTGCTCGCGATGGTGGCTCGGGTGCCAGGACGTCCCGCGCCCAGTCACGCGCGGCCTCTGCTGTAGCAGCGTCGGGATGCGTCTCTCCACGTCGAGCGGCACGCAGGACGGCTCTCTGCTCCGGCCACCGCAGGCCGGCCCAGGTGCGCTGGCGGTACTTGGGCACCACGGGGAAGCCGTCCTCGCCGTAGGCGACGGTTCCTTGCCGGTTCGGCTTCTCCTCCCTCCCATCCACGACCGCATCGTGCCCTCGCGAGCAGTGAAGGGCGAAGGCGTGTTGGACGCGTCCCGAAGGTGTCGCAGAGGCCGCCGTACTGGTGGGCCGGCCGGGATGTCCTGGAGCGGCCCACTCGAGGACAGTTGTGAGCACGTCGGTCGACGTGATGTGCGCCTTCTGTGGTCAGGGAGTCGAGACCCAGGGCATCGACCCGTGCGCACTCGTCGTCGTCGCCAACTGGCGCGCACCGAACGCCCAGCAGCAGGAGCAGCAGTTCTTCGCTCATGCGGCTTGCCTTCGATTCCTGATGCATCCCGAGGTCGCGGCTGAGGCAGTGGTGCTCGCGTGACTCCGATGTCCCATCGGCTACCCTCGAGGGGGCGGGCCGGGCGAGGCTGTCCTCAAGCGGCGAGCAGGCGAGTTGCGAAGCCCCGATGGAACGGACACCGGGCACGTGCTTGTCCTCCCGGCGGTCTTCTGGGAGCGGATCGGAGGCCACCTCTGGTGGCGACGGTGGGGAACGCCGAAGACGACGGCGGACGCATGGGTGTCCGCCGCCGCTGTTGAGCACCCGTTCCACCTCGGATGGTCCATGGACGACCTGCTCGACGAGATGCTGAACCTCTGGGACGCGGACCAGGTCGTTGTCGGTGAGGACCTGCTGTATGAGGTCCGGTGGCTGGGCCACCACGACTCCCGAACGATCGCCCGTGAGGTCTTCGACACGGACCTTGACCACGAGCGTGCCACTCGGACAAAGGTGTTCGGTCCAGACGAGTGGCGTCGCTGAAGCCGCCCTCCGAGGGAGCCGGGCCTCACGTGTCCCTGAGCGCCCCACTCAGGGACACCCACCGTCCTACCGGCAGGCTCGACGGAGACGGGTCCACAGGTCGTCCGCGACGTGTTCGCGGTCGAGGACAGCCCAGTCCTGCCCGAGGCCGAAGGGACCGTGGCCCTCGATTGAGCTGACGACGTTCCGGAGGTAGCCGTCTTCCTCGGCGATCTGGCGGATCTGTCCCCAGTTCGGATCACCCCGCCACAGGACGAGGTGCAGCGACAAGTCGAAGGTGTTGGCCGTCCAGTCAATGCCACCTTGGAGGCCGATCCCCCGGCAGCCGGTGAAGTCGTTGCCGCGAACGGTGACTCGCTTGGCCGGATCGAGGGCGTGTGGGCGCGCGTCGAAGTTGCCGTCCCACCGACCCGAGAAGGTGCAGTCCTCGAAGTGCGCGCTGGCGGTACCCAGGTTCAACTCGATGTCCACGCGCTCGAACCGGCAGCGGACGAACCGCGCAATCACCGGGTCGAAGGCGGGGCAGGTCAGTCCACTGAAGTCGCACTCGAGGAAGAGCGGGATCTCGCGGCCGACGCGCCCGGGCTTCAACGGTCGTGGAAGCAGGCTGCTCAGCGGACTTGTCGCCTCGGCGAACAACAGCCACGACACCTTCCAGTTCGACAGGTCGGCACCACGGACCAGTCCGCCGCCCTCGACCCTGACCTCGCCACCTGGCCTGGCACCCGCCTGGAGATCCGCGTAGGTGACCACGGTTGTCTCGTCCCAGCCCATTCCTGTCCTTCCGGTGGCTCGGCGCTTGGTCCCATGTGTCCCTGAACGGCCCATGCAGGGGCAGCGCGGGTGGGGGTGCGGGCCCTGGACGCACGTGAGTCCGGCTGCCTCAACCCAAGGTGACGGGGTCGCCGTACGGCTCGTAGCGCCGGACGAATCGCCATGCCCAAGGCAACGCCCAGTGGACGTGCCCGACCCTCATGGTCCCGGCCTCCGTGTACAGGCGGGCGAAGGCGCTGCCCCGTGGAGGAGCTTCCTCGACGCGACCGGCGAGCACGGCCCGGACGATGGCGCGCAGGTGGTCGAGCGAGTCATCACCGAAGGGGAAAACCTCGAACCAGGTCGCGCCTACGTTCACGTTGAGCAGGTCACACCCGTCGAAGGCCAGGCTCAGAGGGGCAGCGCGCCTGTTGACCGGCTGCACTTCGACGAACCACATCTCGGGGCTCTCTCCCCAGACGTGCTGTGTGTCAGCGACGTCGCCGTACGCGGCAAGCTCCTGCTGTACGACGTCCAGCACCGCACGGTCCATCGGTGAGGGCGGACGCACGACCCGCAGACTAGGTTCCGCTGCTTGCCCTGGCGACCGACCACGCTCGGGTCACGGTCGCCTTGGCATCTGTCCCTGAAGCCGCCCTCAGGGACACCTCGATTCGCCGAACCGTCGGCTCACTGGCTCGGCTCGAGCCCCCGCGCACCCGACTTCACCGCATCCACCCATCGCCTCGCCAGCAGCACTGGAGACGTGCGAGATCGACAGAACCACGCTCTCTGCGCTGCGCGACCCCGGTGCGACACCGACGGCGCAAGGTGCGCAGGGCCGAGATCCCCCGTGTCGTCGTGAGGCCGACCGCCTCGGTCACGTGACGACAGGCAGAGCAGTGATCGATGCGGCAACTCGCTGAGTGGCGCCGTTCGGTCGGGCGGCGTCCATCGCGTCTGCGACCTCGTCCAGCTGATCCGCCAGCAGGTGCCCGTACAGGTCCAAGGTCATCGTGGCCGACTGGTGCCCCAGCATGGTCTGCACGACCTCGACGTTCGCTCCGCTGGCGATCGCCAGGGAGGCAGCCGTGTGCCGCAGCACAGGGGCGTCAGGCACTGCAGCCCGGCAGCGCGGACGGCTGGGGCGACGCTCAGCCGGCGGAAGTTGCGCAGGTGCAGCAGCCCGCCCCTCTCGGCGGTGAAGACGAACTCCGCCGGCCCCTTGCCCGCCACCTGCGCGGCGAGCTCGTCGGCGAGGAAGCGCGGCACCGGCACCTGCCGCCGCTGGTGGGTCTTGGGCGTGCCGAACACGGCGTGGCCGTTGACGTCGGCGACCGCCTCGGTGATGAGGGCGCGGCGGCGCAGCAGGTCGGGGGCGCGCACCCGCAGTGCCGCCCTCTCGCCGTAGCGGACGCCGGTGTAGACGAGGAAGTAGATGACCAGCCGGCGCCGCCCGGCGGCCGCGGCCAGGGCATCGACCTGCTGGCGGGCGAGGAAGACCCGCTCCGTGCCTTCGGCACCCGGCAGGGGCACGTCGGTCGCAGGGTTGCGCGCCAGCCGGCCGTCGCGGACGGCGAAGGTCAGCACCAGCGACAGCACGCGGTGGACCTGCCGCACCGTGGCCGCACTGAGTCCGGAGCGGTGCAGGTCGGCGACCCAGCCGGCCACGCCCTGGTAGGTGACGTCGGCGAGCCGGACCGGCCTCCAGACGGGCAGCACGTGCGTCCGTAGCGCGCTCTCGTAGCCGCGCCGGGTGGTCGTCTTGAGGTCGACCCGGGTGCTCAGCCACTGCCCGTCGGGACGGCGGGCGATGCTCGGCACACCTCAGCGGGCACCGCCGGAGCGGCCGCCGGCGCCTCCGGCAGAAGGACTGGCAGTCCGCAGCCAGTTCCCAGGAGAGCCATTCCGGACCATTCGCGGCCGTTGACTGCCAGCGATCACGGTCATTCTCGACACCACCCGCCCGCGGGACGTCCGTGCAGGTCGACAAGCCACCGCTCGCTCCTGTGCAGGTCGAGTGACCACTGCAGATGGACCGCAGAATGGCATCCCCAAGTCGCTCGATCAGCGGGTTCGGTATTCGGGTCCCTGATGGCGCACCCAGCTCACCTCCCGTGCCCTGCGGCCGGGCACCTCAGGCCCCGCGGTCGCGTCCCAGGCCGTCGTCCCCACCTCCTGGACGGCTCCCTCCGCCGTCCAGGAGGACCTGGCCTCCCCGGTCGTCCGACGCCGGACGCGGCGGCGACGCCCTCCTCGGGTCGCAGGGGACCACGGTCCTCCCCCACTCGGTGGTCGGACGCCCGGAACGCGACCTGCGACGGATGTGGTCGTCTCCACGGCGGCCCTAGCGTGTGGCCGGGCCTGGTCCTCGGACCCCATCCGGAAGCAGCAGCCGGATCCGCCAGGGAGACCGTCGACACGCCGGCCGTCGCGCGTGACGCGCGCCCGTCGGCACCGGGGAGCCGGTCCACCGAGGAGCAGCATGACCCGGCACCCGTTCCAGATCGGAGCCCGGGCGACGAGGCCCACCGGCCCGGACGCACCGCGGACCCGCCACCGTGCCGGTCGCCCCGTTCCCGCAGGCGGGCAGTTCGTGACCCGGACCCCCTCCACCACCGCGGCCAGGCACCGGGCAACGCGAGCGGCCGCCGCCGCACCGGGCGAGGACGGCGCCTTCACCCACCGGCAGATCCTCACGATCATCGCCGGGCTGATGGTCGCCATGTTCCTCGCCGCCCTCGACCAGACCGTCGCCGCCACCGCGATCCGCACCATCGCCGACGACCTGCAGGCCTACGACCTGCAGGCATGGGCGACGACGGCGTTCCTGATCACCTCGACGATCTCCACGCCGCTCTACGGCAAGCTCTCCGACGTCTACGGCCGGCGGCCCTTCTACCTGTTCGCCATCGCCGTCTTCGTCCTGGGATCGGTGCTCTGCGGGCTGGCCGGCTCCATGTACCAGCTGGCCGCCTTCCGTGCCGTCCAGGGCATCGGCGCCGGCGGCCTGATGTCGCTGGCGCTGGCGATCATCGGCGACATCGTGCCGCCGCGGGAGCGCTCGCGGTACCAGGGCTTCTTCATGGCCGTGTTCGGCGCCTCGAGCGTGCTGGGACCGGTCGTCGGCGGGTTCCTCGCCGGCCGGTCCGCACTGCTGGGCGTCGACGGCTGGCGGTGGGTCTTCCTGGTCAACGTGCCGCTGGGCCTGCTGGCGTTCGCCGCCGTCTTCCGGGTGCTGCACCTGCCGCACGAGCGGCGCGAGCACCGCATCGACTGGCCCGGCGCGCTGGCGCTGGTCACCTGCATCGTGCCGCTGCTCGTCGTCGCCGAGCGTGGCCGCACCTGGGGCTGGACCTCGGCCGACGCGCTGTCGTGCTACGCGATCGGCGCCGTGGGTCTGGGGCTCTTCCTGGCGGCCGAGCGCGCCTACGGGGACGAGGCGCTGCTGCCGCTGCGGCTGTTCGGCAACCGCAGCTTCACCGTCGCCACCGCGGGCAGCGCGGTCGTGGGCGCCGGCATGTTCGGCGGCCTGCTGCTGCTGCCGCAGTACCTGCAGATCGTGCACGGCTCGAGCGCCACGGTCGCGGGCCTGCAGATGATCCCGCTGGTCGTCGGCATCGCGCTCGGCGCCTCGAGCTCCGGTGTCGCGATCGCGAGGACCGGCCGCTACCGGGTGTTCCCCCTGGCGGGCACCGTGCTGATGACCGCCGCGCTGGTCGCACTGTCGTCCGTCGTCGGCGCGGACACCTCTGTCCTGGCGCTGGCGCCGCTCATGGTGCTCCTCGGTGTGGGCCTGGGGTTCAACATGCAGCCCGCCGTGCTGGCGGTGCAGACCGCCGTCGCGCCCTCCCAGATGGGCGTGGCCACCTCGTCGGTCACCTTCTTCCGCCAGATGGGCGCCACGATCGGCACCGCGGCGTTCCTGTCGGTGCTCTTCAGCCGCCTGCCCGCCGACATCGGGGCGGCAGTGACCGCGTCCGCGGCGGCCGACCCCCGGGTGGCCGAGGCCGTGGGCAGCGGTCGGCTGCCCGCCGGCGGGGACCTGTCGGACACCTCCTTCGTCCAGGGCCTGCCCGGCTCCCTGGCGCTGCCGTTCCGGACCGGGTTCGCCGACTCCGTCGCCCTGGTGTTCCTCGTCGTGGCGGCCGTGGCCGCGGCCGGGTTCCTCGTGTTCCTGTTCCTGCCGCAGCTGGTCCTGTCGGACAAGTCCGGCATCCAGGCCCGCCAGGCGGAGGCGCTGATCGCCGGCGACCCGGGCACCCGCCCGGCCGTCCCCGCTGCTCCGCCCCGCCGACGGCGCCTCGTGGGCCTCTTCATCCTCGGCCGGGCGACCTCGGCGGCCCCGTCCCGTCGGGTGCCCGGGAGGGCCAGGCACCTCCTGGCCGGGACCGGCCTCGTGGCCGTGCTCCTCGGCGGGGTGGGCGTCGTCCAGGCCTCCCAGGACCCCGCGGACGGCGAGGCCACGGGTGCGCGGGCCGCGGGGACGGAGGACGCCGACACCTCGACGGCGGACGGGCCGGGCCCCGACCGTGCCGACCCGATGACCCTCACGGACCCGCCACTCCCCGCGTCGTCGCCAACGCCTGAGGAGCGCCGGACCACCGGTGGCGGGACCACCACGCCTCAGGAGGCCACGGACACCCCGCTCGCCCAGGCGCTCCCCACCACGACGCCACCGGAGACAGCGCCACCGGAGACAGCGCCACCGGAGACGACGCCACCTCTGACGAGCTCCCCTCCGACGGCCACCTCGTCCGCGGCGACCCCGACCGGGACCGGCACCCCGACCACCACCACCACGCCCACCACCACCGCGGCACCCACCACGACCGCGCCCACCACCACCGTGCCCACCACCACCGCCCCGACCACCACCGCACCGACCACCACCGCACCGACCACGACCGCGCCCGACACCACCGTGTCCACCACGACGGCACCGACCACCACGGCACCCACCACCACGACCGCACCCACCACCACGGCACCCACCACCACGGCACCCACCACCACGACCGCACCCACCACGACCGCGCCCACCACCACGGCACCGACCACCACCGCCCCGACCACCACCGCACCGACCACCACCGCAGCACCCGCCACGACGGCGCCCACGGCCGAACCCACCGCCACCGGAGCGACCCCCTGAGAGTGACCCCCCTCCCGGAGGGGACGACCTCGTACGCCGGGCTCCTCAGGCCCCGCCCGGGCTCAGCCCAGCCGCAACCCGTGCTCGGCGAGCGCCTCCTCGATCAGGCGCAGCGCCTTCGGGCCCACGCCGTGCAGGGCGGCCAGCTCCGTGCGCGGGACGCCGGCGAGCTGCCCCAGGCCGGTGTGGCCGGCACCGTGCAGCGCCCGGGTGGCCGGCGCGCCGATGCGGGGCAGCTCGTCGAGCGGGGTCACGCGCGGTCCGCAGCTCTAGCCGCGGACGGCCCGCAGCAGCCTCCGGACACCGAGCACCGCGGCGCCCGCGCCGGCCACCCAGGGGCCCACGACGACGACCGGGTCGAGGAGCTGGTGGCGGACGTCCGAGCGCCCGCGCCGCGACCGCAGCCCGCCGTGGGTGAGCTCGGTGCGCACGCCCGTGGCGGGCACGTCGGGACGGCCGGAGACGAACGACCGCAGGTGGTGCTCCCAGGCGTCGACGCGGTCGCCGGCCACCAGCAGCAGCCAGTGCGCCAGCCGGCCCTCGCTGAACCGCCGGTAGGCGTAGCGCCGGATCGCTCCGGACGGCCCCCGCAGCGGCTGCGCGGTACCGAAGACGGGGGTGACGAACGCGTGTTCGATCGAGTGCTCCCGGCCCTCGCCGCCCGGCTGGCGCTCGGGGAAGTCCCAGTGCGCGCCGGTGTCGGCCGGGTACTGCAGCCTCGGGTGGGAGGGCCGGTCGGCCGGGTCGAGGTCGACGCCCCAGCCGGGGATCCGGGCCCGCAGCTCCTCGCGGCTCGGCGGCGGGGTGCGCTTGTCGCGGACGTAGGCGCTCGGGATGTCGGGATCGGTCATCGTCGCGCTCTCCTCAGGCCGCGTCGGGCAGGACGAGCGGCTTGATGCAGCCGTCCAGCTTGCTCGAGAACACGTGGTACGCCTCCGCGATGTGCTCGAGCGGGAACCGGTGGGTGACCACCTCGCGCGGGGTCAGGTGGCCGTTGCGCACGTGCTCGAACATCCGCGGCCACTGGCGCTTCACCGGCGTCTGGTTCATCCGCAGGGTCAGCCCCTTGTTCAGCGCGTCACCGAACTTCACCGCGTTGGGGATCGGCCCGTAGGCGCCGACCACGGAGACCGTGCCGCCCTTGCGGACCCCGTCGATCGCCCAGTTGAGCGCGACCGGGGACCCGCCCTGCAGCTTGAGCTTGGTGCCGGTCACCTGCTGCAGGAAGTTGCCGTCGGCCTCCGCGCCGGCCGCCTCGATGACGACGTCGGCGCCGAGGTAGTCGGTCTGCTTCTTCAGCTCGACGACGACGTCGTCGAGCTCGTCGTAGTTCAGCACCTCGGCGTAGGCCATGGTCCGCGCCTTCTGCAGGCGCTCCTCGAGGTGGTCGACGACGATCACCCGCCCGGCACCCATGAGCCACGACGACTGCGCGGCGATCAGGCCGACCGGCCCGGCGCCGAGGACGACGACGGTGTCCCCCTCGGCGATCTCGCCGAGCTGGGCGCCGAAGTAGCCGGTCGCGGCGGCGTCGGTCAGGCAGACGGCGTCCTCGTCGTGCATCCACTCGGGGATCCGCACCGGGCCGACGTCGGCGAAGGGCACGCGGACGTACTGCGACTGGCCGCCGTCGTAGCCGCCGGTGGTGTGGGAGTAGCCGTAGATGCCGCCGACCGCCGTCGCGTTCGGGTTGACGTTGTGGCAGTTGGAGTACAGCCCGCGCGCGCAGAACCAGCACGACCCGCAGAAGACGTTGAACGGCACCATCACCCGGTCGCCGACGGCGAGGTTCTGCACCGAGGGGCCCACCTGCTCGACGACGCCGATGAACTCGTGGCCGAAGGTGTGCCCGACCCGGGTGTCCGGCATCAGGCCGTGGTAGAGGTGCAGGTCGGAGCCGCAGATGGCGGCCAGGGTGACCCGCACGATCGCGTCGTTGGGGTGCTCGATCGCCGGGACGTCCTTGTCCTCGACCCGGACCTGGTACGGCCCGCGGTAGACCATGGCGCGCATGCGGGGGCTGCCCTCCTCGAGCGGGAGCCCGGCGTCCTGCGTCGGGCCGCCGGGTCGCCGGCGCTGCTCACCGGTCCGTCCCCGACCTTGCGGTGCCGGAGGCCGGAGGGCCACTCGAGACGCCCCGGCGGGCGTCGCTCCTCGCCTCCCGGGGGTGCCGGCCCTACCGTCGGCTCGCCGCAGCACCGACCAGGGGGAGCCGCCGAGATGGACACCCGTCCGACGTCCGAGCAGGAGCGCACCGACACCTTCCGCCGGGCGCAGCTGAGCCAGCTCGAGCGGCAGACCGAGCTGCTCACGTCCATCCACCGCTGGGTCACCCTCGGCTTCGGTTTCGTGCTGCTCGCGCTGCTGCTGGTCATCTACCTGGTCTTCGTGATCGCGATCGGCTGACCCGCGGAAGCCCGGCCGCCGCGGTGGCGTTGCCGGGACGTGAGCAGCGAGCGGGACGTCGACGTCGTGGTCATCGGCGCGGGCCAGGCCGGCCTGTCGGCCGCGTACCACCTGGCCCGGCTGGGGTTCCCGCCCCGCCGGGGCTTCGTCGTGCTGGACGCCGACGCCGCACCCGGCGGGGCCTGGCAGCACCGCTGGTCCTCGCTCACCGTCGCCACCACCCACCGCGTGCACGAGCTGCCGGGGCTGCCGTTCGAGCCGGCCTCGGACGACCTGCCCGCCGCGGAGGCGGTGCCGGCCTACTTCGCCGAGTACGAGCGGCGCTTCGCCCTGCCCGTCGAGCGGCCGGTGCGGGTGACCGCGGTCCGCCGGGACGGGGAGGGGCGCTTCCGCGTCGAGTCCGACCGGGGGACCTGGCGGGCGGGCGGGCTGGTCAACGCGACCGGCACCTGGACCCGCCCCTTCGTGCCGCACTACCCGGGCCAGGAGACCTTCCGCGGCCGCCAGCTGCACACCGTCGGCTACCGCGGCGCGGCGGAGTTCGCCGGGCGGTCGGTGGTCGTGGTCGGCGGCGGCGCCTCGGCCGTGCAGCTGCTCGGCGAGCTCGCCACCGTCGCCCGGACCACCTGGGTGACCCGCCGGCCGCCGGTGTGGCGGGAGGGGCCCTTCGGCGAGGAGCAGGGCCGGGCCGCGGTCGCCCGCGTCGCCGAGGCGGTGCGCGCCGGCCGGATGCCCGGCAGCGTCGTCGGCGCGACCGGCCTGGTGGTGACGCCGTGGGTGCGCCGGGCGCTGGACGCCGGCGTGCTCACCCGGCTGCCGGTGTTCGACCGGATCACCCCCGACGGCGTCGCCTGGGACGACGGCCGGTCCGTGCCGGCCGACGTGATCCTGTGGGCCACCGGCTTCCGCGCCGCCGTCGGCCACCTCGCGCCGCTGCGGCTGCGGACCCGCGACGGGGTGGTCCCGGTGGACGGCACCACCGCCGTGGAGGAGCCCCGGCTGCAGCTGGTCGGCTACGGCCCGAGCGCGAGCACCATCGGCGCCAACCGGGCCGGGCGGACGGCGGCGGTGGTCCTGCGCCGGCTGCTGGACGACGACGCCGGAGCCGCCACGCCCCTCCCCCGCAGCGCCTGACCCAGGGTCCTCCCGGAGCCGCGGTCAGGGGCGGATGGGGGACCGGCCCGGATGTGCCGGCACCCCGCCCGGCGGGAGTCTCGCGGCCATGACCTCCTCCCCCTCGGCGGTGGCGCCGTGATCGTCGCCTCCGGCCTGACCAAGCGCTACGGCGACCGCGTCGCCGTGGACGACGTCTCCTTCACCGTCCGCCCCGGCCGGGTCACCGGCTTCCTCGGTCCCAACGGCGCCGGCAAGTCCACGACCATGCGGATGGTCATCGGGCTGGACCGGCCCACCGCCGGCACGGTCACCGTCGACGGCGCCCGCTACGCCGACTCCCCCGCCCCGCTGCGCGCGGTCGGCGCGCTGCTCGAGGCCCGCGCCCTGCACCCCGGCCGCACCGCCCGGGCGCACCTGCGCTGGCTGGCCGCGTCCAACGGCATCCCGGCCGCCCGGGTCGAGGAGGTCCTCGGCCTGGTCGGGCTGGAGGCGGTCGCCGGCCAGCGGGTCGGCCGCTTCTCCCTCGGCATGGGTCAGCGGCTGGGCATCGCGGCCGCGCTGCTCGGCGACCCGCCGGTCGTCGTCCTCGACGAGCCGGTCAACGGCCTGGACCCCGAGGGCATCCGGTGGGTGCGCTCGCTGGCCCGCGACCTGGCCGCCGAGGGCCGCACCGTGCTGGTCTCCAGCCACCTCATGGCCGAGATGGCGCTCACCGCCGACCACCTCGTCGTCGTCGGCCGGGGCCGGGTGCTGGCCGACTGCGCCACCGCGGACTTCATCGCCGAGCACGCCGCCTCGTTCGTGCGGGTCCGCGCACCGCGGCCCGGCGCGCTGGCCGACCTGCTGCGCCGCTCGGGCGCCGACGTCACCCGGGACGGCGACGAGCTGCGGGTGCAGGGCGCCGACACCGTCGCGGTCGGCGAGCTGGCCGCCGGCGCCGGGCTGGTGCTGCACGAGCTGGGCCTCGTCCGCTCCTCGCTGGAGGACGCCTTCATGACCCTGACCGCCGGCAGCGTCGAGTACGCCGCCCGTCCCGCCGAGGTGACCCGGTGACCGCCGTGACCCCCACCGCCCCCCGGGGGACCGGCCTCGGCCGCGCTGTGCACGCCGAGTGGCTCAAGCTGTGGTCGGTGCGCTCCACCGGCTGGTCGGTGGCCGCGATGGTGGCGCTCGGGGCGGGGCTGACGACCCTGGTGTGCGCTCTCGTCGCCCCGGACCTGGCCGCTGGGCAGACCGGCGAGCCGGTCGGGGCGTTCATCACCTGGGGCCTGCTGTTCGCCCAGGTGACGGCGGTGGTGCTCGGCGCGCTGACCGTGACCGCCGAGTACGGCACGGGGATGATCCGCGCCACCCTGGCCGCCACACCGCGCCGCGGGACGGTGCTCGCCGCCAAGGCGCTGGTGCTGTCGGGGACGCTGTTCGTCGCCGGCGTGGTCACCGCCGTGCTCGGCTGGCTGGGCGGGAACGCCTTCCTCTCCGCGGAGGGCATCGGCCTCTCGCTCGGCGACGACGGGGTGCTGCGCGCGCTGCTCGGCAGCGGCCTCTACATGGCCGGGCTCGGGCTGCTGGCGATGGCCGCGGGACTGCTGCTGCGCTCCACCGCCGCCGCGGTGTCGGTGGTGCTCGCGCTGGTGTTCCTGGTCGGCAACCTGGTGATGCTGCTGCCCGGCGCGCTGGGCGAGTGGCTGACCAAGCTGATGCCGGGCAACGCCGGCTCCCGGATCGCCGTGCCGGAGTCGTTCAACCCGCTGCTGCTCGAGCCGTGGACCGGCTTCGCGGTGTTCGCCGCCGAGGTCGCCGTCCTGCTCGGGCTGGCCGCGGTGGCCTTCGCCCGCCGGGACGCCTGAAGCCCTCCGGAGCCGGGTCGTGCTCTGCACACTCCTGTGTGCAGAGCACGACCGGGTGCGGAGGACCACCCGGTCCGGCCGGCCCGGACGGGGGGCTGGCACCGTGGAGGGGTGACCTCCCCCGACGCCGCCGCCCTCGGCCGCGAGCGCGCCGCCGCCCTGCTGGACCACCTCGCGGCCGGGGACCCCGCCGCGGCCGACGCGGTGCTGGCCGGCGTCGACGAGGTGCGCGAGCTCGTCTACGTCGGCGCCGCGCTCACCTCGCTGTCCCGTGCCGAGGCCCGCGGCCTGCCACCGGCGCAGCGGGCGCAGGCCAACACCCGCCAGGTCGACCTGGGCGCCGCCCGCGACGCCGTCCGCAGCGACCCGGCGGGGCTGCGCGCCTGGCTGCGCCGCTCGGCCGAGGAGCTGCTGCTGCTGCGCTCCCTGCGCGCGGCCGCCGACCGCGTGGCCGGCTGAGGAGGCCGGACGCTCAGGAGCCGATCGGGGTCAGTGCGCCGAGCATGCCGAAGAGGTCCTTCGGGTCCTCGGGCTCGGCGACCAGGTCGACGTCGTCCACCCACGGCGTGCCGCGCACCTGGTCGCGCACGTAGCGCAGCGCCGAGTGGTCCTCGATCGCGAAGCCGACGGAGTCGAACAGGGTGACCTGCGCGGCCGACGTCCGGCCGGGGGCGCGGCCGGTGAGCACCTGCCACAGCTCGGTCACCGGGAAGTCGGCCGGCATCGCCTGGATCTCGCCCTCGATGCGGGTCTGGGGCGGGAACTCGACGAAGACGGTGACGTCGTCGCGCAGCAGGATCGAGGGGTCCAGCTCGGTCTTGCCGGGGCAGTCGCCGCCGATGGCGTTGAGGTGCACCCCCGGCTCGACCCACTCGCCGGGCAGCACGACCGCGCGCGCCTTGTCCGCGGTGCAGGTGGTGACGACGTCGGCGCCGCGCACCGCCTCGCGGCCGGAGGAGGCCACGGTGACGTCGAAGCCCAGCGGGGTGAGGTTGCGGGCGAGCTTGGCCATGGCGTCGGGGTCGGTGTCCCAGACCGCCACCTCGTGGATGCCGAGCAGCGCCCGCATGCCCAGCGCCTGGAACTCCGACTGGCTGCCCGCGCCGATCAGCGCCAGGCGGCGGGAGTCGGGCCGGGCCAGGAGCCGGGCGACCACGGCCGAGGTGGCCGCCGTCCGCAGCGCGGTCAGCAGCGTCATCTCGGCGAGGAACACCGGGTAGCCGTTGGAGACGTCGGACAGGGCACCGAAGGCGCTCACGGTCTGGAAGCCGCGGGCGGGGTTGCTGGGGTGGCCGTTGACGTACTTGAAGGCGTAGGTCTCGCCGTCGCTGGTCGGCATGAGCTCGATGACGCCGTAGGGCGTGTGGCTGCCGACGCGGGGGATCTTGTCGAAGGACTCCCAGCGGCGGAAGTCGTCCTCCACGTACTCGGCGATCCCGGCGATCACGCGCTCGGGCCCGGTCTCGACCACCCAGCGGACCATGTTGCGGACGTCCACGAACAGCGTCATGACGACGGTCTCCTCTCGACGGGAGAACGCTAGGGATGGGCGATCTGCACGGGCAATGAGCAGAACGAGTGCATCGTGTGCAGGACCTGACCGGATCGTCGCGGCCGGTTGTACGTTCTGCGCATGGCGGAGCTCAGCGACCTCGACCGGCGGCTGCTGGCGGCCCTGCGCGAGGACGGCCGGGCGCCGGTGGCCGAGCTCGCCCGCCGGCTCGGCGTCACCCGCGCGACGGTCACCAGCCACCTCGACCGGCTGGTCGCCGAGGACGTCGTGGTCGGGTTCACGGTGCGCGTGCGGGACGAGGCCGCCGCCGGCGGGGTGCGGGCGGTGTCGCTCATCGAGGTCGAGGGCCGCTCCACCGACGACGTCATCCGCCGGCTGCGCGGCTTCCCCGAGATCGAGTCGATGCACTCGACCAACGGCGCCTGGGACCTCGTGGCCGAGACCCGCACCGCCGACCTCGTCGGGTTCGACCGGCTGCTCAACCGCATCCGCGCGGTCCCGGGTGTGATCAACAGCCAGACCAGTCTGCTGCTGACCTCCGTGCTGCGCTGACCTCAGACGGGTCGGGTCGCCGCGCGGGTCAGCGGCAGCGTGGCCACGAGGACGGCGGCGACGAGGACGTAGGTCCACGGCAGGCCGAGCCCGGCCGCGACGACGCCGAGCGCCAGCGCGCCCAGGGCCGTGCCCAGGTCGAACGAGGCGTTCCACAGCGCGCTCGCCGCCGTGGACCCGCCCTCCCCGGCGCGGGCGAAGGCGCTCACCAGCGTCAGGTTCTGCACGGCGCCGTACCCGCCGCCGAAGAGCGCGGCGCCGAGCAGCACCCAGGCGTCGCCGATCCCGAGGCCGGCGGCCACCAGGGCCATCCCCGCCGCGCCGCCCACCAGCGCCACGGGCAGCAGCCGGCCGGTGCCGACCCGGTCGGCCACCAGGCCGGCGCGCCACCGGGAGAGCGCCCCGGTGATCCCGAAGACGAGCAGCGCCGCCGTCGCCAGGACGCCGTCGGGCCGCTCGATCGGCAGGAAGGTGACCAGCCCACCGCCGGCCAGCGTGACCACCAGCAGCACAGCCGACGGCGCCAGCGCGGCGCGCACCGCGGCGCGCGAGGACGTCGTCGCGACCGGCTCCCGGGCCACCCTCCGGGCCAGCACCGGCAGCAGCGGCAGCGCGAGCACGGGGCAGGCGGCCAGCCAGGCCAGCAGCACCGGGTGGTCGCCGAGGACCAGCGCCACCCCCGCCGGGATGCACACCAGGTTGGGCACCGCGATGGCCAGGCCGTAGATGCCGATCGACTCGCCGCGGCGCTCGGGCGGGGCCACCTGGGCGGCCAGCGTGGCGCCGAGGACGGTGAGCACCGCGAACCCCGCGCCGCGCACCGCGGACACCACCGAGAGCCAGAGCACGGAGTCACCGAGGGCGTAGAGCGGGGCGGGCGCACCGAGGGCGAGCAACCCGGCAGCGAGGACCGGCGCCGGGCCGAAGCGCGCGGTCAGCCCCGGCACCAGCCCCTGGACGGCGACGGTGACGAGCAGGAACACCGCGGTGACGACGCCGGCGGTGTCCGCGGACGCGCCACCCTGCACCGCGTGGGCCGGCAGCGAGGCCAGCGTGAGGCAGTAGCTGGCGAAGCCGAGGGCGGTCGCCCCGACCAGGGCGCGCATGGCCGGCAGCCGCCACAGCGACGTCCGCCGTCCCGTCGTCCCCTGCGCCACGCCGCTCCCCTCGCCCCGGCACCGTCCCCGGCCGTCCAGCATGACCGCCGCCGGGCCGGCGCGCGGCGGCGGGTGGACGCCCCGGCCCGGCCCCGGCTCAGGCCGGGCCGATGCCCGCCTCGCGGGCGCGGGCGACCGCGGCGGCCCGGTCGGGCACCTGGAGCTTGGTCAGGACGGCGGAGACGTGGTTGCGCACCGTCTTGTCCGACAGGGCCAGCCGGCGGGCGATCTGGCCCGTCGGGAGGCCGGCGGCCAGCAGTTCGAGCACCTCCCGCTCCCGGCCGGTCAGCTCCGGCAGCGCCGGGGCGCGGGCGGCCCTCCCGGTCAGGGCGTCGACGACCCGCCGCGCCACCGCCCCGCCGTAGACGGCGTCGCCGCCGGCCACGGCGAGCACGGCCCGGACGATCTCGTCGGCGTCGGCGCCCTTGAGCAGGTAGCCGCGCGCGCCGGCGCGCAGGGCGCCGAAGAGGGAGGCGTCGTCCTCGTGCATGGTGAGCACGAGGACGCCCAGGCCGGGGCGGCGGCGGGTCAGCTCGTCGACGGCGGCGGTGCCGGAGAGCCGCGGCATCGACAGGTCGGTGAGGACGACGTCCGGGGCGCAGCGGGCGACGACCTCGAGCAGGGCGGCGCCGTCGGCCGCCTCGCCGACGACGTCGACCTCCGGCGCCGCGTCGAGCACAGCGCGCAGCCCGAAGCGGTACATCGGGTGGTCGTCGGCGACGACCACGCGCACGGTCACCGGCCCGCCTCCAGGGGCAGGCCGGCGACCACGCGGGTGCCGCCGGGGCCGCTGGTCACCGTCAGCTCGCCGCCCACCGCCGCCGCGCGGGTGCGCATGGAGGACAGCCCCACGCCCGCGGGCCGCGGGTCGCCGTCCTCCGGCCCGAAGCCGGCGCCGTCGTCGACGACCGCCACCTCCAGCCGGCCGTCCCGGGCGCGCAGTCCGACCTCGGCGCTGTGGGCCCCCGCGTGCCGGGCGACGTTGGTCAGCGCCTCCTGCGCGATCCGGTAGGCCGCCGTCTCGACCTCGGGCGGCAGCGGCGGCAGCGGCTCGGCGGTGACCCGCACCGGCACCGTGGGGGCCAGCGCGTCGGCGTGCCGCCGGACGGCGGCGACGAAACCCACGTCGTCGAGCGGGGCGGGGCGCAGGCCGTCGATGATGCGGCGCACCTCCCCGACCGCGCCGTCGACCTCGTCGCGCACCCGCTGCAGCAGCGCCGCGGTCGAGGGGTCCGCCCGCTCCCCCAGCCGGGTCTGCACCGCCTGCACGCCCAGGCCGATCCCGGCCAGCGAGGGCCCCAGCCCGTCGTGCAGGTCGCGGCGGATGCGGTCGCGCTCGGCGTGCGTGGCGGTGAGCACCCGGTCGCGCTCGCGCTCCAGGGACCGGGTCAGCTCGAGCGCCCGGACGACGGCGGCCACCTGGGGCGCCAGCGCACCGAGCAGCCGCCGGTCCCCCGCGGTGAACGGCTCCCCGGGCGAGCGCTCCGTCACGCACAGGCTGCCGAGGTCCCGGCCGCCCACCCGCAGGGCGACGGCGACGACCCCGTCGGACGGCACCGGCTCCCCTGGCGCCACGACCCGGGCCGCGGGCGCGCGTAGCGCCGCGGCGACCGTGCCGAGCACCGCGGGCAGCAGGTCGGCCTCGTCGGCACCGGCCACCCGGTCGCCCAGCTCGGTCACCGCGGTGACCGGGTCACGGCGCCGGCCGTACACCAGCCGGTCGGCCGCCGCCTGCAGCCGGGTGCGGGCGGGGCTGAGGGCCACCGCGAGCAGCGCGGCGACCACCGCGCCGCTCACCGGGGACAGGGTGCGCCCGAGGGCGGCCGCGGTGGCGCCCGCCACGGCCAGGTAGAGGACGACGACGCCGGTCGTCAGGGCCGCGTAGACCAGCGCCCGGCTGACCACGATGCCGAGCAGCCGGTAGCGGACGACGCCGACGAGGACCGCACCGGGGACCATCAGGCCCAACGGCAGGACGAGCCAGCCGGCCGGGTCGGGGACGAGGAAGACCGCCGTCACCAGCGGCAGGACGACGCAGACCAGCCAGGCCAGCTGCTGCCGCTCCGGCGGGTGGGCGCGCACCAGGCGCACCATCGTGGCGCCCCAGATGACGGAGGCACCGCCGATCACCGCCCCGCCGGCGATGACGGCGACGGGCACCCACAGGCTCTCGGGCAGGTCCACCGGGGCGGGTCCGGAGGCGGTGTCGTCGTACACGGACTGGGTCAGGCTGGTGACGACCGTGAGGACGGCCAGGCCGACCGACACCGCGGCCACCGGCCACCGCCACCAGCGCGCGGGCAACCGGCCGGACGGGTAGAACGCGACGAGCACCGTGGCGGGCAGCACCAGTGACGGCAGCCAGGCCATCGGTCCGACCTGCGCCACCAGCCGCGCCAGCGGCCAGTCCGGGTCGGCGACACCGACCCCGTAGCGCGCGTAGGCGGTGCTGCCGAGGCTCAGACCCTGCAGCAGCCCGGCGAGCACGAGCAGCCAGCCGATGGCGTTCCGTGGTCGGAGGTGGACCAGCGCCGTGCCCGTCGCCGCGCAGACGACGGCGTACACGCCGCCGACGACCGTGGGCCTGGTCCCGGGCACCCGGGCCTCGACCCACCCGGACAGGCCCGCCGCCGCGGCGCACAGCAGCGTGGCCGCGATGGCGACACCGGTCGTCAGGAAACGCCTGCCCACGGCGCCAGTGTGTCGCCGACGGCGTCCCGGGTGGGGCCTCCCGCGTCCCGGTCGGGCCGGGAGGTCCTCCCGGCCCGACCGGGTTCCCCGCCCCATCCGCCGGGTCCCGGTGGGCGGCCACGGTCATCCCGTCCGGCCACGAGGGCCGGCCCGATCAGGGAGGTCCGCCATGACCACCTCGTCCACGACTCCGGCCACCACCACCCGCCCGTCCCCGGCGCCGGACGGCGCGACCCTCGCCGGCGCCGGGGTCGCACTGGCCTGCACGTTCGTCGGCCAGTACGTCGACACCCCGTGGAGGTCCGGCCCCTCCGAGTGGGGCGTGGACTTCGCGGGCGGGGGCGGCTGGGGCGCTCTCGCGCTGCTGGTCGCCTTCGTCGCGGTGGGGCTCGCCGTCGTCGCGCTGGTCAGCGCCCGCGCCCGCGCCGTCCCGCCGGAGCGCACCGCCCGGCGCGCGCTCGTGCTCGCCGTCCTGGGCGCCGTCACCGTCCTCGTCTTCTGGACCGGGCTGCCGGCCGTCCTCGCCGGCGGTGCCGTGGGACTGGCCCTGGACTCGAAGCGCCGGCTCGGGCGGCTGCCCGCGCCGGCCGCGGCGGGCGTCGCGGTCGCCGTCCTGACCGTCGCCGCCGCCGTCTGGCTGGCGTTCACCGGCTGACCCCGGACCCACCACCCCGAGAGGAGCCCCCGTGTCCCCCACCCGCCGCACCACACTGGCCGCCGCCGTCCTGCTCGCCGGCATCGCCGCCGGCACCGCGCTGGCCATGGTCCCGTCCGCCGACCCCGTCCTGCGGCCAACCACCGTCGCCGTCCCCGATCGCAACACCGACCTCGACCTCGGCGAGCCGGGTCTCAGCGCCGGCAGCTGCACCATCACGCCCTGGCCGAGGACCGGCTGGCCGCCGCCTGGAGTGCCACGCCGGCCCTCCCGCGCGGTCAGCTCACCACCCAGGGCGCCTTCGTCGAGGACCCGGCCGCCAGCCCCACCGGCTTCACGTGGGCGGTGACCGGGGGTACCGGTCGCTACGTCGGCGCCGAGGGCGAGGTCGTCGGCACTTTCCGCCCCGGCACCGACGTCGTCGACCTGGAGGTGCGACTCCGCTGACCGGCCCGACCACGCAGGACACCGGGACCGCCCGCCGCGCGCGGGCGGTCCCGGTGACGGGTAGGGGGGGTCGCGTGCCGCTGCTGACCGTGGGCCACGGGCCCGACGACCGCGCCCGCCTCGCCGCCCGGCTGACCGCGGCCGGGGTCGGGCTGCTGGTCGACGTCCGCCGGTTCCCGGGCAGCCGGAGCAACCCCGACGTCCGGCGGGAGGCGCTGGAGGAGTGGCTGCCGGCCGCGGGGGTCGGCTACCGGTGGGACGCCCGCCTCGGCGGCCGGCGCCGGCTGCCCGCCGACGAGCCGGTGGCCGACGGCTGGTGGACCGTCGCCCAGTTCGCCGCCTACGCGGCGCACACCCGGACCCCGGAGTTCGCCGCGGGGCTCGACGAGGTGCTGGACGCGGCCGGGACGGCGACCGTGGCGGTGATGTGCAGCGAGAGCGTGTGGTGGCGCTGTCACCGGCGGCTGGTCGCCGACGTCGCCGTCCTCGCGCGTGGTGTGCCGGTGCGCCACCTCATGCCCGACGGCCGGCCGGCCGACCACCGCCCGTCCGAGGGCGCCGTCCTCGGCGACGACGGCCTCGTGCGCTGGCCGGGGCCGCCGTGAGCGCCGTGGGCGACGGGTCAGCGGGGGGTGCCCGAGCGCGCCACCGACCGCGCCAGCGCCCACGCGGTCAGGGCGAGGAAGACCGCCGCCTGGGCGGCGAGCAGCCCGAGGTCCAGCGCCCAGCGCTCGGCGGTGGGCGTGAACAGCGGGTCCGGCTGCGGACCGGACAGGGGCTGCAGCTGGGCCGTCGCAGCCATCGCTGCGTAGCCGGCACGGGCCGGCAGCACCCAGGAGAACTGCTCCAGGCCGGCCCGGTCGGCCAGCGGGAACAGGCCGCCGCACAGCACCAGCTGCCCCATCACCAGCGCGACGAGGGCCGGCATGGTCTGGTCGGTCGACCGCGCCAGCGCGGAGACCGCCAGCGCGGCGATGCTCATCGTCACGCCCACCGCGGCCGCCGCGAGGGCCACCTCCCCGTGACCCCAGGGCAGCACCCGCGGGTCGTCGGGGCCCGGCAGCCCGATGAGCGCCAGCAGGGTGAACGCCACCGACTGGAGCGCGACGGCCCCGCCGAGGACGAGGACCTTGGCGGCCAGGTAGGCGGTCGGGGAGAGACCGACGGCGTGCTCGCGGCGGTAGATGGGGCGCTCGGCGACGAACTCCCGGACCGCGAGCGCCGCCCCCATCAGGGCGGCGCCCACCACCAGCACGATGATCCGCTGCTGCGCCTCGGCGGGGTCCCCGTCGGCCGCGCGCAGCGACAGGCCGGCCTCGCCGGGGAAGGCGTGCGCCATGACCGCCAGGACCACCGGCATCCCGACCAGCAGGGCCAGGAACAGCCGGTCGGCGGCCACGACGGCGAGGTTGCGCCGCACGAGGGTGACCAGCTGGCGGACCGGCGCCGGCCGCATCGGCGCCGGGGCCCGGCCGGCCGGCGGCGGGGGCGGTGTCACCACCGACGTCGACCCGACGTAGGCCTGCCGGACCGGCGACTCCGCGAAGCGGCTGACCCAGACGGGGTCGTCGATCACCCGGAAGACCGATGCGTGGTCGGGCACCCCGAAGAAGGACAGCAGCTGCTGCGGGGGGCCGAAGAAGGCGACCCGGCCGCCGGTGGCCAGCAGCAGCACGAGGTCGCACTGGTCCAGGGCGAGCACGCTGTGCGTGACGACGAGGACCACCCGGCCGCCGTCGGCGAGGGTCCGCAGGCCCTCCATCACCTGCCGGTCCAGTCCCGGGTCCAGGCCGGAGGTGGGCTCGTCGAGGAAGAGCAGCTGCGGCGCGGTGAGCAGCTCCAGGGCGATGGACGTGCGCTTGCGCTGGCCGCCGGAGAGCGAGTCGATCCGCTGGTCCAGCTGCGCGGAGAGCCCCACCTCCGCGAGGACCTGGCGCACCCGCTGGTCCCGCTCGGCCGGGGTGGTGTCCTGCGGCAGCCGCAGGCGCGCGGCGTAGTCGAGCGCCCGCCGGACGGTCAGCTGGCGGTGCAGCACGTCGTCCTGGGGTACGAGCCCGATCTGGTGGCGCAGGTGGTCGTACTCCGCGTACAGGTCCCGCCCGTCCCACGTCACCCGTCCCATGCCGGCCGGGCGCAGGCCGGTGAGCGCGCCGAGGAGGGTCGACTTGCCGGCGCCGGAGGGGCCGATGACCGCCACCAGCTGCCCCGCGCGGACGGTGAGCGAGACGTCGTCCAGCAGGCGCTTGCCGCTGCGGGTGGAGACGCCGAGGTGCCGCGCGCTGAGGGTCGCGGTGCGGCGGCGCGGGAGGAGCACCGCGCGGCCGTCCCAGGTGGCCATCGTGCCCCCGATGCCGATGGTGTCCCCGGGGGAGAGGGCGGCCGTCCCGGCCAGGCGCACGCCGTTGAGGTGCGTCCCGTTCGAGCTGCCCAGGTCCTCCAGCACGGCGGCGCCGGGGCCGGTGACGTGCACGGCGGCGTGGCGGCGCGACACCAGCGGGTCGTCGGCCACGACGACGTCGCAGGCGGGGTCGCGGCCGATGACGACGACCGGCCCCGTGGCCGGGCCGGGGCCCGCCACCGGTCCGGGCCCGGCGGGCGCCCACCGGACCAGCAGCTCCGGGCCTCCCTCCCCGCCCAGCCGCACCCGGTGCTCCCACCCGGGCTCGAGCGGCCGCCCGGTGCCGGGCGGCCCGTCCGGCCTCCCGGCCGGCAGCACCGTGCCGTCGACGGCGGTGCCGTTGCTGCTGCCGAGGTCCTCCACCAGCCAGCCGCGCTCGTCGAGCCGCAGTCCCACGTGCACGCGGCTGACCCGCTGGTCCGACAGCAGCACGTCGCAGCGCCGGTCCCGGCCCACCAGCACCGGCCGGGACCCGTCGAAGGTCCACACGCGCCCGCCGGCGGACAGCTGGAGCAGCGTGCCGTCGCGCGGTCCGGCCGTCACCACCGGCGCTCCCCCACCGGCGCGCTGCACGGCCGGGCGCCCCGGGTGCGGGTGCCGCACCCGGGCGGTCGGAGGTCCCGCTCCGGGGACCGGCGCCGCGGAGGTGGCGACGGGTCATGACGTCGACAGGCCACGACGGAGCCTTCCTGCCTGGGTGCGCCCGGGCCGTCCGTGCGGACGGGACCGCCCGGCACCGTCCTCACCGGCCCCGCTCGCGTCAACCGCTTCCCGGCCGACGGCGGCTCCGGACCCGCCCGGCCAGGTCCCCGGCGTGCACGTCGTGACGCTGCGCCCCCGGCTCCCTGCGGGAGGTCGCTGCCCCACCGCAGCGCGTCCCCCTGACGGTGCACCGCCAGGGGGGACGCGCCACGAGCTCAGCCCATGTGCGGGTAGCGGTGGTCCGTCGGCGGGACGAAGGTCTCCTTGATCGAGCGGGTCGACGTCCAGCGCTGCAGGTTCTGCGCCGCACCGGCCTTGTCGTTGGTGCCCGAGGCGCGCCCGCCGCCGAAGGGCTGCTGGCCGACGACGGCACCGGTCGGCTTGTCGTTGACGTAGAAGTTGCCGGCCGCGAAGCGCAGGAACTGCTGCGCGTGCACGATGGCGGCGCGGTCCTGGGCGATGACCGCCCCGGTCAGCGCGTACGGCGCCGCGGACTCCATCTGGGTGAGGACCGCGTCGTAGTCGGCGTCGTCGTAGACGTGCACCGCGAGGATCGGCCCGAAGTACTCCGTGGTGAAGACCTCGTGCCCGGGGTCGGTGCCCTCGATGAGCGTCGGCCGCACGAAGAAGCCCTCGCTGTCGTCCTTCTGGCCCCCGGCCACGATCGACAGCGCCGGGTCGTCGTCGACGCGGTCGATGACGCCGGACAGCTTGGAGAACGACTTCCGGTCGATCACCGCGCCCATGAAGTTCGAGAAGTCGGTGACGTCGCCCATCGACAGCGACTCGGTGGTCGCCACGAGGTCGTCGCGCAGTCGCGCCCACACCGACCGCGCCACGTAGGCGCGCGAGGCCGCCGAGCACTTCTGCCCCTGGAACTCGAAGGCGCCGCGGACCAGCGCGGTGCGCAGCACGTCGACGTCGGCCGAGGGGTGGGCGACGACGAAGTCCTTGCCGCCGGTCTCCCCGACGATCCGCGGGTAGCCGCGGTAGTTCGCGATGTTCTCGCCCACCGTGCGCCACAGGTGCTGGAACACCGGCGTCGACCCGGTGAAGTGGATGCCGGCGAGGTCGCGGTCGGCCAGCGCGACGTCAGAGACGGCGATCCCGTCGCCGGTGACCATCGTGATCACGCCCGGCGGCAGCCCCGCCTCCTCGAGCAGCCGCATGAGGAGGTGCGCGGCGAACTGCTGGGTGGGCGCGGGCTTCCAGACGACGGTGTTGCCCATGAGCGCCGGCGCGGTCGGCAGGTTGCCGGCGATCGCGGTGAAGTTGAACGGCGTGACCGCGTAGACGAAGCCCTCGAGCGGCCGGTGGTCGCTGCGGTTCCACACGCCCGGCGAGGACACCGGCTGCGCGGTCACGATCTCCCGCGCGAAGTGCACGTTCCAGCGCCAGAAGTCGACGAGCTCGCACGCCGAGTCGATCTCGGCCTGGTGGGCGGTCTTGGACTGCCCGAGCATGGTGGCGGCGTTCAGCGTCTGCCGCCACGGCCCGGCCAGCAGGTCGGCGGCCTTGAGGAACACCGCGGCGCGGTCGTCGAAGGACAGCTCCCGCCACGCCGGCGCGGCGGCCTTGGCGGCGGCCACGGCCTCCTCGGCGTCGGCGTGCGTGGCGTTCGCGGCGGTGCCGAGGACGGCGGCGTGCCGGTGCGGCTGGACGACGTCGAAGCGCTCGCCGCTGCCCATCCGCTGCTTGTCGCCGATGGTCATGGTCAGCTCGAGCGGCTCGGCGGCCAGCTCGGTCAGCCGCTGCTGCAGGGCCGCGCGCTCCGGCGAGCCCGGGGCGTAGGTGAGCACCGGCTCGTTGGTCGGCGGGGGGACGTTGGTGACGGCGTCCACGGGGGGCCTCCGGATCAGGACGTGGTGACGAGGGAGCGCAGGAAGAAGCGCAGGTTCGCGGGGCGCTCGGCCAGCCGGCGGACGAAGTAGCCGTACCAGTCGACGCCGTAGGGGACGTAGGCGCGCACGCACACGCCCTCGGCGGCCAGCCGGTGCTGCTCGGCGGGGCGGATGCCGTAGAGCATCTGCACCTCCCAGGAGTCCGGCGTCCGGCCGTACTCGGCGGCGAGGCGCTGGGCCACCGAGACCAGTCGCGGGTCGTGGCTGCCGACCATGGGGTACCCGGGACCGCGCATGAGCACGCCCAGGCAGCGGGCGTAGGCGGCGTCGACCTCGTCCCTGCCCTGGAAGGCGACCGACGGCGGCTCGTCGTAGGCGCCCTTGACCAGCCGCACCCGGGATCCGGGGGTCGCCAGCGCGCGGACGTCGTCCTCGGTGCGGTGCAGCGCCGACTGGAGCACCGCGCCGGTCTCCGGGTGGTCGCGGCGCAGCTCGGCGAGGGTGCCGAGGGTGGCGTCGACGGTGGAGGAGTCCTCCATGTCGAGGGTGACCGTGGTGCCGATCGCGGCGGCCGCCTCGACCACCGGCCGGACCAGTTCCAGCGCCAGGTCCTCGCCGCCGGGCAGCGCCTGCCCGAAGGCCGAGAGCTTCACCGACACCTCGGCGCGCCGGCCGAGGCCGAGCGGGGCCAGCCCGTCGAGGGCGGCCAGGTAGGCGTCGCGGGAGCGCTGCGCCTCGGCGCGGTCGGTGACGTCCTCGCCGAGGTGGTCGAGGGTCACCGCGAGACCCTCGCCGGTGAGCCGGCGGACGACGTCGAGCGCCTGGGGCAGCGTCTCGCCGGCGACGAAGCGGTCGACGACCTGGCGGGTGACCGGTGTGCCGACCAGGGCGCGGCGCAGCGCGGGTCGGCGGGCGGCGCCCAGGAGCAGGGCCTTCTGCGAGAGCACGTGCCACCTCCGTCCTCGGGGGATACCGAACGCTAGGACCGCGCGGCGCCACCGGCCAGGGACAGGTGTAGGAAACCGCTTCATACACTCGTCCAGGTGCGGACCGACCTGCAGGACGTGGTCGACGAGGCCGCCCGGCTGCTGCAGGCCCCGGCGACGCTGGAGGACGTCGACTTCACCCTGGTCGCCTTCTGCGCCCACCCCACCGACGACGACGGCGACGACGGCGGCGCGATGGACGCCGTCCGCGCCCGCTCCATCCTCGGCCGCGGCTCGACGCCGGCCACCCGCCGCTGGTTCGAGGACCTCGGCATCGCCCGCGCGCAGGGGCCGGTGCGCACCCCCGCCGACCCCGCGGCCGGCGTGCTCACCCGGCTGCTGCTGCCGGTGCGCGCCGACGGCCGGCTGCTGGGCTACCTGTGGCTGCTCGACGGCGGCCGCACCGACCCCGACGACGCCGGCGACCCGGCGCTGGCCGCGGCCGTCGCCCTCGCGGCCCGCGCCGGCCGGCTGCTCGCCGAGCGAGAGGCCGACGACGACCCGGGCGCCGCGCTGGCCGCCGTCCTGACCGGGACCGGTGCCGAGCGCGACCGCGCGGCCGCCGCGCTGGCCGCCCGCCCGGGTCCCGTGGCCCTGGTCGCGCTGCGCCCGCCCCGCGGTGCACCCGCCGGCCGGCGCCCGACCGCCGGCGCGGCGGTGCTCCCCGGCGGGGAGGTCGCCGTCCTGGTGCGGCTGGCGTCCCCGGCCGACCTGCGCCCGGCCGCGGCCGCCGCGTCGGCCGCGCTCGCCCGGCTGCCCGCCGGCACCAGCGCCGGGGTGTCGGCCGCCGGCCCCGGCGCCGCCGACCTGCCCGCGCGCTGGGCCGAGGCCCGGGCCGCGGCCGCCGTCGCCGGGCTGGTGCCGCGGCTGGCGCCAGTGGCGCAGTGGGCCGAGCTCGGCGGGTGGCGGACGGCCGCCGCGCTGCCCGCGCCCGACCCCGCGGTGGCCCCGCTGCTGGCCGAGCCCGCGCTCGCCACCACCGCCGGGGCCTACCTCGACGCGGCCGGCAGCGTGGCCCGCACCGCGGCGGCGCTGGGCATCCACCGGCAGACGCTGTACTACCGGCTCGGCCGGATCACCGCGCTGACCGGCCTGGACCTCGCCGACGGCGACACCCGCCTGCTCGTGCACGCCTCGCTGCGGCGCGCCCGCCTCCCCTGACCGCCTCCCGCGCCCGCGGTGCGGTCGGGCGAGGCGGAACCGGTGAGTACCGCTCGCGCGCGACGCCGTCCCCCCGGTGACCTACCCTCGACGGTGCTGATGGCTGCGGGAGGAGAGGCGTTGCCTCGAGACGCGGGCGGCGCCGGCGACGTCCTCCGGGACCTGCGCACGGCCACCGCCGAGGAGCACGACCGGGTCGAGACCACCCTCGACCTGATGGACCCCCACCTCGACCGCGACCGCCTGGTCGGCGTCCTGGGGCGGCTGCACGCCTTCTGGCTGGCGGCCGAGGCCGGCCTGGACGCCTGGGCGCGCCGCCGGCCCGACGACGCCGCCGCCCTGGACTGGGCGCGCCGCCGCCGCGCCGGGCTCTACGCCGCCGACCTGCGCGCGCTCGGCGCCGACCCGGGGGCCGCTCCCGACCTGCCCGACCTGCCCGAGGTGCGCGACACCGACGAGGCGCTCGGCCGGCTCTACGTGCTGGAGGGCTCCACGCTCGGCGGCACGTTCATCGACCGCCACCTCGCCACGCTGCCCGGGCTGGCCGGCGGCCCGCGGCTGCGCTGCTTCAGCCCCTACGGCGCCGACACCGGCGCGATGTGGCACGCCTTCCGCCGGGTCACCCGCGAGCACGTGGCCGCCGGCGGGGACGCCGGCCGGGTGGTCGGCGCGGCCCGGGCCACCTTCGCCGTCCTCGCCGACTGGTGCCGGCCGGCCGCGCGGACGTCGGGGGCTCCCGCGTGACCGAGCTCGACCGGGACGTCGACCGGGACGTCGCGTGGCTGGCGCCGGACACCCCGGTCGACCTCGACAACTGCGCCCGCGAGCCGATCCACGTCCCGGGCAGCATCCAGCCGCGCGGCGTGCTGCTGGCCGTGAGCGAGCCCGACCTGGTCGTCGTCCAGGCGTCGGAGAACCTGGCCGGGCTCACCGGCGTCGCCTGGTCCGACGCGCTCGGCCGGCCGCTGGCCGAGGTGATCGGGGTGGCCCAGGCCGGGGCCGTCGTCCGCTCGGCGAGCGCCTTCGGCGACCTGCGCGAGCGCAACCCGGTCGAGCTCACCCTCGACGTCGGCGGCGACCCGGTGCCGGTCGACGCGATCCTGCACCGCGCGGTGCTCGGCGGCGTTCGGGACGAGCACGACCAGCCCACCGACGGCGACCCGCCGCAGACCAACCTGGTGGTGGAGCTCGAGCCCGCCCGCGGCCCGCGGCCGTTCTCCTTCCCCAACACCTACCAGGCGGTGCGCGGGACGGTCGGCGCGCTCAACCGCGCCTCGACGCTGCAGGAGCTCTACGACACCACCGCACAGGCGGTCCGCGACCTCACCGGCTTCGACCGGGTGATGGTCTACCGCTACGACGCCGACTACAACGGCGAGGTCGTCGCCGAGGCGCGGGCCGCCGGCCTCAACTCCTTCCTCGGCCTGCACTACCCGGCCTCGGACATCCCGGCCCAGGCGCGGGCGCTGTACGAGAAGAACTGGATCCGGCTCATCTCCGACGTCGACTACGTCCCGAGCCCGGTCCACCCGACCGCCCACCCGGTCACCGGCCGCCCGCTGGACCTCACCTACTCCACCCTGCGCAGCGTCTCGCCGGTGCACGTCGAGTACCTGCACAACATGGGCGTGCGCGCGTCGATGTCCATCTCGCTGCTGCAGGGCGACCGGCTGTGGGGGCTGATCGCCTGCCACCACTACGCCGGCCCGCACCAGCCGCCCTACGCCACCCGGGCGGCCGCGGAGTTCCTCGGCTCCACGCTGTCGTTGCGGCTGGTCGACCGCACGGCGGAGGACGAGGTGCACCGCGCGCTGCAGGTGCGCTCCACCCTGGCCTGGCTGACCGCCGCCACCCTCGACGAGGACCGCCCGCTGGCCGAGACCCTGCTCGGCAGCCCGAGCCTGCTCGACGTGCTGCCCGCCGACGGCGTCACCCTCTGCCTCCAGGGCGACGGCGGCACCCGGGGCGCGCGACTGGACCCCGCGCTGGTCGAGCGGCTCGTGGCCTGGGCGGCCGCGCAGGGCGAGGACGTCGTGGCCACCGACTCCCTGCCGCGCGACGCCCCGGAGCTGGGCGCGCCGCCCGAGGTCGCCTGCGGCGTGCTGGTGCTCCCGCTCGCCGAGGGCCAGTACGTCCTCTGGCACCGCCGGGAGGCCGTGCACTCGGTGGACTGGGGCGGCGACCCGCACAACAAGGCGATCGCCGAGCGGGAGGGCGACTCGGTCCGGCTCAGCCCCCGCAAGAGCTTCGACCGCTGGCGGGAGACCGTGCGGGAGCGCTCGCAGCCGTGGACGCCGCAGGAGCGCTCCGAGGTCGGGCAGCTGCGCAACCACCTGGTCGAGGCGCTGTACGCCCGCTCGCGCACCATCGTGCGGGCCGCCGAGACGCTGCAGCGCAGCCTGCTGTCCGAGCCACCCGCCGCCGACCACCTCGACGTCGGCGTCCGCTACGTGCCGGCCACCCGCGAGGCCCAGGTGGGCGGCGACTGGTACGACGTCTTCGTGCAGCCCGACGGCTCCACGATGCTCGTCATCGGCGACGTCGTCGGCCACGACACCGCGGCGGCCGCCTGCATGGCGCAGCTGCGCGGGCTGCTGCGCGGCATCGCCTACGACAGCACCGGCAGCCCGGCGACCGTGCTGGCCCGCCTCGACGCCGCCATCGAGGGCCTGGGTCTGGGTGCCATGGCCACCGTGCTCGTCGGCCGGCTCGAGCCCGGCGCCCGCGGCACGGCGCGGCTGCGGTGGGCCAGCGCCGGGCACCTGCCGCCGCTGGTGGCCGGCCCCGACGGCGCGGCCGTGGCGCTCACCGGCCCGCGGCCGGGGCTGCTGCTCGGCGTGGACCCGCGGGCGGTGCGCACCGACCAGGTGGAGGAGCTGCGGCCCGGCTCGACGGTGCTGCTCTACACCGACGGCCTGGTCGAGCGCCGCGACTCCGGCTTCGACGACGGCGTGGGCCTGCTCGGCCGGGCGCTGGCGGAGCTCCGCGACCGGCCGGTGGAGCAGGTGTGCGACGCGTTGCTCGGGCGGCTGGTGCCCGACGGCGCCGAGGACGACGTCGCGCTGGTCGCGGTCCGCCTGGTGGAGGAGCTTGCTCCTGCCTCCCACCACTCGCCCGCTGGCGGCGGGCCGCTGCAGGGAGGCCGGCCCTAGGGCGCCTCGGGGTCGCTGAACTCCGCGTCCAGGCCGTCGCCCTGGGGTCCGCCCTTGGCGGGCAGCGGCGCCTCGTCCTCGGCGGCCCGCAGCTCCGCGTCGCCGGCCTCGGGCGGGGCGCCGTCGGTCCCGCGCGCGAGCTCGCCGAGCAGGCGCTCCTCGTCGGGGCGCAGGTCGCCACTGCCCAGGTGCTCCCCCGGCTGGCCGGCGTCGGAGCCGGAGGCCATGCCGCTGTCGGGCAGGTCGGGGTCGGTCACGGCCGGCTCACCGCGGGAAGTTCGGCTCGAGGCGCGGCACGATCTGCATCTCCGGCACGAACGCCGAGGGGTGCAGCAGCAGCAGCGTGCGCACGGTGTCGGCCACCGCCGACGGCGGCATCATCAGGTGCCCCGGGATGCCCCACTGCTCCATCATCGGGGTGTCCATGGCCGCCGGGATCACCGCCTGCACCCGGCACGGGAAGGGCCGCTCGGAGCCGTCCTCGAGCGTGGTGGCCTTCTCCCGCAGCTCCCGCTGGATGCAGCGGGTGGCGTTGAGGAAGCCGGCCTTGGAGCCGTTGTAGGCGATCGCGCCGCTGCCCGAGGTGATCGCCGACAGCGACACGACGTGCACGACGTCGGCGGTGCGCCCCTCCGGCAGGTGCTGCACCCGCTTCACGAACTCGCTGGTCAGGAAGACCGGGCCCTCGCAGTTGACGGCCATGACCCGGCGGTAGTCGTCGAGGTCGATGTCGGTGACGTAGCCGGGGCGGTCGATGCCGGCCACGTTGACCAGCACGTCGAAGGCGTCGCCGTGCTGCTCGAACAACTGGGCGACGACCGCGCGGCGGCTGCCGTCGTCGGTGACGTCGAGGGCGACGACGTCGGCGCTGCCGCCCGCGCCGGTGACCAGGTCGCGGGTCCGCGCGCTGCCGTCGGCGTCGATGTCGGCCACCACGACGTGCGCCCCGGCCTCGGCCAGCGACACGCACGTCGCCCGGCCCAGCCCGCTGGCCCCGCCGGTGACCAGCGCCACGCGGCCCTTGAGCTCCCCTGCCACCCGTACCTCCGTCCACCGGCCCGTCGCCGGGCCGTGATCACGTTCCGTGCCCCCACCTTCGCCGAGACCGCCCGCGCCCGCAGGTCGGGACCGCTCAGGCCGGTGAGGACCAGACGTCGGCGAGGGTCACCGTCTGCAGCCGCCGGGTCTCGATGAGCCCGACGAGCTCGTCGAGGACGGTGGCCAGGGGCGGCTGGTTGGCGTGCCCGACGACGATCGTCCGCGCCGCGAACCACCGGCGCGCGGCCGCCACCAGGTCGGCCGGGCCCACCACCCGGCCGTCCTCGAAGGTGCCGTTCCACAGCACGGTGGTGGGGTGGCCGACGTCGGCGGCGATCCGGTCGGTGCGCTCGTCGTGCGAGCCGAACGGCGGCCGCCAGAACGGCGTCGACTGCACCCCCAGGGTGCGGCGCATGAAGTCGCGGTTGCGCACCAGCTCGTCGGCGACGACGGCGTCGGGCACCGTGACCAGGTCGGGGTGCGAGAACGTGTGGTTGCCGAAGGCGACCTGCCCCGACTCGATCAGCGGCCGCAGCCGCCGCGCGTTCTCCTCCCACGAGGAGTAGCGGCCGTTGGGGAAGAAGGTCAGCCGGGTGCCGGTCTCCTCGGCGAGCGTGACGAGGGCGGCGACGACCTCGCCGTCGATGCCGTCGTCGATGGTCAGCGCGAGGGTGTCGGCCGGCCCGGGCAGCGTGTCGACGACGCCGGCGGGCGCGGGGACGGCGACCACGCCGGGCGGCCCGGTGGGCACCGGCTCGGCGGGCAGCGGCTCGACGGCCGCCAGCGCGGTGCCGGGACTGCCGAGCTCCGCCGCGCCGCGCCCCACCGCGGCGCCCGTCAGCCCGGCAGCGAGCAGGAGGAGGAAACCCCGGCGGTCCACGCGGGCGAAGCTAGGACGGCCCTTCGGCGGGTCCCGTGCAGCGACACCACGGGGCTCGCGTGCCCACCACGGTCCGTGTCCTCCCGGCTACCGTCCCTCGCGCGGGGAACGGGTCAGGACGACGGGAGGAGGCCGGCCTGCTCGATGAGGCGGGCCTGCTCGCGACACCAGGGCGACCAGGCGTCGCGCTCCCCGGCCTCCTGGCGACGGCGGAACTCCGCCCACTCCACCAGCTCCCACTCGCCGACCTCGCTCGGGTCGGGGTCGGGCGTCCCGGTGAAGCGGCCCAGGTAGACCGGGCAGACCTCGTTCTCCACGACGCCGCGGAACTCGGCGCGGTAGCGGTAGCCGGGCAGCGCCGGGCGCAGGTCGGCCACCTCGACGCCGAGCTCGAAGGAGGCGCGCCGGGCGATCGCGTCGGCGTCGCCCTCCCCGGGGCCGGGGTGGCCGCAGACGGTGTTGGTCCACATGCCGGGGAAGGTCTGCTTGTCCGCGGCGCGGCGGGTGACCAGCAGCCGGCCGTCGTCGGTGAAGAGGTAGGCGGAGAAGGCGCGGTGCAGCGGGGTCTCGCCGTGGTGCACCAGCGGCTTGGGCATCGTGCCGATCGGTGTCCCGTCGTCGTCGACCAGCACGATCAGCTCTGCCGCGGTCACCGTCACGCCGCCATCCTCCCCGACGGCCGGTGTTCGGGCACGCGCCCGTCCGGGCACGGGAGGCGCATGGAGCGGTTCGAGCGCGACGGCCTGGTCTTCGACGTCCGGGACGGCGGCCCCCCCGACGGCGAGCCGGTCGTGCTGCTGCACGGCTTCCCGCAGGACTCCTCCGCCTACGACCGGGTCGCCCCGGTGCTGCACGGCGCCGGGCTGCGCACCCTCTCGCTCGACCAGCGCGGCTACTCCCCCGGCGCCCGGCCCCGCGGGCGGTCGGCCTACCGGCTGCGCGAGGTCACCGCCGACGTCCTGGCCCTGCTCGACGCCGCCGGGCTGGGCAGCGCGCACGTCGTCGGGCACGACTGGGGCGGCGCCGTCGCCTGGGCGCTGGGCGCCTGGCACCCGGAGCGGCTGCGCACGGTCACCTCCCTGTCGACGCCGCACCCGGCCGCGGCGGGCCGGGCGGTGCTCACCAGCGACCAGGGGCTGCGCTCGTCCTACATGGCGCTGTTCCAGCTGCCGGTGGTCCCCGAGCGGCTGCTGCTGGCCCGCGACGGCGCGGCGCTGCGCGGCGTGCTGGAGAACGGCGGGCTGCCCGGGGACGCCGTCGACCGCTACGTCGGCCGGATGCGCGAGCCGGGCGCGCTGTCGGCCGCGCTGGCCTGGTACCGCGCCCTGCCGCTGTCCGTCCGCGACCCCGTCGGCCGGGTGACCGTGCCGACCCTCCACGTGTGGAGCACCGGCGACACCTTCCTCGGCCGCACCGCCACCGAGCGCAGCCGCGACCACGTCCAGGCGCCCTACCGGCTCGAGGTGCTCGAGGGCGTGCCGCACTGGATCCCGGAGCTGGCCGCCGAGCGCACCGCCGAGCTGGTCACCGCCCACGTCCGCACCGCCGGGTGACCGCGCCCGGGCGACCGGGGTCCCCGGCCGGGCGGCGACCGTAGGCTGGGCCCACCGGACGGAGGAGGCACGGGTGGCTGACGACGGCGCGAGCGCACCCCAGTCGCAGACCCTCGACCGCGGTCTCCGGATCCTCGAGCACCTGGCGACCCTCGCCACCCCCCAGCCCGTCGCGGAGGTCGCCGCCGCCGTCGGCCTGCACCGCTCGATCGCCTACCGCCTGCTGCGCACGCTGGAGGACCACCAGCTCGTCGAGCGCGACGGGGCCGGCCACTACCGCCTCGGCCTGGGTGTGGCCGCACTGGCCCGGGGCGTGCGGACCGACCTGCAGGCCGCGGCACTCCCCCGGCTGGACGCACTCGCGGCCGAGCTCGGGATGACGGCGTTCCTCGTCGTCCGTGCCGGGGACGAGGCCGTGACCGTGGCGAGCGTCGAGCCGCACGACACGGCCGCCCACGTGTCCTACCGTCCCGGCACGCGCCACCCGGTCGGCCGCGGCGGGCCGGGGCTGGCCCTGCTCATGTCCGAGCCTCCCGCGCCGCAGGACCGCGCCGAGCTGCAGGAGGCCCGCCGGGTCGGCTGGGCCAGCTCGCACGGCGAGGTGATCCCCGGCCTGCGGTCGATCGCCGCACCCGTCCTGGGACCCGACGGCGGCGCCCGGGCCGCGCTCGCGGTCGTCTACGTCGACGACGGGGTCGACGTCGACCGGGTCGGCCGGTCGGTCGTCGAGGCGGCCGCGAAGGTGACCGCAGCGCTCCGGTGACCGCCCGGCCCCGTCGCCTCCCCCCGTCCGCGGAGGGTTGTGCCGGCCACCACACCGCCGTACCGTTCGGTCAGTAACTGAACGGACTGTTCGATATACGGACTCAGGAGCCGTCCATGGCCGCGAAGCCCTTCGCCTCCTCCGCCGACCTGGGTGTCAAGGAGCAGACCCTCGAGGTGCTCGCCGACGGCGTGTACGCCCTCACCGCGGAGGGCGACCCGAACCTCGGCGCCGTCGAGGGCGAGGACTTCCTCGTCTGCTTCGAGGCCCTGGCCACCCCGGTCGCCGCCCGCCGCTGGCTGGCCAAGCTGCGCGAGCACACCGACAAGCCGGTCCGCTACCTGGTGCTCAGCCACTACCACGCCGTCCGCGTCCTGGGCGCCAGCGCCTTCGACGCCGAGGTGGTCGTCAGCTCCGAGCAGACCAGGCACCTCATCGAGGAGCGCGGCCGGCAGGACTGGGGGAGCGAGTACGGCCGGATGCCGCGGCTGTTCGAGGAGCCGGAGTCGATCCCCGGCCTCACCTGGCCCACGATGACCTTCCGCGACCGGCTGACCATCGAGCTCGGCGGCGACCGCGGCGAGCTGGTCCTGGGGTTCCTCGGCCGCGGACACACCGAGGGCGACATCGTCGCCTGGCTCCCCGAGCACGAGATCCTCTTCGCCGGCGACCTGGTCGAATCCCAGGCCGCGCTCTACACCGGCGACGCGTTCCACTTCGACTGGGCCGCCGGCACCCTCGACCGGGTCAAGGCCCTGGGGGCGCGGCAGCTGGTGGGCGGGCGCGGGAGGATCGCGCGCGGCCGCGACGAGGTCGACGCCGCGATCGAGCAGACCCGCGACTTCCTGCTCACCATGCAGCGCACGGTCGGCGAGGTCCACCGCGCCGGCGGCACCCTCAGGCAGGCGTTCGAGGCCACGCACACCGCCCTGGCCCCGCGGTACGGCGCGTGGCCGATCTTCGAGCACTGCCTGCCCTTCGACGTCTCCCGGCTGTGGGACGAGTTCTCCGGGATCGAGCGCCCCGTCATCTGGACCGCCGAGCGCGACCGCGCCGTGTGGGACCAGCTCCAGGGCTGACCCGACAGGAGCCCTCCGATGACCTCCCACCCCGAGCCGCCGGTGCTGGTCCTGGGCGCCGGCCCCGTCGGCCAGACCGCCGCCCTGCTGCTGGCCCGCTGGGGCCTACCGGTCGTCGTCCTCGACGCCCGTCCTGCGCGGGACCCGGTCGGCTCCAAGGCCATCTGCCAGCAGCGCGACGTCCTCGACGTCTGGGACGCCGTCGGCGTCGGCGCCGAGCTCGCCCGCCGCGGCGTCACCTGGACCACCGCCCGGACCTTCCACCGCGACCGCGAGCTGTTCAGCTTCACCTTCGCCGACCGCGGCCGCTCGCCCTTCCCGCCCTTCGTCAACGTCTCGCAGTGCGAGACCGAGGCCCTCCTCGACGAGCGGATCGCCGCCTCGCCGCTGGTCGACGTGCGGTGGGGGCACCGGGTCACCGGTCTCGAGCAGGACACCGACGGGGTCACCGTCACCTGCGAGACGGCCGACGGCGAGGTGCGGGTGACCGGCACGCACGCCGTGGCCTGCCCCGGCCCGCGCAGCGACGCCCTCCGCTCGATGCTGGGGCTGACCTTCCCGGGCGAGTCCTTCGAGGACTCCTTCCTCATCTGCGACATCCGCACCGACCTGCCCGGGTGGGAGACCGAGCGGCGCTTCTACTTCGACCCGGAGTGGAACCCCGGCCGCCAGGTGCTCATCCACCCCTGCCCGGACTCGACGTTCCGCATCGACTGGCAGGTGCCCCCGGACTTCGACCTGGCCGCCGAGGAGGCCTCGGGCGGGCTGGACCGGCGGATCCGCCAGGTCGTCGGCGACCGGCCGCACGAGGTCCTGTGGAGGTCGGTCTACCGGTTCCACTCCCGGCTCGTCGACCGGATGCGCGTCGGGCGGGTGCTCGTCGCCGGCGACGCCGCGCACCTGGTCAGCCCCTTCGGTGCGCGCGGCCTGAACTCCGGCGTGCTCGACGCCGAGAACGCGGCCTGGAAGGTCGCCTTCGTCCGCCGCGGCTGGGCACCGGAAGAGCTGCTCGAGAGCTACCACGCGGAGCGGCACGCCGCGGCCCGGGAGAACATCGACGTCACCACGGCGACGATGCGCTTCCTCGTGCCGCACACCGAGGAGGAGGCCCGCCACCGCCTCGACGTGCTGGAGCGGGCCGCCACCGACCCCGCGGCCCGCGCACAGGTCGACTCGGGGCGGCTGGCCGAGCCGTTCTGGTACGTCGACTCCCCGCTCACCACCCCGGACCCCACGCGCCCGTTCCCGGGCCGCCCGGCGCGCGGCGACGTCCCGGTGCCGGCGCCCGGCGTGCTGGTGCCCGACTGCCCGGTGACCGTCCCCGGCCGGCCCGACGTCGTCCGGCTGCGGCAGCTCGCCCGCGAGGGCGTCACCGTCCTGCTCGGCGACGACGCGCCGGTCCCCGACCTGCCCGACCTCGGGGACCTGCCGGTGGCGGTGCACCGCGTCGCCGAACTGGACCCGACCCCGGTGCTCCACGAGGCGCTCGGTGCCCGCGCCGACGAGCTCTGGGTGCTGCGCCCGGACGCGCACATCGCGGCCGTGCTCACCGACCCGGTCGCGGTGCCCGTCGCGGTGTCCCGCGCACTCGCCCTCGAGGGACCCCCGTGCCCCCCACCGCTCGCACGCTCGCGGCGGGCCCCTGCACGGGGGCCGGTCCCGGTGCCCACGATCTGAAGGAGGAGGACCCCGATGGCGTTCTACCGGCAGGTGGGCGAGGTCCCGCCCAAGCGGCACACCCAGTTCCGCCGTCCCGACGGCGGCCTCTACCACGAGGAGCTGGTGGGCGAGGAGGGCTTCTCCTCCGACTCCTCGCTGCTCTACCACTCGGGCGTGCCCTCGGCGATCGTCGACGCCCGCCCGTGGGAGCTGCCCGACCAAACCCTGACCCCCAACGCCCCGCTGGTGCCCCGGCACCTGAAGCTCCACGACCTGTTCCCCGGCGAGGAGCACAAGGCCACCGACCCGGTCACCGGCCGGCGGCTCGTGCTCGGCAACGGCGACGTCCGCATCTACTACGCCGTGTCGTCGCTGACCAGTCCCTACTACCGCAACGCCACCGGCGACGAGTGCGTCTACGTCGAGCGCGGCAGCGCCACCGTGGAGACGACCTTCGGTGCGCTCCAGGTCGGGCAGGGTGACTACGTCGTCATCCCGCGGACCACCACGCACCGCTGGGTGCCCACCGGCGAGGAGCCGCTGCGCACCTACGCCGTCGAGGCGAACAGCCACATCACCCCGCCCAGGCGCTACCTGTCGAGGTTCGGGCAGTTCCTCGAGCACGCGCCGTACTGCGAGCGCGATCTGCGCGGGCCGAGCGAGCCGCTGCTCGGCGAGGGCACGGACGTGGAGGTGTACGTCAAGCACCGCGGCAGCGGTCCCGGTGGGCTGGCCGGCACGGTGCACGTGGTGCCCGAGCACCCGTTCGACGTGGTCGGCTGGGACGGGCACCTGTACCCCTACGCCTTCGACATCGCCGACTTCGAGCCGATCACCGGCCGGGTGCACCAGCCGCCGCCGGTGCACCAGGTGTTCGAGGGCGGCGGCTTCGTGATCTGCAACTTCGTGCCGCGCAAGGTCGACTACCACCCGCTGGCGGTGCCGGTGCCCTACTACCACTCCAACGTCGACTCCGACGAGATCATGTTCTACGTCGACGGCGACTACGAGGCCCGCAAGGGCTCGGGCATCGGCAGGGGCTCGGTCTCGGTGCACCCCGGCGGGCACTCCCACGGCCCGCAGCCCGGCGCGGTCGAGCGCTCGCTGGGTGTCGAGTACTTCGACGAGACGGCGGTCATGGTCGACACCTTCCGCCCCCTCGACCTCGGCGAGGCCGGCGTCGCCGTCGACGACGGCAGGTACGCCTGGACGTGGTCGGGCCGGGGCCCGTCGGCATGAGGGAGCTGTTCACCCGCCTGTTCGACGACGCCGCCCTCTTCCCGCCCGGGAACGCGCCGATGGCCGCCGCCGTCCCGGCACACCGGGGACTGGAGGAGCGCCTGGGTGACCTGGTGGGTCCGTTCGTCGTCCCCGCCGCCCGGTTGGACGAGCTCACCGAGCACCTCCGCGACGGCGACCCGTTCGACGTCTCGCTGCTCGCGGCGGCCGGCGACCTGCCGGCCGCCGCGGCCCGCGTCGGCGCCGACCCGCGGCTGCGGCTGGCCGCCGTCGAGGTGCCGGTCGTGGCCGACGCCGCGGCGGCCGGGCGCGCGGTCCGGGTGCTCGACGACGTCGTGCCCGCCGGCGTGCCGGCAGCCGTCGAGTTGCCCCGCACCGGCGCCCGCGACGCCGTCCTCGACGTGCTGGCCGGCACCGGCGTGCGCGCCAAGCTCCGGACCGGCGGACTGCGCGCCGACCTGTTCCCCCCGGCGGAGGAGCTCGCCGCGACACTGGCCGCCTGCGTCGCCCGCGGGGTCCCGCTCAAGTGCACCGCCGGCCTGCACTCCGCGGTGGCGCATCACGACCCGGCCACCGGGTTCACCCACCACGGCTTCCTGAACGCACTCGCCGCCTGCGACGCACTCGCCGCCGGCGGACCCGCCGCCGCGGCCGAGCAGTGGCTGCGCCAGGACGACCCCGGGGTCCTCGTCGAGGGCTGGTCACCCGACCGCGCCGCCCGGGCGCGCGCCGTCCTCACCTCGTTCGGCACCTGCAGCGTCCTCGCGCCCGTGGACGACCTCGTGCGCCTGGGCCTGCTGCCCGCCCACGACCGGATGCCCGCATGAGCTGGCTCGGCCTGCCCGAGGGCACCGGCTTCGGCATCGACAACCTCCCCTACGGCGTCTTCTCCGACGCCTCCGGCCGCCGCCGCACCGGGGTGGCGATCGGCGACGCCGTCCTCGACCTCGCCGCGGCCACCGGCGACGACGTCCACGCCACCGGCTCGCTCAACGCGTTCCTCGCGCGCGGGCCGCGGGCGTGGGCCGACCTGCGGGATCAGCTCACCGGGTGGCTGACCGACGAGACGCACCGCGGCCGCGTCGAGCCGCACCTGCTGCCCCGCGACGCGGTGACGCTGCACCTGCCGGTGGAGATCGCCGACTACGTCGACTTCTACAGCTCCCGGCACCACGCGGAGAACCTCGGCCGCATGTTCCGCCCGGACTCCCCGCCGCTGACGCCGAACTGGGAGCACCTGCCCATCGGCTACCACGGCCGGGCGGGGACGGTGCAGGTCTCGGGCACCCCAGTGGTCCGGCCGAGCGGTCAGCGCAGGGCACCGGCCGACGACGCCCCGACGTTCGGGCCGTCGCAGCGCCTGGACATCGAGGCCGAGGTCGGCTTCGTCGTCGGCGTGGGCTCCGAGCTGGGCCGCCCGGTGCCGCTCGCCGCCTTCGCCGACCACGTGTTCGGCGTCTGCCTGGTCAACGACTGGTCCGCCCGCGACATCCAGTCCTGGGAGTACGTGCCGCTGGGCCCCTTCCTCGGCAAGTCCTTCCTCACCTCGGTCTCCCCCTGGGTCGTGCCGCTGGCCGCACTCGAGGCCGCCCGGGTCGCCCCGCCGGCCCGCGACGTGCCGCTGCTGCCCTACCTCGACGACGCCGGCGCCGACCCGTGGGGCCTGGACATCGCGATCGAGGTCCGCCTGAACGGCGAGCTCGTGAGCTGCCCGCCGTTCGACCTCATGTACTGGACCGCCGCCCAGCAGCTCGCGCACACGACCGTCAACGGCGCGTCCCTGCGCACCGGCGACCTGTTCGCCTCCGGCACCGTCTCCGGCCCGGCGGCCGACCAGCGCGGCTCGTTCATCGAGCTGTCCTGGGGCGGCGCGGAACCACTGGCACTCGCGGACGGCACCACGCGGACGTTCCTCGAGGACGGCGACGTCGTCATACTCACCGCCACCGCACCGGGCACCGCCGGTGGACGGATCTCCCTCGGCGAGGTCACCGGCCGCGTCCTGCCCGCGCGCTGACGGTCAGCCGAGCAGCGGTCCCAGCCGCAGGGCGAAGCCCTCGGCGAGCCGGGCGTGCGCGGCCGGCGCCGCGGGGTCGGCACCGCGGACGGTGAACACCAGGGCGCCCACCAGCACACCGGCGGGTGAGCGCACGGGGACCGCCGCGCACGACAGGTCCCCGTGCACCTGTCCCCCCTGCACCGCCCAGCCGCGACGGCGGGTCTCGCGGAGCTCCCGGTCGAGGTCCGCGGGGCGGACCACCGTGCGCTCGGTCAGCCGCTGCAGCCGGGTCGGGCTGAGCACCTCCTGCCAGTCGTCCTGCTCGGCCAGCAGCAGCTTGCCGGGGGCGGAGGCGTGCAGGTGGCGCTCGACCAGCTCGGGGGCCTGCAGCGGGTGGTCGGGGTCCACGTCGGCACAGTGCAGCGTCGAGGGCGTGCACCGGACCAGGTGCACGCCGCAGCGCACCTGGCCCCGCAGGTCGGCGACCACCTCGCGGGCCGCCGTGCACACCGGCGCGGCACCGTTGGCCCCCGTGAGGCGGGCGGCCTTCCGGCCGATGGCGAAGCCGTGCAGGTCGGGAAGGCGCACCAGGTACTCCTCCCCCACGAGCAGGTTCAGCAGCCGGTAGGTGGTCGCCGGCGGCAGTCCCAGCTCGTCGGCGACCTCCTTGGCCGTCACGCCGGCCCCGACCCGGGCCACCGTCTCCAGGATGGCCAGCGCGCTCTGCACGGCCTTGGGCTGGCGCCCGGTGAGCCCCCGGTCGATGGCCGGCGTCATCGCGGCGGCTCGGCCGGGACGCTGCCCGGGAGCACGCTGCTCGCCGTCGCCTGGTCGTACACGCCGACCGCGCGCAGCCGCTCCGGGGCCCGCCACCTCAGCCAGAGCGCCCACGCCACCCCGGGCGACAGGGCCGCGACGGTGATGGCCGTCAGCACCTCCCCGTCCCCCCGTGCGGCGCCGGCCAGGGCGGCCAGCAGCACGGCCAGGCCCGCCGCCCCGGCCACCAGCCCGCCGGCGAGGGGCAACGGGGTCAGCTCGCCGATGCGGCGCAGGAACAGCGGCACGGCCAGGCAGGCCAGGACGTAGGCGACCACGTACCCGGAGGCCGAGACGGTGAGCGCACCGACCAGCACCTCCAGTGGCCCGGCACCGAGGGCCAGGGCGACGACCGGGACGCCGACCACCGCCGGCAGCACCAGGGCCAGCGCCCGGTGCGGGGTCTCGAAGCGGCGGTGCGTCTGGCCCAGGGTCCGCGGCAGGACCTCCTCGCGGGCCATCGAGAACAGCACCCGGCCCAGCGCGTTGGTCGAGCCCGTGACGCAGGCGAAGAACGACGCGGCGATGCCGAGGTCCAGCAGCCGCCGCAGCAGCACCAGCCCGTTGCGGTCCGCGAGCTCGGCCACGGGCACCGGGCTGGTCAGCACGTCGAGGGGAGCCGCGCGCAGGAGCACGACCTGGGCCACCGCCGCGGCGAAGACCAGCACGCCCGCCACCGCCGGGGTCCACAGGACCGCCCGCGGCACGGCCACGAGCGGGCGGCGCGCCTCCACGCCGAGCACGGCGGCGCTCTCGAAGCCCATGAAGGCGGTGACGCCGAGCACGATCCCCACGGCGAGCCCACCCCAGTGCCCCGGCGCGTCCACCACGGACGCCGCGCTGCCCGGCGCGCCGGGGGCGACGAGCAGCAGCGCCCCGAGCACCACGGCGACCAAGGCCACGGAGACGACCTCGAGGACCAGGGTGACCCGGGCCGACAACCGGATGCCCCGCACCGCGAAGGCGGTGGCGAGCAGGCCGACCACGCCGCCCAGCAGGGCGACGACCGACGGCGTCGGCTCGAGCCCGAGCAGCCCGGCGAGGTACAGCGCCGAGCCCCCCAGCGCCGCCATCGCGACCGCGGCGTAGCCGACCAGCAGCGCCCAGCCGCCGGCGAGGGCACCGACCGGCCCGAGGCCCTTGGCGGTGTAGCTGTACGTCCCGCCGACCGCGGCCATGCGGCGGCCGAACTGCGTGAGGCACCAGCCGATGAGCAGGACCAGGGCGGTGGCCGCGACGAACGCGGGCAGCGTCGCCGCTCCCGCCTCCACCAGCACGATCGAGGGGACGACGACCATCGCCGCCGTCGGGGCGAGCGCCGACACCGACTGGGCGAGCACCTCGGCGAAGCCGAGCCGGTGCCGGCGCAGCCCGTCGACCGGCGACCGGCGGGGCAGCCGGACGGCGGTGCTCCGCTGCGTCATGCCGCTCCCTTCGACTGCTGCGCGAGACTAGCCAGCTCCCGTGTCCGCGGCGTCCCCCTCGAATGAGAAAGACGTGACCGCGGTCTCCCGTTCGGGGTAACGAGAACGTTTCCAGTTCATGACGGCCGTGTAACCGCGCACGTCGGCGCCGGGGTCAGGCTGCTCAGCCATCGCCGTCCGCCCGGCAGTCCGACTGCCGCCGCCCCGGAGGTCGCCCATGGCCACCGTCTCCGACCCGCCGCCGGCCGCACCGGCCACCCGTGCCGGGGAACACCACCGCCTCAGCGGGCGCCTGGGCCCCGGCGCCATCGTCTTCATGGTGGTGGCCGCGGCCGCGCCGCTGACGGTCATCGCCGGCTCGGTCCCCATCGGCATCGCCGCCGGGAACGGCGCCGGCTACCCGGCCATGTACGTGGTCGCGGCCGTCGTCCTGCTGTTCTTCGCCGTCGGGTTCACCGCCATGACGCGGCACGTGCCGAACGCCGGCGCGTTCTACTCCTACGTCGGCACGGGGCTGGGCCGCGGTGCCGGGCTGGGCAGCGCGCTGGTCGCGCTCATCAGCTACGTGACCGTGCAGGGCGCGGTGTACGGCTACGTCGGGTTCCTCATCGGCGACCTCGTGGCCGGCTACGGCGGGCCGGCGCTGCCGTGGTGGCTCTGGACCGCCGTCGTCCTCGCCGTCACCGGCCTGCTCGGCTACCGGCACATCGAGCTCTCCAGCAAGGTCCTCGGCGTCCTGCTCGTCGCCGAGGTGGGCATCGTCCTGGTCCTCGACGCCGCGATCGTCGGCCAGGGCGGGAGCGACGAGGGGCTGTCCTCGGCGCTCGTCCGGCCCGACGCGGTCCTCTCCGGCGCCCCGGGCATCGGGCTGATGTTCGCCATCGCCGGGTTCATCGGCTTCGAGGCGACGGCGATCTTCCGCGACGAGGCCCGCGACCCCGAGCGCACCATCCCCCGGGCGACCTACCTGGCACTGGCGATCATCGGCGTCTTCTACACGCTGTCGGCCTGGGCCATCGTCAGCGCGTGGGGCGACGGCTCGATCGTGGAGGCGGCGACCGCCGACCCGGGCGGCATCGTGGTGACGACGGCGGCGCAGTACGTCGGCACGGCCGCGGCCGACGTGATGCTGGTGCTGTTCGTGACCAGCCTCTTCGCCGCGATCCTGTCCTTCCACAACGTGCTCTCGCGCTACGTCTTCTCCCTCGGCAACACCGGCGTCCTGCCCGTCGCCTGCGGACGCAGCCACGCCCGGCACGCCTCGCCGCACGTCGCCTCGCTGGTCACCACCGCGATCGGCGGCCTGCTGATGGCCGTCTGCGCCGTCGCCGGGCTCGACCCGGTGCTGGAGATCTTCACCTGGCTGGCCGGCATCGCCAGCGTCGGCATCGTCGTGCTGATGCTGCTGGCCTGCGTCGCCGTCGTCGTCTTCTTCCGCCGCACCGGACTCGACCGGCGGCCGTGGCACAGCCTCGTCGCCCCGGGCCTCGGCGCGGTCGGCCTGGCGCTGATCCTCGTGCTGCTCGTCCGCAACCTGCCGCTGCTCATGGGCGGCTCCACACCCCTCGGCGTCGGCGCCGGCGTCCTGCTCGCCGCCGCCCTCGCCGCCGGCTGGCTGCTCGCACGAGCCCGCCCGCACGCCGCCCGCGACCTCACCACCGCCACCCCCGCCGACAACGCCCCGCAGATCTGAGGAGGACCCCGATGACCCTGACCACGCCCCGATCCACCGCCACCCACCCGCTGTCCCGGCTCACCGCCGAGGAGATCAGCACCGCCACAACGATCGTCCGGGACGCCGGCCTGGTGGCCGAGAGCTCGAAGTTCGTCTACGTCGGCCTGGAGGAGCCGCACAAGCGCGACGTGCTGACCTGGACCCCGGGCGAGCCCGTGGAGCGGCGGGTGCGCGTCCTGGTGCTCGACCGCGCCACCGGCAACGGCCGCGACCTCACCGTCTCGGTCACCGGCGGCACGGTGGTCACCGACGTCGAGATCGACGGCGCCGCCGACGGGCAGGTCCCGATCCTCGACGCCGAGTTCGAGGCGATCGAGCCCATCCTCGCCGCCGACGAGCGCTGGGTCGCCGCGATGGCCAAGCGCGGGCTCGACGTCGCCGACGTCCGGGCCGTCCCGCTGTCGGCCGGCTCCTACTTCCCCGACGAGTCCGGCCACCGGATCGTCCGGGTCCTCGGCTTCCACCAGGCGGACGAGACCGACCTGCCCTGGGCGCACCCGGTCGACGGCGTCGTCGCCTACGTCGACGTCACCCGCGGCGTCACCACGGCCGTGCACGACCACTACGACCTGCCGGTGCCGGCCGAGCGCGCCGACCTCGACCAGGCCACCCACCCGCACGCGGTGCGCGACCTCAAGCCCATCGAGATCACCCAGCCCGAGGGGCCGAGCTTCACCGTCGAGGACGACGTCGTCCGCTGGGCCGGCTGGGAGTTCCGCGTGGGCTTCGACGCCCGGGAGGGGCTGGTGCTGCACCAGCTGTCGATCGACGGGCGGTCGGTGGTCCACCGCGCCTCGATCGCCGAGATGGTCGTGCCCTACGCCGACCCCTCCCCGGTGCGCTTCTGGCAGAACTACTTCGACGTCGGCGAGTACCTCTTCGCCCGCTACACCAACTCCCTCGAGCTGGGCTGCGACTGCCTCGGCGAGATCCACTACTTCGACGCCACCCTGGCCGACGAGGACGGCGCCCCGCGCACCATCCGCAACGCCGTCTGCCTGCACGAGGAGGACCACGGCGTCGCCTGGAAGCACACCGACCTGTTCAACGGGATGGCCGAGACCCGCCGCTCCCGCCGGCTGGTGATCAGCTTCTTCACCACCATCGGCAACTACGACTACGGCTTCTACTGGTACCTCTACACCGACGGCACCATCCAGCTGGAGAGCAAGGCGACCGGCATCGTCTTCACCTCGTCCTACCGCGGCGACGAGCACCCCTACGCCACCGAGATCGCCCCGGGCCTGGGCGCGCCGTTCCACCAGCACCTGTTCTCCGCCCGGCTGGACATGGCCGTGGACGGCACCGGCAACACGGTGCACGAGGTGGACGCCGTCCGGCTGCCGATGAGCGACACCAACCCCTACGGCAACGCCTTCGCCCGCCGGCTGACCCCGCTCACGCGCGAGTCGGAGGCGCAGCGGGTCAGCGACGCGACGGTCGGGCGGACCTGGCACGTGGTCAACCCGTCGAAGACCAACCGGTTCGGCCAGCCGGTCGGGTACGCGCTGCACCCGCAGGCCTCGCCGGTCCTGCTCGCCGACGGCGAGTCGTCGATCGCCCAGCGGGCGGCGTTCTCGACCCGGAGCCTGTGGGTGACCGAGTACGACCCCGCCGAGCGCTATCCGGCCGGCGACTTCGTCAACCAGCACCCGGGTTCCGGCGGGCTGCCGTCCTTCGTCGCCGGCGACGCGCCGCTGGAGGACGCCGACGTCGTCCTCTGGCACACCTTCGGGCTCACGCACTTCCCGCGCCCGGAGGACTGGCCGGTCATGCCCACCGACTACACCGGCTTCACCCTCAAGCCGGTCGGCTTCTTCGACCGCAACCCCGCGCTCGGCCTCCCGCGGTCCACCTCGTCGCACTGCGCGTCGCACGGGTCGTGACGAGCGCCGACGTGGCCGCCCGGCCGGGGGCGCACGCCCTCGGCCGGGCGGCCGCCGGCCTGGCCGTGGCGGGGTCGCTCGTGCACGTGCTGCTGCTCGACGTCACGTCGCTGGCCTCGCTGGCGATGGTGGCGACGGCGGCGGTCTGCCTGCCGTGCGCCTGGCAGCTGTGGCGACGGCCGACGCGGTCCGCGTGGCGGACGACGGTGCTGGCCGACGTCACGATGCTCGCCCTGCACCTGCAGGTGCTCGCCCAGCCGGCCGCAGGTGGGACGGCGCACGGCGCGCACCACGGCGCCCACCACGGCGCCCACCACGGCGCCGCTGCCGGCGGCCTGGTCTGGACCGGGCTCGCCCTCGTCGCCGGGTCCCTCGCGGCCGCTGCGGTGGCGCTCGCCCGGCGACCGGGACGCCGCCGGGAGGTCCTCGGGGCGGCACCCACGCCGGTCTGATGAGTGCCGGGCACCCCTCGTCGGACCGTGGAGCCGTGTCGGGCCGTGGAGCCTTGTCGGGCCGTGGAGCCGGCACGAGACTCCCGGCCGTGAGCAGCGACCCCCTCGTGATCGGCTCCGGCCCGTGCCGGGTCCTCGCCCTGCACGGCTGGTTCGGGTCGGCGAGGGGGTGGGGGCCGTTCGCCGACCTGGTCGACGGGGACCGCTACACCTACGCCTTCCTCGACCACCGCGGCTACGGCGCCCGCCGCGCGGAGACCGGGGAGTACACGATCGCCGAGATGGCCGCCGACGCCCTGGCCGCGGCCGACGCGCTCGGCTGGTCGTCCTTCGCCGTGCTGGGCCACTCGATGGGCGGCAGCGTCATGCAGCGCGTCGCCCTCGACGCCGGCGACCGGGTGACCGGCCTGGTGGGGATCAGCCCCGTCCCGGCGACGGGCGTCCCCTTCGACGAGCAGTCGTGGGAGCTGTTCAGCGGCGCGGCGGAGAAGCCGGAGAACCGCTCCGCGATCATCGACCTCACGACGGGCGGCCGGCTGAGCCGCACCTGGCTCGACCGCATGGTGCGGGCCTCGCTCGAGAGCTCCGACCCGGTCGCCTTCCGGGCCTACCTCGACGCGTGGGGGCGGACCGACTTCGCCGACGAGGTCCGCGGCCGGCAGGTGCCGGTGCGGCTGGTCGTGGGAGTGCACGACCCGGCGCTGAGCGCGGCGGTCATGGAGCAGACGTTCCTGCAGCTCTACCCCGACGTCTCCCTGGAGGTGCTGGCCAACGCCGGCCACTACGCCATGTTCGAGACGCCGGTCGCCCTGCTCACCTGCGTCGAGCGGTTCCTCGACCAGCTGTGACCGCACCCGCCGACACCCTGGCCCTCGTCGACCCGGCCGCCTACGAGGACGGCCCGCCGCTGGAGCTGCTGCGCCGGCTGCGGGCCGCGACGCCGGTCACCTGGGTCGAGGAGCCCGCGCTGCACGGCCAGCCCGCCGGGCCGGGCTTCTGGCTGGTGCTGCGGCACGCCGACGTCGAGCGGGTGCTGCGCGACCCGGCGACGTTCTCCTCGTGGCTGGGCGCCACCCAGGTGCGCGACGCCGCCGACCTGGAGTGGGTGCGCCGGATGATGCTCAACACCGACCCGCCCGACCACTCCCGGCTGCGCCGCCTGCTGTCCCGGTCGTTCACCCCGCGCGCGGTGGCCGCGCTCACCGCGTCGATCGAGGCGACGGCGGACCGGCTGGTCGACCGGGTGGTCGGCGGCGCTGCCGAGGGCCGCTGCGACTTCGCCAAGGACCTGGCCGCGGACCTGCCGCTGCTCACCCTGGCCGACGTCCTCGGCGTGCCGGCCGAGGACCGCTGGCTGCTGTACGACTGGTCCAACCGGGTGATCGGCTGGCAGGACCGCGACTACGCCACCTCGGCGGCCTTCGACGGCACCGGCGGGACGGCCCTCGCCCGCCAGGCCCTGGCGGTGCGGCCGGCACCGGGGCCCGACGGCCGCATGCCCGACCCGCGCACCCGCGCCGGCATGCCCGACCTCTACGCCTACGCCCGCCTGCTGGCCGAGGAGAAGCGCCGCTCCCCGACGGACGACGTCGTGTCGTTGCTGCTGGCGCAGGTCGACGAGGACGGCGGGCAGGTGAGCCCCGAGGAGTTCGAGAACCTGTTCTGGCTGTTCGCCGTCGCCGGCAACGAGACGCTGCGCAACGGCCTGCCCGGCGGGCTCATCGCCCTGCTGCAGCACCCCGACCAGCTGGCCGACCTGCGCGCCGACCCCGCGCTGCTGCCCGGTGCGGTGGAGGAGCTGCTGCGCTGGTGGACGCCGGTCATGGTGTTCCGCCGCACCGCCACCCGCGACGTCGACCTCGCCGGCGTCCGCGTCCGCGCCGGCGACAAGGTGGTCGTCTCCTTCACCTCGGCCAACCGGGACGAGTCGGTGTTCGACGACCCCGACCGGTTCGACGTCCGCCGCTCCCCCAACCCGCACCTGTCCTTCGGGCACGGGCCGCACTTCTGCCTGGGCGCCCAGCTGGCCCGGGTGCAGCTGCGGGCGCTGTTCGCCGCGCTGCTGCGGCGGACGGGCAGCATCGAGCCCGACGGGCCGCCGGCGCTGCTGCGCTCGAACTTCCAGCGCGGGGTCAAGCGGCTGCCCATCCGCTGGACCGCCGCCTGAGCCGGCTCAGGAGCGGGCGCGCAGGCCCTCGAAGGTGGTGGTGACGAGCGCGTCGGCCAGCGCGTCGGGCGAGAGGCTGCCGCCCGGGCGGTACCACTCGGTGAGCGAGTTGACGGTGCCGAACAGCAGCCGGCTGGTGACGGCGGGGTCGACGTCGGGCCGCACGTCGCCCTCCTCCTCCGCGGCGCGCACCAGGTCGGTGACGATCCGGTCGAACCCGCGCCGCCGGGCGAGCGCCGCCTCCTCCACCGGGGAGTTGCCGCGCACCCGCAGCAGCAGGGTGACGAACGGCAGCTCGGCGGCCAGCACCCGGACCGAGCCGCGCACGACGTGCTCGAGCCGGTCGATCGCCCGCCCGGTGAGGGCCTGCGGCTCCTCGGTGACGGCGAACAGCGCGTCCAGCGCCCGGTCCAGCGCCAGCCGCAGCAGCTCCACCTTGCCGGTCACGTGGTGGTAGATCGCCGACTTGGTGACGCCGAGCCGCGCGGCGAGCTCCTCCATGCTGGTGGCGTCGTAGCCGCGCTCGTTGAACACCTCGACGGCGACGTCGAGCAGGCTGTCGAGGGAGTGCCCCGGGCGCCCGCGCCGGACCCGCGCCGCCGTCATGCGCGGTCACCCCGACACGGGTCAGCTCCCGCGGGACGCTCCGCTCCTCGCTCGTTCCTCGCTGCGATGCTCACGTCCCTGTCCGCTTCCGGGAGTCGGTCATCCGCTGCAGCTTGCCCATCGACCGCGGCAGCGTCTCCGGGTCGACGACGAGCACCTCGATGCTGGTGCCGACCGTGTCCTTGACGCCCTTCGTGACCTCGGCGGCGGCCTCCGTCCGCCGGTCGGCCGGGCAGTCGGGACGGGCCTCGACGCGGACGACGAGGTGGTCCATCCGGCCCCGGGTGGTCAGCTCCAGCGCGAAGTGCGGCGCCAGCCCCGGGGTGCGCAGCACGATCTCCTCGATCTGCGTCGGGAACAGGTTCACCCCGCGCAGGATGATCATGTCGTCGGTGCGGCCGGTGACCTTCTCCATCCGCCGCATCCCCGGCCGCGCCGTCCCGGGCAGCAGCCGGGTGAGGTCGCGGGTGCGGTAGCGGACGACCGGCATGGCCTCCTTGGTCAGCGAGGTGAACACCAGCTCGCCGACCTCCCCCTCGGGCAGCACCTCGCCGGTGATCGGGTCGATGACCTCCGGGTAGAAGTGGTCCTCCCAGACGTGCAGGCCGTCCTTGGTCTCCACGCACTCCTGCGCCACACCCGGGCCCATCACCTCGGACAGGCCGTAGATGTCGACGGCCTGGATGCCGGCGCGCTCCTCCATCTCGCGGCGCATCTGCTCGGTCCAGGGCTCGGCGCCGAAGACGCCGATCTCCAGGCTCGAGGCCCGCGGGTCCAGCCCCTGCTTCTCGAACTCGTCCAGGACCGTGAGCATGTAGGAGGGCGTCACCATGATCACGCGCGGTGCGAAGTCGGTGATCAGCTGCACCTGGCGGGGTGTCATGCCCCCGGAGACCGGGATGACGGTGCAGCCGAGCTTCTCGGCGCCGTAGTGCGCGCCGAGCCCGCCGGTGAACAGGCCGTAGCCGTAGGCGTTGTGCAGCCGGTCACCCGGCCGCCCGCCCGCGGCACGGATGGAGCGGGCCATCACGGTGGCCCAGGTGTCGATGTCGCGCTCGGTGTAGCCGACGACGGTGGGCCGCCCGGTGGTGCCGGAGGAGGCGTGCACCCGCCGCACCCGCTCCTGCGGGACGGCGAACATGCCGAACGGGTAGTTCTCGCGCAGGTCGGCCTTGCTGGTGGTGGGGAACCGCGCCAGGTCGGCGAGCTCGCGGCAGTCGTCGGGGTGCACGCCGGCCTCGTCGAAGGCCCGGCGGTAGTGCGGCACGTTGTCGTAGGCGTGCCGCAGCGACCACCGCAGCCGCTCCAGCTGCAGCGCGCGGAGCTCGTCCAGGCCCATCCGCTCGGCCGCGTCGAGGGTGCCGGGGTCGGGCGCCGTCCCCAGCCTCCGGGTGGTGCCGCCGGTCGCCGTCGTCATCGGTGCCTCCTCGTCGACTGCGCTGCTCCTTGTGCCGCGCCCCACGCTGGGGCACACTATTACCGACCGCCTGGTCAGTAAATAGCCGAGGGGAGCCCCGATGTCCGCGCCGACGCTCGACCGGCCGACCGACGAGGCCGCACTGCAGCAGCAGTTCGACGCCACCATCGCCGCCGACCGGCGCATCGAGCCGCGCGACTGGATGCCCGAGGGCTACCGGAAGACGCTGGTGCGCCAGATCGCCCAGCACGCGCACTCGGAGATCATCGGGATGCAGCCCGAGGGCGACTGGCTGCTGGCCGCCCCGAGCCTGCGGCGCAAGGCGATCCTGCTGGCCAAGGTGCAGGACGAGGCCGGCCACGGCATGTACCTGTACTCGGCCGCGGAGACCCTCGGCGCCGACCGCGCCGACCTCACCGACAAGCTCATCGAGTCCAAGCAGAAGTACAGCTCGATCTTCAACTACCCCACGCTGACCTACGCCGACGTCGGCGTCATCGGCTGGCTGGTCGACGGCGCGGCGATCTGCAACCAGGTGCCGCTGTGCCGCTCCTCCTACGGGCCCTACGCCCGGGCGATGATCCGCATCTGCAAGGAGGAGTCCTTCCACCAGCGGCAGGGCTACGAGCTGCTGATGACGATGATGAGCGGCACGCCTGCGCAGCGGGCGATGGTGCAGGACGCCGTCGACCGGTGGTGGTGGCCCTCGCTGATGATGTTCGGCCCGCCCGACGACGACAGCCCCAACTCGGCGCAGTCGATGGCCTGGGGCATCAAGCGGCACAGCAACGACGAGCTGCGCCAGCGCTACGTGGACATGTCGGTCCCGCAGGCGCAGTTCCTCGGCGTCACGCTGCCCGACCCCGACCTGCACTTCGACGAGGAGACCGGGCACTGGCGGTTCGGTGCGATCGACTGGGACGAGTTCAAGCGGGTCGTGTCGGGCAACGGGCCGGCCAACGCCGAGCGCATCCGCCGGCGCCGGGCCGCCCGCGACGACAACGCCTGGGTGACCGAGGCGGCCACCGCCTACGCGGCCAAGCACGCCGGGGCCGCCGTGGGGAGCGCCGCGTGAGCACCGACGTCACCGCCGAGGGCGGGCACGGCGCGATCCCGACCGGGCCGGAGGTGCCGACGACGACGTCGCCGTCGGTGGCCCGCCGCGACTGGCCGCTGTACGAGGTGTTCGTCCGCGGCAAGCGCGGGCTCAACCACGTGCACGTCGGCTCCCTGCACGCGCCCGACGACGAGATGGCGGTGCACGCCGCCCGCGACGTCTACACCCGGCGCAACGAGGGCGTGAGCATCTGGGTGGTCAGGGCCGCCGACATCACCGCGTCGAGCCCCGACGAGAAGGACCCGATGTTCGCCCCGAGCGGCGACAAGGTCTACCGCCACCCGACGTTCTACGAGATCCCCGAGGACGTCCCCCACATGTGAGCGAGATCTGCACACCGGTGGTCTTCGGCGCCTCGAAGGCCACCGGTGTGCAGATCTCGCGCGGGGACCCGGAGTCACCAGGAGAGCCATGCCGCACGAGGAGACCGTGTACGACGCGCTGGACCACGCGCACGGGGGCGAGGGGCACTGGGCGTTCGGCACCGGGTTCGACGAGCCGCTGGCCGGCGTCGACACCACCGTGCCCGACGGCGTCGACCCCGCCGACCTGGGCGCCTACTGCCTGATGCTGGGCGACGACGCCCTCGTCCTCGCCCAGCGGCTGACCCAGTGGATCACCGCCGCGCCCGAGCTCGAGGAGGAGGTGGCGATCGGCAACACCGCGCTGGACCTGCTCGGCCAGGCGCGGCTGCTGCTGGCCCGCGCTGGGTCGGTCGGCGTGCTCGGCCGCTCCCGCGAGCGGGCGACGGACTCGATCCCCGACGAGGACGCGCTGGCCTACTTCCGCGACGCCGACGAGTTCTGCAACACCGGCCTGGTCGAGGCGGAGAACGGTGACTTCGGGCAGACGGTGGTCCGCCTGCTGGTGGCCTCGACCGTCCGGCTGGCGGTGTTCGCCCGGCTGCGCGAGTCGCGCGACCCGGTGCTCGCCGCGATCGCGGCCAAGGGCGTCAACGAGCTGGCCTACCACCGCGACCACGCCGCCCGGTGGGTGTTGCGGCTGGGCGACGGCACCGCGGAGTCGCACCGCCGCGCCCAGGACGGCGTCGACGCGGTGTGGCCGCTGCTGGCCGACGTCCTGACCGCCACTGACGTCGAGCGGCGGCTGGTCGCGGCCGGTGTCGCCGTCGACCCGGCCGACGTCCGCGAGGAGGTCCGCGACGTGCTCACCACCGTGCTGGAACGGGCGACGCTGCGGGTGCCCGGCTGGCCGGCCGACACCCCGCCGCGGGGCCGGGCCGGGAAGCACGGGCCGGAGCTGACCGCGCTGCTGGAGACCCTGCAGGGCCTGGCCCGCCAGCACCCGGCGGCCACCTGGTGACCGCCGTGACCGCGCACCCGGCCGCCGCCACCGACCCGCGGGCGGTCGCCGAGACCGTCACCGACCCCGAGCTGCCCGCGCTCACCCTCGCCGACCTCGGCGTGCTGCGCGACGTCCGCGTGCACGACGGCACGGTCGTCGTCGACATCACCCCGACCTACAGCGGCTGCCCGGCGATGGGCGTCATGCGCGCCGACCTGCTGCACGCCCTCCACTCCGCGGGCTTCGACGACGTCGAGGTGCGCACCGTGCTGTCCCCCGCCTGGTCCAGTGACTGGATCAGCGAGGCGGGTCGCCGCAAGCTCGCCGCGGCCGGCATCGCGCCACCGGGGCGGGCGCCGGTCCGCCCCGCCGGGCCGGTCCCGCTGCAGCTCGGCCCCTCCCGGCGGACGGCGTCCTGCCCGCTGTGCGGCTCGCCCGACACCGAGGAGCTCAGCGAGTTCGGCGCCACCGCGTGCAAGGCCCTGCGCCGCTGCCGCAGCTGCCGCGAGCCGTTCGAGCACGTCAAGGAGATCTGACCGATGAGCGCTCCCGCCCGCCGCCGTCCGCGGTTCCACCCGCTCCGGGTCGCGAGCGTCGAGCGGCTCACCGACGACGCGGTCGCGGTGACCTTCGACGTCCCGCCCGAGCTGGCCGAGGACTACGCCTTCCGGCCCGGCCAGGCGCTCACCCTGCGGCGGGTGGACGGCGACCGCGACGAGCGGCGCTCGTACTCCATCTGCGCGCCGGTCGGCGCCCCGCCGCGGGTCGGCGTCCGCGAGGTGCCCGGCGGCTTCTTCTCCTCCTGGCTGGTGCACGAGGTCGCGCCCGGCGACGAGATCGAGGTGCTGCCGCCGTCGGGGACCTTCACCGCCGACCTCTCGCAGCCGGGCGACCACGTCTTCGTCGTCGCGGGCTCGGGCATCACGCCGGCGCTCAGCCTGGCCGGCACCGTGCTGCGCGACGGGGAGTCGACCGTCACCGTCTTCTACGGCAACCGGCGCACCAACACGGTGATGTTCGCCGACGAGCTCGCCGACCTGAAGGACCGCTACGGCCCCCGGCTGCAGCTGGTGCACGTGCTCTCCCGCGAGCCGCGCGACGCCGAGGTGACCACCGGCCGGCTCGACGGCGACCGGCTGCGCACCCTGGTCGGGGCCTTCGTCGACGCCGGGCACGTCGACCACTGGTGGCTGTGCGGCCCGCACGGGATGGTCAGCGACGCCCGCGAGCTGCTCGCCGGGCTCGGCGTCCCGGCCGAGCGGGTGCACCAGGAGCTGTTCTATGTGGATGACGTCCCGCCGCAGCCGGTGCGCGGCGACGACGAGACCGTCGAGGGGCCCAGCAGCCAGGTGACCGTCGTCCTCGACGGGCGGTCGACCACCCTGGCCCTCCCCCGCGACGTCCCGGTGCTGGACTCCGCCCAGCGGGTCCGCTCCGACCTGCCCTTCGCCTGCAAGGGCGGCGTCTGCGGCACCTGCCGCGCGCGGGTCACCGACGGCGAGGTCGAGATGCGCCGCAACTACGCGCTGGAGGCGGAGGAGGTCGAGGCCGGCTACGTCCTCACCTGCCAGACCCTGCCGCTGTCGGACGCGGTCACCGTCGACTTCGACGCGTGACCCCGATCGCCGACGGGGAGACCGCCGTCCTCGACGTCGTGGTCACCGAGGCGATGACCGTCGACTTCGACGAGCTCGGCCGCGTCCACCCGGTGTACGCCACCTACGCGATGGCCAAGCACTTCGAGGAGGCCGGCCGCAAGCTGCTGCTCGGCCACCTCGAGCCGGGCGAGGCCGGCATCGGGACGGCGGTCTCCGTCGAGCACCTCGCACCGGCCTGGGTGGGCGACCGCGTCCGGGTGACCGCGCGCTGCACGTCGGTGCGCGACGGGCGGCTGACCTGCGCGCTGACCGCCGTCGACGCCGCCGGCCGGCTGCTCGGCCGCGGGACGACGGGGCAGGCCGTGCTGCCCGAGGAGGTCGTGGCCGCGCGTCTCGCCCGCGGCTGAGGTCACCCGGGGACGGCGCCGGCTGGCCGGGTCGGTCCAGGTCGCGTCCTGCTCGACGACGACGGCACCGTCGGCGCCGCAGGACCGGCGCAGCGGCCGGGTGGTGAGGCCGGCCCGCGCCATCCACGGCCCGAGCACCTCGCGGCCGCGGACCCTGCCGCGGGACCCGGCCACCGCCAGGTCCGGCGCCCTCAGCGCCGTCGCCGCGTCGACGTCGGCCCGGTCGACGGCGTCCAGCCACGCCTCGACCACCGCGAGTGCCCCGGTCACGCCCGCGACCGCAGCGCCGGGGAGCGAGGCCGCGGTCAGGGTCCGACGACCCTGGGACGGGGTCGTCGCCGCCAGCAACATGTGTTGCGCACCACACGTCACACGGGAGGCCTCGGCGGCGCCCAGGGCGCGCCCCGGCACCGTCCCGCCCGAGCCACGGACGGCTCCAGGAGATCCCATGACCGAGTCAGCGCTCGTCGCCGAGTCCATGCGGAACCGCCACGAGTCCCTGTTGCACGACGCCGCCGCCGGCCGCCGGGACCGCGCGTTCGCCCGCACCGCCCGCGCCGCCGCCCGGCGCGACGGCACCGCTCCCCGGTGGTGGTGGCGTCGCCGACCCGAGCCCGCCGCCGTGCCCGCCGCCGTGCCTGCCGCCGTGCCCGCCGCGCCGGCCGTCCTCCCCGCTCCCGCCCGCGCGCTCGCGGCCGAGGCGCTGCTCGCCACCCCGGTGCTCGCCGGCCCGGCCTCGCCCGAGCCGCTGCCCCTGCCGACCGCAGCGGCACTCACCTACGCGCTGGTGGTCCAGCAGTGGGGCGAGGTCACCGCCGGCCAGTACGACGACCTGCGCGAGGCCGTCGGGTGGGACCGCGACGTCCCCGCCGGGATGCGGGTGCACGTGGCCTCGTTCACCGACGGCGGCCTGCGCACCACCGACGTCTGGGACTCCGAGGAGCTCTTCACCGCCTACCAGCGGGAGCGGGTGCTGCCCGGGCTGGAGCGGCTGGGCATCCGCGCCCGGCCCGAGGTCGCGGTCAGCAGCGTGTACGACTTCACCGACCGGGTGCCGGCGCCCCGTCGTCCCGCGGACTGACGCGGAGGCGTGGCCGGTGCCCGGCGGTCCCGGGCAGCCGTGCATGGACCACGCCCTCCCCGGGCACTGTGCGCGCCCGCCCTCCGAGCTCCGGGAGCAGACGTGACCACCTCCGCCACCCCCCGCCGCCGCTTCCGCCTGGCCGCCGTCGGCCTCGCCCTCGCCCTCTCGCCGTTCACCGCCGCCTGCGGCTCGGACGTCGTGGACGACGACGTGGAGCAGAACGTCGAGGAGGGGGTCGACGACGCCGAGCAGGAGGTCGAGGACGCCACCGACGGCGAGGACTCCGACGGCTGACCCGCACCGTCCCGGGGTGCCGCCCCGCAGCGTGACCCGGCACCGCGCCGGGTACCGCCTGCCGCCGTGAGCGCCGACGCGGCGACTCCCACGCTGACCCGGGCCCAGCGGCTGGACCGGCTGCCGTTCACCCGCGAGCACGGCCGGCTCGTCGTCGGGTCCGGCGTGGGCTGGGCGCTGGACGCGATGGACGTCGGCCTCATCTCCTTCGTGATGGCCGCGCTGGCCGTGCAGTGGTCGCTGACGCCGACCGAGCTGTCCTGGATCGGCTCGATCGGCTTCGTCGGGATGGCGCTGGGGGCCACCCTCGGCGGGCTGCTGGCCGACCGCGTCGGCCGGCGGCAGGTCTTCGCGCTCACCCTGCTCGTCTTCGGGGTGGCCACCGGCGCCGCCGCGCTCTCGTGGTCGGTGGCCTCGCTGCTGGTGTTCCGCCTGCTCATCGGCCTGGGCCTGGGCGCCGAGCTGCCGGTGGCCTCGACGCTGGTCAGCGAGTACGCCCCGGCGCGACTGCGCGGCCGGGTGGTGGTGGCGCTGGAGGCGTTCTGGGCGGTCGGCTGGCTGCTCGCGGCGCTGATCGGCTACCTCGTCGTCCCGCGGGGCGACGCCGGCTGGCGGTGGGCGCTGGCCCTGGGCGCCGTCCCGGCGCTGTACGCGGTGGTGGTGCGCCGCGGCCTGCCGGAGTCGGTGCGCTTCCTCGAGCTGCGCGGCCGGGACGGCGAGGCCGAGGCCGCGGTGCGCCGCTTCGAGGCGGCCGCCGGGGTGGCCCCGCAGCCGTCGGGCACCCACCCGCAGACCCCTGCCGCGCGCCGCGGGGGCCTGTGGGCGCCGGACACCCGCGGGCGGACGGCGGCGCTGTGGACGGTCTGGTTCGGCATCAACTTCGCCTACTACGGCGCCTTCATCTGGCTGCCCACGCTGCTGGTGGCCGCCGGGTTCGACCTCGTGAGGTCCTTCGGCTACACGCTGCTCATCACGCTGGCGCAGCTGCCGGGGTACGCCGCGGCCGCCGTGCTGGTCGAGCGGTGGGGACGGCGGCCGACGCTGGTGGTGTTCCTGGCCGGCTCCGCCGTCGGTGCGGCGCTGTTCGCGCTGGCCGTCGGCGACGGCGCCGTCCTGGTGACCGGGATGGTGCTGTCCTTCTCCACCCTCGGCGCCTGGGGCGCGGTGTACGCGGTGACGCCGGAGGTCTACCCCACCGCGCTGCGCGGGACGGGGGCCGGCGCGGCGGCCGGCTTCGGCCGGATCGCCTCGATCGCCGCACCGCTGTGTGTGCCGCCGCTGCTGGCCGCCGGCGGCAGCGGACTGGTGTTCGGGGTGTTCGCGGCGGCGTTCGTCGTCGCGGCCGCCGGCTCCTGGGCGCTGCCCGAGCGGCGCGGGGAGGCACTCGACCCGGCCTGATGCAAAGACCTCTTTGCAAAGAGACCTCTGCACGCCTAGGGTCGGGGTCGTGCCCGAGGAGATCCCACCCGTCGAGGCGGTCGACGTCAGCGACCCGCGGGTGCTGCGCGCGGTCGCCCACCCCCTGCGCGCCGCCCTGCTCGGCCTGCTGCGCGCCGAGGGGCCCTCGACCGCCTCCCGGCTCGGGCAGCGGACGGGCGAGAGCAGCGGCAGCACCAGCTACCACCTGCGCCAGCTGGCCGGCTTCGGCCTGGTCGAGGAGGTCCCCGGCGAGGGCACCGGGCGGGAGCGGTGGTGGCGGGCACGGCACCGCAGCACCCGCTGGTCCACCGAGGAGGTGGTGGCCCGGCCCGGGGGGCGCGAGGTCGTCGAGGAGATGACCTCCCAGGTCCTGGCCACCCAGCGGCGGGTGCTGGCGGCGCACGCGGAGCAGCGGGAGCAGCTGGACGAGGCCTGGCGGGACGCGACCTCGCTCAACGACTGGGCGCTGCACCTCTCTCCCGCCGCCGCCGGCGAGCTGGTCGACGAGCTCAACGCCGTGGTGGCGCGGTGGCGGAGCGAGCGCGAGGAGCCCGGTCAGCCGCTGGTGCAGGTGCTGGTCGACGTGTTCCGGCTGCCGGGGTCCGCCTCGTGACCGGCGTCCGCTCCGTGACCCGCCGGTTCGTCGGGCTGACCGCGCTGCACTGGCTGCCGGTGGGCCTGAGCGCACCGGTCACGGTCCTGCTGGCCACCTCGCGTGGCCTGTCACCGGCCGACATCGGCGTCGTCTTCGCCGTGTACTCGACGGTGGTCCTGGTGCTCGAACTGCCCACCGGCGGGCTGGCCGACGCGCTGGGCACCCGGCCGGTCCTGGTCGCGTCCGGGCTGCTGTCCACGGCCGGGCTGCTGGCGGTCACCGTCGCCGACGACGTGGCCGCCTTCGCGCTCGCCGAGGCGCTGCGGGCCGTCGGCCGGGCGCTGAGCTCGGGGCCGCTGGAGGCCTGGTACGTCGACGCCGTCCGCGCCGCCGACCCGGACGCCGACGTGGCCCCCGGGCTGTCCCGGGCCGGCGCGGCCGACGGCGCGGGGCTGTGCCTGGGCGCGGTGCTCGGCGGCCTGCTGCCGCTGCTGGCCGACGGCTCCGGCGACGCGGTCCTCGTGCTGCCGATCCTGCTGGCCGCGGCGCTGTCGGTGGTGTCGGTCGTCGCGGTGGCGCTGCTCGTCGTCCCGCTCCGCTCGCGGCAGGGGTCGGGGACCGCCGCGCTGCGCGACGGCCTGCGCACGGCGCCGGCCGTCGTCCGCGACACGGCCCGGCTGGTGACCCGCGACCGCCTGCTGCGGCGCCTGCTGGCCGTCTCCGCCCTGGTCGGGACGGTGCTGAGCACGCTCGAGCTGCTCGGCCCGCTGCGCGCCGCCGAGCTGACCGGCAGCCTCACGGAGGGCTCGGCCGTCTTCGGGGTGGTGATGGCGGTGTCGTTCGCCGCGGCGGGGGTCGGCGCCCTGCTGGCGCCGGCCGCGCGCCGGGCGGCCCGCGGCTCGGCAGCGGCGGGGGGCGCGGTGCTCGCGGTGCTCGGCGCGCTGGCCGTCGCCGCCGTCCCGCTGGGCGGGCCGCTGGTGCTGGGCTGCCTGTTCGCCGTCTTCTACACGGCCAACGCCGCCTCCTGGCCGCTGTGGAAGGCGGTGCTGCACGGGCGGGTGGGCGCCGGGCAGCGGGCCACGGCGCTGTCGGCGTCCTCGCTGGCGCTGCAGGTCGGCGCGCTCGGCGGGACCCTCGGCCTGGCCCGGCTGGCCGAGGCGGCGGGCACCGGCGCGGGCTTCCTCGCCGTGGCCGGCGCGCTCCTGCTGGTGGCGGTGGTGTCGCTCGGCCTGCGCGCCGGCGACCGGTCGGCCGCACCCGCCGACCCGGCGCCCGGCGTCGTCCCGGCCCCGTGACCGGGCTCGCCGGTTGCCGCCCGACGCTGCGGGTAGCCGCCTGCCATGGCTGATCTCCCGCGCGACCACCTGAAGGGCCTCACGGTCGCCGTCACCGGCGCCAGCGGCAACGTCGGGACCGCGCTGCTGCGACGGCTGACCGCGCCTGGCAGCGGTGTCGCCGAGGTCCGCGGGCTGGCCCGCCGGCAGCCGCCGGACACCGCCCCCTACGACGGGGTGACCTGGTACCACGCCGACCTCGGGGAGACCGCCAGCGAGCAGGCGCTGACCAACCTGCTCGAGGACGTCGACGCCGTCGTCCACCTGGCCTGGGCGCTGCAGCCGGGGCGCAGGCCCGACGAGCTGCGCAAGGCGAACGTCGACGGCACCCGCCGGGTGGTGCGGGCGGCGGTCGCGGCAGGCGTGGAGCACGTCGTGCACATGTCCTCGCTGGGGGCCTACGCCGCCGGTGGCGGGAGCCGGCCGGTGACGGAGGACTGGCCGACGACCGGCATCCCGTCGTCGCAGTACAGCCGGCAGAAGTCCGAGGCCGAGCGCGTGGTGCGCGAGGTCGTGGGCCGCAGGCAGGACGTGACGCTGACCGTCGTCCGGCCGACCCTGGTGCTGCAGCCCGAGGCGGCCAGCGAGATCGGCCGCTACTTCCTGGGCCCGCTGCTCTTCGGCGCCGCCCGGCTGGTGCCCGGCCAGGTGGCCTCGCTGCTGCCCCTGCCGCTGCCCTCGCTGCACGTGGGCTTCGTGCACGCCGACGACGTCGCCGACGCCATCACCCGCATGCTCGACCGCCGCGCCCCCGGCCCGTTCAACCTCTCCGCCGACCCCGCGCTCGACGCCGACGGCATCGCCCGGGCCCTGGGCACCCGCCGGGTCCCGGTGCCCGCGGTGGCGCTGCGCACGGGGCTGTCGGCGGCGTTCCACGCCCACGTGGTCCCCACCGAACCCGGCTGGCTCGACCTCGGCCTGCGGTCGCCGGTGCTCGACACCACCCGCGCCCGCACCCAGCTCGACTGGCGGCCGGCACACCGCGGCGACGACGTGCTGCGCCAGTTCGTCGAGGCGCTGGGCCGGGGTGACGGCGGTCCCGGGCCGCTGCTGTCGGCCACGGGCGGCCGGGAGCACGACCCCGGCGGCGACCCGGCCAACGTGCCGAACCCCCGCCCCGAGTAGCCCGACGACAGCGTGCCGGCGCCACACCCGCTGGCCGCGCTGCTGGTCGGCGCGGCCGGCGGCCGGTTCCCGCCCGCCGACGGCGGGTGGCGGCGCGTGCCGCCGTGGCGGGCCGGCCTGGAGGCGGTCGTGGCGTTCACCGGCCACGCCGTGCTCGCGGTCGACGACGACCGCGACGACGAGCGGCTGCGCGCGCTCGGCGTCGACGGGACCGGCGGCGCGCACCACCCGCGCGTCGTCAGCGCGCTGGCGGGCGCCGGCGGGTGGATCGACAGCCTGGACGCCGTGCTGGTGGCCCGCGGCACCGGCCGCGGCGGCCCGCTGGTCGAGCGCGCCGATCTCCAGGACCACCCGCGGGTGACCTTCGCGACCGCCCTGCGCGACGACGTCCGGGTGCTGGGTCCTCCGGACGGCGGGCGGTCGGCCGTCGCGGTGCTCGGCGCGGGCATCGCGGGGCTGACGGAGCTCAGCTTCGAGCTCGAGCCGAGCCACCGGGGTCGCGGTGCCGGCGCGGCGCTGGTGGCGGCCGCGCTGGACGCCGTCCCGGCGGGCGAGCCGGTGCTCTCGGCCGTGGCGCCGGGCAACGCGGCGAGCCTGCGGGCGCTGCTCCGCGCCGGCGGGGTCCCGGTGGGCTCGGTCCAGCTCTTCCGCCGCTCGCGCTGACGAGGTGTCGTCAAGACACGGGCCGGATCTGCGGATACCCGCTCTGACCTGCGGATACGGGTCGCGGCAGGGCTCCCCTGGCGGTAGTATCCGTACACGTGTTCGACCAGCTTGAGTAGCGGTGACGTCCTCGACGACGTCGCCGCGCTGGTCGCCGAGCGCAACCGGATCGACGCCCTGCTCACCCGCCGGGTGCGCGCGGCGGAGCTGTCCCAGGCGCCGGAGCGCGACGGGCAGAAGTCGATGCGCCCCTGGCTGCGCGGGCACTGCCGGCTCTCCGCCGCCGCGGCCGCGCGGCTGGTGGGCAACGGGCAGGTGCTCGACCACCTGCCGGCACTGGCCGAGGCGCACGACGCGGGGCTGGTCTCGGCCGAGCAGGTCGCCGTCGCCGCTGTCGCGCTGACGCCGGAACGCCTGGCGGCCGCGGCCGAGCACGGTGTGGACCTGGCCGAGGTCGATGCCGTGCTCACCCAGGTGGCGATCGACCACCCGCATGCCGACTTCGTCGCCGCGGTGCGGCACCACCTCACCCGGCTCGACCCCGACGGTCCCGAACCCGACCCCACCGAGGGCCGCCGGCTGATGCTGGCCCGGCACGCCGACGGGACGCTGTCGCTGCGCGGGGAGCTCGACGCCGTCGGTGGGGAGAAGCTGCAGGCGGCCCTGGAGTCCTTCGTGCAGGCCGACCGGCCCGCCGGGGACGAGCGCACCCGCGCCCAGCGCCTCGGCGACGCGCTGGTGCAGCTGTGCGACACCGCGCTGGCCGCCGGGTCGCTGCCGGTGCTGCGCACGGTCAAGCCGCACGTCGCGGTGGTGATCGACCTCGAGGACCTGGCCGACCCCGCCACCGGCCGCGAGGCCGGGCGGATGGGCTTCGGCGCGGTCATCTCCGCCGCCCGCGCCCGCTGGCTCGCCTGCGACGGCACCGTCTCCCGGGTCGTGTTCGGCCCCGACGGGGCACCGCTGGACCTCGGGCGCGAGCAGCGGCTGGCCGACCGCCACCTGCGCCGGGCCGTGGAGCTGCGCGACGGCGGCTGCGTGTTCACCGGCTGCGACGCCCCCACCTGGTGGGCGGAGGTCCACCACCTGGTGCACTGGCTCGACGGCGGCAAGACCAACCTGGCGAACTCCGCGCTGCTGTGCGAACGGCACCACACCAAGGTCCACCACGGCTTCCGCGTCGAACGACAACCGGACGGTCGGTGGCGCACCTGGCGCCCCGACGGCACCGAGATCCGCACCGGACCACCACTCCTGCAACCCGCCGCCTGACCGAGGGGGCACGCGCGCCGGTCAGGCGTCCGAGGACGCCGTCCAGGCACCGGCCGGCCGGTCCATGTGCGCGAAGACGCTGGCCGCCCGCTCCGGGCGCAGCGACACGAACAGGCCCTCCGCCTCGGCCAGCACGGTGTCCGGGTCGTCCTCGGCGACGAGCCTCGCGGTGGCCGTGGTGCGGCGGCCGGAGGACTCGCCCACCTCGGCCGACAGCGCCAGCGGCACGCCGAGCGGCACGGGGCGGCGGTAGCGGACGGTCAACGTGGCGGTCAGCCCACCACGGCCGGCGGCGCGGACGGCGCGGGCGAGCACGTGGTCGAGCAGCGCGGCCACCACGCCGCCGTGCACCAGGCCGGGTGGGCCCTCGTGCGGCTTGCCGACCGTGACCCGCCCGGCGGCCCGGCCGTCGGCGGAGTCGGAGGCGACCAGCGGCGGCGCCACCGGGCTGCCGGGTCCGTAGACCGGGCTGTACCAGCGCTCGCCGGTCTCCGGGTCGTCCACGCGGGCGACCTCGGTCAGCTCCCGCGCGTGCGCGCGCAGCCGGGCGGTCAGCTCGCGCGCGGCAGCGGCGACCGTACGCAGCTCGTCGGCATCCACCTCCGTGCGGACGGCGGCGTCGACCAGCTCGCGCAGCGCCTCCCCCAGCTCCCCCACCGGGACCCGGCGGGCCGCCCGCTCCTCGGGGCTGAGGGACTCACGCACGGGGCATGCCGGCCGCGCGCAGCAGCCCGCCGCCGACGATCACCCGCTGCACCTCGCTGGTGCCCTCGTAGAGCCGGTACAGGCGCGCGTCGCGGTAGAAGCGCTCGACCGGCGTGGTGCGCAGGTAGCCCAGCCCGCCGTGCACCTGCACCGCCCGGTCGGTGGCCCGCCCCACCATCTCGCTGCACCACAGCTTGGCCGACGACGGGCCGATCGAGGTGTCCTCGCCGGAGTCGTAGCGGGCCGCCACCTCGCGCACCATGGCCCGCCCGGCGAGGAGCTCGGCGTGCATGTCGGCGATGAGCGCCTGCACCAGCTGGAACCGCCCGATGGGGGCGCCGCCCTGCTTGGCGGTGGCGGCGTAGGCCACCGACTCGTCGAGCACCCGCTGCGCCATCCCCACGCACAGCCCCGCGATGTGCAGCCGGCCGCGGGAGAGCACGGTCAGTGCCTTCGCGTAGCCCCTGCCCTCCTCGCCGACCAGCGCGTCGGCCGGCACGCGCACGTCGTCGAAGAACACCTCCGACGTCCAGGCCCCCGACTGGCCCATCTTCACGTCCTTCGCCCCCAGCGAGACACCGGGCGCCGTGGCGTCGACGACGAAGCTGGAGATGCCCCGCCCGCCCTCCTGGGCCGGGTCGGTGCGGGCGAAGACGACGAACAGGTCGGCCAGCGGCGCGTTGGTGATGTAGCGCTTGGCGCCGTTGAGCACCCACCCGTCACCGTCGCGGCGGGCGCTGGTGCGCAGCCCCGCCGGGTCCGAGCCGGCCTCGGCCTCGGTGAGGGCGAAGGAGCCGATCAGCTCCCCCGCGGCCAGCCGCGGCAGGTAGGTCTTCCGCTGCTCCTCGCTGCCGAAGCGGGCGATCACCTGCCCGGCGATGCCGTTGTTGGTGCCGAACAACGACCGGAACGCCGGCGTCGTGTAGCCGAACTCGAAGGCCAGCTCGACGTCCTCGCGCATGTCCACGCCCAGGCCGCCGTACTCCTCCGGCAGTGCGTAGCCGAACAGCCCCATGTCGGCGGCCGCGCCGCGCAGCTCCTCGGGGATGCGGTCGTGGAGGTCGATCTCCTCCTCGCGCGGGACGACCACCTCCCGCACGAGCCGGCGAACGGCGTCCCGGATCTGCGTGAAGTCCTCGGCGTCCACACGCCCATGGTGACGCCTGTCGCACCGCCCGGGGCGGTCGGGTCCCGCGGCCGGAGACCGGAGCGTAAAGCGACCGGTCGACCACGCCCCGTTGTGAGCAGGCGACTTGAGGGTTAGCGTCGTGGGTGGCGCCCGAACCCGCGACGCCGCCCCTCCTCCGGAGGCCCTGTGCACCTCTCCGTCGCCGTCGTCCCCGCACCCGACCAGGTGGTCGTCCGCCTCACCGGTGACGCCGGCCGTCCCACGCTCCCCCGGCTCGTCCCGGCGCTCACCACCGCTGCCGGACACGGCACCGCCAGCATCGTCGTCGACGTCGCCTGCGCCCGCTTCTGCGACGGCTCGGCGCTCGAGGCCCTCGCCGGCTTCAGCGACGCCATGGCCGCCGCCGGCCGCCGTCTGCGCCTCGTCGGCGCGCCGGCCGCCACCCGGCGGCTGGTGTCCGAGACCGGCCTCGCCGAGCACCTCGAGCTCGACGGGCCCCTGACCGGCCAGGACCCGGTGCGGCCGCGGTCGCACCGGGTCAGCGACACCCAGCCGGTGGTCGCGGTCTGGCCGGGGTCACCGTCGGAGGTGCGCCGGTCGCGTCCGCCGGCCCGCCCCCGCCGGAGCACCGGTCTCGCCGCAGACGTCGTGGGCGGACCGACGGTCCCGCTGCGCCGCTCCCGCTGAGAGCGGGACCCCGCAGCGCGGTCGGCCCTCAGGCCAGCGCGTCCAGCCGGGCGACGTCCTCGGGCGAGAGGCTCAGCCGGGCCGCGGCGGTGTTCTCGACCAGGTGGTCGACCGACTTGGTGCCCGGGATGGGCAGCACGACCGGAGACCTCTGCAGCAGCCAGGCCAGCGCCACCTGCGCCGGGGTGGCGTCCAGCTCGCGGGCGATGTCGGCCACCGGGCTGTCCGGCGCGGCCAGGTCGCCCGTGGCGATCGGGAACCACGGGATGAACGCGATGCCGTGCTCGGTGGCGTACTCGAGCACGTCCTCCGACTGGCGGTTGGTCAGGTTGTAGAGGTTCTGGACGCTGACGACGTCGACGATCCCGCGGGCGGCCTCCAGCTCGGCGACCGACACCTCCGAGACGCCGATGTGGCGCACCTTGCCCTCCTCCTGCAGCTCCCGGAAGGCGCCGAGCTGGTCGGCCAGCGGCACGTCGGGGTCGATGCGGTGCAGCTGGATGAGGTCGATGCGCTCGACCCGCAGGTGCCGCAGCGAGAGCTCGACCTGCTGCTTGAGGTAGGCGGGACGACCCACCGGCGTCCAGATGCCCGGTCCCTGGCGGGTGAGGCCGGCCTTGGTCGCGATGACCAGGCCCTCCGGGTAGGGGTGCAGCGCCTCGGCGATGAGCTGCTCGCTGACCAGGGGGCCGTAGGAGTCGGCGGTGTCGATGAGGTCGACGCCCTGCTCGACGGCGGCACGCAGCACGGCCAGGGCGCCGTCGCGGTCGGCCGGCTCGCCCCAGACGCCCGGGCCGGGCAGCTGCATGGCGCCGTAGCCGAGCCGGTGCACGGTCAGGTCGCCGCCGATGGCGAAGGTGTCGCTCAGGGTCGAGGTGGTCATGTCACCGGCCAGCACGAGAACCCGCGCGCGTGTTCCCCGCAGCGTGTTCGATGGGCCGATGGGCGAGATCGTCGTGCTCCGGCACGGAGAGACCGAGTGGAGCCTCAGCGGCCAGCACACCGGGGTCACCGACCTGCCGCTGCTGCCGGAGGGCGAGCGGCGGGCGCGCGAGCTGGCGCCGGTGCTGGGCCGCCGGCGCTTCGCCGCCGTCTGGGTCAGCCCCCGCGAGCGGGCCCGGCGGACGGCGGAGCTGGCCGGGCTGACCGCCACCGGGGTCGACGAGGACCTCGTCGAGCTCGACTACGGCGGCTACGAGGGACGCACGACCGCGGAGATCAGCGAGGAGCTGGGCCGCCCGTGGTCGGTGTGGCGCGACCCCGTCGTCCCGGGGCGGACGCCGGGCGAGACGCTGGCCGACGTCGGCCGGCGGGTGGACGGGGTGCTCGGCCGGGCCGGGGAGCTGCTCGACGACGGCGACGTCGCCCTCGTGGCCCACGGGCACGTGCTGCGGGTGCTCACCGCCCGCTGGCTCGGGCTCGGGCCCGAGGCCGGTGCGCTGTTCGCCCTGCCGGCCGGCGCCTACGGCGTGCTCGGGCACGAGCACGGCCGCCCGGTGCTCACCGGGTGGGGACTGGACTGAGCTCCCCGGCGCCCACCAGCGGCGCGACGGGCCTGCCGAACAGCCAGCCCTGGGCGAGGTCGGCGCCGAGCGCGGCCACCTGCTCGGCCGCCTGCTCGGTCTCCACGCCCTCGGCCACCACCACCGCGCCGAGCCGGTGCGCGTGCTCGGTCACCGTGCGCACCACGGCGCGGGCGCCGTCGTCGGGCAGCGCGGACACCAGCGCGCGGCCGAGCTTGACCACGTCGGGCCGGACGACGTCGAGCAGCGAGCGGCTCGACCAGCCGGCGGCCACCTCGTCGAGGGCCACCCGCCAGCCGCGGTCCCGGTAGGACTCCAGGACGGCGAGCAGGTGCCCGCGGTCGGTGACGGCGGCCCGCTCCCCGACCTCGAGCACCAGCTGCCGCGGCTGGAGTCCGGCGAGCTCGAGCGCCTCGACGGTGCTGGCGAGGTCGGCGTCGGGGCGCAGCACCGAGGTCGGGTGGGTGTTGACGAACAGGTCGGCCCCACCCAGCCAGCTCGCGGCACCGGCGACGGCGCACTCGCGGCCCACCCGGTCCAGCCGCGGCAGCCAGCCGGCGGAGTCGGCGACGAAGAACAGGTCGCCGCCGTCGACGGTCCGGCCGTCGGAGTCCCCGCGCAGCAGTGCCTCGTGCGCGACGACGGCCCGGTCGGCCAGCGCCACGATCGGCTGGTAGGCCGACCACAGCTCGGCCTCGGCCAGCACGCCGACCTCGGCGGTGACGCCCCGGCGGGCCAGCTCCTGCGCCAGCGACGGCGCGGTGAGCAGGCCGATCGACAGCGCGGTGTACTCGTCGGCCGGGTCCGTGGCCACCCGCACCGCCTCGGCCTCGGCGCCGGTCAGCGCGCGGGAGAGCCGGTCGAAGAACAGCTCGACGCCCACGCCGTCGCGCTCGTCGGAGAGGTCGAGCAGGCCGGGGGCGGCGAACACCGACAGGCCCACCGAGCGGGCGACGGCCGCCACGGCGGGGAGCACCTGCTCCTCCGCGGACGCCAGCAGCACCCGGGTCGCGGCCTCCGGCAGGGGCCACTCCTCGCGCCGCCGCACCGCGCCGATCGTGCTCGCCACGCCGAGCAGGATCGCCGACCGGGCCGGCCGGCCGGGTCAGGCGCGCGGGCGGCGGCCCCCGGATCGGGACGGACCGGTGCCCGTGCCGCGCAGCGGACGCCCGCCCGCCGAGGTTACAGGCTCTAGGGTGCGCGCATGGTAGCCGCAGTCATCGCCGAGCAGCCTCCCCGCGCCGGCAGGGGTGGACGGCCACGCGACCCCAGCCGGGACGACGTCATCCGGGCGGCCATCCTGCGGCTGCTCGGCGAGGTGGGCTACGGCGCGCTGACCATGGACGCCGTCGCAGCCGAGGCCGGCGTCGGCAAGGCGACGATCTACCGCCGGTGGCGCACCAAGCAGGACCTCGTCGTCGACACCGTCTCCGAGGTCAACCGGGCGTGGACGGTCACCGCCGACACCGGCTCCCTGGAGGGCGACCTCCGCTCCCTGGTGCACCGGATGGTGGAGATGATGGCCAGCCCCGTCGGGGCGGCCACCCGCTCGCTGCTGGCGGCGATGCAGCACGAGGAGGCCCTGGCCGTGGCCTTCCGCGAGGGTCCGCTGGCGGTGTGGCGGCGGGCCTACGACCAGACCTGGGAGCGGGCGCAGGCGCGCGGGGAGGTCGGCCCGGGGCTGCCGCAGTCGATCCCCGCCGAGGCCACCACGGCGCTGTTCGTGCAGCGCTGGCTGGTCACCCGCGAGCCGGTGGACACCGCCTACGCCGACGAGGTGCTCCAGACGGTGGTGCTCCCGCTGGTCCGCGGCACCCGCTGAGGCCTCACCAGCCCAGCGTGCCCGGCTCCCCCTTGAAGGGGCCGACGACGTCGCCGGTGATCCAGCCGCCGTAGAAGTCCCCGGCCTGGGCGCGCACCTGCTCGCCGTCGACCAGCGCCCGGTCCACCTTGCTCGGGTAGAACGCCACCGCCGAGCGCAGGTGCTCGTAGCCGGCGGTGGGCTGCTCGTAGGACCAGGCCACCGCGGGGTACCGGCGGCCGTCGACGACGGCGTCCCAGTAGGTGGCCGCGCCCTTCCACTCGCACCACGACGCGCCGGCCGCGCGCTCGAGCACGCCGTCGGCGACGTCCTCCCGGGGCACGTAGTAGACGGGCGGGTGACTGGTCTCGCAGACCCGCACCGCCCGGTCGGTCGCGGCGACCGCCCGGCCGCCGAGCTCGACGACGACGCGGCGGGGCGTCACCTCGGCCGAGGGCGGGCGGGGGTAGTCCCAGACCGACTCCTGCCCCGGCCCCACCGGGTCGCGACGCGGCGGCCGCACGGGCGCGTCAGCGCTTCCGGCGCTGCACCCGGCGGCCGGCGTTCCGGCGGTGCCGGACCTTCTGCACCACGGTCAGGGTCGCGAGCAGGCCCAGGCCGCCCATCGCGGCCTTGCCCGCGGGCGACTGCAGGAAGCGGACGACCGCGGCCTGGCCCTGGGCCTTGAGGCGGGTCGGGCTGCCCCGGAAGGCGAGCTGGTCCAGGGTGGCCGCCAGCGACTCGCGGGCGGCGTCGATCTCCAGCTGGATCTCTCGTGGGTCGCGAGGCACGGCGACAGCCTGCCAGACACCGCGCCGACCGGCCCGTCCCGGCCGGTCCGGGGCACCCGGCCGGGCGACCGCACCTACACTCGGCGGCCACGCGGGAGTGGTGTAACGGCAGCCACGCCAGACTTAGGATCTGGTGCCCTCGGGCGTGCGGGTTCGACTCCCGCCTCCCGCACACGAGCCACCGGCCGGGCGCGGGCACGCCGGGGACTCGCCGGGGACCCGCCGGGCGCGGGCACGCCGGGGACGGACCGTCTTGTCGGCCCTCCCGGACCGGTCCTAGCCTGCGCTCCGCCCGCCCCGCCCTGCAGCGCGGCGGTCGCGGGCCGAGGGGGGACCCGTGTCCGTCGGGGTCGGCACAGCGGTGGCGGGGACGACGACGTCCGCGGGCGGCACGGCGGCGGGACCGCGGGTCTCGCGGCTGCAGTGGCGGCGGACGGTCGCGTTCCTCGCCGGCCTGGGACTCCTGCTGGTCAGCGCCCGGGCCGAGGCGGCCAGACCCCTGGTCGTCGTCGCGTTCGTGCTGTTCGCCGTCCTGGCGACGGTGTGGGTCCGCGGCCAGTACGCCGACTCGCTCGACGGGCGGGCGTGGGCACCGCACCCGCTCTGGCTGGCGGGGGTCGCCGCCGTCGCGGTGGGCTGCGCGGTGGTCGGCCTGGCCGGCCCGCGGTGGTTCCCCGACCTGCCCGGCGGGACCCTCCTCTTCCTCTCCCTGGTGGGCGGCTACCTGTTCGCGGGGTCGCTGATCGCCGCGCTCCGGCAGCAGGTCGCCGACGGCCGTCCGCGGCGGCTGCTGCGCCGGGTGCTCCTCGGCTCGGGGGCCGTGGCGTTCCTGGGGAGCGCCGCCGTCCTCGCGCTCGGGGGGCCGACCTGGACCCGGTGGGTGGCGGCCGGTCTCGCGGTCGTCGCGCTGCTCTGCCTGCCGGCCGGGGTGTCGCTGGCGTCGGAGGCGGCGATCGGGAGCCTGCAGGGGCCGGGCGCGGGCACGTCCCGCCTGCTCGCCGTGGGGTCCGGCGCGGCGGTCGTCGCCGTCGGCGTGCTGGTCACCTGGCTGACCGCGGGATCCGCCTGGGCGCTGGTGGGACTGGCGGTCCTGACCGGCCTGGTGGTCGCCCTCGCCTCCTCCACCCAGGCCGACATCGTCGTCGTGCTCGCGGTGATCGCCCTCATGGGCGTCACCCCGAGGCAGGAGGCCGCCCCGGACCACCCCGCGGGCAGGGACGACGTCCTGGTCGCGCTCGGCGACTCCTACATGTCCGGAGAGGGCGCGTCGACCTTCTTCGCGGAGACCGACGAGGGCGGCGGCAACACCTGTCGCCGGGCGCCCACCGCCTGGGCCGTGCTGGCGGCGCAGGAACCGCACTTCGGCGGGCTGGACCTCCTCGCCTGCTCGGGCGCGGACACCTACAACGTCCGCGCCCGAGCCGAGGCGCTCCCGGGGACGCCGCCGGACGTCGCGGCAACCCCGGCGCCGGAGCTCAGCGAGCAGGAGCACCTCACCGCCGGGCTGGACACGCAGCTGGCCCAGTACGCCAGGCACCGGGGCGGCTACCGGCCGGGCCTGGTCGTCCTGAGCATCGGCGGGAACGACGCCGGGTTCTCGACGATCGGCCTGATGTGCCTGGCCCCGGGCGACTGCAGCACCGAGCGCGACACCTGGCTCGCCGGGCTGGACGAGGTCGAGCGCGAGCTGCGGCGGACCTACGCCGAGGTGCGGGAGGCGTTCGCCGGGGTCCCCGTGGTCGTCGTCCCCTACCCCTCGCCGATCGCCGCGCGGGACCGGTCGGGCACCAGCCTGCCGTGCGACGACGTGGCCCTGGAGGACGAGGAACGCACGTTCATCACGCAGTTCCTCAACGCCCTCAACGGCCGCATCCGCGCGGCCGCGGACGAGGTCGGCTTCCACTACCTCGAGGGGATGCGCAACGCCCTCCGGGACGCCCACCTCCAGCTGTGCGACCCGCTCAACGACGGACGCCCCGGCATCAACTTCGTCGGCCTGCGCTCGGTCAGGGGTGCCCCGGAGCAGCGCTTCAACCCGGTGAACTGGTCGCACAACAGCCTGCACCCCAACGAGCGCGGCCACGCGGCCATGCTGCGCACCTTCCAGGTCTGGCGCGCGGCCAACCCGGACCCGGCGGTCGACGCCCCCGACGACCCCTACGCCCCGACGGTGGAGGAGGCCGGCCGGGAGGTCGCCGGCGTGACCGACTGCAGCGTCTACGACGACGGCGCGGACGGCTGCCGCGCCGAGGGCACGGCGTGGGCGCTGCAGCAGCTCGGCCGCTTCGGGCTCACCTGGGGCCTGGGTCTCGGGGTCTTCGGTGCCGGGGCGTGGGTGTTCGCGGTCGGCGTCTTCGGCTGGCGGCGGCACCGCCGGGGGTCCGGTCCCACGGCACCCGACGACGACTGAGCCGGCCCGCGCGCCGTGTCCTCAGTCGAGGACGGCGCGCAGGGCGAGCTCCGCCGACGGGGTGTCCGGGTCGTCGTCGTCCACCACCGCCAGCAGGTGCACCTCCGCGCCGCGCACCTCGCGCAGCGCGAGGCCCTCGACCTTGTGCACCCGGCCGCCGATCTCGGGGATCCGCGCCACGGCCAGCACCTCCGGCCCGTCGACCAGCGCGAGGGCGGTGGCGACCACCGGGCCGTCGTCGACGGCGTTGGGCGTGTCCTCCGCCGCCGCGCTGAGCAGTTCTCGCCCGTCGGGCAGCGCCACCGCGTCGGTGACGGCGAGGCCCACCCCGTCGACCTCGCCGAGCTCGTGGCGGCACGGCCGCGTCACCGGGACCGCCCCGGGGGCGGTGCGGCCGAGGACGGCGGCCACCAGGCCGGCCAGCGGCACCTCGACGCTCGCCGACGGCACCCCGGCGGCCAGGTTGCCGCGCTGGTACCAGCGCACGGTGTCCCCGAGCCGGCTGCCGCCCTCCAGGTTGAGCTGGTCCGCCGGCACCCCGAGGACGGCGGCGACCCGCCCGTAGAGCGCGCCGAGGTCGGCGGCGACGGACACCGGCCGGCCGTCCTCGAGCCGCACGAGGACGCCGCGCACCCGCCGGGCGGTGGACCCGGAGCCGAGCAGCAGCACGGCCGGTGCGCCGTCCACCTCCGCCGGGCAGGCGACCTCCAGGTCGGGCTTGAGGTGCTTGGTCCCCAGCGCCGCGGCGAAGGTGTCGTGGCCCTCGACCGGCGGCAGCACCCGCACCCGGGTCACCGAGCCGGGGCGGCGCCAGGCCGCGTGCGTGGCGTCGTCCTGCGCGACCAGCCACCCGTCCCCCAGCGGGGCGATGCCGGAGGCGGCCCGCACCGGCGTCCCGTCGTCGAACCGCAGAGCCCCGACCCCGTCCACCGTCACGCGCACCGCGAACCGGTGCCCACCGGGGCGCCGCCGTATGCGCGGCCGTCCCGCGGGACGTAGGCCATGTCACAGCCCGGCGTCCCTGCAGGTCAGCGGGACGCCACGCCCGGGAGCGGCGAAACGCCGGTGCCGGCGGACGTAGGCTCGGAGGGTCGGCCCGGTCGCACGACGACGTGCTCGCGCCGGGCTCTCCCCCCGACCGCACGTCCTCCGGACCCGACCCGTCGGAGCCCATGACCTCCCCGCGCACCGAGCAGACCGACCGTCCCACCCCCGACGAGAAGCCCAAGGCGCCGATCAGCGCCGTCCAGGTGGCCGCCGGCGCCCTGGCCGCCGTCTCCGCCGCCGTGGTGCTGTCCTTCTTCGGCGTCGCCGGCACGGTGGTCGGCGCGGCGATGGCCAGCGTGGTCAGCACCGTCGGCGCCGCCCTCTACAGCGAGTCGCTGAACCGCACCAACGAGAAGCTGCGCAAGGCGCGCGAGCAGCTGGCCCGCCGGTCGGCCACCGGTCCGGACGCGGCCACCGCCGTCCTGCCCGCCCACCTCGACCCGCGCCGCCCCGAGCCGCGCCGCCGCGCACCCCTGCTGGAGCGGGTGCGCTGGCCGCGGGTGGCTGCCTGCGCCGCCGGGGTCTTCGTGCTCGGGATGGCGATCGTCACCGGGATCGAGCTGGTCTCCAAGGAGCCGGTCTCGGCCCTCGTGGGCGCCCAGACCGCGTCGTCCTCCACGACGCTGGGCGAGATCACGTCCGGCTCCTCCGGCTCCGGCACCTCCACCGGCGACGGCTCCTCCGACGACACGGACGGCACCGAGCCCGCCGGCCCGACGACCGGGGCCCCCAGCTCCTCCGAGGCCCCGGAGAGCGGCACCGAGGACGACAGCAGCGAGGACGGCACGGAGGACGGCGACACGGACGCGCCGGCGACCTCGACGTCGGAGTCCTCGCCCACGACGGACGACGACGGCAGCACCGCTCCGGGCACCGACTCCGGCACCGGGACCGGCTCCGGGACCGGCTCCGGCACCGGCAGCGGGACCGACGCCGGCACCGGCTCCGGCGGCGGCAGCTCCGGGCAGAGCGGCTCGTCGGGCGGCGAGCCGCAGGCGGGCGCCGAGCCCACCGGCTGACCCCTACGCCTGCTGCGCGTCCACGAGGGCGCGGTGCAGGACGGCGACGAGCTCGGCGCGGGTGACGATCCCGGCCAGCCGGCCGTCGTCGCCGACCACGGGCAGGTGCCGCAGCCCGCGGTCGGCCATCAGGCCCACCAGCTCCGACACCGGGGTGTCGACGCCGACGGTGGCGACCGGGCTGCTCATGACCCGCGACACCGGGTCCAGTGCCGCGACGTCGAGGTTGAACAGGTCGTGCACGGTCACGATGCCGACCACCCGGCGGTCCTCGGTGACCACCGGCAGCGCCTTGACCGCGTGCTGGTTCATCAGCATCCGCGCCCGGTAGAGCGTCTCCTGCGGCTGCACGGTGCGGACGTCGCGGGCCATCAGCGCGCCGACCCGCAGCTGCCCGAGCCGGCGGTCCAGGGCGTGCGCCTCGGCCTCGCGGACCAGCGCGAGGACGTCGCCGGGCATGACGTCGAGGCCGCGGTCGAGGCGTTCCATCGCCGCCCGCACGTCCTCGGTGCGCAGGCCGACCCGCTCGGTGGGCGGCACGTCGGCACCGGGTGGCGGCGGCGGCTCGGGCACGTGCGGGTAGGGCCGGCCGGTCAGGTTGTTCACCAGCGCGGCCACCAGCAGCAGCACGACGGTGTCGACGCCGACCGGCCACAGGACGAACGCCCAGCCGTGGTCGTGCACCGCCGCCCCGCCGACCGCGGTGAACAGGGCGCACGCGCCGCCGGGCGGGTGCACGCAGCGCAGCACCATCATCAGCGGGACCGCCACCCCGACGGCGACCGCGGCGGCGAGCGTGACGTCGTCGAGCACCTTGCCGGCGGCCACCCCGACCAGCGTCGAGACGGTGTTGCCGGCCAGCACCGGCCACGGCTGCGCCAGCGGGCTGGCCGGCGCGGCGAACAGGAGGACGGCGGTGGCGCCCATCGGCGCCACGATCCAGGGCAGCCCCGCCGGCCCGCCGGGCACCGCCGACGCGGTCAGCCCGGCCAGCGCGATGCCGACCAGCGCGCCGAACCCGCCGCGCAGCACCTCCGCCCGCCGGTAGCCCACCGGCCCCGGGCGCAGCCCCGTCGCCCACGCCCTGCCGTCCGCGCGCACCCCGGCCTCCTCCGCGGGCGCCGCTGCCCGCGCCGGCGGACCCTAGCCGTCCGCGGCCGGTCCCGGGCCGGATCCCGTCCCCACCCCTGCGGGTGAGCGCGCCGGCCCGCTGCCTGGACCGGGACCGGCCGCGCGCCGATGTCCCCGAGGTGACCGCTCCCCCGCCCCGGCTCCGGCCCGACCGCGCCCGGGGGTCCTCCCCGCCGCCTCCCCTGCCGCCCGTGCGGCGGGTCGAGCGCCGCCTCGGCGACGTCCTCGTCGACCAGGGCGTGCTGACGCCGACGCAGCTCGGCGACGCGCTGGCCCAGGGGCGGCGGATCGGCGAGCCCCTGGGCTCGGTGCTGCTCGCACGGGGCCTGGTCACCCGCCGGCAGCTCTACGTGGCCCTCGCCGAGGTGTGGGGCACCGACCTGGCCTTCGTCGACCCGGTGCAGGTCGACCCGGAGCTGGCCCGGCTGTTCCCCGCCGCGCTGCTGGCGCGCGAGCTGTGGCTGCCGCTGGAGGTCGAGCGCGACGAGGACGGCCGGGAGCGGGTCGTCGTCGCCACCGCCGGCCGCCCCTCCGCGCACGTCGAGGCCGAGGTGACCGCGCGCACCGGCATCCCCCGCGTCCGGCAGGTGGTCACGACCGACTGGGACGTGCAGCGGGCGCTGCGCACCGTGTGGCGCGACGAGCTGGTGCACGACGCGGTCAGCTCGCTGGCCGAGCGCCGGCCCGAGGAGTCGGCGTCCACGGTGTTCGTGTGGCCGCAGGTCGCCGCCGCCGTCGCGCTCCTGCTGGCCACCGCGGTCGGGCTGGTGCTGGCCCCGGCCTCCACCGTCACGGTGGTCGTGGCGACGGTCAACGTCGTCGTCGCCCTCGCCGTCGGCGCCAAGGCGCTGATCAGCACGGTCGGCACCGCCTACGAGACCGTCGAGCAGGTCACCGACGCCGAGGTCGCCGCGCTCACCGACGACGACCTGCCCCGGTACACGATCCTCGTCCCGGTCTACCGCGAGGCCGGCATCGTCGGGCTGCTCATGCGCAACCTCGCCGCGCTGGACTACCCGCGGGAGAAGACGGAGGTCCTCCTGCTGCTCGAGGAGGACGACCCCGAGACGCTGGAGGCCGCGCTGGCCGCCGCGCCGCCGGACCTCGTGCGCATCGTCGTCGTCCCGCACTCGCTGCCCAAGACCAAGCCGCGGGCGTGCAACGTGGGCCTGACCTTCGCCCGGGGCGAGCACGTCGTCATCTTCGACGCCGAGGACCGGCCCGACCCCGACCAGCTGAAGAAGGCCGTCGTCGCCTTCCGCAAGGGCGGCGAGGACCTGGTCTGCGTGCAGGCCGCGCTCAACTACTTCAACGCCCGGGAGAACGTGCTCACCCGCATGTTCACCCTCGAGTACTCGTCCTGGTTCGACTACACCCTCGCCGGCCTCGACCGGATGCGGCTGCCCATCCCCCTAGGCGGGACGAGCAACCACTTCCGCACCGACCTGCTGCGCGAGCTCGGCGGCTGGGACCCCTTCAACGTCACCGAGGACGCCGACCTCGGCATCCGCGCCTCCGCCCGCGGCCACCGCGTCGCCGTCGTCAACTCGACGACGTACGAGGAGGCCAACATGGCCGTCGGCAACTGGATCCGGCAGCGCAGCCGCTGGATCAAGGGCTACATGCAGACCGTCCTGGTGCACACCCGCCGCCCGGTGCACCTGGTGCGCACCGTCGGGCCGCGCCAGGCCGCCGGCTTCGGGCTGCTCATCGGCGGCACGCCGGCGATGTTCCTGCTCACCCCGTGGCTGTACGCGCTGTTCCTCGTCGAGCTGGCCGCGCCCGGGGCGCTGCTGCCGGTGCTGCCGGAGTGGCTGCTGTGGGTGAGCACCGCCAACCTGGTCTTCGGCAACGGGGTGATCGTCTACCTGTCGCTGCTGGCCGGCTTCAAGCGGCGCACCTACGGCCTGGTGCCCTTCGCGCTGCTCTCGCCGCTGTACTGGCTGCTGCACTCGGTCGCGTCGTACAAGGCGGCCTGGCAGCTGCTCACGAAGCCCTTCTACTGGGAGAAGACGACGCACGGGCTGTCCAGCCACGTGCGCGACGAGCCGCCCGCGGTGGCCGACGACGACCGGCCCGAGAGGCTGGGCTGGGCCGACCTGACCGCCGGCGGTCCCCGGTGAGCGCCGTCGTGCCCGCCCGCTCCGCCGTCCCGGCGCCGCTCCCGCCGGAGCCGGTGCCCATGGGCCGCGTGACGCTGGCCTGCGCGGCCCTCGTCGCCCTCGGGGCCGGCGTCCTGCTGCTGTTCGCCCGCCCCTGGACCGAGGTGCTGGCCGGGGCCTGCACCGTGCTCGCCGTCGCCTACGCCGTCGTCTTCTGCCTCGGTGCGGTGAGCGTGGCCGGGTTCGTCGCCGGCGCCGGGATGGCCGGGGTGGTGCTGCTGGTGCCCGGGAGCCTCCCGGTCGCCCTCGCCGCCGCGCTGGTCGTGGCCGTGGCCTGCGGCCTGGCCCCGGGGTGGGCGCGGGTGGAGGCCTGGCAGGCCACCCGGACCGCCACGCCGACTGCTGCCACGTCGGCGTCCGGCGGGCCGGGCCGGGTGCGGGGCCCGTGGCGGACCGACCGGGTGCTGGCGGCCTGGCTGGTGCTGGCCTTCCCGCCCGCCCTCACCGCCGCGGCGGTGGCCTTCGTCAGCTGGTCGGCCGCGCGCTGAGCCCGCCGGAGCCGTCGCCCAGCTCCTGGGCGACCACCGGCACCAGCGCGGTGAAGGCCTGGCCGCGGTGGCTGCGGGCGTCCTTCTCCTGCGGCGCCAGCTCCGCGGCGGTGAGGTCGAGGCCGTCGGGCAGGAACACCGGGTCGTAGCCGAAGCCGTTGCCCCCGCGCGGCTCGCGCACCACGCGCCCACGCCACTGCCGCTCGACGACGTGCTCGCTGCCGTCGGGGGTGACCAGCGCGGCGGCGCAGACGAAGGCCGCCCCGCGGCGCTCGTCGGGGACGTCGGCGAGCTGGCCCAGCAGCAGCGCGGTGTTGGCCGGGTCGTCGCCGTGCCGGCCCGACCAGCGCGCCGAGAGCACCCCCGGCATCCCGTTGAGCGCGTCGACGGTGATGCCAGAGTCGTCGGCGACCGCCGGCAGGCCGGTGTACCGGACCGCCTCGCGCGCCTTGAGCAGCGCGTTCTCGGCGAAGGTCGCCCCGGTCTCGGGCGCCTCCGGGTACTCCTCGACGTCGCGCAGGCCGACCACCTCGACGCCGCGGACGGCGCTCTCCAGCAGCCGCTGCAGCTCGGCGAGCTTGCCCGCGTTGCGGGTGGCCAGGAGCAGGCGGGTGGTCATCGGGCCGCACCCGCCGACCGCAGCGCCTCCTGCTGCACGCGGGTGAGCTCGGCGCACCCGGCGACGGCGAGGTCGAGCAGCGCGTCGAGCGTCGGCCGGTCGAAGACCGCACCCTCGGCGGTGCCCTGCACCTCGACGAAGCCGCCGCCGCCGGTGCAGACGACGTTCATGTCGGTGCCGGCCCGCACGTCCTCCTCGTAGGCGAGGTCTAGCCGCGGTTCGCCGTCGACCACGCCGACGCTGACCGCGGCCACCGACTGCGCCAGCGGGTCCTCCTTCGCGAGCTTCCGGCGCTCGCCGAGCCAGGTGACGGCGTCGGCCAGCGCCACGTAGGCGCCGGTGATGGCCGCCGTCCGGGTGCCGCCGTCGGCCTGCAGGACGTCGCAGTCGAGGGCGATGCTGTTCTCGCCCAGCGCGGCCAGGTCGATCGAGGCGCGCAGCGAGCGGCCGATGAGGCGGCTGATCTCGTGCGTGCGCCCGCCGATCTTCCCGCGCACCGACTCGCGGTCGCCGCGGGTGTGCGTGGCGCGCGGCAGCATGGCGTACTCGGCCGTGACCCAGCCGAGCCCCGAGCCCTTGCGCCAGCGCGGCACGCCCTCGGTGACGCTGGCCGCGCACAGGACCCGGGTGCGGCCGAACTCGACGAGGACCGACCCCTCGGCGTGGTCGAGCCAGTTGCGCGTGATGGTCACCGGGCGGAGCTGGTCGGCCGTGCGGCCGTCGGGGCGGGTCACGGACGCCGAGCCTAACGACGCGCCGCCGCCTCCCGACCGGCGAGACGGCTGCGGCTGGGCCACGATCGGCGTCGTGAGGTCGGAGCTGCGGGCGGTGCGGACCGGCGGGGTGCCGGCGGTGGTCGACCTGACCGGGGAGTGCGAGGAGTTCGTCCGCGGCGAGGGCGACGGCCTGCTGCACGTCTTCGTCCCCCACGCGACGGCGGGCGTGGCGGTCATCGAGACCGGTTCGGGCAGCGACGACGACCTGCTCGCCCAGCTCGACGAGCTGCTCCCCCGCGACGACCGCTGGCGGCACCGGCACGGCAGCCCCGGGCACGGCCGCGACCACGTGCTGCCGGCGTTCGTGCCGCCGCACGCGAGCGTGCCGGTGCTCGAGGGACGCCTGCAGCTGGGCACCTGGCAGCGGATCTGCCTGGTCGACACCAACCGGGACAACCCCCAGCGCCACGTGCGGCTGTCCTTCCTCGCGGGGTAGCCGCCCCGCTGCCGCCCGGTGGCCCGGGCACGGCAGGATGCCGGGCATGACCGAGACCGCGCCCGCCCCGATCCGCCTCGCGCCCGGCGACCCGGCCCCGGACTTCACCCTGCCCGACGCCGACGGCACCCCGGTGGCCCTCGCCGACCACCGCGGTCGCCGGGTGGTCGTCTACTGCTACCCCGCCGCCCTGACCCCGGGCTGCACCACGCAGGCGGTCGACTTCACCGCCGCCGCGGGCGAGCTCGCCGAGGCCGGGCTGGACATCATCGGCATCTCGCCCGACCCGCCGGAGAAGCTGCACCGCTTCCGCGAGCAGGAGGGCCTGGGCATCACGCTGCTCTCCGACCCGGACAAGCGGGTGCTGGCCGCCTACGGCGCGTACGGCACCAAGAAGCTGTACGGCAAGGAGGTGCAGGGCGTCATCCGGTCGACGTTCGTCATCGACGCCGAGGGCCGCGTGGAGCGGGCCGCCTACAACGTCAAGGCCACCGGGCACGTCGCCAAGCTGCGCCGCGACCTCGGCCTGGCCTGAGCCCCGGCCGGGCCCGGGCCCGGTCAGCCGGCCCGGACACCGAGCACGCCGGTCACCAGCGCGTCGCACACCGTGGCCGCGGCCTTGAGGTCGGGCTCGCGCGAGACCATGACGTCGGAGTAGAGGAACGACTCCCCCAGCCGCACCACCGCGTAGGACAGCAGCGGCAGCGGCACGTCCGGGACCAGCCCGAGCTCCTCGACGTCGCGCTCGAACAGGGCGGTGTAGGCCTCGACCAGGCGCGGCTGCACCCGGCCCCGCGGGTCGGTGAGGATGCGCATCGCGGTGGCCGGCTCGTCGTCGAGGAAACGGCGCAGCGCGGGCGCCGTCCCGAGCACGCCGCGGTAGTCCTCGATGACGGCGAGGCTGCGCAGCCGGCCGGGCTCGCGCAGGTCGGCCCTCCGGGCGTCGTGGTCGGCGACCGCCCGGTGCAGCGTCCGCTCCGCCAGCCACCACAGCGCCTCGCCGAGGATGGCGTCGCGGTTGCCGACCCGCCGGAACAGGGTGACCCGCGAGATGCCGAGCTGGGCGGCGAGCACGGTGGTGTCCAGGCGCTCCTCGCGCAGGAGGGTGCGCGCGGCCTGGCGGACCACCTCGTCCGGGGGCGCGATCACGCCGCCGAGCCTAGGGCCGCGGTGAGCTGCGGGGACACCGCGGCACCGCGGGCGGCCCGGAGGCGGGAGGCACCGTGCGGCCCGTCCGCGCACTTCTCGCCGGCCCGCGGGGTGGGGCAGCATGGCCGGGCATGAGCCAAGAGATCGGTGTGACCGGGCTGGCCGTGATGGGCGCCAACCTCGCCCGCAACCTCGCCCGGCACGGCTGCCGGGTGGTCGTCCACAACCGCACGCGGGCGCGCACCGACGCGCTGCTGGCCGCGCACGGCGACGAGGGCGAGTTCGTCGCCACCGGCTCGACCGGGGAGTTCGTCGCCACCCTGCAGCGGCCCCGCCGGATCATCGTGATGGTCCAGGCCGGGGCCTCGACCGACGCCGTCGTCCACGAGCTGATGGACCTGCTCGACGCGGGCGACGTGCTGGTCGACGGTGGCAACGCCCGCTACACCGACACCATCCGGCGGACGGCGGCGCTGGCCGAGAAGGGCGTGCACTTCGTCGGCGCGGGCATCAGCGGCGGCGAGGAGGGCGCGCTGCTCGGGCCGAGCATCATGCCCGGCGGCTCCGCCGAGGCCTACGCGCTGATCGGCCCGCTGCTGGAGAGCATCGCGGCGGTCGTCGACGGGACGCCGTGCTGCACCCACGTCGACGGTGACGGTGCCGGCCACTTCGTGAAGATGGTGCACAACGGCATCGAGTACGCCGACATGCAGCTCATCGCGGAGGCCTACGACCTGCTGCGGGTCCGGCTGGGGATGTCGCCGGCCGAGATCGGCGAGGTGTTCGCCGGCTGGAACGCGGGCGACCTCGACTCCTACCTGATCGAGATCACCGCCGAGGTGCTGCGGCACGTCGACGCCGACACCGGCCGGCCCTTCGTGGACGTCGTGCTCGACCAGGCCGAGCAGAAGGGCACCGGGCGCTGGACGGTGCAGTCGGCCCTGGACCTGGGCGTGCCGGTCAGCGGGATCGCCGAGGCGGTGTTCGCCCGCGCGCTGTCCGGGCACGCCGAGCAGCGCGGCCCGGCCCGCGGGGCGCTGCCCGGCCCGGCCGCGCCGCCGGAGCCGGTGACCGACCGCGACGGGTTCGTCGAGGCGGTCCGCCAGGCGCTCTACGCCTCCAAGGTCGTCGCCTACGCCCAGGGCTTCGACCAGGTCGCCGCCGGGGCCGAGGCGCACGGCTGGCACGTCGACCGGGCGGCGCTGGCCACCATCTGGCGCGGCGGCTGCATCATCCGCGCCCGCTTCCTCGACCGGATCCGGCAGGCGTTCACCGACGACCCGGCCCTGACCACGCTGCTGGTGCACCCCTACTTCCGCGACGCCGTCGCGCAGTGCCAGGAGGGCTGGCGCACCGTGGTCGTCGAGGCCGCCCGCGCCGGGGTCCCGGCGCCCGGCTTCGCCAGCGCCCTGGCCTACTACGACGGTCTGCGCGCCGAGCGGCTGCCGGCCGCGCTGGTGCAGGGGCTGCGCGACCTGTTCGGGGCGCACACCTACCGGCGGGTCGACCGGGAGGGCTCCTTCCACACCCTCTGGTCGGAGGACCGCAGCGAGCGGCCGGTCGGCTGAGCGCCCGCGGCCGGTCCTCACGCCGTCCAGGTGCCCGGCCGCGGCTGCCCGTGCGCGCCGCCGTCCCAGCCGGCGTCCCACGGCCAGCAGCCGGGCGGGGAGGCCCACGCCAGCTGCTGGGCCGGCACGGAGTACTCGGCCGGCCGCTGGTACCAGCGGTTGGCGCCGAGCAGGACGTCCCCGGGGTTGGGGCACTCCTCGACGAGGAGCGCCTCACCGGCGGCCTCGACCAGCTCACCGGGCACCAGCGACCGGCCGGCGAGGACCTGCCCGGCCGCCGCGTCGAGCAGCATGTGCGTGGCCGAGGCGCCCCGGCCGACCACGACGAGCTCGGGGTGGCCGAGGCCGAACAGGCCGATCGTGTAGCCGAAGGCCGGCTCGCCCGGGCCCTCCCCCGGGCCGACGTACTGCACGGCGAAGCGGGCGCGGCGGATGACGGCGGCGAGGTGGGCGTCCTCCTGGTCGAGCCAGGCGGTGGTGTGCGGGTCCGTGCTCATGGCCGGGAGCCTGCGGGCCGGCACCGACAGGACGCGCCCGCGCACGACCGGTGGTGGACGGGCGCACCTCCTGTGGACGGCGGAGGGCGGATCGTCGGTGCTCAGCCCTCGGCGGCCCGCCTGGCCCGCGCCCGCCGCTTGCCCTCGTGCATCGCGGCCACCCGCGCGACCGGGATCGTGTGCCCCTGGGCGACCAGGTCGGCGGGCAGCTCCTGCGGGTCCGGCAGCAGCGCCGTCCACGGGTCGCCGTCCCCCAGCCGCCCGGGTGCCGTGGCCACGGTGACGTCGCCGGGCCGCAGCCCGGGCAGGTCCGCCCACGCGACCGGCGCCGACACCGGCAGTCCGGGGCGGATGCGGGGGCTGTAGGCGGCGACGATCGTCGAGGAGCCCGAGCGGGTGGAGTCGAGGAACACCCGGCCGTGCCGGTCCTCGCGGATGTAGGCCGTCGTGGCCAGGTCGGGGTCGAGCGCGGCCGCGCGGGCGGCCAGCGCCCGGGTGGCGGCCGCGGCGTCCTCGGGGCCGACGCCGCGCACCGGGACGACGACGTGCACGCCCTTGGACCCGCTGGTCTTCACCGCACCGGCCAGCCCGGCGTCGGCCAGCGCCCGCCGCACCAGCTCCGCGGCCCGCACGACGACGTCGAAGTCCGCGCCCTCGGGCGGGTCGAGGTCGAGCACGATGCCGGTCGGCGCGGTCTCCGCACCCGCGCGGAAGAACGGGACGTGGAACTCCACGGCCCGCTGGTTGGCCAGCCACAGCAGCGTGCGGCGGTCGTCGCAGAGCACCTGGTGCACCTCGCGGTGCGCACCGGAGGACCACACGGGCACGGTCCGCACCCAGTCCGGCGCGCCCTTGGCGACGTTGCGCTGCATGAACGGCTCCTGGCCCGGCCGCACCCGCTTGACCGACAGCGGCCGGCCCGCCAGCTGCGGCACCAGGCGGTCCGCGAACGCGTCGAGGTGGTCGACCAGGTCGCCCTTGGTCACCCCGAGACCGTCGCCCAGCGGCGCGTCGAGGCTGGTCAGCCGGACGCCGTCCCGTTCGTCGTCGACCACCGGCCCACCGTGCCGCCTCCCCGCGGGCGCGGCAAGGGCGGCGCCGCGGGCCTCAGATCTGGTAGGTGGCGCCCGGGCGGACCAGCTCGGCCGCCGGGAACACCGCCCGCGCCCCGGCCAGCTGGGCGGCCGGGTCGACCCAGGCCGGCACGTGGGTGACCAGCAGCCGCCGCACCCGGGCGGCCGCGGCGGCCTCGCCCGCCTGGCGGCCGGTGAGGTGCAGGTCCGGCGGCAGGTCGTCGCGCTCGGGGTGGGCGGCCTCGGCCAGCAGCACGTCGGCGCCCCACGCCAGGTCGACGACGGCCTGGCTGGGCCCGGTGTCACCCGTGTAGACCAGCGAGCTGCCGTGCGCCGTCAGCCGGATGGCGTGGCACTCGACCGGGTGCGCGGTGCGGGCGGTCTGCACCTGGAAGGGCCCCAGCACCGCCGAGACCGGGGTGACGGCGAAGTCGAAGACGTCGGTGAGCGGGGCGCCGTCGGCGTCGTAGGCGCGGGCCAGCCGCCGGTCGGCACCGGCCGGGGCGATCAGCGGCAACCGGCGGCCCGACGCGCGGCCGGAGTAGCGGTGCCAGACCACCAGCGGGGCGACGTCGAGGCAGTGGTCGGCGTGCAGGTGGGAGAGGTAGACCGCGTCGACGGTGTCGGGGTCGGCCAGCGCCTGCAGCGGCCCGAACGCCCCGTTGCCCAGGTCCAGCAGCACGCGGAAGCCGTCGTGCTCGACCAGGTAGCAGGAGGCGGCGGACGTCGGCCCCGGCCCGCTGCCCGAGCACCCGACGACGGTCAGCCTCACGCCGCGCACCCCTGCCGGCCGTCCCCGCGCTCGCTCCCCATGGCGGGCGCCAGGCTAGCGGCCGGGCTCAGGTGGGCTGCAGCACAGCCGCCGCGGGCACCAGCAGGAGCCCGTCGGCCCAGCGCAGTCCGGTGAGGTCCCGGACGACGACGTCGGCACCGCACCCGAGGGCCCGCTCGCCGATCCCGAGGACCCGGGCCCCGGCCGCCCGCCCCGAGGCGACCCCGGCGGGGCTGTCCTCGAGCACCACGGTGTCCTCCGGCCGCAGGCCGAGGGCCCGCGCGCCGAGGCGGTAGCACTCGGGGTCCGGCTTGCCCGCGCGCACGTCGGGACCGGTCACCATCGTCTCCGGCAGCGGGAGGCCGGCGGCGGTCAGCCGGGCGGTCGCCAGGGCCGGGGTGCCGGAGGTGACCACGGCCCACACCGCGGCCGGGAGGGAGGCCAGCAGGTCGGCGGCGCCGGCGACGGCGGGCACGGTCTGCGCGTCCTCGAGCTCGTAGCGGTCGATGAGCGCGGTCGCTGCGACCCGCCGCTCCCCGGGCACGAGGTCGGCGACCGTGTCGGCCGACCGCCGCCCGTGCACCACGGCCATGACCCCGGCAGGGTCGAGGTCCTGCTCGAGCGCCCAGCGTGACCAGGACGTCGTCACCGCGGCGTCGGAGTCGACGAGCACGCCGTCGTTGTCGAACAGCAGCCCGCGCGCCGGGAGGATGAGGTCACGGGGACGGCCCTGCTGCAGGGGCCCGCCGCGAGCCTGCGAGCGGTGGGGAGCAGCAGGGTCCTCCCTCACGCCCAGAGCTGGCCCTCGAGGGCCGCGGTGGCCTCGTCGAGCGTGCCGGCGTAGGCGCCGGTGGACAGGTACTTCCAGCCGCCGTCGCAGACGATGAACACGATGTCGGCCCGGCGCCCCGCCGCGACCTCCCTGTCGGCGATGCCGAGCGCCGCGTGCAGGATCGCGCCGGTCGAGATGCCGGCGAAGATGCCCTCGCGCTCGACCAGCTGCCGGGTGCGGTGGATGGCGTCCTCGGGGCCCACGGAGAAGCGCGAGTCCAGCAGCGAGGCGTCGTAGAGCTCGGGGATGAAGCCCTCGTCGATGTTGCGCAGGCCGTAGACCAGCTCGCCGTAGCGCGGCTCGGCGGCGATCACCTGGACGTCGGGCTTGTGCTCGCGGAAGTAGCGCGAGCAGCCCATGAGCGTGCCGGTGGTGCCCAGGCCCGCGACGAAGTGGGTGATCGAGGGCAGGTCGGCGAGGATCTCCGGGCCGGTGCCGGTGTAGTGCGCCTCGGCGTTGGCCGGGTTGCCGTACTGGTAGAGCATCACCCAGTCGTCGTGCTCAGCGGCGAGCTCCTTGGCCATCGCCACGGCCTGGTTCGAGCCCCCGGCCGCCGGCGAGCTGATGATCTGCGCGCCGTACATCTGCAGGAGCTGGCGGCGCTCGACGGAGGTGTTCTCCGGCATGACGCAGATCAGCCGGTAGCCCCGCTGCCGGGCGACCATCGCCAGTGAGATGCCGGTGTTGCCGCTGGTCGGCTCCAGGATGGTGTCCCCGGGTGAGAGCGTCCCCTCCTTCTCCGCCGCCTCGATCATCGAGATGGCGGCACGGTCCTTGATGGACCCGGTGGGGTTGTGGTCCTCGAGCTTGGCCCACAGCCGCACGTCGGGGGTCGGCGACAGCGAGGGCAGCCCGACCAGCGGCGTGCCGCCGAGGGAGTCGACGAGGGAGGCGAAGCGGGCCATGGGTGCTCTTCCGGGAGTGCGAGGGAGGGGACGGCGGGACGGCGTCAGCAGCCGCCGGCGACCGCCGGGAGGATGGTGACGGAGTCGCCGTCCTTGACCTGGGTGTCGAGCGCGCCGGTGAACCGCACGTCCTCGTCGTTGACGTAGACGTTGACGAAGCGGTGCAGCTTGCCCTCCTCGGTCACCAGCCGGCCCTTGAGGCCCGGGTGCTTGGCGTCGAGGTCGTCGACGAGCGCGGCCAGGGTGTCCCCGCTGCCCTCGACGGTCTTGTTGCCGCCGGTGTGGGTGCGCAGGATGGTCGGGATCCGGACCTCGATGGCCATGGTGTGCGGTTCTCCTCGGGTGGGGTCGGGACGTGCGGGGACGCCGTCGGTGCGGCGCTTCTCGGTGCGGGCAACGCCCGCCGGCCGCCGGGGATTCCGCGCCCCGCGGCCGGCCCCGTCCAGGGCCCTGCCCCGAGCGTGCGAGGGGTGGGGAGGACGGGGTCCTTGCTCAGTCGTAGACGACGGTGGTCGGCGAGTGGCCGAACAGGTAGGACTCGACGACCTCGACGTCCTCCTCGGACACCTGGCCGTCGACGATCCGGAAGCTGCGGAACTCGACGTCGTCGCCCTCGAGCCCGGTCCGCTCGCCGTGGTGGCGCGTGGAGACGAGCACGTAGTGCGCGTTCGGCTCGGACGCGTAGCTGACGTCGGTCCGCGAGGGGTACGCCTCGGTGGCGGTGTGCGAGTGGTAGACGACCACCGCCTCCTCGTCCCGGTCGTCCATGTCCCGGTACAGCCGCAGCAGGTCCGCCGAGTCGAACTCGTAGAACGTGGGTGACCGCGCGGCGTTGAGCATCGGGATGAACCGCTCGGGCCGGTCGCTGCCCTCGGGGCCGGCGACGACGCCACAGGCCTCGTCCGGGTGGTCCTCCCGGGCGTGGGCCACGATGGCGTCGTAGGTCGCGCGGTCGATGCGCAGCACGACGTCCAGTCTAGGCGGCGGCCCGGACCCCGGTCCCGGGCGGTGGCCCGGCCGGGGCCCGCCGTCCACCGATACGGTGCGGACCCGTGGTGCTCGAGCTGGTCATGGTCGTGGGCGTGACGCTGCTCGCCCTGCCCGCGCTGTGGCTCGGCGCCGGCGGACTGACCCGGCGGGCCGGGCACTACAGCAGCGACGTCACCGCCGACCGCGTCTCACTCGTGCTGCTGGTGACCTCGCGCGCGCTCACCTGGCTGCTCCTGCTGATGCTGTCGGTGGTCGTGCTCGTCTGCGCCGTCGGGGCGTGGGTCCGCGACCTGGAGATGCCCAGCCTGGTGTCGGTGTTCTTCGTCCTCGACCTGCTGCTCGCGGTGCTGGTCCTGCTCACCTTCGGCCGGCGCGACCGGCGGCGACCGCGTCGACGAGCGACCCCTGCAGCGCGGTGAGCCAGTAGTAGACGGCCAGCTGCTGGCCCTCCTCGCCGGTGGGGTCCTCGGGCGGCTCGGTCTCCTCGGTGACGCCGATCCGCTCGCCCAGGGCCAGCCGCAGGTCGTTGGTGGTGCGCAGCCAGGCCCCGGCCTGGTCGGGGTCCAGGCGCACCTCGCCACCCCCGGCGGGCAGGGAGGCCCGGACGGCGGCCAGGTCGTCGGTCTTGCCCGCGCGCAGCGCCGACTCGGTCAGGTCGCGGTAGTCGGCGGCGATCTCCGGGTCGGTGCGGTGCCCGGCCGGCAGCAGCCGCGCCATGACCGGGTCGCCGTCGACGTCGTCGGCGTCGGCGGTGAGCAGCTGCTCGAGCTGGTCGAGGAGCAGCCCGAGGACGCCGGCCTCGGCCGGTTCGAGGCGGGCGACGACGTCGTCCCGCTTGCGGCGGAAGGGCCTCATGCGTCCTGCTGGTAGGTGGCCCACAGGCCGTAGGCGTGCAGCCGGCTGGTGTCGTGCTCCATCCGCTCCCGCGGGCCGGAGCTGACCACGGCCCTCCCCTCCTCGTGCACCTGCAGCATCAGCGTGGTCGCCGTCGGCTCGTCGTAGCCGAACAGCTCCCGCAGCACGTGGGTCACGTAGGTCATCAGGTTCACCGGGTCGTTCCAGACGATCGTGACCCAGGGCCGGTCGAGGTCGGCGGTCTCCTCGACCGTGGTCTCGGGCGTCCGTGTCGGCGCGAGCGGTCCGGCCATCCGACCACCATAGGACGACGCCTCCCCGGGCTCACCGGGTCCGCCCGCCGCGGCCGACCTAGGCTCCGGTCCCATGCCGACGGGTCCCGCCCTCCTCACCGACCGGTACGAGCTGACCATGGTCGCCGCCGCCCTCGCCGACGGCACCGCCGACCGCGACTGCGTCTTCGAGGTGTTCGCGCGGCGCCTGCCGCACGGCCGCCGCTACGGCGTGGTCGCCGGCACCGGGCGGCTGCTCGAGGCGCTGCCGCACTTCCGGTTCGGCGACGACGAGCTGGCCGCGCTGCGCGACCAGGGCCTCGACGACGCCCGGCTGCTCGACTGGCTGGCCGACTTCCGCTTCGGCGGGGACGTGTGCGGCTACGCCGAGGGGGAGCTGTTCTTCCCCGGCTCCCCCGTGCTCACCGTGCGGGCGCCCTTCGCCGAGGGCGTGCTGCTGGAGACGCTGGTGCTCTCGGTGCTCAACCACGACAGCGCGATCGCCTCGGCCGCCGCGCGCATGGTGGCCGCGGCCTGCGAGCGGCCGTGCATCGAGATGGGCTCGCGCCGCACCCACGAGCAGGCCGCCGTCGCCGCCGCGCGGGCCGCGCACCTGGTCGGCTTCGTGTCCACCTCCAACCTGGAGGCCGGGCGGCGCTACGGCGTGCCGACGACGGGCACCAGCGCGCACGCCTTCACGCTGCTGCACGACGACGAGAAGGCCGCCTTCGCCGCGCAGGTCGACGCCCTCGGGGTGGGCACCACGCTGCTGGTCGACACCTACGACGTCGTCCAGGGGATCCGCAACGCCGTCGAGGTGGCCGGCCCGCAGCTCGGCGCGATCCGGCTGGACTCCGGCGACCTCCCGACGCTGGCCACCGCGGCCCGCCGGCAGCTCGACGAGCTCGGCGCCACCTCGACGCGGGTCATCGTGACCAGCGACCTCGACGAGTTCGCCATCTCCGGGCTGATGGCCGCCCCGGTCGACGGCTACGGCGTCGGCACCTCGCTGGTGACCGGCTCGGGCGCCCCGACGGCCGGCATGGTCTACAAGCTCGTCGAGCGCGACGGGGTGCCGGTGGCCAAGCGGTCGGAGGGCAAGAACTCCGTCGGCGGCCGCAAGACCGCCCTGCGCCGGCACGACTCCGACGGCACGGCGACCGCGGAGGTGGTGAGCAGCGGACCGGTGGAGCCGCGGGAGGGCGACCGCCCGCTGGTCCTCGACCTGGTGCGCGCCGGGGAGGTCGTGGCCCCGGCGTCGCCGCCCGAGGCGCTGGCCGCGGCGGCCGCCCACCACCGCCGCGTGCGGGAGGCACTGCCGGCCGAGGCATGGGCGCTCTCCCGCGGGGAACCGGTGCTGGAGACGGTGACGGCCTGAGCCCGGACGGAGGAGCCGCGATGACCCGCGCGCTGGTGGTGGTCGACGTGCAGAACGACTTCTGCGAGGGCGGCAGCCTGGCGGTGGCCGGCGGGGCGGCCGTGGCCGGGGCGATCAGCGAGCACGTGCGGTCGGCCGGGTACGCGCACGTCGTCGCCACCCGGGACCACCACGTCGACCCCGGCGGCCACTTCGCCGAGCGGCCGGACTTCCTGGAGACCTGGCCGGCGCACTGCGTCGTCGGCACCGGCGGCGAGGAGCTGCACCCGGCGCTGGACCGCGACCCGATCGAGGCGGTGTTCGACAAGGGCGAGTACGCGGCGGCCTACTCCGGCTTCGAGGGGCAGGCCGGCGGGACGCCGCTGGCCGACTGGCTGCGCGGGCAGGGCGTGGACGCCGTCGACGTCGTCGGCATCGCCACCGACCACTGCGTGCGGGCCACCGCCCTCGACGCCGTCGCCGCGGGGTTCGCCACGCGGGTGCTGCTGCACCTCACCGCGGGCGTCTCCGAGGCCTCGACCGAGGCCGCGCTCGACCAACTGCGCACCGCCGGGGTGGAGCTGGAGGGCTCGGTCCACCGGACCTGAGGTGAGCCGCCCCGCGAAGGACGACGGACCGAGCGCGGGGCCGGAGGCTCCCGCTCGGGACGCCGTGGCAGGGCTCCGTGCACCAGGGGCACGGCGCGTGATCGCGGTGGAGGCCGGTAGGCCGACCGGTCACATCGCGTCGAGGACCTCGTCCCTCGTGAAGCCGAGGACCTGCAGGACGGCGTCCAGGTAGGGCTGGTTCAGCGCGGTGTGCGCCTGCTCGCGCACCACCGGCTTGGCGTTGAAGGCGATGCCCAGACCCGCGGCGTTGAGCATGTCGAGGTCGTTGGCGCCGTCCCCGACGGCCACCGTCTGGTCCAGCGGGATGCCGTGCTCGGCGGCGAAGCGGGCCAGGGCCCGGGCCTTGCCGGCGCGGTCGACGATCTCGCCGACCAGCCCGCCGGTGAGCTCCCCGCCGGCCACCTCGAGGGTGTTGGCCGCGGCGAAGTCCAGGCCCAGGGAGGCGGCCAGCGGGTCGGTGATCTGGGTGAAGCCGCCGCTGACGATGCCGCAGCGGAAGCCCAGTCGCTGCAGGGTCCGGATGAGCGTGCGGGCGCCGGGGGTGAGCTCGAGGTGCTCGCGGACCTCGTCGAGCACCTCCACCGGCAGTCCGGCCAGCGCGCCCACGCGGGCGCGCAGCGACTCGGCGAAGTCCAGCTCGCCGTTCATCGCCGCGGCGGTGATGCGGGCGACCTCGGCGGCGCGACCGGCGCGGGCGGCGAGCTCGTCGATGACCTCGCCGCGGACCAGCGTGGAGTCGACGTCGAGCACGATGAGCCGCTTGCTGCGCCGGGTCAGGCCCACCTGCTCGACGGCGATGTCGGCGCCGGTGCTCGCGGCGACGGCGCCGAGCGCAGTGCGCAGTGCGGTGGCCTCGGCGCCGGAGACGGTGAGCTCGAAGCTGGTGACCGGGTAGTCCGAGAGCCGGCGGATGGCGTCGATGTTGCCGCCCACGCCGGCGATCGCGGTGGCCGCACCGGCGACCGCGCCGGGCGGCACCGGCCGGCCGAGCAGGGTCACGTGGTGCGGGCGCCCCGCGCGGGCGGTGTCGGGACCGCCGCCGGACGCCGACTCGACCTCCACCCGGACGCCGGTGGCCGCGCCGACCCCGGCAGCGAGGCGGCCGAGCCCCTCGAGGAAGGCGGCCTCCTCGGCTGCTGCGCCGACCGGCCCCTCGACCGGCGCGCTGCCCAGGACCACGCCGAGGACCAGCTGCCCGTGCACGACGACCTGCTCGACGTCGAGCACCTCGACCGGCGGGACCCCGTCGGCACCCTCGGCGAGCGCGGCGAACAGCCGGGCGGTGACCCCGGGCCGGTCCGCCCCGGTGACCGTCAGCAGCGCGCGAGGGCCGGGTGCGGCGGTCGCCGGCGGGGTGCGGGGTGCGGGGTCGAGCGACACGGCGCCATCGTGCCGCACCGCCCGGTACCGGCCGCCGGGCGGTGCAGGGCGTCCGGTCGGCCCCGGACACCGCGACGCCCCGCCGGCCGGAGCCGACGGGGCGTCGCAGGTGACGTCCTGGAACCGGCCCCTCGCAGGCTCCCGGCCCGAGCGGAGCGAGGGTCGGGGTGCGAGGGGGTCCTTCGTTTTAGAACGGGTCGGGGTCGTTGGGACCCTGACGGGGACCGGAGTCGCCGGCCAGCTCGCTGACACCGGCGTAGGGCTCGTGCCGCTTGCCGACGTGCGCCTCGCGCTGGAGCCGCTCGATGAGGTGCGGGTAGTGCGCCTCGAAGGCGGGGCGCTCCGACCGGATCCGCGGGATCTCGGTGAAGTTGTGCCGCGGCGGCGGGGACGACGTCGCCCACTCCAGCGAGTTCCCGTGGCCCCACGGGTCGTCGCGCAGCGCGAGCCGGCCGTACTTCCACGACTTGGCCACGTTGTAGAGGAACGGGATGGTCGAGGCGCCGAGGACGAACGACCCGATCGTGGAGATCACGTGCAGCGTCGTGAAGTTGTCGGTGGGCAGGTAGTCGACGTAGCGGCGCGGCATGCCCTGGGTGCCCAGCCAGTGCTGGACCAGGAACGTCGCGTGGAAGCCGAGGAACGTCAGCCAGAAGTGCAGCTTGCCCAGCCGCTCGTCCATCATCCGGCCGGCCATCTTCGGGAACCAGAAGTAGATGCCGGCGTAGGCGGCGAACACGACGGTGCCGAAGACGACGTAGTGGAAGTGGGCGACGACGAAGTAGCTGTCGTTGACGTGCCAGTCCAGCGGCGGGCTGCCGAGCAGGACGCCGGTGAGGCCGCCCAGGAGGAAGGTCACCAGGAAGCCGATCGCGAAGAGCATCGGCGTCTCGAAGGTGAGCTGGCCGCGCCACATGGTGCCGATCCAGTTGAAGAACTTGATGCCGGTCGGCACGGCGATCAGGTAGGTCATGAACGAGAAGAACGGCAGCAGGATGGCGCCGGTCGCGAACATGTGGTGCGCCCACACCGCGAGGGACAGACCCGCGATGAGCAGGGTGGCGGCGACCATGCCCTTGTAGCCGAACAGCGGCTTGCGCGAGAACACCGGGATGACCTCGGTGATGATGCCGAAGAACGGCAGCGCGATGATGTAGACCTCGGGGTGACCGAAGAACCAGAACAGGTGCTGCCACAGCATCGGGCCGCCGTTCTCGTCGGAGAAGACGAGGGCGCCGAGGTTGCGGTCGGCCAGCATCGCGAGCAGCGCCGCGGTGAGGATCGGGAACGCGAAGAGCACCAGCAGGCTGGTGACCAGGGTGTTCCAGGTGAAGATCGGCATCCGGAACATGGTCATGCCCGGCGCCCGCAGGCAGGCGACCGTGGTGATGAAGTTGACCGCGCCGAGGATCGTGCCCAGACCGCTGACGGCGAGCCCCGCGAACCACAGGTTGGCGCCCATGCCGGGGCTGTGCACCACGTTGGACAGCGGCGCGTAGGCGTACCAGCCGAAGTCGGCCGCGCCGCCCGGCGTGAAGAACCCGCCGATCAGCATGAGGCTGCCGAAGAGGAACAGCCAGTAGGAGAAGGCGTTCAGCCGCGGGAACGCCACGTCGGGCGCACCGATCTGCAGCGGCATGATCAGGTTCGAGAACGCGAAGAACAGCGGCGTCGCGAACATCAGCAGCATGACCGTGCCGTGCATCGTGACCAGCTGGTTGTACTGCTCGGGCGACAGGAACTGCAGGCCCGGCTGGCCCAGCTCACCGCGGATCAGCATGGCCATGAAACCGGCCACGATGAACCACATGAAAGAGGTGGCCATGTACATCAGGCCGATGGTCTTGTGGTCCGTGGTCCGCAGCAGGTTCGAGAGCCGCGCACCCCGCTGGACCTCGCGAGCCGGGCTCGGCCGGCTCACGATCGGTGCAGGCGCGATCGTCACGCACGCAGCTTAGACCGTGGTGGGGACGCCCGTCCGTGCCGATCGGCCAGGCGCGCCGGGGGCCCGGGGTCCCGGCCGTGTGCCCCGGTCGGGTGATCGTGCGGCGTGGAGATCATCCGGGGTTTCCGCCCTGCTCAGACGGGGAACGATCCCGTCCGACCCCGGAGATCCCGGGGCTCGGCCCTGACCGGTCGTCCCCCTCAGGAGGTCCACTGTGGAGCTTCTCTGGAACATCATCGTGCTGATCGTGGTCGGCGCGATCGCCGGCTTCATCGCGCGCGCCGTCGTCCCCGGCAAGCAGTCCATGAGCGTCGGCATGACCATCGTGCTCGGCATCATCGGCTCCTTCGTCGGGAACCTGCTCGGCAGCCTCATCAGCGGCCGCGGCTTCGAACTCGGCACCGCCGGGATCATCGGCTCGATCATCGGCGCGATCGTCGTGCTGCTCGTCTACGTCTTCTCCACGCGGGGACGCGCACGCGGCACCCGCGTCTGACGCACACCGGGCCCTCCCGACGCCTCGGGGGACGACGGGAGCCCGGCAGCAGGTCCAGGAGGGGCCCGGCCGATCGGCCGGGCCCCTCCTGCGTCCCCGGGGTCAGGCCGTCCAGGTGGTGACGTCGACGGCGAGCGTCACCCGCACCCGCTCCGGGAGCCCGACCACGGCCGCGGCGAGCCGCTCCCGGGACAGGTGCCGGGCGTGCGGACCCATGCCGACGACGGTCGTCACCGTCGGGTGGTCCAGCTCGAGCACCTCCCGGTGCGCCACCCCCCCGGTGGGGGCCAGGTGCGGCTCCAGCGACGCCGACAGCCGTGCTGCCTTGTCCGGGTCGACGCGCAGCAGTCCCAGCGGGCCGACCAGCTCGGCGAGGTGGTCGGGCGCGGGGGTGGCCACCACCAGCCGACCCCCGGGGCGCAGCACCCGCGCGGTCTCCGGGCCGTTGCGCGGGGCGAAGACCACCGTGACCCGGTCGACGGCGGCGTCACCGACCGGCAGCCGCGCCCACGTGTCGGCCACGACCGCGAGGACCCGTGGCGAGACCCCGGCCGCCCGGCGCGCCGCGTAGCGCGAGGAGTCGAGCACCACGCCGACGGCCGACGGCAGCCGGTCGAGGACACCGGCGAGGTGGTGGCCGGTGCCGCCGCCGAGGTCGAGGACGGCGTCGACGGGACCGTCACCCGCGGCGACGGCGTCGGCCAGCACCCGGGTCAGCCCCGCGAAGGTGCCCGCCGCGAGGACCTCGGCCCGGTCGGCCACCATCGCGGCGGTGTCGCCCGACGGCGGCGTGTGGCCCGGCGGCAGGAGCGTCACGTGCCCCTGTCGGGCGCGGTCGAAGGCGTGCCCGGCCGGGCAGCGCAGGCCGGCGTCGCCCGGCAGCGCCGTCAGCCGCTGCCCGCAGACCGGGCAGGCCAGCAGCGCCACCGCCCGGGGCGGCCAGGGCCGCCGGCTCACCGGGTCGCCGCCGCCACCGGCTGCGCGGGCGGGGGCGGCGCCTCGGCCGCCCGGCCGGGGACGACCCCGACGGCCAGCAGTGCCGCGACGGCGCCGAGGGCGAACGCCGCCGGGTAGCCGGGGCCGCCGTCGGCCAGGAGCGCGGCCACCGGCACGGTCAGGGCGGCGGCCAGGTTCTGCACCGTGTTGTGGGCGCCCAGCGCCCGCCCGGCCCAGGCGCTGCCGGCCTGCTCGGCCACCGAGGTGAAGGCCACGCCGTTCGGGCTGACCGTGGCGACCGCGGCCAGCACCACCGCGGCGGCCGCGACGGCGGGGCCGAGCACGTCCGGCGTCAGGACGGCGACGAGCGCCAGCAGCCCGACGACGGCGCCCACCGTGCCCGCCACCCGCCGCAGCGGGCCCAGCCGGCTGCCCACCCGGTCGGACCACGCGCCCGCGCCCAACCGCGCGGCCACGCCGCCGACCTGGGTGACCGCCAGGAGCGTCCCGGCGGCCGCGGCGGTCCAGCCCGCCTCGCGGACCAGCCAGTCGAAGGCCAGCCCGGCGACGGCGAACTGCGGTACCACCAGCAGCGTGCTGGCCGCGTGCACCCGCCACAGCACGGGGCTGCGGTAGGGCGAGGCCGGCCGCGGCGCGCCCTCGGCCCGCGGCGGGCGGGCCGGGTCGCGGACCAGCAGCGCCACCAGGACGGCCGCGACCGCGCACCCGGTCGCGAGGAACGCGAAGGCGCCGCCGGTACCGCCGGTGGCCAGGCGCGGGAGGAGCAGCGCGGCCAGGCCCACGCCGATCGGCTGACCGGCCTGCCGGATGCCCATGGCCAGCCCGCGCTGCGCGGGCGGGAACCAGCCCAGCACCAGCCGGCCGCTGGCCGCGTGGACCGACGCGCTGCCGGCGCCGGCGAGCAGCAGCCACAGACCGGTGGTCAGCGCGGCATCGGCCAGCGCGGCGCCGGCCAGCGCCCCCGCGGCCAGGGCCAGGCCGCAGGAGAGCACGAGCCGCTCGCCGTACCGGTCGGCCAGCGCCCCCCAGGCCAGCAGGGTGAGCACCAGGCCCGCCGTCGGCGCGCTGACCAGCAGGCCGGCCTGCGGCAGCGTGAGTCCGTCGGCGCGCAGTGCCACGGTGAGGAAGGGCAGACCGTTCTGCGCCGCGCAGGCGGCGACCAGCCCGACGAGGCCGACACCGAGGTGGCGCCAGCGGGCGCGCGGGGGTGCCGTCGGGGCGCTCACCGGACGACCGGGTGGAAGGTCACCTCGGACAGGACGCCGTCGGCGGCGACGGCGGTCACGAAGGTGCCGTGCGGCTGGCGTCGGCGGTCGGTCGGCGAGCCGGGGTTGAGCAGCCGCAGCCCGGTCCCGGTCGTCGTGTCCCACGGGATGTGGCTGTGGCCGAAGAAGAGGACGTCGGTGTCGGGGAACCGGGCGGCGCACCGCCGCTCGCGGCCCTGGGCGTCGCCGGTCTCGTGGACGACGGCCATCCGCAGCCCCTCGACCTCGGCCCGTGCCACCTCCGGCAGCCGCTCGCGCAGCGGGCCGTGGTCGTTGTTGCCGTGGACGGCGAGCAGCCGGCGGGACCGCTGCTCGAGGGCGTCGAGCAGCGCGACGTCGACCCAGTCACCGGCGTGCACCACGAGGTCGGCGGCGTCGACCGCAGCCCACAGCGCGGGAGGGAGGTCACGCGCCCGCTTCGGCAGGTGCGTGTCGGCCATCACCACCAGCGAGACGGGCACGGGGCCATGGTCGCAGGGGGTCACCTCCGCAGGTGCGGCCGAGGCACCCGGCCACTCCCCCGCACGCTCGCCGCCGGCGTCCTGACGTCAGGGCCGTGGAGGAGGACCTGCCCGCCGGGTCGGGTCCCCCGGGGCCGGAGGGCTCAGCGCGGGCCGGGGACGGTCCCCGGTCGCGGCGCCGGCCGGGAGGTCGGCGACGTCGCGGCGGCCATCGCGCGCAGGCGGGCGTTGTAGGCCTCGAGCTCCGCGTCGTCGGTGCGCTCGGCGACCCGGGCCTGCTGGCGGCCGCGGCGCTCCTCCGAGCCCATCCAGGAGAACAGCACCATGGCGAGGACCAGCACCGTCGGCAGCTCACCGAAGGACCAGGCGATGCTGCCCGCGGTGGCCTGGTCGGCCAGCGGGTCGACGCCCCAGCCGGCCGGCGGGTCGGCGAAGCTCTGCACGACCAGCGACGACGACATCATGATCGCCACGCCGAAGAAGGCGTGGAACGGCATCGGGATGAGCAGCTCGAGCATCCGGCTGCCGTGGCCCGCCTGCCGCGGCCACGGGTCCTGGGCGAGGATCGGCCCGAAGAACAGCAGCCCGGTCACGGTGAAGTGGGCGAGCATGAACTGGTGCCCGACGAGGTCGGCCATGAGGGCGTCGAAGACGGGCGTGAAGTAGACGCCGTAGAGGCTGACCAGGAACAGCGGCACGGTGAACAGCGGGTGCGCGACGAACCGCGCGATCCGGCTGTGCAGCGCGTCGAGCAGCAGCGCCCGGGGGACGCCGGCCACTCCCCTGCCCCGCGGCAGCGTGCGCAGCGCCAGCGTCACCGGCCGGCCGAGCAGGACCAGCAGCGGCGTGACCATCGAGAGCACCATGTGCTGGGCCATGTGCAGGCCGAACAGCACCATGCTGTAGCCGTTCAGCCAGGTCCCGGTGACGGCGACCAGCGAGAGGCAGCCGGCCGCGAACGACGCCGTCCGCCACCAGGGCCAGGCCACGCCCGAGCGGCGCAGCCGCACCACGCCGACCAGGTAGACCACCAGGCCGACGAGGGCGAGCACCGGGAGCACCGACCAGGCGTCCAGGTGGGGCAGGAACAGCCGCCCCCAGGTGGGTGGCTCGCCGGGCACCCACATGCCCGAGTGGTGCCCCTGCTCCACCTGTACCTCCGCTCCCGTCGGTGTTCGCCCCCCACTGTCCCACCTGGCGACGTACTGGAACGGCCCCTCCGCAGGGGCCCACCCCGAGCGGAGCGAGGGGTGGGGGGCGGAGTCCTTCTTCAGTCGTGGACGGGGGCCTCGTGGCCGGCGTGCGCCTCGGCCTCGATCTGGAAGGTGCAGTGGGCGACGTCGAAGTGGGCGCCCAGGCAGCTGCCGAGCGCGTCGAGCACCCGGCCGCCGTGCCCGGCGGCCAGCGCCTCGTCGGTGACGACGACGTGCGCGGAGAGCACCGGCAGGCCGGAGGTGATCGTCCAGGCGTGCAGGTCGTGCACGCCGACCACGCCCTCGACGCTGAGCACGTGCGCGCGCACCTCGTCGAGGTCGACGTCGCGGGGCGCGGCCTCCAGCAGGACGTCGAGCGACTCGCGCAGCAGCGACCACGCCCGCGGCAGCACCAGGCAGCCCACCAGCAGCGCGCCGATCGTGTCCGCCGGCGTCCACCCCGTGACGGCGACGACGCCGCCGGCCGCCAGCACCGCGACCGAGCCGAGCGCGTCGCCGAGGAGCTCGAGGTGCGCGCCGCGGACGGCGAGCGAGTCGCGGCGGCCGCGGTGCAGCAGCGCCAGCCCGGCCAGGTTGGCGGCCAGGCCCGCCGCGGCGACGGCGAGCACCACCCCGGCGTCGATCTCGGGTGGGTCGCCGACCCGGCGGACCGCCTCGACCACCACGACCACCGCCACCCCGGCCAGCAGCAGCCCGTTGGCGACCGCGGCGAGGATCTCCACCCGCTGCCAGCCGAACGTCCGCCGCCCGCGGGCCGGGCGCTGGGCGAGGGTGACCGCGCCGAGGGCGAGCCCCACGCCGAGCGCGTCGGTGGCCATGTGCCCGGCGTCGGCGAGCAGCGCCAGCGAGCCCGACACCAGCGACCCGACCACCTCGGCGACCAGGACGGCCATCGTCAGCGCCAGGACGACGGCCAGCCGCCCGCGGGACGCCCCCGCGGCGGTGCCGTGCCCGTGGTCGTGCCCGGCTCCCATCGGCCCACCTCCCCGAGCAGTGTCCCCCGGACGGCGGCGCCCCCTGCCCGGACCTGCCGGGAGGGGGCGCTGCGTCTGGTGACGTACCGGAGCGGCCGCGCTGCAGGGGCCCGCCCCGAGCCTGCGAGGGGTGGGCGGTCCCTTGCGCGGCCCCGCTGCAGGGGCCCGCCCCGAGCCTGCGAGGGGTGGGGGGCAGCGGGGTCCTTTCTCTAGATGGAGACGCCGCGGTCGCGCAGCCACGGGACGGGGTCGACCTTCTCGCCGCCGAGCCCGCCGAGGACCACCTCGAAGTGCAGGTGCGGTCCGGTGGACTGGCCCCGGTTGCCGAGCAGCGCGATCGTGTCGCCGGCCCGGACCAGCTGGCCGGGCTGCACGAGGATCTCCTCCATGTGCCCGTAGACGGTGACGTCGCCGTTGTCGTGCTGGATGTACACGACGTTGCCGTAGCCGCTGGCCGGGCCGGCCTCCAGGACGACGCCGTCGGCGGCGGCGTACTCCGGGGTGAGCATGGGGGCGGCCAGGTCGATGCCGGCGTGCACGCTGCCCCACCGCGCGCCGAAGCCGCTGGTGAGCCGCGCCCCGTCCACCGGCAGCACGGTCCTCGGCCGCGCCGCCTCCGCGGCGGCGGCCGCGGCGGCCTCCGCCGCGACCCGGTCGGCCTCCGCCTGCGCCTCCGCGGCGGCGGCCTCCTCGGCCTCGCGGGCGTTGCGGCTGGCGGTGACCTCGCCGAGCAGCACCGCGGCGTCGGACCGGATCGTCGCGGCGCGCGCGTCGGCCGACGGGTCGCCGCCGGCGATGCCGAGCTCCTCGGCCACGCTCACCGAGTGGCTGACCGGCTCGGGACCGTCGGCCTGCGCGACGCCGTCCCCCGCCGTGGAGGCGCCCAGGCCCATGGCCCCGACGAGGGCCGCGGCGAGGTAGCAGGCCGCCCGGCGGCGCGGCACCCGGAGCTGCAGCCGCCGGCCCGGGCGCTGCCGGTCGTCCCCGGCGGGCGCGGCGTGGGGATCGGTGCCGACGGCGGGCGGCTCGGCGGCGGACGGCGCGGTGGCCGCGGGGGCGACGGCGGCCAGCGCCTGGGCGTCGGCTGCCTCGACGAGTCCGGTGACGTCGGTGACCGGTTCGGCCGCGCGGATCCCGTCGGCGACGTCCACGGGACGGGCGGTGTCCGCGTCGTCGACGGCGGTGGGCAGCTCGAGGACGGCGTGCACCTCGAGCGCCGGGGTCGGGCGCGGGTGCGGTGTCGGCCGCGGTCGCGGGCCGGGACGGCGGGCGGGGCGTGCAGCGGTGGTCTCCCCGGACGACGACGTCTCCCCCTGACGTCGCTCCGGGGCCTTCCGCTGGGCCGCCTCCCGGGCCGTGGGACGCCGCCGGGAGGGCGACGTCTTCGTGGCCTGCCGGGGGGGCCGGCCCGCGGGAGTGCGGGGGTCCCCTCCGTCGTGGCGGCGGTCGGGGTCGAGCTCGGACATGCACCTGACTTCCGTCGGGGACAGGGATCTCGTGCGGTGCCCGGGGGAGCGGGCCGGGGCCCATGTAAACACGTCGTGATGGTTTCGTGATCTGAGCGGAGGGGTAGTGCGGCCCAGATGTGTGGTATCCGCCACAGGACTACACGGACGTCGTTCCACGGCACGTCAAAGCCTGACTACACAGCGTTACTGACGCGCCGCACCACTCCGCGACCAGGCGCGACGAGGCTCACGTGGGGCAGGAGCCCGTGGCGGACCCCCTTGACACGGAGCTGAGGAGAAGACTCGTGCGCGCAGTCACCTGGCACGGACGTGCCGACGTACAGGTCGACACCGTCCCCGACCCGACGCTGCAGGAGGACACCGACGTCATCGTCGAGATCACCTCGAGCGGGATCTGCGGGTCGGACCTGCACCTGATCGAGGTCATGGCGCCGTTCATGACCAAGGGCGACGTCATGGGCCACGAGCCGATGGGTGTGGTGCGCGAGGTCGGCTCCGCGGTGACCGCCGTCAGGCCCGGTGACCGGGTGGTCGTCCCGTTCAACATCTCCTGCGGCACCTGCTGGATGTGCTCGCAGGGCCTGCAGTCGCAGTGCGAGACCACCCAGAACCGCGAGCAGGGCTTCGGCGCCTCGCTGTTCGGCTACACCAAGCTCTACGGCCAGGTGCCCGGTGGCCAGGCGGAGTACCTGCGCGTGCCTTTCGGCAACACGCTGCCGATCAAGGTCCCCGACGACCTGCCCGACGACCGGTTCGTGTACCTCTCCGACGTGCTGCCCACCTCGTGGCAGGCGGTGCAGTACGCGGCGACGCCGCCCGGCGGCACGCTGCTGGTGCTGGGCCTGGGCCCGATCGGTGACATGTGCACCCGCATCGCCTCGCACTTGGGCCTGCGCGTGGTCGCCTCTGACGTCGTCCCCGAGCGGCTGGCCCGGGCCACCGCCCGCGGCACCGAGGTCATCGCCTCCACCGACCAGGACGACGTGGTCGGCGAGCTCTGCGAGAAGACCGACGGCCGGGGCGCGGACGCGGTCATCGACGCCGTCGGCATGGAGGCACACGGCTCCCCCGGCGCACAGCTCGCCCAGAAGGCGACGGCGATCCTCCCCGACGCCCTCATGGCGCAGGTGATGAAGGTGGCCGGCATCGACCGTCTCGCCGCCTTCAACACCGCCATCGAGGCCGTCCGGCGCGGCGGGACCGTGTCGCTCTCGGGCGTCTACGGCGGCGCCACGGACCCCGTGCCGCTCATGCGCATGTTCGACAAGCAGATCCAGCTGCGCATGGGCCAGGCCAACGTGTGGCGCTGGGTGCCCGACATCCTGCCGCTGCTGGTCGAAGGCGACCCGCTCGGCGTCGACGACTTCGCCACCCACCGGGTCCCCCTGGAGCAGGCGCCGCGGGCCTACGCCGACTTCCGCGAGAAGAAGGACGGTGCGGTCAAGGTGCTCCTGCAGCCCTGACCCGCGCGGCCGGGCCCCGGCGTCCCCTGCGGGCGCCGGGGCCCGGCTGTGAGCAGACACACGTCACGCCGGGGGCATGACCGACACGTCCCGTGACGATGCACGGGGAGGCACCCTGCGTGCCCCGGCCGGACGACGACGTCCGCAGCACCCGACCACCGTCGTCCCCTGGAGTCCCCCCGTGCCCCGTGCACTGCTCGCCCTGGCCATCGGCGCCTTCGGCCTCGGCACCACCGAGTTCGTGGTGATGGGCATGCTGCCCGAGATCGCCGAGGGCCTCGGCGTCTCCGTGTCGGCGGTCGGGCTGCTGATCTCCGCCTACGCCATCGGCGTCGTGCTCGGCGCCCCCACGCTCACCGCGCTCGGCGTCCGGTTCTCGCCGCGGCAGACGCTCGTGGCGCTCATGGTCGTGTTCACCGTCGGCAACGCGCTGTCGGCGCTGGCACCGACCTACGAGACCCTCGCCGCCGCCCGCGTGCTCACCGCGCTCGCGCACGGCTCCTTCTTCGGCGTCGGCGCGGTCGCCGCCCGCCGGCTGGTCACCCCCGAGCGGGCCACCCGCGCGATCTCGCTGATGATCGCCGGCCTGACGCTGGCCAACGTGGTCGGCGTCCCGCTGGGCACCTTCGTCGCGCAGCAGACCAGCTGGCGGCTGGTGCTCGGCGGGATCGCCCTCATCGGCCTGGCCACCATCGCCGGCCTGCTCGCGTGGCTGCCGGCCGGCGCGGGCGAGCGCGGCGACCTGCGCTCGGAGGTCGCGGCCTTCCGGCGCGGCCAGGTGTGGCTGGTGCTCGGCCTGACGATGGTCGGCTTCGCCGCGCTGTTCGCCGTCTACAGCTACGTCAGCCCGATCCTCACCGAGCTCGGCGGGATCCCCGAGGGCTGGGTGACGCCGGTGCTGGCGCTCTTCGGCGTCGGGACGACCGTGGGCACCCTGGCCGGCGGGCGGCTCGGCGACCGGTACGGCTTCTCCTTCGTGGCGGTCGGCCTGCTGGGCACCGCCGCGCTGCTGGTCACCTTCGCCTTCACCGCCCGCACGCCCGCGGCCGCCGTCGTCCTGCTGGTGCTCTTCGGCACGCTGGCCTTCTCCCTGGGCCCGGTCGTGCAGAACGGCGTCATCGAGGCGGCGCGCGTGCCGGGGGGCAGCCTGGTCTCGGCGGCCAACCAGGCCGCGTTCAACGTGGCCAACGCGGTGGGCGCCGCCCTCGGGGCGGCCGTCATCTCCGCGGGCCTGGGCTACACCGCGCCGATGTGGGTGGGTGCCGCGCTGGCGCTGGCCGGGGCCGGGCTGGCCGTGGTGGCCCGCCGCGCCGACCGCCGCGAGACCGCGCGGGTCGAGGCCGACGTCCGGCAGTGGGAGGAGGCCGTCGGCGAGCCGCTGGGCCGCGCCGCCTGAGCGCGCGTGGAGCGGCGGGCGCGGGTAGGAGCCGGGCATGACGACGACGACCGCCGAACGGTCAGGACAGTTCACGCTCGGGGACCGCACGGTCAACCGGATCGGCTACGGGGCGATGCGGCTGTCCGGGCCCGACATCATGGGCCCGCCGGCCGACCGCGGGGCCGCCCTCGCCGTGCTGCGCCGGGCCGTCGAGCTGGGCGTAGACCACCTCGACACCAGCGACTACTACGGCCCGCACGTGACCAACGAGGTGATCCGCGAGGCGCTGCACCCCTATCCGGAGCAGCTGACCATCGTCACCAAGGTCGGCGCCCGGCGGACGCCCGACGGCGGGTGGCCCGAGGCGCTCACCCCCGACGAGCTGCGCTCCGCGGTGCAGGACAACCTCGACCACCTCGGTCTCGACGTGCTCGACGTGGTCAACCTGCGGATGCCCGGCTTCGACGCACCGGTGGAGCGCTCGCTCGCCGAGCCGTTCGAGACCCTCGCCGAGCTGCAGCAGCAGGGGCTCATCCGCCACCTCGGCGTCTCCAACGTGACGACGCAGCAGTTCGCCGAGGCGCGGTCGATCGCCCCGGTGGTGTGCGTGCAGAACCACTACAACCTCGTGCACCGCGACGACGACGCGATGGTCGACGCGCTGGCCCGCGAGGGCATCGCCTACGTGCCGTACTTCCCGCTCGGCGGCTTCACGCCGCTGCAGTCGGCGGCGCTGGAGACCGTGGCCCGGCGGCTGGAGACGACGCCGATGCAGGTGGCGCTGGCCTGGCTGCTGGCCCGCTCACCGAACCTGCTGCTCATCCCGGGCACCTCGTCGGTGACCCACCTGGAGGAGAACCTGCAGGCCGCGGCGCGGGTGCTCGGTCCGGTGGAGCTGCAGGAGCTCGACCGCATCGGCGGTACCGGCGAGCCCGACACCGACTTGTAGGCCGTACTGGAACGGCCCCCGTGCAGGGTCCCGCCCCGAGCGGTCAGCGGCCTCCCTGCAGGGTCCCGCCGCGAGCGTGCGAGCGGTGGGGGGCAGGGAGGTCCTTCCAGGGGGGCACGGGGACCGTTCTCAGTCCGCGTCGTTCGCCAGCAGGGCGCGGGCCTCGGCGGCCTCGTCGTCGTCGAAGCCGACGGCGCCGCTGGTGCCGCGCTGGGCGACCTGGGCGTCGATCCACCGGCGGTGTGCCTCCCACGCCGACTGGCGGGTGGCACCCAGCGCCCGGCCGATCTGCGCCCAGGAGGCGCCGGTGGTGCGCGCGGTGCGGACGGTGAGCTGACGCCCCTGCGTGGCGCGCCGCGCGATCACCTCGCCGAGCGCCAGCAGCTCCAAGGACTCCTCGCGCGACAGCGGCCGCGGCCCGGCCGGGTCCTCGGGGTCGGCCAGCGACTCCCGGGTGCGCAGCTCCTCGTACCGGAGGACCGCGCTGCCCAGGGTGTGCGCGCGTTCCAGGTCGTCGACGTCCACGACCCAGCGTCCGTCAGGACACCCTGACAGTCAAGGTGTCCTGACACAGGTGTGACGCCTGCCCGCGCGGGGCACGGCCCGACCCACCACCATGACGGTGCGCAGCACGCAGGTGCTGCCCGAGCGGAAGGAACCTCCCGTGGCCGGTGGACTCGTGGCCCTGTTCGACGACGTGGCGCTGCTGGCGCGCGCCGCCGCCGCCTCCATCGACGACGTCGGGGCCGCTGCCGGGCGGGCCGGCGTGAAGGCCGCCGGTGTCGTCGTCGACGACACCGCGGTCACCCCGCAGTACGTCCGCGGCCTGTCCGCCGACCGCGAGATCCCGATCATCCGGAAGATCGCCCTCGGGTCGCTGCGCAACAAGCTGCTGATCATCCTCCCGGCGATCCTGCTGCTCAGCCAGTTCCTGCCCTGGGCGCTCACCCCGATCCTCATGCTCGGCGGCGCCTACCTCTGCTACGAGGGCGCCGAGAAGGTGTGGCACCGGATCAAGGGCGGCCACGACGAGCACGGGTCCGTCGAGGAGGCGCTGCCGGACGAGAAGACCATCGTGTCCGGGGCCGTGCGCACCGACTTCATCCTGTCGGCGGAGATCATGGTCATCTCGCTGAACGAGGTGGCCAGCGAGGCGTTCTGGTCCCGGACGATCATCCTCGCGGTCGTCGCCGTCGCCATCACCGTCCTGGTGTACGGCGTCGTCGGGCTGATCGTGAAGATGGACGACGCCGGCCTGCGGCTGTCCCAGTCGTCGAAGAAGGGCGTCGCCGGGCTCGGCCGCGGCCTGGTCAAGGGCATGCCGAAGCTGCTCACCGCCCTCACCGTGGTCGGCACCGCCGCGATGCTGTGGGTGGGCGGCCACATCCTGCTCGTGGGCAGCGACGAGCTCGGCTTCCACGCCCTCTACGGCGCCCTGCACCACGTGGAGGAGGTCGTGCACGAGGCCACCGGGGCCCTGGGCGGGGTCCTCGCGTGGGTCGTCGACACGCTGGCCAGCGCGCTGGTGGGCCTCGTCGTCGGCGCCCTGGTCGTGCTGGTCGTGAGCCTCACGCTGCACCGGCGCAAGGGGCACGGCGCGGAGGCGACCGGGGCGCACTGACCCGACGCGGCGTCAGCGGGCCCGGGCGACCCGCGCCTCGTCGAACACCGGCTCGACCGACTCGTACACCCGGCCGTCGGCGCCGAAGACGAGGAACCGGTCGAACGAGCGGGCGAACCAGCGGTCGTGGGTCACCGCGAGCACCGTGCCGTCGAAGGCGGCCAGGGCCTCCTCCAGCGCCTCGGCGGAGAGCACGTCGAGGTTGTCGGTGGGCTCGTCGAGCAGCAGCAGCGTCGCACCGGAGAGCTCCAGCATCACCACCTGCAGCCGCGCCTGCTGCCCGCCGGACAGGGTCCGGAACGGCTGGTCGGCGACGGCGGTGAGCCCGTAGCGGCGCAGCACCGCCATGGCGCGGCCGCGGTCGACGCCCGGCCGGCCCGGCTCGCCGTGCCAGAGGAGGTCCACCGGCGTCCGGTCCAGCCACTCCGGGTGCGCGTGGGTCTGGGCGAAGAACCCAGGGACGACGCGCGCACCCAGCCGCCACGCGCCCGAGTGCGCGACGTCCTGGCCGGCCAGCAGCCGCAGGAAGTGCGACTTGCCCGCACCGTTGGCGCCCAGGACGCCGACCCGGTCGCCGTACCAGACCTCCAGGTCGAAGGGGCGCATCAGCCCGGACAGCTCCAGCTGCTCGGCCACGACCGCCCGGACGCCGGTGCGCCCCCCGCGCAGCCGCATGCTGACCTCCTGCTCCGGCGGCTTCTCCGGCGGCGGACCGTCGGCCTCGAACTTCGCCAGCCGGGTCTGCATCGCGCGGTACCGGCTGGCCATGTCCGGGGAGTTGGCCGCCTGCTGCTGCAGCGTGCGCACCAGGTCGACCAGCCGCTGGTGCTCCTCCTCCCAGCGGCGGCGCAGCTCGGCCATCCGCTCGTGCCGCGCGCTGCGGGCCTCGGCGTAGCCGGCGAACCCGCCGCCGTGCACCCACGCCGTCCCGCCCTCGACGGTGACCACCCGGTCGGCGACGGTCGCGAGCAGCTCGCGGTCGTGGCTGACGAACAGCACCGTCTTGCGGGTCTCGCGCAGCCGCTGCTCCAGCCAGCGCTTGCCCGGCACGTCGAGGTAGTTGTCCGGCTCGTCGAGCAGGAGCACCTGCTCGGGCCCGCGCAGCAGCGCCTCGAGCGCCAGCCGCTTCTGCTCGCCGCCCGACAGCGTCGACAGCTCGCGGTACTTGCACCGGTCGTAGGGCACGCCCAGCGCGGCGACGGTCACGGTGTCCCAGGTGACCTCGGTGTCGTACCCGCCGACGTCGCCCCACTGCGCGAGCGCGTCGGCGTAGGCGAGCTGCGCGGGCTCGTCGTCGGTCTCCATGAGGGCGAGCTCGGCGGCCTCGACGGCGTCCCAGGCGGCCCGCACCGCGGGGGCGGCGAGGTCGACGAGGAAGCGCTGCACGGTGGTGTCGTCGCGCACCGAGCCGATGAACTGCCGCATGACGCCGAGGCCGCCGCTGCGCGAGACGGTCCCGGCCTCGGGGACGAGGTCGCCGGCGACGATCCGCAGGAGCGTGGTCTTGCCGGCGCCGTTCTCGCCGACCAGCGCCGCGCGGGCGCCGTCGCCGACGCGGAAGGAGACGTCGTCCAGCAGCACGCGGCCGTCCGGCAGCGTGTGCCGCACCCCGCTCACGTCGACCGATCCCACCCGGTCATCGTCCGGGACGGGGCAAGCGGGTTCCGACCCGCCTCAGGCCACGGTCTCCAGGCGGGTGCGGGCCAGCCGCTCGACCAGCTCGGGCAGCGCGGTGGCCGGGACGCCGCTGAGGTCGCGCCGGCAGGACCGGACGACGGTGCCGACCACCTGCGGGCGCACCCGCGGGCGGAACTCGTCCACGAGACGGGCCACCGCGAGCTCCACGGCGGTGTCGTGGGCGATGTCGTCGGTCAGCGTCATGCGGCGGGGTCCCCCTCGTCCGATCCCGTTTCGTTACCGGGGACAGCGTGGCGGACCGGACCGCTCGGGACCAGGGACCAAGGTCACGGCCCACCCGCGGCTCAGGGGGCGAAGAACGCGTTCCCCCCGCCGGCCGTCAGGGCGGCCGCGTCCCGCACCAGCGCCGCCAGCTCGCCGGCGTCGACCCGGTCGAGGGAGGTGAACCGGACGCAGCTGCGCCCGCACGACACCCGCCCGAGCCGCTCCGCGCGCGCCTCCGGCAGGTACGCGCCGTCGACGACCGCGCAGACGTAGAGCGACAGGTGCCGCTTCTGCGCGGCCAGCGACACCAGCGGCCACCGCGTGGCCTCCCTCGCCGACCGCGGCCGGTAGGGCAGCAGCCCGTAGCCGAGCACGGTCCCCGACCCGGCCGGGACGAGCTCGCGGTCCAGGCCGGGTGCGGCCTCGCGCACCAGCGCGTCGACCCGGCGCAGCTCCGCCTCGCGCGGGCCGGCCGCGGCGAACCACTCCTCCACCGCGTCGGTCACGGCAGCCTCCTCACCCGAGCAGGAGGGACAGCACGGTCGCGGCCGTGGCCAGCACCATCGCCAGCACGACCACCGCGGCCACCAGCCGCCGCCGGCGTCGCGCCCCCGGTCCGCCGGCCCCGCCCATCCCCAGCACGGGCGGCACGCTACCGCCGGGCACCGACGGGACCGGCCGGCCGCCGTCCCCAGAGCAGGGTGTCCAGCGCGGCGCCGGCCGGCGTCTCGCGGGTCACCTGCTCGAGCCGGTCGACGTCGAGCAGCCCGGCCACCGGCGCGAGCCGGCCGGTGCTGTGCAGGATCCCCGGGTCCTGCGGCCCGCCGACGCCGGCGGTGAGGTTGCCGAGGTCGTGGCCGAGCAGCAGGAGCCGGCCGCCCGGGCGCAGCCAGCCGACCGCGCGCCGCAGCACGTCGGTCATCGGCGGGTCCGGCAGGTGCAGGTAGGCGACGAGCACCAGGTCGGCGGACGCGGGAGCGGCGTCCCAGGCGGTGACGTCGGCGGTCACCCAGGTGACCCGGTCGGCGCCGGGCTGCGCCTCCCCGCGGGCCAGGCCGGTGGCGGAGAAGTCGACGGCGGTGACCCGCCAGCCGCGGCCGGCCAGCCACAGCGCGTGCCGCCCCTCCCCCGCCGCGAGGTCGACCGCGGTCCCCGGCGGCAGGTCCCGCAGCAGCTCGGCGACCAGCGCGTTCGGCTCGGCCGACCACTGCTGGCGCTCGGCGTAGCGGGCGTCCCAGTCCTCGGCGCGCACGCCGGCGAGTGTGGCAGCGCCCGAGCCCGTGCACCCGCCGGGCGGGCGGGCCAGGCTGGGCCGGTGAGCGCCGACGCGTCGGTCCGGCTGGTGCCGTTCGAGCCCGAGCACCTCCTCGCCGTCCTCCCCTGGTTCGACGACCCCGACACCCGGCGCCGGCTGGGCGGGCCGGAGTGGCCGGAGCGGGAGCTGGTGCTGCGCGACGCCGCGCGCGACGAGGAGTTCCGCGGCCGCCGGGTGCTGCGCTCGCACACCTTCGTCGCGCTCGACGACGACGGCCGCCTCGTCGCGCAGGTCGGCGGCGACGTCTACGACCGGTGGACCGTCTGGGACCCGGCGGCCGAGCGGGTGGTCACGACCGACCCCCGGCGCAGCATGGGCGCCGCCTACGTCGTCGCGCCGGGCTGCCGCGGCCGCGGGTACGGCAGCGCGACGCTGCGGGCGCTGGTGGACGCGCCGGAGACCGCCGACGTCGAGCTGTTCGTGCTGGGCATCGAGCCGGACAACGCCGCCAGCCTGGGCGCCGCCGCGGCCGCCGGCTTCACCCCGCTGACCACCGAGCCCGACGCCGAGGACATGGTCTACGTGCGCCGCGAGCGCCGGCCGCCGTCCGCCTGAGGCAGGCTGCGGGCATGACGGTGCCCCGCGTGTCGCCCCGGGAGGTCGCACTGCTGCGGCTGGTGGCCCAGCGGGTGGCCGGCCCGCCGTTCCCCGACGCCGCGGCCGCCGTCCGCGGGCTGCTCGCCGTCCAGGGGCAGGACCTGCCGGGCGCGCTGACGTCGGTGGCGCTGCGGACCGCCGGCCGGTCGAGGGCCGGGGTCGCCGCGGCGCTGGACGCCGGGGACGTCGTCCGCTCGTGGCCGATGCGCGGCACGCTGCACCTGACCGCCGCCGAGGACCTGCCCTGGCTGCTCGACCTGCTCGGCGGCCGCGTGCTGGCCGGGGCGGCGCGGCGGCGGGCCGTCGTCGGGCTGACGCCCGAGGACCTGGAGCGGGCGCGCGGGGTGGCGGTCGCCGCGCTGTCCGGCGGCCGCCGGCTGGGCCGCCGCGAGCTGCTGGCCGCGCTGGCCGACGGCGGCTGCGACGTCGCCGGGCAGAAGGGCTACCACTCACTGTGGTTCCTCGCCCAGACCGGCACGCTGGTCCTCGGCCCTCCCGAGGGCACCGACCAGGCCTTCGTGCTGCTCGACGAGTGGGTGCGCGCGCCCCGCAGGCTCGCCGGCGAGGAGGCGCTCGCCGAGCTCGCCCTGCGCTTCTTCACCGGGCACGGCCCGGCCACCGTGGCCGACCTGGTGCGCTGGGCCGGGACGACGGTGCGCGACGCCCGGGCCGGCCTGGCGCTCGTGCGCGACCGGCTGGGAGCCGTCGACGTCGAGGGCACCGAGGCCTTCCTGGACCCGGAGGTGCCCGAGCGGCTGGCCGCCTGCCGCGCGGAGGCCGAGGGCCTGCACCTGCTGCCCGGCTTCGACGAGGTCGTCCTGGGCTACGCCGACCGCTCCTGCACGGTGCCGCCGGAGCACGCCGACCGCATCGTCCCCGGCGGCAACGGGGTCTTCCGGCCCACGGTGGTCGTCGGGGGCCGGGCGGTGGGCACCTGGCGGTGGACCGGCACGGGCGCCCGCCGCCGGGTCGAGACCGAGCCGTTCGCCGCGTTCCCCGACGGCGTCGCCGACCGCGTCCCGGAGCTGGCCGCCGCCCTGCCCTGAGGCTGCCTCCCGGGGGTCGTGGCGCACCTGGTCGGACAGGACCAGGTCGGGCTCGGGCGCCGCGATCGCCTCCAGGTCGGGCTCGGCGATGGTGCCCACGGTCGTGATGTCGGCAGCCGAGGACGACGACCCGCTCGGGGGTGCCGGTGACCTCGCTCTCCCCCACCGCGTGCTCGACCGTGCGGGTCTCCTCCGCGGGCGCCGCCTCGGCCGCCTCGCCGGTGCCCCCGCAGCCGCTCAGCGCCAGCGCGCCGAGCACCGCACCCGTCACCGTGGCGGGTCCCCGTCGTCTCCGGAGCACCATCGCCCTCCCTCCGGTCGCCGGGCCGTCCGGCGACCGGAGACGAACTCAAGGGCTGCCTTGCCCGGGTCGACGTGCCGGGGTCACGACCTGCGCTCGACGAGGAACACCGGGATGACCCGGTCGGTCCTGCGCTGGTACTCGGCGTAGGGCGGGTAGGCGGCCACCGCGCGCCCCCACCACTGCGCCTTCTCCTCGCCGGTGACCTCCCGGGCGACGCCGTCCCACGGCTCCGGGCCGTCCTGGACCGTCACCTGGTCGGGGTGCGCCCGCAGGTTGGCCACCCAGGCGGGGTCCTTCGGCGCCCCGCCCTGCGAGCCGACCATCGCGTAGACGCCGTCGTGCTCCACCCGCATCAGCGGCTGCTTGCGGACCTTGCCGGTCCGCGCCCCGCGCGTGGAGAAGACCACCACCGGCAGGCCGGTGTCGAGCAGCGTGTTGGCCTCCCGGCCGCCGGTGGCCTCGTAGCGCTCCACCTGCTCACGCACCCACTGCTGCGAGCTGGGCTCGTACTCCCCTTCGAGTGGCATGCGCCCGACCGTAGTCAGCGCGCCGAGTGGTCGATGGCGTGCGGCACGAAGAAGCTGAGGTTGTCGGTGATCAGCCCGTCGCTCTCGCGGATCCCGAGACCGGCCGGCTCGCCGTCGACCACCCAGGCGCCCAGCACCGGGTGGTGCGGGCCGTCGACGCCGGGGAAGTCCGGCAGCGGCGCGAACTCCTGCACGACGAACCCCTCGGTGCCGTACCGGCCGGGCATCGCGGTGACCACCTGCCCGTCGCGGACGATCTCGACGTTGGCGCCCTCGCGGCCCCACAGCGGCTTGCGCACGTAGTCCCGCCAGCTGGAGGGCACCTCGTCGGCGAAGTAGGCCGGCAGCAGCAGCCGGGAGAGCACCGGGTCGCCGCCGAAGAGCCGCCACAACACCGGCAGCAGCGCCTTGGTGCTCCACAGCATCTTGTAGACCGGCTCGACCCAGGTGGTGCCGCCGGGGCGGGCGGCGTCGGCGAGGACGGCGGCGCCGAACTCGTCCTCGATCAGCCACTCCCAGGGGTAGAGCTTGAAGACGACGTCGAGGTGGCGGCCCTGCGGGTCGTAGAAGCGGCCGTCGCCCGGGTCGAGCGCGATGTCCTCGACCACCAGCTCGACCGCCTCGTACCCGGCCTGCACGACGGTGTCCATGAGGTAGGCGACGGTCATCCGGTCCTCGCCGGAGGACTCCTCGCTGGTCCACGCCAGGTGCACCCGCGGGCGGACGCCGGTGCGCCGCTCCCACCGCGTCAGGTTGCGCTGCCAGGCGGCGACGAGCTTCTCGTGCAGCGCGTTCCACTGGTCGCGGCCCTGCCCGGTGAACAGGTGCCAGTTCCACTGCGTGACCGCCGACTCGACCAGCCCGGTCGGGGTGTCGGCGTTGAACTCCAGCAGCCTCGGCGGGCCGGAGCCGTCGTAGCGCAGGTCGAAGCGGCCGTAGACGCTGGGCGGCTCGGTCTCCCAGGTGGTGCGGATGCCCGAGCGGGCGATGAGCGGGATGCCCATCCGGTCGAACAGGTCGTGCTCGACGACGTGGTCGCCCGCGGCCACGCACATCTCGAAGAGCTGGGCCACCCAGCCCTCCAGCCGCGCCACCTCGGCGGCGGTGAAGTCGTAGAAGGGGCCCTCGCGCCAGTAGCTGCGCACCTCACCGCCGGGCAGGTGGGTCTTGTTGTAGACCAGTCCCTGGGCCTCGACCTCGGCCTCCCACCCGGGCCGGACGACGCCGCCCTCGACGCGCCGCACGGCTCAGGAGCCGGAGCCCGAGCCGCCGGCGCCCGAGCCGATGCCGCCGGTCACCCGCTGCCCCCCGGTGACCTTGCCGGTGCCGGGCAGCCCGTAGCGCTGGCGGGCGGCGCTGTCCGCGGGGTTCACGCGGGTGCCGCCGGCGGGCAGCACCGTGCCGACCGGCAGGCCGGGGCGGAAGGCGCCGAGGTAGAGGAAGAACAGCCCGCCGCCGCCGCGGTAGTCGTCGTCGCAGTAGTCGTCGTCGACGATCTCGCCGTCCTCGTTGGTGCAGTAGGCGACCTGCTCCTCCTCGTCCTCGGTGCCGCAGCCGGCGAGGAAGCCGGTGGCGGCGGTCGCCAGGACCGTCGTGGTCAGGGCGCCGCGCACCCGGTTCGAGAACGCCATGGACCCCTCCCGGCTCGGTGGACGCCCCGACCCTAGGGCCATCCCCGCACCGGGACCGTCCCCGGGCGGCGCGGACGATCCCGTACCGCTAGCGTCCGGGGCGACGCCCAGTCCCCGGGGAGGCGCGATGACCGCCAAGGAGCCCGCCGAGATCGCACGGGTCGCCAGCTCGACCGGCGCGAAGAAGGTGCACCGCACCTGGGACCGGGTGCTGGTGAGCGCCTTCCTCGCCGGCGCCTACATCTCCTTCGGGGCGCTGGTCGCGATCACCGTGTCCTCGGGGCTGGCCGCGGAGACCTGGGGCACGCTGCCCACGCTGTTCATGGGGGCGGCCTTCACCCTCGGCCTGGTGCTCGTGCTGATCGCCGGCTCCGACCTGGCCACCGGCAACATGATGCTGGTCCCGCTGGGCGCCATGAACGGCAAGATCGCGGTCGGGGACGTCGTCCGGAACCTCACCCTGGTGCTGCTCGGCAACCTGCTGGGGGCGCTGTTCGTCGCCTACTTCCTCGCGGTGTCCACCGGTGTCATCGGCGACCCGGAGAGCACCGGCAGTGCGGGGCTGACCTTCGCCCGGCTGGCGGAGATCGCCGACGGCAAGACCCACCACACCGCGTGGGAGACGTTCCTGCGGGGCCTCGGGTGCAACTGGCTGGTCTGCCTGGCGGTGTGGATGTCGCTGGCGTCCTCGAGCGTCTCGGGCAAGATCCTGGCGGTCTTCTTCCCGGTCATGGCCTTCGTCGCGATGGGCTTCGACCACGTCGTCGCCAACATGTTCTTCCTGCCGGCCGCGGTGTTCGCCGGCGTCGAGGGCGCCAACTGGGGCGACACCCTGCTCAACTGGTCGCTGGCCGGCGTGGGCAACCTGGTCGGCGCGGTCGTGTTCGTCGGGACGTCGTACTGGTACCTGTTCCTGCGCGACCAGCCCGACGCCGCCCCGCAGACCGCCGCCGAGCCGGCGGAGCGCGCCTGAGAGCCGCCGTCGCTACGGTCGCCGGCGTGAGCCAGCCCAGCGCCACCCCCACGCCCGACGACGACGCCGCGGCGGCCGCGGCCCGGATCGCGGCCGGGTACGCCGTCGGGGGCCCGGCCCTCGACCTCGGTGCCGTGCACGCCGGCGGGCGGACCCACCCGGACGAGCAGGTGCGGCTGCCGCTGGCGGCGCTCAACCGGCACGGCCTGATCGCCGGCGCCACCGGCACCGGCAAGACCCGGACGCTGCAGCTGATGGCCGAGCAGCTGTCGGCGGCCGGGGTGCCGGTCGTGCTGGCCGACCTCAAGGGCGACCTGGCGGGCCTGGCCCGGCCCGGGGAGGCCACCGAGCGGGTCACCCGGCGCGCGGCCGACACCGGCGACCCGTGGCAGCCCACCGGGTTCCCCGTCGAGTACCTGGCCCTCGGCGGCCTGGGCACCGGCGTGCCGGTGCGGGCGACGGTCAGCGACTTCGGCCCCGTGCTGCTGGCCAAGGTGCTCGACCTCAACGCCACCCAGGAGAGCTCCCTGGGGCTGGTGTTCCACCACGCCGACGCCGCCGGCCTGCCGCTGCTCGACCTGGCCGACCTGCGCGCGCTGCTCACCTGGCTGACCGGCACGGAGGGCAAGGAGGAGCTGGCCGGCCTGGGCGGGCTGTCCAGGGCCACGGCGGGGGTGATCCTGCGCGAGCTCGTGGCGCTGGAGGACCTCGGCGGCGACGTCTTCTTCGGCGAGCCCGCCTTCGACCCCGACGACCTCATCCGCACCGCGTCCGACGGCCGCGGCGTCATCAGCGCCGTGGAGCTGCCCGCCGTCGCCGACCGGCCGGCGCTGTTCTCCACGTTCCTGGTGTGGCTGCTCGCCGAGCTGTTCGAGCAGCTGCCCGAGGTGGGCGACCTGGAGAAGCCGAAGGTGGTCTTCTTCCTCGACGAGGCGCACCTGCTCTTCCGCGGCGCGAGCAAGGCGTTCCTCACCGCGGTCACCCAGACCGTGCGGCTGATCCGGTCCAAGGGCGTCGGCGTCTTCCTCGTCACCCAGCAGCCCACCGACGTCCCCTCCGACGTGCTCGGCCAGCTGGGCAACCGGGTGCAGCACGCGCTGCGCGCCTTCACCCCCGAGGACGCCGACGCGCTCAGGAAGACGGTCCGGACGTTCCCCCGCAGCGACGTCTACGACGACGTGGCCGGCCTGCTGACGTCGCTGGGCACCGGCGAGGCGGCGGTCACCGTGCTGTCCGAGCGCGGCGCACCCACCCCGCTGGCGTGGACGGTGCTCCGCGCGCCGCGGGCCGGCATGGGCACCGTGCCGCCCGGGGAGATGGCCGCGGCCGTGGCCGCCTCACCGCTGCAGCCGCGCTACGGCACCCCCGTCGACCGCGAGTCGGCGCGCGAGCTGCTCGCCGCCCGGCTCGCGCCGGCGCCGGCGGCGCCCCGGGCGGAGCCGGTCCCGCGGGAGGAGCCGGCGCCCCGGCGTCGAGGCGGGCGACCCGAGGAGCCCGGCGACGGCGGCGTGCTGTCCGACGTCATGGCCTCCCCGGTGTTCCGCTCCTTCGCGCGCTCGGCGGCCTCGGCGCTGGGCCGCGAGCTCACCCGCGGCCTGTTCGGCACCCGCCGCCGCCGTCGCTGAGCGACCCGCGTCCCGGCCGGCCCGGGTCGCGGCGCCGGGGAGCCGGTGGCACGGTCGGGTCCGCACACCGGAGCGGAGGGCAGCCACAGCATGCGGTACAGGGAGGGCGGCCGGCTCGACACCTCGCACGTCCAGGACCGGCGGCGCGGGGGCGGCCGGGGGCTGGCCGTCGGCGGCGGCGGGCTCGGGCTGGTCGGCGTCCTCGTCGTCGTGCTGTTCCAGGTCCTCGGCGGCGGTGACAGCAGCGCGGCCCTCGGGGCGCTGGCCGGGCTGGGCGAGGGCGAGACGGCCGACAACAGCGTGCTCGAGCAGTCCTGCGACGAGACCGGTGACGCGAACGACTCGGTGGAGTGCGCGGTCCTCGCCGACATCGACTCGATCCAGGACTACTGGTCGCAGGAGCTCGGCGCGCAGTACGTGCCCACCGACACCGTCTACTTCTCCGGCCGGACGCCGACCGGCTGCGGCGGCGCCACCAGCGGCTCGGGCCCGTTCTACTGCCCGGCCGACCAGCTGGTGTACATCGACCTGTCGTTCTTCGACACGCTGCGCTCGCAGTTCGGCGCCGAGGGCGGGGCGTTCCCCAACGCCTACGTGCTGGCCCACGAGTACGGCCACCACGTGCAGAACCTGCTCGGCGCCAACCGGCTGGTGACGCCCGGCGAGACCGGCCCGACCAGCGGCACCGTGCGGCTGGAGCTGCAGGCCGACTGCTACGCCGGCGCCTGGGCGAACCACGCCGAGACGGTGCCCGACGCCTCCGGCGCGCCGCTGATCGAGGAGATCACCCAGGACGACGTCGACCGCGCGCTGGACACCGCCGGCCGGATCGGCGACGACTTCATCCAGGAGAACCTCGGCGGGGGCACCGTGGACCAGGACACCTTCACGCACGGCTCGTCGGAGCAGCGCCAGCGCTGGTTCCTCACCGGGTACGAGACCGGTGACCCGGCGCAGTGCGACACCTTCGCCACCGACGACCTGGGCTGAGCCGTGCCGGAGAACCTGAAGGTCACCCGCGACGACGCGGTCGCCGTCCTCACGATCGACCGCTCGGAGAAGCGCAACGCGCTCACCGCCGGCATGTGGGCCGCGCTGCCCGGCGTGCTGGCCGGGCTGGCCGACGACCCGGCGGTGCGGGTGCTGGTGGTGACCGGCGCCGGGCCGAGCTTCTGCGCCGGCGCCGACATCGGCGACCTGCTCGGCGGCCCCGACAGCGGAGACCCCATGGCCCAGCTGCGGCGGGACAACCTCGCCGCCCAGGCCGCGCTGCGCGACTTCCCCCGCCCGACGATCGCCATGGTGCGCGGGCACTGCATCGGCGGCGGCGTCGAGCTGGCCACGTGCTGCGACCTGCGGTTCACCGACCCGACCGGCGTCTTCGGCGTCACCCCGGCCCGGGTCGGCATCGTCTTCACCCCGACGTCGGTCCGGCAGCTGGTGCAGCTCGTGGGCCCCGCGACGGCGCGCTACCTGCTGTACTCCGGCGAGCTGCTCGACGCGGAGAACGCGCTGCGCACCGGGCTGGTCGACCGGCTGCTGCCCGCCGGCGACCTCGCCGGGGAGGTGCGCCGGTTCGCCGAGGTGCTCGCCTCGCGCTCCGCGCTGACCCAGCGGGCGGCCAAGGAGGTCGTCGCGGCGCTGGCCGACGGCCGGGACGACGAGGCGGTCCAGGCGCTGGCGGCGCGCTGGTACCGGGAGACGGCCGCCAGCGGCGAGCTGGCCGAGGGCGTGGCCGCCTTCACCGAGCGCCGCCCGCCGCGGTTCCCCTGGCGCCCCTGACCCGGACCTCCCGCGGGTCCTCCGTCGGGCGGGGCCGGGCGAGGGCCGGGCGAGGGCCGGGCGAGGGTCAGGCGAGGGCCAGGCCCCGCTCCTCGGCCTCGACCGCGGCGTTCCACTCGCGCTTCTCGGCCTGCCACCGGTCCTCGGTGCGGCCCAGCCGCCAGTAGCCCGAGACCGACATCCGCTCCGGCGGCACCCCCAGGCCGCTGCGCAGGAAGCGCCGCAGCTCGCGGACCGCGCCGGCCTCGCCGTGCACGAACGCGTGGACGTCGCCCGCGGGCAGGTCCGCGCCGCAGACGGCGGCGACCAGCGCCACGCCCGGCGCCGCGCCGCGGTGCACCCAGGTGAGCCGCACTCCGGGACCGGCGGTGAGGTCCTGCTCCTCCTCCGGGCCGTCGACCTCGACGAACACCTCGGCCCGCGCGCCGGCGGGCAGCGCCTCCAGCGCGGCGGCGATCGCCGGCAGCGCCGTCTCGTCGCCGGCGAGCAGGTGCCAGCCGGCGTCGGCGGCCGGCGTGTAGGCGCCGCCGGGGCCGAACAGCTGCAGGGTCTCCCCCGGCCGGGCCGCGGCGGCCCACGGGCCGGCGACGCCCTGGTCGCCGTGCAGGACGACGTCGACGGTGAGCTCGCCGGCATCGGCGTCCCAGGCACGCACGGTGTAGGTGCGCGTGACCGGCCACTGCTCCCGCGGCAGCCGCGCCTGGACGTCGTCGACGTCGAAGGGCGCGCCGTAGGGGGCACCGGCCGGCGGGAAGAGCAGCTTGACGTAGGAGTCGGCGTGCTCGGGCGCGAACCCGGCCAGCCCGTCGCCCCCGAGGACGACGCGGACGGTGTGCGGCGTCACGCGCGTGGTGCGCAGGACGGTCCCGGTGCGGGGCGTCCGCCTGCGGCGGGGGCGCTCGTCGGCCATGCGTGCTCCTCAGGTCAGGGAAGGCTGACCTTACTCCCGGCGACACGCGGGCCCGGCGCCGTTTCCGGACCCGACCGTCCGGGTAGGCGCTGGCCAGCGGGAACGGCAGCGTGGCCGGCGCCGCGGACGGTCCCTCGACCGCTCGCCCGGCCACCTCTCCGCACCGCTCCCGACCGGCTGCACCCGCACCCCCGGCCACGCGCTGACCTGCACACGAACCGGTGACGACCGTCGCCGGGATGTGTGGGTGATCGCGAACTGGGTAGCGCCAGCCCCGACCGAGATCCACTCAGGAGGAACGATGACCCACTCCATCGACGCCCCCCTCCCGCCGCCGCCCTCCTCGGGCGCGACCGGCTACGGGGACACGAGTACGACCTCGACCAGCACCGGCTCGCCCTCGACCACCGACGTGGCCCGGGACGAGGCCCGCAACGTCGGCCAGACGGCCAAGGAGGCCGGCAGCCAGGTCGCCTCGACCGCCGCGGACCAGGCGAAGAACGTGGTCGCCGAGACCCGGCACCAGGCCCAGAGCCTGGTCCAGCAGGGCCGCACGCAGGTCCGCCAGCAGGCCGTCACGCAGCAGCAGAAGGCCGGCCAGAGCCTGTCGAGCCTGGCCGAGCAGCTGCGCGGCATGGTCGCCGGCAACGCCCCGGCCCCCGGCCCGGCCCGCGACCTGATCGAGCAGGGCGCCGGCAGGGTCGAGGAGTTCGCGACCTTCCTGCAGAACCGGGAGCCGGCCGACCTGCTCGACGAGGTCCGCTCCTTCGCCCGCCGCAAGCCGGGCACCTTCCTGCTCGGCGCCGCCCTCGCCGGCGTGCTCGCCGGCCGGCTGACCAGTGGCGTCAAGGCCGCGCACACCAGCGACAACGGCTCGTCGCGGCGCACCGAGGCCCACCTGGCGCAGGCGCAGAACACCTACCCGCAGGGCAACTACGTGGAACCGGCGCCGACCTACTCCGGCTACGAGACCACCACCACCGGGTACGAGACGACGACCAGCGGCTACGGCCAGTCGGCGGCCACCACCGGCGCCCCGCTGCCCCCGCCGCCCTACGGGACGACGCCGCCCGAGGGCAGCGTCGTGCCGCCGGCCGCACCCGCCGGCTGGGACGACCCGGCCCGTCGCCCGGGGACGGGGGTCTGACCGTGAGCTCCCCCTACTCCGGCGCCACGCCGGTGGGCGGCTCCGGCTCCGGCTACCCGCCCGAGCCGCCGCAGGCCAACTACGCCGTGCCGCCGACCGCCGAGCAGGGCTACGCCGGCTACGAGCAGCCCACCGGCTACGAGCAGACGCCAGGCTACGAGCAGGGATCCGCCTACGACCAGGGCTACGGCGCCCACTCCGGTGAGCGCGGGACCCCGATGACCGAGACCGGTCGCCCCGACGTCGAGGGCACCTCGGTCGGGCAGCTCATCAGCGAGGTCACCACCGACCTCTCCGTGCTGATGCGCCAGGAGCTCGCGCTGGCCAAGGCCGAGATCACGGTCGAGGCCAAGAAGGCCGGCCAGGGCGCGGGCATGTTCGGCGCCGCGGGCTTCGCCGGCTACATGGTGCTGCTGTTCCTCTCCTTCGCCCTGTGGTGGGCGCTGGCGAACGTCATGGACACCGGCCTGGCCGCCCTCATCGTGGCGATCATCTGGGGCGTCATCGGCGCCATCGCCTTCGTGATGGGGCGCAAGAAGTTCCGGCAGGTCAACCCCAAGCCCGAACGGACCGTGGACACCCTCCAGCAGGTCCCCGGCGCCCTCAAGCCCCACTGACCCCCGCGGCTGCGGCCGCCTCCCCTCCCTGGAGCAGACATGACCAGCAGCAGTGACCCGGACGTCATCCGGCGACAGATCGAGGACACCCGGCGCGAGCTCAGCTACGACGTCGACGCCCTCAACGAGAAGGTCAACCCCGCCCGCGTCGTCGACCGGCGCATGGCCTCGGCCAAGGGCCGCTTCGCCAACGTCAAGGACCGCGTCATGGGCTCGGCCCACGACACGCACTCCTCGGCCCGCGGCACCACGCAGAGCGCGATGAGCTCGGTGCAGGGCACCGCGCAGAACGCGGTCGGCTCGGTGCAGGGCGCGGCGAGCAACGCGGCCGGCACCGTGCAGGACGCCGCCTCGCAGGCCGCCCACGCCGTCCAGCAGGCTCCCGACGCGGTGGTCCGCCAGACGCAGGGCAACCCCCTGGCGGCCGGGCTGATCGCCTTCGGCGTCGGCTGGCTGGTCTCCAGCCTGCTGCCCGCCTCCGAGAAGGAGCGGCAGCTGGCCCAGCAGGCCGAGGCCGCCGTGCGGGAGCACAAGGACGAGCTCCTCGCCCCCGCCAAGCAGGCCGCGCAGGAGGTCGGCGAGCAGCTCCGGCCGGCCGCCGAGCAGGCCGTCCAGGAGGTCAAGGGCACCGCCCAGGACGCCGCCCAGACGGTCAAGCAGGAGGGCCAGTCGGCCGCGCAGGACGTGCAGGGCCAGGCCCAGCAGTCCCGCGAGACCGTGCAGAGCCAGACCAGCTCCAGCTGAGGCTCCACCGACCGCAGCACGCACCGCGCCCCGCCGGGTCACCCGGCGGGGCGCGGTGCCGTGTGCGGTGGCAGGCTCGTGCCGTGACCGAGGACGACGTCACCCCCGCCCGGCCGGCCGCCCCCGCGCCCGAGGGCGACCTGCCCGCCCGGCTGCTGGCCTTCCTCCTCTCCGGGCAGCCGCCGGCGCCGGGCACCCCGGACGCGGAGCCGCCCGCCGTCCCCGACCGGCCGCTGCGGGCCGGCGGCTAGACGAAGGCGCTCACCCCGGTGAGCGCGCGACCCACGATCAGGCTGTTGATCTCGCGGGTGCCCTCGTAGGAGTACAGCGCCTCCGCGTCGGCGAAGTACCGCACGACGTCGTTCTCCAGCAGGATCCCGTTGCCGCCGAAGAGCTCGCGGGCCAGCGCCACGGTCTCGCGGGCGCGGCCGGTGACGAAGGCCTTGGCCAGCGCCGCCTGCTCGTCGCGGAAGACGCCTTCCTCCTGCAGCTGCGACACGCGCACCGCCATGCCGAGGCTGGCGGTCACGTTGCCGGCCATGCGGGCGAGCAGGTCCTGGATCAGCTGGAAGCCGGCGATCTGCCGGCCGAACTGCCGCCGGTCCTTGGCGTAGGCGATCGCCGCCTCGAAGGCGCCCATCTGGCAGCCGACGGCGTTCCACGCGACGCCGCCGCGGGTCAGCTTGAGCACCCGGTTCACGTCGCGGAACGAGTTGCCCTCCGCGAGCTTGTTCTCCGCCGGCACCCGGCAGTCCTCGAACACGATGTCGGCGTTCTGCACCGTGCGCAGGGCGTACTTGCCCTCCATCTTGGTCGCGGTGAAGCCGGGGGTGCCCTTCTCCACGACGAGGGTCTTGACCTGGTCGTCGGCCACGTCGCGGGCGAACACGACGACGACGTCGGCGAAGGTGCCGTTGCCGATCCACCGCTTGGCGCCGTCGATGACCCACTCGTCGCCGTCGCGGCGGCAGGTGGTCTCCAGGCCCTGGGCGACGTCGGACCCGCCGTGCGGCTCGGTCAGCGCGAAGGCGCCGATCCTCTGCAGCGACACCATGTCCGGCACCCAGCGCGCCCGCTGCTCGTCGGAGCCCAGCAGCACGATCGACCCCATCGACAGGCCGTTGTGCACCCCGAGGAAGGTCGCCATCGACGGGTCGACGCGGGAGGCCTCCAGGGAGATGAAGCCGGTGAACAGGCGGGAGGCCCGCGGCCGGTGCTCCAGGTCGTAGCTGCGCCCGACCATCCCCTCCTCGGCGAAGCGCGGGATGAGGTCCATCGGGAAGGTGGCCGTCTCCCAGGACTGGTTCACCCGTGGCCGGACCTCCTCGTGCAGGAAGCGCCGGATGCCCAGCAGCTCCTTGCGCTCGTCCTCGCTGAGCAGGGACTCGTAGTCGTAGAGGTCGCCGGGCAGCTCGTCGGTCATCGCAGGTCCTCCCGTCGGTGGGTGGGACGTGCCCTACCCGCCGGCGGCGCGGCGCAACTCGACCGCGGCCGTCGGGTACGGCCGGGTGGCCGTCGTCGACGCCGTCGTGGACACGGCCAGGCCGCGGGCGCGGGCGAGGTCGGTGAGCCCCGCCACCAGCCGCGGGCCCCCGCCGGGGTCCATCAGCGAGGCGGCGACCACCACCCGGCCGTCGGGCGCGAGCACGCGGTCGACGACGTCCCACTCGGGGCCGGGCGTCCACAGCGCCCGCACGTCCGCGGCGACCACCACGTCGACGGGCTCCCCGCCCAGCTCGGCGTCGGCCAGCGGCGCCACGACCACCCGGACCCGTCCCGCGTCGACCGCCGCCCGGTTGCGCCGGGTGGCGGCCGCCCCCATCCGCGGCGAGCGGTCGACGGCGACCACCCGGCCCTCGTCCCCGACGGCGGCGGCCAGCAGGGTCACCAGCACACCGTGGCCGCAGCCGACCTCCAGCACCCGCTCGCCGGGTGCGGCGGCCACCACCCCGGCGACCCAGGCCAGCCGGTCGGACGCCTCGCGCCGGGGCACGGTCAGACGTGCGGCTGGCCGGTGGAGGCGCTGGTGCCGCCGTCGATCGGCAGCACCGCGCCGGTCACGTAGCGGGCGGCGTCGCTGGCGAGGAACAGCACGGCCGGGGCGACGTCGTCCGGCTCGCCGGGCCGGCCGAGCGCGATCCGGTCGCGGAACGGCGCGAGCGAGGCCTCGTCGCGGCCGACGCCCTCGGTGAGCTCGGTGAGGGTGAAGGCGGGCGCGACGGCGTTGAGCCGCACGCCCCGGCTGCCCCAGTCCAGCGCCAGCGAGCGCACGAAGTTGGTGACCGCGGCCTTGGTGGCGTTGTAGGCCGCCTGGCCCCAGTCGCCGCGCAGCCCCGACACCGAGGAGACCGACACGAGGTTGCCGCCGGAGTCCGCCAGGTGCGGCAGGGCGGCCTTGGCCAGGTGGAAGAACGCGTCGACGTTGGTGGCGCGCAGCCGCTCCCAGGCGTCGTCGGGCAGGTCGGTCAGCTCGCCGGTCTCGTAACCGGCGGCGTTGCTGACGACGACGTCGAGCCGGCCGAACCGGTCGACGGCGTCGGCGACGACCTGCTGCACCTGCCCACGGTCGGACACGTCGGCCGGCAGGGCCGCGGTGCGCTCCGCGGGGACGCCGGCGAGCGCGGCCTCGAGCCGGTCCCGCCGTCTGCCGGTGACCGCCACGGTCGCGCCGGCGTCGAGGAAGGCGCGCGTGATCGCCAGGCCGATGCCCGAGCCGCCGCCGGTGACGAGGACGACGGAGCCGGTGAAGTCGAAGGTCGTGGAGCCCATGCCCCGCTCCTCCCCCGGAGAGGCGACGCCCAACCCGTGGCCGGCACCACCCGCGGCGGTGGAGCCCGCGCCCCGGACGGGTGACCGCCACCGGACCGCGGTCGTCCACCGCGCCGCGGCGACACGAGGCCGCTGGCGTCCAATCCCATGGCGCACGACGAGGTGGTGCCGGTGCCGCAGCCGACCGACGGGGCCGCCACCGTGCACGGGTGGCTGCGCCGCTGCGTGCCGGAGCCCCGCCTGGCCGACGACCTGCTCGTCGAGGTCCTGTCCCGGGTGCAGGGTCGCGCGCCGGACTGCCTGCGCTCGGCACCGCCGGAGGTCCGGCTGCGCCACGCGACCGTCACGGTGGTGCTGCGCTCCCGCGGCGTCCTCCGGGAAGCGCGGGCCGGGATCCCGCTCAGCCCCGCTGGCGACGACGGCGGCCGGCGAAGGCCTGCTTGACCCGGCGCCAGCGGTTCGGCGTGTACTCGGCGTCGAGCAGCTCGCTCTCGGCGAGGAAGCGGTCGACCGGGTCGAGCTCGGGGGGCTCGAAGGGCACCAGCGAACGGCCGGTCGGCCGCACCAGCGAGTCGATGGCCCGGACCAGCGACCCGCCGCAGCGCTCGACGGCCGCGGCCACCTCGTCGGCGTCCACGCCCAGGTGCTCGCCCAGCAGCCGGTGCCGCAGCGCCAGCACCGCGGACCGGAGCTCCTGCTCGCGCGGGTGGCCGGTGCGGGCCTCGATCGACACGTCGCACTCGGTGTCCAGGCCCATCGACCGGTTGTTGAGGTTGGACGAGCCGATCCGCAGCAGCCGGTCGTCCAGGCAGGTCACCTTGGCGTGCACGTACACCGACCGGCGCTCCTCGGTGACGGGCACCAGCAGCCGGAAGCGGTCGTGGCGGTCGGCGCGGCGGACGAGGTCGACCAGCTTGACGCGGGCGGTGTCCATGGCCCTGACCTCCAGCCAGCTGTCGGCCGACAGGGGGTTGAGGACGACGAACTCCGGCCCGTCCTCCTCCTGCAGCCGCTCGGCGATGGCCTCGGCGATGCGGCGGTTGGCGAAGTACTGGGTCTCGATGTAGACGGTGCGCCGGGCGGCGGCGATCACGGCCAGCCACAGCAGCTCGATCTCGTGCACGAGCTCGGTGCCGCCGTGCTCGGGGCGGGTCCGGGAGACGGCGACGTCGACGTCGGTGAGGAAGGGCTCGACGTCGTCGGGCCAGCACGCCTCGACGTCGGTCACCGGCTCGAGGTGCTCGCCGGTGCCGCTCTCCCACCGCTCCCGGGCCAGGTCGCCGATCGCGCGGGCCGCCGGCCCGGAGACCAGGCTGGTGACGTCGTGCCAGGGACCGCGCAGCCGGGTCGAGTGCGGCCGGTGGCGCAGCGGGTGCCGGGTGCGGTGCTCGGAGGTGTCCCAGCGGTCGGCGGTGACGTCGATGCCCCCGGCGAAGGCCAGGCAGTCGTCGATGACGACGATCTTCTGGTGGTGCGCGCCGCCGATCGGGTGGTGGGTGTCGACGGTGAGGCGCAGCCGGTCGGGCGTGCGGCGGTCGAGCAGCACGAGCGGGGCCATCCGCCGGGTCAGGGCGACCACCATCCCGAGGTCCCACTGCAGCACGCCGATCTCCAGCCGCGGGTTGGCGACCACCGCGCGCTCGAGGACCCGCCCCAGGCGGTCCTCGCGGGCCGGGCCGGGGGCGCGCGGGTCCAGCCGGATGCGGGGGTCGAAGTCCCAGCCGATGAACAGCACCCGGCGCTCGGCCCGCAGCACGGCCCGCTTCAGGGTGGCGAAGTAGTCGGCGGCGTCGACGAACACGGCGTGCCGGTCGGCGCGCTCGATGCGCCAGCAGGTCTCGCCGGGCACCAGCAGGGCGTCGTCGGACGGCGCGGGCACCGGCCCTCCGCCCGCCCCGCGGAGCGCCGGCACGGAGGGGACGGGGGCCGTCGTCCCGGCGGCGTCGGCGCTCTCGATCACCCCGCGAGTGTGCCGACCCGCGCAAGCACCCGGTGCGCCCATCCCCCTCTGGGGTGTCCCGCGGCGGCGGGGACGAGGCGGCCGGCTGCCTCCCTGGTGGGAGTGGTGACCGGTTGGTTCGCGGGGTCCAGGACGGGGAACCGCCTCCGGGACACGATCGAACGGAACGGGGACATGGACGCAGAGCTCTGGCCTCGACGGCCGCGCCCGGAGACCGCGGGCCCCCACCACGAGTCGGAGGTCTCCCGCCCGGCGGAGCTGCGGACCGTGCGAGCGCGCCTGCGGGCCTGGGTGGCGGACGGGCTCGAGGGGGCCGGCCCGGACGGAGGGGTCGTCGACGACCTGGTCGTCGCCGTCGACGAACTGGCCTCCAACGGCCTGCGGCACGGCCGGGCGCCGGTGCGGGTGCGCGCCGTCCGGACCGACGGGTGGCTGCTGCTCGACGTCAGCGACGGCGACCCGGACCACGGACCCGAGCCCGCCGTCGGCCGCGACCCCGCGCTCGGCGGCATGGGCCTGCGCATGGTCGCGTGCCTGACCACCGACCGCGGCTGGACCGTCGACGGCGACCGCAAGCACGTCTGGGCCCGGTTCCCCACCGGCTGAGGGACGGGCTCCGGGGCCGCCGTCAGCCGCGCTCGTGCGGCAGGGACCGCGCGGGGGAGGCGATGCCGGCGTCCGCGCCGTGCACGCTGTCGCTGGGCCGCGGAGGACCCCCGTACCAGTCCAGGCACATCAGGGTGGCGTCGTCGCGGAGGTCTCCCCCGGTCGCCCGCAGCACCGCGGCGCCGAGCTCCTGCACCACCTCGCGGGGGTGCAGGTCCGTCGTGTCGCGGAGGGCCGTCGCGACGTCGAGGACGGCGGCGTTGCGCTCCTGCATGCCGTCGGTGAGGAAGACGACCCGGTCCCCCGGCCCGAGCGGGAGGCGCTGCACCGGGAACGACCGGCCGGGCACGACACCGAAGGGCGGCGCGACGTCGAGGTCGAGCTCCCGGACCCGGCCCCCGCGCAACAGCAGCGGGAGGGGGTGACCGGCGTTCACGATCGCTGCGGTGCCGGCCGACAGGTCCACGCGCACGAGCTGTCCGGTGACGAACTGGCCGGCGGCCGCGTGGCCGGTGATCGCGTCGTTCGCGTAGCGGGCCTGGGCGGCGAGGTCCAGACCCCGGCGGCGGGCGTTGCGCAGCGCTCCGACGAGCAGGGTGGCCAGCAGGGCGGCCTGGACCTCGTGGCCGACGGCGTCGGTGATCGACAGGTGCAGCGCGTCCTCGTTGAGCGTGTAGTCGAACGTGTCGCCGCCCACCGACGCGGCCGGTTCCAGCCAGCCGGCGAGGGTGAACTGCCCGGCCTCGCAGGTGTAGGAGGCCGGGAGCAGCCGGCGCTGGATCTCCGCGGCCAGGGAGAAGGGCGTGGTGCGCTGTCCCCACTCGAACACGTCGGTGTAGCGGCGGGCGGCGATGACGACGTAGGCCAGCGCGTGTGCGGCAGCGGCGACGTCGGCGACGACCACCGCAGGCGGCTGCCCGGGCAGGACCAGCTCCAGCAACCCGATGGCGTCCCCGCGGTCGGTGACCGGGGCGATGACCCGGACCCCGTCGTCGAGCGGTCGCACGTCGACCACCTGGGTCCGCAGCACGCGCTCGTAGACGGTGCCCGCCATGGGCACCGTCTCCGCCTGGGCGCCGGCCTGCGTCCGCGCCCCCTCGACGCCTGCGGCCCGTGTCGTGAGACGGACGACGGCCCGCCCGCTGAAGTCGGCGATGAGGAAGGACAGCTCGCGTGCGCCCAGCCGCTCCGCGAGCGCGTCGGCCGCGGCGCCCACGGCCTCGATGGGTGCCGTTCCCTCGACCTGGTCCAGCAGCATGGCGACATCCGAGCGCGGAGCCGGCGGGGTCAGCACGGGCTGACTCTAGGGCGACGAGCCTGACGGCTCCTCGTGCGTCGTGGAGGCGGATGGCCTGCGCGTCCGCGAGCAGCGGGCTCCGGGTCCGCCGCGGCCGTGCACGCGGGCCCACCCTCCGCTCCGCGAGAGGCCGGAGGGTGGAGCTGCGGACGTCAGCGAGCCGCTGCCGAGGACCTCCGGGTCCCGGCGGCCAGCAGGACCCCGGCCGCTGCGAACCACAGCGGGGTCAGGTAGAGGACGGCCCAGCCGATCGGCGGCACGAGCAGACCGACGCCCAGCGCCGCGGCCGCGACGCCGAGCCCCCGCAGCCGGCCACCCAGCCCCCACGAGGCCAGCAGCACGGCGACGCCGAACCCGGCACCGGCCCACTGCGCCAGCGGGAACGCCGCGTTCGACACGACGAGACCCGCCGTCAGCGACGCCGGGCCGACCTCGCCGTCGAACGTCGCCGAGACCCCACGCGCGGCACCGAGAGCGGCGACGCCCAGCGCGAAGAGGAAGAGGTGGGCGACGCCCAGCGCCGGGACGACCCGCCGCGCCGCTCCCCCACCGCGCAGCGCCTCGGCCAACGCGGCGACGACGACCAGTGCGAGCAGCAGGTAGCCGCCGAAGAGCAGCACGGCGCGCTCGATCGTGGAGTCCTGCAGCCGCGCCCCGGCCTCCTCCGCCGTGGCACTCCCGCCCAGCGGATCGGCGAAGGACAGCGCGGCCCCGACGTAGAGGGCCAGCGCCCCCACGCCGCACGCCGCGACCCCGACGTGTCCCCGCCGCACGCCCTCGCGCCCCACCGTGTCGATCGCCGACTCCATCGCCATGTCCCGCTCCTCCGTCGCTGCGGCCGGCCCGGTGCCGGCACGGCGACGACGCTAGGAACAGCGGCCGCCCCGGCGAGTCCGCCGTCGGGACCTTCCTCGTTGCCGGGAGGCGCACCCGGGGTCTGTCCCGGGACAGACCCCGCTCCGTCGCGCGGGAGACGCCCCCGGCGGGGCGTGCTCCCTACCATCTCCGGCATGCCCGGTGGCCGGCAGCGAGGACTCGGGGCACGGTGGCGCGCGCTGCCGGTCGGCACCCGCGACCTCGTCTGCGCGGTCGTCCTCGGCGCCGTCGTCCAGGTCGAGCTCGTCGCTCGGCGCAGCCTGCTGGAGGGCCCACCGCTCCTCCAGCACCTGACCCTGGCGGTGATCTGCGCCGCTGTCTCGCTCCGCCGGGTCCACCCGGTGGTCGCCGCCGCCGTCGCCGGCGCGGGCATGGGCGTCACGGCCGCGCTGGGCACCGCTCCGTCGGCCGTCGTGTACCTGGTCTACCTGCTGATGACCTGTTCGGTTGCGTGGTATGCGCCGTCCCGGGGGGCGGCGGCGCTGGGGTTGGCCGCGCTCGTCCTGCCCGACGCCGTCCTCTACCCGCTGACCCAACCGGAGGGCCGCGTCCTCGCCGACGTCGTGGTCAACGCCGGCGTCCCGGTCACGCTGTGGGTCCTGGCCCGCGTCGCGTGCGAGCAACTGGACCGGGCGGTACGCGCCGAGCGGGAGGTGGCAGTGGAGCGGCTGCGCTCGCTGGAGGAACGGACCCGCCGGGCCGAGGCCGTGGCCACCGAACGCCGGCGCATCGCCCGCGAGTGCCACGACGTGATCGGCCACGGCATCACGCTGATGTTGCTGTACGCCGAGGGTGCGCAGGCCCGGCTCGGCGAGCGGGAACCCGCGGTGTCCGAGGCGCTCGACGTCGTGACGGCGGCCGGTCGCACCGCCCTCACCGATGTCCGGCAGGTGCTCGAGGTGCTGCGCGCTGACGGTGACCAGGAGACCGTGGGCGGCGGCCTCGAGAACGTGCCCGACCTCGTACAGCAGGTCCGCGCCGCCGGGACGCGGGTCGAGTGCCTCCTCGCCGACGTCCCGTCCCGGCTGCCCGCGACCGTCAGCACCACCGGCTACCGGGTGGTGCAGGAGGCGCTGACCAACGCGCTGCGCCATGCGCCGGGCGGCCTCGTCCAGGTGAGTCTGAGAGCGGCCGACGACGTCGTCCACGTCGAGGTGACCGACGAGGGCGGTACCCCTGGTGCGCCGGCAGGCACCGGCGGCTTCGGCCTCGTGGGCCTGCGCGAGCGGGTGTCGCTCGTCGGCGGGCAGCTCGTCGCCGGGCCGCGCACGGACCGGTCCGGCTGGCAGGTGCGGGCGACCCTCCCCGTGGGGTCCCCGTGACGACGGTGCTGCTCGCCGACGACGAGGCCCTCGTCCGGGCCGGGCTCCGCATGATCCTGGAGTCCGAGCCCGGGCTGGACGTCGTCGCCGAGGCGGCCGACGGCGCCGAGGCGGTCGCGCAGTGCCGCACCCACCGCCCCGACGTCGCCCTGCTCGACGTCCGGATGCCCGGGATCGACGGTCTGGACGCCGCCCGCCGGATCCTGGCCGAGGCTGGGCTGGACACCGCGGTGGTCATGCTGACGACCTTCGACTCCGACGACGCACTGCTGGCGGCCATCGAGGCCGGGGCAGCCGGGTTCCTGCTCAAGTCGATGCCACGCGACCGACTCGTCAGCGCGGTGCGGGCGGCGGCATCCGGTGAGGCGCTGCTCGCACCGGAGATCACCCGCCGGCTGATGGCCGACTTCGTCCGCCGCTCCCGAGCCGCGCCCGACACCGTCACCGACACCCGGCTGGCCGCGCTCACCGACCGTGAGCGGGAGGTGCTCGTCCTCATGGCCCGCGGCGCCTCCAACGTCGAGATCGCCGACGCCCTGTTCCTCGGCGTCGGCACGGTCAAGACGCACGTCACCCGCGTGCTGACCAAGCTCGCCGTCCGCGGCCGGGTCCAGGCGGTGGTCGTCGCCTACGAGACCGGCCTGGTCCGGCCGCGAGACGGCGCCCCGGGCTGACCCCGCCACCGGGTACCGACTCCGGCACAACGGGGCTGCAGGCGCAGCAGCGTGATCGCGGTGCGCCGCACCCGGAGACGACTCAGGCCGTTCTCCCGAAGGGGAACGGCCTGAGTCGTCTCTGGGTGGAGCTGAGGGGACTCGAACCCCTGACCCCCACACTGCCAGGCCGTCGTGATCGCGTTCGCGGTCGTCCACCAACATCCGGAACATGCGTCCTGAGCAGCGCTCTCGTGAGTCCTAGAAACGGTAACGGACGGACCCGAACGACCGCGGGATCACGGCAACTGCAACCAGAACTGCCACCAGATCCGGGCCGGGCGGTGATCGTCCACAATGGGACGCTGCCGGTTGCGCCGGCATCCGCCGGGGCGTGGAACGAGGGACATGAGCGACAACGGCAAGGAAGCGTCGAGCGGCCTGCCGGACCTGGTTGACGGCTCGACGGCCACCGCGTGGGAACTGCTGAGTCTGGCGATCGACGCCGCGGGCATCGGCACGTTCGATTGGGACCTCGTCACGGGGACGCTGAACTGGGATGCCCGGCTCATCGATCTGTTCGGCTACGACTCCGCCACCTTCGACCGCAGCATCGACGCCTTCAACGCCCGACTCCACCACGAGGACGTGGACCGGGTCGGGGCGCTGCTGCAGCGCGCGATCGACACGGTGGGTGAGTACGCCGCGGAGTACCGCGTCGTGCTCCCCGACGGAGAACAGCGGTGGGTGGCCGCCCGAGGACGCGCTCTCGCTGACGAGTCGGGCACGGCGGTCCGGCTGCTCGGCGCCGCCTGGGACATCTCCGTCCGCCGCCAGGCGCAGGACCGCCTGGCCCAGCTGGTCGAGTCGATGGCGGTCGGCTTCATCGCGATGGACACCGACTGGGTGATGACCCACGTCAACGCCGAGGCCGAGCGGGTCACCGGGACGCCGCGCAGGGACCTGCTGGGCCGAACGTTGTGGCAGGCGTTCCCCGCCACGGTCGGCACCGAGTTCGAGGCCAACTACCGCCACGCCGCTGACACCGGTGAACCGGTGGTCTTCGAGGCCTTCTACCCCGAGCCGCTGAACGTCTGGGTCGAGGTCCGCGCCGTGCCCAGCGCTGACGGGATGGCGCTGTACTTCCTCGACATCACCGGCCGACGGCAGGCCCAGGAGCTGTTGGAGCGAGCCGCGGACCGCGAGCGGCTACTGTCGCGGATCACCGAGGAGCTGTCGGCCACGCTGAACGCCGACGAGGCCGCCCGCCGGCTGACCCGCCTCGTCGTCCCCGGCATCGCCGACTGGTGCATCGTCACCCTGATCGACGACGAGGAGGCCAGCGGCGACCGTCGCGCCCTGCGCAACGTCACCTCCTGGCACAACGATCCGGAGCTCCGCGAGGCGGTCGACGCCTACGCCCGGGCGCGGCTGGGCGTGCTGCGCGACGACGCGCTGGTCGTCCGCGCCATGCGGACCGGGCAGCTGCAACTGCTCCCGAGGGACGCCATGCGACTGGCGGGCGACATGATCGCCACCGGGCCGGTGCGTGATGTGCTGCTGCAACTGGCGCCCGAGTCGATCGCCGTCCTCCCGCTGCCCGGCCGGAACGGTCCGGTCGGGATGCTGACGTTGTGCACCGGCCAGGATCGCGGCGGGTTCACCTCGGCGGACCTGGTGACCGCCCGCCACGTCGCCGCCCGCGCCGGAGTGGTGCTGGACAACGCCCGCCTCTTCCGGCAGCAGCGCGGCCTGGCGGAGGGCTTCCAGCGGTCGCTGCTGACCGCACCGCCGGAGCCCGACCACGTGCAGATCGTGGTGCGGTACGTGCCGGCCGCGGAGGCCGCCGAGGTCGGCGGGGACTGGTACGACGCGTTCCTGCAGCCATCCGGTGCCACGGTGCTCGTCATCGGCGACGTCGTCGGCCACGACGTCCAGGCTGCGGCCGCGATGGGGCAGGCCCGCACGATCGTGCGGGCGCTGGCCGCCCGCGACCACGCCGCACCGGCCGAGGTGCTGGCCGAGGTCGAGCAGGTCATGCAGACGCTGCAGTCGGCCATCCTCGCCACTGCGGTGGTCGCTCGCCTCGAGCAGACGGACGAGGAGCGGGCAGCGCGGCTGGCGAGGCTGCGCTGGTCGAACGCCGGGCACCCGCCCCCGATGGTGATCACCCCGGAGCACCAGGTCCGGGTCCTCGACGGTGGCCGACCCGACCTGCTGCTCGGCGTCTCGCCGGACGTGCCGCGGCGCGAGGCCGAGGTGACACTCCCGTGGGACAGCGTGGTGCTGCTCTACACCGACGGGCTGGTCGAGAGCCGGCACGAGGACATCGACCACGGTCTGGACAGGCTGCAGACCGTGCTGGGCGAGCTGGCCGGCCGTGACCTCGACAGCCTGTGCGACGAAGTGCTGGCCCGGATGCTGCCGACCAATCCTGGCGACGACGTCGCTCTCATCGCCCTCCAGCTGCATCCGCAGGACCGCCCGCGGCCGCCGCAGGCCGGCCCTAACAGGGTGCCGCCGAACGTGCCTGCGGACTGATCCGGCTGGCGCCCCTCAGCGCCAGCTGGTGGTCAGCCGGACGCTGACGCCGTCCTGGTCGCGGCGGATGGCGACGTGGTCGCACAGCTGCCGGGCGAGCCACAGGCCCATGCCCCCGTGGGAGAGGTCTGCCCCGTGCGCTGGGCCCTACCCGGCGAACGGGTCGTCCAGGCCGTGCCCGGAATCGTGGACGGTCGCCACCAGGCGGCCGGGCGCGGCCCACATCCGCAGTCCGGCGGGTGGGGTGCCGTGCCGGACGGCGTTGGAGGTCATCTCGTCGACGGCCATGAGGAAGTCCTCGAGCACGTCGGGTGGCCCGTCGACGGTCGCCAGCAGGGCACGAACGGCGTGGCGCAGGCCGGTGTAGTCACTGATGGCGTCGTCGGACAATGCCGGCGCGGTGCCCTCCAGCGGCTCCTCCGGCACCGGCAGCTCACGCAGGTAGCTCGCCGGGGCGATGAAGTCCGGGTTCGTGACACGTCCGTCGCCGGTCATCAGGTGCGGATGGGTGTGTCGGGCGCAGTCCAGTACGGGCTCGGGCAGGTCGGCGCGGAAGACGCACAGCCCCCAGAGCGGGTAGGGGGCGAACGCCTCGTTGATCACCGCCTCGTACGCCTGCCACTCGCGACGGTCGGCGGCGGTGGCGCCGAAGTCGACCTCGCCGACCACCCGGACCCGCCGGCCGGCGGAGGCGTGCTCGTGCGCATAGCGGCGGAAGGCGGTGATGGCGGTCGGCGTGCGGGACCGGTAGAGGTCGTGGCGCTCGACGACGACGACGCGCGGATCGTCGTCGAGCGCCGCGCGCAGCGGCTCGGTCCTCTGCGGGCCGACGGCGATCACCGCAGCGTCCCCTTCGGCCAGGCCCTCGCGCAGCCACGGAACAGCGAGCGCGGTGAGCTGCTCGACGTCGTCGTAGACCAGGGCGTCGTGCCGGAAGACCGACGCCTGTCCGGCGGCCGTCCCGAGTGCACGGCCGGCACGAGCCTGGTCACTCACATGCAAGGCTGGTGCCCCCCGTGGGATGCCGTCCGGCTACGCATACGGGTCGGCGTGGTACCGATCCGGCTTCTCCTGTCTACCCCACGGTCGGGCACTCAAGCCGGGCGCCGGCAGTGCTCACGTCGTCGGCATCCTCGAGAGCGTCGGCCTTCGCCAGGCGCCCGTCACCGTGGGCGGACGGTTCACGGGCCCGGATCCGCATCGCTTCAGGATCCGGCACCTCGTCCGCGAGCCCCAGCATCCGGCGTTCGACTGCGTGCCCGGCGTGGCCGACACGTCGGTGCGCGGCTGCGAGCGGCTTCTCACTCACCGGGGCCACGATAGACACCGGCGAGGTCGAACTGAGTACCGCCGTCCCCACCATGCGGGCGTTCCAGCAGGCGATGACCGATGCGGTCGCCACGGAACTCGCGTCGCCGGCGCCCCCCGTCCCGCCGGGTACACGAGCGGACCCGTCCCGTCCTGCAGGTCCTCCGGTCGACACTCAGTGGAAGACCACGAGCGTCAGGAGCGCTCCTCCGTAGGCCCGCCGCTGACGGACGGTGAACAGGTCACCGGCGAGTCGCGCCCCTCGTCCACGACACAGAGGGCGAACTTCCCGTGGTCGACCGTCCGACCCGCCCGACCGCTGACCGGCGGTCGCCCACGGGCCGAGGGGCCTGTGGGAGATGGGGACGCATCGATGGACGACGCCGGCGGGGACCGTCACGAGGACGACCACCAGCGCCGCGGCGGGCGGCTGGCTGTGTGACCCCGCGGGGACGGGCCCTCGCCCTGGACGCCTACGAGGTGCTGCTCGACCTCGAACGGGGTCCCGGCGAGGACACGGTGCGGCAGCTCCGCACGCCCTTCACCGACCTGCGGCTCGAGCGCGGCGCTTCCGCCTGACGAGCACGGGCCGTCACCTGCGCAGGACGGCCCCTAGCCGAGCCACCGCCACGACCTCGGCGTCGTGGATCGCGGCCAACTCCCCGCTCGCACCGGTCAGCACTGACCTGAGTCGCTCCTCGAAGCCCCGACCCGAACTCCGCGGTCCCGTGTGGGTTCAACGTCCCGAGGCACAGCTGCCGCGGCTGGACGGGGACAGCTGCTTCTCGAACCAGTGGTCGGCGAAGGTCTCGTCGTTGAAGGCGGGCACCTCGCGGTAGCCGGTCGACCGGTAGAGAGCGATCGCCTCGGTGAGGGCACGGTTGGTCTCCAGTCGGAGCGTGCGTACGCCGTGAGCCAGGGCCTGGTCCTCGACCGCGGCGAGCAGGCGGCGACCCAGGCCCGGCCCCGGACGGACCCGGCGACCCACATCCGCTTCACCTCCGCCGGCTCCTCCCCGTGGAGCTTGAGTGCTGCGCAGCCCACGGCGCCGAGTGCAGGCGGGCGACCAGCAGCAGCCCGGCCGGCAGGGTCAGTTCCTCATCGCCGGCCGGCAGGCTGCGGGCAGCGTCGAAGCCGCCGTCGAAACGTCGGGTCAGTTCAGCGAAGTACTCGGCGGTGCAGTAGCGGGCGTCCCGATGGCGAGGGTCCTCGACCCGCACCTCGATCACCGACGCCTGCAGCAACCGCTCGACCGTCGCCATCGCGGCGACCAGACGGCGCTGCTGCGAGCTGGTCAGCCCTGCCAGCAGCGCCGCAGCAGCTTCGTCGGACCGGGCGTCCACTTCAGCACGTTCGTCCTGGCCGGCCGCGGTCAGTCGGGCCACGCGCACCCGTGCATCGACCGGACTCGGGACGACCGTGACCAGTCCCTCGTCCTCCAGCGTCCGCAGGATCCGACTCAGGTAGCCGGAGTCCAGGTCGAGTCGGGACCGCAGAGCTCGGACGTCGCTGCCTTCGGTGCCGATCTCCCACAGCACACGGGAGTGTCCCAGCGGGCGGCGCCGCGAGAGGAAGCTGTCGTAGAGCGCACCGACCCGCTGGGTGACCGCCCGGTTGAACTGCCGCACCTGCGCCACCGCGCCGTCCTCCATCCTCTGACCCCAGTCAGAGGATGAACCCGGCCGCACAGACGCAGCGCCCTCGGGATGTCCCTGAAGCCGCCCTCAGACACACCCCGAACACCCACACCCGGCACAGACACCGCTCGACGCTCGGTGGCTGTCGATGCGCGAGACGGCCCTACCCGAGCACTGGAGATCAACAAGATCACGGGGCGGCACACGTCTTGCACCTCAGGTCAGGATGGCTTTCGCCCCGCCATCGACGGGGTCCGCGCCGCCGTCGGGAAGGCTCGACGTCTTGCTGCCCAACCCACCGGTTGAGGCTTCGTTGAGTGGGTGTCTCCCGGCGGCGGTCCAGTCCGGGCAGCTGACGCTCGATAGAGGCGTGGGGACGCGGCTCGTGGTCCCTTGAGGTGCTCGCGCTCTGCCCGGCCGCGGTCGACGGCGCAGCGGAGGCAGGGATGTTCGCAGGAATCGACAGCCACAAAGACACCCTGGCCGTGGCGGTGATCGACGACGGCGGCCGGGCGGTGGTCGTCCGCCAGCTGCCCAACGACCCGGCCGGCTTCACCGCCCTGAGCGCGCTCGCCGCC
>NZ_FOWQ01000009.1 GCF_900115505.1 Geodermatophilus dictyosporus | reverse complement strand
CTCCCGGCGGCGGTCCAGTCCGGGCAGCTGACGCTCGATAGAGGCGTGGGGACGCGGCTCGTGGTCCCTTGAGGTGCTCGCGCTCTGCCCGGCCGCGGTCGACGGCGCAGCGGAGGCAGGGATGTTCGCAGGAATCGACAGCCACAAAGACACCCTGGCCGTGGCGGTGATCGACGACGGCGGCCGGGCGGTGGTCGTCCGCCAGCTGCCCAACGACCCGGCCGGCTTCACCGCCCTGAGCGCGCTCGCCGCCGAGCACCGGGTCGAGCGGGTGGGCATCGAGGGCTCGACCAACTTCGGCTGGGCCGCCGCGATGCACCTGCTCGAGACCGGAATCGCCGTGGTGGAGGTGCCGCCGGGACTGACCTCCCGAGAGCGCTCCGGGCGGCCCGGGCAGGGCAAGACCGATCCAGTCGATGCCGTGGCGATCGCCCGGATCACCGCTCGGGAGCCGAACCTGCCGACGGTGCGGCCGATGGAGGGCCTGCCGGCCGACCTGCGGGTCTTGATGGACTACCGCGAGCAGCTCATCGCCGAGCGCACCGCCACCGTCAACCGGGTGCACGCCGATCTGGGCTGGCTGCGGCCCGGCTATCGGCACCGCCTCCCCCACCTGACCAATTCCAGTCACCTGCGCGCGGCGCTGGCGCTACTGGAGAACGACTTCAGCGTCCGGGCCACGGTCACCCACGCGCGGCTGACACGGCTGCTGGCCATCCACGCCGAGCTTGCCGGCCTGCGCGAGCAGATCGCCGCCCTGGTGGAGCAGAGCGGCAGCTCGCTGAGCGGGATCTACGGCATCGGCGTCTTCGTCGCCGCCCGGATCCTGGCCGAGGTCGTCGACGTGCGCCGCTATCCCTCCCGGCACGCCTTCGCCGCGGCCAACGGCTCCGCGCCGATTCCGGCCTCCTCCGGGCGCACCGTGCGCCATCGCCTCAACCGCGGCGGCAACCGCCAGCTCAACCGCGCGCTCTACACGATCGCGATCACCGAGATCCGCGCCGACACCGAAGGCCGCGCCTACTACGCACGCAAACGCGCCGAAGGAAAGACTGGCCGGGAGGCACTGCGCTGCCTCAAACGCCGGCTCTCCGACGTCGTCTACCGCACCCTGCGCGCCGACCAGCTCACCAGCCCACTCCAGCCGCTCACCGCGACGGCCTGAGGGCGGTGGACGCGAGGTCGGCAACGGGACACGACTGACGGCCGAAGCCAGCTGCGCGACAGGACTTGCAGTCCCGATCCTGCTCTTCGCTCAAGCCAGACACCCACGCCCACCGCGGCCACCAACCTAGTCCGGAGCGGCACTGGACATAGAGGCCCACCTGCGGTTCCGGAACTCGTGGTGACGAGTTACTGGAGGCTCATCTGCAGCGTCGTCGGCACGGGAAACAGCGGGAGCCCCGGCTACCGAGCCCGACAACGAGAGCGTGAGAGGCAACGGCGGGAACATGAGTCACGGCGTCGCGAGCCGGCGGAGCAGACACCGACCAGCTTGCCCGGCCGAGCGCGGCCGATGCCGTAGCCGGTCACCAGCGACGGGCCGCGGCGCGGACCTGTGGCTGGTGCTGTGGGCCGATCACCCCGAAGAGCCGTGGACCGATCCCCCAGTGGTGTTCGGCCACCTGCCGGCACCGAACCTGGGAGCAGGCGCGGGCCACGACGTCGGACCGATCACCGGTCCAGGTGGTCGAGAGACTGGTGCAGGTCCGCGGCCCCTCGCTCCGACACGGCGGGACTGGCCACAGCTCCTCGAGGAGCGCCGGCCAACTCAGCGACGGTCTCGGCATCAACTGCAACCAGAGACGACTCAGGCCGTCCCCCCGAAGGGGAACGGCCTGGTCATCGGGGTGGAGCTGAGGGGACTCGAACCCCTGACCCCCACACTGCCAGTGTGGTGCGCTACCAGCTGCGCCACAGCCCCGTACCCGGCCCGCCCGGACTCGCTCGGGCCGGGGAGAACTCTACATCGCCGTCCGGGGGTCGCCGCGCCGGGGTGCCCGCGCGTCGGCCCGGCCGGCGCCCGCTCAGAGCTCGACGCCGCGCTCGGCCAGCCACGGCACGGGGTCGATCCGCGTGCCGTTCATGCCGCCCTCGTGCACCTCGAAGTGCAGGTGCGGACCGGTCGACTGGCCGCGGTTGCCGAGCAGCGCGATGGTCTCGCCGGCCTCCACGTACTGGCCCGGCTCGACGAGGATCTCGTCCATGTGCCCGTAGACGGTGACGTCGCCGTTCTCGTGGAGGATGTAGACCGCCAGGCCGAACCCGCTGGCCGCACCGGCCCGGACGACGACGCCGTCGGCCACCGACACCTCCGGCGTGCGCATGGGCGCGGCGAGGTCGATGCCGTAGTGGAAGGTCCCCCACCGGCCGCCGTAGCCGCTGGTGAAGCGCGCCCCGGCCACCGGCAGCACGTACCTGGGCCGCGCCGCCTCCGCCGCGGCCTCGGCCGCGGCGGCCTCCGCGGCGGCCCGCTCGGCGCGGGAGGCCGCGACCTCCTGCAGTCGGGCCTGGGCCTCCGCCTCGGTGATGGAGGCCATCGGCATGACCTCGACCGCCTCGTCGCCGGTGGCCAGCTCCATCTGGGCGTCGAGCACGGAGGTCGGCTCGGCCGCGGCGTCGGGGGTGCCGTGCAGGCCGAGGACCCCGGCACCGACCGCGCCGGCCACCAGGGCGGCGAGCAGCAGGGAGGGACGGCGGCGGCCGACGGGACGCCCGGCGGCCCGGCGGCCCGCGGTCACGGGGGCCGCGTCGAGGTCGGCGTCGAGGTCGGCGTCGAGGTCGGCGTCGAGGTCGGCGTCGAGGTCGGGGGCGACCACGAGGTCGACGTCGGTCACCAGGGCATCGGCCACCAGGACGTCGGTCGGGCACCCGGCGACCGCGTCCGCCGCGGCCCGCGGAGCGGGGACCGCCGGGAAGCCGCCGACGCCGGTCGGGACGGCCGTGGCACGCGGGGCGACGGGGGCCGGACGGCCGGAGTGCGCCGACCGGGGACCGGGGACCGCCCGGTGCGACCCGCTGGCGGGTCGGACGAGGACGTCCGCGGACCTCCGGTGGTTGCCCATGTACCTGCCCGTCTCGTGGGGAGCGGACTCCGGGGAGTCCCGATTCGGTCGTGCCCATCCAAACACGTCGTGATTGCTTCGTGACCATCCGTACGGCGCGTCGTCACGGACACGCCCGTGTGTCCTCGATCACGACGCGCCGTCCCCGCGTTTGGCTGCCCTCCTCGTAGGGCAGGCTGGCTCTCCCGGCGTCGAACAGCGCGCGCCGGTCCGGTGCGCACCGGACGCGGGCACCCGCCCGCCCCTTGAGGACGCCACCGACCGGCCGTGACCGCCCACCGCGGTTCCCGGCGCTCCGCGCACCCGAGACCGATGTGCGCAGAGGAGCCCGCACGTGATCACATGATCACCCCGGTGTGGCCCGAGGACGCGCCCCCCTCCCCGGGTGCAGCGCTCCCGGCCACGCCGGCCCTGACAGGAAGGACCGATGCCTCATGGCAGAGCCCGAGCGCCCCGTACGGGATCCCGCGGCAGCGGCGGTGGCCCCCGTCCTGTCCATCCGCCCCCTGACGACGGCGACGCTCGGGCAGCACGGCACCCGGCTGACGGTCCCCACCTACGACCGGGCGGCGCTGGTGCCGGCCGTCGTCCACCTCAGCGTCGGCGGCTTCTCGCGCGCCCACCAGCTCACCTACTTCGACGAGATCGCCGAGCGGCGGATCTCCCGCGGGTGGGGCGTGGTCGGCGTCGGCCTGCGGCACCGCCTCCTGCAGGAGGCCCTCGCGCCGCAGGACAACCTCTACACCGTCGTCGAGCGCAGCCCCGACGGCGAGCGGGCCCGCGTGGTCGGCGTGCTCACCGACTACCTGTTCGCCCCCGACGACCCCACCGCGGTGCTCGACCGGCTCGCCGACCCGCGCACCCGGCTGGTCACCATGACCATCACCGGCGCGGGCTACCTGCTCGACCCCTCCACCGGCGCGTTCACCCCCGACGACGACGTCCGGCACGACCTCGCCCACCCCGACGCACCGCGCACCGTGTTCGGCTTCCTCGTCGAGGCGCTCGACCGCCGCCGGCGTGCCGGCACCCCGCCGTTCAGCGTCGTCTCCTGCGACAACCTGCACCGCAACGGCGACGCCACCCGCGCCGCCGTCGTCGGGTTCGCCGCCGGGCGCGACGAGGTGCTCGCCCGCTGGATCACCGACCGGGTCGCCTTCCCCAGCAGCATGGTCGACCGGATCACCCCGCAGACCACGCCCGAGGAGCGCGCGGCCGTCGCCGAGCGGCACGGCGTCGACGACCGCTGGCCGGTGGTCACCGAGCCGTTCTCCCAGTGGGTCATCGAGGACACCTTCTGCCACGGCCGGCCGCCGCTGGACCGGGTGGGTGTGCGGTTCGTCCGCGACGTCACCGAGCACGAGCTGATGAAGACCCGGCTGCTCAACGCCACCCACTCCGCGCTCGGCTACCTGGGCACCCTGGCCGGCCACGAGCGGATCGACGAGCTCGTCGCCGACCCGGTGTTCGCCGGCTACGCCACCGCGCTCATGGACGACGAGGTCACCCCGCTGATCCCGTGCCCGGAGGGCATCGACCTCGACGAGTACAAGGCCACGCTGCTGCAGCGCTTCGCCAACCCGGCGATCGCCGACCGGCTGTCCCGGCTGTGCCGCCGCGGCTCCACCAAGCTGCCCCACCACCTGCTGCCCTCGCTGCGCCAGGCCCTGGCCGAGGGGCGGCCGCACGCCCTGCTGACCCTCGCCCTCGCCGGCTGGGTGCGCTACCTGCAGCGGACCGACGACGCCGGCCGGCCGCTGCCGGTCGAGGACGACCGCGGCCCGGTGCTGCAGGCACTGGCGCTGGCCGGCGGCACCGACCCGCGCCCGCTGCTCGGTGACGCCTCCGTCTTCGGCGACCTCGGCACCGTCCCGGGCTTCGCCGGCGAGCTCGAGGGCGTGCTGCACCGGCTGGAGCGCGACGGCCCCCGGGCGACGGTCGCGTCCACCGTGGCCGCCACCGTGGCCGCGCGCCCCGTCGTCCCCCTGGTCCCCGTCCTGCCCGTGGACGCCCGGTGAGCGCCGCCGTCACCGGCGCGGCGGCCCTGCCCCGCGACGTCGTCGCGGGCCTCACCGCGCTGCTCTGCGACGCCGACGGCAACCTCTTCCCCTCCGAGGAGCCCGCGTTCGTGGCCTCGGCCGAGGTCACCAACCGCCTCCTGGCCGAGCTGGGCGACGACCGGCGCCTCACGCCGGAGGAGCTGCGCCTGGCCACCACGGGCATGAACTTCCGGACGACGTCGCGGCGGCTGGCCGCCGAGGCCGGGCGCCCGGAGGTCGACGTCGAGCCGTGGGTGGCCGAGGAGAAGGCCGCGGTGACCGCCCACCTCGGTGAGGTGCTGCGCCCGCACGGGCCGACGTCCGCCGCGCTGGCGGCCCTGGCGCCGCACCTGCGCCTGGCCGCGGTCAGCTCCAGCGCCCTGGCCCGCCTGGCCGCCTGCTTCACCGCCACCGGCCTGGACGAGCTCATCCCGCCGGCGGCCCGCTTCAGCGCCGAGGACTCGCTCCCGACGCCGACCAGCAAGCCCGACCCGGCCGTGTACCTGCACGCCTGTGAGACCCTGGGGATCGCGCCGGCGGAGGGGCTCGCCGTCGAGGACTCCGTGCCCGGCGCCCTGTCGGCCGTGCGCGCCGGCTGCCCGACCGTGGGCAACCTGCTCTTCGTCCAGGAGGCGGAGCGCGCCGACCGCGCGGCCGCCCTGCGCGAGGCGGGCGTGCTGACCGTCGTCTCGTCCTGGCAGGAGCTCGCCGACCTGCTGCTGCCCGTCCTGACCGGAGGTGGTCGATGAGGATCGTCTACACCAGCTTCCGCGGCCTGTTCTCCGACAGCCCGCGCGCGATCTACGAGGCGCTCGCCGCCCGCGGCGACGACGTGCAGCACACCTGGCTGACCTCGGCCGTCGCCGAGGGCGCGTTCCCGGCCGAGGTCGAGACCGTCCACTTCGGCAGCCCGGAGAGCATCGCGGCGCTCGAGGCCGCCGACGTCGTCGTCTCCAACGACCACGTGCCGCTGGACTGGGAGAAGCGCCCGGACGCCTTCTACCTCCAGACCTGGCACGGCACGCCGCTCAAGCGCATCCACAACGACGTGCTGTGGGCACCCGAGGGCCGGCTGGCCTACCTCGAGCACGACATCGCCCGCTGGGACGCGATGCTCTCGCCCAACCCGTACAGCACCGGCCGGTTCCGGCAGGCCTTCGGCTACCGCGGGCCGGTGCACGAGACCGGCTACCCCCGCAACGACCTGCTCTCGAGCCCCCGGCGGGACGAGGTGCGGGCGCGGGTGCGCTCCGGGCTGGGCATCGGCGAGGACGCCCGGGTCGTCCTCTACACCCCCACCTGGCGCGACGACCTGGTGTTCGAGGGCACCGGCGAGCGCGACTTCGAGTTCCCGGTGGACCTCGCCGACTTCAGCGACCGGCTCGGCGGGGACCACGTGCTCCTGCTGCGGCTGCACAACATGGTCTCCGACCGGCTCGAGTCGGTCGAGGGCATGCCGGTGCGCGACGTCTCGTCGTACCCGGACATCCGCGACCTGTACCTGGCCGCCGACCTGCTGGTCACCGACTACTCGTCGACGATGTTCGACTTCGCGGTCACCGGGAAGCCGATCCTGCTCTTCCCCTACGACCTCGCCGACTACCGCGACCGGCTGCGCGGCTTCTACGTCGACATCGAGGAGATCGCCCCCGGGCCGCTGCTGACGACCAGCGGCGAGCTGCTCGACGCGATCGCCGACCTCGACGCCGTCACCGCCGCGCACGCCGACCGCTACCGCGACTTCCGGGAGACCTACACCTCCCTGGAGGACGGGCACGCCACCGAGCGTGTCCTCGACCTGTTCTTCCCGCCCGGCGGATCCGCCGCCGGCGCGGTCGCCACCACCCGAGGAGGGGACTCTCGTGCGCATCGCTGACCTCGTGTCGACCACCGGGCTGCAGACCCGGACAGCCGGCCGGACCGCCGGACGCCGGAAGCCCTTCCCCGTGCAGGTGGTCGTCCTGGCCGCCGGGATGGGGACCCGCCTGGGCCGCCCGCTGCCCAAGCCGCTGACCCCGCTGCTCGACGGCCGCAGCATCCTGCACCGCCAGCTCGACACGCTGGCGGAGGTGCTCGGCTCCGACGTCGACGTCACCGCCGTGGTCGGCTTCCAGTGCGAGCTGCTCATGCAGGCCGCACCCGACCTGCGCTTCGCCTACAACCCCCACTTCGCGCGGACCAACACGTCCAAGAGCCTGCTGCGCGGCCTGCGGACGACGCGTTCGGGCGGGGTGCTGTGGCTCAACGGCGACGTGGTCTTCGACGCCGCCGTGCTGGAGTCGGTGCTGCCCGCGCTGGCCGCCGACGAGAGCTTCGTGTGCGTGGACACCTCCACCGTCGCCGACGAGGAGGTCAAGTACACCCTCGACGCCGACGGCTACGTCGCCGGGCTGTCCAAGACGGTGACCGGCGGCCTGGGCGAGGCGGTGGGCATCAACTACGTCTCGTCGGAGGACAAGGCCGTCCTCGTCGAGCACCTCGAGGCCTGCGGCGACCAGGACTACTTCGAGCGCGGCATGGAGACCGCGATCGCCGACGCCGGCCTGCGCTTCCGGCCGCTGGACATCTCCCGGTGGACCGCCGTCGAGGTCGACTTCGAGGCCGACCTCGACCGCGCCAACGCCCTGCTGGCCGGCGCCCCGCGCCTGCACCCGGTACCCCAGCAGTAGCGACCGACGGGACGGTCCCGCTGCAGGGTCCGCCGCGAGCGGTGGGGCAGCGGGGCCGTCCGTCAGCCGACCGGCTGGGGCTCCGGCGCCGGCCGGTCGTGCTCGCGGGCGCGGAAGCGGCGCGCCGCGGCCAGCCCGCCGACGACCAGGCCCGCTCCCCCGGCCACCAGGACGCCGACGGCCAGTCGGGCGGCCAGGTCCGGCCCGCCGCTGAGCACGTGGGCGCTCCACAGCACGTCGACGTCGGGCAGGCCCTGCACCAGCAGCAGCCAGCCCAGGACGACGGCGAGCAGGCCGGTCACCACACCCCGGTCGCGGCGGGCGGCGACCACACCGGCCGTGGCGACCGCGGCCGCGGTCAGCGCCGGCAGCAGCGCCGACACCAGCGCCGCCGCGTGCGAGGAGACCGTGGCCGGCGGCTCGGGCGTGCTCGCCGCGTGCCACAGCGCCGCCGCCCCGCCGACGGCCAGTGCGACCGCCAGCGCCCGCGGTGTCCGCGCCAGCAGGCCGGTGGCGGCGACCGCGGCGACCAGCGCCAGGTGCAGCGTCCAGACCAGCGCCGGTGCGGGCGGCGGGCTCCAGGTGAGCACGCCGCGCACGGTCACCGGCGTCGTCCCGTGGGCCATCGGCACGGTCCACTCGAAGACGGAGTGCCCCCGCGTCGGGTCGGCCGCCACGGCCGGCGGGAGCTGCTCCTCGCTCATCCAGTGGGTGCGGTGGTCGTGCCACACGTACTGCGGCTCGGTGGACACCTGCACCCACTCGGGCTCGGCCGCGGGGTCGGCGCCGGCGGGGAGGGTGACCCGGCCGAAACGGTCGAGGTTGATGTAGGTGGCCGGGCTGTGCGCGTTGCGCCAGACGCCGTCCGGGCCGATCCGCAGGTAGGGCTCGTCGGAGTAGCCGGGCACCGTGACCTCGGTGGCCGTGCTGTTGACCAGCTCGACCTCGTCGCCGAACTGCAGCACCCGCACGCTGACGCCCGGCACGGCCGGCTGCACGGAGGTCACCCGGCCGTCGAAGTCGCTGCCGGCCGCTCCCCCGCCGACGTGCGCCGCGGCCGGCCCGGCGAGCGCCAGCCAGGCCAGCACCCCGAGGAGGACGACGGCCAGCCGCCCGGCCGGGACGCCCACGGTCAGGAGGCGCCGGCGACCGCGTCGAGGTCGCCGGCGATGTCCCGTGCGGTGTTGCCCGCGTCGAACGCGACGTGCGCCTGGTCGTCGGCGCCGTAGAGCAGCAGCAGCGAGCTGTGCAGCCGCCCGGCGTCCTCGGCCAGGGGGACCCCGGCGGAGAGCTGCGCCTGGTCGATCGCGTCCTGCGGCCCGGTCAGCCCGACGAACTGCGTGGGCAGGTCGGCGTCGAACCGGTCGAGGTACTCGGCGAGCACCTCGGGGGTGTCGGCGGCGGGATCCGTGGTGACGAAGACCACCTGCACCCGCTCGGCCAGCGCCGGGTCGACGTCGCGCAGCGCGAGCGCGGCGTCGGCCATCGTCGTCGGGCAGACGTCGGGGCAGTTGGTGTAGCCGAAGAAGAGCAGCGTCGGCCGCCCCGCCGTCGCCGTGGCGAAGTCGTAGCTCGCCCCGGTGGTGTCGGTGAGGGTGAACGACGGCCGCTGGTAGGGATCGCGCAGGTCGATGCCGGCGTACTCGTCGCCGGGCCCCTCCAGGGAGGCGGCCGCCCCGCCGGAGTGGTCGTGTCCTTCGTCGGCCGCGGCGGTGTCGTCGCCGGAGCCGCAGGCGGCCAGGACCAGTCCGGCGGAGAGGAGCAGCGCGGCGAGCCGGCCGCGCGCGGGAGCGGTCACGAGGACACGGTACGTCGGCCGGCGCGGTAGCCGAGGACGACGCCCGCGAGGCCCACGGCCAGCGCCAGGAGGGACAGGAACAGCGCCAGCCCGGCCGGCTCGTTGCTGGTCTCGCCGCCGTGGCCGTGCCCGTCGGCCGCGGCGGTGTCCGTGGCGTCCGCGGTGGTGCCGGCGGTGTCGCCGTCGGCGGCGGTCAGCGACAGCACCGGTGCGGGGCTCTCCGGCTCGGCCTCGCCGTCGACGGTCGGCTCGATCCAGGCCGACTCGGTCCCGTCGTCGTAGGTCTGCACCACCGGGTAGCTCAGCCGCTCGGCGTCGGGGAACGGGCCGCCCGAGAGCGCGAACTCCTGGAACTGGCCGGGCGCGATGCCGCCGCCGGCGCCAGCCCGGAACTCCACCACCGACACGTGGTCGGTGATCTCCTGCCCGTGCACGGTCACCGGCTCGTCGAGCGTCGCGGAGGTGGTCGACACCGTCCAGCCGGGCACCGGCAGGGTCTGCACCGAGGCCATCGCGGCGTCCGCGGGGATGGAGATGCGCAGCGCGACGGTGCTGGCGGTGTCGCTCTCGTTGGGCACCCGGAAGACCAGCTTCCCGTAGCCGCCGGCGGTCGCGTCGGCCGACGAGACCGTCACGTGCGCCGAGGCGCTGCTCGCGACGACGACGGACGCGACCAGGGCGGCGAGCACGGCGGTCAGGACGACGCCGGCGCGGGCCAGCGGTCGCAGGACGGTGGGGGACACGGTTCTCCTCGTCTCAGCGCACCGGGAAGTCGGTGCTGGCGGTGGTCGCGGTGAACTCGTCCAGGCGGACGGTGACCGCGAGGGTCCAGGTCCCGGCGCCGGGGACGCTCATCCCGTCGGCCACCCAGTGGCCGGGGCCGGCGGGCTCGAGGTCGACCTCGAGCGGGCCGATCTCCTGCTCGGCCTCGGTGAGCGTGACGCGCAGGTCCTCGGGCTGGGCGAGGCGACCGGCGTCGTCGAACAGGTACAGGTGCAGGGTGTTGGCGCCGGGCCGGGCGGGGTCGACCGAGAGCTGGACGCTGCCGGACTCCCCCGCCGCGGACTGCAGCGGGAGGGTGACGTCGACCGGCTCGGCCAGCGTCGCCCGGGCCGGCGGCGTGCCGACCAGCACCGCCGACAGCGCCAGGACGGCGGCGGCGACGGCGGCCTCGACGAGCACCGAGCGGCGCAGCGGGGCGACGTCCTCCACCGCGCCGCGCGCCTGGACGGCCGCCCGCTCCCGGGCCGCGGCCACGGCCGGCCCGTCCTCGTCGGGGCCGGCGCCCGGGGCGGTCGCGGCGAACGCGTGCGCGGTGACCCGCCGGCGCCCGCCCGGGCGCGGCCGGGGAACGCCGAGGTGCTGCTGCACCCACACGCGGGAGACCCCGGCGGCGGCCAGCAGGAGCAGCACCAGCGCGAGCTTGGCCAGCAGCAACCAGCCGTACGTCGTCGACACCAGGGCCGCCGGCGAGCCGACCTCGCGCACCGACTGGACGACGCCGGTGACCACGAGCGCGGCCACCGCCCCCGAGGCGAGCCGCGACCAGCGCGGCAGCGCGCCGGCCAGGTCGCCGGCGTCGGCGCCGGGCCGGACCAGGCCGGCCAGCAGCGCGGCCAGCCCGCCCAGCCACAGGGCCATGGCCGCGACGTGCACCGCGGTGACGGCGGTGGCGAACACCGGCAGGGCCCCGGCGACCGGGTGGCCGACGGCGGCGGTGGTGAGCACGACCCCGCCGGCCAGCACGGCCAGGCCGGCCGCCTCCTGCGGCTGCGGAGGTGCCGCCCGGCGCCACAGCGGCACGAGCAGGGCGGCCAGCAGCAGCGCCAGCAGCCCGCGGCCGAGAGTGGTCAGCCCGAAGGAGGAGGAGCCGGTGGCGGCCAGCAGCGCCGGGTCGAGCACCGAGCCGAGCCCGGCCCCGGCGGCGTAGGGCCCCTGCAGGAGGAAGGTGAGCACCGCACCGGCGGCGACGGCGCCCAGGCCGGCGGTGGTCAGCCGGCGCATCCGCGCCGAGGCCCACCCGGCCGGCCAGCACAGCGCCAGGAACGCCGGGACGCCCAGGCCGACGGCCAGCCCGGCGAACCCGAGGGTGCGCGCCGCCGGCAGCGCCGCGGCCACGACCGGGTCGACGGCGGGGTCGCCGGCCACCGCGCCCGCGTCGGCCAGCTCGCCGTCGCCGACGACGAAGGCGAAGGCGCCGCTGATCGGGTGCGAGTCGGCCGAGACGATCCGGTAGGTGACCACGTAGCTGGTGTCGGGCAGGTCGCCGCGCAGCGGCACGGTGACCGTGTCGCCGTCCACGCGGGGCGCGCCGGTGTCCACCCGCTCGCCGCCCTCGCCGAGCACCCGCGCGTAACCCGCGCCCAGCGACACGCCCTCGGTGAACCGGAGGGTGACCTCGCCGGGCACCTCGTCGAGCCGCGCGCCCTCCCCCGGGTCGGTGGACACCAGCTCGGCGTGCGCGGCCGCCGGGCCCGCCGTCGCCACGCCCAGCCCCAGCCAGCCGGCCAGCAGCACGAGCAGCAGCAGTGCGGGGCGGCGCTGCACGGCGGGGCCGCTCACGCGACCACCCGCTCGCCGCCGAGCACCGCGGCCGGCCGGCGGTGGGGACGCCGCCGCCAGGCGACGGCCGCGATGAGCAGCACCCCGGCCAGCAGCAGCAGGTGGGCGGCCGCGCGGTCGGCGTGCACGTGCCCGGCCTGCAGGTCGCGCACGGTGGTGACGGTCAGCAGCACGGCGAACGTGGCGAGGAACGGCAGCGCGCCGGCGGCCAGCCGCGGTGCGGCGGCGACGGCGAGGAAGGCGGCCGCGACGGCGAGGTTCCAGGCGCCGGTCTCGTGCGCCACGTGCACCGGGGCGCTCATCGCCGCGGTGCCGGTGACCAGCGAGGGCAGCGCCAGCCCGGCCTGCGCGACGGCCGCGGCCAGCAGCGCCAGCCGCAGCGCCGTCCCGACCAGCCGGGAGCGCGCCGCGGCGGCGGTGCCCGGCAGCGACCGCGGGAGGGCGGCCAGCACGGCGGCTGTGAGATCGGGCACCTCCGGCGCCGGCGCGAGCCGCGCCCGGCGGGTGACCTGCCCGGCGACGGCCGCCCAGCCCGCGCAGTCCGGGCAGGCGGCCAGGTGCCGGTCGAGTTCGGCCGCGGGGATGCCCAGCGCCTCACCGTCGAGTCGCGCCGAGGCCGCTTCGCGGAACGGTGCACACTGCATGTAGCAGTAGTCGTCGCGGAGGGCCGTCCGGTTCCCGACCGGATGGACTCGTGCGACGGAGGGGTGACGTGGACGAGCTGGAGCGCGCCGCGGCGGCGGCCGTCGACGGCGACCCGCTGGCCGCCGCCACCCTCGTCCGGGCCACCCAGTCCGACGTGTGGCGGCTGTGCGCCGCCCTCGGCGACCGCCAGTCGGCCGACGACCTCACCCAGGAGACGTACGCGCGGGCGTTCGCCGCGCTGCACCGGTTCGAGGGCCGCTCGTCGCTGCGCACGTGGCTGCTGGCCATCGCCCGGCGGGTGTGCGCCGATGCCGTCCGGTCGCGCCGCCGGCGCCGGCTGACCCTCGTCCGGGACGACGCCGACCTGGAGGCCCTGGGCCCCGCCGACGGCGCCGACCGGGTGGGTGAGGGCGCCGCCGTCACCGACCTGCTCGCCCGGCTGGACCCCGAGCGCCGCGAGGCCTTCGCGCTCACCCAGCTGCTGGGGTTGTCCTACGTCGAGGCCGCCGAGGTGGCCGGCTGCCCCGTGGGGACCATCCGGTCCCGGGTGGCGCGCGCCCGCGCCGACCTCGTCGAGGCGCTCGGCGCGGCGCCGGGCGCGACGGGCACGACCGGCCCGCACGGGTGACCGGGAGCTGAACCGCGCGTGAACGGGTACCTATGCTGCCCGACGGCCGTACGACCGCTCCCGCGGTGGGCGACCGCCCCCAGCCCTCCGACCCGGAGCCCCGCGTGCCCTTCAGCCTGACCCCCAAGGACCAGAGCTTCTACCCGCTGTTCACCGCCTCGGCGGAGAACCTGGTGACCGCCACCGACGTCCTGAGCGACTTCATCCACGACCACGCCCGGCGCGACGAGCTGGCCGCGCGGCTGCGTGAGCTCGAGCACGTCGGTGACCAGTCGACGCACGCGATCTTCCGGCAGCTGAACTCCAGCTTCGTGACCCCGTTCGACCGGGAGGACATCTACAACCTGGCCAGCGATCTCGACGACGTCATGGACTTCGTCGAGGCCGCGGCCGACCTGGTGGTCCTCACCGGCCTGGGCACCCTGCCGGCCGAGATGAGCCAGCAGACGGCCCTGCTGCAGCGCGCCGCCCAGACCACCGCCGAGGCGATGCCCCGGCTGCGCACCCTCAAGGACCTCTCCGAGTACTGGATCGAGGTCAACCGCATCGAGAACGAGGCCGACAAGCTCTACCGGCGGCTGCTCTCGCGCCTCTACAGCGGCGAGTTCGACGCGCTGGAGATCCTCAAGCTCAAGGAGGTGGCCGACCAGCTCGAGGAGGCCGCCGACGCCTTCGAGCACGTGGCCAACGTGGTCGAGACGATCTCGGTCAAGGAGTCCTGACCGCCGATGGACACGGCCTTCGTCGCGCTGGTCGTCATCGTCGTCGTCGCGCTGGCGTTCGACTACACCAACGGCTTCCACGACGCGGCGAACGCCATCGCCGTCGCCGTCTCCACCAAGGCGCTCACGCCGCGCATCGCCCTGGCGCTGGCGGCGGTGATGAACCTGGTGGGGGCGCTGCTGTCGACCGAGGTGGCCAAGACCGTCGGCGCCGGGATCATCGACCCGCCGGAGGGCGGCGGCGGCCTGGAGATCGTCTTCGCCGCGCTCATCGGGGCGATCACCTGGAACATGATCACCTGGTACTTCGGGCTGCCCTCGTCGTCGTCGCACGCGCTGATCGGCGGGCTGGTGGGCGCGGCGCTGGCGGCGGCCCACACGGTGCAGTGGGGCGGCGTCCTCGACAAGGTCGTCATCCCGATGGTGCTCTCGCCGCTGGTCGGCTTCGGGCTGGGCTACCTGTTCATGCTGCTGATCCTCTGGACCTTCCGCTCGGCCAACGTCACCCGCGCCAACCGCGGCTTCCGCTACGCGCAGATCGCCAGCTCGGCGACGATGGCCCTGGGCCACGGGCTGCAGGACGCGCAGAAGACGATGGGCATCATCACCCTGGCGCTGTTCACCGCCGGTGAGATCGACACCTTCGAGGTGCCGCTGTGGGTGGTGCTCGCCGCGGCCCTGGCGATCAGTGCGGGCACCTACGCCGGCGGCTTCCGCATCATGCGCACGATGGGCCGGCGGATCATCCAGCTGACCCCGGCCGGCGGGTTCGCCGCCCAGACGGTCGCCTCGGGCGTCATGGTCACCACCGCCACGGTGTTCGCCGTCCCGGTCTCCACCACGCACATCACGACGACGTCGATCATGGGCGTCGGGTCCACCCGGCGACTGTCGGCGGTGCGCTGGGGCGTGGCCGGCAACATCGTCGTCGCCTGGGTGGTGACCCTGCCGGCCGCCGGCGCGGTCGCCGCGCTCGCCTACCTCGTCACCCACCTCGTCGTCGGCTGAGCCGGGCTCCTCGGCCGGCTCGCGGGGCCCGGCCGGGAGTGACCGGGGCCACTCCGGGCCCCGGTTCTGCCAATCCCGATCGATCTGGTAGACATAGCACCCGTGACGACGGCGACGGTGCTCCTGGTGGGGCGCATCCACGTCGACCTGCTGCGCGTCTGCACCGCCGCCTGTCCGGGCTGCTGAGCCGCGCGCCGTCCGCGGCGCCCCCGGTCCCCCGCGCCCCCGTCGGCGCGCCCAGCCCCCGCTCGTCACCGCCGTGAGCCGCGCCCTCGCGCGCCCGGCGCCTCCCTCCCGGAGTCAGCCCCGTGAAGACCCTGATCGTGCTCGCCCTCGCGGGCCTCGGCGCACAACTCGTCGACGGCAGCCTGGGCATGGCCTACGGCGTCACGTCGACGACGCTGCTGCTGGCCTTCGGCACCAACCCGGCCGCCGCCTCGGCGACCGTGCACTTCGCCGAGATCGGCACCAGCCTGATGTCGGGCGTCGCCCACTGGAAGTTCGGCAACGTCGACTGGAAGGTGGTGGCCAAGGTCGGCGTCCCCGGCGCCGTCGGTGCCTTCGCCGGCGCGCACGTGCTGTCCAGCCTCTCCACCGAGGTCGCCGCCCCGGTGATGTCGCTGATCCTGCTCGCGCTCGGCGCCTACCTGCTGGTCCGCTTCACCCTCCGCGGCATCGACCGGCGCAACCTCGGCAAGCCGGTGCGCAAGCGCTTCCTCGGCCCGCTCGGCCTGGTGGCCGGCTTCGTCGACGCCACCGGCGGCGGCGGCTGGGGCCCGGTCGGCACGCCGGCGCTGCTGGCCAGCGGCCGGATGGAGCCGCGCAAGGTCATCGGCTCGATCGACACCTCCGAGTTCCTGGTCGCGCTGGCGGCCAGCCTGGGCTTCCTCATGGCCCTCGGCTCGCAGGGCGTGAACTGGCTGTGGGCGCTCGGCCTGCTGGCCGGTGGCCTGGTGGCCGCGCCGATCGCCGCCTGGCTGGTCCGGCACGTGCCGCCGCGGCTGCTCGGCTCGCTGGTCGGCGGGATCATCATCCTGACCAACACCCGCACGCTGCTGCGCAGTGACTGGATCGACGCCTCCGACCCGGTGCGCTACGCCGTCTACGCGGTGATCTACGCGGTCTGGGCCGCCGCCGTCGTCCACTCCTTCCGCCAGTACCGCAAGGACCGGGCGCAGGAGTCCGCCGACGCCCTGGCCGCCGAGGCCGCCCGCCTGGCCGACGAGGAGCAGCAGCGGCTGCACGCCCCGGACGCCGCCGACGTCGCGGACTACGAGCGCAGCGTCCAGGCCGGCCGCCCCAGCGACCCGCGCGACTAGCCCACCCCGCTGCGATCCAGGAGGCCCCGTCCGGCACCCGCCGGGCGGGGCCTCCCGCCGTCCCGGGGGGGGCGACGACCAGGTCACCTGGTCGTCGCGCGGTCGGACGGCGCGACCGCGCGCGGGCCGCTAGACGGCGCGGGTCACCGGGAGGTCGGGCACCTGCGGCAGCGGCTGGGAGCGGGCCGCCGCGAGCACCATCTGCGGCGAGCGCGGCAGGCCCCGCCGGGTGCACAGCCGCAGCGCGCGCACCCCGGTGATGACGTCGGTCTCCGGCGGGACGACGAGCAGGTCCGCGCGCCGGTTGCCGCCGGCCCAGCTCAGGCACACCACCCCGGGGTCCATGCTGCGGAAGCCGCCGGTGCGCACCACCCGGCCGTCGACGACGACCTTGCGCGGCGCCGGCTGCCAGGCGTCGAGGGGGTAGGTGAACCGCTCGATGCGCAGGCCCCGCCGGTCGAGGGCCGCGATGAGCTCGGAGACCTCCACGGCGAGGTCGCGGCTGCGCGGGAACCAGGCCCCGTCGAAGGCGTTGGTGCCCGACCCGACGTCGGCCCGCAGGCTCACCCGGACGTCGATGCCACCGCGGAAGCCCTCGCGTCCGTCTGCTGCCCGGGTCGTCGTCGTCATCAGTTCGTGGCCTCCTGCTCGCGGTACCACGGGCCCGCGTCCGGGTCCGCCCGCCGACGGTAGGGCGGCGTGTCGGCGTGCCCCGGCGCACGGCGGCCGGGCCTGTCGGCGCCGCACGGCTCGTCATCACGGCCGGTCACGGGCCGATCACCGGCACCGGGCAGCACGACGGCCCCCGCCCGGGAGACCGGGCGGGGGCCGTCGCAGCGAGGGTCTACGGCTTGGGCTTGCGGTTCTTGGCCTTGCCGCGCTCGTTCTGGTCGAGGACCACCTTGCGCACGCGGACGGCGGCCGGCGTCACCTCGACGCACTCGTCCTCGGCACAGAACTCCAGCGCCTGCTCGAGGTTGAGGATCCGCGGCGGCACCAGGCGCTCGAGCTCCTCCGCGGTCGAGGACCGCATGTTGGTGAGCTTCTTCTCCTTGGTGATGTTGACGTCCATGTCGTCGGGCCGGGAGTTCTCGCCGACGATCATGCCCTCGTACACCTCGGTGCCCGGGGCGACCATCATCGAGCCGCGCTCCTGCAGCGAGAACATCGCGTACGACGTCGCCACGCCCTGCCGGTCGGCCACCAGCGAGCCGGTCGGGCGGGCGCGCATGTCGCCCAGCCACGGCTCGTAGCCCTCGAGGTTGTGGTTGAGGACGCCGGTGCCGCGGGTCTCGGTGAGGAACTCGGTGCGGAACCCGATCAGCCCGCGCGAGGGGACGACGTACTCCATCCGCGCCCAGCCGGTGTCGTGGTGCACCAGGTTCTCCATGCGGCCCCGGCGGGAGGCCAGCGCCTGGGTGAGCGTGCCGACGTACTCGCCCGGGGTGTCGATGGTGACCCGCTCGACCGGCTCGTGCAGCTTGCCGTCGATCTCCTTGGTGACCACCTGCGGGCGGCCGACGGTCAGCTCGAACTCCTCGCGGCGCAGCTGCTCGACGAGGATGGCCAGCGCCAGCTCGCCGCGGCCCTGCATCTCCCAGGTGTCGGGGCGCTCGGTGGGCAGCATGCGCACGGAGACGTTGCCGACCAGCTCCTGGTCGAGGCGGTTCTTGATCAGCCGGGCGGTCAGCTTCTTGCCCGACCGGCCCGAGATCGGCGAGGTGTTGATGCCGATGGTGATCGAGATCGACGGCTCGTCGACGGTCAGCGGCGGCAGCGGCCGCGGGTCGTTCGGGTCGGCGAGGGTGTCGCCGATCATGATGTCCTCGATGCCGGCGATGGCGACGAGGTCCCCGGGGCCGGCGCTCTGGGCCGGAGTGCGGGTGAGCCCCTCGGTGACCAGCAACTCGGTGATCTTGACGTTCTTGACGGTGCCGTCGGTGCGGCACCAGGCGACGGTCTGCCCGCTCTTCATCTCGCCGGAGTGGATGCGCAGCAGCGCCAGCCGGCCGAGGTAGGGCGAGGCGTCGAGGTTGGTGACCTGCGCGCGCAGCGGCTCCTCGGCGTCGTAGGTCGGCGCCGGGATGGTCTCCAGCAGCGTCTTCACCAGCGGCGCGAGGTCCGGGCTGTCGGGGCTCTCGCCGTCCGCGGGCCGGGTGAGCGAGGCCTGCCCGGTCTTGCCGTTGGAGTAGACGATCGGGAACTCGAGGGCGTCGGTGTCGAGGCCGTTGTCCTCGAGCAGTTCCATGAACAGCTCGTAGGTCTCGTCGACGACCTCGGCGATGCGCGCGTCGGAGCGGTCGGTCTTGTTGACCACGAGGATGACCGGCATCCCCTTGCCCAGCGCCTTGCGCAGCACGAAGCGGGTCTGCGGCAGCGGGCCCTCGGAGGCGTCGACGAGCAGGACGACGCCGTCGACCATCGACAGGCCGCGCTCGACCTCGCCGCCGAAGTCGGCGTGGCCGGGGGTGTCGACGATGTTGACCGTCACCGGGTTGCCGTCCTCGTCGGCCAGCCGGATCGCGGTGTTCTTGGCCAGGATGGTGATGCCGCGCTCGCGCTCGAGGTCCATCGAGTCCATGACCCGGTCCTGCGTCGAGTCGTTGTCGGTGCCCTCGCCCTTGGCGCGGCCGAGGGCGCCGGCCTGGCGGAGGAGGGCATCGACCAGGGTGGTCTTGCCGTGGTCGACGTGGGCGATGATGGCCACGTTGCGCAGGTCGTCGCGGGTGGGCATGCGGAGGGGCACCTCGGGGGTTCGGGGACGCCGCGGCAGTGCGCCACGCGGCATCACGAGTAACGGCCGCCGGGGTCGCGACCTTCCCTCCCAGACTAGGCGCTCGGTGGCCGCTCCCCCGCCGTCGCGGCGGTCCGACCACCCCTGCAGCGGCGATCCGTGAGCAGGCTCACCATCCCGGCCGGGGTGAGTCGCTCGTCCGTGACCGGCCGGCGGCTCCACCCGGTCAGCGGGCGGGCTCGGGCCGGTCGGCCACCGCGTACGCGACACCGGCGGCCACGAGCGTGACCAGGCCGACCGCCACCCAGGCCGGCAGGCCCACGCCGAGGGCGAGCACGTGCGCCAGGACGAAGGCGCCGACGTACAGCACACCCAGGCCGAGGGCGACGGCCCAGCCGCGGCGCTGGACCCACAGCCAGCCCGCGGCCAGCCCGGCGCCGGCGAAGACCGCCCCACCCAGCGCGCGGACGCCGGTGCCCTGCGCGACGCCGAAGCCGGCGGCGAGCCCGACGGCGACGAGGGCGGCGGAGGACAGCCGGGTGCGGGCGCGGGTCAGCACGGACGTCGTCATGCCCCGAGTGTCCCCCGCGCCGGGCCGGGCGCCGGCTCAGCCACGGTGCAGAGGTGACCCGCACCCGCCTGCTCGATCTCGACGACGCCCCGACCCTGCTGGAGATCGCCCGCGCGGACCGCGACTTCCTCGCTCCGTGGGAACCGCGGCGTGACGAGCGCTGGTTGACGCCGGAGGGTCAGCGGGAGGAGGTGCGGTCGGCGGCCGACGGGCGGGGGCACGCGTCCGCCGCCGTCGGCCGGATGGTGCGGACGGCCTTCGAGGAGCTCGGCCTGCACCGCGTGGAGGCCGGGACCCTGGTGCACAACGCCGGCTCGCAGCGGGTGCTCGCGCGCAACGGGTTCACCCGGTACGGCCTGGCTCCGAGCTACCTGCGGATCGCCGGCCGCTGGCAGGACCACGAGCTGTTCCAGCCGCTCGACCCGGCGGTGCCGTAGCGGCGAGGGCCCCGGACGCACGAGCGTCCGGGGCCCTGGCGAGGTGCTGGAACGGCCGCCCTTCGAGGGCCCGTGCCGGGCGGAGCGAGGCGTGGGGGAAGGGTGGTCCTTCCTCAGGCGGTGCGGAGCACGGCCTCGATCTCGAGCTCGACGTCGATCTTGTCGCCGACGACGACGCCGCCGCCGTCCATGGGCAGGTCGATGTCGACGCCGTAGGCCTTGCGGGAGATGGAGGTCCGGGCGCTGAAGCCGGCGCGGTAGCCGCCGTAGGCGTCGGGGCCGAAGCCGTTGAGCTCCAGCGCGAGGGTCACCGGCCTGGTGGTGCCCTTGATGGTCAGGTCGCCCTGGACCGTCCAGTCCTCACCGTCGGCCACGACGGCGGTCGAGCGGAAGGTCATCTCGGTGTGGTTGCCCACGTCGAAGAAGTCGGCCGAGCGGATGTGCGCGTCGCGCTGCTCCTGGCGGGTGTCGATCGAGTCCATGTCGATCGTGGCGGTGACGGCCGACCGCGACGGGTCCTCGGCGGTGACGAGCTCGCCGGAGAAGCGGGTGAAGTAGCCGCGGACCTTGCTCACCATCATGTGGCGCACGGAGAAGCCGACGGTCGAGTGGGCGGCGTCGATGTCCCAGGTGCCGGCGACGTAACCGGGGATCTGGACGGCGGTGGTGCTGGTCATGGGGACTCCAGGTGGTTGAGCGTTTGACCTTCTGCTGCGTGAGCGTAGTTGAGGGCTCATCTATTCCGCCAGTACCCTGGGGACATGACGACGGAGGTGTCGCCGGGCGCGGCCCCGGGCGCGGAGGACGACGGGACGCGCTGGCTCGACGCCGCGGAACAGCGGGCCTGGCGGGCCTGGCTGTACAGCACGCAGTTGCTGCAGGAGCGGCTCGAGCGCGACCTGACCCGCGCCACCGGCATCCCGCACGCCTACTACGAGATCCTCGTGCAGCTGTCGGAGACGCCGGACCGGCAGATGCGGATGAGCGAGCTCGCCGATCGCTGCCTGTCCTCCCGCAGCCGCCTCTCGCACGCCGTCTCCCGGCTGGAGGAGCGCGGCTGGGTGCGCCGGGAGGTCTGCGCCGAGGACGGCCGCGGGCTGCTCGCCGTCCTCACCGACGAGGGCTTCGCCGCCCTCGAGGCCGCCGCACCGGTGCACGTGGAGAGCGTGCGCACCCACCTGTTCGACCAGCTCTCCCCCGAGCAGGTCGCCGCGCTGGAGGACATCGGGCGCACCCTGCTGCGCCACCTCGACCCCGACTGACGCTCCTCCCCCGAACCGACGGCGGGTCCCCGCGACGAGACCGGCCGGGTGCCGCCCGACGCCACGTCACCGCGTCGGCGACACCTGGCGCTGTCGGTGGTCGAGCGGCGGCAGGAGAACGGCCTCCTGCGGGCGCTCGGGGACTCACGCCCCCCGGTCCCCCAGGGTCGACGCGCGGGGGACGAGGACGGGGACGAGCCGCTCGGAGGCCACCTCCTCGCCGCCCAGCCGGCGCATGAGCAGGTGGGCGGCGCGGACCCCCATCTCGTGCATCGGTGAGCGCACGGTGGTGAGGCCGACCGGCAGGGACCCGGCCAGGGGCACGTCGTTGAAGCCGACGACGGCCACGTCCCGCCCGACGACCAGCCCGGCGTCCCGGAGGACACCCATGGCACCGATGGCGGCGAAGTCGTTGACGACGAACACCGCCGTGGGCGCCGCGCCGTCGGCGAGGACCCGGGACATGGCCGCCCGGCCGCCCTCGGTGTCGAACCGCGAGTGCACGACCCGCGACCCCGGGACGTGCACCCCGGCCGCGTCGCAGGCCGCGAGGAAGCCGGCCGTCCGGTCGATCCCGGTGCTCGCGTATGGCTCACCGGCGATGACGGCGAGGTCGCGGTGGCCGAGCGCGAGGAGGTGCTCGGCCGCGAGCCGCCCCCCGAGGACGTCGTCGCAGGTGACCGACGGGTAGTCGCCGGCGCGCCGGGAGACCAGCACGAACGGCGCCCCGCGCCCGGCGACCTCGTCGAGGAAGCGGCCGTCGACGTAGGCGTCGCCGAAGATGACCCCGTCCACCCGCCGGGCGAGCACCATCTCGGTGCGCCGCCGCTGCGCGGTCGGGTCGTCCCCGGTGTTCGCCACGAAGGTCGAGAACCCGTAGGTGGCGGTGGCCTCCTCGATGCCCTCGTAGATCGTCGCCAGCACGATGTCGACCAGCCGGGGCACGAGCACCCCCACCAGGCGGCTGCGGCTGGTGCGCAGGCCCGTCGCGTGCGGGTTGGGGCTGTAGCCGACGCGCTCGGCGATCCGGCGGATCCGCTCGGCGGTGGTCCGGCTGGCCGGCCGGACCCCCGGTCCGCCGACGTGGTTGAGCACCCGGGAGACCGTGGACACGTGCACGCCCGCCAGCTCCGCCACGGTGCGCAGCGTCGGGCGTCCTGCCGGGTCCGCGAAGGGCAGCTCGGCCCCGCTCGTCCGGTCGGTCCCGTCCGCCACCACGGCCACCCCCTCCTCGCGGGTCGGGCCGTCCTCCACCCGGCCCCTTGACGGATGAGCTGCGCATCTGATCGGATGCGCAACCGTTCGGCGCAAACGTTAGCGCGACCGCGGTCACACCGGTAGGTGCGGCCACCACACGACAGCTGGGAGGCCGGGCCGGTGCGGACTGTGGCTGTCCTCGCGACGGGCGGGACGATCGCGACCCGGCGCGGGGAGGACGGCACCGTGGTGGCCCGGGCCGCCGCCGAGGAGCTGGTCGCCACCGTCCGCGAGCGCACCGGCGCCGACGTCGACGTCCTGGTCGAGGACGTCCTCCGGGTCGGCAGCTACCGCATGACCCTGGAGCGGATGGCCCAGGTGGCGGGGCGCGCGGCCGCGCACCTGCGCGCCCCGGGGACCGACGGCGTCGTGGTCACGCACGGGACCGACACCCTCGAGGAGACCGCCTTCTTCGTCGACCTGTTCGTCGAGGGCGAGCGCCCCGTGGTGCTGACCGGGGCGCAGCGGCCCGCGGACGCCCCGGACAGCGACGGCCCGCGCAACCTCGCCGACGCGATCACCGTCGCGACGTCGCCCGAGGCCTCGGGGCTGGGCACGGTCGTCGTGTTCGACGGGGAGGTCCTGCCGGCCCGCGGCGTGCGCAAGGTGCACACGGTGGCCTCGAGCGCCTTCGCCGCTCCCGACGGCGGGTCGCTCGGGTGGGTGCGCGAGGGCCGGGTGCACCTCGCCTCCCGCCGCGAGCACCGCCCCCACCTCGACCTCGGGGCGTTCGACGCCGCGCGCGCCCGGGTGGACGTCGTCGCCTGCTACCCGGGCGTGGACGCCACCGCGCTGCGGGCGTTCGCCGCGGCCGGGGCGCGCGGCCTGGTGCTGGAGGCGACCGGCGCCGGCAACGCCACCCCCGAGATCTGCGACGCGGTCGCGGAGCTCTCGGCGGCGGGCCTGGTGGTCGTGCTGTCCACCCGCGTCCCGGAGGGACCGGTGGCCGCGATCTACGGCGACGGCGGAGGGGCCGACCTGCTCGACGCGGGCGCCCTCCTGTCCGGCCGGACGCGACCACCCCAGGCCCGCATCGCCCTGGCGGCGCTGCTCGGCGTCCACGACGACGTCGCCGCCGTGCGGGAGACGTTCCCCCGGCTCTGTTCCGCCTGAGACGAACGGCACGTCCAGTCATCCCGCCCACGACGGTCGGGAGACCGAGGAAGGAGAATGCGGTGCCCAAGGAGATCCTCTGCGCGTTCGGCGTCGACGTCGACGCCGTCGCCGGCTGGCTCGGGTCCTACGGAGGTGAGGACTCCCCGGACGACATCTCCCGGGGCATGTTCGCCGGGGAGGTCGGGACGCCGAGGCTGCTCGACCTCTTCGCCCGCCACGACCTGCGGACGACGTGGTTCGTCCCCGGCCACTCCATCGAGACCTTCCCGGACCAGTTCCGGCGCGTCGTCGACGAGGGCCACGAGGTCGGGGTGCACGGCTACAGCCACGAGAACCCCATCGCCATGAGCCGCACCCAGGAGGCGGCCGTCCTCGACCGGTGCATCGACCTGATCGAGAAGGAGGCCGGGCGCCGTCCCACCGGGTACGTCGCGCCGTGGTGGGAGTTCTCCCCGGTGACCAACGAGCTGCTGCTCGAGCGGGGCATCAAGTACGACCACTCCCTCATGCACAACGACTTCACCCCGTACCGGGTGCGCGTCGGTGACAGCTGGACCAAGATCGACTACTCGGCCTCCGCCGAGGACTGGATGAAGCCCCTGGTCCGCGGCCGGGAGACCGAGCTGATCGAGATCCCGGCGAACTGGTACCTCGACGACCTGCCGCCGATGATGTTCGTCAAGACCAGCCCGAACAGCCACGGCTTCGTCAACCCGCGCCACCTCGAGGAGATGTGGCGCGACCAGTTCGACTGGGTGCACCGGGAGATGGACTACGCGGCGTTCACCCTCACGATCCACCCCGACGTGTCGGGCCGCCCGCAGGTGCTGCTCATGCTCGAGCGGCTCATCGAGCACATCAACGGCCACGACGGCGTCCGCTGGGCGACCTTCGACGAGATCGCCGACGACTTCGCCGCCCGCGCCCCGTGGCAGGGGGCCCAGGCGTGAGCGCGCCGGTCCCGGGCCAGCCGGTCCCGGCCACCGAGGGCCTCCTGCAGGCCGGTCCACCGCGCCGGCAGTTCGCCCCCTTCACCCGGCGGGAGACCAACACCGCCATGGTGCTGGCCCTGCTGGCCTGGACCATCGCGGTCTTCGACTACGGCCTCTTCGGCACCCTGCTGCCGGCCATGCAGGGCGACTTCGGCTGGGACGACTCCACCGCCTACCTGGTCAACACCCTCATCGCGATCGGCACCGCGATCGTCGCCTTCGGCGTCGGCCCGGTCATCGACCGGCTCGGCCGGCGCCGCGGGATGATGGTCACGATCGGGGGGACGGCGGTCGCCTCGGCGCTCACCGCCATCCTGCCCACCAAGCCGGCCTGGGCGGGCGTGACCTCGGTCGTCGCCGTCCGCTCCCTCGGCGGCCTGGGCTTCTCCGAGCAGTCGGTGAACGCCACCTACCTCAACGAGGTCTTCGCGGTCACCGAGGACGAGCGCAAGCGGGCCCGCCCCGGCCTCTGGTACGCCTTCGTCCAGGGCGGCTGGCCGCTGGGCTTCCTGCTGTCCAGCGCCCTGGCGCTGGTGGCGCTGGACACGCTGGGCTGGCGCGGGATGTACGTCGTGGCCGCGATCCCGGCCGTCGTGCTCATCGTCGTGATCGGCAAGAAGCTGCGGGAGACGCCGCAGTTCCAGCTCCAGCAGCAGCTCAGCCGGCTCAAGGCCGAGGGCAGGGGGGCCGAGGCGCAGCAGCTGGCCGCGGACTACGGCGTCGAGCACAGCGACAGCGCCCCGATCGCGCGGATCTTCCAGCCGGGCCTGCGGCGCAACACGATCGTGCTGTCGGCGGCGTGGATCATCAACTTCTTCGGCATCAACATCTTCAGCGTGCTCGGCACCTCCGTCCTGGCCAACGCCAAGGGCGTGGAGCTCAGCACGGCGTTCTGGATGCTGATCGTGATCAACCTGGGGGCGTACTTCGGGTACGTGTTCCACGGGTGGCTCGGCGACCGGATCGGCCGCAAGAAGACGATCGTCATCGGCTGGATGATCTCCGGCCTGGCGTTCGCGACCATGCTCGCGCCGTTCGTCGACTCGGCCGCGCTGATCGTGACCACCTACGCCGTCGGGCTGTTCTTCCTGGTCGGCCCGTACGCCGCGATCCTCTTCTACATGGGTGAGTGCTACCCGACGGACTGCCGCGGCACCGGGACCGTGATCATCGGGGCGATGAGCCAGCCGGGCACCATCATCGGCGGCTTCCTCTTCACCGCGGTGACGGCGGCCTCGGACACCGGCACGGCGGCCCTCTGGGTCGGCGCGCTCGGCACCTTCGTCTCGGGCCTGCTGATGCTCTTCGCCAAGCCCGTGGCCGAGCTCAAGCACTGACCCGGACGACGTCCCCCCACCCCAGGACCGGACACCGCGGAGCCGCGGTGCCGGGCGGGCCACGCGCCCGCCCGGCACCGCTGCCCGGGTGCGGAGAGGCAGGACCGAAGTGACGATGGCAGCTCCCGTCGACCGGGACGGACCCGCGGTGGCGGTGGTGACCGGCGCGGCCAGCGGCATCGGCCGCGCCCTCGCGGTCGGCTACGCCCGGGACGGCGGCCACGTGGTCATCGCCAGCTACCCCGGCGACCCGCACGACCCGCAGGAGACCCTGCGGCAGGTGGAGGTCGCCGGCGGGACCGGCACCGTGGTGGCGGTCGACGTCCGCGACTCCCGCCAGGTCGACGACCTCGCGCGGGCCGCGCAGGAGGCGTACGGGCGCATCGACGCGGTCGTCGCCAACGCCGGGGTCCTCCGGCGCGCCTCGCTGGCCGACCTCTCCGACGAGGCGTGGGACGACATGCTCTCGGTGGACCTCACCGGGGTCCTCCGCACGTTCCGCTCCTGCCTGCCGTTCATGGCCGAGGGGTCGGCGATGGTGGCGGTCTCCTCGATCGCCGGGGGGATCTACGGGTGGGAGGACCACGCGCACTACGCCGCCGCCAAGGCGGGGGTGCTCGGGCTGTGCCGCAGCCTGGCCGTGGAGCTGGCCCCCCGCGGCATCCGGGTGAACGCGGTCATCCCGGGGCTGATCGAGACGCCGCAGTCCTCCGACCCCGTCAACTCGCTGGGCCCCGAGGGGCTGCGGCGGGCGGGGGCCGACATCCCCTTCGGCCGGGTGGGGCGTCCCGAGGAGGTCGCCGACGTGATCCGCTTCCTCACCTCGCACCAGGCCCGCTACGTCACCGGCCAGCAACTGGTCGTGGACGGTGGCCTGACCATCAAGATGCGCGCATGACGGGCGTCCTCGACGGGCGCGCCGCCCTGGTGACCGGCGGCGCGAGCGGGATCGGCCGGGCCATCGCCGAGGCCTTCGTCGCCGCCGGAGCACGCGTCGTCCTGCTCGACCGGGACGAGGCCGCGGCGCAGACCGTGGCCGGCGAGCTCGGCGCGGTCGGGGGCGTCGGTGCCGACGTCGCCGACGAGGCGTCGGTGCGCCGCGCGGTCGCGGCCACCGAGGAGGCGCTCGGGCGCATCGACGTCCTGGTCAACGCGGCGGGCATCCTCACGCAGTCACCGCTGGTCGAGATGTCCCTGGCGCAGTGGCGGGAGACGATCGACGTGGACCTGACCGGCGTCTTCCTGCTGTGCCGGTACGTGGTCCCCGGCATGGTCGCGCGCGGATCGGGACGGGTGATCAACATCGCCTCGCAGCTGGCCATCAAGGGCGGGACGTCGCTGACGCACTACAGCGCGGCCAAGGCCGGCGTGCTGGGGCTGACCAAGGCGCTGGCGCTGGAGGTCGCCCCGGACGGCGTGCTCGTCAACGCCATCGCCCCGGGGCCGATCGAGACCCCGCTGGTCGAGGGCATCTCCGAGGACTGGAAGCGCGCCAAGCGCGAGGAGCTCCCGCTGGGCCGCTTCGGCCGCCCCGAGGAGGTCGCCCCCACCGCGGTGCTGCTCGCCGCCTCGCCCGGCGGCGACCTGTACGTCGGGCAGACGCTGGGGCCCAACTCCGGCGACGTCATGCCCTGACCGGACCGTCCGAGGAGAGCGCCGTGTGCGGAGCGTGCGGACGGGCGGTGGCCACCGACGCGTGGTCGGCCGTCCTGGCCGGTCGTCGTGCCCGGTGGGAGGTCGCCCGCCTGGTGAACCAGGTGCTGGAGGACGGCGCCCACCCGGCCCGGGTCTCCTGCGGGCCGGGTGGGTTCACCGTGCGCACCGCCACCGGCCGCGGTGTGCTGGCCGACACCGCGAGCGAGCTGTGGCGCGTGCTGCTCTCGCTGCCGGGCCCCGCGCTGCACCCGCAGGCGGTCCTGGACCGGGTACCCCGCACCCCGGTCGCCGACGCCGTCGCCGCGGCCGCGCGGGCGGCCGGGGCGGACCACACCGCAGAGGGCCACACCGCAGAGGGCCACACCGCAGAGGGAAGGACACGATCGTGACGGTCAGCATCAACTCCGACATGGGCGAGTCGTACGGCATCCACTCCTTCGGCAACGACGAGGCGCTGCTGCCGCTGGTGGACGCCGTCAACGTCGCCTGCGGCTTCCACGCCGGCGACCCCGTGGGCATCCACGAGGTCGTCACCGCGGCCGCGTCCGCAGGCGTCGCCGTCGGCGCCCACCCGGGGCTGCCGGACCCGGTCGGCTTCGGCCGACGGGAGATGGCGCTCACCCCCGAGGAGGTCCGCGACCTCGTCCTCTACCAGGTGGGCGCCCTGCGCGCCTTCCTCGACGCCGAGGGCGTGCGGCTGTCCCACATCAAGCCGCACGGCTCCCTCTACGGGATGGTCGGCCGCGACGAGGCGCTCATGGACGCGGTGTGCGACGTCGCCGTCCAGTACGGGGTCCCGGTGTACGGCCTGGTGGGGACGGCGCACGAGCGGGTGGCCGGCCGGCGCGGGGTGCCGTTCGTGGGCGAGTTCTTCGTCGACCTCGGCTACCGGGCCGACGGCTCGCTGATCATCGCCCGCCGCCCCCACGCCACCCCGCCGGAGCTGGCCGAGCGGCGGGCCCGGCTCGCGCTCGCCGAGGGCGAGGCAGAGACCGACACCGGGACGCGGATCCCGGTGACCTTCGAGAGCATCTGCGTGCACTCGGACACCCCGAACGCCGTGGAGGTCGCCACCGCCGTCCGCGGTGTGGTGGCGGCCGCCCGGACCGAGAACCCTGGAGGAAGCGTTGCCTGAGCACACCGTCCGTTCCCCCCTGCCCGGCGTCTTCTACCGCCGCCCCGCGCCCGACCAGCCGCCGTTCGCCGAGGAGGGCGCCGCGGTCACCGCCGACCAGACCATCGGCCTGGTCGAGATCATGAAGCAGTACGCCGAGGTGAAGGCCGGCGCGGACGGCAGCCTCACCGCCTTCGTCGCCGAGGACCAGTCGGTCCTCGGCGCCGGTGACGCGGTCGCCACGGTCGACGTCGGCTGAGGCCGCGGTGCAGACCCTGCTCGTCGCCAACCGGGGGGAGATCGCCGTCCGCGTCCTGCGGGCGGCCCGGGAGCTCGGCCTCCGGACCGTCGCCGTGTGCAGCGAGGCCGACGTCGGCGCGCTGCACGTCCGGATGGCCGACACCCACCGGGTCGTCGGGCCCGCGCCGGCGACCCGCAGCTACCTCGACGAGGACGCGGTGGTGGCCGCCGCCCTCGACGCCGGTGCCGACGCGGTGCACCCCGGCTACGGCTTCCTGTCCGAGCGGGCCTCGTTCGCCGGCAAGGTCGTCGGTGCCGGCCTGACCTTCGTCGGGCCCTCCCCCGAGGCCATCCGGCTCATGGGCGACAAGGTCCTGGCCCGGCAGACCGCCGCCCGGGCGGGAGTGCCGACCGTGCCGGGGTCCGACGGGCCGGTGGCCACGGTGGAGGAGGCGCTCGAGGTGGCCGGGTCCACCGGCTTCCCCGTGGCCATCAAGGCCGCGGCCGGGGGCGGCGGCCGCGGGATCCGGGTGGTGGCCTCCGCCGAGGAGCTCCGCGAGGCGCTGCCGCGGGTGCAGGGCGAGGCCCGGTCGGCCTTCGGCAACCCCGAGGTCTACCTGGAGCGGCTGGTCCAGCGGGCCCGGCACGTGGAGGTGCAGGTCTTCGGCGACGGCGAGCGGTTCGTCCACCTCGGCGAGCGGGAGTGCTCGCTGCAGCGCCGCCGGCAGAAGGTCGTGGAGGAGGCCGGCGCCCCGGGTCTGCCCGAGGCGGTGCGGGAGCGGATGACCGGCGCGGCGGTCGCCCTCGCCGCCGAGGTGGGCTACCACGGTGCGGGCACCGTCGAGTTCCTCTACGACCCCGAGCGGGCCGAGTTCCACTTCATCGAGATGAACACCCGCATCCAGGTGGAGCACCCGGTCACCGAGATGGTCACCGGCCGGGACCTGGTGCGCGAGCAGCTCACCGTCGCGGCCGGCGACCCGCTGTCCTTTCCCCAGGAGGAGGTCCGGGTGCAGGGCCACGCCCTGGAGTTCCGGCTCAACGCGGAGGACCCCGACACGGGGTTCCTGCCCAGCCCCGGCACCCTCGCGCGGCTGCACCTGCCCGGGGGGCCGTTCGTCCGGGTCGACTCCGGCAGCGAGCAGGGCGGGGAGGTCCCGCCGTTCTACGACTCGCTGCTCGCCAAGGTCGTCGTCTGGGGCGACACCCGGGAGACCGCGCTGGCGCGCGCCCGGCGGGCCCTCGACGAGGTGGAGGTCGAGGGCGTCGCCACGACCGCCCCCTTCCTGCGCCGGCTCGCCGACCACCCCGGCTTCGTGGCCGGGAGCTACCACACCACGTCACTGGAGGAGTGGATGACCGACAGCAGCGAGGCCGGCCTGGCCCGGAGGAGCGCGTGAGCGCCCGGCGGCCCAGCCGCTACTCGTGGGGCGGCGACGAGCACCTCGTCGTGCAGCTCGACGAGGCGATGAGCCTGGAGGTCAACTTCGCGGCGACGGCCATGACCCGGGCGCTGGCCGACCGGCAGCTGGCGGGGGTCGCCGACATCTGCCCGGCCAACGCGTCGTTCCTCGTGCGGTTCGACCCGGACGTCATCGCCCCCGACGTGCTGGAGGCGCAGGTCCGGGAGGTCGAGCGGGAGGTCGAGTCGGCGCCGTCCCTGGCCCTGCGGACGCGCATCGTCGAGGTGCCGGTCTGGTACGACGACCCGTACACCAACGAGACCGCGGCCCGGTTCCGCGACCGGCACCAGCGCCCGGAGGGCAACGACCTGGAGTTCGCGGCGGCCGAGAACGGGCTGGCCTCGACCGAGGAGTTCATCGCCCGGCACTCCGGCTCGCCGTGGCTGACCTCGATGGTGGGGTTCGTCGCCGGCCTGCCGTTCCTGTACCAGATGGTCTCCCGGGAGCGGCAGCTCCAGGTCCCCAAGTACCTCCGGCCGCGCACCGACACCCCGCCGCTCACCGTCGGGCACGGGGGCTGCTTCGCCTGCGTCTACTCCGTGCGGGGCGCCGGCGGCTACCAGATGTTCGGCGTCACGCCGGCGCCGATCTTCGATCCCACGCAGACCCTCGGGGACTTCGCCGACTTCATGGTGTTCTTCCGGCCCGGCGACCTGGTGAAGTTCACGGCCATCGACGAGCGCCGCTACCGGGAGATCGGCGAGGAGGTCTCCGCGGGCACCTTCCGCTTCCGCCAGCAGGAGGTGGAGTTCCGGCTCGACGACTTCCTCGCCGCGCCGGACGAGTACAACGCCGCACTGCTGGAGGTGCTCGATGGCCGTTGAGATCGTCGCGCCGGGCCTGGCCGCGTCCGTCCAGGACCGCGGGCGCACCGGGTACTACGACGTCGGGATCCCGCCGTCGGGGGCGGTCGACCTCTACTCCTCCGGGGTGGCCAACCTCCTCGTCGGCAACGACCCCGGTGCCGCCGTGGTCGAGGCCGCCTACATGGGGCCGCACCTGCGGTTCACCGAGCGGGCCGTCGTCGCCGTCACGGGGGGCCGCATGCCGGCCCTGCTCGACGGCGAGCCGGTCCCCCAGTGGGAGTCGGTCGAGGTGGCGGCCGGGGCCGAGCTCTCGTTCGGCTACCTGGAGGCGGGGGCCCGGATCTACGTGGCCGTGTCCGGGGGCCTCGACGTGCCCGTCGTCCTGGGCAGCCGCAGCACGTACACCCTCGGCTCGTTCGGCGGGTTCGAGGGCCGGGTGCTGCGCGCCGGCGACGTCCTGCCGGTGGGGACCGGCTCGGGGACGGCCGGGAGGTCGGTGCCCGAGGAGCTGCGGCCGGCGCTGTCGAAGGACGTCGACCTCCGGGTGGTGCTCGGCCTCTACGACTACCGGCTCACCGAGCGGGGACTGGCCACGCTGCTCGACACCACCTGGACGCTGACCCCGGTCGCCGACCGGATCGGCTTCCGGTACAGCGGCGGGACGCTCGAGTGGCAGGACCGGGAGCAGCCGTTCGGCGCCGGGTCGGACCTGTCCAACATCGTCGACGCGGGGTACCCGCTGGGGTCGATCCAGGTCCCGGGCGGGGTGGAGCCGATCATCCTGCACCGGGACGCGGTCTCCGGTGGCGGCTACGCCATGGTGGCCACGGTCATCAGCGCCGACCTGGACCTGGTGGGCCAGTCCTCGCCGGGGACGCGGACCCGCTTCCGCCCCGTTCCGCTCGAGGAGGCGCTCGCCGCCCGGCACGAGGCCGCCGCACGGTGGCGGCAGGTGCGCGAGCTGCTGTCCTGACCCGCGGACGACGCCGGGCCGCCCCTCGTCTATCCCGGGGGTGGCCCGGCGTCGTCCGGCGGCGCGGGCCAGCGCGGGACCCCGGCGACCTCGCCGTCGCCGAGCGGGGCGGTGAAGTCCGGCGCCCGCTTGGCGAGGAAGGCGGCCACGCCCTCGGCCACGTCGGGGCCGCTGGCGAGCTCGGCGAGCGCCCGGGTCTCGGCGCGGTGCGCGTCCCAGGGCGAGGGCGCACCGAGCATCGACCACAGCAGCTGCCGGGCCGCGCCGACGGCCACCCCGCTGGTGTTGTCGGCGATCTCGGCGGCGAGCGCGTGGGCGGCGGGCAGCAGCTCGGCGTCGGGCACCACCCGCGACACCAGCCGCCCGCGCAGCGCCTCCTCGGCGCCGAAGACCCGGCCGGTGGCCACCCACTCCATCGCCTGGCTGATGCCGACCACCCGCGGCAGGAACCACGACGAGGCGGCCTCCGGGACGATGCCGCGGCGGGCGAAGACGAAGCCGAAGCGGGCCGACTCGGCGGCGATCCGGACGTCCATCGGCAGGGTGAGCGTGGCGCCGATGCCCACCGCGGGGCCGTTGACCGCCGCGATCACCGGCTTGCGCAGCGCGGCGAAGGGCAGCGAGGCCACCCCGCCCCAGTCGCGGGGCAGGCCGCCCACGGTGCCCCGGCCGGCGGGGTCGTCGACGGCCGCGCCGCGGGCGCGGTCGCCCAGGCCGCCGGAGCCGGCGGCGAGGTCGGCGCCCGCGCAGAACGCCCGCCCCTCGCCGGTGACGACGACCACCCGCACCGCGTCGTCGGCGTCGGCGGCCGCCGCGGCCCCGGCCAGCTCGCCGGCCATGACCGCGGTGAAGGCGTTGAGCCGCTCGGGCCGCGACAGCGTGATCGTCGCGACCCGGTCGGCCACCTCGTAGCGCAGCTGGGTGGGGCTCACCCCAGGGCGCCGGCGACGGCCAGGCGGGCGACGGTGTCGTGGTGCTCGCCGGCGTCGCCGAGCAGCAGCCGGTCGACCTTCGCCCGGCGCCAGTACAGGTGCGCGTCGTGCTCCCAGGTGAAGCCGATCCCGCCGTGCACCTGCACCAGGGTCTCCGCGGCCCGCTCGAGGGCCTCGGCGGCGTAGGCCTTGGCGGCCGCGGCGGCCAGCGGGAGCTCGGCGGGCGCGGCGTCGGCGGGCGCGGCGTCGGCGGCCCACGCCGCCCACCACACCAGCGACCGCAGCTGCTCCACGCCGACCCACGCGTCGACGAGCATGTGCTTGACCGCCTGGTAGGAGCCGATCAGCCGGCCGAACGCCTCGCGCTCCTTGGCGTAGGCCACGCCGAGCTGCACCGCCCGGTCGGCCGCGCCGAGGTCCTCGGCGGCCAGCACCACCGCGCCGACCGCGCGGGCCCGCGCCCACCGCTCGCCGGCGTCCTCGGCCAGCACCCGGCGGGTGGTCAGCCGCACCGAGGCCAGGCCGCGGGTGGCGTCCAGCGGCCGCCCGGGCACCACCACGCCCTCGCCGGCGACGAGGGTGCCGCCGTCCAGGCCGAGGAAGAGGGTGGCGTCGGCGGCGTCGATCGAGGGCGCCGACCCGGTCACGGGCCCGTCGAGGACGGCGATCGCGGTGGACCCGTCGGCGAGCTGCGCGGCCAGGTCGGGTGCGGACTCCAGCAGCACCGCCGCGCGGGCCGCCGTCACCAGGGACGGCGCGGCCAGCACCGCACCGGCCTGCTCGGCGACGACGGCGAGGTCGAGCACGCTGCCGCCGGCACCACCGGCCGACTCGGGCACGGTGATGCCGAGGAAGCCGATGTCGGCCAGCGCCTCGCGGCCGGGCGCGGGGGCCGCGGTGCCCTCGAGCGCGGCGCGCGCGGCCGCCGTCGACACCGAGCCGGTGAAGAACGCGCGGGCGCCGGCGGCGGCGTCGCGCTGGTCGTCGGAGAGGTCGAAGTCCACCGTCGTCACCTCGAGAAGGGGGCGGTCTTGTCGGTCCGGGGCTCCGGCGGCAGGCCCAGCACCCGCTCGCCGAGGATGTTGCGCAGCACCTGGTCGGTGCCGCCGGCGATGGCGATGCCCGGCACGTAGGCCTGGGCCCTCTGCCAGGTCTCGTCGCCGTCGGCGGTGGCGCCGAGCACCGCCTCGTCCCCGAGCAGGCGGACACCGGCGTCGGACACCAGCCGGGCCGCGGCGGTGCCGCCGAGCTTGCCGGCGCTGGCCTCGGGGCCGGGCACGCCGCCCTTGCTCAGCGCGGTGAAGCGGCGGTAGCCGGTGTAGCGACTGGCCAGCGCGGCAACCAGCGCCCGGCCCACCGCCTGGCGGGCGAGCGCCTGCTGGTCGGCGCCGAGCGCGGGCAGCCGGTCGCGGGCGTGGGCGGCCAGCGCCTCGGCCGACTGGCCGATGTCGCTGCCGGCCCCGCCGATCGCCACCCGCTCGTTCATCAGCGTGGTGAGCGCGACCCGCCAGCCCTCCCCCGGCTCGCCGAGCCGCTCGCCGTCGGGGATGCGGACGTCGTCGAAGAAGACCTCGTTGAAGTCGGCACCGCCGGTCATCTGCCGCAGCGGCCGGACGGTGACGCCGGGGGCGTGCATGTCGACGACGAACATCGTCAGCCCGGCGTGCTTGGGCCGCGTCGGGTCGGTGCGGGTGAGCAGGATGCCGAGGTCGGCGACGTGGGCGAGCGTCGTCCACACCTTCTGGCCGTTGACCACCCAGTCCTCGCCGTCGCGGACGGCGGAGGTGCGCAGCGCCGCCAGGTCCGAGCCCGAGGCCGGCTCGCTGAACAGCTGGCACCACACGTCGTCGGCGCGCAGCAGCCGGGTCAGGTACCGGGAGCGCTGGTCGTCGCTGCCGTGCGCGATGACCGTGGGCCCGCACATGCCGATGCCGATGTGGTTGACCAGCGTGGGCACCCGCGCGCGGGCCAGCTCCTGCGCCACGATCGCCTGCTGCACCAGCGTGCCGCCCTGCCCGCCGTGCTCCCGCGGCCACGTGACGCCGACCAGCCCGGCGTCGGCCAGTACCCGCTGGGTGGCGCGCAGCTCGGCCTCGCGCAGGCGGGCGTCGGTCGGCTCCCCCGGCCGCACGTGCAGCAGCTCGGCGTCGTGCTCCTCCAGCGTGGCCCGGACGCGCGCCCGGTAGGCGGCCTCGTCGGGAGTGTCGTCGAAGTCCACGGGGCGCCTTCCGTCGTCGAGCGGTCGGGCCGCAGCGTGACAGCGGTCACCCTGCACGGTCAACGGTGACTGTTCGCGGGCCCCGCCGGGGCTTACCCTGCCGCGGGTGACCGCCGATCCCGTCCCGGCCGGCGCGCCGCTGCGCACCCGCTCGGCGCGCACGGCGGGCAGCCGGGCGCTGATCCTCGACGCCGCCGTGGCCTGCCTGGTCGAGGACGGCTACGCCGGCGCCTCCACCCTCGCCGTCCAGGCCCGGGCCGGGGTGTCCCGCGGCCGGCTGCTGCACCACTTCCCCTCCCGCGCCGAGCTGCTCGTCGCCGCGGCCGGGCACCTGTCGACCACGCTGCTGGCCGAGGTGGAGGCGCGGGCCGCGGCCGTGATGGCCGACCAGCCCGCCGGCCCCGAGCGGGTCGACCGGGCGATCGACCTCCTGTGGGCGACGTTCCAGGAGCCGCCGTTCTGGGCGGCGATGGAGCTGTGGACGGCGGCGCGCACCGACCCGGGGCTGCGGGCGGCCCTGCGGACCGAGGAGCGGCGGCTGCGCGCGGCGATCCGGCGGGTGGCCGACGGCATCTGGGGTCCGGAGGTCGCGGCCGCACCGCGCTACGCGGAGGTCTGCGAGCTGCTGTTCACCAGCATGCGCGGTGTCGCCTGCGTGTACGCCTTCGCCGAGCGCCCGGCGGCCACCGACCCGCACCTGGCGCTGTGGAAGGGCCTCGCCGCCCGGCTCCTGGTCGCCGGGGAGGGCGGCAACGGTCAGGCTTGACCGCCCTCGGCCCCCCCGACAGCATGACGCGGGTCACACCGACCGAGGAGGCCCCCGTGGACGTCCCGACCCTCGCCGGACGCGGCATGACCGCGTCGGACCAGCTCGCCCGCTGGGCCCGCCGCACGCCCGGGGCGGTGGCGCTGCGCTTCGAGGGGACCGGGCGCACCTACGCCGAGCTCGACGAGCGGGTGACCCGCCTGGCCCGCACCCTGGCCGGCCGCGGCGTCGGCAGCGGCGACCGCGTCGCCGTCCTGGCGCTCAACGGGCTGGAGACCTGGGAGGCCCACCTGGCCGGCGTGCGGCTGGGTGCGGTCGTGGTGCCGGTCAACTTCCGGCTGGTGGCCGACGAGGTGGCCTACGTGCTCACCGACAGCGGTGCGACGGCCCTCGTGGTCGACGCCGCGATGGCCGAGGTGGGCGCCAAGGCCCGCGCCCAGGCGCCCGGGGTGAGCACGGTGCTGACCATCGGCGAGGAGCTGGAGGCGGCGCTGGCCGCGGCCGGTGCCGAGCCGCTCGAGGTCACGGTCGACGAGTCCGCGCCGGCGTTCATCATGTACACCTCGGGCACGACCGGCCGGCCCAAGGGCGCCGTGCTCACCCACCACAACCTGCTGATGCACGTGTTCAGCCAGGTCACCCACCTCGGCTGGGACCCCGACGACCGGGTCGCCGTCCCCGGCGCGCCGCTGTTCCACATCGCCGGGCTGGCCGGGGGCCTGCCGCCGCTGCTGCTCGGCGGCACCCACGTGATCCTGCGCTCGGGCGGGTTCGACCCCGTCGCCACGCTCGACCTGATCGAGCGGGAGCGGGTGAGCAGCATCTTCCTGGTGCCGGCGATGTGGGCCGCGGTGGTCGCCGTCCCCGGGATCGCCGACCGCGACCTGTCGTCGCTGCGCCGCATCTCGTGGGGCGCGGCCCCGGCGTCGACGACGCTGCTGCGCACGATGATCGACACGTTCCCGCAGGCGGAGGTGGTGACCGCCTTCGGCCAGACCGAGTGCAGCCCGGTGACCACCTTCCTGCGCGGCGAGGACTCGGTGCGCAAGATCGGCTCGGTCGGCACGCCGATGCTCAACGTCGAGGTCCGCGTGGTCGACGACGCGATGCGGGACGTCCCGCAGGGCGAGGTCGGCGAGATCGTGTACCGCAGCCCGATGGTGATGAAGGAGTACTGGGGCAAGCCGGAGGCGACGGCCGAGGCCTTCGCCGGCGGCTGGTTCCACTCCGGGGACCTCGTGCGGCAGGACGAGGAGGGCTACCTCTACGTCGTCGACCGCAAGAAGGACATGATCATCACCGGCGGCGAGAACGTGTACTGCGCCGAGGTCGAGGACGTCCTGGCCGCGCACCCGAAGGTGGCCGAGGTGGCGCTGATCGGCGTCCCCGACGCGCGCTTCGGGGAGGCGCCGCTGGCCGTCGTCGCCCCGCGGGACGCGGCCGACCCGCCGACGGCGGAGGAGCTCACCGCCTGGTGCCGCGAGCGGCTGGCCCGCTACAAGAACCCGCGCGAGTACTCGGTCGTCGGCGCGCTGCCGCGCAACCCGAGCGGCAAGGTGCTCAAGACCCGCCTGCGCGAGGAGCACTCGGCCGGCTCGCTGGTCGCCCGACCGGTGGTCTGACGCGTCGGTGGGTGCAGACTTCATGCACTGCACGTAGAGCGCCTGCATGGCCAGGACGATCCAGGTCCGGGACGTCCCGGACGACGTCCACGAGGTCCTGCGGGTACGCGCAGCCCGCGCTGGGCTGTCGCTGTCCGAGTACCTCCGGAGGGAGGTCAGCGGGCTGGCCCGGCGACCGACCGCGGAGGAGTTCCTCTCGCGCGTGACGGCACGCGCCGACGTCCCCGTCGACTCCGAGCAGATCGTCGCGGCCGTGCACGCCGAACGCGGCGTGCGCTGAGGTGTCCGTCGTCCTCGACGCCTCCGTGGTCCTGCGCCTGCTCCTGCAGACCGGTGGACGCGCCGCCGAGCTCCACGACCTCGTGCGGGCCGACGACCTGCACGCACCGGCGCTGGTCGACGTCGAGGTCGCCTCAGGACTGCGCAGGCTCACCGCCACCGGGGCCGTCGGGGCCGATCGAGCCGCCGAGGCCGTCGACGACCTGGTGCTCCTGGGGATCGAGCGGTACCCGCACACCTCGCTGCTCCCCCGGATCTGGCAGCTGCGGTCGAACCTGACCGCCTGCGACGCCACCTGTGCCGCCCTCGCCGAGAGGCTGGGGTGTGCGCTCCTCACCGCCGACCGGGGACTCGCGACCGCCCCCGGCCCACGGTGCGAACGGCGACACCTGTCCTAGGCGTCCGGTCAGACCGAACAGCCGTCGGGGCCGCAGACCTCGCCGCCGCTGATCACGGGGACGAGCGGCGTGCGCTCGGCCCAGGCGCGCTCGAGCACCTGCAGCAGCGCGTCGGCGGACTGTGCGCCGTTGACGCCGTACCTCCGGTCGACGACGAAGAACGGCACGCCGCTGATGCCCAGGGCCTGCGCCTCGGCCTCGTCGGCCCGCACCGCGCCCGCGTACCGCTGGTCGGCCAGCGCCGCGCGCACCTCGTCGGCGTCCAGCCCCGCCTCGGCGGCCAGCCGGACGAGGGTCTCGCGGTCGCCCACGGCCTCGCCCTCGCCGAAGTAGGCGGTCAGCAGCCGCTCCTTGACCGCGTCCTGCACCCCGCGCTCGGCCGCCAGGTGGAGGACCTGGTGGGCGTCGAGGGTGTTGGCCCGCACCGCGCGGTCGAAGCGGAAGTCCAGCCCCTCGGCGGCGGCCTGCTGGGTCATGGAGTCGGTCATCTGCTGCGCGGCGGGCACCGACGTGCCGTACTTGCGGGCCAGCCGCTCGGCGTACTCCGTCGGCGTCACCGGCTCGCCGGCGGCGGCCGAGGGCGCGCCCGGGTCGAGCTCGAAGGCCCTCCACTCCACCTCGACGGCGTCCCGGTGCGGGAAGCGGGCCAGCGCGGCCTCGAAGCGGCGCTTGCCGATGTGGCACCAGGGACAGACGACGTCGGACCAGATCTCGACCTTCACGTCCGCTCCAACACCCCGTCCCCTGCGCGCTCTTCCCGGTGACCACGGCGCCGCGACCAGCCCGAGGGCTCAGGACGTGGTCACGGCGCCGTGGTCACCGGCGAGGGAGGGCGCTCAGGCGGCCGCCTGGTCCTCCCCCTGCAGGAACAGGTCGCGGGAGACGACGCCGGTGTCGGGGTTGTCGGTGAAGATCCCGTCGATGCCGGTCTCCCAGAACACCAGCTGCTCCTCGATCGCCCGGCCGTAGTCGCCGGGTTCCTCGCCCGGGTCGCGCAGCTCGACGGGGAGGAACTCGTTCTCGTTGCGGAAGGTGTACGGGTGCACGAGCAGGTCCGCGGCGTGCGCGTCGGCCACGAAGGACGTCGGCTCGCCCAGCGTGCCGTCGGCCTCCCGCGGGATGACCAGGTTCTTGTCCGGGCCCACCCCGTCGGCGTACTCGCCGATGCCGGCCAGCCCCTCGGCGGTGGCCAGGTCGGCGTAGGTCCGCGGGTCACCCGCCGCGACCAGGTCAGCGGGCGCGCCGGTGTTCGACATCAGCTGCACCAGCGCCACGTCGGCGACCTCGTCGAGCTCGCGCAGGTTCGCCGTCTCGAAGGACTGGACGAACACCGGCGAGCGGTCACGGTCGAGCCCGGCCTCGTCGAGCGCGGCCAGCAGCGGCTCCTCCAGCGACAGCCCGATGGCGTCGAAGTACGTCGGGTGCTTGGTCTCGATGTAGACGCCGATCTCCCGGTCCAGCTCTCGGCTGAGCTCCTCGCGCAGCTCGAGCACCTCCTGGAGGGTGGGCACCTGGTACAGCCCGTCGTACAGCCGGTTCTCCTCGCGGAGCTCGGGGAGCCGCTCGACCGCCCGCAGCGTCCGCAGCTCGGCGAGGGTGAAGTCCTCGGTGAACCAGCCGGTCAGCTCGGTGCCGTCGATCGTCTTCGTGGTGCGCCGGTCGGCGAACTCGGGGCGCTCGGCGACGTCCGTCGTCCCGGAGATCTCGTTCTCGTGGCGGGTGACCAGCACGCCGTCCGACGTGCTCACCACGTCGGGCTCGACGTGGTCCGCACCCATCCGGGCGGCCAGCTCGTAGGAGGCCAGCGTGTGCTCGGGCCGGTAGCCCGAGGCGCCGCGGTGCCCGATGACCAGCAGCTCCTCCGCCTCGGGCCCGGCCGCCTGCGGCGGGGCGGCGGTGGCCGGGCCGGTCAGGAACAGCGGGACGGCGAGGACCGCGGCGCTCAGCGCTGCGGTCCGGCGGTGGGCACGTGACATGGGTGCGCTCCCCCGGGCTCGGACGGCGACGTCGCCGCCGGCCCGGACGATCCCAGCCCGGCGACGGAGCCGCGACCGGAGCCGCGACCGGACGGCCGGTGGTCCCCCTCCGGCGGCCGCTCAGCCGGACCAGGCGGCGGCGACCTCCCCGGCCACCGTCGACGCCTGCGCGCGGCCGGCCTCGGCCGAGGGCCGGCGGGCCGCCGGGTCGAGCACGTTGCGGCCGATGGCCCGGCGGGCGGCCGGGTCGGGCGAGACGACGGCGACCCGCGCCACCATGCCGCTGACCTGGGCGTCGACGCTGGCCATGGGGCCCGCGCCGCGCGCGATCGGCGCCAGCACGACGACCCGCTCGTACCCGGAGGCGAGGTCGGCGTTGGCCGCCGAGCGCATCCCGCCGTCGACGTAGCGGCGGCCGTCGATGGTCACCGGCGGGTAGACGCCGGGGACGGCGCAGCTGGCCGCGACCGCGTGCACGAGCGGCACGCCGGAGTAGCGGTCGAAGGTGCGGAACTCCCCGGTGGCGGCGTCGACGGCGGTGACGGTGAGCGCCCGCCCGGGCCACTCCCGCGACACCAGGCGGGAGCCGATGACGTCGAGCCGCTCCTGCTCCGGCGGGGTCACGCCGGCGGCCTCGGCCCGGAGCGCCAGCGCCCCCATCCGCCGGCGGAACGCGGTGTCGCTGCCGCGGCTGCGCAGCACCGCCCAGGCGAAGGCGGCCAGCGCCCCCCGCCCCATCCGGGCCGCGCGCTCCGACGACGGGGGCTCGAGCTGGCGGCGGTACAGCTCCCCGAGCTCCGCGCCGCTGGTCACCTGGGCGCCGACGACGCTGCCGGCCGAGGTGCCGACGACGAGGTCGGCGCCGGTCAGGTCGACACCGGCCTCGGCCAGGCCCGTCAGCAGGCCGATCTCCCACGCGATGCCGGTGATGCCGCCGCCGCCGAGGACGAGGGCACTGCGCTGGTCGCTCACCCGGCCATGGTCGCAAGCCGCGGTCGCCCGGCACCGGAGGGTGCTCGACAGGCGCTGTGGGCTGGGCCACGCTGTCGTGGAACGGCCCCGGACGGAAGGACCCGCATGACCGCCACGCAGGACGCGCCCACCTCCACCGCCGCGAGCTGGCCGCCCGGGCTGCCGCGCTCCCTGGACTACCCGGCGGTACCGGTCGGGTCGATCCTGCGTGCGGCGGTGCGCCGCTGGGGGACGAGGACGGCCTTCGTCGACCACGACGTCGAGCTGACCTTCGAGGAGCTCGGCCGGCGGGCGTGCGCCGTCGCGAACTGGCTGGCCGCCTCCGGCGTGGGCCGCGGCGACGTCGTGGCCGTGCACATCCCGAACTGCCGCCAGTACCCGGCCGTCTACTACGGCGTGGTCATGGCCGGGGCGGTCTTCTCCCCCACCAACCCGCTGCTGCCGGCCGCCGACCTCGCCGCCCAGCTCACCGACGCCGGCGCCACCGTCCTGGTCACCTGGGACCAGGTGCTGCCCTTCGTGCGCCCGGCGCTGGAGGCCACCCCGGTGCGGACCGTCGTCGTCACCGGCGAGGCGCACACCCTCGACCTCGCCGCCCGCCTCGACGGGCTCGCCGACGGCGACGTCGACCTCGCCGACCTGCTGGCCGCCGACCCCACCGACCGGCACCTCGACGCCGCCGTCGACCCGGCCGCCGACCTCGCCCACCTGGCCTACACGGGCGGCACCACCGGGGTGAGCAAGGGCGTGGAGCTGCCGCACCGCAACGTCGTCACCAACGTGCTGCAGTCGGCGTGCTGGACGTCGGGCTCGCTGCCCGAGCTCGACGAGGCCGGCGACGTCACCCTGCGGCAGGTCCTCGGCGAGGACGAGTGCCCGATCCGGCTGGGCACGGCCACGCTGGTCAACCTGACGCCGTGGTTCCACGCGATGGGGGCGATCGGCTACCTCAACGGCATGGTCATGGCCGGCACGACGACGGTCGTCCACATGCGCTTCGACCCGGTGAGGTACGTGGAGGACGCCCAGCGGTACCGGGTGACCAGCATCGGCGGCGCCCCGCCGGTGTTCGTCGCGCTGCTGCAGGTGCCCGGCTTCGCCGAGGCCGACTGGTCGCACGTCCGTGGCGTCTCCAGCGGCGCGGCGCCGCTGCCCGTGCCGCTGATCGAGCGGCTGCAGGCGGTGCTGCCCGACGCGGTCATCGGCGAGGGCTACGGGCTCACCGAGGTCACCATGCAGGCCACCGGCAACCCGTCGTTCCGGTCCGGCACCCGCAAGGCCGGGACGGTCGGCGTGCCCGTGTTCGACACCGAGATCACCATCCGCCCGCTCGGGGGCGGCGACCCGCTGCCCGTGGGCGAGCGCGGCGAGGTGTGCATCCGCGGCCCCCAGGTCATGCGCGGCTACGCCCACCGGCCCGAGGCCACGGCGGAGTCGATCGACCCCGACGGCTGGTTCCACACCGGCGACGTCGGCGTCCTCGACGAGGACGGCTACCTCTCGATCGTCGACCGCACCAAGGACATGCTGCTCTACAAGGGCTACAACGTGTTCCCGCGGGAGCTGGAGGAGGTCCTCTTCGGCGTGCCGGGGGTGGCCGGCGCAGCGGTGGTGGGCCGGCCCGACGAGGAGGCCGGGGAGCTGCCGGTGGCCTACGTCGTCCGCCGCGACGACGACGCCGGGCGGGCGCTGACCGCCGGGTCGGTCATGGCCGCGGTCAACGACCGGGTCACCCCGTACAAGCGGCTGCGCGACGTCGTCTTCATCGACGCCATCCCGGTGTCGGCGGCGGGCAAGGTGCTCAAGCGCGAGCTGGCCGCGCGGGAGCGCGGGGCCGCCTCGAGCTGACCCGTTCGAGGGCGGTGCGCACCGGCATCCCGGTGCGCACCGCGCCCGCTCGCTATCGTCCGCTGACGTGATGAGCGGACAGGCGGCGGACGACCCGCACACCGGGGTCCAGCTCGCCCACGTGGAGGAGTCGCCGACCCGCCAGGTGTGGCGCCGGGTGGCCTTCGCGAGCTTCTTCCTGGCGCTGACGGTCCTCATCGTCTGGCTCGACCGCGACTCCTACCGCGACGGCGACGAGGTCGGCATCTCGCTGCTCGACGCCGTCTACTACGCCACCGTCACGCTCTCGACGACCGGCTACGGCGACATCACGCCGATCACCGAGGGCGCGCGGCTGGTCAACATCCTGTTCATCACGCCGCTGCGCGTGCTGTTCCTGATCGTGCTCATCGGGACCACGCTCGAGGCGCTCACCGCGCGCTCGCGCGAGGAGTTCCGCATCCGACGCTGGAGGTCCCGCGTGCGCCAGCACGTCATCGTGTGCGGCTACGGCACCAAGGGCCGCAGCGCCGTCCGGTCCCTGCGGGCCACCGGCACCCGGCTGGAGGACATCGTCGTCGTCGACTCCGACCAGCGGGCGATGGACGAGGCCAACTCCATCGGGCTGACCGGCATCGTCGGCGACGCCGGGCGCACCGACGTGCTGCGCCGGGCGCACGTCGAGCGCGCCCGCGCGGTGATCGTGGCGGCCAACCGGGACGACGCCGCGGTGCTCATCACGCTCACCGTGCGCCAGCTCAACCCGAGCGTGCCGATCACCACCAGCGTCCGCGAGGAGGAGAACGCGAGCCTCCTGCGCCAGTCCGGCGCCGACACGGTCATCACCACCTCGGCGACGTCGGGCCGGCTGCTGGGCCTGTCCACCGACAGCCCGCGGGTGGTCTCGGTCGTGGAGGACCTGCTCACGGGCGGCCAGGGGCTCGACATCTCGCAGCGCACGGTCAGCTCCGGGGAGGTCGGGCTCGGCCCGCGCGACCTGCGCGACATCGTCCTGTCGGTCACCCGCGGCGGGCGCACCCTGCGCTACGACGACCCGCTGATCGGGACGCTGCAGAGCGAGGACGTGCTGGTCGTGGTCCGCTCGCACGGACCCGACGGCCACGCCTTCGCGCGCGCCCACTAGCTGTCAGACCGGCAGCGCGGCCAGGTCGTCGGCCAGCCGGACGTCGGCGAGCACCAGGTCGGCGGCGGTGGTGTGCCAGCCGGCCACGAGCAGCAGCGGCCAGGGGGCCTCGACATCGGCCGAGGCGGTGGCGGCGACGAGTCCGGCCTGCGCGACGGCGCGGCACGCGATGGGGTTCATGCTCCCGGGATCGGCACGGGCAGCGCCGCACTGGAGCCCGGCGGCGGACCCCACCCCTCGAAGGGAGGCCCGCCGGCGGCTACCCGCCCGTGCCGAGATCGCCGATGTCGTCGGCGGTGGTCAGCCCCGCGCGGCGCGGACCGCGTCGACCAGCGGGGTCACCTGCCGGCCGAGCAGCGCGGTGAGGGTCTCCTCGCCGGTGTCGAGCTCGCCGCGGGCGATGGAGGTGTCGATGGCGGTGACGAACCCGGCGGTGCCGGCCTCGAGGCCCGCCTCCTGCAGCGCGGCGGTGAGCTCCTCGGCCGGCAGGTCGCGGTAGCGCACGGGCGTGCCGGTGGCCTCGGTGACGGCGGCGGCGAGCTCGGCCAGGGTGACCCCGGGGCCGCCGAGCTCCAGCACGCCGCTGCCCTCCTGGTCGGCGAGCAGCGCGGTCGCGGCCGCGACGGCGTAGTCGGCACGGGGGGCCACCGACACCCGGCCCTCCCCCGCGGCGCCCAGGATCTCGCCGGTGGCCAGGTACCGGTCGAGCTGGGCGGTGTAGTTCTCGACGTACCAGCTGTTGCGCAGGACCGTCGCCGGGACGCCGACCTCGCGCAGCGCCTCCTCGGTCCCCCGGTGCTCGCCGGCCAGCGGGTTGCCCGAGGTGTCGGCGTGCGCGATCGAGGTGTAGACGAGCCGCTGCACGCCGGCCGCGGCCGCCGCCTCGGCGACCGCGCGGTGCTGGGCCACCCGCGCGCCGGGCTCGTTGCCCGAGACCAGCAGCAGCCGGGTGACGCCGGCCAGCGCCGCGGGCAGCGTCTCCGGCCGCGAGTAGTCGCCCTCGCGGACCTGCACGCCGCGGGCGGCGAGGTCGGCGGCGGCCTCGGGACGGCGGACGACGGCGACGACGTCCGCCGCCGGGACGCCGCGGTCGAGCAGCTCCTCGACGGCGCGTCGGCCCAGGCCGCCGGTTGCTCCGGTGACGGCGTACGTGGTCATGCGGTGCTCCTCGGGTGCGGCGGGGTCTCCGCGGGGGCCAACTGGAGGGGACGGCCGGCCATTCCGCGGGTAGGAGCGTCGGGGACGTTCCCGACCCGCACCGGAGGACCCCGTGGAAGAGCGACAGAGCGCCGTCGACCACCCCCGCAGCGACGACACCAAGGGCCGGGACCGGCACGACGGCGAGACCACCGAGGGCGTCAGCGGCCTGGTGGGCACCGCCGACGCCGACGACGTGCAGGCCCAGGGCGCGGCGCCGAACGCGCCGGGCGGGGCGGTACCGGCCCCGCCCGGCGGTGGCAGCTGAGGGCTCAGACCTCCGTGTCGAGCAGCTCGCCGAGGTTGCGGTCCACCTCGGCCAGGTAGGCCGGCTCGAAGCCGAACAGCCCGAAGTGGCCCGCGATCGAGGGCAGCACGCGCAGCTCGCTGTCCTTGATGAGCGCCTGCTCGACGGCGCAGTCGCGGGGCGGGAAGAACATGTCCTCGTCGATCGGCATGACGAAGGTCCGCGCGGTGATCCGGCCCAGCGCCGCGGCGAGGTCGCCGTCGGTGTGCCGGGTGACGTCGCCGCGCTGCCACTTCCAGCCCATGGTCAGCAGGGCGTTGGGGTCCATGGCGAGGAAGGTGGCCTGCACGAACCGCTCCTGGAACTCCTCGAAGGTCGACCACGTGACGTCGGGCAGCTCGACCCCGCGCCAGAACCCGGTCCGCCAGAACTCCGTGGACAGGCCGAGCACCGCCCAGATGTCGGCGTGCCGGCGCAGGCCGTCGGCGACCTCGGTGTGCGAGCGGTACTCGCCGCCGTTCCACCCGGGGTCGGAGGTGATCGCGTCCATCAGCGTGCGGGTGAACAGGAAGTCGTGCGGGGTGTTCTGCGCGGTGCCGGCGATCGGGGCGGCGCGCAGCACCTGCTCGGGGAAGCGGACCGCCCACTCGTAGGTCTGCTGGGCGCCCATCGAGCCGCCGACCACCAGCGCCCACCGCTCGATGCCGAACAGCTCCGCGGCGAGCTGCTGCTGGGCGCGGACGTCGTCGCCGATGCGGACCTGCGGGAAGCGCGACATCGCGATCCCGCCGTCGGTGTTGTGCGGCGAGGTCGACAGCCCGTTGCCGATCTGGTTGACCACCACGATGAACCAGCGCGTGGGGTCCAGCGCCCGGCCGGGGCCGATGTAGACCTGCTCCCAGGTGGCGTGGGTGCCGCTGAACCAGGTGGGGACCAGGATCGCGTTGTCCTTGGCCGCGTTCAGCTCGCCGTAGGTGGCGTAGGCCAGCCGGAGGTCGGGGATGCGCCCGCCCTCCTCGAGGTCGAAGCCGCCCAGCGAGTGCAGCTGGTAGGCGCCCTGCACCTCGGGCGTGTAGAAGGCGTTCTCGATCACGGCAGCTCCTCTGCTCGGAAGGGTGATGCCGGTCACTCTGCCGGACCGCGCGGTTCCGGGAGCAGCCGGTCGCCCTGCCCGGCCGCCCGCGGCCGCGACGCACGAGGGCCCCGGGCGGACGTCCTCCGCACCGGGGCCCTCGCCGTGGCGACGGGACGGGTCAGCCCCCCGAGGCCAGCGAGCAGGTGTTCAGCAGCGCCGGGTCGCTCGCATCCACCCCTGCGGGGCGCGGGACCGTCGTGCTGGCCGGCGGCTGCGCGCCCTCCTCGACCCACGCCGTGAGCGCGTCGAAGGCGGTGCGGAAGCAGGGCAGCATCGGCCGCAGGAGCTGCGGGTCCACGGTCACCAGGCTGTCGACGTGGTTGCCGCCCTCGATGCGGTAGTACCGGTGCAGCCGGTCCCGGTTCTGGTCGGCGATCATCCCGGCGTAGACGTCGCTGTCGGTGCTGATCGGGAGCAGGGCGTCCAGGGTGCCGTGCAGGGTGAGCAGCGGCTTCTTGATCTTGCCGGTCAGGCTGATCCGGGCCAGCGCGTCGTGCACCGGCTCCGAGTCCGGGTTCGCGAACCAGGTGTCGTAGCCGGCGTCGCTCGGGCAGGGCGCCAGGATGGCGGGCAGGGTCGTGCCGGCCGTCGGGCCAGGGCACGCCGGGTCGTACGCCGGGTCGAACTCGGCCCGGTAGGTCTTCTGCGTCAGTCCCCAGTAGACCGTCCGGTGGTAGTCCCACAGCGGCTCGGAGCCGCGCGCGAACCCGGCGGCGTACATGTCCTCGGCCGTCGCCTGGCCGAGGGTGTAGCGCACCGCGGTCGGCAGGTAGGTGAACAGGTTGGGCCCGTCGGGGGTGAAGAGGGTGCCCTCCCAGTCGACGCCGCCGTCGTAGAGGTGCGCCCGGTTCTCCAGCTGCCACCGCACCAGGTAGCCGCCGTTGCTGATGCCGGCCACGTACGTCCGCTGCGGCGCCTGGCCGAGGTGCTGGCGCAGGGTGGCCTTCGCGGCGACCGCGAGCTCGGTCACCCGCTGGTGCCACTCCGCGACGGCGTCGCCGGGCGCGACGCCGTCGCGGTAGAAGTCGACCCCGTTGTTGCCCTTGTCCGTGGAGGCGTAGGCGAAGCCCTGCGCCAGCACGGCGTCCGAGACGAGGAAGTCCGAGGCGTACTGCTTGCGGGTGCCGGGTGCGCCGGCCACGACGAGGCCACCGTTCCAGTCGTCCGGGATCCGGAGGACGAACTGGCTGTCGTGGTTCCAGCCGTGGAGGGTGTTGGAGGTGGACGTGTCGGGGAAGTAGCCGTCGACCTGCAGCCCCGGCACCCCGGACGGGTTCTGCGTGCCCAGCGCGTGCAGCCCCGTCCAGTCCGCGACGTCGGTGTACCGCCCGGGCGCCTGCTGCTGCAGGCCGGAGGTGGTCAGGTCGGGCAGGCAGGCGGTCACGCTGTGCTCCGCGCCGGGGACCTCGACCGTGTCGCCCGCCGTGCAGGGCCGCGCCCCGACGCCCGGGCCGTGGCCTCCCGGTACGGCTGCTGCGGGCGACGCCTGCAGCGCGAGCGCCGCCGTGATGCCGAGGGTGGTGATCGTGAGGGTGGTTCGTCTGCGCTGCGACACGAGGACTCCCTTGTCCGCGACTGTCCGGCCGAGTTCCGGATCACATGCTGCGGTCACCTCGGGAGGAGCGCCAGGTGCCCGGTCCACAGCGGCCGGCGCCGGGTGTGTGCCGTCCCCACACCCGGTGGCTCAGGCGCCGGCGAGCAGGGTGGCGAGGGCGACGTGCACGGCGGTGCCGGCGGAGGTGCTCAGCAGCACGTTCCGCCGCCACCGGTGCAGGGGTCATCGCCGGGTACCGGGCGGTCATCGACCCGCGGGCCACCGGGCGCACCTTCGAGGTGATCGTGGCCGTGGAGATCCGCGCCACGACCGGCGCGCCGTCGAGGAGTTCGAGGCCGCGGTCCTGGCCTTCGACGAGGTGGTCAGCGTCCGGCGGCTGTTCGGCGTGCCCGACTACTTCGTGCACGTGGCGGTCGCGGACGCCGAGGCCTTCGAGGCGCTCCTGATGGCGAAGCTCATCGGCCTGCCCGCGTCGCCCGCGCCGTGTCCCACCAGACGATGCGGCTGCTCAAGGGCTGAGCGGCCCCGGACGCACGGGAGCCCGCACGGACGTCGTCCGTGCGGGCTCCCGTCAGGGGTGGAGGTGGCGGGAATCGAACCCGCGTCCTGCGACGCATCACCAGGGCTTCTCCGAGCGCAGTCCGCTCTGCCTCTGCTCGGCCCTCCCGATCGCGCGAACACGTCGAGATGACAGGCCCAGTCGCTGTGAGGTGTCCCGTGCACGCCCGCGACCGGCACGCACGGTGAGTCATCTAGCTGATGCCAGACACCGGGTCGATGACCGAACCCGGGCTGACAGCGTCACACTCGCTGTCAGGCAGCGAGGGCGTACGCGCGCTGACTCTTGTCGGCGCTTGTGTGTTTTCCGACGCGTGGTTAACGAGCTCATCGTCGGCTTCCTCGGCTCGCTTCCCCTGGTCACCCGACCGCAGTCGAGACCATTCACCCCCTGTGCAGTTGTGCACCCATCCTAACCGGCCCGACCAGCGGGTTGTTCCCCGCCGCCACCCCGGCGCGTGGTGACGTGCTGGAACGGCCGCCCCTCAGGGCCCCGCGCCGAGCCTGCGAGGCGTGGGGGGAAGGGTGGTCCTTCGTCAGATCCAGTCGCGGCGCTTGAAGACGGCGTACAGCGTCAGGCTCACGCCCAGCATCAGCACCAGCGCGAACGGGTAGCCCAGGTGCCACGACAGCTCGGGCATGTCCTCGAAGTTCATCCCGTAGACCGTGCCCACCAGCGTCGGCGCGAACAGGATGGCCGCCCAGGCGGAGATCTTCTTGACCTCCTCGCCCTGTGCGATCGAGGCCTCGGTGAGCTCGCGGATCTCCTCGTTCTGCCGCTGCGCGACCAGCGTCGCGTTGACGGTGAGGATGTCGCGCAGCTGCTGGCGGAAGCCCTCCACCCGCTCGTTGACCTGCACGACGTGGTCGGCGACGTCGCGCAGGTAGCTGCGCAGGTCCTCGTCGACGCCGTACTTGTCGAACCCGGCGGTGATCGCGGCGAGGATCCCGGTCAGCGGCCGGGCGGCCCGCTGGAACTCCAGCACCTCCTGCGACAGCTCGTAGATGCGCCGCGAGACGCCGGGGTCGCCGCGGAAGACCTCGGTCTCGATCTGCTCGATGTCGTTGGCCAGGCCCAGGACGACCGGCGTGTACCCGTCGACGACGGCGTCGAGGATCGCGTACAGCACCGCCTCGCTGCCCTTGGCCAGCAGCGCCGGCTCGCTCTCCAGCCGCCGCCGCACGCGGGCGAGGTCGGGCGACTCGCTGTGCCGGACGGTGATCGCGAACTGCCGGCCGAGGAACAGGTGCAGCTCGCCGAACTCGACCTGCTCGACGGCGTCGAGGTAGCGCGCGGCCTTGAGGACGACGAAGAGCGTGTCGCCGTAGCGCTCGAACTTCGGCCGCTGGTGGGCCTGGATGGCGTCCTCGACGGCGAGGTCGGGCAGGCCGTACTGCTCGGCCAGCTCCCCCAGCTCGGCGGGCTCGGGCCGGTAGAGGCCCAGCCACACCATCCGGTCGTCGAAGCCCTCGGTCAGCCAGTCGTGGCTCTCGGCGGCCGACCCGGGGGTGGCGACCCGGCGGCCGCCGGCGTAGACGGCGTTGTCGACCAGCCGCGACTGGCGCTCCGGCTCGGGCGGCGGCGGGGGGACGACGACCCGGCGCGGCGGGGCCGGGCGGGGACGGCGCCCGAGGGTGAGGGCGGAGAGGGGCGCGAGGCGACGGTCGGCCATGACGGGCTCCCGGGGACGCTGGCGGGCGAGGACACAGCGGCGGTCCTCGCCGCGCTGCGCACCGGGCGCGCGGCGACCGGGGGCTATCGGACGAGGACCACGGGACTGGGACTGGGGGGTTCGCTGCGCACGGCGCTCTCCCTCCCTCCCGTCGGTGGCGGCCGGCGTCGCGCGGGCCGTCGTCCATCGTGGCACGCGGTGCCGGCCGCGGCCTCCCCGGAGCGGATGACTTCCCCCTCCGTCCACCCCCCGTTCACACGTCGAGGACGAGCCCCACCATCAGCGGCAGCAGCACGACGATCAGCAGCGCGCCGAGGACGTCGAACGAGATCCCCGAGCGGATCATCTTGGTGATCGGCACGACGCCGGAGCCGTAGACGATCGCGTTCTGCGGCGTCGACACCGGTAGCATGAAGCCGAAGGACGCCGCGAACGTCGCCGCCAGCGCCGGCACGAACGGGTTGATCCCCGCGGCCACCGCCACCGGGATGATGATCGGAACCACGACCGCCGCGGAGGCGGTGTTCGAGGTCGTCTCCGAGATGATGATCGCCAGGATGACCGCGAAGATCGTGATGGCGAAGGTGCTGGTCAGCCCGAGGGTGTCCGCCGAGGCGTTGCCGATGGTCTCGGCCAGGCCGGTGTCGGCGAGCAGCGAGCCGAAGATGATCCCGGTGCCGAACAGCAGGACCGTGCCCCAGTCGATCGTCGCGGCGTCGGACCAGTTGAGGGTGAACTCCCGGCGCTTCCAGTCGGTGGGCAGCAGGAACAGCAGCGAGGCGCCGAGGACGGCGACGATGCCCTCGTTGATCCGCCCGCTGATCGTCTCGTAGAGCGCGGAGTCGGTGCCGGCGGTCAGCGCGATGACGCCGGGGAAGATCCACAGCGACACCGTGACGCCGAAGGCGACCAGCGTGTTCTTCTCCGCCCGCGTCACCGGGCCGAGCTGGGCGCGCTCGGCCTCGACGTACTCGTGCACGCCCTCGATCCGCCGGATCTCCGGCTTGTTGAGCAGCAGCAGGACGGCGGCCAGCGCCACGAACATGAGCGCGCAGATCGGCAGCGCCATGAGCATCCACTGCAGGAACCCGATCCGCTCCCCCGTCGCCTCCTCGATCAGCCCGCGGCCGATCAGGTTCGGCGGGGTCCCGACGGGCGTGATCAGGCCGCCGACGCTCGCGCCGTAGGCCAGCATCAGCATCAGCGCGACACCGATGCGCAGCCGCAGCGGGTCGAAGTCCGGCGCCACCAGCTGCTTGTCCTGCAGCAGCTTGGCGATGACCGTGAGGATGCCCAGGGCCGTCGGCAGCAGCATGGCCACCGTGGCGGTGTTGGACACGAACGCCGACAGCAGCGCGGTGATCACCCCGAAGGCGATGACCACCCGCGCGGTCGAGGCGCCGACCCAGCGCAGCGACAGGATGGCCATCGCGAAGCGCCGCGCGACGCCGTGCTTGAGCATCGCCGCGGCCAGGATGAACGCGCCGATGAAGGTGAACACCGTGGTCGACCCGAACGGGCCCACGGCCTCGTCGGCGGGCACCACCCCGAGGACGACGATGGCGCCGACCCCGATCAGGCCGCCGATCGGGATGGGTACCGGCTCGGTGATCCACAGGACGATGACGCCGAGCAGGATGGCGGCCAGCAGCTGCTGCTGGCTCTCCATGCCCAGCGGGAGCAGCGCGAAGACGATCGTCACCAGCGGGGCGAGGAACAGCCCGACGGTGCGCCGGCCCTTCTCGAACCGTTCCTCGGCCGGGCTGAGCGTCTGCTCACCGAGGCTGCGGTAGGTGGCGGAGCCGCGGAACGCGGCGTCGACGTCGGTGGGCTGCCCGGAGCCGGGCCGGCGGTCGGTCGTGGTCATGACGCCTCCCCTGGACTGTGACCCAGACCATAGGGAGGAACGGCTCAGCCGGGAACCTCCCCGTCCGACGGGGGGACGGCGAGGGCGACGAGCAACCGGGACACCATCCCGTAGCCGCCGACCAGCACCGCGAGCTCGACGACCTGCCGGTCGTCGAGGTGCTCCCGCACCGCCGCGAAGACCTCGTCGGGGACGGCGACGTGGCGGGTGGAGGCGTCGGTGAAGGCGAGGACGGCGGCCTGCACCGGCGACCACACCGGCTCGGCGGTGGCGTCGGCCGTGCGCAGCACCCGCAGGTGCAGGTCGGTGAGCCCGGCGCGGCGGGCGATGGGCGCGTGGGAGGTCCACTCGAACTCCGCCGCGTTGAGGACCGCGACCCGCAGGACGACGAGCTCGCGCAGGTCGGCGGGCAGCGTGGTGGCCCCGCGCAGCGCGCCCAGCAGCGCGTTCCAGCCCTCCGCCACCGGCGGGCTGTGCAGCAGCAGCCGGTCGAGCGTGGTCAGCACGCCGCCGCGGCGGGCGCGCAGCAGCTCGGCGGCCGGCCCGTCGTCGGGTCCGTCGGGCAGCCGGGCGGTCACCGGCCGGCGAAGACCCCGGCCGGGTAGGCGCCGGCCGCGACGATGGTGCCCGACAGCTGCTTGCCGAGCGCGGTGGCGCGGGCGGTCCGCTCGGGCCCGAGGTGCTGCCACGGGGCGGTCGACAGCGCGTCGGTCTCGGCCTCCAGCTCGGCGCGCAGCCGCTGGCCCGCCTCGGTCAGCGCGCGGCCGGTGACCAGCCCGCGCTCGGCCAGCCGGGACCAGCCGGCGGCCCACTCGTCGTCGGTCCACCCGCGCAGCGTCTGGGCGACCGGCTCGAGGAAGGCCCGGCCGGTGGCGACGTGGGTCTGCAGCGCCTCCATGCCCGACAGGCCGTGCCGCACGAGGACGGCGACGTGCGCGTCGCCCCGCCACTCCCGCAGCAGCGTGGCGGCGTGCCAGAGCCGGGTGACCGGGTCCTCGGGCCAGGGCAGGTCGGCGTGGCCGGCGTAGAGCGGGCGGCCCTCGGCGGTCAGCACCGAGCAGGCGTCGGCGAGCAGGTCGCCGAGCTCGGCCACCTCCGGTGCGGCCGCGGCCTGCTCCCCGCCGAGCAGCCGGGTCAGCGAGGCGCGGGCGGCGGCGGCGCGGGCGGCGACCACCTGCTCCGGGGCGGCCAGCGTCCACGCGCGGGGGACGTGCCGGGCGACGACCGCCGGGGAGAAGTTCGAGAAGGTCGCCGTCACCACGCCCGGGCCGACCGCGCCCATGGGGGCCGCCCGGCCGGCGAAGTAGACCATCCGCCCCGGGCGCAGGCCGGCCGCGGTGAGGTGCTCCTCGGTCTCCGACACGAAGTACACGTGGTTGTGCAGCGGCTCGACGGCGCGGTGTGCGCGCCCGGCCAGGGCGGGATCCGGGGAGGCGGGCTGATCGACGCTGACCATGCCGGCGACCCTAGCGAGCACCCCGCGGCGGGACCGGGTACGCCCAGGAGTGGTGGGTGCGCGCCACCCGGAAGCCGACCCGCTCGTAGAGCGCGAACGCGCCGGTGGTGTTCTCGGTGTCGACGTCGAGCGCGGCCCGCCCGCAGCCGTCGGCCGCACCGGCGGCCAGCGCGGCGGCGATGGTCGCGCCCGCCACGCCCCGCCCGCGGGCTCCCGGGAGCACGCCGATCTGGCCGAGGTGGAGGGTGCGGACCCCGGTCGCGCGGGTGTCGGCGTCGTAGACGTACCCGAGGGCGTACCCCGCGACGACGCCGTCGGCCAGGGCCAGCACCGACAGGTCGGGCCGGAAGGCCTTCACGCCGGTGAACCAGGTGCGCCAGGCCGTCTCGTCGCGCTCGGTGGAGCCGTGGTGCTCGGTGAACGCGGCGTTGTGCGCGCGGCGCACCTCGTCGTCGCGGTCCCAGGTGAAGGGCACCAGCTCGATCCCCGCGGGCGCGACGGCGGCGGGCAGGTCCTCGAGCGGGCGCTGCATCGAGGCGAACAGCCGCTCGACCGCGAAGCCGCGGCGCTCCAGGAGCCGCGCCAGCGGGGTCATCGAGGGCCAGGCGCTGGCCACCAGCCGTCCCGGCAGGCCGGGCGGGGCGAACTCCGCGTGCTGCTCGGTGCCGCGGCGCACCTGCCAGTCGACCAGCGCCGCGCCGATGCCGCGCCCGCGCCAGGCGGGGTGCACCCGGCCCTCGGCCCAGACCCGCAGCGCCTCCCGGCCGGAGCGCTGGGAGATCGACGTCGCCCAGGCCACCAGCGTGCCGTCGCCGGTGACCACGGCGCGGCCGTCGCGGGGCAGGTCGACGAGCCCGCGGCCCCACCACTCGGCCAGGTCGTCGGCGTCCTCGTGCTCGCCGGTGTCGTCGACGGCCTCGGCCGCCTCCAGCAGCTCGGCCGCGGCCGGGGCGTCGTCGAGGGTGAGCGGGCGGGCGGTCAGGTCCGCGGGGAGGCCGGTCACGTCGGCGGGGAGCACGTCGGGCACGGCGGGTCAGGCTAGGCGGCGTCCCCGGACGGCGGCGACCCGTTTTCCAGCCGCACGAACAGGCAGAACGGGTGGCCGTCGGGGTCGGCGTAGACGCGCACGTCCTCGTGCGGCTCGGTGTAGCCGCCGATCCGCCGGGCGCCGGCGTCCTCGGCGAGCGCGCAGGCCGCGTCCAGGTCGTCGACCTCCAGGTCGAGGTGCACCTGGATCTGCTGGGTGTCCGGCTCCGGCGGCCAGACCGGTGGCACGTGGTCGCGTTCCCGTTGGAACGACAGCCCGGTGCCGCCGCCGGCCGGGCGCAGCGCCGCCCAGTCCTCCTGGTCGTCGCGCAGCGGCCAGCCGAGCAGCCGCTGGTAGAAGCGGGCCAGGGCGCGCGGGTCCGGCGTCCCGAGGACGGCGGCGGCGAGCCTCACGCGGCCACCCCGAACAGGCGGGCGCCGTTGTGCCACAGCACCGCGCGCAGCCAGTCGTCGCCGAGGTCGAGCCGGGACAGCGCCGCGAGCTGCTCGGCGTAGGGGTACGGGATGGACGGGAAGTCGCTGCCGAGCAGCACCCGGTCCCGCAGCGCGGCCAGCCGCGGCCGGTCGGCGGGGTCGAAGGGCATCAGCCGCTCGGTGAAGTCGGTGGCGAACATGGTGGTGTCCAGGTGCACCCGCTCGTACCGCTCGGCCAGGTCGAGGAACTCGCGGTACTCGGGCATGCCCAGGTGGGCGATCACCAGCTGCAGCCGCGGGTGGCGCTCCAGGAGGCCGGTCATCGGGGCCGGCCCGGTGTGCTCGCCGCGCAGCGGGCCGGACCCGCAGTGGATGACCACCGGCGTCCCGGTCTCGGCCAGCCGCGCCCAGACCGGGTCGAGCAGCGGGTCGCGCGGGTCGAAGGCGCCCACCTGCACGTGCACCTTGAACACCCGCACGCCGCGGTCGAGCGCCTCGGCCACGTAGTGCGGCGCCTCCGGCTCGGGGAAGAACGTCGCCGAGGACAGCACCTGCGGGTGGGCGGCGGCGAACCCGTGCGACCAGTCGTTGAGCCAGGCGGCCATCCCGGGCTTGTGCGGGTAGGGCAGCGTCGGGAAGGCGCGCACGCCGAGCCGGGCGAGGACGGCGAGCCGCTCGTCCTCGGGCAGCGCGTAGTGCACCGGCCACGCGGCGCCGTAGTGCGTCTCGGCGGCCTCGAAGTAGGCCCACACCTTCGCCTGCACCGGGGCCGGGAGGAAGTGCACGTGCACGTCGACGAGGCCGGGCAGCCCCAGCTCCCGCCAGAACCGCGGGACGTCGGCGTCGCCGGCCGGCGGCGGGACGCTCACGGGTCCAGCGTGACGACGACCTTGCCGCGCACGTGCCCGCCGGAGACCAGCTCCTGCGCCTCGGCCAGGCGCTCCAGCGGGAACGCCCGCGCCACCGGCACCCGCAGCTGGCCGGCGTCGGCCATCCGGGCGAGCTCCTCGAGGTGCTCGTGCTCGGGGCGCACGAACACGTAGCGCCCGCCCAGCGCGCGCACCGAGGGGTCGACGACGCTGGCGATGCGCGCGGGGTCGCGGACCTGCCGCGGCGCGTCGGCCAGGGTGTCCCCGCCGACCAGGTCGAGGACGGCGTCGACCGGCTCGGACAGCTGCCCGCTCGGCGGCCCGGCGGAGTAGTCGAGCACCTCGGCCACCCCGGCGTCGGTGAGGAAGCCGTGGTTGCGCGGGCTCGCGGTACCGATCACGTGCGCGCCGAGCGCGACGGCGATCTGCACGGCGAAGAACCCGACGCCGCCGGCCGCGCGGTGCACCAGCACCCGCTCGCCCTCGCTCACCTCGAGCGCCTCGGTGAGCGCCTGGTAGGCGGTCATCCCGGCCAGCGGCACCCCGGCGGCCTCGGCGAACGACAGCGAGGAGGGCTTGTGCGCCAGGCAGCGCTGCGGGGCGGGCACCAGCTCGGCCGCCGTCCCCCACTGCACGTCGTCGCGGCGCACGTAGCCGTAGACCTCGTCGCCGGCGGCGAAGGCGGTCACCGCGGGGCCGGCCACCTCGACCACCCCGGCGACGTCCCAGCCCGGGACGATCGGGAAGTGGTGCGGGAACGCGCCGGCCAGCCCGCCCTCCCGGATCAGCACGTCGACCGGGTTGACGGCGCTGGCCCGCACCCGCACCCGCACGGTGTCGGGGCCGACGGGCGGGTCGGGCAGGTCGTCGCGCAGGCTCAGGACCTCGGGCCCGCCGAACTCGTCGAGGGCGACACCGCGCACCTACCGCCGTCCCTTCACGTAGCGGCCGAAGGCGCGCTGGATCTCCCGGCGGGAGTCGCGCTCGGCCAGGTCGTGCCGCTTGTCGTAGGACTTCTTGCCCTTGGCCAGCGCGAGGGTCGCCTTGACCTTGCCGTCCTTGAAGTACAGCTCCAGCGGCACCAGCGTCAGGCCGCCCTCGCGGGTCTTGCCGATCAGCTTGTCGATCTCCTCGCGGTGCATGAGCACCTTGCGCTTGCGCCGCGGGGCGTGGTTGGTCCAGGTCCCCTGCGTGTACTCGGGGATGTGCACGTGCTGCAGCCACACCTCGCCGTCGTCGACGGTGGCGAAGCCGTCGACCAGCGACGCGCGGCCGGCCCGCAGGCTCTTGACCTCGGTGCCGGTGAGCACCAGGCCGACCTCGTAGGTGTCGAGGATCGAGTAGTCGTGCCGCGCCTTCTTGTTCTGGGCGATCAGCTTGCGCCCCTGTTCCCGCGGCATGGACCCCAGGTTACTGCCGGGGCCCCGCGGCGGTGATCTCGCGCCGGAGCTGCCCGTACGTGGGGGCCTGCACGGGCAGGAACGCCACCTCCCGCACGCGGCGGGCGGTGGCGCTGCCGGCCAGGTACCCCGCCCCACCGGCGACCGCGGTCTCCAGCCGCACCGCCTCGGAGGCGACGTCGAGCGCGGCCAGCCGCAGCCGGGCGAGGTCGCCGGGGCCGACGCCCACCCGGTCGCCGGCGAGGTCCTCCAGCCGCCGGGCGACGTCGTCGCGGCGTTCGCCGAGGGCGTCGCCGTCGGCCCGGAGGACGGCCGGCAGGTGCTCCTGCGCCGCGGACAGCGCGGCGTCGGCGAGGCCGAGGGCGAGTGCGGTCTGCAGCAGCAGCATCGCCGGGCGGCACACCGCCATGAAGGCGGTCAGGTCGTCGCTGAGCACCTGCGCCGGGCCGACGGCGAGGCCGTCGAGGTGCAGCCCGCCCGTGCCGGTGCCGCGCAGGCCCAGCGTGTCGTGCGGCCCGGTCGGCGTCACGCCGGGGTCGGTGCGCCGGAACAGCACGACCAGGCGGCCCTCGTCGGCCGTGCGGGCGGGGACGACGACGACCGCGTCGTCGAAGAGGTTCGACGCCCAGCCGACGGTGCCCGACAGCCGCCAGCCCGTGCCGTCGCGGACGGCCGCGACCGGGAGCGTGCCGGTGCCGGCGAGGTCGGCGACCGCGGGCGCGAGCGCGGTCGCGCCGGGCACGGTGCCCGCGCGCACCTGCGCGACCAGGCCGTCCAGCGGCGCGGGCGGCGGGCAGCAGCGGAGGTACTCGAGCACCATCCGCTGCGACCAGGCGGCGAACGCGGTGGCCAGCGACACCGCCGCGAGCCGACGGAGCATCCGCACCGAGGCCAGCAGCGCCTCGGTCGGGTCGTCGTCGTCCGCGCCGAACGCGCCGACCTCCCCGAGCCGTCGCAGCGCCGGCCGGACGTCGGCCCGGCCGGTGTCGAGGTCGTCCGCGGTGGCACCGGCCGTCGTCGTCATGCCGCTCCCCTACCCCCGGTGGCCGCCCGCCGCGCCCGGGGGACGGCACCGGACGGGTGTCGGCCGGCAGGCCGACGGTGTCACAGTCGGACGTAGAGGCGCAGCGTCACGTAGGCGGCGACCGCGGCCAGGCCCACACCGGCGGCGGCGATGACGGGGGCGATCGTGGCGATGGCGCCCCAGTCGACCGGCGGGATGATCCCGGCCTTGATCGGCCCGGCCAGCGTCTTGTCGACGAAGAGCACCTTGGTCAGCACCAGGCCGCCGACGGCGAGCAGCGCGCCGATCAGCCCGGCCAGCGCGGCCTCGAGGATGAACGGCAGCTGGGTGTACCAGCGCGAGGCGCCGACCAGCCGCATGATGTTGGTCTCGTTGCGCCGGTTGAAGGCCGCCAGCTGGATGGTGTTGGAGATCAGCAGCAGCGCCGCCAGCGCCTGGACGACGGCCACCGCGATCGTCGCGTTGCGGGCGCCGTTGAGCAGGCTGAACAGGCGGTCGAGGAAGTCGCCCTCGTCGCGCACCTGGTCGACGCCGTTCTGCCCGTTGGGGAACTGCTCGGCCACGACCGGGTAGCGCTCGGGGTTGACCAGCTCGACCCGGAAGCTCTCCGGCAGCGCGTCCGGCGGCGTGTTCTCGACCAGCTCGGGCTGCTGGGAGAACTGCTGCCGGAAGCGCTCGTAGGCCTCCTCCTTGGACTCGTAGATGTAGGCGGCCACCTCCGGCGAGTCCGACAGCTGGGCCTCGATCGCGCTGCGCTGCTCGTCGGTGACGTCGTCGGCCAGGAAGATGGAGACCTGCACCTTGTCGTAGTAGATCTCCTTCATGTCGGAGATCATCCCGGCGATGAGCAGGCCGGTGCCCATCAGGCCGAGCGAGATGGCCGTGGTCAGGATCATCGCGACCGTCATGGTCAGGTTGCGACGCAGCCCGGTGGCCACCTCGGAGAGGACGAAGTTGACGCGCATGGGTTCCCTTGCGTGAGGTGCAGGTCGTCGGTGGGAGGGGGACCTAGCGGCCGACGCCGTAGACGCCGCGGGTCTGGTCGCGGGTGATCTGGCCGCCGTTGAGCTCGATCACGCGGCGGCGCATCGAGTCGACGATGTGGTAGTCGTGCGTCGCCATGATCACCGTGGTGCCGGTGCGGTTGATCCGCTCCAGCAGCAGCATGATCCCCTCGCTGGTCTCCGGGTCGAGGTTGCCGGTGGGCTCGTCGGCCAGGAGCACCAGCGGCCGGTTGACGAACGCGCGGGCGATCGCCACCCGCTGCTGCTCACCACCGGAGAGCTCGTGCGGCAGCCGGGCGGCCTTGCCCTCCAGGCCGACCATCTCCAGCACCTCGGGGACGACGCGCTTGATGGTGCGGTGCGGCTTGTTGATGACCTCGAGGGCGAAGGCGACGTTCTCGGCCACGGTGCGGTTGCGCAGCAGCCGGAAGTCCTGGAAGACGCAGCCCATCGTCCGGCGCAGCTTGGGCACCTGCCACTTGCTCATCGTGTTCAGCGTCTTGCCGTTGACGACGACCGTGCCGCGGGTCGGGTCGTCCTCCTTCAGCAGGAGGCGCAGGAAGGTCGACTTGCCCGAGCCCGAGGACCCGATGAGGAAGACGAACTCGCCCTTGTCGATCTCCGTCGACACGTCATCGAGGGCCGGCCGGCCGCTGGCCGGGTAGAGCTTGGTGACGTGTTGCAGTTCGATCACGAGGCGCCACGGTACCTCGCCGGAGGCTCTCGACGACCCGTTCGCCACGGGACGCACCGGGCGCGTCTCCTGCGCCGAGGGTGGGGCGGCGCCCCCGCCCGGGGGTCCTCCCTCAGTTCGCGGCGACCGTCTCCTGCTGCCGGCGCCAGCGGATGCCCGCCTCGATGAAGCCGTCGATGTCGCCGTCGAGGACGGCCGCGGTGTTGCCGGTCTCCTGCTCGGTGCGCAGGTCCTTGACCATCTGGTAGGGGTGCAGCACGTAGGAGCGCATCTGGTTGCCCCAGCTGGAGCCCTCGCCCTTGAGCGCGTCCATCGCGGCGCGCTGCTCCTCCTGCCGCTTGGCCAGCAGCCGCGCCTGGAGCACGCGCATGGCGGCCGCCCGGTTCTGGATCTGGCTCTTCTCGTTCTGGCAGGACACCACGATGCCGGTGGGCAGGTGGGTGATCCGGACGGCGGAGTCGGTGGTGTTCACGCTCTGCCCGCCCGGGCCCGAGGACCGGAAGACGTCGATGCGGATCTCGTTCTCCGGGATCTCCACGTGGTCGGTCTGCTCGACGACGGGCAGCACCTCGACGCCGGCGAACGACGTCTGCCGGCGGCCCTGGTTGTCGAACGGCGAGATGCGCACCAGCCGGTGGGTGCCCTGCTCGACCGACAGCGTGCCGTAGGCGTAGGGCTGCTTGACCGCGAAGGTGGCCGACTTGATGCCGGCCTCCTCGGCGTAGGAGGTGTCGTAGACCTCGACGGCGTAGCGGTGCCGCTCGGCCCAGCGCAGGTACATCCGCATGAGCATCTCGGCGAAGTCGGCCGCGTCGACGCCCCCGGCCTCCGAGCGGATGGTGACCAGCGCCTCGCGGGAGTCGTACTCGCCGTTGAGCAGCGTGCGGACCTCGAGCTCGTCGATCTCCTTGCGCAGCGCCGCGAGCTCGCGCTCGGCCTCGGCCGCGGTGGCCTCGTCGGACTCCTCCTCGGCCATCTCGTGCAGCACGCCGACGTCGTCGAGGCGGCGGCGCAGCTCCTCGACCCGGCGCAGGTCGCCCTGCAGGTAGGACAGCCGGGAGGTCAGCGCCTGGGCGGCCTCGACGTCGTTCCAGAGGTCCGGCGCGGCCGCCTGCTGCTCGAGCTCGGCGACCTCGCGGCGGAGGCGGTCGACGTCGATGACGGACTCGATGCTCCCGAGGGTCGTGTCGAGCTCGTCCAGGACGACGGCGAAGTCAGCGGCCACGTCGATCCAGGGTAGTGCGCTCCGCCCCCGGACCGCGGGGCGGCGCTCAGCCGATCCGCGCGGCCACCCACCCCGGGACGGCGCCGGCCGGGCGCGGGCAGCTGCGCAGCTCGGCGACCAGCGCCTCGGCCGGCAGCGGCGGGCCGGCGGGCTCGAGGTCGTGGTTGAACAACGGCAGCAGCCGGCGCGCGGCCCGGTCGAGGACCACGTCGGTCTCCAGCCAGGTGCCGCGCTCGGGCGTCCACATCACCCGCTTGAGCTCCTCGACGGCGACGCGGACCGCGGCGGGCACCGCCACCTCCCGGGACCGCTCGCCCGGGGTCCCGTCGGCGGTGAGCACGTCGCGGCGCACCGGGCCGGCGACGACCGCGCGGTAGCGCAACCGCGTCGCGCCCTCCGGCGCGGCGGCCAGCAGCGCGGCGCCGAGGTCGCGCAGCACCGCCTCGGTGTCCCGGCCGGGGCGGGTCGGCGGCCGCCAGGTGACGGTCACCCCGGCGTCGGCCAGCGCCCGCCCGGCGGCCGCGAGCACCTCCCGGACGGCGTCGGGCGGCTCGGTCGCCGGGGCGAGGACGACGGCGACCGGCTCGTCGCCCCGGCGCTCGGGCACCCGTCCGGAGCGCAGCGCCTGCCCGTAGGCGTCGAGCTTGGCCCACAGCTCCCCGGCCAGCCGCTCGCCGTCCTCCGCGGTGTAGGGCCGGTCCTCGGTGACGGCGAGGACCAGCAGGCCACCGGCCGAGCGGGTGACGGCGTCGATCGTCCGGGGGTCGCTGACGGTCACCCGGCCATCCTCCCAGCGGGCGCTCCCCCGCCCCGGCGGATGGGCCCGGCGCGGCCGGGTACCTCCCGGGGCGTGACCGAGCCCCACCGCCGGCTGACCCGCGAGGACTACGAGCGCGGGCTGCCCGACCACCACGACCCGACCGCCGGCCTGTTCGGCGCGCCGCCCGCACAGTCGGCGCTCACCCTGCGCCTCGTGCTCGCCGCCTTCGGCCTGGTCGTCTGCGTGGTGTTCGGCGTGCTGTGGCTGCGCACCGACCTGCCGTCCTGGCCGGCGGTGGTGCTGTTCGCCTCCGGCGCGGTGGCGCTGGTGGACCTGCTCGTCGTGGCCCGCCGCAAGCGGCGCGGGGAGCCGGGCTGACGTGCGCGCCGTCGTCCACACCGCACGGGGGGAGCCCGACGTCCTCCCCGTCGGTGAGGTCCCCACCGGCGCAGCCGCGAGGGGCACGTGCGCGGCCGGCTGGTGCTGGTGCCCCGATCAGGGCTCGCGCGTCTCGGCGAGCACCCAGCGCAGGTACTCGGGGCTGCCGCCGGCGACGGGGAGGGCCAGGACGCAGGGGACGTCGTAGGGGTGCAGCTCCGCGGTGCGGGCGGTGATCGCCGGCACCAGCGAGGCGCGCGTGTGCAGCGCGACCCGCGCCTCCGGCTCGTCGTGCACCCGACCCTCCCACCGGAACACCGAGCGGATCGGGGCCAGCAGGTGGCCGCAGGCGGCCAGCCGCTCCTCCACCAGCGTCCGGGTGAACCCGGCCAGCCAGTCGGCGTCCGGACCGGTGACGACCACCTCGACGACGTCCACGGGCGCCATCCTGCGCGGTGCGTGCGGCGGCCCGCGCGGGGTAGGTGGCCGCCATGAGCGACGACCTGACACTCGACATCGACGGTGAGCGGTACGTGCTGCGCAAGGGCGACGGAGGCCTGCAGGTGGGCCGCGCCGTCGGCGGCGACGTGACCTGGCTGGACGACGTCGACCCCGGCCTGCTGCCCGAGGACGCGCGCGCCGCCCTCGCCGAGGGCGACTCCTCCAGCGCTGCGCTGCGCACCGCGGTGAACGGCATCGTGCAGGCCGAGATCCAGCGCGGCGGTTGACCGGCGCACGTCCCGCGACCGCCCGGTCCCCTCACGGGACCGGGGTCAGTAGGGCGCGACGTTGTAGAAGGCCGCGTCCAGGTCGGCGATCGTGTGGCCGGCCCACTCGACGTAGATCTCCATCAGCTGCCGGTCGGGTTGGACGAAGCCCCACGCCTCCCATGCCGGGTCGGTGCCCGGTGGGCTCTGCCGGTACCACCCGCCGCCGTCGATGCCCTGGGGCGCCGACGGGTCGGCGATGGCGTCGAGCTGCGCGATCCGCTCGTCCAGCGCGGCCTGGTCCGGGTACTGGGTGAGTTCCAGGTAGAGGCCCGACGGGTACGTGCACCCGATCCCCGCGACGGCCGGTGACGAGCTGCGCGGTTCGTACGCCTGGCACGTGGCGTCGCCCCACCCGCCGGGACCGGGGGCCTCGGGCACCAGGTCGCGGAAGGCCGCCGCGAGGTCGGCGGCGGCCAGCCACGGGCTGACCTCCTGCACGAGGGAGGCGGTGGACGCGGGGGCGTCACCGTCCTCGTCGACGGCCACGACCGAGTAGTCGTGCGTGCCCGGGGGCGGGTTCTCGTCGAGGAAGGACGAGCCCGCGGCACTCGGCTCGAGCACGTCGTCGCCCCGGCGGACCTCGTAGCGCTCGGCGTTGTCGACACCCGTCCAGGAGAGGGTCACGCCGGTCATCACGACCTCGGCGGTGAGGTCGCCGACGGGGTGCAGCGCGCTGGTCACCGTCTCCCCCGCCGTCAGGTCCGAGCGCTCACCGTCCTCGGCGACGGCGGCCACGGAGTAGGTCACGCGGGCTCCGCTGCCCGCCCCGGTGTCCACGTACGTCGTCGCGTCCGACCGGTCGAGCAGGACCCCGTCCCGGTGCACCTCGTAGGCGGCGGCACCCTCGACCGACTGCCACCGGAGCTCGACGCCCTCAGCCCGGGCGTCCACCGCGAGGGAGGCCGGGCGGTCGAGCGCCCACGGCCGCCAGACGACGACACCGGCCGCCGCCGTGGCGAGCAGGAGCAGGACGGCGAGCAGCCACGGCCAGCGGCGGGGTGCCTGCGAGCCGGTCCCGGCCGCTCGCGCACCACCGGTGTGCGACCCGCCGGGAGGTGGGCCACCGGGATACGGGCCACCGGCGTACGGCCCGCTGGGGAGCGGGCCACTGGGGTGCGGGCCGCCGGGGTGGGGATACGGGTCGGTGGGGTACCGGACCCCGGTCCAGCCGCCCGGCCCGGCCTGCGGGCCGGGGTCCGTCGTCCCCGGCCCGTTCCAGCCCGGCCCGTTCCAGGTCCCGCCGGCAGCGACCGGCGGCTGGACCGTGGGCTGCGGTGGCCACGACGGCGGACCCGGAGGAGGAGGCGACGACTGGGGGAACCGGTCCGACCAGGGCTCGGGGTGGGAGGCGGTGGGCACCCGACCGGCCGGGGCCGGGGTGGGCACCAGGGTCGGGGTGGGCACCGGGGTCGGGGTGGGCACCGGGGTCGGCCCCACGGTCGTCGGCACCGGCGCGACCGCGTCCCGCACGGCCGCGGCGAGGGCGGTGCAGGAGGGCTGGCGGTCCGCCGGGTCCGCAGCCAGGGCGCGCTGCAGCACCTCCCGCAGCGCCGTGCGGCCGGGCGGCAGCGCGTCCCACGTCTCGGGCCGGGGCCCGGCGAGGACGGCACCCATGAGGACCAGCGGCGAGGCCTGGGGGAACACCCGCTGCGCGGTGAGCAGCTCGAACACCACGCAGCCGAGCGCGTACACGTCGACCGCGCCGGTGACGGGGCGCTCGAGCAGCTGCTCGGGAGCCGCGTACGGCAGGCTGGCGAGCAGCGCGCCGGTGTCGGTGAGCTGCCGGGTGGCCTCGCTGGTGTGCGCGATGCCGAAGTCCCCGAGGAAGGCGCGCTCCCCGGTCACGCCGCCCTTCGACAGCAGGATGTTGGCCGGTTTGACGTCACGGTGCACCAGGCCCATCTCGTGGGCGTGGTCGAGCCCGTCGGCGACCGCCTCCAGGATCCGGACCGCGCGGGCCGGTGTCATCGGGCCCTCCCGGCGCAGGACCTGGTCGGCGTCGGAGCCGTCGACGAACTGCATGGTCAGCCACAGCCGGCCCTCGTCGCAGCCGCGGTCGTGCACCCGCACCAGCGCCGGGTGGTCGAGCTTGCAGGCGAGCTCGGCCTCGCGCTCGAAGCGCGCGGCGTAACCGGGGGCGGAGGACAGGTGCGGGTGGATGACCTTCATCGCGTCCTGCCGCGGCAGGCGCGGGTGCTGCACGAGGTAGACCGACCCCATGCCCCCGACGCCGAGCTGCCGCACCACGCGGTAGCCGGCGAACACCATCCCGGCCGTGAGCTCCATGCCCGCTCCCCGATGCCGACCTCGGCCGCCGCCGTCTCGGCGGAGGCGGCCTCCTCCGGCGGACGGTAGGCCCGCCCGGCACGGGGTCGGGGCCCGCCGGCCCCGTGCTGACCTGCCCACCCCGCCCTCGCGCGTGGCGTCACGGTGCTCGTCAGGGCTGACGCGCAGTGTCACCGTCGCGTGGGACCTCCGACCCGCCCTGGAGACGCCCCACCGCCCTAGCGTGGGAACCGGACGCCGGGCAGTGGCGTCCGGCCGCCGGCCTCGTCGGCCGGCCTGCCTCGGGAGTCACCATGAGCGCACCCGTCGACCACCCACCCGCCCCGGCCGAGGGACCCCGGCCGTCCGCCGACGCGGCAGGCACCCCCGCCCCACCCGCCGAGAAGCGCGGCATCGAGGACCGCAGTTGGCTGCTGTTCGGCGTGGTCGTGGCCTTCATCCTGCTGGCCTTCGTCGGCATGTTCGTGCTGACCGCGCTCGGCGGCGGCACCGACTACGTGCCCTGGGGCGACTGAGCCCTGACGCCCGCTGACCGTCCCGGCCGGTGAGGCCCGGACGGCGGGCCTGCACGTGCCCGCACCGCGGTCGCGACCTGACCGTCGAGGTGCCGCACCCGGGCCCGACCGCCACCCCGGCGCTGCGCCCGCCTCGAGCGGGAGGCCGGGCTGCCGAGGCGGCCGTCCCACGCCGACCTCGGCGCGCCCGGCGCGGGGTGCGCCGACCGCACCGGCAGCTCGTCCGGTGGCGCGCGCTCTCGTTCTCCTCCTCCTCCGTGTCTTCCCTTGCTGCCCTGTGACGTGTACAACGGTACGGACACCTTGTACGCACAACCGTCGGCGCAGTGCTGCGCACCGAGGAGTGCTCCATGAGTTCCGTCCCGTCCGGCACCGAGCGGTCCCGGGTGCCCCTGTTCGCCACGATGAACCGCATCCCCGGTGGGCTGATGCTGATCCCGCTGGTCCTCGGCTCGGTGCTCGGCACCTTCGCCCCGGGCGCGCTGGGCATCGGCAGCTTCACCACCGCGCTGTTCCAGGACAGCGCGCTGCCGCTCATCGCGCTGCTGATCTTCGCCACGGGCACCCAGGTCACGTTCCGCACCGGCGGCCCGGTGCTGGCACACACCGGCGTGATCCTGCTGTTCAAGAGCCTGATCCCGGCCGGCCTGATCGTGCTGCTGGGGCTGGTCGTGGGCATCGACGGCTTCTGGGGGCTGTCGATCCTCGGGCTGCTGGCCGCCTTCGACAACAGCAACGGCGGGCTGTGGCTGGCCTTCACCGGCAAGTACGGCGACAACCGCGACCGCGGCGCCTACCTCGCCTCGGCGATCAACGACGGCCCGTTCTTCACCCTGCTGTTCCTGGGCGCCTCCGGCCTCGGCGACATCCCGGTGCTCACCCTGGTGGCGGCGCTCGTGCCGTTCGTGCTCGGCGCGCTCGTCGGCAACCTCGACCCGCAGTGGCGCGAGGTGCTGCGCCCGGTGCCGAACATCGTCATCCCGTTCTTCGCCTTCGCCCTGGGCACCGGCATCGACCTGGGCGCGGTGGTCACCGGCGGCATCGGCGGCATCGCGATCGGCGTCGCCGTCGTCCTCATCACCGGCTCCCTGGTCTACGTCGGCTACCGCTTCGTGCTGCGCCGCGGCCGCAAGGCCGGCATCGGCTTCGCCGCCGCCACCACGGCCGGCAACGCCATCGCCACCCCGGGGATCGTCGCGGCCGCCGACCCCCGCTTCACCGAGTACGTCGGGACGGCGACCGCGCAGGTGGCCGCCGCCGCGCTGGTCACCGCGATCCTCGCGCCGATCGTCGCCTCCTTCGTGCTCAAGCGCGCCGGCGGGCTGACCAGCGAGGACGAGGTGGACGTCCCGGTCGCGACCGTCTCCGCCCCCGACCCGGCGGACCCCGACGGGAGGACGACGGGGGGCGGCCGGTGAGCCGGATCGGCGTCGTCGCCGACGACCTGACCGGCGCCACCGACACGTCGGTGCAGTTCGCCCGCCGGGGCTGGCCCACGCTGCTGCGGCTGCGCCCCGGGGCCGACCGGCTCCCCGCCGACGCGGTGCTGGCCGAGTGCACCGACGCCCGGGCCCTCGGCGACGCCGCGGCCCCGGCGACCGCCGCCGCCGTCACCCGGCTGCACGCCTCGGGAGCCGGCCGGCTCTACGTCAAGGTGGACTCCACGATGCGCGGCTCGGTCGCCGCCCAGGTGCGCGGCGCGCTGGAGAGCTGGTCGGCGGTGCGGCCGGCCGCCTTCGCCGTCGTCTGCCCCGCCTACCCGGCGATGGACCGGGTGGTCGCCGCCGGTGTCGCGCTGGCCGGCCGCCGCCTCCTGGAGGAGGGCCCGGCCGGGCGCGACCCGGTCACCCCGGTGGCCACCTCCCGGCTGGCCGACCTGCTGCCCGGCTCGGTGCACGTCCCGCAGCCCCCCGGCGGTGACCCTGCCGCGCTGGCGGCGACGCTCACCGCGGCCGGCCGCGCCGCCCGGGTGGTCACCGTCGACGCCCGGGACGACGCCGACCTCGCCCGCCTCGCCGACGCCGTCGAGCGGGTCGGCCCCGACGCGGTGCCGGCCGGCTCGGCCGGGCTGGCCGGGGCGCTGGCCGACCGGTGGCGCCCCGCGACGGCCGCCGCCCCCGCCGACGCGCCGCCGTCCGGCGAGGGGCCGCTGCTGGTGCTGGTCACCTCGCTGCACCGCACCGCCCGCGAGCAGGAGGCCCGCCTGCGCGAGGCGTGCGGCGGCGACCTGCTGCACCTCACCCCGGCCGCGGCCGACCTGGCCGACGAGGCGGCGTGGGCGGCCTGGGTCGCGCGCGCCGTCCCCACCGGGCCGGTGCCCGGCCTGGTCGTCGTGACCGCACCGGAGGAGCGCACCCCCGGCGTCCGCGCCGACGCGGTCGCCGCCTCGCTGGCCGGGCTCGTCGCCCGGCTGCACGCCCACCGGCCCTTCGGCCGGGTCGTGGTCACCGGCGGCGACGGCGCCCGGGCGCTGGTGGACCGGTGGGGGTGCACCGGCATCGAGGTCCTCGGCGCGGTGACCGAGGGCGTCCCGCACGGCCGGCTCGTCGGCGGGGACGCCGACGGGCTCCCGGTGACCACCAAGGCCGGCGGTTTCGGCGACCCGGACACCCTCGTCCGCGCCGTCGCGCCCGCCGGGCGACCCTGACCAGACGCACGAGGAGAGGACAGTCGTGGACAAGCCCACGCTCGCCGTGACCATCGGCGACGTCGCCGGCATCGGCCCGGAGATCACCGCCAAGGCCCTGCTCGGGCACGACGACCTGCGCGCCGAGTGCGTGCCCGTGGTCGTCGGCGACGTCGGCGCGGTCCGCCGGGCGGTGCAGGCCGTCGGCGGCGACACCGGCGCCGTCCGGCAGATCGAGGACCCGCGCACCGCGGCCAACGAGCCGGGCACCGTCGAGGTGGTGCAGGTCGGCGACCCGATGCCCGAGGTCCCGCTCGGCCGGCTCAGCGAGGTCGCCGGCGACGGCTCCTACCGCTTCGTCGTCGCGGCCTGCGACCTGGCGAAGTCCGGCGCGGTCGACGGCATCGTGACCGCGCCGCTGAACAAGGCCGCGATGCACTCGGCCGGGCACGCCTGGCCCGGCCACACCGAGCTGCTCGCGCACGAGTTCGGTGTGGACAACTTCAGCCTGGTGCTGTCGGCCGGCGACCTCTACCTGTTCCACCTGACCACGCACGTGTCGCTGCGGCAGGCCATCGAGGCGGTCACCCCCGAGCGGACCGAGGCGGTGCTCCGGCTCGCCGGCGCCTTCACCCGTGCCCTCGGCAAGCCCGACGCCGAGGTCGCGCTGGCCGGGCTCAACCCGCACGCCGGGGAGAACCGGATCTTCGGCGACGAGGACGCCGACGTGCTGGCCCCGGCGGTCGAGGCGGTGCGCGCCGACGGCGTCAACGCCGTGGGCCCGCTGCCGGCCGACGCCCTGATCCCCGCGGCGGTCAAGGGGAGGTACGAGATGGTGGTCGTCTGCTACCACGACCAGGGCCACGCCCCGTTCAAGGCCGTCTACGGCGACGACGGCGTGAACATCACCGTGGGCCTGCCGGTGGTGCGGGTGTCGGTGGACCACGGCACCGCCTTCGACATCGCCGGCCAGGGCATCGCGCGGGAGGGCAGCCTCGTGCTGTCCTGCCGGCGGGCGGCGGCCCTGGCCCAGGGCTGGGACCAGGTCTGGCAGACGGCGCAGGTCTCGGCCGCCCAGCTGGGCGCCTAGGGTCGGGAGCCGTGCCGGGTCTCGACCGCGCCGCGGGGCGGCCACTGCACGTGCAGGTGGCCGACGCCCTGCGCGCGCAGATCCGCGACCACCGCCTGCCGCCGGGGTCGGCGCTGGACAGCGAGGTCGCCCTGCAGGAGCGGTTCGGGGTGGCCCGCTCGGTGGTCCGCCAGGCGCTGTCGACCCTGGTGGCCGAGGGGCTGGTGGAGCGCAGCCGCGGGCGGGGCAGCATCGTGGCGCCGGCCCGGCAGCACCACCGCCTGGTGCAGCGCGCCAGCGGGCTCTACGCCCAGATGGCGGCCGAGGGGCTCGCGGTCACCACCGAGGTGCTGTCGCTCACCGAGGAGCCCGCCGCCGCCCAGGACCGCTGGCTGGGCGGGGACCGGGTGCTGCGGCTGGAGCGGCTGCGGCGGGTGGACGGCCGGCCCCTGGCCCGCATCCGCACCGCCCTGCCGCTCCCCCGCTGCGCCGGGCTGACCGCCGAGGAACTCACCGACGCCTCCCTGCACGAGGTGCTCACCCGGCGCTTCGGTGCCCGGCCCACCGGCGGACGGCGGCAGGTGCGCGCGGTCGCCGCCGACACCGACCTCGCACGGGAGCTGGAGACCCGGCCCGGCGCTCCCCTGCTGCTGCTCGAGGGGCAGACCCAGGACCAGGACGGCCGGCCGCTGGAGCTGTTCGCCACCTGGCACCGCGCCGAGGACATCGCCTTCGACGTCGACCTGGAGGCCGAGCCCCCGTCGCTGCCCTCGCCACCCGTCTCGTCACCGCCTGACCGCGACGGGCTGCGGGCGGCCGCGGAGCAGGCGCAGCACCTGGCCGACCGGCTCCGGGAGCTGGCCGACCGCGCCGGCTGACCACTGGCCGGGCCGCGGCCTCAGTCCATCTGCCAGCCGGCGAGAGCCTCGGCGAAGGGGGTCGAGAACCAGGTGGTGGCGGCGCCGCACGCGACGGCGACGACGGCGTGCACGGCAGAGACGCTCCACGCCCTGCGCACGACGGCCCACACCGACGAGAGGCCGCACACCAGGGCCACGGACACGAGCGTCATCGGCGCGAGGCCCATCGCCAGCATCCCGGCCAGGTGCAGCCACCCGCCGACGTAGGGGATCGTCGTGGGCCAGAGGTCCTTCGGGTCGTGGTACCCGACGGCGACGTCCGCCAGGGGGAACCGGTCGAGTCCGTTGACGAAGTAGGGCACCACGACGAGGAGCCCGTAGACGGCCACGGCGACGACGGAGAGGGCACCCAGCCACAGAGCGCCGCGGACGGTGGTCACGTCCACGCTCCGGTCGCCCGTCGCCGACGCGGTGACGGGTCGGCGCCGCGCCTCCCGCAGCCAGGACCCGCACCGTCACGACGCCGCCGTGGCGCCGTGCCCACGGGACGGTCTCCGTCGGCCGACCAGCACACCCTCATGGCACCCCACGGACCGCAGCGGCCGGGCCCGGGCGGCCGGCTGGAGCCACATCATGGCGCCGCGGGCCGCGACACGGGCCTGTTGCCCTCGGCGGGCCCCGGTCGGCTACCGCGTCCGGCCGGCGTCGGCGCCCGCTCCGCGGCGGATCTCCTCCTTGGTGCGGGTCTCGCGCAGGACGAACGCCGCGGCGAACGTGATGGCGCCCATCAGGGCGATGTAGGCCGACACCGAGGCGGACGAGCCCGTGGCCGCCAGCAGCGCGGCCATGAGGAACGGCGTCGCCCCGCTCACCAGGATGGCGGCCAGCTGGTAGGCCAGCGAGGCCCCCGAGTAGCGGATCCGCGGCTCGAACAGCTCGGCCAGGTAGGCGGCCAGGGGCCCGTAGGTGAGCGAGGACCCGATCAGCCCGCCGACGAGCGCGAGGAAGATCAGCGGCAGCGACCCGGTGTCGATGAGCCAGAAGAACGGGAACGCCCACAGGGCGATGACCGCCGCGCCCAGCAGGATCGGTGGCCGGCGGCCGACCCGGTCCGACACCTTCCCGCTGTAGTAGATGACGAACACGGAGATCGCCGACGCCACGAGCGTGACGGAGAGCAGCTGGTCGCGGTCGACGCCGAGGTCGCGGGTGGCGTAGTCGAGGACCCCGGCGATGCTGATGTAGAAGATCGCGTTGGTGCCGAACAGCAGTCCCGCGCCGAGCAGCACCGGCTTGCGGTGCTTGCGCACGACCTCCATGAGCGGCGCCTGCGCCACCTGCTCCTCGGGGTCCTTGGTGTGGTGCTCCTGGAGCTGGCGGAAGACCGGGGTGTCCTCGACCCGCAGCTGGATGAACATGACGACGGGGAGCAGCACGGCGCTGGCCAGGAACGGGATGCGCCAGCCCCAGGAGACGAAGGCCTCGGGGCTCACCGTGGCGCTCACCACGAGGAACACGACGTTGCCCAGGATGACGCCGATGGGGACGCCCATCTGCCCGAAGGTGCCCGCGCGCCCCTGGTGGTCGCGTCCCGCGTTCTCGGTGAGCAGGAGGATGACCCCGCCCCACTGTCCACCGACCGCGATGCCCTGCAGGAACCGCAGCGCGACCAGGGCGATCGGCGCCAGCACGCCGATGGAGTCGGCCGTCGGCAGCAGGCCGATGAGGAAGGTCGCCGACCCCATCAGGACCAGGCAGGTGACGAGGGCCGGCTTGCGGCCGACCTTGTCCCCGAAGTGGCCGAAGACCAGGCCGCCGATGGGACGGGCGACGAAGCCGGCCCAGAAGGTGCTGAAGGACAGCAGCGTGCCGACCAGCGGGGAGGCGTTGGGGAAGAACAGCTCACCGAAGACCAGCGCCGCCGCGGTGGCGTAGATGAAGAAGTCGTACCACTCGATCGAGCTGCCGATGAGCCCGGCGGCCATGAGCTTGCGCAGCGCCCGACGGTCGAGCGCAGGGGCGTCGTCCTGCGAGGTCGTCATCGCGGTTCCTGTCGCCGTCGCGGGGGGCGCCTCTGACCCTGCGGGCAGGCTATGAGTGCCCCGCGGAGGCGGCAAACGCTGGCGGACGGCGGTCCGCGTGTCCGTCTCCGGGTACCGCCTCGCGGGCGACACGCCGCCGGCGTGGGCACGAGGGGGCAGTCCCGGCCCGGGGTCGTCCCCCGGGCGCCGCTCCAGGAGCAGCAGGGACTCGTCCCTGTGGGACACGACCGGCCGGCCCCAGGGGTGAGGTCCGTGCGCAGTCGTGCTCTGCCCACACCTGCGGTCAGAGCACGACCCGCCGTGGAACAACTGACGGCCGCCGTCCGCGGTGTCCGGTCACCGCCCGCCGGAGCGCCTCAGGTGTGCCCGTCACCGGCGCGGCGGACGGCCAGGTGCGGTGGCCGGGCCAGCGTCTGGGCCACCACGCAGTACCGCTCGGTCAGCTCCCCGAGCTTGACCAGCGTGGCGTCGTCGGCGTCGGTGTCCAGTTCGGCGTCCACGGTGATCGACCCGAGCCCGACCGGCGTCTCGCGGGAGACGCCGAGCGTGCCGCGGGCGTCCATGTCCCCCCGCGCGGTCAGCCGGGCCGAGCGGACGTCGACGCCCATCGCCGTCGCCACGCTGCGCATCGTCACGCCGGCGCAGGCCAGCAGCGCCTGCAGCAGCATGTCGCCGGAGCAGGCGTCGCTGCCGTCGCCCCCGGTGGAGGGGTGCAGGCCGGCGCGGACCGGCCCGGACCACGTGTGCACCGTGGCGGTGATGCCCGGGTCGGCGAACTCCGCCTCGGCGGACATCGTCACGCAGGCCGATCCCGGCTCGTCGCGGTACTGCTGCTTGAGCGGAGCCTGCAGTTCACGCAGCTGGGCGGCGTCCATCCCGGCCTCCTCGTCGTCTCGGACCTCCATGCTGATGACCGGCCGCCCGCCGCGCGACCGGGCCGCGCGGCCCGTGTGACCGCGTGTCCTGCTCGTGAACACTCTGGCGCTTCAGGCGCTACTCTGCATGCATGGCGACCATCCAGATCCGGGACGTCCCCGAAGACGTCCACCGGACCTACCGTCGGCGTGCAGCCGAGGCGGGCAAGAGCCTGCAGGAGTTCCTCCTGGCCGAACTCGTCGAAGGTGCCCGTGCCCAGACCCCCGCCGAGGTGGTGGGCGAGGTCCGGGCACAACTGGAGCGCAGCGCCGGCGAGGGGTTCAGCCCCTCGTCCTCGGCGGACATCGTGCGTGCCGACCGCGACGGTCGATGAGGGTCCTCGACGCGTCCGTCGTCATCGACGCCATGGCCGTGTCCGGACCTGCCGGCGATCGAGCCCGGCGCCTGGTCGCCGGGGAGGCGTGGCTCCACGTGCCGTCGGTCGTCGGAGCGGAGATCACCTCGGCGCTGCGCGGGATGGTCCTCCGCGGCGTGCTGACCACCGGCGACGCCCGCGTGGCGGCAGTCCGCGCGTCACGGCTGCGTGCGCGGCGCTATCCGTTCGAGCCCTTCCTCGCGCGGGTGTGGGACCTGCGCGACAACGTGACCGTCTACGACGCCTGGTACGTCGCACTGGCCGAGTCCCTGGGTGCACCGCTGGTCACCGCGGACGACCGGCTGCGCCGCGCCGACGGTCCGCGCTGCGAGGTCCTCAGCCCCGAGGAGGTCCTCGCCTCGGCGGAACAGCGAGCCCGCGGCCCGGCTCAGCCGTCGACGTAGCGGTCGGTCTCGACGACGAACTGGCCGGTGGCGGTGTTGGCGTCGACGAACTCCGGCAGCAGCGGGATCCGCACCGTCACCGTCGCGCACACCGAGAACTCCTCCCCCGCCACCAGCCGCGGCACGTAGGCGCCCGCCGCCTCGCAGCCGGCACCGGCCGGGGCGTAGGCCAGCTCGACGTCGGTGGCCTCCACCGACTGGTCCTCCACCGCCAGCTGCGCCGCCCGCTGCGCCCGCGCCAGCCCGGTGGCCACGTCCGGCGCGGTGGCCAGCGCCCGCCCCGCCTCCCGCGCCGCCGCGGTGGAGGCGAACACGCCGCGCTGCACCGCCGAGAACCCGGCCACCACGTAGACCAGCGGCACGAACACCACCAGCGCCACGAACACGAACTCCACCAGGGCCGAACCGCGCTCCCCACCGCCGAGGCGCGTCCGCAGCCACCTCACGGCGCCTCCTCCACCGCCCGGCCGGTGACCTCCAGCGGCAGCACGTCACCCAACCCGGCCAGCAGCGTGGGCACCGCACCCGCGCAGCGCACCGTCACCAGCGTCAGCCCGGTGGCGTCGACCTCCTCGGCCGCGGTGCACACCAGCCCCTCGGCGGTCCGCTCCGACGTCGCCCGCGCCACCACGGCCAGCGCCCGGCCGGTCGCCTCGGTCACCGGCACGTCGGCGTTCGCCGCGAACCGGGCACCCTCCTGCGCGCCGGCCACCACCACGTTGCGCACGTGCACGTAGACGGCCACCTGCAGCACCGCCAGCAGCAGCACCACGACCAGCACCGACACCAGCACGAAGTCGACGACCGCGCTCCCCCGCTCCCCCCGGTCGTCGAGGCGGCCGGACCGCTCAACCGCCATTGGTGACCGACGCCAGCGCGTTGGTCACCGCCGCGACGATCGCCTCGCGGAACGGGATGAGGATGGCCAGCACCAGCGCCGCCGTCATCACCGTGATCATCACCCAGCCCGGGACGTCGCCCCGCTCGGGATCGCCGCTCCGCAGCCGGGCGGCGAGCACCGCGACGACCGCCGTCAACCAGGTCCACGCCCGCATCCGTCGTCCTCCTCCGTTGGTCACCGGCGCTCACCGCGCCAGCGAGACGATGCTGATCAGCCCCGGGAACAGGGCGAACAGGACGGTGACCGGCAGCACCATGAAGACGACCGGCACCATCATCTGGATCTCCTTGCGGCCACCCGCCTCGAGCAGCCGCCGCTTGCCGGCCTCCCGCACGTCGGCGGCCTGCGCACGCAGCACCTCGGCCAGCGGCGTGCCGCGCTCGATGGCCACCAGCAGGCCGTCGACGAAGCGGGCGAGGGCGTCGACCGACGTCCGGTCGGCGACCTGCTGCAGCGCCTCGACCAGCGGCACCCCGGCCCGCGCCCGGCCCAGCGCCGCGCCGAGCTCTCCGGCCAGCTCGCCGCCGGAGAGCCGGGTGACCCGCGCGATCGCCGCGGTCGGGCTCTCCCCCGCCGTCACGGCCAGCGCCAGCAGCTCGGCGACCACCGGGAACTCCGCCAGCAGCAGCTCCTCGCGCCGCCGCACCTGCTGGGTCAGCCACCAGTCGCGGCCGAGCACCCCGCCGAGCAGCCCGGCGGTGCACAGCAGCGCCACCGACAGCACGTTGACGCTGCCGGCCACCAGCGACCCGACGCCGGCCAGCAGCGCGGCGCCGAGGAGCCCGAGCCCGCCCCACACCACCTGCTCGACCCGCACGTCCTCGACCGTCTGGTCGCCGCCCAGGGCGTCGAGTCGCCGGCGGACGGCGACCCGCCCGCCGAGCACCCGGTCCACCAGCCGCGCGCCGTCGGCCACCACCGGCCCGAACACCCGCCGGACGGCGGTGAGCAGGCCCGGCTCGGTTCCCGTCCCGAGCAGGCGGGACGGCGGCGGGGTGTCGTGCACGTAGGGCGCGAGCCGGTCGACCAGCCGCACCGAGCGGAACGGCGGCGCGAAGGTGACCACCAGCAGCAACCCGGCGGCCGCCACGGCTCCGAGGACCATGCCCAGCAGGGACGCACTCACTGGAGCACCCGCACGTCCTGCGGCAGCCGCCCGATCCGCAGCATCAGCCGGTAGGCCACCAGGCAGACCACCCCGCCGACGATCAGCAGCCCGGTGCCCATCGGCGAGTCGTAGGCGGCCAGGGTCGTCGACTGGGTGGCCAGCAGGAGCAGCACCACCCACGGCGCGCCGACCGCCAGCCGCGCGGCCTGCACCACCCAGCCCTGCCGGGTCTCGAGCTCCGCGCGGGCGCGGGCGTCCTCGCGCAGGAAGGTGGCCAGCGTCCGCAGGACGCGGCCCAGGTCGCTGCCGCCGACCTCGCGGGCCACCCGCAGCGTCTCCACGATCCGGTCGCCGACCGGGTCGCCGAGGTCGCCCTTGAGCCGGTCGAGACTCTCGCCGAACCGGCCGCTGGAGCGGTGGTCGGCGGCGAACCGGGCGAACGGCGGGCGCAGCACCTCGGGCCCGCGGGTGCCCAGCGCCGCCAGCGCCTCCGGCAGCGACAGTCCCGCCCGCACCGCCGAGGCCAGGTTGTCGACCACCTCCGGCCACACCTCGCGCAGGTCGGCGCGGCGCCGCGCGGCCAGCCGGCGCACCTGCACGTGCGGCACGGCGAAGCCGAAGACGCCGAACGCCAGGCTCACCGTCACCGTCCCCGTCGTCAGCAGGACGACGACCAGCGCGAGCAGACCCAGGCCGACCTGCAGCGCCACCAGCTGGGCCGCGTTGATCCCGGTCAGCCCGGCCGCGGCGAGCAGCCGCGTCCGGCGTCCGGGCAGGCGCGGGCCGGTCCGCCGCCGCGGCGCCCGGGGACCGCTGCGCCACACCAGCAGCAGCCCGACGCCGAGCAGCAGCCCGAGCAGCGCTCCGGTCAGCTCCACGTCGACGCCTGCAGCAGGGCGGCCAGGTCGAAGCCGGCGGCGGCGAAGCGCTCGGGGTGCGGCGGGAAGCCCTCGGCGCGCACCAGCCGGCCCTCGCGCGTGGTGAAGACGTCGGCCAGCTCCACCACGCCGTCCTCGGCCCGGCCCGGGACGGCGACGATCTCGCGCACCCGCCGCTGGCCGGAGGGCTCGGTGGCCACGTGCACGACCAGGTCGACGCTGGCGGCCACCGTCGGGACGACGAAGGCGTGGCCGATGTTGTCGCCGGCCAGCAGCGGCAGCGTGCACGTCTTCACCACCGCCTCGCGGGCGCTGTTGGCGTGCAGGGTGCACATGCCGGGGAGGCCCGAGTTGAGCGCGATGAGCAGGTCGAGGCACTCCTCCTGGCGCACCTCGCCGACGACGATGCGCGACGGGCGCATCCGCAGCGCCTCCTTGACCAGCCGGCGCAGCGGGATCTCTCCGGCGCCCTCGAGGTTGGGCTGGCGGGTCTGCATCGCCACCACGTCGGGCAGCGGCACGCGGAGCTCGAACACCTCCTCGCAGGTGATCACCCGCTCCCGCGCCGGGATCGCCGCGCACAGGCAGTTGAGCAGCGTGGTCTTGCCGGCCTGCGTGCCGCCGGAGACCAGCACGTTCAGGCCGGCGGCGACGGCGGCCTCCAGGAACCGCGCCGCCTGCGCCGTCAGGGTGCCGCCGTCGACCAGCTCGTCGAGGGAGTGCGCCTGCAGCACGAACTTGCGGATGTTGACCGCCATGTGCCGCCGAGTGACGTCGGGGATGACGCGCCTGGCGGTCGTTTCCGCAGGTCAGCCGGGATGGGGAACCCCTTGAGTCCGCACGGAGTCCGCAGGACGGGCGAAAGCCGAGTCGATGGCAGCGCGCGTACGGGCGTCCGCGTCCGGCCACAGGTGCGAGTAGGTCCGCAGCGTCTCCGTTTCATCGGCGTGCCCGAGGACGTGAGCCACCGTCTTGACCGACTCCCCGTAGCGGATCAGCGCCGAGGCGGTGAAGTGCCGCAGGTCGTGGAACCGGGCGTTGGGCAGGCCGGCGCGTTTGCGCAGCGGCTGCCACACGGAGTTGTTGAAGGTGTTGGACCAGATGGGGCCGCCGGTGCGCGATCGGAAGACGAGGTCATCCGGCCCGGCCGGGAACGCCGCTAGGTGCTCGGCCAGGGCCTCCGCGACGACGCCGGCGAGCGGAACGGTGCGGACACTCCCCCGGGTCTTCGGTGGTGCCAGCCTCGGCGGTGCACCCGGGACAAGGGTGAGCTGCTCGACAACGTCTAGCTCCCGCTCGAGAAACCGCACGCGGCTGACCTTGAGCCCCAGCGCTTCTCCAAGCCGTAACCCGCAGCCAGCTCCAAGGATGACAAGGGCGCGGTACCGGTCCGGTGCCGCCTGAACGAGTGCGTCGACCTGCTCGACCGTCAACGGGACGACCCTCTTCCGGTGCGGCCGCGACGGCACGGTGTCGCGACACGGGGACTTGGCAAGGAACCCGTCCTCGACCGCGTCGGCGAAGATGCCGGCTAACAGGGCCATGACCTGCCGACTGGTTGTCGGCGACAGCCTGGCCTCCATCCCACGCCGGAAGGCGAGCACCTGGGTTCGGGTGACCGCCGAAAGTCGCTTGTCACCGAAAGCGGGCAGCAGGTGATTCCGCAGGTACGAGTCATATGCCCGGCGCGATGAGTCCCGCAGCGGCTGTGCTGGTAGCCACGTCTCGACGTAGGCACCGAAGGTGCTTCGACCCCTCTGCGGGTCAACCCAGTCACCGCGCACCAACGCCGCGGTTTGCTCATCGAGCCACCGCTGAGCGTCCACCTTCCGCTTGAAGTGCCGAGCGTGCTCCTTACCGTTCTCGTCCCGGTATCGGGGGCGGTACGTGCCGTCCGGCCTCCTTGCGATCGACGCCACCGCTGACCGCCTCCGTCTCCTCGTGCCGGACCTCCGGCCCTCGCAGTCTCGGCTCCCCCACTGACCAGAACACTGCCGTCTCGCGGCAGGGTCAGCCGACCCCGCGTTGGCATCCGGCTTCCGCGCGCTTGCGAGTACGGCCGCCCATCCCTACACCCTGCTGACCTGCGGGCTCCACCTGTTGGTCAGCGGCGGTCGGCCGCCGCTTCGGCGCGCCGGTAATCGATCCAGGCGTCCAGGTCGTCCCGGCGGTAGAGGACGCGGCGGCCGAGGCGGAGGCTGCGCGGGCCGGTGCCGAGGTGCCGCCAGTGCCGGAGGGTGGCGACGGGAGCGCGGAGGAGTTCGGCGGCTTCGGCGATGGCGAGCAGCTCGGGATCGCGGCTGGGGTTGCGGTCGGGCATGGTCGACTCCGGTGTGGTCGAGTGGGCTGGGCCCCGTCACCTCAGAAGGCGCCAAATCGGAGCTCGTGCTGACAGCCGACCGCCAGACACTGCAGAAGTTCTCCAGTTGTCCTCCGGCGTCCGCTTCCCGGTACCGCGTCCGGCAACGCTCGCCCTAAAAGCGGCCTCAGGGACACGATTCGCCGCTGGACCGGAGTTGCCCGGCCGCCGACAGGAGGACCGTAAGGCTGCGACGATGATGATCGGAAGCCGCTGGTACGGACACCCCCGCCCGGCCCGCGACACACTGCTGCCGTGGGCCCCTTGTTCGTCATCGCCGGTGTGGCACTGGCGGTTGTCATCGCCGGTTCGCTGCTGTCTCCGATACCCAAGCAGTGGACCGGCGGCACGACCTCGGCGCCGGCGTCCCACTCGAGGCCTGCAGCCTTCACGACACGACGAGTTGCTTCTGACTCGTCGTACGCCCAGGCGAGAACTTGCACGACTCGGAGTGGCCCGTCCTGCGTCCAGTCGGTGGCCGGGTTATCCCACCAGTCGGTCGACTCGCATACCACGGCGGACCTCAGCTCAGTTGGTCGAGGATCTGGCGGAGACGGGGTGCCTGGACGGCGAAGTTGCGGTCGCCCTCAATGCCGCCGAAGTGGAGCCCAAAGGCTTTACCGCTCGCCAGGTCGATGAGCACCGAGCCGGAGTTGCCGCCGAGCGTGGTCGCGTCATGGTGGAGCAGGTCCTGCTGCACCAGCGCCGTCACCTGACCTGGAGCCAACCGCTTGTAGTTGTAGATCCCGTCAAAAATTCGTTGCTGGTCCGCCGCGTCGTTGCGGCTGTCGTAGGCGGGGTAGCCGACGACAGCGACCCAGGCTCCGACCCGGGCCTGCTCGAACTCCACTCGGCTTGCCAGCTCGATTGCCCGTGGGCGGGGCTCGTTCTCGTAACTATGCTCCGCGACCCGCAAAACGGCCACGTCGACCGAGTTCTCCGGCTCAATCCAGAGCACCTCCTCGATGCGGAATCTCGACTCCTCGGGGATCCGGTGTTCATGCCGCCAGTCGACGTCGACGCGGACGGGAGGCAGCCCGGAGTACTGCCGGAAGACGAACGCGCCGTCTTTCATGTGAGCGAACTCCGCTGCGACGTGCCGGTTAGTCACTACGAGGTCCGGCGCGACCATCCAGCCAGTGCCAAGCCAGTCGAGCCGGTGGTTGCGGACGTCGATGCGCCCCACACTCGGGATCGCTTGATCGAGCAGCGCTCGAGCCTGCTCAAGCCGCCGGCCGATCTCCTCGCTGTCGGGGAAGGCGTCGGGAGGATCGGTAAAGGTTCCCCTCTGCACGAGGTGGACCGGCCGGGTGAAGCGTTCAATGATCGCTTCGAGCCCGGGCCGATCACCGAGGCGGTATGTCCCCTCGTCGATGCCCACGGCGACTTCCTGGGCGTCGTCAACGGTGAGGCCACCCTCCAGCCTCTCCAGGCCATCGAGCTGCGCCTGTGCGGCCTCGGCGAGCTGGGAGAAGCGGTCGAGGAACTCCTCCCTGAGCGCGCCATCCGAGAAGACGAGTCCTGAGATCATCCCCTCGCACCCCCTATGCGCAGTCCCGCTCAGGTCCGGACGGGCAATGCGCTCCCTGGCGGGGCATCGGCCTTCATCGTGCGTCCGCGGTCAGGGACCTGTCTAGGTAATTGAGCACGCCGGGGTTTCCCGGGCAACTGCTGTCTGCACAAGGGCATCGACGTAGTCGCTGTCCAAGCCCCCGACCTGCATCAGGTGCTCGCAGCCGGACGGGCCGCCGGCTGCAGGCATGGCACCGTCGACGGCACGCTTATCGCCACCTACCGCTGCCGAGTGGCCAACCGCGACACCGGCCAAGACGTGTGGTACTCCGGCAAAAACCAGCTCCAAGCGGCAACGTGCAGGTCGTCGGCGACCCCAGCGGCTTTCCCGTCGCCGTCTCCAACGTTCAGCCAGGGGCAACGCATGACCTCACCGCCGCCCGCGTCACCGGCTTCCGCGGCGCCATGTACGCCGCGGCCGCCCTGCCCGGGTTGCCCACGCTGGCCGGCAGGGGCTACAACGGGGAGCGGGATCAGCGTGCACACGCTGGGCCAAGGGCGCCCACCTAGCCCTGAGCACGGCCTGCCGCAACCGGCTGCCCGCCGAGGGCGAGCGCGGCATCGCACTGCTCAAGACCCAATGGAAAGCGCCACGCCGCATTCGGCTGTGTCCTCAGCGAATCGGCGCCACCGTCGCTGCCGCACTTCTCCTGACCAGCGCTGAACGACCAGCCCGTTGAGAAAACCTTACTGCTCGCTTCATGGTAGGTGCGGCGCGGCCCTACATCGAAAACCCGAGGCTCCATGCCTCCCGTATCGCTCCATATGCGTCGACGAGGCCCCAGCCGTACCGCTCGTCCTTGCCCGATTGCCCCAGCTCCACAGCTGAGGAGTACAGACACTGTCGGACGCTCTCAGTCAGTTCTCGTCCCGAGAGCTGCTGCCGGATCGATGTCGCGCTTAACAGCAGGGCGACGGCTCCGCCGAGGAGCCCAGCGCTGCAGCCCGTGCCGCTCATTGGCCGCCAGCCGCCGCCCGCCTGGGCAGTCCTAATGTCCACGCCCGGCGCCACGAGATCGGGCTTGACGTAGACGTCGTCATCCATGGGCACGACGCCACCACTACTGAAGCTCGCGGCCTCGTCCTCACGGTCCGTCGAGCCCACCCCAATCGCCAGTGGCTCATTGCCAGGCGTCAGGAGGTGTCCATGGCCTTCATTGCCCACGGCGCAGACGACGATAATGCCGAGTTCGTCGATGACTTGAATCATCTCAGCGAAGATCGGGCTGCGCTCCTGCCTGGAACTACCGAGCGGGATGACCACCACATCGGCGTGCTGGTCTTCTGCCCACTCCAACGCCGCGAGGAGGTCGCCCTCCCGGCCCGAACCGTCCGCCCTAAGTACGACGGCGCTGAGTAGCCGCGCGCCTGGTGAAACGCCGATCGCTTCCCCGCTCGCGTCCCCACCCGCGACCAGGCTGGCCAAGCTTGTCCCGTACCCGTTCGGGTCAACACTTGCGGCCGCGTCCTCAGGGCCACCGGTGAAGTCATAGGAGGCCCACACCTTGCCGACCAGGTCGGGATGCTGGCCGTCGGTGCCAGTAGCAAGCACTGCCACCCGGACACCCGAACCGTCGACCCCGAACTCGGACCAGGCGAGCGGCACCCCCATTCGCCGAAGGGCCCAGCTGGCTCGAGCCCGAGGGGACGGCGCGCTCTGCGAGGTGACGTCCTCGAGGAGGCGACCAAGCTCCTGCAGTTGCGCCGATGCGTCCTGCCCGGCCGACGCGGCGCGGAGCAGGTCGCGCGCCAGCGAGCGCAATTGCCTTCCGTGGACGGGGGACCGCCCGGCCACCGCATCAATGACGCCGACGAGCTCTTCAGCGACGAGGCCGAGGTACGCCTTGGGTGCGGTTGTCAGGCGGCGGCCGAGGTCCAGGAGGACCCTGGCTGAGCCGGCGCTGTCGTGCATGGGGAGGCGCTCGGCTCCGCGGGCGAACAAAACGAGAAAGTCTTTCCACCGGTCGGCCTTGGCGGCGCTCAAGGCTCGATCGAAGGAACGGCTGGGCGTTGCGCGTGACGTCCGATCAAAATCCTCCCGCATGGCCACCCGCCACTGAGGATCGGCAAGCGAGTGACTACCGAAGGCGTCGGCACGCTTAAGCGCCTGAGCCGCGCTGTCGGGATCGATGAAACTGTACGAGGTGAGGCGCTGCGCGGCGTCGAGCCGGGGCAAACCGGTCCATGGACTGGTCTCGACGCTGTACTGGTGGAGCAACTCGGCCACCTCGCCGGCGCGCTCCGCGCCGTAGCGGACGTCCAGGTCCGCGAGGAGCAGGTCCCGGAGGTCGGAGTCCATCTGGTAGAGGTCCGGGCCGATGCTCCGAAAGAGGGGTGAGAGCAAGAGCTCGGCCTCGACGGTATACGGCAGGACGTCGGGTGGGTCGATGAAGAAGCGGCTGCGGATTAGGTTCAATAGCGTGGGGTCCACGGCGACGGGGATCGCCGCATGGGCGGCCAGAGCGGTGGCCACCTCGCCAGCCCGGTGTCGGAAAGCGTCCAGGATGCGCTGAGCAGTCGCCGTAGTCACAGTGGCCGCTCCAGGCTCACCGGCCGTCCGCGCAGGACGTCCACGGCCCGGTGCATGCCCGTGACGTCCAGCGGCGCCATCGGAACGTGTCGGGCAAGTTGCGCCGCAGTGCTCGGGGGCCAGCGTGTGACGGGGACTGGGTTAAGCCAGACCACGCGACTACGCCGCAGTCTCACGGCCCGGACGAACGCCAGACACTCCACCAACCGCACCGGGTCGTAACGACCCCGCGCCGCGCCGGCGTCACTGATGAGCGCTGCGCCGATATCCGGCCCGAGCGTCGTAAGCGGTTCGGCGACCTCGACCGGATTGGAGAGGTCGGGATCCCGGTAGACGAACCCCTGCTCGTTGGGTTCGATCTTGTGCAGAACGGCGTCCAGCACCGGCACAAGGCTGTCCCTCACGTGTGCCAGTGGAGCCAGCTCGGCCCCCTCGGTCGGGGTGTCATGGAAATACCAGACCGCCGTCTCAGCCAAAGTTCCCTGCCGACGGATGGCGCGGACGACGTGGTCGACGAAACCATGGAAGGGCGTCATGGACCCCTGACGGTCCACGAGGAGGAGCAGTTTCGCCGCGTTTCGCCGGCGCGGTCGCTCGACTGGCGGCGTGGCAACGCCGCTGTCCAACCGTCGGCGTACGGTCTCCTCGGCATCTAGCTCGACCGGCGGGCCCAGGCGCACCGGGTGACGCAGCCGCCGCCAGGTTTGGGCGACGTCTCGTTCCGAAAGCGGATACCGGGGTGCGAGGTTGTAGCGCACTCCTGCGGCGCCAAGCCGACGCGGCAAGATTGGGAAGGCGTCGACTGGCCGCGTCACCGCGGGCGCCACGGACGGCTCGCTCGCGACCGTCGCCCCGTGCGTTGGCGTGGCTGCACTGTCGGGAGCGTCAAGACCCGTCTCGGGCACCGTGTCCGTGGGACCGGCGATCGCCTTTGCCGCGTCCCATCCTTCCATCGGAAGCTGCTCGAACTGCGCGCGGATCACTGTTTGGTCCTCAACCGACTTCGCCCAGAGAGCCACGAGGAGCTCGCGCAGCGCCTCCCGCGACGACAGACCGAAGCCAGCCCCCAGGGCCTGGCGGAGGCAATCAAGGTCGTCGACGCCGATGGCGATCTGCCGGCGGCGCAGCTGCAGGACGAGCTGCCAGAGGAAATCCGGCATGCCACCGGCGGTTGTCATTGAGCGGCCAGGTGTTCGCGGGCGCGCCGCTGGTCGTCAGGGTTCTTGAGCAACGCACCTACGTACGGCAGGTGCTCGACGTCCGCGCCTGGGACCTGCCGCCGTGCAAGGTAACCCACCCAGTCGATGAGCTCACCGAGCCCGGGCTTGCGGCTGAGATCCAAACCACGGATGGCGAGCATGGCGTCAACCGCTGCAGCGCGGAGTCTCCGCTCGCCTGCACCGTGGAGCTGGAGGACACGGTCTAGAAAGGAGACCTCGGAGGGAAACTCCACAAAGTGGTAAATGCATCGTCGCAGGAACGCCGGAGGTAGCGCCTTTTCCTCGTTGTGGGTCACGATGATCACCGGCCGTAGGTGGGGTTGGTCCTGCGGCACTGCCACGCGGCGCCCGGGGAGGTCGGCGACGTCGAACTCCATCCGGTCCAGCTCACGAAGTAGGTCGTTCGGGAAGTCCAAGTCGGCCTTGTCGATTTCGTCGATGAGGACCACCGAACGGCGCCCGTAGGTAGCCCGAAGGAACGCACGCCCTAGTGGTCCCAGCCGGATGTAGTTGGCCGCGTCCTTGGCGCGCGAAGCCGCGTCTGGGTCCGCATTGGCCAACTGGGCGTCGTACAGCCTGCGTACCGCGTCGTAGGTGTAGAGCAGGTCCTGCGCGCGGCTGGTCGACTTTACGTAGGCTTCCTCGAGCGGCAGCCCGAGGGTGTAGGCGACCGCAAAGGCCAGCCGGGTCTTCCCGGAGCCGGGGTCGCCCTGCAGTAGCAGGGGGCGGCCGAGCGCGATGGCGAGGTTCACCGCCTCCTCAAGCTCACGGGAGGGCAGGTACTCCTCCCGCCGAATCGTCCGCCTCGGCGGTTCCACCTCGCGGACCTCGGTGACGTCTGCCTCCTCGATGAGCTTCTTCACCGGCTGACGCCGTGAGGCATCAAACTCCAGGTCTCGGTCGACGGTCCGCCGGGGACTCCGTGTCATGACCGGGCCTCCTGCAGGCTGCGGCGCAGTTCGTCGTAGAACTCTTCGCGGGCACCGGCGTCGCGGACCCGCTGGACGTCGTCGTCCAATATCGTGTACAGCATCGCTAGGTTAAGTTCCCCGTCTAGCTCAGCGCCGGACAAGAGCCTGCGCTTCCAGGGGACCGCCAGCTCGACGGGCCACCCCAGCGCGTTCACCACCTCGACCGTCCAGCGGTGGATGTCCTCCTCGTTGACGCTGGGCACCGGAAGGGCAGCGACGTCCACCGGGAGATCGGTATCAGGAGCGGTTAGCAGGACGAGCACTAAGTACCGAAGCGGGCTCGTTAGCTCTCCGCGCACACCCTGCCAAAATCGCTTGATCGCCTGGCCGTCGGCTCGGTCACACCAGACCGGAAAGACTATGTGCCGCACCTGCAGGTTCCGGCTCTGGCTCGCGATCCGCCGCACTGCGACGTCGGTCGACCACATCTCCGGGTTGAGCGTCGTGCCGTCGGGGTCGACCTGGACCCACGTGCCGCCTAGTGCGCGCTGTAGCCGGTCGCAGAAATAGCGCACGAACTTAGTGTCCGGCCACGCCACGGCGATGCCCAGTACCCTTCGGGTGCCGGCGCGGAGCTGCTCGGCGTAAAAGCCGTCAACGAGCGACTGGAGGTCGAAGGTCGCGAGGTCGAGCAGGTTGAAGTTAACCGGGGTGGCCAACGACAGGATTCGGTCACGCTCCAGTGCGCTGGCCAAATCCCACCCATTGCTGTCGGCGGCCTCAACAAGCTGGAACGCCACGTCTCTGAGGCCCCCGGTGCCGACATAATCATCGAGGTTCTCACCCAGACGTCTCCGCACGAACTCCCTGAGCTGACGCCTTGTGGGATAGCGCTCGCGCAGAATGGAGTCGAGGGTCGCGGCAGTGGTCACGGGACAAGTGCACCCGCACGGCCCGTACGCTCCAGGTGTCGCTGGATGGCTCGGAGCGGTATGCCCGCGTTGCGCTGTGGCGGGAAGGCGGGCGCGGCCGGGTCACCGGAGTGGTGCAGCGCGACGGGCTTCCAGCCCAGGGTGAAGCACGGAGATCCCGAAGACCCGTGCTGGGTGTTTGTCCGGTAGGTCAGCCGAGTGCCATTAGCGTTGAAACCGATGATCGCCTTCGTGTCCAGCGCGAGCTTCAAGGGGCGTGCCTGCGGATGCTGGAGAATCGCTAGGGCCATGCCGGGGGTCGGCTCGGGAGACGGTGTCCCGATGTCGATCCAGCCGGTGCTGTCGCCCCGTCGGTCCCGCAGCCGAACGACCGCGTAGTCCAGCTCGTCCTCCCCGGGGAGCGCTGCGGGATGGGGATTGGTATCCGACGGGCTGTAGGGAGCAGCCGACACAAGCCAGTCCGTCTGGGCAGCTGGGAGTGTTTTGCCCTCTTGCTGGCCGCCGTCCGGCGCCACTCGGAAGTCGAACCGGAAGCTCAGCGGGGCCGATCCGCCAGAGAGACCGATGAAGGTCTCCACGACGTGGTAATTCGTTAGCACGCAGGACGGACTGATCAGGAAACCCGTGCCGAGGGCGCCGCCGCTAGTGCGCTCGACCCGGCAGACTCGCCCGGTCATTTCCTGGGCGGTGGTCAGCCATGCGTCGACGTCGAGGAACTCCAGTTCGGGGTCGATGAGGCTCTCGAGCGAGGACCTGGACGGTATGTCCTCGTCCATTGTCAGCCAGGCCTCGTCGTACAACGCGCGAAGTTTTGGGTTACCGGGATTTTCGGCTAATGCGCACAGCACCAGTTTGTCGATCCAGTCTTCAGCGTCGGCCGTATCCACCAACTCATAGACAGCGGCCTTGAGGCCACCGGTACCCGCGACATCCTCGAGGTTGCGGTTACACCGAAGAGAGAGCATCCGGGCTAGTGCTAGTCGCGTTCGAAAAGCGTCGCGCAGGGCCTCGTCGAGTTGACTCTTCTGTGAGGCAGTGATGGGCAACCCGGACCTCCCGAGATGAGGGATGTTGCCACCTACGCGCTTGTCTGCAGGTGATCCCCCGCGACGATGATCACAACCTCGTCATTTCTTGACTCCTCGCCGCGAACATCGTCCACTTCAGCCGCCCCGTGCGTACGGATTGGGAACGACCCTGGCAGAAGTCGAATCTCGAGGCGGCCCAATGCGCCGCCCGTATGGCGGCGACGTAAAGGTAGCTTGCCTTCGAAACGTGTGCCACGGAGACGTATGTCCGACGCTGAGCGTTGTCTTTGGGTCGACGAACCGTCCGGTGGCGACGAGTCCAGCCATAATTGACCCGCGGAGCCGGAGATCGCCAATCATTGGCCACGAGTCGAGGCTTGTTACGAGGGCCGGCACGCGCGTGCGACCCTTGATGACCGTATCGACGGACAGCCTAATAGGACCACCCCGGCCCTTCTCCGCTGAGCGCCGCATCGACCGGACGCCGATTCCTCCGTTGCGTTGCCGGGACTGTCCTCCCGTTGCCGGCACTTCGACGGGCGTGGTCTCCAGCGATCTGAACGAGGACGAGGACTGCGCCGGCTGGCTCATCCAGTGAAACTCGATCACCGAGAATCCTCCCTTACAGGGACAGCGCTCCCAGCAGGTAACCTCTCGCGACGCCCGTGCGCTGTCAACGGGGAGCGCAGCCTCTGCGCGCCCGCCAGGTCGGCAGGCGCAAGCGCAGCGTCGATCATGTCGTACTGCGGCCAATCCCTGCCGGACGCCGCTTACGGTGGGCCGCAGTTGGCACGGCATCCGACTGGTGGCTGGTGCCCGTGGCCGTGCTTCACTGCTTTAGCCGCTCAGCGGGCTACAACGACGATCTGGGAGTGCACTTGCTCAGCGCCGGCAGGGCCACTCGGGCAGCCGAGCGGCCCTGCTGGTAAGAGCGCCGGGTTATCTGGCGGCCAATCGACTTCTCCCAGAGTGGGCCGCTTGGGGCGAACGTCGCCTGACGCGGTGCCTACCGGCGGCCCAGCGGCTACAGGGCGCTGCTCATCGTCCGAGGCCTGGAGTGGTTGCCCGTTGGTAGACGGACGGCTTAAGGCGCTCGGGCTGCGGGCGAGGGACGCCTATGGTTGAGGCGTTCGGCCGCGAGGGAAGGGTTGGCAGCCGCTGGGCGTCGGCGTCTCGGGCTGCGCGCCAGGCGTGGCGCTCTGCGGCGAGCCGATCGGTCGGCTGGCTGGGAAGAGCCGGTTCAGTCGTCAGCTGGGTGATGCGCGCATGTGCCTCAGCCAGGTCCTGCTGGGCGGTGGCGATCTGACGGTCGAGGTCGGCCAGCGTCGCCATGGGATCCGGGGTTCGGCCGAGTGCTCCGTACCGGCCAAGCTGTTGGTCCCGTCGGCGGCCGGCCTCGGCCACAGCCCGCCTCGCCTGATCGTGGGCGTGCTGGGCGGCGTGGGCAGCCGCGAGCAGCGTGGCGTGCTCGGGGTGGGCGTCTTCGGCGGTGCGGCGGGCGGCGGCGCCTAAGGCCGCTTGCAGCGCCGGCCGGTTGTCGGGCCGGCCGGCGACCTGCGCGAGCCGGCCGGGGTCAGTGGGCAGGTCCGGGAGGTGCAGGCGCCACCGGTTGGCCCAGTCGGTGAGGTGTTCGGCGGCGCGGGACAGCGTGGGCCGGCGCAGCCCGAACTGGCCCGGGCCGCCCAGCACCACGGTGGCCGCGGCCCGTGCGGAGTCGCGGTCGGTGTCCCAGCGACCGAGCAGCGTGTCCCGGATGCGGTCGGCGTCGGCGGCGACCCGCGACCCGCTGACGGCGGCCCGCCCGGCCGCCTGCCGCGCAGCAGTCTCCGCCTGCCGGCAAGCGTCGGTGAGGGCGGCCAGCTGACCGTTGAGGTCCTGGTGCAGTCCGATGAGCTCTCCCAGGGCCTCGCGCATCGGCTGCAGGACGGCGAGCCAGGTGAGGCAGCGCTGCTCTGCCGTCCACGCCTGGTGCAGCTCCGCGAGCACCTGCTCGAGCGGGCGGGGTGCGGCGTAGTGCGCGGCCTCGGCGGCGGCGAGCTGCGCGGCGTGGCCGGGGCCGAGGTCGGCCCGGTCGCGGCCGAACACGGCGATCCACTGCTTGCGCGCCTCGGCTGGGTCCTCGGCGATCAGGTGGGCGGTGTTGGTGGTGCGGCCGCGGGTCATCCCGACGTAGGCCGACGCCGCGCCGGTGTGCTCGCCGATCACGGTGTGGGCCGCCGGCACGGTGTCGCCTTGCACTCCGTGCGCGGTGCTGGCGTAGGCCAGTTCCACGTGGGCAGTGACGTAGTCGGCGGGCAGCACCCGCTGCCCCGCCCCCGTAGGGGTGGAGGCGCCGGGGGTGACGTCACCGGGAGCCGCGTCGGCAGGGGTGACGATCAGTTCGCCGTGGCGGCCGACGGCGGTGACGGTCCAGGTGTCGCGGTTGGCCACCTTGAGGGCGCGGTCGTTGCGGCGGGTGGCGATCCGGTCGCCGGCGCCGATCCGCTGCCCGGCGCGGGTGGTGACTGCGGCGCGGTCGTCGACGCGGCCGTCGGCGACCAGCCGCTGCCGGATGGCGGCACCGAGCTCGGCGGCCTGCTCGCGGGTGTCGACCACCACCGCTACGCGCTCGCCGTCGCGGTGATGCGCGGCGGTGAGTTCGGCCAGCGCCTGCTGCAGCGCGCCGTGATCGGGGTGCAGGCGTATCTGGCCGCGGGTCACGAGGGCGTCGAACATCGCACCCGGATCCTCGCCGGTGCGCATGGCGAGAGTCAGCTCGGCGTACGCGGCATCCGGGAGCACCCGGCCGGTGTCGTCGGTGCGGGTGAAGCGGTGGACCTCGTCGAGGGTCAGATGCCCAAGCGGGTCGACCTCCCGCACGGCGAGGTCCAGCACGCCGCCGCGGCCGACGGCGGCCAGCTGGTGGCGGTCGCCGAGCAGCGCCACGCGCACGTGGTGCTCGTCGGCGATGGTGAGCAGGACCCGGGCGGTGTCCTGATCGAGCATTCCGGCCTCGTCCACCACCAGCAGATCCCCCATCCGCAGCCGCGCGCCCTCCTGCTCCGGGCCGGCATACACATTGCCGGTGAGCGGGTCGGCGGCGCCGGCGGCCAGCCGGGTCCAAATCCCGTCGCTGGGCCAGCGCCAGCCGTGCTGGAAGGCCAGCCACGCCGCCGAGCCGGTGGCGGTGCCGACCTCGGCGGCGGCGACCTTGGCCGCCTTCAGCGTCGGGGTCACCACCGTCAACCGGCGGCCTTGGGCCGCGAGCAGGTTGCGGGCGGCGGCCAGCAGGGAGGTCTTCCCCGCACCGGCCGCGCCCTCGATCACGATTAGCGGCCGGTCGCCGGCCAGTGCGGCGGCCGCGGCCTCCTGGCCGGGGTCCAGCCCCGCGGGCGCGGACAGGGACAGCGCCGGCTCCGGCCCTCGCCGCGGATTGGCCGGTGAGGGAGCGCTGCGGGTGGCGAACCGGGCCGTGAGGTCGGCCTCCACGTCGAGCACCGGCTGGGACGTCCACGCCCGGACGTGCTCGGACACCGCACCATGCCCGCCGTCGCGGTCCAGCAGCGGCACACACCGCGCCATCGCCCGGGCGGTGAGGTCCTCGGCCAGCTCAAGGCGGACTGCGGCGTCGACGACGATGCCCGCGGCGGCGATCAGCTGCTCGACCTCGCCGCGGACATCGGCGGCGTTCCACGCCGAGCGGCCGGCGGCCAGCCGGGTCAGCACCGTCCCCACCTCGTCGTCCCGGTCGATGCTGCCGACCGGGGTCGGGACCAGGTCCACGGGGCGGTCACGGTCGCGATAGCCCAGAGCGGCCAGCTCGCCCACCCACCGGGCGGTGAGGTCCGCACCCGGTTGTGGGGTGACCTTGTCCGGGCGGCCCTCGGCCCACGCCCGGGCATCCCAGGCCCGCCGCAGCCCCGGTCCGGGAACCTTGCCGGGGTGCGCCGCGGTCCACTCTTGTTCGTACCGGTCTCGATGGCGGCCTATCTGCGCCGCCCGGGCGCTGAACGGACCGACGTACTCGGCGAGCTCCTGTATTTCTCCAGTGCGGTCCAGGGTGTAGCCGTGCGCGGCAAGGGCGGCCCGGAACTGCAGGTCAGTGGCGGCCGCCGCATGTCCGATCCCGTTGACCGCGGCGAGGAAATCCCGCACGCCCACGGTGTGCAGCCCCCGCCAACTTCCGGCGGCGAAGACCCGGGCGTTGACCTGCAAGTGCAGATGCCGGTGCGGATCGCCGGCGCGGGAGGTGTAGTGCCGCACCTTCACCGCCTCCAGCACCTCCACAGGTACCTGGACTTGACCGCCTCGCGGCCCCACCCGGGTGGTGGCGTGCCGCGAGAGCCAGCCGATGATCTGGGTCGCGGCGCGGTCCTGCGCGGCGTCGTAGGCGGCAGCGACGTCGGGATGCAGGGCGGCGACCAGCGACCAGGACTTCGGTCCGTTGACCACGACCTCGACGAACCGCACCGCCCGGTCGTCGGTGCGCAGCCGACCGCGTGCTACGCCGGTGTCGGGGTCCAGGCCGGCGACCCAGGTCTCGTAGCCGTCCCCGGTCAGCGCAGCGAGCTCGGCCACCCTGCCGCCGGCGGCGGTGTAGCGGCGGGCGATTCCGGGCCCCTCGGTGAGGTAGTAGTCATCGGCTCGGCCCCGGCCGGCCTCCACGTAGTGCCGGGCCGCCGCTGGAGCGCCGGTGTAGATCTTCAGGCCGCCGTGCATTGTCAACGCCACCCAACAATGACCAACACGCCACCCCCAGAAACGGCAGTAGGCCCCGCGAAGCGGGGCTCGGACTACCGCTATGGGTAGCATGCGTGCCGCTATTTGGTGAAGAATTGAGCTTGCCCGGAAACGGCTGAAGGGGCGGGCACGAAGACGCTGCGGACGTCATGTCGTTGGTTGTTTACGGCGATTGTCGACTGAGAACAGGTCGCTTTCCTTCCAGTTGCAGGTGCGGACGACGATCAGCTCCGGGGTGCCCCAGCTCGCGTTACCGACCTCCTGCGACCCGGGTAACGTGGATGTCGAGCGGCCGCCGGACGACCAGGCTGCCACGGAGAACCGCTGATGCCCGCGACCGTTCGACGGGCGTTCTTCCCGCTGCAAGCGACCTTCCAAGACGCGCGGCGGCACAACGTCATCCCGTCGAACCTTTGTGAGGCTGCGGCGGTGCCCGAGGCGCTGCCCACCGGCCGCGAGAAGGTCGAGGGGCACTTCCTCAGCCGGGCGCAGGTCGACGCCCTGGCGGCAAAGGTTGCAGAGGCGGACCCGGTCTACGGGCTGCTGGTCCGTTTCGCGGCTGGGGTCGGACTGCGGACGAGTGAGCTGGCGGGCCTGCGCCTACGGAATCTGCGATTGCGCGCCGAGAAGTGGCGGTGGAGCGCACCGCGAAGAACGTGCCCGGCACCGGCTGGGTCTTCGAGGACCCAAGAGCGCCAGGAGCCGGCGACGGGTTCCGATCCTTCAAGACAAGCTGCTGCACAACCTTGGCCTCTACCTGGCGGGCCACCCGCGCCGCGATGAGCTGGACGCCCCGCTGTGGCTCGGCCGGGTCGGAGCGGGTGCGACTACGGCAGCGCGGGCGCGGACCACCTGTGCAACGCCCAGGCGATCTATCGCAACATCTAACCGCCCGGCGGTGGCCGCCGTGGGCCTGCCTGCTGGCGCGCGCACCGGGGTTCGCTTCCACGATCTACGGCACACCTGCGGCAGCCAGTGGGTTGCAGACGGCATGACATGTTCAGCGTGAGCCGGTGGCTCGGGCACAGCTCCATCGCCTTCACGGACGCCGTGTACGCCCACGTCGCCCAGGAGCCCGACTACACCGCCGCCATCAAGCGGACGAGAAGGGCGCGCGGGCTGCAAGGCCACCGCCTCCGACTTTCGCAAGTGCGAACCGGCTGGTAGATTCGTGATCGGTCCACCCCACCGCGACTGCAGAAAGGCTCATCCCCCTCTGAAGGGGATAGCTCTGCGCATGTGGAGGCCGGGGATGGACATCTGGTCGGTACTGACGATCACCGGCGCTCCTGCACTCGCATACGGTGTCGCATACCTCCGCTACGTCGCCTTTATGAAGCGACTTGTCGAGCAGCATGGCGTTGAGGGCCTGAAGGCCGCAAAGGTCGTTGCTCCTCCCCTGCGCCGACCCTCGGTCAAGTGAGAGAACGTGCCTCCAAGCCGCGTAGTTACCCACTCCAAAGTCGAAAGGTTGATTCAACGCCGAGCCGGGATCGGCGCCGTGATCGGCACCGGACAATGACCTTGGCACACCGCTCTGACAGTCCTGACACGCTGCGTTATGCCACAGGCACGACCGGCGGGCGCCCACGCGGGCAGGCCGGCCCGTGCCCGCTGGCCGCGGTGGCCGCCGGGTTAGCTGAGCTCACCCGGCGCACTCAAGTTCGGATCGGGATCGTCGTTTGGGTCGAGCACCGCAGGCCCGGCACAACCCGGCTTTTGGCGCGACGCTAGGCCCTGCCAGCCGCGAGAATCAGTACATGCGACGCGACGACGAGGGCCGGTCAGACGACGAGCCTGTCGGTCAAACCGCAAATCCATCAAGCGACGGGTTGAACAGTACGAACAACGAGGCGCCGCCGATCCAGCTGCTCGTGCGGGTCGGCGACAACCTGCCTCGCGTCACCCCGCCCGGCTACGCGGTCGCCACCGACCTGCTCGCCGAGTTGCTGGACGGCATCGACAGGCCGCACGCGTTCGCGCCCCCTGACCGGCACACCGGTCTGTGCCGAATCTGCGGCGCCACTGCGACGCTGACCTTTGAACACATCCCGCCCAGCTCGGCCGGCAACGATCGGCGCGCGCGCAGTTCGCCGGGCCTGCCGCTACTGACGTCCGACCAACCGCTGAACTTTCCGAAGACCGGCTGGACCCCGGCGCAGCGCGGGGTCGGTGGGTATGTCCTGTGCAAGCCGTGCAACGAGTTTGTCGGCCAGCGCTACATCCTCGAGTACGGCCAACTGGCGGCCGCCCTGCGTAAGCAGGTGGACGGCGCCTTTGCCGCGTTGGGGCACGCTGTCGGCGGGCTGGACCTAGATCTAGCCGGCTGGGCGCTGGGCGACGTGGCGCGTGCGGGGTTGGTCACCGTGATGGACGTCGCCGTCCATGACCGGCTACTGCGTCGCTACCCGGAGCTGACCAATGTCGTGCGGCAACCCGGCACCCCGTTGCCGTCGACGCTGCGGCTTGGACTGACAGTCGTGCTCGGCACCCGTGCGCGGCTATCCAGTCCGGTCTGCCAGGCTGATCCGGACGGGTGCGTGGTGTTCAGCGAGGCCGCACTCGCACCGTTCAGTTGGACGCTGAGCTTCCTAGAGCCCGGACTGCGGTCGCTGCCGCACACCGCCGACGTTTCTGAGTGGCTGCACCACGGCCAGAACCATCGCCCGATACATGCCCAGCTCAAGCTGCCGGTCGGCGCGGTAGTCTCACCGACCCCGGGCGACTACCGACCAGCCTCGCTGATCGAGGCGAATCTTCCCACCGACAGGTAGCCGTCGCAGTCGGGAGACGTCGCCGTGGCAGGCCCACCGGCCGGCCACCTTGAGCAGGCAACCTTGCCGCCGCCGAAAGCCGATCCCCTGCATGTCACGGCTCCGGGCTACTGCTCGACCTTGTTCGCCCAGCCGTTCCCGTGCGGAACGGTGTGCACGTCGCCCTTGACCATCGCGGTCTCCCATGTTTCCTGGTCTCACGCTGCTCGGTGGGCCAGGTTGGCCCGGATGTCGTCGGCGACCGCACTCACATGCCGGTACGTATCCACCGGCAGCCGCCAGGCCACCCCCTTGTCCTGTAGGACGTCGTTGGCCGCCCGCGCCTGGACCGCGGACTGTTCGGCATCGCGGGCGATCTTGTTCAGTCGCCAGCTAGGAGACGCCGGCATCCGGTCGATGTCGGTGAGCTCGTGATGACGGGCCCGGACGGCGTGCTCGCGCCAGTCACTGGTCATGCTCGTGGCCCCGTCGGGACAGCACGAGCTCTCCGGGCAGACCAGCTGGGCCCTAAGGAGGCGGTTGGACAGCAGCGCCTCGGCGTACTTGCGGTCGATGCTGCGGCCGAAGGCGGTGAAGTAGACATTGGCCTCTCCCCCGCCGCCCTTGCGCGGCTTGTCCGCCGGGCGCCGGCGTGCCATCAACTGCGGGTAGTGCAGGGTTTCAGCATGCCCGGGGCCGGTCTCGTAGCCAGCCGCGCCCACACCGGTCAGCGCGGTGCCGTAGACCCCTTGGCGCCAGGGCAGGACGCGCCGTCCGGTGGCGGCGTGGTGGACCGCGGTCATCAGCATGGCGACCGCGTCGTAGCTGGCTTTGCGCTGTTGGGCCCAGGAGAAGGACAAGGCCACGTATCGAGTGTTCATCTGGTCAGCGACGGCCAGGAACGGGTCCAAGCCGGCTGACCACGTGGCCTGGGGGCCGAACTGGCGCAGGGAGGCAGCAAAGACCGGAGCGACGGGGAGGTCGATGTTCTCCCGCTCAAGGTAGCGCGCGGTCCGCTGCAGAAGGTTCTGGTTGACCGCCAGCCAGGCACTGTTGCGTCGGTCGACGTAGACGTAGGGCGGGATGAGGACGGTGGCTCCCTGCTCCCGCTGGAAGCCGATCACCTGATCGATCAGTTCGTCCTGAAGCTCGTGGTGACCGAGGTCGGCGGCGCACAGCTTCTCCGGCTGAGCGTAGGGGAGCGCCGCCCAGCCCTTGCCGGGCTCCTGCTCGTCAGTCAGCAGCGGGGTCAACGGGTCCACCAGGAAGGGAATCGCGGCCACGTCGGCCGTCTCCCGAAGACTGGGACGTTCGACGGCGACGTGAGCGTCGGCGACCACGCCGGTCAAGGGAAGCGATCGAGGAGCCCACAGCCCCGTAGCGGCGGGTGCGCACAGCTTCTCGATGAGCTTGTGATCGGCTCGACCGGCTCGGATCAGCAGGTCCATGTCGCCTCCTCTGTGGACGCGGATCGTCACGCCGGGTGAACGCTACCACGAACTTCAACATGTCCGTAGCGGTGAACCCTGAGGCTCGCTATGGTCGAACCCGGCTAGCCGAATAGCGATCGGCCGCCACCCTCAGGAGGACCCACCCATGCCCACCACCCACGCCGCTTCGGCGGCGCCAACACCAACCCCTCGGGAGCCGTCTGGAGACTCTCCCGTCTACCGCCATGTCGTGGCAGACACCCGCCGAGCGCTGACCTTGGCGGAGATCGGCGAGATCGTCGGCGCCGGCGAGCGGGCCATCCAGAAGTGGGCCGCCGGAACCGCCAGACCCGAGGGCGCCAAGCGGGATCGCCTGCTGGAACTGCAGTACGTCATCGAGGAGCTGTCGGATGTCTACAAGCCCGAGGGCGTTGACATCTGGCTGCACTCACGTCAGCGAGCTCTCGATGGGCGCCGACCACTGGACGTTCTGAAGGACGGAGAGTTCCAGACAGTGCTGCAACTGGTTCAGCGCCTGGCCGGCGGACCGAAGGTCCGCTGACATGCTCAGGTCCACCGCCGAACGCGTCGCCTCAGTACAGCCCGTGCGCGTGCAGGGCACCTTCCACCGCCACGCCGCGCTCAACCGCGACGCGTTCGCCGGTGGCGACCAAGGTCGCTGGGGAGAGAACTTCCCGGTCATCTACCTCGGCCGCCCGGTCGCCTCGGTCACCGCCGAGGCCTACCGCCACCTCGTCGAGGAGTACGGCATCCCTGCCGAGCTGGTGCAGCCCCGCCGGCTCTACACCGTCTCCGTCACCGTGGACCAGGTGCTCGACCTGACCGTGGCCGGCAACCTGGCCGCCGTTGGGCTGACCGAGGTCGACCTACGCTCGAACGTCGACGACTACACCGCCTGCCAGCGCGTGGCCGCCGCCGCTCACCAACTGGAACTCCACGGCGTTCTGGCACCGGCCGCAACCGGCTTGGGCCAGACCCTCGCTCTATTTCGAGAGCGGGTCACCATGGCCGAGATGCCCGTGATCGAACAGGAGATCACCTGGGAAACCCTGCCTGCCGATCCCCGCAAGCTGCGCGCTCTGCCCCCGATGCAGGCGTAACAGACAGCTGGGGATTGGGTAAGCGATCGTTGGTGTCCACATTTGGCCCGGGTCGACCCGGACGACCATGTCCTTCACGAGCTCGCACAGTCAGGCCGGTGTTCCATGCTCAAAGCCTCGGAGAGTCTGTCCGAAGCCAGCCTCCGCGTGGTGACCGGGCTGCCGTGTCTCGCCGTCCACACCCCCCGGCGCTTCCCACAACCCGCTCCATCCAGCTGCCGCTGCTCGGGGGAAGGGTCGGCCGCAGGCCGATCCCGTAGGGACGCGAAGCGCCCTTCTGGCGACCGAGGCAGCTGGCACGCTGACCGGGTGGGGGCGGCGTCCTGAAGCCGTCAGGACCCACACCCCGGGGCGATGATGGGGCGGCGTTGGTCCGCACGGAGTCCGCAGATAATCCGCAAGTCGTCCACGACAAGCCATCGTCAGCCCACGGCTCCCGACACCTATACGCGCAGGTCAGGACGGCGATGAAAGCCGTCTTGGCAGGTCAGCGGATCATGCCGCAATGATGTCGGGGATGACCACGTGCAGCCGCGACCCGTCGGGCAGCACCGCGTCGACGAAGGGCTGGCTCATGTCGATGCGCCGTCCCGAGGTGCGCAGCATCCGCTCCACCAGGTCGGCCAGCTGCCCCGCCCCCAGGATCGTGGTGGTCAGCTCGCTGCGGCCCCGCCGCGCCACGAAGACCCGGCCGGGCTCGTTGACCCAGATCTCCTCGACCTCGGGGTCGTCGAACCAGCGCTGCAGCGGCCCGAACCCGGCCACCCGGTCGAGCACGTCGCGCACCACCGCGTCGGGATCACCGATCGGCGGCAGCGCCGAGGTGAGCGACCGCTCGGAGTAGTCGGCGACCACGTCGCGCACCAGCACCCGCACCGGCGCGGGGTCGGTGAAGGGGTCCAGGCCGCGGCGGCGGATCAGCTCGCGCACCTCGCCGTCGACGACGTCGAGCGCGCTCGTCGCAGTCGGCACCGCACCCCCGTCGACCCGCCGTTCCACCTCCAGGACGACGGGACGATAGGTCGGCGGCGACGCGGCGTGGGCGCCTCGTCAGCCGATCTGTGGACAGCGGCCGCGCACACCACCCGACCGGGCGACCGACGGCCCGGCACACCGGCCGCCCCGGGTGACGGTGTGCGCTGACGGCAGACTCCGGTCCAGGGAGTGCGCCCTCAGCGCACACCACCGGCCGTCGCGGACGTGGAGATGGCGGTCGCGTACCCGGGATGCGGCCCCGCGACGAGGTGATCGACGTCCTGGTCGACGGCGACTCCTCCACCAAGCAGTGGGCCATGACCGGCGTGCACACCGGCGACGTGCCGGGCCTGCCCGCGACCCACCGCTCCTTCCGCATCGTCGGCGCAGGCGCCGGCCGGATCCGCGGGGGGGGGGGGGGGGGGGGGGGGGGGGGGGGGGGGGAGATCGTCGAGCTCACGGAGTGCCGGAACCTGGCCGGCTCCTGGTGCAGGTCGGCGCTCTCCCCGCGCCGACGACCGCGCCTGCGCCCGAGGCTGCTCTCGGCGTCGGTGGTCAGGTGTCGGGAGCACGGACGCTGGTGACGGTCGGCGTGGTGCACACCACCCGACCGGGGGACGGTCCCGGTGCCGGGCGTCAGGCGGGGCTGCGCACCGGCCGCGGACCTCGCGGCGAGGGTACGGCGGCGCCCGGGCAGGCGGCCTGCTCGAGCAGCACGGCCTCGGCGTCGGGGCGCTCCAGCGGCCGGGCGAACAGGTAGCCCTGCGCCGAGTCGCACCGCCCCTCGGCCAGCAGCCGCGCCTGGTGGTCGTGCTCCACGCCCTCGGCCAGCACCTCCAGGCCCAGGGTGCGACCCAGGTCGATGGTGCCGCGCACGATCGCCGGCATCACCTCGCCCTCGGCCATCGTGCTCACGAACGAGCGGTCGATCTTGAGCACGTCGACGGTGAACTGCCGCAGGTGCGCCAGCGAGGAGTAGCCGGTGCCGAAGTCGTCGAGCGCGAGCCGCACGCCCAGCGCCCGCAGCGCCGTCAGCGACGCGGCCGCGTGCTCGGGGTCTCGGACCAGCGCGGTCTCGGTCACCTCCAGCACCAGCGCGCCGGCGGGCAGGCCGCTCTCGGCGAGCGCCACCGCGATCTGGTCGACCAGGCCCGCCGAGGTCAGCTGCGCGGCCGACACGTTGACCGCGATCGTCAGGTCACCGGCGCGCGGGTGGGCCCGCCGCCACGCGGCGGCGGTCGTGCACGCCTCGCGCAGCACCCACGCGCCGATCTCGCCGATCAGGCCGGCCGCCTCGGCCGCGGGGACGAACCGGTCGGGGCCCACTGGGCCCAGCCGCGGCGACGCCCAGCGCAGCAGCGCCTCGAAGCCGGTCACCCGCCGGTCGGCCAGGGTCACCACCGGCTGGTACACCAGGCGGAACTCGCCGCGCTCCAGTGCGCCGCGCAGCTCCTGCTCCAGCTCCCGGGCGGCCTCGGCGGCCGCGCGCATGCCCGGGTCGTAGCGCCGCACCCCGCCCCGGCCGTCGGACCGGGCGGCCTGCAGCGCGAGGTCGGCGTCGGCGATGAGCGAGCCGGCGGTCACGTCCCCGCGGCCGACGGCGATGCCCACGGCGGCGGTCACGGTGACCGAGGTGCCGTCGACCTGGATCGGCCGGGTGAGCACCTCCAGCAGCCGCTCCGCGGTCGTCACGGCCTGCGCCTCGCCGTCGCCGGGCTGCTCGACGAGCACGGCGAACTCGTCGCCGCCGAGCCGGGCCACCGTGTCGTCGGCGCGCACGGCGGCGCGCAGCCGCCCGGCCACCTCGAAGAGCAGCTGGTCGCCGACGTCGTGACCGAGGGTGTCGTTGACCGCCTTGAAGCCGTCGAGGTCCACGGTGACCACCGCGGCCGTGCCGCCGCCGCGCACGGTGCGCAGCAGCGCCTGGCCGACGCGGTCGGTGAACAGCGTGCGGTTGGCCAGGCCGGTCAGCCCGTCGTGCAGGCTGGTGTGCACCAGCATCCGCTCGGCGCTGCGGCGGCTGGTCACGTCGGTGACGTGCAGGACGATGCCGCGGACGTCGCCGTCGTCGGTGAGGTCGACCATCCGGATGCCCAGCCAGCGGTCCTCGCCGCGGCGGCGGGTGACCAGCTCGCCGTCGACGACGGTGCCGCCGGCGGCGAGCACCTGCTGGAAGAAGGCGTCGGCGCGCCCGGGGTCGGCCCCGGCGATCCGGACGGCGTCGTGCACGGTGACCAGCGCCGACGGCTCGACGCCCAGCAGCGCGGCCAGCGGGGCGGGGTCGCTGAGGAAGCGGCGCTCCCGGTCGACGACCACCACCGCGTCGGCCGACCAGGCGGCGAGCTTGGCGGCGTACTGCTCCCGCGAGCGGACCAGGGCGCGGGCGCGGGCCTCGGAGCGCAGCAGCAGCGCCGCCCGCGCGAAGACCAGGACCGCCAGCAGGACCGTGCTGACGAAGGCCGCGAGGCCGGCGGAGCGGCCGCCGAGGTGGGACACGACGTCGACGCTCGGCGGCACCACCAGCGCGGCGAGGCAGACGGCCAGCCGGCCCAGGCCCGAGCGCCCGTCGTCCACACCGGTCGCGGCAGGGGCCGGCACGGCCGGCCGGACCCAGGTGACCGCGGCCAGGAGCAGGGAGCCGAGCAGCCAGCCGGAGTCGGTCCACGAGCCGAAGCCGTCGTTGCCCGACTGCAGGAGGAGGACGACGTCGGAGTACAGCCAGCAGGCGCACGCCACCGCGGCGACCAGCGGCGTCCGGTCCCCCCGGCGCCGGGTGGCCACCAGGCGGACGACCACCGCGATGAGCGCGGCGTCGGCCGCCGGGTAGAGCGCCTGCACCACCCGGTCGAGCACGGAGAGCGAGCCGTCCTGCACGGTCGCCGAGATGGAGAGCTGCCAGGCGACCAGCAGGGCCGCGACCAGCACGACGACCGCGTCGATCCAGCCGGCCAGCTGCTGCGCCCGGCTGGTGCCCTCGCCGTGCGCGAGCCGCCAGAGGCCGGCGGCGAGGACGCCGTAGGAGGCCAGCCAGAGGACGTCGGCCGGGCAGGTGACGCCGGTGGCGCCCGCCAGCGAGTGGTGCAGCTGCCAGACGAGGTCGCCGGCCGCGGACAGTGCCACGCCGAGGGCGACCAGCCGGGTGGCCGGCCGCGCGTCGCCGCGCCGGGAGCCGGCCACGGCGAGGGCCACGGCCAGCGCCACGACGGCGAGGTAGGTCGAGGTGCGGGCGACCGTGCCGGGCAGCAGCGCCTGACCCAGGAGGCCGACCGCGGCGAGCGCACCGGCCGCGCCGAGGACGGCGCGCGGACGGCCCGGGGGCGTCGGGGAGCTGCCGACGGTGCGGTCGGCAGCCCTGGGGGTCGGTGACACGCAGAGCTCATCGGCCGGACCCGGGCCGGACTGGAACCGAGTCGTCCGCCGCTCCCCCCATGGGGGTGCCGCCCGCTCAGCCCGCCGGTCGCAGCACCGCCTGGACCAGGTGCGGGCCGGGCTCGGCCAGCGCCGTCCGCAGCTGCCCGGCGAGCTCCTCGGCGGTCTCGGCGCGGGTGGCCGGCACGCCCATCCCGGTGGCGAGGGAGACGAAGTCCAGCGTGGGGCCGCCGAGGTCGAGCAGCTGCCCGGCACGCTCTCCCCCGCCGCTGGCGCCGACGCGGGCCAGCTCGCCCTGCAGGATCGCGTAGGACGCGTTGTCGTAGAGGACGACGGTGACGTCGAGCTGCTCGCGGGCCATCGTCCACAGCGCCTGGACGGTGTACATCGCGCTGCCGTCGGCCTGCAGGACCAGCACCGGCCGGTCGGGGCAGGCCACCGCCGCGCCGACGGCCATCGGCAGGCCGTCGCCGATCGCCCCGCCGGTCAGCGCCAGCCAGTCGTGCCGCGGCGCGCCCGAGGTGAGCTCGGCGATGCCGACGCCGGAGGTGATCGCCTCGTCGACCACGACCGCCCGCTCGGGCAGCAGCGCCCCGACCACCGCCGACACCGCCCGCGGCGTCAGGCGCCCGGTGGGCAGCTCCGGGCGGGAGGCCTCGAGCAGCTGCGGCTCGGCGTCTCCGGCCACCTGGCCGGCGAGCTCCTCGAGCGCGGCGACGCCGTCCTCGCCGGGCGCCGACAGCACGTGCACGGTGCAGTCGTCGGGCACCGGCGTCCCCGGGACGCCGGGGTAGCCGAAGAAGTGCACCGGCGAGGTGGCGCCGGCCAGCACCAGGTGCCGGGTGCCGGCCAGCGCCTTGATCGCCACCTCCGGGGGGTAGGGCAGCTTGCCGACGTCCGGCAGGCCCGCGCCGCGCACCATCCGCGCCGGGAACGTCTCGGCCAGGAGCCGGACGCCGGTGCCCGCGGCCACCCGCCCGGCGGCGAGCAGCCCGGCCTCCGACGCCACCACGTCGCCGCCGAGCAGCAGCACGGTCGGCTCGCCGGACCCCACTGCGGTCGCCACGTCGGCCACTCCGGCGGGAGACACCTGCGGCCGGGGCCGCGGCGGCACCGGGTCGGCGACCGCGGCGCCGTCGGACCACGACACGTCGGCGGGCAGCACCAGCGTGGCGATCTGCCCGCGCGCGGCCGCGGCGACGGCGTCGGCGGCGTCGGCGGCGACGTCCTCGGGGGTCAGCGACCGGCGGACCCAGCCCGACACCGTGCCGGCCACCGCGTCGATGTCGCTCTCCAGCGGCGCGTCGAGCCGCTTGTGCGAGCGGGTGTGGTCGCCGACGACGTTGACCATCGGCGTCCGGCCGCGGCGGGCGTTGTGCAGGTTGGCCAGCCCGTTGCCCATGCCCGGTCCGAGGTGCAGCAGGGTGGCGGCGGGGCGGCCGGTCATGCGGGCCCAGCCGTCGGCGGCCCCGGTGGCGACCCCCTCGAACAGGGTGAGCACGCCGCGCATCTCCGGCACGTCGTCGAGCGCGGCGACGAAGTGCATCTCCGAGGTGCCGGGGTTGGCGAAGCAGACGTCGACGCCGGCGTCGACGAGGGTGCGGATGAGGGCCTGGGCGCCGTTCACCGGGAGACGTGCACCTCGGTCACCTCGTAGTGGGTCATGGTGGCGCCGCCGCTGGCGAACTTCGGCACGTCCCGCGCGGTCACCTTGCCCTGGTCGGAGGCGAAGGCGGCGCCCATCGCCTGCTCGGAGTCGAAGTCGAGCTCGGCGACGAGGTAGGGCGCGGGCTGCGAGGGGTCCATCGACTGCGGCCGGCCGGTGGTGAGCCGCACCAGCCCGGGCATCTGCACCGCGAGCGGCGTGTGCGTGTCGCGGTAGTAGGCGTCGAACTGAGCTGGGTCCTCGGGCTGTCCGTAGCTGACGACGAGCCTGTGCACCATGTGCGCCACCTCCGCGGTCGGCCCGGGCACCGCTGCTCCGGGACTCCCCTCACCCTGGCAGGCCCGCCCGGCCGGCCGCGACCGGGGCCAGCGGCGGCTCAGAAGGTGAGCACCAGCCGCCCGCGCACCCCGCCGCGGGCCAGGGTGCGGTGCGCCCCGGGCGCCTCCCCGGGCGCGAAGGTGCGGGCCACCCGCAGCGTCACCGCGCCGGACTCCACCTGCTCGCGCAGCCGGTCGAGCGCGGCGCCGTTCTCGGCGTAGTGGCGCACCAGCGTCGGGAACACCTCGACGCGGCCCGATCCGTCGCCGCGGTAGCCGCGCACGGTGGCCACCTTCCCGCCGTCGCGGACCGCGGGGAGCACGAGCGCGTCCTGCACCGACCCGTCGGCCAGCCCGTCGACGCCGTCGGGGAACTGCGCGCGGATCCGCTCGGCGACGTCGTCCCCGCGCCGGACGACGACGTCGGCGCCGAGGTCGCGCACCAGCCGCTCGTCGGCCTCCGACGCGTCGGCGACGACGGTGTGCCCGTCCGCCTTGGCCAGCTCGACCACGTAGCCGCCGAAGGCGCCGGCCGCGCCGGTCACCGCGACCACCGAGCCGGGCGGCAGCGCCATGTGGTCGAGCGCCAGGCGCGCGGTCAGGCCGTTCATCGGCAGCGTGCACGCGGCGACGGCGTCGGCCCCCGCGGGCACCCGGGCCACGGACCCGGCCGGCAGCACGAGGTCCTCGCGGTAGCCGCCGTGCGCGCCGGTGGGGACGACGACCGCCATCACCGCGTCGCCCACCCGCACCCGGTCGACGCCCTCGCCCACCTCGACCACCTCGCCGGCGGCGTCCATGCCGGGCACCCACGGCGGCGTCTTCACCGGGTCGCGCCCGGCGTAGGCGCCCTCGCGCAGGTGGGTGTCGGTGGGGCTGACGGCGGCCGCGCGCACCCGCACCCGCACCTGCCCGGGCCCGAGGGGCTCGTCCGGGACGTCGACGACGGTGAGGGCCTCGGGCCCGCCGAACTCGGTCACTCCCACGGCTCGCACGCACCCGACACTAAGCGGGGACCGCTTCACAGCCGACCGGCAGCCGCCGCACCGGGGCGGCCCAGCTCCTCCCCCGACCGTCCCACCCATGCCACCGCTCCCGCTCGGCGCGCACGACCGCGCCGGTGCCGCCGGCCGGGGACGGCCCGTCCTCGACGTCGTCGTCCCGGTGCACGACGAGGGGACCGACCTCGAGCCGTGCCTGCGCCGCCTGCACGCCCACCTGACCGAGGCCCTGCCCTGGTCCTTCCGCATCACGGTCGCGGAGGACGCCGGCACCGACCGCACCCTGGAGATCGCCCACCGGGTCGCCGCCGAGCTGCCCGGGATCGAGGTGCTCGCCCTGCCCGAGGCCGGCCGCGTGCGCGCGCTGCGCACCGCCTGGCTGCGGTCGGACGCGCCGGTCCTCGTCCACACCGACGTCGACCTCTCCACCGACCTGGACGCCCTGCTGCCGCTGGTCGCCCCGCTCGTCGGCGGCCACTCCGACCTGGCCGTCGGCACCCGCCTGTCGCGCTCGTCGCGGGTGGTGCGCGGGTTGGGGCGCGGGCTGTGGCGCGAGGTGGTCTCCCGCGGCTGCGACCTGCTGCCGCGGCGCACCCCGGCCACCTCGCCGTCCGACGCCCGGTGCGGGATCACGGCCGTCCGGGCCGACGTCGCCGCGCAGCTGCTGCCGCTGGTCGAGGACGCCGGCTGGTTCTCCGACACCGAGCTGCTGGTGCTCGCCGGGCGCGCCGGGCTGCGCATCCACGAGCTGCCCGTCGACCGGGTCGACGACCCGGACAGCCGGGTGGACATCCTGGCGACGGCGAAGGCCGACCTCGCCGGCATCGCCCGGGTGCTGCGCGCGCCGGCCACCGGCCGGCTGCCGCCGGCCCGGCTGCGCGACTCGATCGGCCGCCGGCCGCTGCCCGATCCCCCGCCCGGCGTCCCGGGGTCGCTGGTGGGCCAGCTGGTCCGCTTCGCCGTGGTCGGCGTGCTCTCGACGGCGGCCTACCTGCTGCTCTTCGTCCTCCTCCGCGGCGTCCTGGCCGCCCAGCCGGCCAATCTGCTGGCGCTGCTGGTGACCGCGGTGGCCAACACCGCGGCCAACCGGCGGGTCACCTTCGGCATCCGCGGCGGCCGGCACGCCGGCCGCCACCAGCTGCAGGGCCTGGTGGTGTTCGCCCTGGCGCTCGCGCTGACCAGCGGCTCGCTCGCGCTGCTGCAGCTGGCCGACCCGGCGCCCGCCCGCGCCGTCGAGCTCACCGTGCTCGTCGCCGCCAACGCCGCGGCCACCCTGCTGCGCTTCGTGCTGCTGCGCGGCTGGGTGTTCCGCACCTCTCCCCCCTCCCGCACCCCCGTGGCGGCGACCGCCACGGCCGACCTCCCCGAGACGGAGACCGCCCGATGACCGCCACCGTGCCGGCACCCCCGGCGCCCGCCGCTCCCCCGCCCGCGCCGGCTCCCCCACGCACCCGCCGGGCCGCCCGGCTGCTGCGCGGGCCTGCCGCCGACCCGCGCTGGGTGCGCCCGGCGCTGCTGGGCCTGCTCGCCGGCACCGGCGTGCTCCACCTCTGGGACCTGTCGGCCTCGGGCTGGGCCAACGCCTTCTACGCCGCGGCCGCGCAGGCCGGCTCGCAGAGCTGGGAGGCGTTCTTCTACGGCTCCTCCGACGCGGCCAACTCGATCACCGTGGACAAGCCCCCGGCATCGCTGTGGGTGATGGCGCTGTCGGTGCGGCTGTTCGGGCTGAGCTCGTGGTCGCTGCTGGTGCCGCAGGCGCTCATGGGCGTGGCCACCGTCGGGCTGCTGTACCTGGCGGTGCGCCGGGTGGCCGGCCCGGGCCCTGGGCTGCTCGCCGGTGCGGCGCTGGCCCTGACCCCCGTGGCGACGCTGGTGTTCCGCTTCGACAACCCCGACGCGCTGCTCGTGCTGCTGATGACCGCGGCGGCGTACGTGCTCACCCGGTCGCTGGAGCGGGCCTCGACGCGCGGGCTGGTCGCCGTCGGCGTGCTCCTCGGGTTCGCCTTCCTCACCAAGACGCTGCAGGCGGTGCTGGTCGTCCCCGGCTTCGCGCTGGTCTGGCTGGTGTGCGCCCCCACCCCGCTGCGCCGCCGGCTCCTCCAGCTGCTCGCCGCCGGTGCCGCCATGGTGGTGGCCGGCGGGTGGTGGGTCGCGGTCGTCGAGCTGGTGCCCGCGGCGTCGCGCCCGTACGTCGGGGGCTCGCAGACGAACTCCGTGTGGGAGCTGATCTGGGGCTACAACGGCCTCGGCCGCCTCACCGGCGAGGAGATCGGCAGCGTGGGCGCCGCGCCCGGCTGGGGGGACGCCGGGATCACCCGGCTGTTCGGCGCCGCGGTCGGCGGCCAGGTGGCCTGGCTGCTGCCGGCCGCGCTCGTCCTGCTCGTCGCCGGGCTGGTCGCCGTCGGGCGGGCTCCGCGCACCGACCCGACCCGGGCGGCGCTGCTGACCTGGGGCACCTGGCTGGGCGTCACCGGGCTGACCTTCAGCCTCATGGCCGGCATCTTCCACGAGTACTACACCGTCGCCCTGGCCCCGGCGATCGCCGCGCTCGTGGCGATCGCCGGTGCGCTGCTGTGGCGGCGCCGCGGGCAGGCGTGGCCACGCCTCCTGCTGGTCCTCGTGCTGACCGGCACCGTGCTGTGGGCCTGGGTGCTGCTCGGCCGCTCGGCGGAGTTCCTGCCCTGGCTGCGCTGGGTCGTGCTGGTGCTCGGTCTGGCCGCCGCGGCGGCGCTGCTCGCCGTCCACCGGCTCCGCCGCGCCGTCGTCGTCCTGGTGCTGGCCGCCGGCATCCTGGCCGGGCTCGGCGGCCCGGCTGCCTACGCCCTGCAGACCGCCGCCACCCCGCACACCGGTGCCATCCCGACCGCGGGACCGGCGGTGTCCGGGGACGACGGCTCCGGTCCCGGCGCCGCCGGGCAGGCCGGTCCCGGAGGCCCGCCGGCGGGCACGGCCGGTCCCGGTGGCGCACTGCCCGGTCCGGCGGCCCCGCCCGGCGGCAACGCCACCACGGTCGTCCCGCCCGGCAGCGGGAACGGTGCGCCGGGCGGCCCGGGCGGCCTCCTCGACGCCGGCGACGTCAGCGACGAGGTGGTGGCCGCACTCACCGAGGACGCCGCCGGCTCCACCTGGGTGGCCGCCACGGTGGGGTCGAACAACGCCGCCGGCTTCCAGCTGGCCACCGGCCTCCCCGTCATGGCCGTCGGCGGGTTCACCGGCAGCGACCCCTCCCCCACCCTCGAGCAGTTCCAGCAGTACGTCGCCGACGGCGAGATCCGCTGGTTCATCGGCGGGGACACGGGGATGGCCGGTGACGGCGGCAGCACGGCGTCGGCCGAGATCACCGCGTGGGTGGCCGAGAACTTCCCCGCCCGGACGGTCGACGGCGTGACCGTCCACGACCTGGGCGAGGCGGCGGCCTGACGATGAGCGGCCCGGGGCCTGGTGGTCCCGGGCCGCTCGCGCGGTCGCCTCAGCGCTTGAGGCCGTACTCCTTGAGCAGGCCGCGGCTGATGATCGTCTTCTGGATCTCGCTGGTGCCCTCGCCGATGAGCAGGAACGGCGCCTCGCGCATGAGCCGCTCGATCTCGTACTCCTTGGAGTAGCCGTAGCCGCCGTGGATGCGGAAGGACTGGGTGGTCACCTCGGCGCAGTACTCGCTGGCCAGCAGCTTGGCCATGCCGGCCTCGACGTCGTTGCGCTTCCCGGCGTCCTTGAGGCGCGCGGCGTTGACCATCATCAGGTGCGCGGCCTCGACCTTGGTGGCCATCTCGGCCAGCTGGAAGGCGATCGCCTGGTGCTGCGCGATCGGCTTGCCGAAGGTCTCTCGCTGCTGCGCGTACTCCACCGCCAGCTCGAAGGCGCGGATGGAGATGCCGCAGGCGCGGGCGGCGACGTTGACCCGGCCGACCTCGACGCCGTCCATCATCTGCGCGAAGCCGCGGCCGGGCTCCCCGCCGAGGATCGTGTCGGCGCCGGTCCGGTAGCCGTCGAACACCAGCTCGGTGGTGTCGACGCCCTTGTAGCCCATCTTGTCGATCTTGCCGGGGATGGTCAGGCCCGGGGCGACGGTGCCGAAGCCGGCGGGCTTCTCGACCAGGAACGTCGTCAGGTTCTGGTGGGCCTTGTCCGCGCCGAGGTCGGTGCGCACCAGCGCGGCGACCAGGGTGGAGGAGCCGCCGTTGGTCAGCCACATCTTCTGGCCGTCGATCACGTAGTCGCCGTCGGCCTGCTTGACCGCCTTGGTGCGGATGCCGGCGACGTCGGAGCCCAGGCCCGGCTCGGACATCGAGAACGCCCCGCGGACCTCGCCGGTGGCCATGCGCGGGAGGAAGTGCTCCTTCTGCGCCTCCGTGCCGTGCTGGCGGATCATGTAGGCGACGATGAAGTGGGTGTTGATGACACCCGAGACGCTCATCCAGCCGCGGGCGATCTCCTCGACCACCAGCGCGTAGGTCAGCAGCGACTCGCCCAGGCCGCCGTACTCCTCGGGGATCATCAGCCCGAAGATGCCGAGCTCCTTGAGACCCTCGACGATCTCGGTCGGGTAGGCGTCGGCGTGCTCGAGCTCCTGGGCGTGCGGGATGATCTCCTTGTCCACGAAGCTGCGGACCGTCGCGAGGATCTCCTGCTGGATGTCGGTCAGGTCGGCGGTCTGCGCCAGTCGGGCCACGTCTGCTCCTCCGGGACTCCGGTGTCCGTGTTACCGGCGAGTATGGGCCACCGGTCCGGACGGGTCGCCGTGTCCGTGGTCACGCGCCCGCGCCGCGGCGTCCCCGCCGTCTACCGTGCCGCTGGCAGCACCGAGGAGGACGCCGTGAGCAGCAGTCAGGACCCGTCCGGGCCGGCCCCGGGCCAGCCGCCGCCGTACGGCGCCCCGCCGGCGTACGGCCCGCCCGGCTGCGGCCCGCAGTCCCACGGCCCGCAGTCCCACGGCCCGCCGCCGGGCTGGCCGCCCTACCGGCGGCCCACCAACACGATGGCGATCCTGGCGCTGGTCCTCGCCTTCGTCGCCGCGCCGGTGGGCCTGGTGCTCGGCGTCCTGGCCCGCCGGCAGATCCGCCGGACCGGCGAGGAGGGCGACGGGCTGGCGCTGGCCGGGATCGTCGTCGGCGGCATCGGCACCGCCCTGGCCGCGATGGGCATCGTCGTCGCGATCCTCGCCCTCGCCACCGTGAGCGCGTCCTTCGCCCCCTGACCGCCCGCCCCCTGACCGCCGGCCGGGCCCGGGCCGCTACTCCGGCGGGGTGAACGACGAGGTGCGGCCCATCCCGGCGGCGCGGCCCTTGCCGGCGATGACCAGGGCCATCTTGCGGCTGGCCTCGTCGATCATCTCGTCGCCGAGCATCGCCGAGCCCCTCTTCCCGCCCGCCTCGGACGTGTACCAGTCGTAGGCGTCGAGGATGAGCTCGGCGTGGTCGTAGTCCTCCTGCGACGGGGCGTAGATCTCGTTGGCGGCGTCGATCTGCCCCGGGTGCAGCACCCACTTGCCGTCGAACCCGAGCACCGCGGAGCGCTTGGCGACCTCGCGGAAGGCGTCGACGTCGCGCACCTGGAGGAAGGGACCGTCGATCGCCTGCACGCCGCGGGCACGGGCGGCCATGAGGATGGTCATGAGGATGTGGTGGAACGGGTCGCCCGGGTAGTCCGGGTGCAGGGCGCCGACCACCAGCGACTTCATGTTGATGCTCGCCATGAAGTCGGCCGGGCCGAAGATGATCGTCTCGATCCGCGGGCTGGCGAAGGCGATGTCGTTGACGTTGACCAGGCCCTGCGCGGTCTCGATCTGCGCCTCGATGCCGATCCGCCCGACCGGCAGGCCGTTGGCCTTCTCGATCTGGGTGAGCAGGAGGTCCAGCGCGGTGACCTGGGCGGCGTCGGCCACCTTCGGCAGCATGATGCAGTCGAGCTCGGCGCCGGCACCCTCGACCACCTCGACGACGTCGCGGTAGGTCCACTCCGTCGTCCAGTCGTTCACCCGGACCGTGCGGATCCTCTCGCCCCAGCCGCCCTCGTTGAGCGCCGCGACGATGTTCTTGCGGGCACCCGGCTTGGCCAGCGGCGCGCAGGCGTCCTCCAGGTCGAGGAACACCTGGTCTGCCGGCAGCCCCTTGGCCTTCTCGAGGAAGCGCGGGTTGCTGCCCGGCACGGCGAGGTTGGAACGGCGGGATCGGAGCTCGGCCACGGTGCCTCCGCTGACTGGGTCGATGACGGGCTACCGGAGGGTAACGACGCTCAGGTGACCGGCTCGACCGGCGGGGCCGGGCGGCTGGCCCGCACCACCAGCGCCACCCCGGCGACGACGGCGACCATCCCGGGCAGCGCCAGCAGCGGCGGGGTCTGCCCGAGCAGCACCAGCGCCACCAGCAGCGCCCCGGGCACCTCGAGCAGCACGGCCAGCCCGACGACGGTCGGCCCGACGCTGGAGAGCACCAGGTTGAGCAGCGTGTGCCCGAACAGCTGCGCGCAGACGGTGATCGCCGCGATCAGCCACCAGTCGCGGGCGCTGAACCCGACCAGCGGCGTGGACGTCACCAGCGCCGCGACCGCCAGGGTGAGCGCGCAGGTGGAGTAGCAGACGACCGAGTAGGCCGACGTCGCCAGCCGGGTGCGGGCCCGCGCGCCGGCCAGCATGTAGCCGCCGGCGCACACGGCTCCCAGCAGCGCCAGCCCGTCGCCGGCCAGCGCTTCCACGCTCACCGTCACGTCGACCCCGGCGATCAGCGCGACGCCGACCACCGCGAGCACCAGCCCCCACCACACCGCAGCGGGCAGCCGCACGCCGGACACCCGCGCGGCCAGCGCCGTCCAGACCGGGGTCGTGGTGACCAGCGCGGTGGAGGCGGCGACGCTGGTCATCGACAGGCTGGGCAGCCAGGCGGCGAAGTGGGCGGCCAGGAACAGGCCCGCGACCACCGAGCTGCCCAGCTGCCGCGGCCGGAGCCCCGCGAGGGTGGCGCGCTCGCGGCCGAGCAGCACCGGCACCAGCAGCGCGGCGCCGGCGGCGTTGCGCCAGAACGCGATGGCCAGGAAGGACGTCGCCACCAGGGCGGTGAGCGGCCCGGAGAAGGAGACGCCGACGACGGCGACCGCCATGAGCACGAGGTCGCGGCCGCCCGGGCGGTGCACCGCCCACGGCGACGGCGCGGCGGTGGCCTGCCCGGCGCTCACGCCCCCGGGACCCGGATGCGGCCCGCGGCCACCGGCACCACCGCGCCGGCCACCGTGGCCCCGGTGGCCCGCCCGCCGTCGGCGGTGACCGTGCACGAGAGCACCGAGGGCCGGCCCATCGCCTCGCCCTGGCGCACCGTGTACGCCGTCGTCCCCTCCGGCGCGACCAGCCCGGCGGCGGTCAGCCACACCCCGGCACCCAGCGCGGCCGAGCCGGTGGCCGGGTCCTCGCCCCAGCGCAGGTCGTTGGCGAAGACGCGGGCGTACGCCGTCGACGTCGCGGCGTCCCAGGACAGCACCGACACGCCCTCGCCCACGGCGAACCGGTCGAGGGCGGCGGGGTCGGGTGCGGCGCGGTCGACGACGTCCGGCGACACGGCGAGGAAGGCGAACGGCAGGCCGCAGCCGGCCACCGACGCGGGCAGGCCCACGACGTCGGCCGCGGCGAGCCCGAGCGCCTGCGCCAGCCCGGCCGGGTCGGGGCCGTCCTCGAGGGTGGCCCGGCCGCCGGTGAGCGTCGCGCCGTCCTCGGTGACATCGACCGGCAGCACGCCCGCGCCGCACTCCTGGTGCAGCGTGCCGGCGGGCAGCCGGCCGGTGCGCACCAGCGTGTGCGCGGCACCGACGCTCGGGTGGCCGGCGAAGGGCAGCTCGGCGTACGGGGTGAAGATCCGCACCCGGTAGTCGGGCTTCGGACCGCCGGCCGACCCAGGGTGGCTCGCGCCCGGTCCGGTCGGCGCGCACAGGAACGACGTCTCCGACAGCGCGAACTCGTCGGCCAGCGCCTGGCACTGCCCGGTGGTCAGCTCGTCGGCGTCGAACACGACTGCGAGCGGGTTGCCGGCGAAGGCCCGCGGCGCGAAGACGTCGACGACCTCGTACTCCACGGAGGCGGGGGCGGCCACACCACCGACGGTAGCCTCAGGCCGTGACGACGGTGACCAGGGCGTACGTCTCCCGGCTCGCCGGACTGCCCGTCTTCGACCCCAACGGCGACCGCGTGGGCCGCGTGCGCGACGTCGTCGTCGCCCTGCGCGTGGGCACCGCCACCCCCCGCGTGCTGGGCCTGGTCGTGGAGGTCGTGGCCCGCCGCCGCATCTTCGTGCCGATGGGCCGGGTGACCAGCGTCGACCCGGGTGCGGTGGTGCTCGGGTCGGGCACGCTCAACCTCAAGCGCTTCGAGCAGCGCCGCGGCGAGACCCTGGTGCTCGGCGAGCTGCTCGACCGCACGGTGACCATCCGCGAGAACGGCCGCCGCGGCACCGTCGTCGACGCCGGGATCGAGCAGACCCGCACCGGCGAGTGGGAGGTCACCCGCCTCGCCGTCCAGGAGCCGGGCCGGATCGGCCGGCGGGGGCAGCTGCACCAGCTGGCGTGGGCCGAGGTGTCCGGGCTGTCGCTGCCCGAGACCGGCCAGGGCGCCGAGACGCTCATCGCCACCTACCGCGAGCTCAACGCCGCCGACCTGGCGCACGCCCTGCAGGACCTGCCGATCAAGCGGCGGCACGAGGTGGCCGAGGCCCTCGACGACGAGCGGCTGGCCGACGTCCTCGGGGAGCTGCCCGAGGCCGAGCAGATCACCATCCTCGGCACGCTGGAGGAGGCGCGGGCCGCCGACGTCCTGGAGGAGATGGACCCCGACGACGCCGCCGACCTGCTCTCGGAGCTGTCCAACGTCGACCGCAACCGGCTGCTGGAGCTCATGGAGCCCGGCGAGGCCGAGCCGGTGCGCCAGCTGCTGCAGTACACCGAGGACACCGCCGGCGGGCTGATGACCAGCGAGCCGGTGATCCTCGCGCCCGACGCCACCATCGCCGAGGCCCTGGCCCGCGTCCGCGAGCCCGAGCTGACCCCCGCGCTGGCCAGCCAGGTCTACGTCTGCCGGCCGCCCTCGGCCACGCCCACCGGCCGCTACCTGGGCCTCGCGCACATCCAGCGGCTGCTGCGCGAGCCGCCGTCCACCCTGGTCAGCGGTGTGCTCGACGACCTCGAGCCGCTGCGGCCCGACGCGCCGCTGGCCGAGGTCACCCACTACTTCGCCACCTACAACCTGGTGGCCGCGCCGGTGGTCGACGAGCAGGGCCGGCTGGTGGGCGCCGTCAGCGTCGACGACGTCCTGGACCACCTGCTGCCCGAGGACTGGCGCGAGCGGGCCCGCCGTGGCTGACGGACGGCGGCTCGACGTCCCCCGCGGGGCGGCCCGTGGCCTGGGCAGCTACCTGCGGCTGGACCCCGACGCGGTCGGCCGGTTCGCCGAGGGGATCGCCCGCTTCCTGGGCACCGGCCGGTTCCTCGCCGTCCAGACGATCATCGTGGTCGTCTGGATCACGCTGAACGTCGCCGCCGTCCGGCTGCGGTGGGACCCCTACCCCTTCATCCTGCTCAACCTGGCCTTCTCCACCCAGGCCGCCTACGCCGCGCCGCTGATCCTGCTGGCGCAGAACCGGCAGGCCGACCGCGACCGGGTGCAGGCCGAGGAGGACCGGGCGCGGGCCGCCTCGACCCGTGCCGACACCGAGTACCTGGCCCGCGAGCTGGCCGCCCTGCGGGTGGCGATCGGCGAGCTGGCCACCCGCGACTTCATCCGCGGCGAGCTCACCCGGCTGGCCGGTGACGAGGCGGAGGAGGCCGAGAAGCGGGAGCGCAAGCGCCGCAAGGCCGAGCGCGCCGAGCGGGAGCGCCGCGAGTCCGTCGGCTGAGGGAACGGCCTCCCCGCAGGGAGGCCGTTCCCTCAGCTCGCCAGCCGGGCCGCGGCGCGGTCGAGCCGGCGCGGGACCGGGCGCACCGAGGTGGCCGCCGCCAGGCCCTGGACCGGGAGGTCGACGTAGACGCTCTCGGCCGCGGCGACCCGGTAGGTCTCGTGCCAGAGTCCCACCGCGCCGGGAACGCGGCGGGCGCGCCGGTTGAACGCCGTCCACGCGGGCCGGTGCCGGGCGCCGGCGTCGGTGGCGTAGCGGTAGACGTCCTCGACGCTGCGCCAGTACTGGACCAGCACCGGCCCGCGCCAGCCCAGCGTCATGCGGTAGCCGAGGAAGCCCGTGTCGGGGTCGGCGCTCAGCTCGCGCAGCATCGGCCCCATCGCGGCCAGCACCGGGAACCAGGCGTCGGGCCGGTGCAGCGTGTTGACGCGCATCCCGATGAGGAAGACGGCCAGGTCCCCCTCGTGGTGGTGGGTGGCGCGTCCGCGCAGGGTGCGGGGCATGTCGTCCTCCTGGTTGGATAGCGGCGGTGTCCAATGTTAGACACCGCCGCTATCCAACGTCGAGGGGAATCCGTGCAGATCTCCGAGCTGGCCCGGCGGACCGGCGTCCCGGTGGCGACGGTGAAGTACTACCTGCGGGAGGGCCTGCTCCCCTCCGGCGAGCTGACCGGCGCCACCCGCGCCCGCTACGACGAGGCGCACGTCGAGCGGCTGCGCCTCGTCCGGGCGCTGCTGGGGCCCGGCGGGCTGTCGGTGGCCACCGCGCGCAGCGTGCTGGCCGCCGTCGACGCGCCGGGCACCGCGGTGCACGAGGCGCTGGGCGCCGCGCACCGGGCGCTGCCCGGCGTGGGCCCCGGCGACCCGCCCGACCTCGACCGCGCCCGCGCCGTGCTCGCCCGCCGGGGCTGGCGGGTGGCCGAGGACTCCCCCGCCCTCCGCGCACTCGCCGCCGCGCTGGCCGCGCTCGAGGCCGCCGGGTACCCGCCGGGCGACGACCTCCTCGACCGCTACGCCGAGGCCGCCGGCCGGATCGGCGAGCAGGACGTCGCCGAGGTGCCGGCCGGCTCGCTGCCCGAGGCGGTGCGCTTCGTCGTCGTCAACACCGTGCTGCTGGAGCCGGTGCTGCTGGCGCTGCGCCGCCTGGCGCAGGAGGACGCCTCGGGCCGCCGGTTCTCCGGCGGCTGAGCTCAGCCGAGGACGGCGGCCAGCACGCCGAGGCCGAGGCCGGCCGGCCAGGTCGCGGGGACGAGCAGGGCCGTCGCCCACAGCCGGGTGCGGCCACGCCGTGGCAGGACGCCGACCAGCAGCCCGGCGACCAGGACGTCGGCGACCGCCTGCACCGGGTGCCCGGCGGCGTTCCCGAGCACCGCTCCCCCGGCCAGCACGATCCCGGCCGCGCCCGCGAGCAGCGCGCCGGGCACGGCGCCGTCCTGCCGGGTGGCGCGGTGCACCGCGACCGCCACCGCGGGGACGGCGGTGGCCGACAGCAGGAGCCAGGCGGCCAGCAACCGGTTCCAGCCGAACCCGAGCACCAGCGCCGCCCAGGCGTAGTACGCGACGCTCATCGCGGCGAAGGAGATTCCGGCGCGCAGCGCCGCCTCCCGGGTGCCCGGCGCCGCGCGGCCGAGCAGCGCCACCGCCAGCACCCACGCGGCCGGGTAGCTGCCGAGGTCCGCGGCCCAGGTGGGACCCGACTCGTCGGCCGCCTTGGCCACGGCACCGGCCAGGGCACCGCCGAGTGCACCCGCCGTCAGCGCGCGGGCGCTCACCCGGTGAGGACGTGCACGAGGGCCCCGGTGGCCCCGGCGAGCACCAGCACCACGATGAACGGCGCGCGCAGCGCCAGGGCGAGCGCGGCCACGGCCAGCCCGGCCAGGCGGCCGTCGACCACCAGGTCCTGCCCGGAGGTCAGTGCCTGCACCGCGACCAGGGCGGCCAGCAGCGCGGCCGGGACGAACGTGACCACGCGGGTCACCCACGGCCGCTCCACCCAGGCCGCGGGCACCGAGAGCCCGGCGAGCTTGAGCAGGTAGCAGCCGAGCGAGGCGACCAGCACGACCGCCCACAGCGTCCCGGGGCTCACGCCGCCCCCCGCGGCCGGCCGGCGAGCGCCACCGCGACCACCGCGGCCACCACCTGCACCCCCGCCGGCACGAACGGGGTGAGCACCAGCGCCACGACCGCGCCGCCCAGCGCGACCCGGCGCGCGACGGCCGGCTCCTCGGCGCCGGCGCGCAGCCGCGGCCACAGCAACGCGAGGAAGGCGGCCGGGACGACGGCGTCCAGCGCGGCCTGCGCCGTCTCCCCGAGCGCCGCCGCCCCGAGCGCGCCGACCAGCGTGGTGGCGTTCCAGACGAGGTAGATGGTGGCCCCGCCGGTGAGGAACGCGAGCCGGGCCAGCCCGCGGTCGGGCGCCGCCACGGCCAGCGCGGTCGTCTCGTCGATGACCCACTGCGCGGTTCCCAGCCGGCGCGCCAGCCCGCGCGGTGCCAGCAGCGGCGCCAGGCGCACCCCGTAGACGGTGTTGCGGGTGCCCAGCAGCAGCGCGCTGCCGATGGCCGCCGGCCCGCCGCCCCCGGCGCCGAGCACGCCGACCATCGCGAACTGCGAGGCGCCGGTGAACATCAGCAGCGAGGTGACCAGCGCCTGCCAGGGGTCCAGGCCCGCGGCGTCGGCGGCCGCACCGAAGGCGACCCCGTAGAGGCCGACGGCGACCCCGAGCCCGACGGCGTCGCGGAGGACGGCGGTGCGGGCGGCGCGGGACACGGCGCCCGACGCTACCGACCGGTCCCGGCCCCGCCGTCGACCCGGGGAGGCGACGCGCGGCCCACGGCGTCGACCTGCACGGCAGTGCCGCGCGCACTGCGCAGCACATCACCCCCGCGTCGGACGGCACCCCGTGCCGATCGCCGTACAGTGGCAGGTGGCTCGGGAAGCAGGACGCCGCGCGCGGCGGGCCGCAGCCGGGTCCCCCCGTCGAAGGAGACAGACGCACCCATGTCCGACACGCTGACCGGCTCGCCGGCGCTCGACGCCGTCAACGCCGCTCTGGCCACCGTCCAGGACCCCGAGATCAACCGCCCGCTGACCGACCTCGGCATGGTCAAGGACGTGCAGATCGGCGTCGGTGGCGACCCGGGCGCCGTGCGCGTCGAGGTCTACCTCACCGTGGCCGGCTGCCCGATGCGCGAGACGATCACCAACCGGGTCACCACCGCGGTGTCCGCCGTCCCCGGGGTGACCTCGGTGCAGGTCGGCCTGGACGTCATGAACGACGAGCAGCGCGCCGAGCTGCGCAAGACCGTCCGCGGGACCGACGCCGCCGAGCCGGTCATCCCCTTCGCCCAGCCGGGCTCGCTCACCCGCGTCTACGCGGTCGCCTCCGGCAAGGGCGGCGTCGGCAAGTCGTCGGTCACGGTGAACCTGGCCGCGTCCCTGGCCAGGCGCGGCCTGTCGGTCGGCGTCGTGGACGCCGACATCTACGGCCACTCGGTGCCGCGCATGCTCGGCGTCGAGGACAAGCCGACCCAGGTCGACAACATGATCATGCCGCCGCAGTCGATGGGCGTGAAGGTCATCTCGATCGGCATGTTCACCCCGGGCAACACCCCGGTCGTGTGGCGCGGCCCGATGCTGCACCGCGCGCTGCAGCAGTTCCTCGCCGACGTGTGGTGGGGCGACCTCGACGTCCTGCTGCTCGACCTCCCGCCCGGCACCGGCGACGTCGCGATCTCGATCGCCCAGCTGCTGCCCAACGCGGAGATCCTCGTGGTGACCACGCCGCAGCAGGCCGCCGCCGAGGTGGCCGAGCGGGCCGGCGCGATCGCCACCCAGACCCACCAGCAGGTGGTCGGCGTCATCGAGAACATGTCGTGGCTGGAGCTGCCCGACGGCTCCCGCATGGAGGTCTTCGGGTCCGGCGGCGGCCAGACGGTCTCCGACGCGCTGACCCGCACGCTGGGCGCCCCGGTGCCGCTGCTGGGCCAGATCCCGCTCGACACCCGCCTGCGCGAGGCCGGCGACGCCGGTGCGCCGATCGTGCTCGCCGAGCCCGAGTCGGCGGCCGCCAAGGCGCTGACCGCGGTGGCCGACTCGCTCGCCGTCCGCTCCCGCGGGCTGTCGGGCCGGTCGCTGGGGCTCACCCCCGTCCGCCGCTGACGCCCCGGACGGAACGGCCCGGCTCCCCTCGGGGAGCCGGGCCGTCCCGCTCCTCCGACCTCACGCCGAGGGCCGCGGCCGGAAGCTGTCGATCCTCCACCTCCGACCGCGCTCCGGGGCAGGTCCTGCGACGTCAGGCCGGGTGGCGCGGATCGGCGACGAGGACCCAGCCCTTCTGTCCAGGGCTCGGTCGACTCAGCCCAGCTCGCTCCACTTCTCCACCGCGCGCGGCGGACCGGACGCGATCACGACGTCGCCGCTCCTGAGAACGGTCTCCCCCGTGCAGTGCGTGAAGGCCCCACCCGGTCGCTTCACCCCCACGATCGTCACCCCGTGCCCGGAACGCACTCCGGTCTCCGACAGCGGCTTGCCGAGCATCGTGGCCGGAGGGGCCGTCTTGACCATCGCGTAGTCGTGCTCGAACTGGATGAAGTCGAGCATGCAGCCCATGACCAGGTGTGCCACCCGGCGGCCCATGTCGTTCTCGGGGTAGACGACGTGGTCGACGCCGAGCTGCTCGAGGATGCGCCCGTGGGCCGAGCTGATCGCCTTGGCCCACACGTTGTCGACGCCCAGGGTCTTGAGCAGGGACGCGGTGAGCAGGTTGGACTCGATGCTGGTCCCGATGCCGACGACCGCCCGTCCGAACTCCGGGATGCCCAGCTGCCGCAGCGCGTCCTCGTGTGTGCTGTCGGCGCGCACGCAGTGCGTCAACTTGGTGCTCATCTCCTGCACGGTCCGCTCGCTGGAGTCCACGCCGAGGACCTCGACGTCGGACGCCATGAGCTCGAGCGCCACCGCGCTGCCGAAGCGACCCAGGCCCAGGACGGCGACGCTCTCGTCGCCGCGTGCACCGTTCTGTCTGCCGAGAGAGAAGCGCTCGGGCATGTGGGTCCCCTCGTGGTGGTCGTGTCACCCGATTATCGGGCGCTCCTGCGGGAGTTCGTAGAGGCGGGGACGTGCCCGCAGCGCCAGCGCCGACGCCAGAGTGATCGGCCCCAGGCGTCCGGTGAACATGAGCACGACGAGCAACAGGGTGCCTGGCGTTCCGAGGTCACCGGTGATCCCGGTCGACAACCCCACCGTCGCGAACGCCGAGATGACCTCGAAGAGCACCTGATCGAGCGAGAAGGGCGTGAGCACCATCAGCGCGCCCGTACCGCCGAAGACGCCGGCGACGCCGAGCAGCGCGACGGTCAGCGCCTGCCGCTGGGCATCGGACGGGATGTGCCGGTGGAACGCGACGACACTGCGGTCCGCCCGGATCTCGGTGAGGATGACGAAGAGCAGCACGGTGAAGGTCGTCACCTTGATCCCGCCGGCCGTGCCGGCGCTGCCCCCGCCGATGAACATGAGCACGTCGGTCAGCAGCAGGGACTCGGCGTGCAGTTCTCCCGTCGGCACGGAGTGCAGTCCGCCGCTGCGCGGCATCACGGCGAGGAGGAACCCGGCGAGCGCCTTGCCGCCGACGCCGAGCGGGCCGAGAGTGGCCGGGTTGCTCCACTCGAGGGCGAGGAACGCGAGCGTTCCTGTGGCGAGGAGGACCGACGTCGCGAGCACCACGATCTTGGTGTGCACGGTCCACCGGCGCGGGCTCCGCCACAGCCGGTGGAGCTCGAACAACACCGGGAAGCCCAGTCCGCCCGTGATGACGAGCAAGCACACGGTGAGGGTCACCACCGGGTCGGTCACGAAGCGGATCAAGCCGTCGCTGAAGAGGGCGAACCCCCCGTTGTTGAACGCCGAGACGGAGTGGAAGAGCCCGAGCCACAACGCGCGGCCCACCGGCTCGTCGTGGGCAGCGGCGAACCGGACGCTGAGCACCACCGTCCCGGCAGCCTCGAAGAGCAGGCTGGTGCGTGCGACGCCGACGAGGACGCGCCGGACGTCGCCGATGCCGAGCATCCTGGTCTCGGCCGCCGTGGTCAGCCGCATCCGCAACCCCAGCCGGTGCGACACGAGCAGGCCGAGCAACGTCGCCAGCGACATGATGCCGAAGCCACCGATCTGGATCAGCAGCAGGATCACGACGTGACCGAGGTCGGACCAGTAGGTGGCCGTGTCGACCGTGTTGAGGCCCGTGACCGTGACCGCGGACGTCGCGGTGAACAGCGCGTCGACGAGCGGCGCACCGCCAGGGTCGGCCCGGGACACCGGCAGGAGCAACAGCAGGGTGCCCAGCGCCACCGCCCCCGCGAAGGCGAGGACGACGACCTGAGCCGGGCGCGCGGGTCGTGGCAGGTGGAGCAGGCGGGGCCTCATGGGGAGCTCCGGCGCGGCACGCGAAGAGTATGCGTGGCTCCCCGCCCCCGCTGACCCCGTGAACGGGTCAGCGGGCGACGGACGAGCCGGCCTGTTCGCCAGGGGATGTGGACGGGCGATCGAGGTCCTTGACGGACGTCGAGTGACGGCCCTGGGCAGCGGACACCTCGGGCCCGGAAGGGCCGTCGGCATCCCGACTCGAGGGTGGCCGCAGTGGCTGAGGAGTGGGCCAGGGAGAAGCTCGGGCTCGACAGGGGCAAGTCCGGCGCGCTCAGCGAAGCGATCTTCGGCGGCCTCCTGGGCGACGGGGCCTCACTTGGCGAAGGCCTCCGAGACTACCGACGGGCCAAGCGGATCATGCGAGTCGCCAAGCGACCTCGACGGTCGCCTCGGTGCCTGGGTCCGTCCCTTGGTGGGCCGCTCAGACACAGAAAGCGCCGGCCTGTCCGGGTCGGGTGTGGGCCCTGTCGACGGAGTGCGTGCAGGATGGCGCAGTGGCGTGGTGGTCCAGACGTCGGCGTACCAGCGCAACCGCCGTAACCTGGCCCCGCCCGGGGTCCGTCGCGATCGTGAGCGCCGAGGCTCAGGAGGCGGCCTTCATCGACGTGGACCTCGTCAGGCGGATGACCGAAGGCCTCCCTGTCACTCAAGGCCAGGAGATCCTGCTGGACCGAGGCGGACAGTGGTGGCTTCCGGAGGAAGACGTGATCAGCATTCGAGCCCTGCTGACCACCCTCCTCGGTCGAGCGGGCAACGACGAAGATCGGCGCCAGCTACGAGCAGCGGTCGAGCTGATCGACCTCAGCGACATGGGGGCGACCGGCCTGCTCCTCGTGCCAGCTGCGGATGGTGGTGCCGACCTGGAGGCCTGAACGCAGCGGTGTTCCATGGTGGGCCGCTCAGAGACACTCGCGCCGGCTGCCATGAGGATGGCTTCAGGACGATCCTCCGCGCGGCAGCAAGCGCGCACAGCCGCGGTAGCCCTCCAGGCGGACGTCGTTCAGCCCCAGCGGTAGATCATCCAGGTCACCGTCGACGAGGCGCTGGAGGAACACTGCGAGGTCTGCTTGATCAGCGGGCGTACTCAGGACCCACTCGGACACGTACTCGCCCTCAACACCGGCACCCAGTAGCGCTAGGTCCCCGGGCAGGTCGATGCGGAACGGACAGGCCTGCGGTCTGCCACGGACCTCAATCCAGTCACCTCCCTGCTGGATCTGACAGTCGTAGGGAGCCAAGAGCTGGAGGACCGCTTGTCGCAGCTGCTCGCGCCGAAGCTCGTCCTGGGCCTCCCGCACTCGACGGCGCTTCGTCACCCACCGCACGTCGCTGATCTTCCCGAGCCCGTCGACGCCTCAGGGCGGCTGCGAGCGCCGCTCACGGCGGCGGCACACGACCCCTGCACCCGACGACCCCCACGACGCGAGCAACGGCGACGGCTCCGTCATGCGCGGGACGGCTGCTACGTCGCGTCGACGTCGAAGGGCGGTGGGACGGCGCGGTCGCGGGGCCGGTCGGGTTCGTGGCTCGCCTTGACCAACCCGGCGGCGGTGGCCCCGGTGGTGCTGCGGCGCACCGGCGGGGCGTCGTAGTCGTCCTCGAACAGCTGCGACCGGATGAACGTCTTCGGGTGGTACTTCCGCAGGTCGAGGTCGCGCAGGCCGGCGAACTCGTCGCCGAGGGACTCGTCGACCTGGGCCCGCACCCCGGCCAGCGCCGCGCGGACCCGCTTGAGCCCGCTCGCCGCGTCCTTCGCCAGGGTGGGCAGCCGCTCGGGCCCGAAGATGAACAGCGCGGCCAGGGCGAGGACGACGATCTCGCCCCAGCCGATCGAGTCGAACACGTGCCGCTCCCCCTCCCGTCGACCCCAGGGTAGGTGCCCGCCGGACCTGGCCCGCCCCGACCACGCCTGTTCGAGCTGGGCCTGGTCGAGCTATGCCTGGTCGAGCTAGGCCTGGTCGAGCGTGGCCTGCACCGTGGTGGACGCCCCGCCGCGGATCAGCTCCAGCGTGACGACGTCGCCGGGCCGGTGGGAGTCGACGGCGACGACGAGCTCCTCGGAGCTGCCGACCTCCTGGTCGTCGACCCGGATGACGACGTCCTGCTCCTGGACGCCGGCCTCGGCCGCGGCGCTGCCCGGCTCGACGTTGAGCACCAGCGCGCCGTTGCGGGCGCCGTCGGTGACCGACCGGGTGTTGACCCCGAGCGAGGCGTGCACCGCGCTGCCGGTGGCGATGAGCTGCTCGGCGATGCCGCGGGCGGTGTCGATGGGGATCGCGAAGCCCAGGCCGACGCTACCGCCGCCGAGCGAGGCGATCGCGGTGTTGATGCCGATGACCGCGCCCGTGGCGTCGACCAGCGCACCACCGGAGTTGCCCGGGTTGATCGGCGCGTCGGTCTGCACGGCGCTGATGACGGCGTTGGTGTCGCTGCCCTCCCCCGCCAGCCGCACCGGCCGGTCGAGGGCACTGACGATGCCGCTGGTCACGGTGCCGGCCAGGCCGAGCGGCGAGCCGATGGCGACGACGGGGTCGCCGACCACGACGTCGTCGACGCTGCCCAGGGAGGCGGTGACCAGGCCGGGCCGCTCCACCTTGACGACGGCGATGTCGCTGGCCGGGTCGCGGCCCACGATGCGCGCCTCGGAGCCGGTGCCGTCGCTGAACACGGCGCGGATCTCGGCGCCGTCGACGCCGTCGGCGCCGGACACGACGTGGTTGTTGGTGACGATGTAGCCACCCTCGCCGTCGACGACGACCCCGGACCCGGTGGCCCCCACCTCGCCGACGCGCACCTCGATCGACACGACGGCCGGCGCGACGTCCGCGGCGATGTCGGACACCGAGCCGGGCTCGCGGGTGACCGCGTCGTCGGTCTCCGACAGGGTGGTGCCCGGCGCCAGCAGCGGCGTCTCGGACGCCTCGCGGGTCAGCAGGTAGCCCACGCCGCCGCCGAGGACGCCGGCCAGGAGCACCGCCAGCACCACCAGGGCCGCGACGCGCACCGACAGGTCGCGCAGCCGCAGCTTCCGGCGGCCCTTGCGGTCGACGACGACCGGGCCCTCCTGCTCTGACTCCTCCTCGAACACCGCCGGCCCGGTGAGGGCGGCCGGGGCGTGCGGGTCGCGCCAGGGGTCGCTCTTCGCGTCGGGCTTCCACCACGGGCCGGCCGAGGTGCGCCGGCGTCCGGGCCGGCCACCGGGTGGCTCCTGCAGGCCCGCCTGCCCGGCCGGCGCGCGGAAGGCGCGCAGCACGGCCTCGGGCGGCGGCGGGAGGACCGGCCGCGCGGGCGGCGACGGGCGGTCGCCGGCGAAGCTCCCGGCGACGGCGGCCGGGCGCCCGAACGCCGCCTGCTGTGCCGGGCTGGCCGGCGGCGGGAGTGCGACGGCGGGCCGGGTGCGCTCGGGCGGGTCGAACGGGCCGGTGGCGCCGGTGGGCCGGGCGAACTCCGCGGCGTCGGGCGTGCGGTCGCCGGCGCTCCCGGCGTCGGGGGCCCCGGGCTCCCGGGCATCAGGGGACGTCACGGGTACAGGGTCCTCCCCGGGCCCGACGGCGTGCGGCAGCACGCCGGGCGGCGGCCGCCCGGGCCGCCGGTCAGGGCGTGCCGCCCTGCGCGGGGGTGTCGGCCGACGACGGGCCGGTGAGCGTGCGGACGACCGGCGGCACGACCTCGGTGCGCTCCTCGGGCGCGGACGGCCCCGCCACCGACGCCGGCGGCGAGCCGGGCCGGACGGGGCCGGCGTCGGGCAGGTTGACCGCGAGGACGGCCACCCCCAGCCCGAGCCCGGCCAGGGTGCCCGCGACCCCGCGGCGCAGCCAGCGCGCCTGGTGCGGCGCGGCCGGGCGCTGCGGCGGGTCGTCGAGGGAGACGGTCCACCGGCCGGAGGAGCCGGTGACGGTCAGCTGGCCCGGACCCGCGGTGACCGAACCCAGCCCGCCGCCGCCGGGCACGTCGGCGGTGAAGGGGATGGCGCACAGCCGGGACAGCAGGTCGCCGGGGACGTCGACGTCGGCCGCGGCGTGCAGCGCGTCCTTGGCCTCCCGCTGGGCCTGCACCGCCGTCCGGCACTCCCAGCAGCCGGCGAGGTGCCGGGCGGCGCGCGCGGCGGGGCCGCTGGCCAGCTCGCCGTCGACCAGCGCGGCGATGGCCTCCTGCGCCAGGTGGCTCTCCGGCAGGCTCACGCGCCGGCCCCCGGTGCCGCGGCCCCGCGCGGGGCCAGGTGGGCCAGGGCCTGGCGCAACTGCACCCGGCCGCGGTGGATGCGGCTGCGGACGGTGCCCAGCTTGATGCCGAGGGTCGCCGCGATCTCCTCGTAGGTCAGGCCCTCGATGTCGCAGAGGACGACGGCCACGCGGAACTCCGGCGACAGCGCGTCGAGCGCCGCCTGCACCTGCGGGTCGAGGTGGGTGTCGGCGTAGACCTGCTCGGGGCTCGGGGCGGTGCCCGGCAGCCGCTCGGTGTCCTCGGGCAGCGCGTCGAACCGGATCCGCTGCCGGCGGCGGACCATGTCGAGGAAGAGGTTCGTGGTGATCCGGTGCAGCCAGCCCTCGAAGGTGCCCGGCGAGAAGTCGGCCAGGGAGCGGAACACCCGGACGAAGGTCTCCTGGGTCAGGTCCTCGGCGTCCTGGGCGTTGCCGGAGAGGCGGTAGGCGAGGCGGTAGACGCGGGCGGAGTGGTCGCGCACGACCTGCTCCCACGTCGGGGCGACCCACACCTCACCGGCGCCCGCGGCGGGCTGGTCGTCGGCGGACGGGGGGACGGTGGCCTCGGGCACGCCTCCAGTATCCCGGACGCGCACACCGCCGACCTCCCCCGGACCGGTGGCAGGGGGGACAGCGGCACGCTGGGGTGTCACACCGGGTGAACGGACGGCGGGGTGCCCGGTGTTCCCCGGTGTCGCCGTTCACAGGCCCCTCACAGGCTCGGCTCCCCGCCCGGCACGGTCACGGTCGGTAACCTCGCCCGGTGACGATCGCCGGGGGACCGCACCCGGGCGGCACCGGCGCCGCGTGGGCCGACCGCTACGCCGCCGAGGACCCCGTCCTGGTGGCCGCCCGCAGCCGGGCCACCGCGCTGGGCGGCGCCGCCCCCGTCGAGCCCGCGGTCGGCGCGACGCTCGCCGTCCTCGCGGCGGGGGCCGGCGCCCGCGCGGTCGTGTCCGTCGGCAGCGGGGGCGGGGTCGCGGGGCTGTGGCTGCTGCGGGGCATGCGGCCCGACGGCGTCCTCACCGTCCTGGACACCGACCCCGCCGCGCTGCGCGCCGCCCGCCAGGCGCTCGCCGACGCCGGCGTCCCCGCGGGCCGCACCCGGCTGATCTTCGGCACCCCGGCCGAGGTGCTGCCACGGCTCTCCCCCGGCGCCTACGACCTGGTGGCCTGCGCCGGCCCACCGACCGAGTACGCCGCGCACCTCGCCGCGCTGGTGGGGCTGGTCCGCCCCGGCGGCACGCTGACCTGGCACGGCCTGCTGGCCGGCGACCGGATCGGCGACCGCGCGGCCCGCGACGCCGACACCGTCGCCTGGCGGGAGCTGGCGCGCAGCGTCCGCGAGGACGAGGAGCTGACGTCCGCCGTCCTGCCGATCGGCGCGGGCCTGCTGGTGGCCACCCGCGGGCCCGGGCAGGTCAGCCGGTGAACGGGTGCTCGGCCAGCGGCTCCCACGGGCCGCCCAGGTAGCGCCACAGCCCGAGCCCGCGGGCCGGGACCGCGTGCGGGACGAACCCCGCCTCGAGCCGGTCACGCAGCGCGCGGGCCCGCTCCGGCGCCACCTTGTTCTGCACCGTGACGTGCGCCGACAGCCGCTGGCGGTCCTGCCGGGTCAGCCACGGGTCGAACTCCGCGGCCAGCCGCGCGTGCAGCGCGGAGAGCTCCGGGGCGGCCAGCCGGAACGCGACACCGCGGCCGAGCAGCTGCAGGCCGGTCACCGCGACGTCGAACGGCGGGCGCGCGGCGGCCGCGCCCAGCGCCGCGCCGACGGCGGCCTGCTCCTCCCCCGGCAGCGCGTGGAACAGCGTGACGTGCGCGGCCAGGTGGTTGCGGTCGGCCGGGAAGTGCTCGGCCCGCAGCCGGTCGAAGCGCGCCTGCGCCTCCGCCCCCAGCAGGAGCGTGACGACGAGAGGTGACGTGCTGGAACGGCCCTCGTGCAGGGGCCCGGCCCGAGCGGAGCGAGGGTCGGGGGTACGAGGGTCCTTCACACGAAGGCGCGGACGCCCTTGCCGAGCACGGTCACCCCGCCGGCGCTGACGTGGTAGTGCTCCTTGTCCGCGACCGTCTCGACGCCGATGCGTGCCCACGGCGGGACGACGACGTTCTTGTCCAGGATCGCGCGGCGCACGTAGGCGCCCTCCCCGACGACGACGCCGTCCATGAGCACGCTGTCCTCGACCCGCGCGCCACGGTCGACCCGCACGCCGGGGGAGATCACGGAGTTGTGCACCGACCCGCCGCCGATGATCGCGCCGGCGCTGACCATCGACTCCTCGGCCCGCCCGCCGAGCACGAACTTGGCCGGCGGCTGCTGCGGCGGCAGGGTGAGGATCGGCCAGCGGTCGTTGTAGAGGTTGAACACCGGGGTGACCGACACCAGGTCCATGTGTGCGTCGAAGTAGGAGTCGATGGTCCCCACGTCGCGCCAGTAGCCGTGGTCGCGCTCGCTGGCGCCCGGGACGATGTTGGTGGAGAAGTCGTAGACCCAGGCCGCCCCGGCGTCGGCCAGCATGGGCATGATCGAGCCGCCCATGTCGTGTGCGGAGTCGGCGTCCTCGGCGTCGGTGCGCAGCGCCTCCAGCAGCGCGTCGGTGGAGAAGACGTAGTTGCCCATGGAGGCGAAGGACTCCTCCGGGGAGTCCGGCAGCCCGGGCGGGTCGGCCGGCTTCTCGAGGAAGCCGCGCACCTTGCCCCCGGCGTCGGCGTCGATGACGCCGAACTCGGTCGCCTCGCGGCGCGGCACGCGCAGGCCGGCGATGGTCACGCCCGCCCCGGTCTGCAGGTGCTGGTCGATCATCTGGCCCGGGTCCATCCGGTAGACGTGGTCGGCGCCGAAGACGACGACGATGTCGGGCCGCGCGTCGTAGATGAGGTTGAGGCTCTGCAGGATGGCGTCGGCGCTGCCGGTGTACCAGCGCGGGCCGAGCCGCTGCTGGGCCGGCACCGGGGTGACGTAGTTGCCGAGCAGGTTCGACATCCGCCAGGTCGTGGTGATGTGCCGGTCGAGGCTGTGGCTCTTGTACTGCGTCAGCACGGCGATCTGCCGGATCTCGGCGTTCACGAGGTTGGAGAGCACGAAGTCGATGAGCCGGTAGTTGCCGCCGAAGGGCACCGCCGGTTTGGCCCGGTCCTGGGTCAGGGGGGCCAGTCGCTTGCCCTCTCCACCAGCCAGGACGATGCCGAGCACCCGGGGACCGCCACGCATGGAGCGAACGTAGCCGTTGCCGGCCTCCGGCGTGACCTGACCCGGCGCGGTCGGTCCCCCTAGGGTGACCGGCGTGCGCATCGGCATCGTCACCCGCGAGTGGCCACCGGACGTCTACGGCGGTGCCGGGGTGCACGTCGAACACCTCGTCGCGGCGCTGCGGTCGCTGCCCGCCGGGCCCGACCTCGACGTGCACTGCTTCGGCGCCCCGCGCCCCGACGCGACCGCCTGGGCGGTGCCACCGGGCCTGGCCTCGGCCAACGGTGCGCTGCAGGCGCTGGGCACCGACGTCGAGATGGCCGTCGCCCTGTCGACGGTCGACCTGGTGCACAGCCACACCTGGTACGCCAACGGCGCCGGCCTGCTGGCCGCGCTGGTGCACGGCGTGCCGCACGTGGTGACCGCCCACTCGCTGGAGCCCCGCCGTCCGTGGAAGGCCGACCAGCTGGGCGGGGGCTACCGGCTGTCCTCCTGGGTGGAGCGCACCGCCTACCTGGCCGCCGACGGCGTCATCGCGGTCAGCAACGGCATGCGCGCCGACGTGCTCGACGCCTATCCCGACCTCGACCCGGCCCGGGTGCACGTCGTCGGCAACGGGGTCGACGCAGAGGCGTACCGGCCCACGCCGGCGCCCGACGTCGTCCGCTCCCTCGGGGTGGACCCCGACCGGCCGTACGCGCTGTTCGTCGGCCGGATCACCCGGCAGAAGGGCGTCGTCCACCTGCTCCGGGCGGCCGAGCAGCTGCCGCCCGACGCCGGGCTGGTGCTGTGCGCCGGTGCCGCGGACACCCCGGCCGAGCGTCAGCAGGTCGCCGACGCGGTGGCGCAGCTGCAGGCCCGCCGGCCGGGCGTCGTGTGGATCGAGGCGATGGTCCCGCGCGAGCAGCTGGTGCCGCTGATCACCGGCGCCACGGTGTTCGTCGTCCCCTCGGTGTACGAGCCCCTGGGGATCGTCAACCTCGAGGCCGCCGCCTGCGGCACCGCCGTGGTCGCCAGCGCGGTCGGCGGGATCCCGGAGGTCGTCGCCGACGGGAAGACCGGGCTGCTCGTCCCCTACGACCCCGACGACGTCGCCGCGTTCGAGGCCGGCCTCGCGGCGCGGGTCGCCGAGCTGCTCGCCGACCCGCAGCGGGCCGCGGCCATGGGGGCCGCCGGACGCGAGCGGGTGCTGTCGGAGTTCGGCTGGCCGGCGATCGCCCAGCAGACCGTGCAGGTCTACTCGGCGGTGCTCGAGACCCGCGGCTGAACCCGCCCGGGGCCGGGTGGGAGGCTCTCCCGTCGTGGCCACCGACCCGATCCCGTCCGAGGAGGACCCCGTGCGGGCGCTCGTCCGCGCCTCGCACCACCTCCCCGCGGACGCCGTGGGTGCGGTCGTCGCCGCGCAGGCGCGCCGCCTGGGCGTCCGCGACGCCGTCGTCTACCTGGCCGACTACGCGCAGCACGAGCTGGTCCCGCTGCCCGGTGACGGCGTGCCCGCCCGCGAGGCGCTGGTCATCGACGGCACCGTGGCCGGGCGCGCCTTCCGCCGGGTGCAGCCGGTGCGGGCCCCTGCAGCCGACGGGCCGGCGACGCTGTGGCTGCCGCTGCTCGACGGTGCCGAGCGGATCGGCGTCCTGGAGTTCGTCCTCGCCGGGGAGACGACGCCGCGGTTCGAGGACGACGCGCGGTCCTTCGCCTCGCTGGTCGCCGAGCTGGTCGTCACCCGCGACGCCTACAGCGACGTCTTCGCCCGGCTGCGGCGGCGCCGGGAGCTCTCGCTGGCGGCCGAGGTCCAGTGGGAGCTGCTCCCGCCGCTCACCTACGCCAGCGACCGGGTGGTGGTCACCGGCGCCCTCGAGCCGACGTACGAGATCGGCGGGGACACCTTCGACTACGCCGTCAACGGCTCGGTCGTGGACCTGGCGGTGCTCGACGCCGTGGGCCACGGCCTGCCCGCGGCACTCCTGGCCACCGCGGCCGTCGGCGCCTACCGGCACGCCCGACGGGCGGGCCTGGACCTGCCCCGCCTGGCCACCGCGGTCGACGCGGTGGTGGCCGGCCAGTTCCAGGGCAGCCGCTTCGCGACCGCGGCCATCGCGCGGCTCGATCTCGACACCGGCGTCCTGGACTGGGTGAACTGCGGCCACCCCGACCCGCTGGTGGTCCGCGACGGCGCCCTCGTCCGCCCGCCGGTGTGCCCGCCGGCCCGCCCGCTCGGCCTGCTGTCGGGCGCGCCCGGGCCGTGCCGGCTCCAGCTGCGCCCGGGCGACCGGGTGCTCCTGTACACCGACGGGGTCGTCGAGGCCCGCTCGCCGGAGGGTGCGTTCTTCGGCGAGGAGCGGCTGGCCGACCTCGTCGTCCGCGCCGAGCTGGCCGGCGACCCGCCGCCGGAGACCATGCGGCGGCTCATGGGCAGCGTCATGGACCACCAGGCCGGCCGCCTGCAGGACGACGCCAGCATCGTGATGGTCGAGTGGCGCACCGGCCGGGAGGGGCAGCTCCGCCTGTGACCGCGACCGCAGGGACCTCCCCGACGGGAGGGGAGCCACCCGTGGCCTCCGCCGCACCGCCCGACGTCGTCCTCGGCCTGGTCGCCGCGCCCGGCGCCCCCGCCGAGGTGGCCGCCGACCTCGCCGCCGACGTGACCGGCGCGCTGCACGAGCGGTACCCCGACGTGGTCTGGGACGTGCGCGTGGTCGAGGACGGCCTCGTGCAGCCGCCGGCCGACGACGCCGAGATCGTCGCCGCGGCCCGCGAGCGCCTGCTGGCCGAGGAGTGGGACCTCGCCGTCGTCGTCACCGACCTGCCGCTGACCGTCGACCGCCGCACCGTGGTGGCCCACGCCAGCCCGGTGCACGGCGTGGCGGTGCTCTCGCTGCCCGCGCTGGGCGCGGTGGGCCGCCGGCGCCGGGCGCTGCAGACGTCGGTGGGGCTGGTGCACGCCCTGCTCGGCGAGGACGAGACCGGCGACGGCGACCCGGAGGCGCTGCGCCGGCGGGTGCGCGAGCTGGCCACCGACCCCGTGGAGTCGACCGAGGGCGTCCGGTTCACCGCCCGGGTGCTGTCGGGCAACCTGCGGCTCCTGGTCGGCATGGTCCGGGCCAACCGGCCGTGGCGGCTGACCATCCAGCTCTCCCGGGCCCTGACCGCGGCCATCGCCGCCGGGGTGTTCGCACTGGTCACCGCGGACATCTGGCGGCTGGCCGACCGCTTCGGCTGGCTGCGGCTCACGGTCGTGGGCCTGGGGTCGGTGGTGGCCATCTGCGTCACGCTCGTGGTCGGCGCACAGCTGTGGGAGCGGGCCCGCTCGCGACGGGTGCGCAAGCAGGTGGCGCTGTTCAACCTGGCCACGGTCGCCACCGTGGTCATCGGCGTGCTCACCCTGTACGCGGCGCTGTTCGTCCTGGCCCTGGGCGGGGCGCTGCTGCTGGTGCCCGGCGCGCTGTTCGCCGAGGGTCTCGGCCACCCGGACGGTCTCGGCGACTACCTGGAGCTGGCCTGGCTGACCAGCTCGCTGGCCACCGTGGGCGGCGCGCTGGGCGCGGGGCTGGAGTCCGACGAGGCGGTGCGCGAGGCGGCCTACACGCACCGGCCGGAACGGGGTCCCTGACCGGCCGCCCGGGTTCCGCGTCCACGCGGGAGCATGGGGCATGACCATCGCCACCCGGTTCGCCGCGGCGCTCGACGACGTGACCGCGCGCGGCCCGACCGGCACGGAGCTGCTGCCGGAACGGCTCGCCCGCGCCAGCGCCGCCACCCTCGGGGTCGACGGCGCGGGCTTGTCGGTGGTCGACGCGGCCGGGCGGCGGATCCCGCTGGGGTCGAGCAGCTCCGCCGCCTCGTGCGCCGAGCGGCTGCAGTTCACCACCGGGACCGGGCCGTGCCTGGAGGCCCAGCGGACCCGGCAGCCGGTGTTCGCCGTCCACGCCGACCTGCACCGCCGGTGGCCGCTCTTCGCCGAGCTGCTGACCACGGAGACGCCGTTCCGGGCGGCGGTGGCCCTGCCGCTGCGCGAGGACCTCGCCGGCGCCGGCGCGCTGGACCTCTACTTCACCGACGAGACGGCGGTGCCCGCGCTCGACGTCTTCGCCGCGGTCGCGGTGGGCGAGATGGTGACCGCCGAGCTCACCGAGGCGGCCGTCTGGTCGGACTGGCCGGCCGAGCGCGGGCCCGACTGGCTGCACGGCCCGGAGGCGGTCCGCCGCGCGTCGGTGCTGCGGGCGGCCGGCCGGGCCGGGCTGGCGCTGAACACCGACGCGGCCACCGCGCTGGTCCTGCTGCGCAGCGCCGCGTACGCCGCCGGGCGCTCGGTCGAGGAGCTCGCCGAGGACCTCGAGAGCGGCCGGCTGCACATCGAGGACGTCGTCCCGCCGCGCTCGGCCTGACCCGCCCGTGTGACCGTTCCCGCAGGTGGGGGCGGGAATCCGGGTGCGGCCGGGAGCGCTGAGCAGGGCGTGGCAGCCGCTCCCTCGCCGTCCGCCGTCCGCGCCGCCGACTCCCCCACGGAGCCGGCCCCCGTGCCCTCCCCCACCCGCCTGCTCGACGTCCGGACCGTCTACGCCGAGCCGGCCGCGATCGACTCCGCCCGCGGCCGCGAGGTGCTGGCCCGCTTCCCCGCCGCCGAGGTCGTCGAGGTGCCCTCGCACTGGCAGATCCCCGAGCTGCACGGCAACGAGGGCAACGTCGAGCGCTGGGTGCGGGTCAAGACCGAGACGCTGGTGCTCGGGGTGAAGAAGTCGCTGTCGGCCCGGCCCAACAGCCGCTCGTCGAACTGGATCGCGCCCTCGACGGCCAACGGCTGCGCCATGGCGTGCGCGTACTGCTACGTCCCCCGGCGCAAGGGCTTCGCCAACCCGATCACCGTGTTCACCAACATCGAGCAGATCACCGGCTACCTGCGCCGGCACGTCGCCCGGCAGGGCGTCAAGGGCGAGGCCGACCAGTGCGACCCGGTCAGCTGGGTCTACGACATCGGCGAGAACAGCGACTGCTCGGTCGACGCGCTGGTCAGCGACAACGTCGCCGACCTGGTGGCCACCTTCCGCGGGCTGCCCATGGCCAAGGCCTCCTTCGCCACCAAGTACGTCAACCGGCAGCTGCTCGACTTCGACCCGCAGGGCCGCACCCGCGTCCGCTTCTCGCTCATGCCCGACGTCGACGCGAAGGTGGTCGACGTCCGCACCAGCCGCATCGCCGAGCGCATCGGCGCCGTCGACGACTTCGTCGAGGCCGGCTACGAGGTGCACCTCAACCTCTCGCCGGTGGTGCTGCGCGAGGGCTGGGAGGCCGACTGGGCACAGCTGCTGCGGCAGCTCGACGACGAGCTGGGGCCGGCCGCCAAGGCCCAGGCGGCCGCCGAGGTGATCATGCTGACCCACAACCGCGACCTGCACGAGGTCAACCTCGGCTGGCACCCCAAGGCCGAGGACCTGCTGTGGCGGCCGGACCTGCAGCAGCCCAAGCGCAGCCAGAACGGCCAGTGGAACGTGCGCTACCGCAACGACGTCAAGCGTGCGGGCGTGGCGCGGCTGCAGGAGCTCGTCGCCCACCACGCGCCCTGGCTGCGCATCCGCTACGCGTTCTGACGTCCTGCGCCACCGGCGACGTGCAACCGGCGCCGTCGAGGGCTGTGAGACCGTGGCGGTGGTCGACGACCGCCGGTGCGACCGCCGCCCGACGGAGCACGACGAGACGGGAGGAGGGGCTGTGGCGCCGAACTCCGGGGGACCGGTGCCGCCTCCGGCCGCCCTCCCCGCACCGGCCCTCCTCGAGGCCCTGCCCGACACGGTGGTGGTCGCCGACGGCCTCGGCCGGATCGCCTACGTCAACCCCTCGGTCCGCGTCCTGCTCGGCCACGAGCCCGAGGACCTGATGGGCCGGCCGCTCACGGTCCTCATGCCCGAGCGCTTCCGCGGCAGCCACGGAGCCGGGTTCAGCCGGTTCCGGCGGACCGGCGTGGGGGAACTGGTCGGCTCCACCACACAGGTTCCGGCCCTGCGGGCCGACGGGCACGAGATCCCGATCGACCTGACCCTGTCCCGACTGGAACCCGTGCCGGGTACCGATCCGGACGGTGCCGTGGTGGTGGCCGTGCTGCGCGACGCGAGCACGACGATCCTCCTCGAGCGCCAACTCCAGGTCAGCCGGTACCTCGCGGCCACGCTGCGGGTCACCGCGGCGCTCACCGAGGCGCCGGACGCCGACGTCGCGTTCGAGCGGCTCCTGGCCACGCTCTGCGCCGAGCTGGACTGGGACGTCGCCGCCCTGTGGGAGTCCGACGGCACTGCCGGCCGGCTCCGGCACGCCGGCACGTGGACCGCCCCCGGACTCGACGTCGGTGTCCTGCACGCCGGGTCGGCGGGGCGTTCGGTCGCCCGTGGTGGCGGGCTGCCGGGCCTGGCCTGGTCGTCCCGGGCGCCGGTGGTGGTGGAGGACCTGTGGAACGACCCGCGTTTCCTCCGCGGGGCCGAAGCGCGGGCCGACGGCCTCCGCACCGGGGTGGCCTTCCCCGTGCTGGGTGGGGACACCGTGGTCGCGGTCTGCGAGCTGTTCTCACGGCAGTCACGGCCGGTGCCGGCCGAGCTGCTCGACGTCCTGGCCCACGCCGGCCGACAGATCGGTCAGTTCCTGGGCCGACTGCGCGCGGAGTCCGACGTCCGGCACCTCGCCGACACCCTGCAGCGCAGTCTGCTCCCCTCGCACCTGCCGGCCGTCCCCGGACTCGACCTGGCCGCCCGCTTCCGACCCGGCGGCGGGTCGGCCCTGGTGGGCGGCGACACCTACGATGTCACCCCGTTGTCCGACGGGCGCTCCATGGTGCTCATCGCCGACGTGTGCGGCACCGGCGCCGAGGCGGCCGCGGTGACCGCCCTCGCCCGCCACACGGCCCGCGCGGCCGCGGCCGCCGGAGACCCGGCCGAGGTGCTCCGAGCGGTCAACGCCGCGCTGCTGCGCGAGCAGGCATCCGGCCCACTCCGCTTCGTGACCGCCTGCTGCCTGGTGCTCGGACCACGGGACGACAGCGGCGCACCGGCGGAGCTGAGCGTCGCCGGCCACCCGTTGCCGCTGCTCCGCACGTCGACGGGCTGGTCGGAGGTCGGCGCCCGCGACGTACCGCTCGGCGTCGACGCCGAGGCCCGGTTCGACCCCGTGTCCGTCCCCCTCCCGCCTGGGGCGTCCCTGGTCCTCTACACCGACGGCGTCACCGAGGCCCGGGACGACTCCGGCGCACAACTGGGGGAGGACGGGCTGGTCGCCCTGTTGAGCCGGCCCGGCGTGGACGGCGCCGAGTGCATCGTCGAGCGGATCTCGGCCGCCGTGGTCGAGCGGTTGCGGAACTCCCGGTACGAGGCCGACGACCTGGCCGTCCTGGCGTTGACCGTCCCGTCCTGAGCCCGACCGCCGTCAGCCGGTGCGCCGGTGTCCCGGTCGCGCCGTCCCGATGGGGTGCCGCCCTCCCCGGCTACCGTGTGGGCGTGGCGCGGGTGGTGGTCGTCGGCGCCGGACTCGGCGGCCTGGCCGCGGCCGCGCGGCTGTCCGCGCTCGGGCACCGGGTCACCGTGCTGGAGCAGTCCGACGACGTCGGCGGCAAGCTCGGCTGGTACGCCCGCGACGGCCACGCCTTCGACACCGGCCCGAGCCTGGTCACCCTGCCCCAGGTGCACCGCGACCTGTTCGACGCGACCGGCGGGCCGCTGGAGGACGCCGTCGACCTCGAGCGCCTCGACCCCGCCGTCGACTACCGGTTCGGCGACGGCACCCGGCTGGCGGTGCCCGGGCACCTCGGCGCGGTGCCTGCCGCGCTCGACGCCGCGCTCGGGGCGGGCACCGGCGCCCAGTGGCGGGCGCTGCTCGACCGCGCCGAGGCGATGTGGGCGGTCACCGAGCAGCCCTTCCTCCGCTCGCCGCTGCGCGGGGCGGCCACCCTGGCGCGGCTGGCCCGCGACCCGGTCGACGTCGGCACGGTGGCGCCCTGGCAGACGCTGCGCGGCCTGGGTGCCCGCTACCTGCGGGACCCGCGGCTGCGGGTGCTGCTCGACCGGTACGCCACCTACTCCGGGTCCGACCCGCGGCGGGCACCGGCGGTGCTGGCCACCGTGCCCTACGTCGAGCAGGCGTTCGGCTCCTGGTACGTCCGCGGGGGGCTGCACCGGCTGGCGGAGGCGGTGGCCGACCGGGCGCGCGAGCGCGGCGCCGACGTCCGCACCGGCACCCCGGTGCGCCGGGTGCTGCGCGACGGTGGGCGGGTGTCGGCCGTCGAGCTCGCCGACGGCGGGGAGGTGACCGCCGACGTCGTCGTCTCGGGCGCCGACGCCACCGCGCTGTACTCGGGGCTGCTGCCGCCGTCGCGGCGGACGCGGGCGGTGCGGCGGGGACTGGGGCGGGCGACGCCGTCGCTGTCGGGGTTCGTGCTGCTGCTGGCGCTGCGCGGCCGGACGCCGGGGCTGGCGCACCACACCGTGCTCTTCCCCGAGGACTACGACGCCGAGTTCGACGCCGTCTTCGGCACCGGCCGGCACCGCGGCGTCCCGTGCCCGGTGCCCGACCCGACCGTCTACGTGAGCGCACCCGACGACCCGGTCACCCGGCCCGACGACGACAGCGAGTCGTGGTTCGTCCTGGTCAACGCGCCGCGGCACGACCCCGACGGCGGCGTCGACTGGGACGCCCCCGGCCTGGCCGACCGCTACGCCGCCCGGGTGCTGGAGGTCATGGCCGCGCGGGGGCTCGACGTCCGCGACCGGGTGCGCTGGTGCGTCACCCGCACCCCCGCCGACCTCGCCCGCGAGACCGGCAGCGTCGGCGGCTCCATCTACGGCACGTCGAGCAACGGGACCCGCGCGGCCTTCCTCCGGCCGGGCAACGCCGCGCCGGTGCGGGGGCTCTACCTGGTCGGCGGCTCCTCGCACCCCGGTGGCGGGCTGCCACTGGTCGCGCTGTCGGCCGAGATCGTCGCCGGGCTGATCGGCCCCGCCTGAGGCACCGGCGACGGGGCGGGCCGGGTCAGAACGGCGGCGGTTCGTCGTCTGGTTCGAGCTCCGGCAGCGGTGGTGGGGGTTCGGCCGGGGGTGGTCGCGTGCCGGGCGGTCTCGTGGTGCGGGTGATCCCGGACGGGGTGGTGACGGTGAGGACGCCGTCGGAGGTCATCTGGAAGTGCCAGCCGCGGGCGAAGGTCTTCAGGCGGTGGTGGCTGCGGCACAGGCAGCACAGGTTGGCGCAGTCGGTGGCCCCGCCGTGCGCGTGCGGGACGACGTGGTCGGCGTCGGCCCACCCGACGCGCTGGCCGCAGCCGGGGAAGCGGCAGGTGCGGTCGCGGGTGTGCACGAACGTCTGCTGCGCGGCGGAGGGTGCGTAGCCATCGACCTCGGCGGGCCGGTCGAGCACCGCGCACCCGCAACCGGCGCTCTGGTGGGTCGGGCAGCCCCGCTGGGCGAGGCGGCGGAGCCGGTCGAGCGTGGTGGTGGCGCGCAGGGCGCCGACGTCGTCGGTGAGGGCGAGGGTGACCGACCCGCCCGCGGGCGTCCGCACGCCCAGCGCGTCGAGCCGGGCGAGCAGCTCGCGCAACTGACCGATGGCGATCGGCAGGCCGTTGACCTCACCGGCCTCGCCGCTGCCCCCGGCCAGGGCGCTGAGCGTGGCGGCCAGCTGCAGGTGGGCGGTGACCGGCGGGCGGGTGTCGTCCCAGGGCCGCTGGACGAGGTCGGCGAGCACCGTGGCGCGCAGCTGCCCGATCGGTCGCTCGTCGCCGTCCTTCTTCAGCAGCACCGCGAGCTGGTCGACCAGGTCGAAGCAGGCCGCGGCGACCGGCGCCGGCAGGTCCGCGGTCAGGGTGCTCATGCCCTCCCGCGGTGAGGGGTGGACGCGCACGTCGGCCTGCCGCTCGGCCTCCCTGCGCCGCGCGTCGACCGCGTCCGCATCGACAGCGAGCAACGCCGCGACGGCCCGCTTCCTGAGCGTGTGGGTGGTGCAGCTCGAGGCCTCACCGATCAGCTGGGACTCCACCTGCCGGGCCACCGCCGGGTCGGTGTGCTGCAGCACGTCGACGAGCACCTTGGCCCGCGCCTCGTCCAGCTGTCCGGCCGCGAGCGCGGCCCAGGTCGCCGGCAACGACTCGCGGTACACCCAGGCCCGCTGCGCCAGCAGGGAGGCCGACCGGCGGCCGCAGTCGAGCACCACCGCCAGCTCCGCGGTGAAGAACTCACTGACGCCCGGCAGCTCGGGATCCGGCGCCCACGAGCCCCGCTGCGCCCCCGGCGTACCGGGCGTGGGGTCCAGGTCGTCAGGGCTGTCATCAGCCAGCCCGAGCACCAGTTCCGCCTTGTAAGCCGCGAGCTTGGCTTCCAGCTCGACCAGCTGCGCCAGCTCGGTGGCCTTCTGCTCTCGCGACAGCAACGCCACCGGCAGCCGCCGCAGCTCCGGCGACCCGGCCCCGAGCAGGTCGAGGAGACCACCGACGAACGCCGGCGGCTGGTCCTCCTCCATCCGCTCCACGGGACGAACCTACGACCGGGTTACGACAGTTTCTGCAGGTCAGAGGTGTGCGCGACTCACGACGCAACGGCGCGTTGCGCGGCAGGTGCGGAAACGGCCCGCGACCGGGGGAGGCGTGCCAGGGTCGGCCGGTGCGCACCGACCCGCCGGAGACCGCCTCCGAGCTCGTCCAGCTGACCGCCTACCTCGACTTCCACCGCGAGACCCAGCTGCTGAAGACCGAGGGCCTGAGCCGGGAGCAGCTCGCGCACCGGCACCCGCCCTCGGCCCTGACGCTGGGCGGGCTGCTGTACCACCTGGCGCTCGTCGAGGAGACCTGGATGGTCCAGCGCTTCGCCGGGAGGCCGATCCCCGAGCCGTGGGACGCCGTCGACTGGGACGCGACCCCCGACTGGGAGCTGGAGACCGGCGCCACCCTCGACCCGCCGGTGCTGCGCGGCCGCTACGAGGAGGCCTGCCAGCGCTCGCGGGACGTCGTCGCGGAGGCCGGTGACCTGGACGCGCTGTCGGCCGTGCCGCTGCGCAACGGGAAGCACTTCAGCCTGCGCTGGGCCCTGCTGCACCTGCTGGAGGAGACCGCCCGGCACAACGGGCACGCCGACCTCATCCGCGAGGCCATCGACGGCGCCACCGGCGAGTGAGCCCTACTGCGCCAGCTCGGTCGCCCAGGCGGCGACGGCGATCTCCCCGGTGGTGCCGGCGTCGACCCAGACCGGCAGCACCTGGGCGACGTCGCCGGGCACCGGCACGACCCGCAGGGCCTGCCCCTCGGTGAGCCCTCCGGCGGTGACGGTGGCCGACCAGGAGACCCCCGTGACGGCGGTCTGGCCGGGCTGCAGCACCAGCGGGGCGGGGCCGGGGTCGCGGACCATGTAGCTCGAGTCGTGCGCCACGGTGAACGGCATCGGCGCGCCCGTGGCGTCGAGGACGGCGACGTCCGGGTAGCCGGTCACCACGCGCGGCCCGCTCCCGCAGTTGGTGACGGTGAGGACGACGGCGCGGTGCCCGAGGCCGGCGTCGACCTCGCCCGCGGTGACCGACAGCCCCAGCGGCGAGCACACCGGCGCCACCGGCGAGGGCGACGCGGGGACCGGCTCGTCCGGGTGGGTGGGAGGGAAGGCGGGCGGCACCGGGGTCGGCGGGACGGCGAGCCCCGTCGCCTCGGCCCCCGCCGGCGTGCGGACGGCGACCAGCGCCACCAGCGCGACCGCCAGCACCGCGAACGCGACGAGCAGCGGTGCCAGCCGGCGGAGGCGGGACGGCGGCGGCACCCGGCCAGCCTGCCGCGCCGGCCGCCCCGGCCCGCGCACCTCAGCCGCGCGCCGCCCCGAGACCCAGGACCGCGGCCAGCCCCAGGGCGCTGCGCGGCGCGTACGCCGCCCGCCACAGCCCGCCGTGCACGGCGGCGTGCGCCTCGTCCTGCCACGGGTGCTCGTGCCGCGGCCCGCCGCCGGTGTGCAGGTCGTGCACGAGCAGTGCGGCCATCAGCACGTTGGACGTCGCCGGCTCGAACACCTCGACGCCGAAGCGGTGCGCCCCGGCGTAGGCCGCGGCCAGGGCACGGTTCTTCACCACCGAGCGGGTCCGGGTGGGCGGCGCGACGTTCATCGACACCGTCGTCCCGGCCTGGCGGGCGACCGTGGCCCGCCACCGCTGCAGCCGCTTGGCCAGCGCGTAGTTCGGCCCCTGCTGGGCGACCAGGTCGTCGCTGATGCCGGGGTCGGCGCCGGGCACGTAGGCCCGCTGCAGCAGCCGCCCCGCCGACAGGGTCCGCAGCGGGCGGCCGACCAGCTTGCCGAACCGCGAGCGGTCCGCGTAGTTGCGCACCGACTGGGCGACGGCGTCCCCGGGGACGGCGAAGACGTCGGTGGGCGTGGCGAGGAAGGCCAGCGCCGCCTCCGGCCGGGCCGCCTGCACGCGCAGGGTGAGCGCGTCGACGGCGGCCGAGACGCGCACGTTGAGGGCGCCGTCGGCGTAGACGTAGTCGCCCAGCACCAGGTCGCCGGGCAGCCCGGCGAGCCAGTCGGCGACCGCGGGCACCTCGCGGACCAGGTCGGCGCCGGCCCCCTCGGGCAGGTCACCCGCGGCGGGGACCAGCAGCGTGCCGGCGCCCCGGCGGGCGGTGTCGAGCACCCGCCGCCACAGGTCGGGGCGGGGCAGGTCGACGCCGGCCACCGTCGCGCCCCAGCGCAACAGGGCGGTCAGCGGGCCCATCTCCGCGCCGGCGCCCAGGACGGCGACGGTGCGGCCGGGCAGCGCCAGCCACTCCGGGTGCGCGGCGACGGTGCGCACCGCCTCGGCCGCCGACGGCTCCAGCACGCCGCACTCGACCCAGGTGTCCAGCCGCCGGTGCAGGTCGGGCCCGCGCAGCCGGGCGCCCCGGAAGGGCAGGCTGAGCTCCCGCTCGGGCTCGGCGGTGCCGGTCACCTCGCGGGTGCCCGGCACCCGGGCGGCCGGGGCGGTGAGCAGGACCGTCAGCGGTTGCTCGCCGCCCGCGTCGGCCACCCGCAGCCGGGCGTGCACGGCGTCGAGCCCGGCGCCGGCGATGGTCAGTGCCGCCTCCGCGGAGACCAGGCCGGCCTCGACCAGCCGGCGGAAGTGCACCAGGTAGCCCGCCCGCCAGTTGGTCTCCTGCTCGGCGGCGCGGGCGCCGACCGGGTCGACCGGCCGCAGCGCGTCGGCGACCACGGCCCGGCCCACCGCCGCGGTGCTGCGGCGGCCGTCGGGGCCGGCGGGGAAGACGACGCCGGTGTCGTCGTCCATCAGTCGGTCACCGTGGGCGGCGGGTCGAGCGGCGCGCCGGCCTCCAGCCAGCGCAGCAGCGTGCGGGCGCCGAAGCCGGTGCCGCCCTTGACCACCTCGGCGTCGTCGGAGCCGGCGCGCGCGGGACCGGCGACGTCGAGGTGGGCCCAGGGCAGGTCGCCGGCGAAGGGGCGCAGGAACAGCGCCGCGGTGGTGCCGCCGGGGTTGCCGGGGGCGTTGTTGGCGTCGGCGACGTCGCTGCCGAGCAGGTCGGCGTACTCCTCGGCCAGCGGCATCCGCCACACCCGCTCGCCGGCGTGCAGCGCCGCGGTGGACAGCGCGTCGGCCAGCCCGTCGGCGGTGGCGTAGAGGCCCGCCGTCTTCGTGCCGAGGGCGACCTTCATCGCGCCGGTGAGCGTGGCGACGTCGACCAGCACGGTCGCGCCCAGCTCGAGGCGGCCCCACGCCAGGCCGTCGGCGAGGACCATGCGGCCCTCGGCGTCGGTGTTCTGCACCTCGGTGGTGCGTCCGCCGACGTGCCGGACGACGTCGGCCGGCCGGTAGGACGACCCCGAGACCGCGTTCTCGGCGGCCGGGACGACGGCGGTCACCGCGACCGGGAGCTCCAGGCGGGCGGCGGCGTCGAGTGCGGCCAACACCGCCGCTCCCCCGGCCATGTCGGTCTTCATCTCCCGCATGCCGGCGTTGGGCTTGATCGACAGGCCGCCGGTGTCGAAGGTGATGCCCTTGCCCACGAGCACCGGCCGGGCCGGGCCGGCACCGGGCGGGTCGTAGGCGGCGACGACCACCCGCGGCGGGGACGCCGACCCGCCGCCGACCGCCAGGACACCGCCGAAGCCGCCGGCGCGCAGCTCCTCGGGGCCGAGCACGGTGACCGTCACGTGCGGCAGGCCCGACAGCCGCTCCACCGCCTGCTCCGCCAGCCAGGCAGGGTCCTTGGTGTTGCTCGGGGTGTTGACCAGGTCGCGCGCCCAGGCGACGGCGCGGCCGGTGACCTCGCCGGCGCGGGCGGCGGCGACCACCGCGGGGTCGGCACCGTCGGTGGCGACGACGGTGACGGTGGCCAGCCGCGGCGGGTGGGGGGTGGAGGTGTCGCGGAAGCGGTAGCCGGCCAGCAGCGCCGCCTCGACCGCGGTCCGGACCTCGTCGGCGCCGGCGGGGGCGGCCGCGCCGTCGACGGGCAGCACCAGCCGGGTGGCGCCGTGCTCGGCGAGGGTCTGCGCGCGGCGGACGGCGGTGGCCACGCAGGAGCGCAGGTCCGGCAGCGTCCCGTCGCCCACGCCGACGGCGACCACGCTGCGCGGGCGGCGGCCGGGGACGGGGAGGTCGGTGACCGCGCCGGGCCTGCCGGTGTTGCCGGTGTCGCGCAGCGCGCCGGCCAGCAGTCGCGCGGGCACCGGCGGGAGGGTGCCGAAGGCCGGCCGCTCCAGCCAGGGCGGCAGCGCGCCGCCGGTGCCGACCGGCACGGCCAGGACGTCGTCCTCCCCCAGGCGCGGGAGGGTGGTCAGCAGCTCGACCCGCGGCAAGGGTGCGGCCCCGGTCGCCGGCGTGCTGCCGGCGGCCGGGGCCGCGTCGTCCTGCGCGGTGCTGCCCTCGGGCAGGTGCGCGGCGACGTTCAGCTGGTCGCGCCCTTCAGTGCCTCCGAGAGGGCCTGCGCCTCGTCCGGCGACAGCTCGACGACCAGGCGGCCGCCGCCCTCGAGCGGTACCCGCATGACCAGGCCGCGCCCCTCCTTGGTGACCTCCAGGGGACCTTCACCCGTGCGCGGCTTCATGGCCGCCATGCGTGCCTCCTTCGCCGGCCACCCGACGCCCCTCTGCGGCTGCGGTGTGGCTGTTGATCGGTGCTTGAGCTCCGGAGACATGATCCCGTATCCCCGCCGGGACTCCAACCGGAGCCCCCCGAGGGGTGCCTCCCCCGGTCGCCCGGAAGCAGGTGGCGACGTGGTCGTCGACCATGCCGGTGGCCTGCATCAGGGCGTAGGCGGTGGTCGGCCCGACGAAGGCGAACCCGCGCCGCTTGAGCTCGCGCGCCATCGCCGTCGACTCCGGGCTGGTGGCGGGGACGTCGGCCAGCGTGGCCGGCCGGGGACGCGGCGCGGACGGCGCGAAGGACCACAGCAGCGCGTCGAGCCCCTCCGGCACCTGCTGGGCGGCACGGGCGTTGCGGACGGCGGCGGCGATCTTGGCGCGGTTGCGGACGATCCCCGCGTCGGCCAGCAGGCGCGCCTCGTCGTCGGCGCTGAACGCGGCGACCGCGTCGATCGAGAAGCCGGCGAACGCGGCGCGGAAGGCGGGGCGCTTGCGCAGGATGGTGATCCACGACAGGCCGGACTGGAAGGCCTCGAGGCAGAGCCGCTCGAACAGGGCGTCGTCGCCGTGCAGCTCGGTGCCCCACTCCTCGTCGTGGTAGACGACGTACTCCGGGGCGCTGTCGCCCCACGCGCACCGGACCCGCTCCACGCGCCGCACCGTAGCGCCGGCCACCGACGGCCGGCGGTGCGCCCGGACGGGTGGGTCGCGCGCACGGGGCGGGCGTCCCGGGCTCCCGGCGGCTACGGTCCGCGGGTGCCCGACGCCGCCCTCGCCGCCCAGCTGCTGGTCCTCGCCGAGGCGCCGGGGCGTGACACGACGCGGCTGGACCCGCCGTGCACCCCGGAGCAGGCCGCCGCGATCGCCGAGGCAGCGGTGGCCGACACCCTCGACGCGGTGCGCGCCACCCCGGTCGCGCGCCGGGTGGTGGCCCTTGACGGCGAGCCCGGCGACCTGGACCTGTCCGGCTGCGCCGTCCTCCCGCAGACGGGCGGCGACACGGGCACCCGGCTGGCCGCGGCCTTCGCCGACGCGATGGACGGCGCGGCCCTCCCGACGCTGCTCATCGGCACCGGCACCCCGCAGGTGACGCCGGCGCTGCTGGCCGCCTGCCTGGACCGGCTGGTCACGACCAGCCGGCAGACCGCGGTCCTCGGTGCCGCCCCGGACGGCCGCTGGTGGGCCCTGGGCCTGCACGCGGCCCTCGAGGCCGGCGTCCTGCCCGACGTGCCGACGGCCCGCACCGACACCGCGGAGCGGACGCGCCGGGCGCTGGAGGACGCCGGGCTGACCGTGCTCGACCTGCCGGAGCTCACCGACGTCGGCTCCTTCCCCGACGCGCTGGCGGCGGCCGCCGCCTGCGACCCCGGCACCCGCACCGCCCGGGTGGTCGCCGCGGTGGCCGACGCCGTCCCCGGGGACGGGGCGCCGGGTCAGCCGCGGGGCACCGTCACCGCACCGTCGGCGAGGTCCTTGGCGTAGAGGTCGCGCAGCCGGTTGGTGTCGCCCGCGGTCAGCGCCTGCGACGTCGTCACCAGCACGCGCTCGCCGTCGACCGCCAGCAGCCGGCCGTACTCGGCCGGGGTCACCGAGCCGGTCGGACCGGTGGTGGCGCGGCCGGCGGCGTCGGCGGTGACCAGCGTGAGCGCCCCGGTGCCGAGGTCGCGGCGGAGGTGGTCGGTGTGGCCGTTGCCGTCGCCGGGGACCTGCGCCGCGGCGGTGGCGAAGAAGGCGTACCGGCCGGTCGGGTCCAGCTCCACCCGGTGCTCCCACACCGACGTCTGGCCGTTGCCCAGCGGGACCACCGCGCCGGTGGCGGTGTCCACGCGGTGGGCCAGGCCGGTCGACCAGTTCGCGGTCGGCGTCGGCGTCGTCACCTTCGCGGCGGTGACCAGCGCGACGTACCGGCCGTCGTCGCTGAGGGCGACGTCGCCGGCGTCGCGGTAGACGCCGTACTCCACCGGCCGGCCGCCGACGGGGACCGCCGAGACCACGACGGCCTGCCCGGCGCCCGGGCCCGACAGCGTCTTGCGGTAGAGCACGACCGGGCCGGAGGACGACGTCGCCGGGAACAGCGCGAACCGGCCGTCGGGGGTGACCGCGAGCGCGGGACCGGTGGCGGCGCGCGGGAGGTCGCCCCCGGTGGCGGACGTCGACACGCGCGTCACCGCGCCGGTGGAGACCGTCTTGGCGAACACGTCGACGACGCCGTTGGTGTCCCCGGGCACCAGGTCGGAGCGGGCGGAGTAGAAGAGCACCAGGTCGCCGCTGCCGGACAGGACGACGGTCGGGCTGGTGGCGTGCACGGCGGGACCGGGCTGCAGGACGGTGCCGGCGACCGACGGGTGCACGGCCCCTCGGGCCGGGACGCTGACCAGCTCCCAGGCGCCCGACCGGGTGTCGAGCCGGTAGACGTCGGCGAGCCGGTTGGTGTCCTCGGGGCGCAGTGCCGCGGTCGTGGCGAGGGCGACGTAGCGGCCGTCGTCGCTGACCGCCGGGGCCGCCGAGTTGGTCGGGTCGCTGCTGCCGGTGGCCGTGGCGGGCAGCGGCGCGATGCGGCGGGCGGTGCCGGCGGCCCGGTCGAGCAGGTACAGCTCGTAGGCGGTGTTGGTGTCGGTGGCCTCCCAGCGCGCCGACGTGCCGACGACGACCACGCGACCGTCGGCGCTGGCCGCCACGCCGCCGCTCTGCCCCGCGCCCTCGGCCGGGACGCCCGCCGCCGCGGGGGTGACGGCGACCTCCGCCGACGGCGGTGAGGCGTTGCCCGAGGTGTCCACGGCGACCACCCGCAGGCGGCGCTCGGTGCCGTTGACCAGGCCGGTCACCGTGGCCTGGGTGGCCGGCGCGGTGGCGGTCGCCAGCGTGCCGCCGTCCTCGGCGAGCACGCGGTACGCGGCGACGTCGGGCTCGCCGTCGGCCGTCCAGCGCAGCACCGCGCGCCCGTCGCCGGCGGTGGCCGTGACGCCCGCCGGGGCCGCCGGCGCCGTCTGGTCGGCCGGCCGGGCGGTCACCGCCGGGTCGCTCGTGGCCGAGGCGTTGCCGTGCCGGTCGACGGCCTGGACCCGGTAGCCGTGGGTGGTGCCGTTGACGACGCCGGTGTCGACCCACGACGTGCCCGGCACCCGCGCCACCTCCGCGCCGTCGCGGTAGAGGACGTAGCGGTCGACGTCGGGCTCGGGGTTCGCGTTCCAGGCCAGGTCCACCGACCCGTCGTGAGGGATCGCCGCCAGCCCGGTCGGGGTGGCCGGCGCGGTCTGGTCGGTCGGCCGGGCGGTGACCGCGGGGTCGCTGGCGGGCGAGGCGTTGCCGTGCCGGTCGACGGCCTGGACCCGGTAGGCGTACGTGGTGTCGTTGACGACGCCGGTGTCGGTCCAGCTCGTCCCGGTGAGGCGCACGACCTCGACGCCGTCCCGCTGGAGGACGTAGCGGTCGAGGTCGGGCTCGGGACCGGCGTCCCAGCGGAGTTCGACCGAGCCGTCCCGGGCGGTGGCGACCAGCCCGGTCGGGGTCCCGGGTGCGGTCCGGTCGGTGGGCCGCGCGGTGATGGCGGGGTCGCTGGTGGCCGAGGCGTTGCCGTGCCGGTCGACGGCCTGGATCCGGTAGGCGTAGGAGGTGTCGTTGACCAGACCGGCGTCCACCCGGCTGGTGCCGGTCACCCGCGCGACCTCGACCCCGTCGCGGTAGAGGACGTACCGGTCGACGTCGGGCTCGGTGTTGGCGTCCCAGTGCAGCTCCACCGCCCCGTCGCGGGCGGTCGCGACCAGCCCGGTCGGCGTCGCCGGCGGGGTCTGGTCGGTGGGCCGCGCGGTGACCGTGGGGTCGGAGGTGGGCGAGACGTTGGCGTGTCCGTCGACCGCGGCGAGGCGGTAGCTGTAGGTGGTGTCGTTGACCAGGCCGGTGTCGGTCCAGCTCGTGCCGGTCACCCGGACGACCTCCGCACCGTCGCGGTGGACGACGTACCGGTGCAGGTCGGGCTCGGCGTTGGCGTCCCAGCGGAGCTCCACCGCCCCGTCGCGGGCGGTCGCGACCAGCCCGGTCGGAATCGCCGGGGCGGTCTGGTCGGTCGGTCGCGCGGTCACCGCCGGGTCGCTGGCGGGTGAGACGTTGCCGTGCCCGTCGACCGCGGCCAGCCGGTAGGCGTAGCTGGTGCCGTTGACGACACCGGGGTCGGTCCAGTCCGTGCCGGTCACCCGCGCCACCTCGACGCCGTTGCGGTGGACGACGTACCGGTGCAGGTCGGGCTCGGCGTTGGCGTCCCAGCGGAGCTCCACCGCCCCGTCGCGGGCGGTCGCGACCAGCCCGGTCGGCGTCGCCGGCGGGGTCTGGTCGGTCGGCCGGGCGGTGACCGCGGGGTCGCTCGCGGGCGAGACGTTCCCGTACGCATCGACCGCGGCCAGCCGGTACGCGTGGGGCGTGTCGTTGGCGAGCCCGGTGTCGGTGTAGGACGTCCCGGTCACCCTGGTGACCTCGACCCCGTTCCGCAGCACGACGTAGGCCGCGAGGTCGGGCTCGGTGTTCGCCGCCCAGGCCAGCGCCACCCGCCCGTCCCCGGCCACTGCCGTCAGCCCGGTCGGGGTCGCGGGAGGGGTGTGGTCGAACGGCCGGGCGGAGGCGACGGGCGCGGAGCTCGCCGACCAGTTCCCCGAGGTGTCGTGCGTCTGGACCGTGTAGCCGTGGGTCCGGTCGGGGACCAGCCCGGTGTCGGTCCAGGTGGCAGTGGCCCGTCCCGGGAGCAGGTCGGTCACGGGGACGCCGTCGCGCAGCACGCGGTAGCCGTCGGCATCCGTGTCGGCGCTGTTCGGCGTCCAGCCGACCCGCACCTGCCGCTCGCCGGCGGTCGCGACCACCCCGGTGGGCGGGGCCGGGGGGACCGAGTCCGCCGGGGTGCCGGGCACCGGGGTGCTGGACCTGGTCCCCGTGTAGGTGGGGGTGAGCAACGCCGACGTCTTCGTGTACACGGTGACCGTGTAGGTGCGGCCGTTGGTGAGGCCCCCGACGGTCACGCCGGTGACGTTCCCGACACTGGTGACGGCGGCGTCGACGTACACGTCGTAGCCGGAGACGCTGGCCTCCGCGGGCGGGGTCCACGAGATCTGCAGGGCGCGGTCGGCGGGGGCGGCGACGACGTCGCCCGGCGGCAGCGGGTCGGTGAAGCTGGCCGTGGCCAGGTCCGGCCGGCCCGCCGACCCCGACCCGGACAGCGCCAGGCCGACGAGGACGACCGCCGCCAGCAGGCGGACCGTCCCCCGCTGGCGCCGTCGCGCCGTCCGGTCCCTCTGCTGCGCCACCGTCGCCTCCCGCCGCGCCCGGAGGAGCCGGGTGCCGCGAGAGGATCGGCCGGCGCGCCGCCGACTTGAGTTCGATCGGGAGCCGACTGCGTGGACGACCTCGGAGGACCCGGTCGAGAGCTTGCCGAGACGTGGGGACGGGCCTTGGACGCTGGCGACCGTCGACGCCCTCGGCCGAGGACGACCTGACGGTGGTGTCCGGCCCGCAGCTCGACGAGCGGGTGCGGGTGCTGCTCACCGCCACCCACGGCCCCGAGATCCGCACCGGACCACCACTGCGGCGCCCCGCCGCCCGACCGGGCAGCGCGGTGGAGCGGTCCTACGGCACCGGCGCGTCGACCGCGGCGGGCGCCGGGGTGTTGCGCCGGGTGGCGAGCACGCAGCCGGCCAGCACCAGCGGCAGGCCCACGGCCAGGCCCAGGGTGAAGGGCTCGTCGAGCAGCAGCACCCCGGCGAGGACGGCGACGGCCGGGTTGACGAAGGTGATCACCAACGCCCGCTGCGGGCCGACCTCGCGGATCAGCGCGAAGAACAGCACCAGCGCCAGCGCGGTGCACACGACGCCCAGGACCGCCAGCGCCCCGATCGCCCGGGTCGACGCGGCGCCCACCTCGCCGGTGCGCGGCAGGGCGAACGGCGCGTAGACCAGCGCGGTCACCACCAGCGCGAGCGAGCTGACCGCCACGCCCGGGACGCCGTCGAGCCGGCGGCTGGCCACCAGCGGGGCGGTGCCGTAGCCGATCACGACGAGCAGCACCGCCAGCACCGGCAGCAGGGCGATCCCCTCGACGTCGAAGCCGAGCAGCGCGACGATCCCGACGACGCCCAGCCCCATCCCCGCCAGCCGCACCGGGGTCAGCCGCTCCTCGTCGCCCACCAGCCGGGCGGCCAGCGCCGCGACGAAGGGCACCGAGGCCACGAGCAGGCCGGTCAGCGAGCTCGACAGCGTGTCCTCGGCGTAGGACAGCAGCAGCCACGGCCCGGTCATCTCCAGCACCGTGAACAGCAGCAGCGGCCGCCAGTGCCGCAGCGCCGGCCGCAGCTGCCCGCGGGCGAGCGTCAGCGGCAGCAGCAGCACCGCGCCGACGACGCAGCGGACGAAGACGACGACCACCGGCGAGGTCTCCTCGACGGCGACCTTGATCAGCAGGTAGGGCACACCCCAGATCACCGACATCGCCAGGAACAGCGCCCACCCGCGACGGCTCACCGGCCGCCTCCGTCGCACTCGTGCACCCGGTCATCCTGACGCCCGCCCCTCGGGCACCCTGGACCGGTGCCGCGCGTCCTGTTCCACGCCGTCCACCACCCGCACCCCGAACACCTCGACGCCCTGCTCGGCGCCATGCGGCGGCTCAACGAGGCGGCCCGGGGCATCGAGGGCCTCGAGGAGATCGGCGCCTTCCACGACGCCGAGGGCGGCCGCGTCGTCGCCATCTCGGTGTGGTCCTCCCCCGAGGCGCTGCAGGCCGGCAGCGCGCGCCTGTTCGCCGGCGTCGGCGACCTGCCGTTCGACCGGTGGGAGCGCCGGCCGCGCGAGCTCCTGACCCTGCCCGAGGTGGCGCGGTGAGCGGCGCCTGGTCCGGCTACGGCACCTTCGTCCTCCTCACCGTCGTCCTGGTGCTGGTGCCCGGGCCGGACTTCGCGGTGGTCGTCCGCAACACCCTCGCCGGCGGCCGGCGCCGCGGCGCGTGGAGCGCCGTCGGCATCACCGCCTCGAACGTCGTCCAGGGGACGGCGGCCGCGACCGGGCTGGCCGCGGTCGTCGTCCGCGCGGAGCCGCTGTTCCAGGCGATCCGCTGGATCGGGGTCGGCTACCTCGCCTACCTGGCGGTGCAGGCGTTCGTCTCCGCCGTCCGCGGCCGGTACGCCGACCTCGACGGCGGCGGAGCGGCGGTCGGCAGGGGCGCGCTGACCGGGCTGCGCCAGGGGTTCCTGTCCAACGTCACCAACCCGAAGGTGCTCGCCTTCTACCTCGCCGTGCTGCCGCAGTTCCTCGGCCCGGGCACCGCCGTCCCCGTGCTGATGGCCTACGCGCTCACCCACGCGGCGGTCGGGCTGGTCTGGCTGCTGTTCCTCGTCGCCGTCCTGCACCGGGCGCGGCTGCTGCTCGCCCGGCGTCCGGTCCGCCGGGCGCTGGACGCCTTCACCGGGTGCGCGCTGCTCGCCTTCGGCGCCCGGCTGGCGGCCGACCGGGGGTGAGCCTCGGCCGACCGGCCAGGCGACCTCGACGTGCGGGGCGTCGGGGTCGACTGCGTCCCGGTCGGTGAGGTAGACCTCCGCCGGGCTGCCCGCCCGCGTCAGCCCCTCGGCGTCCACCCACGCCCCGACCGCGTCGTGGGCGCCGAGGATCCCGGGGAACTCCGCCGGCCGCCGCGACAGGCAGGTCACCGCCTCGCGCCCGGCCCGCCGCAGCCGGATCCGCAGCTCCCCGGCCGGCTCGACGGTGCCGGTGAACGGCCGCACCACCTCGACCGGTCCGTCGCCGTCCTCGGTGACCGTGCCGTGGTGGACGACGCACAGCGGCCCGGCCGGGACCGCGCCCGAGCGCGCGAGGTGGCCGGCGACCTCCCCGGCCGCGTCCCGGACGAACCCGTCCAGCTCGTCGCCTGCGGCCCGCCCCAGGGGCCAGGTCGAGCGGAGCGGGGGCTTGCGGACGGCGGACCGCCTCGGCTGCACTCCCGGCATGACTGCCGAGGACCGCCTCGCCGCCCTGGTCGACGCCCTCGCCGGCGAGCCCGGCGTGGTCCCGCCGCAGCCGGGACGGCGCCGGTTCGGGTCGACGGCGCTGACGGTGGACGGGCGGGTCTTCGCGATGGCCGTCGGCGGGGCGCTGGTGCTCAAGCTGCCGCGCGACCGGGTGGCGACGTTGGTCGCCGGCGGTGCGGGCAGCCCGTTCGCCAACGGCAGTGGCCGGCCCATGCGCGAGTGGGTGGCCCTGGGTGGGGACGCCGGGGCCGACCTCGAGCTCGCGCGGGAGGCGCTGGCCTTCGTCGGCGGCCGCTGAGCGGTTTCCCGTCCGACGCCGCCGGGCAGCGTCCGGGGACGCGACGACGGGAGGCCCGGGTGTCCGACGCACCGACGCGACCCGCGCCCCGGCGACGGCTGCTGGTCTCGGGCCTGCTGCTGGGCCTGGGGACGGCGGGCGCGGTCGACGAGATCGTGTTCCACCAGCTGCTGCACTGGCACCACTTCTACGACCGGGCCAGCGGCGCGGCGGGGCTGGTCTCCGACGGGCTGCTGCACGCCGGCACCTTCTCCGCCGCCGTGGCCGGCATGGCGCTGCTCGCCGACGCGCGCCGCCGCGGCCGGTTCGTCCCGCCGCTGTGGTGGGGCGCGGTGCTCACCGGCGCCGGCGCCTTCCAGGTGTGGGACGGCCTGGTGCACCACAAGCTGCTGCGCCTGCACCAGGTGCGCTACGGCGTCGACCTGACCGGCTACGACGTCGGCTGGGTGCTGCCCGGGGCGCTGCTGCTGGTCGCCGGCGTCGTGCTCCTGCGACGGGCCCGCACCGTGCCCGCGCGGTGATCGCCGCGCTCCTGCTGGCCGCGGGCGCGGGGTACGTGGCCGCCACCTGGCGGTGCCGCAGCCCCTGGCCGCTGGCCCGCACCGCGGCCTGGCTCGCCGGCCTGGCCGCCGCGGGGGTCGCCGTCGCCGACCCGCTGCGGGCGCACGCCGGCGGGCACGTCGACCTGCACGCGCACATGGCCGGGCACCTGCTGCTCGGCATGGTGGCGCCGCTGCTGCTGGTGCTCGCCGCCCCGGTCACCCTGGCGCTGCGCGCGCTCCCGCAGGACGCCGCCCGGCGGCTGTCCCGGCTGCTGCGCACCGCCCCGGCGCGCCGGCTGGCCGACCCGCTGGTCGCCGTCCCGCTCAACGCCGCCGGGCTCTGGCTGCTCTACGGCACGGGCCTGCACGCCGCCGGCCCGCTCGTCTGGCTGCACCTGCTGCTCAGCGGGTACCTGGCGACCGCCTCGGTGCTCGCCGTCGACCCCGCGCCGCACCGCCGCGGCGTCGCCGTGCGCGCGGCCGCGCTGGCCGCGGGCGCCGCCGCCCACGACGTCCTGGCCAAGGTGCTCTACGCCCACCCCCCGGCCGGCACCGTCGGCGCCGAGGAGGGCGCGCGGCTGATGTACGACGGCGGCACCGTGGTCACCCTGGTCACCGCGGCACTGCTGTGGCGGCGCTGGTACGTCGGCCGCGACGCCGTCCGCGCCGCGGCTCAGCCGGCGTAGGTGCGGGCGAAGCGGGCGAACCGGCGCAACGCGACCCGGAACCCCACGACGACGAACGGGCGCGCCAGCGGCCAGCCGACCCGGCCGAGCAGCCCGAAGGGCGGGTACCACCGTTCGGTCAGGACCAGGTCGGTGCCGCCGCCGGCGGGCGTGAGCTCGAAGATGCCCGGCCCGCGCACGATCCGGCCGGTGTGCTGGACGACCACCCGCCGCGGCGGGTCCCACTCGGTGACCACCATCGTGTCGAGCACGCCGAGGTGCCGGCCGCGCCGCCACGGCAGCGGGAGGCCGGTGCGCGCGGCCAGCCGCACGCCGACGCCCTCCTCCGCGGCGGTCACCACCTCGACGTCGGTCGCCGGCATCCACCGCCCCTGGCCGCGCCAGTCGGTGAGCGCCGCCCACACCTGCTCCGGCGGCGCCTCCACGTGCACCGGCAGGACCAGCTCAGGCATCGCGGCGCACCCCGTCCCCGGTCGGCGCCTCGCCCGCCCCGGCACCGCCCGGCAGGGTCAGCCCGGGATCGGTGTCGGCGTCGGCGGCCCGGGCCGGCCGCTCGCGCTCGGCCCGCAGCGTCGCGATCACCTCGTCACGCTCCTCGATCGTCTGAGCGAGCTGCTCGAGCAGCCAGTCCACCTCGGTCATCCGGTAGCCGCGCACGGCCACCGAGATCTGCAGCGCCCGCACGTCGGCACCGGTCACCGGGCGCTCCTCGGGCAGCTCGACCGGCGAGCGGTCGAGGTCGGCCGGCGGCTGGGTCTCCCCGCGGCCGAGCAGCACCGACCCGCCGAGGAACAGCAGCGCCCCGACGACGGCGACCGCGGCCAGCCCGACGAGGAGGGACAGCACCGGCGTCCTCAGCCCTCGACCGGCTCGACCGGCCCGGACAGCGGCGCGCGCATGCCCCCGCCGTTGTCCCCCGGCGACCCGGCCGCCTCGGCCGCCCGGATGTGGGCCAGCACCTCGTCGACGTCGTCGGTGACGGTGAACAGGTCGAGGTCGCCGGGGCTGATCGTGCCGGACTCCAGCAGCGAGCCGCGGATCCACTCGACCAGCCCCGACCAGTACGCGGTGCCGAACAGGACGACCGGGAAGCGGGTCACCTTGCGCGTCTGCACCAGGGTCAGCGCCTCGAACAGCTCGTCGAGGGTGCCGAAGCCGCCGGGGAGTATGACGAAGGCCTGCGCGTACTTCACGAACATCGTCTTGCGGACGAAGAAGTAGCGGAAGCTGATGCCGACGTCGACCCACTCGTTGAGCTCCTGCTCGAACGGCAGCTCGATGCCGAGGCCCACCGACAGCCCGCCGGCCTCGTGCGCGCCGCGGTTGGCCGCCTCCATCGCACCCGGCCCGCCGCCGGTGATGACCGCGTAGCCGGCGCCGGCCAGCGCCCCGCCGATCCGCACGCCCGCCTCGTAGTAGGGGTGGTCGGGCTTGGTGCGGGCGCTGCCGAACACGCTGACCGCCCGCGGCAGCTCGGCGAGCAGGCCGAACCCCTCGACGAACTCGCTCTGGATGCGCAGGACACGCCACGGGTCGGTGTGCACCCAGTCGGTGGGCCCGCGCCGGTCGAGCAGCCGCTGGTCGGTCGTCGTGCCGACCGTCTGCGGGTCGGGCTCGCCGCCGCGCAGCACCACCGGGCCGCGGTGGCGCGTCGGGCGGGGCTTGCGGGCGCCGTCGGGCGGCGGGGTGGTCGTCATGCGCGGTCTCCGGACAGGTAGGCGGTCAGGGCGTCCTCGGCCGGCTGCAGGCGCTCGACCAGCACCGACTCCTCACGGGTGTGCGCCAGCTGCGGGTCGCCCGGGCCGTAGTTGACCGCCGGGATGCCGAGCGCGGCGAAGCGGGCGACGTCGGTCCAGCCGAGCTTGGCCCGGGCCGGGCGGCCGACGGCGGCGACGAACGCCGCGGCGGCGGGCTCGGTGAGCCCCGGCAGCGCGCCGCCGGCGTTGTCGGTGACCGTGAGCGTGGCGCCCGCGGCGATCGCCTCGGCGAACACCTCGCGGACGTGCGCCTCGGCGGCGTCCTCGTCGCGGTCGGGCGCGTAGCGGAAGTTGACCGTCAGCGCGGCCTCGTCGGGGACGACGTTGCCGGCCACGCCCCCCGAGATGCCGACGGCGTTGAGCCCCTCGCGGTAGTGGCAGCCGTCGATGTCCACCTCGCGCGGCCGGTAGGCCGCCAGCGCGGCCAGCGCCCCGGCCAGCGCGTGAACGGCGTTGACGCCCAGCCAGCTGCGGGCGCTGTGCGCGCGCCGGCCCCGGGTCTCCAGCCGGGCGCGCAGCGTGCCCTGGCAGCCGGCCTCGATCTCGCCGTCGGTGGGCTCGAGCAGGACGGCGAGGTCGCCGTAGAGCCAGCCGCGCCGCTCCCGGACCACCCGGCCCAGGCCGCTCTTGACCGACTCGACCTCCTCGTTGTCGTAGAAGACGAACGTCAGGTCGTGCGCGGGCGCGGCGCCGGGGACGCCGAAGCGGGCGGCCAGCCGCAGCATCACCGCGTCGCCGGACTTCATGTCGCTCGTGCCGCAGCCGAAGACCCGCCCGTCCTCCAGCCGGCTGGGCACGTTGCCGGCGATCGGCACGGTGTCGAGGTGCCCGGCGAGGACCACGCGGGCGTCGCGGCCGAGGTTCGTGCGGGCCAGCACGGTGTCGCCGACCCGCTCCACCTCCAGGCCGCCCAGCGCCCGCAGCGCCGCCTCCACGGCGTCGGCCAGCGCGCGCTCGTCGCCGGAGACCGACGGCGTGTCCACCAGCGCCCGGGTGAGGGTGAGCACGTCGGCGGAGAGGTCCAGGTGGGGCGGGGGGCTCACGGGCACCGAGCCTACGGTGGGAGGACCTCGTCCTCCTCCCCACTCGCGGGCTCGCGGCGAGCCCGGGGACGAGGCCGCCGGCCGTCCCGGTGCGCCGGCCTCGGTAGCGTCGGGCGCGTGACCGCCTCCGCCGCCCGCTCCGCCGTCGCCGCCGGCGTCGCGACCGTGACCACCTCCGGGACCGTCCTCGACACCTGGTACCCCTCCCCCGCGCTCGGCGCCGACGGGCCGGCCGGCACCCGGCAGCTGGGCACCCTCGAGCTGGAGGGCGAGCTCGGCCCGGAGTTCTCCGGCCTGGTGCGCACCGACGACGTCCGTGGCGTGCAGGTGGTCGGCGTCCGGACGACGATCGCCGACCTCGACGCGCCGCCGGCCGACGCGCACGACGTCTACCTGCGGCTGCACCTGATCTCGCACCGCCTGGTCCGCCCGCACGGGATCAACCTCGACGGCGTCTTCGGGCTGCTGGCCAACGTGGCGTGGACCGACGCCGGCCCGGTGCTGGCCACCGAGCTGACCCCCGCCCGGCGGGCGGCGCTGCGCGCGGCGCACGGGCACCTGACCGTGCTGTCGGTGGACAAGTTCCCGCGGATGATCGACTACGTGCTGCCCTCCGGCGTGCGCGTCGCCGACGCCGACCGGGTGCGGCTGGGCGCCCACCTGGCCGAGGGGACGACGGTCATGCACGAGGGCTTCGTCAACTACAACGCCGGCACCCTGGGTCCCTCGATGGTCGAGGGCCGGATCAGCGCGGGCGTCGTCGTCGGCGCCGACAGCGACGTCGGCGGCAGCGCGTCGATCATGGGCACGCTCTCCGGCGGCGGCAAGGAGGTCGTCTCGATCGGCACCGGCTGCCTGCTGGGCGCCAACTCCGGCATCGGCATCTCGCTCGGCGACGACTGCGTGGTCGAGGCCGGCTGCTACGTCACCGCCGGCTCGCGGATCACCCTGCCCGACGGCTCGGTGGTCAAGGGCCGCGAGCTGTCGGGGCGCAGCGGGCTGCTGTTCCGCCGCAACAGCGTCTCCGGGGCGCTCGAGGCCCTGCCCCGCACCGGCACCTGGGGCGAGCTGAACGCCGCGCTGCACGCCAACGACTAGCGGACCCGGCCGAGGGTGACCCGGACGTCCTGGTCGAAGCCGAGGCGCCCGTCGCCGTCCCGGCAGTGCTGCAGGCGCCGGTGGGCCTCCGCCCGGACGGCGTCCCGCTCGTCCTCGGGCACGAGCTCCCAGAACCCCCGCTGGCCGACCGACCAGGTCCAGGTGTGCCAGTGGTCCTCGTCGGCGAAGCGCACCGGCACGGTCAGGTGCACCGTGCGCAGGTCCCCGAAGCCGGCCCCGCGCAGCAACTGCTCGACCCCGTCGTCGGAGGCGAACGGACCGCTCGTGCCGCTCGTCCGCGCGTCGCGCACCTGCGGCGGCAGGTAGGGGGCGAACACCGCGTCGACCTCGCGCCACGCCTCGCTGTACGGGCCGAACGTCGTCACACCGACGCGGCCGCCGTCGACCAGCAGCGACCGCCAGGCCCGCAGCGCCGCCGCGGGATCGGGCAGGAAGAACAGCACCAGCGAGGAGGCGACGACGTCGTAGGGGCCACCGCCGGGGTCCTCCGCGTCGGCGATCCGCACCTCCGCGGGGACCCCGGCCTCCTCGGCCGCCGCCCGTGCCCGCTCGACCATCCCGGGCGCGAGGTCGATCCCGGTGACCGACCCCGTCGGGGCCACCCGGGCCGCCGCCCGCAGCAGGACCGCGCCGCGCCCGCAGCCGACGTCGAGCACCCGCTCCCCCGGCCGCGGGTCGAGCTCGGCGACCAGCCGCTCGGCGATCGGACCGAACATCTCCACGCCGACCGCGTCGTACGTGGGTGCCGCCCGGTCGAAGACCCCGGCGACGCGTTCCCGCTGCCCGTCCACGGCACCCTCCCGGACACTCGGCGGAGGGGACGATCGTGCACCCGGAGCGCGGCGGGTGGGGCGTCCCGCTGCCCCGCTCAGGCGTGGCCCGCGGGCTCCCCGGCGGGGACGTCGAGGTGCTCGAGCAGCGCGACGGCGAACTCCTGCGGGCGCTCGACGTGCGGCGAGTGGCCCACCCCGGGCAGCACGACCTCGCGGTAGGTCCCGCCGGCCGCCGCGTAGCGCTCGAGCACCGCGCGGGTCTGGGCCACCATCGGCTGCGGCGGGCACACCTCCGCGCCCGGCCAGCCCGGCACCGCGCCGAGCTGCCCGAGGAAGGCGAGGTCGAAGGCCGAGGTGTCGGAGACGATCGCGTCGGCGTCGCCGCGGATCCACAGCACCGGCGGCCGGACCGGCAGGTCGGCGAGGCCGGAGACGTCGAACACCGTCGGCGCCATCGTGTTGAGCACGCCGCGCGGTCCCGGCGCCGTCCCCGGCCAGGTGCCGCTGGGCACGCTGTCGCCCGGGTAGTGGTCCTCGCCGGTGCGGGTCGACAGCATCGAGGCGACGAACACGTCCTCCAGCGCGGGGTCCAGCGGCAGGGAGCCCGGCGCCACGTAGAAGGCGCGCAGGATCGACCGCGGGCTGGTCGGCGCGGCGTCCCCCGTGTCCCCGGCGGCGATCGCGGCGACGAACTCCGGGTTGGCCGCGCCCGCCCCCGAGCCCGCGCCGTCGTCGGACAGCCGCCGCCCCTCCGGCCCGGCGGTGCCGCCGAAGCCGTACGGCGAGACCGGCGCCTGCAGGGTCACCGAGGCCACCCGGCCGGGGTCGTCGAGCAGCCGCTGCAGGACGACGCCGGCGCCCATGCTCCAGCCGACCAGGTGCACCCGGTCGAGGCCGAGCGCGTCGAGCAGCGCGCCGAGGTCGTCGGCCCAGTCGCGCACCCCGCGGCGCGCGTCGACCGGCAGCGGGTCGGTGTCGCCGTAGCCGCGCAGGTCCACCGCCAGCGCCCGGTGCCGGCCGGTCCCGTGCACGGTGAGCAGCTGCTGCTGCCAGAACAGCGCCGAGCTGACGTTGCCGTGCACGAAGAGCACGGCCTCGCCGGGCCCGGCCGGGTCGGTGCCCTCGGGGTGCAGCACGTTCTGGACGAGCCGTGCGGTGGGCACCCGGGTGGCGGTGACCCCGGGGAGCAGGACGTCGGGCACGGAACCTCCTGGACAGCAGAACGAGGGGCCCGCACACGCTAGCGACGCGGCCTCGGGGCGACCAGTGACGCGCCCGCCCCAGGCGCACCGCCGGTCCCCGCGACGTCCAGGGCCCTGCCAGGGGACCCACCTACCCTCGGAGGCGATGACGAGCGCACGGACCGGCACCCGCCCCGCGGCCCGCCGGACGACGTCCGCTCGCCGGCCCCCCGCACGCAGGCCGCCCGCCCGCAGGCCGGCCACGCGCGCACCGGCCCGGCGGCCGGGGTTGCGGCGCCGCCTGGCGTCCTGGGGCTGGCTGACGGCGGTGCTCGCGGTGCTGGTGCTCGTCGCGGTCACCGTCGGCGCGGAGGAGCGCGAGGTCCCCCTGGCCACCGCGGACTGCACCGTGCCCGGGACCGGGGTGGAGCTGTCCGGCGAGCAGGTGGCCAACGCGCGCACCATCGCCCAGGTCGGCTACGACCGCGGCCTCCCCGAGCGGGCCGTGGTCGTCGCGCTGGCGACCGCCATGCAGGAGTCGACGCTGCGCAACCTGCCCTACGGCGACCGCGACTCCCTCGGCCTGTTCCAGCAGCGGCCCTCGCAGGGCTGGGGCACGCCCGAGCAGGTGCAGGACCCGGTCTACGCCGCCGGCCAGTTCTACGACCGCCTGGTGCGGGTCCCGGGGTGGGAGACCGGCGAGCTGACCGTGGTCGCCGACAGCGTGCAGCGCTCGGCGTTCCCGAGGGCCTACCAGCGGTGGTCGGACTTCGCCCAGTCGCTGACGGCGGCGCTCCGCTCCGACGACCTCACCCGCGCCTGCGGCTGACCGGCCGGCCGCGCCGGCTCAGGCGGTCAGGCGCTCCGCGGCCGCGTCGATCCGCTCGTCGGTGGCGGTGAGCGCCATCCGCACGTGCCGGGCGCCGGCCGGGCCGTAGAACGAGCCGGGCGCGGCGACGACGCCGAGGCCGGCCAGCCAGTCGATGGTGGCCCAGCAGTCCTCGTCGCGGGTGACCCAGAGGTAGAGGCCCGCCTCGGAGTGGTCGATGCGCGCGCCGGCGGCCCGGACCGCGGCGGCCAGCCGCTCGCGCCGGGCCCGGTAGCGCTCGCGCTGCACGTCGACGTGCGCGTCGTCGGCCAGCGCCGCGGCCATGGCGGCCTGCACCGGCCCGGGCACCAGCAGCCCCAGGTGCCGGCGCACCTCCCACACCTGCCGGACCAGGGCGGGGTCGCCGGAGAGCAGCCCGGCGCGGTAGCCGGCCGCCGTCGACTGCTTGGACAGCGAGTGCACCGCGAGCAGGCCGGTGTGGTCGTCGCCGGCGACGGCGGGGTGCAGCAGCGAGCGCGGCTGCACGTCCCAGCCGAGGGTGGCGTAGCACTCGTCGGCCACCACGGGCACGCCGTGCGCCCGGCCCCAGGCCACCCAGCCGCGCAGCTGCCCGTCGGAGAGCACCCGGCCGTGCGGGTTGCCCGGGGAGTTGAGCCAGACCAGGACGACCCCGGCGGCGTCGCCGGGCGGGGTGTCGGTGCGGCGCACCGCCAGCCCGGACAGCACCGCGCCGACCTCGTAGGTCGGGTAGGCGACCTCCGGGATGAGCACCGTGCCCTCGCGCAGCCCGAGCAGCGTGGGCAGCAGCGCCACCTGCTCCTTGGAGCCGATCGTCGGGATCACCGACGGGTCGGCCGCGAACGGGTCGGCCACGGTCACGCCCAGCCGGCGCTGCAGCCAGCCGGCGGCGGCCTCGCGCAGGGCGCGGGTGCCCAGCGCCGTCGGGTAGCCCGGGGAGTCCCCCGCCGCCGAGAGCGCGTCGCGCAGCAGCCCGGGGGTCTCGTCGACCGGCGTCCCGATGGACAGGTCGACCAGGCCGCCGGGGTGCCGCGCGGCGCGGACCCGGGCGGCCTCCAGGCTGTCCCAGGGGAAGTCCGGCAGCCGCCGGGCCGCCGTCCCCGGAGTGGTGGCGGTCAGTGGCCCTCACCCTGCGGCGGCAGGGCGGCGACCAGCGGGTGGTCCTTGGCGATCTTGCCGGTCTTGGCCGCGCCGCCGGGGCTGCCCAGGTCGGAGAAGAACTCCACGTTGGCGTTGTAGAAGTCCTTCCACTTGTCCGGGACGTCGTCCTCGTAGTAGATGGCCTCCACCGGGCACACCGGCTCGCAGGCACCGCAGTCGACGCACTCGTCGGGGTGGATGTAGAGCATCCGGTCGCCCTCGTAGATGCAGTCCACCGGACACTCGTCGATGCACGCCTTGTCGAGGACGTCGACGCAGGCCTGGGTGATCACGTAGGTCACGGTGGGTCCTCCCGGGGGACGTACGGGCAGCGGACCGGCTCGTGACCGGTTCTCGCGCGTGTCTGCCGACCAGTATGGCCCCGTGGCCCCCCGCCAAACGTGACAGGTGGACCCGCGTGCCCCGTCGGGGCAGGGGTCCGCCGCGGGGCGCAGGATCGACCGTCGTGGGACAGAGCCGATCACCCCTGGGCGTCGCGGACCTGGAACGACTGGCCGCGCGTGGCTGGCGGGCCGCCGAGGAGGAGCCACTGGGCGACTGGCTGCTGCGCGCCGCGGGCGGGTTCACCGGCCGGGCGAACACCGCCCTGGTCGCCGGCGACCCCGGCCGGCCGCTGCCGGAGGCGGTCGACGCCGTCGCCGGCTGGTACGCCGCCCGCGGGCTGCGGCCCGGCGCCCAGCTGGCCGGCGTGCGCTCCCGGCCGGCCGACGCGGCCTTCGCCGCCGCGGGGTGGCCGCGCGACGAGGACGTCCTGGTCCTGACCGCGCCGCTGGTCCCCGGCGCTCCCGACGGCGTCCCGGTCGAGCTGGCCCCGACGCCCGACGACGGCTGGCTGGCGACGTCCGGGCACCTGGGCCGCGCCGACGCCGGCACCGTCCGCGCGGTCCTCACCCGCGCGCCGCGGGTCGTCTTCGCCGCGGTCCGCGAGGCCCCCGCGCCCGCCCCGCCGGTCGCCGTCGCCCGCGGCGTGGTGACCGACGACTGGCTCGGCGTCACCGCGGTGACCGTGGCCGCGGCGCACCGGCGCCGAGGGCTGGCCTCGGCGCTGGTGGCCGCGCTCACCCGCTGGGGCGCCGGGGAGGGCGCGCAGTGGGTGTACCTGCAGGTCACTGCCTCCAACGAGGCGGCGCGGGCGCTCTACCGCCGGTCCGGGTTCGTCGAGCACCACCGGTACCACTACCGGTGGGCACCGTCCTGACCCCGGCCCTCCCCCGGGCGGGGGGTCGTGTGCGCCGCGTCTCAAGAGATGCGGAACGCGGTCGATCTCTTCCGGTGTGACCGACCTGCCGACCCCCTCCTCCCCGGAGCAGGTGCCGGCCCCGCCGTCCGACGCGGAGGCCGCCCTCGAGCACCGCCTGGCCGCGCTGCGCCTGGCCCTCGGCGCCGACCGGGTGTCGCTGTGGTGGCACGAGACCGCCACCGGCCTCGCGGTGCCCTTCGCGGCCGCCGCCGACGGCGCGCCCGCCGTCGGGCCGGTGTCGGCCCAGGTGGTCGGCCGGTCCCCCTTCCTGGCCACGGTGCTCACCGGGGGCCGTCCGGTCGCCGTCGAGCCCGGCGACGCCGGCCCGGCGGCCGCCGAGCTGGCGGACCTCGGCGTCGACGACGCGGCGGGCCTGCCGCTGGTGCACGACGGCGAGGTCGTCGGCGCCCTGGTCGTCGAGCCCGCCCGCTGCGCCCGCGGCCCGCGTCCGCGGCGGGCGGCGGCCGGTCTGGCGCGGGCGCTGGTCGCCGCCTCCGCCCGCCGCGCCGAGCGCCGCCGGCTGGTGACCGCCGAGGTGCTGCTGCAGCTCGTGGAGGGCGCCACCTCGGCACGGTCGCTCGACTCCCTGCTCGGTGCCGCCTGCGAGCGGCTGGCCGCGCTCGGCGGGGTCGACCGGGCCTGCGTCTTCCTGCTGGAGGACGGCCGGCCGGTCCCCGCCATGGCCGCCTTCGCCGACGGCCGCCGCGACCCGGCCGGCTGGCAGCGCTTCCGCGCCGCCCCGTCGGCGATCGGCCTGGTGGAGCAGGTGGCGAGGACCGGGGTCCCGGCCTCCGCCGACCGCGGCAGCGACCTGCTCGCCGACTGGTGGGTGGAGTCCTTCGCCATCGGCTCGCTGCTCGCCGTGCCGCTGGGCCGCGCGCCCGACGTCGTCGGCGTCCTCACCCTCGACAGCGCCGCCCTGCGACCGTTCTCCCAGGAGGTGCGGCGGCTGGCCGCGGCCGCCGGTGCCCACCTGGGCGGCGTGGTCGAGCAGGCGCGGGCCGCCCAGGCGCGCGCCGACGAGCTGGTCGTCGCCGGCGCCGTCCGGCAGCTGCTCGTCGAGGGCGCCGGCGCCACCGGGGTGGCCGAGGCCGCGGGTGTGCTCGCCGCCGCCGTCCAGCGGCTGGCCGGCACCGACCGCGGCGCGGCCTACCTCGTCGACGGCGACGGCCTGGTCGAGGACATCCGCCTGGTGGGCTGGTCGGCGGAGGCCCGGGAGGTGCTCACCGCGCGGGTCGCGGGCCGGCCGGCCGACGAGGCGCCGCTGTGGCGGCGGGTGGCGGAGCTGCGGCGCCCGGTGTTCGTCGAGGACGCCCGCGCCTGCGACCTGCTCCCGCCCGCGCTGGTCGAGTCGCTGGGGCTGGCCGCGTACGTCGCCGTCCCGGTGCTGGCCGGCGACCGCCTGCTCGGCATGGTGGTGTGCGGCGCGGTGGGCCGGCCGGTGTCGTGGTCGGCGGCGGTCCGCGAGGCGGTCGCGCGGCTCGTGCTCGAGGGCGCCCTCGTGGTGGAGAACGCCGCGCTGCGCGCCACCGAGCAGCTGCGGCTGGCCCAGCTGGCCCGCGAGGCGCACCACGACCCGCTCACCGGCCTGGCCAACCGGCGCCGGTTCACCGAGGAGGTCGAGCGGACCATCTACGCCGAGCCGCACCGCTCGGCCGCCGTCCTCATGCTCGACCTCGACCGGTTCAAGGAGGTCAACGACAGCTTCGGGCACAGCGTCGGCGACGACCTGCTGTGCCTGGTCGGCCCGCGCCTGCAGCAGGCGCTGGGCCCCGGCGACCTGCTGGCCCGCATGGGCGGGGACGAGTTCGCCGTCCTGCTGCCCGACGCCGGCGCGGACCGCGCCCGGGAGGTCGCCGAGGGGCTGGGCGCCGTGCTGCGGGAGGCGTTCGTGCTCGACGGCATGCCGCTGCACGTGGACGCCAGCACCGGCGTCGCGCTGTGCCCGGAGCACGGCCGCGACCGCTCCCTGCTGCTGGCCCGCGCCGACACCGCCATGTACGGCGCCAAGCGCAGCCGGGAGGGCGCCCGCGTCTGGGCGCCGGAGGGCACGACGGACTCCCGCGACCGGCTGCAGACCCTCGAGCAGCTGCGCGTGGCCCTCGACACCGAGCAGCTCGTGCCGCACTACCAGCCCAAGCTCGACCTGCGCACCGGCGACGTCGCCGGGGTCGAGGCGCTGGTGCGCTGGGAGCACCCCGAGCGCGGCCTGCTGGCGCCCGACGTCTTCCTGTCGCTGGCCGAGCAGGCCGGGCTCATGCGCCGGCTCACGCTCCGGGTGCTCGAGCGCTCGCTGCTGGACCTGCGGACCTGGCGCGACGCCGGCCACGAGCTGAGCCTCGCGGTCAACCTGTCCGTGTCCAACCTGCAGGACGTCGCGCTGCCCGAGCAGGTGGCCCTCCTGCTGGAGACGCGCGGGGTGCCGGCGTCGGCGCTGGTCCTGGAGATCACCGAGGACGTGCTCATGGCCGACGCCGCGCGCAGCCAGCAGGTGCTCGCCGGGCTGCGGCGGCTCGGGGTGCGGCTGTCGGTCGACGACTACGGCACCGGCTACTCCTCGCTGACCTACCTGCGCGCCCTGCCGGTCGACGAGCTCAAGCTCGACCGCAGCTTCGTCACCTCGCTGACGCGGGACCCGCGCGCCGGTGCCATCGTCCGCAGCACCCAGCAGCTGAGCCAGGACCTCGGCATGACCTTCGTCGTCGAGGGCGTGGAGGACGCCGCGACCCTGGAGCTGCTGCGGAGCCTCGGGTGCGACGTCGCCCAGGGCTGGCACGTGGCCCGGCCGATGCCCGGGGAGCGCGTGCTCGGGTGGCTGGAGCGCCGCCCCGTCCGCGCGGCGCTGCCCCGGCAGCGGACGGCGCGCTGAGGCGCTAGCCGCCGGCCGGGTGGGCGACCAGCACGCGGCCGACGGCGAGCGCCGCGGCCAGCACGCCCAGGCCCAGGTAGGCGAGGGTCACCGCGCCCAGCCCGCCGCCGCCGACGGCGACCAGGTCCCCCTCGGGACGGCGGACGGTCGCCGCGACGGCCACCGCCAGCCAGGTGAGCGCCGGCAGCACCGCGACCGCCCGCGACCCGGTCAGCCGGTGCGCGCCGGCCACCAGCAGCAGGTTGCCCACGACGGCGAGCAGCACCGACAGCGGCACCAGCACGCCGGCCACCCGCAGCGGCAGCCAGAAGACCTCCACCACCGCCAGCCACCCGGCGACGAGGACCGCGCCGGCGCCGGCCAGCACCCGGTCGACGGCCCGCATCAGGCGAGGCCGGCGAACAGGTCGTCCTCCCACCCGTTCGGCGCCTCGCCCGCCGGCCCGCGCTGCCCGCGCACCAGCCGGTAGTGCTCGACGCCGAGCACCTCCTGGCCGAGGTCGTTCGACAGCGCGAAGAACGGCCCGTCGACGGTGATCTGGGTGGCGTGCGCGCGCATGGCGGCGTCCTTGCGGCCGGCCTGCGCGCGGCCGTCGACGGCGGCGGTGACCAGCTCGTCGGGGACGGCGAACGGGATGTCGTCGACCTCGCCGAGGTGTCCGAAGGGCGAGTCCTCCCCCAGCGCCGCCAGGGCCTCGATCCCCTCGCGCAGCACCGAGCGCGGCACGCAGCACCAGTACACCTTGGCGACGTCCCAGGCCGGTCCCAGGTCGGGCCGGTGGCCGGGGTCGGCGGCCCGGTCGACGGCGGCCATCGCCACCCGGTGGGCCTGGATGTGGTCGGGGTGGCCGTAGCCGCCGTTCTCGTCGTAGGTGACGACGACCTGCGGCCGCACCTCCCGGACGACGGCGACCGCGTGCGCCACCGCCTCGTCGAGGTCGGCCCGCCAGAACGCGCGGGCCTTGTCGTTGGCCGGCGTCCCCATCATCCCGGAGTCGCGGTAGCGGCCCGGCCCGCCGAGGAAGCGCCAGTCGCTCACCCCGAGGGCCTCCATGGCCGCCCGCAGCTCGGCGATCCGGTACCCGCCGAGCTGGTCGGCGTGCTCCGGGGCGAGCAGCTCGAGCTCGGGGACGAGGACCTCGCCCTCCTCGCCCAGCGTGCAGGTCAGCAGGGTGACCTGGGCCCCCTCGGAGACGTAGCGCGCCATCGTCGCGCCGTTGTTGATCGTCTCGTCGTCGGGGTGGGCGTGCACCAGCAGCATCCGGCGGTCAGCGGTCACGGGCGCACATCCTCCCCCACCCCGGGGACGACGACGGCGCGGTGGCCACCCCGGGAGGTGGTCACCGCGCCGTCGTGGGGGTGCCGGACTACTCGACGTCGACGGGGACGACCATCCGGGCCTCGGCGAAGTGGCAGGCGCTCGGGTGGCCCTGCCCGCGGTCGACCAGCGCCGGGGCCTCCTGGGCGCAGACGTCCTGGGCCTTCCAGCAGCGGGTGCGGAAGCGGCAGCCCGAGGGCGGGTCGGCCGGGCTGGGCACGTCGCCCTGCAGCAGGATCCGGTCCTTCTGCCCGCGCAGGTGCGGCTCGTGCAGCGGCACCGACGACAGCAGCGCCTGCGTGTACGGGTGCGACGGCGAGGCGTAGACCTGCTCGTCGGTGCCCTCCTCCACGATGCTGCCCAGGTACATGACCGCGACCCGGTCGGAGATGTGCCGCACCACCGACAGGTCGTGGGCGATGAACAGGTAGGACAGGCCGAACTCGTCCTGCAGGTCCTCGAGCAGGTTGACCACCTGCGCCTGCACCGAGACGTCGAGGGCCGACACCGGCTCGTCGCAGACGATGACCTCCGGCTGCAGCGCCAGCGCGCGGGCGATGCCGATGCGCTGCCGCTGCCCGCCGGAGAACTGGTGCGGGTAGCGGTTGACGTAGTCGGGGTTGAGCCCGACGCGGTCGAGCAGCTCCTGGGTGCGCTTGAGCCGGCCCTTCCGCGGCGCGACGTCGTCGTGCACCGCCCAGCCCTCGGCGACGATGTCGCCGACGGTCATCCGCGGGTTCAGCGACGCGTAGGGGTCCTGGAAGATGATCTGGACCTCGCGCCGGTATGCCTTGAGCGCGCGGCCGCCCATCCGGGCGACGTCCTTGCCCTTGTAGAGGATCGACCCGGCGGTGGGCCGCTCCAGCGCCACGATCAGCTTCGACACCGTCGACTTGCCGCAGCCGGACTCGCCGACCAGGCCGACGGTCTCGCCGCGGCGCAGGGTCAGGTCGACGCCGTCGACGGCGCGGACGTGGCCGATCGTGCGCTTGAAGACGATGCCCTGGGTCAGCGGGAAGTGCTTCTGCAGCCCGCGGACCTCCAGCAGGCTCTCCCCCATCGCGCCGCGGGCGCCGGCGCGGGCCGGCCCGGCCGGCGCCGGGGTCCCGGGGGTGGACGGCGACGACGTCGACAGGGACGACGCGGCGGTCGCACCGTGCTCACGGGGCTCGGACACCGAGCACCTCCTCGCTGTAGTGGCAGGCGGCCTCGCGCCCGGGGACGACCAGCCGCAGCGGCGGGACGTCGGTCGAGCACTCGCGGCCGGGCGCGGCCTCGGCACCCAGCCGGCGGTGGGAGCAGCGCGGGTGGAACGGGCAGCCGCTCGGGATGTCCGCCAGGTTCGGTGGCTGGCCGACGATCGGCCTCAGGCGACCGCCCTTGGCCTCGACCTGCGGCACCGAGCTCATCAGGCCGTCGGTGTAGGGGTGCGAGGGGCGGCTGAAGACGTCGTCGACCGTGCCCCGCTCGACGATCTCGCCGGCGTACATGACCGCGACGTCGTCGGCGACCTCGTTGACCACACCCAGGTCGTGGGTGATGAGGATCAGCCCCATCCCCGTCTCCTGCTGCAGGTCCTTGAGCAGGTCCATGACCTGCGCCTGCACGGTCACGTCGAGGGCGGTGGTCGGCTCGTCGGCGATGAGGATCCGCGGGTCCAGCGCGATCGCCATGGCGATCATGACGCGCTGGCGCATGCCGCCGGAGAACTGGTGCGGGTAGTCGTCGACCCGCCGGGCCGCGGCCGGGATGCGCACCCGGTCCATCAACTCGACGGCCTTCGCGCGCGCCGCCTTCCTCGACATCCCGCGGTGGGCGCGGAACATCTCGCCGATCTGGAAGCCCACGCTGTAGACGGGGTTCAGCGACGACAGCGCGTCCTGGAAGATCATCGAGATGCCGGGCCCGCGGATCCTGCGCTGGTCCTCGGCCGACATCTCCAGCACGTTCCTGCCCTGGAACCAGATGCCGCCGCCGCTGATCACCGCCGGCGGGGTCTCCAGGATCCCCATGATCGCCTGGGCCGAGACCGACTTCCCCGAGCCGGACTCGCCGAGGATGGCCAGCGTCTCGCCCGCCCCGAGGCTGTAGCTGACGCCGTTGACGGCCTTCACCACGCCCGAGCGGGTGCGGAACTCCACGCGCAGGTCGTCGACCTCCAGCAGGGGCGTCCCCTGCGCGGCGAGCTCCGCGGTCGGCTTGGTCAGGTCCAGGTTGGTCATGCGCGCTGCCTCGGGTCGAGGGCGTCGCGCAGGGCGTCACCCATCATCACGAACGCCATCACGGTCATGGTCAGGATCAGGCTGGGGAACAGCACCAGGTGCGGGGCGGTGCGGATGGAGTCCTGCCCGGCCTCGATCTGCAGGCCCCAGGAGATCGCCGGTCGCTGCAGGCCGACGCCGAGGTAGGTCAGCGTCGCCTCCGCGGCGATGATCACGCCGATGGTGATGGTCGCGTAGACCAGCACCGGGGCGACGGCGTTGGGCAGGATGTGCCGCACCAGGATGCGGCGGCTCGAGGCCCCCATCGCGCGGGCCGCGGCCACGTAGTCCGAGCTCTTCACCGCGATGACCTGGGAGCGGACCAGCCGCATCGCCGTCATCCACCCGAACAGCGCCAGCGCGATGGCCACCGCGCCGGGCCCGCGGGAGTTGATGACCGGGATGCCGGTCGAGGGGCCGACCCGCAGCAGCACCAGCGCGCCGAGGATGAGCGGCAGCGCGTAGAAGATGTCCGCGAGGCGGGCCAGGATCCCGTCGGTCAGCCCGCCGTAGTAGCCGGCGACGGCCCCGACGACGACGCCGAGCAGCAGGATGACCAGCACGGCGATGACCCCGATGATCAGCGAGTTGCGGGCGCCGTAGACGACGTTGGCCAGGTAGTCGCAGCCCTGCGTGTCGAAGCCGAACCAGTGGTCCGCCGAGGGCAGCCCGCGGGAGTTCCCCAGGTCGCACGCGCGCGGGTCGGCCCCCCGGGCGAACACCTGCGGGACCAGGGCCATGAGCAGGAACACCAGGCCGAGGACGGCGCCGATCCAGAAGAACGGGTTGCGCCGCAGGTCGCCCCACGCGTCGCTCCAGAGGCTGTTCTGCCGCTCCTGGGTGACGTCGACCGACGGGCTGGCGAGGCCGGTGGTGGTCCCGGCCTCGACCGCGTCCTTGCGCAGGTCCAGCTGCTGCTGGTCAGTCATAGCGGATCCTCGGGTCGAGGACGGCGTAGAGCACGTCGACGACCAGGTTGAAGAAGATGAAGAAGAACACCATCAAGGTGACGATGCCGACGACGACCGCGCCCTCCTGGGAGCGGATCGAGTTGAACACCTCCCGGCCGATGCCCGGCAGGTTGAACACCGTCTCGGTGACGATCGCCCCGCCGAGCAGCGTCCCGATGTCGGCACCGATGTAGGTGACCACCGGGATCAGGCTGTTGCGCAGGGTGTGCCGGACGATGACCGTCCGGTTGGGCAGGCCCTTGGCCCGCGCCGTCCGCACGTAGTCGGCACGGAGGTTCTCCGCGAGGCTGGTCCGGGTGAGCCGGGCGACGTAGGCGAGCGAGCCGGAGGCGAGGACCAGCCCCGGCAGGAGGTAGCTGTAGAGGCCCTCGTTGGTCCCGGCGATCGGGAACCACTGCAGCCGGAGGCCGAACAGCAGCTGCGCGAAGAAGGCCAGCACCAGGATCGGGATCGACACGACGAGCGTCGTCGACACCAGGACGAGGTTGTCGAAGAAGCTGTTGCGCCGGATGCCGGCCAGGACGCCAGCGACCAGGCCGATGACGGCCTCGAAGACGATCGCGACGAGGGCCAGCTTGACGGTGACCGGCAGCGTGCGCTCGATGGTGTCCAGGACCGGGCGGCCGCGGAAGTCGGTGCCCAGGTCGCCCTGGAACAGGCCCTTCACGTACTCCCAGTACTGGACGTACAGGGGGTCGTTGAGGTGGAACCTCTCACGGAGCTCGGCGATGACGGCCGGTGAGAGCGGGCGGTCACCACCGAGGGCGCGGATGGGGTCACCCGGCAGGGCGTAGACCATCGCGAAGATCAGGAACGAGGCGCCCAGCAGAACCGGGATGGTGAGCAGCAGGCGGCGCGCGACGTAGCGGCCCATGGTCCCCCTCGGGGTGTGTGCGCCGCCGGGTCGTACGGCGGCGCCGGTGTCCATCGTGCCCGCCGGCCCGGGCACACGCGCCGCCGGGGGCGACCGTCCTGGTCGGACGGGCGCCCCCGGCGGGTGGTGCGGGTCCTGCGGGGTGAGGTCAGCTGTTGACGGTGACCTCGGAGGTGACGATCCGCTGGAAGAGGTCCAGCCGGACGTTGCTCACGTTCTCGGAGGTCACCGACTGGATCTCGGTGAAGAACATGGGCGCCATCGGCATGTCCTCGGCGATGATGTCCTCGGCTGCCTGGTAGTCCTCCAGGCCCGCCTCGGGGCTCTCCGCCTGGTCACCGGCGACGAGCAGCTCCTCGACCTCGGGGTTCGAGTAGAAGGAGTAGTTCGAGCCGGCCGGCCCGAACGCCGCCTGGGTGAACAGGGGGGTCAGGTAGCTGTCCGCGGCGGGGTAGTCGAAGCTCCAGCCGATGCGGAACGGACCGGTGAGGCCCTGCGACGAGGCCAGCGGCAGGTACTCGGCGAACTCGAGGTTGCCCTGCAGCGTGTACTCGACGCCGAGGTTGTCGCGGAGCTGGTTGCCCACGGCCTCCATCCACGCGTCGTGGCCGGCGCCGGCGTTGAACCACAGGTCGACGGGCTGGCTCTTGTCGAAGCCGGCCTCCTCGAGCAGCTGGTTGGCCTGGTCGGCGTCGAGGGTGCAGTAGGTGCAGCTGCCCTCGCGGTAGCCGTCGATGACCGGCGGGATGAACGAGTCGGCCGGGGCGCGGGTGCCCTGGAAGATCGCCTCGGAGATCGCCTCCCGGTCGATGGCCATCGAGAAGGCCTGGCGGACCCGCGGGTCGGCGAAGCGCTCGTCGTAGGTCGGGAAGCCGATGTAGGTGATCTGCGAGGACTCGGTGCGGATGAACCGGTCACCGAACTCCGACTCGGCCGACTCGATGACGTCGGGCGGGATCACGTCGACGATGTCGAGGTTGCCGGCCTGCACGTCGGTGTAGGCGGTGTTGACGTCGGCGTACACGACGTACTCGACGGAGTCGGCCACGGCGGCGTCCTCACCGGCGTAGTCGTCGTAGCGGGTCAGGGTGACGCCCTGGCCCGGCACGAAGTCCTCCTCCGCCTGGAACGGGCCGTTGCCGATCGGCCGGGTGCCGAAGCCCTCCGGGTCGTCGAAGAACGCCTGCGGCAGCGGGTGGAAGGAGTTGTAGCCGGTGATCGCCGGGAAGTTGGAGAACGGCGAGGACAGCGTCACGGTGAAGGTCTGGTCGTCGACGACCTGCAGGCCGCTCATCTCGGTGGCGGCCGGCTCGCCGGTGGCCTCACCGGTGGCCTCGTCGACCGGGGCCTGCAGGTCGTCGTAGCCCTGGATCCGCGCGAGGTAGGACGCCGCGCCCTGGGCGTTCGGGCTGTAGGCGGTGTAGTTCCACGCGTTGACGAAGGACTCGGCGTCCACCGGCGAGCCGTCGTGGAAGGTCCAGCCGTCCTTGAGCGTGACGGTCCAGGTGGTGTTGTCCTCGGACTCGATCGACTCGGCGACGCCGCTGTAGTCGACCTCGCCCTCCTCGGTGTAGCGCACGAGGCCCGTCCACAGCGAGCTGATGACCTGGTCGCCCTCGGACTCGGCCGTGTTGCCCGGGACGAGCGGGTTCTCGGGCTCGCCGATGTAGACGCTGAAGGTGCCACCCTCGGCGCCGGCACCGGAGCCGCCGGAGCTGCTGCTGTCGTCGCTGCCGCCGCCACCACAGGCGGACAGCAGCAGCGCGCCGGAGATCCCGGCCGCGACGAGCGCCGACCGGCGCTTGCTCAACTTCACGTGCGTTGCCTCCCTCGTCCCGCGTGTGTGCGGGGGGAACGGACTGGTTGGTGCGCACCCCGGCGCGAGGCCGGGCAACGGCGCGTTGCGGGACGGAGCGCCCGCGACGGCCGGAACGCCGGTCGCGACCCTAGGCACGCCCGGTGAGGACCGTCCACGACCGTCACCGATTTGTGACCCAGGCTCACGACCTCGGCGCCCCGTGCCGCAACGACCGCGGTCTGCCGCCCTCGGGACGACAGGTGTTGCGGCGCGAGGACGATACCCCCGCAGGACTTACGCCTTCGAAGGGACCCGCGTGTCCGACCGCCCCGTCCGGGGTAACCGTCGGTGACCCGAGGAGAGGAGCTCACCCGTGAGCGGCATCGACAAGGCGAAGAACAAGGTCCAGGAGCTGTCCGGCGAGGGCAAGGAGCGCGTGGGCGAGGCCACCGGCGACCGCGAGATGCAGGCCGAGGGCGCCAACGACAAGGCCGCCGGCAACCTCAAGCAGGCCGGCGAGAAGGTCAAGGACGTCTTCAAGTAGTCGAAGGACCAGCACGTCACCCGCCCCTGCCCCGGCACGACCGGGGCGGGGGCGCGGCCGTGTTCAGGGGCCGGTCAGCAGTCCGCGGACCGCGGGGAGCAGCGGGCGGTCGGCGGGGATCCAGTCGAGGGCGCCGAGCTCGGCGGCGGTCACCCAGCGCAGCTCGCGGTGCTCGTGGGCCACCGGCTCCCCCTCCACCAGGCGCGCCGACCACACCCGCAGCGTCGAGGTGCCCGGCACGCCACCCGCGACGGCGCCGTCGAGGAGCACCTCCCCGAGGAAGGTCTGCGGCACGACGGCGACAGCCATCTCCTCCGCGCACTCGCGGACCAGCCCGGCCAGGTCGTCCTCCCCCGGCTCGACCTTGCCGCCGGGGAACTCCCAGCGGCCGGCCAGCGGTCCGCTCCCACCGCGCTGCGCCACGAGCACCCGGTCCCCGCGCACGATCGCCGCGCCCACCACCTGGACGACGTCGAGCGCCTGCCGGGCCGCCGCCGCGGCGTAGCCGTCCAGGTGCCGGCGCATCGACCGGGCCACCCGCCGGCGCAGCACCGTCCGGTCGGCCAGCGCGCCCAGTGGGCCGGGCAGGACGGTCTCCCACTCGACCTGCTCGTCGACGCGGGTGCCCGCACCGGTGGCCGTGAACCGGCGGGTGTGCACCAGCGAGCGCCAGGCCCCGCCGGGACCGGCGGCGTACACGTCGCACACCGGCCGGAGCGACTCGACCTCCTCCAGCGGCACCGGCCAGGGGCGCCCCAGCGCGCGGGCGACGTCGAAGGCGACGGTGAGCGGCGCTGCCACGATCGTGGTGAAGCGCAGCCGGTACACGCCGCCACCCTCGCAGACGGGGCAGGATGGGCTCCCGGAGGAGTCCGCAGGAGGGAGCACGGTGCGCATCACGGCCCGGGTCGACTACGCCGTCCGCGCCGCCCTGGAGCTGGCCGCCGCGGCACCCGGCAGCCTGACCTGCGACCGGATCGCCACCGCGCAGGACATCCCGTCGCGCTTCCTGCAGGGCATCCTCGGCGACCTGCAGCACGCGCGGCTGGTCACCAGCCAGCGGGGCCGGGAGGGCGGCTACCGCCTGGCGCTGCCGGCGTCGGAGATCTCCATCGCCCGCGTCATGCGGGTGGAGCAGGGCTTCCTCGCCGAGGTGCACGGGCAGCGCCCCGAGGACGTCAGCTACCCCGGCGCCGCCGCGGAACTGGCCAGCGTCTGGGTCGCCGCCCGCGCCGCCTACCGGCGGGTGCTGGAGGAGGTCACGCTGGCCGACGTCGTCGCCGGGCGGCTGCCCGACCCGGTGGCGGAGCTGGCCGCGGTCGAGAGCGCCTGGCGCTCCTTCAGCGACGACCGCGTCGCCGACTGAGCCCCGCGGGACGGCGCCCGGCGCCCCTGGGCGAGACTCGGGGGGTGAGCAGCGCGCAGCACGGTGGCGTCACCGTCTTCCTCACCGGCCTGTCCGGCGCGGGCAAGTCGACCGTGGCCGACGCCCTGGTCGCCGGGCTGGAGGCCGAGGGACGGCCGGTGACGGTCCTGGACGGCGACGTCGTCCGCACCCACCTGTCCAGCGAGCTGGACTTCTCCCGGGAGCACCGCGACCTCAACATCCGGCGGATCGGCTTCGTCGCCGGCGAGGTGGTCCGGCACGGCGGCACCGTCGTCGTGGCCGCGATCGCCCCCTACGAGCAGGCGCGCGAGGAGGCCCGGGCGCTGGTCGAGCGACACGGCCGGTTCGTGCTCGTGCACCTGGCCACCCCGCTGGAGGTCTGCGAGGCCCGCGACGTCAAGGGCCTCTACGCCCGCGCGCGGTCCGGCGAGCTCACCGGCTTCACCGGCGTCGACGACCCCTACGAGCCGCCCGCCCGCGCCGAGCTGGTGATCGACACGTCGGTCACCCCGCTGGCGGAGTCGGTGGCCCGGATCCGCGCGGCCATGGACGGGGACGGCGGCGCGTCGTCGGCCGCCTGACGTGACCGCGGCCACGGCCGCGCGTGTGCGACCATGGGAGGCGTGTCCGGTCGCGCCCTGCTCCTCGTCGCGCGCCGTCACATCGACCTGGCGCTGGTGAGCAGCGCCGTCTGTCGCCCCGCGCGCTGACACCGAGGTCCCACCGCAGCACCCGCTGCGCCCCCGATCCGGCAGCGCCCTCCCCGTCCGGTCCGGCGCCGCGGCGGGCGGCGCAGGAGGAAGTGCCACCGTGACCACCCCCCGTACGACCAACCGGCCGCCGCGCCGCGACGCCCCCCAGCGTGGCCAGGGCCAGTGGGCACTGGGCTACCGGGAGCCGCTCAACCCCAACGAGCGGATGAAGAAGGACTCCGACGGCCTCGAGGTGCGCCAGCGCATCCTCGACATCTACGCGCACACCGGTTTCGGCGGCATCGACCCCAGCGACCTGCGCGGGCGGATGCGCTGGATGGGCCTCTACACCCAGCGCGCCCAGGGCATCCCCGGCGGCAAGACCGCCGTGCTGGAGCCCGAGGAGCTCGAGGACTCCTACTTCATGATGCGGGCGCGCATCGACGGCGGTCAGCTGACCAGCGACGCGCTGCGGGTCCTCGGCGGCATCAGCACGGAGTTCGGCCGCGACGTCGCCGACGTGACCGACCGGCAGAACGTGCAGTACCACTGGATCCGCATCGAGGACGTGCCCGAGATCTGGCGCCGGCTGGAGTCGGTCGGCCTGAGCACGATGGAGGCCTGCGGCGACGTCCCGCGCGTCATGCTCGGCTGCCCCCTGGCCGGGATCCTCGAGGACGAGGTCGTCGACGCGACCGACGTCATCGCCGCGACCGTCGAGAAGTACGTGGGCTCGCCCGAGTTCAGCAACCTCCCGCGCAAGTGGAAGACGTCGATGTCCGGCTGCGTCGACCACTGCACCGAGCCCGAGATCGACGACGTCTCGTTCGTCGGCGTGCGCAACGAGGCCGGCGAGGCCGGCTACGACCTGTGGGTCGGCGGCGGCCTGTCGACCAACCCGATGTTCGCCCAGCGGATCGGCGTGTTCGTCCGGCCCGACCAGGTGACCGACGTCTGGGCGGCCTGCACGGCGGTCTTCCGGGACTACGGCTACCGCCGGCAGCGCAACCGCGCCCGCATCAAGTTCCTCGTGGCCGACTGGGGCCCGGAGAAGTTCCGCCAGGTGCTGCAGGACGAGTACCTCGGCGAGGCGCTGCCCGACGGCCCGGCCCCCGCGCCGGCCAAGCACGACCAGCGTGACCACGTCGGGGTCAGCCGGCAGAAGGACGGCCGCAACGCCGTCGGCTTCGCGCTGCGCACCGGCCGCATCAGCGGCTCGCTGCTCACCACCATCGCCGACCTCGCCGACGAGTACGGCGAGGGGCGCATCCGGACGACGACGCAGCAGAAGCTGGTCATCCTCGACGTGCCGGACGAGAGGGTCGAGGCGCTGGTCGAGGCGCTCGCCGCCCACGACCTGCAGGTGCGGCCCAGCGCCTTCCGCCGCGGCACCATGGCCTGCACCGGCCTGGAGTTCTGCAAGCTCGCGATCGTCGAGACGAAGCAGCACGCGCAGGACCTCTACGCCGAGCTCGAGAAGCGGCTGCCGGACTTCGACACCCCCGTCGGCATCAACGTCAACGGCTGCCCGAACAGCTGCGCGCGGTTCCAGACCGCCGACATCGGCTTCAAGGGCTCGATGGTCCGCGACGACAACGGCGAGATGGTCGAGGGCTTCCAGGTGCACCTGGGCGGCCACCTCGGGGTGGAGGCGACCTTCGGCCGCAAGTTCCGCGGCCACAAGGTGACCAAGGCCGAGACCGCCGACTACTGCGAGCGGGTGCTGCGCGGGTTCCTCGAGCGGCGCACCCCGGGCGAGTCCTTCGCGCACTACGTCTCCCGCGCCGAGGAGGCCTGGCTGCTGTGACCGAGGGGAAGCCGTCTCCCGCGGGAAGGCAGCGCCCGCTGCCCGTGTTCCACTGCCCGTACTGCGGGGACGAGGACCTCACCCCGTACGAGGAGGGCTGGCGCTGCGGTGCCTGCCTGCGGGCCTTCTCGGTCCGCCTGATCGCGACGGGGGTGCAGGAGTGACAGCGGTGGACGAGATCCGGCCCGTGGCGCCGACGCCGGAGCTCGCGGCCGACGCCGACGCCCGCTTCGAGGGCATCGCCGACCCCGTCGAGCAGGCCCTCGCCGTGCTGCGGTGGGCCGGGGAGACCTTCGGCGACGACTTCGCGATCACCTCGTCGATGGCCGACGGGCTGCTGGCGCACCTGGCCAGCCGCGCCGTCCCCGGGGTGAACGTGGTCTTCCTCGACACCGGCTACCACTTCGCCGAGACGATCGGCACCCGCGACTGGGTCAGCGGGGTCATGCCGATCACCCTGGTGAACGTGACGCCGCCGCGGACGGTGGCCGAGCAGGACGCCGAGCACGGGCCCGAGCTGCACCAGCGCGACCCCGACCTGTGCTGCTCGCTGCGCAAGGTCCAGCCCCTGGCGCAGGCGCTGGCCGGCTACGCCGCCTGGGGCTCGGGCGTGCGCCGCGACGAGGCGGCGACCCGCGCGGGCACGAAGGTCGTCGACTGGGACGCCAAGCGCGGCATGGTCAAGGTCAACCCGCTGGCGGCGTGGACGCAGGAGCACGTCGACGCCTACCTCGCCGAGCACCAGGTGCCGGTCAACCCGCTGCAGGAGATCGGCTACGCCTCGATCGGCTGCGCGCCGTGCACCCGCCCCGTGTCCCCCGGTGAGGACCCGCGTGCCGGGCGCTGGGCCGGCCGCGGCAAGACGGAGTGCGGCCTGCACCTCTGACGGAGGACCTCGTCCCAGCACGGCAGGATGGCGGGGTGCCCCGACCGCCGCGCCTGTCCCCCGACGCCGTCGCCGCCGCCCTGCGGGAGCTGCCGCAGTGGTCGGGCGGCGCCGACGGCATCCGCCGCAGCGTCGAGCTGCCCGGCTTCGCCGACGCCGTGGCCGCGATCGTGCGGATCGGCTTCGTCGCCGAGGCCATGGACCACCACCCCGACGTCGACCTGCGCTGGCGCACGCTGCACCTGACGCTGGTCAGCCACTCCGCGTCGGGCGTGACCGACCTCGACCTGGAGCTGGCCCGCCGGATCGACGCACTGCTGCCCGGGTGACCGGGTCCGTCCAGGCGCCTCCCCGCAGCGGCCCGCTGCTCGCCGAGGCCGGACCGGCACGCGATTCGCCCGTTCGAGGGACGTCTCCGTGACCGTGGCGTCACCTAGAGTTCTCGGGTGCGCAACGGACAGGCCTCCTCAGCCGACCTCTGGAACCGCTCTCACCGCGATCCGTCCAGCCTGTCGTCCTGGAAGGTCGTCCTCGTCGCGCTGATCGCCGGAGGGCTGGTCCTGGCGCTGACCCTGCTGGCGTCGGCCTTCTTCGACGAGCCGGTCGCCGTCTTCACCCGGGACGGACCCGCGCTGGCCGACCTGCCGTGGTACACGGGCTCGGTCAGCCAGCTCAACGCCATGGTGTGGGCGACCGTCGCCGGGCTGGCCGTGCTCGTCGCGTGGCTGGAACCGGGGGAGCGCGCCCGGCTCGGCACGTTGGCCGCCTTCGTCCTCGCCCTCGCGGCCGACGACGCCCTCCAGCTGCACGAGGCCGTCGGCCCGGACAACGGCGTCCCGCAGAAGGCCTTCCTGCTGGTGTACGCCGTGACCGCCGCACTGCTCCTGGTCCTGTTCCTCCGTGGGGGCCGGCGCGGGCCGACGACCGCGCTGCTGTGCGGGGGTGCGCTCCTCGCCGTCTCGGTCCTGTTCGACCAGGTCGTCCACCGTCAGATCCTCATCGCGGAGGACGGCGCCAAGCTGCTCGGTGCGATCGTGTGGCTCACGGTGCCGGTCCTGTCCGTCAGCCGGCCCGCCCGCCGGGACCGACGTCCACCCGAGGAGGACGGGTCGGCCGGGCTCGGTCCGGACGTCGTCCGCCCGCCCGTGGACCGCTCACCCCTCGACCGGAAGCACCAGCAGGTGTAGCAGGCGGTCGGCCTCGGCGTCGGGGTCCTCGGTGAGACCCGTGTGCACCGGCCCGGGCTGCACCACCGTGCTGCGCGGCGCGGTCAGCCAGCGGAACCGCGAGCCCAGCGCCTCGCGGCCGGCGGCCCCCGCGGCGGGGTCGGCCGCGCAGACGTCGGCGGCGGCCTGCAGCGCCCGGCGGATCGCCTCGGGGTCGGCGGTCGGGTCCAGCGCGCGCAGCCGGTCGGCGTCGAGGTGCACGCGGCTGCCCAGGTAGTCGAACTGGCGGCAGTAGACGAGGACGCCGGCGTTGAGCACCTCGCCCCGCTCCACCCGCGGCACCACGCGCAGCACGGCGTACTCGAAGGTCTCCCGGCTCACCGCTGGCGCACCCCGGGCGGTGGCGGGGGGCCGAGCCAGGCGGGGCGGTTCTCCCCGCGCGGGGCCCGGCGGCGGCTGCCCCCGGCCGCGGCCGCGGCCACCACCCCGGGGAGCCAGGCGTCGCGCGCGGCGAGGCGGGCCAGCAGCTGGTCGGCGTAGCGGGCGCGGACGTCGTCGGGGGCGTCGTCGGGCGAGGGGCCCTCGAGCCAGTCGTCGGGCACCTGGCCGAGGACGCCGTCGAGCAGGGCGCGGGTGACCCGGCCGGCGAGGGCGGCGTCGGCGGCGCGCACGTCGGGCTCGCACTCGAGCAGCGCGTGCTGCGAGGCGTCGTAGGGCCGGGCGACGGCGGCCCGCGCGCCGGGCCAGTGGTGGTGGAACGTCAGCGCCGCGCCGTGGTCGATGAGCTGCAGCCGGCCGTGCCAGAACAGCATGTTCGGGTTGCGCCAGGAGCGGTCGACGTTGCCCACCAGCGCGTCGAACCAGAGCACGCGGCCGGCCAGCTCGGCGTCCACCTGGCCGGCGCCGGCCTCGAAGTCCAGCGCGCCGGGCAGGTAGTCCAGCCCCAGGTTGAGCCCCGCCGAGCGCTGCAGCAGCTCCTGCACCTCGGGGTCGGGCTCCCCCACCGCCAGCTGCGGGGCGACGTCGACGGTGACCAGCGCGGGCACCGGCAGGGCCAGCGCCCGGGCCAGCTCGCCGCACACCACCTCGGCGACGAGCACCCGCACGCCCTGCCCGGCGGCGCGCCACTTGACCACGTAGGTCCCCAGGTCGTCGGCCTCCATGAGCCCGGGCAGCGAGCCACCCTCGCGCAGCGGGGTGACGTAGCGGGTGGCGGTGACGGCGGGCAGCACAGTGCCGGTCAACCTACGCGGTCCCCACCGGTGCGACGGGCCTGTCCCGGGCCGCGTCGCCCGAGGGCCTGCGCGACGCGCCGTCCACCTGCGCCGAGGTCGGCGCCACGGGGACGCCGGGCTGCGGGCCGTCGTCGACCCGGGACACCGTGCCGTACCCCGTTCCCTGCGGCGGGTCGGGCCGTCATGCTCCCGTCCGGGCGTCGGGACCGCCGTCGTGGCCGGTCCGGCGAGAGCGGACGCGGGGGGCGGACGTGGACGAGGACCGTGACGGCCGCACCGCCGAGCTGACGGGCACCGTGTCGCCGGGACGACCGTCACCGCACCCGCGCCCCCCGGACGGGTGGCCGGGGACTCCCGGTCATCGGGCACCGGCCGGTCCCGGACCCCGACGACCGCGGCAGGCGCCGGACTGCCGTCGCCCGTCGGGCACCTGACCAGCCGCCACCGGGAGCAGGGAGGGTCCGTGTTCGAGGCACTGGGTCGCACCGTGTACCACCGGCGCCGCTGGGTCCTGGCGCTCTCCCTGGCGTTCGTCGTCTTCGCCGGCGTCTGGGGCACCGGCGTCTTCGGCGAGATGACCGGCGGCGGCTTCTCCGACCCCGACAGCGAGAGTGCGCGGGCCGGGGAACTGGCCGAGCGCGAGCTGGGCCGCAGTGCGGCCGACGTCGTCGTCCTGTACTCGAGCGGGTCGACGACGGTCGACGACCCGGCCTACGCCGAGGCGGTCACCGCCACGCTCGGCGCCCTGCCCGAGGACGACGTGCTGCGCACCGTGTCCTGGTTCGACACGGGCGCGGCCTTCCTGGTGAGCGAGGACCGGCGCAGCACCTACGCCGTCCTCAGCCTGCGTGGCGACGAGGACGAGCGGGAGGACGTCCTCGACGCCATCGAGGGCGACCTGGCCGTCCCCGGGTTGACCACCCGGCTCGGCGGCGAGGTGACCCTCAACCGGGACATGAACGTCCTGGTGAGCGAGGACATCGCGACGGCGGAGACGATCTCGCTGCCGGTCCTGGCGATCCTGCTCGTCGTCATCTTCGGTGGCCTCGCCGCGGCCGCCCTGCCCCTGGCGATCGGCGTGACCGCGATCCTCGGCTCCTTCGCGGCCCTGCGCGCCTTCGGACTGGTCACCGACGTGTCGATCTTCGCGGTCAACGTGGTCACCGTGCTCGGCCTCGGGCTGGCCATCGACTACGGGCTGTTCGTGGTCAGCCGGTTCCGCGAGGAGGTCCGCCGGCAGGCCACCGTGGAGGACGCGCTCGCCCGGACCATGGCGACCGCCGGGCGCACGGTCGCCGTCTCCGGCGTCACCGTCGCGGTCTCGCTCGCCGGCCTGCTGGTCTTCCCGCAGGTGTTCCTGCGCTCGATGGGCTTCGGCGGGATGAGTGCCGTGTTCATCGCGATGCTCGCCGCGCTCACCCTGCTGCCGGCGCTGCTGGCCGTCCTCGGTCCCCGCGTCGACGCCCTGTCGGTGCGGCGCCTCGTCCGCCGGCGACGGCGCCCGGCGCACGCCGACGTCGAACGCGACGGGGCCTGGTACCGCATCGCGCACAGCGTCATGCGCCGTCCGGTGCTGTACACGCTGGTCGTGGGGACACTGCTCGTCGCGCTGGCCCTGCCGTTCACGCGCGCGGAGTTCGGGGGCATCGACGTGCGCGCCATGCCCGAGGACGCGGAGAGCCGGGTCGTCGCCGAGACGATCGAGCAGGACTTCCCGCCGAGCCCGTCTGGGCCGGTCGAGGCGGTGCTCACCCTCACCGGTCCTGCCGACACGCCGGAGGGCAGCGCGGCGCTGCAGTCCTACGTCGACGCGGTCGGTGGCGTCCCGCGGGTGGACGGGGCCACGGTCGCCGAGGTCGCCGGGAGCACGGCACGGGTGGTGATCGCCGCGGACGTGAACGCGATGGGGAGCGAGGGCCGGGACCTGGTGGAGGCGGTCCGGCAGGTGCCCGCACCGGACGGCGCCGAGGTCCTCGTCGGCGGCCCCGGCGCGGTGTACGCCGACCTGCTCGACAGCCTCGGCGACCTGCTGCCGTGGATGGCCCTCCTCGTGGCGGCGACGTCGTTCGTCCTGCTCTTCGTGGCCTTCGGCTCGGTCGTGCTGCCGCTCAAGGCCGTGCTGATGAACGTCCTGTCGCTGGGCGCGTCCTTCGGCGCGTTGGTGTGGATCTTCCAGGACGGGAACCTCTCCGGGTTCCTGGGCTTCACGCCGACCGGGTTCGTCGAGGCCACCTCGCCGATCCTGGTGCTGGCCATCGTCTTCGGGCTGTCCATGGACTACGAGGTCTTCCTCATGTCCCGGATCCGGGAGCAGTACGACCTCACCGGCGACAACACCGCCGCCGTGGCCACCGGGCTGCAGCGCACCGGCGGCATCATCACCAGCGCGGCGCTCCTGCTGATCGTGGTGATCGGCGCCTTCTCCGTCTCCGACGTCGTCCTGATCAAGATGATCGGGGTGGCGATGCTCATCGCCATCGTGGTCGACGCGACGGTCGTGCGGGCGCTGCTGGTGCCGGCCACCATGCGGCTCCTCGGCCGGGCGAACTGGTGGGCGCCGGAGCCGCTGAGGCGGTTCTACGCCCGCTACGGCGTCCGCGGGTCCGAGGGCGAGCCGCTGGCCGCGGGGAGCCGGGACCTCGCCCGCGCACGCTGATCGGCGCGGCCGGACGGCGCGGCGTCGCAGACTCGGTGCATGGGCCTCCTCCGCGCCGTCTCCCCCGCCGACCTCCGTGACACCCCGCTCACCTACGCCGAGGTCGGCGCCACCGGGGACGCCGAGCTGCCGGCCGGCTACCTGCACGGCGAGTGGACCGAGGTGGTCGGCTCCGGGCGAGAGACCCTCGAGCGGGTCGCGGCGGCGGTGTTCGACTGGACGCCGCAGCGCAGCGTGGGCCTGCGGGTGCGCGCGACCGGGTCGCCCCGCGAGGTGGGCACGGTCGTCGTGCTGACGGCGGGGCTGCCGCGGCTCGGCTACGACATCCCGTGCCGGGTGGTGTGGGCGCAGCCCACCGGCGACGAGCGCGGCTTCGCCTACGGCACGCTGCCCGGGCACCCGGAGAGCGGCGAGGAGCGCTTCACCGTGCGGCTGACCGGCGACGGCGACGTCGTCGCGACCATCCGGGTGTTCTCGCGGCTGGCCACGCCCGTCGCCCGGGCGGTGCCGCCGGTGGCCCGTCTCGTGCAGGGGCTCGCGACCCGCCGCTACCTGTCGTCGCTGCGGAGGGCGGCCACCGCGGACGCGATCCGCTCGACCAGGTCAGCGGGCACCGGGCGGCCGTAGCGGAGGTGGACGGCGTCCTCGCCGGAGCGCAGCGGCGCCACCGCGGCCTCGATCCCCCGTCGAACACCGGCACCGGGTGGAGCGCCGCGTGCTTCCCCCACGCGGCGTGGTGCAGGCCGTAGCGGCCCCCGAGCACCGCGGCGGGCATGCCGTGGCGGATGGTCTCCGTGGCGCCGGGCATGCCCCGCAGGACGGCGGCGCGGACCTGCTCCAGCGCCGCCCACGCCTCCGCGGGCAGCGCGGCCAGGTACTCCTCGACGGGGCCGGGCGCGGTCATGCCCGGATGGTGCCGCACCGATGAGTCCGCGTCCCGGCTCCGGTCGTCCCCCCATGGGGTTGGCGCGGGACGTGGAGCAGGCGGTGGCGCGGGCGGTGGCCGCGGGCGAGGTGCCGGGCGCGGCCTGGCGGGTCGAGCGCGACGGTGAGGTGGCCCGTGGCGCGGCCGGCGCGCACGCCCCGGCCGGGGGCGACGCGCTGACGCCGGACGCGGTCTTCCGCATCGCCTCGGTGACCAAGCCCGTGGTCGCGGTCGCCGCGCTCACGCTGGTCGAGGACGGCACGCTCGGCCTCGACGAGCCGGTGGACCGCCACCTGCCCGAGCTCGCCGGGCGGCGGGTGCTGGCCGACCCCGCCGACGCGGCCGCCGGCACGGTGCCCGCCCGGCGTCCGATCACGGTCCGCGACGTCCTCACGTTCCGCCTGGGCCTGGGCATCGACTTCACGGCGCCGTGGCCGACGCCGACGGTGGCCGCCCTCGCCGCCACCGGCCTGCCCGCCGGGCCACCGGCGCCGCAGGGCGCACCCCCGCCCGACGAGTGGCTGCGCCGGGTCGCCACCGTGCCGCTGGCCCACCAGCCCGGCGAGCGCTGGCTGTACCACGTGGGTGCCAGCGTGCTCGGCGTCCTCCTCGCCCGGGCCGCCGGCCGGCCGCTGCCCGAGGTGCTCGCCGAGCGGGTGCTCACCCCGCTGGGCATGAACGACACCGGCTTCGCCGTGCCCGCGCACGCCCGGGACCGGTTCGGCCCGCACTGGACCCCGCCGGACGACGCCGGCGCCCGCCGGGTGTACGACCCCGCCGACGGCCAGTGGACCTCGCTGCCGGCCTTCCCCGACGGTGCCGACGGGCTGGTGTCCACGGTCGACGACCTCGCCGCCCTCGGCCGCGCGCTGCGGACCGGCGGGGCCCCGGTGCTCGGTGCGGACACCGTGCGCGCGATGCTCACCGAGCAGGTCGGCCCGGTCGACGACGAGGGCGGCGGCTGGGGACTCGGCCTCGGCGTCCGGCGCACCGACGAGCCCGGCGGCCGGCACGCCGGCTCCTACGGCTGGGACGGCGGCCTGGGCGGCTCCTGGTGGACCGACCCCGTCACCGGGACGACGGCGGTGCTGCTCACCAACCAGATGTGGGACTCCCCCGCTCCCCCGGCGGTGTTCGGCGCGTTCCGTGCGGTGGCGTTCGGCCCGCGCTAGATCCCCGGCTCGCTCGTCGGCCGGTCGCTGCGCGCGTCGGGGTCGTGCCGCGCGTCGTCGCCCATCGGCACCCCGGCCGCGGGCTCCTCCCGCTCGCGCTGCACGGTGTGCGGCGACTGGAGGACCCGCAGCAGCGTGACGAGCAGGACCCCGCCCACGATGTTCCCGGCCGCCGCCAGTCCCGCGGTCTGGAGCCACTCGAGGTACCCGAACGGCGCACGGCCGGTGTGCAGCGCGGCGAACATCAGCAGCGAGTTGACGACGGCGTGGTTGAGCTGGGCGCCGGCGAGGAGGAAGCCGCCGGTGACCGCGGGGACCAGCCGCAGCCCTGCCGACTCGGTCGTGTGCTGCATCCACGTCATCAGGGTGATGACGGTCCCGCCGAGGACGGCCAGCGAGAACGCCGTCACCCCCAGCCCGAGCTGCACGTAGTGGTGCCCCGCCTTGATCGCCGTGTCGGCGAACTGCGGGAACCCCTTCATGACCAGGTAGGTGAACAGCCACCCGCCGACGAGGTTGGCGGCCAGCGTCCCCGCCCACAGCCGCAGCAGCATGCGGAAGCGCGCCTGCCGGGCGATGACCGTGGTGACGGGCACGAGGAAGTCCTCGGTGAACAGCTCGCTGCGCGCCAGGCTCAGCGCGACGAAGCCGATGCTGAAGGCCAGGCCGGCGAGCACGACGCTCTGCGTCTCGTGCTCGACGAACAGCAGGGCGAGCACACCGGTGCCGACGTCGATGCCCCCGAGCACCCCCGTGGCGAGCAGCGGCCAGGTCTTCCGCGAGATGCGGCGCCGGCCCTCGTCGATCGCCCGGGTGAGCGTCTCCTCGACGGGCTTCTCGGCCACCTCCGGGTCCCGGGCCGGGTCCGACCCCACGCCCGGGCGGGTCCAGCCGTCGCCCTCCCCGTCCTCCGCCCGTGGCATGCGCGCCGGTTACCCCCGGTCCCGCCGGTCAACCGACCGGTCGGCACCGCGCACGACGTGGAGGATGGACCCGTGACCCCGCAGCCACTGGTGACCCTGCACCTGTGGGGCGTCCCCGGCCGGGCGGTGCCGCGGGCGGCGCTGCGGATGGCGTCGGTGCGCCCGGCGCTGGCCCGCACGCCCGGCCTGCGCTTCGCCAAGCTGCTGGGCACCGGCGACGGGCGCACCTTCACCGTCCGCGACGCCGACCCCCGCCGGTGGGGCCTGCTGGCCGTGTGGGACGACGAGGCCGCCGCCGACGCCCTGGACGACGGCTCGGTCGCCGCGAGTTGGCGCCGCATCGCCGACGAGGAGTGGTCGGTGCGGCTGCGCCCGCTGGTCGCGCGCGGCCGGTGGTCGGGCCGTGAGCCGTTCGGCTCCCCGCGGCCGCAGCGCTGGGACGGGCCGGTCGCGGCGGTCACCCGCGCGCGGCTGGTGCTGCGCCGGGCGGCGAGGTTCTGGTCGGCGGTGCCGCCGGTGTCGGCCGACCTGCACACCGCGCCGGGCCTGCGGATGGCCGTCGGCATCGGCGAGGCGCCGCTGGGCCTGCAGGGCACCTTCAGCGTCTGGGACTCCGCCGCGGCGCTCAACGCCTTCGCCTACGACCGGGCGCCGCACGCGGCGGTGGTCACCCGGACCGCGCAGGAGGGCTGGTACGCCGAGGAGCTGTTCGCCCGGCTCGCGGTGCTGTCCTCGCGGGGGACGGTCGACGGGGTCGACCCCGCGGCTCAGCCCGCGGGCTGAGCCGGCGGCCCGAGGGTGACCACCAGGTGGACCTCCTCGCGGTCGTCGCCCGGTGCCACCCGGATCGCGCCGGGCATCCGGCCGAACTCGCGGTAGCCCAGGCCCGCGTAGAACCGCTCCAGGCCGTAGCCGCTGCGCACGGTCAGGTGCAGCATCTCCAGGCCCTGGGCGCGCGCCACGTCGTGGACCCCCGACAGCAGCACCCGGCCCAGCCCCCGCCCCTGCCGGCTCGGGTGCACCTGCACGCGCAGCACCGTGGCCCAGTGCCGGCGCAGCGGGCTGAGCGACAGCGACAGCACCGCCCAGCCGGCCGGCTCGCCGTCCACCCGCAGCACCACCAGCCGCTCGCGGCCCTGCCGCACCCGCTCGAGCAGCGCGTCGAGCACCGGGGCGACGTCGTCGGCGGTGACCGGCGGGACGAAGCCCACCGCGCCGCCGGCGTTGGTGACGTCGGTCCAGCACGCCAGGAGCCGGCGCCGCAGCTCCGGGTCGACGGCGTCGACGGCGGTCACCTCGAGGGTCGGCCCGGCGGTGGCCCCGGCGGTCGGCTCGGCGCTCGGCATGGCCTCGATCATCGTCGGCGCCACCGGCCGCCGGGGAGGCCGGGTCCGGCCGGCCCTCAGGCGGCCGGGCCGCCGCTCGGACCGAAGCGCTCCACCCGGACGTCGGCCGGCGCCATCCCCAGCTCGTCGACCAGCAGCCGGCTCGCGGCCTCGGCGAAGGACGCCGACCCGCAGACGAAGGCGGTCTGCCCGGGCTCGACCAGGGGCACCAGGTCGGCCGCGGTGAGCCGGCCCGGCCGGCGGACGCCGTTCGCCTCGCGGCTGAGCGCCAGCAGCGCACCGGCACCGGCCAGCTCGTCGGCGTAGGGCAGCAGCGTGCGGGTGCGCGCCGCCGCCGCGACCCGCAGCAGGTCCGGCCGGCCCCGGTCGCGGGCGGTGCGCAGCATCGACACCAGGGGGACGACGCCGCTGCCGCCGCCCACCAGCAGCGCCGGGCCGCGGCCGTCCCAGACGAACCAGCCGCCGATGGGGCCGCGGACCTCGAGCACGTCGCCGGGCTCGACGACGTCGGCGAGGTAGCCCGACACCTCGCCGTCCTCGAGCCGCTCGACGAACAGCTCCACCTGCGGGTCACCGGGCGGCGAGGCCACCGAGTAGGAGCGCTGCGCGCGGTAGCCGTCCTCGGCGGTGAGCCGGACGACGTAGTGCTGCCCGGGCAGGTGCTCGACCCGGTGGGGGACGTCGAGGAGCAGCCGCACCCCGCGCGGCGTCGGCCGGTCGAGCGCGGCCACCGTCGCGGTGCGCCAGCCGCCGGCCGGGGCCCGGCGACCGCCGAGCCCCAGCGTCGGCTCAGTCACCCTGGTAGCGCTGCTCGCGCCAGGGGTCGCCCCGGTCGTGGTAGCCGTTCTGCTCCCAGAAGCCCTGCTGGTCGCGCTGCAGGAGGGTCAGCCGGGTGACCCACTTGGCGCTCTTCCAGAAGTAGAGGTGCGGGACGAGCAGCCGCACGGGGCCGCCGTGCTCGATCGGCAGCGGCTTGCCGTCGAACTCCCACACCAGCCACGCCCGCCCGCCGGTGACGTCCTCGAGCGGCAGGTTGGTGGTGTAGCCGGTCTTGGCCGTCGCCATGACGAAGTGCGCGTCGGCGGTCGGCCGGGCGGCCTCGAGCAGCGTGTCGACGCTGACGCCGGCGAAGTGGGTGTCGAACTTCGACCACGTCGTCACGCAGTGGATGTCGCCGCGGTACTCCGAGGCCGGCAGCCGGTGGACGTCGTCCCACGACCACGTCGTCGGGCTCTCGACGCGGCCGTCGACGGTGATGCTCCAGGTCTCCGGCGCGATGCGCGGTGTCGGCTCGGCCGTGAGCACCGGCCAGTCGGCGCCGGCGTCGTACTGACCGGGCGGCAGCCGCGGATCCCGCTCGCGCCGCCTGCCGAGGAACCCCCGGGTCGGTCCTGCCACGCGTCCTCCTCCGATCGGGTGGTGGTGCCGGAACGCTGCCACGCCCGGCGAGCGACCACCAACGTCCTGACCTGCGCTGAGGGTTCCCTTACATGAGGTGAGTCACTGCGTGTTCACGTGGCCGCAACCGGGTTATGGAGCCTAACTTTGAGTCGTGGTGACGGTGACGCACTCGGGCCAGCGCAGGACCCCGAAGGCAGCGAAGACCAGCTCGGTCTTCAAGAAGGTCGTGATGGCGGTCAGCGGGATCATCCTGGTCCTGTACCTGGTCGCACACATGGTGGGGAACCTGAAGCTCTTCGCCGGCGCGGAGACCTTCAACGGGTACTCCGAGTGGATCCGCCGCATCGGCGAGCCGGCCGTCCCGGGACAGACCGTCCTGTGGATCATCCGCCTCGTCCTGCTCGTCGCGGTGGCCGCGCACATCTGGGCGGCCATCTCGCTGTGGCGCCAGGCCAAGCGGGCCCGCCCCCAGCAGTACGTGGCGCGCAAGCAGGTGGCGCAGAGCTACGCCTCGCGGACCATGCGCTGGGGCGGCGTCATCCTCGGGCTGTTCATCGTCTACCACATCCTCGACCTCACGCTCGGTGTGGCGAACCCGGCGGGCCACGACGCGACGCCCTACGACCGCGCGATCGCCGGCTTCTCCAACCCGTTCGTCACCCTGGTCTACGTCGTGGCGCTGCTGGCCCTGGGCTTCCACCTCCGGCACGGCGTCTGGAGCGCCACCCAGACGCTGGGGCAGAGCAACAAGACGCGCGAGCGCACCGTCAACGCCTTCGCCACGGTGTTCGCCGTGGTGCTGACCGCGGGCTTCCTCATCCCGCCGCTCAGCGTCCTCGTCGGCATCATCGAGTAGGAGCACTCGTCATGGCCCTCGAACTGTTCACCGTCGGCGCCCCCATCGCCGACACCAAGGCCCCGATGGACGTCCCGATCGGTGAGCGCTGGAGCGAGCGCCGTTTCCGCGCGAAGCTGGTCAACCCGGCCAACCGCCGCAAGCTGACCGTCATCGTCGTCGGCACCGGCCTGGCCGGCGGCGCGGCTGCCGCCACGCTCGGCGAGGCCGGCTACAAGGTCAAGTCGTTCTGGTACCAGGACAGCCCGCGCCGCGCGCACAGCGTCGCCGCGCAGGGCGGCATCAACGCCGCCAAGAACTACCGCAACGACGGCGACTCGGTGCACCGGCTGTTCTACGACACGGTCAAGGGCGGCGACTTCCGCGCCCGCGAGAACAACGTGCACCGACTGGCCGAGGTCAGCGCCGCCATCATCGACCAGTGCGTCGCCCAGGGCGTGCCCTTCGCCCGTGAGTACGGCGGCCTGCTCGACAACCGCTCCTTCGGTGGCACGCAGGTGTCGCGGACCTTCTACGCCCGCGGCCAGACGGGCCAGCAGCTGCTCTACGGCGCCTACCAGGCGCTCGAGCGGCAGATGGCGGCCGGCAGCGTCGAGCAGTTCGCGCGCACCGAGATGCTGGACCTGATCGTCGTCGACGGGAAGGCCCGCGGCATCGTCGCGCGGAACCTGATCACCGGCGAGATCAGCACGCACTTCGCCGACGCCGTCGTCCTCGCCACCGGTGGCTACAGCAACGTCTTCTACCTGTCCACGAACGCCAAGGGCTCCAACGCCACGGCGATCTGGCGGGCGCACAAGCGGGGCGCGCTGTTCGCCAACCCCTGCTACACGCAGATCCACCCCACCTGCATCCCGGTGCACGGCGAGTACCAGTCGAAGCTCACGCTGATGAGCGAGTCGCTGCGCAACGACGGGCGCGTGTGGGTGCCCAAGGAGCGCGGGGACACCCGCGACCCGCGGGAGATCCCCGAGGACGAGCGCGACTACTACCTCGAGCGGATCTACCCCTCCTTCGGCAACCTCGTGCCCCGTGACATCGCCTCGCGGCAGGCCAAGAACGTCTGCGACGAGGGCCGCGGCGTGGGCCCCAACGGCCTGGGCGTCTACCTCGACTTCGCCGAGGCCACCGAGCGGCTGGGCCGGCCGGCCATCGAGGCCAAGTACGGCAACCTCTTCGACATGTACGCCCAGATCACGGGTGAGGACCCCTACGAGGTCCCCATGCGGATCTACCCGGCCGTGCACTACACGATGGGCGGACTGTGGGTCGACTACGACCTGCAGTCGACGATCCCCGGCCTGTTCGTGATCGGCGAGGCGAACTTCTCCGACCACGGCGCCAACCGGCTCGGCGCCAGTGCCCTCATGCAGGGCCTGGCCGACGGCTACTTCGTCCTGCCCAACACCATCAACGACTACCTGGCCGCCGGCCCCTTCGAGAAGGTCGACCCGCAGCACCCGGCCGCCGTCGAGGCGCTCGAGGGCGTGCGGGCGCAGAGCGAGCGGCTGCTGTCGATCAACGGCACCCGCACCACGGCCTCGTTCCACCGCGAGCTCGGCCGGCTCATGTTCGACCTGTGCGGCATGGAGCGCTCGGAGGAGAGCCTGCGCAAGGCCCTCGACCGGATCCCCGAGATCCGGCAGGAGTTCTGGACCAACGTGAAGGTGCCCGGCGAGCTGGGCCGCTTCAACCAGAGCCTGGAGCACGCGGGTCGGGTCGCCGACTTCATCGAGCTCGCCGAGCTCATGTGCGTCGACGCCCTGCACCGCAACGAGAGCTGCGGCGGGCACTTCCGCGCCGAGAGCCAGACCCCCGAGGGTGAGGCCCTGCGCGACGACGAGAACTACGCCTACGTCGCCGCGTGGGAGTGGACGCCGGAAGGCGCCCCGCCCGTCCTGCACAAGGAAGCCCTCGAGTTCGAGTACGTCCACCTCGCCCAGCGGAGCTACAAGTAATGAACCTCAAGCTGCGTGTCTGGCGTCAGCGGAGTGCGGCAGAGAAGGGGAAGATGGTGACCTACCAGGTCGCCGACGTCTCCCCCGACATGTCGTTCCTCGAGATGCTGGACGTCCTCAACGAGCAACTGATCCTCGACGGCGAGGACCCGGTCTCCTTCGACCACGACTGCCGCGAGGGCATCTGCGGCTCCTGCGGCGTGATGATCAACGGCCGCGCCCACGGCAACGGCCTGTTCGACTCGCACCCGCAGACGGCCACCTGCCAGCTGCACATGCGGTCGTTCAAGGACGGCGACACGATCGACGTCGAGCCGTGGCGGGCGACGGCGTTCCCGCTGATCAAGGACCTCGCCGTCGACCGCTCGGCCCTGGACCGGATCATCCAGGCGGGCGGCTACATCAGCGCCCCGACCGGCACCGCGCCCGAGGCGCACTCGATCCTGGTCGCCAAGAAGGACTCCGACGCCGCGTTCGACGCCGCCACCTGCATCGGCTGCGGCGCCTGCGTGGCGGCCTGCCCGAACGCCTCGTCGATGCTGTTCACGTCGTCGAAGGTCGTGCACCTGGGGCTCATGCCGCAGGGCCAGCCCGAGCGCGACGACCGCGTCGTGAACATGATCCACCAGCAGGACCTCGAGGGCTTCGGCGGCTGCACGAACATCGGTGAGTGCTCCGCCAGCTGCCCGAAGGGCATCTCGATGGAGAACATCTCGCGGCTCAACCACGACCTCCTCGGCGCCCTGCGCGCCGGCGCGCGGCCGAAGAGCTGAAGGACCCTCCTGCCCCCCACCCCTCGCTGACGCTCGGGCTGGGACCCTGCAGGAGGGCCGTTCCAGCACTGCGAGGGGGCCGTTCCAGCACCTCGCCTCGGGCGGGGACCCACCACGGGTCCCCGCCCGTCGCCGTCCCGGGGCAGTGGCGCGATGTCGGTTCGACCGGCAAACTGACGGGTGTGACCGCCTCGTTCGACCTGGCCTCCCTCCCGGGGCGCCCCTGCTCGATCGCCGCCGCGCTGGAGCTGGTGGGTGAGCGGTGGGCGCTGCTCGTCGTCCGGGAGGTGTCGCTGGGCAACCACCGCTTCAGCGACATCGTGCGGGGCACCGGCGCACCCCGCGACCGGCTGACCGCCCGGCTCAACGCGCTGGTCGCCGCCGGCGTGCTGGAGCGGCGGCAGTACAGCGACTCGCCGCCGCGCTCGGGCTACCACCTCACCGCGTCGGGCCGCGACCTGCTGCCGGTGCTGCAGGCGCTGCTGCAGTGGGGCGACCGGTGGGCCGCCGAGGAGCCGCCGGTGCGCCTGCAGCACGCGCCGGCCGGGCACGGGGCGCACCCCGTCGATGCCGCGTGGGTGTGCCGGACGTGCGGCGAGCCGGTCAACGAGAGCCGGGTCGAGCGGGTGCTCACCCCGGCCGGCCGGGTGCTGTCGGGCCTGCCCGCCGAGGAGCACGGCCATGAGCACTGACGCCGTCCCGGGGTCACCGGTCGCCGCCCCGGGGTCGTGGGGCGAGCCGCGCACGCGCACCGTCCGCTGGCACGACCCGATGGTCACCGCGGCCGGCGGGCGGGAGCGCTCGGGGCTGGAGGCGCTGCGGGCCGTGCGCGACGGCCTCCTGCCGCCGCCGCCGATCGCGGCGCTGGTGCAGATGGACGTGGCCGTCGTCGAGGAGGGCCGGGTCGAGTTCCGCTGCGCCGTCGACGAGTCGGTCTACAACCCGATCGGCGTCGTGCACGGCGGGCTGGTCTGCACGCTGCTGGACTCCGTCGCGGGGTGCGCGGTGCACACCACGCTGCCGCACGGCGTCGGCTACACCTCCATCGAGCTCAAGGTCACCTACCTGCGGGCGGTGACCCAGGCCAGCGGGCCGCTGACCGCCGTCGGCCGGGTGGTCAAGCCCGGCCGGCGGGTCGCCTTCGCCGAGGGCGAGGTGCTCGACGCGGCCGGCAGGCAGGTGGCCACGGCGTCGAGTTCGCTGCTGGTCTTCCCGCTGCCGGCCTGAGGCTCAGCCGCCGCCGATCCGGTCGACGACGAGCTCGGGGACGACGTAGGGCTCCCCCGGCACCGCCTCGTCCGGGAAGTCGAAGACGGCCAGCATCGCCTGCACCGGGTAGTCGGGGGTGCGCGCGACCTCGCGCAGCACCCGCCCGTCCACGGCGAACGTCGCGCCGTCGGGACGCCAGTCGACGGCGTAGGTGTGCCAGTCGGCCACGTCGATCCCCGGCCGAGGGGCGGCGAAGTCCTCGGGCAGCCGCGGGTCGCGGAAGGGGTGGGTGCCCGCGCCGACGGCGGCCCCCTCGACCGGGTCGACGGCGTCGCCGAACACCTCCACCACGCACAGCTCGCCGGAACGCTCCGGGACGTCCTCCAGGCCGACCAGCCACCAGGCGACCATCGACCGCGGCGTCACGGTCGCGCGGGCCCGCATCTCCAGCCGCCCGTACCGCGGCGTCCACCCCCAGTGCGCCGGCTGCTCCTCGCGGACGACGGCGCCCGGCCGCACCGGCTGCTGCCCGACCGTGCTGCCGACCGGCCCGGAGAAGACGCCGGACTGGATGCCCGAGACCCGCAGCGGCGGGTGGTCGCCAGGGCACCACAGCGGCGCCTCCTCGGGCAGGTACAGCCGCAGGCAGGAGTCGCGGACCTCGTAGCACGCCGCGGTGGCCGCCCGCGAGCTCCACTGCGGCAGGTAGTGGGGGACCCAGACGTCGCGGTCGAGGTCGTCGCCGTCGAAGTCGTCGGTGAAGTCGCCACTCGAGTCGGTGAGGTCGCCGGTGGAGGTCACCGGCTCTGCAGGGCGTCGAGGGCCACGGCCATCGAGGCGGCCACGCGGAAGTCCAGCCGCGGGTCGGGGACGTGGACGTCGTAGCGGTCGCGGATGCTCTTGCGCCGCTCCACGACGAGCACCGGCGCTCCGGTGGCGGTGTCGACGAAGTCGAAGTGGAAGACGAAGGGCACCCAGAGGTCGCCGAGGTAGGGGATGAACTCCCAGATGCGCCGCAGGATCGCCAGGAACGGCCGCCGCTCCCGGCCGATCGCCTGCAGGCCGGGCGCCGACAGCTCCCAGGTCGAGCGCAGCAGGCTGGCCCCGAACCGCTTGCGGAACGAGCCGAGCACCTGCCCGTACTCGTCGAACACGTCGTGCTCGGCGTGCACGTCGAGCCGCTGGCGGGCCCGGAAGGAGAAGACCGGGCGGGTCCGCGCCTCGTCGGCGGTGAACACCACCTCCTCCTTGAGCTTGAGCCGCTTCTGCTGGGCCATCGCCAGGAGGTGGCCCTCGCTGCCGTCGGGCTGCACCGCGCGGACCTCGTAGCGGTTGACCATCACGGTGATCCGCTGGCGGACGGCGAAGCGCGGTACCACCATCGCGGCGGAGGGCTGGGACTGGGCGGCGGGCGGCACGGTCACGGCAGGCTCCTGTCGGGTGGGCGGGGCCCCATCCTGGCCCGGGCCGGAGGCCCGCGGGGCCTCCCCGACACTGCTACGGGCGCAGATGACGGCGGGCCACTCGGTTGCGGACCAGAATCTGGACCTCACCCGGCGGGGTCCCGAGCGCTGTGTCAGGCTCGGGCGGGGGGTGGCGGAGGTCCACCCGTCGAGGGTGGGGAGATCGTCTTGTCGCAGGAGTCCCGTCGAGTCGGCGTCGCTGTGGTCGGACTGGGGGGCGCGGTCGCGACGACCGCCGTCGCCGGTCTGGAACTGGTCCGCACCGGGGCGGCCGGTACCGACGGGCTGCCGCTCGCCGGGCTGGAGGTCGCCGGCGGACCGGTCGAGGAGACCACCGGTCTGGTGTCCTACGACTGCCTCGTCGTCCGCGGGTGGGACCTCGACGGCTCCGACCTGCGCAAGGCCGCCGAGCAGCACGCCGTGCTCGACTCCCGCCAGCTGGAGCAGGCCGGCCCGGCGCTGTCGGCCGTGACGCCGTGGCCGGCGGCCGGGGACGCCGACTTCTGCCGCAACGTCACCGGCGGCAACGTCGTCCTGGCCGAGACGCGCCGCGCCCAGGTCGACGCCGTCCGCGCCGACCTGCGCCGCTTCCGCGAGGAGGAGTCCCTCGACGGCCTGGTGCTGGTCAACCTGGCCTCCACCGAGCGCTGGCCCGACCCGGCCGCGCCGGCACTGCAGACGATCGAGGCCTTCGAGGCCGGGCTCGACGCCGACGACCGCGCCATCACGCCGGCGATGGTCTACGCCTACGCGGCGATCGCCGAGGGCGTCGGCTACGTCAACTTCACGCCGTCGCTGGCCGCCGACGTCCCGGCCCTGGTCGCGTTCGCCGAGGCCCGCGGCGTGCCGGTCGCCGGCAAGGACGGCAAGACCGGCCAGACGATGATGAAGACCGTGCTCGCGCCGGCCTTCCGCGCCCGCTCGCTGACCGTCGAGGGCTGGTACTCCACCAACATCCTCGGCAACCGCGACGGCCTGGCCCTCGACGACCCCGACTCGCTGGCCAGCAAGCTGAACACCAAGGGCAGCGTGCTCGACTCGATCCTGGGCTACCCGGTCGAGGACCACGTCGTCCGCATCGACTACTACCGGCCGCGCGGCGACCAGAAGGAGGCCTGGGACGCCATCGACCTGGTCGGCTTCCTCGGCCAGCGCATGCAGGTCAAGGTCGACTTCCAGTGCCGCGACTCCATCCTCGCCGCCCCGCTGGCCCTGGAGCTGGCCCGGCTCACCGACCTCGCGCAGCAGCGCGGCGAGGGCGGGGTGCAGCGGCAGCTGGGCTGGTTCTTCAAGGCCCCGATGACCGCCGACGGGAGCGTGCCCGAGCACGCCTTCCACCGGCAGGAGTCCGCGCTGCTCGACTGGCTGGCCGCCGGCGCTCCCTCCCGGTGACCGCGCTCGCCTCGCCCGGGACCCTGCAGGCGCTCGCCGGACTGCGGCCGCTGCTCGCCGAGATCGGCGACGCCAAGCGCGTCCGCGTCTCCGGCGTCCCCGGCTCGCTGGCCGAGCAGGCCTTCACCCGCGCCTGGGCGCGGCTGGTGGCCGGCGAGGACCTCGCCGCCGTCGCGTGGTCGGAGACGGCCGCCGCCGTCGCCCGCGCCCGGCTGGCCGGCATCGACGCCGGGGTGCTGACCACCGCCGGGCTGTCGGACGCCGAGGCGCTCGAGGTGCTGCGCCGTGGCTTCGACGAGGTCGCCGGCCCGCTGGACCCGGAGTTGCGCGAGCGGCTGCGGGCGGCGCTGGGGCCGCTCCCGCTGCCCAGCCCCGCGCCGGGGCTGGCCGGTGCGCTCAACGCCCAGCCGCGCGCCGGGGCCACCGCGCCGGGCAGGCCGCGCGTCGTCGTCGAGCCGCCGGAGAGCCACGGCGACCACTGCCTGACCGTGGCGGTGTACGCGGTGCTGGTCGCGCCGGTGGTCGGCGCCGACCCGGTGGCGCCGTTCCTGCTGGGCCTGGGCCACCACCTGCACAACGTCGTCCTGCCCGACGCGGGGTTCGCCGGCGAGGTGCTGCTCGGCGACGCGCTGGAGCGGGTGATGGCCGCGCTGGAGGAGCGGGAGCTCGCCGCCCTGCCGGGTCCGCTGGCCGGCCGGCTGCGCGCGGTCCTGGCGCTGCGGCCGGGCGCCGACGTGCCGGAGGCCCGGGCCTTCCACGCCGCCGACGTCCTCGACCGGGTGCTGCAGGTGCACCACCACGCGCGGGCGGCGGCGTTCACCGCCGCCCAGGCGCTCGACGACCTGGAGCTGGTGCACGCCGGGCCCGTACAGGGCTACCACCTCGACGTGCTGGCGGCGGCCGGGCTGTGACCGGCCTGCTCCTCGACGCCCCCGTCGTGGACGGGATCCCCTTCGCCCGGGCCGGCCGCGACGACCTGCGCGCGGAGGTCGCCGGGCTGGTGGCCGCCGGGGAGACCGACCGCGCGCGGGTGCTGCTGCTCGCCGACGCCGACGACTGGTGGACCGAGCCGCCGCCCCCGCCCGAGCAGCTGGCCCGCGTGCCGGCCGCGCGCACCCTGCGCGAGGCCATGGAGCTGCTCGGCATGGGGCGGGTGGCCGACTACTTCGCCCACCGCTGGTCCGACCCCACGCACCTGGCGGGACTGGCGCTGCTGCAGGCGCACTGGCCCGGCGGGCGCCCGGTGGTCGACGTCGCCTGCGGGATCGGCGCACACCTGCGGGAGCTGTCGCGGCGGGGGGCGGGCGACCTGCTCGGCGTCGACGTCGTCTGGGCCAAGCTGTGGCTGGCCCGGCGGTTCGTGTGCCCGGACGCACGCTACGTCTGCGCCGACCTGACCGCGGCGCCCGACCTCGCCGTCGGCTCCCCGGCCCACGTCATGTGCCACGACGCCTTCTACTTCCTGCGCGACAAGCCCGCAGCTGCGGCGGCGATGCGCGCGCTGGCCGGGGACGGCGGCACCGTCGTCGTCGGGCACGCGCACGTGGCCGACCCGCACGGACAGCCGCTGACGCCCGAGGGCTACGCCGAGGTGCTCGGCACCGACCTGCTCTACGACGACGACGAGCTCACCCGCTCGCTGCTCGAGGGCCGCCCGCCCCGGCCGGCCGCGCCCGCCGACCTGCACGCCAGCGAGGCGGTGGCGCTGGTGGCCGGCGACCCGCCGGGTCCCGCGCCGGCCGACCTGGGCGAGCCGCTGCCGCCGCTGTCGCCCAACCCGCTCTACCGCGACGGCGTGCTGACCTGGCCCAGCGAGCGCTACGCCGCCGAGTACGGGCCGCGCTCGTCGTACCTGCCGGAGCGCTGGCCCGACCCGCTGCCCGCCGACGCCGCCCGCCGCCGGCTGCTCGTCGACCTGCCGGAGGCATGGTGACCCCGACCGTCGGCTGGGGCGTCGCCGGCTGCGGGTGGGTGGCGCGCGACCACGCGCTGCCCGCGCTGCTCGACGTGCCGGACGCGCGGGTGGTGGCGCTGCACGACCTCGACGCCGCCGCGTTGGAGCGGGTGCCGGTCGAGGGCGCCCGGCGCAGCACCGACCTCGCGGAGTTCCTGGCCACCCCGGGGCTGGACGCCGTCTACGTCGCCGTCCCCAACGCCGGGCACCGGTCGCTGGTCGAGGCGGCCGCCGCGGCCGGCAAGGCGGTGCTCTGCGAGAAGCCGCTGGCCGCCGACGTCGGCGGCGCGCAGGCGCTGGTCGACGCGTGCGCCAACGCCGGGGTGCTGCTCGGCACCGCCTACGACCAGCGCTGGCACCCCGCCCACGTGCGGCTGCGCGAGCTCGTGCCCGAGCTGGGCACCGTGACCGCGGTGCGGATCGTCTACTGCTGCTGGCTGCCCGGTGACTGGACGCCCGACGGCCGGCCGCACGACAACTGGCGGGTCGACCCCGCCCGCGCCGGCGGCGGCGCCGCCATCGACCTCGCCCCGCACGGCCTGGACCTCGCCGGCACGCTGCTCGGCGAGGACGTGACCGCGCTGTCGGCGCTGCTGCAGACCCGCGTGCACGACTACGGGGTCGACGACGGTGCGCTCCTGACCGGCACCACCGACGGCGGGGTGCTGGTGAGCCTGCACGTCGCGTTCAACACCCCCGACGCGCTGCCCCGCCGGCGGCTGGAGGTGGTCGGCACCCGCGGCCTGGCGGTCGCCGTCGACACGATGGGCCAGACGGCGGGAGGCTCCCTGACGCTGTACCGCCCCGACCCGGTGGACGTGCCGTTCGCCGACACCCCGCCATTCCGGGCGCAGTTCGCCGCCTTCACCGACGCGGTCGCGGGCCGCGCACGGTGGCCGTACGACGCCGCCCGCGACCTCGCCCTGCACCGCCTGCTCCTCACCGCTCTCGACGGAGGAAGACCGTGAGCTCGCCCGACGTCCCGTCCGCCATCGACCGGGCCACCGACCCCGCCGCCGACCTCACTGCTGACGGCACTGGCGCGCGGCACGGCGCCAGCCAGGTCGACACCAACCCCTACCGCGGGCTGCTGCCCGACCTGCCCGCCTACGCCTGCACCAACTGCGGGCACTGGCAGCGCTGGCCGGCGCCCGGACCGCTCGTCTGCCCGGTCTGCGCCGACGTGCGCAACGCGCTGCCCGAGCACGGCTTCGAGTTCGTCACCGACAAGCAGGCCGACGAGCTGGTCACCGGCTCCTGGCGGCCGGCCCCGGTCGACGGCGTCACCGAGTTCGGCACCAAGCCGCGCTTCGGCCTCGACAGCCGCGGGTGGGTGATCGAGACCGACATCGGCCTGGTCGGCTTCGAGTGCGCCCCCTGGTACACCGCCGACATGCTCGCCGAGCTGCGCCGGATGGCCGCCGAGAAGGGCGGCTTCCCGGTGCTGGCGTCGTCGCACGTGCACGGCTACGGCGCGCTGTGGCAGCTGCAGCAGGAGCTCGAGCCGCGGGTGGTCTGCGTCAACGTGCACGACCTGGTCTGGACCAAGGCCTTCCGGGTCACCTGGCCGGCCGACGACGAGCTCGAGCTCGCGCCCGGCCTCACGCTGCACCGCACCGGCGGGCACTTCCCCGGCCACTCGGTGCTGCACGACTCCCGCCGCGGCATCCTGTTCTGCGGCGACTCGCTCAAGGTCGACCTCTCCGACGACGGGCAGCCGGTGGCGCTGAGCGCGCACAAGGCGTTCCACGCGCAGATCCCGCTCTCGCACGGGGAGCTGCGGGAGATGCTCGCCGTCGTCGGGGTGCTCGACTTCGGCGCCGTCGCGACGCCGTTCGAGATGGTCCCCGGCGTGACCACCGACCACGTCGTCCACCTCGTGCAGCGGCTGCTGTCCGGGCCGCCGGACGCCGCCCCCGTCCCCCTGGCCGAGCTGTGACGACGACGGGGACGACGCCGTCGCAGCGGTACCGGGACTCGTTCCCCACGCCGGTCGAGGACTTCGCCATCGAGGGCATCGATGTCCTCGACGTGCCCCTGCACTCGGCGGTGCTGCCGCCGTCGGAGCTGCACCCGGGGGGCAGCGGGCTGGGCTACGGCGCCACCCGCGAGGAGGCCCGCACCGGCGCGATGGGCGAGATGGCCGAGATGGCGCTGTCGCTGCGCGCGCACCAGGGGGTCGCGCGCGAGCAGGGCTCCTACGCCGAGATGACCCGCCGGCACGGCCGCGACCGGGTCGCCGACCCCCGCGAGCTGTGCCTGGAGGCCGGCAGCGACCACTCCGACGACCGCGTCCTGCAGTGGCTGCCGATGACCCGGCTGCGCGACGGCGAGACGGTGCAGGTGCCCGCCGAGCTCGTGGCGTCGGCGCCCGACGACCTGCCCGGCGCTCCCCCGCCCGGCGGCTGGCTGACCACGGTCATCACCAACGGCCAGGGCGCGGCCTTCGACGCCGGCCGCGCGGTCACCCACGCGCTGCTCGAGGTGCTGCAGCGCGACGGCAACGCCACCGCCTTCCGGGTGATGGACCGCGGCGTCGTCGTCGACCTGGCCGGGCTCACCGACCCCGACGCCCTCGCGCTGCTCGACCGGCTCGACGCCGCCGGCATCGACGTGGCGGTGAAGCTGGCCTCGACGGAGTTCGGCGTGGTCGACGTCTACGCGGTGGGGTGCTCGCGCGACGGCTCCGAGCCGGTGCCGGTGATGGCCACCGCCTGCGGGGAGGCGGCGCACCCCGACCGCGACACCGCCGTCCGCAAGGCACTGCACGAGTTCGCCTCGGCGCGCAGCCGCAAGGCCTTCATGCACGGGCCCTTCGACGTCGTCCTGCCGGCCACGCCGCCGGGCTACCTGGAGCACTGGCGCGGCGGGCACCCGCCGGAGCGGCTGGTGGAGGAGGACCGCGCGCTGCAGGCGATGCTGGCCTGGACCCGGATGGGCACCACCGCGCTGGTCGACCTGCTGCAGGACACCGTGCTCTCCCGCCGCTCGACCGTGGCCCTGGCCGACCTGCCGACGTGGTCCGGCGACGACCTGCACGCGACCGTCACCGGCGCGGTGCAGGCCGCCGGGCACGACGTGCTGGTCGAGCTGCAGCCCTCGGTCGGCGACGCGGTCGCGGCCAAGGTGCTGGTGACCGGCCTGGAGGTCGAGACGATGAGCTACGGCCGGATCGGCGAGCGCGGCGTGCGGCGGCTCGTCGAGCACGACGAGGGGCTGGCGGTCGTCGGCGCCGACCCGGGCGGCTGGGCGCGGGTGCACCTGACGCCTGCGGCCGAGGAGCGCCTGGGCGGACCGGCCTGGTTCGACCGCGCGGGCGCCGAGCGGCGGGTGGGTGCGCTGTACGCGCTGTACCGGGAGCCGGGCCGGCACGTGGTGGCCGAGGTCCTGGCGTCGGAGGCAGGAGCCTCGTGAGCCTGCGGTACGCCTACAACACCAACGGGCTGACCTCGCACCGGCTGTCGGACGCGCTGTCCCTCCTCGCCGACTGCGGCTACGCCGGGGTGGCGCTCACCCTCGACGTCGTGCACCTCGACCCGTTCGCCTCCGACGCGTTCGCCCAGGCCGAGGCCGTGCGGGCGCGCTGCGACGAGCTGGACCTCGGCGTGGTCGTGGAGACCGGCGCCCGGTTCCTGCTCGACCCGCGGGCCAAGCACGAGCCGACCTTCGTGACCGCGTCGGCCGAGGGGCGTGCGCGGCGGCTGGCCTACCTGCGGCTGGCCTGCGACCTGGCGGAGGTGCTGGGCGCGGAGGCGGTGAGCTTCTGGGCCGGCGTGCCGAGGCCGGGCGTGGACCGCGACGCCGCCTGGGGCTGGTTCACCGACGGGGTGCGCGCGCTGGTCGACAGCCACGGCGGGCGCTCGTACGCACTGGCCGTCGAGCCCGAGCCCGGGATGCTCGTCGAGGACTGCGACGACTGGGCGCGGCTGGCGGCGGAGGCGCCCGGGATCACGCTGGCGCTCGACACCGGGCACTGCGTGGTGGCCGGCGCGTACGCGCCCGAGGAGGCGGTGGCCGCGTTCGCGCCGCACCTGGGCACGGTCGCCGTGGAGGGCATGCGCCGCGGCGTGCACGACCACCTGCCGCTCGACGAGGGCGACGTCGACCTGCCCGCGGTGCTGCGGGCGCTGCGGGACGCCTCCTACGACCGGCTGGTGACGCTGGAGCTGTCCCGCGACGGGCACCGCGCGCACGAGATGGTGCCGCGGTCGGTCGAGATCCTGCGGACGGCGGAGGCGGCGTGAGGATCTGCTTCGTCAGCCGCCGCTACTGGCCGGCGGTGAGCGGGATGAGCGTCTACGCGGAGAACCTGCTGCGCGAGCTGGTCGCCCTCGGCCACGAGGTGGTGCTGATCAGCCAGTACCGCGACGACGAGGCCGGCACCCGCGTCTACGGCGGCGGCCCGCCCCCGCCCGACCGCGTGCCCGCCGGCGTCGAGGTGCACGCGCTGCCCAGCCGCGGGGAGACCGTCGTCCCCGCCGACTGGGAGGGCGACGTCGCCGGGATCGTGCGCACGGTGCTCGACCGGCACGCCGAGCGGCCCTTCGACGTCCTGCACGCCCAGTACGGCTACCCGCCGGGGCTGGCGGTGCTGGCCGCCGCGCGGGAGACCGGGCTGCCGGCCGTGGTGAGCATCCAGGGCGGCGACGGGCACTGGGTGGGCACCTGCTGCGCCACCCACGCGCACGCCATGCGCACCGTCGTCGACTCCTCGAGCGCGGTGCTCATCGGCAGCGCCAGCTTCCGCGACGAGGTGGTCGGCAACCTGGGGTCGGACCCGGCGCGCTTCACGATCGTCCCGGGCGCCACCGACACCCGCCGCTTCACGCCGGCCGAGCGGCCGCTGGGCGCGCTGCAGGACCCGCCGGTGCTGCTGTTCCACGGCCGGGTCGACCGCCGCAAGGGCGTGCTCGACCTGCTCGAGGCGCTGCCCGACGGCGTCCGGCTGGTCGTCTCGGGCATCGGCCCCGACCTGGACGAGGCCCGCGCCCGGGCCGACGGGCGGACGACGTTCCTCGGCTACGTGCCTCCTGACGAGGCGCCGGCGGTCTACCGCGCCGCCGACGTGTTCGTCAGCCCGACCTACAGCGAGGGGTTCTCCAACACGCTGCTCGAGGCGATGGCCAGCGGCGTGCCCACGGTGAGCACCGACAGCGTCGGCGTCGTCGACTGCCTGCGGCACGACGAGAACGGCCTGCTGCACGAGCCGGGCGACGTCGCCGGCCTGCGTGCCGCGCTGGACCGGCTGCTCGGCGACGGCTCGTTGCGGGAGCGGCTGGCGGCGACGGCGCTGGAGGAGGTGCGCCGGCTCTACTCGTGGCCGGTGCTGGCCCGTTCCATCGACACCGTCTACCGGGAGGTGGCGGGGACGACGCCGTCCCCCGGTCGGACGATGCCGCCCGAGGTCGACCTCTCGTGCCGCTTCCGGTCGGCCGCGCACCTGCTGTGAGGGTCGCGTCGTGAAGGTCGTGGCCGTCAGCCCGCACCTCGACGACGCCGCGTTCTCGGTCGGGGGCACGCTCGCCGCGCTAACCGACGCCGGGCACGAGGTCACGGTGGTCACCTGCTTCACCCGCAGCGTGCCCGGCCCGGAGGGGTTCGCGCTGGCCTGCCAGCTGGACAAGGGACTGCCCGCCGACGTCGACTACATGGCCCTGCGCCGTGACGAGGACGCCGCCGCGATGGCCGTGCTGGGGGTGACGCCGCTGCACCTGGACCTGCGCGAGGCGCCGCACCGCGGGTACGGGAGCGCGGCGGAGCTGTTCGCCGGCGTGCACCCCGACGACGACGCGTGGGAGGACGTGCGGGCGGCCCTGACCGGCCTGCCCGGCGACCTGTGGCTGGCCCCGCAGGCGCTGGGCGGGCACGTCGACCACCTCCAGGTGCTGCGCGCCGTCGCCGGCACCGGCCGACCGGTGCTGTGGTGGCGGGACTCGCCCTACGTGCTGCGCGACCCGGACGCCGTCCCGGGGCCGGAGCTGCCCGCCGGGCTGACGCCGCTCGAGCTGCCGCAGGACCTCGACCGTCGGGCCGACGCCTGCGCCCGCTACACGACCCAGCTCGGCTTCCAGTTCGGCGGGCCGGAGGCGATGCGGGCGGCGCTGGCCGGCCTGCCCGAGGTGCTCCTGGCCGACGCCGGCGCCCGGGAGCTGGCCGGCTGAGACGTCCCGGTCCCTGCCGACGCCCGGCGGCCGACGGGGACACCGGTGTCCGACGCTCGGTCGTGCTCTGCACGCACCTGTGTTCAGAGCGCGACCCACCTGGGTGGAGGTGTCGGGCCGCGACGGGACCGGGTCAGAGCGGCTGCAGCGCCCGCCAGGCGGTCCACGCGCTGGTGATCATGTCCCGCAGGTCGCGGGTGGCCCGGAAGCCGAGGTCGCGGGCGATCCGGTCGACGGCGGCGACCACCCGGGCCGGGTCCCCGGGACGACGGCCGGCCACCTCGGGCGTGGTGTCCCCGCCGGTGACCTCGGCGACGACCCGCAGCACCTCCCGCACGCTGCTGCCCTCGCCGCGGCCGACGTTGTACGTGCCGCCGGGCCGGCCGGCGGCGAGGGCGCGGGCCGCGGCCACGTGGGCGTCGGCGACGTCGGAGACGTGCACGAAGTCGCGCACCGGGCTGCCGTCCGGGGTCGGGTGGTCGTCGCCGAAGAGCTGGGGCGGCCGGCCGGCGTCGAGGGCGGCGAAGACCAGCGGCACCAGGTTCGCCGTCCCCCGGTCGCCGAGCTCGGGGGCCGCGGCACCGGCCACGTTGAAGTAGCGCAGGCTGGTGGCGGCCAGCCCCCAGGCGGCGCAGTCGCGCAGGAGGTCCTCACCGGCCAGCTTGGTGCGCCCGTAGGGGGACAGCGGGCGGCAGTCGGTGTCCTCGTCGACCCGCTCGGTGTCGGGCGTGCCGTAGACCGAGGCGCTGGAGGAGAACACGAAGCGGGTGACGCCCTTCGCGCGGCAGCCCTCGAGCAGCGCGACCAGGCCCTCGACGTTCTCGGCCCAGTACAGCAGCGGGTCGGCCACCGACTCCGCGACCTGCTTCCTGGCCGCCAGGTGCACCACCCCGGTCACGCCGTTCTCGCGCAGCACCCGCCGGACCATCCCGCGGTCCCGCACCGAGCCGACCTCCAGCGGCACCCCCGGCAGCCCGGCCAGCCGGTCGGCGTCGCCGGTCGAGAGGTCGTCGAGGACGACGACGTCCTCCCCCGCCGCCACCATGGCGTGGACGACGTGCGCCCCGACGTACCCCGCTCCCCCGGTGACCAGCCAGCTCACTCGTCCAGCCTGCCCGGCGGGGGGCCGCGCCGCTCGGCCGGGGTGTGCTCCTCGCCCCGGTGGGCGCGGCGGAGGACGCTGCCGACCGCACGCTCGAGCGCAGGAGTCGTCATGACCGACCAGGCCGTCACCGTCTACCACAGGCCGGGGTGTCCCTTCTCGGCGAAGCTGCGGGCGCAGATGGCGCTGACCCGCCTCCCCCACCGCTCGGTGCGCTTCGCCGACGACCCGGACGGCGCCGCGGCCGTCCGCGCGCACCACCCCGAGGGCTGGGAGGTCTCGCCGACCGTCGTCGTCGGCGGGCGGTACCTGACCAACCCGTCACTGCGGGAGGTCCGGGAGGCCGTGCGCGCCTGACGGCGCCGGCCGGGCGCCCGTCGTGCCCGTGGCGGTGTGGCGGCGGGTGCCGGTGCCCGGCGACCCCGCCGGCCGCGACCGGCACCGGCGGCTCGGGCGGCGGCTGGCCGTCCCGCACCTGCCGCAGGGCGCGCCGACGTCACCGGCGCTGGCCAACCTGGTCTGCGCCCGGCTCGACCGCCGGCTGGCCGGGCTCGCCGCGGACGAGGGGTTCCGGGTGCACCCGGGCAAGACGCGCGTCGCCGGGCCGGGACGGCGCCGGCAGGTGCTGGGCGCGGTGGTGAACGTGCGGCCCACCCTGCCGCGGCCGGAACGGGACGCGCTGCGCGCGCTGCTGCACAACTGCGCGGTGCACGGGTGGGCCTCCCAGGTGCGTGACGCCGACCCGGCGACCTTTCGCGACGCCGTCCTTGGCCGGGTGGCCTGGGCGTCGTCGGTCGACCCCGTGCTGGGCGGGCGCCTGCACGTGCTCGCCGGCCGGATCGACTGGGGCGCGGCTCGGGCGTAGCGGCGCCGTCACCGCAGGTCGCGTCCTCCTCGGTTCCGGTTGGGCCCAGGTCGGAGGGGTACGGCGGCGCGGGACGAGGCGGGCCACCCGGGCGCCGCCGCGAACTCAGCTGGGAGGCGACCATGGCACTCCCCGACCGGGACTCCGTGCGCGAGTGGGTCGGCAGGACGGTCATCGGCCGCGACGGGACCGAGATCGGCCGGGTCACGCACCTGCTCGCCGACGAGGACACCGGCGCGCCCGAGTGGATGTACGCCGAGGTGGACGACGCCGTCGTGGCGGTACCGCTGTTCGACGCCACCGACGACGACGGGCGGGTGCGGGTCGTCGTCGAGCGCACCGCCGTCCTCGCCGCGCCGCGCTACGGCGAGAGCCGCCGGCTGACCACCGACCAGGAGACCGAGCTCTACCTGCACTACGGCATCCAGTACTCGACCGAGGCCTCGGGGAGCGTGCTGCCGGCCGCGGAGGCCGAGCCCACCCCGGCCGCACCGCGCGACCCCGAGGCGCTGCCCACGGAGCCCCCGCCGCCGGTGGCCCAGCCCGGCGACCGCGACTTCGGCCGCGACGGCTCGGCGCCCGACCGGTCGGCCGGGCGCGCCGGGCAGGTCGCCGCCGCGGTGGCCGGGGTGCTGGCGCTGGGGGCCACGGTCCTCTCCCTGGTCCGCCGCCGCCGGCGGCCCGCCGCGACGGTGTCGCGGAGGGCCGGCCGGGTGTCGCGGAGGGCATCGCGCACGGCATCGCGCACGGCATCGCGCACGGCGTCGCGCACGGCGTCGCGACGGGCCGGGCGCGTCGGCCGGCGCGCGCGGCGGCAGACCGCGGCCCGGGCGACGGCGGGCCGGGCCCGGCTGGCGCAGCTCTCGGCGTCGGCGGCGCAGCTCCCGGCCTCGGTGGCGCAGCTCTCGGCGTCGGTGGCGCCGCTGGCCGCCAACGCCGCGCAGGTGGCGGGGACGGCGTCGCGCGCCGGGGTGGACGCGGTGGGCCGGGCGGCCGTGGTGACCGCGCAGCAGGCGGCCGCGGCCGCTCCCGTCGTGCGGGCCCGCGCCGCCGAGGCCACCGCCCAGGCCGGTCCGCTGCTGGCCTCGACCGGCGCCGCGCTGCAGCACGGCGCGAGCGTGGGCACCGGGGCCGCGCTGAGGACGATCGACGCCGGTGCCGCGCTCGTCGCGGCCGCCGTGTCGAAGGCGGCCGAGGCCGGCGCCGAGCTCGGGCAGACCGGGCTGCGCGCGGCGATGCGGGCGGAGCGGGCCGTCGAGGAGGTGCCCGAGGCGGTCGTCAAGGCCGGCCACCGGGCGCGCAAGCGCGGTCGGCGGGTCGTGCGGATGGCCTCGCTGGGCGCCGGTCTCGGCGCGGGCTACGTCGTCGGCGCGCAGGCCGGGCGGCCGCGCTACGAGCAGATCGTGCAGACGGCGGGCCGGCTCACCGGCCGGCAGTAGGACCGTGCCTCTGCGGGGACCCGGCGCCCGGGTGGGCGCCGGGTCCCCGTGCCGCGGTCAGGGCAGCGTGCGGGTGCGCTGCTCGACGCCGATCTCGCCGTAGGGGTAGTCGGCCGCGCCGGGGTCGCTGACCGCGTCGAGACGGGCGGTCTCGTCGTCGTCCAGCACGATGCCCGCGGCGGCCAGGTTGCCGCGCAGCTGCTCGGTGGTGCGGGCGCCGAGGATCACCGAGGTCACCGCCGGCCGCCCGGCCAGCCAAGCCAGCGCCACCTGCGCCATCGACGCCCCGCGGGCCTCGGCCACGTCCTGCACGGCCTCCAGGACGTCCCAGGTGCGCTCCCGGCCGCCGACCCGGTCGTAGGCCTCCATGCCGCGGGCAGGGTCCTCGCCGAGTCGCGTCGCACCCGTGGGCCGCTGGTCGCGGGTGTACTTGCCCGACAGCCAGCCGCCGCCGAGGGGTCCCCAGGGCAGCAGGCCGAGGCCGTTGTGCAGGCAGGCGGGCACGATCTCGAACTCGACCTGCCGCACGAGCAGGCTGTAGGAGGGCTGCAGCGTCACCGGCACCGCGAGGTGCTCGCGCTCGGCGAGGTCGACGGCCTTCTGCACCTGCCAGCCGAGGAAGTTCGACAGGCCGGGGTAGCCGATCTTGCCCGCGCGGACGGCGTCGTCGAGGAAGCGCAGCGTCTCCTCGAGCGGGGTGAGCGGGTCCCAGGCGTGCAGCTGGTACAGGTCGACGTGGTCGACACCGAGCCGGCGCAGCGAGTCGTCGAGCGCCCGGCGCAGGTGGCGGCGGGAGTTGCCGACGGCGTTGGGCTCCTCCCCCATCGGCATCCGGCCCTTGGTCGCGAGGACGACGCGGTCGCGCACGTCGGCCGGGCGGGCGGCCAGCCAGCGCCCGGTGATCTCCTCGGCCGCACCGGCGGAGTAGACGTCGGCGAGGTCGACCAGCGTACCGCCGGCCTCGACGAACACGTCGAGCTGCTCGTGCGCGCCCGCCTCGCCGGTCTCCGCGCCGAAGGTCATCGTGCCCAGGGCGAGGGTCGAGACGGCGCAGCCGCTGCGGCCGGGCGTGCGGTACTCCACGGGTCCTCCTCGACGACGGTGGCCGGGAGGGGCGACACCCCTCCCGGCCACCGGGTGCGGTCAGCGGTTGCCGCCGCCGATCATCGGGTCGTCGCCGTCCCGGCGCACGTCGTGCTCAACGCCCTCGGTGGACGACGTCGCGGTGTAGCCCTCGGACCCCGACTCGGGGACGAGCACGTCGTCGCGCACCACGGCGTCCGGCGGCGGCTGCTCGACGACGGTCACCTCCTGCGGCTGGACGACGCCCTCGACGGGCTGGGGCGGCGTCTCCTCCCGCTGGCCGCCGGACGACGACGTCGCCGCCGCCACCCCGGCCGCCGCGGCGCCCGCGACCGCGGCCACGCCGGCGGCGACCGCCACGCCCGAGACGCCGGCCTTGCCCTTGTCGCCGTGCGAGCCGTAGGCGTCGCTGGTCGTGGGAGTGCCGACGTCGACGTGCTCGTTGACCGAGCCGCGCCAGGCACCGCTGGCGTAGCCCTGGCTCTCGACCAGCTCCTTGAAGCGCTCGAGGTCGGACTGCACCTGCCGCCCCACGATCCCGAGCTTGTCGCCCACCTGCTCGACGAGCCCCTCGGGCTCGTACTCCAGCTGCAGGTGGACGATCGTCGAGCTCGGCCCGGCGGGCTCGAACCGGACGGCCCCGGCGTTGGTCGCGCCGCTGGTGGCGGCCCAGGCGACCTTGCGGTCGGGGTCCTGCTCGAGGACGGCGGCCTCCCACTCGCGCCGCACGCCGGCGATCTCGGCGACCCAGTGCAGCCGGTCGTCGGTGAGCTGGCGGACCTCCTTCACACCTCCCATGAAGTGGGGGAAGTCCTCGAACTGCGTCCACTGGTCGTAGGCCGTCCGTACGGGGACGTCGACCTGGATCGACTTCTCGACCTTGGTGGTCATCGCTCAGCCTCCTTCGTCGCAGGAAGTTCTGGACACGCGGTGGGGGCGTTACCCCAGGTCAGCGCCCATCACGCACGGAGCCGCTCCGCCGGGGTGGCGGGATGGACGTACCGTCGGGGGCGTGAGTGTCGCCCCGCCGCCGACCGTCACCCTGAGCGACCGCTTCGCCCGCGAGCTGCCGGAGATGGCGGTCCCGTGGCAGGCCGAGGCCGCCCCCGACCCGCAGCTGCTCGTGCTCAACGAGCCGCTCGCCCGCGAGCTGGGCCTGGACCCGTCGTGGCTGCGCGGCCCCGACGGCGTCGGCCTGCTGACCGGCACCGCCGTCCCCGAGGGCGCCACCCCGGTCGCGCAGGCCTACGCGGGGCACCAGTTCGGGGGCTTCGTGCCGCGGCTGGGCGACGGCCGGGCGCTGCTGCTCGGTGAGCTGACCGATCCCGAGGGCCGGCTGCGCGACCTGGCGCTCAAGGGGTCGGGGCGGACGCCGTTCGCGCGGGGCGGCGCCGACGGCCTGGCCGCGCTGGGCCCGATGCTGCGCGAGTACGTCGTCAGCGAGGCGATGCACGCCCTGGGCATCCCGACGACGCGGTCGCTCGCCGTCGTCGCCACGGGCCGGCCGGTGCGCCGCGAGACGCTGCTGCCGGGCGCCGTGCTGGCGCGGGTGGCGGCCAGCCACCTGCGGGTGGGCAGCTTCCAGTACGCGCGGGCGACGGGCGACGTCGACCTGCTGCGCCGGCTGGCCGACCACGCGATCGCCCGGCACCACCCCGCCGCGGCCGACGCGCCCCAGCCCCACGTCGCGCTGTTCGAGGCGGTGGTGGCCGCGCAGGCGTCGCTGGTGGCGCAGTGGATGCTCGTCGGGTTCGTGCACGGGGTGATGAACACCGACAACGTGACCGTCTCCGGGGAGACGATCGACTACGGCCCGTGCGCGTTCCTCGACGCGTTCGACCCGGCCACGGTGTACAGCTCGATCGACGTCGGCGGGCGGTACGCCTACGGCAACCAGCCGATCGTCGCCGAGTGGGACCTGGCCCGCTTCGCCGAGGCGCTGCTGCCGCTGCTGGCCGACGAGCAGGAGGCGGCGATCGAGGTGGCGGTGGCCTCGCTCGGCGGCTTCCGCCCGGCGTACGACGCGGCCTGGTCCGACGGGATGCGGCGCAAGCTCGGCCTCCCCGAGGGGCTGGACGACGAGGTGGCGCGGGCGCTCTCCGACGACCTGCTGACCCTGCTCACCGCCGGTCGCGTGGACCTCACGTCGTTCTTCCGCGGCCTCTCCGGCGCTGCCCGGGGCGCGCCCGAGCCGACGCGGGAGCTGTTCCTCGACCTGGCCGGGATCGACGGCTGGCTGGCCCGGTGGCGGGCGCTGGCCCCGGACGCCGACGCGATGGACCGGGTCAACCCCGTCTACGTCCCGCGCAACCACCTGGTCGAGGAGGCGCTGGCCGCCGCGCCGGACGGCGACCTCGGCCCGCTGCACCGCCTGCTCGACGCGGTGACCCGCCCCTTCGAGGAGCGCCCGGGCCTGGAGCGCCACGCCGCGCCGGCACCGGAGACCTTCGGCGCCTACACGACCTTCTGCGGCACCTGACCGGCCGGTGCGACGGGTGGGACGGCTGGGGCGTGCGGGTCCCGCCGGGTGCGCGGACCGCCGATGAAGCGGGCATGCGCGCCAGCCACCTCGCCACCGCCCTCGCCGCCTTCACCGCCGGCCTCGCCGCCGCCTCGCTCCTGCGTCGGTCCGCCGCGCGCACCGCGCCGGCCCCTGCCGCCGAGCCGCTCCCGGCCGCCCCCGCCGAGGGCGTCGACGCCGTCGTCCTGGCCTTCCCCCGCCCCGTCGTCGTCGAGCGGCCGGCTGCGCCGGCCCGCTGCGGCGACAGCGGCGGCGTGACCCGCGCCGGCGCCCCCTGCGCCGCCCGCGCCACCAGCGGCGGCCGCTGCCACCACCACCCCGCCGCGGCCTGAGCCACAGCGCGCCGCACCCCCGTCGCCCGGCGCCTCCCGGCGCCGGGCGACGACCGTTCCCGGGGAGGCGCTCAAGTCGGGCGCGGGACCGGCCGATCACCCCGGTCGAGAGCCCGTACCGCCGACGAGAGGACACCTCCGGTGCCCACCCCGCCCACCCCCGAGACCGGCGCCGCCCCCGCAGCCGCCCCGGAGCTCGGCGAGCTGGTCCGGGCCGCCGCCGCGGCCACCGGCATGCCCAAGGCGACGGTCAACCTCTTCGACGGCGACCGCCAGCGGCAGGTCGGCAGCCACGGCTTCGCCGGCACCGACTCCCCGCTCGCGGACTCCGTCTGCGCCCAGGTCACCGGGACCGCGGCCGACGTCTACGCCTTCACCGACCTCGCCGAGGAGCCCGGCTTCACCGGCAACCCGTGGGTCGACGGCCGCAGCGCCCGGGTGCGCGGCTACGCCAGCGCGCCGCTCGTCGTCGGCGGCTCGACCATCGGGACGCTGTGCGTCTTCGACGAGGAGCCCCGGGCCCTGTCCCTGCAGCAGTGCGACCGGCTGGCCGAGCTCGCCGGCGAGGTGACCGGCCTGGTGGCGCCGCGCGCCTGACGGGGCTCCCGCGGCGCGGCGGCCGGGTCGAGTTGCCGCCGGGCGGGACCGGGGCCAGGGTCGGGCCGCAGCCGGCTGCGCCGGCACCGGGATCCCCGCACCGGAGGAGGGCGTCCGTGGAGGCCGACGTGATCGTCGAGGTGCCGAAGGGCTCACGGAACAGGTACGAGTACGACCAGCGGCTCGGCCGCATCCGGCTGGACCGGATGCTGTTCACCGCGACCGGCTACCCCGGTGACTACGGGTTCGTGCCGGAGACCATCGCCGAGGACGGCGACCCCATCGACGCGCTGCTCCTGCTGGGCGAGCCCACCTTCCCCGGTTGCCTGGTCCGCGCCCGGGTCATCGCGGTGTTCTGGGTGGACGACAAGCGCGGGCCGGACGCCAAGCTGCTGTGCGTGCCCGCCCACGACCCGCGGCAGCAGCGCCTGCAGGAGCTCGAGGACGTGCCGATGCACCAGATCGCCGAGATCTGGCACTTCTTCGAGATCTACGAGGCCCTCGCACCGGACAAGGCGGCCGAGACGCGCGGCTGGGAGCGCAAGGCCAAGGCGGTCGCCGCGCTGGAGGACGCCCGCCGCCGCTACGCCGAGCAGACCGGCGCCACCGGCTGACCGGCCGGCTGACCCGCCTGCTGCCGGCGTCGCCGGCCGCTCGGGCCGCGCGTCCGCGTCGTCGGTGACCTACAGCCCGCGCCGGTGCAGCAGGTAGCCGACGGCGGCGACGGCCGGCACGAGGCCGGCGGGGACCAGGTTCAGCGGCACGCCGGCCACCCGCGGCAGGTGTCCGGGCTCGTCCTCCACCGCCGTCCCGGGGGTGGCGAGGGCGGGGAAGAACGGCGCCCAGGCGACCGCCGTCAGCAGTGCGGCGGTCCTGGCCGCCAGGTCCTGCTCGGCGGGCGAGGACGCCGGTCGCCACAGCAGCCACAGCGCCAGCAGCTGGGCGCCCGCCACCGTGCCCCAGCCGGCGGCGCCGTGGAACCGGGCGTGCGGCGGCCAGTCGGGGTTGAACACGTGGGTGGCGTCGAGGTCCGCGCGCGCCGTGCCCACGACCGTGCCGACCGCCGCGCCGGTCAGCACCAGGCGACTCGTCCTCATCCGGTCCCCCTCCCACCGTCGTCGGACCACGGCGGTTCCCCGCGCGTGCCGCCCGCGGGTGGCGAGGAGGCCCGGCAGACCAGCCGGACGACGGTCGCCTGCCACGCGACGAAGCAGGCGAGGACGCCGAGCCACTCCACCGGACCCATCCGGAGGAGCGCACCGCGGGAGAGCGCCGCCACCGACCACACCACGAGGACGCCGGACAGCCACAGCGCCAGGGCGGTCCAGAGGTGGCGCACGGCCGGGCTGGGACGGACCTCGATGCCCAGACCGGAGAGGTCCTCGGGAGGGTGCCGGCGGACCATGCGCCGACGGGAGCGGTAGACCGACACCCCGGGGTGGCGCTCGGCGAGCAGCCGCTCCCACCGGCGCCGCCGGCGCGGGCCGGTGCCGCGCGGGAGGCTGACGGCGACGACGCGCGCGGCCGCGGCGCGGAAGCCGGAGTCGCCCAGGATGACGCGGCCGCGGGCGGCGACGACCGCCGTCACGTTGCCCCAGCCGGTGCCCAGGCCGGTGTGGCTGGGGTGGTACCAGCCGTAGAGCCCGCAGCCGCACCCCCACTGCGGTGGCACGTGCTCCTCGTCGACCGCACACCGGGCCCGCTCGACCGGCCCGCTCCAGGGCCCGGCGTCGAGCTGCACCGGCGGGCACAGCCCGTCGTCGGTCAGCCGGAACCGCCGGTAGCCCCGCACCTCCCCGGGCACCAGCGCCGGGGACGGCCCCGGAGGTCCGGGCGGCGCGGTCACGCGGGGGCGGGCTGGGCCGGCGCGGTCGGCGCCGGGTCCGGCCGGGCCGGGGCCGGGTCGGCGACCGGCTCGCACTCGATCTCCCGGCGCTCGGGACCGATGTCACCGGCCACGCACGGCCGCAGCGGCGGTCGGGTGACCCGGGTGGCACGGCGGGGCGGCGGTGCGGTGAGCGTGCCCATCTGCGGCTCCTCGCCCGTGGGACTCGACGGCGGACCGACCGACGCAGCGGCGGCGCGGAGGCCGCTCCCGCCACGGCGTCCCCGCCAGTGGAGCACCTGCGGTCGCCCGGGTCCAGACACCGCGCGCCCCGGGCCACCGTGCGCCTCGCGACCCCTCACGGCGGCACGGCCACCGGCGTGGCGTCGCGGCCCCGCACGACCTCGTTCCGGTGGAGGAGGACGAGAGAGGGGCGAGGCACGAGCTCTCCTGGAGCAGAACACCAAGTCTGGAGCGCCCACGACCCGGCTGCGTGGGTGGGCAGCTTCCGCCCCGACGCCCAGCTGGTCGGGCCGGGGGTCAGCGGCTCGGCCGCCGAGCCGGACAACGAGGTCCACGTGGTCGGCGTCTTCGAGGGCGGCGCCACGGGGATCCTGCAGGCCGAGTTCCACGGCACCCAGACGGGACCGATGAACGCACCCGGCCAGTCGATCCCGGCGACCGGGCGGCGGGTCGCCCTCCCCTTCGTCCTGGTCAACCGGTTCGACGACGGCGGGAGGACCACGCACTCCACGCTGTACCTCGACCGTGCCGAGCTGCCGGAGCAGCTCGGCGTCCTGCCCGTACCCGGTCGCCGCGGCCGGGCCGGTCAGGCGCGGCGTGCGGTCAGCAGCAGGTACTCCCACTCCAGGACGGTGGTCCCGCTGCCGCGGTCGTACCGCGCGGCGAGTGCGGCGAGGTCGCGGTCGAGCGCCGCGACCCGCTCGGGGTCGTCGCCGACGTTGCGGTAGGTGGCGATCGTCGGGCCGTAGACCTGCTTCCAGGAGTCCCGCCACGCCTCGGGCGACGCGTAGCCGGAGACGGTCACCGACTGCCGGCGCGCGACCACGTCGGTGACGCGGTCGCCGAGCAGCCCTCGCACGTGCTCCTCGTCGCCCCACAGCGGCGGGGGCTGCGCCCCGGGCGGCGGCGGGGGCGCGTAGGGCTTCATCGTCCGGAACATCTCGCCGACGAAGCCCTCGGGCGTCCAGCTGACCAGGCCGATCCGCCCGCCCGGGCGGCACACCCGCACCAGCTCGTCGGCGGCCCGCTGGTGGTGCGGCGCGAACATCACGCCGACACAGGACAGGACGACGTCGAAGCTCGCGTCCGGGTACGGCAGTGCCTCGGCGTCGGCCTCCTCCCAGGTCAGCTCGGTGCCTGCCAGCGCGGCGGCCTCGCGGCCGGCGGCGAACAGCTCCGGGGTGAGGTCGGAGGCCACCACCTCGGCGCCGGTCAGCGCGGCGGGCACGGCGGCGTTGCCGGTGCCCGCGGCGACGTCGAGCACCCGGTCGCCGCGGCGCACGCCGGTCGCGGCGACCAGCACCCGGCCGAGCTCGGGGATCAGGTCACGGGCCACCGAGGGGTAGTCCCCCAGCCCCCACATCGCCCGGTGCCGGGCCTTCAGCGCCCGGTCGGCGGCGACGGCGTCGACGGTGTCGGTCATGGGTTCCTCCTGTCGTCGTGCGGGTCGTCCCCGCGGTGCGACGACGGTGGCCCGGCCGCGTTGCAGACCGGCTGCACCGCGGCTGCAGCGCTCAGGCACGCGCCGGCGAGGCCGCGACCCGGCCCAGCGCGGCGCGGGCGAGCGCGACGGCGGTGGCCTCGGCCGCCCGGGGGTCGCCCCGGGGCCCGGTCCCGTCGGGCGGACCGAGCGGCGAGGGCTTGCCGGCCGCCACCAGGCAGGCGTGCAGGGCCGCGGCGTCGTCGGCGGCGTCCACCCGCTGCAGCAGCCGGACGACGTAGCGCAGGTTCAGCCACTGCTGCGTGGCGTCACCGACCCGCTCCCAGTGCGCGAGGACGGCGGCCAGCTCGCGGGCGGCCACGACCGGGTCCCCGTGCACCGCCCGGGTGGCCGCGGCCTCCATCATCGCGATCCCCTGCCACCAGAAGTTGCGCACGCCAGCGGCCAGCTCCCCCGCCGCGTCGAAGAGCGCCAGGGCGCGATCGGGGTCGGCCTTCTTGAGCACCAGCCCCAGCGCGTAGCGGCCCATCGACCGCGCCGTCGGGTTGGCCGTCGCGTCGGCCACCTCGAGACTCTCCCGCGCCGCGGCCAGCCCGCGCTCCGGCGTCCGGCCGACCGCCTGGCACACCGCGACGTAGTACAGGGTCCAGACCAGCCGGATGCGGTCGCCGTCGGCCCGGGCCCGCTCCGCCTCCGCGGTGTAGTGCGCGAGCGCGGCCTCGACGTCGCCCTCGTAGAGCGCCACGTCGGCCAGCACGTCGCCGGGGTGGGCGATGCGCGCGTTGCCCGGCGGCGGCAGCCGGCCCCCGGCGAGGCGCGCCGTCGCGGTGGCGCCGGCGAAGTCACCCCGGTTCCACGCGCCGCGGGCCGCCGCGCCGACGGCGGCCGGGTACAGCGGGTGGCCGGGGTCGACGACGCGCAGCAGCTGCTCGGCCCAGGCGTAGGCCTCGTAGCCGACGCGCAGGTGCACCAGCTCGGGCACCGCGGTCACCAGCCGCAGCGCCGGCTCCCAGTCCCGGTCGGCGGCGGCACGGGTGAAGGCCGCGCGCAGGTCGTCGTAGACGGCCAGGCCCTCCTCCGCCCACGCCCGCTCGTCGGCGCCCTGCATCCCGCGCCCGGCCCGCTCGGCCAGGTCCACGTGGACGGCGACGTGCCGCCGGGCCAGCGCGCCGTCCTCCCCCGCCTCCTCGGTGCGCGCCCGGCCGTAGGCGCGCAGGGTCTCCAGCAGCCGGTAGCGGCTGTGCACCCCGCTGCGCGCCACGACCATCGAGCGGTCGACGAGGCGGGTCAGCCGGTCCAGGACGTCGTCCTCGGTCGCCGCCGGGTCGACGACGCGGTGCACCGCGCGCAGGTCGGCGCCGCCGGCGAACACCGACATGCCGCGGAACAGCCGCTGCTCGGGCTCGGGCAGCAGCCGGTAGGACCACTCGATCGCCGCCTCGAGGCTCTGGTGCCGCGCGACCGGCCCTCGCCCGCCGCCGAGCAGCGGGGTGTCCTCCAGCCGGCGGGCCACCTCGGCCGGGCTCATGGCGCGCATCCGCGCCGCGGCGAGCTCGATGCCCAGCGGCAGGCCGTCGAGGCGGGTGACGATCGCGGCGACGGCGTCCGCGGCCGCCGGGTCCAGGCGGAAGTCGGGCACCGCCGCGCGGGCCCGCTGGACGAACAGCGCGGTGGCGTCCTCCAGCGGCAGCGGCGGCACCGGCCACACCTGCTCGCCGTCGGTCCCCAGCGGCTCGCGGCTGGTCGCCAGCACCACCACCCGCGGGCACCGCTGCACGACCTCGCCGACCAGCCGGGCCGCGTGCTCGAGGACGTGCTCGCAGTTGTCGACGACGAGCAGCAGCGAGCGCTCGCGCAGGTAGTGCAGCACCGTCTGCTCGACGGACAGGCCCGACCGCTGCCGGATGCCCAGCGCCGCGGCGACCGCGTCGCCGACCGGTGTCCCCGAGGGCAGGCCGGCGAGCTCGCAGAGCCAGACGCCGTCGTCGAAGCGGTCCCGGTCCCGGGCCGCCACCTCGACGGCGAGCCGCGACTTGCCCGCGCCGCCGACGCCGGTCAGCGTCACCAGCGGGCCGGCGCGCAGCGCGGCCAGGACGCGCTCGACCTCCCGGCCGCGGCCGACGAAGCCGCTGGCCCGCCGCGGGAGGTTGCCCGGCGGCGGGGTGCCGGCCAGCGCGGGGTCGTGGACGAGGATCCGCCGGTACAGCGCCTGGGCCGGGGCGGCCGGCTCCACGCCCAGCTCGTCGTCGAGGCGGGTGCGCAGCTCGTGGAACGCGGCGAGCGCGTCGGCCTGGCGCCCGGTGGCGTACCGCGCCCGCATCAGGGTGACCGCGGGCCGCTCCCACGACGGGTGGCCGCGCACCAGCGCCTCGAGCTCGGGCACCGCCTCGGCCGCCCGCCCGAGCTCCACCAGCGCGTCGGCGCGGTCGGCGGCGGCGCCGGTGCGCAGCTCGGTCAGCCGGGCGGCCTCGGCGGCGGCGAACTCCTCGTCGGCGAACTCGGCGAGCGCGTCGCCCCGCCAGAGACCGAGCGCGGTGTCGAGCTCGGCCAGCGCCCGCGCGTGGTCCCCGGAGGCCGCGGCCGCCCGTGCGGTCCGCACCCGCTGCTCGAACTCGGCGGCGTCGAGCGTGGCGGCGTCGAGCGCGAGGCAGTAGCCGGGTGGGCGGTGCCGGATGGGCGCGGCGTCGCCGAGGGCGCCGCGCAGCCGGGAGACGTAGGCCCGGAGCGCCGTGGGGGCGCCGTCGGGCGGGGTGTCGCCCCAGAGCGTGCCGACCAGCCGGTCGGCGGACACCACCTCGCCGTGCGCGACGAGCAGGGTCGCCAGCAGGGTGCGCGGCTTGTGCCCGCCGACGGCGACCGGCCCCGAGCCGTCCTCGACCTGCAGCGGCCCGAGGACCCGGAAGCGCACGTGCCCGTTCCCTGTCATCGCCGCCTCGCCCACCAGCGGATCACACGAGCGCGGCCGACCCTAGTGCCGGCCCGCGGCGGAGGACAGGTGCACCCGCCTCCTGCTCAGCGCGCCGTGGCGGTGAGGTTCGGCAGGTTGCCCACCGCGGCCACCGCCTGTTCCCGGTACCGGGCGAGGACGGCCTGCCCGTGCGCGTCGTCCCGGGCGACGCCGGCGACGAGCCTGCTGAAGCCGTCGAGGCGGCTGCCGCGGATCCAGCGGCGCAGCTCGCGGTCCTGCGTCCAGTGGAACTGGTTCCACAGGGTCGTCGCCATCGCGCCGGCGTAGTCGTCGAGCGCGTGCGGGAAGGCCACCGGCCCGCACAGCCGGTTCTGCTGCTCCTCGTCGTCGCGGTGCGCCTCGACCCACGCGGTGAGCGCGGCGCTGAAGGCCGGCTGGGGCAGGCGCAGCATCTGCAGGACGATGCGGTCGCCCTGGAACACCGGCTGCACCGGTCGGCGGCGGACGGCCGAGGCCGTGCAGTCGACGAACAGGGTGTCCGGCGCCGTGGCCACCTCGCCGCCGTCGAGGACCGTGCGGTCGGGCTCGAGCGCGCGCACCCGCCCGAGGCGGACGACGTCGCGGATCCGGCGCAGCACCTCGACCTCGCCCGGGGCCACCGTGGCGAGGTGGAACATGCCGGGGGTGCGCTCGCGGTCGATCCGCGTCAGCGCGCCGCAGGCCTCCAGCCGGAGGAACAGGTCCTCGGTGGAGGTGGCCGCGGCGAAGGCCGCCATCTGGTCGGCCTGCCCGCCGATGACCTCGTCGAAGAACTCCGGCGCCGGCTGCGTCGTTCCCCGGTCGATCAGCCACGAGTCGCGCGGGACGACCCAGGTGATCGCGTCCGGGTCGGCACCGGACGTCACGAGCCACACGCAGGTGTCCATCGCCGTCTTGCCGCCGCCCAGCACGGTGAACCGGGTCGGGAGCTCCTGCTCGCGGTTCCCCAGGCCGGGCAGCGCGTTCGGCGGGACCAGCCGGACACCCGGGGCCACGGTGAAGGACGGCGTGTGCGTCGAGGGCACCGATGGGCTGTTGTAGGTGGCGTCCACGACCTTGCGGCGCACCCGGACCTCCGTGACGGCGCCCGACAGCAGCGACCGGACCCGGCCCGCGCCCTCGTGCTCGCTCATGGGGAGGTGGGTGACCCGCCCGCTCGGGACGAGACGGCTGCCCACCACGCGGTCGTAGTAGCCGCAGACCTCCGCGCCGGTCGCGAGCTCGTAGAGGCCGGCGTTGAGGCCGGTGGTGTCCTTGCGGCCGCTGCCGAGCTCCGTGGAGTTGACGCCGTAGAAGGCCGAGGGCTGGTGCAGCGTGACGAAGGGGTAGGCGTCGTTCCAGTGCCCGCCGGGCTTGCCGTGCCGGTCGACGATCGTGATGTGCGCGTCGCTCTCGTCGAGGAGCGTGTCGGCGAAGGCGAGGCCGGTGGCCCCGGCGCCGATGACCAGGTAGTCGGTGTCGATGACGGGAGGCCGCATGCCGGACAGGGTATAACGGTGTCATGACAGCGTCATACGGTGCGGTCTCTGACGTCGGGGACCGGCGCACGCAGGTCGTCGAGGTCGCCGCACGCCTGCTCGCCGAGGAGGGGCCGCACGGGCTGTCGCTGCGGCGGCTGGCCACGGCCGCGGGCGGTTCGACGCAGCTGGTCTACACGCTGTTCGGCGGCAAGCCCGGCCTCGCCGACGCGCTGTACGCCGAGGGTTTCCGCCGACTCGGCGACGCCGTCCGCGCGGCCCTGGCAGCCGACCCGGCACCGGCCGGCGACCCGGAGCGGCTGGTCACGTCGGCCCGCACCTACCGCCGGTTCGCCGTCGCCGAGCCCTCGTTCTTCTCGGTCATGTTCGGTCCGGCGGTCCCCGGCTTCACCCCCGGCCGGGCCACCCGCGAGGCCGGCCGCGAGCGGTCGCTCGGGCTGGTGGTCGACGCGGCGCGGGAGTGCCTCGACGCCGGGACGCTCCGGGCGGGCGACGCGCACGCCCTCGCGCAGGCCTGCTGGACGGTGACCCACGGCGTGGCCGCGCTGCGGCACGCGGGCCTGCTCGAGGGGGACGCCGACGACCTCGGCGACTCCCTGGTGCGCACGGTGGTCGACGCGCACCGGCCGTGAGCGCCGCGGACGGTTTGCGGACCGGTCCTGCGCGCTATCCCTCCGGGGACACCGTCCCGACCGGACGGGCACGACTGGAGGAGGAGACATGGGCAAGCTGTCGCTGGGACTGGGCCTCGCCGTCGGGTACGTGCTCGGGGCGCGCGCCGGCACGGAGAGGTACGACCAGATCGTGCAGGCGGCGCAGGGCTTCCTGGGCCGGCCCGAGGTCCAGCAGGCCGTCGAGCAGGCGAGGGCGGCCGCGCCGGCACCGCTGCAGGGCACGATCGACAAGCTGACCCAGCAGGGCTCCGGCGGTCGGGGCTCCGGGTCCCAGGGCACGGGGTCGGGGACGGGCACCGGCACCGGCGACACCGGGAGGATCGAGGGCGAGGCGACCCTCCTCGGGGACGTCGAGGCCGTGGTCACCCCGCCCCCGCCGGTGACCAGCACGGAGGCCCACAGCCAGGCCGGCGGCCCGCTGCCGGACCCGCTGATCCCGCCGGCCAAGTCGGGCAACGGCACCACCGGGCAGGCCTGAGGGCGGACGGCCGCCCACGGGCGCCACACCGCCCGGACGCCGGGTGCACACCGGTGCACCCGGCGTCCGACCGGATCAGCGGAAGACGAGCGTGCCGTCCTCGAGGTCGGCCTTCGGCAGCTGTTCCGCCTCCTGCGCGTGCTCCAGCATGTGGGTCCACGGCTCCCGGTCACCCTGCTTGAACAGGACGTGCTGCGAGCGCAGGACGTAGCCGGCGTTGAAGTTCTCCGGGTCCGACCACGGCCGGATCTGCATGCCGGCGTCCTCGGGGCGCAGAGTCGGCACGACCATGGTGGCGCCCTTGGCCTCCATCGTCTCGAACAGCCGCACCACCACGTCGCTGACGAGGTCGGCGCGCAGCGTCCAGCTGTGCCGGAAGTAGCCGAACACGTAGGCCATGTTCGGGACGCCGCTGATCATGATGCCGCGCCAGGTGACGCGCTCGGGGAACTCGACCGGCTCGCCGTCCACGGTGAAGTCGACGTCGCCGAAGGCCGACAGGTCGAACCCGGTGGCGGTGACGACGACGTCGGCCGGGATCTCCTCCCCCGAGCCGACCCGGATGCCCTTTCCGGTGAACGTCTCGATGGTGTCGGTGACGATCGACGCCTTGCCCTCGCGCAGGGCGGCGAACAGGTCGCCCTCCGGGACGATCGCGATGCGCTGCTGCCACGGCCGGTAGCGCGGTGTGAAGTGCTTGTCGATGTCGAAGCCCTCGGGCAGCAGCGGCCTGAGCGACTCCATGAGGAACTCGTGCAGCTCGTCGGGCGCCTCGTGCGACATCCGCGCCAGCTCGTTGAACTGGGCGGAGTAGGCGCGGCGCAGGATCTCGTGCGTCCAGTCCTCGGGGATGTCGAGCTGGCGCAGCGTGACGGCGAGCTCGTGGGTGAGCGGCGGGGCGAGGAAGTAGGACGGCGAGCGCTGCAGCATCGTCACGTGCTCGGCGTCCTGCGCGATCGCCGGGATCAGCGTGGCGGCCGTGGACCCGGAGCCGACGACGACCACGCGCTTGCCGGTGAGGTCGAGGTCCTGGGGCCACTGCTGCGGGTGGACGACCAGACCCTCGAAGCGGTCCATGCCCTCCCACTGCGGCCGGTAGGGCTCGGCGTGGTTGTAGTAGCCCTGGCACATCCACAGGAAGTCGGTGGTGAAGCGCAGCTGCTCGTCGGTGTCGCCGCGGGTGACCTCCACGGTCCACCGGCGGTCCTCGGTCGACCAGCTCGCCGCGGTGACCTTGTGGTGGTAGCGGATGTGCCGGGCGAGGTCGTCCTCCTCGATCACCTCGTCCAGGTAGTTGAGGATCTCCTCCCCCGCGGCGATCGACGGGCCGCGCCAGGGCTTGAACCGGTAGCCGTAGGTGAACAGGTCGCTGTCGGAGCGCACTCCGGGATAGCGGTGGGTCCACCAGGTGCCGCCGCGGTTGTCCTGCGCGTCGAGCAGGACGAACGACCGGTCGGGGAACCGTTCCCGGAGGTGGTGCGCGGCGCCGATCCCGGACACCCCCGCACCGACGACGAGGACGTCGACGTGCTCGCTGTCGCGGCCGTCGCTGCTGCGGGTCTCCGGAGCGGGTACCCGTTCGGTGGTCGCCGTCATGAGGGAGTCCTCCCGTGCGTCTGATGTGGCTCGAGTCACAGTAGCGCCGGGAGGGACCGCCCTCAGGACGACGTGCGGAACCGAGCCGGGTGGAACACGCCGTCAGCCGAGCGGGTGCTCGCCCAGGAACTGGAGCACCCGGGGGAGGAACTCCTCGGCCCGCTCGACGCCGAGCGCGTGACTGGAGCCCGGGCCGGTGAACAGCTCGAGCTCCGCGCCGGGGATCGCCTCGGCCACCTGCCGGCCGTGCCACGGCGGGGTGAGCAGGTCCTGCTCACCGGCGACCACGAGGGTGGGCGCGGTGATGCCCCCGATGCGGTCGAGCGTGTCGTGGGCCAGGTCGGCGTCCCACTGCTCGACGGTCGTCCGGATCTGCTGCTCGGTGCTCGGGAACAGCGGCAGCAGCTGCTCGATCAGCTCGCCGAACTGCGGGCTGTCGAGCAGCTGCGGGGAGAAGGCGATGCCGAGCGCCCCGAGCGCGGCCTCGAGGTCGCCGGTGCGCCACGGGTGCGCGAGCCCGGTGATGACGGCCCGCTGGAAGCCGTCGGTGCGTGCCCAGGTGCAGTAGAGGACGAGCGAGGCGACCCGCTCGGGAGCGGCCAGCGCGAGCTCCTGGGCGATGGCGCTGCCCAGGGAGTAGCCCAGGACGTGCGCCCGCTCGATGCCGAGGGCCTCCAGCAGCCCCCGGGCGTCCGCGGCCAGCGAGGCGACGCTGATCTCGCCCGAGCCCCGCTCGGACCCGCCCATCCCGCGCAGGTCGTAGGTGACCACCCGGTGGCGGCCGGCCAGGACCGGCGCCATCTCGGCCCACCAGCCCAGGGACTGGGTGGTCCCGTTGACGATCAGCAGCGGTTCGCCGTCGCCGTACTCCTGGACGGCGACGGAGACGTCGCCGACCTGGACGGTCCGGGGGGCGTGGGTGGTGGGGGTGCTCATGGGTCTCCGTCGCTGGCGAGGGGCGGGACAGGGTGACCCAGAGCACACCACAGGAACGTGCTGTTCCGGAAGGCGCGAGGGTCACGTCCGCCGGTGGACGGTCCACCAGCCGTACCCGCCGGTGGCGACGACGACGGTGAGCAGGGCTGCGTAGGCCCACGTGGCCGGAGCGCCCGGGTCCACCTCGTCCCGGTGGCGGAGCAGGACCGCCCACTGGAAGACCCCGAACGCCGTGTAGGCGACGGCCGGGACGCGCAGGTGGGCGAGATCGCGCTCCCGGACCACCAGGGCGGCTCCCACCCCCAGGGCCACCAGCCAGGCCCCCAGCACCTGGGCGCCGAGCGGGGCCAGGGCCCAGGGCCAGAACTCCGTCATGGGCCCCGTCCCGTGGTGGACGGTCGCGCCCCCGGCGAAGAGGGCCGCCCCGGTGGCGGCGAGCACGAGGCCCTGCGCGACGAGCACCCACCGCAGCCGGGCCGGCAGGGGGCTGCGGACGGCGCCGGACCCCGTGCCGGTGCGCTGCCGGACGATGACCGCCAGGCCGACGAACGGCACCACGACGTACACCGCCGACCAGATCCACGCCGCCGACCGCGCCAGGGGGTCGCCGGCGGTGAGGTGGAGCCGGTGCGCGTGCAGGACGGTCGCGGCCAGGGTGAGGACCGTGAACGCGGTGACGGTCGACACCGCGACGCGGACGTGCGCCCAGCTGCGCTGCCGGAGCCCGAGGACCGACAGGAGGAAGCCGGCGGCGTACGCGGCGCCGAGGAAGGCGACGGTCGGCCGACTCTGGATGGTCCACGCCCAGTGCCGGTCGGTGTGCCCGCCCATCACCAGCAGCTGGTGGGTCGCCAGTGCGGTGAGCAGCGTGAATGCGGTCAGCAGGCACCGGGGGCCGAGCCCCAGCCCGCCCCCGTCCACAGCCGCGGAGCACGCCCGTGCGCGCCCGGCGTCGAGCGCCTCCACGGTGTCGGTCACGTGTGTCGTCCTCGTCGTCGCACGGCGACGACGATCGACCCGGGCGGTTGCAGCTCGGCTGCAGGCGGGCTGGACGGGCCTGCAACCCCATCCGGAGCCCGGGTCAGACGTTGAAGCGGAACTCCACGACGTCGCCGTCGGCCATGACGTAGTCCTTGCCCTCGATGCGCACCCAGCCGCGGGACCGCGCCTCGGTCATCGAGCCGGCCTCCATCAGCTGGTCGTAGCTGACGACCTCGGCCTTGATGAAGCCGCGCTGGAAGTCGGTGTGGATGACGCCGGCGGCCTGCGGGGCGGTGGCGCCGACCGGGATGGTCCAGGCGCGCGCCTCCTTGGGACCGGCCGTCAGGTAGGTCTGCAGCCCGAGGGTCCGGAAGCCGACGCGCGCCAGCTGGTCGAGGCCCGGCTCGTTCTGCCCGATCGACTCCAGCAGCTCGGCGGCCTCCTCGGCGGGCAGCTCGGTGAGCTCGGCCTCGGTCTTGGCGTCGAGCAGGATCGCCTCGGCCGGCGCCACCAGCGCGCGCAGCTCGGCGATCAGCTCCTCGTTGGCCAGCTCGTCGGCATCGACGTTGAAGACGTAGAGGAACGGCTTCGTCGTCAGCAGGGTCAGCTCGCGCAGCGGCGCGGGCTCCACCCCCGCGGCGAACAGCGTCTGCCCCGTGTTGAGCACCTCGACGGCGGCCTGCGCGGCCGACAGCAGGGCGGCGCGCTCCTTGTCCTTGCGCGACTCCTTCTCCAGCCGCGGGATCGCCTTCTCCAGCGTCTGCAGGTCGGCGAGGACGAGCTCGGTGTTGATGGTCTCGATGTCGTCGCGGGGCGAGACCTTGCCCTCGACGTGCACGACGTCGGGGTCGGTGAACACGCGGATCACCTGGCAGATCGCGTCGCTCTCGCGGATGTTGGCCAGGAACTTGTTGCCCAGCCCCTGCCCCTCGCTGGCGCCGCGCACGATGCCGGCGATGTCGACGAACGACACCGTCGCCGGCACGACCTTCTGCGAGCCGAACAGCTCCGCCAGCTCCCCCAGCCGCTCGTCGGGCACGCCGACGACGCCGACGTTCGGCTCGATCGTGGCGAAGGGGTAGTTGGCCGCCAGGACGTCGTTCTTGGTCAACGCGTTGAACAGCGTCGACTTGCCGACGTTGGGCAGCCCGACGATCCCGATGGTGAGACTCACGCGTACTCCTCGCTCCGCTTCGTCGTCCGCGTTCGTCGGACTGCTGTGCCCCCGGCCGAGCTCGCGAGCTCGCTCGGGCAGCGTCCAGCCTACGGGGCCGCCCGGGCAGGGGACGACGAGCCGTGGGCGCCTGCAGGGATGGCTGAAACACGTGGGACGCTCGTCACACCGACGAGACGAGGAGTCCCGTGACCCTGACGACGACGTCGCGGCACGCCACCGCGACCGGCCCGCTCCCCGAGCACGTCCGCGTGGCGGTCGTGGGCAGCGGCTTCTCCGGCATCGGCACCGCCGTGGCGCTGCAGCGCGCCGGCATCGACGACTTCGTCGTCCTCGAGCGCGCCGCCAGCCTCGGCGGCACCTGGCGGGACAACAGCTACCCGGGCGCCGCCGTCGACGTGCCGAGCCACCTCTACTCGTTCTCCTTCGCGCCGAAGAAGGACTGGTCGCACGTCTACTCCCGGCAGCCGGAGATCCAGCAGTACCTGGAGCAGGTCGCCGCCGACCACGGCGTCCTCCCCCACCTGCACTGCGGCACCGACGTCGTCTCCGGCCGCTGGGACGACGACGCGCTGGTCTGGCACCTGGACACCTCGCGCGGCACCCTCACCGCCGACGTCGTGGTGAGCGGCGCCGGCGGCCTGGTCGAGCCGCACCTGCCCGAGGTGCCCGGCATCGAGACCTTCGCCGGCCCGTCGTTCCACTCCGCCCGCTGGGACCACTCCGTCGACCTGGCCGGCAAGCGGGTGGCCGTCGTGGGCACCGGCGCCTCGGCCGCCCAGTTCGTGCCGGAGCTGCAGAAGATCTCCGCGAAGGTCGTCGTCTTCCAGCGCACGCCGCCGTGGGTGCTCCCGCGCCAGGACCGCGCCTACTCCGCGCGCGAGCACCGGCTGCAGGCCCGCGTGCCGGGGTTCCTGCGGCTGGCCCGCGGCGGCCAGTACGCCGTCCGCGAGGCCCGCCTCGGCGTCTGGACCGGCGGCGGGCGGCTGCGGAGGCTGTTCGAGGGGCAGGCGCTGGAGTTCCTCGAGCAGCAGGTGCCCGACCCGGAGCTGCGCGCCCGGCTCACGCCCGACTACGCACTGGGCTGCAAGCGGGTCATCGTCAGCGACGACTACCTGCCGGCGCTGACGCAGCCGAACGTGGAGGTGGTGGCCTCCCCGGTCACCGCCGTCCACCCGCACGCGGTGGTCGACGCCGACGGCACCGAGCACGAGGTGGACGTCGTCGTCTACGGTACCGGGTTCCGGGTCATGGACATCCCGCTCGGGCACCGGCTGGTGGGCCGCGAGGGCCGCACGCTGCGGGAGGAGTGGGACCGCTCCGGAGTGCAGGCGCACCGCGGGACCACCGTCGCGGGCTTCCCGAACCTGTTCCTGCTGCTCGGGCCGAACACCGCGCTCGGGCACACCTCCGTCGTGATCATGATCGAGGCGCAGATCGGCTACGTCGTCGAGGCGCTGCGTCGGATGGAGGAGACCGGCGCGGGGGCGATCGAGGTCCGCCGCTCGGCGCAGGATGCCTACAACGCCCGCCTGCAGGAGGGGCTCACCGGCACCGTGTGGAACGCCGGCGGCTGCCGCTCGTGGTACCGCGACGAGCAGGGCCGCAACTTCACCCTCTGGCCGACCCGCACGTCGGCGTTCATCCGCCTGATGCGGCGCTTCGACGCCGAGTCCTACGAGCTGCGCAGCGCGCGCCGCGTCCCCGTCCCCGCCTGACCCGAACCCGGGAGAGCCGCAGCCCATGCGCACCCGTTCCCTCGCCACCGCCGGCGCCCTCGCCGTCGCGGCCGGTGCCGTCGTCGCCCGCCGCCGAGCCGCCGGCCGCGACAGCACTCCCGCCCCGCAGCCGGTACCGCTGCCGCAGGGCCGCGTCCGCACGGTGACCACCGAGGACGGCGTCGACCTGCACGTCGAGGTGTCCGGCACCCGGGAGCCGACGGCGACCGTCGTCCTCGCGCACGGCTACGTGCAGTCCTCCCGGCTGTGGGCCGGCCAGGTGCGCGACCTGCTCGACGCCCGGCCCGACCTCGCGGTGGTCACCTACGACCACCGCGGCCACGGGGCGTCCGGGCCGACGGCGCGCGACCGCGCCACCCTCGAGCAGCTCGGCCGCGACCTGGCGCGGGTGCTCGAGGAGGTCGTGCCCGAGGGGCCGGTCGTGCTCGGCGGCCACTCGATGGGCGGCATGACGATCATGGCCCTGGCCGAGCAGCGTCCCGAGCTGTTCGGCGACCGGGTCGTGGGCGTGGCGCTCGTGGGCACCAGCTCCGGCGGCCTCGACGCGGTGACCTACGGGCTGCCGGGGCCGGTGGCGGGGGTCGTGAAGCGACTGCTGCCGGTGCTCAACGAGCGGGCGGTGCGGGCCGAGCAGGCGGGCAGGCCACGGTCGGTCGGCGCGATGGACGCGTGGCTCGTCTTCAGCGGCGCCGCCGACCCGGCCGACGTCCGGACGGCGATGGACGTGCACCGCGCCTGCACCGCCGAGACCGTCGCCGCCTTCCTGCCGACGTTCTCCGACCACGACCGCGTGACGGCCCTGGCCGCGCTCGCCGACGTCCCGGTGCTCATCGCCGCCGGCGACGCCGACCGGCTCTGCCCGATCGCGCACAGCCACGCCATGGCCGACGCGCTGCCGACGGCCGAGCTCGCCGTCTACCCCGGCGCGGGTCACATGGTGCAGATGGAGCGCCGTCCCGAGGTCAGCCGCCGGCTGCTCGCACTGGTCGACCGGGCGCTCGCCAGGGCGTCCCGCCCCGTGCCCGCGGAGCGGACGGCGTGAAGGCCCCCGTCGATCTGGCCGCGGTGCTGGCCGCCATCGACGAGCCCTGGTCGCCGCGCACCGTCGCGGTCCTCAACGACTACGACCTCCGCGTCGTGCACACCCGCGGGGAGTTCACCCGCCACAGCCACCCCGAGACCGACGAGGTGTTCCTCGTGCTCTCCGGCTCGCTCACCATCCGCATGGACGACGGCGACGTCACCCTGGGACCCGGCCAGCTGTACGTGGTCCCCCGGGGCACGCCGCACCAGCCGTGCTCACCGGACGGCGCGCAGGTGCTGCTCGTCGAGCCCAGCGCGACGGTGAACACCGGTGACAACCCCGGGGCGCTCACCGCGGAGCGCCGGGTCGTCGAGCCGTAGTGGTCGGGCCGCCGGGGCGAGGTGGCGCGGGACGCTGATCTCGGTGCCGTCGGGTCGCCAGGTGCGCCAGCGACCATCGGGTTGTCGTTCGACGCGGAAGCCGTGGTGGACCTTGGTGTGGTGCCGTTCGCACAGCAGCGCGGAGTTCGCCAGGTTGGTCTCGCCGCCGTCGAGCCAGTGCACCAGGTGGTGGACCTCCGCCCACCAGGTGGGGGCGGCGCAGCCGGTGAACACGCAGCCGCCATCGCGCAGCTCCACCGCCCGGCGCAGGTGCCGGTCGGCCACCCGCTGCTCCCGCCCGAGGTCCAGCGGTGCCCCGTCGGGGCCGAACACGACCCGGCTGATCGTGCCGTCGCAGGCGAGCCAGCGGGCGCGCGCGGCGGAGATGGTGGCGCCGAAGCCCATCCGCCCGGCCTCGCGGCCGGTGGCGGGG
>NZ_FOWQ01000014.1 GCF_900115505.1 Geodermatophilus dictyosporus | reverse complement strand
TCCGCCGCACCGGCCACCACCCCGGACTGCGCCGAGGTCTCCTCCGCCGACGCCGAGATCTGCGCCGACGAGGCCGACAGCTCCTCCGAGGAGGCCGCCACCGCGTCCGAGGCACCGGCCACCGACGCCATCACCGTGCGCAGGTCGACGACCGCCGCGTCCAGGGCGGCGGCGGCGCGGCCGACCTCGTCGCCCCGGTCGACGCCGGTGGTGCGGGTGAGGTCGCCGGCGGCCAGGCCCTCGGCGACGTGCGTGAGGGCGAGGACCGGCCGGACCACCCGCCGGGCGACCGCGAGGGCCATGCCGAGGACGAGCAGCGCGCCCAGGGCGACGACGGCGGCCATCGTCCACGTCGTCTGCGCCTGCTGGGCGTCCGCGGCGGCGCGGGCCTCGGTGACCCGCTCGTCGAGCGACTCCTCGAGCTGCGCGGTCAGCTCGAGGATCTCGAAGTAGACCCCGTAGCCCTCTCCCTGGATGAGGGTGTCGGCCGCGTCGACGTCGGCCACGGCTCCCCGCGTGTACAGCGCGACCGCCCGGTCGTCGACGGCGAAGAACTCGTCCCACTGGTCGACGACCTGCTCGTGGGCCTCCGTCTCGTCCGCGTCGAAGACCTCGGTCGGCGCCGCGTCGAGGGCCTCGCGCATCCGGTCGGCGACGTCCAGGAAACCCGCCCGGTTGGCGTTGTCCGCCTGGACGGCCGCCTGGGGCCCGACCCGGCGCGCGTCCCAGGCGTAGGCGACCTGCCACCCGCTGACGTCGGCGTTGTAGTAGGTCATCTCCTGGGCCCAGCCCAGCGCCTGCTGGAGCTCGCCGACCTCGTGGCGGTTCGAGCCGGCGCCCTGGAGGCCGGCCAGGGCGAAGCCGCCGACGGCGATCGCGGCGGCCATGCCTGCGCCGCCGACGGCGAGGATGGCGCCCCGGACCCCGACGCGGGTCCGGCGGGACGTCGAGCTGGGCATGTCGAGGGTCCTTCCACGGTGGGTGTGCTCCGCCGGGTCTCGGGGCGGAGGGCTGGCCCGGCGGCTTCTCGTCCATTCCGGGCGAGGACGACAGTAGGGGCAGGCGAAACACGAACGGACGAAGAACGGGGGCGCGTGACCGCATCGTGAGGAATGGCTCCGGCGCAGTTCCTGCGCCATTCGGCGACCATTCCGGCCGTGTCGACACATCGGCACCGGCACTGCCGGTGCGCGCCGTTCCCGCAGGTCGCCGGACGGTCGGGGAGCGGGCTGCCGGCGGCCACCGGACCGGCCGGGTCGCCGTGTCGACGGCGCGGGGCGGTGGCCGCGCGACACGCCGCGCCGCGGCGGGCCCGGGGAGCACGGTGGGCCCGGGGAGCACGGTGGGCCCGGGAAGCACGACGGGCCGGGTGACGACCACGCGGTCGTCACCCGGCCCGGCCGGCGGTGGGACTCCTAGTAGGTGAAGCGCGCGACGCTGGTGCGCAGGTCGGCGGCCATCCGCGACAGCTCGTCCACGGCGGAGCGGGTCTGGGTGAGCGCCTGCGTGGTGGAGTCGGCCGCGCCGGACACCCCGGAGATGTTGTCCGCGATCTGCCCGGAGCCGTGGGCGGCCTCCTGCACCGAGCGGCTCATCTCGTTGGTGGTGGCCGTCTGCTCCTCCACCGCCGAGGCGATGGTGGT
>NZ_FOWQ01000005.1 GCF_900115505.1 Geodermatophilus dictyosporus | reverse complement strand
GCCTGCAGCTTCTCCCCACCGACCGCGTCGAGCTCGAAGCGGCCGCTGAGCGTCCCGTCGGCGTGCCGGGCCAGCATCAGCCGGCGGCCCTCGGTGGGGTCGGGTTCGGGACCGTCGGGGTCCAGGCCGGCCAGGTAGTGCCGCACCGCGGCGACGAAGTCGGCGTGCGGGTGGTCGATCGCCACCTGGGTGAGCACGGCGTCGATGACGGCCAGGTCCACGCCCTGCTCAGCGGCGGCCGCCAGGCGTTCCGGCGTCAGCGCGACAGCGGCGACGGCGACCTGCTCGGCCGAGACCCAGCCCGGCGTCGTGCGCCTCGGCCAGTGCGGGCAGGTGGTCGAGCACCCGCCCGTTGCCCACCACCCGTGCGGCCGCGGCGGCGGAGAGCCGGCAGTGCCCGCGCAGCCAGGGGCGCATCGACTTCTGCCCGTCGCGCTCGGCGGCCTGGGACAGCTCCGCGGCCCGCACCCGGCGGGTGAGCAGGGCGTCGATCCGGTTGCGCTCGGCGACCAGCGCGGCGACGTCGTCGAGGACATCACCACCGCCCACATCGCCCGAACACATGTACGGATGATAGCCGATCGACGGCTGCCACTGAAGGGGAAACCGCAGGTCAAGGGCCAGCCGACGCCACTGTGCACGACACCCGTACGGTCGAGGCGGGAGCCGATCGACCGACGGGGGAACGATGGACTTCGAGCTCGACGGGGCGCAGCGCGCCCTCGATGCCGACGCGGTCCGCGCGGTGCTGCACGGCCGGTCGCCGGAGGAGGTCCGCACCCACTGGGTCGAGATCGAAGACGCCCGCTGGCCGCCGAAGCAGGTCCTGGCGCTGGCCACCGGGCTCCACCGCCGGACCTTCACGTCGCACCGGGCCCTCGGTCTGCTGGCGCGGCTCGGGTTCGCCACGAGTGACTGGCCCGGGCGTGTTCGTCCCGAGCGACGGGTCGTCCCCCACCACCGTGCGAGCCCGGTGCGGACGCCCGCACCCGACATCTTGCTCGTCGGTTGCTCGGGATCGAAGGCGACCTCCGCACGTCCGGCGCGGGAGCTCTTCACCGGTGCGGCGTTCCGCAAGGCCCGCGACCGTGCGGAGACGCTGGGACTGCCCTGGTACGTCCTGAGTGCGGAGCACGGGCTGCTCGTGCCTGACGAGATCGTCGCGCCCTACGACGTGTACCTGCCCGACCAACCGTCTGCCCGCCGCTCGGCGTGGGGCGCGGAGGTGGTGTTCCAACTGGCCCGGCAGCACGAGCTGCGCGGGACCGTCATCGAGGCGCACGCCGGCCGCAGCTACTGCGACCCGCTCATCGACCCGCTCGCGGACGCGGGCGCGGTGCTCCTCCAGCCGCTCGCCGGGCTGCGGCAGGGGGAACGGCTCGCCTGGTACGGGCGAACGCCTGCCTCGGTCCTGCCGGACGTCGCCGCTGTCCTCGATGCGGCGAACGCCGTTGCTCCTGCCGACCTCCTCGCTGCCGGCCGGGCCGCTGCCGACGACCCCGGGCTCTACACCTGGTGGGTCGACGCCACCGGCGCCGCCGAGCTCTCGTCCGGCCTCGGGCACGTCGTCGCTCCGGGGCTCGTCTACGCGGGGCGGGCCGGCGGAGTGCGGGCCAGCGGGGCGCGGTCGACCAACACCCTGTGGGGCCGGATCGCCACGATGCACCTCCGCGGGCGGCGGCAGTTCTCGACCATCCGCCTGACCCTCTCCGCCTGTCTCTCACCCGAGGGCGGGCCCACCATCCCGGAGTCCGAACTGACGACGTGGATGCACAGCCACCTGCGGGTCGCCACCCTGCCGCTGGCCGCCGAGGACGTGACCGCCGGCGAGGCGCGGCTGCTCGAACTGGCCGACCCGCCGCTCAACCTCCGCGACGTCGCACGGACCGACCTGCGCCGATCGCTCAGCAGGCGGCGATCTGCACTCCCGGCGGGGTGACCGACGTCGGCCGCCACCGCTGGCGCTCCGACCGTTCGGGTCGTGGACGCAGGGCTCGTCCGGTGGCCGAGCACGGCAACACCGCAGCTCAGGTCGGCGGTTGACCGCCCAGCACGCCGACGACCGAGGCGGCCGCCGCGTGCCCCGACCGGACGGCGTCCAGCACCGGAAAACCCGCCCGCCAGCCCGTCAGCACCCCGGCCGCGAACGCGTCCCCGCACCCGGTCGTGTCATGCAGCCGCCCGTCCGGCAGCGGCTCGACCGGCACCTCCCACCCGCCCGCCACGGTGACCACCCGGGTCGGGCGGGCGCCGGCGTGCGCCAGCACCAGCGGCGGCGCCCAGGCCGGCCGCGCGCCGTCCAGGCCCAGGACGGCGGCCTCGTCGGCGTTGCAGCAGAGCAGGTCCGGCCGCAGTGCCGTCAGCAGCTCGGTGTAGGCCTCGGCGCCGTGCGCGGCGATCCGGGTCGCGGCAGCGACGTCCACGCTGACCGGCACCCCGAGTCTGCGCGCCGCCGATGCGACGGCCCGCAGCGCGTCGGGGAAGCGCAGCAGGTCGTAGCCGTCCAGGTGGACGACGGCGGCGTCGGCCAGCCACGCAGCCCGGACGTCCGAGGGCTCCAGCCCGCCCTCCCCGCGGTCGGTCAGCAGCGTGCGCTCGCCGCCGGGGTGCACCAGCACCGTCGACAGCGGCGCCCGGCCGCGGCGCACCACCGCCACCTCCACGCCGCGTCCCGCGAGCCCGGCGAGCAGCCCGTCGGCGAGCGGGTCGGCACCGGCCCAGCCCGCCAGCCGGGCCGGCGCACCGAGGCGGGCGACACCGGCCGTGACGTTGGCCGGGGCGCCGCCCGCCGTCGTCGCCCGCACCACCCGCTGCTGACCGCCGGCGACCAGGGGAGCGGACAGCTCGAGCACCTGGTCGGCGACGAGCTTGCCCACCGCCACGACCGGACCCCGTCCTGCAGGGCGCGGCCAGTCCGGGCCCGGGGAGGTCACGGCCGCACGCTAGGCGCTGACCTCCTCGTGCGTGTTCACGCCCGGGATGCGCCGCACCGAGCCCCAGCCGAAGCGGGCCCACGCGACCAGCAGTCCGGCGCCGACCAGCGAGCCGAGGGTGTCGCGCAGCAGGTCGCCGTTGGTGTCGTCGTTGCTCTCCGAGAGCTGCGTCCCCCACCAGGCGTCGGACCGCCACTCGTACAGCTCCCACAGGGCACCGACCGCGATGCCCAGGGCCGCGGTCACCACGGCGATGCCGACGTAGTGCCGCAGGTGCGTCTCGTCGCGAGGGTCGGGGACGACGTCGAGCCGGGCGAGGGCGATGTAGACGACCGGCGCGGTGAGCATCGGCAGGGTGAAGTGCACCAGGTCGTCGAAGCGGACCCACTGGTCGTAGAGGCCGAACGTCTCGCCGAACCCCTGCAGCGCCATGCCCAGGGTCAGCGACAGGTCGTAGAGCCGCGGCAGGTTCACCAGGCGGGCCACGAGCGTGACGCTGCCCAGCACGGCCAGCACCCCCGCCGCGCCCCAGTCCCCGGCGGCCGCGTAGGCGACCGCCCCGCCCAGGATCGCCAGGCGGAGGACGTCGATGCCGTCCCGTACGACCGGCGTCCAGTCACCCAGCAGCAGCGTGCGTGCGTCCACGTCGTCGTCCTACCCGTCCCTCGCCGGCTCCTGACGCGACGGTGCCCCGGCCGGGGAGTTCCGGCCGGGGCACCGTGCAGCGGTGTGCGTCAGGCGACGCGGCGCGCGCCCTGGTAGCTCGGCATGGAGTCCAGGTCCACCACGGCCACCGGCTTGCCGGCGCTCGAGGAGTGGACCATCTGGCCGTTGCCGATGTACATGCCCACGTGCGAGACCGGGCTGTAGAAGAACACCAGGTCACCGGGCTCGAGGTCGGACTTCGCCACCGGGGTGCCGAAGGTCGACTGGGCCTTGGAGGTGCGCGGGATGGAGATGCCGGCGGCCTCGTAGGCGTAGCCGGTCAGCCCCGAGCAGTCGAACCGGTCGGGACCGGTCGCACCGTAGAGGTACATGTCGCCGCGCTGGGCGAGCGCGGTGTCGACGGCCGCCTGGGCCGCGCCGTTGGGCGCGGCGGCCGGCGCGGCGGCGGGCGCGGCGGCTACGGCCGCACCGGCACCGCCGCCCACGGAGGCCGAGGCCGGCACGGGCGCCAGGACGATGCCGGCCCCGGCGACGGCCGCGACGGCGATGCCGCGGAACGAGCGACGAGCGGTGGACGTGCGTGCAGTCGTCATCGACGACGGTTCTCCTGTTCTCCACGGTCGCCTGCCGGGTTAGCTGACGGGTTCGGACGGGGGAGTCGCCCGGCGCGAGGAGTCGCGCTCCACCCCAGAGGTGCGGTGGGTCCCCGGCCCGGGTACCTGCTGGCTGCGGGCACCCGGTTCGGCGCGTCCGGCGGGTGTCACACGGTGCGTGACGAGGGGCCCGGCGGAACCGCGACGACGCTAGGCACGCCCCGGAGGCCGCTCAACCGCGCGGAGGGCCCGCCACGCCCGGCTCCGACCTGCGGACTTGACCGGCGTCCCGGATCCGACACGCCTGCCCGACCACCACGGACACCGGTGGTGCTTGACGGCGCAACCAACCGGTGGCGGCGGGGACACGCCGGGCTCCAGCAGAAAGGACGGCGCGGTGCGCCCGCACGCGGAGTCAGGACGCGGCCACGGTCGGCCGACCGGAGGACGCCGGGAGCACGACGGTTGCGCTGCGCGTTGACGGGGCACGGGTCCAGGGACCGACAGGAGGAGGCTCCCCATGGGGATGTTGAGGAAGCTCGTGGCTTCGGGCGTCGCCGCCAAGGTGGTGCAGGAGCTGCAGAAGCCGCAGAACCAGGCCAAGATCAAGAAGTTCATCCGCGACTACCAGGCCAAGAACAAGGGCGGCCGCGGCGGCGGCACCACCGGCCGCGGGTACTGATCCCGGTCCTGCCTCGCGACCCCCGTCCCGGACCCCGGGACGGGGGTCGCGTCGTGTCCGGGGCGGGCGGGAGACCTCGGCACCTCGCCGACACGCCGGGGCGGGCATGCGCCGTCGCCGTCCGTGTTCCGCGGCGCCCGGCGGCTCCCTACGGTCGGGCGGCGAGGTCGTCCCCGGGGAGTCCGCCCATGCCGCCCGACACCGACGCCGGACCGTCCACCGCACCCCTGGTCGGCCGCGCCGAGCACCTCGGCCGACTGGTGCGGACGGTCACCGGCCCCCAGCCGCGCAGCGCCGTCCTCTGCGGCGAGGAGGGGGTGGGCACCACCCGCCTGGCGCGCGAGGTGCTGGCCGCGGCCGGTGACGTCGGCTGGGGCCAGGTCTGGGTGGCCGCGACCAGCGCCACGGCCACCATCCCCTTCGGCGCGGTCGCCCACCTGCTGCCGGCCGTGCCGCCCGCCGACCGCGGCCAGGTCGTGCACGCCGTGGCACGGTCGCTGACCTCCGACGTCGACGGCCGGCGCAGCGTCGTCGGCGTCGACGAGGCGCACCTCCTCGACGACGCCTCCGCCGCGCTCGTCCACCACCTGGCGGTCACCGGGACGGCGGTGGTGGTCGCGACCGTCCGCGCCGGCGCACCGGTCCCCGCACCTGTCACCGCACTGTGGAAGGACGGCCTGGCCGACCGGGTCGACGTCGCGCCCCTCGCCGCGGAGGAGACCGCGCTGCTCGCCGAGGAGCTCCTGGGCGGGCCGGTCGACGGCCTCACCCAGCGCCGGCTCTGGCGGCTGAGCCGGGGCAACGCCCTCTACCTGGGTGAGCTGGTCCGCAGCGGGCTGGCCACCGGCACGCTCGTGCGGCGCGACGGCGTGTGGTGCTGGGCCGGGCCGGTCGCCGCGGTGCCGCGCCTGGTGGAGGTCCTGGCCCACCGGCTGGGGGACCAGCCCGCGGACGTGCGCGACCTGGTCGACCTGGTCGCCTTCGGGGAGCCCGTCGACCTCGCCCTGCTGGAGCGGGCCGGGGTCGACGCCGCCGCGGTCGAGGCGGCTGAGCGGGCGGGGCTGCTGCGCAGCGAGGCCTCCGCGACCGGCATCGACGTCCGGCTGGCCCACCCGCTCGTCGCGACCGTCGCCCGGGCCCGCTCCTCGGTGCTGCACCGCACGCGCGTCTGCCGCCGCCTCGCGCAGGCTGCCGACGCCGGCAGCGACGGCATCGACGCGCTGCGGACGGCGGTGTGGCACCTCGACGGCGGAACCGCCCCGGAGCCCGCCGGCCTGGTCGCCGCCGCCCGCCAGGCGCTGGCGGTGCTCGACCTGCCGCTGGCCGCCCGCCTGGCCCGAGCCGCCGTCGACGGCGGGGGCGACACCCGGGCGGTCGCCCTCCTGGCCACCGTGCTCGTGCACTGCGGGGCCGGCGAGGAGGCCGAGGCCCTCCTCGCGCGGCTGGACGGGACGGCGCCGCCGGAGCTGGCCGAGCTGCGGGCCTGGAACCTGGTCCTCGCGCTCGGCCGGCCCGAGGATGCCGAGCGGGTCCTGGCCGAGGCCGCGGCCGGCGGACCGGCCGCCGCCGACTGCGCGACGGTGGCCCGGGCCCGCTTCCACACGCTCGCAGGGGAGGTCGGCGAGGCCGGCCGGCTGGCCGCTGACCTGGCCGCGCGGCCGGGCACCACGGACCCCGTCCGGCTCGGCGCGCTGCTGACGCTGTGCCAGGTGCGCGGTGTCGAGGGCCGGTACGGCGACGCGGTCGGGGCCGGGCAGGAGGCCCGCGAGCTGGCCGGAGGGCTCGACGGGGGAGCGTGGTCCCTGGCGCGCGACGAGGTGCGCGGCGGGCTGGTCGCTGCCCACGTCGGTGCCGGCCGGCTCGACGCGGCACAGCCCCTGGTCGAGGAGGGCCGCGAGGCGACGACGGCGGCCGGCTGGCCCAGTGGTGCGGCCATGTGGACGGCGTGGCGCGGGGAGCTCGCCCTCCTGCACGGCCGGCCGGACACGGCGCTGCGGTCGCTGCGCGAGGCCGTCGCCCTGGCCACACAGCAGGCCCATCCCTACCGCGACTGGGTCACCCGCATCGCTGCGACCTCCCGGGCCCAGGCCGCCGCGGTCCTCGGCCGCGTCGAGGAGGCCGCGGCGGCGGTCGCACTCGCCGAGCGGCTCGGCCGGCCGTGGACCGGCCTACTCACCGCGCGCGTCACCGCGGCCGCGGCCTGGGTGGACGCCGCGCGCGGCGGGGTCCGCGCCGCCGTGCAGACGACGTTGCACGCCGCCGACCACGCCGCCGGGCACGGCCAGACCGGCTGGGAGCTGCTGCTGCGCCACCAGGCCGTGCGCCTGGGCGCGGCCGACCGGGTCGCCGACCGGCTCGGCGAGCTCGGCGGCAGGGTGGACGGCGCGCTGGCCCCGCTGCTGGTCGCGCACGCCCGGGCGGTGTGCGAGAACGACGGCGACGCCCTCGAGGAGGTCGCGCGCGGGCTGGCCGGCCTGGGCCTCGGGCTGCTCGCCGCCGAGGCCGCCGCGCACGCGGCCGGCGCCCACCGCGCCCAGGGGCGTACCGCCGGCGCCACCCGCGCCACCGCGACCGCGCGCGTGCTGGCCGGCCGCTGCGAGGGCGCCCGCACCCCGGCGCTGGCCGGCCTCGCCGAGCCCTCCGCCCTGACCCGCCGGGAGAACGAGATCGCCCGGCTGGCGGCGGCCGGGCTGACCAATCGCCGGATCGCCGAGGAGCTGGTGATCTCGGTGCGCACCGTCGACAACACCCTCCACCAGGCCTACGCCAAGCTCGGCGTCCACGGCCGGGCGGACCTGCGGCCGCTGTTCCGGCCCGACCTAGGTGGTCCCGGGCGCCGGACTGAGTGACGGCGTCCGGTCCGGGCCCGGATTCGAGTACCCGGCTGCTCCCGACAGGCGGCGTCGTCCGCCCCTAGCGTCGGCGGCCCACCACGGACAGGACCGGCTCGCGGTCCCGCTCCGCCCCCGAGGAGGTGCGCCGATGACCGCCGCGCTGGACGGCCTCACCACCGAGCACTTGAGCTCCCCGTTCGCGGGCCCCTTCCCGGCCGCGGGCGAGGCCGCGGCGGCCCCGGCGGCTCCCGCCGCGGTGGCCGCGCCGCCCGTGCTCGCCGCCGAGTCCCCCTTCGCCGGCCTGACCGCCGAGGGCCCCGGCCGGGACGACACGGCCGAGGCCGACCTGCTCGAGGCGCTGTACGACGAGGACTTCACCGATGCCCTCGCCGCGCTCGTCGACGAGGCGGCGGCCCGGCACCTGGCCGACCAGAGCGCGTGGTCGGGCCGGCTCACCGAGGGCGAGGCGCTCAGCGAGCTCGAGGAGTGGGTGGAGCCCCTGGCGCTGGCCGCCGAGCACGGCGTCGAGCGGATGGGGCAGGCCCTCGCGACGACCCGCCCCGAGACCATGGGCGACGCCGCCCTCCAGCGTTTCCTGGAGGACGCCGCCGAGACGCCGCCCTTGGACTCGGAGGCGTTCGACCACTTCCTCGGCGGGTTCCTCAAGAAGGCCGCCTCGGTCGTCGGCGGGGCGGTCAAGGCGGTCGGCAAGGCCGTGGGCAAGGTGCTGCCGATCGGCGCGGTGCTCAAGAAGCTCGGCGGGGTCGTCCGGCCGCTGCTGAAGAAGATGCTCGGCCTGGTGCTCGGCAAGCTGCCCGCCGCCGTCCGGCCGATCGCCCGCTCGCTCGCCGCCAAGCTGGGGATCAAGGAGGCCGAGGCGCAGCCCGACGCCGTCGCCGCGCTCGCCGAGGCGTTCGACCGCGAGCTGGTCACCCTGGTGACCCGGCCCGACGCCGTCCCCGGCGAGGCCCTCGAGGACGAGAGCTGGGAGACCGAGCTCTGGCGCGAGTCGCCCGACCCGGTCGGTGAGCTCGACGCGGCGCGGGTCCGGCTGGCCCAGCAGCTCACCACGCTGCCCCCCGGCGCCTCGGCGTCCCCGCCGATCCAGCAGTTCCTGCCCGCCCTCGCCGCGGTCTGGCCGGTGGTCAAGCTGGCCATCACCTTCATCGGCCGGGACAAGGTGGTGAAGTTCCTCGCCGACCGGATCGCCGACCTGGTCAAGGGGCTCATCGGCGCGGAGGCGGCCAAGCTGGTGGTGCCGCCGCTGGTCGACCTCGGCATGGGCGCCATCGGGCTCGAGGCCGAGGCGGAGGCCGACGCCACCGGGGTGCCGGCGCGGGAGGCCCTGGCCGGCGAGGCGCTGGTCTCCACGGTCGAGGGCACCGTGCACGGCGCCCTGCAGCTCCTCCCGGCCGACTCCTTCGGCGATGAGCTCGCCCTCGACGCCGCGGTGCAGGCCGCCTTCGCCGAGGCCGCCGCGGCCTACCTGCCGGACCGGCTGCTGCAGCGGACGCTGGCCGAGCGGGAGACCGCCGAGGACGGCGGCATGTGGGTGCTCATGCCCCGCGGTGTCCGGCCCCGCCGGTACCGCCGGTACACCGAGGAGAGGACCGTCCCGGTCACCCGGCAGGTCGCGCGGGCCATCCGCTGGACCGACGGCGGCACCCTGGAGACGCGACTGCTCGACCGCGGCCTGCGCAGCTGGCCGGTGCTGGTGCAGGTGCGCCTCTACGAGGCGGTGCCCGGCACGCACCTCGGCCACCTCGCCCGCGGCGAGGCCGGTGAGGACGGCGAGCACGTCGACGCCGCCGAGTTCCAGCCGCTGACGCCGGAGGTGGCCGGCCTGCTGCTGCACGAGCCGGCGCTCGGCAAACCGGCCGCCCCGGTCGGGGGGCGCCCCACGCCGGTCGGGGGCGCCGTCCGGCCCCGTCCCCTGCCGGGCCGGCGGCTGTACCGCGTGCGGGTGGTCGGACCCGGAGCGGCGCGGGTCGCGCGCGTGCGGACCCTGCGGCGGGTGCTGCTCTCCCTCGACCCGACCCGCGGGAAGCTGGAGGTCTCGATCCGGCTCAGCGAGCGGCAGGCGCACGAGCTGCTCGCCAGGATCCGGCCGACCGACCCGTCGAAGCCGCGCGACCTCGCCGGCGTGCTCACCGCCGTCCGGGCCGTCTACGCGCCGCTGCTCTCCGGTGCGCTGGCCGACCGCCTGGTCAGCCGCGGCCTGGTCCCCGACGCCACGGCCGCCCGCGGGGTGGGGGAGCGGGTCACCGAGGCGGTCACGAGCGCGATCTCGGCCCATCTCGGGCAGCACGCGGCCGCCGTCGCCACCGCGGTGCAGGACCCGGCGGCGGGCATCACGATCAGGGTCGGTTTCTCCGGCGCCACCCGCGAGGGGCTGCTCAGGCCGCTGACCGCCGGTCAGGTCGACGTGACGGCGGGGTGGCGGGTCCGTGCCTGAGCCCGTCGTCGCCCGGCCCGACCTCGCCCGCCCGGACCTGGCCACCCTCGAGCGGGCGGAACTGGCCGCCGAGCTGGCGCACTGGCGGGCGGCGGCCCGGGCGCTGACCGACCTCGAGGTGGTCGCCGCGGCCTCGGCGTGGGCCGCGCTGGAGTCCTACCTCGGGCTGCGGCTCCGGGACAGCCTGACCACGGCGGTGCTGGCCGTCGTCGAGGCGGCCGACCGGGTGCAGCACGCGCTCTCCGTGCCCGCCGACCTGGCCGACCTGCGCCGGGCGGTGGCCGGGGTCCGCGCCCGGTACCTGCGCGCGGAGATGGTGGTCGACTTCTACGGCGACGCGGTCAACACCCGCACCAGCCCGCGGACCGGAGCGCTGCTGCGCGGCCTGGACACGCTCGCGGTGGACAGCATGGACAAGGTGCTCGGGCCGCTGGGCATCGAGGTGCCGCCGGTGCTCTGCTACCGGGACGGCGGGGCCGGCGCCAGCATCCTGCGCTGGAACGCGATCCTCTGGGACGCCTCGCCGGCACCGGTGGCAGCGGTCAAGATCACCCACCACAACCTGCGCCGTCCGACGTCCCTGGTGCACGAGACCGGCCACCAGGTCGCCCACCTGACCGGCTGGAACGCCGAGCTGGGCGAGGCACTGGCCGCCGTCCTGGCGCCGGCCGACCGCGACGCCGCCGAGGTGTGGCGCGGCTGGGCCAGCGAGGTGGCCGCCGACGTCTACGCGTTCGTGCTGCTGGGCTGGGCGCCGCTGCCCGCGCTGGCCACCGTGGTGGGCGGGCCGAGCAGCCGGGTGTTCCGGATGGTCCCCGGCGACCCGCACCCCTTCGGCTGGATCCGCGTCCAGTTCGGTGCCGCGCTGTGCCGGTCGTGGTTCGGCCCGGGCCCGTGGGACGACCTGGCGCGGGTGTGGGCGGCCCGGCACCCGCCGGCCGAGGCGCCGCCGGACGCGGCGGCCGTGGTGCGCGCCAGCCTGCCGCGGCTGGCCGACCTCGCCGACGCGTGCACCCGCGCCCCGATGCGCGCCTTCGGCGGACGGCCGCTGTCGGCGCTGGCCGACCCTCGGCGGGTCTCACCCGCCGCGCTGGCCCAGCTCGCCGCCCGCAGCGGACCGGCGCTGTGGACGTCGGCGTACCTGCGGCGGCTGGAGAGCCTGCGGATCCTCGCCTGGGGCGTGCTGCGCGACGCGGGCCCGGCCGCGCCCGGCGTGCCCGACGTGCCCACCTGGATCACCCGGCTCGGCACCGAGCGGGACGCGGCATGAACACCCGACGCACGGATCAGCACGAGGAGACGGCCATGACCGAGCAGCCCGCTGCGGACAGCGCCCCACCGCCGGAGGCTCCCACCCCGGAGCCCGCACCGGAGCAGGCCGCGGCGACGCAGTCCCCGCGCAAGCGGACGCCGGTGAGGAGGACGGCGGCGAAGAAGGCCCCGGCGAAGAAGGCCACCACGGGCACGACGACGCGGCGGACGAGGACCGCGGCGGCGGCCGCGCCGAAGGACGCCATCACCGCGCCGGCGGGCGCCACGGGCGGGAAGCCGGACGAGCAGCGACCCCCGGCCGAGGGGGCCCAGGAGGAGTTGCTCAAGCAGGTCGTCGTGGCGCTGGGTGCGCTGCAGGGACTCAGCGCACTGCAGCACCTGACCGGCCTGACCGGGCTGGCATCACTGCCGACCATCGCCCAGCAACAGGTGGACGCGGCGACGCACCTGTCGGGGATCGCCCAGAGCACGGGGCGGCTGCAACAGGAGAGCAACCAGCACCTGGCCGCCCTCGTCGACCGCCTGCCGGTGCCCCAACAGGCGATGACCCCGGAGCAGTGGCACGTCGCGAACCAGTTCCAGGCACTGCGCAGCTCCCTCGGGGGCGGACACCGCATCGGGTCGCCCGACGTGGTCCCCGCCATGCGCCCGCCCCAGGTCGCGAGCGACGGGACGGTGACCCTGCAGGACGGCCTGCCGAGCGGCGCCTCGTCCGTCGTCGTCACCTACGTCGACCAGGCGGACGGCGCGCTCAAGCAGAAGCAGCTCACCGTCCGGAGCCCCGGTCAGACGTCGTTCGACCCGGGGGTCGGCGCCGCCGCCCGCGTGGTCGGGGTCGAGGTCCAGGACAAGGGACACCGGTCCCTGCAGTTCGGCATCCCCACCTGAGCAGGTCCGCGTCCGAGGAGGACTGCTGTGTTCCGAGTACTCGCCCGCCTGGTCCCCATCCCGGCGAACGTCAACCCCCCGCCGACGAGGGCTGACGTCGTCTTCGCCCTGCACCCCCTGCAGCTGAGCCGCTGGCTCGAGGAGATCTGGGGTGCCGGCGGGGCGCAGGTGTTCCCGCCGGTGCCCGGTGCACCGGTGCCGCCCGCGCTCGGAGCGGCGGACGTGGTCCAGCGGCTGCGGCTGGCCGACGTCCTCCGGAACCAGGACCTCCGCTCCGGTGTCTCCCCGGGCCTGACCGCCTCGGGTTACCCCAGCTTCGACAACCCCGTGGCGCTGGGTGCGGCGGCGCAGCTGCCCTGGGAGCACCTGATCTACCCCTACCTCGTGGAGAGCACCGGCGTCCTCTCGGTGCTCACGGAGGTCGTCCGCCGCTACGTCACCGGGGAGACCCTCGACCCGCCGTCGGTACAGACCCTCGTCTGGGCGCGGACGACGGAGGAGCTCTTCCTCCGGGACGCACCGCTGTTCTCCGTCGGGGGACTCACCAGCGCCGTGCGACCGGACGCCGCGGTCAACCGCCGCAACGCCTACTGGCGGATGTTCGGCGTCGACCTCCCGCACCCACTGCCCGGCCACCCCGACGGCACGGCGTGGAAGCAACCGGCGGGCGCCACCGTGAACACCCGGTTCCTCGAGACGTGGCACGAGCTCCTCCGCCAGGTCTGGCTGGGCATCGAGAACAACCAGAACCAGGTGGGTGCCAACCCGACCGACCCCAGCCACGTGGCCTACCTCTGCCAGACGATCGGCGAGTTGCTGCGGCTGCGGCGCCGGGGCGGACTCCTCTCTCGCGAGGAGTTCAGCTACTCGGCGATGCTCAGCTGGTTCCACCTCACCGTGGAGCAGGACTCGGCGGTCGTCCGCGACCTCCGGGCCACCGCCGGGGGCGGCGGGGTGCTGGGCAACCCCGCGGACCGGCTGGCGCTCATCGCCGCGCGCGTCGGCATGACCCCGCCACGGGCCGCGCGCGAGCTCTTCGAGCTGGCCGACCTCATGTCCCCGCTGATGTGGTTCATCGAGCTGGGCACCTTCGACAACACGGCCAGCGCCCGCCTGCTGTTCGACACACAGGGCCAGCCGAACACCGCGATGGTCGACCTGATGACGCGGATCGTCGACCTGTGGCAGTCGGCCACCGGAGTCTGGCTGAAGAAGGAGCCGGGACCGTCGGACCGGGCGTCGGCGCGGGGCCCGGCGCCGGTGCAGCAGGTGCGCATGCCGGGCGGGATCTTCGCCGCACCGCCGGCACCACCGGCGCCGGTGCCCAACGGATCGGGGCCGGGCGGGACCGTGCCCGCCGTCGGACCCGTGCTCAACGGCGCCGGCGCCCCGGCCGGCGTGCGCTGAGGAGGCCGCCGTGGACCCCGAGTCCGTGCTCGCGCTCGACGAGCACCCCGCCGATCCGTACCGGCCCGTGCGGCAGGACGTGCTCGACCTCAGCGCACTGGCCGACGACTCCAGCGGCGAGTCGTGGACCGGCGAGAGCGCCACCTCCCCGGACGGCCGGTACGCGGCCGGCGAGACGACGTCCGCGCAGTCCGGCGACGAGACCTGGCAGGAGAGCTGGCAGGAGAGCTGGCACGAGACCTGGTCCGCCCCGGTGACCGAGTCCTACGCCCCCACCGACCAGCCCGAGGAGGCCGAGGTGGGGGAGCTGCTCGTCGCCGAGGCGCTGCCCTTCGGCACCGGGCTGGCGCTGGTGGAGGCGCTGAGCGAGGTGGGGGCCGGCTCCGCGGTGGAGGTGGCCGCGTTCGCCTTCGGCGACCAGGTGCTCCGGCGCGGGTCGCGGGGCCCCGGCGTCGTCGCGCTGCAGCGGGCGCTGACCACCCTGGGCACCCCGCTCACCGCCGACGGCGACTTCGGCCCGCTCACCGAGCAGGCGGTGCGCCGCTTCCAGGTCTCGGCCGGCCTCACCGTGGACGGCGTCGTGGGTCCGCGGACGAAGGTGGCGCTGAGCGCCGCACTCGCCCGCCGCGGCACCGGACCCGCGCCCGCTCCGACCCCGACGCCCGCGCCGCCTCCGCCGGCGGGCTCGCTGCCGGCCGCCATCGCCCGGGTGGCCGAGGCGGAGTTCGCCCGCTGGAACCCCGCCGGCCAGCCGCGCCTGCAGGAGACCCACCGGGCCGCCGGACCGATCCTGCAGGAGTACTACCGCACCGGCGTCCGGGTCGAGGTCACGCTGGAGCAGATGGCGAGCGAGACCTACCAGCGGAGCAACCCGTGGAGCGCGGTGTTCATCTCCCACGTGATGCGGACCGCGGGTGCCGGGGACCACTTCACGTACTCCCGGGCGCACCAGGCCTACATCCGCGAGGCCCGGCGCAACCGCCTCGACGGCCGGACCAGCAACCCGTTCTGGGCCTACCGGGTCGGCGAGATCGCGCCCCGGGTGGGCGACCTCGTCTGCGCCGACCGGGGCAGCGGGGCCACCTACGACAACATCGGCGACAACACCTACCGGGCGACGCACTGCGACGTGGTGACGGCGGTCGCGCCCGGACAGCTGCGGACGATCGGTGGCAACGTGTCCCAGGCGGTGGGGTGCACGGAGCTGCGGACCGGCCCCGACGGGCGGTTGCGCACGGACGGCAGCCAGGCCAGGTACTTCGCCGTCATCAGCAGCTCGGGCAGCCGGGCGCCGGGGCCGGCCCCGCCGGCCGCCCCGGCCACGACCCAGGAGGCCCGCATCCGCCGCGTCGTGGAGCTGCTCACCGGCACCTACGGCTACCCGGTCAACGCGGCGGCCGGCATCGTCGGCAACCTCCTCGCGGAGTCCGGCGTCCAGCCCGACCGGCTCGAGGGCAGCCGTCCGGAGACGCCGATGCGGGCGAAGGACATGTCCGGCCGGGTCCGCGACTTCACGCCCGAGGAGATCCGCGACCGCGACCGCGCCGCCGGACGGGGCCCGCTGCTCCCCGGCGTCGGCATCGCGCAGTGGACCTCCCGCGACCGCCGCGCGGGCCTGTTCCGGCACTCCTTCCGGGGCCGCGTCCTGGGCACCGCCGTCCTCACCGACCTCGACGCCCAGGTCGACTACCTGGTCGGCGAGCTGCGCGGGCCCTACCGGGCCGTGGACGCCGTCCTGCGCGACCCCGCCGTCTCCGTCGAGGCGGCCGCCGACGAGGTCGTGTACCGGTTCGAGGTGCCCGGCGCCGTCCTGCAGGACGGCCGGCTGCGGCCGAGGTCGGACCCGCAGGTGCAGGAGGTGTTCCGCCGCCGTCGGGCACTGGCGCACCAGGCGCTCCGGGTCGCCACCGGCCGGCCCTGAGCGAGCGGCTCGTCCCCGGCCACGTCGTGCTCTGCACACCGGTGTGTGCAGAGCACGACGCGCGCCGGACTCACGGGTGGCCGGCGTGGGGGACGTCGACCTCGGTCGCGAGCAGGACCGCCTCGCGCACCGGTGCGCGGTTGTGCTCGTAGAAGTCCGGTGCCGCACACAGCAGCAGCGTGCGGCCGTCCTCCCCGCCGAGCATGCAGGCGAAGACGCCCAGCCCCTCCGGCCCGGCGACGGCGTCGACGATCTCTCCACCCTCGGCCACCCGCACGACTCGCCCGCCGACGGCGTCGGCAGCCCAGATGCACCCGTCGGCGTCGAGCGAGCAGCCGTCCGGGGCGACGGCGAGCTGGCCGAGCACCTCGTCCACCGTGCGACCGGTCACCTCGGGACCGAGCGACGCCCACACCCGCCGGTTGGACAGCGACCCGTCGGCCCCCAGGTCGAACGCGGTGTAGCGGTTGCCGAGGGTCTCGCCGACGACGAGCGTGCCGCCGTCCGGGGTGATGACCGAGCCGTTGGGGAACTGCAGCCCCTCGGCGGCCACCGACACCGTGCCGTCGGGGTCGATGCGCTTCAGCGATGCGGTGGACGCGTCCCCGCCGCCCATCAGGTCGAACCCGAAGTCGCCGGCGAACACGTGTCCGGACGCCGACACCACCAGGTCGTTGAGGTGCCCGCCGCAGTGCTCGGACAGGTCGGCGTGGGTCGACAGCGCCGACCCGTCCCAGCGCAGCACCTGGTGGGTCTTCATCGACACGACGACCAGCGAGCCGTCGGGCAGCCAGCCCAGGCCCGAGGGCTGCCCCGGCACCTCGAACTGCACCGTCTCCTGCCCGTCGGCGGTCACCCGGCTCACCGTGTGCCGGTAGAAGTCCGACACCCACCACGTGCCCTCGTGCCAGCGCGGCCCCTCGAAGAAGCCACCGCCGGTCAGCACCGTCCGCACCTCGCGCTCTGCCATGAGCCGGACCCTAGGGCGCGGGGACGTCAGTCGCCCTTGACGTTCACCACCTGGCGCAGCGTGTGCCGGACCTCCACCAGGTCGGCCGCGTCGGCCATGACGACGTCGATCGACTTGTAGGCGTCGGGGTGCTCGTCGAGGAAGGCGTCGGAGTGCCCCCAGGCGATGCCCCTCATCCGCCGGTCGAGGTCCGCGCGGGTGAACTGCCGGCGCGCCGCTCCCCGCGAGAACGCCCGCCCGGCGCCGTGCGGCGCCGACATGAGCGAGTCCGCGTTGCCTCGGCCGACGACGACGTAGGACGCCGCGCCCATCGAGCCGGGGATCAGCCCCCACTGCCCCGCGCGTGCCGAGATCGCGCCCTTGCGGGACAGCCACACCTCGGTGCCGAAGTGGCGCTCGCGCTCGGTGTAGTTGTGGTGGCACTGCACCACCTGCGCGCGGTGCACGTCCTCGGTGAGGAACCGCGACAGCTGCTCGGCGACGCGGTCCATCATCTCCTCGCGGTTGAGCGCGGCGAACCGCTGCGCCCAGTGCAGCGCCTCGACGTAGGCGTCGAACTCCGGCTCGCCCTCCTCCAGGTAGGCGAGGTCGCGGTCGGGGACGTCGATGCCCTTGGCCTGCGTGCGGTCCTGGGCGATGCGGATGTGCTTCGACGCCAGCTTGTTGCCGACCCCGCGCGAGCCCGAGTGCAGGAACAGCCACACCCGGTCGGCCTCGTCGAGGGAGACCTCGATGAAGTGGTTGCCCGAGCCGAGCGAGCCCAGCTGCTGCGGCCAGTTGGGCGCGACGCCGTCGGCCTGGCCGGCGCCCGGCATGCCGCGCAGCTCCTCGACCCGTGCGGCGGCCGACTCGCGCACCTTCTTGTTGTAGCGGCCGGCCGACAGCGGGATCGACCGAGAGATCTGCTCGTGCAGCGTGGCGAGGTTCCGGCCGCGGACGTCGTCGCCGGTGAACCGGGTGCGGACGGCCATCATCCCGCAGCCGATGTCCACGCCGACGGCCGCCGGGATGATGGCGCGGTCGGTCGGGATGACCGAGCCGACGGTCGCGCCGAGACCGAGGTGCGCGTCGGGCATCAGCGCGACGTGCGGGTGGATGAACGGCATCGAGGCCGTCCGCTCGGCCTGCGCCCGGGTGGTCGGCTCGAGGATCGACGCCCAGTTGAGCAGGCGGTCGCTGATCTTCTCCATGGTCCTTTCTCTTCTCCGGTGCGGGCCCCGGTGCCCGCGGGACGGGTGGTGGGCCGGGGCAGTCAACGCGCCGGGGTCCCGGCACCGCCACCGGATTACCCGTGCGGCCCGTCCCCGCCCACCCGGCGTGCCGTTTCCGTTCCTCGGGCGCCGGGCAGGCGGCAGGGGCCAGCCGGACACCACCAGTGAGGACGCCACGCGATGCAGGTCGGACTGAAGCTCGCCACCGAGGCCTTCCCGCCGAACGAGGTGGTCCGCCAGACGGTCCGCGCGGAGGAGGCAGGCTTCGACTTCGTCGAGCTGAGCGACCACTTCCACCCGTGGCTCGACGTCCAGGGCCACAGCGGCTTCACCTGGTCGATGCTCGGCGCGATGGCCGCCAGGACGGAGCGGATCGGCCTGGTCACCGGCGTGACCTGCCCGATCATCCGGTACCACCCGGCGGTCGTCGCCCAGGCCGCGGCGACGGTGCAGATCCTCTCGGGGAACCGGTTCACCCTGGGCATCGGCGCCGGGGAGCGGCTCAACGAGCACGTCGTCGGCCAGGGCTGGCCGGCCGTGCGCACGCGGCACAAGATGCTCGCCGAGGCACTGGAGATCATCAAGCTGCTCTGGCAGGGCGGCTACCAGTCCTACGACGGGCAGTACCTGCAGCTCGAGGACGCCCGCGTGTTCGACCTGCCCGACCAGTTGCCGGTGATCGCCGTCGCCAGCGGCGGGCGCAACGCCTCGGCGCTGGCCGCCGAGCACGGCGACGGGCTGTTCGCCACCGAGCCGCGCAGCGACCTCGTCGAGGCCTACCGCGACGCCGGCGGCGCCGGCCCGCGCTACGCCGAGGTGCCGATGGCGTGGGCGACCGACGAGGAGTCGGCCGTCCGGGAGGCGCTCAAGACGAGCCGCTGGGCGCTCACCGGCTGGAAGGTGATGAGCGAGCTGCCCAACCCGGTGAACTTCGACGCGGCCAGCGCCACGGTCCGGCCCGACGACATCCGCCAGCAGTTCTCCTGCGGCCCGGACGTCGACAAGCACGTGCAGCAGGTGCAGCCCTACGTCGATGCGGGTTTCGACCACATCGTGCTGCAGAACGCCGGTCCCGACCCTGACGGCTTCATCGACGCCTGCGCCGGCGGGCTCATCGAGCGGGTCCGCGCGCTCAGCCCGTCGTCCTGACGCGTTCCCCGGGTGGGGAGGCTTGCGCCGCACCCACCCGGGTAGCCCGTCGTCCATGAGCGGGACGAGCGAGAGCCGGGTCAGCAAGGTCGAGGCCGCGGCCGTCGAGGCCGGGGGGATGGGGCAGCGCCACCTGGCGGCGGGCTCCCGGATCGGGATGCGCCTGTGGGCCGCGCAGCAGCCGAGCGACGGCGAACCCCCGGTCGCCCGGGACTACGAGACGGTCGGCTACGCCGTGTCCGGGCGTGCCCGGCTGCGGGCGGAGGACCAGACGCTGGAGCTCGGTCCCGGCGACTCCTGGGTCGTGCCGGCCGGGGTGAGCCACACCTACGAGATCGTCGAGGCCTTCACCGCGGTCGAGGCCACCTCCCCGCCCGCGCAGCAGGCCGGCCGGGACACCCCGCCGTCCTGAGGGCAGCCGCGGGGTCAGGGGCGGTCGAGCAGCCGCAGCGGCGGGCGCGAGGACAGCCGCTTCTCCAGGCTGACCCGGTGCCGGCCGTCGGGGTCGCTGCGGAAGTCGAGGCGGTCGACCAGCGCCTGCATGAGCGCCAACCCCGCGCCGCCGCCGTCGGCCGACGGCTCGCGCCCGGCGACCTCGCCGGGGTCGAAGCCGCTGCCGTCGTCGACGACGGTGATCCGGCAGACGTCGTCGGCGATGTCGACCGACACCTCGTACTCGGCGTGGGGACCGGCGTGCTGGACGACGTTCGCGCACGCCTCGGTGAGCGCGAGCGTGGTCTCCTCGACCACCGGCCGGTCGATGCGCAGGTGCTCCAGCGCCTGCCGGCACAGCCCGCGCACGAACGGCACGCTGTCGACGTCCACCGGAAGACGTACGGTGAAGCCGATCTCCACCCCGAGCCTCCTCCTGCAGCGTCCGGTTACGCTCCCTGGGTCCGACCACCGCACCGAGGGAGCCCGATCGTGCAGTTCGCCGTCGACCGCACAGCGGTGCACGGACGGCCGGCGCTGAGGGTACGCGGTGAGCTCGACATCGCCACGGTGGCGCGGCTGGCCGAGTGCGTGGAGGCCGAGCTGTCCGCCGCGCCGCGCGGGCTGGTGGTCGACCTGACCGACACCGCGTTCATGGACTCCTCCGGTGCCCGCCAGCTGGCCCGCACCGCCAAGCGGGCCGCGGCGACCGGCACCGCGCTGCAGGTGGTCTGCCCCCGGTCGAACTCCGCGGTGCGCCTGGTCATCGACCTGCTCGAGCTCGACCGGCTGGTGCCCGTCGTCGAGACCGCCGGGCTCACCGACGGCGAGGTCGGGTCGTAGGGTCGCGGCAGTGACCACGTCCCCGCCGCCCGCCGCCCCCGACCCGGTGCGCCGGCAGGTGGACGCCGACGCGCTGGCCCGCTGCGCCGACGAGCCGATCGCCGTCCCGGGCGCCGTCCAGCCGCACGGCGCGCTGCTGGCGGTCACCGAGCCCGGCCTCGTCGTCGTCGTCGCCTCGGCCGGTGCCGCCGGCGTCCTCGGCGCCGAGGTCACCGGCCGGACGCTGGCCGACCTGCTCCCCCCCGCCGACCTCGACCGGCTGCGCGCCGCGCTGGCCGGCGACCTCGCCGAGGCCGGCCCGCTACGGGTCTCGCCCGGCGGCCGCGAGCTGGACCTGGTGCTCTCGCGCAGCGGCGACCTGCTGGTGACCGAGTGGGAGCCGGTCGCCGGCGCCGAGCAGGCCGGCGCGGCCTGGCACCGGCGCCTGCCCACGGTGCTGCAGCGGCTGTCGGCGCCCACGTCGCTCGACGGGCTGACCGGCGTGCTGGCCCGCGAGGTGCGCGCACTGACCGGGTTCGACCGGGTGATGGTCTACCGCTTCGACGCCGAGTGGAACGGCGAGGTCGTCGCCGAGGACCGCCGCGAGGACCTCGAGCCCTTCCTCGGCCTGCACTACCCGGCCTCGGACATCCCCGCCCAGGCCCGCGCGCTGTACGCCACCCAATGGCTGCGGCTCATCCCCGACGCCGCCTACACGCCGGTGCCGCTCGAGCCGCCGCTGGTGCCCGGGACCGGGCGGCCGCTGGACCTCTCGGGCGCGATGCTGCGCAGCGTCTCGCCGGTGCACCTGGAGTACCTGGCCAACATGGGCGTCACCGCGTCGATGTCGGTCTCGCTCGTCGACCGCGGCCGGCTGTGGGGCCTCGTCGCCTGCCACTCATACTCGGGCCCGCACCGCCCGTCCCACGCCGACCGCACGGCCGCGGAGTTCCTCGGCCGCACGGCCTCGCTGCTGCTGCACACCACCGACGAGGCCGGCGAGCACGACCGCGCGGTCGCGGTGGCCCGCCGGGAGGCCGAGCTGGTCGCCGCGGTCGGCCGCACGCCGCGCACGCCGGCGACCGCGCTGGTCGACGGGGTGCTGACCGTGCTCGACCTGCTGCCCGCGGCGGGGGCCGCCGTCCGCCTCGACGGGCGGTTGCACCTGCTCGGGACGACGCCGCCGGCCGAGCGGGTCGCCGCCGTCGTCGCGGCGGTGCTGGGGGCCGGCGGGGCCACCGATCGGCTGACCCGCGCCCTGCCCGGGTTCGACGACGTCGCGGAGGAGGCCAGCGGGGTGCTGGCCGTCGAGGTCGGCGGGGGGCGCGGGGACTTCCTCGCCTGGTTCCGCCCGGAGACGCCGCGCGAGGTGTCCTGGGGCGGGGACCCGCACACCTCGAAGGTCACCGACGGCCGGCTCTCCCCGCGCCGCTCGTTCGCCCGGTGGACCGAGACCGTCCGCGGCACGGCCCGGCCGTGGCGCGAGCACGAGGTGGCCGCCGCGCGGGCGCTGGCCGGGCACCTCGGGGAGGCGGTGCTGGCCCGCGCCGCGGAGGACGACCGGCTCTCGGCTGCGCTGCAGCGGACCCTGCTGCTCGAGGAGCTGCCGAAGGTGCCCGGCGTCGCGCTCGGCGCCCGCTACCGGCCCAGCGAGGCCGACGTCGTCGGCGGCGACTGGTACGACCTGGTGCCGCTGCCCGGCGGGGAGCTGGCCGTGGTGCTCGGCGACGTCGCCGGGCACGGGCTGTCCGCCGCGTCGGTGACCGCCCAGCTGCGGCACGCGCTGCGCGCCGCGCTGCTGCGCGACGAGGGCCCGGCGGCGGCGCTGTCGGCGCTCAACCAGCTCGTCGGCGCGCTGCTGCCCGGCGAGATGGCCACCGTCGTGATCGTCCAGCTCGACCCCGGCACCGGCCGCGTGGCGCTCGCGAACGCCGGGCACCTGCCGGCCGTGCACGCCGCCGGCGGCGTCGGCCGGCTGGTCACCGACGGGCGCGGCCCGGCACTCGGCCTGCTCGACGCGGTTCCCTACCCGCAGGCCGAGCTGGTGCTCGACGCCGGCGACCGGCTGCTCCTCTACAGCGACGGCCTCGTCGAGCGCCGCGGCCGGCCGCTGCCCGAGGGGATCGAGGCGCTGCGCGAGGCCGTGGCCGCCGCGGCGGGGGAGCCGCAGGAGGTCGTCGACGGCGTGGTGGCCGCGCTCGACCCGGCCGGCGACGACGACGTCACCGTGGTCGGCCTGGCGCGGGTCTGAAGCTCAGCCCGCGCCCCCGCGGACGAGGTAGCGGTAGGCCGGCGACCCGGGGTCGAGGTGCTGGATGCGCAGCGGGCTGGCCGCGGTGCGCTGCAGGAGCACCGGCAGGTCGCCGGCGTCACCGAGCTCGATGCCGGTGAGCGCCGCGCCGGTCTCGCGGTTGTCCCGCTTGACGTACTCGAACAGCACGATGTCGTCGTCGGGGCCCAGCACGTCGTCGAGGAAGCGGCGCAGCGCCCCGGGCTCCTGCGGGAACTCGACGAGGAAGTAGTGCTTGAGGCCCTGGTGCACCAGGGACCGCTCGACGACCTCGGCGTACCGGCTGACGTCGTTGTTGCCGCCGGAGAGCAGGCAGACGACGGTCTGGCCGGGCTCGACGCGCACCGTGCCGCCGGTGAGCGCCGCGGTGGCCAGCGCGCCGGCGGGCTCGGCGATGACGCCGTCGACCTGGTAGAGCTCGAGCATCTCGGTGCAGACCTGTCCCTCGGGGACGGCGACCAGCTCGGCGCCGCAGTCGCGCACCAGCGGGTAGGTGACCGCACCGGCCCTCCGCACGGCGGCGCCGTCGACGAAGGTGTCGATCGCGGGCAGCTCCACCGGCCCGCCGGCCGCCAGGGCCGCGGCCATGCTGGCCGCACCCGCCGGCTCGACGCCGACCAGCCGGGTGCCCGGGCTCGCGTGCCGCAGCCAGGTGCCGCAACCGGCGAGCAGGCCGCCGCCGCCCAGCGGGAGGACCACGACGTCGGGCGCGCGGCCGAGCTGCTCGAGCACCTCGACGGCGACGGTGGCCTGCCCGACCACGACCGGCCAGGCGTCGAAGGCCGGCACCAGCGTGGCCCCGGTGCGGCCGGCGTGCGCGGCCGCGGCGGCCGCGGCGTCGTCGTAGGTGTCGCCGGTGACGACCAGCTCGACCGTGTCGCCGCCGAGCGCCTGGATGCGGGCCCGCTTCTGCCTCGGCGTGGTGCCCGGGACGAAGACCGCGCCGCGGACGCCGAGGGAGCGGCAGGCGTGGGCGACGCCCTGGCCGTGGTTGCCGGCGCTGGCGCAGACGACCCCGGCGGCGCGGGCGGCACCGTCGAGCCGGCTGATCGTGTTGTAGGCACCGCGGACCTTGTAGGAGCGGCCGACCTGCAGGTCCTCGCGCTTGACCCACACGTCGGCGCCGGTGAGGCCGCTGAGGCGCTGGTTGCGCTGCAGCGGCGTGCGCTCGGCGATGCCCGCGAGCCGGCCGACGGCGTCGCGCACGTCGGCGGGGAATCGGGCGAGGTCGGGGCTCGTCGCGGTGCTGCTCACGGCCTCCATCCTCCTGCCGGCCGTGACCGGCCCCCGGCAGGTGTCCCCGCCCGGTCGGTCGTGCTCTGACCACACCTGTGTGCAGAGCACGACCGCGCCGGCACACGGTGTCGGCCCCGCCTTCGTGCTCTGCCCACGGGGAGTGGGCAGAGCACGACCCGGCCGGGGAGGAGTACCCGGCTCAGGCGGTGACGCGGCCGTCCTCGTGCACCGTCAGCCGGCCGGCCGCGGTGAGGCGGTCGAGGGCGGCGGTCAGCTGGGTGGTCAGCGACGGCGTGCGGCGGCGGTGGCCGAAGACCTCGGCGGTGCGCAGGAGGAGCTGGTCGACGGTCAGCCCGCCGTCCGCGGCCCGGCACAGCGCCACCATCGCGTTGCCGACCTCCTCCGGCGCGACGTGCTCCAGCGGCCGGCCGGCGCTCGCGGTCTGCCGGCGGAACGCGGTCCACCCGGCCCGGTCGATGCCCTCGGGCCACACGAACTCGCCGTCGACGGTCCCCTCCGGCAGCAGGGCCAGCAGCGCGTCGCGGCGCGCCTCACCGACCCGGGACAGGCCGAACGCGCCGGCCGCGAGCCGGGTGAGCCGGTCGCGGTGCACCGGGCCCTCGGCCTTGACCCCGGCCAGCAGCACCCGGCGCACCAGCCGGGCGGTGCGGGCGTCGGCGAGCCCGTCGAGGGCCTTGCGGTCGCCGGCCGGCTTGGGCGCCCACGGGCGGAACGGCAGCTCCCCCTCGAGCACGGCCGCGGTGGGACGGCGGATCGCGGACGGCCGGGCCGGCGCCGCGGGCGCCTCGGGAGCGGGGGCCTCGGCGGCGGGTTCGGGCTCGGCCAGGTCGGGGACCACGGTGAGCGTCACCGGGGCCGTCGCCGGCTCGGGGGTGGGCTCGGTGTCGGCCGCCCGCGGACCCGGCAGCGCGGCGAGCGCGCCGGTCACCACCGGGTGCAGCGCCCGCGGGGCCAACGGCGATGCGGCGGTGGGCACCGGCGCGGGGACGCGGCTCAGCGGCGCCGCCGTCGCAGGCCGCGGCACGGCCGGGGCGGGCACCGCGGCGACGGCGGCGACCAGCCGGTCGAGCACCTCCTCGCGGTCGCGCAGCCACGACGGGAGCCACACCCGCTCGACCAGCGGCCAGCCGAGGAGTCCGCCGAGCACCTCGACGGGCAGGCCGTCGCGGTCGGCGACGGTGCCCCGCCGCGCCCACTCCGGGCCGTCGAGCAGCACGGCCATGACCGGGGCGTCCGGGGCCTCGGCCCGGGCCACGGCCAGGTCGACGCGGAAGTCGGAGAGACCGACGTCGGTGCGCACCACCAGCCCCCGCGCGCGCAGCGCCTCGGCGACCTCCTCGCGGTGCCGGTCGGGCAGGCCCACCCGGCGGGCGGCGCGGGGCAGCGCGTCGGGGCCCAGCGCGGCCAGGTCCAGCCAGGCCCGCAGGTGCTTGATGCCCACCGAGGAGGTCTGCTCCGCGCGCAGCGCCGACGGGTCGAAGGAGGAGAAGACGACGACCTGCCGCCGGGCGCGGGTGATCGCCACGTTGAGCCGCCGCTCCCCGCCGACCCGGTTGAGCGGGCCGAAGTTCAGCGGCAGCACGCCGCGCTCGTCGGGGCTGAAGCCGGTGGAGAAGAGCACGACGTCGCGCTCGTCGCCCTGCACGTTCTCCAGGTTCTTGACGAACAGTCCCTCGCCGTCGGTGCGGTCGAGTGCGGCGACCAGCCGCTCGTCGCCGGAGTCGCGCAGCAGCGACTCGACGTAGGCCCGCTGCTGGGCGTTGAAGGTGACCACGCCGATCGAGGGCACCGTGTCCGGCGAGGCGGCGAAGCGGCGGCGGATCTCGGCGACGACGGCCTTGGCCTCCATCGGGTTGGTCCGCAGCAGCCGGCCGGCGCCCGAGCGGTGGAAGGTGCCCTCCACCCGCACCAGCGAGATGCCGCGGCCGTCGACGTCCGCGGAGGGGCGGCAGTGCACGGGCGCCGGGAACGAGGCGAGCCGGTCGCCGTAGTAGTGGGCGTTGCTGAAGGCGATCAGCGACTCGTCCTGGCTGCGGTAGTGCCACGACAGCCAGTGCCGCGGCAGCCCGGCGTGCACGCACTCGGTGAGGATCGACTCCTCGTCCTCGGCCGCGGTGCCCGGGAGGCCGGCCGGGTCGTCGTCGCGGGCCGCCGTCGACTCGGCGAAGGACGTCGGCGGCAGCTGCTGGCTGTCGCCCACGACGACCGCGGCCCGCGCCCGGCCCAGCGCGCCGACGGCCTCGGCCACCCGGATCTGCGAGGCCTCGTCGAAGACCACGAGGTCGAACTGGCCGGCCCGCGCGGGGAAGAAGCGGGCCACCGAGTCGGGACTGACGAGCACGCAGGGCAGCAGCGCGGTGACCAGGTCGCCGTGCTCGGCGAGCAGGGCGCGCACGCCCGCCCCGTGGCGGGAGCGGGTGAGCTCGCGCTGCAGCGCGGCGAGCCGGTCGTCGTCGATGCGGCGGCCGGCCAGCACCGCCGCCGGCAGCGCGGCCGTCAGGTGCCGGCGGACGGCGCGCGACGCGGCGGTGAACCGGGCGATCGCCTTGCCGTGCGCCCCCTCGTCGAAGGCGTCCAGGCCGGTGGCGGCGCGCCGCTCGGCGCCCGACACCGCGGCCAGCCCGGCCTCGAACGCACGCGGGGCGTCCTCGGCGGGCAGCCGGCCGCTGACCAGGGCGTCGCGCGCCTCGGTCAGGCCCGCGGCGCGCAGCGGCTCGACGGTGTCGAGGAACTCCGCCCAGCGGCGCAGCGAGATCAGGCCGGGGTGGTCCAGGCCGCGCTCGGGGCGGGTCAGCGCCCAGCGCAGCAGCACGCCGTCGTCCCCGCACCACTCGGCCAGCGCGGCCGGGCTGCTGCCGCACGCCCGCAGCAGGGCGGTCAGCGCCCGGCGCAGCCGGGTCACCGCGGCGGCCGCGGTGGAGTCCGGGCCGGGTCCGGCGACGAGGTACCGGCGCAGCGCGACGGCGAACGGGCGGGCGCTGTCGACGGCGGCGCCGGCCCGCTGCAGCCAGCCGACCTGCCCGTCGAGCAGCGTCGGCTCGGTGAGCGGGTTCCAGCCCTCGGGCACCGACAGGCCCGGGATCACCGAGGCCCGCGCGACCAGGGCCGTCCCCGCCTGCTGCACCCGCCACAGGGAGGCGGTCAGCTCTGGGACGTCGCGCAGCCGCACCTGCACGCCGGGCCGCAGCACCGGCGCGAGCCGGGCGCGGACCGCCCTGAGCCCCTGCCGGCGGGCCCACCAGCGGGCGGCCTGCGCGGTCTGCGCCTGCACGTAGAGGTCGGCCAGCGGCAGCTCCACCGCCTCGGGCGTGGCCAGCTCCAGGCCGGGGTGCACGGTGGTGGTGAAGGCGCCCAGGTCGGCGAGCACCGCGGCGGTCGCCGCCGTCCACCGCTGCGTGGGCACCTCGTCGAGCACGTCGAGCCCCACCCCGGGACCGGCCAGCAGGTGGGCCAGGGCGACGAGGTCGGCGGGGGTGCGCACCTCGCGCAGCGCCCGGGCCAGGTGCTCCTCGGCCGGGAGCGCGCGGACCGCGGCGTCCACCTCGAGGGCGGCGGCGTGCGCGGCGGCGAGGTCGACGCGCGCGGAGTCGACGAACGCCCACGGGTGCCGCGCCGAGGGCCGCGCCAGGTCCGCGACGTCGGGCAGCAGGGCCAGCGCGCGGCGCACCGCGGCCAGCGTCTCCGCGGGCGCGGCGGCGGCGAAGCCCAGCGGCACCGGCAGGTGCGGCACGTCGTCGCCGACGGCCAGCCGCGCCGTCCGCGACGAGTAGTAGGACAGTCCCGCGGCGTTGGGCGCGTGCAGCCGGTCGGCGTAGCGGGCCAGCGTGCGGCGGGCCGCGCGCAGGTCCTCCCCGTCGGCGGCCAGGCCCTGCTCGTCGACCGCGACCACCTGCTCCAGGGCCGCGCGCACGCGGGCGCGGACCTCGGCCCCGCGGGCGCCGCGATCGTGCAGGTCGAGGGTGAACGGGCCCATGCCCACCGCCTCGAGCCGGCGGGCGACCACGTCGAGCGCGGCCCGCTTCTCGGCGACGAAGAGCACCCGCTTGCCGTCGGCGACCGCGCGGGTGAGCAGGTTGGTGATGGTCTGCGACTTGCCCGTCCCCGGCGGTCCCTCCAGCACGAAGGTGCGGCCGGCCAGGCCCTCGGCCACGGCGCGCAGCTGCGAGGCGTCGGCCGGGACGGGGCAGGCGGCGGCGAGCTCGTCGAGGTCGGCCGGGACCGGCGGGGCCGGCACCGGGTCGACGAAGGCCTGGTGCGGCGCGTGCACCAGGTGCTCGACCAGCGGGTTGGCGGTGAGCTCCGCCCAGTGCTCGTCGAGGTCGCGCCAGAGCCGGTACCCGGCGAAGGAGAGGACGGCGAGGTCGGCGGTGGCCTCGACGCGGAAGGGCAGCCCGGCGTCGGCCAGCGCCTGGCGGAGGGTGCCCAGGACGCTGTCGACGTCGACCGCCTCGGCGTCGGCGGCCAGGCCCGGCAGCTCCAGGCCGTGCTCCTGCCGCAGCTTCTCCAGCAGGCACCGGTTCGGGCTGGCCCCGGCGGCCTCGTCGGCCGACAGCCGGTAGCTCTCCGCGCCGTCGGGGGAGACGCCGGCGGGGGCGAGCACCACCGGCAGCAGCACCAGCGGGGAGCGCAGCGGCCGGTCGTCGACCTCCCAGACCAGGCTGCCGAGGGCCAGGTGCAGGTCGTTGGCGCCGGTCTCCTCGAGCACGGTCCGCGCGCGGTGCGCCAGGGCGCGCAGCCGCGGCAGGTAGCCGCCCTCGGAGACGTCGGCGTGCACGGCGCCCTGCTCGAGCAGCACCTCGGCCAGCTCGCCGACCGGCAGCTCGCGGGCCACGCTCACGCCCCGCTCGTGCTGCTCGGGGGAGAGCCGGTCGGCGGGCAGCAGGCCGACCGCCGTCCCCCCGGTGAGCAGGCCGGCGAGGGTGGCGAGGTAGGCGCCGGGGACGGTCAGCGGCAGGCCGGCGCCGGGGGTGTGGTTGATGAGCCGGTTGCGCAGGCTCAGGTCGAGCAGGGCGTTCTTCCACTGCTGCACGCGCGGGGGCACCCCGGGGCGGCTGCCGGGACCCGGCGCGGCGTGCCGGCCGGGCGGCCGGGCGGGGTCGGGCCCCGCGGCCCGGTACTCGACCACCTGGAGCGCGCCGTCGGCGCCGCGGGCGTGGACGGGCAGCGGCAGGATGCCGTCGCGCCGGGCGCGGTGCACGTCGGTGACGCCGAGCAGCCGGTCGGGCGCACCGGCCGGCCAGGCGTCGACGACGGCGTGGTGCAGCAGCCCGGCGTCGGGCCCGGTGTCCGGCTCGTCGCCGTCGCCGGTGGTCAGCAGCGTGGTCTCCACCAGCCGCACCAGGCCGCGGCCGACCAGGTCCACCAGCGGGGCGGCGTCGGTGGTGGCGGCGCTCTCGGCGCTGCGCTCCTCGCGCCAGTAGCCGAGGACGGCGTGCCGGTCGGCCACCCACAGCAGCGGGCGGACGCCGGCCGCCTCCAGCGCGGCGGCGAGCGTGACGACGACGTCCAGGCAGCTGCCCACCCGGCCGTCGAGGACCTCGCCGGGGGTGCGCACCCGCTGCGCCTCCTCGGCCCAGCCCGCGGGTGCCTCGGCGGCGCGGACGCCCCGGGCGCGCAGCGCGGCGGCCACCGCGGCGACGAGCTGGTCGACCCGCTCCGGCCCGCCGGCGTAGCCCGGTGCGTCGGCGTCGCCGGGGCCCGCGTCGAGCAGCGCGGCGGCCTCGCCGAGCAGCGCGGTCACGGCCGGGTGCTGGGGCTGGACGTGCGCGGCGAGCAGCTCCAGCGCCAGGGGCACGGGGGCGGCCAGCCACTGGTCGGCGGCCAGCACCTGCACCGGCAGCGCGGTGCCGCCGACGTCGGTGCCGGCCACGGTCACGTCGACCTCGACCGAGCCGGGGCGCTGCTGGCCGATCTGCCGCATCGCGGCGGGGTCGAGGACCAGGCCGAGGTCGCTGAGCACCGTCGTCCGGCCGGCCTCGAGGTCGACGGTCAGCTCGACCGGGGTGCCGATGGGGCCCTCGGCGTCGCGGACACCCAGCCGGACCGTGGCGCCGGGCAGCGGGCCGCCGTGGGCGGTCAGCGCCAGCCGGGACACCACGGGCACGCCGCCGGCGGCCAGCGCGGCCGACAGCACCGGGGTGGTCGTGGCCGCGATCGCCACCGTCGCCCGGGCAGCCCCGTCGTGCAGAGTCGGCCGGCCGTCCGGAGTGCCCATGGCGTCCTGTGTACCGGTCCGGACGGACCGGTCCGGTCATCCCCGGACGAGTCTGGGACGGGTGTGACGGGAGAGCCGAGAACGGCTCCGCTCAGCCGGCGAAGCGCTGCTCCAGGTCGGTCACCTCGGGCAGGCCGACGAGGTCGGTGAACTCCCCGAAGGTGGGCAGCCCGTCCAGCGGCGGCACCCCCTCGGTGCGCAGCCCGTCGAGCAGCGCCCGGATGCCGGCGGTCGCGGCCAGCAGGGTGCCGATGGGGTAGATGACCAGCGCGAACCCCAGCTCGGTCATCCGCTGCAGCGACAGCGGGGGAGTGCGCCCGCCCTCGGCCCAGTTGAAGACCAGCGGGGCGACGCCGGCCAGCTCGCCGGCCACCCGCTCGACGTCGGCCTCGGTGGTCGGCGCCTCGACGAAGAGCAGGTCGGCCCCGGCCTCGGCGTAGGCGCGGGCCCGCTCGAGGGCGTCGTCCACCCCGCTGACGGCGACCGCGTCGGTGCGCGCGATCAGCACCAGGTCGGGGTCGCGGCGGGCGGCCGCGGCGGCGCGGACCTTGCCGGCCATCTCCTCGGTCCCGACGAGCGCCTTGCCGCTCATGTGCCCGCACTTCTTGGGCATGACCTGGTCCTCGAGCTGGATGCCGGCCACCCCGGCCTGCTCGTAGAGCTGCACCGTGCGGACGACGTTGAGCGCGTTGCCGTAGCCGGTGTCGGCGTCGGCGATGACCGGCACGTCGACGGCGGCGGCGATCCGGCGGGCGTTGTCGACCATCTCCGCGCCCGACAGCAGCCCGACGTCGGGGCGGCCGATGAGCGAGGCCGTCGTCCCGAAGCCGGTCATGTAGACGGCGTCGAAGCCGGCCTGCTCCACCAGCCGCGCCGACAGCGCGTCGTAGGCGCCCGGCGCGACCAGCGGCGCCGGGCCGGCGAGCAGCTCGCGCAGCCGGGCCCGCGGTGCCCGTCCGGCTCCCAGCAGATCCCCCACGGCGCCTCCTCGTGTGCGGCCCGCCGACCGGGCGCACGCATCCCGACACGATGGGTTGCATACACGCGCCGGTGCGGGGTGCTCCGGGTCGGCAGCAGTCTGCACCGGCTCCGACGTGCACCGCAACGGCCGAAACGGAACAACGGGGTTCCCCGGCGACCCCTTGTGCGCACCGATGACCACCCCTACGTTGCATGCAATCGAGCGAGGGATGTGAGCCGTGACACGTCCGGTGACGTCCGCGGAGCGGGCCCTGACGGCCCTCCGCGACCTCATCATGGGCGGGCAGCTGGCCCCCGGCGCGCGGCTGGGCGAGGTGGAGCTCGCCGACCGGCTGGGCGTGAGCCGCACCCCGGTGCGGGAGGCGCTGTCCCGGCTGGCCGCCGAGGGGCTGGTGCAGGTCGTCCCGAACCGCGGCGCCCGGGTGGCCACCTGGACGGTCGCCGAGCTCGAGGGCGTGTTCGACCTGCGCGCGGTGCTCGAGCCGCGGCTCACCGCGCTCGCGGTCCCGAACGTCCGCCCCGCCGACGTCGACGAGCTCGACGCGCTCGCCCGGCAGATGCTCGAGGTCGGCAGCCCCGGCCCGGGGCAGGACCTCGACGCCCTCGTCCCGCTCAACCGGGCTTTCCACGACCGGCTGGTGGCCCTGGCCGGGCACCCGGCCCTGGCCGCCGCGCTGGCCGCGGCCATCCACCCGCCGATCGTGCGGCGCAACTTCCTCACCTACGACGAGGAGTCGCTGCGCCGCAGCCTGGCCCACCACGGCGAGATCGTCGCCGCGCTGAGCGCCGGCGACCCCGAGTGGGCCCGCGCCGTCATGACCTCGCACATCGCCAACGCCCGGGCCGTGATGGTCCGGGCGGCCCGGCTGCAGACCACCGCCACCGCGACCCCGGAAGAGGAGACCGCATGAGCTACCGGCTCGGAGTCGACGTGGGGGGCACGTTCACCGACGTCCTGCTCGTCGACGAGGACAGCGGCGCGACGTGGCGCGCCAAGACCGCCTCCACCCCGGCCGACCAGGCGGTCGGCGTGCTGCACGGCATCGAGGAGGTGTGCGCCGACGCCGGCATCGCGATGGCCGAGGTCGCGCAGGTGCTGCACGGCACCACGGTCGCGACCAACGCGATCCTCGAGGGCAAGGGCGCCCGCGTCGGGCTGGTCACCACCCGCGGCTTCCGGCAGGTGCTGCAGATCGCCCGCTCCTTCGTCCCCGGCGGGCTGGCCGGCTGGATCATCTGGCCCAAGCCCGAGCCGCTGGCCGACCTCGAGGACACCGTGGAGGTCGAGGGGCGCATCGCCAGCGACGGCTCGGTCGTGCGCCCGCTCGACGACGACGACGTCCGCGCGCAGCTGACCCGGCTGGCCGGCCACGGCACCCAGAGGCAGGGCGTGCAGGCGCTGGCGGTCAGCCTGGTCAACTCCTTCGCCGACGCCGGCCACGAGCGCCGCATCCGCGAGCTCGCCGCCGAGGTGCTGCCCGGCGTCCCGGTCTCGCTGTCGTCGGACGTGCTGCCCGAGCTGCGCGAGTACGAGCGCACGCTCACCACCGTCGCCAACGGCTACGTGCAGCCGCAGGTGGAGAAGTACGTGCGGCACCTGTCGGCGGGGCTGCGCGAGGGCGGGGTGGCCGGCGAGCTGTCGATCCTGCGCAGCGACGGCGGCCTGCAATCGGCCGACGCCGCGGTCGCCGCGCCGGTGACCATGCTGCTGTCGGGCCCGGCCGGCGGGGTGACCGGCGCGGTGTGGGTGGCCGAGCAGTGCGGCCACCGCGACCTGATCACCTTCGACATGGGCGGCACCTCCACCGACGTCGCCCTGGTGCGGGGGCTGTCCCCGCGGATCGGCCGGGAGACCAAGGTGGGCGACCTGACGGTGCGGGCCTCCAGCGTCGACGTCCGCACCGTGGGCGCCGGCGGCGGGTCGATCGCGCACGTGCCCGAGCTGACCCGCGCGCTGCGGGTCGGCCCGCAGTCGGCCGGCGCCGATCCCGGTCCGGCCGCGTACGGCAAGGGCGGGGTGGAGCCCACGGTCACCGACGCCGACGTCGTCCTCGGCTACCTGCCCTCGGCGCTGGCCGGCGGGGAGATCACCCTGGACGTCGAGGCGGCGCGGGCCTCGGTGAGCAAGGTGGCCGAGGCGATGGGGCTGGACTCCCCGGAGGCCGCGGCCGCCGGCATCGTCGACATCGTCAACGAGAACATGCTCGGCGGGCTGAGGCTGGTCTCGGTGCAGCAGGGCTTCGACCCGCGCGACTTCGCGCTGGTCGCCTTCGGCGGCGCCGGCCCGCTGCACGCCAACGCGCTCGGGAGGCTGACCGGCGCCTGGCCGGTGATCGTCCCGCCGTCCCCCGGGGTGCTGTGCGCCCTCGGCGACGCCACCACCAGCCGGCGCGACGAGTCCGCGCGCACCGTGCTGCGCCGCTTCGGCCAGCTGACCGACGGCGAGCTGGGCCAGATCCTGCGCGAGCTGGCCGACGAGGCCGCCGACCGGCTGGCCGCCCAGGGCCTGGCCCGGCCGGACCAGACCGTCGGCTTCCAGGTCGACGTCCGCTACCACGGGCAGGGTTTCGAGATCCCGGTCGAGGTGGACCCGGCCTGGCTCGACGGCGCCGGTGGGGCGGGTGGGGGCAGCACAGGCGCGCTGGCCGAGCTCGGGAAGGCGTTCGACGCCGAGCACGACCGGCTGTTCTCCTTCCTCCTCGACGTCGACCACGAGCTGGTCAACGCCCGCGCCACGGTCACCGGACCGCGCCCCGACGTCGCCCCGGTGCGGCTCGAGGAGGGTGACGGCGACCCGGCCGGCGCCCTGGTCACCGAGCACCCGGTGCACGTCGGCGGCGAGCAGGTGACCGCCCAGGTGTACGACCGGGCCCGGCTGCGGGCCGGCGACGTGGTGCGCGGCCCGGCGATCGTCACCGAGATGGACTCCACGACCCTCGTCCTGCCCGGCCACGCGGCCACCGTGCACGCGTCGGGCTCGCTGCTGATCACCCCCGTGGAGGGCTGACATGGCACGGATCGTCGAGACGGCCACCGGCGAGGTCGAGCGGGTCGACGTCGACCCCGTCACCCTCGACCTGATCGAGAACGGCCTGCGCAACGCCCGCTACGAGATGGACGAGGTGCTGTTCCGCACCGCGCTCTCGCCCGGCATCCGCGAGCAGCACGACGAGTTCCCGCTCATCGGGGACCCCGGCGGGAAGATGGTCGTCGGCCAGTTCGGCCTGTCCATCCCCGACTTCCTCGACGGGTTCGACGACACCGTCGAGGAGGGCGACGTCCTGCTGACCAGCGACCCCTACGCCTGCGGGGCGGCGATCAGCCACGCCAACGACTGGCTGCTGGTCATGCCGGTGTTCCACGAGGGCCGGGTGGTGGGCTGGGCGTCGATGTTCGGGCACATGTCCGACGTGGGCGGCAAGACGCCGTCGTCGATGCCCACCGACGCCCGCACCATCTACGAGGAGGGCGTGGTCATCCCGCCCTTCAAGCTCTACCGGAGGGGCGTGCCCAACGACGACGCGCTGCGGATCATCCTCAACCAGGTCCGCATGCCCGACTGGAACCGCGCCGACCTCAACGGCCTGGTCGCCGCCTGCCGCACCGCCGCCCGCCGGGTGGTGGAGATGTGCCAGCGGTTCGGCACGGCCACCTACCTGTCGGCCCTCGACGCGCTGCTGCAGCGCAACCACGACGCGATGAAGGTGCTGCTGCAGGCGGTCTTCGAGGAGGGCCGCACCCTGTCGTTCACCGACTACATCTGCGACGACGGCGTCGGCAACGGCCCCTACGAGCTGAAGCTGTCGCTGACGCGCACCGGCGAGAAGGTGCACCTGGACTTCACCGGGTCCTCGCCGCAGGCGGCCGGGCCGATCAACTACTACATCAACGAGAACCTCACCCGGATGTTCTTCGGGATATACATGATCACCGTGGCCGACCCGCAGATCCTGTGGAACGACGGCTTCTACCCGCTCGTCGACGTCACCATCCCGGACGGCTCGTACTGGAAGCCCGCGCACCCCGCGGCGCTCAACGGCCGCAACCACGGCATCGGGCGGGTGTTCGACCTCTTCGGCGGGCTGCTCGGGCAGACCAACCCGGCGCTGCTGAACGCCGCCGGGTTCTCCTCCTCGCCGCACTTCATGTACTCCGGGCACTACTCGTCGGGCGAGCGGAAGGGGGAGTGGTTCCAGCTCTACTCGATCGGCTTCGGCGGCATCCCGGGCCGGCCGCTGGGCGACGGCCCCGACGGGCACTCGCTGTGGCCGAGCTTCGTCAACATCCCCTGCGAGTACCTCGAGTCCTACTACCCGCTGCGCATCGAGACGTGGCAGACCGTGCCCGACACCGGCGGCGCCGGCCTGCACCGCGGCGGCAACGGCGTCGACGTCGCCTACGTCTTCGAGGAGCCCGGCGAGATCGCCATCCACGACGACCGCTGGCTGACCTATCCCTGGGGGGTGAACGGCGGCGAGCCCGGCGCGCGCGGCCGTAAGTGGATCGACCGCGCCGAGGGCGCCCGCGAGGTGCTGCCGAGCAAGTGCCACGGCGTGGCGGTGCACCCGGGCGACGTCCTGCACTTCGTCACCTGGGGCGGCGGCGGGTGGGGCGACCCCCTGCTGCGCGACCCGGAGCTGGTGGCCCGCGAGGTGCGGCGCGGGCTGGTCACCCAGGACGGCGCCCGGCGCTACGGCGTCGTCGTCACCGAGGACGGCGAGGTCGACGCCGGGGCCACCGAGACGGTGCGCGACCAGCTGCGCGCCGACCGGCCCGCGGAGCTGCCGGTGTTCGACATGGGGCCGCCGGTGGAGGAGCTGCTGGCCCGCTGCGAGGAGGAGACCGGCCTGCCCGCGCCCCGGCGCCCGGTGTGGACGGCGGGGTGAGCCGCTCTGCACCCGGCCCGTCGCGCGAGATCTGCACACCGGTCGCGTCCCGGGGCTCCACGAGCGCGAGTGTGCAGATCTGGCGGCGAGGGGAGGGGCCGTGACCGTGCCGGAGCCCGGGCCGCACGGGACGGCGTTCTCCGGGCGGTTGGGCTGGGGCAGCCGCCCGGCGGTCCTGGTGATCGACCTCTGCCGCGCCTACACCGAGCCCGGCGGGCCCTTCGCGCTGCCCGACCCCGGGCCGGCGGTCGAGGCGGCGGCGGCCCTGGTGGCGGCGGCGCGCGGGCACGGCCACCCGGTGCTGTGGACGGCGGTCCGCTACACCCGGGGCATGGCCGACGGCGGCCTGTTCGCGCGCAAGGTGCCGGCGCTGGCCGCCTTCGCCGAGGACGCGCCCGGCGGCTGGGGCGAGCTGACGCTGGCGCCGGACCCGGGTGAGCCGGTGGTCGTCAAGCAGTACGCGTCGGCGTTCTTCGGCACGACCCTGGCACCGACGCTGCTGGGCCTGGGCGTGGACACCCTGGCGATCGCCGGGGTGTCGACGTCGGGCTGCGTGCGGGCCACCGCGATGGACGCGCTCAACTCCGGGTTCCGTCCGCAGGTGGTGCGCCAGGCGTGCGCCGACCGGAGCCCCGCGCTGCACGAGAACAACCTCGCCGACCTCGACGCCAAGTACGCCGACGTCGTCGACCTGGCCGGGGCGCTGGACTGCCTCCAGCGCCCCGCGTAGACGGCGGCGCCTCCCGGGTGTCCCCCCTCGGGAGGCGTCGCCCCCACGGGACGGGTGGGGCCCGCGGGACCGGCCGTGCGGTCGGGGCGGGCGCCGCCCGGCCCGGCGCCCCGGGACACCGCCGGCGTCGTGCCACGGTCGCGGCGATGCCGAGCAGCCCCCGTCCCCCGGCGGACGGTCCCGAGGACCCGGACACCCTCGTCCTGACCGCCCCGGCCCGGCACCGGGCACCCCGCAGGCCCGTGCGCCGGCGCGGCCTGGCCCTCGCGGCCGCCGTCGCGCTGCTGGCGGTGGTCGCGCTCGCCCTCCTCGTCGCCCCCACCGGGGTGCCGGGCACCGAGGGCCGGAGCGCCGGCGCCGTCCCCGGCGCGCCCTCGGCCGAGCCGACCCGGCAGGTCCCGCCCCCGACGCGGCCGTCCCCGGTGACGAGCACGCCCGCCCCGCCGCCCGCGCCGGCCGCACCGGCGGTCGTGACCACGCCGGCCCCCGTGCCGGCCCCTGCCCCGACGCCGAGCGCCACGCCCGCCCTGCCTCCACCACCACCACCGGCGCCGGTCGCCGAGCCGTGCGAGGCGCCGGGCAACAGCGAGCGCGCCCGCGGCAACGGCTCCCCGCACTGCCCCTGAGCGCAGCGCTGCAGCGAGCCGGTGTCCCGGCCGTCCGCGGCGCTCGCCGGCTGGGCCGTGCCAGGGTGGGCGGGTGCCGAGGCGGAGCGCGGGGGTCCTGCTGTACCGGCGCGCGCCGGGCGGGGGAGTGGACGTGCTGCTCGGGCACATGGGCGGCCCGTTCTGGGCGCGCCGCGACGAGGGCGCCTGGTCGATCCCCAAGGGCGAGTACGGCGAGGGCGAGGACCCGCTCGCGGTGGCGCACCGGGAGTTCGAGGAGGAGCTCGGCAGCCCCGTCCCCGCGGCGGAACTCGTCCCGCTCGGCGAGCTGCGCGCCGGCGGGAAGGTGCTCACCGTGTGGGCCGCCGAGGGCGACCTGGACGCCACCGCGGTCCGCAGCAACACCTTCGCGCTGGAGTGGCCGCCGCGGTCGGGCCGGGTGCAGGAGTTCCCGGAGGTCGACCGCGCCGCCTGGTTCGGCGTGGACGAGGCCCGCGCCAAGCTGGTCGGGGGCCAGGTGCCCTACCTGCAGCGCCTGCTCGACCTGCTCGGCGACTGACGCGCGTCGTCCGGGGGAACGGCGTGGACCGATCGCGTGACATCTCGGGCCGGGTGCGCGCCGGGGCTGCCCGAGGGCGCCGCGGGCTGCCACCCTGGGGCGCTCCCGAGCCCCCGGAGGTCTCCATGAGCGCCGACCCGACCCCGACGTCCGCCCTCCCCGGTCGCCCGGTGGTGACCGCCGTCGTGCGGGTCCGCCCGCGCTGGGCACCGCCCGCGGCCGCCGTCCGCGCGCGGGAGGAGGCCGTCCAGGTGACGGATCGCTGACGAGTCGTCCCACGCGTCACACGACGGGTGACCGCGCCGGCCGCGGGTGGCAGGTTCTCGCTCCCGGGTCCTGACCGACCCCCGAGCGAGGAGACCCCGTGCCCTGTGCCACCTGCGCTGCCGAGACCCACCCGGGCCCGGTCTGCTCCCGCTGCGCCGCGCTGGCCCAGCTGACCCAGCCGGTGCTGCGGCTGGAGACCCGCCGGCGGCCGGCCGTGCCGAAGCCGGCACCGCGGCCGTAGGGGGACCGGTCGCGCCGGGAGCCCGGCGTGACCGACCTCACCGCTAGCAATGCGCTTGCAGGAGTTAGCGGCGGCGATCGGCGGGGCAGGAAGAGAGCGTCAGGTCATCCCCGATCGTTGGAGTCCTCCCCGTCATGACCGACACCACCCACGCCAAGATCGTCAACCAGCTCCGCGCGCTCGTCCTGCTCAGCCAGACCGAGGAGCAGATCGCCCGCACGCGCGTCTCCCAGGCCCGGACCGACGCCGTCCGCCGCGAGCTGACCAAGAACGCCGACAACGCCGCCGAGCGCACCCGCCTGGTCACCGCCGAGCTCCGCGAGCTCGGGGGCGTCCCGGACGTCGTCACCCCCGCCGTCGGCCGGCTCTCGGCCGTCCTCAAGGCCACCTTCGAGCAGGCCGAGCCGATCGAGGAGGCCCTCCTGCAGGACCTCACGCTCGAGCACCAGCTGCTCGACCGCGCCACCTACGTGAAGGTGCTCGCCCAGCAGGCGCAGCTGCCGAAGGTGGAGCGCCTCGCCGAGGGCCTCGTCACCGCCCACAAGGCCACCGTCGAGTGGCTGACCGTGGTCCTGGCCGAGGAGGCCCTGGGTGGCCCCGCCGCCCTGCAGCCGACGCCGTTCCAGACCGTCGCCGGTGTCGCCGCCCGCGCGGCCAACGCCCCCTACCGCTTCGTCGCCAACCGCGTGAACGAGGTGCTCGACACCGCCGCGCAGCGTCGCCAGCGCGTCGAGGACGGGGTCGGCGAGGCCGCCAACAAGGCCAGCGCCCTCACCGACGCCGTCCGCGAGACCCTGACCGTCGGCCGCAGCGCCGCGCTGCGCCGGGCCGAGCGGATCGCCCGCCGCGAGGGCAACCGCCAGGCCGCCGACGCCGCCAAGGCCGCCCGCGAGGAGCTCGGCGACGTCTCCGCCGACGAGCTGCCCATCAAGGGCTTCGACTCGCTGTCGACCTCCGACGCCGCCAAGGCCGTCAAGGAGCTGCGCAAGCCGCACGACATCCGCGTGATCATCCGCTACGAGGAGACCCACAAGAACCGGTCGAGCGTGGTCAGCGCCGCCCAGGTCGCCCTCGCCGCGATCGCCAAGGAGGCCGTCGGCGTCGAGAGCTGACGCCCGGACCCTCTGGAGGGCCCGCACCCCACCCGGGTGCGGGCCCTCCGTGCGTCCGGGAGATCCCCGTCGCAGTCGTTGGACCCCTGCGGCGGGGTCGGGGAAGGTGGAGGACATGGAGATCACGCCGAAGGCCCTCGAGCAGGAGTTCAGCCTGCAGACGGCCGCCACCCGCCTGGACTTCCTCAGCCGGCGGGACTCCGGGTCCACGAGCCTGAACACGGCCCGCGACCGCGCCGACGACGACTGGAGCAGCCTGCTCGCCGACGACACCTCCCTCGACGTGCCCGAGTCGCTGGAGCTGCTCGCGCTCGGCGAGGTCATCGCCCGCAAGGCCCACGACAGCCAGCTGACCGGCTTCCGCGCCGCGCTGCGGGGCGGGGCGGGCTGGGAGCAGATCGCCGCCGCCCTCGACGTCACGCCCGCCCAGGCCTGGACCCGCTTCCAGGAGGCCGTCGAGCAGCAGGAGCGCAGCGCGGCCCTCACGCCCGGCGAGGCCGCCTCCGCCCGCGAGCTCGCCGGCGCCCGCCCGGCCGGCTGAGCGCCGCGGCCCTCGCCGCGGGACCTCGCTAGCTCACCTGGACGCCCCGCCAGAAGGCGACGCGGCCGGTGATCTCCTTCGCCGCGTCCCTGGGCTGCGGGTAGTACCAGGCCGCGTCCGGGTTGGTCTCCCCGTCGACCTCGAGCGTGAAGTAGGACGCCTCGCCCTTCCAGGGGCAGGTGGTGTGGGTCGACGACGGGCGCAGCACGTCCTCGCGCACCGACTCGCGCGGGAAGTAGGCGTTGCCCTCCACGGTCACGATGTCGTCGGACTCGGCGACGACGGTCCCGTTCCAGGTGGCTGTGGTCATGACCGGATCGTCCTCCGAGCCCCGGTCCCGTGGCACCCCGCGGACGCGTGAGACCCGGCCGGCTGGGCATGGGAGCGGGGGAGAGCGGCCACCGGCCCGTCGCGCCGGCACGTCGGCGCCGGGCTGCGGCCGCCCGAGCCACCGCCGACGACGAGGAGACGCCATGTCCGCACCCGGTCCCACGCCCGACCCCGACGACCAGCGCCACGGCACGACGCCGAAGCCCGGGCGCGGGCGGGCGCTGCTCCTCGGCACCTTCTTCGGCGTGATCGTGTTCGTCTTCCTGTTCATCACGCTGGTCAGCCAGTGCGGCACGGGCGAGGACGACGCGGCCCGGGGCGCGACCTCCGTGGTCGAGGACCAGGTGCCCTCACCCATCGGGGTCTGACCAGCGACGACTCCCGGCCGACCTCCCCGGGACCGCCCCTGGCCCGTGTCATGCTCCCCGCCGTTGACCGGCACCGAACACGGCGTCGGCCGGAGACCAGGAGCTCGACATGACCCACCCCGGACAGCCCGGCACCCCGCCGCAGCCGACGGGAGGCCCGCAGCCCGGGCCGCAGACGCCGGGGCAGCCCGCCCCCTGGGGCCCGCCGGCCCCGCAGGGCCAGCCGTTCGGCGCCCCGCAGGGCCAGCCGTTCGGTGGCGCCCCCGGCCCGGCCTTCGGCGCCCCCGGCCCGGGCTCCGACGCCCCCGGCCCGTTCGGCCCCGGCCGGCCCGGTCCGGCCCCGAGGGGTGCCGGCAAGGGCCGCAGGATCGGCGGGATCGTGGCCGCGGTTGCGGTCGCGGGCGGCATCGCCGCGTTCCGCCTGGTCGACTTCGGCGCCCCCGAGGTCGGCGACTGCATCCAGCAGCAGGGCACGGACTCGGTGGAGACGGTCGACTGCGACAGCTCCGAGGCGCAGTTCCGCGTCGTCGGCACCGAGGCCGACGAGGTGACCGAGGACGAGTTCTACGACACGTCCTACACCCCCTGCACGGAGTTCGAGACCGCCGTCCAGGCGCTGTGGCGCGGCGGGGAGTCCGGCGACGGCACCGTCTACTGCGTCGAGCTGGTCTGACCCACCCCGTCCGCGAGCGCCCCGCCGGTCCTCCCGGCGGGGCGCTCGGGCGTCCGGGGCCGGGTCAGCGCTCGAGCAGCGCGAAGGTGGCGACGGCGTGCGCGACGGCCTTCCCGTCCTGCTCGACGTCGGCCTCGCAGATGGTGAGGTGCTCGCCGCGGGTGCGCACCCGGCCCCGCACGTCCAGCCGCCCCGGCCGGCCCGGGCGCAGGTAGGTCACGGTCAGCTGGCTGGTCGCCGGCACCTCGCCGTCGCCGGTGGTGGTGCGCACCGCCTGGCCCATCACGGTGTCCACGAGCGTCGCGAGCACCCCGCCGTGCAGCGTGCCCGCCGGGTTGAGGTGCTCGTCGCCGGCGTCGAAGGCGAGCGTCGCCGCGCCGTCGCCGGCCTCCTGCAGGGCCGCTCCGAGCCGTCCCGCGAACCCGCCGACCGCCGCGTCGTCTGCCATGCCCGGCCGGTACCCGGTGCCGTGCGCGGGACACCCCACGGGCCGGCGGTGCACGGCTAGGGTCCGCCGCCGTGGCGGTGCGGCGGCGGACGTGGATCGTGCTGGCGGCGGTGGCAGTGGCCCTGCTGGCGGCCGTCACGCTGGTCTGGTTCCAGCCGCAGAAGCTGTTCTACGACCAGCGGGTCGACGAGGCGCTGCCCTCGGCCGGAGCTCCGCCGACCGTGCGCGCCGGGGAGCCGGCCCCCGCGGCGCCGCCCGGCCCGGTCGACCTCGCCACCGGCGCGTTCGTCTCCCGCGAGCACGAGACGGCCGGCACCGCGCGGGTGGTCGCCCTGCCCGACGGTCAGGTGGTGGTCCGCCTCGAGGGCTTCACCACCTCCAACGGCCCGGCGCTCTACGTCTACCTCTCGCAGAACCCCGCGCAGGGCGAGGAGGCGGCGTTCGACGACGACTTCGTCGACCTCGGCCCCCTCAAGGGCAACGTCGGAGACCAGAACTACGCCGTGCCCGCCGGCGTCGACGCCACCGGCTTCAGCAGCGTGGTCGTCTGGTGCGACCGGTTCGACGCGGCCTTCGGTGCCGCCGACCTGAGCCCCTCGACGGCGGCCTGACCGCCGTTCAGGCCGGCTCGCGGCGCATGGGGACGTGCGGGATGCCGTCCTCCACGTAGCCGGGCCCGCTGCGCCGGAAGCCGAACCGCTCGTACCACTGCTCCAGGTGCGCCTGCGCGCCCAGCGTGACCGGCGCGCCCGCGCACACTGCCACCCCGGCCTCGACCAGCCGCGCGGCCAGGCCCCGGCCGCGGGCGGTCGCGGCGGTGGCCACCCGGCCGATCGCCCGCGCGTCGCCGTCGTCGAGGACCCGCAGCGTGGCCAGCACCTGACCGTCCTCCTCGAACCACAGGTGCACCGTGGCCGGCTCGCAGTCGCGGCCGTCGAGCTCCGGGTAGGGGCACTGCTGCTCGACGACGAAGACGTCCACCCGCAGCCGGCACAGGGCGTAGAGCTCGTACGGCGTCAGCTCGGCGAAGCGTGCGCTGCGCAGCGCGGGAGCGGTCACCCCCCGTTTGTAGCGGAGCGGGCTGTCCGGGCGGCGACGTCGTCTGTTTAGGTGTGCCTACCCTGGGCTGCCACACAGCACAGCCGCCGACGTCTGCTGGAGGACCCCCCGTGACCAGGCCCGCGCGGGCGACCGCCGTCGCTCTCACCGCCCTCGCCCTCGCCGGGGGTCTCACCGCGTGCGGCGACACCGCCGGTGCCTCGGACGCCGAGACGCTCACCGTCTACAGCGCCCAGCACGAGAGCCTGGTGCGCACGATGGTCGAGGGCTTCACCGAGGAGACCGGCATCGAGCTGGAGTTCCGCGACGGCAACGACGCGGAGCTGGCCAACCAGATCGTGCAGGAGGGCGAGGCCAGCCCGGCCGACGTCTTCCTCACCGAGAACAGCCCCTCGATCGACGTCCTCGACCGGGGGGGCCTGCTCGCGCCGCTGGACCAGGCGACCCTCGACCAGGTCGGCGAGCAGTTCCGGCCCTCCTCGGGCACCTGGACCGGTTTCGCCGCGCGCTCGACCGTGCTGGTGCACAACCCCGCGGAGCTGCCCGAGAGCGAGCTGCCGGCCTCCCTGCTCGACCTCGCCGACCCCGCCTGGGAGGGCCGGGTCGGCATCGCGGCCGGCGGCGCGGACTTCCAGGCGATCGTCGCCGGCGTCCTGTCGCTGGAGGGCGAGGAGGCCACCCGCGCCTGGCTCGAGGGCCTGGAGCGCAACGCGAACGTCTACCAGAGCAACACCGCGGTGATGGTCGCCGCCGACGAGGGCGAGATCGACGCCGGCGTCATGTACCACTACTACTGGTACCGCGACCAGGCCGAGCAGGGCCTCAAGGGCGACGACGCGCGGCTGCACTACTTCGGCAACGGCGACCCGGGCGCCTTCCTCAGCGTCTCCGGCGCCGGGGTGCTCGCCTCCTCCGACCAGCAGGACGACGCCCAGCGGCTGGTCGCCTGGCTGACCGCCCGGGACGCGCAGCAGCGGCTGGCCGAGAGCACCGCGCTGGAGTACGCCGTCGGCACCGGGGTGCCCTCCGCCGAGGCGCTGCCGCCGCTGGACACCCTCGGCGCGCCCGCCGTGGACCCCGGCTCGCTCGACCAGGACCGGGTCACCGAGCTCATGCAGGAGGTGGGTCTGCTCTGAGCGCCGCACCCGTCCTCCCGGGCCCCGGGACGCCGACCGTCCCGGCGTCCCGGGGCCGGCGCGCGCCCGGGACCCTGCGCCGCTCGCCGGGAACCGTGCTGCTGGCCGCCGCGGTCGCGGCGCTGGCGCTGGTGCCGCTGGGCCACATCGTGGTGGCGGCCGCCGGCGTCGGCTGGAGCGGCATCGCCGACCTGGTCCTCCGCCCGCGGGTGGCCGAGCTGCTGGTCAACACCGTCCGGCTGGTCGGCGGCGCGGTCGTCGTCTGCGTCGTCCTCGGGGTGGGCGCGGCGTGGCTGGTCGAGCGCTCGGCGGTCCCCGGCCGCCGGGTGTGGCACGTGCTGCTGGTGGCGCCGCTGGCGGTGCCGGCCTTCGTCACCAGTTACGCCTGGATCTCGCTGCTGCCCGGCTTCGACACCTACGGCGGGGCGCTGCTGGTCGTGTCGCTGTCGTACGCGCCGTTCGTCTACCTGCCCGCGGTCGCCGCCTTCCGCGGGCTGGACCCGGCGCTGGAGGACACCGCCCGCGGCCTGGGGCTGTCGACGTGGGGGGTGTTCCGGCGGGTGCAGCTGCCCCAGCTGCGGGTCGCCGTGCTCGGCGGCGCCCTGCTCGTGGCGCTGCACGTGCTGGCCGAGTTCGGCGCGCTGGCGATGCTGCGCTACCCGACCTTCACCACGGCCGTCTACGACCAGTACCGCGCCACCTTCAACGGGCCCGGCGCGACGATGCTCGCCGGCGTCCTCGTGCTGCTGTGCCTGGTGCTGCTGCTCGCCGAGATCCGGCTGCGCGGCGCCCGCGGCTACGCGCGCACCGGTGCCGGCGCGGCCCGCACGGTGCGCCCGGTGCGGCTCGGCGCCCTGACCGCGCCCGCGCTGCTCGCGCTGGCCGCCGTCGTCGTCCTGTCGGTCGCGGTGCCGCTGGTCAGCCTGGTGCGCTGGATGGCCACCGGGACCTCCGCCGGCCTCGACGTCGCCACGCTGGCCACCACCACGGGGACGACCCTGGCACTGGCCGCCGCGGCCGCCGTCGCCACCACCGTGTTCGCGCTGCCCACCGGCTGGCTGGCCGTCCGCCGGCGCGGGCCGGTGGCCACCCTGATCGAGCGCAGCACCTACCTCGGCAGCGCGGTGCCGGCCATCGTCATCGCGCTGGCCCTGGTGACGGTGTCGATCCGCCTGGTGCCCGGCCTCTACCAGACCGTGCCGGTGCTGCTGGCCGCCTACGCGATCCTGTTCCTGCCGCGGGCGATCGTCACCGTGCGTGCGGCCGTGGAGCAGTCGCCGCCGCTGCACGACGACGTCGCCGCCTCGCTGGGCGCCTCGGCCCCCGCCCGGCTGTGGCGGGTCACCCTGCCGCTGCTGGCGCCGGGGATCGGCGCCGGCGCGGCGCTGGTCTTCCTCGCGGTGGTCACCGAGCTGACCGCCACGCTGCTGCTCGCCCCCACCGGCACCACGACGCTGGCGACGGCGTTCTGGTCGGCCAGCAGCGCCCTGGAGTACGGCGCCGCGGCGCCCTACGCCGTCGTCATGGTCCTGCTCTCGGCACCGGCCACGGTGCTGCTCTCCCGCGACGTCCTCCCCGCTGCCCGACGAGGTCCGACCCCATGAGCGCGCTGTCCGTCACCGGCGTGACGAAGTCCTACGGCCGCACCCCGGTGCTCGCCGGCGTCGACCTGCACGTGCCGACCGGCACGACCACCGCGCTGCTCGGACCCTCCGGCTGCGGGAAGACCACGCTGCTGCGGATCGTCGCCGGGTTCGACGACCCCGACGCCGGCACCGTCGAGCTCGGCGGCCGGGTGGTCGCCGGCGCCGGCCGCCCGGTGCCCGCCCGCCGGCGCGGCATCGGCTTCGTGCCGCAGGAGGGCGGGCTGTTCCCGCACCTGACGGTGGCCGGCAACGTCGCCTTCGGCCTGCCCCGCCGGCTGCGCCGCGACCGCGGGCGGGTGGCGTCGCTGCTCGAGCTGGTGGGGCTGGACGCCGCGCTGGCCGAACGCTCGCCGCACCAGCTCTCCGGCGGCCAGCAGCAGCGGGTGGCGCTGGCCCGCGCACTGGCGCCCGAGCCCTCGCTGGTGCTGCTCGACGAGCCGTTCTCCTCGCTGGACGCGTCGCTGCGGGAGGACACCCGGCGGGCCGTGGTCGCCGCACTCCGGGCCACCGGTGCCACCGCCGTGCTGGTCACCCACGACCAGGCCGAGGCGCTGTCGACCGCCGACCAGGTGGCGGTGCTGCGCGGCGGCGTGCTGGCGCAGCTGGCCGACCCGCGCACGCTCTACCGCGACCCGCGCGACCTCGACGTCGCCGCGTTCGTGGGGGAGGCGGTGGTCCTCGACGGGGACGCCGTCGGTGGGCGGGTCGCCTCGGAGCTCGGGGAGCTCGTGCTCGGCCGGGAGTGCCCCGACGGGCCGGTGCGGGTGCTGCTGCGCCCCGAGCAGCTGCGCCTGTCGGCGGGCCCCGGGCCGCGGGCGCGGGTGTGCGCGGTCGACTTCTACGGCCACGACGCCCGGGTGGAGCTCGAGCTGCCCTCGGGCCGCCGGGTCAGCGCCCGCACCGAGGGCGGGGACCTGCCGCCGGCCGGCGCGGAGGTCGCGGTCGCCGTCAGCGGCACGGCGGTGCCCTTCCCGACCGGCGCCCCGACTCCGGCGCCGGCACCCGCCACCGCCTGAGGCCCGCAGCCTCCGGACCGGGCACGGGGACCCCAGCGGCCGGCCGGTACCTGGATGCGGGCTCGGACTTAGGTGTGCCTAAGCTCACCGCCGTGGACCTGCTCCTCTTCACCGTGGACCCCGGCTTCGGCCGGGACGTCGTCGCCGCCGGTGCGGCCGGGATCGTCGTCGACTGGGAGCGCCGCGGGAAGGCCCGCCGCCAGGCCGGCGAGGGCACCCAGATCAACGGCGACACCGCCGACGACCTCGCCCGCATGCGCGCGGCCACCGACGGCCGGCTGCTCTGCCGCGTCAACGGCTACGGCCCCTGGACGGCGGGCGAGGTGGACGACGCGGTCGCCCGCGGGGCCGACGAGCTGCTGCTGCCCATGGTGCGCACGCCCGAGGAGGTCGACCGCACCCTCGACCTGGTCGCCGGCCGCTGCGGATTGGGCATCCTCGTGGAGACCCAGGACGCCGTCGACCGCGTGCCCGAGCTGGCCCGCCGGCCGCTGTCGCGCCTCTACGTCGGCCTCAACGACCTGCGCATCGACCGCCGGTCCCGGGAGCTGTTCCGCCCGCTGGTCGACGGCACGGTCGACGCCGTCCGCGCGCACGTGCGGCAGCCCTTCGGCGTCGGCGGCCTGACGCTGCCCGGCCGCGGGTTCCCCGTGCCCGGTGACCTGCTCGCCGCCGAGCTGGTGCGGCTGGGCACCGACTTCACCTTCCTCCGCCGCTCCTTCACCGCCGACCTGGCCGGCCGCGACCCCTACCGCGAGGTGCCGCTGCTGCTGGCCTCGCTGGCCGACCTCGCCCTCGCCGGCCCGCTCACGGTGGCCGAGCGGCGCGCGGCCTTCGTCGCCGCGGTCGAGGGCGCCGGCGCCCCGGTCCCGGTGGCCCTGCCCGCGTGAGCGGCCGGGCGCTGGTCACCGGCGGCGGCGGGTTCGTCGGCCGGCACCTGGCCGACCGGCTCCGTGCCGACGGCTGGTCGGTGACCGGGCTGACCCGCGCCGACGTCGACCTGGCCGACCCGGTGGCCGCGGCCGCCGCCGTGCGCGCCGCCGACCCCGACGTCGTCTTCTCCCTCGCCGCCGGCCGCGCCAAGGCGACGCCGGGGGAGCGGGCCGCGACCGTGGCGGTCAACACCAGCCCGTGGCTGGTCGACGCCCTGCCCGACCGCTGCCGCGCGGTGGTCCGGCTGGGCTCCTCGACCGAGTACGCCGCGGGGCCCGCGCCGCTGGCCGAGGATGCGCCGCTGCGCCCCCGCGGCTTCTTCGGTGCCACCAAGGCCGCCGGGTCGCTGCTGCTGCAGGCGGCCGCCGCCGAGCGCGGCGTGCGGGCCGTGGTGCTGCGCGCCTTCCAGGTCTACGGGCCCGGCGACCACCCCACCCGGCTGGTGCCGGTCGTGCTGGACGCCGCCCGCACCGGCGGCACCGTGCCGCTGCCGGGCGCGGTGAGCCGCCGCGACTGGGTGTGGGTGGGCGACGTCGTCGACGCCTGCGTGCGGGCCGCGCTCGCCGACGACCTGCCGCCGGGCGCGGTGCTCAACATCGGCACCGGCGTGCAGACCGGCGTCGCCGACCTGGTCGCCACCGCCGAGCGGGTCACCGGCCGGCCGATCGCCACGGCGGCGGGTGCCCACCCGGGCCGGGTGTGGGACACCACCGACTGGGTGTGCGACCCGCGGGCGGCGCGCGCCGCGCTCGGCTGGGTGCCCGCGGTCGGGCTGGAGGAGGGGCTGGCGCGCACATGGGCGGCGGGCTGAGCGGGCCGCGGGTCGCCGTCGTCGTCCCGGTGTACGGCAACGCGGCCACGCTGCGCCCGCTGGCCGACCGGCTGGCCGCCGCGCTGGCGGGCCGGGACTGGCGGCTGCGGCTGGTGGTCGACGCCTCGCCCGACGACAGCCTGCAGGTGGCCTCGGAGCTGGCCGCCGACGCGCGCATCGGCGTCACCGGGCTGACGGCCAACGTCGGCCAGCACCGGGCACTGGCCACCGGGCTGCTGGCCGAGGACGCCGACGTCTGGGTGTGCCTGGACGCCGACCTGCAGGACCCGCCCGAGGCGGTGCCGCGGCTGCTCGACCGGCTCGCCCGCGGTGACGTCGGCGCGGTGTTCGCCGGGCGGCGCGGCCGCTACGAGTCGCCGGTGCGGCGGCTCACCGGGACGCTGCACCGCCGGCTCGCCGCCCGCCTCACCGGCCTGCCGCCCGACGCGGGCGCCTTCCTCGCGCTGGGCCCGGCCGTCCGCTCGGCCGTCGTCGACCTGGTGCTGGGCGGCGACGCGCCGAGCGTGGTGCTCGCCGCGGGCCGCGCCGGGCTGCCGCTGGCCAGCGTGCCGGTGGCCCGCGACCGCCGTCCCGAGGGCTCCTCGGCGTGGACGGCGCGGGCGCGGCTGCGCCAGTCGCTGCGCTCGCTGTGGTGGGCGGCGCGCCGGCGCTGACTCAGGCCCGGTTGCCGTAGCGCCGCATGGTCAGCGGCCCGAGCACGGCGACCAGGGCGACCGCCCACCCCAGCACCAGCAGCACGTCGGAGCCGGCGGCCTCGCCGTGCACCAGCCCGCGGACGGCGGTGACCAGCGAGCTGACCGGGTTGACCGCGACCACGGCCTGCAGCCAGCCGGGCATCGTGGCGGGGTCGACGAAGATGTTGCTGCCGAACGTCAGCGGCATCAGCACCATCATGCTCCAGCCCATCACCGCCTGCGGGGTGCGCAGCCGCAGCGCCAGGTAGGTCCAGATCCAGCCCAGCGCGAAGGCGAACACCAGCAGCAGCCCCACCGCGGCGAGGACGCCGGACAGCCCGCCGCCGGGCCGGAACCCCAGCACCAGGCCGAGGCACAGCACGACCGCCGAGGCCAGCACGAACCGGACGACGTCGCCCAGCAGCGCCCCGACCAGCGCGCTCGGCCGCCACACCGGCAGCGACCGGATGCGGTCGAGGACGCCCTTCTCGATGTCGGTGTTGAGCGCGACGCCGGTGTACATCGTGATCATCAGGATGCTCTGCACGAGGATCCCGGGCAGGAAGAACTGCACGTAGGCCTCGACCGAGCCGGCCAGGGCGCCGCCGAAGAGGTACGCGAAGATCAGCGTGAGCATCACCGGGAAGACGGTGACGTCGAACAGCTGCTCGGGGACGTGCTTGATCCGCAGCAGCGTGCGCCAGCCGAACGTCGTCGAGGCGGCCAGCGGGCCCTGCGGGCGGGGGCGCTCCCCGGACCCGAGGGCCGCGAGCACGGCGGCGGTGTCGGGTGCGGCGGGCACGGCGGGCCGGGTGCCGTCGAGGGTGGTCACGGCTGCTCCTCCGGGTCGGGCGTGCGGTCGGCGGGCCGGCCGGTGAGGGCGAGGAAGACCTCGTCGAGACTGGGCTGGCCGAGGGCGAACTGGGCCAGCGGGAGGCCGGCCTCCTCCAGGGCGGTGAGCGCGCGGGCGGTGGGCGCGCCGTCGGGGACCCGAGCGGTGAGCGCGGCCGGGTCGCCGTCCTCGGTGACCGGCACCCCGAGCACCCGCTCGAGCAGCTGCCGCGCCTCGGGCCGGCGGGCCGGGTCGAGCACCCGCACGTGCAGCGTGCCCGAGCCCACCGACGCCTTGAGCTCGCCGGGCGTCCCCTCGGCGATCACCCGCCCGGTGTCGATGACCGAGATGCGGTCGGCGAGCTGGTCGGCCTCGTCGAGGTACTGGGTGGTCAGCAGCACCGTCGTCCCTCCGGCCACCAGCGCCCGGACGACGTCCCAGACCTGGTTGCGGCTGCGCGGGTCCAGGCCGGTGGTGGGCTCGTCGAGGAAGACGAGGTCGGGCCGCACGACGATGCTCGCGGCGATGTCGATGCGCCGCCGCATGCCGCCGGAGTACTGCTTGACCTGCCTGCCGGCCGCCGCGGTGAGGCCGAACGCCGACAGCAGCTGGTCGGCGCGGGTGCGCGCCGAGGCCCGCGAGTACCCGAGCAGCCGGGCCAGCAGCAGCAGGTTCTCGGCACCGGTGAGGTCCTCGTCGAGGGAGGCGAACTGCCCGGTCAGGCTCACCCGGGCGCGCACCGCGTCGGCGTCGGTGACCACGTCGTGCCCGAAGACCCGCGCGCTGCCGCCGTCGGGGCGCAGCAGCGTGGCGAGCACCCGGATGGTCGTCGTCTTCCCGGCGCCGTTGGGGCCGAGGAAGCCGTGCACCCCGCCGACCGGGATGCGCAGGTCGACCCCGTCGACGGCGACCGTGCTGCCGAAGCGCTTGACCAGCCCGACCGTCTCGATCGCGAGGACCTCCCCGCCCGCGGGCACCGGCCCGCCAGCGGGCGCCGCGTCGACGTACGCCGTCACGTGCCCCACCTCCTGCTCTCCGCCTCGGGTGCGCGCACCGTCGCGCACGGGTGTGACGGTTCCGACCGCGTGGGGGCCGCGGACTCATCGGTGCGCCGGTCAGCGGCTCCACAGCTGCAGGACGAGGTCGGTCCGGGTGGCGGGGAAGGAGCGCTCCTCGGCGAGGGACAGGCCGGCGCCGGTGAGGACCTCGTCGTCGTCGGTGGGCACCGGCTCGCCGTCGACCACCCGCCGGACCAGCCACACGCGGTCGGCGTCGGCGGGCGCGTCGTCGGGCGGCAGGACGACGTCGGGCCGCAGGCGCGGGGCCAGGGTGCGGACGTAGTGGTCCAGGCCGAGGGCGGAGCGCTGGTCGGCGGCGACCACCGGCTCGCCGGGCCGCTGCAGCCGGGCGAGGGTGGTCACCACCTCGTCGGAGCGCTCGCGCGGCTCGCGCACGGCCAGCGGCGAGCTCGCCAGCAGCGAGAGGCCGACCAGCGCCGCCGCCACGGGCGCACGGGCGCCGCGGGGGAGGGCGGCGGCGCCGGCGGCGGCCAGCACGCCGAGCCCGACCAGCCCGGCGAGCAGGTAACGGGGGTGGTAGACCGGCCGGACCAGCTCGGCGGCGAGCAGGAGCAGCAGCGGCACCAGCAGCCAGCAGGCGCCGACGACGCGGACGCCGGCCCCGCGCACCGCACCGACGACGGCCAGCCCGACCGTCAGGTACAGCAGCGGCGTGCGCCCCCCGGCCCACGCCTCGACGGCCAGGTCGGGGAAGGTGCCGCCGGTGTCGCTCAGGTGCTCGGCGTTGCGCGAGCCGGTGCCGTTGAGCAGGTTGAGCGCGACCAGCCCGAGGGGAGGCAGCACCGCCGCGGCGCCCACCGCGACCACGCGGACGGCGGCCCGCCCGCGCAGTAGCAGCGCCGCGACGACGAACGCCGCCAGCACCGTGACCGCGTACCAGTGCGCCAGCCCCATCCCGGCGCCGGCCAGGCCGAACAGCAGCAGTCCGCGCGGCGGCTCCTGCAGCCAGCGCACCAGCCCGAGGAGCGCTCCGCCGGTGGCCAGGACGGCGAGGCCGTAGCTGCGGGCCTCGACGGCCTGGGCGAGCAGCAGCGGCGCGGTCGCCACCACGAGGCCGGCCGGCACGCCGGTGGGCCGCCCGGCCAGCCGGGTGACGGCGCGGGTGACCAGCGCCAGGCCGCCGGCGGTGGCCAGCACCGACAGCACCCGCAGCGAGGTGTCCCCGCCCAGGCCGGGCAGCGCCATCCAGGCGTGCACCACGACGTACCAGGGCGCGTTGTAGGACGGCGGGACGTCGGCGAGGTAGCTCGTCGTCCCCTCGCCGGTGACGATCGCCCGCAGGATCTCGGGAAGCGGGCGCCGTCCCACCTCGGCGGTGAACAGCTCGTCGAACCACAGCCCGTGGCCGGGGGCGAGCAGGACGGCGGCCAGCAGCACCAGCACGACCGGGGGGAGCAGCTCGACCGGCGTCCATCTCGGGGCCGGCGGCGCCCCGGGTGCCGCGGTCGTCCGGACCGCCGTCGTCGTCACGGGTGGAAGGGTAGGTGACCCTTACCTGTCCGGACCGTCGGTGCGGCGGTGCAGGCTGCTCGGCGTGGATCCGTGTGCCGGCCCGGGACCCGCGCCGCCGCCGTCCTCCGAGGTGGTGCGGGCGCGGTTCCGCCGGCAGGGCCGGCGGGACACGGCGCACGAGCTGGCCGTGCGGCGGCGGCTGCACGCGCGCGGTGTCCGCTACCGAGTCGACGTGCGCCCGTGCCCGCAGACGCGGGCGCGCGGGGACCTGGTGTGGAAGGGCCGGCGGCTGGTCGTCTTCCTCGACGGCTGCTTCTGGCACGGCTGTCCGTCCTGCGGGCACCTGCCCCGCGCCAACCGGGCCTGGTGGGCGGCCAAGCTGGCGGCCAACACCGCCCGCGACCGGCGTGCGGACGCCGTGCTCACCACGCTCGGCTGGCGGGTGCTGCGCTTCTGGGAGCACGAGGACCCCGAGGACGTCGCCGAGGCCATCTGCGCCGCGCTGGGCCGGTGACCCTCGTCACTCGTCCCGGGCGCCGCCCCGGGCGCGCTGCACCACCGGGCTGCCGACCCAGAGCCAGCCGAGCAGCGCCGCCACGACGCCGCCGGTGACGAGGGCCTGCGGCAGGGCGAAGAGGAAGTCGACCACCATCACCACCGCCGACACGATCGCGACGGCCAGCACGACCAGCCCGAGGAAGGCGTGGCGGTTGCTGCGCCGCAGCAGGTCCTCCTTGTCGTGCTGGCGGAACAGCGCCCGGTGCTGCGCGGCCGGCGCGATGAGCAGCGCGGTGGCCACCACGGCCGCGATCAGCGTCACGAAGTAGACGTCACGCTGGAAGTCCGTCGCGCGCTCCGTGGCCTGCTGGAACGGCACGATCAGCAGGAAGGCGAACAGGAACTGCACCCCCGGCAGCGCCACCCGCAGCTCGTTGAGCAGCTCCATGAGCTCGCGGTCGATGCGCTCGGCGTGGGTCTCGTCGCGACCGGAGGAACCCCGGCGGGTGCCCTCGGGGCTCCGCGCGCGCTCGTCGACAGCGGCGCCGCCGACGGCGGCCCTGTGTGCGGGACCCGGTCGCGCGCCGCGCCGTGCCCGCTGTCCCGATCCCGTGGTGGCCATGTCCCGGTCCTCCTCCTCGGGTCCCGACGTCCCCCTGGGTCCCGCGACCCCGTCCCGCAGGTGCGGTGGATGCCCGGTGGCAACCCGCCCGTCACCTGCCGGCCACTCTCCTCGCCCGGACGCGGGTAGGGGAGGGGCATGTCGATGTGGGAAGCCATGACGCCGCACCAGCAGCAGCCGGCCGACGAGATCGCCGCCGCCGACCCCGGGGCCGGCGGACCGCCGCCGGCCGAGGGGTTCGGCGTCGGTGGCGAGGAGCCCGACCGGCCCGAGGAGGTCGACGAGGCCGGCCGCACCGCCGGGGAGGTGGCGACCCCCGACACGCCCTTCACCCCGCCCGACCCGGGCACCGTCCGCCGTCCGGGCGCCGGGTGACCTGCGCCGCGGCCGTACCGTCGGGAGCGTGGACCTGAGCGTGCTGCCCCGCCGTACCGCCGACGAGCTCGACGCGATGCGCGACGCCGGGCGCGTGGTGGCGCAGACGCTGCAGGTGGTGCGCGCCGCGGCGGTGCCGGGGGTCAAGCTCCGCGAGCTCGACGACCTGGCGCAGACCGCGATCCGGGAGGCCGGGGCGACGTCGTCCTTCCTCGGCTACAAGCCGGCCTGGGCGCCGACGGCCTACAACGGCGCGCTGTGCCTGTCACCCAATGAGGTGGTCGTGCACGGCCGGCCCAGCGGGCAGCGGCTCAAGGAGGGCGACCTGCTCAGCGTCGACTGCGGCGCGATCGTCGACGGCTGGCACGGCGACGCCGCGATCACCGTCCGGGTGGGCGCCGGCAGCGAGGACGACGCCCGGCTGGTGGCCGCGACCGAGGAGGCGCTCGCCGCCGGGATCGCCGCCGCGGTGCCGGGCGCGACGCTGCAGGACGTGGCGCAGGCCGTCGACGCCGTCGCCCGCCGCCACGGCTACGCGCACCTGCCCGACCACGGCGGGCACGGCATCGGCCGCTCCATGCACGAGCCGCCGTTCGTGCCCAACCGCCCGCAGGCCGGCCTGGACCGGGTGCGGCTGCACGCCGGGAGCACGCTGGCCATCGAGCCGATGCTGCTGGCCGGTGGGGAGCGCTACCGGCACAAGAAGGACGGCTGGGCGGTGGTCACCGCCGACGGCCGGCGCGCCGCGCACGTCGAGCACACCGTCGCGGTCACCGACGAGGGGCCGGTCGTCCTCACCGCCCCCTGAGCGCGGTCACCGGCGCGGGCGCCGGGTCATCGCCCACCGGACGGCGCGCCGCGGTGCCGCGGCCAGCGGTGGCGGCGCCCACGAGGTCGACGGTGGCTGCAGCGCGGTGCCCAGCTCCACGCGCAGCAGGTCCACGGCGTCGAGCAGCGCGCCGTGCTGCGACCAGGCCGCCGGATCCGCCCGAGGGTCGACGAGCAGGGCGTCCGCCAGCCGGCTGCGCAGCTCGAGCAGCGTCGTCAGGGAGTCCAGGTCGGGGCCGGAGGCCGCGCCGGTGCCGTCCGCCACGGCCCCGGCGTCGCGCAGGGTGGCGGCGACGGCCAGCAGGACGTCGGCCAGCGCCTCCCGGGCCGGCCGTGACCAGGCGCGGTCGGCCTCGTCCTCGGGCAGGAAGTAGGTGCGGTCGAGCAGCACGCGGGCGGCGGTGCGCAGGCTCACGTGAAGCCGTTCGAGGGCGGTCAGCGTGTTGCGCAGCCGGGGCTGGGCCTCGCGCGCCGCCCGCCCGCGCGGGTTGAGGCGGGCGCTCTCCTCGGTGCGGGCCAGCCGGCGGTCGGCCCGGGCCAGCTCCGTCGACAGCCCGCGGGCGCGGGTCAGCAGCTCGTCGGCGAGGCCGCGCGACCACGGCCCGCGCAGCGCCGCGGCGAGCTCCTCGCTGACCCCGGCCATGCGCTCGGCCAGCTCGGCGATCGCCTCGCCGGCCGGCTGGATGTAGAGCGGCGGCGCGATGACCAGGTTCACCAGCACGCCGACCGCCGCGCCGACCAGCGTCTCGGTGACCCGGTCCAGCGCGGCGCTCTCCGCCCCGCCCACCGCCAGCACGAGCATCGCGCTGATCGGCACCTCGGCCAGGTGCGGTCCGAGCCGCAGCAGCCGGCCGACGACCAGCGAGATCCCCACGACGAGGCCGAGGCTCCACCAGCTCAGCCCGGCGACGGAGGCGAACAGCGCCGCGATCAGGACGCCGGCGGTGACGCTCGCGATCCGCTCCCAGCCGGTCGCCAGCGTCTCGTACAGCGTGAGCTGCACGACCAGCAGCGCGGTCAGCGGCGCGAGGATCGGGGAGCTGCTGGTCTCCAGCCAGGTCGCGATCTGGAACGCCAGCACCGCGGCGAACACCGTCTTGGCGGTGCGGAGGCCCGGGGTGCGCCCGCGCCTCAGCAGCCGGTCCAGCCGGCGCGACAGGGCGTGCGGTCCGGCCACGGCCGCCAGTGTCCCCGGCGAGGAGGCCGGACACGCGACGGCCGCCGCCCGCGTCGTGCGGGCGGCGGCCGGAGGGAGAGCGAGGTCGGCCCGGCCCGGAGGCCGCGGTCCCCCCGGGGCGGTGCCTCTGCGGCGGTGCGTCAGCGGCGGGCGGTGCCCTTGATGACCTCGCTGGCGCGCTGCTGCTCACCGGCGTAGGAGCTGACCCACACCAGCGCGCCGGTCAGGGCCGGGATGACCCACTGCAGCGCGTCCAGCTGCTCCTGCGCGGCGGCGATCTCGGCCTTGGTGCGCTTGGTCGGCTTGGTGCCCGACCGCGACGACGGGTTGTCCTGGCTGTTGACGACCTGCCCCAGCGAGCGGCTGTAGGCGGTGACGCCCAGCGCGGCGGCGGTGAGCAGGGTCTTGAGCGTGGACATGGCGGCCACGCCCTCCTGGTTGGCGACCCGGCCGCGGTTGCCGATCAGCTGGCCGACGCTGCCGACGAGGTGGGCGCCGATGGCGGCGGCGTTGACCGGGGTCCAGCGGTTCCAGCCCTCGTTGGCGACGCGGCCGGTGTCCTTGCCGGCCTCGGACGCGGCGGCGTTGAGGGCGACGGCGTTGGCCAGCGTGCCGCCGAACCAGGCCGACAGGCCCAGGTCGTGCAGGGCGCGGGACAGGGTGTTGCGGGCCATGGATGTCTCCAGCAGGTCGGGTGCGGTGAGCCCGCCACCTACCCGCTCATCCGGGGACCATTCCCGCAGCGTGCATCCCGGTCCGGCGCCGTGGTGCCGACGCCGACCTCAGCGTCCGTAGCGGACCGCGGCCCGGGCGCGGGCCTTCTCCGCCTCGGCGGCGCGGTCCTTGGGCGGCGCGGTGGTGACCAGCGCGTCGAGCAGCCGGGCCGAGGCGGCGGCCACCTCGGCGACGGCCCGGTCGAAGGCCTCGGCGTTGGCCCGCGCCGGCCGCGCCGAGCCGCTGATCTTGCGCACGTACTGCAGCGCCGCGGCGGTGACCTCCTCGTCGGTGGCCGGCGGCTCGAAGTTCGACAGCGGGCGGATGTTGCGGCACATGCGCCGCAGCGTATGGCCCGGCTACGACCGCGGGGCCCGTCCGCGACCGGACGGGCCCCGCGACCGGCCCTCCTGCAGGGGCCCGCCGCGAGCCGGCGAGCGGTGGGGGAGGAGGGTCCTCTCAGAAGCCGGCGCGGTCGACCTTGCGGTGGTAGCGGGTGCCGAGCGTGCCGCCGAGCACCGCGCCGAGCAGCGTCACGACCAGCACCGCCGCCAGGGTGACGAGGCCGGCCGTGGTCGCGGTGCCCTCGTCGATCGGGATGCGCGGCAGGTTGAGCTGCTGCAGCACGTTGTACTGCGCCCCGAGCACCGTGCCCACGATCGCCAGCACGACCACGACCAGCAGGCCGATCAGCCAGACGGCCAGGCCCTGTCGCGCGCCGTCGAAGCGGGCCATCCGGCCGGCGACGTACCCGCCGGCCAGGTAGGCCAGGAACAGGATCACCAGCAGCGCGATGCCGCCGGCGATGCCGAGGGTGCTCGCCGGGTCGGCCGGGACGTCCTGGACGCCGTCGACCTCGGCGAGGCTCAGCCCCACGCCGGTCGCGGCCAGGAGCGCGATGAGCACGACCGCCAGCCCGTTGGCCGACAGCCAGCCGAAGAAGGCCGCGCCCCACTTGATCCCGCCGAACCGCGCCCGCTGCGCCGCGACGGCGTCCCGCGCCGCCCCGCGGGTGACGTGCGCGCCCTCGGTCGTCACGGTCGCGTCGTGGTCGTGGTGGGTACGGTCGTTGGTCGCCATCGGACCTCCTCGTCGGGGGCGGGAGGGTTCTCCCGGCCGGGGTGCGCCGGCACGTCCGGCGCGTTCGTGCAGGCCAGGTACCCGGTCGCGACGATCGTGAACAGCGGTGCCCGACCGGGTGACCCGCGGGAGGTGGCATGACGGTCCTGCTCGTGGACGCCGCGAACGTGGTCGGCGCCCGCCCCGACGGGTGGTGGCGCGACCGCGCCGGCGCCACGACCCGGCTGCTGCGCCTGCTGGCCCCGCTGGCCGGCCGCGCCGTCCCGGGCGTCGGCCTCGTGACCGAGGTGGTGGCCGTCGTCGAGGGCGCGGCGGCCGGGGTCCCGGAGCCCGCCGGCGTCCGGCTGGTGCGCGCGCCCGGCAGCGGGGACGACGCGCTGGCCGCCACCGCCGCCGGCCTGGCCGCCGCGGGCCGCCGGGTGCTCGTGGTCACCGCCGACCGCGGCCTGCGCGCCCGCCTGCCGGCCGGGGCCGAGGTCACCGGCCCCGGCCGGCTGTGGCAGCTGCTGGAGGGCATGGGCGGCGGGACGCGGGGGTAGCCGGGGAGCGTCCGCCGAGCCGAGGCGGTGCCCTGCGGTCGTGTCCTCGGCGCCACCCCCGCCCGAGGAGCTGTCCCGCGCATGCCCCAGTCCGTGCTGATCACCGGAGCCTCCAGCGGCATCGGCCGCGCCACCGCCCACCTCTTCGCCCAGCGCGGCGCCTCCCTGGTGCTGCTCGCCCGCGGCCGGGAGGCGCTGGAGGAGACCGCCGCCGAGGTGCGCGCGGCCGGTGCCGCCGACGTCGTCGTCTGCCCGGCCGACGTGCTCGACGAGGACGCGCTGCGCCGCGCCGTCGAGGCGACGGTGGAGCGCACCGGCCGCCTCGACGTCGTCGTCCACTCCGCCCAGGTGGTCGCCTACGGGAAGCTGGAGGAGGTGCCCAAGGAGGTCTTCGAGCGGGTGGTCGACACCGCGCTGCACGGCACCGGCAACCTCGCCCGCACCGTGCTCCCGGTGTTCCGCCGGCAGGGCGCCGGGCACCTGGTGGTCGTCAGCTCGCTGCTGGCGTCGGTGACGACGCCGTTCATGGGCAGCTACACCACCGCCAAGTGGGGCCAGCTGGCGATGATCCGCACGCTGCAGCAGGAGACCCGCGACGTGCCCGGCATCTCCGTGTCCGCGGTCGCGCCCGGCGGGGTCAACACCCCGATCTACTCGCAGGCCGGCAGCTACATCGGCCTCAAGGGCCGCCCGCCGATCCCGATCTACTCGCCCGAGCGCGTGGCCCGCTCGGTGGTCGCGCGGCTGGACCGGCCGCGGCGGCTGATCCAGTCCGGCTTCGCCAACCCCGTCGTCATCCTCGGCTTCCGGCTGTTCCCGGCCGTCTACGACCTGCTCGTCGGGCCGCTGCTGCGCGTGTTCGCCCTCGCCGACGACCACCGGACGCCGCCGACCGAGGGCAACGTGTTCGAGTCGCGCCCCGACGGCAACGCCACCGAGGGGCGCTGGCACGGCATCCCGTGAACACCGTGTTGCCGACCGCCGCACCCCGTTGACCTGGGGTGGGGGCGGGACGAGGCTGGCCCTCCCCGCCGCCGGGCGGGCCGACCGCCGGAGGCACCGTGACCGCCGATCCCACCGCCCGTCCCACCCCGACCCGGCACCCCGCGCGCGCGGGGATCGAGGCCGAGCGGGTCGGCGCCGAGTACCTGGAGCGGCGCCGGCTGCGCACGGGGACGGCGGGCTGGCTGCTGCTGGCCGGCCTCGGCGTCTCGGCGGTCATCTCCGGTGACTACGCCGGGTGGAACTTCGGCCTGGCCGAGGGCGGCTTCGGCGGCCTGCTGATCGCCACGGTGCTGATGGCGGTCATGTACACCGCCATGGTGTTCGGGCTGGCCGAGCTCGGCTCCGCGCTGCCGACGGCGGGCGGCGGCTACACCTTCGCCCGGCGGGCGCTGGGCCCGTGGGGCGGGTACGCCACGGGCGTCGCGGTGCTCATCGAGTACGCCATCGCCCCCGCCGCGATCGCCACCTTCATCGGCGCCTACGTCGAGTCCCTCGGCCTGTTCGGCATCACCGACGGCTGGTGGGTCTACCTCGCCGCCTACGCGCTGTTCATCGGCATCCACCTGATGGGCGTCGGCGAGGCGCTGAAGGTGATGTTCGCCGTCACCGTGGTGGCCGTCGCCGGGCTCGTCGTCTTCCTCGTCGGGGCGGTCCCGCAGTTCGACGCGGCCAACCTGACCGACATCGCGCCCACCGACGCCGCCGGCGCGTCGTCCTTCCTGCCGTACGGGCTGATCGGCATCTGGGCGGCGTTCCCGTTCGCGATCTGGTTCTTCCTCGCCGTGGAGAGCGTGCCGCTGGCCGCCGAGGAGGCCCGCGACCCGGCCCGCTCGATGCCACGGGGGATCGTCGCGGCGATGGGCGTGCTCGTCGTCCTCGCCGTCCTCATGCTGGTGTTCACCCCGGGCGCCGGCGGCGCGTCGACCATCGCCGACTCGGGCAACCCCCCGGTCGACGCGCTGGCCGCCTCCGCCGCGCCGGACGCGCTCACCCGGGTGGTCAACTACGCCGGGCTCTTCGGCCTGGTGGCCAGCTTCTTCTCGATCATCTACGCCTACTCGCGGCAGGTCTTCGCGCTCTCCCGCGCCGGCTACCTGCCGCGGGCGCTGTCGGTGACCAACTCCCGCCGGGCGCCGGTGCTCGCGCTGCTGGTGCCCGGCGCGATCGGCTTCGCGCTCTCGCTCACCGGCCAGGGCGCGGTGCTGCTCAACATGGCCGTGTTCGGCGCGACGGTGTCCTACGTGCTGATGATGGTCAGCCACATCGTGCTGCGCCGCCGCGAGCCCGACCTGCCGCGCCCCTACCGGACCCCGGGCGGGACGGCGACGACCGGGGTGGCGCTGGTGCTGGCCGCCGCCGCGGTCGTGGCCACCTTCCTCGTCGACGTCACCGCCGCGCTGTGGACGCTGGCGGCCTACGTCGTGTTCCTCGCCTGGTTCGCCCTCTACAGCCGCCACCACCTGGTGGCCTCGGCGCCGGAGGAGGAGTTCGAGCTGCTCGCCGACGCGGAGGGCGACGTCCGGTGAGCGCCCGGCGCGGCACCGTCGGCGGGCACACCTACGAGTTCCCGACGCTGGTCGAGCTGATGGCCAGGGCGACGCCGCTGCGCTCCGGCGACGTGCTCGCCGGCTGCGCCGCGGAGTCGGCCGCCGAGCGGGTCGCCGCCCAGGGCGTGCTCGCCGACCTGCCGCTGGCCACCTTCCTCGAGGAGCAGGTGGTCGGCTACGACGAGGACGACGTCACCCGGCTGGTCCTCGACACCCACGACGCCGCGGCGTTCGCGCCGGTCGCGTCGCTGACGGTGGGGGAGTTCCGCGACCGGCTGCTGGCCTGGGCCGCCGCCGGCGACGAGGCGTCGATCTCCGCGCTGGCCCCGGGGCTGACCCCGGAGATGGTGGCGGCCACCTCGAAGCTGATGCGCAACGCCGACCTGGTCGCCGTCGGCCGGCGGACGCGGGTGGTCACCGGGCTGCGCAGCACGATCGGCCTCCCCGGGACGCTGGCCTCCCGGCTGCAGCCCAACCACCCGACCGACGACCCGCTGGGCGTGACCGCCTCGATCGTCGACGGGCTGCTGCAGGGGTCGGGCGACGCGGTCATCGGCATCAACCCGGCCACCGACTCACCCGCCCGCACCGTGGCGCTGCTGGAGCTGGTCGACGCGGTCATCGAGCGCTACGGCATCCCCACCCAGTCGTGCGTGCTGGCGCACGTGACCACGACGCTGCGCGCGCTGGAGCAGGGCGCCCCGGTGGACCTGGTGTTCCAGTCGGTGGCCGGCACCCAGGAGGCCAACCGCGGCTTCGGCGTCACCCTCGACCTGCTGGCCGAGGCCCGCGCCGGGGCGCTGGCGCTGGGCCGCGGCACGGTGGGCGACGACGTCACCTACTTCGAGACCGGGCAGGGCTCGGCACTGTCGGCCGGCGCGCACCTCGGCGTCGGCGGGCGGCCGGTGGACCAGCAGACCCTCGAGGCCCGCGCCTACGGCGTGGCCCGGCACTTCGCGCCGCTGCTGGTGAACACCGTCGTCGGGTTCATCGGCCCGGAGTACCTCTACGACGGCAAGCAGGTGCTGCGCGCCGGGCTGGAGGACCACTTCTGCGGCAAGCTGCTCGGCCTGCCGATGGGCGTGGACGTCTGCTACACCAACCACGCCGAGGTCGACGGCGACGACACCGACTCCCTCATGCTGCTGCTGGGCGCCGCGGGCTGCTCGTTCCTCATCGCCGTCCCGGGGTCGGACGACGTGATGCTCCACTACCAGTCGCTGTCGTTCACCGACGTGCTCACCGCCCGGCAGGTGCTCGGCCTGCGTCCCGCCCCGGAGTTCGAGGCGTGGCTGGCGCGGATGGACCTGCTCGACGACGCCGGCCGGGTGCGCGAGCTCGCCCCCGACGCCCCCGCGGCGCGGGCCCTGCTCGCGGCGGCGTCGGCGTGAGCGAGGCGCTCGACCGGCCGCTGCCGCCCGGCGACGACCCGTGGACGGTGCTGCGGGCGGCCACCCGGGCGCGGGTGGCGCTGGGCCGGGCCGGCGACGGGCTGCCCACCGCCCGCGAGCTGGAGTTCCGCGCCGCGCACGCCGCCGCGCGCGACGCGGTGCACCAGCCCCTGGACCCGGACGCGGTGCGCGCCGCGCTGCCCGGGCAGGAGCTGCTGGAGGTGCACTCGGCCGCGCCCGACCGGGCCACCTACCTGCAGCGGCCCGACCTCGGCCGGCAGCTGGCGGAGGGGACGGAGCTGCCGCGGACCGGCGCCGACCTCGCGGTGGTGGTCGCCGACGGCCTGTCCCCGCGGGCGGTGCACGAGCACGCCGCAGGGCTGGTGACCGCGCTGCTGGAGCGGCTGCCCGGCTGGCGCGTGGCCCCGCTGGTGCTCGCCTCCCAGGCGCGGGTGGCGCTCGGCGACGCCGTCGGGCAGGCCCTCGGCGCCCGGGCCGTCGTCGTGCTGATCGGCGAGCGGCCCGGGCTGTCCTCGGCCGACTCCCTCGGCGCCTACCTCACCTGGGACCCGCGCCCGGGCCGGGTGGACTCCGAGCGCAACTGCGTCTCCAACGTCCGCCCGCCGCACGGGCTGTCCTACGCGCAGGCCGCCGACACCGTCGCGGCGCTGCTGGGCGCGGCGCGCGAGCTGGGCGCCTCGGGCGTCGCGCTCAAGGACGAGGGCCCCGCGCTGCCGGCCGGCTGACGGTCAGGCGAAGAATCCGTCGACCGCCGCCTGCTCGGTGTGCCGCCCGGAACCCGGCGGCCCGCCGTCCTCGAAGCGGAGGAGGTGGCCGGAAGCGGTTCACCGCGTCTCGGTCTCCTGCCAGGCCAGCCGGCGCCCGACCAGCAGCAGCCGCATCGTCTGCTCGGCCGAGCACACGAGGAAGTCCGCGGCCTCCTCGAGCGCCTCGTCCAGGGCGCACGGGCGGGTGAGGATGGAGGTGTAGGCGTCCAGCCCGGCGTCGAGCGCCGCCTGCACGCCCTCGCCGACGGTGCCGGACAGCGCCAGCACCGGGATGTCGCGCAGCGCCGCGCGGCGGGCCACCTCGGCGGGCACCTTGCCGCGGGCGCTCTGCCGGTCGATGGCCCCCTCCGCGGTGATCACCAGGTCGGTCCGGGACAGCAGCGCGTCGAAGTCCAGGTAGCGGGTGACGACGTCGAAGCGCGGCTGCAGGCGGGCGCCGAGCAGCGCGCACAGCCCGGCGCCCAGCCCGCCGGAGGCCCCCGACCCCGGTGCGGTGCGCACGTCCACCCCGAGGTCGGCCTCGATGACGTCGGCGTAGCGCTCCAGTGCCTCCTCCAGCCGGGCCACGGTGGCCTCGTCGGCGCCCTTCTGCGGGCCGAAGACGCGGGCGACGCCGCGCGGGCCGGTGAGCACGTTGGCCCAGTTGCAGGCGACGTCGATCGGGGTGGTTCCGATCCGCGGGTCCAGCCCCGAGAGGTCGATCGACGTCAGCCGCGCCAGCTCGCCGCCGCCGGCGCCGATCTCCTCGCCGGCCTCGTCCAGCAGCCGGACGCCGAGCGCCTGCGCCATGCCGGCGCCGCCGTCGTTGGTGCCCGAGTCGCCGCAGCCGACCAGCACCCGCGCGGCCCCGGCGTCGAGCGCGGCCGCGATCAGCTCCCCGACGCCGCGGGTGGTGGTGGTCAGCGGGTCGCGCCGGTCGCGGGGCACGTGCCGCAGGCCGGCCGCGGCGGCCATCTCCAGCACCGCCGTCGGCCCGGTGCCGTCCGCGCCGGGCAGCAGGCCGAAGTGCGCCGCGACCGGCTCGCCGACCGGGCCGGTGACGGTCACGTCGTGCAGCGTGCCGCCGACGGTGCGCACCAGGGCCTGGGCGAAGCCCTCGCCGCCGTCGGGGACGGGCGCCTTGTGGATCAGCGCGTCCGGCACGGCGCGGCGGACGCCGGAGGCGATGCAGTCGGCGACCTCGTCGGCGCCGAGGCTCTCCTTGAAGCCGGACGGGGCGATCAGCACACGCAGTCTCATCGGGTCTCCTCGGGGAGTGGGGGGACGGGAGTGGTGCGGGGGAGCAGGAGGCGGGCGGTGGTGCCGCCGCCGGGCACGGTGCGCAGCTGCAGCCGGCCGCCGTGCTGCTCGACGACCGAGGCCACCAGCCGCAGGCCGGTGCCGCGGGAGGCCGACGGCCGCGGGCCGCCGTCGTAGAGCCAGGCGACGTCGTCCTCGGACAGCCCGGCGCCGTCGTCCTCCACCTCGAGCGCGACGGTGCCCGGCTCGTCGTCGGCGCGGACGGCGCGCAGCCGCAGCCGGCCGCCGCGCCCGGGCAGCGCGTCCAGGGCGTTGCGGACGAGCTCGCCGACGGCCTCGCGCACGCGGGCGCGGTCCAGCGGCAGCGGGCCGGCGTCGGGGTCGACCTCGACGTCGGTGCTCACCGAGCGGCGGACCACCTCGTCGGCGACGCGGTCGAGCACCTCGTGCAGCAGCGCCGCGGGCTCGACCGGCACCGGCCGCAGGTCGACCGGGTAGGCCAGGCTGCCGAGCCGGTCGAGGGTGGCCTCGACGGCGTCGATGCGGGCCAGCAGCGCCGGCGCCGCCCCGTCGGCGAGCGCGGTGGTGTCCGTGCGCAGGGCGGCGATCATCCGCCGCAGCAGGAGCGTGGCGTCCTCCTGCGGCGTGCCGGGCACCCGCTGCGCGGGGGAGTGCTCGGTGGCCAGCCGCTCGGCGAGGGCGTTGAACGCGCGGTTGACCTCGGCGATCTCGTCGTCGCCGTCCACGGGCAGCCGGGTGCCGGTCTCGCCGCGGTCGAGGCCGCGCAGCGCGTCGTGCAGCCGGCGGACCGGCGCGAACACCCCGCCGCTGAGGTAGGCGCCCACGAGCAGCAGCAGCGAGACCACCCCGGCGCCGGCGAGGGCGAGGGTCAGCGTGGCGGTGCGGCGGGCGGCGTCGGCGTCGGCGCGCAGCTCCCGGCGCTTCTCCCGGTCGGTCTCGACGGCGGCCGCGGTGAGGCTCTCGAACGGCTCGACGAGGGTGGCCTCGACCTCGGCGAGCGCGGTCGTGGCCTGCTCGGCCTCCCCGGTGGCGACCAGGTCGAGCACCCGGCGGGCGCCCTCGTCGAGCCGGGTGGCGGCGTCGCGGACCGCGGCCACCTCGGCGCGCTCGCCGTCGTCCTCGGCCAGGTCGGCCCACTCCGCGAACGCCCGGCCGAGCGGGGCCCGGCTCTCGTCGTACTCGGCGGTGGCGTCGGGCTCGCCGCGGACGGCCGCCGGCACCTGGGTGAGGGAGTCGAAGGCCAGCGCCCGCACCTCCTGCAGCCGCAGGCTGCGCAGGTAGTGGCGGGACAGCGTGTCCTCGGTCGCCTGCCACTGCACGAGCGTGTAGCCGGTGACGCCGACGACGAGCAGGCCGAGCAGGCCGAGCGCGGCGAAGGTGCGCAGCAGCCGGCGCTGCAGCGGGCGGGTGCGGGTGTCGGTCACAGCGTCAGCCCCACGAGCGGCCAGTAGGTGAGGGCGAAGAGCACGACCAGCGCGACGTGCGCGGGCAGCAGCAGCGCCGACAGCCGCAGCAGGTCCGGCGGCTCGAAGGTGTCCTCGTCGAGCTCGGCGTAGAGCAGCAGCGCCTTGCTGCTGACCGGGAAGGTCAGGCAGTAGTCCATGCCGACGGTGCCGATGAACACCACCGCCACCGGGTCCAGGCCGAGCGAGGAGCCCAGGTACAGCAGCGCCGGCACCAGCGCGGCGGCGCGGGCGGCGTGCGAGGTCATGTAGACGTGCGAGGTCAGGGTCAGGACGGTGAGGACGACGAGCACGAACAGCTCCGAGCCCGCCTCGGCGATGCCCGAGACCGCGAACAGCCGCTGCACGATCCACTCGGCGGCGCCGGTGTCGATGAGCGCCTCGCCGAGCACCAGCGCGGCGCCCACGAACACGACGAGGTTCCACTCGACGGCCTTGACGCCGGCCTTCCACGGCAGCACGCCGATGCCCGGCGCGGTGAGCGCGACCGCCCCGGCGACGGCGACGGTGGCCACCTCGATGCCGTGCACCGACTCGCTGACCCACAGCCCGACCATCGCGAGCGTGACCGCGACGGTGCGCCGTTCCGGCCGGCTCCAGCCGGCGCGCGGGCCGGTGGGCACGACCAGCGGCAGCGCCCGGGTGGCCCGGGTGAGGAACAGGCGGGAGACCGCCAGGCAGGTGACCAGCGCCGCGGCCAGGCCGAACGGGACGCCGTAGAGCGCCCACTCGGCGAAGGAGATGCGCTCGCCGGCGACCCCCGCGAGCAGGTCGTTGGCGATCAGGTGCGAGCCGGCGCCGACCAGCGTGCTCACCGTCGTCACCAGGATGACCGAGGGCACCAGCAGTGCCAGCGCCCGCGACACCGACCGGTCCCCGGCGGCCCGGGACAGGCTGCGATACACCGGCAGCACCACCGCGGCGCGGCCCGACGTCGACGGGATGAGCAGCGCCAGCGGCAGCAGCAGCACGCTCACCGACCACAGGACGCCGCCCACGGTGCGTGCCCGGCGGGCCACCAGCCCGGTCAGCCGCCCGGCCAGTCCGGTGGTGGTGATGGCGCCGCCGAGCACGAACGCGCCGACCATGAGCCAGACGACGTCGGAGGCCAGCGACTCGAAGAGCGCGTCCTGGCCGGCGCCGCCGAGGGCCACGAGCACGAGGACCGCGAGCAGCGCCACCCACGCCGCGGGCAGGCCGGTCGTCGACCACAGCACGATGGCCAGCGCGAAGGCGAACAGCGCGCCCTTGGCCTCCCCGGGCAGGTCGGCCGGGAGCAGCAGGACGCCGACCCCGACGGCCACGACCGCGGCCACCGGCCGGACCGCGGCCGCCGCCCAGGCCGGCCGGCGCGGGCCCGGAGGGGGCGTCGGCGCCGGCCGGGAGGCCACCAGCCGGTGTCCGGCGGGTGTCGTCCGGCTGGACAGCTCGAGGACGGTGGGGTGCGGCACGCAGCCACGCTAGGAACGGTGGAGCGGCTCCAGCGAGTTCGGTGAGAGCGTTCTCACCGGCGGCTCACCGGCCCGGCGCGGAGTTCTCATCCGGGCCCCCGACGCGCACGGAGGGGAGGGAGCTCGCGGCGTCCCTCCCCTCCGTGGGTCCGTGGTGTCAGGACCCGGGCGGCGGGTCCCCCGGTGCCCGGTCCCGGCGCTCGCCGGCAGGGCCCTCGCCTGCGGCGCGCCCGTCGCCGTACCCGTCGCCGTGCCGCTCGCCGACGTGGCGCTCGACGGCGACCGCCGTCGTCGCCCCGTGGTGCGCGTGCGCCTCCTCGAGCTCGTGCACCGCCTCGTCGAGCACCGGCACGTGCACCTTCCGCGGCAGCAGCCGCCGGACGATCGGGAACAGCAGGACCAGCGCGATGATCGCGTAGACCACGACCGACATCGGGTCGATGAGCCCGCCGAGGTCGCCGTTGCTGATCTGCAGCGCCTGCCGCAGCTCCGCCTCGGCGTAGGGGCCGAGGATCACGCCGATGATCGCCGGCAGCAACGGCAGGCCGTAGCGCCGCATCATCATGCCGAGCGCCCCGATGACCAGCAGCAGGAACAGGTCGAAGGTGTTGGCGTTGGCCGCGTAGGCGCCGAGGCTGGCGAAGAAGAGGATGCCCGCGTAGAGGTAGCTGCGCGGGATCCGCAGCAGCCGGGCCCACAGCGGGGCCAGCGGCAGGTTGAGCACCAGCAGCGCCGCGTTGCCGATGAACAGGCTGGCGATCAGGCCCCACACGAGCTCGGGCTCGTTGTCGAACAGCTGCGGCCCGGGCTCGATGCCGTAGCTCTGGATCGCCGCGAGCATGACCGCCGCGGTCGCCGTCGTCGGGATGCCCAGGGTCAGCAGCGGGACCAGGCCGCCGGCGGCCGAGGCGTTGTTCGTCGCCTCCGGCCCGGCGACGCCCTCGATCGCGCCCTTGCCGAACTCCTCGGGGTGCGCGGACAGCCGCTTCTCGGTGACGTAGGAGAGGAACGTCGGGATCTCCGCGCCGCCGGCCGGGACCGCGCCGAACGGGAACCCGATCGCCGTGCCCCGCAGCCACGGCTTCCACGACCGGCGCCAGTCCGACCGGCTCATCCGGGGACTGCCGACGGGGATGACGTCGACCGGCCGCCGCCGCAGGTGCGCGGCGGTCCACAGCGCCTCGCCGACGGCGAACAGGCCGATCGCGACGACGACGACGTCGATCCCGTCGGCCAGCTCGGGGACGCCGAAGGTCAGCCGCTGCTGGCCGGAGGTGGCGTCGATGCCGATCAGCCCGATGGTCAGGCCCAGCCCCAGGGAGGCCAGGCCGCGGATCCGCGAGCTGCCGAGCACCGAGGTGACGGCGATGAAGGCCAGCGCCATGACGGCGAACATGTCGGCCGGGGAGACCTCGATCGCGAGCTCGGCGACGGTCGGGGCCAGCACCGCCAGCAGCAGCGTGGCGATGGTGCCGGCGACGAACGAGCCGATCGCCGCGGTCGCCAGCGCCTGCGCGGCCCGTCCGGCCCGCGCCATCTTGTTGCCCTCGACGGCGGTGACCACCGAGGCGCTCTCGCCGGGGGTGTTGAGCAGGATCGACGTCGTCGACCCGCCGTACATGCCGCCGTAGTAGATGCCGGCGAACATGATCAGCGCGGTGGTGACGTCGAGGCCGCGGGTCAGCGGCAGCAGCAGGGCCACCGCCATGGCCGGGCCGATGCCGGGCAGCACGCCGATGGCGGTGCCCAGCAGCACCCCGAGCAGGGCGAACGCCAGGTTCGTCGGCGTCAGCGCGGTGCCGAAGCCCTCGACGAGGGAGCCGAACGCGTCCATCTACAGGATCCCCCTCAGGACCCCCGGGGGCAGCACGGTGCCGAGCCCGAGGGCGAACAGGTAGAAGGAGCCGATCGACAGCCCGAACGCGATGACCGCGTCGCGCACGTAGTGGCGGCTGCCGAGGGCGAAGGCCGATCCCCAGAAGAGGATGGCGCCGGAGAAGACCCAGCCGAGTGACTCGATGAGCAGGGCGTTGGCGGCGAACGACGCCGCGAGCAGGAGGATGGTCCTCCAGTCGCTGCCCGCGCCGAGCTCGACGTCCTCGCCGGCCTCCGGCTCGCCGCGGCCGCCACGGGCGACGTCGAGGGCGAGGAAGGCCGCGACGACGACCAGCAGGCCGCCGACGACGAGGGGCACGGCACCCGGGCCGACCGGTCCCCGGGTGATCCGGCTCTCCGGCAGCAGCAGCGCCGAGACGACGAGGAGGACGCCGAGCGCCCCCAGGAACAGGGCCACCCCGTACTCGGAGCGGCCCTGCTCCTGCTCCTGCGCAGGGCTCCGCTGGGCGGAGGTCACGCCAGCCCCAGCTGACCCAGGACGGACTCGACCCGCTGGCTCTCCTCGTCGAGGAAGGAGGAGAACTCCTCGCCGGTGGCGAAGGCGTCGGTCCAGCCGTTGTCCTCGAGGGCCTGCTGCCAGGCCTCGCTGCCGTGCATCTCGGTGATCGCGTCGACGAAGCGCTGCGTGTCCTCCTCCGAGATGCCGGGAGCGGCCACGACGCCCCGCCAGTTGGTGAAGGTGAGGTCGACGCCGGCCTCGGTCAGGGTCGGCGCGTCGACGCCCTCCACGGGCTCCTCGCTGGTGACCGCGAGGATGCGGACGTCGCCGCCGGCGGCGGACTCGGCCACCTCGCCGACGCCGGTCGCGGCGAAGGCGACGTCCCCGCCGAGGATGCCGGCCAGCAGCTCGCCGCCGCCGTCGTAGGGCACGTAGTTGACGGCGGTGGGGTCGACCTCGACCTCCTGCGCCAGCAGCATCGGCGTCAGGTGGTCGGGACCGCCGGGGTTCGACGCGCCGCCGACCGGGGTGTTGCCCGGGTCGGCCTTCCACGCCTCGACCAGCGCGTCCAGGTCCTGGTAGGGGGAGTCGGCCGGGACGACGATCGCCTCGGCCTCCTCGATCAGGCGGGCGATCGGCGTGGTCTGGTCGAGGGTGGCCTCGGACTGGTTGCTGAACTGGGCGCCGACCACGCCGAGGCCCATCTGCATGAGCATCTCGGCGTTGCCCTCCTCGTTGACGAGGCGCTGCAGGCCGACGGTGCCGCCGGCGCCCTCGACGTTGAACACCTCGGTGCCCGACGCCAGCCCCTCGTCGTCGAGGATCTGCGCCCAGGCGCGGGCGGTGGTGTCGTAGCCGCTGCCGGGCGAGTTCGGGACCAGGACCCGCAGGCCGCTGATCGCCTCGTCGCCGCCGCCGCCGCCGGAGGCCGAGCCGCCCTCCGCCGTCGTACCGCAGCCGGTGAGCACGAGGCCGGCGGCCACGGTGCCGACGGCCAGCCTCCGCAGGTGGGCGTTGCGCATGCGTTCCTCCAGGTGTGGGGGCGGCTCCCGTGCCGCGTCGGAGGAAGGCTGGCAACCGGCCGGTGGGGTGTCACCGTTGCGGACGCATTGCGCCTTGCGGTCCTTGTGTTCACGGTCACAGGACGACGGTGGCGTGGTGCACTGTCAGGCGTTCCCCTAGCCCCGGGAGGCGCGCGTGCTCCGGCGACTGTCGCTGGCCGGCCAGCTGCTGGCGCTGCAGGTGGTGATCATCCTGCTGGTGCTGGTCGGCGTGGCCGCCGTCTCGGTCGCCCAGACCATCCAGCGGGCCCAGGACTCGGAGGGCCGCCGCGCGCTGTCGGTGGCCGAGACGCTGGCCAACTCCGTCTCGCTGCGCTCGGCGATGGACGAGGACCTCGTCCGCTACGTCCGCATCGCCGCGGAGAGCGCGCGCACCGTCTCGGACTCCGCGTCGGTCGTCGTGGCCGACGCCGGGGGCACCGTCCTCGCCAGCGCCGACCCCGCCGAGCTCGGGACGGCGTTCCCCGTGGGTGACAGCACGGTGCTCGACGGCCGGGCCTGGGTGGGGGAGCGGACCGACGGGCGCGGCCGGTACGCCGTCGCGATGGTGCCGGTGCTCACCGGCCGCGACCAGCTCGGCTTCGTCGCGGTGGAGCGCCGCTACCCCGGCGTCCTCGACGGCCTGGCCGAGGCCGCCCCCAACCTGCTCACCTACCTCGGCGTGGCCAGCGTGCTGGGCCTGGGCGGCTCGCTGCTGGTGGCGCGCCGGGTCAAGCGCCAGACCCTCGGCTTGGAGCCGGCCGAGATCACCGGCCTGGTCGAGCACCAGCGGGCGATGCTGCACGGCATCCGCGAGGGCGTGGTCGGGCTGGACCTGCGCGGCCGGGTCACGCTGGTCAACGACGAGGCCATCCGGCTGCTCGGCATCCCGGGCGACGCGGTGGGCCGCGACCTCGCCGAGCTGGGCGTGGGGGAGGAGCTGCGCGAGGCGCTGCTGTGCGGCGAGGAGGAGCGCGACCGCGCGGTGGCCACCGCCGGCCGCGTCGTCGTCGTCAACCGGCTGCCGATCAGCAGCCGGGGCCGGACCCTCGGCTCGGTGACGACCCTGCGCGACCGCACCGAGCTGCTGGAGCTGCGCCGGGAGCTGCAGCTGACCCGGCACGTCACCGACACGCTGCGCGCCCAGGCGCACGAGTTCAGCAACCGGCTGCACACCATCGCCGGGCTGATCGAGCTGGGCCAGGCCGAGGAGGCGGTGCGCTTCGTGCACCGGGTCAGCGCCGGCCGCTCGCAGCTGGGTGCCGAGGTGACCGGTGCGGTGCAGGACCCCGCCATCGCCGCGCTGCTCATCGCCAAGGCCAGCCAGGCCGCCGAGCTGGGGGTGGACCTGCGCTTCGCGCCGGACTCCGCACTGCCGCCGCTCGGGGACGAGCTGTCCACCGACGTCGCCACCGTGGTGGGCAACCTGGTCGACAACGCGCTCGACGCCGCGGCCGCCGCCCCGGAGCGGTGGGTGGAGGTGTCCCTCGGCCTGGTCGACGGCGAGGTCGACGTCGTCGTCCGCGACTCCGGCGCCGGCGTGCCCCCGGGCCTGGAGCGCGAGGTGTTCCGCAAGGGCGTGACCACCAAGGACCCCGCGGGCGGCGGTGAGCGCGGCATCGGGCTGTCGCTGGTGCACCTGGTCTGCACGCGCCGCGGCGGCGAGGTGGTGGCCTCCTCCGACGGCGGCTCGGTGTTCACCGCCCGCCTGCCGGCCGACCCCGAGCTGGTGGGCGCGTGATCCGGGTCCTCATCGTCGACGACGACTTCATGGTCGCCCGGGTGCACGCCGGCTTCGTCGCGGCGGCCGACGGCTACGAGGTGGCCGGCACCGCGGCGACCGGCGCGGCGGCGCTCGCGGAGGTCGAGCGGCTGCGGCCGGACCTGGTGCTGCTCGACGTCTACCTGCCCGACATGACCGGGCTGGAGGTGCTGCAGCGGCTGCGGGCCTCGGGCTCGGCGGTCGACGTCGTCGTCATCAGCGCGGCGCGCGACGTCGAGAGCATCCGCAGCGCGCTGCACGGCGGCGTCCTGCACTACCTGGTCAAGCCCTTCGACCGGTCCACGCTGCAGCGCTGGCTGGCCGACTACCGCACCCTGTCCGCCGAGTTCCGCCGCGGCACCGAGCTGGCCCAGGACGACCTCGACCGGGTCTTCGGCCGGCCCGGCGGCACGGCCGCCCCGCGGCCGGTGAGCACGCCCAAGGGCATCAGCCCGGAGACCCTGGAGCTGGTCCGGCGGGCGCTGGCCGAGGCCGGGCCGCAGGGTCTGTCCGCGACCGAGGCCAGCGAGCGGACCGGGCTGGCCCGGGTCAGCGCCCGCCGCTACCTCGAGCAGCTGGTGGCCCAGCAGGAGGCCGACGTCCGGCAGCGCTACGGGACGGCGGGCCGGCCCGAACGGCGGTTCAGCGTGCGGTCGGGACGGCCGGTGTCCCGCTGACCGGCCCGGACCACAACGACCGATAGCTCCACTAGGGCCGCAAGCGTGACCCCGGCCACGCGCTGCCGCAGGCTGCCGCGCATGACCGTCGTCGTTGGTTACGTCCCGACCCCGGAGGGCGAGGCCGCCCTCACCGCGGCCGTCGTCGAGGCCGAGCGCCGGGGGGAGCCGCTGCACGTGGTCAACACCTCCCGCGGGGACAGCCTGGTCGACCGCCGCTTCGCCGGCGAGGCGGACCTGCGGGCCGTCCGCGAGCGGCTCGACGCCGCCGGCGTGCGCTACGAGGTCGAGCAGCAGGTGCGCGGCCGCGAGGCCGCCGAGGAGGTGGTCGACGCCGCCGAGCGGCTCAAGGCCAGCCTCCTGGTCATCGGCCTGCGCCGCCGCACGGCCACCGGGAAGCTGATCACCGGCAGCTCCGCGCAGCGGATCCTGCTCGACGCCCCGTGCCCGGTCCTGGCGGTCAAGGCCGCGTACTAGAAGGACCCCCGTGCCCCCCGCCACTCGCAGGCTCGCGGCGGGACCCTGCACGGGGGCCGTTCCAGCACGTCACCACGCGCGCGGCGGGACCCTGCACGGGGGCCGCTAGCCCAGCAGGTCGAGGTCCTCCCAGGGGCTCCCGGCCAGGTTGCGGAAGATGGTCTCCACACTCCTCTGCAGGTGCTCGACGAGGGCGGCGGCGGCGCCGTCGGCGTCCCCGGCGAGCAGCGCGTCGCAGACCGCCAGGTGCTCGCCGACGGACACCTCGACGCGCTGCGGGTCCAGGTGCGAGAGGTTGCGCAGCCGGGCGGTGTGCGGCCGCAGCTCGGCGATGGTGCGCCGCAGGTGCTCGTTGCGGGCCGCGCGGATGACCGCCCAGTCGAAGCGGTCGGCCAGCTCGTAGAACGACCGGGACCGCGCCGTCGACGGCGCCTGGTCCAGCGTGCCCGCGAACGCGTCCCGCATCGCGGCGAACTCCCGGTGCAGGCCGGGATCGGCGCCCGCCGCCTCGGTGGCCTGCCGGACGGCGGCCGGTTCGAGCAGCGTGCGGAACTCGAAGAGGTCGCGGACGCTGCGGGCCGAGACCCGCGAGACGCGAGCGCCCTGGCGTGGCACCAGGTCGACCAGGCCCTCGGCGGCCAGCCGGCGCAGCGCCTCCCGGACGGGGGTCCGCGAGGCGCCGGTGCGCTCGACCAGCCACAGCTCCGACAGGGACGCCCCCGGTGCCAGCTCACCCAGCTCGATCTCCTCCTTGAGCCGGGCGTGGACCTGCTCGGCCTTGCTGGGGGCCAGGTCGGTCACCGCACACCCTCGGCGTCGAAGGGCACGCCGGTGTCGGCACCCAGCCGACGCAGGTCGGCCAGCGACTCGGTCGCCAGCCGCACGCCGCCGGCAGCCAGGTTCGCCGCCTCGGCCCGGTCCTCGACCTCGCCGGGGTAGAACACCTCGTCGAACCCCTGCGCCAGTGGCACGTCCTTGACCTCGTCGATCAGTCGCTGGACCCGGGCCTCGTAGTCTGCCCGGTCGCCGAGGGCCGACGGGTCGATCGCGAGGAACAGGTGCCCGGCGCGGCTGCGCGCCTCCGGCTCGTACGGTCCGTGCACCTCGGTGCCCACACCGCTGCCGGTGAGCGCGCCGGAGAGCACGTCCACGAGGAACGTGATCGCGTAACCCTTGTGCCCGGCCATGGGCAGGACGACGCCGAGCAGCGCTTGCGCGGGATCGGTGGTCGGGGCGCCGTCGGCACTGAGCGCCCAGCTGCCCGGGATCGGCTCGCCGCGGTTCCTGGCCAGGTGGATCTTGCCGCGGGCCACCGCGGTGTTCGCGATGTCGACGGCGACCACCCGGCCGCCCGGAGCCGGTGCCGCGATCGACCAGGGATTGGTACCCAGCCGCTTCTCCCGCCCACCCCACGGGGCCATGGCCGGGCTGGCGTTGGTGGTCAGGACGGCGACGACGCCGTCGTGCGCGGCGCGGCGGGTGAACCACATCGCCGTCCCGAAGTGGTTGGAGTTCCGGACGCCGACCGCGCCGATGCCGTGGGTCCGGGCCCGCTCGACCGCCAGCACACGGGCCCGCTCGGTGAGGACCTGGCCGACGCCGTCGCGGCCGTCGAGCAGCACCAGCGGGCCGGTGTCGACCAGGACCGCGGGGGCGGTGACCGCCGTCATCGCGCCGCTGCGCAGCCGGGCGGCGTACCAGGGCAGCCGCAGCAGGCCGTGCGAACCGTGCCCCCACAGGTCGGCCTGGACGAGGCTGTCGGCCACGAGCGCGGCGTCCGCGGCCGGCACGCCGAGGGTCTCGAGCACCCGGCCGGCGAAGGTCCGCAGCGCGTCCGGCGCGTACCGCTCCTCGGTCATCGCGTTCCCCTTCCCCTCGGTCGGCGGGTCTTGTATACAGGGTTGCATACTTGCTCGGACGACGGAAGGACGGCGCGTGTTCAGCCTGGTGGTGCAGATGGAGGTCCGGCCCGGTCGGCGCGAGGAGTTCCTCGCGGGCATGGCGGCCAACGCCGAGTCCTCGGTGCGGGACGAGCCGGGCTGCCTCCGGTTCGACGTCTGCTCCGTGGACGGCGACGAGAACCGCTTCCTCCTCTACGAGCTCTACGCCGATGCCGGGGCGTTCGCCGCGCACAAGGCGTCGCCGCACTTCGCGCGGTGGCGCACCGTCGCCGAGCAGGTCGTCGCGAGCCAGGTCACCACTCCCGGGTCGCTGCTGGTCACCCACACCGCCGAGGAGTCCGCGTGAACACCCAGCCAGAGCCGCCGTCGATGGTCCTGCGCCCGGAGGAGATCGAGCGCTTCGACCGCGGCAACGGCGTCGTCACCATCCCGTTCGTGGGGAGGTGGAACTGCGAGGCGAACAGGGTGACCACCGGCATGACCGTGTTCTCACCCGGCACCGGCATCCCCCTGCACTCGCACAACGTCGAGGAGACCGTGCTGGTCCACCAGGGTGAGGCGACCGTGGTCGTCGGCGACGACGAGTTCGACCTCGTCACGGGTCAGGCGACCTGGGTGCCGGCCGGGGTGCCGCACTGCTTCCGCAACCGCGGGGAGGGCACCATGACCATCTACTGGGTCTACGGCGGTCGCGACGTCACGCGGACCATCACCGCCACCGGTGAGACGTTCGAGCACCTGTCCGACAGCGACCGCGGGGCCAGCAGGGCATGAGCAGCCCTGCGCCGTCCGCGCCGCCGCACTCCTACCGACTCGGCGTGATGCTCGGCGACGGCATCGGCCCGGAGATCGTCCCCGCCTCCGTGCGCGTGGTCGACGCCGCCCTGGCCGCCGCCGGCGCCGCGCCGGCCGACTGGCGGGAGCTGCCCCTGGGCGCCTCGGCCATCGAGGAGCACGGCAGCGCGATCCCGCCCGCGACGCTGGAGGCCCTGGCCGGGCTGGACGGCTGGCTGCTCGGCCCGCACGACAGCGCCGCCTACCCGGAGCCCTTCCGGTCGCAGCTGAACCCGAGCGGGGCCATCCGCAAGCACTTCGACCTGTACGCCAACGTCCGCCCGGCCCGCGGTCTCGGCGGCGGGACGGCGATCGCGCCCGACACCGACCTGGTGGTGGTCCGGGAGAACACCGAGGGCTTCTACGCCGACCGCAACACCCACGCCGGCACCGGCGAGTTCATGCCGTCACCCGACGTGGCCGTCGCGATGGGCGTGTTCACCCGGCGGGCGGTCGAGCGGATCGCGCGGGCGGCCTTCGAGCTGGCCCGGCGCCGCCGCCGCAGGGTGACGATCGTCCACAAGGCCAACGTGCTGCAGCTGAGCTCGGGGCTGTTCAAGCGGGTCTGCCTGGAGGTGGCGCAGCGCCACCCCGACGTCGAGGTCGACGACGTCCACATCGACGCGATGACGGTGCACCTGCTGCGCCGCGCGTCGGACTTCGACGTCGTCGTCGCGGAGAACATGTTCGGCGACATCCTGTCCGACCTGGCCGGGGAACTCGCGGGCTCGCTCGGCACCGCCCCGTCGGTCAACGCCTCCGACGACCGCTGCATGGCGCAGGCCGCGCACGGGTCCGCGCCCGACATCGCCGGACGGGGACTGGCCAACCCGGTCGCGATGATCCTGTCGGCGGGCATGCTGCTCGACTGGCTGGGCCGGCGGCACGGCGACGAACGGGCCCTCGACGCCGCACTGCGCGTCGAGGAGGGCGTCCGCGCCGCCGTCCGCGACGGGGTGTGCACCCGCGACCTGGGCGGCACCGCCTGGACCGGGGAGTTCACCGCGGCCGTGGTGGAGCGGGTCGCCGGACGCTAGGCGCCGGGGCCGCCGTCCACCGCCAGCCGGCGGGCGGCGGCCCCGGCCAGGGCGAGCGCCCCGGCGGTCGCCCACAGCACCCCGGCCGAGCCGACGCCGGCGGCCAGGAGCCCGACCGTGCTGGGCAGGAGGACCTGACCCAGCCGGTTGCCGGTGAGCCGCAGCGACATGGCGCGGCCGCGCAGTCCCGCGGGCGCGACCTCGGCCAGCCAGGACATGGTCAGCGGCTGGCCGACGCCCAGGCCCAGGCCCAGCAGGACGACCAGGACCACCAGCGCGGCCGGGGGCAGCGGCGCCGCGACGGCCGCCATCGACACGGCCGACAGCAGCACGCTGGTCAGCATCAGCCGCCGGCGGCCCAGCAGCGCCACGAGCCGGCCGAGGAAGAACCGCGACGTCATCGAGGCGACCGCGCGCAGGGTGAGCAGCAGGCCGACGAACCCCGCGGCCAGCCCGCGGTCGGCGCCCAGCGCGGGCAGGTAGACCAGCGTGACGTCGACGGCGGCCAGCACGATGCAGCTCACCGTCAGCGCCCGGAGCAGCCCGGGCAGGCGCAGCAGGGTGCCCATGCCGCCGCGCTCGGCCGCGCCCGCGACGGCGGCGCGCGCCGGGAGCCGGAGGACCGCGGTGCAGGCCAGCAGCGCGACGGCCACCCCGACCGCGACGAGGAACACCGGCCGGGTGTCGGGCAGGGTGCCCGAGCCGCCGACGACCGTGATCAGCGCCGGTCCCAGCGCCTGGCCGAGGGAGGCGGCGAAGGTGTAGTGGCCGAAGGCGGTGTCGAAGCGGCCGGGGCCCGCGGCGTTGGCCACCGCGGCCTGCTGGCCGACCACCGACAGCAGGTGCCCGGTGCCGAGCACCACGCTGGCCGCGACGAGCCCGGCCGCACCGCCGCGCCCGGTGGCGAACAGCAGCGCGGACGCCAGCACGAGGACCGCGCCGGCGAGCAGCACCCGCCGCTCGCCGAAGCGGTCGGTCGCCTGTCCCGAGGGCACGGCCAGCAGCAGCGGCACGACGGCGAAGGAGGCGGTCAGCGCCCCGAGCCAGGCCGCCGGGACGTCGAGCTCGAGGGCGCGGTAGGCCGAGGCCGGCCGGAGCACGAAGGTCACCACCTGGGTGAGCGCCGAGTGCGCGAGCAGCACCGCCAGCGCGCGGCGGCCCCCGGCGGTCACCGCCGTCCCCCGCCGCGGGCGGCCTGCCCGTGCTGCTCGGCGGCGAGCCGGTCGGCCGAGCGGGCGCCCAGGCTGGTCTCGACGTGCGTGCGCATGAGCGCCTCGGCCGCCTCGGCGTCGCGGTCGGACACCGCGTCCAGCAGCGCGCGGTGCTCGGCGGCGCGCTGCTCGACCTCCTCGTCGCTGCGCCCGGCCGCGAGCGCGTGCCGGCGGTAGCGGTCGGTCTTGTCCCACAGCCCGTCGAGCGCCTCGACCAGCAGCGCGTTGTGCGAGGCCCGGTAGACCGCCGCGTGGAACGCGCGGTGGCCGTCGAGCTGGGCGGGTGAGGCGTCGGGCCGCAGCGAGGTGAGCGAGCCCAGCGCCGCCCGCATCCGTGCGAGGTCCTCGGCGGTCCGGCGCTGCGCGGCCAGGCCGGCGGCCAGCGGGTCCAGGCTCTGGCGCAGCTCCAGCAGGTCACGCGCCTCCGCGGCGTCGAGCGGGGTGACCCGCGCGTCGCGGTGGGCGTCGAGCTCCACCAGGCCCTCCTGCTTGAGCAGGCGCAACGCCTCGCGCAGGGGGGTGGTGCTCACACCCAGCCGGCGGGCGAGGACCGCCTGGTTGATGACCGACCCCGGCGCCAGCTCCCCGGACAGCACCATCTCCCGCACCCGCGCGTGCGTGCGCTGGCTCTTGGTCGCGGCCCCCTCCTCGGCGGCTGTCACGGTGACTCCCTTGCAACGACGACGTGCGCCTGGCCTCCACCTTCAGGGAGGACTGGCGCCTAGTGCTCATCAGCTTATAACCTCGGGCCGATCCGGAGGGGGAGGCCGTGTTCAGTCAGGTGGTGCAGGTCCGCGTCCGGCCCGGGCGCCGGGAGGAGTTCCTCGCCGGCGTCACGGCCACCGCGGAGGCGGCGGTTCGCGACGAGCCGGGGTGCCTGCGCGTCGAGGTCTGCGAGGTGGCCGGCGACCCCGACGCCTTCGTGGTCTCGGGGCTCTACGCCGACGACGCCGCGTACGCCGCGCACGGGCGGACCCCGCACGCCGCCGCCTGGCGGCAGGTCTCCGAGCGGACCGTGGTGCCCGGCACCGAGGTGGACATGGCCGGCCGGGTGCTGGTCGGCCACTGTGTCGGGGGATGGGCGGAGGCGCTCCCGGGAGCGCACCGGGACGAGGAGGAGGAGCGATGAGCCGGGCGACGACCGACATCTGCGACGAGCACCCGGAGGCGCAGGTGTGCGACGCGGGCCTCGCCGCCTTCGGCGGCCGCCCGGCGTTCAGCGGGACGATCAGCACGCTCAAGGTGTTCGAGGACAACACCCTGGTCCGCGACGCGGTCGGGCAGCCGGGGGAGGGCCGGGTGCTCGTCGTCGACGGCGGCGGGTCGCTGCGCTGTGCGCTGCTGGGCGGCAACCTCGCCGTCGCGGCCGCGGAGAACGGCTGGGCCGGCGTGGTGGTCAACGGCGCGGTGCGCGACGCCGACGAGATCGACGCCCAGCCGATCGGCGTCCGGGCGCTGGCCACCCACCCGCGGCGCAGTGTCAAGGGCCTGCACTCGGGCCAGGCGGGGCTGCCGGTCGTCTTCGCCGGCGTGGTGTTCCGCGAGGGCGAGTGGCTGTGCGCCGACCGCGACGGGGTCGTCGTGCTCCCGTCCGCCCCGGGGACGGACGCGTAGGACCGGGGTCCTCAGCGCCGGCGGCGGGACGGGCGCCACCAGCGGCGGGCGGGCACCGGCACCGGACCGGGTGGCCCGTCGCCGGGCTTCCCTGCGGAGGTCGTCGCCGCGGTCGAGGCGGCGGCGTGCCGCTCGTGCAGCCGGGCGCGGACGTCGTCGGGCGTGTACGCGCGGCGCTGCCGCTCCCCGCGCACCAGCACCGCGCCGGTGGCCGCGACCCCGGCGACACCGGCCAGGCCGAGCAGCTTCCACGCGTTCTTCGGCAGCCGCACGGTCGCCTACCGTAGCCGCGTGACCCCGCCCCGCGCGCTGCCGCTCGAGGAGGCGGTCGAGCTCACCCGCACCGGCGACGTCTGGGTGTTCCGCGGCGCCTCGCTCGCCGACCTGGCGATCCGGGCGGTGACCAACGCGCCGGTCAACCACGTCGGCATGGCCGTCGTCCTGGAGGACCTCCCGCCGCTGCTCTGGCACGCCGAGCTCGGCCGCTCGCTGCCCGACGCGTGGACCGGCCGGCACCAGCGCGGCGTCCAGCTGCACGACCTGCGCGACGCCGTCGTCATCTGGCGGCAGCGCTACGGGCAGCGCGCCTGGCTGCGGCAGCTCGTGGGCCCGGCCGACGACGGCGGGGTCACCCGGGAGATCGAGGACGCCGTGCTGCGCACCGTTGCGCGCTACGACGGCCGACCGTTCCCGACCACCCGCGGTCTCGCGCGCGGCTGGCTGAGCGGCCGGCTGCGCCGTGGCACGGCGGCCGAGACGGTGTTCTGCGCCGAGCTGGTCGCCACGACCTACGCCGCGATGGGCCTGCTCCCGCCCGACCGGCCGCGCAACTGGTACGACCCGGGCAGCTTCTGGTCCGGCGACGACCTGCCGCTGCTGCAGGGCGCCACCCTGGGCGACGAGATCCCGGTGGACGTGCCCGCCGGCTGACGCCCGGAACGGTCAGTACCGCGGAGTAGGACGGTCTGTACAGAGCACGGGGATCCGCCCAGGAGGCTCGTCATGGCCACCGCCACGCTCGCCACGATCCACACCCCTCCCTCGGTCGCGCGCCGCCCGATGCCGGCCCTCGCCCGTGACCTGCTGGCCGTCGCCTGGGAGCCCGGCGCCGCGCCGCCCCGGGAGGTCCGCGTGCGGCCGGAGCTGGCCGGGCGGCTCGGCGGGGAGCCCGGCCCGGACGGGCAGTGGCTGCTCGGGGAGCCGGCCGGGGTGCCGCTGGTGGTCGACCCGCTCCTGCCGCGCAGCCCCGGCTTCGAGGTCCGGCGGGTCGCCCCGCGCTAGGCGGCCAGCGCGGCCGACTCCGCACCGAGCCGGACGACGGCGTCGCCGGGCTGCTCGAGCGCGTCGTCGTGGGTCACGCAGACGACCACCCGGCCGGCCAGGGCCCGGCGCAGGTCGCGCACCAGCGCCGCGGCGGTGGGCGGGTCGAGGTGCGCGGTGGGCTCGTCGAGCAGCACGACGTCGCGGTCGGCCAGCAGCGCGCGGGCGGCGGCCAGCCGCCGCCGCTCGCCGCCGGACAGCGCGGTGCCGCCGGCGCCGACCGGGGTGTCCAGGCCCTGGGGGAGGCCGGCGAGCAGCGGGCCCAGGCCGGCGGCGGCCAGCGCCGCGGTCGTGCGCGCCTCGCCGTCCGGGCCGGCCAGCGCGCCGCGCGGCGCGGCCAGCGCCAGGTTGGCGCGGATGGTCGAGGCGAACACGTGGGCGTCCTGCGGCAGCCACGCCGTCCGCGACCGGACGGCGTCGCCGGTCAGCCGGGCGGTGTCGGCGCCGTCGAGGGTGTACCGGCCCGCGCGCGGGCGCAGCGCCGCCAGCAGCACGGACAGCAGCGTCGACTTGCCGGCGCCCGACGGCCCGCGGACGACCAGCCAGCCGCCGTCCGCCCGTGCCTGCGCGGACAGCCCGCGCAGCACGTCGGGGCCGCCGGGCCAGCCCGCGACCAGGCCGGTGACGGCGACCTCGCGCACCGGGGCGGGCGCGGGCAGCGGGCCGGCGGGATCGGCCGGGACCGGCGCGGTGAGGACGGCGTCGAGGCGGGCGCGGGCGTCGGCCAGCGCGCCCCGCCGCTGCAGGGCGGAGACGAGGCCGGTGAGCGGCTCGGCCAGGGCGAGCGGGGCCAGGCCGAGGACGGCGACCTCCGGGCCGGCCAGGCCGCCGGCCGCGCCGGCCGCGGTGGCCAGCACCGCGGCCAGTCCGGTGCCCAGCACGACCAGCCCGGTGCCGAGCGCGCCGGCCCGGGCGCCGGTCGCGGCCGCCCCGGCGCGCCGGCCGGCGACGGCCGCGAGGTCGGCGGCGGTGGCGGCAGCCAGGCCGTGCGCCCGCAGGTCGGCCGCGCCCTCGAGCGCGGTGGTGACGTCGCGCAGCGCCCCCACCCGGAGCGCCCCCTCCTCGCGGGCCGCGCCGGCGTCGACCCGCCGGTGCACCAGCAGCACGCCGAGGACCGTGGCGGCCAGCACCAGGGCGACCGCGCCCGCGGCGGCCGGGTGCAGCAGCGCGAGCGCGCCGACGGCGAGCACCGGGACGGTGGCCGCCACCAGCGCCGGCGGGACCACCCGCACCGAGAGGTCCTGCACCAGTCCGACGTCGCCCACCACCCGGGCCAGCGCGCTGCCTGGCGTCCGGTCGGCGGCCACGCCCTGGGCGGCCAGCGCGCGCCAGACCCGCACCCGCAGGTCGGCGGCTGCGCGCAGGGCGGCGTCGTGGGCGGCGAGCCGCTCCACCCACCGCAGCCCGGCCCGCCCCAGCCCGAACGCCCGCACGCCGACGATCGCGACCAGCAGGGTGAGCACCGGCGGCATCTCCGCGGCCCGCACGATCAGCCAGCCGGAGACGGCGGTGAGCGCGACACCGGCGCCCGCGGAGGCGGTGCCCGCCGCGACGGCGCGGACCAGCGCCCGCCGCGGCCAGCCCAGCGCACCCGTCGCCGTCGCGGGAGCCGCCGGAGTCGTCGTCGGGCCCGCGGTCGTCCCGCCGGTGACCGCGAGATCTGCACAGTGGCGGTCATCAGGCGCTGATGACGACCACTGTGCAGATCTCGCGGGGACGGCGGGGGCGCCGGGGAGCACGACGGTGCGGTCGGCGAGCGCGGCCAGCGCCGGGTCGTGGGTGACCAGCAGGACGGTGACCGTGCCCCGCAGCCCGGCGAGGACGGCGGCGACGCGGGCGGCCGAGGCCGCGTCGAGGTGCGCGGTCGGCTCGTCGAGCAGCAGCAGCCGGGCGCCGCGGCGGACCCGTACCAGCGCCCGCGCCACCGCCACCCGCTGCAGCTCGCCGGGGGAGAGGGCGGCGCAGTCGCGCCCGGCGAGGCCGGCGGCGTCCACCCGCGCCAGCGCCTCGACGACGAACGCCTCGGCGACGACGGCGTCGGTGCCCGGCTCGGGCGCGGCGTGCCGGCGCAGCTCGTCGGCGACGGTGGGGGCGGTCGTCCGCGGGTGCTGCGCCACCAGCGCGACCCCGCCGGCGGGGACACCGGTGACGGTGCCGGCGACCTCGGCGGCCGGGTCGAGCGCGCCGGTGAGCGCGGCCAGCAGCGTCGACTTGCCCGAGCCGCTGGCGCCCCGCAGCACGACGAGCTCGCCGGGCCGCAGCGCCAGGTCCACCGGCGGCAGCGCGGGCAGCGCCCGGCCGGGGTGGCGGACGGTCAGCCCGGTGACGACGACGCCGGCGCCGCGCGGGTCGTCGTCCGTCGCCGGGGAGGCGGCGGCCACCGGGGAGCGGCCGCCGGAGGCGGCGAGCACCGCGCGCGCCTCGGCCGCGGCCAGGGTGGCGGCCTCGCTCGCGTGGTGCGCCGCACCCAGGGCGCGCAGTGGGGCGAACGCCTCGGGCGCGAGCAGCAGCGCGGTCAGGCCGGTGGCCAGCGCGAGGTCACCGTGCACCAGCCGCAGGCCCACGGTGACCGCGACCAGCGCCACCGACAGCGTGGCCACCAGCTCGAGCACCAGCGCCGAGACGAACGCCAGCCGCAGCGTGGCCAGGGTGCGCCGGCGGGAGACCTCGCCGAGCTCGGCGAGCGCGGCCACCTGGTCGGCGGCGCGGCCCAGTCCCACGAGCACCGGCAGGCCCCGCACCAGCTCGGCCACGTGCGCGGCCAGCCGGTCCAGGGCGCGGGCGGCGTCGGCGGTGCCGTCGCGCGTGGCCAGGCCCACCAGCGCCAGGAACACCGGCACCAGGGGGAGGGTGACCGCGACCAGGCCGGCCGAGAGCAGGTCGGTGGCGGCCAGGACGACCAGCAGCACCGGCGGGACGACGAGCGTCTGCGCCAGCGCGGGCAGGTAGGTGGCCAGGCCCGGCGCGAGGTCGGCCAGCCGGGTGGTGGCCAGCACCGCGGCGGGCGCGGGGCCGCCGGCCGCGGTGACGGCGGCGGGGGAGGCGGCCAGCCGGCCGAGCAGCGCGCGGCGCAGCGCGTCCTCGGCGCGGCGGGCGTCGCGGGTGGCCGCGAGCTCGCCGAGGGTGCCGGCCAGCGCTCGCAGCGCGGCACCGCCGGCGGCGAGGGCCAGCGGGGGCAGCAGCGCGCCGTCCGCCGTCCCGGCGGCCCGGGCGACCGCGTGCGCGAGCCCGGCGGCGAGCAGCACCAGCCCGGCGGTCTGGCCGAGGGCGGCCAGCGCCGCCCGGGCCAGGGCGCCGGGCAGGCCGGGGACGCCGGCCAGCGGCGCCAGCGGACCCCGGGAGGTCATGCCGCCACCGTCTCGGACTCCGGCTCGGCGGTGAGCCGCTTGCGGAACACCCAGTAGGTCCAGGCCTGGTAGGCCAGCACCACGGGCAGGCCGACGGCGGCCACCCAGGTCATCACGGTGAGCGTGTAGTCGCTGACCGAGGCCTCGGCGATCGTGACGTCGAACGCCGGGTCGATGGTCGAGGGCACCACCACCGGGTAGGCCGCGCCGAACAGCGTCGCCGCCGAGGCCAGCAGCACCGCGGCCCAGCCGGCGAAGGCCTGCCCCTCGCGGTCGAGCCGCACGCGGGTCCGGGTGAGCACGACCGCCAGCGCCGCCACCAGCCACAGCACGCCGGTGACGAGCGTGCCCGAGCGCAGGTGCACCAGCCCGGCCCAGGCCAGCAGCGGCAGCGCGGCCACCGGCGACCAGCGCAGCGCGAAGGCCCGCGCCCGCAGGCGCACCGGCCCGTCGGTCTTCAGCGCGAGGAACAGCGCGCCGTGCACCAGCGACCAGCCGACGACGGCGAGCGCGCCCAGCAGCGACGACCAGCCCAGCCCGACGAACGCCCCGCCCACCCGGGTGCCGTCGCCGTCGATCGGCAGGCCGAGGGTGGTGGCGCCCAGCGCCGCGCCGATGCCCAGCGCCGCGACCAGCGAGCCGCCGGTGATGACGCGGGTCCAGGCGGCGTCCCAGCGCGGGTCGTGCGACGAGTGCCGCCACTCGAAGGCCACCGCCCGCACGATCAGGCCGAGCAGCACCACGACGAAGGGCAGGTACAGCGCCGGCAGCCAGGTGGCGTACCAGCCGGGGAAGGCGGCGAACACCGCGCCGGTGGCGGTGATCAGCCAGACCTCGTTGCCGTCCCACACCGGGCCGATGGTGCGCAGCATCAGGTGGCGGTCCGCCCTGCCCTGCCGACCGCGCCGGCCGAGCACCGGCAGCAGCGCCGCGACGCCGAAGTCGAAGCCCTCCAGCAGCAGGAAGCCGGTCCACAGCACCGCGACGGCGGCGAACCACAGGGTCTGCAGGTCCATGTCAGGCACTCCGGTCAGTACGCGAAGGAGAGGACGTCGTCGTCGGCACGGTCGTCGTCCGCGCGGTCGCCGTCGGGACGCTCGTCGTCGTCCCGCCGGGAGGACGCCACGGCCGGCGGCGTGGCGGTGGTGTCGCCCGTGGTGACGCCGCCGCGGACCAGCCGGGTGATGAGGAACAGCTCGACGACGGCGAGGGCGCCGTAGAGCAGGGCGAGGCTGACCAGCGAGGTCCACACCTCGGCGGCGGTGACGCCGGGGGAGACGGCCTGGGCGGTGAAGAACCACACCTGCTCGTCGACCGGCACGTCCGGGTTCGGGTACACGACGAAGGGCTGGCGGCCGATCTCGGTGAACACCCACCCGGCCGCGTTGGCCACGAACGGCGCGCCGACGGCCAGCAGCGACCCGTAGACGCCGACCCGCGACGTCGGCACCCGGCCGCGGCGGGTGGCCCACAGGGCGTAGGCCGCCACGCCGGCCGAGACGCCGCCCATGCCGATCATGAGCCGGAAGCTCCAGTAGGTGGCCGCGAGCACCGGGGTGTAGTCGATCGGGTCACCGGCCCGGTCTCCGAAGGACGGGTCGTCGGGGTAGGTCGCGCCGTAGACGACGGCGTACTCCTCCTGCAGCTCCTCGATGCCCGGGACGGGGGAGGAGAAGTCGTTGTGCGCGAGGAAGGACAGCAGGCCCGGGATGGTGTAGCTGTGCACGTCGTCGCACTCGTTGCTGCCGAGCTTGGCCCAGGCGAACACGGAGAACGGCGCCGGCGCCTCGGTCTCGCAGAGCGCCTCGGCGGAGCTCATCTTCAGCGGCTGCTGGTGGTACATCAGCTTGCCCTGCCAGTCACCGGTGACGGCGACGAGCACGAAGGCGGCCAGCGAGACCAACCCGCCGACCCGCACCGAGCGGCGCCAGACGGAGTGGTCGACGTCCGTGGTCGGCGCACCGGCCAGCTTCCGCTTGCGCAGGTGCCACAGGCCGATGCCGACGAGCAGGGCGCCGGCGACCACGAGCGCGGCGACGACGGCGTGGCTGAAGGCGGCCAGCGCCGTGTTGTTCGTCAGCACGGCGAGGAAGTCGACCTGCACCGGGCGGCCGTCCTCGCCGACGGCGACGCCGACCGGGTGCTGCATCCACGAGTTGGCCGCGATGATGAAGTACGCGCTGACGATCGAGCCGACGACGGCGGCCCACAGCGCCGCGAGGTGCAGCTTCTTCGGGATCCGGCCCCAGCCGAAGATCCACAGCCCCAGGAAGGTCGACTCGAGGAAGAAGGCCAGCAGCGCCTCGAGCGCCAGCAGCGAGCCGAAGACGTCGCCGACGAAGCGCGAGTACTCGCTCCAGGCCAGGCCGAACTGGAACTCCTGCACCAGGCCGGTGGCCACGCCGAGCACGAAGTTGACCAGGTACACCTTGCCCCAGAAACGCGTCATCCGGAGCCACTCGGGCTTGCCGGTGCGCACCCACATCGTGTGCATGACCGCGACCAGGATCCCCAGCCCGATGGTCAGCGGGACCATCAGGAAGTGATAGACGGTCGTGATGCCGAACTGCCAGCGGGCGATGTCCAGGACGTCCACGCCACCTGCTCCTCACCTGCCGGGAGCCGCCCCCGACGACTCCTTTCTACGCCTCGTAGAACCACTTCTCTACGTCTCGTAGAACGGGTCGGGGTGAGCTGCGCGACACGGTCCGTGCGCCGGGGCCGGCTCCCGTTCTACGCTGGGTAGAACCGACCGACTGGAGGAACCGTGGCCTCGCTGGGCGACCTGGAGCGCACCGTCATGGACCGGCTGTGGGCCGCCGACGGGCCGGTCGCGGCGGCCGGGCTGCGCGACGCGCTGGCCGAGCGCGGGCTGGCGCTGACCACCGTGCACACCGTGCTCTCCCGGCTGGAGGCCAAGGGCTTCGTCGAGCACGACGACGCCCGGCCGCGCCGGTTCCGGCCGACGGCGACCCGCGAGCAGCACGCCGCCGAGCTCATGCACGAGGTGCTCGGCCGCTCCGGTGACCGGCAGGCCGTGCTGGCCCGCTTCGTCGGCGGCGTGGACCCCGAGGAGGCGCGGCTGCTGCGGCAGCTGCTCGAGGAGACGGCGCCGGACGCCCGCTGACGTGCTGCCCGCGACCGCCGCGGCGCTCGCGGTCCTCGCCGCGCTGCTCGCCTGGCCGGTGCCCGCGTGGCTCGGCCGGGTGCGCTGGCCGCGCCGCGACCCGCTCGTGGCGCTGGTCTGCTGGCAGGCGGTCGGCCTGGCCGGCGGCCTGTCGATCGTCGGCGCCCTGCTCGTGCACGGCCTGGCGCCGTGGGGGCACTCCCTGCCGGAGGCCGGCTGGGCGGTGCTCACCGGGCGGTCGGCGGCCGATCCGGTCCGGGGCGACCACTGGGGAGCGCTCACGCTGGCCGCCGTCCTGACCGTGGAGCTGCTCGGCGTCCTGGCGCTGTCGTGGGCGCGCACCGCGCGCACCCGCCGCCGGCACCGCGAGCTGCTCGAGCTGGTGGTGCAACCCTCGCCGGCCGCGCCCGACGCCCGGCTGCTCGAGCACCCGGCGCCGGTGGCGTTCTGCATCCCCGGCGCCCGCCCGCTGCTGGTGCTCTCCTCGGGCATGGTCGCCGAGCTCGACGACGACCAGCTGGCCGCCGTCGTCGCGCACGAGCGGGCGCACCTGGCCGAGCACCACCACCTCTACCTGCTGCCGTTCGTGGCGTGGGAGGCGGCGCTGCCGGTGCTGCCCGCGGCCGCCCGCGCGCACGCCGCCGTCCGGGAGCTGGTGGAGATGCGCGCCGACGACCGGGCGCTGGCCACCCTCGGCGGGCCCGACCCGCGGCGCACGCTGGCCCAGGCGATCGTGGTGGCGGCCGGGGGAGCGGGCGGCGGGGTGCCCGACGGCGCGCTGGCGGTGGCCGGCAGCGCGGTGGTCGCCCGCGTCGTCCGGCTGGTCACCCCGCCGCCGCCGCTGCCCCCCGCCGCCCGCGCCGCCGCGCTCCTCGCCGCCGGGCTGCTCCTGCTCGCCCCGACCGTCCTGCTCCTGCTCCCCGCGGTGTGAGGGCCGGTTCAGCGGGTGGGGAGGGCCGCGGGGAGGTCGACGCCGGTGAGCTCGGCCGACGCCGTCCACAGCGCGGCCGCCGTCCGCAGGTCGCTGGCCGCGGCGGTGCGCCCGACCAGCGTCGGGTACCCGCGCACCTCGGCCGGGCCGTCGGGGCCGGCGTAGCTGCCGCCGGGCAGGTCGGCGGTGGCCACGAACAGCGTGGGCAGCGCGCCCTGCTCGGCCGACTGCGCGACCACCCGGTTGCCCAGCGCCATGGCCACGTCCTTCACCCGGTTCTCGGTGCGGCCCTGCAGGTTGGTCGCCGACCAGCCCGGGTGGGCGGCCATCGCGCGCACCGGTGACCCGGCCGCGGTGAGCCGGCGCTGCAGCTCGAGGGTGAACAGCAGGTTGGCCAGCTTGGACTGGCCGTAGGCGCGCTCGGCCGAGTAGCGCCGCCGCTCCCAGTTGAGGTCGGCGAGGTCGATGCGGCCCGCCCGGTGCGCCGTCGAGGACACGGTGACCACCCGGTCGGTGACGTGCGGCAGCAGCAGGTTGGTCAGCGCGAAGTGCCCGAGGTGGTTGGTGCCGAACTGCAGCTCGAAGCCGTCGGCGGTGCGGCCCTGCGGCACCATCATGATCCCGGCGTTGTTCACCAGGACGTCCAGCGGGCCGTGCCAGCCGTCGGCGAAGGCGCGCACCGAGGCGAGGTCGGCCAGGTCCAGCCGGCGCACCTCGACCTCACCGGGCAGCCCGGCGGCCGCGGCGTCGCCGCGGGCGGGGTCGCGGACGGCGAGCACCACGCGGGCACCGGCCGCGGCCAGCGCCCGCCCGGTGGCCAGCCCGAGCCCGCTCGTGGCGCCGGTGACGACGACGGTGCGGCCGGTCTGGTCGGGGATGTCGGCGGGAGTCCAGCGGATCGTCATGCCCGGACCAACGCCGCCTCCTCCGCCGGAGTGCCGGCGCCGGTGACGCCGACCGCCGCCTGCACGGCCTCGGCGTTGCGGCGGGCCAGGGCGAGCGCCGCCTCGCGCAGCGTGCACCCCCGGGCCGCCGCGTCGTCGGACACCGTGCCCACCAGCCGCCGCACCACCGCGTCGATCTTGGCGAACGACGACTCCGCCGTGGGCTCGACGTCGCCGAAGACCGTCCACCACCACCAGGCGTTGGTCATGACGTTGGCCAGGAAGTCCGGCAGCACCGGGACCCCGGCGGCGTGCAGCAGCGCCTCGGCGTCGGGCAGCGTGGGCATGTTCGCCCCCTCGACGACGGCCCGGGCGCGGATCCGCGGGACGTCGCCGGCGGTGACCACGTAGGACATCGCGGCGGGCACCAGCAGGTCGCAGGGGACGTCGAGCCACCCGTCGTTCGGGGCGGTGGTGTCCGAGGGCCGCAGCGCCGAGCGGTCGACGACGCCGAGCGGGTCGCGGGCGGCGAGCAGCGCCTCCACGTCGAGGCCGCCGTCGTTGCGGATCAGCCCCGCCCGGTCGGCCACGGCGACCACCGACACCCCGGACCGGGCCAGGTACCGCGCCGCGGCCCCGCCGATGGAGCCGAACCCCTGCACCACCGCCGTCGCCCCCGCGACCGGCACGCCGGTGCGCTCCAGGTGCACCACGCCGGTGCGGGCCACCCCGTAGCCGCCGACCAGGTCGCCGAGGGAGACGCCGTCGACGTCGACGGCGAAGGCCCGCGCCAGCCGGCCGCGCGCCGCCGCGGCGTCCTCCAGCGTGGCGAAGACCGCCTCGACCGTGCTGGCCAGGCCCAGCTCGGCGGCCACCCGGTCGATCGTCTCCTGGCGCAGCCCGAAGTCCTCGCCGGTGTTCCACTGGCTGCGCACCACCGGCAGCACGGCCGCGAGGAACCGGCGGAGCACGTCGACCGCGCGCGGGTCGGCCGGGTCGAGGTCGATGCCGCCCTTGCCGCCGCCGAGGGGCAGGTAGCGGTCGGCCGGGTCGTAGACCAGCGCCTCCTTGCGGGTCATCCCCCGGGCCAGGCCGCGCACCTCCTCGAGCGTGCAGCCCTCCCGGATCCGCAGGCCGCCGCTGGCCAGCCCGCGCACCAGGGTGTCGAGGACCAGGTAGCCCCGCACGCCGGTGACCGGGTCGGTCCAGGTGGTCTCGAGCAGGGGGGCGCTCATCGGGCAGCTCCTTCGCCGGTCGGAGGGGAGTGGCGGACGTGCACGACGGTCGGCCGGTCGGCGGCCAGCGCGCGGCGGACGGCGTCGGCCAGCCCGTCGGGGCCGTCGAGGGTCACGCCGTGGCAGCCGAGCGCCCGGCCGACCGCGGCGAGGTCGGGGGAGGGCAGGTCGACGGCGTGCACCGGGTCGTCGCGGTCGCGCATCTCGTTGCGGATCTCGCCGTAGCCGGCGTTGTCGACGACCACGACCGGCAGCGGCAGCCGCAGGTCGGCGGCCATGGCCAGCTCGGGGAGGGTGAACATGACCCCGCCGTCGCCGAGCAGGGCCACGACCGGGGCGCCGGGGTCGGCCACCTTCGCGCCGACGGCCGCGGGCAGGCCGTAGCCGAGGGTGCCGAAGCCGGTGGGGAAGAGGAACGAGCCCGGGCGGTGGGTGGCCAGGTTGGCCAGGGCGCCGTAGTAGCAGACCATCGCGTTGTCGGCGCCGACGACCGCGTCGCGCGGCAGCGCCTCGGCCAGTCGGCCGAGCAGCGGCAGCCACTCCGCCCCCTCGGCCCGCGCGTCGGCGTCCTTCCGCGCACGCCACCCGGCCGCCCGCTCGGCGGCCGCGGGTCCGGGCGGCCCGCCGTCCGGCAGCGCGGCGAGCAGGGCGTCGAGCGTCGCGGCGGCGTCGCCGACGAGGGCCACGGCCGGGACGGCGTTGACGACGCACCCGACGGGGTCGACGTCGACGCGGACCAGCCGGCCCTCCAGCGGCAGCGGGCCGTACCAGAGGTCCGAGGGCGCCAGCTCGGTGCCCACGGCCAGGACGGCGTCGGCGTCGGCCACCAGGTCGCGGACGGCGGGCAGCTGCAGGCCCGCGCCCAGCGACAGCGGGTGGTCCTCGGGCAGCACGCCCTTGCCGTTGGTCGTGGTGACGGTCGGGGCGCCGAGCCGCTCGGCGACCCGCCGCACCTGCCCGGCGGCACCGCGGGCGCCGCCGCCGACGACGAGCACCGGCCGGGCGGCCCCCGCCAGGCGCGCGGCGGCCGCGGCGAGGTCGACCCCGGCGGGGACGGCCGGCGCCGGGGTGGCCGCGCGGGTCGCGACCGCCGGGCCGGTCTCGAGCAGCACGTCGAGGGGGACCTCCAGGTGCACCGGGCGCGGCCGGCCGGCGGTCATCAGCGCGAAGGCCTGCGCGACCGCCACCGGGATCTCCGCGACGCTGGTGGCCCGGATGCTCGCCGCGGCGACCGCGGCCATCGCCGCGCCCTGGTCCCGCGTCTCGTGCAGCAGGCCGTTGCCCAGGCCCGGGTGGCGCAGCGGCAGGCCGGGGGAGACGACCAGCACGGGCACCGAGTCCGACCACGCCTGACCGACCGCGGCGGCCGCGTTGAGCAGCGCCGGCCCGCTGGTGACGACGGCGACGCCGGGCCGGCCGCTGGTGCGGGCGTACCCGTCGGCGGCGTAGCCGGCGCCCTGCTCGTGCCGGGGGCTGACGTGCCGGACGCCGGCGAGGGCCAGGTGCCGGTAGATCTCCAGGTTGTGCGTGCCCGGGATGCCGAAGACGGTGTCGACGCCGTGCGCGACCAGGGCCGCCACCAGCGCCTGCCCGCCGCTGACCTCGGTCACCGCGGCCCCTCCTCGCCGACCGCCACGAGGGCGTCGACCGCGACGGCGCCGGCGGGCCCCACGCGCAGCGGGTTGACCTCGGCCTCGGCCACGTCGCCCTGCCCGGCGACCAGCCGGGAGACCGCGGCGGCCACCTCGGCGGCCGCGTCGAGGTCGACGGCGGGGGCGCCGCGCCAGCCGGTGAGCAGCGCCGCGCCGCGCAGCCGGCCGAGCAGCTCGCGGGCCTGCTCCGCGGTGACCGGGGCGAGGGCCACCTGCACGTCGCGGTACACCTCGGCCTGCACGCCGCCGAGCCCGACGAGCACCACCGGGCCGAACGCCGGGTCGCGGCGGGCGCCCACGATGAGCTCCACGACGCCGGGACGGGTGTCCATCTCCTCCAGCACGTACCCACCCTCCCCGAGGCGGGCGGTGAGGTCCCGCAGCGCAGCGACCGCGGCCTCGGCGTCGGCGAGCCCGGCGACCACGCCGCCGACGTCGCTGCGGTGCTCGATCCAGCCGGCCTTGAGCACGTAGGGCGCGGCCAGCCGGCCGGCGGCGGCGCGGACGTCGTCCGCCGTCCGCACCGGCTCGGCTCCCGGGTAGGCCACCCCGGACGCCGCCACCCGGGCGCGCGCCGCCAGGTAGGGCAGCGCCCGGCCGGTCCCCGCGCCGGGGGCCGCGTGGGGCACCGGGCCGCCGCTGCCGGCGGCCAGCCGGGCGGCCAGCGCGAGGGACCGGGCCGCGGCGTCGACGGTGTGCAGCGTCGGGACGGCGGAGGCGCGCAGCGTCCGCACGGCCTCGGAGTCCGGGCTCATCGAGTGCACGACGACCGGCCGGCGGTGCACGCGGACGGCGTCGGCGAGGGTCTTGACCACCTCGAGCTCGCGGTGCACCAGCTGCGGGGTGTCGGCGCCGTAGCAGCCGAAGTAGCCGGTGAGGACGACGGCGTCGACCTCGCCGCTGTCGAGCAGCGTCTCCACCACGCGGGCGTAGCTGTCGAGGTCCTGCTCGCCGGCGCCCGCGAGGTCGACGGGGTTGCCGACGGCGGCGGTCGGCGGCAGCGCGCGCGCCAGCGCCTCCGCGGTCGCGGCACCGAGCCGGGGCACGACCAGGCCCTCGCGGGCGAGGGTGTCGGCGGCCAGCGCCCCCTGCCCGCCGCTGTCGCTCACGACCGCGACGCGCCGCCCGGGCGGCAGCGGGCTGCCCAGCAGCAGGTGCGCCAGCTCGACGGCCTGCGCGGGGGTGTCGACCAGCACCGACCCGGCGGCCCGGCACGCCGCGGCCACCACCTCGGTGGCCGCGGTCAGCGCCCCGGTGTGCGAGCGCGCGGCCGCCCGGCTGGCGTCGCTGGCGCCCACGGTGAGGACGACGACCGGCTTGCCCGCGGCGCGCAGCCGGGTCATCGCGCCCAGCAGCGCGCGGCCGTCGGCGAAGCCCTCGAGGTAGAGGACCACCGCCCGGGTGGCCTCGTGGGCGACCAGGTCGTCGAGCACCTCCACCGCGGTGACGTCGACCTGGTTGCCGATCGAGACGAACCGCGAGACGCCCAGGCCGGCGTGCGCGGCCAGCCCGGCGAGCTCGAGGCCGAGCTGCCCCGACTGGGACACGATCGCCAGGTGGCCGGCTGTGAAGGTGCCCCAGGCCAGCTCCAGGTCGGTGGCCGCGTCGTACACGCCCAGGCAGTTGGGGCCGACCAGGCGGGCGCCGGCGGCCCGCACCCGGTCGGCGAGCCGCCGCTCCAGGCCGGGCTCGCCGTGGGCGAGGTCGATCCCCGCGGTGATGGCGAGCAGGCCCCGGGCGCCGAGGTCGAGCGCCTCGTCGACCAGGCTCGGCACCGAGGCGGCGGGTGTGCAGAGCACGACGAGGTCGGGCGCCCCGGGCAGGTCGCGCAGCGAGGGCACGGACGGGGTGCCCTCGACGACCGCCCCGCGCGCGTTGACCAGGTGCACCGGCCGCCGGCCGGCGCCCTGCAGCGCGCCGCGGGCCAGCCAGTACCCCCACTTGGCCGGGTCGGGGGAGGCCCCGACGACGGCGACCGACCGCGGGTCACCGAAGACCGACAGGTCGCCGGTCACGGCGTGCCCGTGAGCGACCGGGAGATGATCAGCCGCTGGATGTCGGAGGTGCCCTCCTCGAGCTCCTCGAGCTTGGCGTCGCGCAGCCACTTCTCCGGCAGGTACTCGCGGCTGTAGCCCCAGCCGCCGTGCGTCTGCAGCGCCGCGTCGGTCACCCAGGTGGTGTTCTCGCTGGCGGTCACCTTGGCGATGGCCGACTCGGCCGCGCACGGGATGCCGGCGTCGTACAGCCGCGCCGCGCGGAGGGTGACCAGGTGGGAGACGTCGGTGCGGGCGGCCATGTCGGCCAGCCGGAAGGCGACGGCCTGGTGCTCGATGATCGGCCGGCCGAACTGGGTGCGCTCCCGCGCGTAGGCGACCGTCGCGTCCAGCGCGGCCCGCGACAGCCCGGTCGCGCCGGCGCCGATGAGGATGCGCGACCCGTCGAAGGTGCGCATGAGGCCGTAGAAGCCGTGGCCCTCCTCGCCGAGCCGGTTCTCCACCGGCACGCGGACGTCGCTGAGGAACACCTCGGCGTTGACGATGCCGCGCTGGCCCATCTTGCGCATCGGCCGGCCCACCGTGACCCCGGGCGTCGAGCGGTCGACGACGAAGGCGGTGACGCCGCGGGAGCGCAGCGCGGGGTCCACCGTGGCGAAGACGACGAAGGACTCGGCGTAGGGCGCGTTGGAGATCCAGGTCTTCTGCCCGTTGAGCACGTACCCGTCCCCGTCGCGCACCGCCGACGTCTGCAGGCTCGCCGCGTCCGAGCCCACCCCCGGCTCGGTGACCGCGACCGCGGTGACCGGCGGCCGCGGGCCGGTGAGCGGGGTGATCCAGCGCTTCCTCTGCTCCTCGCTGCCGAGGGCCAGGACCGGCTCGGCGAAGAAGGCGCTCGAGGTGAGGAAGTTGCCGATGCCGATGTCGCCGTAGCACAGCTCCTGCTGCACGAGGCACTGCGTGACCAGGTCGGTGACCCCGCCGCCGCCGTACTCGGCGGGGAGCATGTAGGAGGCCAGGCCCACCTGCGCGGCCTCGTCCCACAGGTCCAGCGGCGACTCGGTGTCGGCCTCGTCCACCGCGCGGGCGCGCGGGCGGATCTCCCGCGCGGCGAAGTCGCGGGCCAGCGCGACGAACTCCCGCTGCTCCTCGGTGAGCTCGAGTCCGTCACGGATGGGGCGGGTCATGCGGTCTCCTCGGTTCACGGTGGACGCGGGTCACGGTGGGACGGCCGGGCGTCGTCGCGGACGCCGGCGAGTGGAGTGCGCGGCAGGGGTCAGGCGCCGGACGACGTCGCCGGGACGAGGACGCTGAGGCACGTCACGCAGCCCTCGAGCTTCTCGAACTCGCCGATGTCGACGAGCACGGGCGTGAACCCGAGGTCGGCGAGCCGGTCGGCCGTCCGCGGGGCCGCCGCGCTCATCAGGACCCGGTCCCCGCCGAGGGGGACCACGTGGCAGCCCGGCTCCTCGTCGACCGGCCGCGCGGTGGGCAGGACGCCGGGTTCCAGCAGCTCCGGCAGCGCCAGGAAGGTGCCGTCGGGCAGCGCGGTCACGGCCGACTTCAGGTGCAGCACCGCCCGCAGCCCGATCGGGACGACGGTGCGGCCCAGCGGCGCGACGTGGGCGCGCAGCTGCCGGATGCCCTCGGCGTTGGTGCGCCCGCCGCGGCCCACGTAGACGGTGCGGCCGACCTGCAGGACGTCGCCGCCGTCGAGCGTGCCCTCGCCGTCGATGCGGACGACGTCGAGGCCGAGTTCGCGCACCGCGGCCTCGGTGCCGGCGACCTCGGCCCGGCGCGCCGGGGCGCCGCTGCGGGTGAGCACCGCCCGGCCGCCGACGACGACGACCGAGTCCTCGACGAAGGTGGCGTCCGGGCAGCCGGGCGCGGGCTGCACCTCACGGACGTCCCAGCCGGCGCCGGCCAGGGCCGCCCGGTAGCCGGCGTGCTGCTCGGCGGCGAGGTCGGCGTCGACCGGCACCCGCTCGAGGTGGGTGACGATGCCCTCGGCCAGGTCGGCGGTGGGACGGCGGACCAGCGCGGTGCCCGGCGCGGTCACCACGGCCTCCCCGCGGCCGGCCGTCACAGCCGCCCCGAGGCGAGGACCCGGGCGAGGAACTGGCGGGTCCGGTCCTCCTGCGGGTCCTCGAAGATCTGCGCGGGGGTGCCGCGCTCGAGGATGCGGCCCTCGTGCAGGAAGCACACCTGCGAGGCGACGTCCCGGGCGAACCCCATCTCGTGGGTGGCCAGCAGCATGGTCAGGCCGTCCTGGGCCAGCTCGCGGACGATGGCCAGCACGTCGCCCACCAGCTCCGGGTCCAGGGCCGCGGTGATCTCGTCGAGGAGCAGCACCTGCGGGTCGGAGGCCAGCGCGCGGACGATGGCCACCCGCTGCTGCTGCCCGCCGGACAGCGCGTCGGGATAGGCGCCGGCCTTGTCCTTCATGCCCACCCGGTCGAGCAGCGCGAGCGCCTGCTCCTCGGCTTCGGCGCGCGACCGGCCGCCGACCCGGACCGGGGCCAGGGTGACGTTGCGCAGCACGCTCATGTGCGGGAACAGGTTGTAGGACTGGAAGACCATGCCGACGTTGCGGCGCAGCCGGTTGACGTCCACCCCGAGGCCGCTGACCACGTCGCCGGCCACCCGGATCTCGCCGGACTGGATCGGCTCGAGGGCGTTGATGCAGCGCAGCAGGGTGGACTTGCCCGAGCCGGAGGCGCCGATGAGGCAGACGACCTCGTGCTTGGCCACCTCCAGGCTGACCCCGCGCAGGACCTCGTGCTCGCCGTAGCTCTTGTGGACGTCGTGGATCTCGAGGAACGTCATGACCGCCCCGTCCGGATCTGCTCCTTGGCCAGGAGCCGGTCGACGTAGCGCGCCTGCGGGATCGTGATGAGCACGAACAGGACGGCGACCACGATGACCGGCGTGAGGTTGAAGACGTTCGAGGCCGTCAGCCGTGACTGCGCGAAGGCGTCGGTGACGCCCATGACGCCGATGAGCGCGGTGTCCTTCTGCAGGCCGATGAAGTCGTTCAGCAGCGGCGGGACGATCCGCCGCACCGCCTGGGGGACGATCACCGTGCGCAGCGTCATCCCGTAGGACAGGCCCAGCGAGCGGGACGCCGCCCACTGGCTGGGGTGGATCGACTCGATGCCGGCCCGGTAGACCTCGGCGACGTAGCTGGAGTACGTCAGCGTCAGGGCGATGATCGCCAGCCACACCGGCGAGAGGTCCTTGAAGAACGGCACCTGGGCGAGCTTCAGGCCGAAGCCGACCAGGTAGAGCGTGATGATGCTGGGGATGGCGCGGAAGGTGTCGACGTAGGCGATCGCCAGCCACCGCAGCGGGCGGCCGGCGCGGCCGGGCAGCAGCCGCATCACCGCGACCACCAGCCCGACCACGAGGACCAGCAGCTGGGCGCCGACGGCGACCTCGACGTTGATCCAGAAGGCGTCGAGGACGTTGGCGAAGCTCGACCGGAGGAACTCCCACCGCAGGAACGTCGTGGTGATCGCGCCGTCGTTGGCGGTGGTGAACCACACCAGGCCGGCGCAGACCAGGACGGCGAGCGCGTAGCCCATCGCGGTGTGCGCGTGCTCCCGGCCGGAGGCCGCCTCGTGCCGCGCCGGGGCGAGCCGGCCGGCGGCGAGGTGCCGGGCGCGCCTGCGGTCGTCGCCGAAGGCGCGCACGGCCGGCACCAGCGGCAGGAGCGCGACCAGGGCGAGCGCGACGAGCAGCGCGTCCACCCCGGCCGGGGGCTCGAGCATGCGGTGCAGCGACCACAGCGCGAGCCCGGCCGCCAGGGCGCACAGCACCGCGACCAGCAGCGCCACGACCGCGGTCGGCAGGACCCGCTGGGGAGGCGTCGGCCGGGCCGCGACCTCCTCGGTCTGCGCGCCGCTGGTCACGGTGCTGCTGCTCACTGCACGGCCCAGACCGGGACGGCGGCCGGGTCACCGCCCAGCTCGGGGCCGAGCCAGGTCGCCGACAGCTCGTCGAGCGTGCCGTCCTCGCGCATGGCCTCGATGGCGCCGCTGATGGCGTCGCCGTTCGGCGAGTCCTTGGGGTAGATCGCCGCGTAGGACTCGCCGCTCTCGTACTGGCCGACGACCTCGAGCGTGCCGCCGGAGTTCTCCGCGAACGCGAGCAGGATCGCGGTGTCCATGACCGCCGCGTCGATGACGCCGGAGCTGACGGCGGTCACCAGTGCGGTGGTGTCCGGGAAGACCTGGACCTCCTGCTCCGGCGCGAGCTCGTTCTGGGCGAACTCGACGGCCGTCGTCCCGAGCTGGACGCCGATCCTCCTGCTGGCCAGGTTCTCCTCGCTGGTGCCGGCGTCGGGCGGCGCCAGGACACCGATGTTGGAGTCGAAGTACGGCGCCGAGAAGGTGACGACCTCCTCGCGCTCGGGGGTGACCGAGATCTGGGCCATCGCCATGTCGAAGTCCTGGGTCTGCCCGGCGACCAGCGCGTCGAAGGACACGTTGTCGACCTGGAGGGAGTCCAGGCCGGCCCGGTGGGCGACGTTCGCGGCGAGGCAGTACTCGTAGCCGCCGGTGATCGACTCCGGCGTCTCGCCCTTCCACCAGCCGGGGGAGGGGAGGTTGGTCTGCACGGTGAACACGCCGTCGGTCACCGGCTCGAGCTCGATGGAGCCGGCCTCGCCGTAGAGCTCGCACTCGCCGAAGCCGCCACCACCACCGCCGCCGTCGGTGCCGGCGCTGGCCTCGCTGCCGCCGGAGCCACCGGAGCACCCGGCGACGAGGACGGCGGTCAGTGTGGTCAGGGACGCGAGGAGCGCTCTGTTGGCAGTCGGCACGTTGCCCTCCGATGGTTGACGGACCCGTCAGTTATCAATGCGGCCGAGAGCGTGGCCTGGATCACGAGCGGCTGTCAAGGGGACCCGTCGGACCGGGTCAGGGCGTTGCGCTGCACGGATCCGCTGCTCTAGGTTGACTGGCCAGTCAGTTCAGAACCGGGCGTCGACGCGGGGGAGGAGGGGACGTGCCCAGGCCCAGCGTGGAGGCGGAGCGGCGGGAGCAGATCCTCTCGGCCGCCTGCGAGGTGGTGTCCGAGCTCGGCTTTAAGTCGCTGCGCATCGCCGACGTCGCCCGCCGGGCCGGCACCAGCAGCGGCACGGTCCACTACTACTTCGACACCAAGACGGCCCTCATGCGCGCGGCGTTCGAGTGGAACTTCGCTCGGTCGCTGGACCGCCGCCGCGACCTGCTCCAGGAGCACGCGGACCCGCGGCAGCGGCTGCGCGCCTTCGTCGACTCCTACCTGCCCGGTGACCCCGAGACCGTGCGCGCCTGGCACGTGTGGGCCGAGCTCTGGGTCGAGGCGCTGCACGACCGCGACCTGCAGGAGCTCAACGAGCAGGTCTACGGCGAGTGGCGGCGGCTGATGGCGAGCATCGTCCGCGACGGCCAGGACGCCGGCCTGTTCCGCGACGAGGACCCCGTCGTGGTCGCCAACGCGCTGATCGGCATGATCGACGGCCTCGCCCTCCAGGTGCTCCTCGGGTCGCGCAGCATGACCCTCGAGCGCATGCGGGCGGTCTGCGAGCAGGTGCTGAGCAGCCTGACCGTCGGGTCGTCCGCCTAGCCTCCGCTCGCGTGCCGGGCAGCACCGGTGCGACGGACAGCTGCAGGTCGCGCCGGCCCTGTCCCCGCGCCCCGCGTCAGCCGCGGGGCAGCCCGATGAGGAGCGCGTCCTCCTCGTCCACCGGGCTCACCGGGTGGCCCTCCACGTGGGTGACCTGCCGGACCGTCCGCCACTGGCCCGGTGCCCAGGCGCGGGTGAGCAGGCCGTCGTGCGACAGCGCGACCAGGGCGCCGCTCTCCGTGGCCAGCAGCCCGGCCTCGATCTCCTCGTCCTCGCCGCTCGTGCTCTGCACCGTCCAGATCGGCATCCCGCGCTCCCCCTCCTGCGGCACCGCCGCCCGGCGCCGGTCCCAGCAGACAACGGGGCCGGGACGCCGGTGGCAAGCACACCTGGGCGCGTCATCGCTGTGCGTCAGCGGAACGACATGGGACGGAATCGGGGAGGTCGCGGTGACCCCACCCCGAGCTCGCCCTCCAGGCCGCTCGGCAGCACGAAGCGCCGCTCCGTGACGGCACCCCGGGTCCGCGTCCTGACCAGGCGGACGCCGCCTCACTCGGGCAGCCAGCCGTCGTGGTGGTGTGGTGACCGGGCGAGTCCGTGAGCAGCAGGACGTCGACGTCGGAGTCCTGACGCGGCGTGCCGCGGGCCCACGACCCGACGATCGCGAGCGCACGGACGTCCGATCGCCGCCGCGGCCAGGACGTGAGGTACCGCAGGACCGACCCGACCTCGTCCTCGCGCTCCCGGCTCACCACCCGGGGAGCGTAGGAACGGGTGGGCCCGTCGTGGCCGGCTGCACGTCCGGACGGGCTCGTCCGGATCCGGCGGCGACGCCGTCGACCGGGGTCCCTGCCACCGTCCCGTCGCGATGGCCGCGTGACCCGGAGCGGTCAGGAGCGCTCCCGCGCGCAGACGCGGGCAGCCGGCCAGGACACCTGTCCCCGAGGCGGGGACAGCTGGCCGATGCCCGCGGGACAGCGCCCTTCCTACGTTGCCGGCACGCGGCCGACCGGGCCGCCGCTCCTGAGGAGGCTGTCATGTCCCAGACCGACCGGGTCTTCCGTCCGCTGGCCGCCGTCGGGCTCGTCGGCGCCCCGCTGCTGGTGCTCGTCCTGCCGCCGCTGCTGACGTCCGCGGGCGACCACGCCTCGGCCCAGGAGCAGTTCACCGCGCTCGCCGGCGGCCCGGCCGAGTACGGCGGGATGTTCGTCCAGGCCGCGGGCGCCCTCTGCCTCGTCCTGGCCGCAGTCGGTGTGCTGGCCGTGGTGACGGCCCGCCGTCGGGGTCGGGTGCCCGGCGGTCTCGCCGCCTCCACCGGTGTCGTCGGCGCCGGCGCCCTGCTCCTCGTCCTGGGCGTCGAGCTCACCCAGGCCTTCGTCGTCGCGGAGGGGACCGATCCGCCGGCGGACGTGGCCCTGGCGCTGGCGATCAACGACTGGCCGCTCTTCGGGTGGCTGCTCGGCGTGGGCATCGTGGCCCTCCTGCTGACGCTCTTCTGCGCGGCGCTCGCCCTGTGGCGGACCGGCCTGGTGCGGGGAGTCGTGCCGGCCGCGTTCGTCGCCGCGCTGCTCACGACCCTGATCCCGATGTCGGACGCGGTGGCCGCCGTCGTCCCCTCGGTGTGCCTGCTGCTGCCGAGCGCCTGGCTGGCGTTCCGGCTGCTGCGTCCGGCCGCGACGGCCGCGCCGGTGACGGACGGCCCCGCGCCCGTGGGGGCGGGCGCACCGGCCACCTGACGGGACCGACTCGCTTGTCCCGCTGCAGCGGCCTGCCTACGCTCCGGGACCTCTCCACCGGGAGGCGGACAGCACCATGAGCTCCGCGACGAGCACCCGGGCCGCGTCCGCCCCCACGACCCGGCCCCCCGGTCGGCTCCGCGCCGCACAGGGGGGCTGGGCCGTCCTCTACACGGTGTCGCTGGCCAGCTTCCTCGCCTCGGTCCCCTCGGGCTTCCGGCTCAACGCCACCCTCACGCCGCTGCACCTGCCCGACGAGCGCTGGACCCTGCGGGACCTACACGGCGCGCTGGAGCGCCTGGGCCTGTCCGACGGCTCGTTCGGCCAGCTCGTCTACGGCTCGTCGGTGCTCGTGGCGGCCGTCTCCTTCGCGGTCGCGGGGGTCACGGTGTGGCGACGACCGGGGGACCGGGCCGCGTTGACGACGTCGGCCCTGCTGGCCGGCTTCGCGTGGGGTGTCGCCGGCACGCACCTGGTGCTGGCCGAGGTGCACCCGCAGTGGCACACCGCCTGGCGCGTCCTGGGAGTGACCACCTTCGGCTGTCTCACCCTGCTGCTCTACGTGTTCCCCGACGGGACGTTCCGGCCGCGGTGGACCCGGTGGCCGGCACTCGCGGTCGTCCTGCTCACCCCGCTGTCCGGACTGGAGGGAGCCCTCGATCCCGGCACCTGGCCCGCGCCCCTCGCCCTGACCCTCGACGTCGCACTCGGCCTCGCGATCCCGCTGTACGCGCAGGTCCACCGCTACCGCACGGTGTCGACCGCGGTGCAGCGGCAGCAGACCAAGTGGGTGGCGCTGAGCATCGTGCTGCTGGTGCTCGGGACGGTCCCCGTCGCCGTGACCTCGTGGTTCCTGCCGGAGGTGACCGGTCCCGGTGTCGCCGGGTTGCGGTTCCACCTGGTCAGTGGTCTCTGGTTGGCTCTGCTGACCCTGCTCGTCCCGGTCGCGGTGGCCCTGTCGGTGCTGCGCCTGCGGCTGTGGGACGTCGATCCCCTCCTCACCCGGACGTTGGTCTACGGCGCGCTGGTCCTGCTGATCGGTGGCGTGTACGTCGGGGTCGCCGGCGTCCTCGGCGCGGCGTTCCGCAGCCCCGACAACGTGCTGTTCTCCCTGATCGCGGCCGGGACGGTCGCAGTGCTCTTCGACCCGGTGCGGCGACGGTTGCAGCGTGGAGCCGGCCGACTCGTCCACGGGGAGCGGGAGGAACCAGACGCCGCCGTCCGGCGGCTGGCCCGCCGGCTGGAGGACGCGCAGGACCTGCGGGGGGTGTTGGGGACGGTCGCCCGGACGGCCCGGGAGGCGCTGCGCGTCCCGTCCGTCGTCGTCGAGCCGGTCGGGGCGGACGGGCGGCGGGGCACCGCCGTCACCGACCCTCCGGACGCCGTCCCGCCGGGGGGCGACGCGGTCCGGCTCCGGCTGGTGTGCCGCCAGGAGCCGGTCGGCTGGCTGACGGTGGCGCCCCGGGCGCCGGGGGAGCCCTTCAGCCCCCGGGACCGGCACCTGCTCGACGAGCTGGCCCGGCACGCGGCGACGGCGGTGTACGGGGTACGCGCCGCGGCGGACCTGCAGCGGGCCCACGGGCGACTGGTCACGGCCGGTCACGAGGAGCGCCGCCGGCTGCGGCGGCAACTGCACGACGAGCTGGGGCCGATGCTGGCGACCTTGACGATGGAGCTCGACGTGGCTGCCGAGGTGATCGCCGAGGACCCGGCGCAGGGCCGCGAACTGGTCGGCGACGTGCGCGACGAGGCGCAGCAGACGATCGCGCTGGTCCGCAGCCTGGCCTACGGCCTGTACCCGCCGGTGCTGGACGAGCTGGGCCTGTCGGCCGCCGTGCGCGAGAAGGCGCGCAGCCTGCTGCAGCGCGACGGCGTGGCGCTCGAACTGCACGTGCCCGAGCGGCTCCCCTCCCTGACTGCGGCCACCGAGGTCGCCGCGTACCTCATCGCCGTGGAGGCGGTGACCAACGTGCAGCGGCACGCACGGGCACGGTGCTGTCGGCTGTCCCTGACCTGCGGCGGCGGGTGGCTGGACGTCGAGGTCGCCGACGACGGCGGCGGGCTGTCCGACAGCGTCCCGGCCGGGGTCGGGGTGTCCGCGATGCGGGAACGGGCGCAGGAGCTCGGCGGGACCTTCACGATCACGCCCGCGTCGCCCAGCGGGACCCGCGTGCTGGCGCGACTGCCGCTTCCCGAGGACGACCGTGACGACCCGCCTGCTGATCGCTGACGACCACCGGCCCTTCCGGGAGGGGCTGCGCCGGCTGGTGCGGCTCCTCCCGGACGTCGAGTGCGTCGGGATGGCCGTGAACGGCCACGAGGCGGTGCAACTGGCCGACAGCCTGCAGCCGGACGTGGTGCTGATGGACCTGTGGATGCCCGGCCTCAACGGCATCGAGGCCACCCGACGGGTGCGGGAGACCAGTCCGCACATCGCCGTCCTGGTGCTGACGATGCTCGAGGACGACGAGTCGGTCCTCGCCGCCGTGCGGGCCGGCGCACGCGGCTACCTGCTCAAGGGGGCCGGCCGTGACGAGCTCGGCCGGGCCGTCGCCGCCGTCCGCCACGGCGAGGCGATCTTCAGCCCGGCCATCGCGCAGCGGCTCGTGCAGTACTGGGCAGCGCCCCGACCGGTGCCGGCCGAGACCCCGTTCCCGGAGCTGACCGACCGGGAGCGGGACATCCTCGAGCTGCTCGGCCAGGGGCTGGGCAACAACGCGATCGGGCACCGGTTGTCACTGGCCCCCAAGACCGTCCGCAACAACCTCTCGCGGATCTTCGCCAAGCTCCAGGTCACCGACCGGGCGCAGGCCATGATCCTCGCCCGCGACGCCGGCCTCGGCGTGGACGCCCCCGGTCGCACGCGCCCTCCGTGACGGGACGGCGCTGCGCCACCCGGTCCCGGGACGACGCGGTGGCGGGTCCGCAGGCCGGCCGGAGGAGATCCCGGCCGTCGATGGAGCGACGCGGAGAGGCCGCAGGCCCCGGCCGAGCAGGAGAGGTCGCGGACGAGCGGCCGGTGTCGACGACCCGCGGCCGATGGCCCGGACGTCGCGAGTGCACGGGGTGAGGAGGTCAGCGGGACGCGGATGCGGGGGCTCGATGACTCGGCGGGGTGGCCGTCGTCCTCACCGCACGTCCCGTGTCGCGTAGCCCATGTAGGACACCGCCCGAGACCGCGTCTGGCCGAAGGCGAGTCTGCGGCTCAGTTCCCCGTAAGACATCTGTCCCCGCTGGGCTCGCACGAAGCCGAGGACGGCGCTCGCCGGGTTCTTGGCTCGCGGTCCCAGGCCCACCGTCTCGTGCAGGCGCAGTCCGTGGCGAGCCATCGTGGCGCCGAGGTCCTTCGGCTTGATGAACATGTCGTACTCGTGCACCGGAGTGTCGAACGCGCGGGTCAGGCGCCAGTCCTGCATGACCTTGATGGCCAGGAGCTTGCTGGCCATCGTGCGGTTGACCGTGTCGAACAGGTAGATCCCGCCAGGCCTCAGCGCACGAGCGGTCTCGCGCATCACTGCATCGAGGTCGGCGACGTGCTCGAGGACGTCGCAGCAGTAGACGAGGTCGAACTCGGCGTCCCGCACCGGCAGGGCCTCGCCGGAACCGACGCGGTAGTCGATCTCCAGTCCGGCTTCGGCTGCGTGCCGGCGGGCGGTCTCGAGGGAGGGCGCGGACGGATCGACGCCCACGACTCGACACCCCACCCGGGTGAACTCCTCCGCGAGGAACCCACCTCCGCAGCCGATGTCCAGGGCGTGGAGCCCGGACGGGTCCCGCCCGAGACGGTGCAGGACGGCGACGAAGTAGCCGAAGCGCGCCGGCGTGACGCTGCCGTGCAGCAGGTTGAGCGGTTCGTCCTCGTCCCACCACCTGGCGGCATGCCTGTTGTAGACGTCGTTGTCGATGGGCACTGGAACCTCCTCGTGATCCGGTCAGCGACGCGTGGGTGTCGTGCCTGGTGGGTGTCGGGCGGAGCCGGCATCCCGGGGTCAGGCACTCGTGTCCCGGGTTGCGACCCCCCGAGCCCACGCGCCCAGCTCGCGGTGCAGGTACCAGGTCAGCAGCGGGTGCACCGTGCGCAGCAGCACGCCGCCCAGCCGGCTCCGTGCCTCCACCTCCCAGTGCCCGCTCACCCGGGTCCCTCCGGGAACAGGCCGGAACGTCACGTGGAAGGTGCCACCCAGCGGGAGGCCGAGAACGCGGTTGGCGGTGTGGGTCGGGCGTTCGAACGTGTAGTAGTCGGAGGTGCTTCGCTTGTGCAGCGGTCCGAGCTTGTTGACCATCGTGTAGCGGGGCGTCCCGTCCGCGCGCATCTCGTAGTCCTCGACCGCTGCGACCGTCGGGGAGAACTGGACGATGTGGCGCAGCCGGTTCCCGAAGAGCAGGTCCCAGGTCTCGTCAGGGCTCAGCGGGAACACCGCGGACGCGTCGACCGATCGCATGCTTCCCTCCTCCGTCTGCGATGCGTCCGGGAGCAGACGGCCCACGAACGCGGGGACCAGAGCCGTGTCGATCACCGTCGCCGGCAGCCGTCTCGAGAGCGTGAGGCGTCGGAGGGCCGATGTCCGCGGACGTGCGTCTGGAGGCTCCGGACGAACCGGGGTGGGAGGCGCATCGCGGACCGCTGCACGTGCTCGTCATGACGCTCTCCTGGCAGGACGCCAGCACGGGGGGACAGTGTCCACCGAGACGGCGCCGACCGGGGCGGACTGCCGCGTCTCCCTCTGCGGGCAGCGGTGGTCCTCGGGATCCCGTCCGGAGGCCGTCGGTAGGCGACGCGAGTGCAGCCGGCAGCCTCGTGCACGGCAGGCGGGGGAGCCGGGACTCCTGCAGCCGCCCCGGGGCGGTGGGTGACAGCGTGCGGGACTCCTGCCCGGCGCCCCGTCAGCGCCCGGCGGGCTCCCGGACGCGGCCCGCGGGCAGGGCCGACGCCGCCTCGGCGTTGCCCGGCAGCGGCCGGAACCGCCGCAGCCGCAGGCTGTTGGTCACCACGAACACCGAGCTCAGCGCCATCGCCGCGCCGGCCACCATCGGGTTGAGCAGCCCGGCCATCGCCAGCGGGATCGCCGCGACGTTGTAGGCGAAGGCCCAGAACAGGTTGCCCTTGATCGTCGACAGCGTGCGGCGGGCCAGCCGGACGGCGTCGGCGGCGGCGCGCAGGTCGCCGCGCACCAGGGTCAGGTCGCTGGCCTGGATGGCGACGTCGGTGCCGGTGCCCATCGCCAGCCCCAGGTCGGCCTGGGCGAGCGCTGCCGCGTCGTTGACGCCGTCGCCGACCATCGCCACCGTCCGCCCCCCGGCCTGCAGCCGCCGGACGACGTCGACCTTCTCCTGCGGCAGCACCTCGGCCACCACCTCGTCGATCCCGACCTCGGCGGCGACCGCCCGGGCCGCGGCCGCGGAGTCGCCGGTGAGCAGCACCGGCCGCAGCCCCAGGTCGCGCAGCTGGCGCACCGCGGCGGCCGACGTCGGCCTGACGGTGTCGGCGACGACCAGCACCCCGCGGGTGGCGCCCCCCCAGCCGACCGCGACGGCGGTCCGCCCGGCGGCGTCGGCGGCCGCCACCGCCGCAGCCAGCTCGGGCGGCAGCGCGCCCACCAGCGACGGCCGGCCGACGACCACCGGCACGCCCTCGACGGTGCCGCGCACGCCCAGCCCGGCCTCCGCGCGGAAGCCGGTGACGGCGGGCAGCTCCCCGCAGCGCTCGCGGGCGGCCGTGGCCACCGCGGCGGCGATCGGGTGCTCGGAGGCGTCCTCCAGCGCACCGGCACGGCGCAGCACCTCGCCGGCGTCCTCGCCGTCGGCGGCCGCGACGTCGGCCAGGCCCATCCGGCCGGTGGTGACGGTGCCGGTCTTGTCGAGCACCACGGTGTCGACCAGCCGGGTGGACTCCAGCACCTCGGGCCCGCGCACCAGGATGCCCAGCTGCGCGCCGCGGCCGGTGCCCACCATGAGCGCGGTCGGCGTGGCCAGCCCGAGCGCGCAGGGGCAGGCGATGATCAGCACGGCCACCGCGGCGGGGAACGCCCCCGCCAGGCCGGCGCCCGTGCCGATCCAGAAGCCGAGCGTGGCCGCGGCCAGCGCCAGCACGACGGGGACGAAGACGCCCGAGACGCGGTCGGCCAGCCGCTGGACGGCGGCCTTGCCGTTCTGCGCCTCCTCGACCAGCCGCGCCATCTGGGCCAGCTGGGTGTCGGCGCCGACGCGGGTCGCGCGCACCACCAGCCGCCCGCCGGCGTTCACGGTGGCGCCCACGACGGCGTCGCCGGGGCCGACCTCCACCGGCACCGACTCGCCGGTGAGCATCGACGCGTCGACTGCCGAGGAGCCCTCGGCGACCTCGCCGTCGGTGGCCACCCGCTCCCCGGGCCGGACGACGAACAGCTCGCCGACGCCGAGTGCCTCCACCGGCACCCGCGTCTCGACCCCGCCGCGCAGCACCGAGACCTCGCGGGCGCCCATCTCCAGCAGCGCCCGCAGCGCCGAACCCGCCCGCCGCTTGGCGCGCGCCTCCGCGTACCGGCCGGCCAGCAGGAAGGTGGTCACCCCCGCGGCGGCCTCGAGGTAGACGTCGCCGGACCCGTCGGTGCGGGTGACGGCGAGGGAGAAGCCGTGCACCGTGCCCGGCTCGCCGGCGGTGCCGAGGAACAGCGCGTACAGCGACCACAGGAACGCCGCGCCCGTGCCGAGGGAGACCAGCGTGTCCATGGTGGCCGCGCCGTGCCGCAGGTTGGTCCAGGCGGCCCGGTGGAACGGCAGCCCGCCCCACACGACCACCGGCGCGGCCAGGGTGAGGGAGAGCCACTGCCAGGAGGTGAACTGCAGCGCCGGGACCATGCCGAGCGCGACGACCGGCAGCGTGAGCACCGCGGACACCAGCAGTCGCGTGCGCAGCCCGGCGTCGGGGTCGGTCGCCGGGACGTCCTCCGCCGGCGGCGCGGGCAGCGCGGCGGTGTAGCCCGTCCTCTCGACGGTGGCGATCAGGTCCTCGGGCGTGACCTCGCCGTCGTAGACCACCCGCGCCTTCTCGGTGGCGTAGTTGACCGTCGCGGTGACGCCGTCCATCCGGTTCAGCTTCTTCTCCACCCGGGCGGCGCAGGACGCGCAGGTCATCCCGCCGATCGACAGCTCGATCTGCGTGGGGCCGCTCACCGCGCGTCCACCGTGACCGCGGCGGTCCGGACGACGTCGCCGTGCCGGAAGTCGAGGAACAGCCGGTGCGCGCCCGCGGCGGGCACCCGGACGGCGAAGCGCACCTCGCGGCCGGACGCGCCGGTCGGGTGCACGTGCAGGTAGCCGAGGTCGCCGGCGCGCAGCGCGACCAGGTGGCCGCGCGCGCCCAGGTACGGCTGCAGGTCGGTCACCGGGACGCCGTCGCGGGCGACGCGCAGCACCACCTCGGACTCCTGCCCGGCGACCAGGTCGCCCTCGACGGTGACGGTGTAGCCGTCCACCTCGGCGGTGGGCGACGGCGCGGGCAGCGGCACCGGCTCGCTCGTGCCGCCGACGGCGAGGTCGGCGCCGAGCACCAGGCCGTGCCCGAGGGCGGTCGGGGTGGCGTCGGCCAGCACCCGCCAGGAGCCCGGCTGCAGCGCCACCGCCGTCGTCCAGGTGCCGTCGGGCGCGAGCCCGGGGTGCAGGTGCTGGTAGCCGCTGAGGTCGCGGCGGACGACGACGAGGTGCAGGTCCTGCTCGTGCACCGTGTCGTAGGCGGTGACCGGGGTGCCGTCGGGGCCGAGCAGCCGGAACGACAGGGGGACGGCGTCGCCCGCGGGCAGGGCGTCGGCGGCCAGGTCGAGCGTGTGCCCCTCGGCCGAGACGGCCAGGCCCGCGGGCAGGTCGGAGCCGGCCGGTGCGGGCGCTGCGTGCCCGCCGCCGCCCGCGTGGTCGTCCTCGCCGGCGTGCTCCGCGGCGGACGCGGGCGTGCCGACCGGACCGACGAGCGCGCCGAGGCCCCAGCCGGCGCCGAGCACGGCGGCCAGGCCCACGACGGTGGCGCCCAGCCGGGCGGCGGTGCGCATCGCGTCCTCCTCCTCGCGGGGCCGGCCTAGCGGCCGGCGACCTCGTAGCCGGCCTCCTCGACGGCGGCGCGGACGGCGTCGTCGTCGAGCGGGGCGTCGCTGGTGACGGTCAGGCCGCCGCTGGGGAGGTCGACCGCGACGTCGGTGACGCCGGGCAGGCCGCTGACCTCCTCGGTCACCGCGGAGACGCAGTGGCCGCAGGTCATGCCGACGACGGTGTAGCTGGCGGTGCTCACGGGGTGGTCCTCTCGGGAGTCAGGAACGGACGAGCCGGGCGATCGCGGCCGAGGCCTCGCGCACCTTGGCGTCGGCCTCGGGACCCCCGTGGGCGACGGCCTCGGCGACGCAGTGCGACAGGTGCTCCTCGAGCAGGCCGAGCGCGAAGGACTGCAGGGCCGACGTCATCGCCGAGACCTGGGTGAGGACGTCGATGCAGTACTTCTCGTCCTCGACCATGCGCTGCAGGCCGCGGGCCTGGCCCTCGATGCGGCGCAGCCGCTTGAGGTGGTCGTCCTTGCGGTGGATGTAGCCGTGGACGTGGCCGGGGGTCTCCGGGGCGCTCACGGAACCGACTGTACACCCCTACCCCCCAGGGGTTCACCTTGCGGCCGGGTCGTCCTGGTCGGCGCGCAGGCGGTCGACGGTGGCCCGCAGCCGCTGCGTGGCGGCGCGCGACTCGGCCAGCTCGTCCTGCAGGCCCAGGATCACCTCGGCCGAGGCCAGGGTGTGCCCCTCGTCGAGCAGGCCGCGCAGCCGCGCGGCGAGGACGAGCTGGTGGCGGGAGTAGCGGCGGTGGCCGCCGGGGGAGCGGTGCGGCTGGAGGACGCCGGAGCCGTCGAGGCTGCGCAGGAAGGCCGCCTGGACGCCGAGCAGCGCCGCGGCCTGGCTCATCGTCAGCGCGGGGAAGTCGGGGTCGTCGAGCCGGCGGACGGCGTCGCCGGCGGGACCGGCCGGCTCGTCGTCCGGCCGGCGGCGGGCGCTGTCCGTGGCCACGGGTCCTCCTCGGTCGGGTGGGCGGTGCCGGAGACGGCGCGGGGGCCGGGCCACGACTGGCCCGGCCCCCGGTTCGGGTGACCGATCAGCGGGTCGGCCCGCAGGTCACCGCTCGACGGCCCGCTGCTCCTTCTCGTCGCCGGACTCGTGCTCGATGGTCCGGCCCTCCACCTGGGTCGGCACGTCGGCGCGGGTGACGGTGATCTTGCGGGCGCGGGCCTTCTCCGCCACGGGGATGCTCACGGTGAGCACGCCGTCGTGGTAGCTCGCCTCGAGCCGGTCGGTGTCGAGGCTGCGGCCCAGGACCAGCTGCCGGGTGTAGGCCCCGTAGGGCCGCTCGGCGACGGCCCACTCCGCGTTCTCCAGCTGGGGTACCGAGCGCTCGGCGCTGACGGTGAGGGTCGTGCCCTCGACCGACAGGTCGATCGAGCCCGGGTCGACACCCGGCAGGTCGAAGTGGGCGACGAACTTGTCGCCGACGCGGTAGGCGTCCATCGGCATGCCCGACAGGGCCCGGGCGGTGCCGGTGCGGCCGGCGAGCTGGTCCAGCGCGCGGAAGGCGGCGGACGTGGCGGCGAACGGGTCGTAGGCGGTGAGCACCATGTCGTGAACCTCCTGGGAGATCCGGTGGGTGTGTTCGCTGCCCGAGGCAGAACCTCTAGTGGCAACTGGAGAATACCTCGAATGTGCGCCCGTGTAAACATTCACCGCACGACTTTGTTCCGTCGCGCGCATGGGATCGGTGGGGGCGGGGCAGATCCCCGGCATGGACGAGCACGCCCCCACCGGCGACCCGGCCGCTGCCCAGGACGCTGCCCAGGACGCCCACCCGGACGCCCACCCGGATGCCTCCCCGGCCGCCGCCCCGGCCGCCTCGCACGGTGCCGAGCCGGAGGTGACCGCCACGCTCGACGGGAACGTCTCGTCCGTCACCGTCGTCGGCGAGCTCACCGAGGCCGCCCGCCGGCCGCTGGTCCGCGCGGTCACCGACCAGCTGCTGTCCACGCCGACGCTGCACCGCCTGGAGCTGCAGCTGTCCGGGGTCACCTTCATGAACTCCGCCGGGATGGCCGTGCTGGTGCAGCTGCAGCGGATGACCCAGCCGCGCGCGGTCACCGTGGCGCTGGTCGAGCCGCCCCCCACCGTCGCCCGCCCCCTGCAGTTGACCGGCCTGTGGCGGCGCTTCGAGGTGGTCGACGACGACGACGGCCCCGCCGGCGCGGGCGGCTCACCGCCCTCCGGTGCCCAGCCGCGGCCGGACGGCCCGGGCGGCCGCAGCGCCTGAGGGGTGTCGGGCGGGACCCGGCGCCGCCTGCTCCTAGCCTGGCCGGGTGCCCGCCTCCTCCTCGCACGGTCACCCCCACACCCACGGGCCGGACCCGGACGCCCCGCCCCCGAGCCCGGAGGTGCTCGCCCGCCGCCGCCGCGCGGTGTGGCTGATGCTCGTGGTGCTGGTGCCGGCCGGGCTGGCCACCGTCATCGGGCTGGTCGTGCTGTGGCCCGGCGACGGGCCCACGCAGGCGCGGCAGGTCGCCGAGACCTACCTGCCCCCGGGGCAGACCTACCCCGACGCGCGGGTCGTCTCGCTGCAGACCTTCCCGTGCGGCGACACCGGCGCTGGGCAGGCCACCTGCGCCACCGCGGTGGTCGAGGTCCTCGAGGGGGAGGGGGCCGGCGACTACCAGCAGGTCGACCTGCAGGCCGACGTCGTCGCCAACGGGGTGGCCGAGGGCGACACCATCGTGCTCACCCGCGACGCCGGGGCCGACGGCGGCCTGAGCTACCAGTTCTTCGACTTCGAGCGCACCACGCCGCTGGTCGTGCTCGCCGTCGCCTTCGCCGTCGTCGTCGGCGTGGTCGCCCGGTTGCGTGGGCTGGCCTCCCTGGTCGGCCTGGCGTTCGCCTTCTCCGTGCTCCTGCAGTTCGTCATGCCCGCGCTGCTGACCGGGGCCTCCCCGACGATGGTCAGCCTGGTCGGCTCGGCGGCGATCATGTTCGTCGTCCTCTACCTGGCCCACGGCCTCTCCGCCCGGACGACGACCGCGCTGATCGGCACCCTGTTCGGCCTGGCGCTGGTGACCCTCCTCGGGTCGGTGTCGGTGGGGGTGGCCCGGCTGACCGGGCTGACCAGCGAGGAGACCACCCAGCTGGCGACCTACGACCCCACCCTGGACTTCTCGGGCCTGGTGATCGCCGGGTGCGTCGTCGCCGGGCTGGGCGTGCTCAACGACGTCACGATCACCCAGGCCTCGGCCATGTGGCAGCTGCACGAGGTGGACCCGGCGATGGGGTGGCGGGAGCTCTACCGCCGCGGCATGGCCGTGGGGCGCGACCACATCGCCTCGACCGTCTACACGATCGTCTTCGCCTACGCCGGGGCCGCGCTGCCGCTGCTCCTGCTCTTCGAGCTCTACTCGCGGCCGGCCGGGGTCACCCTGACCAGTGCGGTGGTGGCCGAGGAGGTCGTGCGGACGCTGGCCGGGGCGATCGCGCTGGTGCTCGCCGTCCCGGTGACGACGGCGGCCGGCGCGTTCTTCGCCACCGCGGCCGGGACCGCGGCCGGCGCGGCGCCCGAGCGGCGCATCTCGGCGCTGCGTGCGAGGTTCGCCCGATGAGCAGGAGTCCTTCCCGGCCCCAGCAAGGACCACCTGCCCCCCACCGCTCGCACGCTCGCAGTGCGCCCCTGCAGGCGGCCGAGCTCGGCGCCGAGCCTGCGAGGCGGGAGGGGGACGGGGTCCTGCAACTGCTCGCCGCCGCCGCGGCGGCCCCCGGCTTCATGCCCCCCAACGAGGGGCAGGCCCTCTACGAGGCCGCCCGGTCGGTGGCGGTGCCCGGACCGCTGCTGGAGATCGGCTCCTGGATGGGCAAGTCGGCGCTCTACCTGGCCGCCGCGGCCCGGGAGACCGGCCGCCAGGTCGTGACCGTCGACCACCACCGCGGCTCCGAGGAGCACCAGCCCGGCTGGGAGTACCACGACCCGTCGCTGGTCGACCCCGCGGTCGGGCGGGTGGACACCCTGCCGCGGTTCCGCCGCACGATCGCCGACGCCGGTGCCGAGGACGTCGTCGTCGCCGTCGTCGCCCGGTCGGAGACCCTGGCCCCGCTGTGGTCGACCCCGCTGGCGCTGCTGTTCCTCGACGGCTCGCACACCGAGGAGTCCGCCCGCCGCGACCAGGACGCCTGGGTGGCCAAGCTCGCCGTCGGCGGCACGCTGGCCATCCACGACGTCTTCCCCGACCCCGCGGACGGCGGCCAGGCGCCCTTCGGCGTCTACCGGCGGGTGCTGGACTCGGGCGGGTTCACCGAGCTGCCGGGCACCGGGTCGCTCCGGCTGCTGCGCCGTGAGCGCTGACGCGCTCGGGGCCGAGCGCGCGGCGGCCCAGGCCCAGATCGCCGCGCTCACCCGCCAGTTCGACGAGATCGTCGCCGCGTCGCAGGCCTCCAACGCCGACGACGAGCACGACCCCGAGGGCGCCACGATCGCCTTCGAGCGCCAGCAGGTGGCCGCGCTGCTGGCCGCCGCTCGCCGCCGGCTGGCCGACGCCGAGGCGGCGGTGCGGGCCGTCGAGGGCGGCACCTACGGCCGCTGCGAGTCCTGCGGCGGCGCGATCGCCCCCGAGCGCCTCGCCGCCCGGCCCACCGCGCGCACCTGCATCACCTGCGCGACCTGACGCGGTCGTCGGCCCCCTCGCAGGGGCCCGCCGCGAGCTCGCGAGCGGTGGGGGGCGAGGGGGTCCTTCAACTGACGTACCTGCGGGCGGTCGAGCGGCGCTGGACGGCGTCGAGCGCTGCGAACCGCGCCTCGGCGTGCGCCGGCAGCACCCGCCGCTCGCGCAGCACCCACGGCGCCCCGCGCACCGCCGCCCACAGCCCCTGCGCGGTGACCCGGTCGCGGGGCAGTGTCCGCAGCAGGTGCACCGTGCGGCGCAGCGCGGGGCGCAGCGGGCGGCGCAGCCACGTCGTCCAGAGGGTGTTGCGGATGCCGTCGCGGCGCCGGCGGTGCGCGTCGCGGACCCTCGACGCCTGGTGGTGCACCGTCAGCGACGGCAGGTAGCACAGCTCCCAGCCCGCGGCCGCGAGGTCACCGGCCATGAGCTCCTCCTCGCCACCGAGCCACAGCCGGTCGCAGAAGCCGCCGACCTCGGTGAACGCCGCCCGCCGCAGCACCGAGGCGCCCGCGAGGAACGACCCGAGCGCCGGCCCGGGCAGCCAGGGGGCGCCGCGGACGGGGGAGTCGCGCAGCTCCGGCACGATCGGGTCCTCCCGCGCTCCGGGCTCGACGACGATCCGCGCGGTCACCACGGCCAGCCGGGGGTGGGCGTCGAGCACGTCGGCGGCGTGCCGCAGCGAGCCGGGGTCCCACCAGGTGTCGTCGTCGCAGAAGGCCACGTAGGGCGTCGACACCCGGGCGACGCCGACGTTGCGGCCGACCGCTCCCAGGTTCTCCGGGCTGGCGACCAGCTCGACCCCGGGGAACCGCTCGCGGACGGCCTCCGCCGTCCCGTCGGTGGAGCCGTTGTCGACCACCACCACGTGCGGCCGTTCCGGCAGCGCCACCAGCCGGGACAGCGCCAGCAGCAACTCCTCGCGGCGCTGGTGGGTGATGACGACGACGGCGGTGCGGGCGTCCGTCATCCGGCCAGCAGACGGCGGTCGGCCAGCACCGGGGCCGGCAGCCGGCGGCGGCGGCGCACCGCGGCCGGCAGGTCCGGCAGCGCCCGCCACAGCCCGCGCCGCTCGGGCCCCCCGGCGCGCAGGGCGGCCGCCACCGTGCCGGCGACATCGCGCAGCGGCAGCCGCATGACCGCGGTGAGCACCTTCGACCGCCACACCGCCGTGCGCCGGGCGGCGGGGTCGTGGCGGCGGGTCGAGGGGTGGTGGTGCACGGTGACCGAGTCGACGTAGGCGATGTCCCAGCCGGCGGCGGCCAGGTCGAGGGAGAGCCGCTCCTCCTCGCCGGGGAAGCGCACCACCGGGTCGAACCCGCCGACGGCCAGGAACGCCTCGGTGCGCACCATCGCCGCACAGCCGATGAAGCCGAGCAGCCGCGGACCGGGCAGGTGGGCCGGGGTCCCCAGCGGGCTCACCGCCAGCTCCGCGCACAGCGGGTCCAGCCGCTCCTCCGGGCCGACCAGCACGCGCGCGTTGAGGACCGCCAGCCGGGGGTGGGCGCGCACGACCTCCGCGGCGCGGGCCAGGTCGCCCGGTGCCCACCACGAGTCGTCGTCGGCGAAGGCCACGAGCTCGGTGCCCGCGACGCCGGCGCCGATCGTGCGGGCGCGGGCGCCGGCGTTGCCCGCCAGCGGCACGACGGTCACCTCGGGCAGCGCGGTGCGGACGGCCTCGACCGTGCCGTCGGTCGACCCGTTGTCGACCAGGACGACCGGTGCCTCGTGGCGGGGGAGGGTGGCCAGCAGGTCCTCCCGGCGGTCGCGGCTCATCACGACGACGGTCACGCCGTCGGTCGCCGGGGGTGCGGACGTGCCGGTCACGACTCGACCCTGCCCGGCAGGGGCGCGGCCGAACCGGGGACGTCCACGGTGCCGGGGGCCGGCAGGGCGGACGGGTCGGCGAACAGCCCCGACGCGGGGGTGGCCCGCGCCAGCGCGTCGACGGCCAGCACCACCGCGGCCGCCGTCCAGGTGGGGCGCTCCACCGGCCACCGGGCGTCGTCGGCGTAGACCAGCCCGGTCCAGTACGAGCCGTCGTCGTGGCGCAGGTGCTGCATGGCGGCCACCTGCTCGCGGGCGGCGTCGGGCTGCCCGGCGACGACCAGGGCCAGCGCCAGCTCGCAGGTCTCCGCGCCGGTCACCCACGGGCGGTCGGCGACGCAGCGCGTCCCCAGGCCGGGGACGACGAAGCGGTCCCAGTCGCCGGCCAGCCGGGCGCGGGCCGCCTCGCCGGTGACCGCGCCGGCCAGCACCGGGTAGTACCAGTCCATCGAGTAGCGCGACCGGTCGGCGAAGGCGCCGGGGTCGGTGCGCAGCGTCGTCCCGAGGTCGGTGACGGCCAGCTCCCAGTCCGGCTGCGGCTCGCCGGCCAGCCCCGCCAGCGCCACGCCGCAGCGCAGCGCCTGGAAGAGGCTGGCGTTGCCGGTCAGCAGCGCGGTGTCGTCGGGGGTGCCGTCCGGGCGCAGCGCCCAGCTCACCGCGCCCGAGGACAGCTGCATGCGCACCACCAGGTCCAGGCCGCGGCGCACGGCCGGCCAGAGCTCGCGCACCAGCCGCTCGTCGCGGCTGGCCAGCCACGAGTGCCAGACGCCGACGGCGAGGTAGCCGGCGTGGTTGCTCTCGACGGCGGGGGAGGTCGCGGCGCCGTCGCGGTACTCGGCGGCCCAGGAGCCGTCGGGCCGCTGCCGCGCGGCCAGCCACCGGTAGGCCGCCGCCGCCCGCTCGTGCTCGCCGCCGACGTCGAGGGCCATGGCCGCCTCGACGGAGTCCCACGGGTCCAGCTGCGCGCCGCGGGACCACGGCAGCGCGCCGTCGGGGTGCTGCTCGGCGGCGATCGCGGCCACGGTGCGCCCGACCGCCCCGCCGTCGAGGACCCCGGGGAGCTCGGGCAGCTCAGCGCGCGGCAGCGGTCCGCTCCCGCTCCGGGTGGACGACCTCGGCCGGCGGGAGGGCGGGCCTGCTCGCGTAGACGACGAGGCTCTTGCCGATCAGCGGGTCGAGCACCCGCTCGGCCACCCGGGTGACCCACGGCCGCCGGGTGAGGTCCCAGACCAGCAGCCGGTGGTAGGCCCGCACGACGGCCGCGTCGCGGTCGACGCCGAGGGCGCACTTGAGCCACCAGTAGGGCGCGTGCAGGGCGTGCGCGTGGTGCTGCCTGCCCGGGACCAGGCCGGCCGCCGACAGCCGGGCGCGCAGCGCGTCCCCGCGGTAGATGCGGACGTGGCCGCCCTCGTTGGCGTGGTAGGCGTCCGACAGCGCCCAGCAGACCCGCTCGGGGCCGAAGCGCGGCACGGTCACCGCGACGGTGCCGCCGGGCCTGAGCACCCGGGCGATCTCGGCCATGGCGCGGGCGTCGTCGGGGATGTGCTCGAGCACCTCCGAGGCGATCACCCGGTCGACGCTGGAGTCGGGGACGGGCAGGTGCCGCAGGTCGCCGCGCACCACCTCGTACCGGGCCCCCGCCGGTGCCTCCCCGCCCGCCGCGATGGCGCCCAGCCACTGCCTCGTCGTCGCCACCTCGGACTCGCCCCAGTCGACGGCGACGACGTGCGCCCCGCGGCGGTAGGCCTCGAACGCGTGCCGGCCCTCGCCGCAGCCCAGGTCCAGGACCGTCGTCCCGGGTCGCACGTCGAGCAGGTCGTAGTCGACGGTCAGCACGGGCGCCCCTTCTCGCCGAGCACGCGGCGGTACCAGTCCGCGGTCCGCTCGGCGGTCGAGCGCCACGTGTAGGAGGCCAGCACGCGCCGGCGCCCGGCGCGGCCCAGCTGCTCCTGCAGCGAGGGGTTCTCCAGCACCAGCCGCAGCGCCGCGGTCAGCTCGTCGACGTCCCCGGCGCGCACCCGGAGCCCCGCCTGCGTGCCCACCACCTCGGGCAGCGCCCCGGCGTCGGTGGTCACCAGCGGCGTCCCGCAGGCCATCGCCTCGACGGCGGGCAGCGAGAACCCCTCGTACAGCGACGGGATGGCGGCCACGGTCGCCGACTGCAGCAGCCGCACCAGGTCGGCCTCGGGCAGCGGCCCGGTGAACCGGACGGCGTCGCGCAGGCCCAGGCGGTCCAGCGCCGCCTCCGCCGGGCCGCCCGGGCGGGCGGTGCCGACGACGGTCAGCCGCACCGGCCGCTCGGTGCGCAGCTTGGCCACCGCCTCGAGCAGGTGCACCAGCCCCTTGAGCGCGACGTCGGCGCTGGTGGTGACCACGACCGAGTCGCCCTCGCGGGACCGGCCGGCCGGCGGCGGGGTGAAGACCTCCGGGTCGATGCCGACCGGGACGACCTCGACGCCGGCGGCGGGCACGCCCAGGTGCGTCTCGATGTCGCGCCGTGAGCTCTCCGAGACGGTGGTCACCGCGTCCAGCCGGGGCGCGACGCGGGCCTGCATCGCGGTGAACCCGTACCAGCGGGTCAGCGTCAGGCGACGGCGCAGGGTGGGCGCGGCGGCCAGCTCCAGCTGCCGGTCGATGGCGACCGGGTGGTGCACGGTGGCCACGGTCGGGACGCCGGCGCGGACCAGGCGCAGCAGCCCGTAGCCGAGGCTCTGGTTGTCGTGCACGACGTCGAACTCGTGCGCGCGGGGGAGCAGGGCCCGGGCCGCGCGGAGGCTGAAGGTCAGCGGCTCGGGGAAGCCGGCCGTGCACATCGCCGCCCACTCCAGCACGTCGATCCGGTCGCGGAACTCCGAGGGCCGCGGCGTGCGGAACGGGTCGGGCTCGCGGTAGAGGTCGAGGCTGGGCAGCCGGGTGAGCGGGACGCCGTCGTCGAGCTCGGGGTAGGGCTGGCCGCTGAGCACCTCGACGTCGTGGCCGAGCGCGGCCAGCTCCCGCGACAGCGCCCGGACGTAGACGCCCTGGCCCCCGCTGTGCGGCTTGCTCCGGTACGACAGCAGGGCGATGCGCAGCCGTCGTCCCATGCGCCGGACTCTAACGACCCCGGACCGTCCGCCCGCTCGCCCGCCTCCGGCGGTGCCTGCCAGGGTGGGGGCGTGATCCGACACGTCGTCCACTTCACCTGGTCCGACACCGCCGACGAGGCCCGCCGGGCCGAGACGGTGGCCGCGCTGCGCCGCCTGCCCGAGCAGGTGCCCGGCTCGCTGGCCTTCACCGTGGCCTCCGACGCCGGGCTGGTCGAGGGCAACGCGCACACCATCCTGGTCGCCGACTTCCCCGACGCGGAGACCTTCCGCGCCTACGCCACCGACCCGACGCACCAGGCCGTCATCGCCGAGCACGTCCGCCCGATCCTGGCCGCCCGCAGCGCCGTCCAGTACGAGCCGTGAGTCCCCGCCGCACCCACCGCGCGGGCCGGCTCGCGGCTCCGGGGCTGGTGGCCGCCGCGCTGCTCACCGGCTGCACCGGCGACGAGGGCGGCCAGGCGGCGTCGGGGCAGTCGTCGGCCTCCCCGTCCGCGTCCTCCTCCGCGTCCTCCACCGCGTTGCCCTCCTCGGGGGCCGGCGGTTCGGAGCTCGCGCCCGGGCTGCTGCCGGCCGAGGCCTTCGGCCCCGACGCCCGGGTGACGCCGGTGACCGAGGAGCAGCTCGCCCAGGGCGCGGCGCTGGCCGGCGGCTCGGCCGCCGGCCTGCAGGTGGACCCGCCCGAGTGCGCCACCCTCGTGCAGCAGAGCCAGCCGTCCTTCGACGAGTACGAGGACGTCGCCGCGCAGGTCGCCGTGGTCGGGACGACGACCACCGTGCAGGCGCTGGTCTCCGGCGGTCCGGCGGAGGAGGCGCTCGCCGGCCTCGGCGCACCGCCGGCGGGCTGCGAGTCGGTGCGGGTCACCTCGCCCGAGGTCGGCACCGTGGACATCGACTACGGCCCGCTCGAGGTCCCCGACCTGGGCGACGGCTCCGGCGGCATCGCCTTCACCACCACCACCGCGGGGGCGGGGGAGGCGGTGCTCGTCGTCCCGGCGCTGGTCGGCGTGGTGCGGGACGGCGAGCGCGCCCTGGTCCTGCTGAGCACCGACACCCAGGGCGGCGCCGTGGACCCCACCGCCTTCACCTCCCTGCTGCAGCAGGCCCACGAGACGCAGGCGGAGAACCTCGACTGACGGAGGGCCCCTCCCGGTACCGACGTCCCGGGGGTCGGCCGTCCACACCCGGCGGTCGGTCCACAGACCCGGCCGGCCGGCTCCGGCGGGCCTCGGACGGCTCCAGGGTCGGCCGCGTGGACGAACCCCCGCTGCCCCTCATCCGGCTCGGCGACACCGGCGAGGTCGCCGCCGCCCTGCCCCACCTGCTCGGCTTCCGGCCCACCGAGTCGGTGGTCCTGGTGGGCCTGCGCGGACCCGGCGGCAGCCGGGTCGGCCTGACCGTGCGCGCCGACCTCCCCCGCCCCGCCGACGCCGCCGCCCTGGCCCGCACGCTCGCCGCCAGGCTCGTCACCGACGACCCGGCCGCGGTGCTGCTGGCGGTCGTGTCCGAGGCGCCCGACCGCCCCTGGACGCCGCTGCTGCACGGCCCCGTCGGCCCCGGCCCGGACGCCGACCTGCCGCACCGCGACCTCGTGCACGAGCTGGTGCTCGCCCTCGACGCGGTCGACGTGCCCGTCCGCGAGGCGCTGCTCGTGCGCGCCGGCCGCTGGTGGGACTACGACTGCCCGTACCCGTGCTGCGAGCCCGGGGCCGGCACCCCGCTGCCCGGGGGCGCCAGCCCGCTGGCCGCCGCGGCGGTGGCCGGCGGCGCGGTGCTCGCCGCCGACCGCGACGCGCTGGCCGCCCGCATCGCCCCGCCCGCGGGGGGTGCCGGGGCCGCGGCGATGGCCGACGTGTGCCTGTGGGCCGGGCGCGAGCACGCCGCCCGGCTGCGGACGGCCGGGCGGTCGGTGCTCGCCGGTGAGTGCGACGCCGCGGTCGCCGGCGCCGTGGCCGCCTGCCGGCCGGGCCCGGACACGGCCGGGACCCGGCTGCCGGACACCCAGGTGGCGCGGGTGCTGTGGGCGCTCACCCTGACCGAGGTGCGCGACCGCGCGCTGGCCACCGCACTGGGCGAGGACGCCGCGGCCGCCGAGGTGCTGTGGACCGAGTGCACCCGCCGCGCCCCCGTCCCGCTCGACGGCGTGCCGGCCACCCTGCTGGCGATCAGCGCGTGGCTGCGCGGCGACGGCGCCACGGCCAACGTCGCCCTCGACCGCGCGCTGGCCGCCGACCCCGGCGCCGTGCTGCCCCGGCTGCTCGCCGACGGGCTGGCCGCCTGCCTGCCCCCCGCGCAGCTGCGCGCGCTGATCAGCGACTCCCTGGGGTCCACCCGGTGAGGCGCTGGAACGGCCCTCCTGCAGGGGCAGGAGGGTCCTCCGTCAGACCAGGTCGGGCCGCTGCCAGTCCTGCCCGAGGACGTGCTCGGCCAGGAAGGCGAGCACCGTCTCGTACCAGACCGCGGCGTTGCCGGGGGTGAGCACCCAGTGGTTCTCGTCGGGGAAGTAGAGGAACTTCGAGGGGACGCCGCGCTTCTGCAGGTCGTACCAGAGCCGCAGGCCCTCGCCGATGGGCACGCGGTAGTCCTTGTCGCCGTGGATGACCAGCACCGGCGTCCGGATGGCGTCGGCGAACCGGTGCGGGGAGTTCTGCTCGTAGCGCTTCGGCTCGACGAGCGGGTCGCCCCACTCCTTCTCCCAGTAGTAGGCCGCGTCGGTGGTGCCCACGAACGAGTCGAGGTCCCAGAGGCTGGCGTGCGTGACGATCGCCCGGAACCGGCCGGTCTGGGTGGCCACCCAGTTGGCCATGTACCCGCCGAAGGAGCCGCCCATCGCCGCGGTCCGCTCCGCGTCGAGGTCGGGCCGCTCGAGCGCGGCGTCGACGGCGGCCATGAGGTCGGTGTAGGGGGCGCCGCCCCACTCGCCCCAGCCGCGGCGCACGAAGTCCTGCCCGAAGCCCTGCGACAGCGCCGGGTTGGGCAGCAGGACGGCGTAGCCGCGGGCGGCCAGCACCCACGGGCACCAGCGCCACGACCACGAGTTCCAGCTCATCAGCGGACCGCCGTGGATCCACAGCACCAGCGGCGCCGGGTCCGCCGCGCTCGCACCCTCGGGCAGCACCAGCCACGACTGCACGCGGGCACCGTCGGCGGCGGTGGCCTGCACCTCGGTCAGCGTGCCCGGCAGGCGGGGGAGGGTGCCCGGGTTGGGCAGCGCGGCGGGGTGCTGACCGGTGGCCCGCGGGTCCAGCCGCACCGGGGCGGGCGGCTCGTCGTACGCCGAGCGCAGCGCGTAGAGCGCACTGCCGTCGCGGGCCACCTGCAGGTCGCTGTAGGCGCCGTCGGTGGTCAGCCGCACCGGGTCGGACCCGGAGAGCTCCACCCGGAAGAGGGCGTGCCGGCCGTCGTCGTCGGCCAGGAAGTAGACGGCGTCGCCCTCCGCGCTGAACTGCGGCGCGCTCGGCCAGCGGTCGAAGCCGGGCGTGAGGTCGCGGGCCTGCCCGGTGGCGACGTCGACGACCAGCAGCGTGTAGTCCGGCGGCTCGGCGTAGGTGGTCAGCGTCTCCCGGACGCAGACCACCGCGGCGCCGTCGGGGGAGAAGCGGGCGGAGTGGACGTCGGCCAGCGGGTCGTCGGCCAGCACCCGGCTGTCCCCGGAGCCGGTCTCGACCAGCACCAGCCGGTCGCGGCGCCCGGCCGGGCCGTCGGGGACGGAGTCCACCCGCAGCACCAGCCGGCCGTCGGGGGAGACGGTGACCGACTCCCCGGCGCCGGTGGGGGGGCCGGCGTCGGGCGTGAGGTCGCGCAGCTCCACCGGCTCGGGCGGCTGCCCGGCGGTCCCCTCCGCGGGCAGCGCGCCGGCCCAGAAGACGTGCGGGACGGCCGGGCCGAGGTCGCTGTCCCAGTACCGCACCGGGTAGGCCTCGTGCAGGATCGCCGACACCCCGGCGTCCTTGCGGGCGGTGCGGCGCCGCTCGTCCTCGGCGGCGTCGGCGGCACCCGGCATCGCCGCGGCCACGACGACGACCTCGCCGGTGTCGGCGGCCACCGCGAAGCCGCCCACGCCGCCGGGCCGGGTGACCACCGGGCGGGACTCCCCACCGCCGGCCGGCAGGGCCCACAGGGCCGACTCCGGCTCGGCGCCGCCGGTGGCCGCCGGGTCGGGCCGGGCGGAGAGGAACAGCAGGCTGCCGTCGGCGGCGAACACCGGCGCGGACTCGCCGGGCGCGCTGCGGGTCAGCCGCCGCGCCGGGTGCTGCCCCTCCGGGTCGACCTCCCACAGCGCCGGCAGCCACTTCTTGCGCTCGGCGTCGAGGGTCTGCACCGCGATGGCCAGCCGGCGACCGTCGGGGGAGAGCGCCAGCCCGGCGACGCGCGGCACGGCGACGAAGTCGGCCAGCCGGGCGAAGGGGTGTCCCGGGTCGTCGGCGGGGGTGGCCGGTGGGCCGGTCGGGGCGTCGGGCTGGCTCACCGGGTCTCCTCGCGAGTGGGTGGCGCACGATCGGTGCGGACCACCGTAGACACCGCGGCGCCCGGGACCGCCGGAGCGGATCCCGGGCGCCGGGAGGTGGCCCCTCACCCGGGTCCCGCCGCGAGCTCGCGAGCGACGGGGGGCGAGGGGGCCTCGCTCAGAGCTGGGCGGCGACCTCGGCCGGGGTGAGCTCCTCGTCCAGGACGGCGACGAAGACGTGTTGCGCGACGCCGTGCGGCAGCGCCTGGCCGTCGAGGCTGATGGTCCCGTTGCTCGACGTCGCCACCACCGTCGCGCCCGGGCGCAGTCCGCGGTCGGCCAGCGCCCGGAGCAGGTCGGCGTCCTCCTGCAGCTGCTCGCTGATCCGCCGGATCACCACCCGGCGGCCCTCGGCGGTGGCCGAGGTGGACAGCAGGGTGAGCGGGTCGAGCACCGCGGAGGTCTCCCCGCCCAGGGCGTCCAGGCCCGGGATCGGGTTGCCGAACGGCGAGACCGTCGGGTTGCCCAGGAGGGTCAGCAGCTTGCGCTCGACCGCCTCGCTCATCACGTGCTCCCAGCGGCAGGCCTCCTCGTGGACGTCGGCGTAGTCCAGGCCGATGACGTCGACGAGCAGGCACTCGGCCAGCCGGTGCTTGCGCATGACCGCGGTGGCCAGGTGGCGGCCCTGGTCGGACAGCTGCAGGTGCCGGTCGCCCTCCACGGTCAGCAGCCCGTCGCGCTCCATGCGGGCGACGGTCTGGCTGACCGTCGGGCCGCTCTGGTGCAGCCGCTCGGCGATCCGCGCCCGCAGCGGCACGATGCCCTCTTCCTCCAGCTCGAAGATCGTGCGGAGGTACATCTCGGTGGTGTCGATGAGGTCGTTCACTGGCACTCCTCCGTGTCGTGCCCGATCCTACGGCCCGTCGTCGTGCCGCCCGGGTCACGCCGGGAGCCGGACGCAGGGCACCACCGGGGTCGCGGCGGTAGCGTCCCGCCGCAGGGGAACGGCCGTACCGGCGTCCCCGGCCGGCCGGGCGAGGAGGCCCGGCCGGCGGGCGCGGCGACAGGAGGAGCCCGTGAGCGACGCGGTGGCCGTCGTGTGGGACGACGCGCTGCTCGGCTACACGATGGGCGGCGACCACCCGCTGCACCCCGTGCGGCTGGACCTGACGATGCGGCTGGCCGAGGGCCTCGGCGTGCTGGCGAGCGACCGGCTGGAGGTCGTCGCACCGACCCCGGCCGGGCCGGACCTGCTCACCCTCTGCCACGACCCCGAGTACCTCGAGGCCGTCCGGCGGGCGCCCACCGACCCCGGGGTCGGGCACGGGCTGCACACCCCGGACAACCCCGTCTTCGAGGGCATGTACGACGCCGCCGCGCTGATCACCGGCGGCAGCGTGCTGGCCGCCGACCTGCTGCACCGCGGCCGGGCGCAGCACGCGGTCAACATCTCCGGCGGCCTGCACCACGCGATGAAGGACCGGGCGTCGGGGTTCTGCGTCTTCAACGACGCCTCGATCGCCATCGCCTGGCTGCTGCGCCAGGGCTGGGAGCGGATCGCCTACGTCGACCTCGACGTCCACCACGGCGACGGGGTGCAGACCGCCTTCTACGACGACCCGCGGGTGCTCACCGTGAGCGTCCACCAGACGCCGCTGACGCTGTTCCCGGGCACCGGCTTCCCCGAGGAGACCGGCGACCCGGACAAGGCGCTGGGCAGCGCGGTCAACCTGGCGCTGCCCAACGGCACCGACGACTCCGGCTGGCTGCGCGCCTTCCACGCCGTCGTCCCCAGCGTGCTGCGGGCCTTCCGCCCGCAGATCCTGGTCACCCAGTGCGGCTGCGACGCCCACCACGAGGACCCGCTGGCCGACCTCGCCCTGACCATCGACGGCCAGCGCGCCGGCTACGCGGCGGTGCACGAGCTCGCCCACGAGCTGTGCGAGGGCCGGTGGCTCGCCCTGGGCGGCGGCGGCTACGGGCTGGTGCGCTGCGTGCCGAGGGCCTGGACGCACCTGATCGCCGAGGCGTCGGGGGAGCGGCTGGACCCGGTGACCGAGATCCCGCAGTCCTGGCGCGACGACGTCGTCGCCCGGGGGCTGCGCGTCCGGCCGCCCACGCACATGACCGAGGGCGGCTACACCGGCTTCTCGGCGTGGGACCCGTTCACCGAGTCGCGGGTCGACCGCGCGATCGCCCGCACCCGCCGGGCGTCCTTCCCCTACTTCGGCCTCGACCCGGACGACCCCCGTGACTGAACAAGGACCCCCCTGCCCCCCACCACTCGCAAGCTCGCGGCGGGACCCTGCAGGGGGGCCGTCGGCGGACCTCGCCACCCCGCCGGGGGAGCAGGAGGCGCCGCGGCCGCCCGCGCACTGGGAGGCCGACATCATCGCCGCCGACGGCGGCACGGTGCACCTGCGCCCGATCTGCCCCGAGGACGCCGACGGGCTGACCGGTCTCATGGAGCGCAGCTCCGACCAGACCCGCTACCTGCGGTTCTTCGGGCCGATGAAGCGGCTGTCGGACCGCGACCTGCACCGGTTCACCCACGTCGACCACTCCGACCGCGTGGCCTTCGTCGTGCTGCTGGGCGACCAGCTGATCGCCGTCGGCCGCTACGACCGCCTGCCCGGGACCACCGACGCCGAGATCGCCTTCCTCGTCGAGGACGCCCACCAGGGCCGCGGGCTGGGCTCGGTGCTGCTCGAGCACCTCGCCGCCGCGGCCCGCGAGCGCGGCATCACCCGCTTCGTCGCCGAGGTCCTGGCGCAGAACGCGCGGATGGTGCGGGTCTTCCTCGACGCCGGGTACCACGCCAGCCGCTCCTACGAGGACGGCGTGGTCCACCTGACCTTCCCGATCGCGCTCACCGACGACTCGCTCGCGGTCAGCCACGAGCGCGAGCAGCGCAGCGAGTCCCGCTCCATCGCGCGGCTGCTCACCCCGTCGTCGGTGGCGGTGGTCGGCGCCAGCAACGACGAGGGCAAGGTCGGCAACGCCGTCCTGCGCAACCTGCTCGAGTACGGCTTCGACGGCCCGGTCTACCCGGTCAACCCGAACGTGCGGCACGTGCGCGGCGTGCCGGCCTTCGCCTCCATCGAGGCCATCCCCGACGACGTCGACCTCGCCGTCGTCGCCGTGCCGGCCGACGAGGTGGCCGGGGTCGTCGAGAGCTGCCGGCGCAAGCGGGTGCGCGGCCTGGTGGTCATCTCGGGCGGCTTCGGCGAGAGCGGCCCGGCCGGCCGGGACGCCGAGCGCCGGCTGGTCGCCGCCGCCCGCGCCTCGGGCATGCGCGTGGTCGGACCCAACTGCCTGGGCATCGTCAACACCGACCCGGCCGTGCGGCTCGATGCCAGCCTCGCGCCGCAGGTGCCGGGCCGGGGCCGGGTCGGCTTCTTCGCGCAGTCCGGTGCGCTGGGCGTGGCGCTGCTGGAGCGGGCGCGCAGCCGCAACATCGGCCTGTCGAGCTTCGTCTCGGCCGGCAACCGCGCCGACGTCAGCGGCAACGACCTGCTGCAGTACTGGGCCACCGACCCCGGCACCGAGGTCGTGCTGCTGCACCTGGAGAGCTTCGGCAACCCGCGCAAGTTCGCCCGGCTGGCTCGCTCGGTGGCCCGCACCAAGCCGGTGGTGGCGGTCAAGAGCGGCCGGCACGGCGGCCTCGCGCCGGGCCTGGCCGGCACCTCGGTGGCCGTGCCCGAGCAGTCGGTGGCGGCCCTCTTCACCTCGGCCGGCGTCATCCGGGTCGACACCGTCGCGCAGCTGTTCGAGGTCGGCATGCTCGCGGCCCACCAGCCGCTGCCGGACGGCGACCGGGTGGCCGTCGTCGGCAACTCGACGGCGCTGGGCGTGCTGGTCGCCGACGCCGTCCTCGACCAGGGGCTCGCCCTGGCGCACGAGGCGCCGGTCGACATCGGCACCGGCGGCAGCCCGGAGGAGTTCCGCGCGGCGCTGCAGTCGGCCGTGGACGACGACGGGGTCGACGCCGTGGTGGCGGTGTTCCTGCCGCCGCTGGTGCGCACGCCGCCCGAGGAGTACGGCCGGGCGCTGCGCGAGGTCTCGGTCGGCTCGGCCAAGCCGGTCGTGGCGACGTTCCTCTCCGCCGAGGGCTTCCTGCCGGAGCTGACCCTGCCCGACGCGGCCGGCATGCCCGCCCGCGGCTCGGTGCCCTCCTACGCGACGCCGGAGCGGGCGGTCATCGCGCTGGCCCGGGTCACCGAGTACGCGCGCTGGCGGCAGCGGCCGGTGGGCACGGTGCCCGAGCTGCCCGACGTCGACGAGGAGCGCGCCCGGGCGATCGTCCAGGGCGCACTGGCCGACAGCCCCGCGGGCCGGCCGCTCACCGACGACGAGGCGCTGGCCCTGCTGGGCGCCTACGGCATCCCGCTGCTGGGCACCCGGGTGGTCACCGACGCCGAGCAGGCGGTCGCGGCCGCGGACGCCGTCGGGTACCCGGTCGTGCTCAAGTCGACGGCGCCCTGGCTGCGGCACCGTACCGACCTCGGCGGGGTGCGGCTGGACCTGGCCGACGCCGCCGCCGTCCGGGCCGCGTACGCCGCCATCCCCGCCGGTGACCCGGTGATCGTGCAGGAGATGGCCGCCCCGGGGGTGGCCACCGTGGTGGAGGTGGTCGACGACCCGTCGTTCGGCGCGCTGGTCAGCTTCGGCGTCGGCGGGGTGGCCACCGACCTGCTCGGCGACCGGGCCTACCGCACCCTGCCGCTCACCGACCTCGACGCCGCCGAGCTGGTGCGCGCCCCGCGCGCCTGGCCGCTGCTCGACGGCTGGCGGGGGGCCGAGCCGGTCGACGTGGCCGCGCTCGAGGACCTGCTGCTGCGGGTGGCCCGGCTGGCCGACGACCTGCCCGAGGTGCTCGGCCTGGACCTGACGCCGGTCATCGTCGGCCCGGCGAACCCCTGGCACGGCGGCCGCTCGCTGGTCGTGGCCGGGGGCACCGCCCGGGTCGGCCCGCCCACCGCGCGCGTCGAGCCCGGAGCCCGCCGGATGCGCGACCTGTACTGAGCGCCGCGGCCGGCCTCACCTGCGCCAGAACAGGTGGTGCGTGACGCCGCTGGGGCTGGGGACGACGTCCCGGTGGAAGCGGTCGAGCAGCTCGTCGGGTGAGGTCCACAGCCGCGATCCGCTCCCCAGCTCGACCGGGGCGACGGCCACGTGCAGCGTGTCGACCAGGTCGGCGTCGAGGAACTGGCGGATCACGGTGGCGCCGCCCCCGAGCCGGACGTCGGCGCCGCCGGCCGCCGCGCGGGCCTGCTGCAGCACCGTGGCCGGGTCGGCGTCGACGAAGTGGAACGTGGTGTCCGACAGCGTGAACGACGGCCGCACGTGGTGGGTCATCACGAAGACGGGCGTGTGGAACGGCGGCTCGTCCCCCCACCAGCCCCGCCACTGGTGGTCCTGCCACGGACCGCGCTGGGGCGAGAACTTGTTCCGGCCCATGATCTCGGCACCGATGCCGTGGGCGAAGTCGCGGACGAGGTGGTCGTCCAGACCCCGGCTGCCGCCCGGCTCGGTGCGACCCGGGAAGCTCGCGGTGGCGAGGGCCCAGGCCATCAGCTCCCGGGGATCGGCGTGCCCGAACGGCCGCTGCAGGCTCTGCCCCTCGCCCGCGCCGTACCCGTCGCTCGAGACGGTGAAGTTCTGCACCCTCAGCAGCCGGCCCACGGTCCCCTCCTCGGTGTCCACGACGGGCAGACCGGCGCCCGGGCCGGAACTCATCGGGTGGACCGGGTCAGGGACGGCGGCCGGTGAAGGCGAGCAGCTTCGTCTGGTCGTCCGCGTCGTCGGGGACGGGCACCCGCGCGCCGTAGTGGCCGCTGCTGCGCACGGCGGCGTCCCACGGCTCGATCCCGGCGAGGAAGCCCGAGACCTCCGCCGGGTCGAGCGCCTCGTCCTGGCCGGTGGCGCGGGCGAGGTCCCAGGCGTGCACGAGCAGGTCCATGAGGCCGGTCATCGCGACCAGGTCCTCCAGCGGCATCTCGCCTGCGCGGGTCCTCGTCGGCTGCCGGGCCGTGGCGGGGTCGGCCAGCAGGGCGCGGACGGCGCGGTCGGCGGCCCGCCAGGCGCCGCGCGGGTCGTCGTCCACCGACGGGCCGTCGGGCAGCGGGAGCCCCACGGCGCCGAGGTAGAGCGACGGCATCCAGTCCGCGACGTGCCGGACGACGTCACGGGCTCGCCAGCCCTCGCAGGGCGCGGGGTCGTCCCAGCGGCCGGGCGGGACCCCGTCGACCCGCCGGCCGAAGTCGTCGGCCAGCCGCGCCCAGCGCTCCGCCGTCGTCCCCATCGCCGCCTCCTCAACCGATCGGTTGAGGAAGACCCTGGCCCTGGACGCCGGCGCTGTCAACGCCCGGACACGCCGAGAGCCGGCCACCCGCAGGTGACCGGCTCCCGGCTGGCCCGGCTAGGCCAGGTAGTCGCGCAGGGCGTCGGCGCGCTGCGGGTCCCGCAGCTTGGCCATCGTCTCGCGCTCGATCTGGCGCACCCGCTCGCGGGAGAGACCGAACTGCTTGCCGATCTGCTCGAGCGTGCGGGGCTGGCCGCCGTCGAGGCCGAAGCGGAGCACGACCACGTCGCGCTCGCGGTCCTCCAGCGTGGAGAGCACGTTGCGCACGTCGCCCTTCATCATCTGGAAGGCCACCGCGTCCTCGGCCACCGCGGCGTCGGCGTCCTCGATGAAGTCACCCAGGCGGGACTCCTCGTCGGCACCGACGGTCTGGTCGAGCGAGACCAGGTCGCGGCTGTACTCGAGCAGCTCGGTGACCCGCTCGGGCGTCATGTCCAGCTCGAGGCCGAGCTCCTCGGCGGTGGGCTCGCGCTCGAGCTCCTGGTGCACCCGCCGGCGGGTCCGCACGACCTTGTTGACCTGCTCGGCCAGGTGCACGGGCAGCCGGATGGTGCGGCCGGAGTCGGCCATCGCGCGGGTGATCGCCTGGCGGATCCACCACGTCGCGTAGGTCGAGAACTTGAAGCCCTTGGTGTAGTCGAACTTCTCCACGGCGCGGATGAGGCCGACGTTGCCCTCCTGGATGAGGTCCAGGAACGTCATGCCGTGGCCGGTGTAGCGCTTGGCGACCGACACGACCAGCCGGAGGTTGGCCTCCAGCAGGTGGCGCTTGGCGGCCTTGCCGTCGGCCGCGAGGGCCTTGTAGTCGCGCTCGACGGCGGGGGTGAGCTGCCGCTCGCCGAGCAGCCGCTCGGCGTAGAGCCCCGCCTCGATGCGCTTGGCGAGCTCCACCTCCTGCTCGGCGGTCAGCAGGGCGGTCTTGCCGATGGTGTTGAGGTACACGCGCACCAGGTCGGTCGACACCAGGCCACTGGTGTCCGGCTCGCGGCGCGGTGAGCGGACCTCGAGGGCGTCACTGGGGGAAGACTGGAGGAGCGTCACGGTCTGTCTTCGTCCTTGCGTCTGGTTCGGATGCACCGGCCGGTGTGGTGACCGGTCGCGCACCCGCACGGGTGGGGCTCCGTGTCCGGCGGAGCGCCTCGCTGTGTGGTCCGTTGTGGTCCGTTGTGTTACGCCCCGTCCAACGGTCGCGACGGGTACGGTGTTCCACGCTGGCCGGTTTCTCAGCGAAACCACAGGCGGTGTGTTCGGTCACCATCCGTACCCACTCGATCGCGGGTCAGACCTCCAGCAGCAAGGTCATCGGCCCGTCGTTGACCGAGGCGACCGCCATGCGCGCTCCGAAGACCCCGGTCGCGACCGGGGCGCCACGCCGCCGCAGCTCCGCGACGACCTCCTCCACCAGCGGTTCGGCGACCTCCCCGGGCGCGGCGCCGTCCCAGGAGGGGCGCCGCCCCTTGCGCGTGTCGGCGTAGAGGGTGAACTGGCTCACCACCAGCACCGGCAGGCCGAGGTCGCCCGCCGACCGCGCGCCGTCCTCGGTGGGGAACACCCGCAGCTCGTGGACCTTGCGAGCCAGCGCCCGAGCGCGGTCGCCGTCGTCGTCCCGGCCGACGCCGACCAGCGCCAGCAGTCCCCGGCCGACCTCCCCCACGACGGCGCCGTCGACGGTCACCGACGCCGAGGACACCCTGCTCACCACCGCCCGCACCGGCCCATCCTCCGCGACCTGCCGAGGACCCGTGCGGCGCCCGTGGTGGGCCCGGCTGCTGGCACCCACCGGGCTCGAGCGCCCGAGGGGCTGAGAGGCGGTCCCGACGGCCCCTTGCCGCGTGCCTGTCGCGGACCTGGAGTCCGGCGACCACGTGACGGCCCGTCGGGTCCTCGGAGACGACGCGAGCAGCCGCAGTCCCGTGCCTCGGTCAGAACGGCGGCGGGTCGTCGTCGGGGTTGCCCGATGGTGGCGGTGCTGAGGACTCGGCCGGAGGTGGTCGCGTGCCCGGTGGTCGGGTGGTGCGGGTGATGCCGGACGGGGTGGTCACGGTGAGCACCCCGTCGGGGCTCATGGTGAACCGCCAGCTGGGGGCGAAGGTCTTGAGGCGGTGGTGGCTGCGGCACAGGCAGCAGAGGTTGGCGCAGTCGGTGGGGCCGCCGTGCGCGTGGGGGACGACGTGGTCGGCGTCGGCCCACCCCGCCCGTTGGCCGCAGCCGGGGAAGCGGCAGGTGCGGTCGCGGGTGTGCACGAACGTCTGCTGCGCGGCGGAGGGTGCGTAGCCATCGACCTCGGCGGGCCGGTCGAGTACTCCGCAGTCACAGTCGATGTCGGGGTGGGTGGGGCAGCCGCGGCGGGCCAGGCGGCGCAACTGCTCCAGCGAGGTGGTGGCCCGCAGGGCGCCGTCGTCGTCGGTGAGCGCGAGGGTGACCGAACCGCCGGCGGGGGTGCGCACGCCCAGCCCGTCGAGGCGCGCGAGGAGGTCGCGGAGCTGGCGGGTGGTGATCGGCAGCCCGTTGACCTCGCCGGCCTCGGAGGACTCACCGGCCAGGGCGCTGAGCGGGGCGATCAGCTGCAGGTGGGCGGTGACCGGCGGGCGGGTGTCGTCCCAGGGCCGCTGGACGAGGTCGGCGAGGACGGCGGCGCGCAGCTGCCCGACCGGGCGGTCGTCGCCGTCCTTCTTGAGCAGGACGGCGAGCTGGTCGACCAGGTCGAAGCACGCCGCGGCGACCGGGGCGGGCAGGTCCGCGGTCAGGGTGCTCATGCCTTCCCGCGGGGAGGGGTGGACGCGGACGTCGGCCTGCCGCTCGGCCTCCCTGCGCCGGGCATCGACGGCGTCGGCGTCGACAGCGAGGAGGGCGGCGACCGCCCGCTTGCGCAGCGCGTGCATCGTCAGGGAAGCGGCCTCGGGCAGCAGCCGGAACTCCACCTGCCGCGCCACATCCGGGTCGGTGTGCTGCAGCACGTCCACCAAGACCTTCGCCCGCGCCTCGTCCAGCACACCCTCGGCCAGCGCCGCCCAGGTGCCGGGCAGCGACTCCCGATAGACCCAGGCTCGCTGCGCGAGCAGGGAGGCCGACCGGCGGCCGCAGTTGAGGACCATGGCCAGCTCGGCGGTGAAGGACTCCGAGACGCCGGGCAGCTCGGGATCCGGCGCCCACGAGCCCTGCCGTGCACCCGGGGTCCCAGGCGCGGGGTCGAGGTCGTCGGGGGTGTCGTCGGCCAGGCCCAGCACCAGCTCCGCCTCGTAGGCCGCGAGCCGGGCCGTGAGCGCGGCGACGTGCTCGAGCTCGGCGGCCTTCTGCCCGCGGGTCAGCAGCGCGACCGGCAGCCGCCGCAGCTCGGGTGGCTCGGCCACGAGCAGGCCGAGGAGACCGCCCACGGGCGGCTGGTCCTCCTCGAGCTGCTCCACGGGACGAACCTACGACCTGGGTACGACAGTTCTCGCAGGTCAGCGATGCGACATGACCGCGGGCATGACTCGGGCGCCCTCCGCTCAGGCTGACCGCCGGTGCCGCGGTCCGCGCCGATGGGTACGGAAGCACACCACCGACGAGCGACCTGTCCCACAGCTCCACGGCGGGCACGTCGATCGTCACCGCCGGCCGAGCAGACGACCCAGGCGGTACCACGTGGCTGGAGCGTGCGGAGGTCCGCGACAGCACCTCGCCGCCGGTGGACGGGTGGTCGTGGTCCGCAGGGCGGGGGCCGCTGCCGGACGGCTCGTGCCCCGCGTCGCGCAGGTCGACCCGCCCGGGCGCTGGTCCTGCGGCAGGCGACGCCCGCGCACCCGGGAGAGGACGGGTGGTCCTCCACGTCCTCGAGGCGGGGGAGGCGTGCGGCCACCTGCTCGCGGACGAGCGTCGACCCCTCGGGTCGACGCCCGTCTCGCCGGCCTGGTCGGAGAGCCGGTCGACCGGCGGGCCGACGACGCCGCGCCCCTCGTCGCCCGCAACCGCAGCCACAGCCGGGTGGCCGGCACGGTCCTCGGTCCTGTGGCGCTGCGCTGCGAGCGCACGCGCCCTGCCCGGTGCCGGTCGTCCGCCCGCAGCGCGGAGGCGACCCGTGCGCGCCCCACCCGGGACGGGGTGGACCGGTCACGGGCCGGGGGCGACCAGGCCGGTCTCGTACGCCAGGACGACCGCCTGGACCCGGTCGCGGAGGCCCAGCTTGGCGAGGATGCGGGTGACGTGCGTCCGCACCGTCGCCTCGCCCAGGTACAGCTCGGTCGCGATCTCGGCGTTCGACAGGCCCCGGGCGATCGCCCGGAGCACGTCGAGCTCCCGGTCGGTCAGGCTCCTCATCACCGGCGGGATCCCCGCCCCGCCGGGCGGTCGGGACACGTAGGCCTCGACGAGCCGACGGGTCACGGTCGGGGCGAAGAGCCACTCGCCGGAGTGGCACGCGCGCACCGCCGCGGCCAGCTCCGCCGGATCGCTCGTCTTGAGCAGGAAGCCGCTCGCCCCGGCCCGCAGCGCGGCGAAGACGTACTCGTCGAGGTCGAAGGTGGTCAGCACCAGCACCCGGCACCCGGGGCGGGAGGCGATCACGCGGCGGGTGCCCTCGAGCCCGTCGACACCCGGCATCTGCACGTCCATGAGGACGACGTCCGCGCGCTCGGCGGCCGCGGCCCGCGCGGCCGCGCCCCCGTCGTCGGCCTCCGCCACCACCTCGATGTCGTCCTCGGCGTCGAGGATCGCGCGCAGCCCGCCGCGGACGAGCGCCTGGTCGTCGGCGAGCACCACCCGCACTCGCCGCCCGCTCACGGTCCGACCGCCGTCGGCGTCCCGGGGACGACCGGCGTGAGCGGCAGCCGGGCGGTCAGGGTGAAGCCGCCGCCGGGCGCCGGACCGGCCGCCACCGCACCACCACGGGCCCGTACCCGTTCGGCCAGCCCGACGAGGCCGAACCCGGCACCGCTGTCGGTGGGCGTCCCGCCGGGGCCGTCGTCGTGCACGGTGACGACCAGCACCTCGCCGGTGGCGTCCAGACAGACCTCGACGCTGCTCCCGGGCGCGTACCGCGCGGCGTTCGTGAGCGCCTCCTGCACCACCCGGTGCGCCACGGAGACGACCTCGGCCTCGCGGGGGAGGTCGCCGCGCGTCCGCAGCCGGATGGCGAGCCCGCCGGCACCCAGCCGTGCCACGAGGGCGTCGAGGGAGCGGCGCAGGCCGTCCTCGCCGTCCGTGGTGCCGCGGTCCCCGGCGCCCGCGCCGGCGTCGAGCAGGCCGACGAGGACGTCGAGCTCGACGAGCGCCTCGGCACCCGCCCGCTGCACCGCGCACACGGCCTCACGGGCGCGCTCGGGGTCCCGGTCGCGCTGGGCGAGCGCGGCTCCCGCCTGCAGGACCATCACGCCGACCGCGGAGCTGACCACGTCGTGCAGGTCGCGGGCCAGCCGCAGCCGTTCCTCGTGGACCGCGCGCTCGGCCGCGGCCTCCTGTGCCGAGCGCAGGACCTCGGCCACGCCGCGGGCGGACCGCTCCGCGCGGTCGCGCCCGGCCCAGAGGTGACCGGCCACGGCGGGGAGGGCGACGGCGGCCAGCGTGACGCCCTCGCTGCCGGGCGCTCCCAGGTGCACCCCGAGCACGGCCAGCGCCGCGAGCAGGGTGACCGCGGCCCAGGCGCGGGCGCGGCCGTCGACGGCGGCCGACCAGGTCAGCAGGCCGTGGGCCAGTGCCAGCGACAGGTCGTCCAGGGGCAGGTCCGTCGGGACCGCGGCCGCGGTGGCCGCAGCGGCCGGCAGGCAGGCCAGCGCGGCGTCCACGCGGCGCAGGGCCACCCCGGCCACGACCGCGTACCCCAGGACGAGGCGGACCGGACCGAGGTCGCCGTCGATCACCGCCGCCTCCAGCGGCCACAGGACGGCGAGCGCGGCGACCACCGAGGCGTCGACCAGGTGCGCGCGGAGGGGTCGGCGGCGGAGGGGCACCGGGACGGCCTCCGGCGACGTCCCGGCCTCGGTGCGCAGCAGGCCGAGCAGCCGCCGCAGTTCGCCGACCGCCTCCCGGCCCTGCGCCGTGACCCTGGTGAGCGACTCCGGCGCCAGCTGCGGCCCGGCCGCCAGGGCGCACGCGTGCATCGTCTCCACCGCCGTCCGGACGGCACCGAGCGCCTGCCCCGCCAGGCGCCCCCGTTCCTCGGCGACCGCCCGTGCGGCGAGCGCGGCGGGGTCGCGGGCGGCCAGCTCCGCGGCGTGCTGCCGGGCCTGGACGGCCGCGGCCGTGCGGCGGCACACGAGGCGGCCGAAGGCCCAGGGGACGGCGCCGAGGACGGCGGCGAACACGACGTCCAGCCCCGTGCCGCCCCCTGCCAGGACACCGAGCTCGAGGGCCGCGAGCGGCAGCAGGGCCGCCCGGGGTGCGGCCCACCGGCCGAGGGCGTAGGCGGCGACCAGCAGGACGGGCAGCAACGCCTGGTTCTCGACGGGCACGCCGAGCCGGTCCCCGAGGAAGCCCACCCCGCACGTCAGCAACGCCGCCCAGGCCGGGAGACGACGGGCGCCCAGCGCCGCGAGCGCGACGAGCGGGCTCAGCACCGCGGCGGCGAGCGGTGTGTCGGACACCAGGAACACCGCCGCCCAGCCGCCGCACGCGGCGGCGGCCACGAGGTCGCCGCGCAGCGGCCGCCCCCAGCGCATGCGGCGGAGGTTAGTGGCGGCGGGCGGCCGGAGCGTCCACCTGCGCGCTGACGTCCGGTCAGCGGATCTGCGAGTCCGCCGGTGCGCCGCTGCCACACCGCCGGGTGCGCCGAGGCGGACGACGCGACGGGCGTGCCCGGTCAGGGTCTGGGACGTCCCGGCACGGACCGGGGGACCTCGGAGGACGACATGGCCAGGAAGACGGAGATCGTGGGGGCGGGCGGGATCGTGCTCACCCCGGTGCTGCTCGGGGCGGCGGACCTGCTGCGGATGTCCGCCGAGGGGGTGGACGAGGTGGGTGGGGTGGCCACCACGTGGGGCGTCGCCGAGGCCACGGCCCAGCTCGCCGCCATCGACGCGCACCGGGGCACCTTCGAGCTTGCCTCGTGGCTGGCCTACGCCGGCGTGCTGGCGAGCATCCCCGCGGCCGTGGCGCTGTGGCGGCTGGCCGCGGCACGATCCCGGCGCTGGGCGTGGACGGGACTCCTCCTCGCCGTGCTCGGGGTGATCGGCGAGGTCGTGCACCTCACCGGCTACTACGGGCTGCTGCAGCTCCTGTCCGCCCAGCCGGACCGGCAGTCGGCCGCCGAGCTGGGGCTGGCGTTCGACGTCGTGCCGTTCAACGTGGCCCTGTTCGTGCCGTTCCTCCTCGGTGCCCTGGCGTGGCTCCCCCAGGCGGTGGCGCTCCGCCGGGCGCGCATCGTGCCGCTGTGGGCGGCGCTGACCGTGTGCCTCGGCACGGTGCTGTTCCTGGGCGTCGGTTCGCAGCCCTGGTCGACGACGGTGTGGGCCGGCGCCCTCGTCGTCGGGCTCGCTCCGGCGGCACGAGCGCTGCTGCGAGCCGAGCCCGCCGTCCACGCGCCGGTCACCGGGCAGCACGTCCCCGCCTGACCTGACGCCCGACCACCCGGTGTCCCCCTCCGTGGCCCGCGGCGGGGGACACCGGGTGAGCGAGTGGTACGACCGCGTCGTCCCCACGGACCCGCGCTGGGAGGCTCGCGGCACGTCGCCCCCCCCCCCCCCCCGGCGTGGGCCCGCCGTTCGGGCAGTTCCTGGCGGCCGCCGAGGCGGTGGCCCGCGAGCGGCCCGACGTGGACCCCGAGCTGGCCCGCGAGGTGTTCCGGGAGGCGGCGCAGCTGCTCCACGACGGCCTGGCCCTCGACGGCCCGGACGAGCACGACGCCCGTGCCGTCGTCACAGGGCTGTCCGTCGACCTCGTCGCCGAGGACCCCGGAGCCGCGGTGCGCGCGCGGTCCCGGGCGGCGGTGGCGGACCCGGGGGACCTGCACGACCCCGAGGGTGTGTCGGCGGCGTACCTCAGCGCGGCCGCGGTCCTGCAGCTCTGAGGTGCCGGGACGTCGTCGTCCGCGCGGGTCGCGGGGGCGCCCGGTCGGGCGCGCAGCTCACGCTCCGGAGGTCACGCCCCGCCGAGGGGGCCGCGGGTCGTCGAGTGCGGGCCGGTCGGTGAACAGCGGGGGCAGGTGGCGCAGCATGAGCACCGACCAGGCCAGGTGGGTCAGGACCGGTGCCTGGATGCCGCCGGTGGCCTGCCGCTGCAGCCCGAAGAGCACCCCCATCGCGATGCTGGCCAGCACCAGCGCCGGGTTGCGCGTGGCGGTCGTGGCCAGGCCGTAGACGGCTGTCGACTTGAGCACCGGCCGGTCGACGCCGATCGCGGCGTACAGCGCCCCGCGGAAGAACACCTCCTCGGCCACGCCGTTGGCCAGCGTCGTCGTCAGCACCAGCGGGAACGACCCCTGGTGGGCGTAGCGGAGCACCGACGTGATCGCCCGGTCGAGGACCGGGATGCGCCGGGCGACCAGCGCGGCGCCGTAGAACGCGCCGAAGGCGCCCACGCCGGTGAGGACCGGGGTGGTCAGCGGCCGGCGCAGCGCCCTGTCCTCACCGACGGTCCAACCCAGGTGCAGCGGCCCGGAGGCCAGCCCCCCGGCCACCCAGGTGCCGGCCACGGCCAGCGTCAGGCCGTAGAACCGCGGCGAGTCCGGCGGCTGGGACAGCGACACGCCCAGCAGCGTCGCGCCGGTCACCGCGGTGCCGGCGGTGATCCGGCGCCGACGGCGGAAGGCGGCGTCGGACTCGCGGTGGTCGCGGGGCACCCGCTCGATCAGCGTCCGCCGCAGCCACCGGCCCACGGTGCCGGCCGGCCCGCGCCGCGCCGCGGTCACCGGCGGGCTCCGCGGCTCAGCCACCCGGCCCGCCGCCGGCGGCCCCGTCGCCGGTGCTCGGCGGCGCGCTCGACGAGCGCCTCGAGGACCATCCGGTCGTAGTCCATCGGCTCGAAGGGCACCACCGAGCGGATCGAGTCGTCGGTGACGACCACCTCGTTGGTCATCGAGTCGATGAGCGACCGGCCGGTGGCGACGTCGACGTCGGTCACCAGCGCCAGCCAGCGGGAGGACAGCCGCGGGCTGAGCAGTGGCACCGGGACGACGAAGAGGTGACGGTTCTGGACGAGGGCCACCCGGGTGAGCATGTCGAGGTAGGAGAGCACCTCGGGGCCACCCACCTCGAACACCCGGCCCGCGGCCTCCGGCGCCCGCAGCACGCCCACGAGGTAGCGGATCACGTCGGCGACCGCGATCGGCTGGGTGCGGGTGTGCACCCAGCGGGGGGTGACCATCGCCGGCAGGTGGGCCACCAGCTGACGGGTCAGCTCCCACGAGACGCCGCCGTGGCCGACGACGATGCCGGCGCGCAGCACCGTGACCGGTACGCCGGTCCCGCCCAGCAGCCGCTCGACCTGACGGCGGCTGCGCAGGTGCGGGGAGAGGGTGTCGCCGTCACGGCCCAGGCCGCCCAGGTAGACGATGCGCCCGACCCCCGTCCCGGCCGCCGCCCGCGCGAACGACCGGGCCGCCGCGGCGTCCTTCCGCTCGAAGTCGGGGTCGGCGAGCGAGTGCACCAGGTAGTAGGCCGCCTCGCAGCCGTCGAGGGCCTCGCGCAGCGATCCCTCGTCGCCGACGTCGCCGGCGACGGCGGCGCCCGCGCCGCGGTAGCCCTCCGGGTGCCGCGTCATCGCCCGGACGTCGTGGCCCTCCCCGACCAGGGCGGTGGCCAGCCGGCTGCCCACGAAGCCGGACGCCCCCGTCACCAGGATCCTCACCGGTCGAGCCTCACCTGATCGCGCACGATCCGCCACCGGGTGCTCGTGGACGGCGTCCCGCCCGCGGCGGGCCGCCCCGGGGTCGCGCTGCGGCACACTGCCGACGTGCCGACGCCGCGCACCACCCAGGACGACGCCGCCGGCGACTCCTCCGGTCGGGACCCGCTCGCCGTCCTGCCCTGGTCCGGCGGGTCGTGGACCACGCCGCCGGTCGCGGCGTCGGAGGAGGGGGCGGACCTGCTCGTCACCGCGGCCGAGGGCAGCGACGCCTGGCGGCACACCGCCTACGGCTTCGTGCACGACGACGCGCACGCGCTGCTCGCTCCGCTGACCGACCCGGGCGCGGTCGAGGTCTCCCTCGACGCGTCCTTCGGCGAGCAGTTCGACCAGGCGGGGCTCGTGCTGCGGGCCGACGCACGGACGTGGCTCAAGGCCGGCGTCGAGGTCTCCGACGGTGCGCTCCAGGTCGGCGCCGTCGTCACGCTGGGCCGTTCCGACTGGTCGGTGGCGCCCGTGCCGGAGTGGGCCGGGCGCCGGGTGACCGTGCGCGCGAGCCGCGCCGGGGACGCGGTGACCGTGCGGGCACGGGTCGACGACGAGCCGTTCCGCCTGGTCCGCGTCGCCCCCTTCCCGGCCGGCGTCCCGGTCGCGGCGGGCCCGTACTGCTGCGCCCCCACCCGGGCCGGCCTGGTCGTCCGCTTCCGCCGGTGGGCCGTCGGCCCGGCCGACGCCGCCCTGCACTGAGCACGACCGTCACGACCGGGAGGACCACGGTGGCCGCCGCCGGAGGGCAGTCGCCCCGGGGCCGTGCTGCGGCACACTGCCGACGTGCCGACGCTGCGCATCACCCAGGACGACGCCGCCGACGACCTCCTCGGCCGTGACCCGCTCGCCCTCGTGCTCGGGATGCTGTTCGACCAGCAGTTCCCCATGGAGCGGGCCTTCGCCGGGCCGCGCCTGCTCGCCGAGCGGATGGGCCTGGACCCCGCGTCGGACAGCCTGTCGGCCGCCGACATCGCCGACGCCGACCCCGACGCGGTGGCCGCCTGGTTCGCCGGGCCGCCCGCGGTGCACCGCTACCCCGGGTCCATGGCGGCGCGGACACGGGCGCTGTGCCGGTTGCTGGTCGACCGCTACGACGGCCGCGCCGAGAACCTGTGGGACGGCGTCCCGGACGGCGCCACCCTGCTGCGTCGCATCGGCGAGCTCCCCGGCTTCGGCGCGCAGAAGGCCAAGATCCTCGTCGCCCTGCTCGGCAAGCAGTACGGCGTGACGCCGCCGGGGTGGCGCGAGGCGGCCGGCTCCTACGGCGAGGAGGGCTCGCGGCGGTCGGTCGCCGACATCACCGGGCCCGAGTCCCTGGCCGAGGTGCGTGCCGCCAAGCAGGAGGCGAAGAAGGCGGCGAGGGCCGCCGCGGCGACCCGCTGACCACGCCCTCCGCCAGTACCGGATCGTCCGCGGAGGCCCCTGCACGGACCTGCTGCGAGTGGCACGATGGAGTCTGGACCGGGAGACGCCGGATTGCCCGCCACCGGATGGCGAGCAACCGGTCCCGCGCAGGCGACACCGTGCCGTCTCTGCCCCGGCCCGCGGAGGGAAGGGTGCTCGTGGCCTCGAGCCAGCAGTCCGCGCGACCCCGCAAGGCCGAGCCGGTGCTGATCACCCAGGCCGAACCGAGCCTGGTGGAGCAGCACGCCGCCCGGAAGAGGCGCTACGTCCTCACCATGGCCGTCCGCGGCGTCAGCCTGGTGCTGGCCGCGGTCTTCTACCAGACGGTGTGGCTGATGATCATCTTCGCCGTGCTCGGCACGGTGCTGCCCTGGATCGCCGTCGTGATGGCCAACGACCGGCCGCCGAAGAAGAAGCTCGACGCCCACCGCTACATCGCCCCGCGGCCCGACCGGATCCTGGAGGCGCCCGGACGGGAGCGCCGGGTGATCGAGGGCGGCCGGGTCATCGACGGCTGATCCTCAGCGCGCCCCGGGCCGCCCGACCACCGCGGCGGCCCGGGCCAGCCCGCCGTCCAGGGCGGCGGCCGGCTCCCCTCCCGCCAGCCACACCGCCAGCAGTCCGGCGGTGAACGCGTCCCCCGCGCCGGTGGTGTCGACCACCTCGGCGGGGTGCGCGGGGCGGTGCACCAGCGTGCCGCCCGCGGCCCACAGCGCCCCGTCGGCACCCAGGGTCACCGCCACCGCGGCGTGCCGGCCGGCCAGCGCCCGCGCGGCGGCGGCCGCGTCCGCGCAGCCGGTGAGCAGCCGCGCCTCGTCGGCGTTGGGCAGCAGCAGGTCGGCGCCGGCGGTGTCGGCCAGCCACCGGTCCACCCCGGAGGCGGCCAGCGGGCCGGTCGAGGCCGGGTCCACCGAGACGGTGCACCCGGCGCCACGGGCCGCGGCCAGCGCCGCCAGCCCGGCCGCGCGCGGCCGCTCGTCGAGCAGCGTGTAGCCCGACAGGTGCAGGTGCCCGCCGGGCGGAGGTGCCGGGACGTCGCCGGCACGCAGGTCCAGGTTGGCGCCGCGGTCGGCCAGCATGCTGCGCTGCCCGCCGGGCTCGACCAGGCTCACGATCGTGCCGGTGGCGGCCCCGGCGACGCGGCGCAGCGCCGTCCGGACGCCGGCCGCGGCCAGCTCGCCGGCCTGCGCCGTCCCGGCGGCGTCGTCGCCGACGCAGCCGGCCAGCAGCACCGGCACGCCGAGCGCGGCCAGGTGGGCGGCCACGTTGGCGCCGGCGCCACCGCCCCGGGTGCGGATGGTGGCCGGCCGGTCCGAACCCGGCGCCGGCTCCCCGGCGAGGACGGCGACGACGTCGGTGGCGACGTCGCCGACGACGACCACCGGCCGCGCGGTGCTCAGCGCGCCTGCCCGGCGAGCGCGGCGGCGATCCGGCCCGCGAGCTCGGCGTTGCGCAGCACCAGCCGCACGTTGACCGCCAAGGTGGCGCCCCCGCTGGCCCGGTGCAGGTGGTCGAGCACGAACGGCGTCACCGCCTTGCCGCGCACGCCGGCGGCCTCGGCGGCGGCGAGCGCGTCGGCGATGACCCGGTCGTGCAGCGCCGGGTCGAGCTGCTCGTCGGCCGGCAGCGGGTTGGCGACGACGACCGCGCCCGGTGCCAGCTCCCGGCGCGCGGCGAGCACCGCGGCGGCCTGCTCCGGGGAGTCGACCGACCACTCGACCGGCGACCCGGAGTCGGCCACGTAGAAGCCGGGGAAGGTCCGCGTGCGGTAGCCGACGACGGTCACCGACAGGCTCTCCATCCGCTCCAGCGTCGCCGGGACGTCGAGGATGGACTTCACGCCCGCGCAGACGACGGCCAGCGACGTCCGCGACAGCGCGGTGAGGTCGGCCGACTCGTCGAAGGTCTCGGCCGACTGGCGGTGCACCCCGCCCAGCCCGCCGGTCGCGAACACGCCGATCCCCGCGGCGGCGGCCAGCAGGGCGGTGCTGGAGACGGTGGTGGCTCCCGACAGGCCCAGCGCGGCGGCCACCGGCAGGTCGCGGACGCCGAGCTTGGCCAGGTCGGGGTCGCTGCACACCCGGTCGACCTGCTCGGCGGTCAGACCCACGTGCGGGACGCCGTCGAGCACCGCGACGGTGGCCGGCAGGGCGCCACCGGCCCGCACCGCGGCCTCGACGTCGTCCGCGGCGGCCCGGTTGTCCGGCCGGGGCAGGCCGTGGGCGAGCAGCGTGCTCTCCAGCGCGACGACGGGGGCTCCGGTGGCCAGCGCCTCGGCGACCTCGGGGGAGAGGCGCAGCGGGGAGCCGGCGGCGTGACGGCCGGTGGAGGTGGGTTCGACGGACACCCTGCCATCATGGTCGGTGGGCGGGTGGCGCCCGGCTCCTCCCTGGGCGCCGGGCACCCGCCGCGACCTGGACCCGACCCTGGGAGAGCCCGTGAGCGACTCCGACCTCCTCGAGAAGCCCGACGTCCGCGACAGCGACACCGGCAACGCCAACGAGGTCTTCCACTACGTGCGCAAGAACAAGATCGCCGAGAGCGCGGTCATGGGCACGCTGGTCGAGGCCCTGTGCGGTGAGGTGTTCCCGGTGACCAAGAGCCCCAAGCCCGGCAGCCCGGTGTGCCCGGCCTGCAAGGAGGTCTACGAGCAGCTCCGCAAGTAGAAGGACCACCCTTCACCCCACGCCTCGCTCCGCTCGGCGCGGGGCCCCTGAAGGGTGGCCGTTCCAGTCGCTCACTGCAGGCCGAGGCGCCTGGCCTCGGCCTGCAGCTCGGCGGCCCGGCGGCGCTGGGCCCGCCGGGTGTGCCGGCGCAGGGGCGCGGGCCAGCGCTCCTGCACGGCCGCGTTGAGCTCGGCGCCCAGCAGCACGGCCATCCCGAAGAAGAACAGGAACAGCAGCGCCGCGATCGGGGTGGCCAGCGCCCCGTAGGGCAGCGCGGCGACCAGGATGTCGGAGACGTAGAGCCGCAGCACCGTCGCCGCCACCACGAAGAAGACCACCGCGAGCACCGTGCCCGGCAGGTGCCGCCGCCACGGCAGCCGCCGGGGCAGGATCACGTGGTAGAAGCTCGCCAGCGCCAGCACCAGGCCCACGACCACCAGCGGTACGTACACCGCGTTGATCAGCACCGTGGCGGTGTCCTGCCAGTCCTGCGGCAGCACCGCGACGAGCAGGCCGGGCCCGAGCACCAGCAGCGGCAGCATGAGCACCGCGAGCACCAGGCCCACGACGAAGAGCCCCAGCGCCATCAGCCGGGTCCGGATCGGGCCGCGGACGTCGCGCTGGTCGTAGGCGATGACGATCGTGTTCATGAACGTCGCCGTCGCCGACGACCCGGCCCACAGGGTGAGCAGGAAGCCGAGGCTGACCACGTCGAGCCGGCCCGAGGTCAGGATGTCGCTGAGGGTGGGCCGCACGAGCGTGTCGACGACGTCGGCGGTCAGCACCTGGCTGGAGGCGTCGACCAGGGTGTCCTCGACGGTCTGCACCGATGCCGCGCCGATCCAGTCGCCCAGGAAGCCGAGCGAGCCGAGCAGGGCGATCAGCAGCGGCGGCACCGAGAGGATCTGCCAGAACGCCGCCTCGCCGGACAGCCCCAGGATGCGGTCCTGCCACGCCTTGGCCACCGCGCGGCCGAGCACCTGCAGCGGCACGCGGACCACGGCCGGCCAGTGGTCGAGCCGCCCGGGCCGCGGGACGTCGGCGCGGCGTGCCCCCGAGGCGGTGCCCGCGGGGGCCGGCGAGCCGTCGGTGCGCTCCCCGGCCGCCCCGTCCGTGCGGGGCGGCCCGCCGGCCCGCACGGTGCTCACCGGCCCAGTGTGCACGCCGGGCGCCGCCGCCCGCCGGGCCGCGCGGGTGGCACCGGGCACGGTCGCCCGGTCGGGCGAGGAGCTCAGCGGGTCCGGCGGTGCCCGGGCCGGCGACCGGGGGCCGACGGCGCGGCGGGCGGCGGGGCGCCCTCCGGGGCGGGTGCCGGCGCGGCCGGGTCCGGCTGCGCCGGCACGCAGCGGATGACCGCCTCGGCGGCGTAGCTGGTGTCGAAGGACTCCCGCCGCAGCTCCGCGCCGCTCTGCAGGTCGCGGAAGACCCGGGTCACCGTGACGTCGAAGCCCTGGGCGCCGCCCTGCGGGATGCAGTTGCCGTCGTCGACCTTCTCCTGGACGGCGGGCTGGCGCACGTTGCGCCGCGGCCCCTCGATCGCCTCGACCTCGTAGTAGCGCGTGCCGTAGAAGGTGACGGTGATCGACCCGCCCGAGGCGCCCGGCGTCCACTGGGTGTCGACGTAGATGCCGGTCTCGGTGTCGTTGCGCCACTGCAGGTCGATCTGGCCCTCGTACACCGTGGCCTCGCGCCCGGCCGGGTAGCGGCTGATGTAGAAGCTGTGCGGCTTGTGGTAGACGTCCTCGAGCCCGGCGAAGAACACCGCGTTGAACATCGTGGTGGCGAACTGGCTGATGCCGCCGCCGACCGCGGTGGAGAGCTCACCGCCGCTGATGACGTTGGCCGGCACGTACCCCTGCGCCGCCCCGCGCGGGCCGGTGTGGGTGTTCAGGCTGAACGTCTCGCCGGGCAGCACCAGCGCGCCGTCGACCTCCTCGGCCACGACGCGGATGTTGGTGCCGCTGGAGTTGTTGCCCGTGGTGGTGGTGAACGAGCTGACCTTCTCCCGGATGCCGAGGGCCTCGGCCTCCTCGGTGGTCAGCTCGGCGGGCACCGGGCCGAGCTCGGCGGTCACCGTGCGGGGTGCGGGGTCGGGCAGCACCTCCAGCAGCTGCGTGGAGAGCACGGCCGGGTCCACGCCGGTCCCCTCCACCGACGGGACGACCTGCACGGTGTCGCCGGAGATCTCGAAGCGGGCGTCCTGGGCCGGGGTGCCGAACGCGGTGAAGTCCTCGCCCATCGCCGTCTGCAGCGCGGCCGGGTCGACGCCGACGGTGAGCTCGCCGCTGTCCTCGGGGGTGAACGTCAGCGAGGCGGCGATCGCCTCGACGGGGACGTCGACGGAGGTCGCGCCGTCCTGGCTGGTGACCGTCACCGGCGCGGCCAGTGCCGGGGTGACCGTCTCGTCGAGGACGCGCCCGGCCTCCTCGGCGTCGACCCGCACCGGGACGACGTCGACCGGCAGCTCGATCGGCGTGGCGGGGTCCCCTCCGGAGGCGAGGGCGGCGGTGATGGCCTCGGCCGCGCCCTCCCGGTCGAGGGTGCGGCCGTCGACCGGCTGCACCAGCGTCGCGGTGGTGTCCTCGACGGCGATGGTCGCGTCCACCGGCACGCGGTCGACCTGCGTCGCGATGGTGTCGACCTGCGCGGTCAGCGACGTTTCCTCGCCGGTGATGACCGGGGTGACCTCGCGCTCGGAGAACAGGGAGACCAGGCGCGTCCAGGGGGCGAGCGGCTGGTCGTCGGCGGCGTCGACGGTGCCCTCGACGTCGAGGGTGATGCCGGCGGTGGCGGGGGAGAGGGTGGTCTCCACGTCGTCGGCCACGACGACGTGGTCGGCGGCCACCCGCGGCGCCAGGTCCTCCTGGAGGCGGTCGGCCGCGGCCGCGGGCGAGAGGCCGCCGATGTCGACGCCGGCCACCACGGTGTTGCGCGGCACGTCGTCGCCGGCGACCAGCAGGTCCACCCCGTAGGCCACGCCGAGGGCGGCGAGCACCGCCACCGGCGCGAGGACGGCCGGCCGTCGCCAGCCGCGCCGCCGGGGTCCGACGCCGGCCGGCGGGGGGGCCGCGGGGGTGCTCGGCGGCGGCACGGTGGCAGGGGAGGAGCCGGCGGGGGAGGACCCGGCAGGGGGCCCGACCGGTGCCGCGGCCGGCGCCGGCGGCGGCGCACCGGCCGGGTCGAGGCGCGCCGTCGCGTCCGTGGGGACCGGCTCGGTCGGCGAGGCGCCCACGGGGCCGTCGGGGAGCGCCACCGTGTCGTGGACCGGGTCGGGTGCCGGCGCGGGAGGCTCGTCCGCCGGAGCCGGTCCGTCGGCCGCAGGAGCCGGCTGTGGCGCCTCGGCGACGGGGGCGCCTGCGGATGCCGCCGCGGCGGGTGGGGTCACCCCGGGCGTGTCGGCCCCGGGTGCGGTGGCCGCGGGCGGCGCGGCCGGGACCCCGGGCGGGGGCGGCGCGTCGGGACCGAGGGGACCCCGGTCGCGGGGGACCGGACGGGTGTCGTCGGACAGCTCGCCGGGCGTGGCGGCGTCCGCGGCGGGCGCGTGGGGAGTGGGGTGCTGCGGCATCTCGGGGTCCTCGTGTCGACCGGGGGTCCCCGACAACGACGGAGCCGCCGGGCCCCCGTCCGCCTCAGGCGGAACGGGGACGCCGGCGGCGTCGTCGGGTGAGGGCTTCATCGCAGGGAGCGACGATAGCGCCTCTCTCAGCGGGCGAGGTGCTGCTCGCCGTCCGTCTCGATGATGTCGACGGCGATGTCGCGGAGCTTGGACTCGTACTCGCGAGCGTGGTGCCCGCAGAAGACGAGGTCGCTACCGCTGGCGAGCACGACACGCACCTTGGCCAGTGCGCCGCACCGGTCGCAGTGAAAGGGCACGACCAGGTCGTCGGCGGCGGGGGTCGTCGTCAGCGTCTGGGTCATCTGGGTCATCACTCGCTCTCTACCGCACGGACCCGCGGCTGCGGATCGGCCTCCTGCACAGCGCCAGGATGAGCCCCTGTGTTCCCGATCCTCCCGATCCGTCGGCCGACTCGCCCGTGATGGGGAGCGGGTGGCCGGTGGGACGGGTGGGTGGGGGTCAGCAGGGACGTCACTGGGTCGTGCCGGTCTGTCTGGGTGGTGCTGGTCGTTCCGTGCGCCGGCAGGTCTCCGGCTCGTGGGTCCGCTGCTGTCTCGACGTCCTCCACGCTACGCCGTCTACCCGGCCGGGGCCCTCGTACACCGCCCCGCCCGCCCGGGCGGGTGAGATCGTGACCTCAGCGCGACCGGGACGACACCCGCCCGCGACACGGCGGCCACACGCACGACGAGAACGGCTCCCGACCCGGAGGTCGGGAGCCGTCTCGGCGACGTGCTGGAACGGCCCTAGTCGAGGTAGTCGCGCAGCACCTGCGAGCGGCTGGGGTGGCGCAGCTTCGACATCGTCTTGGACTCGATCTGCCGGATCCGCTCCCGGGTGACCCCGTAGACCTGGCCGATCTCGTCGAGCGTGCGCGGCTGGCCGTCGGTGAGGCCGAACCGCAGCCGGACGACGCCGGCCTCCCGCTCCGACAGCGTCTGCAGCACGCTGGTCAGCTGGTCCTGCATGAGGGTGAAGCTGACCGCGTCGACGGCGACGACGGCCTCGGAGTCCTCGATGAAGTCACCGAGCTGGCTGTCGCCCTCGTCGCCGATGGTCTGGTCGAGGCTGATCGGCTCCCGGGCGTACTGCTGGATCTCCAGCACCTTGTCCGGGGTGATGTCCATCTCCTTGGCCAGCTCCTCCGGGGTGGGCTCGCGGCCCAGGTCCTGGAGCAGTTCGCGCTGGATGCGGCCGAGCTTGTTGATGACCTCGACCATGTGCACCGGGATGCGGATGGTGCGGGCCTGGTCGGCCATCGCGCGGGTGATCGCCTGCCGGATCCACCAGGTGGCGTAGGTGGAGAACTTGTAGCCCTTGGTGTAGTCGAACTTCTCCACCGCGCGGATCAGGCCGAGGTTGCCCTCCTGGATGAGGTCCAGGAACGCCATGCCGCGGCCGGTGTAGCGCTTGGCGAGGGAGACCACCAGGCGGAGGTTGGCCTCCAGCAGGTGGTTCTTGGCGCGCTCGCCGTCGCGGACGATCCAGTTGAGGTCGCGGCGCATCTGCGGGGAGAGCTTCTGGCCCTCCTCCTCGGCCTGGCGCAGCCGCTCGGCGCCGTAGAGGCCGGCCTCGATGCGCTTGGCCAGGTCGACCTCCTCCTCGGCGTTGAGGAGCGCGACCTTGCCGATCTGCTTGAGGTAGGCGCGGACCGAGTCGGCCGAGGCGGTGAGCTCGGCGTCCTTGCGGGCCTGCCGCAGCGCCTCGGACTCCTCCTCGTCGTCCCACTCGAAGTCGCCGCCCTCGGCGGGGGCCTCCTCCGCGGGCGCGTCGGCCGCCTCGGCCCCGTCGGGGCCGGCGACGACGGTCTCGTCGAGGGTGAGGCCCTCGGCACCGGCGTCGACCACCGCCACGGCGGAGTCCTCGGTGGCGACGGCGGTCAGCACGGTGCCCTCGCCGGCGCCCGGGGAGGGGCTGATGCTGGGCTTGCCCTTGGCGGTGGTCTTCGCCGCGGCGGCCTTCTTGCGCGGCGCGGGCTTGGCCGGCGCGTTCCCGGCCACCCCGACGGGTGCGCTGGTCCGGGAGGCCCGGGGACCGGCGGCGACCGTCCTGGAGCGGGTCGTGCTCCCGGCGGCGTCCGGTGCTGGCTTGTCGGCGGGCACTCAGGTTCCTTCCCGTGCTGGGTGCGTCCCCGGGAGCGGGTGGAGCTCCGGGCAGCGGCCCCGGTCAGTGACCACGGAGCGGGGAGTGCCACCGGACCGGCGCGGTGTTTGACCGCGGCGCGGGCGGGGGATGACTCCCGGCTGGGTGGCGACGGGCTGGGGCTCTTTCATTGTAGCGGCGGAGCGGAGTGTGACCACCGCCATCGCGGCGGTGCTCGCCCGGAGGGGGCGCCACACCACCCCAGGTCAGCCGCTCCCTCCGAGGGGTGACCGACGCCCCGAGTGGCAGGAGCAGCCGTGACCGGCCCCTCCGCAGGGGCCCGCGCCGAGCGTTTGCCGGCCTTCCTGCAGGGGCCCGCCGCGAGCCTGCGAGCGGTGGGGGGCAGGGAGGTCCTTCCCGGGGGGCGGAGGGGTCCTTCCTCAGTGGTCGATGCGCTCGGCGGCGGTGAGTGCCGCCCCGACGATGCCCGCGTCGTTGAGCAGCTGCGCCGGCACGACCTCCGTGCGGGTGGTCAGCAGTGGCACCCACTTGTGCGCCTTCTTGCTCACGCCGCCGCCGACGATGATCAGGTCGGGCCACAGCCCGTTCTCGAGGACGTCGAGGTAGCGGTCGACCCGCTTGGCCCACTGGGGGTAGCTGAGGTCCTCCCGGTCCTTGGCCGCCGCCGATGCCCGCTTCTCGCCGTCCTCGCTGTCGACCTGGATGTGGCCGAACTCGGTGTTGGGCACCAGGTGCCCGTCGACGAACAGGGCGCTGCCGATGCCGGTGCCGAAGGTGAGCATGAGCACCACGCCGCGGCGGTCGCGGCCGGCGCCGTAGCGCATCTCGGCCAGCCCGGCGGCGTCGGCGTCGTTGAGCGTCTCGACGGTGCCGGGGACCAGCGCGGTCATCCCGGCGTCGACGTCGGTGCCGATCCAGCCCGGGTCCATGTTCGCGGCGGTGTAGGCGACGCCGCGCTTCATCACGCCGGGGTAGGTGACGCCGATCCGGCCGGTCCAGCCGAAGGACGCCACGATCCCGGCGACCTCCCGGTAGACCGCCTCCGGCGTCGAGGGCCGCGGCGTCTCCACCCGCAACCGCTCGCCGACGAGCGCGCCCTGCGCGAGGTCGACCAGGCCGCCCTTGATGCCGCTGCCACCGATGTCCACCCCGAAGCCCTGCTGCACGGCGGTCACCCTAGTGACCGGCGCCGCACGGTGGTGTGGCCGCTCGGGCAGGATCGCCCGGGTGAGTGCCGCGCCCCCGCCCGCCGTCCTGCTCGACCTCGCGGTCTACACCGCCCGGGAGGCGGCCGCGCTGATCACCCGCGAGCGCGGGTCGGCGGCCGCCGCCGTCGACGTCAAGTCCAGCCCGACCGACGTCGTCACCGCCGTCGACACCGCCGCCGAGCAGCTGATCACCAGCCGGCTGCTCGCGGCGCGGCCCGACGACGGGCTGCTCGGCGAGGAGGGCGCCGACCGGCAGGGCACCAGCGGCGTGCGGTGGGTGGTCGACCCGATCGACGGGACGGTCAACTTCCTCTACGGGTTGCGCGGCTACGCCGTCTCGATCGCCGCCCAGGTCGACGGCGCCACCGTGGCCGGTGCGGTGCTCGACGTGCCCACCGGGGAGCTGTTCACCGCGACCGCCGGCGGCGGGGCGTTCCTCTCGACGCCGGCCGAGCCGGAGCCCGTGCGGCTGTCCGGGAACCGGCCGGACTCCCTCGGGCAGACGCTGGTGGCCACCGGCTTCGGCTACCGGGTGGAGCAGCGCCGCGCGCAGGGCGCCGTCGTCGCCGCGCTGCTGACCGAGGTGCGCGACATCCGCCGCCAGGGCTGCGCGTCGCTCGACCTGTGCTCGGTGGCCGCCGGGCGGGTGGACGCCTACTACGAGCTCGACCTCAAGCCGTGGGACCACGCGGCCGGCGCCCTGGTGGCCGCCGAGGCGGGGCTGGTCGTCACCGGCCTGCCCGGCCGGCCCTTCGCCGCGCCGATGGCCGTCGCCGTCCCCGAGACGGTCGCCGAGCCGTTCCTCGCCCTCCTCGACCGGCTGCACCCGTGAAGGACCCCCTCGCCTCCGCGAGGCGCCGCTAGCAGGCCGCCTCGGCGCTGGCGATGGGTGTGAGGGTGGCCGCGACCTCCTCGGGCGAGGCCAGCCGGTCGAACTCCGGACCGATCACCAGGTCGACGCGCGCGTCGGCCCGGGTGTCCTGGTAGCTGCCGGCGCCGGGGAGGAACAGCCCCAGGTAGGCGGCCGCGTCGCCGCCGGCCGGGCCGTGGCGCACCTCACCGGGGCCGGTCACCTCGCGGTCGCTGGAGTCGTTGGCGATCTCCTCGACGACGAAGCCGCGCTGCTGCAGCTCGGCGGCCACCGTCTGGGCCAGGCCCGCGGTGTCGGTGGCGTTGAAGACGCGCACGGCCACCGTCGAGGGGTCCAGGGACGGCGGGGCGGCCTCGGCGGTCGCGCAGGCGGCGTCGGCGGCCTCCTCCCGGGCGCTGGCGTCGGAGAGCACCTTCCACCACACGCCGAGGGCGGCGAGGGCCAGGACGAGCAGGAAGACCAGCGGCGGGATCAGCCGGCGGTCCTTGCGGGGGCGCACCGGGGGCGTCTCGGTTGCCACGCTCACGGTCGTCCTCCTCGCCGGCGGCCCGGCAGCGCTCGCCGGGTCGCGCGGATCCTACGGTCGGCCCCGGGGCTCAGAGGACACCGTCGTCGAGTGCGGCGCGTCCCCGCTCGACGCACGGGTCGATCCGGTCGGCGTACCCGGAGGTGTCCTTGCCGGCCATCGCGCCGGCGGCCGAGCGGGCGACGATGCCGGCCACGATCGCGGCGAACTTGAAGTAGGCGAACCCGACGTACCAGTTCAGGTCGGCCAGGTCGAGGCCGCTGCGCTCGGCGTAGCGCGCCGCGACCTCGGCGCGGGTGGGGAAGCCCTCGAGCGCGGTCACCGTGCTCTGCCCGGCGACGCTGGGCTCACCGGCCTGCGGCCAGTAGACGTGCAGCATGCCGAGGTCGGCCAGCGGGTCGCCCAGCGTCGACATCTCCCAGTCCAGGACCGCGCGGACGCCACCGGGCCGGTCCGGGTCGAGCAGGCAGTTGTCCAGCCGGAAGTCGCCGTGCACGATCCCGGTCCGCTGGCCGGCCGGGACGGTCTCGGCCAGCCGGGCGGCGAGGGCGTCGAGGCCGGGCCGGTCGCGGTCCCGGGTGGCCTCCCACTGCTGGGTCCACCGGCGCACCTGCCGGGCCATGAAGCCCTCCGGCCGGCCGAAGTCGCCGAGCCCCACGGCCTGGGGGTCGACGGCGTGCAGGTCGGCCAGGACGTCGACCAGCCCCTCGCCGATCGCCCGGCGCCGGGCCGGCTCGTCGGCGTACCCCGCCGGGATGCGGTCGACGACGTGCAGGCCGAACACCCGCTCCATCACGTAGAACGGCGCCCCGAGGACGTCGGTGTCGGTGCACAGGTGCAGCGTGCGCGGCACCGGGACGGCGGTCGGGCCCAGCGCGCTGATCACGCGGTGCTCCCGGGCCATGTCGTGCGCCGTGGCCAGCACCGCACCCGTCGGCGGACGGCGCAGGATCACCGACTCCTCCGGCGTCCCCCCGGACGGCGTCACCACATAGGTGAGGTTCGACATGCCCGCCGCGATCAGCTCGACGGTCACCTCGCGCCATCGGTCGTCGCCCAGGACGGAGGCGAGGTACGGGCCGACGACGGTGGGATCGGCACCCACGGGACTCGACACGGGCCGCAGGGTAACCTCCGGCACTCCGCCTCCCCACCGGCCCGTCCGGACCCCGTCGCTGAGCCCGCCGCGACTCCTCGTGTCTCCCGCGCGCGGGCGGGCACAAACCGGGACCGCACGGCGTTGGGGGGCTGCCGGTCCCGCACCGGGCCGACTCCCGGGAGTCGGCGGGAGCGGGCGCCGGTCCCGGAACCCACGGCCGCCCCGGCGGCCGGACCGGACGGTGGCGTTCCCCGTCACCGTCGCACGATGCGGGCGCGTTCCGCCCGCGAGAACCCCGGAGGAGGGGCACACCCCATGGCCACCGACTACGACGCCCCGCGCCGCAACGAGGCCGACGAGCTCGGCGAGGACTCCCTCGAGGAGCTCAAGGCGCGGCGTGCCGAGGCCCAGTCCGCCTCGGTCGACGTCGACGAGACCGACTTCAACGAGAGCCTCGAGCTGCCCGGCGCGGACCTGTCCAACGAGGAGCTGACCGTCCGCGTGCTGCCCAAGCAGGAGGACGAGTTCACCTGCTCGCGCTGCTTCCTGGTGCAGCACCGCAGCCGGCTGGCCGCCACCAAGGGCGACCAGCTGTACTGCCGCGACTGCGCCGCCTGAACGAGGACCCCCTCGCCCCCACCGCTCGCACGCTCGCGGCGGGGCCCTGCGAGGGGGCCGTTCCAGCACGTCACCGAGAGGGCAGGGGATGAGCGAGCACGGGGACCGCAGGGTCGCACCGCGGGACGTCCCGCCGCCGCGGCCGGTGCGGCCGGCCGCCGGCCCGGGGGCGACCCCGGCGGGCGGGCCGGCCTGGCTGGCCGACGACTCCGGCCTGGGCCGCGCGGCCCGCGCCGTCGCCGACGCGGTGGCCGGGCTGCTCGGCAGCGCCCCGGACGACGGGGCGCCCGACCGTCAGCCGCGCTCGGCGGCCGGCACGCTGCGCGACGTCCTCGGCGCGGTCGCCTCCGCGGCCGGCCGGCGGGGCGACGCGCCGGCCTCCGCCGACGGCGAGACCGGCCGGTCGCCGGGCACCGTGCTCGGCGACCTGCTCGCCGCGGCGGCGCCCCGGCTGCCCATCCGCGACGCCGCCCGGCTGCGGGCCGTCCACCCCGGGCGCACCGACGACGAGATCGCCGACGCCCTCGTCACCCGGGCGTCCCGGCTCACCGCCGCCGTCGGCGCGGCCACCGGCGGCCTGTCGGCCGCGCACTGGTTCGCCCCGCCGTCGCTGGTGGCCCTGCCGCTGGAGCTCGGCGCCGAGACGCTGCTCGTCGCGGCCGTCGAGGTGGTGCTGCTCGGCGAGCTGCACGAGCTGGCCGGCCGCCCGGCGCCCGGCGACGCCCGCGAGCGGGCGCTGGCCTACCTGTCCAGCTGGACCCAGCAGCGCGCCGTCGAGGGCACCACGGAGCAGGGCGTCGGCGCGGTCCTGGGGACGGCGGGCTTCCGGGCGCTGCGGCGCCGGCTGTCCCGCCGGCTGGTGCGCAACGTCGGCTCGGCGGCACCGCTGCTGGTCGGCGCCGCGCTCGGCGGGCGGGGCAACCTCAAGGCCACCGAGACCCTCGCCCGCAGGGTCCGCGCCGACCTCCGCCGCGCCGGCGCCTGACCCCGCGGCCGGTCGGCCGGACCGCCGCCGGCGCCGTTAGGGTCGCCGTCGTGGTCGACCCCCTCGAGGTCCCCGTCCGGCTCACCGCGGCGGGGGCGGCGCCCCCGCGGTACGCGCTGCCGGGCGACGCCGGCGCCGACCTGACCGTCACCGAGGACGTCGAGCTGGCCCCGCTCCAGCGGGCGCTGGTGGGGACCGGTGTCGCGGTGGCCATCCCGGAGGGCTACGCCGGGTTCGTGCACCCGCGCTCGGGCCTGGCCGCCCGGCACGGGGTCAGCGTGGTCAACGCCCCCGGCACGATCGACGCCGGCTACCGCGGGGAGATCAAGGTCAACCTGGTGAACCTCGACCCGACCACCCCGGTCACGCTGCGCCGTGGCGACCGGGTCGCCCAGCTGGTGGTGCAGCCGGTGGTGCGGGCCCGCTTCGTGACCGTCGAGGCACTGCCGGAGAGCGTCCGCGGCGAGGCCGGGCACGGGTCCACCGGCGCGGGACAGGAGGCCTGAGGTGCCCTTCGGACGACGGCGCAACCGGATCGACCGCAGCCTGCGCGAGCGCGGTGTCCCGCCCGAGCCGCAGCACCGCGAGCGCGAGGTCGACGAGACCACCGGCCCCTACGACGCCGCCGACGTCCCCGACGACGGCACCGTGCGCGTCGACCTCGGCTCGCTGCGGCTGCCCGCCGTCCCGGGCACGGAGCTCCGGGTCGACGTCAACCAGCAGCAGAAGGTCATCGGCGCGACCCTGCGCTACGGCGACTCGCTGCTGCAGGTCTCCGCCTTCGCCGCGCCGCGCGCCGCCGGTATCTGGGACGACGTCCGCGCCGACCTCGCCCGCGGCGCCTCCGGCCAGGGCGCCCGCCTGCAGGAGGTCGAGGGCCCCTTCGGCACCGAGCTCGCCGGCAGCATCGTGGTGACCCCGTCGGCCCAGCCCGGGGGCCCGCCGCCCCGACCGGTCCGCCGCGCCGCCCGCTTCGTCGGCGTCGACGGCCCGCGCTGGTTCCTCCGCGGGATGATCAGCGGCCCGGCGGCCGAGAACCCGGAGGCCGCGGCGGTGCTGGAGGACGTGTTCCGCAAGGTCGTCGTGGTCCGGGGCGCCGAGCCCATGCCGGTGCGCGAGCAACTGCCGCTGTCCCTGCCGCCGCAGGCCGCCGCCCAGCTCGCCCGCCAGCAGCAGGCCGGCCGGCCCGGCGGGGCCCCGCCGCCGGCCGCCGCCCCGCCGACCGCCCCGCCGACCACCCCGCCGACGGCTCCGCCGTCCACCCCGCCGACGGCGGCTCCGCCGTCCACCGGCCGGCACGCCGCCCCGCCCGACCCCGCCGGGTGAGCGCCCCCGTGACCGCCGCCTACGGCGGGCACCCCGACCAGTTCCTCGAGCTGACCCTGCCCGCCGGCGACGGACCCGCGCCCGTGGCCGTGGTGCTGCACGGCGGCTTCTGGCGTGCCGCGCACGGGGTCGAGCTGGCCCGCCCGCTGGCCGCCGACCTCGCCGGCGCCGGCTGGGCGGCCGTGGCGGTGGAGTACCGCCGGGTCGGCAGCGGCGGCGGGTGGCCGGCCACCCTCGAGGACGTCGCCGCCGCGTTCGACGCGCTGCCGGACCTGCCGGAGGCGGCCCGCCTCGACCTGACCGAGGTCGCCGTCGTCGGGCACTCCGCGGGCGGCCACCTCGCCGCGTGGGCCGCCGGGCGCGGCCGGCTGCCCGACGGCGCCCCCGGCGCCGGCCCGCGGGTGCGGGTGACCGCGGCGGTGCTGCAGGCCGGCGTCCTCGACCTCGTCCGCGCCGCCGAGCAGCGGCTCGGCCGCGGGGCGACCCAGGAGTTCCTCGGCGGCGAGCCCGGTGAGGTGCCCGACCGCTACGCCGGTGCCGACCCGGTGCGGCTGCTGCCCACCGGCGCGGACGTGCTGTGCGTGCACGGCACCGGGGACGACGTCGTCCCCCTCGAGCAGTCCGAGCGGTTCGCCGTGGCCGCCGGCGCGGCCGGGGACCGGGTGGTGGTACGCCCCGTCCCGGGCGGTCACCTGGAGCTGATCGACCCCTCGGGTGAGCAGTGGGCACCGGCGAGGGAGTGGCTCGGGCAGCGCCGCGCCGGCCGCGGCGGCAGCACTACGCTGGAGCCGTGACACAGACGCGTCCCGGCGGCTGGCTCTCGCGCACGCTGCAGCGGCTGACCGCCGACGACTCCACCATCGACGCGCAGGCGCTGCGCGCCGAGGCCGACCGCGCCGGCTGCGAGCCGGTGAGCGCCTGCCGCAAGGGCGAGGTGGTCACGGTCACCGGGCGGCTGAAGTCGGTGGTCTACACCCCGCGCGAGACGGTGCCGACCCTCGAGGCCGAGCTGTTCGACGGCTCCGGCTCGGTCACCCTGGTGTGGCTCGGCCGGCGGCGCATCCCCGGGATCGAGCCGGGGCGCTCCCTCACCGCACGCGGCCGGTTCGGCAACTTCGAGGGCCGCAAGGTCATCTACAACCCCTGGTACGAGCTGAGCGCGGGGTGACCCCGGCGGCCGACGACGACGGCCGGCGCGACCCGGGGGGAGCAGCACCGCACGACGAGCCCGAGGACGACCGGCCGCTCACCTTCGACCGGCACCTGGTCCTCGACCAGCTCGGCGGCTGGCGGGGGATGGTCGACGCCTCCCTGCCGACCATCGCCTTCATCGTCGCCAACGCGATCGGCGACCTGCGCACCGGCGTCTACAGCGCGCTGGGCGCCGCCGTCCTCGTCGTGCTGTTCCGGCTGGTCCGGCGGGAGAGCCTGCAGCAGGCGTTCAGCGGCCTGTTCGGCGTCGCCGTCGCGGTGGCCATCGCCGCGGCGTCCGGGCAGGCGCGCAACTACTTCGTGCCGGGGATCATCCGCAACGCCGTCATCGGCGTGGTGCTGCTCGGGTCGGTGCCGCTGCGCTGGCCGCTGGTCGGCGTCCTCGCCGAGTTCCTGGCACCGAGCCACCTGGGCTCGATGGCCGCGCACTCGCTGCCGGGGCTGCGGCGGCGGGTGGACACCGCCCGGGCGCGACTGCACCACCGGCCGCCGCCCGAGACGGCGCCCGACGGCCGCCGGGTCGACCCGGAGCCCGAGCGGCACTGGCGCGACGACCCCCGGGTGGTGCGGGCCTACGGCTGGCTCACGGTGATGTGGGCGCTGACGTTCCTGCTGCGGGTGGCGGTGCAGACGCCGCTGTACCTGGCCAACGAGGAGGACCTGCTCGGCGTCGCCTCGCTGGTGCTCGGCCTGCCGGTGACCGCGGTCGCGCTGGCGGTCACCCTCTGGGTGGTCGCCCGGCTGCACCGGCACAGGGTCGAGACCGTGGCAGGACCTCGTCCTCCCCACCCCTCGCAGGCTCACGGCGGGACTTGGGACGAGGCCGACAGAGCTGCCCCGCCGCCGGACTGACCCCGTCAGACGCTGCTGGCGGAGAGCACCTGCTGCAGCTGCTCCTCGACGTCGGCGTGGGTGACGAACAGCAGCTCGTCGCCGACCTCGAGCGGCTCGTCGGGGGAGGGCGTGATCACCCGGTCGCCGCGCAGCAGCGCCGTCAGCACGGTCTCCCGCGGCAGCGGCACCTCGCCGAGCGGCCGGCCGGCCCACGGGGTGTCCTCGGCCAGGGTGATCTCCACCAGGTTGGCGGCGCCCTTGCGGAAGCTCATCAGCCGGACGACGTCGCCGACGGTCACCGCCTCCTCGACCAGCGCGGCGAGCACCCGCGGGGTGGAGACGGCGACGTCGACGCCCCAGGCCTCGGTGTAGAGCCACTCGTTGCGCGGGTCCTTGACCCGGGCGACGACGCGGTTGACCGCGAACTCGGTCTTGGCCAGCAGCGACACGACGAGGTTGGCCTTGTCGTCGCCGGTGGCCGCCACGACCACGTCACACGTGGCCAGCTGGGCCTCCTCGAGGGAGGACACCTCGCAGGCGTCGGCCTGCACCCACTCGGCGCCGGGTACCGCCCGGGTGCGCACCTTGCGGCCGTCCTTCTCGATGAGCATCACGGTGTGCCCGTTGTTGAGCAGCTCCCCGGCGATCGAGCGGCCGACCGCGCCGGCGCCGACGATGGCCACGCGCATCAGGCCCGCCCTCCCTCGGGGTGCTCGACCGTGGCGTGCACCCGGTCGGAGATCTCGTCGGTGGCCGCGACGACGAGCTGGTCGCCGTCCTGCAGCACGGTGGCGGCCGAGGGCAGGACGGCCTCGCCGAAGCGGACCAGCCAGGCCGCCCGGGCACCGGAGGCGGCCTCGAGCTCGGCGAGCCTGCGGCCCACCCAGCCGTCGGTGACGGTCACCCGCATCAGCAGCACCCGGCCGGTGGGCTCACGCCAGATCTCGCTGACCTTGACCGAGAGCAGCTCGCGCAGCAGCCGGTTCACCGTCCACGGCACGGTGGCCACGGCCGGGATGCCCATCCGCTCGAAGACCTCGGCGCGCTTGGAGTCGTAGATCCGCGCCACGACGTGCTGGACGCCGAAGGTCTCCCGCGCCACCCGGGCACTGATGATGTTGGAGTTGTCGCCGCTGCTGACGGCGGCGAAGGCGCCGGCGGAGTCGATGCCGGCGTCGAGCAGGGTCTGCCGGTCGAAGCCGAGGCCGGTGACCTGGCGGCCGGTGAACTCCGGCCCCAGCCGGCGGAAGGCCTCGGGGTCCTGGTCGATGACCGCGACGCTGTGGCCGATCTGCTCCAGCCGCCGTGCGATGGCCGAGCCCACACGGCCGCAGCCCATGACGACCACGTGCACGTGCCGCTCCCCGCGTCGTCGTCACGGGCGCCTGCGGCCCGCGTCCCGGGCGCGAAGCTACACCCGCACGACGGCGGTCCGGGGAGCGTGCCGGACGCCACACCCCCGGGGGGAGGACCCACCGGCAGGAGGCGGCGACGGGGGCCCCGGCGTCCGTACCATCGCCGCCGTGCCACGCCTGTCCGACCTCGGACAACTCCCGAAGCGGCTCGTCCTGGGCCGACCGGTCCGCAGCGACCGCGCCGGCGAGTCGCTGCTGCCCAAGCGCCTGGCGCTGCCGATCTTCGCCAGCGACCCGCTCTCCTCGGTGGCCTACGCCACGCAGGAGATCCTCATCGTCCTCACGCTGGCCGGCACGGCGTTCCTCTTCCTCGCGCCCTGGCTGGCGATCGCCGTCGTCCTGCTGCTGGGGACCGTCGTCCTCTCCTACCGCCAGGTGGTGCGGGCCTACCCCTCCGGCGGCGGGGACTACGAGGTGGCGATCAAGAACCACGGGCAGTTCGCCGGGCTGGTGGTGGCCAGCGCGCTGCTGGTCGACTACGTGCTCACCGTGGCGGTGTCGGTGGCGGCCGGCACCGACAACATCATCTCGGCCTTCCCCGACCTCGACCGGCACCGGGTGGCCATCGCCGTGGGGCTGGTGGCCCTGCTGGCCGCGGCCAACCTGCGCGGGCTGCGGGAGTCCGGCCGCACGTTCGCCGTCCCGACCTACCTGTTCATCTCCGGCATCCTGGTCATGGTCGTGACCGGGCTGGTCCGGCACTTCTTCGGCCAGGACATCACCGCCGAGAGCGCCGGCTACTCGATCACCCCCGAGCCCGGGTTCGAGCAGGTGACCGGCCTGGCACTGGTCTTCTTCGTGCTGCGCGCCTTCGCCTCCGGGTGCACCGCGCTCACCGGCGTCGAGGCGATCGCCAACGGCGTCCCGGCGTTCAAGCCGCCCAAGAGCCGCAACGCGGCGACGACGCTGGCGCTCATGGGCGGCATCGCCGCGACGATGTTCTCCGGCGTCACCGCGCTGGCCCTCTTCGCCGACGTCAGGTACGCCGAGCACCCCTGCGACCTCGTCGGCTTCACGGCCTGCGAGACCGAGCCGCAGCGCACGGTCATCGCCCAGGTCGCCGCGGCGACCTTCGGCGGGGACACCTCGGTCGGCTTCTTCGCCATCCAGGCGGCCACCGCGCTGGTCCTCATCCTCGCCGCGAACACGGCGTTCAACGGCTTCCCGCTGCTGGGCAACGTGCTCGCGCAGGACAGCTTCCTGCCCCGCCAGCTGCACACCCGCGGCGACAAGCTGGTCTACAGCAACGGCATCCTGCTGCTCGCCGGGTTCGCCGCACTGCTCATCGTCGCCTTCTCCGCCGACGTCAACCGGCTGATCCAGATGTACATCGTCGGGGTGTTCACCAGCTTCTCGATCGGCCAGTGGGGGATGGTCCGGCACTGGCGGCGGGAGCTGGCCACCGAGACCGACCCGCGGAGCCGCGCGCGGATCCGCCGGTCGCAGCTGATCAACGCCGTCGGCGGCAGCCTGACCACGATCGTGCTGCTGATCATCATCGTCACGAAGTTCACCCGCGGCGCCTACCTGGTGCTCCTCGTCATGCCGGTGCTCTTCCTGCTCATGCGGGCGATCAACCGGCACTACTCGCACGTCGCTGAGCAGCTCACCCCGGACAGCAACGCGCGGCTGCTGCCCAGCAAGGTGCACGCCATCGTGCTGGTGTCCAAGGTGCACAAGCCGACGCTGCGGGCCCTGGCCTTCGCGCGCGCGACGCGGCCGGACGTGCTGACCGCGGTGACGGTCAACGTCGACGACGCCGAGACCCGCGGCCTGCAGGCCGACTGGGAGCGCTACGACATCCCGGTGCCGCTGACCGTGCTGGAGTCGCCCTTCCGGGAGATCACCCGGCCGGTCGTCGACTACGTCAAGGGGATCCGCCGGCGCAGCCCGCGGGAGCTGGTCATCGTCTTCGTGCCGCAGTACGTGGTGGGCCACTGGTGGGAGAACGTGCTGCACAACCAGAGCGCGCTGCGGCTCCGCGCCCGGCTGCAGTTCCAGCCCGGCGTCATGATCACCACGGTGCCGTGGCAGCTGGAGAGCTCGGTCGGCCGGGGCGACGACGACCGGCCGGGCCCGATGCCCGGTGACCTGCGCCGTGGTCTGACCGACGACCAGGTCGAGGCCACGCCGTATGGGTGAGGACCCCGCTGCCCCCCACCGCTCGCAGGCTCGCGGCAGGCCCCTGCAGCGGGGCCGACAGACGCGGCCGGAGCGGGGCCTGGGCTGGGTCGGCCGAGAGCTCACCGTGACCGTCGGGCCGGTGGCGCACGGGGGGCACTGCGTCGCGCGCGCCGAGGGCCGGGTGGTGTTCGTCCGGCACGCCCTGCCGGGGGAGCGGGTCGTCGCCCGGGTCACCGAGGACCGCCAGCCCGGCTACTGCCGCGCCGACGCCGTCGAGGTGCTCGAGGCCGCGCCCGACCGGGTCGAGCGGCCCTGCCCGTACAGCGGGCCCGGGCGCTGCGGCGGCTGCGACTGGCAGCACGTCTCGCACGAGGGCCAGCTGCGGCTGAAGGCCGGCGTCGTCCGGGAGCAGCTGACCCGCCTGGGCGGGCTGGACGCCGCCGACCCGGTGGTGCGCGACCTCGCCGTCGAGCCGCTGCCCGGCGGGCCGCTGCGCTGGCGGTCGCGGGCCCGCTTCGCCGTCGGCCGCGACGGCGTGCCGGGGCTGCGTCGGCACCGCTCGCACGACGTCGTCCCGCTCGAGGACTGCCCGATCACCGTGGAGTCCGCCGCGCGGGCGGTGCTGGGCCGGCGCTGGCCCGGCGCCGGGGCGGTCGACGTCGCCGTCGACTCGGCCGGCGCGGTGACCACCACCCGGCTGGACCGCCGCGGTGTCCCGACGTCGACACGGGTGCTGCGGCCGGGGGCCGACGTGCCGGCCGAGCCCGCCCGGCGGGCCGGGCGGCGCGCCGGCGGCCGGGACTGGGAGGTCGAGGGCACCGGCTTCTGGCAGGTGCACGAGTCGGCGGCCGACGCCCTGGTGGACGCGGTGTCCGCGTCCACCGGCGTGCGCGCCGGGGACACCGTGCTCGACCTGTACGCCGGCGCCGGGCTCTTCGGCGGGGCGCTGGCGCCCGCGGCGGGGGAGACCGGCCGGGTGGTCTGCGTGGAGGCCGACGCCGAGGCGTGCGCGGCGGCCGAGGCGAACCTCGCCCGACTGCCGCAGGCCGAGGTGTGGCAGGGCGAGGTGGACGCCGAGGGCCTCACCGGGCTGCTCGAGGAGCTCGGCGGCACCCCGGACGTCGTCGTCCTGGACCCGCCGCGGGCCGGCGCCGGGCCGGCGGTCTGCCGCGTGCTGGCCGGCACCCGGGCGCGCGCGGTGGTCTACGTGGCCTGCGACCCGGCCTCGCTCGGCCGCGACGCCGCCGCGTTCGCCGCCGCCGGCTACCGCCTCGCGGGGCTGCGCGGGTTCGACGCCTTCCCGATGACCGCCCACGTCGAGTGCGTGGCGCTGTTCACCCCTTCCGGCTGAACCGGTTCCGCGGACGGTCCCACGGGGGAGGGCGGCACGGTAGGAGTGCGGCGTGCTGGTCCACGTCGTCACCCACCCCGAGGTCCGGGTCGAGCCGGAGGTGCCCGTCCCGCAGTGGGGCCTGTCCGACGCCGGCCGCGACCGGCTGCGCTTCCTGCTCGCCCAGCCGTGGGTCCCGCGGCTGGCCCGGGTGGTGGCCAGCACCGAGCGCAAGGCGGTGGAGACGGCGGCCGCGCTGGCGGCCACCGTGGGGCTGCCCGTGGCCGTCGACGCGGGCCTGGGCGAGAACGACCGGTCGGCCACCGGGTTCCTGCCGCCCGCGGAGTTCGAGGCCGTCGCCGACGCCTTCTTCGCCCGGCCGGAGGAGAGCGTCCGGGGCTGGGAGCGGGCCGTCGACGCGCAGACGCGGGTGGTCGCCGCGGCCGGCCGCGCGGTGGCCGGGGCGGACGGCGACGTCGCGCTGGTCTGCCACGGCGGCGTCGGCACCCTGCTGCTGTGCGCGCTGCTCGGCGTGCCGGTCGACCGTCGGCTGGACCAGCCGGGGCAGGGCAGCGTGTTCGCCTACGACCCGGTGAGCGGGCGGGTCGCCCACCCGTGGGTCCGGATCGGCCCGCCCGGCTGAGCGGGCGGCGCACCCGCCCCGGCTACGGTGGGCGGCGTGACCACCTGGGAGTACGCCTCGGTCATCACGGCCAACGACGCCGAGTCGCAGCGGGCGGGGGTGAGCGTCAAGCTCCCCAACGGCCGGCTCGAGCGGCAGCAGGGGGACACCAGCTCGGTGCTCAACCGTCTCGGTGGCGAGGGCTGGGAACTGGTCAGCTACCACTCCAGCGGCGCGGGCACCTGGGGGTTCGAGCAGTTCTGGCTCAAGCGGCCCGCCGGCTGATCCCGACCGGTGGGAGGACCACCCCTCCCCCCACGCCTTGCAGGCTCGGCGCGGGACCCCGAGGGGTGGCCATCCGGCCCGTCGGGTCGAACACCCGTTCGACGTGCGGCAGACTCCCGGTCGTGGGAGCTGACGTTCCTCCGGGCTGGCCGGAGCAGGTGCGGCCGCCGGGTGCCCCCGACTGGGAGGCGACGGCGGTGGCCTGGCTGTTCGACCTGGTCCCGCCCGACTACCGCGCCCACGCGGTGCTGCGCCGCTACCCGGTGCTGCTCGCGCGGTTCGCCGCCGACCACGTGCGCGCCGGGCTCGAGGCCGCGCGGGAGGGCTGGCGCACCGTCCGCGTGGAGCTCGCCGACCAGCTGCCGCCGGACGCGATCGAGGCCGCCGTCACCGCCTACGAGCGCGAGGGCGCACGCCTGGTGGCGGCCCGGCGCGGCGTCGAGGTGGTCGCCGGCGCGCTGCGCGGCGAGGTGTGGGTGCCCCGGCTGTAGCCACAGGGAGTCCTCCCTCAGGCGAGCCGGTCGGCCTCGCGGAGCGCGACCGCCAGCGCCCCGAGCGCCTCGGCGCGCCCCCCGAGCGAGCCGGGGACCACGGCGAGCCGCTCGGCGGCGGCGGGGATGGCGGACTGGACGAGCGCCCGCCGCAGCGGGTCGACGAGCAGGTCGCCGGCGGCACCCAGCTCGCCGCCGACGACGATGCGGTCGGGGTTGAGGGTGTTGACCAGGCCGCCGAGGACGAGGCCGACCGAGGTGCCGGCGTCGGCGACCAGCCGCCGGCAGGCCTGGTCCCCGTCGACGGCGCCGGCCACCAGCGACCGCAGGTCGCCGTACTGCGGCGCGGCGGTGCGGATGGCGTCGAGCAGCGCGCCGCCGCCGGCGGTGAGCTCCAGGCAGCCGCGGTTGCCGCAGCGGCACAGCGCCCCCGCGGGGTCCAGGCTGACGTGCCCGATCTCCCCGGCGGTGCCGCCCACACCGCGCAGCAGGTGGCCGTCGAGCACCAGCGCGCCGCCGACCCCGGTCGCCATCTTGAGGTAGACGGTGAAGCGGGACCCGCGGCCGGCCCCCCACCGGACCTCGGCCAGCGCGCCCAGGTTGGCGTCGTTGTCGGCGATGACCGGGACGGCCAGCCGCCGCCGCAGCTCCAGGGCCGGGGCGCTGCCCGACCAGGTCGGCAGGATGTTCGACTGCGCCACGGTGGCCTCGGCGGTCGCCGCCCCGCCCACCAGCGGCGTGGGCAGCCCGACCACCATCCCGGCGACGTCGGCCGAGGTCGCGCCCACCCGCTCCAGCTCGGCGCACACCCGCGCCGCGACGGCGTCCAGGGCGGCGTCGGCCGCCAGGTCGGCGACGGCGAGGGAGACCACGTGCTCGCCGACCACCTCGTGGGAGAGGTCGGCGACGGCGACGCGGACGTGCGTGCGGCCGACGTCCACCCCGACCACCACGCCGGCCCGGCGGGTGAGGCGCACCAGGCCGGCCGGGCGGCCGCCGGTGGGCTGCGCGTCGGCCGGGCTGACCAGGCCGCGGCCCACCAGGTCGCTCACGTACCCCGAGACCGTCGCCCGCGACAGGCCGGTCTGCTCGACCAGCTGGGCGCGGGTGGCCGGGCCGCCGAGGCGCAGCGCCTCGACCAGGCGGCGCGGCGGCCCGGTGAGGTCGGGCAGCCACGGCCGGGGGTCCATGCCGGGATGGTCCGGGGCCGGTCCGGCTTATGTCAACGATCGACGGAAGTCCGACGTCGAGGCGTGATCCGGGGGAGTGCTCCTCGTCTCACGCGCGACCAGAGGTGCCCGCCGGAGCGCGACTACAGTGGGTCGGCGGCCCTCCGGTGCCGTGCCCCTGCCGCCGACAGAGAGGACACCGCGCCGCCGTGTCGCTCCTGCGCTCCCTCCGAGACCCCGCCGACCTGAGGGCGCTGCCCGCCGACCGGCTGCCCGCGCTGGCCGCCGAGATCCGCGACGCGCTCGTCACCAGCGTCGCGCGCACCGGCGGGCACCTCGGCCCCAACCTCGGGACGGTCGAGCTGACCATCGCGCTGCACCGGGTGTTCGAGTCCCCGCGCGAGCCGATCGTCTTCGACACCGGCCACCAGGCCTACGTGCACAAGATGCTCACCGGCCGGGTCGGGGGCTTCGAGCGGCTGCGCCAGCGCGACGGGCTGTCGGGCTACCCCAGCCGCGCCGAGAGCGAGCACGACTGGGTGGAGAACAGCCACGCCTCGACGGCGCTGTCCTACGCCGACGGGCTGGCCAAGGCCTTCGCCGTCCGGGGCGACCAGCGGCCGGTGGTCGCCGTCGTCGGCGACGGCGCGCTCACCGGCGGCATGGCCTGGGAGGCGCTCAACAACATCGCCGCCGCCCAGGACCGGCCCGTGGTCATCGTCGTCAACGACAACGGCCGTTCCTACTCGCCGACCATCGGCGGCGTCGCCGACGCGCTGGGCACGCTGCGACTGCGGCCGGGCTACGAGCAGGCGCTGCTGCAGGTGCGCCACGCCCTGCACCGCGCGCCCGTCGTCGGCTCGGCGCTCTACGACGCGCTGCACGCCATCAAGAAGGGCCTCAAGGACGTCCTGTCGCCGCAGGGCATGTTCGAGGACCTCGGCATGAAGTACATCGGCCCGGTCGACGGGCACGACGTCGAGACCATGGAGTCGGCGCTGCGCCGCGCGCGCTCCTTCGGCGGCCCGGTGATCGTGCACGCGGTCACCACCAAGGGCTTCGGCTACCCGCCGGCCGAGACCGACCAGATCGACGCGTGGCACGCCACCGGGGTCTTCGACCCCGACAGCGGTGCCAGCCCCAGCGCCGCCCGCGACTGGACGGCGGCCTTCTCCGACGAGCTGGTGCGCATCGGCGCCGAGCGGGCCGACGTCGTGGCCGTGACCGCGGCGATGCTGCACCCCACCGGTCTGGCCGCCTTCGCCGAGCGGTGGCCCGAGCGCACCTTCGACGTCGGCATCGCCGAGCAGCACGCGCTCACCAGCGCCGCGGGCATGGCGATGGGCGGGCTGCACCCGGTGGTCGCGGTCTACTCGACGTTCCTCAACCGCGCCTTCGACCAGCTGCTCATGGACGTCGCGCTGCACCGCCAGCCGGTGACCGTCGTCCTGGACCGGGCCGGGGTGACCGGCACCGACGGCGCGTCGCACAACGGCATGTGGGACATGTCGATCCTGCCGGTGGTGCCGGGGCTGCGGCTGGCCGCGCCGCGGGACGAGCCGACGCTGCGGGAGGCGCTGCGCGAGGCCGTCGAGGTGACCGACGGCCCCACCGTCGTGCGCTTCCCCAAGGGCCCGCCGCCGGTCGACATCCCGGCGCTGGAGCGGCGCGGCCCGGTCGACGTGCTGCGCCGGGGCGGGCGCGAGGAGGTGCTGCTGGTCGCCGTCGGCTCGATGGTGCCGCTGTGCCTGGCCGCCGCCGAGCGGGCCGCCGACCACGGCATCGAGGTCACCGTCGTCGACCCGCGCTGGGTGGTGCCGGTCCCCGCGCAGCTCGTCGAGCTCGCCACGGGCCACCGCCTGGTGGTGACCGTCGAGGACGGCGGCCGGGCCGGCGGCCTGGGCACGACGCTGACCCAGGCGCTGCAGGACGCCGGGCACGACGTCCCGGTGCGCGCCGTGGGCCTGCCGCAGGCGTTCCTCGAGCACGGCAGCCGCGGCCAGGTCCTGGCCGACGCCGGGCTGACCGAGCAGGACGTCGCCCGGCGGATCGCCGAGTGGACCGCGGTGCTCACCGAGCGCGAGGAGCAGGCGCTGCCCGTCGACGGCGCCCAGCACTGACGTCGGCGCCGGCCGGTGACCGGGTGATCGCCGGGATCCAGGAGGAGGACCCCGTCCCCTCATCTTTTGCACGCTCAGGGCGCGCCCCCGGACGGGGCCGTGACGAGGCGTCGGGCCTGCGGCACGAGGACGGCGCCCTGGGGACGACGGTCGAGGGTGGGGCCGACGCGGTGCGGGCCACGCTGCGGGCCGCGCACAAGGCGGTGCCGGCCGCGGGTGCGACCGGCGGGATCTCGCGCGTCGAGGTGGCCGGCGTGGCGCGGACGACGGACAGCCGGACCCGCGGGTCCCGCTGAGCCGGGGCGGTGATCAGGTGACCTGATCGTCGCGCGTCCCACCGCACGGTGGACGGTCGGGGAGGACCCGCTGCGGTGAGGGAGGACGACGGACGGCCCGGCGCGGACGGGGTTCCACCCGCCCGCCGAGGTCACGGTCCGGCAACGCCGTCGGTCGCCCCTTGCACCGACTGTGAGCCAGCGCGCATCCTGACCGCCGCACTTCTGCGCATTCCCGACAGAACGGTGGACCCTCCATGGCGCGACGGCGCACCCTCATGACGGCCCTCGCGGCCTCCCTCGTCTTCAGCCTGGCCGCGTGTGGCGGCGACAGCGGCGGCGGCGACACCGGCGGCGGTGGCGGTGGCGGCGGTGGCGGCGGCGAGTCCGCCGGCCGGGTCGGCGTGATCCTCCCCGACACCGAGTCCTCGGTGCGCTGGGAGAACTTCGACCGCCCCTACCTCGAGGCGGCCTTCGAGGAGGCCGGTGTCGAGTTCGACATCCAGAACGCCGAGGGCGACGCCCAGCGGCAGGCGACCATCGCCGAGCAGATGATCACCGAGGGCGCCACGGTCCTCGCCATCGTCAACCTCGACTCGGCCTCGGGTGCGCAGATCCAGGAGCAGGCGGCCAACGAGGGCGTCCAGACCATCGACTACGACCGGCTGACCCTCGGTGGCTCCGCGGAGTACTACGTCTCCTTCGACAACACCGAGGTCGGCCGGCTGCAGGGCCAGGGCCTGCAGCAGTGCCTGGAGGCCAACGGCGTCACCCAGGGCAACATCGCCTTCCTCAACGGCTCGCCGGACGACAACAACGCGACGCTGTTCTCCTCGGGCGCCCACGAGATCCTCGACCCGCTCACCCAGTACACCCAGGTGGCCGAGCAGGCCGTGCCGGAGTGGGACAACCAGGAGGCGGCGACGATCTTCGAGCAGATGTACACCCAGAACAACGGCAACATCCAGGGTGTGCTGGCGGCCAACGACGGTCTGGCCAACTCGGTGATCCAGATCCTCGGCCGCAACAACGCCGCCGGCCAGGCCAACGTGACCGGCCAGGACGCCACCGTCGAGGGCCTGCAGAACATCCTCAACGGCGACCAGTGCATGACGGTCTACAAGTCCGTCCGCGAGGAGGCCAACGCGCTGGCCGAGCTGGCCGTCGCGCTGCTCAACGGCGAGGAGGGCGAGACCACGGGCACCGTCGAGGACACCGAGGGCGGCCGTGACGTCCCGTCGGTCCTGCTGACGCCGCAGGCGATCTTCCGCGACAACGTCAAGGACGTCGTGGACGACGAGTTCGTGTCCGCCGAGGAGCTGTGCGCCGGCGAGTTCGCCGCCGCGTGCTCCGAGCTCGGCATCGAGTAGTGGTCAGCGGCCGCCGGGGCGTCGATGATGGGCGCCCCGGCGGCTGCTGCCCCGGCCCCACAGCAGCACCCCGCCCCACCCAGCTCGACCGAGAGGCCCGGCGTGTCCGCACCCACCGACCGTCCCGAGGACGGCACCCCCACCCTGGAGCTCCGCGGCGTCAACAAGAGCTTCGGCGCCATCCAGGTCCTGCACGACGTGCACATGAAGGTCTACCCCGGCCAGGTCACCGCGCTGGTCGGTGACAACGGGGCGGGCAAGTCCACGCTCATCAAGTCGATCGCCGGCATCCACGCGATCGACTCCGGCGAGTTCCTCTTCGAGGGCCGGCCGGTCACCGTCAGCGGCCCGCGCGAGGCCGCGGCGCTCGGCATCGAGATCGTCTACCAGGACCTCGCCCTGGCCGACAACCTCGACGTCGTCCAGAACATGTTCCTCGGCCGCGAGCGCAAGAACGGCATCCTCCTCGACGAGTCGTCGATGGAGGAGGCGGCCCGGGACACGCTGAGCAAGCTCTCCGTCCGGACCCTGAAGTCCGTGCGCCAACTGGTCTCCAGCCTCTCCGGCGGTCAGCGGCAGACGGTCGCCATCGCCAAGGCCGTGCTCTGGGAGTCCAAGCTGGTCGTCCTCGACGAGCCGACCGCGGCCCTCGGCGTCGCGCAGACCCGGCAGGTCCTCGACCTGGTCCGGCGGCTCGCCGACACCGGTCACGCGGTCGTCTTCATCAGCCACAACATGGTCGACGTCTTCGAGGTCTCCGACCGGATCGCGGCCCTGTACCTGGGTCGGATGGCGGCCGACGTCCCCATCTCCCAGGTCGACCGTCCGCAGGTCATCGAGCTCATCACGGCGGGCCGCTCGGGCAACCTGGGCATCGCACCCGCCGAAGCCGCAGCGGTGGAGGTCTGAGCATGTCCAGCACGTTGTCCGCCCCCACCAGCGCGCAGGAGCCCGGCGGCGCACCGTCCGGCTTCGAGGCCGACCGCAGCGCGGACTCCCTCGGCGCGACGGTCCGGGCCTACCTCGACCGGGTCCGGGGCGGGGACCTCGGCGCGCTGCCGGCCATCCTCGGCATCGTCGTGCTCGGGCTGCTGTTCTTCGCGCTGCGGCCCGAGACATTCCTGACCCCGCGGAACATGGCCAACCTGGCCGACCAGGCGGCGCCGATCATCATCCTGGCGATGGGGCTGGTCTTCATCCTGCTGCTGGGCGAGATCGACCTGTCCGCCGGCGTGGTCAGCGGCGTCTGCGCCGCGGTCATGGCCAAGCTGCTCGCCGACGCCGGCGCACCCTGGTACGTCTCGGTGCTGGCGGCCATCGTCACCGGCGTGGTCATCGGGCTGTTCACCGGCAGCCTCGTCGGGATGATCGGCATCCCGTCGTTCGTCGTCACACTCGCGCTGTTCCTGGGCTGGCAGGGCTTCACGCTGCGGCTCATCGGCGAGGGCGGCACCGTGCCCGTGCGCGACCCGGTGATCTCGGCGATCAGCGACAGGAACGTGCCGGTCACCCTCGGCTGGGTGCTCGCCCTGCTCACCATCGCCGTGTACGCCGCGCTGCAGCTCAACCGGTTCCGCGTCCAGAAGGCGCGGGGGCTGGCCCACGCCCCGCTCGCCGTGGTGCTCGTGCGCATCGGCGTGATCGCGGCCGTCGTCGTCCTGGTGACGGCGGTGCTGAGCGTCGACCGGGCGCCGGCCGTCGGCGTGGTGCTCGCCGGGATCCCCTACGCGATCCCGCTCGTCGTCCTCCTGCTGCTGTTCCTGACGTTCGTGCTCGGCCGCACGAGCTTCGGGCGGCACGTGTACGCGGTCGGCGGCAACGCCGAGGCGGCCCGGCGCGCCGGCATCAACGTCACCCGGATCCGGGTGTCGGTGTTCGTCATCGGCTCGACCCTGGCGGCGATCAGCGGCATCGTCGCGGCCGCCCGGCTCGGCTCGGTGGCGCCGGGGTCCGGCGGCGGCAACACGCTGCTCTACGCCGTGGGGGCCGCGGTCATCGGCGGCACCAGCCTCTTCGGCGGCCGAGGACGGGTGCGCGACGCCGTCCTGGGCGGCCTGGTGGTGGCGATCATCGCCAACGGGCTGGGCCTGCTGGGCACCGAGGCGTACCTGAACTTCATCATCACCGGTGGGGTCCTGCTGCTGGCCGCCAGCGTCGACGCGCTGGCCCGTCGGCGGGCCGCGGCCACGGGTCACTAGCCCGAGTCGGAGTCGGGGGCCCGCCGTCCGGTACCGGACGGCGGGCCCCCGGCCGTCGTGGGGCCTCAGGCGCGGGTGGCGGCGTCGGTGAGCAGGTCGCGGGTGAGCTCGACCTGCCACTCGCGGGCACCGCCGGCCCGCAGCGCCGCGGCGATCGTCGCCGGGTCGCGCGGCTCCGGCGGGACCCACATGAGCCGGCGCACCAGGTCGGGGGAGAGGACGTTCTCCACCGGCACCGCGTGCTTCTGCGACAGCTCGGCCAGCGCGGTGCGGGCCGCCTGCAGGCGGGTGGCCGCGGCGGGGTCGCGGTCGGCCCAGCGGTTGGCCGGGGGAGGCCCGTCGCCCGCGCGGCTGTGCGGCGGCAGCTCGTCGTCGGGCAGCGCGCGGCCGCGGGTCAGCGCGCCGAACCAGGTCCCGACCAGCTTGCGGTTGGCCCGGCCGCGGAACACCGGCAGCTCGAGCAGCGCGGCCTCGGTCTGCGGGTCGGCCTGGACGGCGGAGACCATCGCGGAGTCGGGCAGCACCCGTCCCGGGGCGACGTCGCGCCGGCGGGCCAGGTCGTCGCGGGCCTGCCACAGCGAGCGCAGCATGCCCAGCTGGCGGCGGTTGCGCAGCCCGTGCACCCCGGAGGTCCGCCGCCACGGGTCCTGCCGCGGCGGCGGGGGGCCGGCGGCCAGGACGGCGGCGAACTCCTGCCGCGCCCACTCGGTCTTGCCCTGCTCCTCGAGGATCGCGGCCAGCGCGTCGCGCAGGTCGACCAGCACCTCCACGTCGAGGGCGGCGTAGACCAGCCACTCCTCGGGCAGCGGCCGGGTGCTCCAGTCGGCGGCCGAGTGGCCCTTCTGCAGCGAGTACCCGAGCAGCGACTCGACGACGGCACCCAGCCCCACGCGCGGCAGCCCGGCCAGCCGCGCGGCCAGCTCGGTGTCGAAGATCCGGGCGGGCACCATGCCGACCTCGGCCAGGCAGGGCAGGTCCTGGCTGGCGGCGTGCAGCACCCACTCCTCGCCGGCGATCGCGTCCTGCACCGCGGACAGGTCACCGAGCGGGACGGGGTCGACCAGCCCGGTGCCGGCCCCGGCGCGGCGCAGCTGCACGAGGTACGCGCGCTGCCCGTAGCGGTAGCCGGAGGCGCGCTCGGCGTCGACCGCGACCGGCCCGCTGCCGGCGCGCAGGGCGTCGGCGTAGCCGATCAGCGCCCCGGGGGTGTCGATGACCGGGGGCAGGCCGTCGCGCGGGGCGAGCAGGGGGGTCGGGGCGGGGTACTCGCTGCCGTCGTCGGGAACGTCGGGCAGGGGCTCGGTGCTCAGTTGCCGTCCACCTTCTCGGCCGTGTCGTCCGTGCGTCCGCGGCCGGTCCTCCGGCCTCCGGGCGGATCGAGCCGGCCGGCGCGGACCCGGGGGCGTGCCCCCACCCCCGCGATGTTAGTTGCCGTCGGCCACCGGGCCGGAGGGGCCCAGCATCGCCACCCCCGGCGGGGGCAGGCCCGCGGCGTTGGCCAGCACCTCCAGCCAGGCGTCGAGGTGCCGGTCGAGGCCGGTGTCCTCCGCCGTCCACGAGGCGCGGATCTCGACGTCGACCGAGTGCTCGGGGCCGGCCAGGTCGCCGAAGCGGGTGGAGGCGGTGCGGGTGACGGTGCCGCCGAGCGCGTGCGAGGCGGCGCCGCAGCCGGCCAGCGCCTCGGTCAGCCAGCTCCAGGCGACCTCGGAGAACATCGCGTCGTCGACCATGTGCTCGTCGGTGGTGGCCGAGACGTAGCCGACGCAGCGCGTGGTGCCCGCCCAGGCCTCGTGGCCGGCCGGGTCGTGCAGCACGATGAAGCGGGCGCTGGCGACCTCGACCTCCTCGTCGCCGTCGAGCTCGGTGATCCGGGCGCCCAGGGCGTGCGCGAAGGGCGCCAGCCGCTGGGGCGCGGGGATGCGCTCCACCACGATCTCCGGGCGCACCCGCAGCGAGGCCAGCGACTCCAGGGCGGCCACGAAGTCGGCGGGCGGCGGGACGTCCCCGGCGCCCGCGCGTGCGCCGGCGCCGTCCCTCGGACCGGCCAGGCTGCGTGGCTCCACGACCGCAGGGTAGGGCCCCGCGGCGCGTCTGTCTCGGACGCGCCGCAGGTCGGACCGGCGCGCGGTGGGGGAGCCCCCGCCGGTCTGGGAGGATGGATCGTCGTGACCGCCGCTGCCTCCGCCGCCCCGTCTCCCGCCGACTCGGGCCTGGTCCGGGCCGCGCGCGGCCTCCCGGTCGACCGGACGCCGGTGTGGTTCATGCGCCAGGCCGGCCGCTCGCTGCCGGAGTACCGGGCCCTGCGCGCCGGGACGGCGATGCTGGGGGCCTGCCAGGACCCCGACCTGGTCACCGAGATCACCCTGCAGCCGGTGCGCCGGCACGGCGTCGACGCCGCGATCCTCTTCTCCGACATCGTGCTGCCGCTGGTGGTGGCCGGCGTCGACATCGAGATCAAGCCCGGCGTCGGCCCGGTCGTGGCCAGCCCCGTGCGCACCGTCGCCGACGTCGACGCGCTGCCCGACCTCGAGCCCGACCGGCTGGACTTCCTGGCGACGGCGGTGCGCCGGCTGGTCGCCGAGCTCGGCCCCACCCCGCTCATCGGCTTCGCCGGGGCGCCGTTCACCCTGGCCACCTACCTGATCGAGGGCGGCCCCTCCAAGGAGCACGCCCGCACCAAGGCGTTCATGTACGCCGAGCCCGCGGCGTGGGGCCGGCTGCTCGACCGCCTGGCGGTCTCGGCGGCGACCTTCCTGCGCGTGCAGGTGGACAACGGCGCCTCGGCGGTGCAGCTGTTCGACTCCTGGGCCGGCGTCCTCTCGGCCGCCGACTACGGCACCCGGGTGCAGCCGCACTCCCGCGCGGTCTTCGACGGGCTCGGCGACCGGGACGTGCCCCGCATCCACTTCGGCGTGGGCACCGGCGAGCTGCTCGCGCTGATCGGCGACGCCGGGGCCGACGTCGTCGGCGTCGACTGGCGGGTGCCGCTGGACGAGGCCGCCCGCCGCGTGGGCCCGACCCGCTCGCTGCAGGGCAACCTCGACCCCGCCGTCCTGCTGGCCGACCGGGAGACCGTCGACCGCGAGGTGCGCCGGGTGGTCGAGGAGGGCCGCGCCGCCCGCGGCCACGTGTTCAACCTGGGCCACGGCGTGCTGCCCGAGACCGACCCCGGCGCGCTCACCCACGTCGTCGACCTGGTGCACGAGCTGTCGCAGCGATGACCCGCCTGGTCGTCGTCGGCGCCGGCATCGCCGGGCTGACCGCCGCGTTCGAGTGGTCGCGGCGCCGTCCCGGTGACGAGGTGGTCGTCCTGGAGGCCGGTGGCCGCGTCGGCGGCAAGATCGACCGGCTGGAGCTGGCCGGCCAGTGGTACGACACCGGGCCCGAGGCGGTGCTCGCGCGGGTGCCCGAGGCCGTCGAGCTGGTCGGGGCGCTCGGGCTGGGCGAGCGGCTGGTGGCCCCGGCGACGACGCAGGCCTCGATCGTGCTCCCCGACGGGCGGCACCCGCTGCCCCCGGGCACCGTGCAGGGCGTGCCCACGTCGGCCGACGGGCTGACCGGTGTGCTGACCCCGGACGGCGTCGCGCGGGTGCGCGCCGAGGCCGACCTGCCGCCGCTGCGGCTGGACGGCGACGTGTCGGTCGGGGCGCTGCTGCGCGGGCGGCTCGGCGACGAGGTGGTCGACCGGCTGGTCGAGCCGCTGCTGGGCGGGGTCTACGCCGGCCGGCCCGACGACCTCTCGCTGGCCGCGACCATGCCGGCGCTGGCCGCCCAGCTCGCGCGCGCCGACTCGGTCCTCGCCGCCGCCGTCGCCGCCCGCGACGCGGGGGCGCGCAGCCGGGGCGACGCCGACGGGCCGGTGTTCGTCACCGTCGCCGACGGGATCGGCTCGCTGCCGCAGGCGCTGGTCGAGGCCTCCGGTGCGGTCGTGCGGCTGCGGACGCCGGCGCACGCGATCCGGCGGGCAGGGGGGCGGCTCGAGGTCGCCGTCGGCCCGGTGGCCGCCCCGGAGGTGCTCGAGGCCGACGCCGTGGTCCTCGCCGCGCCGGCGGGCAAGGCGGCGCGGCTGCTGTCCGGGGTCGCCCCGGACGCCGTGGAGCCGCTGCGGGGGATCCCGTACGCGTCGACGGCCGTGGTGGCGATGGCCTTCCCGGCCCAGCCGGTGGCCGCGGGCTCCGGCCTGCTGGTCCCGCCGGTGACCGGGCGGCTGGTCAAGGGCGTCACCGTCTCCTCCTCGAAGTGGCCGCACCTGTCCGGCGGCGGGCTGCTGCGGGTGCGCGCCTCGGTGGGCCGCTACGGCGACGAGGCGCAGCTGCAGCGCGACGACGACGACCTCACCGCCGCGGTGGTGGCCGACGTCGCCGACCTGCTCGACCTCGAGCGCCCCGAGCCGGTGGAGGCCCACCTGGTGCGCTGGGGCGGGGGGCTGCCGCAGTACCTGGTCGGCCACCCGCAGCGGGTGGTGGCGGTCCGGGACGCCGTCGCCGCGGTGCCCGGGCTGGCCGTGGCCGGCGCGGCCTACGACGGCGTCGGGGTGCCGGCCTGCATCCGCAGCGCCCGCCGCGCCGTCGACGCGCTGGCCTGACCCCGGCCTGCCACGCTCGCACCCGTGACCTCCTCCGCCGTCCTGCGGGCCGCCCTGCTCGGGACCGCCGCCGGGGGCCGCAGCGCCCTGGGCATCGCCGCTCCCGTGCTCACCTCGTCCCCGCGGTGGCCGCTGCGGGCGGCCGCGCTCGCCGCCGTCGCCGGCGAGCTGGTCGCCGACAAGCTGCCCGGGACGCCCGACCGCACGATGCCGCCGAGCGCCGCCGTCCGGCTGGTCTCCGGCGCGGCCGGCGGGTGGCTGCTGGCCCGCCGCGGCGGGGGCGGGCAGGTGCTGCCGGCGCTCGCCGGGGCGGCCGGCGCCGCGACCGGGACGCTCGGCGGGGCGCGCTGGCGCCGGGCGGCGGCACCCCGGCTCGGGGCGCTGCCGGCGGCACTGGTCGAGGACGCGCTGGTGCTGGCCCTCGCCGCCGCTGCGGCCCGCGCCACACCTGACGGCCCGGCAGGGTCCCGGCCGGGCGCGCGATGATGGGGGCATGACCGAGACGCCCCAGGAGCAGCGCAGCGTGGGCAAGCGGGCCAACGAGCTCAACTCCCTGATCCGCTACACGATGTGGTCGGTGTTCCGGCTGGCCCGGCCGCTGGGCGACGAGCCGCGCACCGCCCTGGCCGACGAGGTGGCGGGGCTGGTCGAGGAGCTGGCCGGCAAGGGCGTCGTCGTCCGCGGCACCTACGACGTCTCGGGCCTGCGCGCCGACGCCGACGTCATGGTCTGGTGGCACGCCGAGACGCCCGAGGCGCTGCAGGAGGCCTACGGCCGGCTGCGCCGCACCGCGCTCGGCCGGCACCTGGAGCCGGTGTGGTCGCAGATGGCGCTGCACCGGCCGGCGGAGTTCAACCGCAGCCACATCCCGGCGTTCCTGGCCGACGAGGAGCCGCGCCGCTACGTCTGCGTCTACCCGTTCGTGCGGTCCTACGAGTGGTACCTGCTGCCCGACGAGGAGCGGCGGGACATGCTCAAGGAGCACGGCATGCAGGCCCGGCCCTACCCCGACGTGCGCGCGAACACCGTCGCGTCCTTCGGCCTGGGCGACTACGAGTGGATGCTCGCCTTCGAGGCCGACGAGCTGCACCGCATCGTCGACCTCATGCGCGACCTGCGGGCCAGCCGCGCCCGCCGGCACGTGCGCGAGGAGGTCCCCTTCTACACCGGCACCCGCAAGCCGGTGGCGGAGCTCGTCGCCGACCTGCCGTGACGCCTGGCCGCGCGATCACCAGGTGACACGATCGTCGCGGGTCCTCCCTGACCGCCCACGGTGCGGTGGGACGCGCTGCGGTGCGGTAGACGTCGCGGGCCGCGGGCGGCCGCCCGCCACGGGGTGACCGCCCCGGGGCGTTCGGCCCTGTCGGACGCCCGGTGCCGGGGCGACCATGCGGCCGTGCTGGGGACTCTCCGCTGCCGCCTGGGCCTGCACGCCTGGCGTCCGCAGCGCAACGAGCAGGGACAGGGCTACCTCAGGTGCGCCCGCTGCGGGAAGGACGACGACCGCGGGGCGCGGATCTCGAGGATCATCGGCGCCTGACGGCTGCGCCGCAGCGCTACTCCGCCGGCACCAGCCGGATGGAGACGCTGTTGATGCAGTAGCGGTCGCCGGTCGGCGTCTGCGGGGCGTCGTCGAAGACGTGACCGAGGTGGCTGTGGCAGGTGCCGCAGAGGACCTCGGTGCGGACCATGCCCAGGGTGCGGTCCTCGCGGAGCACCACGTTGTCGGCCGCCGACGGCTCGTAGAACGACGGCCAGCCGCAGTGCGAGTCGAACTTGGTCTCCGAGCGGAACAGCTCGGCGCCGCAGGCCCGGCAGGTGTAGACGCCGACGGTCTTCGTGTCCACGTACTCGCCGGTCCACGGGCGCTCGGTGCCGGCCTGGCGGAGGACGGCGTACTCCTGCGGCGAGAGCTGCGCCCGCCACTCCTCGTCGGACCGGGTCACCTTCGGCTGCTGCGCGGACGTCGTCATGTCCCCACGGTAGGCCCGGCCCGCCACCCGCCGGGGCCGGGAACGCGCGCGGGAGACTGGACGGCGTGACCCCGCCCGACCGGTCCCTGCCCGACACCTGGTTCCGCCGTGACCTGCCCGTGCTGCGCGCGGTCGCCCGGCTGGTCGACGGGCCCGAGCACGGCGGCAACCCCTACCTCGGCCAGGTGGTGCCGGCCAGCGGCCTGGCCAAGCCCGACGTGCTGGCCGCCGCCCGGGCGCTGGCCGACGCCGGCTACGTCGAGGTGCTCACCACCTACTCCGGCGAGATCGTCCGCTTCACCGGCGTCTCGCCCGAGGCCCGCCGGCTGACCGGACTGTGGCCGACGCCGCAGGGGGAGTGGGAGCGGCTGCTCGAGCAGTTGGCCGCCCGGGCCGAGCACGCCCCGACCGACGTCGAGCGGCAGCGCTGGCGGGCGTTCGCCGACGCCGCGGCCGCCGTCGGGCCGGACGACGGCGCGCTGCTGCTGTCCGCGCTGATCGGCGGGTACGTGCCGCGCGCACGCTGAACCGGGCCCGGACACGGCAGCGCCCCCGACCGGCGGACCGGACGGGGGCGCTGTCGGTGGCTCAGGCGATCAGAGCGGGGTGACGTTTGCCGCCTGCGGACCCTTCTGACCCTGCTCGACGTCGAACGAGATGCGCTGCCCCTCGTCGAGGCTGCGGTAACCGCTGGTCTGGATGGCCGAGTAGTGGACGAAGACGTCCGGTCCGCCACCGTCAGGGGTGGCGAAGCCGAACCCCTTCTCCGCGTTGAACCACTTGACAGTTCCTTCGGGCATTGCGCTCGCTCCTAGCTGCGATGGTGCATCGGGGTCCTGCCAGTGCGCAGGGCCTTCCCGACGTGCACGACCCTAGCTGCCTGGACGGCTCCGTGGCGGGACGGGGCTGCCACTTCTCGTCGCGACGTCCTCCACCCGTCGGGGTGAGGGCACCTGCCGGAGACCTGTTGGCCGTCCCGCTGCCGGCGCGCGGGCTGCTCGGCACGCTCGCCGGGCTGCTGCTGTGGTCGGTGGTGCCGGTGGCCGCGGGCCGGGAGTCGTCGGTGGTCGTGTCGAGCTCGATGACGCCGACCCTCGCCGTCGGGGACGTCGTCCTCGCCCGGCCCGTGGCCGATGGCGACCTGACGCCGGGCCAGATCCTGCTCGTCGACGACCCCGACCACGCCGGGCGGCTGCGGCTGCACCGGCTGGTCGAGGTGACCGACGGCGGCCTCGTGCTGCGCGGCGACGCCAACGCCCGGGCCGACAGCACGCCGGTCGACCGGTCCGCCGTGGCCCTGCTGCACCGTACGACCAGCTGAACAAGGACTCCTGGCCGGTCCGGCCGACCAGCAACCACCTCGCCGGCTCGCTGGCCGGTGCCGCGTTCCACCCGGGTGTCGTGCTCACGGCGGCGCAGGTCGCCGACCACCACACCGCCGGCCGCTGAGCACCACTCGCAGCCGACCCCGGGTGCGTGAGCGGGGCGGGGGCCGACCCCTTGGGGTCAATCAGCCGTACCAATATCAGGGTACGGTGCTCACCGGCCTACGCTGGGTCCATGACCGTCAGTGCGCGTCCCCGAGCCGATGGACCGGCCCCGCGCCCCATCAAGCGTGGTGCCAAGGTGGCGGAGGCGCTGGCGCAGGAGATCGTGCACGAGATCGTCTCCCGCAAGCTGCCACCGGGCACGCTCCTGTCCTCCGAGGCGCAGATGCTCGAGGACTACGGCGTGGGCCGCGGCTCGCTGCGCGAGGCGCTGCGCATCCTCGAGGTGCACGGGCTGATCACCATGAAGCCCGGCCGCAACGGCGGGCCGATGGTCATCGAGGTCGGCACCCGCGACTACGGCCGGATGTCGACGCTGTTCTTCCACCTCGGCGGCATGACCTTCGGCCAGCTGATCGAGGCCCGGCTGGTGCTCGAGCCGATGATGGCCCGGCTGGCCGCCGAGCGGCGCGGCCAGGAACTGGCGGACAAGGTGGCCGACCCCGACACCACGGCCGTGGAGGACGACTCCGTCTACTACGCCGCCACCACCGACTTCCACCGCGGCGTCGCCTCGATGTCGGGCAACCCGGTGCTCAACCTGGTGAGCGTGTCGCTGGAGGACGTCTTCCGCGACCAGGTCACCGGCCTGCTCTCGCCCGAGGACGAGCGCCGGCACGTGCTCGAGGTCCACGCGGCGATCGCCCGGGCCATCGCCGCGGGCGAGGCCGACGCCGCCGAGCAGTTGATGCGTGAGCACATGCAGGAGTACGCCGACTGGGTCACCCGGCGGCACCCGCAGCTGACCGACCAGGTGATCAGCTGGCAGTGACCCTCAGCGGCCCCGCCAGACCGGTGCGCGCTTCTCGGTGAACGCGCGCGCGCCCTCCCTCGCGTCCTCGGACGCGCGGATCGGCGCGTAGACCTCCCACTGACGGGCGAAGGCCTCCTCGGCCGGCCACGACGGGCCCTCGGCCAGGATCCGCTTGGTGCCCTGCACGGCCAGCGGGCCGTTCGCCGCGATCTGCCGTGCCAGCTCGAGCGCCGCCACCAGCGCCTGCCCGTCGGGCACCAGCCGGTTGACCACCCCGGCGGCGTGCGCATCGGCCGCGCTGACCCGGTCGCCGGTGAGCGCCCACTCGGTCGCCTTGGGCAGTCCGGCCTTCCGCGGCAGCCGCAGCAACCCGCCGCCACCGGCGAGCAGACCCCGCTTGACCTCGGGCAGGCCGAACGAGGCACCCTCCCCGGCCACGATGAGGTCGCAGGCGAGCGCGATCTCGAAGCCGCCCGCCAGCGCGGGCCCCTCGACGGCGGCGACCAGCGGCTTGGCCGGCGGCCGCTCCACGAGGCCGGCGAAGCCGCGGCCGGGCACGTGCGGCTTCTCACCGGCCAGGAACGCCTTGAGGTCCATGCCGGCGCTGAAGACGCCACCGGCGCCGGTGAGCACACCGACGAACAGCGAGTCGTCGGTGTCCAGCTGCTCCATCGCCGCGCCGATGCCCTCGGCCGCGGCGGTGTTGATCGAGTTCTTCGCCTGCGGCCGGTCGATGGTGACGACGAGGACGGCGCCGTCGCGCTCGACCCGGACCTCGCTCACCTGGGCTGCATCCGGATCGCGCCGTCGAGCCGGATGGTCTCGCCGTTGAGCATCGGGTTGTCCACGACGGCCAGCGCCAGGCGGGCGAACTCGTCGGGGACGCCGAGCCGCCGCGGGTGCGGCACCATCTGGCCGAGCGACTCGCGGACGTTCTCGGGCAGCCGGGCGAGGATCGGCGTGTCGAAGGTGCCCGGCGCGATCGTCACGACCCGGACCAGCCTGCTGGCGAGGTCGCGCGCGGCCACCAGCGTCAGGCCGACGATGCCGGCCTTGGCCGAGGCGTAGGGCAGCTGGCCGATCTGCCCCTCCCACGCCGCCACGGACGCGGTCAGGATGCAGACGCCGCGCTCCTCGCCGTCGACCGGGTCGTGGGCGGCCATCCGCGCCGCGGCCTGGCTGAGCACGTTGAACGTGCCGATCAGGTTCACCCGCACGACCGACTCGTAGAGCTCGAGCGATCCCGGCTTCCCCTCCTTGTCGACCACGCGCATCGCCCCGCCGCGGCCGGCGCAGTGCACCAGCGTGCGCAGCGGGGCCAGCTCGTCGGCCTGGGCGACCGCGGCCGCGACCGCCTCGGGGTCGGTGACGTCGGCGGCGGCGAACCGCGCCTTGCCCCCGAGCTCCTCCGCCCGCTCCGCACCCGCGGAGGTGGGCAGGTCGACGAGGACGGTCGGCACGCCGCGCTCGACCAGCCGGCGGGCGGTGGCCAGGCCGAGGCCCGAGGCCCCGCCGGTGACGACCGCGGACCCTGCAGTGACGTCCATCCTGATCAGCCCTTCGCGGAGAGGTTCTCGATCACCATCGCGTTGGCCATCCCGCCGGCCTCGCACATGGTCTGCAGCCCGTAGCGCTGCCCGGTGTCCTCGAGGAAGCCGAGCAGCGTGGTGGCCAGCCGGACGCCGGAGGCGCCCAGCGGGTGCCCGAGGGCGATGGCGCCGCCGCGCGGGTTGAGTCGGTCGTCGTCGACGCCGAACTCCGCCTGCCAGGCCAGCGGCACCGAGGCGAACGCCTCGTTGACCTCGACGGCGGCGACGTCGTCGAGGGACAGCCCGGAGCGCGCCAGCAGCTTGTGGGTGGCCGGGATCGGCCCGGTGAGCATGAGCAGCGGGTCGTCGCCGGTGACCGCGCTGGCCACCACTCGCGCCCGGGGGGTGAGCCCGAGCGCCGCGGCGCGCTCCTCGCTCATCACCAGCACCGCGGCGGCGCCGTCGGTGAGCTGGGAGGAGTTGCCGGCGGTGATGCTCCAGTGCAGCGAGGGGTGGCGCGCGGCCAGCGGGTGGCCGGCGAACGCGGGCTTGAGCCCGGCGAGCCGCTCCGGGGTGGTGCCGGGGCGGATGGTCTCGTCGGCGGAGACCACGCCGTCGGGAGTGGTGACCGGCACGGTCTCGCGGTCGAAGACGCCGGCCGCGGCGGCCTCGGCCGCGCGCGCGTGCGAGCGGGCGGCGTAGGCGTCGAGCTGCTCGCGGGTCAGGCCCCACTTGTCGGCGACCAGTTCGGCGGAGATGCCCTGCGGCAGGAGCCCGGGGGAGTACCGCTCGGTGACCTGCGGCCCGTGCGGGTCGGCGTCGCCGCGGGCCGAGCCCATCGGCACCCGGCTCATCGACTCCACGCCGGCCGCGACCACGACGTCGTAGGCGCCGGCGACGACGCCCTGGACGGCGAAGTCCAGCGCCTGCTGGCCCGACCCGCACTTGCGCTCGATGGTCACCGAGGGCACCGACTCCGGCCAGCCCGCGGCGAGCACCGCCTGCCGGCCGGGTGTCGCGGACTGCTCCCCGTTCTGCCCGACGCAGCCGACGAGGACGTCGTCGACGGTGGCGGGGTCGAGGTCGCTGCGCGCGGCCAGGGCCTGCAGCACCTGGGCGAGCAGGTCGACGGGGTGCACGCCGGACAGCGCACCCCCGGGCTTGCCGCGTCCCATGGGACTGCGGACGGCGTCGACGACGACGGCAGCGGGCACGGGACCGCCTCCTCAGGTCGGTGTGGTCGTTGACACAATAACCATGAGCACCAATAACATGGATACGTCCGGACGTCGGCCGCCATGCGACGTCTGCCGCGCCCCGCGGGGTGCACCCGAGAGGAGCCAGGATGTCCTTCGAGCTGCCGGCCGCCCACCGGGAACTCCTCGAGCGGGCCCGGCAGACCGCCGACAAGGTGCGCTGGCACGCCGGGGACGCCGACGCCGCCACCGACGTCGACCCGGTCATGCGCGAGGCCCTGCAGGCCAGCGGGCTGGTGTCGGTCACCGTGCCGGCTGCGCACGGCGGCGCGAGCGAGACCGTCGACCCGCTGGCGGTCACCGTCGTCCGGGAGGCCTTCGGCGGGGTGTCGGCACACCTGGACTCGCTGTTCGCCATGCAGGGGATCGGCAGCTACGCGCTCTCGGTGGCCGGCAGCCGGCGGGTGCAGGAGGAGTGGCTGCCGCGGGTGCTCGCCGTCGAGGCGATCGCCGCGCTGTGCCTGACCGAGCCCGACGTCGGCTCGGACCTGCGCTCGATCACCACCACCGTCGCCGAGCGCGACGGCGAACTCGTGCTCGACGGGCACAAGTCGTTCATCACCAACGCCCCGGCGGCGGCCTTCTTCACCGTGCTGGCCAAGGAGGAGGCGGGCTACTCGCTGGTGTTCGTGCCGGCCGACACCCCGGGGGTCACGGTGACCTCCGGGCCCGACCTCATCGCCCCGCACGTGATCGGCGAGGTGCGCTTCGAGGGCGTCCGGGTGCCGCTGGACTCCCGCGTCGGTCAGCCCGGCCAGGCCTTCCCGCTGGTGCTGCAGACGCTGGCCTCCTTCCGGGTGTCGGTGGCCGGCTCCGCGGTGGGCCTGGCGCAGGCGGCGCTCGACGAGGCGGTCGCGCACACCACCGGCCGCGAGCAGTTCGGCCAGCCGCTGGCCCGCCTCGGCCCGATCCCGCAGATGCTGGGCACCTGCTGGATGGAGGTCGAGCAGGCCCGGCTGCTCACCTACTCCGCGGCGTCCAAGGCCGCGGCCGATCCGCAGGGCGCACTGCACTGGTCCTCCATGGCCAAGGTCGCGGCCACCGAGACCGCCTCGCGCGTTGCCGACCGGTGCGTGCAGATGACGGGCCGCTTCGGCGTCGTCACCGGCTCCACGATCGAGCGGCTCTACCGCAACGCGCGCCCGATGCGCATCTACGAGGGCGGCAACGAGGTGCTCCTCGGCCAGTTGGCCAAGACGCTGACCCGCCCGGCCCGCTGACCTCCGATCGAGAGAAGAGGCCCCGCCATGGTCGCCGTCGGCATGCTGCTCTCCGACGTCCCGAGCTCCGTTCCGCCCGCCCAGCAGTTCGACGACGTGCGGCGCATCGTCGCCGCCGCCCAACGGGCCGGGATGAGCTACATCGCCATCGGCCAGCACTTCCTCTACGGCGACCTGCGCTGGCTGCAACCGGTGCCGCTGCTGGCCCGGTTGGCCGCCGAGTGCGACCGGGAGACCCGGCTGGCCACCCAGATCATGATCGCGCCGCTGTACCACCCGGTGCTGCTGGCCGAGGAGCTCGCCACCCTCGACGTGGTGACCGAGGGCCGGCTGGTCTTCGGTGCCGGCATCGGCTACCGCCCCGAGGAGTTCGAGTACCTCGGCGTCCCCTTCAAGGAGCGCGCCGCCCGCACGGACGAGATCCTCGAGCTGCTGGTCAAGCTCTGGACCCAGGACGAGGTCACCCACCACGGCCGGTTCTGGCAGCTCGAGGGCGTCACGCCGCACCTGCGGCCGGTGCAGGACCCGCACCCGCCGATCTGGGTCGGTGCCCAGAGCGTCGCGGGAGCGCGCCGGGCCGGGCGGTTCGGCGACGCCTTCCCGGTGACACCGGAGGCCACCTACGACGAGATCGAGGAGCGCTTCGCCGCCGTGCGCGAGGGCTTCGCCGCTCGCGGCAAGCCCTTCGGCCCGCAGCCGGTGCGCCGCAACGTGCTCGTCGCCGACTCCCGCGACGCGGCGCTGGTCGAGTACGCGCGGGTGTCGAAGGGGAAGTACCTGTCCTACGCGAGCAAGGGCATGGCGCACGCCGGCGACGCCGAGACCCTCGACCGCGACTTCCTCACCGCCGTGGCCCAGCACGCCGTCGTGGGCACCGACGCCGAGGTCGTGGCGCAGCTGACCGACCTGTGCACCCGCTTCCCGGTCGACCCGCTGCTGCTGCGCCCGCAGTGGCCGTCGATGTCGGCCGACGAGACCATCGCCGCCATCGAGCGGCTGGGCCGGGAGGTGGTGCCGGCCATCCGCGCGCTGCCCACCCCGCAGCCCGAACCCGTGCCGGCCGGCATGGCGTGAGCGAGAGGACCGGAGGAGAGATGGCACGTTTCGAGGGCAGGGTCGCCCTGGTCACCGGTGGGGCGCGCGGCCAGGGCCGCTCGCACGCGGTGCGGCTCGCGGCCGAGGGCGCCGACGTCGCGGTGGTCGACGTCTGCCGGCAGTTCGACTCGGTGCAGTATGCGATGTCCACGCCCGACGACCTGGCCGAGACCGAGAAGCTGGTGCGCGAGCACGGCCGGCAGTTCCTCGGCATCCAGGCCGACGTGCGCGACGTCGAGCAGGTCGAGGCCGCCGTGCGGCAGGTGGAGCAGCAGTTCGGCGGGATCGACCTGGTCTGCGCCAACGCCGGCATCCTGCCCTCGACCGGCCCGCACGCCCAGCGGCTGGAGGCCTGGTACGACACCGTGGCCACCAACCTGTCCGGCGTCTTCTTCACGCTGCGCGCGGTGACGCCGGGCATGGTCGAGCGCGGCCGCGGCGGCGCGATCGTCATCACCGGGTCGACGTCGAGCTTCCGCGGTGTCGCGTACAAGACCGAGATGCTCAACCCGGGGCACATGGCCTACGGGGCGGCCAAGTCCGGCGTCCTGTCGCTGATGCGCAACTACGCGATGGCGCTGGGCCGGTACGGCATCCGGGTCAACACGGTCGTCCCGGCCGGGGTCGACACCCCGATGATCAGCAACGAGTTCTTCAGCAGGGACCTGCAGGCCGACGCCCCGCCCGGGTGGATGGCCAACGTCATGGAGCACGGCCCGGTGCAGCCCGGCGACATCTCCGACGCCGTGCTGTTCCTGCTCTCGGAGCAGGCCAAGTACGTGACCGGCACCGCGCTGCCGGTGGACATGGGCACGCTGCTCGTCTGACGCCGCGCGCCCGTCGTCGACCTGTGGTGGTCTCCCCGCACCCGAGACCACCACAGGTCGACGTGCGGCACGAGGGCGGTCAGCTCATGCCCGCCGGGACGCGTCCCGAGGCCGCCGCACCACTCGGGGCACCGTCGATGAGGAAGCCCTCGTAGCCGTTGGCGGCGACCTCCTGGCACCGCTCGCGGTAGGGGCCGACCCCGCCGATGTAGGGCATGAACACCCGCGGCTTGCCCTCGACGTTCGAGCCCATGTACCAGGAGTTCGCGGTCGGGAAGAGCGTCGCGTTGCCCACCTCGGCGTTGTGGTCGACCCACGCCTGCTCGGCCTCCGGGGTCGGCTCGATCGTGCGGATCCCGCGCTCGCGGACGAAGGCGATGCAGTCGGAGATCCACTCCACGTGCTGCTCGATCGACACCATCATGTTCGACAGCACCGACGGGCTCTGCGGGCCGGTCACCACGAACGTGTTGGGGAACCCCGCGATGCCGATCCCCAGGTAGCTGCGCGGCCCGGCCGACCAGTGGTCGGTGAGTCGCTGCCCGCCGCGACCGCGGATGTCGATCGACGTCAGGGCGCCGGTCTGCGCGTCGAACCCGGTGGCCAGGACCAGCGCGTCGAGCTCGTACTCGCGCTCGGTCGTGCGGACCCCGGCCGGGGTGACCTCGACCAGTGGCGTCCTGCGGAGGTCGACCAGGTGCACGTGCGGCTGGTTGTAGGTCTCGTAGTAGTCGGTGGCCACGCAGATCCGCTTGCTGCCGATCGGGTAGTCCTTCGGGCAGAGCGTCTCGGCGACACCCGGGTCGTGCACGATCTCCCGGATCCGCTCGCGGACGAACTCCGCGGCGGTGTCGTTGGCCGCCTGGTCGGTGAGCATGTCGGTGTAGGCGGCCATGAGGTCGACGAGGGTGTTGTCCCGGTCGTTCCACGCCTTCTCGTAGCGGGCCCGGCGCGACTCCGCGTCGTCCTCGAGGGCTCCCTTCTCCGCCGGCGGGTGCGGGATGCCGAGCATCGACGTCCGGGCGTCCTCGCGGAACTCCGGGTAGTGCGCCTTCATCTCCTCCTGGTAGCCCGGCGGGAACGGGTGGTTGTGCGCCGGCACCGCGAAGTTCGGCGTCCGCTGGAAGACGGTGAGGTCGCCGGCCTGCCGGGCGATGAGCGGGATGCTCTGGATGGCCGAGGAGCCGGTGCCGATGACGCCGACCCGCAGCCCGGTGAAGTCCACGCCCTCGTGCGGCCAGCGAGCGGTGTGGTACCAGGCCCCGCGGAAGCTCTCCAGCCCCGGGATCTCCGGCTTCTTGTAGATCGACAGGCAGCCCGAGGCATGGACGACGAACTGCGCCGTCCACTCCTCGCCGCCGTCGGTGCGCACCGTCCAGCGCTCGGCGGCGTCGTCCCACACGGTCGACTCGACGCGGGTGCGGAAGCGGATGTCACGGCGCAGGTCGAAGCGGTCGGCGACGTGGTGGGCGTAGCGCAGGATCTCCGGCTGGGTCGGGTACTTCTCCGTCCACTGCCACTCCTGCTCCAGCTGCGGGTCGAAGGAGTAGGAGTACTCCATGCTCCGGATGTCGCAGCGGGCACCGGGGTAGCGGTTCCAGTGCCAGGTGCCGCCGACGTCGTCGGCCATCTCGAACACCTGCACCCGCAGCCCGTGCCCGCGCAGCCGGTGCAGGAGGTACATGCCGGAGAACCCGGCGCCGATCACGACGACGTCGACGGACCGTCCGCTCGCGGATCCGTCGGTGGGGGCAGGGACGGGGCTGGGCTGGGTCATGGCGAGCTCCTCGGCGGGGAAGCGCGTCCACGGACCCGGCCGGAGGGTCCGGGGAGCGGGTGGGCCGGTCGGTGTGACCTGCACCACAAGTTAGGAACGCCCCGCACGGGGGTCAAGACCCGTGCGGGGCGTCGCCAGGCTCACCGCGGGAGCCGACCGCCTCAGCTCATGCCGGCCGGCACGCGCTGCGGACGGCGGACGAAGCCCTCGTAGCCGTTGGCCGCGACCTCGTCGCACTTCTGCCGGTACGGGCCGACGCCCCCGATGTAGGGCATGAACACCCGCGGCTTGCCGGGCACGTTGTCGCCCATGTACCAGGAGTTCGCCGACGGGTAGAGCGTCATGTGCCCGACCTCGTCGACGTGCCTGGTCCAGCCGTCCTGGGCGCCCTCGTCGGGTTCCATGGTGGCCAGGCCCTCGTCGCGCAGCGCCACGATGGCGTCGGTGACCCACTCCACGTGCTGCTCGATGGACACCATCATGTTCGACAGCACCGACGGGCTGCCCGGGCCGGTGATCGTCCAGAGGTTCGGGAAGCCGGCCATCTGGACGCCCAGGTAGGTGCGGGGCCCGGCGGCCCACGACTCCCGGAGCGAGCGGCCGTCCCGGCCGTGGATGTCGACGGCGGTGAGCGCGCCGGTCATCGCGTCGAAGCCGGTGGCGAAGACCAGCGCGTCGAGCTCGAACTCCTCGGTGCCGGTGCGCAGGCCCTTGGCCGTGATCTCGACGATCGGGTCCTTGCGCACGTCGACCAGGCGCACGTTGGGCCGGTTGAAGGTCTCGTAGTAGTTCGTGCCCAGGCACGGCCGCTTGGTGCCGAACGGGTGGTCGGTGGGCTGCAGGAGCCGCGCGACCTCGGGGTCCTCCACGATCTCGGCAATCCGGTCGCGCACGTACTGGGCGGCGGTGTCGTTGGCCGCCTTGTCGGTGATCATGTCCGTGAAGCCGGTGAGGAAGGTGACCAGGCTGTTGTCGCGGTCGTACCAGGCCCGCTCCCAGAGGGCCTGGCGCTCCTCCTCGCTCGCCTCGAGCGCCCCCTTGGTCGCCGGCGGGACCGCGATGCCGAAGCCGGACTCGCGGTTGGCCCGGCGGTACTCGTCGTACTCGGCCTTCACCGAGCGCTGGTGCTCGGGGTCGATCGGGTGGTTGTGCGCCGGGACGACGAAGTTCGGCGTCCGCTGGAAGACGGTCAGGTGCGCGGCCTGCTCGGCGATCAGCGGGATCGACTGCACGCCGGAGGAACCAGTGCCGACGACGCCGACCCGCTGGCCGCTGAAGTCCACGCCCTCCTTGGGCCAGTGCCCGGTGTGGTACCAGCGGCCGGTGTAGGTCTCCAGGCCCGGCACCTCGGGCACCTTCGACGTCGACAGGCAGCCGGTCGCCATGATCACGTGCTGGGCCGACACCTGGTCACCGCGGTCGGTGCGGACCATCCACCGGGCGTCCTCGTCGTCCCAGACGGCCTCGGTCACCCGGGTCTCCAGGCGGATGTCCTTCCGCAGGTCGAAGCGGTCGGCCACGTGGTTCACGTAGCGCAGCAGCTCCTCCTGCGGCGGGTACTTCTCCGTCCACTCCCACTCCTGCTCGAGCTCGCGGTCGAACGAGAAGCTGTAGTCCATGCTCTTCACGTCGACGCGGGCGCCGGGGTAGCGGTTCCAGTACCAGGTGCCGCCCACGCCGTCGCCGGCCTCGAACACCAGCACCCGGAAGCCCAGGCCGCGCAGCCGGTGCAGCAGGTAGAGCCCGGAGAAGCCGGCGCCCACCACCACGACGTCGACCTCCCCGACGCTGGTGTCGGGAGCCGGTCGGGTCGCCGTCTCGGTCATGTGTCTTCCTCTCCCCTCGGAGGCCGGCCGCCGGCACGGTGCCGGCGGCCGGGTCGTGCGGAACGGGTGTCGGGTCAGGCGGGCTGGGCGGTGAGCTGGCGGTCGACCGCCTCGACGACGTAGGCGATGCCGGCCTCGCTGCCGGGCAGCACGTTGACCATCGTGAAGAAGCCGTGCATCTGGCCCGCGAAGACGCGGCTCTGCACGGGGACGCCGGCCCGCTCGAGGGCCTCGGCGTACTCCTGGCCCTCCTGGCGCAGCACGTCGTGCTCGGCGAGCAGGACGACGGCCGGGGGCAGGCCGGAGTGGTCCTCGAGCTTGGACGGTGAGGCCTCCGGGTGCTGTCGCATCTCGTGCTCCGGGGCGTAGAGGTCCCAGAACCACACCATCGACTCGCGGGTGAGCAGCGTCTGGTTCTCGGGGTCGCGGTAGGTCTCGTTGTCCAGGTCGCAGTCGGTCACCGGGTACACGAGGACCTGCATCGCTATGGCCGGCCCGCCGGCGTCCCGGGCCTTGTGCGCGACGATCGCGGCGAGGTTGCCGCCCGCGCTGTCGCCGGCGACGACGAGCGGCACGCGGGCCCCGGCGATCTCGGTCAGGTGCCCGTCGATCCACCTCAGCGCCGCCCAGGAGTCGTTCACGGCCGCCGGGTAGGGGTTCTCCGGCGCCATCCGGTAGTCGACGAGCACGACCGCGCACCCGGTGCGCTGGGCGAGGGTCCTGCCGAGGGTCTCGAACTCCGGCAGCGCGCCGATCACCCAGCCGCCGCCGTGGTAGTAGACGAGCACGCCGCGGGGGTCCTCGTCCGGCACGAGGACGTGCAGCGGGATCGCGTACCCGTCGTCCGCCGGCGCGCTGGTCATCTCCGCCCGGTGCATCTCGGGCCCGGGGCCGTACATCTCACCGAGGGCCGCGGTCAGGCCGCGGGCCTCCTCCGGGGTCATCTCGTGCAGCGGCTTGGCGCCGCTCTCGGCCATCTGCGTGAGCAGCGCCGTCGTCGCCTCGTCCAGGGCCATGCGCGCCTCCAGGGGGAGCAGGCGGCCTCGCCGCCGCCTCGGGTGACTCAGACCACACAAACTAGGTAGACCATGCGCAGGGAAGCAAGGGGCCCTCGACGCGTTTGTCCAGAACCTGCGAAAGATGCGCAGGGACTCTTCCGCATCCGCGGTGCGGATGGCTACGGTCACCCCACCGGACCGCCCGCCGCCTCCCCGGCCGCCGGGGTCCGCCGTACGCACCCGGGTGCGAGGACGCCCCGGGACCGTCCACTCGAGGGAGCGCCGTGAAGACCGTCGGAGCACTGCTGTGGGAGCCCGGGACCCACTCGGGGTGGAGCGTCGAGGAGATCGAGCTCGACCCGCCCAAGCGCCGGGAGGTCATGGTCAAGCTGACCTCCTCGGGCATCTGCCACAGCGACGACCACCTCGACACCGGCGACATCCCGCTGGGCTGGGCGCCGATCCTGGGTGGCCACGAGGGCGCCGGCGTCGTCACCGAGGTCGGCCCCGAGGTCACCGAGCTGGCCGAGGGCGACCACGTCGTGCTCTCGTTCCTGCCCTCGTGCGGCAAGTGCCGGATGTGCGTCGCCGGCCGCGCCAACATGTGCGAGCTCGGTGCCGGCGTGCTGGCCGGCTACGCCCCCGACGGCACCCACCGCATCCACGCGCGCGGCCAGGGCGTCGGCGCGATGAGCTACCTCGGCACGTTCAGCCCCTACGTCACGGTGCCGGTCGACTCGGCGGTCAAGATCGACCCGTCGATCCCGCTGATGCCCGCATCGCTCATCGGCTGCGGCGTCCCCACCGGCTGGGGCTCGGCGGTGTACGCGGCCGAGATCCAGCTCGGCGACACCGTCGTCGTCTTCGGCACCGGCGGCGTCGGCATGAACGCCGTCCAGGGCGCGGTGCACCGCGGGGCGCGCAACATCGTCACGGTCGACCCGGTGCCGTTCAAGCAGGAGAAGGCCAAGCAGTTCGGTGCCACCCACTCGGTGGGCTCCTTCGAGGAGGCCCAGCGGGTCATCGAGCACATGACGAACGGCCAGGGCGCCGACCGGGTGATCATCACCGTGGACGTGGCCCGCGGGGACATCGTCGAGCAGGCCAACCAGCTCACCCGCCGCGGCGGCGTGATCGTGCTGACGGCGGCCGCGCCGGTGCTGCAGCGCGACGTGCAGTTCGACCTGTTCAGCTTCGCCATGTCGGGCAAGCGGCTGCAGGGCTCGCTCTACGGGACGACCAACTCCAAGAACGACATCCCGCTCATCGCCGAGATGTACAAGAGCGGTCAGTTCAAGCTCGACGAGCTGATCACCAGGACGTACAAGCTCGAGCAGATCAACGAGGCCTTCGCCGACCTCCGCGAGGGCAAGAACCTCCGCGGCGTCATCGTCTACGACGACTGAGGCACCGGGGATGACCCTCACCCGGCCCGACACCCGGGTCGCCGACGTGCTCGACATCCAGCGGGCCACGCACCTCTACGCGCGCGGCCTGGACCGCTTCGACCCGCAGGAGGCCGTCTCGGCCTTCACCGACGACGCGGTCTGGGACACCACCCCCGTCGGCCTGGAGCGGTTCGAGGGGCGCGCGGCGATCCTCGGCTTCTTCGAGCGGGACGCCGCCGCGATCGCCGACCAGTTCCACGTCATCACCAACCACGTCGTGGACCTGTCCGACGACGGGGACACCGCGACCGGCACCAACTACGTGTTCTCCGAGGGGCACACGAGGAGCGGGGCGGCGTTCAAGGCGATCGCGCTCAACGAGGACACCTACCGCCGCACGCCGCAGGGCTGGCGGATCTCCACCCGGCGCATCTCCGCGCTGACCCCGCCCGAGCTCGAGGGCTTCGATGCCTGACCCGACCACCCGCACAGGAGGACTCCCGTGACCGCAGTGGAGGAGCGCGCCGGCACCGGCGTGCGCTCGTTCGACAAGCTCTTCATCGGCGGCCACTGGGTGCCGCCGGCCACCGACGAGGTGATCGAGGTCGTCAGCCCGGTCACCGAGGAGGTCGTCGCCACCGTCCCGCACGCCGGCCCGGCCGACATGGACGCCGCCGTCGCCGCCGCGCGGAAGGCCTTCGACGAGGGTCCGTGGCCGCGGATGTCGCCGGCCGAGCGGGCCGCGGCGCTGCGCCGGGTGGGGGAGGAGGTCGGCAAGCGGATCCCGGAGATGGAGCACAGCTTCACCGTCGAGATCGGCGCCCCCGCCATGATCAGCAAGGCCTTCCACGCGAACGCGACGGCGATGTGGGACGACGCCGCCACGCTCGCCGGGACCCTGCAGCTCGAGGAGCGCCGGCAGGTCGCCGGTGGCGGCGAGGCGACCATCGTCAAGGAGCCGGTCGGCGTCGCCGCGGTGATCATCCCGTGGAACGGGCCGGTGGCCACCGCGTCGCTGAAGATCGCGCCCGCGCTCGCGGCCGGCTGCACGGTCGTCCTCAAGCCGGCTCCCGAGGGCCCGGTGTCGGTGATGATCCTGGCCGAGGCGCTCGAGGCCGCCGGCCTCCCCGACGGCGTCGTCAGCGTGCTGCCCGGCGGCCGCGAGGTCGGCGAGCACCTCGTCAAGCACCCCGACGTCGACAAGGTGTCCTTCACCGGCTCGACGGCGGCCGGTCGCCGGATCATGGCGCTGTGCGCCGAGCGGATCGCCCGCGTGACCCTCGAGCTCGGCGGCAAGTCGGCGGCGATCGTGCTGCCCGACGCCGACGTCTCCTCGGTGGCGCAGACGGTCACCTTTGCCGGCATCGGCAGCTCGGGGCAGGTCTGCGCCGCGCTCACCCGTCTCGTGGTCCCGCGCGAGAAGCAGGAGGAGGTCGTCGAGCAGGTCAAGGCGATCATGGAGTCCGTGCCGGTGGGGGACCCCCGCGAGGAAGGCACCGTGCTCGGCCCGCTGGCCGCCGAGCGCCAGCGCGAACGGGTCGAGGGCTACATCCGCACCGGCATCGAGGAGGGCGCCCGCCTGGTGACCGGTGGCGGGCGGCCCCCGGGGCTGGACAAGGGCTACTACGTGCAGCCGACGCTGTTCGCCGACGTCGACAACGCCATGCGGATCGCGCAGGAGGAGATCTTCGGCCCGGTGATCGTGGTGATCCCCTACGACACCGTCGACGACGCGGTCCGGATCGCCAACGACTCGCAGTACGGCCTCTCCGGCGCGGTCTTCACGGCCGACAAGGAGGCCGGCGAGGCGATCGCGCGGCGGGTGCGGACCGGCCAGATCTACGTCAACGACTGGGGCATGTGCGTCACCCAGCCCTTCGGCGGCTACAAGCAGTCCGGCCTCGGCCGGGAGGGCGGTCCCGAGGGCATCGCCGGCTTCCTCGAGACGAAGATGATCCAGGGCATCTGAGGAAGGACCTCCCTGCCCCCCGCCCCTCGCGAGCTCGCGGCGGGCCCCTGCAGGGAGGCCATCGGTTCTGGGCGCTCGGCTCCGGTCCCCGTGGGGACCGGAGCCGTGTCGCGTCCGGGGCCGCCGGCCCCGACCGGCGACGGCACCGGCCCGACAGAACCGTGCGCAGGGTCTGGACAGCCGATGTGACCGCGGTTACCGTCCGCGCTAACCCTGCACATCATTACAAGTCTTTGGGAGGCGTCATGGTCACGCTGTCACGGACGGGGTGCCGTCGGGCCCTGCACGGCGCCGGCGCGCTGGTGCTCGTGCTCGGCGCCGCCGCGTGCACCTCGCCCGGGTCCGGCACCTCCGGAGAGGGCGCCTCGGGCGGGGGCGGTGGCGGCGGGGGCGAGGGCCTGCCCGACAGCATCCGGGTCATGAGCATCCGCGCGCTCACCGGCCCGGTCTCCTTCGCCGGTCTCAACGCCCAGAAGGGCATCGACCTGGCCGTCGAGCAGATCGAGGCCGACGGGCTGCTCGGCGAGACGACCATCGAGGTCGACACCCGGGACAGCGCCACCAGCCCGCAGGAGGCGGCCAGCTTCGCCAGTCAGGCGATCGCCGACCCGTCCTACGTCGCCGTCATCGGCCCCGAGGCGAGCGCGCAGGCGACGGCCGTCTCGCCGATCGTCGACCCGCAGGGCATGCCGACGGTGTACGTGCAGGCCGGCAGCGAGGGCGTCGTCACCGGGGACTTCACCTTCCGGATCACCCCGCCCGCGGCCTCCTACTTCGACCTGGCCGGCGAGTACGCCGAGGAGCAGGGCGTGGCGACGGCCTCGGTGCTGTTCAACAGCGGCAACCCGACGCTGGTCCAGCTCGGCGAGGAGGTCGTCCCCCAGCTGGCCGAGGAGCACGGCTTCGAGGTGGTGAGCACCGGCGGGGTCGAGGCGACCCAGCAGGACTTCACCACCCCGGCCTCGTCCATCGCGGGCGAGGACCCGGACGCCGCCTTCCTGATGGTCCAGGGGCCGCAGTACCCGGTGGCGATCACCCAGCTGCGGCAGGCCGGCTACCAGGGCGAGCTGATCGGCATGAGCGCGGCCGGCGCGGGCAACCTCGCCTCGGCCGGCGACGGCGCAGCCGGCTTCGTGTGGCCGACCAACTTCACCCCCGACCAGGACGTCGAGAGCACCCAGGCCTTCGTCGAGGCCTACCGCGAGGCCTACGACGGCGAGACGCCGAACAACTACGCGGCCGAGGCCTACGACGCGATGTGGTTCCTGGCCCGCGGCATCGCCGAGGCCGACAGCGCCGACCGCGCCGCGATCCAGGAGGGCCTGGCCGCCGTCGCCGGCGAGGGCTTCGACGGTGCCCAGGGAGAGGTCACCTTCGAGGGCAACGACGCCCGGGTCCCCGGGGTCCTGGTCCGGTGGGACGGCAGCACCGAGGTCCCGGTCGAGGGCCAGTCCTGACCCACCGCTGACCCGCACCGCGTCCCGGTGCCGGCGCCCCCGCCGGCACCGGGACGCGAGGGAGGAACCCCATGGCACAGGACGTGCTCAACGCGCTGACCCTCGGGTCGCTGTACCTGCTCTTCGCGCTCGGGATGAGCCTGGCCTGGGGCACGATCGGCATCCTCAACTTCGCGCACGGCTCGATCTTCGTGTTCGCCGCGTTCTCCGCCCACCTGCTGGTGCAGGAGGTGTCGCTGCCGCTGCCGGCGGTGCTGGCCGTGGGCGTGCTGGTCGGTGCCGTGCTCTCCCTGCTGGTGCAGGTGCTGGCCTTCGAGCCCATCCAGCGCCGGGCCACCGACCACCGCAAGGCCGAGATGCAGATCCTCGTCGGCGGGATCGGCATCGCGATCATCCCGCTGGCGGTCGCGCAGTACGCCACCCGCAGCGTCCCGTTCGGCTACTCGGCGAGCTCCTTCCGGGTGAGCACCTGGGACTGGGGCTTCGCCCGGGTGAGCAACGTGCAGCTCGTGACGCTGGTCGCCGCGTTCGGGCTGGCCGGCGTGATCGGCTGGTGGCTGCGGGCCGCGCGTCCGGGGCTGGCCCTGCGGGCGATCGGCGTCGACGCCGAGGTCGCCTCGATGATGGGCGTCGACCGCCGTCGCCTGGCCCTGCTCACCATGGCCGTCGCCGGCGGGCTCGCCGGGCTGGCCGGCGTGCTGCTCACCTACTACCTGGGCTCGATCGCCCCCGAGACCGGGGACGCGTTCCTGCTCAAGGCGTTCGCCGCGATCATCCTCGGCGGTGTCGGCAGCATCGCGGGCGTCGTGCTCGGCGCGATGGTCCTCGCCGGGATCGAGACCCTGGTCCTGGTGACGACGTCGGGCACCTGGGCGCCGGCGATCGCCTTCGGCGTCATCTTCGTCATGCTCCTCGTCCGGCCCAACGGCCTGCTCGGCCGCCAGGAGGTCCGCCGAACGTGAACAGCTGGTACTTCTCGCACCTGGTCCTCATCCAGTCGACCTTCATCAGCTTCCTGCTGGCGCTGTCGATCCAGGTGCCGCTGCGCGCGGGGGTCTTCTCCTTCGCCGGCGTCGGCAGCTACGCGATCGGCGCCTACGCCGCGGCGATCCTCACCATCCGGGCCCAGGTCGCCCCGGTGCTGGCCATCGGCGCCGGCATCCTGGTCGCGGCCGTGGCGGGCTGGCTGCTGGCCCTGCTCGTCGCCCGGCTCTCCGGGCTCTACCTCGGCATGGCCACCATCTCCTTCGCCCTGTTCCTCGGGGTCCTGGCCACCAACGGCGGCGAGCTCACCGGCGGGGCCACCGGCCTCTACGGCGCGATCAGCACGCTGACCACCACGCACGTGGTCGTGGTGAGCGTGCTGGTGGCGCTGCTGCTGGCCGCGAGCGAGCGCGGCGCCTACGGCCGCCGGGTCGACGCCGTCCGCGAGGACCCGCACCTGGCGGTCTCGCTCGGGATCGACGTCACGCGGGTGCGCCGTCGCGTGTTCGTCGTCAGCGGAGCCCTCGGCGCCTGCGCCGGCGGGATGAACAGCCTGCTGCGCACCACGGTCTCGCCCGAGACGGTCGGCTTCCACCTCGTGGTCACGGCGCTCACGATGATCATCGTCGGCGGGGCGCTGTCCTGGGCCGGTGCCGCCATCGGCGCAGTGGTCTTCACCTGGCTGCCCAGCGTGCTGCAGTTCGTCGGCGAGTGGCAGCTGGTCGTCTACGGGGTGGTCGTCGCCGCGGCCGCGGTCTGGGTGCCGGGCGGCCTGCTCGGCCTCGTCCAGGACCGCTGGCACCGGTGGCAGGTCCGGCGCCGCCGGATCCCGGCCGAGGGCGCCACCGCACCGGTCGCCGACGTGCCCGCCGACGCCGAGCAGCAGCTCGCCGCCCTCGGCGGCCCGGCCGCGGAGGCCCGCCCGTGACCGCGCTGTCCGGCCGGCCGGCGGGCCCGGCGCCCGGCACCGGGGCGGCGGTGCTGCAGGGCAGCGACGTCGCGGTCCACTACGGCGGCATCAGGGCCGTCGACGGCGTCGACCTCACCCTGGAGACCGGCCGGATCCTCGGCGTCCTCGGACCCAACGGGTCGGGCAAGAGCACGCTGCTGGCCGCGCTGACCCGGCTGGTCCCGCTCACCCGCGGCCGGCTGACCCTCGACGGCGAGGACTACGGCCGCACCCCGCCGTCCCGGTTGGCGCACCGCGGTATCGCGCGCACCTTCCAGACCGTGCGGCTGCTGCCCGACCTCACCGTGCTCGGCAACATCCAGCTCGGCGCCGACCTGCGGCTGGGCCGCGGTGCCCGGCTGCGCGAGCTGGTCCGGCGCACCGTGCCCGAGGCGGTGCAGGAGGCCGTCGAGCGGACCGGCGTCGGGGACCTGCTCGACCTGCGCCCCGGCGAGCTCTCCTACGGCACCGCCCGCCGGGTGGAGATCGCCCGGGCGCTGGCCGGCCGGCCGCGGGTGCTGATGCTCGACGAGCCCACGGCCGGGATGAACCAGCCCGAGCGGCTGGAGGTCGCCGGCCTGCTGCGCCGGCTGCGCGACGAGGGGCTCACGCAGCTGCTCGTCGAGCACGACGTCTCGATGATGGTCGACACCTGTGACCGGCTGCTGGCGATGAACCAGGGCCGGCCGATCGCCGAGGGACCGCCGCGCGACGTCGTCCGGGACGCCGCGGTCCAGGAGGCGTACCTCGGGAAGAGGGGGCACCGTGCTGGAGATCGCTGACCTGCACGTCCGGTACGCGACCGCCGAGGCGGTCCGCGGCGTGAGCCTGTCGGCCACGCCCGGCCGGGTCACGCTGGTGCTCGGCGCGAACGGCGCGGGCAAGACCAGCACGCTGCGCGCCGCGGCCGGCCTGGTCCGGGTGCACGCCGGGCGGGTGGCCCTCGACGGCCGCGACGTCACCGGCCTGCCGCCGCACCGGCTGGTGCGGGCGGGTGTGGTGCTGGTGCCCGAGGGGCGCCGGGTGTTCGCGCCGCTCACCGTGGAGGAGAACCTCGTCCTGGGCGGCTACACCGCCTCGCGGGAGCGCTCGCGGGAGGTGCTGGACCGGGTCCACGCGATGTTCCCCATCCTCCGCGAGCGGCGGTCGGGCCCGGCCGGGCTGCTGTCCGGCGGCGAGCAGCAGATGCTCGCCTTCGGCCGCGCGCTGATGAGCTCACCGCGGGTGGTCATGCTCGACGAGCCGTCGATGGGCCTGGCGCCCACGATGGTGGAGTCGGTGCTGGGGGCCGTCCGCGCGATGGCCGACGACGGGCTCTCCGTCCTGCTCGTGGAGCAGAACGCCGAGCTGGGTCTCGAGGTCGCCGACGACGTCGTCGCGATGGCGCGGGGCGAGGTGGTGTTCAGCGGCCCGGCTGCCCAGGCCCGCTCGCACGCCTCGGTGCTGCGCGCCTTCCTCGGCGAGGCGGCGCTGGTGGAGTGAGCGGCCGCCGCCGGCGGGCCGGGTCTGGTCAAACAACCATGCACATGATTAGCTGGGTTCGTGCCGCCAGCGGGCAGGACCGGCGTCGGTAGGGGAGAGATGCGCTACTACACGGACCTGGTGCCGGCCTTCCCGGACCAGGGCGACTGGACCCTCGCGACGGTGCTGCGCCACCACGCCGCCCGCCGCCCCGACGCGGTCTTCCTCGACCTGCCCGAGGAGGGTCTGACCCTCACCTACGCCCAGGCGCTCGAGCACGCCGAGTCGGTGGCCGACCGGCTGGCCGAGGCCGGTGCGCGCACCGGCGACCGGGTGCTGGTGATGGCGGCCAACTCCTCGCAGTTCCTGCGCACGTGGCTGGGCACGGGGATCGGCGGGACCGTCGAGGTGCCGATCAACACCGCCTACGAGGGCGTCTTCCTCGAGCACCAGGTGGCCACCTCCGCGCCCCGCTTCGCCGTCATCGACGACGTGCACGCCGCCAAGTTCCCCGCCGTCGGCGACGCCGCGCGGGTGGTCGAGCGGTTCTTCGTGGTCGACACCGGCAGCCGGGACGAGGCGCTGGCGCTGCTCCGCGAGGCCGGCTGGGCCGCCGACCCGTGGGAGGCCCTCGCCGCGGGCGCCCGCCCCGGGGCGCAGTTCCCGACCCCGCCGCCGCACGCGCTGGCCTCGATCTTCTTCACCTCCGGCACCACCGGCCCGTCCAAGGGCGTGGCGATGCCGCACGCGCAGATGTACTTCTTCGGCCAGGAGGTCGTCAGCCTGCAGCGGCTGACGCCGGAGGACACCTACTTCACCTGCACGCCGCTGTTCCACGGCAACGCCCAGTTCATGGCGGCCTACCCCGCGCTCATCGCCGGCGCCCGGCTGGTCTGCCGGCCCCGGTTCAGCGCCAGCCGCTGGGTCGACCAGCTCCGCGACTCCGGCGTCACCGCCACCAACCTCATCGGCGTGATGATGGACTTCGTCTGGAAGCAGCCCGAGCGCCCGGACGACGCCGACAACGTGCTGCGCACCGTGTTCGCCGCGCCCACCGCCAGCTCGATCGTCGAGGGGTTCCGGGCCCGCTACGGCATCGAGGCGTTCACCGAGGTCTTCGGCCTGACCGAGACCAGCGCGCCGATCCTGTCGCCCTACGGCGAGGACCGGCCGGCCGGCGCCGCGGGGCTGCAGGCCGCCGACTGGTTCGACGTCCGGCTGGTCGACCCCGAGACCGACCGGGAGGTGCCCGTCGGCGAGGTCGGCGAGCTCGTCGTCCGCCCGCGGCACCCCTGGACCTGCTCGCTGGGCTACTTCGGCATGCCGGGGAGGACCGCCGAGGCCTGGCGCAACCTGTGGTTCCACACCGGCGACGCGCTGCGCAGGGACGCCGACGGCTGGTTCTACTTCGTCGACCGCTACAAGGACGCGCTGCGCCGCCGCGGGGAGAACATCAGCTCCTACGAGGTCGAGCAGGGGCTGCTGTCGCACCCCGGCGTGCTCGAGGTCGCCGTCGTCGGCGTCGCGGCCGACTCCGAGGCCGGCGAGGACGAGGTGATGGCCTTCGTCGTCGCCGACCCGGCCGGCCCGGGCGTCACCGCCACCGAGCTGTGGGACTGGTGCACCGGCCGGGTGCCGGCCTTCGCCGTGCCGCGCTACGTCCGCTTCGTCGACGCGCTGCCCAAGACCCCGTCGGAGAAGGTGCAGAAGGCCGTGCTCCGCGCCGACGGCGTCACCCCCGACACCCACGACCGCACCGCCGTCGCCGCGAGCGCCGGCGTCCGCTGAGGAGACCGCCGTGGACTTCACCGAGGACCCCACCCACCGGGAGATCCGCGAGGCCGTCCGGGCCCTGTGCAAGGCCTTCCCGGACGAGTACTGGATGGAGCACGACACCTCGCACGAGTTCCCGTGGGGGTTCTACGACGCGGTGAAGGACGCCGGCTGGCTCGGCCTGACCATCCCGGAGGAGTACGGCGGCGGCGGGCTCGGCGTCACCGAGGCGGCGCTGGTCGAGTACGAGATCTCGGCGTCGGGCGCCGGCATGGGCGGCTGCAGCGCCGTGCACATCGGCATCTTCGGCTTCCACCCGGTCATCGAGCACGGCTCGGAGTCGCTCAAGCGGCGGTTCCTGCCGCAGGCGGCGAGCGGGGAGCTGCACGTCTCGTTCGCCGTCACCGAGCCCGACGCCGGTACCGACACCACCAACATCTCCACCACCGCGCGCAAGGTCGACGGCGGCTGGCTGGTCTCGGGCAAGAAGGTGTGGATCACCAAGGCGCAGGAGGCGCAGCGGATGCTGCTGCTGGCCCGCACCAGCCCACGCGACCCGCAGGCGAAGAAGACGGCGGGCCTGACGCTGTTCTTCGCGCCGGTCGACCGCGAGCACGTGCAGATCCGCGAGATCCCCAAGATGGGCCGCAACGCCGTCGACACCAACGAGTTGTTCATCGACGACCTGTTCGTCGCCGACGAGGACGTGGTCGGCGAGGTCGGGCACGGGTTCCGCACGATCCTCGGCGGACTCAACGCCGAGCGGGTGATCAGCGCCAACGCCGCGCTGGGCCTCGGCCGGGCGGCGCTGCGCCGCGGCGTGGAGTACGCCAGGCAGCGGGAGGTGTTCGGCCGGCCGATCGGGCAGAACCAGGGCATCTCCTTCCAGCTCGCCGACGCCGCGATCCGCCTCGACGCCGCCGAGCAGGTCGTGCAGAAGGCGGCCTGGCTCGTCGACCGCGGGCTGCCCTGCGGCCGGGAGGCCAACGCGGCGAAGTTCCTCTGCGCCGAGGCCGGGTTCCTCGCCGCCGACGTCGCGCTGCAGGTGCACGGCGGGTTCGGGTACGGCAAGGAGTTCCACGTCGAGCGGTACTTCCGCGAGGCGCGGCTGATGCGGATCGCGCCGATCAGCCAGGAGATGGTCCTCAACTACACCGCCGAGCACGTGCTCGGCCTGCCCCGCAGCTACTGAGAGGAGGCGCGCCGGCGATGGTCCCGTACCGCTCGGTCCTGTTCGTCCCCGGCCACAAGCCGCAGTGGATCGACAAGGCGCTGGCCTCCGGCGCCGACTGCGTCGTCCTCGACCTCGAGGACTCCGTGCCCGCCGACCTCAAGGCCGGCGCCCGGGAGACCGTCGCCGCCTCGATCCGCGCCGTCCGTGGGCGCGACCCCGGGGTCGGGCTGTTCGTCCGAGTCAACCCGCTCGACACCCGGCTGACCGGCGCCGACCTCGAGGCCGTCGTCGTCCCGGGGCTGACCGGTGTGTTCGCCCCCAAGGTCGACACGGCGACCGACGTGCTGCGCTACGACGCGCTGCTCGACCACTTCGAGGCCCGCAACGGGGTCACGGGGCTGGAGTACATCGTCCCGGTGGAGATGGTGGCGGCCATCCAGAACGCCCGGGAGATCGCGGCGGCGTCGCCGCGGGTGGGTGCCATGATCGGCCCGACCGCCGAGCACGCCGACATCGCGCGTGCCGTCGGTTACCGCTGGACACCGGAGGGGGAGGAGACCCTCTACCTGCGCAGCCGGGTGCTGCTGGCCTGCCGCGAGGCGGGGATCCACCCGCTGACCGGGCTGTGGGAGCGCCTCGACGACGTCGTGGGCCTCAAGACCTTCGCCGAGAAGGGCCGCCAGCTCGGCTTCCGCGGCATGATCGCGATCCACCCGAGCCACGTGCCGGTGGTCAACGAGGCGTTCACGCCCACCGCCGACGAGGTGGACTTCCACGAGGGCCTGGTCGCGGCCTACGAGGCGGCCGCGGCCGAGGGCTCCGGAGCGGTCCGCTACCGCGGCGTGCACATCGACAAGGCGCACGCGGACACCGCCCGCGACTGGCTCGCCCACGCCCGCTCGCTCCCGGGGGCGACCAGCGTCCCCGTCGCCACCATCGACGCACCCGAGGGAGGGCGCTGACCGTGCGAGGTCTGTACTTCGAGGAGTTCGAGGTCGGCCGGGTCTACCGGCACCCGTTCACCCGCACCGTCACCGAGAGCGACAACGTGCTCTTCACGTCGCTGACGATGAACACGCAGCCGCTGCACCTCGACCACGAGTTCGCCAAGGGCACCATCCACGGCCGGCCGCTGTTCAACAGCCTGTTCACCCTCGCCCTGGTCGGCGGCTTCCACGTGCTGGAGCTGACCTTCGGGACCACACTGGGGAACCTCGGCTACGACAAGGTCGAGTTCCCCCACCCCGTGTTCCACGGCGACACCCTGCGCGGGGAGACGACGATCCTCGACAAGCGCGAGAGCCGCAGCCGCACCGACAGCGGGATCGTCTGGTTCGAGCACCGCGGCTACAACCAGGACGACACGCTGGTCATGCGGTGCACCCGCGTCGGCCTGATGGCCAGGAGCCCCGAGCACGGCGGCTCCAACCCGCGGGTGCTCGGCGACGACACCCCCGTGACCGAGGAGCAGCGGGCATGACCGCCACCCAGCCGGACCTGCGCACCTGGGTCCCCACCACGCGCGAGCTGCTGATCGACGGCCGGCTCGTCGCGGGGGAGGGGCCGGCCGTCGAGGCGGTCAACCCCGCCACCGAGCAGGTCACGGCGACCGTGCCGACGGCGTCGACCGCGCAGGTGGACGCCGCGGTCGACGCCGCCCGCCGCGCCTTCCCGGCGTGGGCGGAGGCGAGCCCGCGGGAGCGCAGCGCGGCGATCTCCCGGCTGGCCGACGTGTTCGAGGCCAACGTCGAGCGGCTCACCGCCTCGATCGTCAACGAGGTCGGCACCCCGGTGGCCTTCGCCGAGGTCATGCAGGTGCGGCTGGGCATCACCCACCTGCGCTGGATGGCCGAGGCGGCGCTGCTGGACCGGACCGTGCAGCTCGGGCCCTGGCACGACCCGGTGCTCAGCTACTCCGAGGTGGCCTACCGGCCGGCCGGCGTGGTCGCCTGCATCACCGGCTACAACTACCCGATCAACCTCGCCGTCTTCAAGTTCGGGGCGGCGCTGGCGGCCGGGTGCACCACCGTGCTGCTGCCCTCCCCGCGGACCCCGCTGACCACGCTGTGGATGGGCGAGCTGTTCGAGGAGGCCGGCATCCCCGCCGGCGTCATCAACGTGCTCGTCGGCGACGGGCCCTCGGTCGGGCAGCACCTGACCACCCACCCCGGCGTCGACCGGGTGTCGTTCACCGGCTCCGACGCCGTCGGCGCGCGGATCATGGAGCAGGCCGCCCGCGGGCTGAAGGGCGTGACCCTCGAGCTCGGCGGCAAGTCGCCGAACATCCTGCTGCCGGGGATCGACGTCGCGGCGCTGGCCCGCGACATCCACCTGCGGTGGGCGCGCAACGGCGGCCAGGGCTGCGCCGCGCTGGCCCGGATGCTGGTGCACGAGAGCCTGGTCGACGACTTCCTCGCCGCCTCGCGGGAGGCGTTCCCCGCGCTGAAGGTCGGCGACCCGTGGGACCGCGAGGTGAACATCGGCCCGATGATCCGCGAGGACCACCGGCAGCGGGTGCAGTCCTTCGTCGACGGCGGGCTGGCCGACGGCGGCGAGATCGTGCTCTCGCTGGACACCCCCGTCCCCGACCGCGGCTACTTCGTCAACCCGGTCGTGTTCACCGGGCTCCCGCACGGCAACCGCCTCGTGCAGACCGAGGTGTTCGGCCCGGTCGGCGTCGTCGTCCCCTTCGCCACCGAGGAGGAGGCGGTCGCGCTGGCCAACGACACCGCCTACGGGCTGGCCGCCAACGTCTACACCCCCGACGTCGAGCACGGCCGGGCGCTGGCCGGGCGGCTGCGCTCGGGGACGGTGTGGGTCAACGGCGGCGGCAACATGCGGCCCGACGCGCCCTTCGGCGGCTTCGGCCTCTCCGGCGTCGGCCGCGAGGTCGGCGAGTGGGGCATCCGCGAGTACCTCGAGCCGCAGCACGTCCAGTGGCGGCCGTGACGACCAGGGGGAACGACATGACGACCGACACGGGCACGCCGCCGCTGGCGGGGGTCACCGTCCTCGAGCTGGGGACGATGTACGCCGCCCCGACGGCCGGCCGGATGCTGCGCGACTTCGGCGCCCGGGTGGTCAAGGTCGAGGACCCGCGCACCGGCGACTTCGCCCGGCAGTGGACGCCGCAGCACGAGGGGCTCTCCCTCGGCTTCGCCCGGCTCAACAGCGGCAAGGAGTCCGTCGGCATCGACCTGCGCCGGCCCGAGGGCCGCGACCTGGTCCGCCGGCTCGCCGCGAAGGTCGACGTCGTCGTCGAGTCCTTCCGGCCCGGCCGGCTGGAGGACTGGGGACTGGGCTACGACACCCTCTCCGCCGAGAACCCCGGCCTGGTGCTGACCCGCGTCTCCGGCTTCGGCCAGACCGGTCCGTACCGGGCGCGGCCGGGGTTCGGCACGGTGGCCGAGACCGCCAGCGGCTACGCCTACGTCAACGGGTGGCCGGAGACGCCGCCCACCTCGCCGCCGTTCGGCTTCGCCGACTCCATCGCCGGCCTGTCGGCCGCGTTCGGGACGACGACGGCGCTGTTCAACCGCTCGCGCACCGGCCGCGGGGACGTCGTCGACGTGGCGCTCTACGAGCCGCTGATGTTCATCCTCGGCGACCTGATCGTGAACTACACCGCCACCGGGTTCATCCAGGAGCGGGTCGGCAACGGGTCGGGCTCGGCGTCCCCGCGCGGCATCTACCAGGCCGCCGACGGGCAGTGGCTGTCGATCGCGGCGTCCAACCAGACCATCGCGCTGCGGCTGTTCGACGCGATGGGCCGCCCGGAGTTCAAGGACGACCCGAAGTTCGCCACCAACGTGGCCCGGATGGCGAACAACGAGGAGCTGCAGGAGCACGTGTCGGAGTGGGTCGCGCAGCGGCCGCGGGCCGACGTGCTCGCCGACCTCGACGCGCACGAGGTGGTCGCCGCGCCGGTCAACGACGCCCGCGACATCGTCGAGGACCCGCACTTCCGCGAGCGGACCCTGGTCGAGCTCGCCGGCACCCGGCTGGGCCGCGTGCTGGTGCCCGGTCCGGTGCTGCACATGGGCAGCTACGCCGGGCCGGTGTACGAGGGCGTGCCCGCGATCGGCGAGCACACCGAGTCGGCGCTCACCGGCCTGCTCGGTCTCCCGCCCGACGAGATCGCCCGGCTCGGCAGCAGCGACGTCGTCGGCCCGACCCCGGTGCGCGCGGCGTGAGCACCGCCGTCGACCTCTCCGGCAAGGTCGCGCTCGTCACCGGCGGCAGCCGCGGGCTGGGCCGGGAGATGGTGCTCGGGCTGGCCGCGGCCGGCGCCGACGTCGTCGTCGCCAGCCGGGACCTGGCCAGCTGCGAGAAGACGGCGGCCGAGGTGCGGGAGACCACCGGGCGGCGGGCGCTGCCGGTGGCGGCGCACGTGGGCCGCTGGGAGGCGCTCGACGCGCTGGTCGAGACCGTCTACGGCGAGTTCGGCCGGGTCGACGTCCTGGTGAACAACGCCGGGATGAGCCCGCGCTACGACACCGTCGCCGACGTCTCCGAGGAGCTCTTCGACAAGGTGCTCGGGGTCAACCTCAAGGGCCCGTTCCGGCTGGCCGCGCTGGTCGGCACGCGCATGGCCGCCGGCGAGGGCGGCTCGATCATCAACGTCTCCAGCACCGGCGCGGTCCGCCCGCGGGCCGACATCGTGCCCTACGCCGCGGCCAAGGCCGGGCTCAACGCGGTCACCGTGGGCCTGGCGCACGCGTTCGGGCCGTCGGTCCGGGTGAACGCGATCATGTGCGGCACCTTCCTCACCGACGTGTCCGCCGCCTGGGACATGGAGGCCTTCGGCCGGCGCGCGGCCGGTTTCGCCCTGCGCCGGGGCGGGCAGCCGTCGGAGGTCGTGGGGACCGCCCTGTACCTGGCCGGCGACTGGTCGTCGTTCACGACCGGGTCGATCGTCACCGTCGACGGAGGACAACCGTGATCATCGACGTCCACTGCCACGCCTGGCCCGACCGGATCGCCGAGCGGGCGCTCGGGCCGCGGGTGCCGCAGCTGCCCCGGGTCGGCGACGGCAAGATCTCCACCCTGCCCGGCGTGCTCGAGCGCTCCGGCGTCGACCGGGGGGTGCTGCTCGGGATCGCCGACAGCGCGAGGTACGTCGACGGCACCAACCGGTTCGTCGCGAGCAGCCGCGGCGGGTCGCTGCTCGGCTTCGGCACCGTGCACCCGGACCTGCCGGTCGAGGAGAACCTCGCCTCGCTGCGCCGCAACGGCATCCCCGGGGTCAAGCTGCACTCCCTGTTCCAGGGCTTCGCCTACTCCGACCCGCGCGTGTGGGACCTGCTCGAGGCCTTCGGCTCGGAGATCGCGGTCATCGCGCACGTCGGCAGGGGCGGTGACGCGGAGAGCAACGAGCGCGCGACGCCGGGCATGGTCCGCGACATCGTCCGGCGCTTCCCCGACCTGCGGCTGATCGCCTGCCACTTCGGCGGCTACCACCGCCTCGAGGAGGCCGAGGAGGAGCTGCTGGGGCTCCCGGTGTTCCTGGAGACGTCGTGGCCGCCGACCATGGCCGAGCTCGCCCCGGAGCGGGTGCGGTCGATCATCGACCGGCACGGCGCCGACCGGATCGTGTTCGGCTCGGACTGGCCGATGGCCGACCCGGCGCGCGAGATCGCCGCGATCCGGGCGCTGGGCTACGACGAGGAGACCACCGCCGGCATCCTCGGCGGCAACTTCGCCCGGCTCATGGGCCTGTCCGACGGCGAGCCGCTGCCCGGGCCGTCCGTCCCGGAGGAGACCGCCCGTGGCTGACAGCGTCCTGGTCGACCAGCGCGGCGACGCCACCTGGATCACCCTCAACCGGCCCGACCGGCGCAACGCCTACGACCCGGAGATGGCCGAGGCCGTCGTCGAGGCGCTCGACGGCAGCACCCGCAGCCGCGCCGTCGTCGTCACGGGGGTGCCCGGGTCGTTCTGCGCCGGCGGGGCGCTGACCAACCTGTCCGCACCCGACGTGACGAGCATGCGCGGGCTCTACCGGTCGTCCCTGCGGCTGTTCGACGCGATCCGCAACCACCCCCGGCCGGTCGTCGCGGCGGTGAACGGCCCGGCCGCCGGCGGGGGCAACGAGCTCGTCGTCGCCTGCGACCTGGCGATCGCGGCCGAGTCGGCCACCTTCGGGCAGACCGGCCCGCGGGTCGGCAGCGCCCCGGTCACCGGCGCCACCAACGTGCTGGGCGTGCAGATCGGGGAGAAGCGGGCCAAGGAGATGGCGTTCCTGTGCCGGCGCTACACCGCCGCGCAGGCGCTGGAGCTCGGGCTGGTCAACGCCGTCGTCCCCGACGACGAGCTGGTGGCCGCGGTCGACGCGCTGGTCGACGAGCTGTCGGTGCTCAGCCCGCGCTACCTGGAGATCGCGAAGGTGAGCTCCAACGTCTGGTGGAACGCCGCGCGGGACTCCTTCACCAACGGCCTCGGGATGCTGGTGCAGGCCATCGGCAGCCCGGACATGGCCGAGGGCGCGACCGCGTTCCTGGAGAAGCGCCGGCCGCGGTTCCCCGCCCCCGACGCCTGAGGGAGGACCCCCTCACTGCCGGGTGCCGCCGCGGCCGTCACCGGCGATCCGGCGGCTGTCGTGGCTCTTCTGCCGGCCCGTCGGCGTCACCTCGAGCACCGCGCGGTTCGGGCTGTCGAGCAGCCGGACGAACGCCCCGGGGTCGGCGGCGGCCATCCGCTCGGCGAACGCCGGGTAGAACCAGTCCTTCGTCGCCCGGTCGTCGTGCACGACGGCGGTGCCCTGCACGGCCAGCATCCGGCGCCCGGGCAGGCCGGTGCCGCGGTTGTCCACGACGAGGGTGAGGCGGCCGTCGAGCCGCAACGACTCGAGGTGGTCGCGGCCGGCCACCGCGGTCAGCCAGAACCGGCCGTCGCGCCGCAGGAAGCTCATCACCACCCCCGCCGGCCACCCCTCCCGGGAGGTGTAGGCGACGGTGCACTCGGTCTGCGCCTCGAGCAGGTCGTCCTGGTCGGCGCGCGCCAGGTGCGTGCCCCGCAGGTCCTCGATGTCCCGGACACCGACCTGCACCCGATCCGCCACCACCGAACACCCCGCAACCCTTGTCATCGTTCGCATGTTCTGGCTGGATGGTGGCACAGGCTCCTGCCGGGGAGGGACATGACCGTCGCGCCGTCCATCGGGGACTGGCTGGCCGCCGCCGCGGGCCGGGCCGCCCCCTCCGCCGGCGCGCTGGTGGCCGGGGAGACGGTGACCTGGCGCGACCTCGACGTCCGCGCCGACCGCTCCGCCGCCGGGTTCCGCGCGCTCGGGCTGCGCCCGGGTGACCGCGTCTGCGTGCTCATGCGCAGCAGCACCGCCACCCTCGCGGTCTGGTTCGGCCTGGCCCGCGCCGGCCTGGTCGAGGTGCCGCTCAACCCGGCGAGCGGCCCGACCCTGCTGCGCCACCTGCTCGGGCACTCCGGCGCACCGGTCGTCGTCTGCGACGCCGAGTTCCGCGACGCCGTCGGCGCGGTCGCCCCCGACACGGTCCGCACCGTGGTGGTGGCCGGAGGCGGCGACGGCTCCGGGGACGTCGACCTCGCCGACCTGCTCGCCACCACGCCCGAGTCCCTGCCGCCGGTCGACCCGGCCGGCCCCGCCGTCGTCCTCTACACGTCGGGGACCACCGGGCCGCCCAAGGGCGCCGTCCTCTCCCACCGGGCCAACGTCAACCTGACCCGGCACACCGTCGCGCTCATGGGCTACACCGCCGACGACCGGCTCTACAGCGTCTTCCCGCTGTTCCACTCCAACGCCCGCTACTGCAGCGTGATGACCGCCGCCGAGGCCGGCGCCGACCTGGTGCTCGACCGCACGTTCTCCGCCGGCCGGTTCTGGGACACCTGCCGCGCCCACGGCATCACGGCGTTCAACTACCAGGGCGCCATGGTGTCGATCCTGCACAAGCAGCCGCCCCGGGACGACGACGCCGACAACCCGGTGCGGGCGGCCTTCGGCGCCCCGTGCCCGCCCGAGGTGTTCGCGTCCTTCGAGCGGCGCTTCGGCCTGCTCCTCACCGAGATCTACGGCAGCACCGAGGTCTCCGTCGTCTGCGACATGCCGCCGTCGGCCCGCCGCATCGGCACCGCCGGCCGCGAGTCGGTGAACTACTCGGTCGCGGTCGTCGACGAGGACGACGAGCCGGTGCCGGCGGGCACGCCGGGGGAGATCGTGGTGCGGCCCAAGCGCACCGGCTGGATGTTCGACGGCTACGCCGGCGACCCCGCGGCGACGGCGGCCAGCTGGCGGGGCCTGTGGTTCCACACCGGCGACCGGGGCGTGCTCGACGCCGACGGCTTCCTCACCTTCCTCGACCGGCTGAAGGACACCGTCCGCCGCCGCGGGGAGAACGTCTCCTCCTGGGAGGTGGAGCGGGTCGTCGCCGAGCACCCCTCGGTGGCGCAGGTGGCCGCGTACGGCCTCCCCTCGGAGCTGTCGGAGGAGGACGTCGCGGTCGCCGTCGTCCCGGCCGAGGGCGCCGCCGTCGACCCCGCCGAGCTCGTCGAGCACTGCCGGCGCGGGCTCACCTCCTTCGCCGTCCCGCGCTACGTGCGGGTCCTCGACGCGCTGCCGATGACGCCGAGCCAGCGGGTGGAGAAGTACAAGCTGCGCGCCGACGGCATCCCGCCCGGCACCTGGGACCAGGAGGCCCGCTGATGGAGCGCTTCACCCGCACCGACCCCGCGCCCGGCGTCGCCGTCCTGACCATGAGCCGGCCGGAGAAGCTCAACGCGATGGACCAGACCTGGTTCCGCGAGCTCGCCGAGGTCATGGGCACGATCGGCGTCGACGACGGCGTGCGCGCCGTCGTGCTCACCGGCGAGGGCCGGGCCTTCTCCGCGGGCGGGGACATCGACGTGTTCGCGGAGCTGGCCGGCGACGTGACGAGGGTGCGGCCGCACCTCAAGCTCGTCTACGACGCCTTCTCCGCCGTCGAGCGGTGCGCGGTGCCGGTGGTCGCCGCGGTCAACGGGCTCGCGTTCGGCGGCGGCAGCGAGCTGGCGCTGGCCTGCGACGTGGTGCTGGCCGCGGAGTCGGCGCGGTTCTCCTTCAAGGAGGCCACCGTCGGGCTGATGCCCGGTTACGGCATCGTCCGGGGGCCCGACGTGCTGGGCCGGCACTGGACCCGCTACCTGGCGCTCACCGGCCGGGTCGTCGACGCCGCGCGCGCCGAGCGGGCCGGCCTGGTCCAGGAGGTGCACCCCGACGGCGAGCTGCTGCCCGCCGCCGTCGCGCTGGCCGCGGAGGTGGCCGCGCACTCCACGCTGGCCGTGCGGGTCGGCAAGGCCTTCGTCAACCGCGACGCCGTCGGCGGCCTCAGCGAGTCCGTCGAGGCGATCGCGCTGCTCTTCGGCACCCCGGAGCACCGGGACGCCGTCGCCGCCTTCCGGGCCGCCCGCGGCCGCAGACCCCCACAGGAGGAGACGTGACCGGACCCGACGGCCGCGACGTCGCCGTGGCCCACCTCGACGCCGTCGGCCGGCTGGACCTGCCGGCCATCGAGGCCACCGACGCCTCCGACGTGGAACCGGTGCCGCCCTACGCGCCGCCGGGCTCCCCGACGGTGCCGCGGGGCCGCAGTGAGGCGATGAGGGTCCACCCCGAGGGCCTCGTGGTCACCGCCCTCGGCGGCGAGGTGGGGACGCCGTGAGCCGGCTGCAGGGGAAGGTCGTGCTGGTCACCGGGGCCGCCCGGGGACAGGGGCGGGCGCACGCGGTGGCCTTCGCCCGCGAGGGGGCCGACGTCGTCGCCGTCGACATCGACAGCGACACGGACGGGGGCGTGGACTCGGTGCCCTACCCGACGGCGCGGGCCGCCGACCTGGCCGAGACCGCGGCGCAGGTGGAGGCGCTGGACCGGCGCATCGTGGCGCGCACCGCCGACGTGCGCGACGCGGCGGCGCTGGAGGCCGCCGTCGCCGAGGGGCTGGAGACCCTCGGCCGGATCGACGCGCTGGTGGCCAACGCGGGCGTCTTCTCCCAGGCGCCGTTCTGGGAGATGGGCGAGCAGCAGTTCCGCGACGTCCTGGAGATCAACCTGCTCGGCGTCTGGCGGTCGATGAAGGCGGTCGCGCCGCACATGATCGAGCGCCGCAGCGGGTCGATGGTGCTGATCTCCTCGGTCAACGGCGTCCGGGGCAACGCCGGCGCGGCGCACTACGCCGCCAGCAAGCACGGGGTGCTGGGGCTGATGCGCAGTGCCGCGCTGGAGCTGGGGCCGCACCGCGTGCGGGTCAACGCGATCTGTCCCGGCCTGGTCGACACCCCGATGGTCAACTGGCCCGGCATGTACGACCAGATGGCCGGCCGGCCCGGTGGCACCCGCGAGGACTTCGACGCCTCGGCCCTGCACTACGGCGTCCTGGGCGGCCAGGGCGGGCTGCCGCCGGAGACGGTGGCCGACGCCGCGGTGTGGCTGGCCTCGGACGGCGCCTGGGCGGTGACCGGCCAGGCGATCCCGGTCGACGCGGGCCACCTGGCCCTGCCGGGCTTCAACCCCGCGCCGGTGCAGCCCGTGCCCGACCGGCCCTGACCGGAGGGCGGCGGGGTCGGATCCCGGGACGGGTCAGGTCCCGGCCCGGGGTCCCAGCTGTGCCGGGGCGGGGCCGGCGCCCGGGAAGCGCAGCGGCCGGGGGGTGGTGACGGCGACGGGGTACTCCGCGGCGGGCACGGCGTAGAGGAAGCGGAGCTCGCGGGACGCGATCCGCCACCGCCCGTCGTCCTCCCGGCGGTAGGCGTCCGCGTAGCGGAAGGCGAGCACCATCGCCGTCCCGTCGATCGCCTGCTCGGCGTGCATCGACACCGTGCCCGTCGCCTCGCCGGGGCGGCCCCAGTCGACGACGTGCGCGTGCGGTGAGTGGGCGCTCGCTCCCGAGACGGCCAGCCGACGCTCGAGGTAGGCGAGGACCGCCTCGCGCCCCCGCACCCGGTCGGTGACCCCGGCGAAGACGGCGTCGGCGGTGAACAGCGTGCGGAGGGTCGCCCAGTCGCGGTCGTCGACGGCCAGGGCGTACCGGGCGGCGAGGTCGTGCACCGCCAGCCGGTCCTCGACCCGGGCCAGCCGGGCGGCGAGGTCGGGGGTGCTCGGAGCTGCGGTCATGGACGTGCCGGCCTCCCGTGCCGTGCGGTGCGGCGCCGGCGCGGCCGGGCGGTGTCGCCCGGCCGCGCCGGCGACCGGCTCAGACGACGGTCTCGAGGTCCAGGGCGTACATCGAGGCCCCGGCCTGCGCGAAGTTGGCCATGTCCGCCGAGGCGGCCTGCCCCTCCGCGGACCCGAGGTCGGCGAGCGCGGCCTCCTTGGACGGCCAGTCGAGGACGGCGCTGACGAAGTACGGGGGCTGCGACCCGTCCAGGCTCTCGGCCACGCCCCAGGTGTAGTTCGACAGGCCCGAGAGGTTCTTCGCCAGCGGGGCGTGCGTGGTGCGGTAGTACTCGAGGAAGGCCTGCGGGTCCTCGGGGTGGTGGTAGTTCACGACGATCCGGTACACGGGTCCTCCGTTCCCTCCCCGGGGCGCGGGTGCCCCGGCGGTCTCAGCCCCGGTAGGACTCCCAGGTGGGGGAGGTCTCCGGGTAGTCCGCGGCCTCCGGCGCGGTGCGCGGCCAGCGCACCCGCTCCACCGAGCCGAAGCTCGTGGCCAGCTGGTCGGCCGGCACCGCGTACATGAACGTGATCGAGCGGCGGGCGAAGCGCCAGCGGCCGCCCTCGCAGCGGTAGTCGTCCTCGTAGCGGAAGGACGCGAGCACCAGCGTGCTCGACGTGGCCAGCTCGGCGTGGCCGTGCGACCAGCCCGACGCCGTCCCGTCGCCCTGCAGCCGGACGACGCCGGGGTGGGGGGTGTGCAGCATCGTGCGGTAGGTGTCGAAGCTGGCCACGTAGGCCGCGCGGATCGCCTCCCGCCCGGTGGCGGCCGCGCCGCGCCGCTCGAACACGCCGTCGTCGGTGTACATGGCCACCACGCTGTCGACGTCGTGGTCGTCGACGGCCCGCGCGTACAGGACGCCGAGGTCGGCGATCGCCTGCCGGTCGGCCTGCGCCCGGACCGCGGCGGCGAGGGCGGTGAGGCCGCTGTCGGCCGGTGCGGCCGTGGTGAGCTCCGCGGTCACCGCCGGCAGGTCGAGTCTCACGCCGGCACCTCCGCGGGGGCAGGCAGGGTGTGCAGCACGTCGAGCAGCCGCTGGGGGATCGCGGCCTTGCCGCCCTCCGGCGTCCGGCACACGAAGGTCATCGCGCCGTGGGTGACCACCGAGCCGTCGCGGACGAAGTCGAAGCCGAGCGTGTAGGACGTCGTGCCGACCCGGTCGAGGGTGATCTCGATCGTCAGCTCGTCGAACACCCGCACCATCTGCCGGTAGGTGCACTCCGAGTGCACCCCGACGGTGAGCACGCCCAGGTCCTCGACCAGCTCGCCGCTGCGCAGGCCGTGCGCGTACAGCCACAGCGTCTGCGCGCGTTCCATCCAGGGGTAGTAGACGGCGAAGTAGGCGATCCCGACGACGTCGCAGTCGCCGTAGGCCAGCCGGAACCGCAGCGGTTCGTACGTCACGGCAGCACCACCGTCGCGCTGCCGGAGACGACCGCGTCCCCACCGGGGTCGCCGTCCACGACCTCCAGGACGACGTCGCAGTCGGCCAGCCGCACGCCGTCCTCCTCGCGCACCGCGCGCACCGTGCCGCGCACCCTCAGGTGCTGGCCGGCGAGCACGGTGCCGAGGAAGCGCACCCGCAGCCGGCGTAGTGACCCCGCCCCGCCGGCCCACGCGGTGACGGCGTTCATCACGTAGCCCATGTTCAGCGGCCCCTGGTTGACCGGCCGGTCGCCCATGCCGAGCGCCTGCAGCGTGGCCACGTCCCAGTGGATCGGGGTGGGGTCGGAGAGCAGCGCCGCCATCGTCTTCATCTTCTCGGCGCTGACCGAGGCGACCTCCCAGGGCGGTAGCTCGGTGCCCACCTCGACCGGGGCGGCGGTCGTCATGCGTCCCTCCGGGGGAAGACGATGGAGTTCCAGCAGCGGGCCACGTGCGCTCCCGGGTCGTCGGGGGGCAGGCCCGGGTCGCGCAGGTCCATGGCGTAGCCGACGACGTCGAAGACGCCGGTGCGCCGGCCGACCTTGCGCTCGGCGGACTCGACGCCCCCGCTCACCCGGTAGGTGGCCCCCACCCGCAGCGGCCGGTGCAGCGTCGTCTCGTGCTCACCGAACACCGGGCCGTCGGCGGCGCTCGCCCCGAACCAGCCGAACAGCTCGTCCCAGGTGACCCCCATGGCGCCGGTCGCGGCCATCCAGGCGAACAGCGGGTGCGCGGTCTGCTCGCCGCCGTCGGTCAGCGACGGCGGGTCGGCGAGCACGCAGTCGGCGAGCAGCCAGGCGCGCCACGGCTCGACGGTGTAGCTGCCGCCGGGGAAGCGGCGCCCGACCAGGGTCTGCAGGTCGGCCTCCGCGAAGGCCACTCAGACCCCCCGCTCGTGGTCGGCCCAGTAGGGCTGCCGCAGCTCGCGCTTGAGGATCTTGCCGGTGGGGGCCTTGGGCAGCTGGGGGACGAAGTCCACCGAGCGCGGCTTCTGGTAGCCGGCCAGGTGCTTGCGCGCCTCGTCGATGATCTCGGTCTCGGTCGCCTCCGTGCCGGGCTTGAGCACGACGACCGCCTTCACCGACTCGCCCCACTCCTCGTCCGGGACGCCGAAGACGGCGCACTCCAGGACGGCGGGGTGCTGGTTGATGGCCTCCTCGACCTGGACGCTGTAGATGTTCTCGCCGCCGGAGATGATCATGTCCTTGGCCCGGTCGACGATGAAGACGTAGCGCTCCTCGTCCCAGGTGGCCATGTCGCCGGTCCACATCCAGCCGTCGCGGATGGTCTGGGCGGTCAGCTCGGGCTGGTTGAGGTAGCCGATCATGTTCTGCTCGCCGCGGGCGACGATCTGCCCGGCGGTGCGGCCGTCCTGCGGCACGTCGCGGCCGTGCTCGTCGACCACCCGGATCTGCGCGGTGAAGCCCTCCCGCCCGCACGACCGCAGCCGCTCGGGGTGGTCGCCGTGGACCGCCCGGACGTGGTCCTCCTGCGACAGGAAGGTCATGCCGGCGCCCTCGGTCTGCCCGTAGCCCTGGATCATCGTGCAGGGGAAGGCGTCCATCGCCGCGCGCACCACCGAGGAGGGCATCGGGCCGCCGCCGTACTGGAAGTTGCGCAGGCTGGAGAGGTCGTAGCTCGCGAAGTCCGGCACGGCCATCATCCAGTTGATCATCGTGGTGATGCCGAGGAAGGCCGAGACCCGCTCCTCCTGGATGACCTCCAGCGCCTGCTTGGCCTCGAAGTTGACCAGCACGAGCGGGCAGCCGTGCCGGTTGTAGTTCATCGCCAGCACCGTGGGGATGTGGTACATCTGCCCGGTCAGCATGTAGACGTCGCTGGGCACGATCCGCTCGGCCACGGTCTGGGCCAGCATCATCGCCCCGGTGCTGCGGTGCGTGTGCAGGGCGCCCTTGCTCTTCCCGGTGGTGCCGCCGGTGTAGAGGATGAAGAACGGGTCGTCGTCGAGGGCCTGCGCCGTCCAGACCGGCTCCTCGTCGCCGGCCCCCTCGACCAGGCGCACGAACGAGCCGTCGCTCTTGTCGCCGAACTGCAGCCAGTGCGGGACGTCGACGTCGCGCTGCAGCTGCTCGACCGTCTCGGACCACTCGTCGGCGCTGACGACCGCCCGCGGCGCGGCGTCGCGGACGATGGTCGCCAGCTCCTCGCCGGCCAGCCGCCAGTTCAGCGGCTGCAGCACCAGCCCGGCGCGGCCGGCGGCGTAGTACAGCGCCATGTACTCGGCGCAGTTGCGGGAGAGGACGGCGAAGCGGTCACCCTTCTGCAGGCCCAGGCCGCGCAGCCCGTTGGCCGCGCGCCGGACGAGGGAGTCGAACTCCGCGTAGGTCATCCGGCGGCTGTTCGGCACGTCGACGATCGCCTCGGCGCGCGGGGTCAGCGCGGCCCACTTGGCGGGGACCAGGCCCTGGTTCACGGCGGTGCTCCTCGTCCGGCGCCGGGCTCAGTAGGGCAGGTCCAGCTCGATGTGCCGCTTGGTGAACCGCCAGGCGCCGTCACCCTCGCGCACCAGCTCGTCCTCGTACTTGGCGGTCGACAGGAGGGTGGCCTTCCCGTCCTGCACCGAGATCAGCGTCAGGTAGGAGGTCACGGTGGCGGCGTCCTCGGTCTCCTTGCGGATGGCGACGTTGGTGGTCACGTGCCGGCGCTGGTCGGTCTGGCTGGCCAGGCTGTCGGTCATCAGCTTCATCACCGCGGGCTTGCCCTCGAACGGGCCGATGAGGTCGCCGCCGGCGATGCGCATGGTCAGGACGGCGTCCTCGGCGAAGGTGTCGGCCATCTCCGCCATGTCGTTGTCGTCGTAGGCGATGGAGTACCGGTTGAGCACGTTCTCGATGGCGCCGCGAGCGGACATGGCGGGTCTCCTCGGTGTGGCCGACGGTCCTCGTCGGCGTGGATGTGACCGCGGTTACCCTATGCATGGTTCGCCTGGTTGACCAGACCCTTCGCCGCTCGTCGTCCGCGGCCGGCCGGGGCGCGGGATCAGGCGGCGGCCGGCGGGTCGAACTCGACGAGCAGGCTCTCCACGCTGCGGGTGTAGAGGCCGGCCTCGCGCGGGGTGAAGCCCTCTTGGTAGCGCAGGCCGGGCAGCCGGTCGAGCACGAGGTCGAGTGCGACGGTCATCTCGCTGCGGGCCAGCAGCGAGCCCACGCAGAAGTGCCGGCCCAGGATGAACTGCACGTGGTTGGCCGCCCCGGAGAAGGCCTTGGCGACGTCGAGGTCGGGGCGCCGCACGTCGAACTCGTCGGGGCGCTCGAAGTGGCGCTCGTCCCGGTTGGCCGCGGCCAGCATGAGGATGCAGGTGGCGCCCGCGGGGATCGTCGTCCCGGAGAGCTCCACCGCCTCCTCGGTCTGGCGCATGATCATGTGCACCGGCCCGGAGTGGCGCAGCGTCTCGGCGATCACGGCGTCGGCCAGGGATCGATCGGCGCGCACCGCCGCCATCTGCTCGGGGTGGTCGAGCAGGTTGCGGACCATGCTGGCGATCGCCTTGTCCGTCGTCTCGCCGCCGGCGACCAGCAGCAGGCTGACGAAGGCCTTGATCTCCTCGTCGCTCATCCGCTCGCCGTCGACCTCGGCGCGGCACAGCCGGGACAGCAGGTCGTCCCCGTTCCCCTCGCGCCGCTCCCGGACGATCGGGAGCACGTAGTCGCGCAGCTCCTCGCGGGTCTGGTCGGCGCGGGCGGTGACCGCGGGGTCGCCGGCCAGGTTGTTCAGGTGCGCCATGATCGAGTGGTACCAGCCGTGGAAGCGCTGGTGGTCGCTCTTGGGCAGGCCGAGCATGTCGACCATCACGTTGATCGGGAACCAGGTCGTGAACTCCGCGACCAGGTCGGCCCGGCCGCGCCCGGCGAACCCGTCGACCAGGTCGCCCGCCGCCCGCTGCACCACCCCGTCGACCAGCTCCGCCGCGTTGCGGGTGACGACGGGGAGGAACGCCTCGAGGCCCTTCCCGCGGAAGAAGGGGTTGAGCAGTGCCCGGTGCGTGGCGTGCTCCTTGCCCTCCATCTGCAGGATGGTGCGGCCGTGGATCGGCTCGAGCTGCCACTCGTAGTTGCGGCTGGAGAAGGCCGGGCTGCGGAAGGCGCCGGCGACGTCGGCGTACCGGCTGAGCAGCCAGCTCTGCGTGGCCTCGTGGAAGGTCACCGGGTGGGAGTCGCGCAGCACCCGGTGGAAGGGGTAGGGGTCGGCGAGGTACTCCGGGGACAGGATGTCCGGCGCCGGCGGGGTCACGGTCGAGGTCATGGCGGGCTCCCTGTGGTCGGCGTCGGATATCTGCACATGGTGCGCAGGGTGTGACGCCGACCACAAGGTCCGGCCGCTACTTCACGAAGGCGCCGGCGTCCACGGGGAACGTCACCCCGGTGACGTAGCGGGCCTCGTCGCTGGCGAGGAACAGCACCGCGTTGCTGATGTCCACCGGCTCGATCCACGGCACCGGCAGCGTGTTGAGCGACAGGAACCCCGGCATCGCCTTCTCCCGGCTGGGCTCGGGGTCGCCCGGGGAGAACATCGCCCAGGTGCCGGGGTTCTGGATCATGATCGTGTCGACGTTGGTCGGGTGGATGGTGTTCACCCGGATCGAGTGCGGCCCCAGCTCGTTGGCCAGCGTCCGCATCAGGCCCACGATGCCGTGCTTGCAGGCCACGTAGTGGGCGACGTTCTGGATGCCCTTGAGCCCGCCGATCGAGCTGGTGAACAGGATGCTGCCGCCCCGGCCCGCCTCGATCATCGACGGGATGGCGACCTTGGCGGTGTGGAAGACGCCGGTGAGGTTGACGTCGACCATGTCCTTCCACTGCTCGCCGGTCAGCTCCCACGCCTTGCCGTAGGTGGCGATCCCGGCGTTGGCGACGACGGTGTCGACGTGGCCGAACTCGGCCAGGCCCTCGTCGAACGCCGCCTGCAGTCCGTCGAGGTCGCGGACGTCGGCCCTGCGCGCGACGATCCGCCGGTCGAGGGCCTCGACCTGGCGCACCGTCTCGGCGAGTTCCTCCTCGGTCGCCAGCGGGTAGTAGGGCGTCACCGTGTCGATGTCGGCGCAGATGTCGACCGCGACGACGTCCGCGCCCTCCTGGGCCAGGCGGAGCGCGTGCGCCCGCCCCTGCCCGCGCGCCGCGCCGGTGATGAACGCGACCTTGCCTTCCATGCGACCTGCCATGACCGGGCTCCTCTGCTCGGGTCCCACCGCGCCGTCGCGGTGGGCGCGTGGGGGTGCGCGCCGGCGTCAGCTGCGCGCGTTGGCCGCGGAGACGCCCGGGGGCACCGCGCCCGGCGGCAGCCGGCGCTCGCCCGGCGTGAAGGTGGCCGGGATCCGCTGCCAGCCCTTGTTGACGCCCTGCCGCGGGTAGCGCTTGAGGCCGGACAGGTCGACCGCGTAGTCGGGCATCCGCTCCAGCACCTGGGCCAGCATCTCCTTGGCCATGCGCTTGCCGAAGTGCGAGCCGGCGCAGCGGTGCACGCCGACGCCGAAGGCCAGGTGCCGGTTGGGCCAGCGGTGGATGTCGACCTCGTCGGGGTCGGTGAACTGCGCAGGGTCCCGGTTGGCCGACGACCACGCGAGCAGGGCCCGGTCGCCCACGTGCATGGGGCAGCCGTGGAACTCGGTCTCCTGCAGCACCGTGCGGGCCAGTGCCTGGGTGGGGGAGAAGTAGCGGAGGAACTCCTCGATCGCGCGGTCGAGCAGCGACGGGTCGTCGATGAGCTCCCGGCGGACGTCGGGGTGCTCGTGGAGCCACACCAGCGCCTGGCTGACCAGCGAGGCCGTCGTCCCGACGCCGCCGCTCACCAGCAGCTCGACGATCGAGAAGACCTCCTCCTGGGTGATCGGCCGGTCGTCGACCTGCTGCTGCACCAGGTAGCTGATGACGTCGTCGCGCGGCTCGGCCGCGCGGGCGGCGATCGTCTGCCGCATCTGCTCGGAGCAGTAGGGCAGGTCGACCTCGACCGCGCGCCGGTACACCGGGCTGTCGGTGGGCTCGGCGAGGGTGGCCTGGTGCGAGCGCGCGTAGACCTGCCAGTCCTCGACCGGCAGGCCCAGCCAGTCGATCGTGCAGATGGCCGGGACGCCGATGACCTGCGCGAGGTCGGCCTCGCCGGACTCGATGAGCTCGTCGACGAACCACGTCGTCCACTTGACGATCATGTCCTCGACCTTGGCGACGGCGGCCGGCGAGGCGATCGGGTTGACCACCTTGCGGTAGGACCGGAACTCCGGCGGGTCGAGCTCGATCGGGATGTGCTTGTGCATCGGGGTCTTCGGGATGACCACCGACAGGCCCGGCCCGCCGTACTGGTCGAGGCGCTGGGAGGAGAAGACGTCGTCGTCGCGCGCCGCCTCGAACACCGACTCGTAGTCGCTGAGCACCCAGAAACCGCCGTAGAGCTCGCTCCACGCGACAGGATGGGTCTCGCGCAGTCGCCGGTAGGCGCCGACGGTGTCGTCGGCGTGCTCCTGCGAGTGGTGGTCGAAGTGGACGACGGGACACCGGCCAGAGGTGCTCATGTGGTCCTCGTCTCTGATCAACGTCACAGTGTGATAATGCTTATCCTGGTTTTGCTGTGTCAACAGGGTCGGCGTCCCCGCAGGACGCCGCCGTCCCCCGGAGGTGTCTGCGATGCGCGTCACGGTCGACCTGGGAGCCTGCCAGGGTCACGGCGTCTGCCACATGAGTGCCCCGGACGTGTTCGAGCTCGACGAGACCGACGGCCACGCGATCGTCGTGCAGGACCCGGTGCCCGCGGAGCTGGAGGCCGACGCGCAGCTGGGGGCCGACAGCTGTCCCGAGCGGGCCATCACGGTCGCCTGACGGGCGCGGCACGGTGCGCATCGTCGTCGTCGGGGCCTCGCTGGCCGGCGTCCGGACCGTCGAGGCCCTGCGCCGCCGCGGCAGCGACGCCGACGTCGTGCTCGTGGGCGCCGAGCCCGGCTCCCCCGACGGGGTGGCCGCCGATCGGCCGCCCCTGTCGAAGGGGTTCCTCGCCGACCCCGCGGTGGAGGCCCGGCCGCTGACCGACCGGCAGCGCCTCGGGGCGCTCGGCGTCGAGCTGGTGTGCGGCCGCGCGGTCGACCTCGACCGGGACCGCCGCCAGGTGGCGCTGCACGGGGGTGAGTCGGTCGCCTACGACCGGCTCGTCGTCGCCACCGGGTCCACACCGCGCACGGTCCCGGGCCTGGAGCCGCGGGCCGGGGTCTGGACGCTGCGCACGGCCGCCGACGCCGCGGCGATCCGCGCCGCGGCCACCGAGGGCGCCCGGGTGGTCGTCGTCGGCGGCGGGTTCATCGGTGCCGAGGTGGCCTGGACCCTGCACGGGCACGGGCGGACGGTCGCGCTCGTCGAACCGCTGCCGGCGCTCCTGGTGCGCGGGCTGGGACCCGAGCTGGGCGCGGCCCTCACCCGCCGGCACGCCGCGGCCGGCATCGACCTCCACACGGGGGCGGGGGTGGCCGCCCTCGAGGGCCGCGACCGGGTGACCGGGGTGCGGCTGACCGACGGGACGCTGATGCCGGCCGACCTCGTCGTCCTCGGCCTGGGCACGGTGCCCGAGACCGGCTGGCTCGCCGGTGCCGGCCTGGACCTGCGTGACGGCGTCGTCTGCGACGAGCGGCTGGCCGCCGTGGGCGCCGAGGACGTGTGGGCGGTGGGCGACGTCGCCCGGTGGCGGCACCCGCGCGTCGGCGAGGACGTGCGCGTGGAGCACTGGACGAACGCGGTGGAGACCGCCGGCGTCGTCGCGGCCAACCTGACCGGGACGCCGACGGCGCACGACGCGGTGCCCTACGTGTGGAGCGACCAGCTCGGTGCCCGGCTGCAGGTGTTCGGCCGCGTGCGGCCCGGCGACGAGCTGCGGGTCGTCGTGGGCGACCTCGACGGCAGCTTCGTCGCCATCACCGGCAGCGAGGGGCGGCTGCGCGCGGCGGTCGGCTTCGGCGCGCTCAAGGCGCTGCTGCCCTTCCGCAAGCTGCTCGTCGCCGGTGCCGGCTGGGACGAGGCGCTGGCTGCCGCATAGGACGGCGCGCCCCGCGTGCCGGCGCGGGACCGCCACCCCTCACGCCCGGGGGGTCGCCGCGGCGACCGGCGCCGCCCGCGGGACCGCCGCCGGCGGCACCCGGCGCTGCACGACGGCGTAGGAGGCCACCGCGACGGCCATCGCCGCCGCGGTGACCGCCCAGGGCAGGTCGTAGCCGCCGGTCAGGTCGGCCAGCGCGCCGAACGCCAGGGGTGAGACCAGTGCGCCGAGGTAGTAGCCGCACGACATCACCGCCGTCGCCCGCCCCACCGCGTGCGGGGCGCGGTCGACGGTGACGGCGTGCGCGAACCCGGCGCCGACCATCGCGCAGAGCAGGCCGGCCACCGCGCCGACGGCCACCACCGCGAGACCCAGGTGGGTCCCCGCCCAGAGCAGCAGCGTCCCGGCGAGGCCGACCAGGCACACCCGCGCCGCCGTCGCGGCCCGGGGCAGGGGTCCCCGACGGTCGCTGCGGCGGGCGACGACCACCATCGCCACCGTGCCCGCCCCGGTGCCGGCCGCCGACACCAGGCCGGCCGTCACGGGCGAGACCCCGCCGTCGACCAGGCTCACCACGAGGAACGCCGACAGCGGGTTGGTGCCGATGACGAAGCAGGTCGCCGCCAGCAGCACCCACGCGAAACCCCGCGGCAGCGGCGCCGCGCCGCGCCGGCCGGCCGGGCCGGGCGCGGCCCGGTGGCTGGGCACCCACACCATCGCCAGCGCGGTGTTGACCGCGGCCAGGGCGGCCAGCACGAGCACGACACCGCGCCAGCCGACCGCCTCGGCCGCGGGGGGCCCGGCCAGGGCCACCACGGTGAGCAGGCCGGGGATGCCGGCCGTCTTGACGGCGACCGCGGCGGCCGCCTGGTCGCGCCGGGACACGCTGGTCACCGCGACGCTGGTGCCGGCGTTCACGAAGGCGTAGCCGCAGCCGGTCACCACGCTGGCGACCAGCAGCGCGGGGAACGAGCCGACCGCGGCGGCCCCGGCCAGCCCGGCGGCGGTGAGCGCCTGGTCGCCGGCCACCCACCAGCGGGCACCGAGCCGGTCGACCAGCCGCGACCCGAGCAGCGACGTGACGCCGGTGGCCCCGTAGAAGACCCCGACGACCAGCCCCAGCTGGGCGCCGGTCAGGCCCAGGTCGGCCCGCAGCGCCGCGCCGAGGTAGCCCACGATCGGCATCGGTGCGGCGCCGAGCCCCATCGCCAGCGTGCTGACCGCGAGGACGGCCGGCCGGGACGGTGCCCCGCGGCTCCCACTCATCGGTATTAATCCTTATCCTGTTTTGCGCCCCGGCGGAAGTGCGCCGGGCCGGTCGAGGGGCGACGTTGTCACCCTCCATACGATTCGCATAGTTTGTCGTCCAGGTCACCCGAACCGGAGGGACACGATGGGCAGGCTCGACGGCAAGGTCGTGTTCATCACCGGTGCCGGGCGCGGCATGGGCCGCAGCCACGCCATCCGGCTCGCCCGGGAGGGCGCCGACGTCATCGGCATGGACGTCTGCGGGCCCGTCGCCAGCGCCACCGGCCCGGTCACCACGCCCGACGACCTGGCGGACACGGTTCGGGCGGTCGAGGCACTCGACCGGCGGATGGTGACCTTCCAGGCCGACGTCGCCGACGAGGACGCGCTCACCGCGGGGCTGGCCGACGGTGTGGCCCAGCTCGGCCGGCTCGACTGCGCGGTCGCCAACGCCGGCATCGGCGTCCCCCCGCACGAGGTGGCCGCCACCCCGGCCCAGGAGTGGCGGGACATGCTCGAGACCAACCTGACCGGCGTCTTCCTGACCGCGAAGGCCGCCGTCCCGCACATCCGTGCCCACGGCGAGGGCGGGTCCCTGGTGCTGGTCAGCTCCGCGCTCGGGCTGCGCGGCATGCCGAACGTCGCCAGCTACGTCGCGGCCAAGCACGGCGTCGTCGGGCTGATGCGGACGCTGGCCCTGGAGCTGGCGCCGGAGCGGATCCGGGTCAACTCGATCCACCCGACCAACGTCGACACGCCGCTCATCCAGAACGAGAACGTCTACCGGCTGTTCCGGCCCGACCTCGAGCACCCGACCCGCGAGGACGTCAGCGGCGTCTTCCAGGACCTCAACCTGCTGCCCACGCCGTGGGTGCAGCCCGAGGACGTCAGCGAGGCGGTCCTGTACCTGGCCGCCGACGACTCCGGCCGGTGGATCACCGGGACGACCCACCGGATCGACGCCGGCTGGATCACCAAGTAGGCCGATCGAGCACGAGGAGGACAGCGTGGCAGGACGCGTCGAGGGCAAGGTCGCCTTCATCACCGGGGCGGCCCGCAGCCAGGGACGCAGTCACGCGCTGCGGCTGGCCCAGGAGGGCGCCGACGTCATCGCCGTCGACGTCTGCGCACCGATCGGGTCGATCCGGATGTACCCGCCGGCCACCGAGGAGGACCTGGCCGAGACCGTGCGCCAGGTCGAGGCCCTCGACCGGCGGATCGTGGCGACGAAGGCCGACGTGCGCGACCCGGCCGCGCTGAGGGCGGCGGTGGACGACGGCGTCGCGCAGCTGGGCCGGCTCGACATCGTGCTCGCCAACGCCGGTGTCTTCGAGCTGTCCCCGTCGCTCGAGCTCTCCGACGGCGCCTGGCAGGAGATGATCGACATCAACCTGACCGGTGTCTGGAACACCTGCAAGGTGGCGCTGCCGCACCTCATCGGGTCCGGTGGCGGGTCGATCGTCATCACCAGCTCGACCGCCGGGCTCAAGGGGACGGCGAACACCATCCACTACACGGCCGCCAAGCACGGCGTCATCGGCATCATGCGCACGCTGGCCAACGAGTTCGGCAAGCAGTCGATCCGGGTCAACACCGTGCACCCGACCGGGGTGGACACCGTGATGATCCAGAACGAGAAGACCTGGGGGCTGTTCACGCCCGACGACCCGAACCCGACGAGGGAGAAGTTCACCGAGCTGTTCGAGACGCTGCACCCGCTGCCGGTGCCCTACGTCGACCCGGTCGACATCTCCAACGCGGTCCTGTTCCTCGTCTCCGACGAGGCGCGCTACGTCACCGGCGTGACGCTGCCCGTCGACGCCGGCTACACCATCCGGTGAGCGACCGGGGCCCACGCCCCGGCCCAGGGACCGCCGACGGCCGGCCCACCGGCGACGGCGCGCACACCGTCCGGGAGCTGCGCGGCCGCATCGGGGTCAGGCTCGTCGGCCGCGACCACGAGCTGGACCTCCTGCCGGCAGCCGTCGCCGCCGGCAGCGACGTGCTGCTCGAGGGCCCGCCGGGGACGTCGAAGTCCACGCTGCTGCACGCCGTCACCGGGGAGTGGGGCATCCCGCTGGTCTTCGTGGAGGGCAACGCCGACCTCACGCCGGCCCGCCCGGTGGGCCACCACGACCCCGCCCGGGTGCTCCGCGAGCACTGAACGCCGGAGCGCTTCGTGCCCGGCCCGCTCGTCGAGGCGATGCGGACCGGCGGCTTCCTCCACGGGGAGGAGCTCGACCGGACGCCGGAGGACACGATCGACACCCTGCTCACCGCCACGGACCAGCGGCGCATCGCGGTGCCCCGGGTGGGCACCGTCGAGGCGGGGCCGGCCGGCGGCCTCCCGGCACCGCGGCACGCGCCCGCTGCGCCGCCGGCCCGAGCAGCTCACCGAGCCGCCGGCGCTGTGCCAGCCCTCCGCGGGTGGGGGGGCTGGCCCCTCGTCGGGGACGACGGACGAGCCGGCCGAGCTGATCGCGCCCGCCGACCTCGCCGACGGCAGCCCCGTCGACCTGGTCACCCGGCAGCGCGCCCGGGGGATCGCCCGCCGGCTGTCCGTCCCGCACCCGCCGCGCGACCACCGCGCCCACCGGGGAGCCGGGGAGCCGGGGAGCCGGCCAGCGTCCCGTGGCGCGGCGGCTCGGACGACCTCGACCCTGGAGCGGACCCTCGACGTGGTGGTCGGCGAGCCGGTGCTCGACGACGAGGACGTCGTCGTGCGCGAGCGGTGGCGGCGCCGCCGCTCGGTCGTCGACGTGTCCGGGTCGGTGCCGGGCGAGCGGGCCCGGACGACGGCGGCCACGGTGGGCGCGCTCGCCGGTGAGCTCGGCCGCGGCCGGATGGCCGTGGTGGCCTCCTGGTCCGACGCGGCGGTGCTCGTGCGCCTCGGTGAGCAGGTGGCGCTGGTCGCCGTCCTGCACCTGCTGCTGCGGGTCCCCACGCACGGCCTGACGAACGTCTCCTTCGCGCTGGAGGTGGCCGGCCGCCAGAGGCCGGGGTCCGGGCGCACGACGCACGCGTCGTCCTGCTCTCCGACGCCGTGCACGACGCGGGACCCGACCCCCGGTCGGCCGCCGCGCGCCGGCCGCGGGCACTGCCGCCCGGTGCACACGCACTCCGACGTGGCCGCCGCGCTGACGGCCGTCTTCGCGGACCGACGCCCTGGTCGGCACCCGGCCGCTGCGCACGGGAGCCGACCGGGCGGCTCAGCCCTTGACGGCCCCGGACAGGAAGCCCTGGGTGACCTGGCGCTGCAGCAGGACGTACAGCACGACCACCGGGAGGATGGTGATCAGCGTGCCGGCGGCGAGCGGGCCGGCGTCGACCGACCGCCCGCCGATGAACAGGTACAGGCCCAGGGTCAGCGGGCGGTAGTCCCCGCTGGGCATGTACAGCAGCGGCACCAGGAAGTTGTTCCACTGCTGCAGGAAGGTGAACACCGCCAGCGCGCCCATCCCGGAGGTCACCAGCGGCACCATGACCTGCCGGAACAGCTGCCACTCGCTGGCGCCGTCCATCCGGCCTGCCTGCTCCAGTTCCGTCGGCAGGTCGGAGAAGAAGGCCCGCATGAACCAGGTGCCGAACGACAGCTGCGTGCTGGCCAGCACGAGGTTGACCCCGACCAGGCTGTCGAGCAGGCCCATCGACCGCATCTGGAAGTACAGCGGGACCATGTAGGCGAAGAAGGGCACCAGCAGCCCGAAGACCACCAGGTAGAACGCGAGGGTGCGGCCGGGGAACGGCAGCCGCGCGAAGGCGTAGCCGGCCATCGTCGACAGGACGACGACGATCACCGTGCTCGGGACGCTGAGCAGGACGCTGTTGAGCAGGTAGCTGTCGAAGTCGCCGACGGTCCAGGCGGTGTCGAGGTTCTCCAGCGAGAAGGAGCTGAACAGGCCGAACGGGTTGACCCGCACGTCCTGGGCGCTCTTCAGGGTGGTGGAGACGACCAGGATCACCGGGAACAGGGTGAGCAGGGCCAGCAGCCCGAGCGTCAGGTTGCGGCCCATCCCCGGCCGGCCGGGCGCGTAGGCCCGTCCCCGTCCCCTCACGCGCCCAGCCCCTCGCTGGAGGCCCGCCGCTGGAGCCGGTTGAGCCACACCGCCACCGGCACGGCGAGCGCGGTCACCACGAGGGCGAGGGTGGTGCCGTAGCTGATGCGGCTGAGCTGGAAGGCGTTGCTGTAGGCGTAGGTGCCCAGCACCTCCGTGGCGTTCGCCGGACCGCCCCCGGTCATGACGAAGACGATGTCGAAGACGGCGAAGCCGCCGATCAGCGTGAGCGCGGTGACCATGAGGAACACCGGCATGATCTGCGGCAGCACCACGGACCGCAGCCGCTGCCGGTAGTTTGCGCCGTCGAGCATCGCGGCGTCGACCAGCTCCGTGGCGACGTTGCGCAGCGCCGACAGGACGATCACGAAGACGAAGCCGGTGGCCGTCCAGATCGCGGTGCCGAGCACGGCGTAGAGCGCGGTGTCCGGGTCGCCCAGCCAGCCGCGGGTCACCTCGCCGAGCCCGACCGCCTCGAGGCCGCGGTTGAGCCAGCCGCGGGTGGGCGCGTAGATCCAGCCCCACACGACCCCGACCGCCACCTGGGGCAGCACGTACGGGAGGAAGAAGACGACCCGGTAGAAGGTCGAGCCGCGCCGCACCCCCCACAGCAGCAGGGCGAGCCCCGTGCCCAGGACGAGCGGCCCGGCGGTGCCCAGGACGATCCAGATGAGGTTGTTCCAGGCGGCCGCCCACATCTGCCGGTCCTGCGCCAGCTCGGTGAAGTTGGCCAGCCCGACCCAGGGCGGGGTGGTGTCCAGGCCGTCGAAGTCGACGAAGACGTAGTAGACGGCGTTGAGCACCGGGAAGACGAGGAAGACCGCCATCAGCACGACCGCCGGCGCGACGAGCAGCACGCCGAGGCGCGCCTGCTGCCGGCGGGTGGCCTCGGAGACCCCGGACTGCGTCCGGCGTCCCCGGCGGCGCGACCGCCCCGTCTCGGGGAGCGGCGGTGCGGCGGCTGGCGCCGGCGCCGCGGTCACGCCGGCCCCCGGCCGCCGGAGGTGCCCCGGCTCACTGCTGCGACGCGGCCTGCAACGCCGCCGCCACCTCGGCCGGCGTCGACTGGCCGGTGAGCAGCGCCTGGATGCCGTCGAACATCGCCTCGTTGAAGGCCTCGGACATGAGGACGTCGATGTTGTAGCCGAGCTCGCCGCCGCCCTCGGAGAGCGAGGAGACGTCCTCGAGCACCTGGGCGAGCAGCGGCTCGACGTCCAGCCCCTCGGTGTCGACGGGCCGCGGCGGGATGGTCTGCAGGTTCTCCACCGACCACTGGCCGTGCTCCTCGGAGGCGAAGAAGTCCAGCAACTCGATGGCGCCCTCGGGGTTGTCGGTGTTGGCGCTGATCAGCGGGCCCGAGCCCAGACCGGCGGCGAAGACACCCTCGCCGTCCGGCGCCGGGAAGGGCACGTAACCGGACTCGAAGTCGGCACCGACGGCCAGGTCGTTGATGAACCAGCTGCCGGTGGGGATCATCGCCGCCTCGCCGGAGAGGTACAGCGAGGTCATCGTGTCGTAGTCGATCGACACCGGCGACTCGCCCAGCCAGCCGTTCTGGTTGGCCTCCTGCCAGAAGGTCAGCGCGTCGACGACCTCGGGTGAGTCCCAGGAGCGCTCGCCGGAGAACAGCGCCTCCATGCCGTCGGGGCCCACGGCGCTCGACAGCGCCATGCTCAGCAGGTGGCTGCCCGGCCAGGCGTCCTGGTCGCCGAAGGCCATGGGGATGAGGCCGGCCTCGCTGACGGCCTGGCACGCGGCGCGCAGGTCGTCGAGCGTCCGCGGCGGCTCGATGCCCAGGTCGCTCAGGACCTGGGTGTTGTAGAAGAGCCCGACGGTCTCCATCTCACCGGGGATGCCGTGGATCCTGCCGTCGTAGGTGACCCGCTCCTTGGCGAAGTCGTAGACCTCCCAGCCGTTCTCCTCGTAGGCCTCGGTGAGGTCGTAGAGCAGGCCGGCCTCGGCCAGTGCCCCGGCGAAGGAGGGGCCCGAGCCCCAGCTGATGACGTCCGGCCCGTCCTCGGCGCGCAGCCGGGTCTGCAGCACGGTGCGCATGGTGTCGACGTCGAGCTGCTGCACCTCGACCTCGATGCCCGAGGACTCCGTGAAGTCGGCCAGGTGGTCCTCGAGCCGGTTGAGCGAGTCGGCGTCCTCCAGCTGCTCGACCAGGTACACCAGGCTGTCGCCGCCACCCCCACCGCCGTCGTCACCGGGCGACGCCGACTGTCCCGTGCACGCCGTCGCGAGCAGGCAGACCGCCGAGGTGACCAGGACCTTCGAGGAGGAGCGCACGGGTGGACCTTTCGACGTCGTCGTCCGGGTGCAGGTCGCACGGAGGGCGCATCGTCCGTCCCGGCCCGACGCGGCGTCAAGGAACGGGAGTGGACCGTTACGACTCCGCGGCCGAGTGACGGGAGCCGTGTCCGCCGGTGCTCACCACCCCCGAGGGGGGATCACACCCCGTCGCCGGTGAGGGCGCGGATGCGCCACTCGGCGGTGTGCCGGTCGCCCGGCCGGAGGACCACCACGTCCTCGCCGCTCCGGAAGGCGTCGGGGGGACAGGTCATCGGTTCGACGGCGAGGCCGGCCCGGTGCAGCTCCGGCTCCGGGCGGTCGGCCGTGTGCAGCTGCACCCACGGCAGCCGCTCCGGGTCCCACTCCAGGGCGACACCGCTGCCGTCGGCGCAGCGGACCTCGGCCCGGGCGGTGCCGTCGGGGTCCGGCGCGACACCGGTCACGGCGTGGTCGACCGTGACCCCGCGCAGCGGTGTGCGGCCGGCGCGGAAGTCGAGGGCGGTCCCGTCGACCGGCCGGCGGCCGACCGGCAGGAGGCGTCCGTCGTCGACCTCGAGGTACTCCCCGGCGCTGAGCGAGAGGGTCCAGTCGTCGACCCGCCCGGGGCCGGCGACCAGGTACGGGTGGACCGAGCAGCCGTAGGGCGCCGCGGTGGTCCCGGTGTTCTCGGCCGCCAGCCGCCACGACAGCCCGTCCCCGTGGACCCGGTAGGTCACGACGACGTCGAGCTGGTGCGGATAGCCCGGCTGCGGCACCACGCGGGCGCCGAGTGCCACGCCGTCGGAGGAGCGGTCCCGCACCTCCCACCGGGTCCAGCACAGCAGGCCGTGCAGCGCCGTCCGGCGGTCCGGTTCGGTGAGTGGGAGCTGCTCCTCCCGTCCGGCCCAGCGGTAGCGGCCGTCGCCCACCCGGTTGGGCCACGGTGCCAGCACCGACCCCCGGAAGACCGGCCGTGCGGCGTCCGCGCCGAAGCCGGCGACGAGGTCGCGGTCGCGCAGGCGCAGCCGGCGGAGGCCACCGCCCACCTCGGTCACCACGGCGGTGACGTCGCCGGCGCGCAGCTCGACCTGTTCCCCGGTGGGCGGGACGCGGGAAGTCATGTCTGCGAACGTTAACAGACTGTGACCCACGCCCCAATGCGTTCGTGTCTCGCGTGCATAACGCCGAGAAACAGTCGCCGCGGACCCCTTGACCCCGGGACATGTTTGCGTTCACAGTGTGCCGCATCACGCCCAGCAGCGTCGCCGGGCCCGGAGGACGAGCCGCCTGGGTGCGCGTCCCGGGGGTCAGTCAGCGGTGGTCGCGACGGGGAGCACCACGAGACCGGACCGGACGGGCCGGCAGGAACCCACAGGAGGCAGACGTTGATCAGGAACAAGCTCCTCGCCGCCGTCACGGCGTCGGTCGCGGCCCTCGGCCTCGCGGCCTGCGGCGGCTCGGCCAGCGGCAGCGGCGGCGGTGGTGGCGGGGACGACACCATCACGATGGGCTTCGCGCAGGTCGGGGCCGAGAGCGGCTGGCGCACCGCCAACACCCAGTCCATCCAGGAGTCGGCCGAGGCCGCCGGCATCGAACTGCAGTTCTCCGACGCCCAGGGCGAGCAGGAGAACCAGATCTCCGCGATCCGCTCCTTCATCCAGCAGCGGGTCGACGTCATCGCCTTCAGCCCGGTGGTGGAGACCGGCTGGGACGCGGTCCTCCTCGAGGCCAAGCGCGCGGACATCCCGGTGATCCTCACCGACCGCTCCGTCGAGACGGAGCAGGAGGACCTCTTCGTCACCTTCCTCGGGTCGGACTTCATCGAGGAGGGCCGCAAGGCCGGCGAGTGGGCGGTGGAGAACTGGGCCTCGACCGGGGCGCAGTGGAACATCGCCGAGCTGCAGGGCACGACCGGCGCCGCGCCGGCCATCGACCGCCAGGAGGGCTTCGCCGAGGCCATCGCCGACAGCCCGAACCTGTCCATCGTGGCCTCGCAGTCGGGTGACTTCACCCGCACCGGTGGCCGCGAGGTCATGGAGGCGATGCTCAACTCCAACCCGGAGATCAACGCCGTGTACGCGCACAACGACGACATGGCCCTGGGCGCGATCGAGGCCATCGAGGCGGCCGGCAAGGTGCCGGGCCAGGACGTCCAGATCATCTCGGTCGACGCGGTCCGCGACGGCATGCAGGCGCTCGCCGACGGCAAGATCAACTTCATCGTCGAGTGCAACCCGCTGCTCGGTGAGCAGCTGATGGACCTCGCCCAGCAGGTGCTCGACGGCGAGGAGGTCCCCGAGCGGGTCGTCACCGAGGAGACCACGTTCACCCAGGAGCAGGCCGCGGAGGTCCTCCCGGACCGGAAGTACTGATCCCGTCCGGGGAGCCGGTCCCGGCCCCCGCGCCCCCGCCCGCCCGGGCGTCCACCACCCCCGGGCGGGCGGCGGGCACCACCTCCCGAGAGGACTCCCCGTGTCCCCAGCCCCCGCCACCGAGGTGCCGGCCGGCCCACCGGCCGCGTCGCCTGCCTCCGAGCCGGTCGTCGCGATGACCGGCATCACGATCCAGTTCCCGGGCGTCAAGGCCCTCGACGACGTCTCGCTGCGGCTGTTCCCCGGCGAGGTCCACGCGCTGATGGGCGAGAACGGCGCCGGCAAGTCGACGCTCATCAAGGCGCTGACCGGCGTCTACCCCTACGACGCCGGCACGGTGACGCTCGCCGGCGTCGAGCAGCGGTTCACGAGCCCCGCCGACGCACAGGCGGCCGGGATCAGCACCGTGTACCAGGAGGTCAACCTCTGCCCGAACCTCACGGTGACCGAGAACATCGTCCTCGGCCGTGAGCCCCGTCGTCGCGGCTCGATCGACAAGCGGGCCTCCCGGGAGCGGGCCCGGCGGGTGCTGGCCGAGCTGCACCTCGACATCGACCCGCGGTCGGTCCTCGGGTCCCACCCGATCGCCGTCCAGCAACTGGTGGCCATCGCCCGCGCCGTCGACACCGACGCCCGGGTGCTCGTCCTCGACGAGCCCACCTCCAGCCTGGACGCCGGGGAGGTGGCCGAGCTCTTCCGCGTCGTGCGGTCCCTGCGGGAGCGGGGCGTGGCGATCCTGTTCGTCTCCCACTTCCTCGAGCAGGTCTACGAGATCAGCGACCGCATGACCGTCCTGCGCAACGGCCGGCTCGTGGGGGAGCACCGCACCGCCGACCTCCCGCGCACCGAGCTGGTCCGGGCGATGATCGGCCGCGAGCTGGCCACGCTGGAGGACCTCGAGCGCGCCGCGCCGCGGCCCGTCGAGGACGGCGCCGTGCCGCGTCTGTCGGCCTCGGGCCTCGGGCGCCGGGGTGCCGTCGAGCCGGCCGACGTCGCCGTGCACGCCGGGCGGGTCGTCGGGCTGGCCGGCCTGCTCGGGAGCGGGCGCACCGAGCTCACCCGGCTGCTGTTCGGCGCCGACCGGGCCACGGCCGGGCGGGTGGAGGTCGACGGCCGGCCGGTGCGCCTGCGGTCACCCCGCAGCGCGATCGCCCAGGGCATCGCCTTCCTCTCCGAGGACCGCAAGGGCGAGGGCGTCGTCGGCGACCTCACCGTCCGCGACAACGTCCTGCTGGCGCTGCAGGCCCGGCGCGGCTGGCTGCGTCCCATCCCGCGCAAGGCCGGCGACGAGATGGTCGCCCGGTACATCCGCGCACTCGACGTCCGGCCGGCCGATCCCGGGGCACTGCTGCGCAACCTCTCCGGCGGCAACCAGCAGAAGGTGCTGCTCGCCCGCTGGCTGCTCACCGAGCCCCGGCTGCTGCTGCTCGACGAGCCCACCCGGGGCATCGACATCGGCGCCAAGGCCCAGATCCAGGAGCTGGTCGCCCGGCTCGCCTCCGAGGGGATGTCCGTGGTCTTCGTGTCCGCGGAGCTCGAGGAGGTGCTGCGGATCTGCGACTCGGTCGTGGTGCTCCGCGACCGCCACGTGGTCGCCGACCTCGACGCCTCCGACACCTCGCTCGACGGCGTCGTCGACCTGATCGCCCGGGGGGACACCCGTGACTGACACGCCCGCCGCCGCCCGGCCCCGCCCGGCCACCGGCCTGCTCGACCGCGCCCGCCGCTCCCCGGTCCTCTGGGCGGTGGCCGCGCTGGGCGTCCTGCTGCTGTTCAACGCGGTGGCCAACCCGGGGTTCTTCAGCCTGCGGATCCAGGACGGCCACCTGTTCGGCAACCTGGTGAACGTCGTGAAGAACGTCGCGCCGGTGCTGCTCATCGCCGTCGGCATGACGCTGGTGATCGCCACCCGGGGCATCGACCTGTCGGTGGGGGCGGTCCTCGCCATCTCCGGCTCGGTCGCCTTCACCATCGTCGAGGGCGCGGCCGACCCCTCCTCGGGGGCGACCGCGGCACTGGCCATCGGGGTCGCCGTCGCCGCGGGGCTCGTGCTCGGAGCGTGGAACGGGTTCCTCGTCTCCGTGGTCGGGATCCAGCCGATCATCGCGACGCTGGTGCTCATGACCGCCGGCCGCGGCATCGCGATGCTGGTCACCGACGGCAACATCGTCACCGCCGAGAACCCCGTGTTCGACTGGCTCGGCGGCGGCTTCCTCCTCGGGCTGCCCGTGCAGGTGGTGATCACGGCGCTGGTCCTGCTGGCCGTCGGGGTCTTCACCCGCCGCACCGCCCTCGGCGTGCTCATCGAGGCCGTCGGGGTCAACCCGGCCGCGGCGCGCCTCGCCGGCGTGCGGGCGCGCAGCATCACCTTCACCGTCTACGTCTTCGTCGCCCTGGTCGCGGCCGTGGCCGGGCTCATGGTCACCGCCAACGTCAGCGCCGCCGACGCCAACCGGGCCGGGCTGTTCATCGAGCTCGACGCGATCCTCGCCGTCGTCATCGGCGGCACCTCGCTGGCCGGCGGCCGGTACTCGCTGACCGGCACGGTGGTCGGCGCGCTCATCCTGCAGACGCTGACCACGACGGTGCTCACGATGGGCCTGCCCGACGAGTACATCCGCCTCTTCAAGGCCGTCGTGATCATCATGGTCTTCCTGCTCCAGGCGCCGCGGGTGCGCGCCGCGCTGCGCCGCCGCCGGCGTCCCGGTGCCGCCGCTCCCGCCGGGACCGCGGGGAGCCCCGCGACCCCCGGCCCCGTCCCGCCGGAGCCCGTCCGGCCGCCCGTCCCGGTGCCCGGCACCGTTCCCGGCCGCTCGGCCGAGCAGGGGGTCCTCCGATGACCGTCTCCGACACCCGTCCCCCCGAGGCCCCCGACCGCCCGGCGACGCCGGCCGCGGCGTCGCGCCCGGGGTGGCAGGGCGCGGTGCGCCGCTGGCTGCGCAGCACCAGCACCGGCTCGAGCACCGTCTCGGTGCTCATGACCGGCGTCCTGCTCGTGGTGCTCTTCGGCGCCGGGTCGGTGCGCTACGAGAACTTCGGCTACCCGCAGGTGGCGCTGAACCTGCTGGTGGACAACGCCTACCTGATCGTCCTCGCGGTCGGGATGACGTTCGTGATCCTGACCGGGGGCATCGACCTCTCGTCGGGCGCGGTGGTCGCGCTCGGCACGGTGATGGCCGCGAGCCTGCTGCAGGCCGGGTGGCCCGCGCCGCTGGTGATCGCCGCCGTCCTGGCCACGGGGTCGCTGCTCGGGTGGCTGATGGGGCTGGCCATCCACGGGCTGCAGCTGCAGCCGTTCATCGTGACCCTGGCCGGCATGTTCCTGGCCCGCGGGATCTGCTTCGCCATCAGCGGGCCCTCGATCCCCATCCAGGACGACCTGTTCACCGCCGTGGCGATCAACGTCGTCGAGCTGCCCGGCGGGACGTTCCTGTCCTACGGCGCGGTCCTCGCGCTGGTCGTGGTGGCCCTCGCCGCCTACGTCCTGCACCGGACGCGCTTCGGGCGGACGGTCTACGCCATCGGCGGGAGCGAGTCGTCGGCCGCGCTGATGGGGCTCGCCGTCGGCCGGACGAAGGTCGGCGTCTACGTGATCAGCGGCTTCTGCTCCGCACTCGGCGGGCTGCTGTTCAGCGTCTACATCCTGTCCGGCTGGAGCCTGCACGGCATCGGCCTGGAGCTCGACGCGATCGCGGCGGTGGTCATCGGCGGCACGCTGCTGGTCGGCGGGCGCGGCCTGGTCGTCGGGTCGCTCCTGGGGGTCCTCGTGCTCGGCACGATCAAGGCGCTCATCGACTTCGACGGCGGGCTCAACTCCTGGTGGACGAAGATCACGATCGGCGTGCTCCTGCTGGTCTTCGTCGTCCTGCAGCGGCTCACCAGCCGGCGCGCCGGGACGGCGTCGTGACCACGCTGGGCACCCCGGCCCGGGACGGCGCCACGGGCCGCGGGGCGCACCGCGGCCTGCGAGGATCGGCGGTCGTGGGCGGGCGGGGGAGGAGCCAGTCGGCCGGCAGCCGTCCCGCGGTCATGGCCGACGTCGCCCGGCTCGCCGGGGTCTCCGCCCAGACCGTCTCCCGCGTCCTCAACGACCACCCGTACGTGGCCGAGGAGACCCGCACCCGGGTGCTCGAGGCGATGGACAAGCTGGGCTACCGCCGCAACCTCACGGCGCGTGCCCTGGTCACCCGCCGCACCGACACCATCGGCGTCGTCGCCTTCGACACCGGCCTCTACGGACCGGCGAGCACGCTGTTCAGCCTCGAGCAGGCGGCCCGCGAGCGCGGCTACCACGTGCACGTGGCCACCGTGCCCGACCTGTCGGAGGAGGGGTTCACCGCGGCCGTCGAGCGGCTGCGCGAGCACTCGGTGTCCGGCGTCGTCGTCCTGGCACCGCAGCGCGCGGCGGTGCGCGTGATGGCCGGCCTCCCGGCGGACCTGCCGGCGGTCGCCGTCGAGGGCGGGGCCGCACCCGGCATCACCTCCGTGGTCATCGACCAGGCCGGGGGAGCGGTGCAGGCGACCCGGCACCTGGTCGACCTCGGACACCGCCGCATCGGTCACGTCACCGGCCGGGAGGACTGGATCGAGGCCGCCGCCCGACTGCACGGCTGGCAGCAGACGATGGCGGCCGCCGGCCTGCCCGCCGACACCGTCCTGCCGGGTGACTGGAGCGCGCGGTCGGGTTACGAGGCGGGGGTGGCCCTGCTCGCGGCGGGCGTCCCGGTCACCGGGGTCTTCGTCGCCAACGACCACATGGCGCTCGGGATGATCCGGGCGCTGGCCGAGGGCGGCGTCCGGATCCCCGAGGACGTCAGCGTGGTGGGCTTCGACGACATCGCCGAGGCGGAGTACCTGCGCCCGCCACTGACCACCGTCCGGCAGGACTTCGCCGAGGTGGGCCGGCGCTGCGTGGACCTGCTGCTGCAGCAGGTCGAGGACCCGGACCGGTCCTCGTCCGACGACGCCGTCGTCGTCCCCGCCGCGCTCGTGGTCCGCGCGTCCACCGCACCGCCGTCGGGCGCCTGACGGCGCCGCCCGGCACCTACCCCTCCGTCCTGCAGACCGCGGGACGTCTCTCCCGTCGCGTCCGCGGCGGGTCCCCAGCACACCCGTGACCCCGACGGCGGCCCGCCCGGCCGCGTCAGAGCAGGAGGACCGATGTCGGAGAACGCCGGCGCAGTGATCACCGGCGGTCGCACGGCCCTGGGGATCGAACTCGGGTCGACACGGATCAAGGCGGTGTTGATCGGGCCGGACCACGCTCCGCTCGGGGTCGGCAGCCACGACTGGGAGAACCAGCTCGTGGACCGGCTGTGGACGTATGCGCTGGGCGACGTCTGGACCGGGGTGCAGCAGAGCTTCGCGGCTCTGGCCGAGGACGTGCAGCGGCGTCACGGGGTCGACCTGTCCACGGTCGGGGTCCTGGGCGTGTCGGCGATGATGCACGGTTACCTCGCGTTCGACGCCTCCGGTGAGTTGCTCACGCCGTTCCGCACGTGGCGCAACACGAACACCGGACGGTCGGCCGAGCGGCTCAGCGCAGAGTTCGGCGTCAACATCCCGCACCGGTGGAGCGTCGCGCACCTCTACCAGGCGATCCTGGACGGCGAGGAGCACGTCGGTCGTCTGGACCACCTGACGACCCTGGCCGGTTACGTGCACTGGCAGCTCACCGGCGAGAAGGTCCTCGGCATCGGTGATGCCAGCGGGATGTTCCCCATCGACGACGGCACCCGCGGTTACGACGCCGGGATGCTGGCCCGGTTCGACCAGCTGGCCGCCGAGGCGGGGGTGGACCTGACCCTCGCCGACCTGCTCCCCACGATCGAGTCCGCCGGCCGTCAGGGCGGCGAGCTCACCGAGGCCGGCGCGAAGCTGCTCGACCCGACCGGGCGGTTGCGCCCCGGCGTCCCGCTCTGCCCGCCGGAGGGTGACGCGGGCACCGGGATGGTCGCCACCAACTCGGTCGCTCCGCGCACCGGCAACGTCTCCGCCGGTACCAGCATCTTCGCCATGGTCGTGCTGGAGCACGAGCTCGCCGGGGTGCACCGCGAACTGGACCTGGTCACCACGCCGGCCGGCGACCCGGTGGCCATGGTGCACTGCAACAACGGGGCCAGCGAGCTGGAGGCCTGGGTCGGGCTGTTCACCGAGTTCGCCCGGGCTCTGGGATCCCCGGCGGACCCGTCGGCGGTCTTCGAGATCCTGTTCACCGGGGCTCTCGGTGGTGCCAGTGACGGCGGCGGGATGCTGGCCTACAACTACCTCTCCGGGGAGCCGATCACCGGGCTCGAGGAGGGCCGGCCACTCTTCCTGCGGTCCCCGGACAGCCGGCTCGACCTCGGCACCTTCGTACGGACCCACCTGTACTCGTCCCTGGCCACGCTCCGGATCGGCATGGACGTCCTGCAACGGGCCGAGGGCGTGCGGCTCGACCGGATGTTCGCTCACGGCGGCCTGTTCAAGACCGAGGGCGTCGCCCAACGCTTCCTGGCCGCCGCCATCGACACCCCGGTCTCCGTCGGGGACGTCGCCGGCGAGGGAGGCGCCTGGGGCATCGCCGTCCTGGCTGCCTTCGCCGGCAGTCGCTCTCCGGAACGGAGCCTGGCGGACTACCTGGAGACCACGGTCTTTCCCGGCGCGGACGTACGGACGGCCGAGCCGGACCCGGTCGACGTCGCCGGGTTCGACGCGTTCATGCAGCGCTACGTCGCCGCGCTCCCGGTCGAGCGCGCCGCCGTCGACCACGTCAGCCCCGCCCAGCGAGGAGAACTCCGATGACCGCCACCCTGACCGAGCGGGGCACCCACCGGGTGCAGCGGGCGCACGTCGCCGCGCTGCACGCCGAGCTGACCCGGTACGGCCTGGTCACCTGGACCTCCGGCAACGTCTCGGAACGGGTGCCGGGTGAGGACCTGTTCGTCATCAAGGGCAGCGGTGTCTCCTACGACGACCTGTCCTGGGAGGGCATCACCGTCTGCGACCTCGACGGCGGCGTCGTCGACGGCGTCCGCAAGCCCTCCAGCGACACCGACGCGCACGCCCACGTCTACCGCGAGATGCCGGAGGTGCGCGGTCAGGTGCACACGCACAGCCCCTACGCCACGGCCTGGGCCGCCCGCGGGGAGGAGATCCCCTGCGTGCTGACGGCGATGGCCGACGAGTTCGGCGGTCCCATCCCGGTCGGGCCCTTCGCGCTCATCGGGGACGACTCGATCGGCCGGGGGGTCGTCACCACGCTGCGCGGGTCCCGCTCGCCGGCGGTGCTCATGCGCAACCACGGCGTCTTCACCGTCGGCCCCTCGGCCCGGGCCGCGGTCAAGGCGGCCGTGATGACCGAGGACGTGGCGCGGACGGTGCACCTGTCCCGCCTGCTGGGGGACCCCCTGCCCATCGCGCAGTCGGACGTCGACGCGCTGTACGCCCGCTACCAGAACGTCTACGGACAGTGAGGAAGGTGCCCCCCGTGGCCCCAGAGCCCTTCGCCGCGCACGAGGTGTGGTTCCTGACCGGCAGCCAGGGGCTGTACGGCGAGGACACGCTGCTGCAGGTCGCCGAGCAGTCGCAACAGGTGGCCAAGGCGCTCGACGAGGCCGCCGAGGTCCCGGTCCGGGTGGTCTGGAAGCCGGTGCTCACCGACGCCGGCGCGATCCGCCGCACGATGGGCGAGGCGAACGAGGACCCGTCCTGCGTCGGCGTCATCACCTGGATGCACACCTTCTCCCCGGCGAAGATGTGGATCTCCGGCCTCGACGCGCTGCGCAAGCCGCTGCTGCACCTGCACACGCAGGCCGACGCCGCGCTGCCGTGGGCGACGATCGACATGGACTTCATGAACCTCAACCAGGCCGCCCACGGCGACCGGGAGTACGGGTTCGTCCTCACCCGGCTGCGCATGCCGCGGACGACGGTCGCCGGCCACGTCAGCGACCCGCGGGTGCGCGCGCGGGTCGGCTCGTGGGCCCGGGCGGCCGCCGCCGCCACCGCCGTCCGGTCGCTGCGGCTGGCCCGCTTCGGCGACAACATGCGCGACGTCGCCGTCACCGAGGGCGACAAGGTCGAGGCCGAGATCCGCTTCGGCGTCTCGGTGAACACCTGGGGGGTCAACGACCTCGTCGCCGTCGTCGAGGCGGTGGAGGACGAGGCGGTCGACGCCCTCGTGGAGCAGTACGGCGACCTTTACGACTGGGCTGACGACTGCCGTCCGGGCGGCGAGCGGCACGAGGCGGTGCGCTACCAGGCCCGCGTCGAGGCGGCGCTGCGGACCTTCCTCGACGACGGCGGTTTCGGCGCCTTCACCACGAACTTCGAGGACCTCGGCGGCCTGCGCCAGCTCCCCGGCCTCGCCGTCCAGCGGCTGATGGCCGACGGGTACGGCTTCGGCGGGGAGGGTGACTGGAAGACCGCCGTCCTGCTCCGGACCCTGAAGGTCGCCGCCGCCGGGCTGCCCGGCGGGACGTCGTTCATGGAGGACTACACCTACGACCTGACCGGGACGCCGCGGGTACTCGGCGCGCACATGCTCGAGGTGTGCCCGACCATCGCCGGCGGCCGACCGCGGGTCGAGGTGCACCCGCTGTCCATCGGCGGCCGCGAGGACCCCGCCCGGCTGGTGTTCACCGCCGCACCCGGCGAGGGCGTCGTCGTCGGGTGGTGCGACCTGGGTGACCGCTTCCGCTGGGTCGCCAACGAGATCGACGTCGTCGAGCCCGCCGAGGCGCTGCCGCACCTGCCGGTGGCCCACGCCGTCTGGCAGCCGCGCCCGGACTTCGAGACGGCGACCGAGGGCTGGCTGACCGCCGGGGGACCGCACCACACGGTGCTGTCCACGGCGCTGGGCGCCGACGAGCTCACCGACCTCGCCGAGGTCTTCGGCACCGAGCTGGTGCTCATCGACGACGGGACGACGCGCCGGTCGCTGGCCAAGGAGCTGCGCTGGAGCGCGGCCTACCACCGCCTCGCCCGGGGTTTGTGAGGGCCGGTCGCGCCGGGCGGCCCGCACTGTGCCTGCGCCGACCGCAGGGGCATGCTCCGTAGGCGGGAGGAGCCTGCCGGTGCGGCGGGCCGCGCGGACGGAGGACGCGATGACGGATGAGCAGCCAGTGGAGCCCGACGCGGTCATCGGCGCGGACGGCGCCGCACTCGCCCGCCGGGGTGCGAGGGAGGGTGCGTCGAGCCGTCTTCCCGAGCAGCTGGTCCCGACGCTGGGACGTCTGGCCACCGCCGGGCCGGTGCTGGCCGCGTCGGCGGTCGCGCTGACCGCGGTCGCGGCCGCCCGGGTGCTGCAGGTGGTCGGGCGCACGGCCTGGCAGGTCGCAGGCCGGGACGCGCAGCAGCAGCCGATCACCGGCCTGGTCGAGGTCACGTGGACCCGGGTCGAGATCCGCCTGGTGAGGTAGCGCCGAGAGCCCACCGCGGGGTCACGCGCGGACGTCGTGACGCGGTCCTCGCGCGAGTCGTCGGGCTCGACGCCGTGCTCCGCGGCGTCCCGCGCGCCCGAGGCGCCGCCGGTCGGCCTGCACGCGGACGCGGGCCGGCCGGCTCCCCGGCTCTGCCCGAGCCCGTTGCCGAGCCCGTTGTGCCGGGCCCGTTGTGCCGCGGTCGGCGGGTGAGGAGCATCGTGGGATGGCGCGCTACCAGGTGACAGTCGTGTCAGGGGATCCGTCGCGGACGGCCGCGGAGGTCGCCGCCGACGTCGGCGCGGAGGTGATCCGCAAGATGCGCGTGGCGGACGGGGTCACGGCGCTCGCCACGGACGAGCAGATCGACGCCCTCACCGCCGCCGGGGCGACCGTGCACCGGCACCGCGACCTGGCCGAGGGGCGCGCGGAGCGGCTCGCCGACGTCGGCGAGGGCGACCGGTACGCCGAGGCGCTGCGCCGGCTGGCCGGACGCTGAGGTGCCCTACCTCAACGTGGTGGAGGTCGAGTCGGCGCTGCAGGTCGTCGCGGGCACGCACCCGGAGTTCACGGAGCTGGTGACGCTGCCGCACCGGACGTGGGAGAACCGGGTCTGCCGTGCGGTGCGGGTGGCCAGCGACCTGGCGACGGCGCGGCCCACCGTCGTCCTCTTCTCGGGCGTGCACGCCCGGGAGTGGGGCGGGCCGGACATCCTCGTGTCGTTCCTGGAGCGCCTCACCGCCGCCGCTGCGGCCGGTACGGGGATCTCCCTGCCCGGCTACACGGTGTCCGCGGCGGACGTCGAGCGGATCACCACCGGCCTGGACGTCGTGGTGTTCCCCCAGGCCAACCCGGACGGGCGGGCCCACTCGATGCACCCGGACGGCGACGAGCTGTGGCGCACCAACCGCCGTCCGCTCCCGGTCGGCGGTGTGGACGTCAACCGCAACTACGACTGGCTGTGGGACTTCCGCCGCCACTTCGACCCGCGGGCGCTCGCGCGCGGCGAGGTGTCGGTGTCCGACGTGCGGGGCCAGGACACCTACCACGGGCCGGGTCCGTTCTCCGAGCCGGAGACCCGCAACGTCGCGTGGCTGCTGGACCGCCACCCCACCGCCCGCTTCCTCGCCGACGTGCACAGCTTCTCCGAGCTGATCCTCCATCCGTGGGGTGACGACGACAACCAGTCCACCGAGCCCGCGCAGAACTTCCGCAACCCCGCCTTCGACCGCCGGCGCGGCCTGCTCGCCCAGAACGGCCACCCCGATGCCCGCCGCTACGGCGAGTACCTCGACCCCACCCACCGCCGACACCTGGTCGAGATCGGCGAGCGGGTGCGCGACGCCGTCGCCTCGGTCAACGGCCGCCGCTACACCGTCCAACAGGGCGCACAGCTGTACGGCACCTCCGGCACGTCCGACGACTGGGCGTTCGCCCGGCACGTCCTCGACCCGGCGCGCCCGGTCGTCTACCCCTACACCATCGAGTTCGGCCGTGAGCGCCCCGAGGGCGTGGCGGCCAGCTTCCACCCCCCGTACGCGGAGATGGCGAGGATCATCGACGAGGTCGTGGCCGGACTGCTGGAGATGTCCCTGGCGGGACTGGACCGGCTGGCCGCCGAGCAACTCCCGTAGGCCACGCCGAGTCCGGCCGGGGCCTCCTGGGGGAGGTGCCAGGGCGGCCCTCGCGCGGATCCGTGGGCGCCCCGCCGGCCATCGGTGCTTGCCTCTGCCCGTCGACTCCTGTGTCCTTGGCGTCACGACGACGTCACGCCCGGTCCGCTCGGGTTGTGATCGGGTAAATGGTCACGTTCGACTCTTGTTCGCCCGTCGACATTCTGGTTCCCTCATGCGAAGTCGGTCTCGAATGACGCAACAGAGATGGGGAACGTCATGGAGAACCCACGGAAGCCCACCTCGTCCTCATCCCGGGGGAGCAGATCAGGAGCCGTGGGGTCCGATCCCCCGTCCGACAACGGCGCTGCGACCGCGGCGGACCGCCCCGCCGTCCATGCGACGGACGTGACCGTGGCCGGCACCCACCCGGCGATCGCCGAGCCGCCGCCCTGCGTCGCCGACCGACACTGGGCCGTGGACAGGGTCCTGTTCGCCATCGCCGCGGTCATGGCGCTGGGCTTCGTCGCCTGGGGCTTCGTGAGCCCGACGGGTCTCGGCACCGCCAGTGGCTCGGCCCTCGGCTGGATCACCGGCAACCTCGGGTGGATGTTCGTGCTGCTGGCCTCGGCGTTCGTCGTCTACGTCATCTGGCTGGCGGCCGGCAAATACGGGCGGATCCCGCTCGGGCGCGACAACGAGCGGCCGGAGTTCCGCACCATCTCGTGGATCGCGATGATGTTCAGTGCGGGCATGGGCATCGGCCTCATGTTCTTCGGGGTCGCCGAGCCGCTGTCGCACTTCGTCGCGCCGCCCCCGCTGACCACCCAGGCCGAGTCGTCGGAGGCGATCCAGACGGCGATGGCGACCACGCTGTTCCACTGGACGCTGCACCCGTGGGCGATGTACGCCGTCGTCGGGCTGGCCATCGCCTACGGCACCTTCCGCAAGGGCCGCCGGCAGTTGATCAGCTCCGCCTTCATCCCGCTGCTCGGCCGCCGGCGGGCCGAGGGACCGGCCGGCCGCGTCATCGACGTCCTGGCCATCTTCGCGACGCTGTTCGGGTCGGCCGCATCCCTGGGCCTGGGTGCCCTGCAGATCGGCAGCGGGGTGGAGATCCTCGGCTGGGCCGGGGACGTCGGCAACGGCGTCCTGGTCGCGATCATCGCGATCCTGACCGCGGCCTTCGTCGCCTCGGCCGTCTCCGGCATCGATCGTGGGATCCAGTGGCTGTCCAACACCAACATGGTCCTGGCCCTGCTGCTCGCGGTGTTCGTCTTCGTCCTCGGCCCGACGATCCTCATCCTGAACCTGATCCCCGATGCGGTCGGCAGCTACTTCTCCGACCTCGGTGAGATGGCCGCGCGCACCGAGGCCACCGGTGGCGATGCGATGGCCACCTGGCTGCGCGGCTGGACGGTCTTCTACTGGGCGTGGTGGATCAGCTGGACGCCCTTCGTCGGGCTGTTCATCGCCCGCATCAGCCGCGGCCGCACCATCCGTCAGTTCGTCACGGGCGTCCTCCTGGTGCCCAGTCTGGTCAGCCTGCTGTGGTTCGCGGTGTTCGGCGGGGCCGGGATCGCCGCCCAGCGCAACGGCGTCGACATCGCCGGTCAGGGCACCACCGAGGGGCAGTTGTTCGCCGTCCTCGAGCAGTACCCCCTGGCCACCGCCGCGACCGTGCTCGTGATGGTCCTCGTGGCGATCTTCTTCGTGTCCGGTGCGGACGCGGCCTCGATCGTCATGGGCTCGCTCTCGCAGCGCGGCACCCTGGAGCCGAGCCGCTGGGTCGTCGTCTTCTGGGGCGTGGTGATGGGCTCCGTCGCAGCGATCATGCTGCTGCTCGGAGAGGACGGAGCCGCACTGACGGGGCTGCAGAACCTGACGATCATCGCGGCCCTGCCGTTCGCGCTGGTCATGGCGGCGATGGCGGTGAGCCTGGTCAAGGACCTCCGCCACGACCCGATCGTCCTGCGCGGCAACTACGCCTCCCTGGCCATCGAGCAGGCCGTCGTCGACGGCATCAGCCGCCACGGCGACGACTTCGTCCTGGTCGTGGAGAAGACGCCGGATCCGTCGTCGGACACCCCGGCGGGGGCGGGAGGGCCGCCCCCGGTGAGCCCGGAGGCGAACGGCCGGCTGCCCATCCGCCCGAGCGGCAACTTCGTGGCACCGGCCGGAGGGGAGCCGTCCGTCCCCGCGCAGACCTCGCCCAGGGCGGAGGCGATGGGCCGACCGTCCGGTCCGCGCATCTAGCGCGCCGGCCGGCCCGGAGGGCCTCCCGGCACCGGAGCTGCGGCGTGCCGCTCCGGTGCCGGGAGGCTCCGCCGCGTCGGTTCGGCGGAGGAGCCGGCAGGGCGCGGCGAGCCCGGTGCGGTCCGCCACGCCGGCAGCCCGGCCCGGGGCCGGGAGCGCGGCGAGGACCGACAGAGGACCGACAGCAGCCGGTCGCCCGGGTCGGTTCCGCTCGTCGAGACCTCGTCCCGGATCTCCAGCCGGCGCCCGGGTCGCCGGTGCACGGGTGCCCGGGCCGGACGGCTGGGGTCGCTGCAGGGGCCTCGCGCTGTCCGGCCGCGGCCTCCTGGGCCTCGGTGGCCTGCTCCTGCCCGGGGCCTGGCGTCACGTGCCGCGCTCCCGACCCCCCGTGGTCGCCGCCGGGCGCCAGGGCCGGGTGGTCAGGACGGCGTCGGCACCACTGAGCGCAGCTGCCTGCGCCACCGGGTGAACAGGCGGGGCTGGTCCATCCCGAGGACGGCCACCGGGTGCCCGTCGCGCTCGTAGACCACCAGGAAGCTGCGGTCGGCGCAGCTGCCCTCCACGACGCGGGCGACGTCCCCCTCGCGCCGCGAACCGGCGAACTGGATGCGGGCGCCGTACTGGTCGGACCAGAAGTAGGGCACGGGCGTGGGCACCGGCCCCCCGGTGCCCAGCAGGGTGGCGGCCGCGGTGGCCGGCTGCTCGAGCGCGCTGGTCCAGTGCTCGGTGCGGACGTGCCGCTCCGCGGCGACCGACCACGTCGCGGCACAGTCGCCGACCGCGACCACGCCGGGGACGTTGGTGGCGCCGCGCACGTCGGTGAGGACGCCGTTGCCGAGGGCCACGCCGGAGTGGGCGAGCCACTCGACGTTGGGTGTGGCGCCGATGCCCACGACCACCACGTCGGCGGGCAGGCGCGTGCCGTCGGTCAGCTCGACGGCCTCGACCCTGCCGGTGCCGACCAGGCCGGCGACCCCGGTGCCGACCAGCAGACGGGTGCCGTGGTCGGCGTGGAGTCCGGCGCAGACGGCACCCATGTCGGTGCCCAGCGGGCCGGCGAGCGGGACGGGCTGCGTCTCGACGACGGTCACGTCCAGTCCGAGCGTGCGGGCCGTGGAGGCGACCTCGGCGCCGATGAACCCGGCACCGATCACGACGAGACGCTCGGCGAGGGCCAGGTCCTCCCGCAGGACGATCGCGTCGTCCAGGGAGCGCAGCACGTGCACGCCGTCGAGGCCGTCGCTCCCCGGTAGGCGCCGGGCGCGGGCGCCCGTGGCGAGGACGACGCCGTCGGCCCGGACCTCGCTGCCGTCCTCGAGCAGCACGGAGCGGCTGAGGTGGTCCAGGCCGACCGCCGTGGTGCCGAGCCGCCACTCGAGGTGGAGGTCCTCGTCGTCGGGCGCGCCCAGGGCGATGTCGTCGGACGAGGCCCTGCCGGCGAGGAAGTCCTTGGACAGGGGTGGGCGGTCGTAGGGGGCGTGCACCTCGTCGCCGATGACCACGATGCGGCCGTCGTAGGACTGGTCGCGCAGTGCCCGGGCAGCGGAGAGGCCGGCCAGCGAGGCCCCGACGACGGCGATGGTCGGGCTCATGCAGCACCCTCCGCGGCCACCCCGGGCCGGACGTAGACCATGCCGTCCGCCACGACGACCCGGTGCGTGCGGACGGGGGTCTTGGCCGGCGGGCCGGACACCTTCCCAGTGCGCAGGTCGAAGCAGGAGGCGTGCAGCGGGCACTCCACCGCGCAGCCGTCCAGCCAGCCGTCGGCCAGCGAGGCGTCCTGGTGGGTGCAGGTGTCGTCGATCGCGTAGAACTCGCCGTCGACGTTGAAGACCGCGATGGGCTCGTCGGCCTCGACTCGGATCGCCTCGCCGGGCGGCAGTGCGGTCGTGGGGCAGACCAGGATCATGTGCGCTCCAGGCTCATCGCTGTTGCGTCAAACGCAACTTTGTGCCGATGACGCAACAGCATGCTGGAGGGCGGCCGGGCCCGTCAAGAGCGGGCAGGGTCCGGTGCCGTCGGCGACCTACGCTGAGGCCATGAGTGGGCCACGGGGCGCGAACGGAGAGCGGAACTCGGTCGCCGCGGTCCAGTCCGTGGACCGTGCGCTGAGCGTCCTCGAGATCCTGGCGGCACACGGGGAGGCCGGTGTCACGGAGGTGGCCGCCGAGCTGGGCGTGCACAAGTCCACCGCCTTCCGGCTGGTCGCGGTGCTGGAGAGCCGGGGCTTCGTCGAGCAGCTGGCCGACCGGGGCAAGTACCGACTCGGCTTCGGTGTCGTGCGCCTCGCCGGCGCTGCTGCCGCTCAGCTCGACATCGCCCGGGAGGGGCGGCGGATCTGCGAGGCCCTCGCGGCCGATCTCGAGGAGACGGTCAACATCGCCATCCTCGACACCGACCGTGCGGTGAACGTCAACCAGGCCCGCGGGCCGGCGGCGCTGAGCACGCACAACTGGGTGGGGCAGGGCACCCCCCTGCACGCCACGTCGAGCGGCAAGGTGCTGCTGGCGCACGCTCCCGACGCCGTCCGCAAGGGTGTGCTGTCCCGGGACCTGCAGCGCTTCACGCCCGCCACGATCACCGATCCCGAGGTGCTCCGGCAGGACCTCGACCGGATCGTCGAGCAGGGGTGGGCCTGCACCGTCGAGGAGTACGAGGTCGGGCTCAGCGCCGTCGCTGCCCCCGTCCGGGACGCGGACGGCGACGTCGTCGCGGCACTCAGCGTCTCCGGGCCGTCCTTCCGCATGGCCTCGGAGGACTTCCCGAAGCTGGCCAGGCGCGTGGTGACGGGTGCGGACGAGTTGAGCAGGAGACTGGGCTTCTTCAGCCAGTCCCGCTGAGCCGGTACCGCTGCAGCTCCGGGCGGCTCGCGGTCGAGGAGTGACAGGGCCTTTGTTGCGCTGTGCGCGAGCGACTGAGTAATGTGCAACACGGCGGTCGTCTGGAGCTCGCTGGCGGACGACGACCGTGGTTCGTCGCAGACCCCGTGTCGTGCGACTTCCGGCGCATCCCTCACTCGCCCGACGGAACCCCGAGGTGCCGTATGACCACCACCGAGCAGCCCGCGAGCCTCATCTCCACGTTGCCGGGCCACTACTACACCGACCCCCAGGTCTTCGCGCTGGAGCAGGCCCACGTCTTCGAGGACATGTGGTTCTGCGCCGTGCGCTCGAGTGACCTGCCGACGCCCGGCTCCTTCAAGAAGGTCCAGGTGGGCAGGGAGAGCGTGCTCGTCGTCCGCAGCCGGGACGGCGGCCTGCGCGCGTTCCTCAACATCTGCCGGCACCGCGGGGCGCAGATCTGCACGGAGGACTCCGGTGCGGTCAAGCGCGCCTTCCAGTGCCCGTACCACGCCTGGACCTACGACCTCGAGGGCAAGCTGATCGCGGCCCCGAACCTGACGAAGATGCCCGACATCGACCGTGTGGAGTACGGGCTGGTGCCGGTGCACCTGCGGGAGTGGCTGGGGTACGCGTGGGTGTGTCTGGCGACGGAGCCCCCGTCGTTCGAGGACGACGTCATGGGCGCCATCGTCGAGCGGCTCGGCGACCTGGAGTCCATCGACCGCTGGGAGCTGGACTCGCTCACGGTGGGCCGTCGCATCACCTACGACGTGAAGGCCAACTGGAAGCTCATCATCGAGAACTTCATGGAGTGCTACCACTGCGCGACCATCCACCCGGAGCTGACCGAGGTGCTCCCGGAGTTCGCCGACGGCTACGCCGCGCAGTTCTTCGTCGGGCACGGCGCGGAGTTCGGTGAGGAGGTCCAGGGCTTCACCGTCGACGGCACCGAGGGCTTCGGCAAGCTCCCCGGCGTCGCCGAGGACCAGGACCGCCGCTACTACGCCATCACCGTCCGGCCGACGGTCTTCGTCAACCTGGTGCCCGACCACGTGATCTTCCACCGCATGTTCCCGGTCGCGGAGGACCGGACGATCGTGGAGTGCGACTGGCTCTACTCCCGCGACGTGGTGGATTCGGGCAAGGACGTGTCCCGGTCGGTGGAGCTGTTCCACCGGGTCAACGAGCAGGACTTCGAGGCCTGCGAGCGCACCCAGCCGGCCATGTCCTCGCGGGCCTACGCCAACGGCGGCGTGCTCGTCCCCTCCGAGCACCACATCGGCGCCTTCCACGAGTGGTTGACCCAGCGCCTGTCGGGCTGAGGCCGGACCCGCTCCCGAGGGGCCGGGAGGACGACGTCCTCCCGGCCCCTCGGTGCGCTGAGCGGAGCCTCCGCTACCCCGTGCCTGCGTCGGACAGGCGAGCCAGCCGGTCCTGCCGCCACGCCTCCGTCCGCGCCACCTCGTTGAAGGTGGAGAAGTGGAAGCCCCGCAGGTGGTGCTCGGGATCCCCGAGGGTGTGCGCGAGACCGTCGACGAGCCGATCCGGCCGGTAGCCGTGCGGCAGGAAGAAGCGCCAGAACAGGCTGTGCTGCCTCGACAGGAAGCGGGCCGACTGCCCGAGCCCGAGGCCGGCCGAGATGCGCACCAGCTTCTGCCGCGTCACCGCGCCGGGGAGACCGATCCGGACCGGCAGGTCGACGCCCCGCAGCGCGACGTTCCGTGCCCAGGTCGTCGTCGTCGGGGCGGAGAAGCACAGCTGCGTGATGACGTGGGTGGCGTGCGGGGTCTTCCGTTCGAGGGCGCGCTCGATCAGTGCCGTGCTGATGTGACCGTGTCCCTCGGGATGGCCGCCGATCCCCACGTGCCGGAAGGAGTGTCCGGCGGTCTCCAGCGCCTCGAGCAGACCGAGGGCGTCGGGGGACTCTCCGGCAGGATCGGGGGCGTCGCCCCCGACGACGAACACGCTGTCGACGTCCGCGGCGTGGAGGCGTGCGACGACGTCGGACAGGTGGGCGGCGTCGCGGACGAGTCGGGCGGCCAGGTGAGGGGTCACCGTGAACCCGTGACCGGACAGGCGTTCCGCCAGGTCGAGCGTGGGCGTCAGGCCCTTGGCCTCGGTCACCGTCACGGTGAGGGGCACGCTCGGGGGGACGTGCTCGACGACCGACTCCTCGGTCCCGCGCAGCGGTAGGACCTCGTAGCTCGCCTCCCGCAGCGCCTGCTCCAGCGCGGCCGAGGACCGCCGCCGCGGTCCGCGGTGGACCGGAGTAGGCGGGTGGGTCCTGCTCGGTGCGCGGGACCCGCCTCGCACCTCAACCGGCACGGCCCGCCTCCGCGGCGATCGTCGTGTCGTCACCGTGGCCGGTCCTGACGACCGTGTCCCCGGGGAGGGGCGGCAGCGTGTCCCGGATGGATCGCACGATCGTCGGGTGGTCGCCGGAGCTGCGGCCGGTGGCGCCGGGCCCGCCGTGGACCACGTCCCACAGCATCTGGTCGGCGGGGTGGGACCAGATCGGCGCGCCGGTGGCCTCGCGCAGGTCGACGGCGGCGGTGACGTGGTCGTCGTGCCCGTGGGTGAGCGCGATCGCGGTCACCCGCCGGCCGCCGACGGCCTCGACGATCGGCCCGACCCGGTGCGGGGCGTCGATCACGAGCACCTCCTCGTCGTCGCCGACGAGCCAGACGTCGTCGTCGACGTCGAAGTCCTGCCCGTCGAGGCTGGACACCCCGCTGACGACGGCCTTCTCGATGCGGGCGCTCACTTGTCGAGCACCACGACCGAGCGCAGCACCTCGCCCCGGCGCAGGTCGTCGAAGGCCTCCTCCACGTCGTCGAGGCCGATGGCCTCGCCGACGAACTCGTCGAGCGGGAAGCGGCCCTGCAGGTACAGGTCGACCAGCATCGGGAAGTCGCGGGACGGCAGGCAGTCGCCGTACCAGGACGACTTGATCGCCCCGCCCCGGCCGAAGACCTCGATGGCCGGCAGCTCGATGCGCACGTCCGGGGCGGGCACGCCGACCATGACGACGCGGCCGGCGAGGTCGCGGGCGTAGAACGCCTGCTCGAAGACCTTCGGGTGGCCGACGGCGTCGATGGCGACGTCGACGCCGAAGCCGCCGGTCAGGGCCCTGATCGCCTCGACCGGATCGGTCTCCTTCGAGTTCACGGTGTGGGTGGCGCCGAACTGCCTCGCCCACTCGAGCTTCCGGTCCTCGACGTCGACGGCGACGATCGTGGTCGCCCCGGCGAGCTTCGCGCCCGCGATGGCGGCGTCGCCGACCCCGCCGCAGCCGAAGACGGCCACGCTCTCGCCCCGCCTGACCGCGCCGGTGTTCATCGCGGCACCGGCGCCGGCCATGACGCCGCAGCCGAGCAGCCCGGCGGCGGTGGCCGGGGCGGCGGGGTCGATCTTCGTGCACTGCCCGGAGTGGACGAGCGTCTTCCCGGCGAACGCGCCGATGCCCAGTGCCGGGGACAGCTCCGTGCCGTCGGCCAGGGTCATCTTCTGCGCGGCGTTGTGGGTGTCGAAGCAGTACTGCGGCTCGCCCCTGAGGCAGGCGCGGCACTGCCCGCACACCGCCCGCCAGTTGAGGACGACGTAGTCGCCGACGGCCACGTCCGTCACGCCGTCGCCGACCGCCGAGACGACCCCGGCGGCCTCGTGGCCGAGCAGGAACGGGAAGTCGTCGCTGATGTTGCCCTCGCGGTAGTGCAGGTCGGTGGCGCAGACGCCGCAGGCCTGCACGTCGACGATCGCCTCACCGGGCCCGGGGTCCGGCACGAGGATCGTCTCGACGGTCACCGGGGCACCCTTGCTGCGGGCGACGACGCCCTTCACCTCGTAGGTCATGGCGGTGGAGCTCCTCTCCTGGAGATGCGCGAGCGGGTCGCGCCGGTGGGGACGGGTGTCCGGTGCAGGAGCGCTGCCGGACGACGGTCCAGCCACCCCTTGACCCCTGCCCGACGTCACCCTAGATTGTTGGACGACTGATATACCAGTTCTCGTCATGAATTCCGACAGAGGGGATCACGGCATGGCCGTCCAGATCGACGAGGCTCCGCCGACGGCTCCCGGCCGCTGGCTCGACCGGTCGCTGGAGGCCACCGACCCGGAGGTCTTCGAGGCGATCGCCGCCGAGCTGACCCGGCAGCAGACCACGCTGGAGATGATCGCCAGCGAGAACTCTGCCCCGGTCGCGGTGATGCAGGCCCAGGGGTCGGTGCTGACCAACAAGTACGCCGAGGGCTATCCCGGCCGGCGCTACTACGGGGGCTGCGAGCACGTCGACGTCGTCGAGCAGCTGGCCATCGACCGGCTGACGACGCTGTTCGGCGCCGAGTACGCCAACGTGCAGCCGCACTCCGGTGCGCAGGCCAACGCGGCGGCGATGTCGGCGCTCCTGCAGCCCGGGGACACCATCCTGGGGCTGGACCTGGCGCACGGCGGTCACCTGACCCACGGGATGAAGCTGAACTTCTCCGGCAAGCTCTACGACGTCGCGGCCTACCACGTGCGGCCCGACGACCACCGCGTGGACATGGCCGAGGTCGAGCAACTGGCGCACGAGCGCCGGCCCAGGCTCGTCATCGCCGGCTGGTCGGCCTACCCGCGGCAGCTGGACTTCGCCGAGTTCCGGCGGATCGCCGACGAGGTCGGCGCCTACCTGATGGTCGACATGGCCCACTTCGCAGGACTGGTGGCCGCCGGACTGCACCCCTCGCCCGTCCCGCACGCGCACGTGGTCACCTCGACCACCCACAAGACCCTCGGCGGTCCGCGCGGCGGCGTCATCCTGGCCACGGGCGAGCTGGCCAGGAAGTTCAACTCCTCGGTCTTCCCCGGCCAGCAGGGCGGGCCCCTGGAGCACGTGATCGCCGCCAAGGCGGTGGCCTTCAAGCTGGCCGGCGAGCCCGCGTTCCGCGAGCGCCAGGAGCGGACGCTCGCCGGCGCCCGGATCCTGGCCGACCGGCTGCTGGCACCGGACTCCCGGGCGGCCGGCGTCGACGTGGTCAGCGGCGGCACCGACGTCCACCTCGTCCTGGTCGACCTGCGCGGGTCGGAGCTCGACGGCCGGCAGGCCGAGGACCGGCTGCACGCCACCGGCATCACCGTCAACCGCAACGCGGTGCCCTTCGACCCCCGCCCGCCCATGGTCAGCTCCGGGGTCCGCATCGGCACCCCCGCGCTGGCGGCCCGCGGCTTCGGCCTCGACGACTTCGCCGAGGTCGCCGACGTGATCGCCGCCGCCCTCCGCCCCGACACCGGGGACGAGGAGCTGGCCCGGCTCCGCACGCGGGTCACCCGGCTGGCCGACCGCCACCCGCTCTACCCCGACCTGACGGAGGTCCCCCGATGAGCCCCCGCACCCCCGGCGCGGACCTGCCCGAGCACCCGGACCGTCTCTGGCGTGACGCGGAGCCGAAGCGCTCCTACGACGTGGTGATCGTCGGAGGCGGCGGGCACGGCCTGGCCACGGCGCACTACCTGGCCAAGAACCACGGCATCACGAACGTGGCGGTGCTGGAGAAGGGCTGGCTGGCCGGCGGCAACATGGCCCGCAACACCACGATCATCCGCTCCAACTACCTCTGGGACGAGAGCTCGGCCATCTACGAGCACGCGCTGAAGCTGTGGGAGGGGCTCGAGGAGGACCTCGGCTACCCGATCCTGTTCAGCCAGCGCGGCGTGCTCAACCTCGCCCACACCCTGCAGGACGTCCGTGACAGCGTGCGCCGGGTCGAGGCGAACAAGCTCAACGGCGTCGACGCGGAGTGGCTGGAGCCGGACGAGGTCCGCAAGGTCTGCCCGGTCGTCAACACCTCGACCGACATCCGCTACCCGGTCCTGGGGGCGACGTACCAGCCGCGCGCGGGCATCGCCAAGCATGACTACGTGGCCTGGGGCTTCGCCCGCCGCGCGGACGAGGCCGGCGTCGACCTCGTCCAGGACTGCGAGGTCACCGGGTTCACCACCGACGGCAACCGGGTCACCGGGGTGCGGACCACCCGCGGCACCATCGGCGCGGGCACCGTGGCCCTCTGCGCAGCCGGCCACACCTCCGTGCTCACCGGCATGCTCGGCATCCGCGTCCCGGTGCAGAGCCACCCGCTGCAGGCGCTGGTCTCCGAGCTGCTCGAGCCGGTGCACCCCACGGTGGTCATGTCCAACGCCGTCCACGTGTACGTCTCGCAGGCGCACAAGGGCGAGCTGGTCATGGGCGCCGGCGTCGACTCCTACAACGGCTACGGCCAGCGCGGCGCCTTCCACGTCATCGAGCGCCAGATGGCCGCCGCCGTCGAGCTCTTCCCGGTGTTCGCGCGGGCGCACCTGCTGCGCACCTGGGGCGGCATCGTCGACGTCAGCCCCGACGCCTCGCCGATCGTCGGGCGGACCCCTTACGACAACGTCTACCTCAACTGCGGCTGGGGCACCGGCGGGTTCAAGGCCACGCCCGGCATCGGCTCGGCCCTGGCGTACACCATCGCCCACGACGAGCCCCACCCGTACGTGGCGCCGTTCACCCTCGACCGCTTCGTCACCGGCGCGCTCGTCGACGAGCACGGCGCGGCTGCCGTGGCCCACTGACGCCCTCGCCCAGCCCACCCAGGAGTCTCCCGTGCAACTCATCGCGTGCCCGTGGTGCGGCCCCCGCGAGGAGGTCGAGTTCCACTACGGCGGCCAGGCCCACGTCCCCTACCCGGACAGCCCCGCCGAGCTCTCCGACGAGGAGTGGGCGCACTACGTCTTCTTCCGCGACAACCCCAAGGGCCGCTTCGCCGAGCGCTGGAACCACAGCGCCGGCTGCCGCCGCTGGTTCAACGCGATCCGCGACACCGCCACCTACCGCTTCGAGCGCGTCTACCGCCTCGATGACCCGAAGCCGGGCGTGACCGAGCTCGCGAGGTCGCGCGAGGAGGGAACAGCCCCGTGACGAGTCCCTTCCGCACCTCGACGGGCGGCCGCATCGACCGCGCCACCACCGTCGAGTTCACCTTCGACGGGCAGACCCTTCGCGGTCACCCCGGCGACACGCTGGCCTCGGCGCTGCTCGCGAACGGCCGGCACCAGATCGCCACGAGCATCAAGCTCGGCCGGCCGCGCGGCATCGCCGCCGCCTGGGCCGAGGACCCGGGCGGCCTGGTGCAGATCGAGGAGCCCTTCCCCGAGCCGATGCTCCTGGCCACCACCGTCGAACTCCACGAGGGGCTGGCCGCCCACGGCCTGCCGGGGCAGGGCCGCCTCGCCGACGTCCCCGACTCCGCCCGCTACGACGCGGTCCACCACCACGTCGACGTGCTGGTCGTGGGTGCCGGACCCGCGGGGCTGGCCGCCGCGCTCACCGCCGCGCGGGCCGGTGCCCGCGTCGCGCTCGTCGACGAGCAGTCCGAGGCCGGCGGCTCGCTGCTGTCGGGCACCGAGCGGCTCGACGACGCCCCCGCGCTGCAGTGGGTCGCCGCGGCGGTCGCCGAGCTGGCCGGCCTCCCCGAGGTGCTGCACCTGCAGCGCACCACCGCCTTCGGCAGCTACGACGACGGCTTCGTCCTGGCGCTGGAGCGGCGCACCGACCACCTCGGTGCCGCCGCGCCCAAGCACGTCTCCCGCCAGCGGGTGTGGCGCATCCGGGCGCGCTCGATCGTCGTCGCGACGGGGGCGCACGAGCGCCCGGTCGTCTTCGCCGACAACGACCGGCCGGGGATCATGCTCGCCGGCGCCGCCCGCACGTTCCTGCACCGCTACGGCGTGCTGCCCGGCCGCGAGGCCGTCGTGTTCACCACGAACGACAGCGCCTACGACGCCGCCCTCGACCTGCACCGCGCGGGTGTGCACGTGCAGGCGGTGGTCGACGCCCGGCCGGAGGGCTCGCCGCGCCGCGCGGAGTGTGAGCGCGCCGGCATCCGCGTCCTGTCCGGCGCCGTCGTGACCGGCACGCGGGGCGCCGAGCGGATCACGCACGCCCTCGTCGCCCCGTTCGCGGACGGCGAGGTCGGCGCCGGCAGCGCGATCACCTGCGACCTGCTCCTGGTCAGCGGGGGCTGGAACCCCGCGGTCCACCTGTTCAGCCAGGCCCGCGGCCGGCTCCGCTACGACGCGGCCCTCGGCGCCTTCCTCCCCGGGGAGGAGCTCGACGGCCTGGCCGTGGCCGGCTCCGCTGCCGGTGTGCCCGACCTGGCCGGCTGCCTGACCGACGGGCAGCGCGTGGCCCGCGCCACGCTGGCCGGCCCGCCGGCGGCCGACGACCGGCTGCCCACCGCCCCGGAGTCCGCCGTCCCCACCCCGCCCCTGGTGCTGTGGCGGGTGCCGGACACCTCGGGCGCCGACGGCAGCACCTCGTTCGTGGACCTGCAGCGCGACGCGACGGTCGCCGACATCGCCCGCGCGATCGGCGCCGGCCTGCGCTCCATCGAGCACGTCAAGCGCTACACGACGATCGGGACCGCGCACGACCAGGGCAAGACCTCCGGGGTCCTCACCTCCGGGATCACCGCCGAGCTGCTCGCGATCCCGGTGCAGGACACCGGGACGACCACGTTCCGTCCGCCCTACACGCCCGTGGCCTTCGCCGCGCTGGCCGGCCGCGACCGCGGCCGGCTCTTCGACCCCGAGCGGGTCACCGCCCTGCACGAGTGGCACGTGGCGGCGGGCGCGGTCTTCGAGGACGTCGGCCAGTGGAAGCGCCCCCGCCACTACCCGCGGCCCGGCGAGGACATGGAGGCCGCGGTCCTCCGGGAGTGCGCCGCGGCCCGCACCGGCGTCGGGATCCTCGACGGCTCCACGCTCGGCAAGATCGACGTCCAGGGCCCGGACGCCGCCGTCCTGCTGGACCGGCTCTACACGAACCTGATGAGCAGCCTGAAGGTCGGTTCGGTCCGCTACGGGGTCATGTGCGGCGTCGACGGCATGGTGATCGACGACGGCACGGTGCTGCGGCTGGCCGAGGACCGCTTCCTGGTCCTCACCACCACCGGCGGCGCGGCCAAGGTCCTCGACTGGATGGAGGAGTGGGTCCAGACCGAGTGGCCGGACCTGCGGGTCCACTGCACCTCGGTCACCGAGCAGTGGTGCACCTTCCCGGTCGTCGGCCCGCGCTCCCGCGACGTCGTCGGCGCGGTCTTCCCGCAGGTGGACGTCTCCGCCGAGGCCTTCCCGTTCATGACCTGGCGGGACACCACCCTCGACGGGGTGCCGGTCCGGCTGGCCCGGATCAGCTTCTCCGGCGAGCTGGCCTTCGAGGTCTACGTCAACCCCTGGTACGCGGTCGCGGTGTGGCAGCGGCTGCTCGACGCCGGCCGCCCGTACGGCATCACGCCGTACGGCACGGAGACCATGCACGTCCTGCGCGCGGAGAAGGGTTACCCGATCATCGGGCAGGACACCGACGGCACCGTCACCCCGCACGACCTCGGCATGGCCTGGGCGGTCTCGAAGAAGAAGCCCGACTTCGTCGGCAAGCGCTCCTTCGCCCGTCCGGCCAACCAGGACCCGCTGCGCAAGCACCTGGTGGGGCTGCTCCCCGTGGACCGGCAGACCGTCCTGCCGGAGGGCTCGCAGATCGTGGAGTTCCGCACCGACGGCCGGCTGCCGCCCCCGCCGGTCCCGATGCTCGGCCACGTCACCTCCAGCTACCGCAGCGCCGAGCTCGCCCGCCCCTTCGCCCTGGCTCTGGTCAAGGGCGGCCGGGAGCGCATCGGCGAGACCGTCCACGTCCCCGTCGACGGCACCCTCGTCCCGGTCGAGGTCACCGGTCCGGTGCTGGTCGATCCCGAAGGAGCCCGTCGCGATGGCTGAGCTGCTGCGCACCTCCCCGCTCGACGCGTGGACCGACGCCCTCGAGCGCCTGCCCGACACCGTGCGGATCGCCGTCGAGCCGTACGTCGCGATGGTCGACGTCCGGCTCGGCACGGTCGGCGCCGCGGCGTCGGCGGCCCTGGGCGTCGACCTGCCGACGGCTCCCGGCACCTGGGTGCCGGCCGGCACGGGGCGGGCCGTCTGGCTGGGCCCCGACGAGTGGCTGCTCAGCAGCACCACGGAGACGCCGGAGGAGCTCGAGGCCCGGGTCCGCGCCGCCGTCCTCCCGCTGGGCGGATCCGCGACCGACGTCTCCGCGCAGCGGATCGGCCTGCGGCTGACGGGTGCACGGGTGCGCGACGTCCTGGCCAAGGGCTGCTCGATCGACCTGCACCCGCGGGTGTTCGGGCGGGGGAGCAGCGCGCAGACGACGCTGGGCCAGGCCGGCGTCGTCCTCCTGGCCCTCTTCGACGCCGCCGACGACGTCGTCGTCCTCGTGCGGTCGTCGTTCGCCGGCTACCTGGCCGACTGGCTGCTCGACGCGGCCCTCGAGTTCACGACCACCCCCACCCACGACCGCTGACCCGCCGTCAGTCAGGAGCTGAGCAATGTCCACCACCCCTCGTGTGGTCGTCATCGGAGCGGGGATCGTCGGCGCCAACCTGGCCGACGAGCTGACCGCCCGTGGCTGGGACCGCGTCACCGTCGTCGACCAGGGGCCCCTCCCGCTGACCGGGGGCTCCACGTCGCACGCACCGGGGCTGGTCTTCCAGACCAACGCCTCGAAGACCATGACGGCGTTCGCCAGCTACACGGTCGAGAAGCTGAGGAGCATCGACGTCGACGGGGCCTGGTGCTTCAACCAGGTCGGCGGCCTCGAGGTCGCCACGACGCCGGAGCGGCTCGCCGACCTGCACCGCAAGCAGGGCTGGGCCACCTCCTGGGGCGTCGAGGCACGGGTGGTCGACGCGGGCGAGTGCGTACGGCTGCACCCGCTGGTCGACCGTGAGCGCATCCTCGGCGGGCTGTACATCCCCTCCGACGGCCTGGCCAAGGCATCCCGGGCGGTCGTCGCGCTCGCCCGCCGCGCCGAGTCCCGCGGGGCGCGGTTCCAGGGCTCGACCCGGGTGACCGGCATCGAGCAGGCGGGCGGCCGGGTGACCGGCGTCCGGACGCCCGACGGCGTCATCCCCGCCGACGTCGTCGTCTCCTGCGCCGGCTTCTGGGGCCAGGAACTGGGCGCCATGGTGGGGATGGACGTGCCGCTGCTGCCGCTGGCCCACCAGTTCGTCTGGACCGGCCAGGTGCCGGACCTGGTCGGCCGCAACGACGAGCGCAGCGAGGCGAGCCTGCCGATCCTGCGTCACCAGGACCAGGACCTCTACTACCGGGAGCGCGGGGACTGCCTCGGCATCGGCTCCTACGCCCACCGGCCGATGCCGGTCGACCTGCGCGAGCTGCCGCAGGGGGACGGCGTCCGGGAGGAGTCGATGCCCTCGATGCTGCCCTTCACCGAGGAGGACTTCGCCGCCCAGTGGGAGGAGAGCCGGCTGCTGCTGCCCTCGCTGCAGTCCTCGAAGATCGACTCCGGCTTCAACGGAGTCTTCTCCTTCACCCCGGACGGCGGCCCGCTGATCGGGGAGTCGCGGGACGTGGCGGGCTTCTGGATCGCCGAGGCGGTCTGGGTGACCCACTCGGGCGGGGTGGCCAAGGCGGTCGCCCAGCTGCTCGTCGACGGCCGCAGCGAGGTGGACCTGCACGGCTGCGACGTGCACCGCTTCGAGGAGGTCCAGCTCGCGCCGGAGTACGTCCGTGAGACCTCACAGCAGAACTTCGTCGAGGTCTACGACGTGATCCACCCGCTGCAGCCGCGACTGTCTCCCCGTGACCTGCGGCTCAGCCCCTTCCACACCCGGCAGCGGGAGCTCGGCGCGGTCTTCCTCGAGGCCGCCGGCTGGGAGCGGCCGCACTGGTACGAGGCCAACGCGCACCTGGTGGGCGAGCTGCCCGCGGAGTGGGTGCCGCCGGAGCGCGACGCGTGGGCGGCGCGGTTCTGGTCGCCGATCGCGGCGGCCGAGGCGTGGCGGACCCGCACCGCCGTCGCGCTGTACGACATGACGCCCCTCAAGCGGCTCGAGGTCAGCGGCCCCGGCGCTCTGGCGCTCCTGCAGCGGCTCACGACCGGGGAGATGGACAAGTCCGTCGGGTCGGTGACCTACACGCTGGCCCTCGACGAGGGCGGCGGCATCCGCAGTGACCTCACCGTCGCCCGGCTCGGCGAGCAGCTCTTCCAGGTCGGCGCCAACGGCCCCCTCGACCACGACCTCCTGCTGCGCGAGGCGCCGGACGACGGCAGCGTGCAGGTCCGGGACGTCACCGGCGGCACGTGCTGCATCGGGCTGTGGGGCCCGCGCGCCCGCGACCTGGTGACGCGGGTCAGTGCCGACGACTTCACCAACGACGGGCTGAGGTACTTCCGCGCCAAGCGGGCCCGGATCGGGGGAGTGCCGGTGACGGCGATGCGGCTGTCCTACGTCGGGGAGCTCGGCTGGGAGCTCTACACCAGCGCCGACCACGGACAGCGGCTGTGGGACGTGCTGTGGCGCGCCGGCCAGGACCTCGGCGTCGTCGCGGCCGGCCGGGCGGCCTTCAACAGCCTCCGGCTGGAGAAGGGCTACCGCGCCTGGGGCCACGACATGACCACCGAGCACGACCCCTACGAGGCCGGTCTCGGGTTCGCGGTGCGCAAGCAGAAGACCGCGGACTTCGTCGGACGGCAGGCGCTCGAGGGGAGGGGCGACGACACGGTGAGCCGCCGGCTGTCGTGCCTGACGGTCGACGACGGCCGCAGCGTCGTCCTCGGCCACGAGCCGGTGTTCGTCGACGGGCGCCCGGCCGGCTACGTGACGAGCGCGGCCTTCGGGCACACCGTCGGCCGGCCCGTCGCCTACGCCTGGCTGCCGGCCTCGGCGACCGTCGGCACGAGCGTCGAGATCGGGTACTTCGGCGCCCGCATCCGCGCGACGGTCGCCGCCGAGCCGCTCGTCGACCCCGGGATGTCCCGGATCCGGGGCTGAGGGAGGACCTGCCGGACGCCGAGGAGACGGAGCAGCCAGATGACCGGCACGGCGTTGGCCGACCGCACGCCCGCGGCCACCGGCACCTCACCGCACCCCCTCGACCGGGTGCTCGCGACCAGAGCGCCGCTGGTCTGCGGCGTCCTCAACGTGACCCCCGACTCCTTCTCCGACGGCGGGCGCTTCGTCGACGTCGACCGGGCCGTCGAGCACGGGCGCACCCTGGCCGCCGAAGGGGCCGACCTCGTCGACGTCGGCGGGGAGTCCACCCGACCCGGCTCGCGCCCGCCGACCCTCGCCGAGGAGCTGGACCGCGTCGTCCCGGTGGTCGAGGCCCTGAGCCGGCAGGTCCCGGTACCGCTCTCCGTGGACACCTCGCGTCCCGAGGTCATGAGGGCAGCCGTGGCGGCCGGGGCGAGCATGGTCAACGACGTCCGGGCGCTGCGGTCGCCGGGAGCTCTCGAGGCCGCGGCGGAGCTGGGCGTGCCGGTGTGCCTCGTGCACGTGCAGGGGTCGCCGGAGACCATGCAGGAGGACCCGCGGTACCGGGACGTCGTCGTGGACGTGCGCACCTTCCTGGCCGAGCGGGTGCGTGCCTGCCTCGGTGCCGGCATCCGGCAGGAGCACCTCGTGGTGGACCCGGGGTTCGGGTTCGGCAAGACGCTGACGCACGACGTCGCACTCCTGGCGTCGCTCGACGCGTTCACCTGCCTGGGCGTCCCGGTCATGGTGGGGCTGTCCCGGAAGTCGGTGCTCGGGCAGCTCACCGGGCGGACCGTGGCGGACCGGCTGCCCGGCTCCCTGGCCGCGGCCGTCGTGGCGGTCCAGCGAGGAGCCACCCTGCTCCGCGTGCACGACGTCGCGGCCACGCGGGACGTCCTCGCCGTCCTCGACGCCGTTGCTCCGGCCCGGTGACGTGCTGGAACGGCCCCCTGCAGGGTCCTGCCGCGAGCTTGCGAGCGGTGGGGGGCAGGGGGGTCCTTCCTCAGATCACCGCGCGGATCGCCTGCTCGAACCCCAGCACGTGCTCACGGGCGAGGTCGTCGGCCCGGTCGGCGTCGCCGGCGGCGATCGCGCGGAGCAGCTCGACGTGCTCCCCGACGTGCTCGTCGACCGTGGGCAGCCGGTCGAGGAACAGGCAGAAGATCCGCGTCGCCAGGTTGTCGTAGCGGATCAGGACGTCCTCCAGGTGGGGGTTGCCGGCGGCCCGGTAGATGGCCCGGTGCACGGCGAGGTCCCAGCGCATCAGCTCGGTCCGGTCGGTCCGGGCGACGTCCAGGTGCTGGATGCGTGCGGCCAGCTCCTCCAGCTCGGCGAGCGACGTGCGCACGGCACGCTCGGCGGCACGGCGCGCCGCCAACGGCTCGAGCTGGGCGCGGATGTCCGAGATGTGCGCCAGGTCGGAGATGTCCATGCCGGTCGCGAAGGTCCCTCGCCGGGGGTAGGACACCACGAGCCGGTCCCCCTCGAGCCGCTTCAGCGCCTCACGGACCGGCGTCCGGCCCACCCCGAGGTCCTTGGCCAGCTCGTCGTCGTCGATCGGGTCGCCCGGGCGGATGGCGAGCATGATCAGCCGGTCCCTGATCGCCACGTAGGCCTTGTCCGCCAGCGACGCGACGGCGGACGAGTCGAGATCCAGGGGCGCAGCGGTCACGAGCAGATCGTAGAGGCTGTCGGCCGACGGGCCTTGCCTCGTCAGAGGGATCGACATACCGTGACTCTACATCTGATATACCAACTGTGTACCTGGCTCCGCAGGGGGTGGCGGCGCACCGGCGGGGGAGAGGGAGGCACGGGTGACCATCAGCGCCTTCGACCTGTTCAAGGTCGGCATCGGCCCGTCGAGCTCGCACACGGTCGGCCCCATGCGCGCGGCCTGCACCTTCGCCTCCCGGCTCCGCGACGAGGGCCTGCTGGGACGGGTGAGGGGGGTGCGCTGCGAGCTGTTCGGGTCGCTGGGAGCGACCGGGCACGGACACGGCAGCGTTCCGGCGGTCGTCCTCGGCCTCGAGGGGGAGCAGCCCGACCTGGTCGACCCGGTCGCGGCCGGGCCGCGGGTCGACGCCGTCCGCCGCGCGGGCGAGCTGGCGCTGGCCGGAGAGCACCCCATCGCGTTCTCGGTCGACGACGACGTCGTGCTGCACCGTCGCAAGCGGCTGGACTTCCACAGCAACGGCATGCTCTTCCGGGCCCTGGACGCCGGAGGGGACGAGGTCGACCGGCGCGAGTACTACTCGGTGGGCGGCGGGTTCGTCCTCGACGAGGACGACGCCGGCAACCCGGCCGTCGTCGAGGACGCCACGCCCGTCCGGCACCCGTTCCGGACCGGTGAGGAGCTGCTGGCCCGGACGCGGGAGACGGGCCTGCGGATCAGCGACGTGATGCTGGCCAACGAGCTGGCCTGGCGGGGCGAGGCGGAGGTCCGCGCCGGCCTGCTGCACGTCTGGTCGGTGATGCAGGAGTGCGTCGAGCGGGGCACGCGGACCACCGGCGTCCTCCCCGGCGGGCTGAGGGTCCGCCGGCGCGCGGCTGCGCTGCGCGCGCAGCTGGACAGTTCCCCGGACGAGGCCGACCCGCTCCGCGCGATGGACTGGGTCACCCTCTACGCACTGGCGGTCAACGAGGAGAACGCCGCCGGCGGCCGCGTGGTGACCGCACCGACCAACGGCGCCGCCGGCATCGTGCCCGCCGTCCTGCACTACTACCGGGACTTCGTCGACTCCTACGGCGAGGACGGCGTGGTGCGGTTCCTGCTCACCGCCGCGGCGGTCGGGCTGCTGTTCAAGGAGAACGCCTCCATCTCCGGTGCCGAGGTCGGGTGCCAGGGCGAGGTGGGCTCGGCCTGCTCGATGGCCGCAGCGGGCCTCGCGGAGGTGCTCGGGGGGACGCCCGAGCAGGTGGAGAACGCCGCCGAGATCGGCATCGAGCACAACCTCGGACTCACCTGCGACCCGGTGGGTGGGCTGGTGCAGATCCCGTGCATCGAGCGCAACGCCGTCGGCTCGGTCAAGGCCATCACCGCCGCGCGCATGGCCGTGCGGGGGGACGGCCGGCACCACGTGCCGCTGGACAAGGCGATCAAGACGATGCGCGAGACCGGTGCGGACATGAAGGACAAGTACAAGGAGACCGCCCGTGGCGGGCTGGCGCTCAACATCGTCGAGTGCTGAGGAGGCACCCGTGTCCCACCCGTTCACCCTCACGCTCAGCTGCCAGGAGCGCCCGGGCATCGTGCACGCGGTCAGCTCGTTCCTGTTCCAGCACGGCTGCGACATCGTCGAGCACCAGCAGTTCGACGACCCCGTCCGCGGCCAGCTCTTCCTGCGCACGGCCTTCGTGTGCGCCGAGGACACCGACTGCGAGCGCCTCTCGGCGGACTTCCGGGCGGTGGCCGACGAGTTCGGCATGGGCTACCGGGTCAGCGGGGAGCAGCCGCAGCGGGTGGTGGTCATGGTGTCCAGGCTCGGTCACTGCCTCAACGACCTGATCTTCCGGTGGCGGGCCGGCAGCCTCGGCGCCCAGCTCGTCGCCGTGGTGTCCAACCACGAGGACCTGCGCCCGATGGCGGAGGCCGCGGGTCTCCCGTTCGTCCACCTGCCCGTGACGCCGGCGACCAAGCGGGAGGCCGAGGCCCGGCTGCTCGAGCTGGTCGACGAGTACCGGGCCGACCTGGTCGTGCTGGCCCGCTACATGCAGATCCTCTCCGACGAGACGTGCGCCGCCCTGTACGGCCGGGCGATCAACATCCACCACTCCTTCCTGCCGGGGTTCAAGGGCGCCAAGCCCTACCACCAGGCCTTCGACCGCGGGGTCAAGCTGGTCGGCGCGACGGCCCACTACGTCACCCCCGACCTGGACGAGGGCCCGATCATCGAGCAGGAGGTCATCCGCATCGACCACACCTACGACCCCCGCGCACTGGCGACGGTCGGCCAGGACGCCGAGGCGCTGGCGCTGTCGCGTGCCGTCCGGTGGCACAGCGAGCAGCGGGTGCTCCTCAACGGGAACAGCACCGTGGTCTTCCGGTGAACCGGCCGCCGGGTCCCCCTCCCGGACCGGGCGAGGGGCTCACTCGGTGGTCATCGCCCGGCGGCGGACGCGCTCGTCGTAGCGGTCGCGCTCGCCGCTGAGCGGCCTGCCGAGGTACTCGCCCAGCGTGACGCCGGCGGCGAGGGCGAGCCCGACCGCGCCGGCTCCGACGAGGGCGCCGAGCCCGTCGTCGATCCGTGCGTCGACGACGATGGTGAACAGGCCGTGGTAGATGGCCAGCCCGGGCAGCAGGGGGACGATGCCGCAGACCGCGACGAGCTGCGGGGGGATGCGGAGCCGCTCGGTGAGCACCTCCCCGCAGAACCCGAGGACGACGGCCGCGACGCCACTGGCCAGCGCGGGACCGGCGCCCAGCTCGCCGGCCACCCGGAACGTCGCCCAGGCCAGCGCCCCGGCGGCCGCGGCGAGGGCGACGGCGCGTGGCCGGGCGTGGCTGGCCAGGGCCCAGAACCCGGCGATACCGGCTGACGCGGCCAGCGCGACGCCGAAGCGCACCGGGGTCGGTGTGGTGTCGACGACGGCCAGCGGGAGCTGGGCGCGCTGGGCCAGGTCGAGCACGCCGGCGATGCCCACGACGATGCCGGCGGTCAGCGTCACCACCTCGAAGGCCCGCGCCGCGGCGGTCACCGGGAACCCGCTGATGGCGTCCTGGGCCGCGCTGACCAGGGAGAGTCCGGCGAGGAGCACGACGATGCCGGCGGCGACGACCAGGGAGGTCCGCACGTCGACGTCCGAGGCCAGGAGGAGGACGGCGACGCCCGTCGCGAGCGCGGCCCCGGCCACCTGCTGGAAGAACAGCGGCAGGCTCCGCCGGTTGAGCACCCGCAGCACCTGCTCGACCAGGGCGGTGGTCAGGGCGGCGAGGAGGGCCTCCCGCCAGCCGCCGCCGAGGACCAGTCCGAAGCAGGCGGCGACGCCCGCCCAGCCGAGCGCGGTCACGCTCCGGCGGTAGGTGGCGGGTGCCGAGACCACGCGGTCCAGCCGGCGGTGCGCCTCCTCGACGTCGAGGTCGCCGGCGCCGACCGCACGCGCCAGGTCGGTGATGCCCTGCAGGCGGGGGTAGTCGAGTCGGCTCGCGGTCACGATCCGCATCGCGGTGAGCGGCACCGCGTTCTCGCGGTCGTAGCTGACCGTGATCGAGGTGAAGGTGATGTCGATCTGGCAGCTGGTGAGCCCGTAGGCGGCGGCGACCCGCAGCACGGTCGCGGTCACGTCGGCCGCGGAGGCCCCGACGGCCAGCATCGACGCCCCGATGCGCAGGGCCAGCCCGAGCGCGGCGTGCGCGGTGAGGTCGTCCATCCGGCTGGCCTGGGCCCGCAGGCCGATCGGTGCGGTCGGCGGGCTGGTCCCGGCGATCGCCCGCCAGGCCCGCTCGGGGATGCGCGCGTACGGCACGTGACGGTTCGGGGGCCAGGTGGGCACGCCTCCACGGTAGGTGCGGTCGGCGCGCCCACCGCGCGACTGGCCGGCTCGTCCAGCGACGCCGGCCCGTCACGGTCGGTCAGCCGGCGGCTGGAGTACTCGACGCTCTCGCCACGAGACCGCGCCGGTCATCAATCGGTGGCCGGGGCAGGCTTGCGGGCGCGGCTGGGCTGGACCCGCAGCGGCTCGCCCGGCATCTTCGGGGAAGCGAACCGCGAAAGCGCTGTTCAGAGCGGCAGAACCGCAGGTGGAGCTGAGCGTGAGTGGGTGGGTCATCGGGCGAGTCCCCACCTCTCGCGCCCGCATGGGCAGACACTCGTCGTGCTCCATCGCTGACCCGACTGCGTGGGGAGGTGATCCGCTGGGACCGACGCGTGCTCTGAGATCAGCACTCGCGGCGAGAGCACCCGGGGCTGTTGCTGAGTGCGGCCCACGGCCAGGCGCGCGGGTCGGTCGAGGTCCGGAGGATGCGGCGAGCTGGCTCAGGCTTGACCTTGGACCCTGCTCCAAGGTCTAGCGTTCTTGCCGTGCTTCCCACCGTTGCACGAGCGCTGCGCGTGTCGGAACTGGGTTCGGTCGTCGGGGTGCGGCCCGACACCATCCGCTACTACGAGCGGGTGGGCCTCCTGCCGCCTCCGAACCGCACCCCGGGTGGCTACCGGGCCTACGACGCCGCCGCCGTCGACCGCCTCCGGTTCATCCGAGGCGCGCAGCGGCTCGGGCTGCGCCTCGTGGACATCCGACACCTGCTGGCGGTCCGGGACACGGGGATCTGCCCCTGTGAACCCGCCGAGCACCTCCTCCGGCGCCGGCTCGCGGAGGTCGATGCAGAGATCGCACGACTGACCGCGCTCAGGACGGAGATGGCCGCGATGGCCGCCGCGTTGCCGGTCACCGGATGCCCTCCGCCGAGCCCCGGTACCTGGTGCCCGTCGATGGAGGGAGGTGACCCCACGTGTTCGTGCTGACCTGCGTCTGCGACCCCGACTGCGACGACTCGTGTGACTGCGACTGCGGCTGAGCGCCGGTGGGTGACGGCGGGTGCCGGACCCGGGCCGGTACCTGTCCGGAGGACCGGTGAGGACGCGCCCTCGCTGCGGACCGCAGAGCTCTCGGTCGCTCCCCATGGGTCCGGAGTCGCATGTTCCCGTCCTGCCGGGCGCTGTGACCAGGATGACTCCGCGGCGATCCGGCACCACACCTCCACACGCTGGACCCGCGACGTCCGCGGTCGCCAGCTCCACCGTCTGGGCGGTGCGACGTGCATGAGAACCAGTACGACGTGATCGTTGTCGGCGCTCGGTGTGCCGGCTCCTCCACCGCGATGCTGCTGGCCCGCTACGGCCACCGGGTCCTGGTCGTCGACCGTTCGACCTTTCCCAGCGACACGATCTCCACCCACCTGATCCATCCCCCAGGGATGGCGGCGCTGCAGCGCTGGGGCCTCCTCGATCGTGTCATCGCCACGGGATGTCCGCCGATCGACACGTACGCATTCGACTTCGGACCCTTCACCCTCTCCGGTTCACCTGCAGCCCCGGGGTCCCCCGTCGCGTACGCCCCGCGGCGGACGGTGCTGGACGAGCTGCTGATCGAGGCAGCGGCCGACGCGGGCGCCGAGATCCGTGCAGGCTTCACGGTCAGTGAACTGGTCACTGAGGACGGCGCAGTCGTCGGGATCCGCGGCCACGGCAGGAACGACCGCCACACCGTCGAGGAGCGCGCCGGGGTGGTCGTCGGCGCGGATGGCCTGCACTCGCTCGTGGCCCGCCTCGTGCGACCGGATCGGTACCACGAGCACCCGCCGTTGCTGTGCGGCTACTACACCTACTGGAGCGGCCTGCCGATGGGCGGCCGATGGGAGGCGTACGACCGGCCGAATCGAGCCTTCGCCGCCTGGCCCACGAACGACGACCTGACGTTGGTCATCGCCGGGTGGCCTCACCGGGAGTTCGAGGTCAACAAGAAGGACCTCGAGGGCCACTACCTGCAGACGCTCGAATCGGCTCCGCTGTTCGCCGAGCGGCTCCGCTCGGCCACCCGCGAAACCCGCCTCGTCGGCGCCGTCGTGCCCAATTTCTTCCGTAAGCCCTACGGGCCCGGCTGGGTCCTGGTAGGCGACGCCGGTCACAACAAGGACTTCGTGACGGCGCAGGGCATCCAGGACGCCTTCCAAGACGCGGAGCTGTGCGCCGTCGCGTTGCACGAGAACTTCTCGGGAGGACGTTCCTTGGACGCCGCCTTGGGCGAGTACCAGTCGCGACGGGATGAACGCGTCCTCCCGATGTACGAGTTCACCCTGGAACTCGCGGCTCTGGAGCCGCCGCCGCCTGAGCTACTGCGCCTGCTCACGGCCGCCCATGGCAACCAGGAGGCGATGGACCAGTTCGCGCGGGTCAACGCGGGAGTCGAGTCACCGGCGGACTTCTTCGCACCGGACAACGTCGAACGCATCCTGGCCGCAGCTGAGTGACCACCGGTCGTCGCGCGTCTGACGGTCCGGTCGGGGTCAGCTGACGAGCCGGTCGGCTCCGTCGTGAACTGTCTCGCCCCCTTCGCGCAGATGCCCGTCCCGTGTCCTCCCGGTCCTGACGCCGTCGAGCCGGCCACTCAGCGGTCTCGCGTGGGGCGTGGAGGGGGGCACCGGCCACGGGCCTCCCTGCTGTGTCCGAGGGGGAGGAGCACAGCGCTCCGCAGGTGCCGGTGCCGGTGCCGGAGGTGCCGGTCAGCCGTAGACGTCGGCGCGGTGCGAGATGCGGACCACCCGGACGAGGACCTCGTCGTCGTGGATCGAGTAGACGACGCGGTACTGGCCCCGTCGCGCGGACCAGTAGCCCTCGAGATCGAAGCGCAGCGGCTTCCCGACGCGGTGCGGGTCCGCAGCCAGCGGCCCGTAGAGGAAGTCGACGACCGCGACAGCCACCGGCTCGGGGAGGTCGCGCTCGATGGCCCGCTTGGCCGCTGCCGAGAGGACGACGGTGTACCGAGGAGGGCCGGTCACCGCCGGCGGGCCGCGAGTGCGGCCCGCACCTCGGCCTCGCCGTAGACCTCGCCAGCGGCCATCGCTTCCTCCGACTGCCTGATCTCCGGGCGCGCTCGGGGGTCGGAGAGGATCTCCAGGGTCTCCATGAGGGACTCGTAGTCCTCGACGGCGAGGATGACCGCGACCGGGCTGCCGTTCCTGGTGACGGTGACGCGCTCGTGCGTGCCGGCGACCTCGTCGATCACCTGACTGAAGTGCGCCTTGACCGCCGCCAGGGACCGCGTCGCCATGACCACAATCATGGTCAGTCAGGGGGCGGCGGTCAAAGAGCTCGGCCGGGAGGCCCGGCAGCTCGTCGGGCACTTGCTCGCGGCCGAGGGGCGATCAGCGAGCAGGAGGAACAGTGGACGCTCCAGCCGCTGCGCTCGATGGTCCACGGTGTGTCGAAACTCGGTCCCAGGAGCCCGGGGAGGCGACCGGAGGAGTACGCCCGATTCACTGCAGGACGTGGGTTGTCCGTCGAGTGATCGCTGTGCTCCCCTGACGTTGAGCGCCGACTCATCCGTCCGCGCCGGTGGGACGCCTGGCGCGGCTCGGCTGGACCCGCATCGGCTCGCCCGGCATCTTCGGGTAGTCGGGGGGATAGGGCAGGTCACCCAGACCGTCGTCCGCGGCCTGGCGCTCGGCGAGCTCGAGCAGCGGCTCGATGCCGAAGGCGTGCCCGGCCAGGCCGGCGTGCTTGTCGCCGACCGCCCGGAACCGTTCCGGCATGGTCAGCACGGTGAAGTCGGTGGGGTGGACGTCGGGCAGCTCGTCCCAGTCCAGCGGCGCGGACACGGGGGCGTGCGGCCGGGGCCGGATGGAGTACGCCGAGGCGATCGTGCGGTCCCGGGCCATCTGGTTGTAGTCGATGAAGATCTTCTCGCCGCGCTCCTCCTTCCACCACGACATCGTCACGCGGTCGGGGAGGCGTCGTTCCAACTCGCGGCCGAAGGCGATGACCGCCCGGCGCACGTCGGTGAAGGTCCACCGCGGCTGGATCGGCACGTACACGTGCACGCCGCGCCCGCCGGAGGTCTTGGGCCAGCCCTCCATGCCGAGCTCGTGCAGCAGCTCGCGCACGTGCGGGGCCACCCACACCGCGTCGGAGAAGTCGGTGCCCGGCTGCGGGTCGAGGTCGATGCGGATCTGGTCGGGCGACTCGACGTCGGTCTTGTCCACCGGCCACGGGTGGAACGTCAGGGTGCCGAGGTTGGCGCACCAGGCGACGACGGCGACCGAGTCCGGCGCGATCTCGTCGGCCGTCCGCCCGCTGGGGAAGGTGATGTGCGCCGTCGGCACCCACTCGGGCGCGTTCTTGGGCACCCGCTTCTGGTAGAAGGCGTCGCCGGTGTTGTCCATCCGCGTCGACAGCCGGGCGCCCTCGAACACCCCGCCGGGCCAGCGCTCGAGCGTCGTCGGCCGGTCCCGCAGGGCGAACAGGACCCCCTCACCGACGGCGAGGAAGTACTCGACGACGTCGATCTTGCGGATCCCGCGCTCGGCGAAGTACGGCTTCTCCGGGTTGGAGACCCGCACCTCGTGCCCGTCGACGGTCAGGACGACGGCGTCCTTGCTGCTGGCCATGGGCTCCTCGTCTCGGGCGCGGCGGGCCGGGCTCCGGTCGGGCCCCGAGGGCCGGGCCGGAGAGGTCAGGCGGGGCAGGTCAGGCCGTCCTGCGGCACGGTCAGGTCGATCAGGTAGGCGTTGACCGCGTCGGTGACGCAGGGCGTCTTGGGGTAGGCGGTGTGCCCCTGGCCCTGCCAGGTCAGCAGCACGCCGGCGTCGAGGTCCTCGGCCATGTCGACCGCGCCGGGCAGCGGCGTCACCGGGTCGCCCTCGTTGCCGACGACGACGATCGGCGCGCTGCCCTCGGCGTCCCGCTCGGGCAGCGGGGTGCGCGGGGCGTCCCACGCGCCGCAGGTGTAGAGGCTGGACGCGGCGCCGGCGCCGAACAGCGGGTAGCGCTGGCCCCAGTCCTGCGCCAGCTGCAGCACCTGCTCCTCCGAGAAGGCCTCGTCCTCGGGGGTGTCGGCGCAGGTGATGGCCAGGTTGGCGTCCTGCAGGTTGGTGTAGCTGCCGTCCTCGAGCCGGCCGTTGTAGGCGTCGGCGAGGGAGAACAGGCCGGCGGAGTCCCCGCTGCCGGCCGCGGCGAGGCCCTGGGAGAGCTGCGGCCACGAGCCCGGGTCGTACATCGCGGCGAGGACGGCGGTCAGGACGACGCCCGGGGTCGCGGTGCGGGTCTCGCCCGCCGCGCTGCTCGGGACCGGGTCGGCGGCGGCCGCGGTGAGCAGGTCCTCGACGAAGCGGCGCGGGTCGTCGCCGATCGGGCAGCCGGAGACCAGGCCGGTGCAGTTCGCCGCGAAGGCGTCGAAGCTGGCCTCCAGCCCGGCCGCCTGCGACTCGGTCCGGGCCTGCCGGTCGGCGTCGGGGTCGACCGCGGCGTCGAGCACCAGTGCCCGCACCCGGTCGGGGTAGAGCTCGGCGTAGGTGGAGCCCAGCGTGGTGCCGTAGGAGTAGCCGAGGTAGGTCAGCTGCTCGTCGCCGAGCGACTCGCGCAGCAGGTCCATGTCGCGGGCGGTGTCGACGGTGTTGAAGGTGCCCAGGGCCTCGCCGTACTCCTCCTCGCACGCGGCGGCGACCTCGTCGGTCAGCGCGAGCACCTCGTCCATCTGCTCCTGCGTCGTCGGCCGCGGCTCGGCGGCGAGCGAGCGGTCCTTGAGCTCGGCGGGGATGCACTCGACCGGCGTCGACAGGCCCACCCCGCGCGGGTCGAAGCCGACGAGGTCGAAGCGGCGCAGCACGTCCTCGGGCAGCGACAGCGCCAGGCCCAGCGCGGCGTCCGCGCCGGAGCCGCCGGGCCCGCCCGGGTTGACCAGCAGCGAGCCGATCCGGTCGGTCTGGCCGGCGAGCTTCGCGCGGACGAGGAACAGCGGCAGCGTCTCGCCGTCGGCCTCGTCGTGGTCGATGGGCACCTCGGTGCGGCCGCACTCGAAGGCGATGTCGCGCTCGCTGCCCGGCGTCCCGGCGATGAGCCCGGTGATCTGGGCGTCGCAGTCGGTCCAGGTGATCGGGGCGGCCTCCGGCTCGGCCGGGGTCGTCGTCGCGGCCGACGACTCCGAGGCCGACATCGACTCGGAGAAGGAGGTGCACCCGGTGACCGCGAGGAGCAGTCCGGTCGAGGCGGCGAGCAGGCCGCGGCGCAGACGCATGATCACGAGGTTATGAGCCGTGCGGCGCGAGCGCAGGCGTCGTGTCCGGTCTCTCAACCGTCGAACACCTCGGCCAGGTCGTAGCGCACCGGGACCTCGAGCTGGTCGTAGGTGCAGCTGCGCGGGTCGCGGTCGGGCCGCCAGCGCAGGAACTGGCCGGTGTGCCGCAGCCGCCGGCCCTCCAGCTGGTCGTACTTGACCTCGACGACGAGCTCGGGGCGCAGCGGCACCCAGGACAGGTCCTTCCTGGCGTTCCACCGGCTCTGCGCGCCCGGCATGCGGTGCTCGCCGTCGGCCTGCTGCTCGGCGTCGGCCCACTCCCGCCAGGGGTGGGTGTCCAGCGCGTCGGTCCGGTAGGGCGCCAGCTCCTCGACCAGCTCCGCGCGCCGGGCCATCGGGAAGGACGCCGCGACGCCGATGTGCTGCAGCCCGCCGTCGTCATAGAGGCCCAGCAGCAGCGAGCCGACGATCGGCCCGCTCTTGTGCCACCGGAACCCGGCGACCACGGCGTCGGCGGTGCGGACGTGCTTGACCTTGACCATCAGCCGCTGGTCGGGGCCGTAGGGCAGGTCGGGGGCCTTGGCGACGACGCCGTCGAGGCCGGCGCCCTCGAACTCCTCGAACCAGCGCTGCGCCGTCGCCACGTCGCGGGTGACGGCGGTGACGTGCACCCGCTCGGTGGCGGTGACCGCCTCGTGCAGCCGGGCCTGCCGTTCGGCGAAGGGCGTCTCCAGCAGCGACTCGTCGTCCAGCGCCAGCAGGTCGAAGGCGACGAAGTGGGCCGGCGTCTGCTCGGCCAGCAGGTCCACCCGCGACTTCGCGGGGTGGATGCGCTGCAGCAGCGACTCGAAGTGCAGCCGGTCGCCCTGCGGGACGACGATCTCGCCGTCGACGACGCAGCGCCCGGGCAGCGCCTCCTTGACCGCGGCGACCACCTCGGGGAAGTAGCGGGTCAGGGGGCGCTCGTTGCGGCTGCCCAGCTCCACCTCGTCGCCGTCGCGGAAGACGATGCAGCGGAAGCCGTCCCACTTCGGCTCGTAGAACAACCCCTCGTCGGTGGGCAGCTTCGTGACGGCCTTGGCCAGCATCGGCTTCACCGGCGGGAGGAGGGGCAGGTCCATGCCGGTCAGTCAATCAGCGGGGGACGACCGCGCACACGACGACGTCGACCGGACGGGTGGCCGGACCCCCTGGGGAGCGACGGCCCTCGGTAGGTTGGCCGACGTGACCAGGACGGTCGGGGTGCACGAGGCCGGGACGCACCCGTCCCGGCTGCTCGAGCAGGTGGCCGCCGGCGAGGAGGTCGGGACCGCCGATCGCGGACGCGTGGTCGCCCGACCGGCCGGCTGACCGTGTCCCGCCCGAGGACGGAGGACGCGGCGGCGTGGGCGCTGGCGGCGCTCATGGTGGGCAGCGGGGTCACCCACTTCACGAGGCCCGGCTACTACCGGGGGCTGGTGCCGTCGTGGCTGCCGGCGCGCTCGGCACTGGTCGCGGTGAGCGGGCTGGCCGACGTCGTCGCCGGTGTCCTCGTCGCGGTGCCGGCGACCCGGGCGGCCGGCGCGCGGGCGACCGCCGCGCTGATCACGACCTACCTGCCCGCGCACCTGGAGCCGCTGCGCCACCGCCGCACCGCGCAGCGCGCGTTCGACCGGCCGGCCGGTGTCGCGGCACGCGTGGCGGTGAACCTGGGCTACGTCGCCTGGGCGGTCGGGGTCGCCCGGCGGGGGAGCGGTCAGCGGTCGACGGCGTAGCGGGTGAACAGCACCCCGTCCTCCTCCAGCACCTGCAGCAGCCGGGGGCGGACGACGGCGGGCAGCGCGCCGGTCACCAGCCGGCCCTCCCCGCCGACGAGGGCGGGGGAGACGGTGAGGTCCAGCTCGTCGACCACCCCGGCGGCCAGCGCCGCGGTCAGCAGCGCCGGTCCGCCCTCGCAGACCAGCTGCGCCAGGCCGCGGTCGGCCAGCCGGTCCAGTGCCAGCGGCAGGTCGACGTCGTCGTCCCCGCAGACGAGCACCTCGACCCCGGCGCCGGCCACCGCGGCCCGGCGGGCGGTGTCGGCCGCCCCGCAGGTGACCAGCACCGTCGACGGGACGGCCAGCCGGTCGCCCGGTGCCAGCGACGCCCGCCGCGAGACGACCACGACCGGTGCCGTGCCCGGCCGGCCCAGCGCCGCGCGCAGCCGCCCGACGGCGGAGTCGGCGGACACCGGCCGGTAGCCCTCGGCGGCGGCGGTCCCGTGCCCCACCAGCACCCCGTCGGCCAGTGCGCGCAGCACCCGGAACACCCGCTTGTCGCCGGGGGAGCCCAGCCCCGCGCTGCGACCGTCCACGGTGACCGCGCCGTCCAGCGAGGTCACGAAGTCCACCCGCACAAACCGGCCCGGCGGCAGCGCGTACGCCGCCGCCAGGTCGTCGTCGGAGAGGTCCTCCGCGTTTGACGGGTGCAGCCGGCGCATCAGGTGGTCAGGACGACGGCGCTCTCGGCCGGCACGGTCACCGCCGTCCCGTCCAGCCCGGGGGAGTCCCCGGTGGCGAACAGCACGCCGGTGACCGCCCGGTCCAGGTCGACCTCCCGCGGCTCGCCCGACAGGTTGGCCAGCACCCGCAGCGACCCGCGGTGCACCACCAGCACGCGGTCCTCGTCGTCCCAGCCGGCCTCGACCGCGGAGAGGTCCGCGTCGACCAGCTCGGGCCGGGAGTGCCGCAGCGCCAGCAGCGTGCGGTGCACCTCGAGCAGCCGGGCGTGCGGCTCCCGCCCGACCTCCGACCAGTCGAGCTTCGACCGCCGGAAGGTCTCGGGGTCCTGCGGGTCGGGCACCTCGTCCTCGTCCCACCCGTGCTCGGCGAACTCGCCCTTGCGCCCCTCGGCGGTGGCCCGGCCGATCTCGGGGTCGGTGTGGCTGGTGAAGAACTGCCACGGCGTCGAGGCGCCCCACTCCTCGCCCATGAACAGCATCGGGGTGAACGGGCTGGTCAGCACCAGCGTCGCGCCGACGGCGAGCAGGCCGGGGGACAGCGACGCCGAGACGCGGTCGCCGACGGCGCGGTTGCCGATCTGGTCGTGGTCCTGCAGGTAGCCGAGGAACTTCCAGCCCGGCAGCGCCGCGGTGTCGACCGGCCGGCCGTGGTGCCGGCGGCGGAAGCTCGACCAGGCGCCGTCGTGGAGGAAGGCGCCGGTGAGGGTCTTGGCCAGCCCGCCCAGGCCGGCCGCCGCGAAGTCGGCGTAGTAGCCCTGGCCCTCGCCGGTGAGCGAGGCGTGCAGCGCGTGGTGGAAGTCGTCGCTCCACTGGGCGGACATGCCCAGGCCGCCGGCCACGCGCGGCGTGACCATCCGCGGGTCGTTGAGGTCGCTCTCGGCGATCAGCGTCAGGGGCCGGCCGACGGCGACCGACAGCCGGTCGACCTCCTGTGCCAGCTCCTCGAGCACGTGGGTGGCCCGCTCGTCGACCAGCGCGTGCACGGCGTCGAGGCGCAGCCCGTCGACGTGCATGTCGCGCAGCCACATCAGGGCGTTGTCGATGACGTACCGGCGCACCTCGTCGGAGTCGGGGCCCGAGAGGTTGACCGACTCGCCCCAGGTGTTCGCGCCGCCCTCGGCGAAGATCGGCATGAACAGCGGCAGGTAGTTCCCCGACGGGCCGAGGTGGTTGTAGACGACGTCCTGGACCACGCCCAGGCCCCGCTGGTGGCAGGCGTCGACGAAGCGCTGGTAGGCCGCGGGCCCGCCGTAGCTCTCCTGGACCGTGTACCAGAGGACGCCGTCGTAGCCCCAGTTGTGGGTGCCGTCGAAGCCGTTGACCGGCAGCAGCTCGACGAAGTGGACGCCGAGGTCGACGAGGTGGTCGAGCCGCTCGATCGCCGAGTCCAGCGTGCCCTCGGGGGTGAAGGTGCCGACGTGCAGCTCGTAGACGACGCCGCCGGCGAGCGGACGGCCGGTCCAGGCGCGGTCGCCCCAGTCGTACGCGGCCGGGTCGAAGCGGCGGGAGAGCCCGTGCACGCCCTCGGGCTGGCGCCGGGAGCGCGGGTCGGGCCGCGGGGTGTCGTCGTCGCCCAGCAGGTAGCCGTAGTCGGCCTCCGGGCCGGCCTCGACCTCGGCCCGCCACCAGCCGGCGTCGTCCCGGCGCATCTCGTGCACCGAGCCGTCGACCTGCAGCCGGACCCGCTGGGGGACCGGTGCCCAGACGGCGAACTCGACGGGTGCGGACATGCGGGCGCCTCCAGGGGACAGGGGGGTGACCGGTGGGTCTTGCCCGCGTGCCGCCCGGCCAACCACCGGCGGCGGCAGCCGGGGGAGCGCGTCCCCCGGCTGCCGCCCCGGATCACGGCAGGTGCAGGTGCTGGCCGGCGAAGATCCGGTTCGGGTTGCCCAGCACGTCGCGGTTGGCGGCGTACAGGGCCCGCCAGCCGCCGTCCACGCCCTGCGACCGGGCGATCTTGCGGAGCGTGTCGCCCCGCTCGACGGTGTAGCTGCCGCCGTCGGCCTCGGCGGAGGCCGGCGCCGCCGCCGGGGCGGCGGCGGGAGCGGCGGCCGGGGCGGGAGCGGCGGCCGGGGCGGGAGCCGGGGCCGGGGCGGGAGCCGCGCCGGCCTCGGGAGCGCTCGGGTCGAGGCTCTTGCCGCAGGTCGGCCAGGCGCCGGGGCCCTGGGCGTCGAGCGTGCGCTCGGCGACGGCGATCTGCTGGGCCTTGGTGGCCAGGTCGGCGCGCTGCGCGTACTCCAGGCCGCCGAACGCCGACCAGGTGCTGGCGCTGAACTGCAGGCCGCCGTAGTAGCCGTTGCCGGTGTTGATCGACCAGTTGCCGCTGGACTCGCACTGGGCGACGGCGTCCCAGTCGTTGGGCGCGGCGGCCGAGGCGGGGCCGGCGGCCACACCGAGGGCGACGGCGGTCACGCCGGTCGTGAGGAGGGCACGGCGAAGCAGGGACGAGGACATGGCTGTACTCCGATCCGCCGCCGGCGAGGTGAGCTGTCGGGTTCGGAGCGATCGGTGCCCCGGCCGCACGACGTGCGGCTTCACCCCGAGACGGTGCGGCTCGGCCCCCGTGACCACGGCCGCGCCCCGTCGAAGTGGTTCCCCCACCCCCGTCCTGGCTGTGCAGGAGGAACGGACACCGGCGGACGGGGTTGGGCGGACCGGCTCCGGCACCCCGCTCTCGGTCGGCCGGGTGCGGGGGCAAAGGTAACGGCCGGATCACGGCACGGCACGTCCCGCCCCACGGACCCCAGGCGTGTCGCGCCCCGTCCCCGGGTCGGCGCGGGACGTCCGCGCAGGTCACGTCCCCGTCGACGACGGGGACGTGACCTGCGTCGCACCCGGCCTCACCGGGCGGCGGCGAGGCCCGTCGTCAGTCGCGGACGAGCAGGGCCACCGGCAGTCGCGCGAGCAGCTCGCCGACCGGCGCGCCGCCGGCGTCGGAGACCACCCGCGTGCCGGTGAGCACGTCGCGCCAGGCGCCGGTCGGCAGCGCCAGCGCGGTGCCGCCCCAGCCGGTGCCGGACAGGCCGACCGGCAGCCGGGTCGCGACGGTGACCGCCCCGCCCCGGTGGAAGGCGACGAGGTGCCCGGCCGCCTCCCCGGTCACCTCGACCGGCGTGTAGCCGCTGAACAGGTCCGGCCGGTCGCGGCGCAGCCGCAGCACCCGCGACACGACCAGCAGCTTGGCCGCGCCGCCGTCGTCCACCTCCGGCACCTCGCCGCCGTCGAGCCGGGCCAGCAGCGCGCGGCGGGCGGCGTAGTCGACCGGCCGGCGGTTGTCCGGGTCGACGAGCGAGTGGTCCCACAGCTCGGTGCCCTGGTAGACGTCCGGGACCCCCGGCATCGTCAGCTGCAGCAGCTTCTGCGCCAGCCCGTTGGACCGCCCGGCCGGACCGATCCGCGCGACGAACGCCTCGATCTCGCGGTGCGTCGCCTCGTCGTCGTAGGCGGCGTCGACCATCGCGTGCAGCCGGGTCTCGAACGCCTCGTCGACGTCGGTCCACGTGGTGGAGGTCCCCGCCTCCCGGGCGGCCTTCTCGGCGTAGGCGTGCGCCCGCTCGCGCGACAGCGGCCAGGCGCCGACCAGGTTCTGCCACACCAGGTGCGCCAGCGGCCGGTCGGGCAGCGGGTGCCGCGACAGCCAGCCGCGGACCAGGTCGGCCCACTCGGTGGGCACCTCGGCGAGCACGGCCAGGCGGGCCCGGGTGTCCTCGCTGCGCTTGGTGTCGTGCGTGGTCAGCGTGGTCATCGACTCGGCCTTGCGCTCGAGCCGCCGGACCTGGGCCTCGTGGAACTCCGCCGCGGTGCTGCCGAACCGCGCCGGGTCCCCGCCCACCTCGTTGAGCACCGCGAAGCGCGCCCACCGGTAGTAGGCGCTGTCCTCGACGCCCTTGGCCATCACCGGGCCGCTGGTCTGCTCGAAGCGGGTGGCCGCCTCGGTGCCGGCCTGCGCCAGCACCGGGTGCAGCGCGTCGACCGCCGCGACCAGGTCGGGCCGGCGGTCGCGGACGGCGGCCACCGCGGCGTCGAGGTGCTCGCGGCCGTCGGGCAGGTAGGTGCGGTACACCGGGAAGCCCGCCAGCAGCTCGGCCAGCGCCTCGACCTGCTGCTCCCGGTCGATGCCGGGCAGCTCGCCCATCACCCGCACCAGCCGAGCGACCTCCGAGCCCAGGCTGCCGTCGGTCACCTCGCGCTTGCAGTCGTGCACCAGCTGCGCGTAGTCGACCTCGCGGCCCGACAGCTCGGTGTCCAGTGCGGTCAGCGCTGCCTCGCCGGCCGGGTCGACCAGCACGTCGTCGACCTCGGCGAGCGCGTCGTAGCCGGTGGTGCCCGCCGTCCGCCAGCTCCCGGGCAGGTCCTCGCCGGGCTCGAGGATCTTCTCGACGACCGTCCACCGCCCGCCGGAGGCCTCGGCCAGCCGGTCGAGGTAGCCCTTCGGGTCGGCGAGGCCGTCGGGGTGGTCGATGCGCAGCCCGTCGACCGCGCCGTCGGCCACCATGCGCAGCACCAGCTCGTGGGTCGCGTCGAAGACCGCCGGGTCCTCCACCCGCAGTCCCGCGAGGGTGTTGATGGCGAAGAAGCGGCGGTAGTTCAGGTCGGAGTCCGCGCGCCGCCAGTCGACCAGCTCGTAGTGCTGCCGGTCGTGCACCTCCTGCGGCGTCCCGTCCCCGGTGCCGGGGGCGAGCGGGAAGCGGTTGTCGTAGTACCGCAGCTCCCCGTCCACCACCTCGAGCTTCTCGACGTCGTCGGCCGAGCCCAGGACGGGGATGCGGATCCGACCGCTGCCTGCGTCCCAGTCGACGTCGAACGCCGGCGCGTGGGCGCTGTCGCGCCCGTGCTGCAGCACGTCCCACCACCAGGGCGCCTCGGCCGGGTCGGCCACGCCCATGTGGTTGGGCACCAGGTCGAGCACCAGGCTCAGGCCGTGCTCGTGGAGCGCGGCCACGAGCCGGTCGAAGCCCTCCTGCCCGCCGCGCGACTCGTCGACGTGCGCGTGGTCGACGGTGTCGTAGCCGTGCGTGCTGCCCGCCGCCGCCCGCAGGAGGGGGGAGGAGTACGCGTGGCTGACGCCCAGGTCGGCGAGGTAGCCGGCCACGGCCGCGGCGTCGTCGAGGGTGAAGTCGGCGGTGACCTGCAGCCGGTAGGTCCCGGTGGGGACGGCGCGGCGCCGCTCCTCGGTCAGCGGCTCGCTCACGTCGCCGCCTGCAGGACGACGGTGGCGCGGGCGGCCACGGTGACGACGTCGCCGGCCTTGACCTGCACCGGCTCCACGGCGCCGAACTCGGCGGTGTCGACGACGACGGTCCAGCCCTCGGCGTACTCCGCCGGCGGCACGGTGTAGTCGATCGGCTCGTGGTGGGCGTTGAAGGCGAGGTAGAAGCAGTCGTCGACGACGTCCTCGCCGCGCTCGTCGGTCTCCCGGATGCCGTGGCCGTTGAGGTACATGGCCAGCGACTTGGCGAAGCCGGCGTCCCAGTCCTCGTCGCTCATCAGCTCACCGGCGGGGGTGAACCAGGCGACGTCCTGCACCGGGTCGCCCTCCTCGCGGCGCACCGGCCGGCCGTGGAAGAACCGGCGACGGCGGAACGTCGGGTGTTCGGTGCGCAGCCGGGTGACCAGCTTGGTGAACTCCAGCAGCCCCTCGTCGACGTCCTCCCAGTCGATCCAGGTGAGCTCGGAGTCCTGGCAGTAGCCGTTGTTGTTCCCCCGCTGCGAGCGGCCCAGCTCGTCGCCGTGCAGCAGCATCGGCACGCCCTGGGACAGCATCAGCGTGGTGATGAAGTTGCGCCGCTGCCGCGCGCGCAGCGCCAGCACCTCGGCGTCGTCGGTCTCGCCCTCGACCCCGCAGTTCCAGCTGCGGTTGTGGCTCTCGCCGTCGTTGTTGCCCTCGCCGTTGGCCTCGTTGTGCTTCTCGTTGTAGGAGACCAGGTCGTTGAGGGTGAACCCGTCGTGCGCGGTGACGAAGTTGATGCTGGCCACCGGCCGGCGCCCGGAGTGCTTGTAGAGGTCGGCCGAGCCGGAGATCCGGCTGGCGAACTCGCCGGTGGTGGCGTCCTCGCCGCGCCAGAAGTCGCGGACGGTGTCGCGGTACTTGCCGTTCCACTCCGTCCACAGCGCCGGGAAGTTGCCCACCTGGTAGCCGCCGTCGCCGACGTCCCACGGCTCGGCGATGAGCTTGACCTGGCTGACGACCGGGTCCTGGTGCACCAGGTCGAAGAACGCCGAGAGCCGGTCCACCTCGTGGAACTGGCGGGCGAGGGTGGAGGCGAGGTCGAACCGGAACCCGTCGACGTGCATCTCGGTCACCCAGTAGCGCAGCGAGTCCATGATCAGCTGCAGGGCCTGCGGGGTGCGGACGTTGAGCGAGTTCCCCGTGCCGGTGGTGTCCATGTAGTACTGCTCGTCGCCCTCGACCAGCCGGTAGTACGTCCGGTTGTCGATGCCCTTGAACGACAGCGTCGGGCCCATGTGGTTGCCCTCGGCCGTGTGGTTGTAGACGACGTCGAGGATGACCTCGATGCCCGCCTCGTGCAGCGTCCGGACCATGCCCTTGAACTCCTGCACCTGCTGGCCGTCGGTCTGCTGCGCGTACTCGTCGTGCGGCGCGAAGAAGCCGATCGTGTTGTAGCCCCAGTAGTTGCGCAGGCCCTTCTGCAGCAGCGTGTCGTCCTGCACGAACTGGTGCACCGGCATGAGCTCGATCGCCGTGACGCCCAGCGACTGCAGGTGCTCGATCACCGCGGGGTGGGCGATGCCGGCGTAGGTACCGCGCAGCTCCTCGGGGATGCGCGGGTGGGTCATCGTCAGGCCCTTGACGTGGGCCTCGTAGATGACCGTCTTGTTGTACGGCGTCCGCGGCGGCCGGTCGACGCCCCAGTCGAAGTAGGGGTTGATGACGACCGACTTCGGCATGTGCGGCGCCGAGTCGTCGTCGTTGCGCTCCCCGCTGCCGAACCGGTAGCCGAAGCAGGCCTCGTCCCAGTCGATCGACCCGTCGATCGCCTTGGCGTAGGGGTCGAGCAGCAGCTTGTTGGGGTTGCAGCGGTGCCCGTTCTCCGGGTCGTAGGGGCCGTGCACGCGGTAGCCGTAGCGCTGCCCGGGCTGGATGCCGGGCAGGAAGGCGTGCCAGACGTAGCCGTCCATCTCGGGGAGCCGGATGCGCTCCTCGTTGCCCGCCTCGTCGAAGAGGCAGAGCTCCACCTTCTCCGCGACCTCGCTGAAGAGCGCGAAGTTGGTCCCGGTGCCGTCGTACGTGGCACCCAGTGGGTAGGCGGATCCGGGCCACACCTGGGTCATTCGAGTGTTTCCTCCTGCGCGGGCGTCCCACACCTCAACGGGACGCGACGGCCCCCCGACGCGGCCGTCGGCGGGGGGTCTGGGCGACTGGTGCCCGCCGGTCCCTGTGCCCGATCCGGGCGGGCCCACACGTGGCGCGGCGGAGATCACGCCCGGGCCCGGCCGGGGTCGGGAGACGACGACGCCCTCCGCGGCCGGGGCCGCGGAGGGCGTCGTGCGCAGGTCCGCTGCACCCCGGCGTCCGCCGGGGGGACCTGGTACCGAGCCGCGGGGCGCCGGGGTCCGACCTCGTCCGGGCATCCCGGGTGGCACTGGTCCCCGGCGCGGCACCGCGCCTGCGAGAGGGCACGCTAGCGCAGCACCGGACACGGCACGAGCACAGCGGGGCGCGGGCGCGCAACCGGTCGGGCCCACGCGCCCCTCCGGTGCGCTCCCGTCACACCCGCCGTTCTGTCACCGTCCGGTCGTACCGTCGTCCCGTGCGCGCGACCACCGACATCCGGCCCACCCAGGGGCGCTTCCGCGTCGTCAGCGAGTTCCAGCCCGCGGGCGACCAGCCGGCCGCCATCCGGGCACTGGCGGAGAAGGTGACCGCGGGGGAGCGGGACACCGTGCTGCTGGGCGCCACCGGCACCGGCAAGTCGGCCACCACCGCCTGGCTCATCGAGCAGGTGCAGCGACCGACGCTGGTCATGGCGCCGAACAAGACCCTGGCCGCGCAGCTGGCCAACGAGTTCCGCGAGCTGTTGCCCGACAACGCCGTCGAGTACTTCGTCTCGTACTACGACTACTACCAGCCCGAGGCCTACGTCCCGCAGACCGACACGTACATCGAGAAGGACAGCTCGGTCAACGACGAGGTCGAGCGGCTGCGGCACTCGGCCACCCAGGCGCTGCTCACCCGGCGCGACGTCGTCGTGGTCGCCACCGTCTCCTGCATCTACGGGCTGGGCACGCCGCAGGAGTACGTCGACCGGGCGCTGAAGATCTCGGTGGGGGAGGAGCGCGACCGCGACGAGCTGCTGCGCACGCTGGTCACCGAGCAGTACACCCGCAACGACCTGTCCTTCACCCGCGGCACGTTCCGCGTGCGCGGCGACACGATCGAGGTCTTCCCGGTCTACGAGGAGCTCGCCGTCCGGATCGAGATGTTCGGCGACGAGGTGGAGCGGCTCTACTACCTGCACCCGCTCACCGGCGAGGTCGTCCGCGAGGTGCAGGAGCTGTTCGTCTTCCCCGCGACGCACTACGTGGCCGGTCCCGAGCGGATGGAGCGGGCGATCGCCACCATCGAGGCCGAGCTGGAGGGGCGGCTGGCCGAGCTGGAGCGGCAGGGCAAGCTGCTGGAGGCCCAGCGGCTGCGCATGCGCACCACCTACGACATCGAGATGATGCGGCAGGTCGGCTTCTGCTCCGGCATCGAGAACTACTCGCGGCACATCGACGGCCGCGCGCCCGGCACCGCCGGCGCCTGCCTGCTCGACTACTTCCCCGAGGACTTCCTGCTCGTCATCGACGAGTCGCACGTGACCGTGCCGCAGATCGGCGGCATGTACGAGGGCGACATGAGCCGCAAGCGGACGCTGGTCGACCACGGCTTCCGGCTGCCCTCGGCGATGGACAACCGACCGCTGCGGTGGGAGGAGTTCACCGACCGGATCGGCCAGACCGTCTACCTGTCGGCCACCCCGGGCGACTACGAGCTCGGCCGCACCGCCGGCGAGGTGGTCGAGCAGGTCATCCGCCCGACCGGCCTGGTCGACCCGGAGGTCGTGGTCAAGCCGACCAAGGGCCAGATCGACGACCTGGTGCACGAGATCCGCCTCCGGGTGGAGAAGGACGAGCGGGTCCTGGTCACCACGCTGACCAAGAAGATGGCCGAGGACCTCACCGACTACCTGCTCGAGCTGGGCATCAAGGTGCGCTACCTGCACTCCGAGGTCGACACGCTGCGCCGGGTCGAGCTGCTGCGCGAGCTGCGGCAGGGCGAGTACGACGTGCTCGTCGGCATCAACCTGCTGCGCGAGGGCCTCGACCTGCCCGAGGTGTCGCTGGTGGCCATCCTCGACGCCGACAAGGAGGGCTTCCTCCGCTCGGGCAAGTCGCTGATCCAGACGATCGGCCGCGCCGCGCGCAACGTGTCGGGCCAGGTGCACATGTACGCCGACACGGTCACCCCGTCGATGGCCCAGGCGATCGACGAGACCAACCGGCGCCGCGAGAAGCAGATCGCCTACAACCGTGAGCGCGGCATCGACCCGCAGCCGCTGCGCAAGAAGATCGTCGACATCCTCGACGGCATCTACCGCGCGGCGGAGGACGCCGAGGGCGTCGAGCTGGTCGGCGGCTCGGGCCGGCAGCAGTCCCGCGGGAAGGCGCCGGTTCCGGGGCTGTCGTCCAAGGCCGGCAAGAAGGGCAAGGCCGGGGCGATCGACGTGCAGGGCCTGCCACGCGCCGAGCTGGCCGACCTCATCAGCCAGATGAACGACCAGATGCTGGCCGCGGCCCGCGAGCTGCAGTTCGAGGTGGCCGCCCGGCTGCGCGACGAGCTGACCGAGCTGAAGAAGGAGCTGCGCCAGCTCGACGCCGCGCACGCCTGAGACGGGTCCCGCCGGGCCCGACGGCGGACCGCGCCCGCCCGCGCCCCGCCGGCGGTGTGCGCCCGTGCCCCCTTCAGGCCCCGGGAACCGTGCTCGGCGCACACCGTCGGACCGGCCGGTCGGCCGCGGTCGGTGATGAGAGTTCTCTCATCGCCGGAACACCGCGCATCGCCAGGGCGTCTGTGGGGAAGGGAACCCCCCGACCGCGGCCCGTGAGGCAGGTCCGCCTCGGGGGGTCATCCGTGGAGGGGAGTATCCCCACGCGGCGGTGTCGTCAGCACGAGGTCCCCGAGGGCCTCCGGTACCGCCGGCCACCTCGACCGAGGCGGCGGGAGAGACCTCAGGCCCGACACGCGGCGCGGACGCGTCGCAGAGTCACCGGAGGTACCTGTCTTGGACGTCCCCTTCTGGGTCTGGGCGATCACGGTCGGCGCGATCATCGCCATGATCGTGTTCGACTTCGTCGGCCACGTGCGCACACCGCACGCCCCGTCGCTGCGCGAGGCAGCGACCTGGTCGGCGATCTACGTCGCCATCGCCATCGTGTTCGGCATCGGCGTGTGGGTCTTCGCCGGCGGCCAGTACGGCGGTGAGTACTTCGCCGGCTACATCACCGAGAAGAGCCTCTCGGTGGACAACCTGTTCGTCTTCGTCCTGATCATGGCCAGCTTCGCGGTGCCCCGGGAGCTGCAGCAGAAGGTGCTGCTGTTCGGCATCGCCTTCGCGCTGATCCTGCGGACGGTCTTCATCTTCCTCGGCGCCGCGGCGATCGAGAACTTCAGCTGGGTCTTCTACCTCTTCGGCGCGTTCCTCATCTACACCGCCGTGGCCCAGGCCCGGGCCAGTGGCGACGAGGACGAGGAGTTCAAGGAGAACGGCTTCCTCCGGCTCGTCCGCCGCGTCATCCCGACCACCGAGGAGTACCACTCCGACCGGATGACGACGAAGCTCGACGGCAAGCGGCACATCACCCCGCTGGCCATCGCGCTGGTCGCCATCGGCAGCGCCGACATCCTCTTCGCCGTCGACTCGATCCCGGCCATCTTCGGCCTGACCGAGGAGACCTTCCTGGTCTTCGCCGCCAACGCCTTCTCGCTGCTCGGCCTGCGCCAGCTGTTCTTCCTCATCGACGGCCTGCTCGACCGGCTGGTCTACCTGCACTACGGCCTGGCGGTCATCCTCGGCTTCATCGGCATCAAGCTGCTCATCCACGCCCTGCACGAGAACGAGCTGCCCTTCATCAACGGCGGCGAGCACGTGACGGCCATCCCCGAGGTGCCGACCTGGCTGTCGCTGGCGGTCATCGTGCTCACCCTGTTCGTGACCACCGTCGCGAGCCTCGCCCGCAGCCGCCGCGACGAGCGGGAGGCCGCGGCCCGCGCCGGCCGCACCGGCACCCCGACGGTGGGCACCACCGGCCCGGGCGTCGCGGGCGAGGTGCGCGCGGACGGCGTCCCGACCGACGGCACCGACCGCTCCGGGACCCCGGCACCGGCCGGGTCGAGGGACCCCGGGGACGGGCGCGGCACCGTCTGAGCACCGCCCGGCGACGACGCCGGGGAACCTGTTGCCGCCCGTGCTCGTCGGGCAGTATCCGAGACACGTCCGCTCCGCGGGGCGCCCGACCGGCGCCCCGCGGTGCGGTGCCGGGGGGCGAGCCCGGGCGCACGCGCCCGTGCCGTCGTCCGGCAGCGCCGGCCCGGCCGGCGCCCGGGCGGGGCGGCGACCGCCGACCCGCTTCCGCACGCGACATGGGAGTCCAAACAGATGGGTGTCAGCCTCTCCAAGGGCGGGAACGTCTCGCTGACCAAGGAGGCCCCGGGTCTGACCGCGGTGAACGTCGGCCTCGGCTGGGACGTCAACACGTTCTCCGGCGGTGACTTCGACCTCGACGCGTCGGCGATCATGATCGGCCCCGAGGGCAAGGTCACCCCGGACGACTCGGGCTTCGTCTTCTTCAACAACCTGCGCAGCCCCGACGGCTCGGTGGTGCACGTCGGTGACAACCTCACCGGCCAGGGCGAGGGCGACGACGAGGTCATCCAGGTGGACCTCGCCTCGGTCCCGCCGACCTGCCAGAAGATCGTCTTCCCGGTGTCCATCTACGACGCCGACAGCCGCAAGCAGAACTTCGGCGCCGTCCGCAACGCGTTCATCCGCGTGGTCAACCAGGCCAACGGCTCGGAGATCGCCCGCTACGACCTGACCGAGGACGCCTCGGTCGAGACCGCCATGGTCTTCGGCGAGCTCTACCGCAACGGCGCCGAGTGGAAGTTCCGCGCGGTGGGCCAGGGCTACGCCTCCGGCCTGCGCGGCATCGCCCAGGACTTCGGCGTCAACGTCGGCTGACCTCCGCCGGTCCCGGACCCCCGCGTCCGGGCCCGGCACCCCGGCCGGGCGGCGTCGCCGCCCGGCCGGGTCCGCCGCCCTGCGCCGCACCAGCCCCCGAGACCCGGAGGTCCCCATGGCCGAGCCCGCCCGCCCGTCCACCCCCCGCTCCCGCGGCTGAGCGGCCGCGGCGTGGTCCACGTCCTCACCCGGGGCGGCAACGTCGGCCTGGCGCAGGCCGGCCTGACCGGTCCCGTCGTCGTCACCCTCACCTGGACCCCGGCGCCCGGGGTCGACGCCGACCTGTCGGCGTTCCTCACCACCGGTGCCGGGAAGGTCCGCAGCGACGACGACTTCGTCTTCTACAACCAGCCCTCCGCGGCCGGCGGCGCGGTCCGCCACCTGGGCAGGTCCGCCCGCGGTGGCGCCACCGTTGACCAGGTGCGCATCGACCCCGCCGCGCTGCCGCCCGACGTCGAGAAGGTCGTCATCGGCGCCTCCCTCGACGGCGCGGGCACCTTCGGCGGGCTCTCCGGCCTGGCCGTCGAGGTGGGCCCCGAGGGCGGCCCGGCCGCCGTCCGCTGCGAGCTCGCCGCCGGCCCCGAGACCGCCCTGGTCTTCGCCGAGGTCTACCGCCGTGGGCCGGAGTGGAAGGTCCGCGCCGTCGGGCAGGGGTTCACGAACGGCCTGGCCGGCATGGCCACCGACGTCGGCGTCAGCGTCGACGACGAGCCGGCGCCCGCCGCGCCGCAGGCCGCCGCCCCGCCCCCGGCCGCGCCGCCGGTGAGCACACCGCCGGTCAGCACGGAGAAGCGCCGGCTGGTCGACCTCGAGAAGAAGCTCGCGACGACCGCGCCGCAGATGCTCAGCCTGGTGAAGACCGCCGGCGTCAGCCTGGAGAAGCGGGGCCTGGGCGAGCACACCGCGCGGGTCGCGCTGGTCCTCGACATCTCCGGCTCGATGGCCGCCCTCTACCGCGCCGGCGCGGTGCAGCGGCTCGCCGAGCGGGTGCTCGCGCTGGGGCTGCGCTTCGACGACGACGGTGTCGTCGACGTCTTCCTCTTCGGCAAGCACGTGCACCGGCCCGAGCCCGGGCTGCGCCTGGAGGGCCACCAGCAGTACATCGCCGACCTCACGCAGCAGTACCGGCTGGAGTACGACACCCGCTACGGCGCGGCGATGGCCGCCGTCCGCGCGGCCTACTTCGGCGACAGCCGGGAGCGCGTCGAGCCGCAGCCGGCGCAGGTGCCGGTCTACGTCATGTTCCTCACCGACGGCGCGCCCAGCGACAAGTCGGTGGCCACCCGGCAGATCCGGTCGGCGTCCTTCGAGCCGGTGTTCTGGCAGTTCATGGGCATCGGCCCGGAGCGGCAGTTCTCCTTCCTGCAGCGCCTCGACGACCTCGAGGGCCGCTACACCGACAACGCCGACTTCTTCGCCGTCGCCCAGGACGACCTCATGGGGCGCCGGCCGATCAGCGACGACGCGCTGTTCGACCGGCTGATGACCGAGTACCCCGACTGGCTGCGCCGGGCGCGCGACCGGGGACTGCTCCTCCGGTGAGCCGCCGGCTCGCCGGCACCGCAGGACCCACATCCAGCAGAGGGTGGAAGGGAACGACCGTGCGCCACTTCGCGTACCTGACCGACGACGACCGCGAGCGGCTGTTCGCCGTCCCCCCGGGGGACGTCGGCCCGGCGACCCAGCGCGGCATGCTCGCTCTGGCACTCGGCGCCACGCTCTACAGTCCCGGCACCCGGCCGGCGCTCGACGCCGACGCCGAGCGGGCCGCCTTGATCGGTGCCACCAGCGTGGTCTGGTGCCTGGAGGACGCCATCCCGCACACCGAGGTCCGCGCCGCGGAGGCCAACGTGGTGGCCGCGCTGCAGCGGCTGCACCAGCGGGCCGGCGACGGCGGGGACCCGCCGCTGCTGTTCGTCCGGGTGCGCACCCCCGAGCAGATCCGCTCGATCGCGCTCGCCGCCGGCCCCGCCCTGGCCCGGCTCACCGGCTTCAGCCTGCCCAAGGCCACCGGGGCCACGCTGGGTCCGATGCTGGCGGCGGTGGCCGAGGTCAGCGCCGCGACCGGCCACCCGCTCTACGGCATGCCGATCCTCGAGACCGCCGACCTCGCCTGGCGGGAGACCCGCGCCGGAGCCCTGGCCGCGCTGGCCGACGTCGTGGGGACCCACCGCGAGCACGTGCTGTGCCTGCGCGTCGGCGGCACCGACCTGTCGGGGCTGTTCGGCCTGCGCCGCGACCGCGACACCACCATCTGGGACGTCGCCGTCGTCCGTGACTGCCTGGCCGACGTGGTCAACCGGTTCACCCGGGGCGGCGAGCACGTGGTCACCGGTGCGGTGTGGGAGCACATCCCCGGCCCCAGGCTGTTCAAGCCGCAGCTGCGCTCCACGCCGTTCAGCGACCAGCACGAGGGCCCGCTGCGGCAGCGGATGATCGACGGCGACCTCGACGGGCTGATGCGCGAGGTGGCGCTGGACAAGGCCAACGGCGTGCTGGGCAAGACGGTGATCCACCCGTCGCACGTGTCGGTGGTCAACGCGCTGCTCACCGTCTCCCGGGACGAGTACGACGACGCCCTCGAGGTGCTCATGGCCCGCGGCCGCGGCGGCATCGCGGTGTCCGGCCACGGGCGGATGAACGAGGTCGGGCCGCACGCGCTGTGGGCGGAGCTGGTCAGCCGCCGCGCCGCGGTCTACGGCGTGGTCGCCGACGAGGCCGCGCTGGTCGAGCTGCTCTCGGCCGGGCAGCGCCGCCTGGCCGAGGTGTTCGCGGCGGGGGAGGCCCGGCGCCCGTGACGGCCGTGCTCGCAGGTGCCCCCGGTCTGGGCGGCACGGTCTCCTCGCTGCTCGGGGTCGGCGTGGCCAGCGACCCCACCCGCTTCGCCGCGCTGTGCGGCCTGGCGCTGCGCGACAACCCGCGCCGCGCCCACCTGGTGGTCTCCCGCGTGCTCGGCAAGCACGTGCCGGTGGCCCCTGCCGAGGTGCTCGCCACCGGGCACGCGGTCGGCGACGCCGTGGCCGCCGTCCTCGGCGACGACGTCCCCGGCCTGGTCGTCGGCTACTGCGAGACGGCCACCGGCCTCGGCCACGCGGCCGCGGCGCGCCTCGGCGCGGCCTACCTGCACACCACCCGGCGGGTGCACCCCGGCGTGCCGGTGGCCGCCGCGTTCGAGGAGGAGCACTCGCACGCCGTCGCCCACGCGCTGCAGCCGGCCGGACCGGTCGGGCTCGGCGCCCCCGGCGCGCTGGTCCTGGTCGACGACGAGCTGACCAGCGGCCGCACCGCGCTGAACACCGTCGCCGAGCTGCAGGCCCGCTGGCCGCGCGAGCGCTACGTCGTCGCCACGCTGCTCGACGCCCGCACCGAGGCCGCCCGGGCCGCGTTCGCCGGGCGGGCCGCGGCGCTGGGCGTGCGGGTCGACGTCGCCGCCGTGCTGACCGCCGAGCTGGTGCTGCCCGCCGACGTCCTGGAGCGGGCCGCCGCCGCCCGCGCCGCGCTGCCCGGCCCGGCGCCCGCACCCGCCGGCGCGCCGGGCACCGTCGTCGGCCACGAGGGCCTGTGGCCGGCCGGCGTGCCCACCACCGCCCGGCACGGCCTGACCCCGGCCGGCACCGGGCGGCTGCACGCGGCGGCCGACGCCGTCGCCGCGGCGCTCGCGCCCGCGCTGGCCGGCAGCCGCGGCGTCCTGGTGCTCGGCACCGAGGAACTGCTGTACGCGCCCACCGTGGCCGCCGCCCGGCTGGCCGGCCGGCTGCCCGGCGTCCCCGTCACCACCCAGTCGACCACCCGGAGCCCCGTGCACGCCGCCGACGACCCCGGCTACGCCCTGCGCCGCAGCCTCGCCTTCCCCGCGCCCGACGACCCGTCGCGGCTCTCCCGGGTGCACAACCTCGCCGACCCGGCCGCCGTCCCCGCCGCCGGCCCGTGGTCCGACCTGCGCGCCGACGACGTGGTGGTCGTCGCCGACGCGCCGGCCGCCGACTGCACGTCGCTGGCCGAGGCGCTGCGCCCCTTCGCCGCCCGCGCGGTGCACCTGGTGACCGTGCCGGTCGCGGAGCCCGCCCCGTGACGGCGCTGCAGGCCCTCGCGCCCGCCGTCCCCGGCCGGTTCGGCTCCTATGCGCCCGAGGAGGTGACCTGGTTGCTCACCGACCTGTCCGCGGTCGCCCTCGAGCGCGGCACCGAGGACCGCGAGGAGGCCATCCAGTCGGGCACCCACTACTCGGAGATGCTGCCGGTCGAGTACCAGCCCGACGCGGCCTACCTGGCGCTCTTCGACGCGGCGCTCGAGGCCTCGGCGGGCCGGCTGGCCGACGCCGTCGCCCGGGTCGGCGAGCGGGTGTGGGACGCCGCGGCCGCGCACGGGGAGACCCCGGTGCTGGTGTCGCTGGCCCGCGCGGGCACGCCGATCGGGGTGCTGCTGCGCCGCTGGTACCGCGCCTCCCGCGGGGTCGACGTGCCGCACTACACGATCTCGATCATCCGCGGCCGCGGCATCGACGAGGTGGCGCTGGCGCACGTGCTGGCCCGCCACCCGGCCGCCGCCGTGCGCTTCGTCGACGGCTGGACCGGCAAGGGCGCCATCCAGCGCCAGCTCACCGATGCCGTCGCCGGCTGGGTCGACGCGCACCCGGCGGACGCCGCCCTCGACGACCGGCTGGCCGTCCTCGCCGACCCCGGCGGCTGCACGGAGCTGCACGGCACCCGCGACGACTTCCTGATCCCCAGCGCCTGCCTCAACAGCACGGTGTCGGGGCTGGTGTCGCGCACGGTGCTGCGCGACGACCTCATCGGCCCCGGCATGTTCCACGGCGCGAAGTACTACGCCGAGCTCGCCGGGTCCGACGTGTCGGCGCGGTTCGTGGACACCGTGGCCGCCGCCTTCCCCGCCGCCCTGCCCGCCGGCGATGCCCCGCCCGGCGCGCGCACGCCCACCTGGGCCGGCTGGGCGGCGGTGGAGCGGATCGCCGCGGCGCACGGCATCGCCGACGTCAACCTGGTCAAGCCGGGGGTGGGGGAGACCACCCGGGTGCTGCTGCGCCGCGTGCCCTGGCAGGTGCTGGTCCGCCCCGACCGGGCCGAGGACCTGCGGCACGTCGCCGCGCTGGCCCGCGCCCGCGGGGTGCCGCTGGTCGGCGTCCCCGACCTGCCGTACTCCTGCGTCGGGCTGATCCGGCCGGTGCGCCGGTGACGGCGGTGCTGCCGGCGACGCTGGCCGCCGTCGACCTCGACCGCACGCTCATCTACTCCGCCGCCGCGGCCGGGGACACCGCCGGCCTCGAGGTCGTCGAGTTCCTCGACGGCGCCCCGCTCTCGCACGCCACCCCGGCCTCGTGGGAGCTGCTCGCCGAGCTCGCCGGGCGGGCGCTGCTCGTCCCGGTGACCACCCGCACCGTGGCGCAGTACGAGCGGGTGCGGCTGCCCGTGGTGCCCCGGTACGCGCTGTGCGGCAACGGCGGGGTGCTGCTCGCCGACGGCGTGCGCGACCCCGGCTGGGACGACTGGGCGGCCGGCGTGGCCGGGCGCGCGGCACCGCTGCCGGAGCTGCTCGGCCTGCTCGGGGCGGTGGCCGGGCAGCCCTGGGTCCGCACCGTGCGCGCCGCGGAGGACCTGTTCTGCTACCTCGTGGCGCACGCCCGCGACGCCATCCCGGCCGGCTGGCTGGCCGACACCGCGGCCGCCGCGTCCGCCGCGGGCGCCACGCTGAGCGTGCAGGGTCGCAAGGTCTACCTCGTCCCGGCCGGGCTGTCGAAGGCCGCCGGGCTGCTCCGGCTGCGCCGGCTGCTCGCGGGGGAGGGGCCGGCGCCGCGGCTGCTGTGCGCCGGCGACAGCCTGCTCGACGCGCCGATGCTGCTGGCCGCCGACGCCGCCGTCCGGCCCGCGCACGGCGAGCTGCACGAGCAGGGCTGGACCGGCGCCCGGGTCGCGGTCACCGCGGCCACCGGCGCCGCGGCCGGCGAGGAGATCGTCCGCTGGCTGATCGCCCGGGCCTAGTCGGCCCGGGCGGTGCGCACCAGGCCGGCCAGCCCGCGCTCGATCGAGGTCGCCTCGCGCAGCACCGCGCCGACGTCGGGCCGCTCGGCGCGCGCCGCCTCCTCCAGCGGGGGCAGCCGCCGGGCGAGCTCCTCGAAGGTGCGGCGGAAGCGGCGGGCCCGCTCCTCGGGCAGGCCGGCGAGGAACCGGCGGGCGTCGACCAGCGCGCGCTGCACGTCGGTCAGCAGCGCCCGCGGGTCGGCGGCCACGGCGTCGAGCTGCTCCAGGCGCCCGGTGGCCGCGCGGACCTCGTCGTCGACCCGGCCGGCCGCCGTCCGCACCCGGGCGAGCAGCGCGGCCGCGGCGGGGACGTCGAGCACGCGGGCGGCGAGGACGTCGTCCAGGCCGGCCAGCGCGGCGTCCACCTCGCGGAGCGCCTCGGCCGCCCGCTGCGGCGCCCGCTCGACGTCGGCCCAGGCCGAGAGCGGGTAGCGCCGCCGCAGCTCGCTCATCACCGGCGCGAGCCGCTCGTGCCGGGTGCCCAGCGCCTCCCGCCGGGTGTGCACCGAGGCGGCGCCGCGGCGCACGTCGGCGGCGCGGCCGGGCAGCGCCCGGGCCCGCTCGGCGACCGACGCGGCGGTCCGCCGCGCCTCCTCGGCGGCGGTGCCGGCCGCGCCGGCGCGGCGGGCGGCCAGCTCGGCCTCCGCCGTCGCGGCCGCGGCCCGGGCCCCGGCGAGGGCGGCATCCAGCGCGGGGTCGGCCAGCCCGGCGGCAGCGGCCTCGTCGAGCGCGGCGCGGGCGGTGGCGACCGCGTCGCGGGCCGCGGACACCGTGCGGCCGGCCCCGGCGCGGGCGCTCGAGGCGGCGGTGAGCGCCGCTCCGTACTGCTCGCGGAAGCGCAGCACCTGGGCGAGCACCTCGCGCAGCGCGTCGGCGGCCCGGCCGAGCTCGGCGGTGGCGGCGCGGGCCGGTCCCGACTCGGTCGCGGCGTCCGCGTCGTGGTTGGAAAGCGCCTGCAGATAGTGTCCAATGACCGCGTCGGCGTGGGCGGAGAGGTCCCGCCAGTCACGGGTCAACGAGTCGGGGGCGGATGCGTCGTGGTGGGCCCGGCCTCCGCGCGGCGCCGCCGCGGTGTCCCGGGCAGCCTCCTCCGCACGCTCCTCGGCGACGGCCACCGCGTCGGGCAGGTCGCTGAGGGCCGCGTCGAGCTCCAGCATCGCCGCGGCCGCCGCCTCGCGCGCCGCGGCGGCCCGGCGCCGGGCGGCGTCCGCGTCGCGGCGCCACCAGCGGGGAGCCGCACCGGAACCGAGCCCGGCCATCAGCGCCTCCCGTTGCCGTCCGCCGGGGGCCTGCGCGCCCCGGCGGCCGATGGATACCACGTCCGGCGGCCCCCCGGCGGTGGAGCGCCCGGGCGCGCGGACGGCGGGAGGCGCCCCGGCCGCTGACCCGGCGCCCCGTCCCCTCGCGAGGGGAGTGGGGAACACCGCCTCCCCGGGTCGCGTTGACACCGCGACCTGGGTTCCCGGCCGACCCCGGCCCGGTCGACCCCCAGTCGTCGCCGCCGGAACCCCTCCGGCGGTGGAGAGGAACCCCCCTGATGCTCCGCTACTTCGGCTTCTCCGTCTTCCTGACGGTGGCCGCACTCGTCACCGCCGTGGTCTTCGGCGGCCCGGCCGCCCTGCTCGCGGTCGCCGTCCTCGGTGTGCTCGAGGTCTGTCTGTCGTTCGACAACGCCGTGGTCAACGCCAAGGTGCTGCGCCGGATGAGCCCGCTGTGGCGCAAGCTGTTCCTCTACGTCGGCATCTTCATCGCCGTGTTCGGCATGCGGCTGCTGCTGCCGATCGTGCTGGTCGCCATCACCGCGCAGCTGTCCATCCCCGAGGTGTGGGACCTCGCGCTCACCGACCAGCAGGCCTACGGCGAGAACGTCGAGTCCGCCGCGGAGGCCATCTACACCTTCGGTGGCATCTTCCTGCTGATGATCTTCCTGAACTTCCTCTTCGACGAGGAGCGGGAGATCCACTGGCTGACCTGGCTGGAGCGGCCGCTGGCCAAGGCCGGCAAGCTGCCCTACCTCGGCGTGATCATCGCGCTGGCGGTCATCTACGTCGGCTCGCAGATGGCCGACGACGACAAGTACGCCACCGTGCTGGTCTCCGGCATCGCCGGCCTGTTCACCTACCTGCTCATCGGCGGCATCAACGAGATGCTCGAGGCGCCGGAGATGGACGACGAGGACGACGTGACCGCCACCGGCGGGACCGCCTCCTCTGGCGCCGGTGCCGGCGGGACGGCGACCAAGGCCGTCGCGGGCGCCGGCCTGGCGGCGTTCCTCTACCTCGAGGTGCTCGACGCGTCGTTCTCCTTCGACGGCGTCATCGGCGCGTTCGCCATCAGCAGCGACATCTTCATCATCGCGCTGGGCCTGGGCATCGGCGCCTTCTGGGTGCGGTCGCTGACCATCTACATGGTCGACAAGGGCACCCTCGACGAGTACCGCTACCTCGAGCACGGCGCGATGTGGGCCATCGGCTTCCTCGCCGCGATCATGATCCTCGAGCTGCGCTTCCACATCAGCGAGTACGTCACCGGCCTGACCGGCCTGCTGTTCATCATCGCCGCGGTGATCAGCAGCGTCCTGGCCACCCGCAAGGAGCGCGCCGAGGTGCCCGCCCGCACCGAGCAGGAGCGCGACGAGGTGACCGTCGGGCGCTGACCGGACGGCCCGACCGGCGGCCCCGGGGCAGCAGCCCCGGGGCCGCCGGTGTGTCCGCGGCGCGGGACCTACCGTCCTGGCGGGGCGGACCGATACGGTCCCGCGCGGTCCCCGACCCGTCCCGCGAGAGGAACCCGTGGCACAGCTCACCGCGCACAAGCGCGTCCTGCACGCCGACCTGCAGGGCGACCGCATCCGGGCCGCCAGCGGCTCGATGGTCGCCGTCGAGGGCAACGTCGACTTCAAGAGCGCCGGCATGGGCGGTGGCGGCGGCATGCGCGCGGCGCTCAAGCGCGCCGTCGCCGGGGAGAGCATCTCGCTCATGGACTGCACCGGCCACGGCCGGGTCTACCTGGCCCTCGACGCCATGGACGTGCTCGTCGTCGACCTCGCCGGCGACACGCTCACCGTGGAGAGCGAGCACATCCTGGCGCACACCGAGCAGCTGCGCCTCGACGTCCAGTTCGCGGGCCTGCGCGGCGTCACCAGCGGCCAGGGCCTGGCCACCACCACCGTCACCGGGCACGGCCAGGTGGCGCTCGTCTCCGAGGGCCCCGTCATGGCGCTGGAGGTCGCGCCCGGCCAGGACCTCGTGGTCGACCCCGACGCCTACGTCGGCTCCCGCGGCCAGCTGTCGATGAACCTGGTCAGCGGCGTGTCGTGGAAGTCCCTCGTGGGGGAGGGCTCGGGCGAGCCCTTCTCCCTCCGCTTCACCGGGCACGGCCTGGTGCTCGTCCAGTCCTCGGAGCGCTGACCCGTGCCGTTCGAAGAGGTCAACAGCAAGGTCGTGCGCGCGCGGGTGAGCCCGGCGTCGCCGGTGCTCGCGCGGCGGGGGGCGATGCTCGGCTACTCGGGACAGGTCACCTTCCGCCCGGTCCACGGCCAGGGCCGCGGCATCGGCGGCATCGCCGGCGCCGCGCTGTCGGGGGAGTCCAACCCGATGATGGCCACCGAGGGCCAGGGCGAGGTGCTCTACGGCTACAAGGGCCTGCACGTGACCGTGCTGGAGCTCGACGGCGCCGCGCCGCTGGTCTGCGAGGCCGACCGGCTGCTGGTGCACGACGCCGGCCTGCAGACCAGCGTGCAGTTCCTCGGCTCGGGCGGGATCAAGCAGGCGATCGGCGGCGCCATGACCGGTCAGGGGCTGTTCACCACCAACGTGCACGGCCGCGGGTCGGTGGCGCTGCTGTCCCACGGCGGCGCGTTCCCGCTGCAGCTCAACGGCACCCAGGTCGGCGTCGACCCGCAGGCCTACGTCGGGCACGTCGGGCAGCTCACCGTGGACCTCGCCGCCAGGGTGGGCTTCCGCGACGTGGTCGGCCGGGGCTCCGGCGAGGCCTTCCAGCTGAGGATCGGCGGCTACGGCACCGTGTACGTGCAGGCCAGCGAGCAGAAGTTCTGAGGACGGCGAGATGACGTACCCGCCCGGCAACCCCTACGGCGGCCAGCCCGGCCCCGGCGGCAACCCCTACGGACAGCCGCAGCCCGGCTACGGGCAGCCCCCACCGGGCTACGGGCAGCCCCCGCCCGGCTACGGCCAGCCGCCTCCCGGCTACGGGCAGCCGCCTCCCGGCCACGGGCAGCCCCAGCCCGGGTACGGCGGCCCGCCGCAGCCGGCCGCCGGCCCCACCGGGACCACGCTGAACCCGCAGACCCTCCCGGACGACGACAACGTCAACCCCTACGTCTTCTGCGTCTCGCTCAGCGGCGACTGGTTCATGAGCAAGGGCGCGATGCTCGCCTACTACGGCAACGTGCGCTTCGAGGCCGTCACCGAGTACTCCTCGGTGCAGGGGTGGGTGGCCGCCCGGTTCTCCAGCCCGGTCTACGTGCAGGACTGGGTGGTGGCCACCGGGCACGGCAAGGTGCTCATCGGCGACCGCGGCTTCGACCTCAACGCCTACGACCTCGACGACGGCAACCTGACGATCAAGGCCAACAACCTCTGCGCGTTCTCCCCGCAGCTGGAGCTCAAGCAGTCGATCGTCCCCGGCTTCGTCACCCTCATCGGCACCGGCAAGTTCATCGCCTCGTCCAACGGGCCGGTGATCTTCGTCGAGCCGCCGTTCCGGGCCGACCCCGAGGCACTGCTGGGGTGGGCCGACTGCCCGTCGCCGTCGGTGCACCACGACGCGCAGTGGATGACGCAGAACATCCGCGCCATGGTCTCCGGCGCGCTCGGCCGGGCCTCGGGCGAGGAGCGGCAGTACGACTTCACCGGGACGGGCACGATCCTCCTGCAGTCCTCCGAGGTGGCCCGGGAGGACCCGGCGGTGCTCCGGCTGGTGGAGTCGCAGACCCAGCTGCTCACCCCCAGCCAGGCCGGCTCCCTGGGCCAGCGGCTGGTCGCCCGGGCGCAGCAGCAGCACTGAGCGGTGGCTTCCGCCCCGGCGCGCGTCCCGGGGCGGGGAGTCACCGCTCCACTACCCTCGGGGACCCATGCGGCCCGCCGACCTCGCCCTGCTGCGCACCCCGGGCGTGCCGGCCGTCTCCCCGGACGGGCGCATCGCCGTGGTGGCCGTCGAGCGGCCCGACCCCGGCAGCGACGGGTACCGCGCCCAGCTCTGGGCCGTCCCCACCGACGGGTCCGCGCCGGCCCGGCCGCTCACCTCCGGCGCCCGCGACTGCGCGCCGGCCTTCTCCCCGGACGGCCGGTGGCTGGCGCACCTGTCCGCCCGGCCCGGCGAGCCCGCGCAGCTGCACCTGCTGCCCACCGCCGGCGGGGCGCCGCGCAGTCTCACCGACCTGCCGCTGGGCGCCGGGGTCCCGGTCTGGTCGCCCGACTCGCGCCGGCTGGCCTTCACCGCCCGCCTGCCCGGGCCCGGCGCCGGGACGCCGCGGCTGCTCACCCGCCTGCCGCTGCGGCCGGACGAGGGCCCGCCGCGCCGCGTGTTCGTCGTCGCCCTGCCCGGCGACCCCGACGACGACGCCGTGCCGCTGCCCGCGCCGCGCGAGGTGACCGACGGCGGCGGGGACGACGCCGACGTCGCGTGGTCGCCCGACGGCGGCACGCTGGCCTTCGTCTCCGCCCGGCACGCGCGCGCGGGCCGCGACCTCGTCCGCGACGTCTACCTGGTCCCGGCCGCCGGTGGGGAGCCGCGGCGGGTCACCCGGGGCCGGGGCGAGTGCCGGCTGCCGGCCTTCGGGCCCGACGGCCGCACGCTGTACGCGACCGCCCGCCCCGACCTCGGCCCGGCCGGGCTCGACCTCGGGACCGGCGGGCCGACGCTGTGCCGCGTGCCCGTCGCCGGCGGGGCGCTCGAGCCGCTGCTGGCCGAACCCCGCGCCGACGAGACGCCGACGACGGTGCTGGCCGGCGGCGCGGCGCTGCTCGGCGTCGCCCGGCGCGGGGCGGTGGAGCTGCTGCGGGTGCCGCTGGACGGCGGGCCGGCCGAGACGCTGGTCGAGGGACCCTTCACCGTCCGCGGGGTCGCGGCCGCGGGCGGGGTCGTCGTCGCCACCGTGGCGCACGACCGGTCGGCGGGGGAACTGGTCGCGCTCACCCCGGGCCGGCGGCGGCTGCTCACCGGCTTCGGCCGCGCGCTGGGTGCCACCGGGCGGCTGCACCGGGCGGCCGGGCTCGAGACGCCTCCCGGCGGGCGGGTCACCGTGCCCGGCGGTCCCGGGCCGCACCCGGTGCTGCTGGTGCTGCCCGGCGGCGGGTGGTGCCTGCGCGAGGACGTCCAGGTGCTGGTGTCGGCCGGGTACGCCGTCGTCCAGGGCGACCCGGACGACGTGCCCGCCGCGACGGCCCTGCTCGACGCGGCGGTGACCGGGCGCCCGCTGGACGCCGGCCGGGTCGGCGTCCTGGCCACCGGGGAGGCCGCCGGCACGGCGCTGCGGCTGCTGGCCGGGCCGGGCCGCGTGGCCGCCGCCGTGGTCGAGCGCCCCCCGGCCGGCAGCCTGCCCGACGACCTCGACGCGGTGCGCACCCCGCTGCTGGTGGTCGCCGCCGAGGACGACCGGGACTGGCCGCCCGGGGAGGGGCCGCGGCTGTTCGCCGCGCTGCAGCGCCGGGGCGTGCCGAGCGAGCTGCTGCTCCTGCCCGGGGACCGGCCCGGCGACCGGGCGGCCCGGCTCGAGCACCTGCTGCGCTGGTGGGACCGCTGGCTGCCGGCGGGCCAGGGCGCGGAGCAGGCGCCGGCCGGGGCCTCGCCGGCCACGGGCACCGGCCCGGAGGGGAGCCGGGCCCCCTAGGGTCGGGGGGACACGTCCGCAGCTCGGAGTGCAGGCACCCACCGCCGGGTGACCTGCGAGGAGGGCTCCCTTGGTCGACTACACGAAGCGTCCCAAGTCCCCGGCGCAGCAGCCGCCGCCGGCGCAGCCTCCGGGCCAGCCGTACGGGCAGCCGCCGCCTCCGCAGGCCGGCGGCGTGAACATGAGCAAGGTGTCGCTGACCAAGTCGGCGCCCTCGGTCTCGCTGACCAAGACGGCCGGCACCACGGGGGTCCTGAGGGTCAACCTCAACTGGAACTCCAGGCCCGCCGACGCAGGTGGCGGCGGCTTCCTCAAGCGCCTGGCCTCAGCGGCCGGCGGCGGCGCGATCGACCTGGACCTCGGCTGCCTCTACGAGTACGCCGACGGCTCCAAGGGCGTCATCCAGGCGCTGGGGAACGCCTTCCGCGGGCAGCACTCGCTGGGCGGCGGGCAGTCGATCGCGTGGCTGGACGGCGACGACCGGTCCGGTCGCAGCACCGGTGGCGAGAACCTGATGGTCGACCTGCAGTACACCCAGCTGATCCGCCGCATCCTCGTCTTCGCGCTGATCTACGAGGGCGTGCCCAACTGGGGCCAGGCCGACGCCGTGGTGACGATGTTCCCGGCGAACGGGCCGCAGATCGAGGTGCGCCTCGACGAGCACGACCCCCGCGCCCGCATCTGCGCGATCGCGATGCTGGAGAACCGGGGTGGCGAGCTCGTCGTCAACCGCGAGGTGCGCTACGTGCACGGCGGCCAGGACGTCCTCGACCGCACCTACGGCTGGGGCATGGACTGGACGCCCGGCCGCAAGTGAGCCGCTGACCGGCCCGGGTGCGCTGCCCGCCGCCGTCCTGGCAGGGTGACCGGACGACGACGGAGGGGGTCCCCGTGGTGGAGCGCCGGCTGCCCCGCTGGTCCGAGCTGAGGGAGCTGGCCCGCCCGCGCCCTCGCGCCGGCGACGCCACCGACCGCCGGCTGGCCGGCGCCGCCGACATCGGCGACCTGCGCGAGCTCGCCCGCCGCCGGGCGCCGCGGGCCGTCTTCGACTACACCGACGGCGCCGCCGGAGCGGAGATCAGCCTGCGGCGCTCCCGCGAGGCGTTCCAGCGGGTCGAGTTCCGCCCCAGCGTGCTGCGCGACGTCTCCGCCGTCGACCCCTCGACCGTGCTGCTGGGCCGCCCGTCGGCCCTGCCGCTGGCGTTCGCGCCGACCGGCTTCACCCGGCTCATGCACGCCGAGGGCGAGACGGCGGTGGGCCGGGTGGCCGAGCGGGTCGGCATCCCGCACGCCCTGTCGACCATGGGGACCACGACGATCGAGGAGCTGGCGGCCGCCGCGCCCGGCGTGCGCCGCTGGTTCCAGCTGTACCTCTGGCGCGACCGCGAGGCGAGTGCCGCGCTCGTCGAGCGGGCCGCCGCGGCCGGGTACGAGGCGCTGGTCCTCACCGTCGACACGCCGGTGGCCGGGCCGCGGCTGCGCGACGTCCGCAACGGCTTCACCATCCCGCCGGCGCTGACCGCCCGGACCGTCGCCAACGCCGCCGTCCACCCCCGCTGGTGGATCGACCTGCTCACCACCGAGCCGCTCCAGTTCGCCTCGCTGCGCTCGTGGGGCGGCACGGTCGCCGAGCTCGCCGACCGCGTGTTCGAGCCGGCCGCGACGCTGGCCGACGTCCGTGCGCTCCGGGCGACGTGGGCGGGTGCGCTGGTGGTCAAGGGCGTGCAGACGGCGGAGGACGCGCGGGCGGTCGTGGACGCCGGGGCGGACGCGGTGGTCGTCTCCAACCACGGCGGCCGCCAGCTGGACCGGGCACCCACGCCCCTGGAGGAGCTGCCCGCGGTGGTGCGGGCGGTCGGCGACCGCGCCGAGGTCTACCTCGACGGCGGGATCCTGGACGGCGCCGACGTGGTGGCCAGCGTCGCCCTCGGGGCCCGCGGCTGCCTGGTGGGCCGCGCCTACCTCTACGGGCTCATGGCCGGGGGCGAGCGCGGGGTGCAGCGGGCCGCCGACATCCTGGCCCGGGAGGTCACCCGGACGCTGCAGCTGCTCGGCGTGACGTCGATCGCCGAGCTGACGCCGGACCGGGTGCGCCTGCGCGCCTGAGCCCGCCGGTTGCCGCACCCACCTGCGGGTTCCTAGGGTGCGGCGATGGACGTCGTCGAGGTCGTTCCCACGTTCGAGCAGTACGCGTTCACCTTCGGGGGCGTCGCCCCGCTGATGCGGATCAGGCCCGGCACGGCGCTGCGGGTCTGGTCCGACGACGCGTTCTGCGGCGCGCTGCAGAAGCCCACCGACCTCTCCTCCGAGAAGGTCGACCTGCGCTTCGTGAACCCGCAGACCGGCCCCTTCTTCGTGGAGGGCGCCGAGCCGGGGGACACCCTGGCGCTGCACCTCGTCGCGATGGAGCCGGCGCGGGACTGGGGCGCGTCGGCGGCGATCCCGTTCTTCGGCGGGCTCACCAGCACCGACCGGGTGGCCACGCTGCAGGAGCCGCTACCGGACACCACGTGGATCTACGAGCTCGACCGCGCCCGGAACACGGTGACGTTCGCGGCCCGGCACACCGACCTGGAGATCGCGCTGCCCGTCGAGCCGATGCTGGGCACCGTCGGCGTCGCCCCGCCCGGCGGCGAGGTGCGCAGCTCGCTGGTGCCCGAGCGGTTCGGCGGCAACATGGACACCCCGCAGATGCGGCCCGGCGCCACCTGCTTCCTCGGCGTCAACGTCGAGGGCGCGCTGTTCTCCGTCGGCGACGGGCACTACCGGCAGGGCGAGGGCGAGGCCTGCGGCACCGCCGTCGAGGGCGCGATGACCACGACCCTGGTCGTCGAGCTCATCAAGGGCGGCGCGCCGCTGTGGCCCCGGATCGAGGACGACACGCACTGGATGACCGTCGGCTCGAGCCGGCCGCTGGAGGACGCGTGGCGGATCGGCCAGGTCGAGCTGGTGCGGTGGTTCGGCGAGCTCTACGGGCTGCACCCGATGGACGCCTACCAGCTGCTGTCGCAGATCACCGAGGTGCCGATCGCCAACGTGGTCGACGCGAACTACAGCACCGTGGTGAAGGCCCGCAAGTCGCTCCTGCCCCGGGCGACCGCCTACGGCGGGCTGCACGACGACCTCCGCCGCCGCGCGGCCACCCTGCGCTGACCCACCTCCGAGAGGACCCCGCATGGACCTGCAGCTCACCGGCTCCCGCGTGCTCGTCACCGGCGGCACCCGCGGCATCGGCCGCGCCGTCGTGGAGACCTTCGTCGACGAGGGCGCCGTCGTGGAGTTCTGCGCCCGCGACGCCGCCGAGATCGAGGCGACGGAGGAGGCGGTCGGCGGCCGGGCGACCGGCGTGCAGCTCGACGTCCGGGACGGGCCGGCGCTGACCGGCTGGGTCGAGGCCGCCGCCGGGCGGCTCGGCGGGCTGGACGCCGTGGTGGCCAACGTGAGCGCGCTGGCGGCGGGCCCGGGGGAGGAGAACTGGTACGCCTCCTTCGAGGTCGACCTCATGCACACCGTCCGGCTGGCCACCGCCGCGCTGCCGCACCTGGAGGCCGGCGGGAACGGCTCGATCGTCGCCGTCTCCAGCGTCTCCGGGCGCGAGGCCGACTTCGCCGCCGGCCCGTACGGGACGATGAAGACCGCGATCGTCGGCTACGTCTCCGGCCTGGCGTTCCAGCTGGCCGGCCGCGGGGTGCGCGCCAACGTCGTCTCGCCGGGGAACACCTACTTCGAGGGCGGCTTCTGGCAGGGCATCGAGCACGGGAACCCGGAGCTGTTCGCCGACTCGCTGGCGCTCAACCCGACCGGCCGCATGGGGACGGCGGAGGAGATGGCCCGCGCCGTGGTCTTCCTGTCCAGCCCGGTGTCGAGCTTCACGACCGGCACCAACCTCGTCGTCGACGGCGCGCTCACCCGCGGCATCCAGCTCTGACCGTCCGGGCGGCCCGGGGCCCGGCGAGGGACTCCCGGGTGACAGCCCGTCGCGGCGGCCGTCCTCCGGGGCTCCGGCGCGCCGAGCCGGAGCCGGGACCCGCAGATCCGGAGCGCCGTCGGCCGGCTTCCCCCGCCGGACGGGAGTAGTCAGACACCGCCGGGCCCCGTCGCCGGAGGAGGTCCACGATGTCCGGTAGCGGCGAGCAGGTCAGGACCCTCGTCCGTCGGCTCGAGGAGGCGATGAACGCCCGCCGGCTCGATGCGCTCGACGACGTCCTGACCCCGGACTTCGTCCGGCACTGCCAGGCGACCCCGGACCTGCGGATCACCAGCCGGGAGCAGTTCACCGACTTCCTGCGACAGGACGCCGCTGCGTTCCCCGACAACGTCCAGACGTTCCGGCACATCCTCGTCGACGGGGACATGGCCGCGATCTGGGCCACGTACGAGGGCACCCAGACCGGGCAGCTGGGACCGTTCCCGCCGTCGGGCAGGAGGGCCCGGTTCGACGTCGCGGGCGTCCTGCGCGTCGCCGACGGGAGGATCGCCGAGCTCTGGATCACGTGGGACAACGTGACGGTGCTCGGCCAGCTCGGTCACCTCCCGGGCGCCTGACCGGTGGCCGGGCGCCGCGCTACCAGCCCCGGGCGTGCCACTCCGGCAGCGAGGGGCGCTCGGCGCCCAGCGTCGTGTCCTTCCCGTGGCCCGGGTAGACCCAGGTGTCGTCGGGCAGCGCGCCGAACAGCCGCTCCTCGACGTCGGCGAGCAGGCTGGCGAAGTCCTCCGGCGACCAGGTCTTCCCGACGCCGCCGGGGAAGAGGCTGTCGCCGGTGAACACGTGCGTGCCGGCGTCGCCCGGGCCGCGCCAGACCAGCGCGATGCTGCCCGGCGTGTGCCCGCGCAGGTGCACCACCTCGAGCACCTGCTCGCCGACCTCCACGGTGTCGCCGTGGGCGACGGTGCGGTGCACCGGCACGGGCAGGTCGCCGGCGTCGGCGGCGTGCGCGACGGTGCGCGCGCCGGTGGCCGCGACGACGTCGGGCAGTGCCCGGTGGTGGTCCCAGTGCCCGTGCGTGGTGACGACGGTGCGCAGGTCGGTGTCGCCGACGAACGCGCGCAACCTGTCGGGCTCGGCCGCGGCGTCGACCAGCAGCGCCTGGCCGGTGGCGGTGTCGCGCAGCAGGTAGGCGTTGTTGGCCATCTCGCTGACCGCGACCTTGCCGATCGTCAGCCCGGGCAGCTCCCGCACGTCGGCCGGGCCACCCACCTCGACGTCCCCGGTGTAGCTCATCGGACCTCCGTTCGAGAACTGTCGGCCACCGCGGTTACGGTCGCCCGCATGGACGCTAGCGGAGCTCCCGGCGGCGCCCGGGTCGTCGGACTGCCCGCCACCGAGCTCGCCGCCCGGGTCCGCGCGGGGGAGCTCTCCGCCGTCGCCGTCGTCCGCGCGCACCTGGCCCACCTCGCCGACGTCGAGCCGCGGATCGGCGCGTTCCGCGTGGTCCGCGGGGAGGCGGCCCTGGCCGAGGCGGCCGCGGTCGACGCGCACCCCGACCGGGCGTCGCTGCCGCTGGCCGGCGTCCCGGTCGCGGTCAAGGACAACGTCGCCGTGGCCGGGGAGACCGCCACCGACGGCGGCGCGGTGACCGGGGCGCGGCCCGCCGCGGCCGACCACCCGGTCGTCGCCCGGCTGCGGGCCGCCGGCGCGGTCGTCGTCGGCATCACCCGGATGCCCGAGCTGGGCCTCTACCCCACGACGGACGGCCCGGGCACGGTCACCCGCAACCCGTGGGACACCGCGCTGTCACCGGGCGGGAGCTCCGGCGGGAGCGCCGCCGCGGTCGCGGCCGGCGTCGTCCCCCTGGCGCAGGGCAACGACGGGCTGGGCTCGCTGCGCCTGCCGGCCGCCGCGTGCGGCCTGGTGACGCTCAAGCCCGGCCGCGGTGTGCTGCCCGCCGGGGTCGGCGCCGACGACTGGTCGGGCATGGTCGTCAACGGCGTGCTGGCCACGACCGTCACCGACGTCGTGCTGGGCACCGCCGTCCTGGCCGGGGAGCCCCCGGTGCCGCCCGCGGACCCGGGCCGGCCGCTGCGGATCGCCGTGGCTCGGCGCTCGCCGCTGCTCGGCGTGCGACCCGACGGGCCGGCCCGCGGCGCGGTCGAGCGGACGGCGCGGCTGCTGCGCGAGGCCGGGCACGCCGTCGTCGAGCGCGACCCGGTGGTCCCGCCGGGCGCCGCGCTCGGCGGGCTCGCCCGCTGGTTCGCCGGCGCGGAGGACGACGCGGCGGCCCTGGGCGTCGACCGGTCGGCGCTGCTGCCGCGCAGCCGCACGCACGCGCGGCTGGGCCGGCTCGCCCGCCGGGCCGGCCTGGTCCGGCCCGCGACCGCCGAGCGGTTCCGCGAGCGGACGGCGGCCTTCTTCGCCGACTCCGACCTCGACGTGCTGCTCTCGCCGATCACCAACGGCCCGCCGCTGCCGGCGCGGCCGTGGCACGAGCGCGGGTTCCTGGTGAACGCCGGCGCCGCGAGCCGCTGGGCGGCGTGGGCGCCGGCGTGGAACCTGGCCGGCGTGCCGGCGGTCGTCGTGCCGGTCGGCACGCGCGCCGAGGGGTCGCCGCTGGCGGTCCAGCTGGTCGGCCCCCCGGGCAGCGAGACGCGACTACTCTGGCTCGCCGGGGAGCTGGAGCGACGGCAGCCCTGGCGCCGCCACGCGCCGGTCTTCGACCCCGCCGGCGGCGGCGCCGGAGCTCCTGCCGGAGCGCCGGCCCCGGCTCCCGCCTGAGCACGCCCGCAGCAGGTCCAACGTCGTACTCGTCACGGATTGCACCCGGGCGGTGACGGCGTTGCCCCCATCGACATCTCGACACCACCCCGCAGGGCCCGGCGAGACCGGCCGGCCCGGCTGAACGACAGGGATCACATTGGACCGTCTCGTCGTCCGCGGCGCCCGTGAGCACAACCTCAAGGACGTCCACATCGACCTGCCCCGCGACGCCCTGATCGTCTTCACGGGGCTGTCGGGGTCGGGCAAGTCGAGCCTGGCCTTCGACACGATCTTCGCCGAGGGCCAGCGGCGCTACGTCGAGTCGCTGTCGGCCTACGCCCGCCAGTTCCTCGGCCAGATGGACAAGCCCGACGTCGACTTCATCGAGGGCCTGTCCCCGGCGGTGTCGATCGACCAGAAGTCGACCAACCGCAACCCGCGGTCGACCGTCGGCACGATCACCGAGGTCTACGACTACCTGCGGCTGCTCTACGCCCGCGCCGGCCAGCCGCACTGCCCCAACTGCGGCAAGCCGATCTCGCGGCAGACGCCGCAGCAGATCGTCGACCAGGTGCTCGCCATGGAGGAGGGCACCCGCTTCCAGGTGCTCGCCCCGGTCGTGCGCGCGCGCAAGGGCGAGTACGTCGACCTGTTCAGCTCGCTGCAGACCCAGGGCTTCTCCCGCGTCCGGGTCGACGGCGTCGTGCACTCCCTGACCGAGCCGCCGAAGCTCAAGAAGCAGGAGAAGCACACCATCGAGGTGATCGTCGACCGGCTGACGGTCAAGGAGAGCGCCAAGCGGCGGCTCACCGACTCCGTCGAGACCGCGCTCGGCCTGGCCGGCGGCCTCGTCGTCCTCGACTTCGTCGACCTGCCCGAGGGCGACCCCGAGCGCGAGCGCACCTTCTCCGAGCACCTGGCCTGCGTCGACGACGGGCTGTCGTTCGAGGCGCTCGAGCCGCGCAGCTTCTCGTTCAACTCGCCGTTCGGCGCCTGCCCCGAGTGCACCGGCATCGGCACCCGCAAGGAGGTCGACCCCGACCTCGTCGTGCCCGACCCGGAGAAGAGCCTCGCCGAGGGCGCCATCGCCCCCTGGGCCGGCTCGATGAGCAACGAGTACTTCCAGCGGCTGCTCTCGGGCCTGGCCGACCAGCTCGGCTTCTCCATGGACACCGCGTGGGAGAGGCTGCCGGCCAAGGTGCAGAAGGCCGTGCTGCACGGCTCGCCCGACCAGGTGCACGTCCGCTACAAGAACCGCTACGGCCGTGAGCGCAGCTACTACGCCGCCTTCGAGGGCGTGCTGCCCTTCCTCGAGCGCCGCCACGAGGACACCGACAGCGACTACATGCGGGACAAGTACGAGGGCTACATGCGCGACGTGCCCTGTCCCGTCTGCCACGGCACCCGGCTCAAGCCGGAGATCCTCGCCGTCAAGCTCAACGACCGCTCGATCGCCGAGGTCACCGGGCTGTCGATCGGCGAGGCCGCCGAGTGGCTGGGCGCGCTGGAGCTGGGGGAGCGCGAGCGGGCGATCGCCGACCGCGTGCTCCGGGAGATCCAGGCCCGGCTGTCCTTCCTCGTCGACGTCGGCCTCGACTACCTGTCCCTCGACCGGCCCGCGGCCACGCTGGCCGGCGGCGAGGCGCAGCGGATCCGGCTGGCCACGCAGATCGGCTCCGGGCTGGTCGGCGTCCTCTACGTGCTCGACGAGCCCTCGATCGGGCTGCACCAGCGGGACAACACCCGGCTGATCGAGACGCTGGTCCGCCTGCGCGACATGGGCAACACGCTCATCGTCGTCGAGCACGACGAGGACACCATCAAGACCGCCGACTGGGTGGTCGACATCGGCCCCGGCGCCGGCGAGCACGGCGGCGAGGTGATCGTCAGCGGCACCGTCGACGACCTGCTGGCCAGCGAGCGCTCGCTCACCGGGCAGTACCTGTCGGGGCGGATGGAGATCACCGTGCCGAAGGTGCGCCGGCAGCCGCAGCCGGGCCGCGAGCTGGTGGTCAAGGGCGCCCGCGAGCACAACCTCAAGGGCGTCGACGTGACGTTCCCGCTGGGCTGCCTGGTCGGGGTCACCGGGGTGTCGGGGTCGGGCAAGTCCAGCCTGGTCAACGACATCCTCTACACGGTGCTGGCCAACCAGCTCAACCGGGCGCGGATGGTCCCCGGCCGGCACCGCACGGTCACCGGCCTGGAGCACCTGGACAAGGTCGTGCACGTCGACCAGTCGCCGATCGGGCGGACCCCGCGGTCCAACCCGGCCACCTACACCGGCGTCTGGGACCAGGTGCGCAAGCTGTTCGCGCAGACGTCGGAGGCGAAGATCCGCGGCTACCAGCCGGGGCGGTTCTCCTTCAACGTCAAGGGCGGGCGCTGCGAGGCGTGCTCGGGCGACGGCACGCTGAAGATCGAGATGAACTTCCTCCCCGACGTCTACGTGCCGTGCGAGGTGTGCAAGGGCGCCCGGTTCAACCGGGAGACGCTCGAGGTGCACTACAAGGGCAAGACGGTCGCCGAGGTCCTCGACATGCCGATCGAGGAGGCCGCGGACTTCTTCGCCGCCATCCCGGCGATCGCGCGGTACCTGCGCACCCTCACCGACGTCGGCCTGGGCTACGTGCGGCTCGGGCAGCCGGCCACCACGCTGTCCGGCGGCGAGGCGCAGCGGGTGAAGCTGGCCAGCGAGCTGCAGAAGCGGTCCAACGGCCGCAGCGTGTACGTCCTCGACGAGCCGACCACCGGTCTGCACTTCGAGGACATCCGCAAGCTGCTGATGGTGCTGCAGGGCCTGGTCGACAAGGGCAACTCGGTGATCGTCATCGAGCACAACCTCGACGTCATCAAGAGCGCCGACTGGCTGATCGACATGGGCCCCGAGGGCGGGTTCCGCGGCGGCACGGTCGTGGCCGAGGGGCCGCCGGAGTTCGTCGCGTCGGTGCCCGAGTCGCACACCGGCCGCTACCTGGTGCCGCTGCTCGACCCGGCGGCGGTCGAGGCGGCCGCGGCCGGCCCGAAGAAGCGGGCCACCCGCAAGCGCGCCAGCTGACCTCCGTCGACGGCGCCGGTCCCGGGTCCCGGGCCGGCGCCGTCGTGCGTCCCGGGTCAGCCGCGCCGGCGTCGCCGTCCGCGGACGGTGAGTGCGGCGACGGCGAGCAGCACCACCGCGCCCACGCCGGGCAGCACCCAGCCCGGCAGGCCGTCGGCGTCCGAGGACGCGGAGGCCGGGTCCGTGCCGGGGTCCGCGGGTGACTCCGGAGCCGGCGACGGGGTGGGCACGGCCGTGGTCGGCGACGGCGGGGTCGGCGAAGCCGTCGTCGGCGACGGCGAGGTCGGCAGCGGCGTGGTGGACATCGGCGTGGCCGGCGCGTGCTCGAACGTGAACGTGCCGTCCAGGGGGTGACCGTCGGCGGCGACCGCCGACCAGGTGACCGTGTGCCGGCCCGCCGCGGTCAGGACGACGGGTGCGGTGAGCACCGCGCCGTCGTGCGCCACCGCGCCGGCGCCGACGGGCGTGCCGTCGGGCCCGGTCACCGTGACGTCGCCACCGAGCACGCTCGCGGTGAAGGTCAGGGTGACCGCCTGGGGGGTGGTCGTCACGGTGCTGTCGGCCGCGGGCTCGGTGGCGCGCAGGCCGGTGTGCGCCGAGGCCGTCGCCGGGGCGGCGAGCACCAGCCCGAGGGCCAGCACGACGACGGCGGACAGGCGCGCGAGGGCGGAGCGGCGGGCGGCCGGTGGCACGGGACCTCCAGGGGGAGCGGGTGTCGCGTCCTGGTCGTCCGGGACGCCGTCCTGGTTCCCGGCCGTCCGCGCCGGCCGGTCGCCCGGGCGGGCACTTGAGCGGAACCGACCAGGCCCCGTATCGTCCCGTGTGACGGACGTCACGCCGCGTGTCGGCGTGACGGGTCCTGCGATGGAGGAGACGCCGATGAGCGCGCTCACGCCCGACTGCGACCCCGACCTGTCCCACTGCGGCAAGCCGCCCTCCGGCGGCGGCGTCCGGTCGACCCTCGTGCTGCTCGCCCTGGTGACCGTCTCGGTGCTCGCCGTCACCGGCGACGCCGTCCCGGGTGCCGTGGCGTTCCTGGCCGGGGGCGTGGGTGCGGTCGCGGCGCTCGCGCTCGGCGCGCGCGGTGTCCGTCTGGGGCAGCGCGCCGTCGCCGCGGTGCACCTCCCCGGCCCGACCGGGGTGCACCGGTCCCGTCCCGCCGGCTGACCGGCCGGCCGTGCGGCCGGCCCCGCCGCACGGCAGGGTGACCTCCGACGACGACGTCCGAGGAGGCCAGCCCCATGACCGACCCCACCTCCACCACCGCTGTCGACGGCGCCCGGCTCGCCGAGCGCCGCTGGACGCCCGACGGCGAGGTACGGGCCGTCCTGCAGGTGGTGCACGGGCTGTCGGAGCACGCCGGCCGCTACGGCCGGCTGGCCGCCGCGCTGACCGCCCGCGGGATCGCCGTCGGCGCGCTCGACCAGCGCGGGCACGGGCGCACCGCCGAGTCGACGGGGCCCGGCCGGTTCGGGGACGGGGCTGGCAGCGACGCCGTCCTCGACGACGTCCGCGACCTGGGCGAGCGGCTGGCCGCCGACCACCCCGGCGTCCCGCGGTTCCTGCTCGGCCACTCGCTCGGCTCGGCGGTCGCGCTCGCCTCCGCGGCCCGGGACGGCGCCGGACTGGCCGGCCTCGTGCTGTCCGGGCCGCTGGGCACCGCGCCGGGCCTCGCCGCGGCCGTGCCCGACCTGGAGGCCGCCGTCGCCGCGGGGTCGGGGGAGGAGGCGATGGCGGTGCTCGGGGCGTTCAACGCGCCGTTCGAGCCCGCGCGCACCCCCTACGACTGGCTGTCCCGCGACCCGGCGGAGGTCGACGCCTACCTCGCCGACCCGCTCTGCGGCGACGACGTCCCGCCCACGTACGGCTACGGCGCCGGCATGTTCGCCCTCGTCGCCCGGTCGGCCTCGCCGGGGAGCCTGGACCGGTTGCCCGCCGGCCTGCCCGTGCTGGTGCTCTGCGGCTCCCGCGACCCGGTCGGTGGTGAGGAGGCCGAGCACGTGACCGCGCTGGCCGACCTGCTGCGCGACCGGGGCCTGCCGGTGGAGCTGCACGTGTACCCCGATGCCCGGCACGAGGTGTTCAACGAGACCAACCGCGACGAGGTGACCGCCGATCTGGTGGCCTGGCTGGAGGGCCGGCTGTCCGCGTGAGCGGCGCCGCGGGGGGCGAACCACACCGGTGTCGTCCGCCCGACCTAACCTGGGAGCCATGCCCGACCCGTCGACGTACCGCCCCGCGGTCGGCAGCATCCCGGAGTCGCCCGGGGTCTACAAGTTCCGCGACCCCAACGGCCGGGTCATCTACGTCGGCAAGGCCAAGAGCCTCCGGCAGCGGCTGAACAGCTACTTCGCCGACGTCGCCGGCCTGCACCCGCGCACCCGCCAGATGGTGACGACGGCGGCCGGCGTCGAGTGGACCGTCGTCGGCACCGAGGTCGAGGCGCTCCAGCTCGAGTACAACTGGATCAAGGAGTTCGACCCGCGGTTCAACGTCCGCTACCGCGACGACAAGAGCTACCCGAGCCTCGCCGTGACGCTCAACGAGGAGTACCCGCGGCTGCAGGTGATGCGGGGGCCGAAGAAGAAGGGCGTCCGCTACTTCGGCCCCTACGCGCACGCCTGGGCCATCCGCGAGACGCTCGACACGCTCACCCGCGTCTTCCCCGCCCGCACCTGCTCCACCGGCGTCTTCAAGCGCGCCGGGCAGATCGGCCGGCCGTGCCTGCTCGGCTACATCGGCAAGTGCGCCGCCCCCTGCGTGGGCCGGGTCAGCGCCGAGGAGCACCGCGCGATCGTCGACGACTTCTGCGACTTCATGGCCGGCCGCACCGACCTCATGGTCCGGCGCCTCGAGCGGGAGATGGCCGAGGCCGCCGAGGCCATGGAGTACGAGAGGGCCGCCCGGCTGCGCGACGACCTCGGCGCGCTCAAGCGGGCGATGGAGAAGCAGGCGGTGGTGCTCGGCGACGGCACCGACGCCGACGTCGTCGCCTTCGCCCAGGACGAGCTCGAGGCCGCCGTCCAGGTGTTCCACGTCCGCGGCGGCCGGGTGCGCGGGCAGCGCGGCTGGATCATCGACAAGGTCGAGGAGGTCACCACCGGCGAGCTGGTGGAGCAGTTCCTCCTGCAGGTGTACGGCGGCGTCGACGAGGCCACCGGCGTCGGTGAGGCGGGGGAGGCGGTGCCCAAGGAGGTGCTGGTCCCCGAGCTGCCCGACGACGCCGACGTCTACGAGGACCTGCTCTCGGAGCTGCGCGGCTCCCGGGTGTCGCTGCGGGTGCCCCAGCGCGGCGACAAGCGCAGCCTCATGGAGACCGTCGAGCGCAACGCCAAGGAGGCGTTCGCCCGGCACCGCGTCAAGCGCTCCAGCGACCTGACGGCGCGGTCGCTGGCGCTCTCGGAGCTGCAGGAGGCCCTCGAGCTGCCGGAGGCGCCGCTGCGCATCGAGTGCATCGACGTCTCGCACGTGCAGCAGACCAACGTGGTCGCCTCGATGGTGGTGTTCGAGGACGGCCTGGCCAAGAAGTCCGACTACCGCCGGTTCTCCGTCCAGCACGGCACCGACGACACCGCGGCGATGGCCGAGGTGGTCCGCCGCCGGTTCGCCCGCCACCTCAAGGAGGAGGCCGACCGGCGCGACGAGCAGGGCGTCGCCGCGGAGGAGGGCCGGCCCCGCCGGTTCGCCTACCCGCCGAACCTGCTCGTCGTCGACGGCGGCGCCCCGCAGGTGGCGGCCGCGGCCCGCTCGCTCGACGAGCTGGGCATCGTCGACGTCGCCGTGTGCGGGCTGGCCAAGCGGATGGAGGAGGTGTGGCTGCCCGGGGAGTCCGACCCGGTGGTGCTGCCGCGCACCTCCGAGGCGCTGTACCTGCTGCAGCGGGTGCGGGACGAGGCCCACCGGTTCGCCATCACCTACCACCGGCAGAAGCGGTCGGTCAGCATGCTGGTCTCCCTGTTGGACGACGTCCCCGGTCTCGGGGAGACGCGGCGGAAGGCGCTGATGAAGCAGTTCGGGTCGCTCAAGCGGCTGCGCGCGGCCACGGTCGACGAGCTGGTGGCCGTGCCCGGCATCGGCCGGCGGACGGCGGAGGCGGTGCTGGCGGCCGTCGCCGAGCCCGCGGCCGACGCCGCCGGGCCGGCCGCCGGGGACGCCGTCGCCGAGGACGCCGTCGTCGAGGACGCCGTCGTCGAGGAGCCCGTCGTCGAGGAGACCGTCGTCGAGAGCACCACGGCGCCCGCCGGGCCGGCGGAGCGGGGCACCCCGCGCCCCGGCGCCGGGGACACCGCCGAGGTCGGCCGGGTCGCCTCGTGACCGCCCCCACCGGGTCGGGCGCGGAGACCGCGGCCGGCGGTCCCGCCGCGTCCCCGGGTGACGGTGTCGCCGGGCCCCAGTCGGGCGTGCCCGCCGGGCTGGACCCCGCGAGCACCGAGACCCCGCCGGTCGAGGTCGTCGTGGTCACCGGGCTGTCCGGAGCGGGGAAGAACAGCGCCGGGCGGGTGATGGAGGACCTCGGCTGGTACGTCGTCGACAACCTGCCGCCGGCGCTCCTGCTGCCGATGGTCGAGCTCGGGGCGCGCGGCGACGTCCGCCGGTTCGCCGCCGTCGTCGACGTCCGCAGCCGGGCCTTCTCCAGCGACCTGCAGGAGGCCATCCGGGTGCTGCGCGGCGCCGGCCACCGCCCGCGCGTCGTCTACGTCCACGCCCGCGACGAGGTGCTGGTGCGCCGCTACGAGTCCAACCGGCGCGAGCACCCGCTGCAGGGGAGCGGCCGGCTCATCGACGGGATCACCGCCGAGCGCGAGCTGCTCACCGGCATCGCCGGTGAGGCCGACCTGTGGGTGGACACCAGCGACACGAACGTGCACCAGCTCCGCGCCACGCTGGAGAACGCCTTCGCCCGCGAGGGCCGCACCCCGCCGCTGACGGCGACCGTGCTCAGCTTCGGCTTCAAGTACGGCCTGCCCCTGGACGCCGACCTCGTCGTCGACGCCCGGTTCCTGCCCAACCCGCACTGGCTGCCCGAGCTGCGGCCGCACACCGGGCAGGACCCCGACGTCCGCGACTACGTCCTCGGGCAGGAGGACGCCGGCCCGTTCCTCGACCGCTACACCGACGTGCTGCGCCTGCTGGTGCCCGGCTACCGGCGCGAGGGCAAGCGCTACCTGACGCTCGCGGTGGGCTGCACCGGCGGCAAGCACCGCAGCGTCGCCATCGCCGAGGAGTTCGCCCGGAGGCTGCGGGCCGAGGGCATCGACGCGGTCGCGCGCCACCGCGACCTGGGGCGGGAGTAGTGGGCGGGCCCCGGGTGGTCGCCTTCGGTGGCGGCCACGGCCTGGCCGCGGCGCTGGCGGCCTGGCGCCGGCTCACGACCGAGCTGACCGCCGTCGTCACCGTCGCCGACGACGGCGGCTCGTCGGGACGGATCCGCCGCGAGATGCCGGTGCTCCCGCCCGGCGACCTGCGGATGGCGCTGGCCGCGCTGGCGGGGGAGGAGCCCGCCCGCCAGGAGATGGCCCGGCTGCTGCAGCACCGGCTCGGGGGGACCGGCGTGCTCGCCGGGCACCCGGTGGGCAACCTGCTGCTCACCGGTCTGGTGGAGCTGCACGGCGGGGACACCGTCCGCGCCCTGGACGCCGTCGCGGGGATGGTCGGCGCGTGCGGGCGGGTGCTGCCGATGGCCGACGTGCCGCTGGACCTCGTCGCGCGGGTGGAGACCGCCGACCCCGACGACCCGGCGCGCACCCGCACCATCCGGGGGCAGGTGGCCATCGCCTCCACGCCCGGCCGGGTGCGCGAGATCCTCGTCTCACCCGCCGACCCGCCCGTGCACCCCGACGTGCTCGCCGCCATCGCCGCCGCCGACGTGGTGTCGCTGGGCCCGGGGTCCTGGTACACCTCCGTGCTGCCGCACCTCCTGGTGCCGCGGCTGCGCCGGGCGCTGGCCGAGACGCCGGCCCGGGTCGTGGTGGTGCTCAACCTGGAACCGCAGCCGGGGGAGACCGACGGCTTCTCGCCGGAGGAGCACCTGCGCGTGCTGCAGGCCCACCTGGACGGTGTGGCGCTGCACACGGTGATCGCCGACGCTGAATCGGTGGTTGACCGCTGTGGTCTGCTGTCTGCAGTGCGTGAGTGCGGCGCCGAGCTCGTGCTGGCTCCGGTCGCCGAGCTCGACGGCCAGCCGCGCCACGACCCCGCGCGGCTGGCAGCCGCGATGGCACCGGTGGCCGGGCTGCGGGAACGGGGAGGGGTCCGGAGCGGGACCGAGGTGCCCGGACGGTACGAGGGGGAGAGGTGACGCCGAGCATGGCGCCGCAGAGCAGGGGGTGGTCGTCGTGGCGATGACCGCCATGGTCAAGGACGAGCTGTCCCGGGTGGAGTGCACGCGGACCTCCGAGCGCAAGGCCGAGGTGACCGCGCTGCTGCGCTTCTCCGGGGGGCTGCACATCGTGGGCGGCCGGGTGGTGATCGAGGCCGAGCTGGACACCGGCTCGGTCGCCCGCCGGCTGCGCCGGGACATCAGCGAGGTCTACGGCTACACCAGCGGGGTGAGCGTGCTCGCCGGCGGCAACATCCGCCGCGGCGTGCGCTACCTCGTCCGGATCGCCAAGCACGGCGAGGGCCTGGCCCGGCAGACCGGGCTGGTCGACCAGCGCGGCCGCCCGGTGCGCGGCCTGCCGCCGTCGGTGGTCTCGGGCAGCATCAACGACGCCGAGGCCGCCTGGCGGGGCGCCTTCCTCGCGCACGGCTCGCTCACCGAGCCCGGCCGCTCCTCCTCCCTGGAGGTCACCTGCCCGGGCCCGGAGGCGGCCATGGCCCTGGTCGGCGCCGCCCGCCGGCTGGGCATCGCCGCCAAGGCCCGCGAGGTGCGCGGCGCCGACCGGGTCGTCGTCCGCGACGGCGACGCCATCAGCGCGCTGCTGACCCGCATGGGCGCCCACGACGCCGTCCTGGCCTGGGAGGAGCGGCGAATGCGCCGCGAGGTCCGGGCCACGGCCAACCGGCTGGCCAACTTCGACGACGCCAACCTGCGCCGCTCGGCGCGCGCCGCGGTCGCGGCCAGCGCGCGGGTGGAGCGGGCGCTGGAGATCCTCGCCGGCGACGCGCCCGAGCACCTGCTCGTCGCCGGGCGGCTGCGCCTCGAGCACGGCCAGGCCTCGCTGGAGGAGCTCGGCCAGCGCGCCGACCCGCCGATGACCAAGGACGCCGTCGCCGGCCGGATAAGGCGTCTGCTGGCGATGGCCGACAAGCGCGCCAAGGACCTCGGCATCCCCGACACCGAGTCGGTCGTCACCGACGACATGCTGGCCCAGTAGCCGGCGGGCCCCGGCCGGACCGGCCGGGGCTCGACCGGACGGCTCCGGGCGCGGCCGATAGGGTCGTCGCCGATCGCGGCCGCGCGCTCGCGCGGTCGACCGGAGGCGAGAACCGAGCACAGGAGGTCACTGTGACCGTACGGGTGGGCATCAACGGTTTCGGCCGGATCGGGCGCAACTTCTGGCGGGCGGCCGCGGCCAGCGGCAAGGACGTCGAGATCGTGGCGGTCAACGACCTGACCAGCCCCGAGGTCCTGGCGCACCTGCTCAAGTACGACAGCGTGCTGGGCGTGCTGTCCGAGGACGTCGCCGCCGACGGCGACGGCATCAAGATCGCCGGTACCACGATGAAGGTGCTCTCCGAGCGCGACCCGGCCAACCTGCCGTGGGGCGACCTGGGCGTCGACGTCGTCGTCGAGTCCACCGGGTTCTTCACCAAGGCCGACGACGCCCGCAAGCACGTCGACGCCGGCGGTGCCAAGAAGGTCATCATCTCCGCGCCGGCCACCGGCGACGACCTGACCATCGTCATGGGCGTCAACCACGAGAAGTACGACGGCTCGCAGACGATCATCAGCAACGCGTCCTGCACCACCAACTGCCTGGCCCCGCTGGCCAAGGTGCTGCACGACGCCTTCGGCATCGAGCGTGGGCTGATGACGACGATCCACGCCTACACCGCCGACCAGAACCTCCAGGACGGCCCGCACAAGGACCTCCGCCGCGCCCGCGCCGCCGCGCTCAACATGGTCCCGACCTCGACCGGTGCGGCCAAGGCGATCGGTCTGGTCCTGCCGGAGCTGCAGGGCAAGCTCGACGGCTACGCCGTCCGCGTCCCGGTCCCCACCGGCTCGGCCACCGACCTGACCGTCCAGGTCTCCCGCGAGGCCTCGGCCGACGACATCGACGCCGCCTACCGCGAGGCCGCCGCCGGTCCGCTGGCCGGCTTCCTCAAGTACACCGATGCGCCGATCGTCTCCTCCGACATCGTCACCGACCCGGCCTCGTGCATCTACGACTCCAAGCTGACCAAGGTCTTCGGCCCGATGGTCAAGGTGCTCGGCTGGTACGACAACGAGTGGGGCTACTCCAACCGGCTGGTCGACTCCGTCGAGCTCGTCGGCCGCTCGCTGTAACCCGATGCGCTCCCTCGACGACCTGCTCGCCGAGGGGGTGTCGGGCCGGCGCGTGCTGGTGCGCACCGACCTGAACGTCCCCCTCGACAAGCAGACCCGAGCCATCACCGACGACGGCCGCATCCGGGCCAGCCTCCCGACGCTGCAGGCACTGCGCGACGCCGGCGCCCGCGTCGTCGTGGCCGCGCACCTGGGCCGGCCCAAGGGCGCGCCCGACCCGCAGTACTCGCTGGCCCCGGTGGCCGGGCGGCTCGGTGAGCTGCTCGGCACCGGGGTGCCGCTGGCCGCCGACGTCGCCGGCGACGACGCCCGCGCGAAGGCCGACGCCCTCGGCGACGGCGACCTGCTGCTGCTGGAGAACGTGCGCTTCGAGGCGGCCGAGACCAGCAAGGACGACACCGAGCGCGGCGGGCTGGCCGACCGGCTGGCCGCGCTGGCCGACGTCTACGTCGACGACGCCTTCGGTGCGGTGCACCGCAAGCACGCGTCGGTCTACGACGTCGCGCAGCGGCTGCCGCACGTGGCGGGGCGGCTGGTGGCCGCCGAGCTCGACGTGCTGACCCGGCTGACGACCGACCCCGAGCGGCCCTACGTGGTGGTGCTGGGCGGCTCGAAGGTCAGCGACAAGCTCGCCGTCATCGAGGCGCTGCTGCCCAAGGTCGACCGGCTGCTCGTCGGCGGCGGCATGTGCTTCACCTTCCTGGCCGCCCAGGGCCTCGGCGTCGGGAGGTCGCTGCTCGAGGCCGACCAGGTGGACACCTGCCGCCGGCTGCTCGCCGAGGCCGGCGAGCGGATCGTGCTGCCGGTCGACGTCGTCGTCGCGCCGGAGTTCAGCGCCGACGCCGAGACCGGCGTCGTCCCGGTCGAGGAGATACCCGACGGGCAGATGGGCCTCGACGTCGGCCCGCGCACGGTGGAGGCCTTCGGTCGCGAGCTGGCCGGCGCCCGCACGGTGTTCTGGAACGGCCCGATGGGCGTCTTCGAGCTCGCGCCGTTCCAGGCCGGCACCCGGGGCGTGGCCCGGGCCGTGGCCGCCGTCGACGGGCTGTCGGTCGTCGGCGGCGGCGACTCCGCGGCCGCTGTCCGCGTGCTCGGCCTGGACGAGGCGGCCTACGGGCACATCAGCACCGGCGGCGGCGCGTCGCTGGAGTACCTCGAGGGCCGGGAGCTCCCGGGCCTCGCGGTGCTCGCCGACTGAGGAGGCGCAGATGGCACGCAGCAAGCCGCCGGTCCGGCGCGAGGGCCGGCGCCCGCTCATCGCGGGCAACTGGAAGATGCACCTGACGCACCTGGAGGCCATCGGCCTGGTGCAGAAGCTGGTCTTCAGCCTGAAGGAGCACGAGCTGGAGGCCGCCGAGGTCGTCGTCCTCCCGCCGTTCACCGCGCTGCGCAGCGTGCAGACCCTGGTGGCCGGCGACGACCTCGACGTCGGCTACGGCGCGCAGGACGTCTCGGCGGAGGACTCCGGCGCCTACACCGGCGAGGTCAGCGGGGGCATGCTGGCCGCCCTGGCCTGCCGCTACGTCGTCGTCGGGCACTCCGAGCGGCGCGCGCTGCACGCCGAGGACGACGCGGTCGTGGCCGCCAAGGTGCGCAGCAGCCTGCGGCACGGCCTGGTGCCGATCCTCTGCGTGGGGGAGGGGCTCGACGTCCGCCGGGCCGGCGAGCACGTCCCGCACTGCACCGCCCAGCTCGACGCCGCGCTCGAGGGCCTGTCGGCCGAGCAGCTCACCGGCCCGGGCGAGGGCACCGGCATCGTGATCGCGTACGAGCCGGTCTGGGCCATCGGCACCGGTGAGGTCGCCACCCCTGACGACGCACAGGAGGTGTGCGGCGCCCTCCGGTCACGGCTCGCCGAGCGTTTCGGCACCGAGACGGCAGGGATCGTCCGTATCCTCTACGGCGGGTCGGTGAAGGCCGCGAACACGGCCGGGATCCTGGCCGGGCCGGACGTCGACGGCGCACTGGTCGGTGGCGCGAGCCTGGACGCCGACGAGTTCGCGCAGATCTGTCGGATCGCCGCCGAGGGCAGCTAGCAGCCCCGGCGGCCCAGTGGGGGCGGGTGGGTGGACAGCACGCTGCAGGGACCCACCCGCTCGCGGTCCGGTCGCCGGCTGCCCGCGTGGCTGCGCGGCGCCCCCGGCCGGGTGCTCGGCCTGGCCGTCGTCGTCGTCCTCGTGGTCGTCCTGGCGGTGAGCTGCGGCGGCGGGCGCGACTCGGCCACCGCCGTGCCCGTGCTCGGGGACGGTCCCGACGCCGGCGTCGAGGGCGTGCGCGCGGCCTCGGAGCGCACCGGCGGGACGCTGCGCGTGGTCACCGGCGACGTCGACAGCCTCGACCCCCAGGTCTCCTACCAGCCCGGCGTCTGGAACCTCATGCGGCTCTACACCCGCACGCTGGTCACCTACTCCTCCGAGCCGGGCAGCACCGCCGAGCTGGTCCCCGACCTCGCCACGGACACCGGCACGACGGACGACGGCGGGCTGACCTGGACGTTCACCCTCCGCGAGGGAGCCCGCTTCGAGAACGGCCGGGCGATCACCTCGCGCGACGTCAAGTACGGCATCGAGCGCTCCTTCGCCTCCGACGTCGTCGTCGGCGGCCCCACCTACGTGGTGGGCCTGCTCGACGACCCGGCGAACCCCTACGCCGGGCCCTACCAGGACGAGGACCCTGCCCGGCTCGGGCTGGCCTCGGTCCAGACGCCCGACGACCTGACCATCGTCTTCCGGCTGCGCTACGCCGAGCCGGACTTCCCCCACGTGCTGGCGCTGCCCGCGAGCAGCCCGGTGCCCGTGGAGAACGACACCGGCGCCGGCTACGGCGGCGACCCGGTCTCCTCGGGCCCCTACGCGGTGACCACCGTCGACCCCGAGACCGGCATCGTGCTCGACCGCAACCCGCAGTGGGACCCCGCCAGCGACGTGCTGCGCACCGCGCTGCCCGACCGGGTCGTCGTCCGCACCGGGCTGTCCCAGCTCGAGCGCGACCAGGCGCTGCTCGCCGGGTCGGCCGACGTCGACGTCTCCGGCACCGGCGTGCACCCGGCCACCAGCTCCCGGCTGGCCGAGGGCGGCGGGGGAGAGGTGCCGCTGGCCGACCGGGTCGACGACGTGACCAGCGGCGCGGTGCGGATGCTGGCGCTGCCCACCGACGTGGCGCCGATGGACGACGCGAACTGCCGGGCGGCGGTGGCCGCGGCGGTCGACCGCGGCGCCGTCCAGGAGACGGTCGGCGGGGCGGACAACGCCGTGCGCACCTCCCAGCTGTGGCCGCGGGCGGTGGTCGGCGGGCCCGAGGAGCCCGACCCCGGTCCCGACCCCGGTGCCGCGCGCGCCGCGCTCGCCGCCTGCGGCCGGCCCGACGGCTTCAGCACGGTGCTCGCCGTCCCCGACGCGCAGGCCAGCATCGACGTCGCCGAGGAGGTCGCCGACCAGCTCGGCGCCGTCGGGATCGACGTGGAGGTCCGCCCGCTGCCGGCGGCCGGCTTCTACGCCACCGACGTCGGCTCGCCGGACAACGTGGCGCGCAACGGCTACGGGGTCGTGCTGGTCACCTGGCGGGCCGACTTCCCGACGCCGGGCTCGTTCCTCGTGCCGCTGGCCGACGGCCGGTCGGTGAGCGACCCCGGCAACACCAACTACGCCCGGCTCACCGACCCGGCGCTGTCGGGGCTGGTCGACGCCGCCCGCGCGGCCCCGGACCCGGGCGCCGCCGTGTCGGGCTGGCGCGAGCTCGCCACCGCCGCCCGGGCCACGGACGCCTACGTGCCGCTGGTGGAGGCGCGCGTGCAGCTGCTGGCCGGCCAGCGGCTGCACAACGGCGTGGTCATGCAGCCCTACGCCGGCTACGACCTGGCCACCGCCGGCGTGCGCTGAACGGGGGCCTCCCCGGCACCCGCTACCCTGGGGTCGTGTTCGAGATCGGCCTCAACGTGGTGCTGGTGCTGACCAGCGTGCTGCTCGTGGTGCTCATCCTGCTGCACCGCGGCAAGGGCGGCGGCCTGTCCTCGATGTTCGGCGGCGCGGTGTCCTCGCAGCTGTCCGGCTCCTCCGTGGTGGAGAAGAACCTCAACCGGCTCACCGTGCTGACCGGCCTCGTCTGGACGGTCTGCATCGTGACGCTGGGCATCCTCCTCAAGGTCTGAGCGGCCCCTCCCCGAGGCTGAACTGCGAGAAAAGCCGCGAGATCGTGACCGGGAGTACACGCCCCAGGCCATAGACTGCCCGAGCGGTGCGACCGCGCCGTGGCACGGACGGCACGTCGGTTCTGAGGGGACGCTCGTGGCTGGTGGCAACGCGATCCGGGGGACCCGGGTCGGTGCGGGTCCGATGGGTGAGGCCGAGCGCGGTGAGGCCGCGCCGCGCAACCGGATGTCCTACTGGTGCAGCCAGGGGCACGAGACGCAGGTGGCCTTCGCCACCGACGCCGAGGTCCCCGACCTGTGGGACTGCCCCCGGTGCGGACTGCCCGCCGGTCAGGACGAGCAGGCGCCCCCGCCGGCGCCGCGCACCGAGCCGTACAAGACGCACCTGGCCTACGTCCGCGAGCGGCGCAGCGACGCCGACGGCGACGCCCTCCTCGAGGAGGCCCTGGCCAAGCTCCGGGCCCGCCGCGGCGCCTGAGCACCCCCGCGCGGTGATCAGGTGACCTGATCCCGTCGCGTCCACCCTCACGTCCCACGGTGAGGGGGCACGCGCGACGACCAGGTCGCCTGATCCCGGCGCGCCCCGCCGGTCAGCCGGAGGCGCCGGGCAGCCTGCCGGCCGCCGCCGCGTCGAGCAGCCAGCGGGTGGCCCGGCGGCCGCGGGCACCGGCGGCGGGCAGGTCGAGCGGGTCGGCGCCGCCGAGCGCGGCGGCCACCGCCTCGGCCTTGCCCTCGCCGGAGACGAGCAGCCACACCTCCTCGGCGCTGGTGATCGCGGGGAACCCGAGGCTCACCCGCGTCGGAGGGGGCTTCGGGCAGTTCCGGACGGCGACCACCGGACGCCGGTCCGAGGCCGCCGGCGAGTGCGGGAAGACCGACGCCACGTGGCCCTCGGGGCCCATCCCCAGCAGCAGCACGTCGAACCGGGGCAGCGGACCGTCCTGCGCGGCGGCCGCGAGCTCGCCCGCGTACCACTCCGCGGCGTCCTCGGGGGTGTCGAAGCCGGCGTCGGAGGCGGGCATCGCGTGCACCCGCTCGGCGGGCACCCCGACCCGGTCGAGGAGCGCCTCGCGGGCGCCCCCCTCGTTGCGCTCGTCGGAGTCGGCGGGCACGAACCGCTCGTCGCCCCACCAGACGTCGACCGCCGTCCAGTCGACGTCCTGGCCGGGGGCCGGCTCCTCGGCCAGGACGGCCACGTGCCGCAGCACCGCGGTGCCCACGCCGCCGCCGGTGAGCACCACCGACGCCGTCCCGTGCACCGCCTGCGCGGCGGTCAGCCGGGCCACCAGCGCCGCGGCGGCTGCCCGCGCCAGCTGCTCGGCGTCGGGCTCCACCACGACGTCGGGCACCGGCCCGTCCGCGTGCTCGGCCAGCCGCGCGGCGATCCGCTCGCCGGGTGACAGCGTCACCGGACCGCCTCGGGCGCCGTCGGGTCGGGGCTGTCGTGCTCGCCGGCCAGGGCCACCTCGTCGGTGCCCTCGGAGGTCGGCGGGACGGTGGGCGCCGCGCCGTGGGGGCTGTTGTCGCCGACCGACTCGGCGTCGACCGGGCCGTCCGGGCCGTCCGGGCGGCCGTCCTGCTCGGCGGGGTCGACCCAGACGTGCGAGCGCAGCGACGCCCGGCCGGTCAGGCCGGACAGGCCGGTGGTGACCTCGAGTGCCTCCGCGTAGGGCTCGTCGGGGTCGAGCCGGCGCAGCTCCTCGCCGAGCAGGTCGCCCAGCGAGCGGTCGGGCAGCGCCATCGTCGCGTCGGGCCGGTAGGGCTGGCTGATCACCGCGCCGCCGCGGCGGTCGGTGTGCACCCGCACCTCCTCGTCCTGGTCGAGCTGCAGGACGACCGAGTCGACGCCGGTGTCGCCGGGGTGGCGGGTGGCCTGGACGACGTCGATCTCCGCCCCGGAGCGCGAGGACAGCCAGCCGGCCAGCAGCCGGGCGGTGGCCGAGCCGGGGGCCCCCTCGACCCGGCCGCCGAGCACCCGGACGGCGTCGCCGCGACGCCCGGCCACCGAGTCGACCGCGGAGGTCAGCGTCGCCCGCCAGGCGGTGGCGCGGGTCCAGGCGAGGTCGGTGTCGCCGGGGGCGTAGTCCTGCGCGCGGGTGCGCAGGGCGGCGAGCTGGTCGGGCGCCGAGGTGCTGTCGGTGATCCGCCGGTCGGCGATGACGGCGAGCGCGTCGGCGGCCAGCCGCGCCGGCGGCTGGGTGTGCCACCAGGTGACGACGGGCGCGTCGGCGGCCAGCAGCGGCAGCACCACCGACTCGGCGTGCAGCGCCAGCCGGCCGTACATCCGCATGACCACGGCCTCGCCGGGGCCGAGCCGCCCGCCGATGGACACCTCGGCGTCCAGCCGCGGCACCGGCGCCTCGATCTGCCGGCGCACCACCACCAGGATCCGGCAGGGGTGCTGCTCGGCGGCGACGGTGGCCGCGTCCTCGGCCTCGGTCACCCGTCCCTCGTCGGCGACGACGACCAGCGTCAGCGCCACGCCGGAGAGCACCGCGCCGCCGGTCCGCCGCTGCGCGGCCAGCTCCTTGACCACCGCGGATCCGGTGGTGTCCCACAGCGTCGTCACGTCGTCTCCTCGCGTCGGTTGCCGCCGGTCACGGCCGCCGCCACCGGCGGCCCTCGGCGGCGAGCATCTGGTCGGCCGCCCGCGGGCCCCACTCGCCGGCCCGGTAGGGCTCGGGCGTGCTGCCGGCCCAGAACTCCTCGAGCGGGTCGATCACCGACCACGAGGCCTCGACCTCGGCGTTGCGCGGGAAGAGCGTGGCGTCACCGAGCAGCACGTCGAGCAGCAGCCGCTCGTAGGCCTCGGGGCTGGTCTCGGTGAACTGCTCGCCGTAGAGGAAGTCCATGGACACGTCCCGGACCTCCATCACGCTGCCGGGCACCTTGGAGCCGAACTTGAGGGTGACGCCCTCGTCGGGCTGCACGCGGACGACGAGCTGGTTGTTGCCCAGCTCCTCGGTGTCGGTGTCGGCGAAGGGCAGGTGCGGCGCCCGCTTGAACACCAGCGCGATCTCGGTGACCCGGCGGGGCAGCCGCTTGCCGGTGCGCAGGTAGAACGGCACCCCGGCCCAGCGGCGGGTCTCCACCCCGAGCCGGACGGCGGCGAAGGTCTCGGTGGTCGACGACGCGTCGACGCCCTCCTCCTGCCGGTAGCCCTTCGCCCGCTGCCCGGCCAGCCAGCCCTGCTCGTACTGCCCGCGGACGGCGAAGGTGCCCAGGTCCTCCGGCAGCGAGATCGCCCGCAGCACCTTGAGCTTCTCGGTGCGGATCTCGTCGGCGGAGAACTCGACCGGCTCCTCCATCGCGGTGAGCGCCAGCAGCTGCAGCAGGTGGTTCTGCAGCACGTCCCGGGCGGCGCCGGTCCGCTCGTAGAAGCCGGCCCGCCCGCCGATGCCCACGTCCTCGGCCATGGTGATCTGCACCGAGTCGACGTGGTGGCCGTTCCAGACTGGCTCGAACAGCTCGTTGGCGAACCGCAGCGCCATGAGGTTCTGGACGGTCTCCTTGCCCAGGTAGTGGTCGATGCGGAAGACGTCCTGGGCGCTGAACACCGAGTCGACCAGCTCGTTGAGCTCGCGGCTGGAGGCCAGGTCGGTGCCGAAGGGCTTCTCGACGACGACGCGGCGCCACCGGTCCGGGGTGCTCTCGGCCATGCGGGTGCGCTGCATCTGCTTGAGCACGACCGGGAACATCGCCGGCGGGATGGACAGGTAGAACGCCGCGTTGCCGCCGATGCCGTGACTGCCCTCGAGCTCGCCGAGGGTGGCGGCCAGCTCGTCGAAGGCGTTGTCGTCGTCGAAGGAGCCCTGCACGAAGCGGACGCTGCTGGCCAGCCGCTCCCACACCTCCTCGCGCCACGGGGTGCGCGCGGCGTTGCGGGCGGCGTCGCGGGCCAGCTCGGCGAAGTCCTGGTCGCCCCAGTCCCGGCGGGCGAAGCCCAGCAGCGCGAAGTTGGTGGGCAGCAGGCCGCGGTTGGCCAGGTCGTAGACGGCGGGCAGCAGCTTCTTGCGGGCGAGGTCGCCGGTGATGCCGAAGACGACGAGGGCACAGGGTTCGGGGACGCGGGGCAGCCGCCGGTCCCGCGGGTCCCGCAGCGGGTTGGGGATCATGGACCCTCCTGGAGATGGGTGCGGGACGCCCGGCCGGGACGGCTGTCCCGGCCGGGCGTGGGGTCCCGCGGAGCGGGGGTCAGCCGAGGGCTCGCATCAGCTGGTCGACGCCGGCGGAGCGGTCGGTCAGGTGCAGGTGCAGCAGCGGTCGCTGCCGGTCGGCCAGCGCCTGCCGGTCGCCGGCCGCCTGGGCGGCCTGCAGCGTGCCGAACGAGTACGGCCGGTCGGGCACCGGGAGGTCGTCCGTGACCGCGCCGGTGACCTGCAGGAAGGCGCCCACCTGCGGCCCGCCCTTGTGGTACTGGCCGGTGGAGTGCAGGAACCGCGGGCCCCAGCCGAAGGTCACGGCGTGCTCGGTGCGGCGGGCCAGGGCCGCCCGCAGCTCCCCGGCACGGGCGTCGGCCTCGCGGTCGAGGTAGGCCATGACCGCCAGGTACCCCCTCGGCGGCACCGCGGCCAGCAGCGCGTCGAGCGCCAGCGTCAGCCCGTCGTGCGCGCTGAGGTCGACCCCGTCGAGGACGCCGCCGGAGGCGTACAGCTCGACCGCGCCCACCGTGGCCAGCGGCCGCTCGTCGGGCAGCCCGGACTCGAGGATGCGGGAGGTGTTCTCCTTGCTCTCGGTGACGTTGGGCTGGTCGAAGGGGTTGATCCCGAGCACCCGCCCGGCCACCGCCGTCGCGTACTCCCACCCGAGGAACTGCGCGCCCAGCGGCCCGGCGACGCCGACCGAGGGCCGGCCCTCCACCGGGTCGCCGCCGACCACGGCCAGCAGCGCGTCCGGCGCCGCGGCGCCCGGCGCGTCCACCGACTCCAGGACGACGGGCAGCAGGCCGCGGCCCTCCTTGCCGGTGGACTCGGCGACCAGCTGCTCGGCCCAGTCGCCGAAGCCGGTGATGCCCGAGCCGCCGTCGGCCAGGGCCACCTTGTCGCGGCCGGTGCGGAAGCCCGCGCCCATCGCCACGCCCAGCTCCAGCGCCGGGTTGCCCTCCTCGGCGAGGTGCTCGGCGAGGTCGGCGGCGTCGTCGAGCAGCTCGGCGACGTCGACGCCGGCCAGCGCGGCGGGCACCAGGCCGAAGGCCGACAGCGCGCTGTAGCGGCCGCCGACGTGGGGGTCGGCGAGGAACACCGCGCGGGCGCCCATCGCCGCCGCCGTCTCGGCCAGCGGGGAGCCGGGGTCGGTGACGACGACGAACCGGCGGCCCACCTGCTGCTCGTCGAGGCCCGCCTCGGCGAAGGCGGTGAGGAAGGCCCGGCGGTGGCTGTCGGTCTCCACCGTGCCGCCGGACTTCGAGCTGACCACCACCACGGTGCGGTCGAGGTCGGTCATCGCCGCCGCGACCTGGCCGGGGTCGGTGGTGTCGAGCACGACCAGCGGCACCCCCGCCGTCCGGCAGATGACCTCCGGCGCGAGCGACGAGCCGCCCATGCCGGCGAGGACGACCCGGTCGAGGCCCTCGCCGGCGAGCTCGGCGCGCAGGTCGGCCAGCCGGGCGACCAGCTCGCGGCTGGTCGCCGGTAGGTCGAGCCACCCGAGCCGGATCGAGGCCTCGGGCTCGGCCTCGGGTCCCCACAGCGTGGCGTCCTTGCCCACCAGCCGGGCCGCGACGTCGTCGTCGGCCAGCTGGGCACGGACCGGCTCGGGGACCTCGAGGCCGCTGCAGCGGAACTGCAGGGTCATGCCTTGTCCTCGAGCTCGCTCTTCACCGACGCGGTGAGCTCGTCCCAGGAGTCGACGAACTTCTGCACGCCCTCGTCCTCCAGCACGCGGAAGACGTCGTCGAGGTCGATCCCGGCGTCGGCGACGGCCTTCATCACCGCGGCGGCGTCCTCGTAGGTCTGCTGCACCGGGGTGCCGGCCTCGCCGTGGTCGGCGTAGGCCTTCATCGTCTTCTCCGGCATGGTGTTGACCGTGCCGGGGGCGATGAGCTCGCTGACGTAGAGGGTGTCCGGGAGGGACGGGTCCTTGACGCCGGTCGAGGCCCACAGCGGGCGCTGCGGGCGGGCACCCCTGGCCTCGAGCGCCTTCCAGCGGTCGGAGGAGAAGACCTCCTCGTAGGCCCGGTAGGCCAGCTGCGCGTTGGCCAGCGCCGCCTTGCCCTTGAGCTCGTCGGCGCCGGCCTTCTCCAGCCGCTTGTCGATCTCGGTGTCCACGCGGGACACGAAGAACGACGCCACCGAGGCGATCTGGGTGAGGTCGGCGTCGGCGTCGTCGGCCAGCCGCTGCTCCAGCCCGGAGAGGTAGGCGTCCATGACGGCGCGGTACCGCTCGGGGCTGAAGATGAGGGTGACGTTGACGCTGATGCCGCGCGCGATCGAGGTGGTGATCGCCGCCAGCCCCTCCTCGGTGGCCGGGATCTTGATGAAGAGGTTGGGCCGGTCGACCAGCCACCACAGGTGCGCGGCCTCGGCCGCGGTCGCGTCGGTGTCGTGCGCCAGGCCCGGCGCCACCTCCAGCGACACCCGCCCGTCGCCGGGCTGCCGCTGCGCCACCGGGGCGAGCAGGTCGCAGGCGTCCCGGACGTCGGCGGCGGTGATGGTGCGCAGCGCCTCCTCGACGCTGACCTTGCGCACCGCGAGGGCGTGCACCTGGTCGTCGTAGGAGTCCGACCCGCTGATCGCCGCGGCGAAGATGGTCGGGTTGGTGGTGACGCCGACGACGGAGTACTCGTCGACCATCGACTGCAGGTTCCCGCTGCGGATGCGGTCGCGGGACAGGTCGTCGAGCCACACGGCGACGCCCGCCGCGGACAGCTCGGCCAGCTTCTCGTTCTGTGCCATGGTCAGGTCCTTTCCGGTGAGGTGCTGGAACGGCCACCCCTCAGGGTCCCGCGCCGAGCGTGCGAGGCGTGGGGGGAGGGGTGGTCCTTCATCGGTCGCCGGTGGGGTGGGGGAGGCCGCCGGTCGCCGCCACCGGCCCGGCTGGGACGGCGTTCCCCGAGGCCGCGGCGTCGATGGACTCGCGGGCAGCGGCGACGACGGCCTCGTCGGTGAGCCCGAACTGCTCGTAGAGCACCGAGTAGGCGGCGCTGGCGCCGTAGTGGGTCAGGCCCACGATCCGCCCGGCGTCGCCGACGAACTCGCGCCAGCCCATCGGCACGCCCGCCTCGACGCTCACCCGGGCGCGGACGGTGGGCGGGAGCACCTCGTCCTTGTAGGCCTGGTCCTGGTCGGCGAACCACTCGACGCACGGCACCGACACCACGCGGGTCGGCACGCCGTCGGCCTCCAGCCGCTCGCGGGCGGCCACCGCGATCTGCACCTCCGAGCCGGTGCCCAGCAGGATCACCTCGGGCTGCCCGGTGGAGGCGTCGGCCAGCACGTAGGCGCCGCGGGCGGTGCCCTCGGCGGAGCCGAACTCCGAGCGGTCGAACACCGGGAGGTTCTGCCGCGACAGCAGCAGGCCGGCCGGGCGGTCGTTGTTCTCCAGCACCGTCCGCCAGGCGACGGCCACCTCGTTGGCGTCGGCCGGGCGGACGACGTCGAGGCCGGGGATGGCGCGCAGCGCGGCGAAGTGCTCGATCGGCTGGTGGGTGGGGCCGTCCTCGCCGAGACCGATCGAGTCGTGCGTCCACACGTAGACGACCGGCAGCTGCATGAGCGCGGCCAGCCGCACCGCGCCGCGCATGTAGTCGGAGAAGGTGAGGAAGGTGCCGCCGTAGACGCGGGTGCCGCCGTGCAGCGCGATGCCGTTCATGATCGCACCCATGGCGTGCTCGCGGACGCCGAAGTGCAGGGTGCGCCCGTAGGGGCCGCCGCTCCACATCTTGGTCTGGCGGTTGGCCGGCAGGAACGACGGCTCGCCCTCGACGGCGGTGTTGTTGCTCTCCGCCAGGTCGGCCGACCCGCCCCACAGCTCGGGCAGCGCCGGGTAGAGCGCGGCGAGGACCTTGCCCGAGGCCTTGCGGGTGGCCACGCCCTTGGGATCGGCGTCGAAGGTGGGCAGCGCCTCGGCGAACCCCTCGGGCAGCCGGCGCTCGCGCATCCGCTCCAGCAGGCCGGCGCGCTCGCCGTGCTCCCGCGCCCAGGCGTCGAAGCGCTGCTGCCACTCGGCGTGCGCCTGCTTGCCGGCGTCGACCACCGAGCGGGCGTGGGCGAGCACCTCGTCGTCGACCTGGAAGCTCTGCTCCGGGTCGAGGCCGAGGACCTCCTTGGTGGCGCGCACCTCGTCGTCGCCGAGGGCGGAGCCGTGCGCGGCGCCGGTGTTCTGCTTGTTCGGCGCGGGCCAGGCGATGATCGTCCGCAGCACGACGATCGACGGGCGGGACGTCTCGGCCTTGGCGGCGGCGAACGCCGCGTCGACGGCGGCCAGGTCCTCGCCGTCGTCGACGTGCTGCACGTGCCAGCCGTAGGCCTCGTAGCGCTTGCCGACGTCCTCGGTGAAGGCGACGGTCGTGTCGTCCTCGATGGAGATCCGGTTGTCGTCGTAGACGAGCACCAGGTTGCCCAGCTGCTGGGTGCCGGCCAGCGAGGAGGCCTCGCCGCTGACGCCCTCCTCCAGGTCGCCGTCGGAGCAGAAGGCCCAGATGGTGTGGTCGAAGAGGCTCTCGCCCTCGGGGGCGTCGGGGTCGAGCAGGCCGCGCTCGCGGCGGGCGGCCATCGCCATGCCCACGGCGTTGCCGACGCCCTGGCCCAGCGGGCCGGTCGTCGTCTCCACGCCGGGGGTGTGGTTGACCTCGGGGTGGCCGGGGGTCTTGGAGCCCCAGGTGCGCAGCGCCTGCAGGTCCTCGAGCTCGAGGCCGTAGCCGGCGAGGTAGAGCTGCACGTACAGCGTCAGGCTCGAGTGGCCCATCGACAGCACGAACCGGTCCCGGGCCACCCAGTTCGGGTCGGTGGGGTCGTGCCGGAGCCACTTGTGGAAGAGCAGGTAGGCCGTGGGCGCCATGCTCATCGCGGTGCCCGGGTGGCCGTTGCCGACCTTCTGCACCGCGTCCATGGCCAGCACCCGGGCGGTGTCGATGGCGCGGCGGTCGAGGTCACCGAAGCCCTCGGGCAGCGTCGGGCGCGGCTGGCGGGGCGAGCCGGTGGGGGAGTCGGTGGCGGCCTCGGCGGGGGCCTCGGACTCCGTGCTCCTCGCGTCGTTGGCCTGAGTGGTCATGTCGGGCGGTGCTCCTCGAGGTCGGCCGTGTGCGGGGCCGCCCGGGGGACCGGTGTCCCGTGCTCCCGGGCGGGTGACGCGGTGCGGTGCCCGGCCGGGCGCCCGGCCTCCGGGCGTCGGTGACCCGGGACCTCCGTCGTCGTCGACGACGGCCCTACCCGCTGTTCGCGCAGCGTCAACGTGATCGAACCCTAGTCATCCCGGCCCGTCCGCGCGGTGGCCGCGGGATACAGTGGGAGCCGTTCCGTCGCCGGTCTGAAGGGACCTCCGTGCTGCCGTCCTGCCCGGTGGTGCCCTGCCGCCCGTGCGCGCGCGTGGGGGAGGCCGTCCGGTGACGGCCGTCTCCGAGCGGCCGGTCGTCTCCGCCCGCCGCCTGTCCGAGGTCGTGGGCGCCTACGTGGCGCTGACCAAGCCGAAGCTCGTCGAGCTGCTGCTGGTCACGACGCTGCCGGCGATGATGATGGCGGCCGACGGGTGGCCCTCCTGGCGGCTCGTGGGCGCCACGATGGTCGGCGGGATGTTCGCCGCCGGGGCGGCCAACACGTTCAACTGCTGGTACGACCGCGACATCGACCGGCTGATGTCGCGCACGCGCGACCGGCCGATCCCGTCCGGGGCGGTGTCCGCCCGGGCGGCGCTGGTCTTCGGGCTGGTCCTCGCCGCGGCGTCGCTGACGCTCCTGTGGGTGGCCACCACGCCGCTGGCCACGGCACTGGCCGCGGTCGCGATCCTGGCCTACTCCGTCGTCTACACGATGGTGCTCAAGCGCCGCAGCCGGCACAACACGGTCTTCGGGGCCTTCCCCGGGGCGGCGCCGGTGCTCATCGGCTGGGCGGCGGTGACCGGCTCCCTCTCCTGGCCGGCGCTCGCCTTCTTCGCCGTCGTCTTCTGCTGGCAGATGCCGCACTTCTGGGCCCTGGCCAGCCGGTACCGCGAGGACTACGCCCGCGCCGGTGTCCCCATGCTGTCGGTGGTCGCCGGCCCGGCGAGCGTCGGCCGCCAGTCCGTCGCGTGGGCCTGGGCCACCCTGGGGGCGACCCTGCTGATGGGCTCGATCACGCCCGTCCTCGGCTGGGCCTTCGCCATCGGCGGGGGGCTCCTCGGCGCCTGGTACGTGGCCGAGTCCCACCAGTGGCTGGGCCGCATCCAGAGCGCCCTGCCCGACCGGCCGATGCGGCTGTTCTCCGTGTCGATCACGCACATGACGCTGCTGTCGATCGCCATCGCCATCGACGTCCTCGTCTGAGGCCGCCCGGCCCGGCCCGGACGCGGTCGTGCCGCGCCTCGTGCCCCGCGCCCGCCCGCGCGCCGTGGTGCCCGACCTCGCGCTGTGGGGTGAGGTCGGGCACCACGGGGTGAGGGCGGTGCCGGCCGGCGGAGGTGAGGCGGCTCAGTCCCGGCGGCCGGCGATCAGCAGGTGGCTGCTGGCTCCGAGCAGGGACGGCTCCCGCTCGGTGCTGCGCAGGGCCTCCAGCACCCGGGCCCGTGTCCCGTCGTCGTCGAGCAGCGCGTCGACGTCGGCGGCGCAGCCCGCCAGGCCCTCCACGGCCACCGGCCCGTCCGGGACGAGGCCGGCGAGGCGCACCTCCGCGGCCAGCTCCCCGGGCCGGGCCGGTCGAGCGGGTCCCGTGCCGCCGGGTGTCGACCTGCTGTCGTCATCCGGCGCCGTCGGCACGCGGTGCCCGGCGGCTCAGCGGGTGGCGACCGCGGGGACGGCGGGGGTGTCGAGGGGCTGCTCGCTGGCCGGGCCGCGCACCGACCACACCAGGCGGGCGGTCGAGACGGTCACCAGCACCGCGCCCAGCATGTGCAGCAGCACCAGCACGACCGGCAGCCCGGTGAAGTACTGGACGAACCCGACGACGCCCTGCAGCAGCTGGACGACGAGGACGTCGCGCGCGGCCCGCTTGACCCGCCCCGGGGCGTCGGTGGCGTACAGCGCCACGAGCAGCGCGACGGTGAGCCCGACGAGCAGGAACACCAGGTCGGCGTGCACCTGGCTGACGGTGCGCAGGTCGAAGCCGATCCGGTCGCCGGTCGGGACGTCGTTCGCGTCGACGTCACCGCTGTGCGGACCGCTGCCGGTCACGAGCGTGCCGAGCACCAGCACCGCTGCCGTCACCGCGGCGATCCCGCCGACCAGCAGCGCGACCGGGCGGCGGACCAGCGGCTGACCCACCCCGGGCTCCCGGGACCGCAGCCACAGCACGGTCGACAGCGCGATGAGCGCCGTCGACACGAGGAAGTGCACGGCGACCGTCCAGGGGTTCAGCCCGGTGAGCACGGTGACCCCGCCGATGGCCGCCTGGACGGGGATGCCCAGGAAGGTGAGGACGGCGAGCGGGCGCAGGTCGCGGCGCGCGGAGCGCCAGACCGCCACCAGCAGCGCCACGGCGACCGCGGTCAGCACGAAGGTGAGCAGCCGGTTGCCGAACTCGATGACGCCGTGGCCACCCATCTCGGGCGTCGTCACCAGGCTGTCCTCGGTGCACCGGGGGAAGGTCGGGCACCCCAGGCCGGATCCGGTGAGCCGGACGATCCCGCCGGTGACCACGATCGCCCCGTTGGCGACGAGGTTGACCAGCGCCAGTCGGGAGACCGCGGCAGCCGAGAAGGTGGGCAGGACCGGCACACGTCGATGCTATCCCCGCCCCGACCGACCCCAGCCGTGCCCGTGGTCACCGCGGACGTGCGCGCGGCGACGGTGTGCCGGTGAGTCGGTGTCCGAGCGAGGGGTGGACGATCACTGCACCGGGCGCGGGTGGAGGGGCGCGAGCACCGCCTCTCCGGGAGCTCTCCTCCGGCGCTCAGCAGTGGACGACGACCACGTTCCCGGACGCCTCGGTCAGAGCGTCCTCCGAGAGCGGGACCTCCTCGTCCAGACCGATGAACGGCCACGTGAGCCGCAACTGCACGGAGTTCCACTCGGAACGCGGCAGCCAGTACTCGGCCTCCCACTGGCACGGCCCCGTGGTGCGTCCCGCGGTCGGCCACGTGCTCGTGACGGCCAGGCGCTCGTCTCGGCTCACCAGGGTCAGCGAGTAGTCCTCTGCACCCGGCATCGGTACGAGGACGAGGCCGGGTCGTCTGCGGAGGGCGTCGGGAGGTTCGTGGAGGAGGGCCCGGACCCTCAACTGCACGCCGGTGGAGTAGACCTCGGGATCGAGCAGGACCACTGTCCCACCGGCTCGCGTCCACGCGCGTGACGCATCGACGCGGACGGGGAACTCGAGAGGGAGTCGGGTGGCCATCAGGGGTAGTTGATGATCAGCGGGTCGGCGGCATTGCTCTCCGGCCCGCCGAAGACCCGGTGGAACGTGAAGACGATGCTGACCGTCACGGGGCCACGGTTGTCGAACGTCTGGTAGTCGGTGATGTCCCCGCCACGGTTGACGTCGCGGATCTCGCGGGACCCCTGGGGATCGATGATGGTCAGCCGCGTCTCGGTGTAGAGGTTGTCGGCGCTGTAGTCGGTAGCGGCGTAGTCGACCCTGTACTGGCCCCCACTCGACACGTTGATGACCGCGGAGGCAGCACCGTTCGGACCTTCCTGACTGTCGGCACGGGCCGCCAGTGCGGGTGACGTGCCGAACGCCAGGACGGCGAGCATCGCGACAGCGACGACGAGGAACCTCTTCACGACCGGAAATCCCCTGGTCCTCGGTGCGAGGTGTGGTCGTTCTCACCAGACCACAGGCTGGTGAGGACGGTCAAGCAGGCCTCGGCCCAGCACCGGTGTCCGCATCCCGGGAGTGAGCGGACGGCGGTTCCCCTGCGCTCACGGCGACTCCGTGCGGACGCGGAGGTGTCGCCCCCGCCGGCCCGACACCTCGGCAGCGGGTGCCGGGCCGGCGGGGGCGCCCGGTTCGCTCAGGGCGGATCACAGGTCGGAAGGCCGCGGGCGGGCTTCGCGCTGTACCGGGCACGAGCGGCCGCGAGCCGCTCCCGGTGTCGCGGTGTGCATCCGGGTACGGGGGTCCCAGCGGGTGCCCCCTCTCGCGAGAGCGCTCCCGACCGATCCGACTCCCCTTGGACGTGAGGCATGACCAGCCCCTACTACCCGGGCCCCTACGGGAGCCCCTTCGACGACTTCTTCGCCCGCTTCCTGGGTGGCGGGGCGCCGCAGCAGCGGCAGCGCGTGGACATCACCCAGTTCCTCAGCCAGCAGGCCCGCCAGCTGGTCAACGCCGCGGCGCACCAGGCCGTGGCCACCGGCAGCGCCGACCTCGACACCGAGCACCTGCTGTGGGCGATGACCGGCGACGGGACGACCCGGCAGTTCCTCGCCCGCAGCGGCGTCGACCCCGACCAGCTGCGCGGCCAGCTCGAGCCCCAGCTGCAGCGCGGCGAGCCCCGCGACGAGCCGCCGTCGCTGACCCCCGCCGCCAAGCGGGCGCTGCTCGACGCCCACCGGGTCTCCCGTGCGCTGGGCTCGACCTACATCGGTCCCGAGCACCTGCTGTTCGCCCTCGCCGTCCACCCCGACTCCCCGGGCGGGCGGGTGTTGCGGGAGCGCGGCGTCACCCCGGAGGCGCTGCAGCAGGCCGCGACGGGGGCTCCCCAGCCCCGCGGCGGGCGCCCCGGCACCCCCGGGCAGGGCGGGTCGAGCACGCCGACGCTCGACGAGTTCGGCCGCGACCTCACCCAGATGGCCCGCGACGGACGGATCGACCCGGTCATCGGCCGCGAGCAGGAGATCGAGCAGACCGTCGAGGTGCTGTCCCGGCGGCGCAAGAACAACCCGGTGCTCATCGGCGAGGCCGGCGTCGGCAAGACCGCGATCGTCGAGGGCATCGCCGCGCAGATCGTGGAGGGCGACGTCCCCGAGACGCTGCGCGGACGGCGGCTGGTCGAGCTCGACCTGACCGGCCTGGTCGCCGGCACCCGGTACCGCGGCGACTTCGAGGAGCGGGTCAGGAAGATCATCGACGAGATCCGCGAGCACTCCGACGAGGTCATCGTCTTCATCGACGAGCTGCACACCGTCGTGGGCGCGGGCTCGTCCGAGGGCTCCAGCGGCGCGGGCAACATGCTCAAGCCCGCCCTGGCCCGCGGCGAGCTGCACGTCATCGGCGCGACGACGCTGGACGAGTACCGCCGCAACATCGAGAAGGACGCCGCCCTGGAGCGGCGGTTCCAGCCGATCCTGGTGACCGAGCCCGACGTCGAGAACACCGTGCAGATCCTGTGCGGCCTGCGCGACCGCTACGAGGCCCACCACGGCGTGCGGTTCACCGACGACGCCATCCGCGCCGCGGTGGAGCTCTCCGACCGCTACGTGACCGACCGGCACCTGCCCGACAAGGCCATCGACCTCATCGACCAGGCCGGCGCCCGGGTGCGGCGGCGGGTGAAGACCCCCCCGACGGACCTGCGCGGCCTGGAGCAGGAGGTCGAGCGGCTGCAGCGGGAGAAGGACCAGGCCGTCGCCGCCGAGCAGTACGAGCGGGCCTCGGAGCTGCGCGACCAGCTCGCCGGGGCGCAGGCGCAGCTGGAGCAGGCCCGGACCGGCGGCGGGCAGTCCGGCGTCCCGGAGGTGGGCGTCGAGGACATCGCCGAGGTGGTGTCACGGCAGACCGGCATCCCGGTGGCCCAGCTGACGCAGGAGGAGGTGCAGCGGCTGCTCGACCTCGAGGGGCACCTGCACCGGCGGGTGGTCGGCCAGGACGACGCCGTCCGCGTGGTCGCCGAGGCGGTGCGCCGCTCGCGGGTCGGCCTGGGCGACCCCGACCGGCCGATCGGGTCGTTCCTCTTCCTCGGCCCCACCGGCGTCGGCAAGACCGAGCTGGCGCGGGCGCTGGCCGAGGCGCTGTTCGGCGACGAGGACCGGATGGTCCGGCTGGACATGAGCGAGTTCCAGGAGCGGCACACCGTCAGCCGCCTGGTGGGCTCCCCGCCCGGGTACGTCGGCTACGAGGACGCCGGCCAGCTCACCGAGGCCGTCCGCCGCCGGCCGTACTCGGTGGTGCTGCTCGACGAGGTCGAGAAGGCGCACCCCGACGTCTTCAACACCCTGCTGCAGGTGCTCGACGACGGCCGGCTCACCGACTCGCAGGGCCGCACCGTGGACTTCCGGAACACCGTGCTGATCATGACGAGCAACCTCGGGTCGGAGCTGATCCAGGGCCGCAACACCCCGCTCGGCTTCGGCACCGGGGACGGCGCGGCCGCCGACGCCGGCCTGCGCGACCGGCTGCTGCGGCGGCTGCGCGAGTCGTTCCGCCCGGAGTTCCTCAACCGGATCGACGAGATCGTGGTGTTCCAGCAGCTGGAGAGCGAGCAGCTGCAGCAGATCACCCGGCTGCTGCTCGACGAGACCCGCCGCCGGCTGGCGGCGCAGGGCATCGAGGTCCGCTTCAGCGACGAGGCGGTGGCCTGGATCGCCGAGCACGGCTTCGAGCCGCAGTTCGGCGCCCGCCCGCTGCGCCGGGCCATCCAGCGGGAGGTCGACAACCCGCTGGCGCGGCTGCTGCTCGACGGCCGCGTCGGCGCCGGCCGGACGGTCGACGTCGGCGTCCGCGACGGCGCGCTCGACCTGTCGGTCGAGGACGCCGAGCCGGTGGCGGCGCAGGGCTGACCCGGCGGGCGTGACCTGGCTCACCCGGCCCCTGACCAGCGCGGTCGGGGGCCGGGTGGGTTAGGGCGACCTTCCTTGCGGGCCCCCCGAAATAGGACACAATCGTGTTGTGGAAACCGGCGCGGGACAGGTGGGGACGGTGCGGGCCGACGACGTCCGCACCCGCGACCGCGTGACCGCGCTGCTGCTCGAGCACGGTCCGCAGACCGCCAGCGAGCTCGCCGCCCGGCTGGGCATCAGCCCGGCCGCGGTCCGGCGGCACCTCGACGCCCTCGCCGCCCGCGGGCGGGTCGAGGAGCGGGTCGCGGCCGGCGCGCACCGGGGGAGGGGCCGGCCCGCCCGGCGCTTCCACCTCACCGACGCCGGCCGCTCCGGCTTCGCGCACGCCTACGACGACCTGGCGCTCACCGCGCTGCGGTACGTCGCCGCCTCCGGTGGGCCCGACGCCGTCCGCGCCGTCGCCGAGGCGCAGCTGGCCGGGCTCGAGCAGCGCGCCTCCGACGCCGTCGCCCGCTCGGCGGGCGCCCCGGTCGACCGCGCCCAGGCGCTGGCCGAGGCGCTCACGGCCGAGGGCTACGCTGCGTCGGCCTCGGCGATCGCCAGCGGCGGCCAGCTCTGCCAGCACCACTGCCCGGTGGCGCACGTGGCGGCCGAGTTCCCGCAGCTGTGCGAGGTCGAGACGGCGGTGATCGGCCGGCTGGTGGGCACGCACGTCCAGCGGCTGGCCACCATCGCCCACGGAGACGGCGTCTGCACCACGCACATCCCGGGGCCTCCGCGCGCCCGGGCTCACATCGATGCGGGGAACAGAACCACCCCCGCAGGCCCTGTACCCGGTGAGCGAGCGGCGCGGGTCCCGCGCCCCGCCCCGTCCACCAGCACCACCCGCAGCACCCCCACGAGCGACCGGGAGAGGACGCCCGCATGACCAGCACCCAGCAGCCGGTGACCGGCACGCCGCTGACGCAGGACGAGCAGATCGAGCAGCTCGGCCGCTACCAGTACGGCTGGGCCGACGCCGACGTCGCCGGGGCCTCCGCCCGCCGCGGCCTGGACGAGGACGTCGTCCGGGACATCTCGGCGCGCAAGAGCGAGCCCGAGTGGATGCTCGAGCGCCGCCTCAAGGCGCTCCGGCTCTTCGACCGCAAGCCGATGCCCGACTGGGGCTCGGACCTGTCCGGGATCGACTTCCAGAACATCAAGTACTTCGTGCGCTCGACCGAGGCGCAGGCCACCTCGTGGGACGAGCTGCCCGAGGACATCAAGAACACCTACGACAGGCTGGGCATCCCCGAGGCGGAGAAGCAGCGGCTCATCGCCGGTGTCGCGGCCCAGTACGAGTCCGAGGTCGTCTACCACAAGATCCGCGAGGACCTCGAGGAGCAGGGTGTCGTCTTCCTCGACACCGACACCGCGCTCAAGGAGCACCCGGACCTGTTCCGCGAGTACTTCGGCACGGTGATCCCCAGCGGCGACAACAAGTTCGCCGCGCTGAACACCGCGGTGTGGTCGGGCGGTTCGTTCATCTACGTGCCGAAGGGCGTGCACGTCGAGATCCCGCTGCAGGCCTACTTCCGGATCAACACCGAGAACATGGGCCAGTTCGAGCGGACGCTGATCATCGTCGACGAGGGCGCCTACGTGCACTACGTCGAGGGCTGCACCGCGCCGATCTACAAGTCGGACTCGCTGCACTCCGCGGTCGTCGAGATCATCGTCAAGAAGAACGCGCGCTGCCGGTACACGACCATCCAGAACTGGTCGAACAACGTCTACAACCTGGTCACCAAGCGGGCGATCGCCCACGAGGGCGCGACCATGGAGTGGATCGACGGCAACCTCGGCTCCAAGGTCACCATGAAGTACCCGGCGGTGTGGATGACCGGCGAGCACGCCAAGGGCGAGGTGCTCTCCATCGCGTTCGCCGGCGAGGGCCAGCACCAGGACGCCGGCGCCAAGATGGTGCACGCGGCGCCCAACACCTCCTCGACCATCGTCAGCAAGTCGGTGGCCCGGGGCGGCGGCCGCACCAGCTACCGCGGCCTCGTGCAGATCGACGAGGGCGCCTCCGGCTCGAAGTCGACCGTCAAGTGCGACGCCTTGCTGGTCGACACGATCAGCCGGTCGGACACCTACCCCTACGTCGACGTCCGCGAGGACGACGTGTCGATGGGCCACGAGGCGACCGTCTCCCGGGTCAGCGAGGACCAGCTCTTCTACCTGATGAGCCGCGGCCTGTCCGAGGACGAGGCCATGGCCATGGTGGTGCGCGGGTTCGTCGAGCCGATCGCCCGCGAGCTGCCGATGGAGTACGCCCTCGAGCTCAACCGCCTGATCGAGCTGCAGATGGAAGGTGCCGTCGGCTGATGGCCCAGCACGACTCCCCGACCACCACCGGTCTCACCACCGAGTCGGCCACCCTCGCCGGCGAGCTGTTCGGCGAGGGCGTCGGCACCCAGGCCGGCCCCCCGGCGGTGCCCGCATCCGGCACCGGCACCGCCGGGCAGGCCGCCCCGGGCGCGCACTCGCACGGCGGCCCGGCGGCAGCAGGTGCCGCCCCGACCGGCTCGCCGGCCGAGCGGTTCACCTCCACCGACCCCGAGGCCTTCGGGACCGTCACCGGGCGCGAGGAGGACTGGCGCTTCACCCCGATGCGCCGGATCCGCCCGCTGCTCGACGGTGCCCCCTCGGACGCCCACCTGCAGTGGGACACCGACCTGCCCGAGGGCGTGGAGCTCACCAGCGTCGACGCCGACGACCCGCTGCTCAAGGGGCTGCCCGAGCCGGTCGACCGGCTCGCCGCCCTGGCCCGGCAGCGCAGCGGCGGCGCGGCCGTCGTCCGCGTGCCCGCCGAGGCCCAGCTCGACCGCCCGGTCACCCTGGGCCTGTCCGGCACCGGGTCGGACCCTGCCGCGGACACGCCCGTCGTCTGGGGCCAGCTGGTCGTCGAGGTCGGCGCCTTCGCGAAGGTGACCGTCGTCCTCGACCACAGCGGGCTGGCCCGCTACGCCGGCGGCGTCGCCGTCCTCGTGGGCGACGGCGCGCAGGTGACGCTGGTGTCGGTGCAGGAGTGGGCGCCCGGCGCGGTGCACGGCGGCCAGTTCGACGCCGTCGTCGGCCGCGACGCCACCTTCACCCAGGTCGTGGTCACCCTCGGCGGCGACCTGGTCCGACTGGTCAGCAACGTGCAGTACGCCGGCCCCGGCGGGACGGCGGAGCTGTTCGGCGTCTACTTCTCCGACGAGACCCAGCACCAGGAGCACCGGCTCTGGGTGGACCACGCGGTGCCCAACTGCACCAGCAACGTGCTCTACAAGGGCGCGCTGCAGGGCGAGGGTGCGCGCACGGTGTGGATCGGCGACGTCCGCATCCGGCCGCAGGCCACCGGCACCGACACCTACGAGCTCAACCGCAACCTGGTGCTCACCGACGGCGCCCGCGCCGACTCGGTGCCCAACCTGGAGATCGAGACCGGCGAGATCGTCGGCGCCGGCCACGCCAGCGCCACCGGACGGTTCGACGACGAGCAGCTGTTCTACCTGTGCTCGCGCGGCATCGACGCCGAGACCGCCCGCCGCCTGGTGGTGCGCGGCTTCTTCGCCGACGTCGTCCAGCGGATCGGGCTGCCCGAGCTGCAGGACCGGCTGATGCGCTCGATCGAGGTCCGCCTGGGCGCACTGCCCGGCCTCGACGAGCAGCCGGTCGAGGTGGCCTGAGCATGGCCTTCGAGCGGGTCTGCGGGCTCTCCGACGTCCCGGAGAACGGGGCGCTGCGGGTGGAGCTCGCCGACCTCGACGTGGCCGTCGTCCGCTACGAGGACGACGTCTACGCGGTGCAGGACGTCTGCTCGCACGCCGAGGTCCCGCTGTCGGAGGGCGACGTCGAGGAGTTCGACGGCGCCCCGACCATCGAGTGCTGGCTGCACGGGTCGTGCTTCGACCTGCGCACCGGCGAGCCCACCAACCTGCCGGCCACCGAGCCGGTCGACGTCTACCCGGTCCGCGTGGAGGGGGGAGACGTCTACGTCGACACCGAGTCCGACGGGCGCCTCCCGCTCGCGGCCGGCAACTGAGGAGCGAGAAAGTGTCGGTTCTGGAGATCCGCGACCTGCACGTCACGGTCGGTGAGGGCGACGACGCCAAGGAGATCCTCCGCGGCGTCGACCTGACCGTCCGGTCGGGCGAGACGCACGCGATCATGGGCCCCAACGGGTCGGGCAAGTCGACCCTGGCCTACTCGATCGCCGGCCACCCGAAGTACACGGTCACCGGCGGCACGGTGACCCTCGACGGCGAGGACGTCCTCGCGATGAGCGTCGACGAGCGCGCCCGCGCGGGCCTGTTCCTCGCCATGCAGTACCCGGTCGAGGTCCCCGGCGTCTCGGTGTCGAACTTCCTGCGCACCGCCGCCACCGCGGTCAAGGGCGAGGCCCCGAAGCTGCGCACCTGGGTCAAGGACGTCAAGAGCGAGATGGACCTGCTCGAGATGGACTCCGCCTTCGCCGAGCGCAACGTCAACGAGGGCTTCTCCGGCGGTGAGAAGAAGCGCCACGAGATCCTGCAGATGCGGCTGCTCAAGCCGCGCATCGCCGTCCTCGACGAGACCGACTCCGGCCTCGACGTCGACGCGCTGCGGGTGGTCTCCGAGGGCGTCAACCGCACCCGCGAGGAGGGTGACGTCGGCGTCCTGCTGATCACCCACTACACGCGGATCCTGCGCTACATCCAGCCCGACTTCGTGCACGTGTTCGTGAACGGCCGCGTCGTCGACGAGGGCGGCAAGGAGCTGGCCGACAAGCTCGAGGCCGAGGGCTACGCGGCCTACGTGAAGGACTCGAAGGAGACCGCGAAGGCATGACCCAGACCGTCTCGCGTCCCGCTGCCGGGGCGCGGAAGCAGCCCCTGCCGCTGGACGTCGAGGCGATCCGGGCGGACTTCCCGATCCTGTCGCGCACGGTGCGCGACGGGAAGCGGCTGGTCTACCTCGACTCCGGGGCCACCTCGCAGAAGCCGCGCAGCGTCCTCGACGCCGAGCGCGACTTCTACGAGAACCACAACGCCGCCCCGCACCGCGGCGCCCACCAGCTCGCCGAGGAGGCCACCGGCCTCTACGAGGCGGCGCGGGCGAAGATCGCGGAGTTCATCGGGGCCGCCGTCGAGGAGGTCGTGTTCACCCGCAACACGACCGACGCGGTCAACACCGTCGCCTACGCGCTGTCGAACGCCGCCACGGCCAAGGAGCCCTCCTTCCGCCGGTACGCCGTCGGGCAGGGCGACGAGATCGTCGTGACCGAGATGGAGCACCACGCCAACCTGGTGCCCTGGCAGCAGCTGTGCGAGCGCACCGGCGCCACGCTGCGCTGGCTCGGCCTCACCGACGACGGCCGGCTCGACCTCTCCGACCTGGCCACCGTGGTCAACGAGCGCACCAAGCTCGTCGCGGTCACCCAGCAGTCCAACATCCTCGGCACGATCAACCCGCTGGAGCCGATCGTCGCCCGCGCCCGCGAGGTCGGTGCCCTGGTGCTGGTCGACGGCGCGCAGTCGGTGCCGCACCAGCCGGTGGACGTCACGGCGCTCGGCGCGGACTTCCTGGTGTTCTCCGGTCACAAGATGCTCGGGCCCACGGGTGTCGGCGTGCTGTGGGGCCGCTACGAGGTGCTCGACGCACTGCCGCCGTTCCTGACCGGCGGGTCGATGATCGAGGTCGTGCGCATGGAGGGCAGCACCTTCATGCCCCCGCCGCAGCGCTTCGAGGCCGGCGTGCCGATGACCGCGCAGGTCGTGGGCCTCGGTGCCGCCGTCGACTACCTTCAGGCGCTCGGCATGGACACGGTGCTGGCGCACGAGGAGGCGCTCACCGCCTACGCCCTCGAGCAGCTGCAGGCCATCCCCGGCGTCACCGTGATCGGCCCGCCCGACACCGTCGCGCGCGGGGGAGCGGTCTCGTTCACCGTCGAGGGCATCCACCCGCACGACGTCGGCCAGGTCCTCGACGACCTCGGCATCGCCGTCCGGGTGGGGCACCACTGCGCGTGGCCGGTGGTCCGCCGCTACGGCGTCCCGGCGACGACGCGGGCCACGTTCTACGTGCACACCGGCTACGACGACGTCGACGCGCTGGTGGAAGGTGTGCGGGCCGCGCAGCGTTTCTTCGGAGTGACGCCGGAGGAGGCAACCGCCTGATGCAGCTGCAGTCGATGTACCAGGACATCATCCTGGACCACTACCGCAACCCGCACGGCCGCGGGCTGCGGGAGCCGTTCGAGGCCGAGGTGCACCACGTCAACCCGACGTGCGGCGACGAGGTCACGCTGCGCGTGCACCTCGACGGCGACACCATCGCCGACGTCTCCTACGAGGGCATGGGCTGCTCGATCAGCCAGGCGTCGGTCTCGGCGATGTACGACCTGGTGATCGGCCGCTCGGTGCCCGAGGCGCTGGAGACCGGCGAGCACTTCATGACCCTCATGCAGTCCAAGGGCGACCCGGCCGTGGCCGAGAAGCTCGAGGACGAGCTGGAGGACGCCGTCGCGTTCGCCGGGGTGTCGAAGTACCCGGCGCGCATCAAGTGCGCGCTGATGAGCTGGATGGCCCTCAAGGACGCATCCGCGCGAGCCTGGGGAGGACAGGGAGCATGAGCGAGACGACCGAGAACCAGACCCCCGCCGAGCTGCCGGCCTACAAGTCGGCGCTGCTCGAGGACGTCGAGGAGGCCATGCGCGACGTCGTCGACCCCGAGCTGGGCGTCAACGTCGTCGACCTGGGCCTGGTCTACGGCATCGACGTCGACGAGCAGAACGTCGCCGTGCTGGACATGACGCTGACCTCGGCGGCCTGCCCGCTGACCGACGTCATCGAGGACCAGGCCCGCCAGGCCCTCACCGGCGGCCCCGGCCCCGGCCTGGTCGACGACATCCGGATCAACTGGGTCTGGATGCCGCCGTGGGGCCCGGACAAGATCACCGACGACGGCCGCGAGCAGCTGCGCGCCCTCGGCTTCCGCGTGTGAGGGACCCGGCTGCCCCCGGCGCCACGCTCCGTGCGCCGCGGGACCCCGCAGCCGGGCCGCTCCTGTAGGTCACGACCGGTCCGCACCCCCCGGGGTGCGGGCCGTCGTCGTTCCGGCGGCCCGCGGTGTCGGTGGTGTGCCACCGGGTAGTGCGCCAGTGATCGACGCACCGCCTGCCCCCGAGGAGCACCGCATGACCGAGACCTTCCGACTCGGCCGGATCGCCGGCATCCGGGTCGGTGTCAACGCGAGCGTGCTGGTGATCGTCCTGATCATCGCGGTGGGCCTGGCGACGGGCCGGTTCCCGCTCGTGCTGCCCGGCCGCAGCGGGCTGGCCTACGCCGCCGCCGCGCTGGCCGCGGCGCTGGCCTTCCTCGTCTCGCTGCTGGCCCACGAGCTGGCCCACGCGCTGGTCGCCCGGCGCAACGGGGTCGAGGTGGAGGGCATCACGCTGTGGCTGCTCGGCGGGGTCGCCCGGCTGCGCGGCGGCGCCCGGACGCCGGGGGCGGAGTTCCGCATCGCCGGCGTCGGCCCGCTCACCAGCCTCGTGCTCAGCGGTGCGTTCGCCGCGGCCGCCGTGCTCGCGCGGGCATCAGGCGCCGACGGGCTGCCGGTGGCGGTCCTCGACTACCTGGCCGTCATCAACCTGTCGCTGGCCCTGTTCAACCTGGTCCCGGCCTCGCCGCTGGACGGCGGGCGGCTGCTGCGGGCGCTGCTGTGGTGGCGCCGCGGCGACCCGTGGTCGTCGGCGGTCACGGCGTCCCGGGCCGGGCGGTTCCTCGGGTTCGTGCTCATCGCGCTGGGCGCCCTCCAGCTGGTCACCGGCAGCGGCCTGGGCGGGCTGTGGCTGGGCCTGATCGGCCTGTTCCTGGTCAACGCCGCGAGTGCCGAGGAGCAGCACGCCGCGGTGTCCGGGCGGCTCGCGGGACTGACCGTCGGGCAGGTGATGGGCGGCCCGGTCCTCGTCGCCGACCCCGACCAGCCGGTCGAGCAGTTCCTGCACGAGGTCGCGCTGGTGCACCGGTTCAGCACCTACCCGCTCGTCGACCGGACCGGCGCGCTGACCGGCCTGGTGACGCTCAACCGGCTGCGCTCGGTGCCGGGTGACGCCCGGGCGACCACGCGGCTGGGCGACGTCGCCTGCCCGCTGTCGGAGATCCCGGTGTCCTCCCCGGGCGACCCGCTGCTCGACCTGCTGGGCCGGATGGAGGGCTGCAGCGACGGCCGGGCGGTCGTGCTCGACGGCGGCCGGGTCGTCGGCGTGGTGTCCCCGAGCGACGTCACGCGGCTGCTGCAGCTGACCGACCTCGCCGCCTTCGCCCGCCACCCCTCCGCCGGCGGCGGGGCCGACGTCTCGCGGGTCTCGTACCCCGGGCCGCGCTGACCTCTCCGCGCTCGCCTCGGGTCAGCGCATCTCCGACAGCCGGGCACCGAAACCGGCGACCGGGCGGGACTCGCGCAGCGCGCCGAGCGCGAGCAGCGCCCCGCCGACGACCAGGACGCCGGCCACCGGGAGCGGCAGCTCGGCGGCGGCCAGCCCGACGCCCAGGGCGACGGCGGTGGCCGCCGCGGTGACCAGCGGGGCCCGCAGCGCGGCCCGGCCGGCCAGCGCCATGACCACCGCCGCGACCACCAGGACCAGCACGGGCCGCAGCGCACCGGGCTGCACGACCGCGGCGACCGTCGAGGGCACGGCGGCGGTGACCAGCCCCGGACCCCACGTCGGCCAGGACGGCCACCCCGCGTCGAGCAGCCGGGGCCGGCGGCCAGCAGCAGCCCGGCCGCGGGGGGCAGCGCCCAGCTCTCCACCACCGTCGACCCGGCCAGCGCGGCGCACGTCCAGGCCGCGGCCACGGCCTCGGCCGCGCCCACCCGCCGGCACGCCTCCGCCTCCGACTCCGCGGCCGCCGCTGAGCCCGCCTCGGTCGACCGTCCCCGGTACAGGCCCCACGCCCAGGTCAGCGCGCCCTGCACCGCCAGGTGCGCGGCCAGCTGCCCCCACGCGCCGTCGGCGGCGAGGACCACCAGTGCCGCGGCGGCGCAGACCGCCCCGACGGCGCCCGTGGGACCGCGGACGTCGGCGGCCGTCCCGGGCCGGGCGGCCAGCGAGGCGGCGTAGAGGGCGGTGAGCGCCGCCGCGCACCCGCCCGGGGGGAGGAGGCCGGCCGGCACGGCGAGCAGCGCCGCCGCGGCCAGGCAGCCCAGCGCGGTGGGCGCCGCCGTGGGGCGCTCGTCGCGCCGGACGGCGGCCACCCAGGCCGCGGGCAGCGCGGTGAGCAGCAGCAGCACCACCAGCGCCGCCCAGCGGGCGCCGGCGGTCAGCTGGGCGACGGCGAGGACGACGAGCACCCCTCCGGCCGCCCCGGCGGCGGGCAGCAGCATCCCCCGCCGCCAGCCGGTCAGCGTCCCCGCGGCGACCGAGACCACCAGCACGCCCAGCTCCCCGGCTGCGGGCAGCGCCAGGACCCCGTCGGTGGACAGCGCGGCGCCGACCGCCCCGCCGGCGACCAGGCCCGCGAGCACGGGCAGCGCCCGCGGCGGGCCCGTCAGCGGCTCCACCGCCCGGACCAGCCGCACGGGCAGCAGGGCCGCCGCCACGGCCACGGTGAGCGCGGCCGACAGCCAGCGGTCGGCGCCGTCGGCGGTCGCCGCGGTGACCAGCCCGCCGGCGACCCCGGTCACCCACCAGGTGGCGGCGGTCACCAGGGCCACCCGGGCGAGCACCGGGCGCGCGACGACGGTGAGGCCGAGACCGGTGAGGGCGACGGCCAGCAGCAGCGCCGTGCGGGGGACGCCGGCGGCGACCAGGTCCAGCGAGCGCAGCGCGGCCACCTGCAGCGCCACCCACGCGGCCAGCGGCCAGGACAGCGGCTCCGGGCGCAGCAGCCGCAGCGCGAGCAGGGCCGCCGCGAGCAGCAGCGGGGGTACCGGACCGCCGTCGAGCGGGCGGTCGCCGGCGGCCGCGCCGGTCAGCGCCAGGGCCGCCGCGGCGGCCGCACAGGCCTCCTCGGTGCTGCGCAGGCCGGCCCGGCCCGCCCAGGCGGAGGCGCCGCCGGCCCCGGCGGCGAGCAGCAGCACCCCGGTGCGGGCGGGACCCGCCCCGACCAGCGCCGGCCCGGCCACCCCGGCGGCCACCAGCAGCACCACGCCGACGGCCAGCAGCACCTGCGGCGGCCGCAGCCGGGCCGGCAGCGCCGGCACCGGCGCCTGCTCGGGGACCAGCGGCGGCCGACCGGGGTAGGGCAGGGGAGGCACGGGCGCAGACGCCATCGCCGTCCCCCTCCCCTCGGCCGCCGGGTCCCACGCTAGGGGCCCGGCGGCCGTCCGGCTCAGCGCATCTGGGCCACCCAGGCCACCGCCTCCCGTGCCTGCTGGCGGCGGCGCTCGTAGGTGGCACCGACGACGAGCAGCACCAGCCCCACGGTGGCGAGCGTGACCCAGCGCGGCACCAGCGGCGCGTAGGGGCCGAGCCGGCCGGCGACCACCAGCAGGAGCGTCCCCGCGCCGACGACGAACGGCGCCTGCCGGTGGGTGAGCGTCCCGGCCACGGTGAGCGCGGCCGCGGCGACGACCACTCCGGTCAGCCGGACCGCCGTCGGGTCGGCCACGACCACCACGGCCGAGGGCACCAGCGCCACGGCGAGCGCCGCGCCCTCCGCGGCCCACGACGGCGCGCCGGAGCGCAGCGCCGGGACGGCGAGCAGCAGCAGCCCGGCTGCCGCCGGCAGCGTGTAGACCTCCGGCGTCCGGATCTCCGCCCCGGCGGCCGCGATCCAGCCGGCGACCACCAGCTCGGCCACGGCCAGCGCCGCCACGAGCCGCTGCCGGGTCACCAGCGCGTAGACGCCGGCGGCCGCACCGGCGACGGCCAGGTCCACCGCCACGAGCCCGTGGGCCCCTGTCGGCCAGGTCAGCAGGCCGGCGACGAGGCCGGTGGCGCCGCCGACGGATGCCGCGGCGGCCTCCTCCGGCGAGGGCGCCCGCAGCGCGGCCACCCCGAAGGCGACCGCGGCGACTGCGGCGAGCAGCAGCCCGGCGGCCTCCGGCCGGAGCAGCGTGCCGGAGGCGAGCCCCCCGGCCACTCCGGGCGCGGCCAGGGCCGCGCCGGTGGCCACGGCCCGCAGCTCCGGGCGCAGCACCGCGGCCAGCGCCGCGGGCACGGTGGCGGCCAGGGCCAGCAGTGCCAGCAGGTCGGTCCGGCCGGCCTCGGCGACCACCCCGCCACCGGTGGCCACCAGGGCCGCCCCGGAGGTCAGCAGGGCGGCGAGGACGGCCGGCGCCGAGCGCACCGGCGCCGCGGCGGCCAGCAGCACCAGGCCGAGGCCTCCGGCCGCGACCGGACCGAGCACGCCGACACCGCTCAGCGAACCGCTCAGCGCCACCGCGGACAGTCCCGCGGCGACGGCCGCCACCAGCCGCGGGTCGGCCGGCCGGAGCTCCCGCAGCAGGGGCACCGCGACGGCGCCGGCCACCCCGAGCAGGACCGTGGCCGTCCACGACTGCACCGGGTCGAGCGACCACGCCAGCGCGAGCCCGCGCAGCGCCACGGCCACCGCCCAGAGCGCGGCCAGGCCGAGCGCCAGGGGGTGCAGCGACCGGCGCAGCAGGAGCACCACGAGGACGTCGGCGAGCGCCGTCCCGGCGACGACGGCGACACCCGCGACCCGGCCGTCCTGCCCGTCGGGCAGGAGCAGCAGCCCCACCGGCTGGGCGGCCAGCAGCGCCACCACCGGCCACGTGACCGTGCTGCGGGTCGACCGGCCCAGTCCCACGGCCACCAGGGCGACCAGCGTGCAGCTCAGGGCCGCCCACAGCCGCCCGGGGACGGCGTCAGCACCCCACAGCCTCAGCGCGTGGGCGGCGCCGAGGTCGACGGCGAGCAGCGCCGCGCCGGCGGCCGCCAGTGCCTCCTCGGTGGCCCGCAGGCCGCGGCGCGCGGTCCACGCCGACGCGCCCGCCGCCGCCGCGGTGACCGCGGCCATGACCGCCGCCTGGAAGGTCACCCCCAGGCGGGTCCAGGCCACCGCCACGAAGGCCAGCGACGCGGCCACCACGAGCAGCGCACCGAGACCGACGAGAACCTGCTGCGGGCTGACCCGCCGGCGCGGGACCGGGGCCGGCGCGGGCGGGGCCACCCGCGGGGCCGTCGGCGGGGGAGCGGGGACGGCCGGCGGGAGGGGCGGGGCCCACGCCGGTGGGCGCGGCGGCGCCGCCGGCGGTGAGGCCACGACCGGTGGGGAGGCCACGACCGGTGGGGAGGCCACGACCGGTGGGGAGGCCACGACCGGGCCGCCCACCGCCGCGGCGCGGAGGGTGGCGACCAGCGCGTCGCGCTCGCGGCGGAACTCGTCGATCGTCGCGCCCAGCCGGGCCACCACGGTGGCGGCCTGCGCGACGGCGGGCAGCCCGCACGTGCCGCACGGAGCGGGTGCCGGCGCGGCCGGCGTGCCGCAGACGGGACAGGGCGGTGCCCAGGTCGGCGTGCTCACGACCCGGATGGTGGCGCGCGACCGGCGCCGGCGGAACAGGTCTCCCTCCCCCTGTGGACACGCGGGGCTGCTGTGGACGTCACCCGCCAAACCGCTCGGGTTCCGCCGTCCGAGCGCCTACCCTGGGATCAGTGATCACGACGACCGGCCTCGAGCTCCGCGCCGGCGCCCGCATCCTCCTCGGCGACGTCACCCTGCGCGTGCAACCCGGTGACCGCATCGGCCTGGTCGGGCGCAACGGCGCCGGCAAGACGACCACGCTCACCACGCTGGCCGGTGAGCGGCTGCCGCACGCCGGCAAGGTGGAGGTGACCGGCGAGATCGGGTACCTCCCGCAGGACCCGCGCAGCGGCGACCTCGACATCACCGCCACCGACCGGGTGCTGTCCGGCCGCGGCCTCGACGTCCTCAAGGCCCAGCTCGTCAAGGCGCAGGTGGCCATGGCCGAGCCCGCCGACGACGCCGAGCGCGACCGCGCCGTCCGCCGGTACGGGCAGCTCGAGGACCAGTTCGCCGCGCTGGGCGGGTACGCCGCCGAGAGCGACGCCGCGCGCATCTGCACCGCGCTGGGCCTGCCCGACCGGGTCATGGGCCAGCCGCTGCGCACGCTGTCCGGCGGGCAGCGGCGGCGGGTGGAGCTGGCCCGCATCCTCTTCTCCGACGCCGAGACGCTGCTGCTCGACGAGCCGACCAACCACCTCGACGCCGACTCGATCACCTGGCTCAAGAGCTTCCTCGCCGCGCACAAGGGCGGGCTGGTGGTCATCAGCCACGACGTCGAGCTGCTCGCCGCCGTCGTCAACAAGGTGTGGCACCTCGACGCCAACCGGGCCACCGTCGACGTCTACAACCTCGGCTGGAAGGCCTACCTCGCCCAGCGGGAGACCGACGAGCGCCGGCGCAAGCAGGAGCGGGTCAACACCGAGCGCAAGATCGACGCGCTGACCGCCCAGGCGGACAAGATGCGGGCCAAGGCCACCAAGGCCAAGGCCGCCCAGAGCATGGACAAGCGGGCGCAGCGGCTGGCCGCCGGCCTGGACGAGGTCCGCGTCGCCGACCGGGTGGCCCGGCTGAGGTTCCCGACGCCGGCGGCCTGCGGGCGGACGCCGCTCACCGCGGAGGGCCTGTCGAAGAGCTACGGCTCGCTCGAGGTGTTCACCGACGTCGACCTGGCCGTCGACAGGGGCGCGCGGGTCGTCGTCCTCGGGCTCAACGGCGCCGGGAAGACGACGCTGCTGCGGATGCTCGCCGGCACCGAGCTGCCCGACACCGGCGAGGTGCGGCCCGGGCACGGCCTGCGGATCGGCTACTACGCCCAGGAGCACGAGACCCTCGACCACGACCGGTCGCTGCTGGAGAACATGCGCGCCGCCGCGCCGCAGAGCACCGACACCGAGCTGCGGCGCATCCTCGGGGCGTTCCTGTTCTCCGGCGACGCCGCCGACCAGCGCGCCGGCACCCTCTCCGGCGGGGAGAAGACGCGGCTGGCGATGGCCACCCTGGTCGTCTCCGGGGCCAACGTGCTGCTGCTCGACGAGCCGACCAACAACCTCGACCCCGCCAGCCGCGAGCAGGTGCTCGACGCGCTGCGCACCTACGCGGGTGCGATCGTGCTGGTCACCCACGACGAGGGCGCCGTGCGCGCGCTCGACCCCGACAAGGTCATCCTGCTGCCCGACGGCACCGAGGACGCCTGGAGCGAGGACCTCGCCGACCTGGTCGAGCTGGCGTAGTCACTGCGGTCCTTCCGGACCGCACCGCGGCCAGGTGCCCGGAAGGACCCCGGTGCCCCCCACGCCTCGCAGGCTCGGCGCGGGACCCTGCACCGGGGCCGATCGACGCGCGGAGCCCGGCCACGGCGTCTCCACCAGGACCCTCCGGGCCCGCGGTGGAGACGCCGTCCTGCGCGGGGCGGCTTCCATCCCGTACGCGCCACGTGCCGTCCCCTGTGCCCGGAGCCCCGCCAGCTGCGGCCGTCGCGGGGGCTCACCTGGGATTACTCCGTTCGCGTGGCCGAGGGGCCACCCCTGGGTGATCATCGACGCGGGAGTTCGCTGTCACGGGGACGGCGGCACCACGCGGACGAGCACCCGACGGGCCGGCGTCGACCGGCGCGGACGGCGGCGACGGAGGGGAGTCATGGCCGACTCGAGTACGGCGGACCTCGGCAAGGGCAAGCGCATCACGGGCGGGGACCGCACGTCCCTCGCCGACGAGCTGAAGAAGCGCTACGACGGCGGGGAGAGCATCCGCTCGCTGGCCACCTCGACCAACCGGTCCTACGGCTTCGTGCACCGGCTCCTGTCGGAGTCGGGTGCCACCCTGCGCAGCCGTGGCGGGGCGAACCGGAACAGCAAGAAGACCGCGTGACGGCGGCGGAGGTCGACGGCCGGGTCCGCACCACCCGCGACGGCGCCGTCCTCACCGTCACGCTCGACCGCCCCGACCAGCTCAACGCGCAGACGCCGGCCACCTGGTCGGCGCTGGCGGAGGTCGGCGCCTCCCTCGACGACGACGTCCGCGTGGTCGTCGTGCGGGGCGCCGGCCGCTCCTTCTCCGCGGGGCTCGACCGCAGCCTGTTCAGCACCGACCCGTCGACGCCCGGCGGGCTGGGCGAGCTGGGCGCCATGCCGGCCGAGCTCGCCCAGGAGCGCATCCGCTCCTACCAGGCGGGCTTCCGGTGGCTGCGCTCGCCCGGGATCGTGTCGGTCGCGGCGGTGCAGGGCCACGCGATCGGCGCCGGGGCGCAGCTCGCGCTGGCCTGCGACCTGCGGGTGCTCACCGAGGACGCCTCGCTGCGGCTGCCGGAGGCCGGCCTCGGCCTGGTGCCCGACCTGACCGGCACGAGCACGCTCACCGAGCTGGTGGGCTACTCGCGGGCGCTGGAGATCTGCCTGACCGGCCGGGCGGTGGGGGCGGCCGAGGCCCTCGCCACGGGCCTGGCCAACGCGGTGGTCCCGGCGGCCGGGCTCGACGGGGCGGTGGCCGGTCTGGTCGCCGCGATCACCGCCGCGCCGGTGGGGGCCAGCCGGGAGACCGCGGCGCTGGTGCGCTCCGCCGTCCGCAACGACCCGGAGGCCCAGGACGCGGCCGAGCGGGCCGCGCAGTCCCGGCGGCTGGCCGAGCTGGCCGGCACCTGAGCACGACGCCGGAACAGGGGACGGCCGGCGGTTGTTGTCGAGGCCGCCGGCTGTCCCCGTCGCCGGGGGAGGAGGTCGTGCCATGAGCGGTCCCATGGGTCCGATGACCTCCATGGCGGCGATGCGCTCGTTCCGCCGTGACCCGTCGGTCACCTCCCGCGAGCTGCCCGAGGGCACGGTGCGCCGGATCCTCGGCATCGCCCGGCCCTACCGCCGCGAGCTGACGCTCTTCCTCCTGCTGGTGGTCGGCTCGTCGGTCATCGGCGTCCTCACGCCGCTGCTGGCCGGTGACATCGTCAACCGCATCGCGCGGCTGGACGGGACCGCCGGTGGCGTCGTCCGCATCGCCCTGTTCATCGCCGGTCTCGCGGTGGTCGACGCGGCCATCTCGCTGGCCACCCGCTGGTACTCCGCGCGGATCGGCGAGGGCGTCATCTACGACCTGCGCGCCCGGGTGTTCGAGCACGTGCAGCGCATGCCGGTCGCGTTCTTCACCCGCACGCAGACCGGTGCGCTGGTGAGCCGGCTGAACAACGACGTCGTCGGCGCGCAGCAGGCGTTCACCTCGACGCTCTCGGGCGTGGTCTCCAACGTCATCGGCCTCGTCCTCACCGCCGGCGTCATGTTCACGCTGTCGTGGCAGATCACCCTGCTGTCGATCGTGCTGGTGCCGCTGTTCGTGCTGCCCGCCCGCCGCATCGGCAAGCGGCTGCAGGAGATCACCCGGGAGTCCTACGGCCTCAACGCCTCGATGAACGCGACGATGACCGAGCGGTTCAACGTCGCCGGCGCGCTGCTGGTCAAGCTGTTCGGCCGGCCCGACGTCGAGGCGCAGTCCTTCCGCGGGCGGGCCGCCCGGGTGCGCGACATCGGCGTGCTGTCGGCCATGTACGGCCGCACCTTCTTCACCGCCCTGACGCTGGTGGCCGCCCTCGCCACGGCGCTGGTGTACGGCCTGGGCGGGACGCTGGCGTTCGCCGGGTCGCTGTCGCCGGGCGACGTCGTGGCGCTGGCCCTGCTGCTGTCCCGGCTGTACGGGCCGCTGACCGCGCTGTCCAACGTCCGCGTCGACGTCATGAGCGCGATGGTCAGCTTCGACCGGGTCTTCGAGGTGCTCGACCTCCCGCCCATGATCGCCGAGGCGCCCGACGCGGTCCCGGTGCCCGCCGACGACCGCTCCGTGGAGTTCGACGCCGTCTCCTTCAGCTACCCGGCCGCCGCCGACGTCTCGCTGGCCTCCCTGGAGGACGTCTCGCTGCCCGAGCACGGCGGACCGACGGCGGTGCTGCACGACGTGAGCTTCCGCGTCGAGCCCGGGCAGATGGTGGCGCTCGTCGGGCACTCGGGGGCGGGCAAGTCCACGGTCGTCAACCTGGTGCCGCGGCTCTACGACGTCACCTCGGGTGCGGTGCGCGTGGGCGGGGTCGACGTCCGGCACGCCACGCTGGCCTCGCTGCGGGACGCGATCGGCGTCGTCAGCCAGGACGCGCACCTCTTCCACGACACCATCCGCGCCAACCTCCTCTACGCCCGGCCCGAGGCCACCGAGGAGGAGCTGTGGTCGGCGCTCACCGGCGCGCGGATCGCCGCGCTCATCGCCTCGCTGCCCGACGGGCTGGACACGGTGGTCGGCGACCGCGGCTACCGGCTCTCCGGGGGGGAGAAGCAGCGGCTGGCCATCGCGCGGGTGCTGCTCAAGGCGCCGGGCATCGTCATCCTCGACGAGGCGACCGCGCACCTCGACAGCGAGTCGGAGGTGGCCGTCCAGCACGCGCTCGACACCGCGCTCGCCGGCCGGACGTCGCTGGTCATCGCCCACCGGCTGTCGACCATCCGCAGCGCCGACCAGATCCTCGTGGTCGACGACGGTCGCATCGTGGAGTCGGGTACTCACAGCCAGTTGCTGGCGCTCGGACGGCGTTACGCCGACCTCTACCGCACCCAGTTCGCCGACGGCGAGCGTCGAACGGTCGGTGCGGCGTAGCAACTAGCGTTCCTGCTGCCCCAGCAGCACCAGGAGGAACTCCGTGACGTCCGCACACCCGCACGACACCTCGATCCGCGCGCTCTACGCCGCCTTCCTCGACGGCTGGAACCGGCGCAGCGGCGCGGCCGTGGCGTCCGGGTTCGCCGACGACGGGGACATGGTCGGCTACGACGGCACCCACCACCACGGCCGGCTGGCCATCGCCGCCGACTTCCGGCAGATCTTCGGCGGCCACCAGACGGCCACCTACGTGGCGGTGATCCGCAGCGTGCGGCCCGTGGCGCAGGGCGTCGCGGTCCTGCTGGCCCACGCCGGGATGATCCCGCCGGGGACCACCGACGTGGACCCGCGCTTCCACACGGTCCACACGCTGGTCGCCGTCGAGGAGGGCGGCCGCTGGCGGATCTCGCTGCTGCAGGCCACCCCCGCGGCGTGGCACCAGCACCCCGAGGCTCGCGAGGCGCTCACCTCCGAGCTGCGCGGCCTGCTCGCCACCGCCACCTGAGCCCACCGGGCCGCCACTGCCGGGGTTCCGCGTCCGTCGCCGGCGCTGCAGCACCGGCAGTGCGGCGCAGGATGCGGCGGGCTCAGCCCAGGGCGGCGTCGTAGCGGTCGAGGAGGACCGCGGCGACGCGCTCGTCGGGCAACAGGGGCGCGGTGACGACGTCGGCGCCGGCCTCGGCCAGCCTGCCGTGGAAGTGGCCGGGCGCGAGCAGGTAGGAGGCGACGACGACGCGCTCGGCACCCGCCTCGCGCGCCGCGGCGACGGCGTCGGTCACCGGCGGCTGCGCGGCCGAGCCGTAGCCGGTGGTCACCGGGCCCGCCCAGGAGCGCTGCAGCAGGTCGGCGGTGTCCTCGACGTCGGCGACCGAGCGTGGGTCGCTGGACCCGGCCGCGGCGAGCACCACGGCGGTCAGCGGGTCGCGCGGGTCGGCGCCGGCCTCGGTGAGCCGGTCGTGCAGCACCCCGGCCAGCCGCGGGTCGGGGCCCAGCGGGCGGGCGGCGACCGCGGAGTCGTGCGCGGCCACGGCGCCCGCGATGTCGACGTGCACGTGGTAGCCGCCCGACAGCAGCAGCGGCACGACGACGGCGGGCCGGCCCTCGGCGGCCAGTCCTGCGACGACGTCGACCACGGTGGGCGGCTGGACGTCGACGAAGGCGGCCGTCGTCACCAGGCCGGGGCGCAGCCGGCGGGCGGCCAGCGCCAGCTCGGCGACCAGCCGCCGTCCGGTGGGGTGGCGCGTGCCGTGGGCGCACGCGACGAGCACCGGTGCGCTCACGGCACGCGCAGCCTGCCGCCGTCGACGGCGACCATCGTGCCGGTGACGTAGGAGGCGGCGGGGGAGAGCAGGAAGGCCGCCACCCGGCCGAACTCCTCGGGCTGCCCGACCCGGCCCAGCGGGATGCCGGCCTCGGTGCGCGCGCGGGCGGCGGCGGGGTCGCCGGAGGCGGCCTCGATCTCGGTGACCCGGTCGGTGGCGATGGTGCCGGGCATCAGCCCGACCACCCGGATCCCGCGCGGGCCCAGTTCGTCGGAGAGGCCCTTGGCGGTCATGGCCAGGCCCGGGCGCAGCCCGTTGCTCACCGCCAGGCCCTCCAGCGGGGAGCGCACCGAGGTGGAGAGCACGAAGCCGATCGCGGCGCCCTCGCCCAGGTGCGGCACCAGCGCCCGGACCAGCCGCAGCGGGCCGAGCAGCACGCTGTCGACGCCGGCCCGCCAGGCCTCCTCCGGCGTCCCGAGCACCGTGCCCGTCGCGGGGCCGCCGACGCTGACCAGCAGGCCGTCGACCCGGCCGAGCCGCTCGAGCGCCGTCGACACCAGGGTCTCGGCGGCTCCCGGGTCGGCGAGGTCGGCCACCACCCCGGACGCGCCGTCGCCCAGCCCGGCGACGGCGGCGTCCACGGAGGCGGCGGACCGGGAGCTGACGAGGACCCGGGCCCCGTCAGCGACGAGGGCCCGGGCGGTCGCCAGGCCCAGCCCCCGGCTCGCGCCGGTGAGCAGGTACCCGCGACCGCCCAGGCCCAGGTCCACGCGGGTCAGCCCTGCCGCAGCGAGCGCAGGACGTACTGCATGATCCCGCCGTTGCGGTAGTAGTTCGCCTCACCGGGGGTGTCGATCCGGACGCGGGCGTCGAACTCGGTCGTCCGACCGTCCGATGCCTGGGCCTGCACCTCCACCGTGCGCGGGGTCTCGCCGTCGTTCAGCGCGGTGATCCCGGTGATGGTGAACTCCTCGTCGCCGGTCAGGCCGAGGGAGTCGCGGTCCTGGCCCTCGGGGAACTGCAGCGGCAGCACGCCCATGCCGATGAGGTTGGAGCGGTGGATCCGCTCGTAGCTCTCGGCGATGACCGCCTTGACGCCGAGCAGCGCCGTCCCCTTGGCCGCCCAGTCGCGCGACGAGCCCGAGCCGTACTCCTTGCCGGCCAGGACGACCAGCGGGACGCCGGCCTCGGCGTAGGCGACGGAGGCGTCGTAGATCGTCGTCGTCTCGCCGGTGAGGTGGTTCTTGGTGACGCCGCCCTCGGTGCCCGGCACCAGCTGGTTGCGCAGCCGGATGTTGGCGAACGTGCCGCGGATCATCACCTCGTGGTTCCCGCGCCGGGAGCCGTAGGAGTTGAAGTCGCGACGCTGTACGCCGTGCTCGGACAGGTACCTCCCGGCCGGGCTGTCGGCCTTGATCGACCCGGCGGGGGAGATGTGGTCGGTGGTCACCGAGTCACCGAGCACCGCCAGCGTCCGGGCGCCGGTGATGTCCTGCACCGGGGCCGGTGCGTCCTGCATGCCCTCGAAGTACGGGGGCTTGCGGACGTAGGTGCTCTGCGGGTCCCACTCGAAGGTGTCGCCGGTGGGGGTGGGCAGGGCCTGCCACTGCTCGGTGCCGGCGAAGACGTCGGCGTAGTCGTTGCTGAACATCTCCGCCGAGACGGCCTCGTCGATGACCCTCTGCACCTCGTGCGGCGAGGGCCAGATGTCGTGCAGGAAGACGTCGTTGCCGTCGGAGTCCTGGCCCAGCGGGTCGTTGTTGAGGTCGACGTCCATCGACCCGGCCAGCGCGTAGGCGATGACCAGCGGCGGGGACGCCAGGTAGTTCATCTTGACGTCGGGGTTGATCCGGCCCTCGAAGTTGCGGTTGCCCGAGAGCACCGAGACGACGGCGAGGTCGGCCTCGTTGACCGCCTTGCTGACCGGCTCCGGCAGCGGGCCGGAGTTCCCGATGCAGGTGGTGCAGCCGTAGCCGACCAGGTAGAAGCCGAGCTTCTCCAGGTACGGGGTGAGCTGCGCCTTCTCGTAGTAGTCGGTGACGACCTTGGACCCGGGGGCCAGCGTCGTCTTCACCCACGGCTTGGTGCTCAGGCCGCGCTCGACGGCGTTCTTGGCCAGCAGCGCCGCGCCGATCATGACCGACGGGTTGGACGTGTTGGTGCACGAGGTGATGGCGGCGATCACGACGGAGCCGTGGTCGACGGTCGTCTCGGTGCCGTCCTCCATGACCACGCGGGTCGGCTTCGAGGGCCGCCCGGTGACCGGGTCGTCCTCGTAGTGGTGCGGCTGCCCGGCCTCGCCGTTGCCGCCCTCGCTGCCGGGGGCCGAGGTGGCCGGGTCGGAGGCCGGGAAGGACTCCGCCGAGGCCTCGTCGACGCGGGACTCGACGCCGTAGGGCTGGGTGTTCTGCGGGACGCCGGGCTTGCGGTCGTCGCCGCCGGTCTCGTCGGCGGACACGTAGTCGGCCAGCGCGGCGCGGAAGGCCTGCTTGGCGTCGGTGATGGCGACCCGGTCCTGCGGCCGCTTGGGGCCGGCGATCGAGGGCACGACCGTGGACAGGTCGAGCTCGAGGTACTCGGAGAACGCCGGCTCACGCGACGGGTCGTGCCAGAGGCCCTGCTCCTTGGCGTAGGCCTCGACGAGCGCGACCTGCTCGGCGGAGCGGCCGGTCAGCCGCAGGTAGTCGATCGTCTCGCCGTCGATGGGGAACATCGCCGCGGTGGAGCCGAACTCCGGGCTCATGTTGCCGATCGTGGCGCGGTTGGCCAGCGGGACGGCGGACACGCCCTCGCCGTAGAACTCGACGAACTTCCCGACGACGCCGTGCTTGCGCAGCATCTCGGTGATGGTGAGGACCAGGTCGGTGGCGGTGGAGCCGTCGGGCAGCTCGCCGGTCAGCTTGAAGCCGACCACGCGCGGGATGAGCATCGACACCGGCTGGCCCAGCATGGCCGCCTCGGCCTCGATGCCGCCGACGCCCCAGCCGAGCACGCCCAGGCCGTTGACCATGGTGGTGTGGCTGTCGGTGCCCACGCAGGTGTCGGGGTAGGCGACGACGCGGTCACCCTCCTGCCGCGGGAAGACCACGCGGGCCAGGTGCTCGATGTTGACCTGGTGGACGATGCCGGTGCCCGGGGGGACGACCTTGAAGTCGTCGAAGGCGCCCTGGCCCCAGCGGAGGAACTGGTAGCGCTCGCCGTTGCGCTCGTACTCGATCTCGACGTTGCGCTCGAAGCTCTCCGGGGTGCCGAACACGTCGGCGATCACGGAGTGGTCGATGACCAGCTCGGCGGGGGCGAGCGGGTTGATCCGGTTCGGGTCGCCGCCCAGGTCGGCCATGGCCTCGCGCATGGTGGCCAGGTCGACGATGCAGGGGACGCCGGTGAAGTCCTGCATGACCACGCGGGCCGGGGTGAACTGGATCTCCTGGTCGGGCTCGGCCGACGGGTCCCAGTTCGCGATCGCGCGGATGTGGTCGGCGGTGATGTCCGCGCCGTCCTCGGTGCGCAGCAGGTTCTCGAGCAGGACCTTCAGGCTGAAGGGGAGCTTGCCGGAGCCCTCGACCGCGTCGAGCCGGTAGATGTCGTAGTCGGTGCCGTCGACGCTGAGCGTCGACCGGGCCCCGAAGCTGTCCTTGCTGGCTGCCACTGCTTGCGCCTCACCCTCGAGTGTCCATCGGGCTTGAATGCCACCCTCCATCATCCCAGGCCACGTGGGCGGGGCGCTGGGAAGGCGACCCTTCCCCTCCCTGGTGAGCTGCGTCTCACCGTCCCGAGACGGTGCCGCGCCACTCCGTGGCACACGGTTGGATGGCGCCGACCCGGGTAACGCCGGACGGGTGTCCATCGGCCCCCGCCTCACGGTGGTCGGCGGCGCCGAGGGTGCGGGCGGCCCGGACCGCGTCGTGACCGGTCGCTACCGACTCGCCGTGGCGCTCGGCCGCGGCGGGATGGGAACGGTCTGGCGCGCCGAGGACCTGATGCTCGGGCGCGACGTCGCCGTCAAGGAGCTGACCTTCCCGCCCGGCGCCACGGCCGCCGAGCGCGAGGTGCTGCGCGAGCGCATGCGGCGGGAGGCGCGGGCCGCCGCGCAGCTCGACCACCCGGGCCTGGTGACCGTCCACGACGTCGTCGAGGACGGCGCGACCACCTACCTGGTGCTGCAGTACGTCCCGGCGCGGACCCTCACCGAGGTCGTCGAGCAGGACGGGCCGCTCTCGCCGCAGGAGACCGCGCGGCTGGGGCTGGCCCTGCTCGAGGCGCTCGGGGCTGCGCACGAGCGCGGCATCGTCCACCGCGACGTCAAGCCGTCCAACGTGCTGGTCACGGGCCGGGACGGCGCCTCCGGCCGGGTGCTGCTCACCGACTTCGGCATCGCCTCCGTGCCGGGACAGGACGGCCTGACCGCGACCGGGATGCTGGTCGGCTCACCCGGCTACATGTCCCCGGAGCGGGCACGAGGCGGGGACGCCGGCCCCGCCTCGGACCTGTGGTCGCTCGGCGCGACGCTGTTCACCGCGGTGGAGGGCCGGCCACCCTTCGAGGGGCCCGACGCCGTCACCACGCTGGCCAGGGTGGTGTTCGGCGAGCACGCCCCCTACCGCCGCGCCGGCCCGCTCCCGCCCGTGCTCGAGGGGCTGCTCGACCGTGACCCGACGGCTCGCACCACCGCTGCGGCCGCGGAGCGCGCGCTGGCCGCGGTCGCCGCGACGCCGGAGCGGACGGAGGCCGAGGCCGCGTCCCCGCCGCCCGGCGCGGTGGCCCCGGACGCTCCCGCTCGCACCGCCCTGCTGCACCGGGAGGCGGACCTCCCCACCGGGGCGGGCGGCACGTCGACCGACGGCCTGCGCGTCGTCGTCGCACCCCGGCGGGCCGGAGGACGCCGGGCCCGGCGGCTGGCGGCGGCCGGTCTGGTGGTCGTGGCCGTCGTCGGCGCACTGCTCGCCCTCGTGCTGACCAGGACGGGCAGCACCCCGACCGGCGCCGCCCCGGCCGACGCGGATCCCCCGGCCGCCGTCCTGCCGGCCCTGCCCGCGGACGCCGACACGCCGGACGAGCAGCTGGACGCGACCGTCACCGCGGTCGAGGAGGCGCTCGCCTCGGACCCCGGCTCGGTGGGCACCGTCGCCGATCAGCTCGTCACGGGACTCCGGGAGGTGCAGCAGCGGGACGGGCCCGCCCGGCGCTGGGCCGCGCTCTTCGCCTCGGACGCGACGGCGGCCGCCGCGACGGAGGGGACGCTGGCGCCCGCCGTCGCCGACCGGGTCCGGCAGGTGCTCGCGGAGGTGGCCCGGCCCGACCGGCTGGTGGACCTCGTGGAGACGGTCGGCCACGACCGGCAGACCCTCGGGCCGGCCGGGCCGCGGCTGTTCGACGCGCTGGTGGCACTCGACCACGACGTGCCGGCGGACCAGACCGCCGACCGCGCCGCCGCCCTCGTCACCGACGTGACCGACGCGGCAGCGGCCGGGGAGATCGGCGGGACCCTGCGCGACGTGGCGCTGCCGCTGCTGCGGGAGCTCGCCGACCCCCGCCCCCAGCAGGCGCTGCGGGCCCTCCTCGACGACGTCGAGCGCGACCCGGGCCAGGTCGGGCCCGCCGCCGACGAGGTGCTGGTCTCGCTGCGGGCGGCCGCCGAGCTCCCGGTCTTCGAGCAGGGCGCCGAGGTGGGCGGGCTGCTGGCGCTGCTCCGCGACCAGGGCCGGGTCACCGCGGCCTTCCGCGACGAGGCCGTGCCGGTGCTGACCCCGCTGGTGCGCTGACCGGCCGGGGCTCCCTACCGTGGGGAGCGTGACCGGTGCCGTCCCCGACCCGCTGCCGGACTGGCTGAGCGGCGCCCGGCGGGTCACCGTGCTCACCGGCGCCGGCATCTCGACCGACAGCGGCATCCCCGACTACCGCGGCCCCAACGGCGTCTGGACCCGCGACCCGGACGCCGAGAAGCTCGTCACGCTGTCCTACTACCTGGCCGACCCGGAGATCCGGCGCAAGGCGTGGCGGGTGCGGGCCGACGTCCGCGCGGCCGACGTCGCCCCCAACGCCGGTCACCGCGCGCTGGTCGACCTCGAGCGGCAGGGCCGGCTGCGGGCGCTGCTCACCCAGAACGTCGACGGGCTGCACCAGGCGGCCGGTTCCTCGCCGGAGCACGTGCTCGAGCTGCACGGCACCGTGCACGCCGTCGAGTGCCTCTCCTGCGGCGACCGGACGTCGATGGACGACGCGCTGGCGCGGATCGACGCCGGCGATCCCGACCCGGCCTGCCTGGTGTGCGGCGGGATCCTCAAGTCGGCGACGGTCAGCTTCGGACAGGCCCTCGACGAGCGGGTGCTCGACGCCGCCGCGCAGGCCGCCGCCGACTGCGACGTCCTGCTCGCCGTCGGCACCTCGCTGGTCGTCTACCCGGTCGCCGGGCTGGTGGAGGTCGCCGCCGCGCACGGCGCCCGGGTGGTCATCGTCAACGCCGAGCCGACGCCGTTCGACGGGCTGGCCGACCTCGTCGTCCGCGAGCCGATCTCGACGGCGCTGCCGCGGCTGGTGGGAGCGGGGTGAGCCGGGCGGAGCTGGAGCGGCGCTACCGCGAGCTGGTGCTGGGCGAGCTGCCCCGGCGGGCGCGGGCGGGCCGCTGGGTGGTCACCAACGACCACTGCTTCGGCCGGATCGTGCTCGACCACGCCGTGTCCGGGCGCTGGTACGACCACCTCGACCGGCGCCGCTCGCCGGCGTTCGCCCAGCTCACCGACGAGCAGCTCGCCGGGGCGGTGGCGCTGGCCGAGCGGGTGCTCGCCGAGGGGGACCCGCTGCTGCGCGAGCTGGACGCGCGGAGCCTCGCCTGGCGCGGGAAGCCGCCGAAGCGGTGACGCTGGCCGTCGTCCACCTGGCGCTGACGGCGGCCTACGCCGGCTTCCAGTGGACGGTGCGCGGGCTGGTGTACCCGCAGTTCGCGCAGGTCCCGCGGACGGCGTTCGCCGGCTACGAGCGGGCGCACCAGCGGCGGGTCAGCCGGGTGGTCGGGCCGCTGTTCGCCGGGCAGGGGGTCACCACGCTGTGGCTGCTGCTGGCCCGCCCCGACGGCGTCCCGCTGCTCCCGGTGCTCGCCGGCGCGGGGTGCCTGGCCGTCGTCCTCGGGGTCACCGGACTGCTGGCGGTGCCGCTGCACCGGCGGCTGGACGCCGGGTTCGACGACGACGCGTTCCGCGCGCTGCTGCGGGTGGACACCGTGCGGGTGCTCGCCGCCACCGCGGGCACCCTCGCCGCCGGGTGGCTGGTCCTCGGCTGAGCGCGTCCTCCCTCACCGCAGAGCGTCCTGCCGCACCGCCCGCCGTCGGGCAGGACGCTGCACGATCAGGTGACCCGATCCCGGCGGACACCGCTAGCGTGAGGTGGACCACGTCGAGCGGCTGACCGGGCGGGCCGGCCAGCCTGGCAACCGGGAGCCCGGCATGCGCGTCCCCCTGACCACCCGCGACTTCCTCGACCGCGCCGAGCTCGTCTACGGCGACCGCATCGGCATCGTCGACGAACCGAACCAGCCCGCCCCCTCGCTGGGGGAGGTTCCCTACCGCGAGGTGGCCCGCCGCGGCCGCGCGCTGCAGGCCGGCCTCGACGCGCTGGGGGTGGGGGAGGGCGAGCGGGTCGCGATCGTCAGCCACAACGCCGCCCGGCTGCTCGAGGTGCTGCTCGCCGTCCCGTCCTCGGGACGGGTGGCGGTGCCGGTCAACTTCCGGCTCAACCCGGAGGAGGTCTCCTACATCGTCGGCCACAGCGGCGCGCGCGTGCTGCTGGTCGACCCGGAGCTGGAGACCTCCCTGAAGGGCGTGCAGGCCGAGCACCGCTTCGGCACCGGCGAGGAGTACGAGCAGCTGCTCGCCTTCGACACCGAGCCGCGGCCGTGGAGCGAGCCCGACGAGGACGCCACCGCCACGATCAACTACACCAGCGGGACGACGGCCCGGCCCAAGGGCGTGCAGATGACCCACCGCAACGAGTGGGTCAACGCGGTCACCTTCGCCATGCACATGCAGCTCGGCGACCGTGACGTCTACATGCACACGCTGCCGATGTTCCACTGCAACGGCTGGGGCCTGCCGTTCAGCGCGGCCGGCGTCGGGGCCCGCCAGGTCGTGATCCGCAAGATCGACGGCGCGGAGATCCTGCGGCGGGTCGAGCAGCACGGCGTGACCGTGATGGCCGGGGCGCCGGCGGTGTGGAACGCCGTCCTCGACGCCGCGTCCGACTGGGACGGCGAGGTGCCCGGGCGCGACCGGGTGCGGATCATCGTGGCCGGCGCCCCGCCGCCCTCGCGCACCATCGCCCGCGTCGAGGCCGAGCTGGGCTGGGAGTTCAACCAGATCTACGGCCTCACCGAGACCGCGCCGCTGGTCACCATCAACCGGCCGCGCGCGGAGTACGACGACCTCGACCCGGAGGAGCGCGCCAGGCGGCTGTCGCGGGCCGGCGTCCCGGCGCTGGGCACCCGGCTGCAGGTCAGCGGGTCCGGCGAGGCCCTGGTGCGCAGCAACACGGTGCTGGCCGGCTACTGGGACAACCCCGACGCGAGCGCCGAGGCGCTCGAGGGCGGCTGGTTCCACACCGGGGACGGCGGCAGCCTCGACGAGGGCGGCTACCTCACCATCTCCGACCGCAAGAAGGACGTGATCATCACCGGCGGGGAGAACGTGTCCTCCATCGAGGTGGAGGACGCCGTCTTCAGCCACCCCGCCGTCGCCGAGGTCGCCGTCATCGGCATCCCGGACGAGAAGTGGGGCGAGCTGGTCACCGCGCTGGTCGTGCTCGCCGAGGGGCAGAGCGCCACCGAGGAGGAGATCATCGCCCACTGCAAGGCCCGGCTGGCCGGCTACAAGGCCCCCAAGCGGGTCGAGTTCCGCGACGAGCTGGCCCGCACCGCCACCGGCAAGATCCAGAAGTTCAAGCTCCGCGAGGCCTTCTGGCAGCCCGGCGAGCGCCAGGTCCACTAGGACCCCCCTGGCCCCTCCGCGGGGGTGAGCCCGGCTCACCCCTGCGGGGGAGGCGGCCTCAACCCTCCCGCGCAGGGGGTCGATCCCGGTCCGGGAGGCGCCCACGCCGGGTGCCCGGGGAGCACGTGCGGCCGGCACCGGCCGGCCGCACCGGGAGGGGCCGGACGTGGGCACGCGAGCGCGCACTCGACACCGACAGGGCCGCCTGGCCGCCCGCGCGGCCGGGACGGTCCTCGCCGCCGTGGTCGGGCTGGGCCTGGCTCCCGGCGTGGCCTCGGCCGCGCCCAGCGACGACGAGATCGCCGCCGCCGAGGCCGCCCGCGACGACGCCGCGGCGCAGGTCGGCGTGCTCAGCGCGCAGCTGGCCGAGGCCGAGGCCGCCGCGGCGACCGCGCACCAGAACGCGCAGATCGCGCTGCAGGACTACGAGGAGACGCAGGCCGCCGCCGACGCCGCCCGCGAGGCCGCCGACGCCGCCGCGGCCGCTGCGACGCAGGCGGAGGCCGACCTCGGCACCGGTCGCTCGCAGGTGGCCGCCTTCGCCCGAGACAGCTACGTGCGCGGCAGCACCGCACCGGGCGCGGCCGCGCTGCTCAGCGCCGACGGGCCCGCGCAGCTGGTCGAGCGCGCCGCGCTGCTCGAGGCCGCCGGCACCCACCGGGTCGACGTCGTCGGCGAGCTGACCGTCCTGCAGGCGCAGGCCGCCGCCGCCCACGACGAGGCCGACGCGGCGTCCACGCGGGCGGAGTCGCTGCAGGCCGAGGCCGCGGCCGGCCTCGCCGGCGCGCAGGCCCAGGAGATCTCGGCGCGGGAGCAGACCGCCGCGCTCGCCGAGCAGCGCGACGCCGTGGCCGCGCAGGCCGCCGCCGCCGAGCAGCAGGTCGCCGGTATGGAGCAGGAGCAGGCCGCCGCCGAGGCCGCCGCCGCGGCCGCGGCCCGGGCGGCCGCCGCCCGGGCGAGCGCCGCCCCGGCGGCTGCCTCGTCCGCGCCGGCCCCCGCGGCCGCACCCGCACCCGCGCCGGCCCCGGCGCCGTCGCCCGGCTCGGGTGGCTCCTCGGCGCCGGCGCCGGCGCCCGCCCCGGTCCCCAGGACCCCGCCGTCCGACCCCACCCCGCCGTCGGTCACCACGGCCGGCGCGCCGACGACCTCGGCCGTGGAGACCGCGACCACCGCCGCGCTGTCGCAGCGCGGCCTGCCCTACAGCTGGGGCGGTGGCGGCAGCAACGGCCCCAGCTACGGCATCCCGCCGGACACCGGCGTCTACGGCTTCGACTGCTCGGGGCTGACCCAGTACGCCTACGCGCGGGCCGGCATCCAGATCGGCGGCACCAGCCGCGACCAGTGGTGGCGCTTCCGCGGGTCGACCGTCGCCCGCGCCGACCTGCGCGCCGGTGACCTGGTCTTCTGGGGCTCGGGCAGCTCGTACACGTCGATCTACCACGTCGCGCTCTACCTCGGCGACGGCAAGGTGGTGCACGCCCCGCAGAGCGGCGACGTGGTCAAGGTGACGTCGATGTGGTTCGGCAGCGACTACTTCGGAGCGGTCCGGCCGGCCGCGTGAGCCGCCCGCGCACGGGGGCGGACCGGGGGAGTGGGGCGTCGGGCAGCCACGGGGGGAGCTGCCCGACGCGACGCCCACGCTAGCAGCCGGAGCACCCCGGACGCAGCGTCCGGCGCACGGCTCGCCGATCGATCGTGGATCCCCGCGGAGTGCCCCGGGACGGCGCCCGGCGCGGCGTCCCGCACGGCGGACGTCCCCCCAGGTCGTGGTGGGACACTGGCCGGGGGGACGGGCAGCGAGCTCGCTCCCGGCCTCCCCGTGGACCGACGGAGGGCCACGGACCGGCACGACAGGGAGCCCCGTGACCAGCGCTGCCAGCACCCCGCTCGAGAAGACCGCCGGTTCCTCCGCGGTGGGCTCCGGGGCTCCCGTCCCGCCGTCGGCGGACGCCGCCCGGCTGGAGCGGGCGCTGTTCGAGATCAAGCGCGTGATCGTCGGCCAGGACCGCCTGGTCGAGCGGATGCTGGTCGCCCTGCTGGCCCGCGGCCACGTGCTCCTCGAGGGCGTGCCCGGGGTGGCCAAGACCCTCGCGGTCGAGACGCTGGCGCGGGTCGTCGGCGGGAGGTTCGCCCGCCTGCAGTTCACCCCCGACCTGGTGCCCGCCGACATCCTCGGCACCCGCATCTACAAGGCCGGCCAGGACGCCTTCGACACCGAGCTCGGCCCGGTGTTCGCCAACTTCGTGCTCACCGACGAGATCAACCGCGCCCCGGCGAAGGTGCAGTCGGCGCTGCTGGAGGTCATGGCCGAGCGGCAGGTGTCCATCGGCGGGGTCACCCACCCGCTGCCCGACCCGTTCCTGGTGCTGGCCACCCAGAACCCCATCGAGTCCGAGGGCGTCTACCCGCTGCCCGAGGCCCAGCGCGACCGCTTCCTCATGAAGGTGCTCGTCGACTACCCGAGCCCGGAGGAGGAGCGCGAGATCATCTACCGGATGGGCTCGACGCCGCCGGTGGCCGAGACCGTGCTGGGCCCCGAGGACCTGCGCCGCATGCAGCGCACCGCCTCGCAGGTGTTCGTGCACCACGCGCTCGTCGACTACGTCGTCCGGCTGGTCGTGGCCACCCGTCAGCCGCGCGAGCACGGCATGGACGACGTCGCCTCCTGGGTGTCCTACGGCGCCAGCCCCCGCGCCTCGCTCGGCCTGATCGCCGCCGGCCGCGCCCTGGCGCTGGTCCGCGGCCGCGACTACGTGCTCCCGCAGGACGTCCTCGACGTCACCGCCGACGTGCTGCGCCACCGGCTGGTGCTCTCCTACGACGCGCTGGCCGACGGCGTACCGGCCGACCACGTGGTCAGGCGGATCCTGCAGACCGTGCCGCTGCCGCAGGTCACCCCGCGCCAGCGCGCCGGCGGCTACGGGCCCGCGGCGCCGGGCGGCCCCGCCGTCCCGCCGCCCGGGGCGCCGCAGTACGGCCCGCCGCAGTACGGCCCGCCGCAGGGCGCGCCCTACGGCCCGGGCTTCCCCCCGCCGGCCGTGCCCAACGGCCAGCCCGCCCCGCAGCAGCCGCCGTCGGCGCAGAACGGCCAGCACGGTGTCCAGCCCGGTGGCCAGCCCGCCGGCAACGGGCACGTCCCCGGCAACCCCCAGGCGTGAGCTGGCGTCGCGGCCGGTCCCGCGCGTCCGCGGACCCGGCACCCCCGGCGGGCGGCGGCGGGCCGGCGACGCCGACGGCGACCGCGGCCACCCCGGGCTCGGGCGTCGACCCCGGCGCCGGGGACGATCCTGCCCTCACGCCCGGGTCCGGCGAGGCGCCGCCGCACTTCGGCGAGGGCCCCGCCGACGTCCTGCTGCAGCGCCTGGAGCTGACGGTGCGGCGGCGCCTCGACGGGTTGCTGCAGGGCGACCACCTGGGCCTGGTGCCCGGCTCGGGCTCCGAGGCCGGCGACTCGCGCACCTACCACCCCGGCGACGACGTCCGGCGGATGGACTGGCCGGTGACCGCGCGCACCCAGGTGCCGCACGTCCGCGAGACCGTCGCCGACCGGGAGCTGGAGACCTGGGCGGTGGTCGACCTGTCGGCCAGCCTGGACTTCGGCACCGGGCTGTGCGACAAGCGCGACCTGGCGATCGCCGGGCTGGCCGCCGTCAGCCACCTCACGGTGCGCGGCGGCAACCGGCTGGGCGCCGTCGTCACCACCGGCGAGCGGGTCGACCGCTACCCGGCGCAGGCCGGCCGGCTGGCCGCCGACCGGCTGCTGCGCGCCGTGGTCGCCACCCCGCGTGCCACCAGCGGACGGCGCGGCGACCTCGCCGCGGCGCTGGAGACGCTGCGCCGCCCGCCGCGCCGCCGCGGACTGGTCGTGGTGGTGAGCGACTTCCTCGGCGACACCGACTGGGAGCGCCCGCTGCGCGGCCTGGGCGCCCGGCACGAGCTGCTGGCCATCGAGGTCGTCGACCCGCGCGAGCTGGAGCTGCCCGACGTCGGCCTGCTCACCGTCGTCGACCCCGAGAGCGGGCAGACCCTCGAGGTGCCCACCGGCGACGCGGAGTTCCGCGCCCGGTTCGCCGCGGGCGCGGCCGAGCAGCGCCGCGCCGTCGCCGCGGGACTGCGCCGCGCCGGTGCCGGGCACCTGCAGCTGCGCACCGACCGCGACTGGCTGATGGACGTCGTGCGGTTCGTCGCCGACCGGCGGCGCGCCGGCAGCGGCGGGGCGTCGCGGTGAGCGCCCCCACCCGCCGTAGCAGAGAGGCCCGCCCGTGAGTTTCCAGTCACCGCTGTGGCTGACCGCGATCGTCCCCGTGCTCGCGCTGGCGGCGCTGTACGTGGTCAAGCAGCTGCGGCGGAAGGTGTACGCGGCGCGCTTCTCGCAGACCGGGCTGGCGCAGAGCCTGCTGCCCAGGCGGGCCGGCTGGGTGCGGCACGTGGCGTTCGGCCTGACGCTGGCCGCGCTGTTCGGGCTGGTGCTCTCCCTGGCCCAGCCGAGCACCGAGGTGCGGGTGCCGCGCGAGACCGCCACCGTCGTCCTGGCGCTGGACGTCTCGCTGTCGATGCAGGCCGAGGACATCGACCCGAGCCGGTTCGAGGCGATGAAGGACGCCGCCACCGACTTCGTCGAGATCCTGCCGCCGCGGATCAACCTGGGGCTGGTGTCGTTCTCCGGCACCGCCTCGACGCTGGTGGCGCCGACCACCGACCGCGAGCAGGTCAGCGGCGCGATCGCCAACCTGGAGCTGTCGGAGGCCACCGCCATCGGCGAGGCGGTCTTCACCTCGCTGACCACGATCAGCACCTTCCAGTCCTCGCTGGACGTGGCCGAGGAGGAGGAGCTGCCGCCGGCGCGGATCCTGCTGCTCTCCGACGGCTACAACACCGTGGGCCGGGAGAACACCCAGGCGATCGCCGCGGCGCAGGGGGCCGGTGTCGAGGTGTCGACCATCGCCTTCGGCACCGACTACGGCTCCATCGAGATCGGCGGCGAGGTGACGCCGGTGCCCATCGACCGCGACGCGCTGCGGCAGATCGCCGAGGAGACCGGCGGGCAGTACAACGAGGCCCGCACCCGCGCCGAGCTGGAGGCCGTCTACGACGACCTGGGCAGCCAGATCGGCTACACCACCGAGCCGCAGGACGTCTCGTACTGGTTCGTGCGGGTGGCCACCCTGCTGCTCGCCTGCGGGCTGGGCCTGGCCGCCTGGCGCCTGCAGCGCCTCTTCTAGAAGGACCTCCCTGCCCCCCACCACTCGCAGGCTCGCGGTGGGCCCCTGCAGGGAGGCCGCCCACCTCACAGGAAGGGGGTCCACCCGGTGGCCGTGGACCTGCCGGCGCTGGTGGCCGACCTGGCCGCCGAGTCCGCCGACCTCGACCGGGTGCTCGCCGCGCTGGACGGCGCGGCGTGGGCCACGCCCACCCCGGCCGCCGGCTGGGACGTCGCCGACCAGGTCGCCCACCTCGCCTGGTTCGACGAGGCGGCCACCCGCGCGGCGGTCGACCCCGCCGGCTTCCGGGCCGAGGCCGACGCGCTGACGGCGCACGGGGAGGGGTTCGTCGACGTGCTCGCCGCCGCCCACCGCGGCCGCGCACCGGCGGACCTGCTGGCCTGGTGGCGCGCCGCGCGAAGGGAGTACCTGCGGGTCCTCGGCGGCCTGGACCCCGCGACGTCGCTGCCCTGGTACGGCCCGCCGATGAGCGCCGCCTCCTCGGGGACCGCCCGGCTGATGGAGACCTGGGCGCACGGCCAGGACGTCGTCGACGCGGTGGGGGCCACCCGGGAGCCCACGGACCGGCTGCGCCACGTCGCCCACCTCGGCGTCGCCACGCGGGGCTGGAGCTCCCGGGTGCACGGCGAGGAGCCCCCGGACGGGCCCGTCCGGGTGGAGCTGGCCGTACCCGGCGGCGGCACGTGGACCTGGGGGCCGGCCGACGCCGCCGACCGGGTCACCGGGCCGGCGCTGGACTTCTGCCTGCTGGTCACCCAGCGCCGGCACCGCGCCGACCTGGCACTGCGCGCCACCGGCCCGGCCGCCGACCACTGGCTCGACGTCGCCCAGGCGTTCGCCGGACCGCCGGGCGCGGGGCGGCAGCCGTCGTCCCCGGCCGGTCCGTAGCCACACACGACGGCGCCGCCCGGGGGACCTCGTCGTCCCCCGGCGGCCCCGGGCTCGTGGGTGCCGGCTAGACCGTGAAGCCGCGCTGGCGGCGGACCAGCTTCTTCACCATGAACACCGTCTGCAGGATGGTCAGCAGGTACAGCGCCGGCCAGCCGATCGACAGGATCGCCGACTGCACGCCGATGCTCTGCTGGCTCCAGGCGAAGATCAGCACGGCGAAGGTGACGACGGCGCACACGGCCGGCATGACGTAGGCCGACCCGCGACCCCGCTCGGCCGCCGCCTGGGCCGCCCAGTTGTCCTTCTCCACCCGCGCGAAGAACTGCACCCACGCGGTCACGAAGTGGCCCATGCGGACCCACATGTAGAGCTCGGCGGGGGCGACCAGCAGCGCGTAGAAGATGTCGACCGCGCTCTTGTCGTGCATCGACAGGGCGATGCGCAGGTTGAGCAGCGTCGCGACCGCCGGCGGGATCAGCCAGATCGGGTTGAACACGAACGCGTCGATCGACAGCGCCGCGGCCAGCAGCAGCAGGAAGCCCATCCGCGCGCTGATGTTGAACAGCATCGCGATGTTCTCGTACCAGCGCAGCCGCAGGTTGGGGTGCAGCGGCTGGCCCTTGGTGTCGCCGCGCTGGCCGGGCCAGAGCAGGTCGATGCCGCCGAAGTTCCACTTCACCTGCTGGCCGTGCAGCGCGCGCAGCGTGGTCATCGGACCGACGAACGCCCGCGCCCGGGCGCTGATCTTGGTGTTGAAGCCGGCGTCCTTGATCTGCAGCGAGAGCTTGGAGTCCTCGACCTCCGAGTCGCGCACCCAGGGCGCGGACTGGTGGTGGCGGTACATGACGGCCTCGAGCGCGCGGACGCTGAAGAGGCTGCACTGCCCGCCGAGGACGGCCATGTTCCGGCCGCGGACGAGGTTGTCCATGTTGAACCCGGCGAACTGGGCGCGCTGGCCGGCCACCAGGAACCGCGCCATCGCGCCGTGCACCCGGCCCTTGTCGAAGGTGTAGATGGCCGAGAGCCCGCCGATGCGCGGGTCGGTGACCATCTCCTTCTCCATCCACTCGACGCAGCGCCGGTCGAGGGTGGTGTCGCCGTCGACGCCGAGGATGTAGTCGTAGCCGCGGCTGACGAAGTAGCCGAAGTTCAGCGCGCCGACCTTCTTGTCGGGGTTGTCGCCGATGTCGTGCACGTGGACGACGGTCGTGTAGGTCTCGCCCTTGACCACGCGGCTGTGCTCGCCGGCGTACTGCCCGGCGATCTCCGGGGTGTCGTCGTCGGTGTTGTTGATGACGACGTGGATCGCGTCCGGCGGCCGGGTCTGCGACAGCAGCGAGGTGAGGACGTCGGCGATCGTCGACTCCTCGTTGTAGGCCGGGATGATGCAGCTGATCGTGGCGTGCCGCTGCGCGTCGCGGACCGCGGGACCGCCGAACTCCTCGGGCACCAGGGAGCTGATGTCGGGGATCTCCTGGCCGCCCCGGGCCAGGAGGTGCACGCGGTCGGTGGAGCGCCGCATGCCGGGGACGACGAGCTGGGTCACGAGTGGTCCTCCTGGAGGAGCGGGAGCTGGAGAGTGTCGAGGACGGTCTGGCGGAACCAGCGCTCCGAGCCGGGCTCGGTCTCGACCAGCAGGTCGAACTGGACCTCGAGGGTCAGTGCCTCGGCGGTCGGGGCGGCGCCGGGCAGGGTGAGCGCGGTCGAGTAGCTGTAGGGCGGCATGAGGGCGAACTCGCCGCGGTCCTCGGCGGCCAGCGCCCGGGTGGTGCCGTCGTCGACGGTGACGGCGAAGCGGGTGACCAGGACCTCGTTGTCCTCGTCGCCGCCCTCCACGTGGGCGGCCAGCTGGACGGTCTTGTCGTCCTCGGCCGTCCAGGTGGCCGCCTGCCCGGTGGTCCAGTAGTCGATGACCACGGTGCGGTCCCCGGCGGACAGGGCGTGGGTGAGTGCGCCGGTGTCGAGGTCGCCGGCCGGGCGGGCCGGCGTGGTGGGCGCGGCCGGGACGGTCGCGGTGGCCGGGGCGGCTTCGGTGCGGACGGCGGCCTGGGTGCTCGCGGCCCGGGTCGGGGCGGCGGCCTCCTCCCGGGCGGTGAGGTCCGGGCTCATGCTGACGTCGGGCAGCTGGCAGCCGGTCAGCAGCGCCGCCGACAGTGCGAGTGCTGCGGCTCCGGCGGCGCGGGCGCGGAGCACGGGTGTACCTGGAGGCACGGGTTCCCCCTCGTGAGGCGATCGGGTGACCGCAGGGGACCGGCTCCGTTGCCCACGCCCGGCTGCGACGGGGTGAAACGTAGATCGGACGGGTGCGTCCACATCAGCCCCTGCACCCCGTACGGGGGAGGGCCGTGACCCACCCGGACGGGCGACGCCGGGCCGGCGGATCAGGCGGCCGGGGCCAGGTGGCGCGGGACGCTGATCTCGGTGCCGTCGGGTCGCCAGGTGCGCCACCGACCATCCGGTCGTCGTTCGACGCGGAAGCCGTGGTGGACCTTGGTGTGGTGCCGCTCGCACAGCAGCGCCGAGTTCGCCAGGTTGGTCTCGCCGCCGTCGAGCCAG
>NZ_FOWQ01000001.1 GCF_900115505.1 Geodermatophilus dictyosporus | reverse complement strand
AGTCAATGGGGTAAGGCCCCCGCCCAGACCAGCGGGTTGATAGGCCGGAAGTGGAAGCACCGCGAGGTGTGGAGCTGACCGGTACTAACAGGCCGAGGGCTTGACCACACACACCTGCTGTCAAGCCAACAAAGCAAGCGTGTTCGCGTCCACTGTGCGGTTCTGAACGCATCCAACCCCGACCGGGTTGACATGTTCACAGTGTTACGGCGGTCATGGCGAGAGGGAAACGCCCGGTCCCATTCCGAACCCGGAAGCTAAGCCTCTCAGCGCCGATGGTACTGCCCTGGAGACGGGGTGGGAGAGTAGGACACCGCCGGACAACCATTCACGAGACGGGGGTCGGAGCCATTGGCTCCGGCCCCCGTCTCGCGTGTGTCCGGAAACGTCCACGGCGCTCGTCCGAGTGCTGCCCACCGTCCAGAGGTACAGACGACGACATGACATCTCCCCGACGCGGGTCCGCCGGACGTGGCCGCCCTGACGGTCCGCAGTCCCGCGGCCAGGGCCGAGACGAGCGTCAGGGCTCCCGAGGCGCTGGCGGGGCCGGCGGCCGTGGCGGTCAGCGCGGCAGCCGCGACGAGCGGACCGGGCGGGCCGGTGGTGCGGGTGGCCGAGGGGACCACGGCAGCGGGCGGCGTGGCGGAGCCGGTGGCTGGTCCGCGGAGGGCCGGCCGGGCCGGTCCGACGACCGCGCGCAGGGGCGGTCGACCGGTGCGGGCGCCGGCGCCTCCGGGTGGCGGGACCGTCGTCCGGACGCTGATCGCGCGCAGGGCGACTGGCGCGACCGCCGCCCCGGGACGGGCCGCGGCGCCGGCGACTGGCGCGACCGCCGTCCGGGAGCCGACCGCACCTCGGCGGAGCGCGGCGACCGCCGGCCGGCCACGGGTCGCGTGGCGGGTGAGCGCTCCGAGCGGCGGCCCGCCGTCGACCGCGGCGCCGGCGAGCACGGGGACCGTCGCCCTGCTGCCGGACGCGGGACGGGTGACGGGCGCGACCGCCGGCCGGCCGGGGGCGCCGGTGGTGGCGGCTGGCGCGACCGCGGGTCCTCCGCCGGCGGGCGGCCCCAGGGTGGGCGCGCCGACCGGGGGGCCGACGGCGGCCGCTCCGGGGACTGGCGGGACCGGCGCCCTGCCGCCGAGCGTCCCGGGCGACCGGCCGCAGGGCGGGACGACGCTCCTTCGTCGCAGGGGGACCGGACCTGGCAGGACCGGCGCCCGGACCGCGACACCGGCGATCGGCGTCCGGCACGTGGTGAGTGGCGCGAGCGTCGCCCGGCGCGCGAGCGTCCCGCCCGCAACGGTGGGCCGCGGCCCGAGTGGCGGGACCGCCGTCCCTCGACGGAGCGCACGCCCCCCGTGGCGCCGGGTCCGGACCTCCCCGACTGGGCCGACCCGCAGGACCTCGACCCCTCCGTGCGGTCGGCCCTGCGCGGCCTCGAGTCGCGCAACGCCGACCGCGTCGCCCGCCACCTGGTGACGGCCGGCACCGTCGTCGACGAGGACCCCGAGCTCGCCCTGGCGCACGCCCGGGCCGCGCGGGACCGGGCGTCCCGCATCGCCGTCGTCCGCGAGGCCGTGGGTGTCACCGCCTACCACGCCGGCGACTACGCCGAGGCGTCCCGCGAGCTGCGCGCCTACCGGCGGATGAGCGGCGACGAGGCCTACCGGGCCGTGCTGGCCGACTGCGAGCGCGCCCTGGGGCGGGCCGAGGTGGCGCTGCGGCTGGTCCACGAGGCACTCGCCGAGGGGCCCGATCCGGCGGAGACCGTCGAGCTGCAGCTCGTGGAGGCCGGCGCCCGGCAGGACCTCGGCGAGGCCGCAGCGGCCCGCCTGGTGCTCGAGGGCGGCCTCGGCGGGCGGCCCACGCCGTCCGGCGTCGACCTGACCGACGACGGGACCCTGCGGCTCGCGTCGGCCTACGCCGACCTGCTGGCCGCGACCGACGACCCGGCGGCCGAGGAGTGGCGCGCCGCCGTCGACGCGGCCGCGCCGGACGAGGACGACGACGTCGCCTTCGGCGAGGAGGAGCTCCTCGAGGCCCCCGGTGAGCCGGACGCGCCCGTGGAGGCAGCCGCGGTCGAGGGCCTCGACGACGCCGCCGACGACGGGCCCGACTTCGACGCCGACGTCGAGCGCGAGGTCGCCGAGCTCCTCGGCGAGGTCGACCCGCCGGAGGACGGCACCCCGCACTGACCACCGACACCGGCGCCCGCGCCGTCCACACCGTCCCGTCCGGTCCACAACCGGCCGGTGGCGGCACCGGGCGGCGCGGCGCCGGGTCAGGCTGCCGTCATGAGCCTGGCAGTGATCGACCGGAACGACGTGGTGCTGCGGGGGCGGCTCTCCGAGGCCGCGCAGTCCAGGGTGCTCCCGAGCGGGGACACGCTGGTGACCTGGCGGCTGGTCGTGCGCCGGCCCGAGCCGAGGGCGCGCGGCCAGTCGGTCGACGTGCTGGCCTGCGTCACCTACGACAAGGCGCTGCAGAAGCGGGCGGCCGCCTGGCTGGCCGGTGACGTGGTCGTGGTCGAGGGCGCCCTGCAGCGGCGGTTCTGGCGCACCCCCAGCGGCCCGGCCTCGGTGTGCGAGGTGAACTGCCGGCGCGGCCGCAAGGTGCCGCGGTCGTCGCCCGGCGGCTCGGCGCGGACGGCCTGAGCAGCCCGGTGCGGTCAGTCGCGGTGCGGCCGCAGCACCAGCCCGGTGCGCGGTTTGGGCACGAACAGCGTCGACTTGCGCGGCATCCGGGCACCCGCGCGTGCCACCGCGGCGACGTCGGCGGGGGAGGGCGGGCGGAGCAGCAGGGCGACGCCCGCGCGCTCCCCGGCCAGCCGGAGGGCCTCGGGCACGTCGTGGGCCACGAGCAGGGACGACGGGTCGTCGGGGCGGCCCCACAGGGCACCGACGAGCCCGGTGGTCGCCAGGACGACGTCGAGACGGCGCCACGCGTCGGGCGCCTCGGCCGGGACCGTGGCCCTCACCTCGGGCGAGGGGTCGGTCAGCTGCAGCAACCGGTGCCCGTCGGTGAGCAGGTAGCTCCCCGCCGGGCCACCGTGCAGGCCGGCGGCGGCCGCGACGGCACCGGGCCCTGCGGCCACGGGGACCTCGGTCACGGTGAAGCCCCGGAGTGCAGCGGCGGCGGCGGCGTCCAGCGCGAGGTCGGGCACCACCCGGTGGATGGCCTCGACGCGCAGCCCGCCGGCGCCCATGGGCGTCAGCAGCGCGAGCACCCGGCAGTCCCCGGCGGGGTGGGTGCGGTGCAGCGCCTGGGCCGCGGCGAAGCGGTGGTGCCCGTCGGCGATGACCGCTCCGGTGCGCGCCAGTGCCGCCGACAGCCGCCGCAGGGTCTCGTCGTCGGTCACCCGCCACAGCCGGTGCCGCACACCGTCGGCGTCGGTGACCTCCATGGCGGGCCGGCCGGTCAGGGCCGCCCGCGTCAGCTCGGTGACCTCCGGCTCGGGGTCGTGGGCGAGCACGATCGGCTCGAGGTCGGTGGCGGTGGCGGCCAGCAGCGCCCGGCGGCCCTCCACCGCGGCCGGGAAGGTGTCCTCGTGCGGCAGCACCGCCCGCCGGGCGCCGTCCACCGACACCGCGCCCAGCCAGCCGACGGTCGCCGGTGCCTGCGCCGGGGCGAGCTCGTAGCACCACAGCGCCGCGGTGCCGTCCCGGACCAGGACGCCCTCGGCCTCCCAGGCGCGCAGCAGGTGCGCGGCGCGCTCGGCCGGCCCGCCCTCCTCCCGGCGGGCCGGTCCCCGGGTGGTCGGCGCGCCGGCACTGCCCGCGGCGGGGGTGCCGCCCGGCAGGATGAGGCGGACGATGTTGTGCGGGTCCGCGGCGGCCAGCCGGGCACGGCCGTCCGGCGTCACCAGGTCGTAGGCTGGCGAGCTCACCCGGGCCAGGTGCCCGGGGTCGCGGTGCGAGTAGGTCAGGGCGCGGAAGGGCCGGACGTCCAGCCCCGTCGGTACGGGACGCGGGGCTCCCGCCGACGACGCGTGCACGACCGGATCGTAGGAGCCCCGCGGTGCGGTCCGCCGTCGCCACCGGCCCGGCGTCGCGGTCCCGCGCCGTCGGGAGGTGACGAGGGCCGGAGGAGCAGGAGGGCAGCGGTGTCGACAGCAGCAACGCCGTCGGGCGGAGCCCCGGACGAGGGGGCGCCCGGCGGCGGCGTGTACGAGTGGTACCGGCGTGGCCTGGACCTCTTGGCCAGCGGCGACCCGGCGGCTGCCGCGACGCTGCTGGCCCGGGCGGCGGACGCCGAGCCAGGCTCCCGCAGCGTGCTGGAGGCGCTCGCCCGCGCCCAGTACGACGCCGGCCGCTACCGCGAGGCGATCGAGAGCTTCAGCGCCCTCACCGCGGTCAACCCCACCGACGACTACGCGCAGTTCGGCCTCGGACTGGCGGCCAGCCGGGCCGGCGAGCTGGACCTGGCCGCCGAGCACCTGGCCCTGGCCGTCGCCATGCGCCCCGACCTGGGGCACTACACCCGGGCGCTGCGCGGCGTCCGCGCCCGGCGCGCGGCCGGTCCGGGGCCGGCGTGAGCGCCGCGCAGGCGCCGTCCGCCGCCGACGGCCCGCCGCGCCTGGCGGCCGGCTGCGCCCGCCCGCCGGCCGAGGTGTACGACGTCGCCCTGCTCGACCTCGACGGCGTCGTCTACGTCGGTCCCGACGCGGTGCCCGGCGTCCCGGAGGCGCTGGCCGCCGCCCGCGCGGCCGGCATGCGGCTGGGGTTCGTCACCAACAACGCCGCCCGCCCGCCCGCGGAGGTGGCCACCCACCTCACCGACCTGGGTGTGCCCGCGGACGCCGAGGAGGTCATCACCAGCTCGCAGGCCGCGGCGTCGGTCGTGGCCGGCTTGCTGGGGCCCGGAGGGAGGGTGCTGCCGGTGGGCGGGCCGGGCGTGGCCACGGCACTGCGTGCGGCCGGGCTGACCGTCGTCGACCGCGCCGAGGACGACCCCGCGGCGGTGGTGCAGGGCTACGGCCGCGAGGTCGGCTGGGCGCAACTGGCCGAGGCGGTGGTCGCCGTGCGCAACGGCGCCCGCCACGTGGCCACCAACGCCGACGCCACCATCCCCTCGCCCCGCGGGCCGCTGCCGGGCAACGGCGCGATGGTCGGCGTGGTCCGCGACGTCACCGGCAGCGAACCGCTGGTCACCGGCAAGCCCGACCCGGCGATGCACGCCGAGTGCGTGCGCCGCACCGGGGCCCTCGACCCGCTGGTCGTCGGCGACCGGCTCGACACCGACATCGAGGGCAGCCACCGCGCCGGTGCTGCCAGCCTGCTGGTGTTCAGCGGTGTCACCGACCCCGCCGGCCTGCTGGCCGCCGGGCCGCTGCACCGCCCCGACCTGCTCGCCGCCGATGCCGCCGGCCTGCTGGTGGCGCACCCGCCCGTGACGCCCGAGGACGGCGGCTGGCGCTGCGGACGCTGGCGCACGGTCGCCGGTGGCTCCGGGCTGGAGCTGCACGCGGCCGGCGACGGTCCCGGCGGGGCGCCGGCCGACGACGGCCTCGACGGGCTGCGCGCACTGTGCCTGGCTGCGTGGACGGGCGGGACGGGGTCGGTGCCGGGGCCGGTGCACGCCGGCGACGAGGCGGCCCGCCGGGCGCTGGCCGGGTGGGGGCTGGCGGTGCGGTGAGCGCGGCCGTGCGGTCGGGGCAGCGAGCGCAGCCGAAGCACGTCGCGAAGCCCGGCCTCCGTGCGCACCTCCCGCACCCGGCCCTGCACCAGCCACCCGCGCACGACCTGGCCGAGGTCGGCCAGCCGGCACGACGGCGTGCGGTCGAGCTCGCGTGCCGCGGCTGCGGGGCCGGCGTGCCCACCACCTGCTCGAGGGCCGACACGCGCTGCTCCCGCGACGCCGCGGCGGCGGGCCTCCTCGGGATGGGGGCGACACCGGCCCGGGGGTGCGCCGGCCGGCCCGCGGAACGCCACGGCTGCCTCCGCGGACCGGTTCCCGTCGTCCCCGGCCGGTACCGTGGCCGGGCGGAGGGGACGCGCCCCGGCGCCGTCCGCCGGGTGTCCGGTCCCCGCGCCCCGCCCGTCCCGCCCCCGTCCGAGAGGTCCGCGCCATGACCGAGCCGAGCCGACCGCGTCCGGTCCCCGGCCCGCCGCGGCCGGGCCCCGCCGGCGGGCCGGTGCCCGGTCCGGCACGCCCGGCTCCGCCCGCCGCGGGGACCGCGGCCGGCGCCCCGCACGAGCCGGCGACCGGGGAGCGCTACGCGGACCTCGCCGGGCGTCCGGTGGCCGAGCACGTCGCCGTCTTCGAGGCCGAGCACGACCGCCTGCAGCGCGAGCTCGCCACGATCGACCAGCTCTGATGGCCCGTCGCAGCCGGCTCGACGCCGAGCTCGTGCGCCGCGGCCTGGCCCGCTCCCGGGAGCACGCCGTCGAGCTGATCGCCGAGGGCCGCGTCGCGGTCGCCGGGCAGGCGGCCACCAAGCCGGCCACCGGGGTCGACGCCGGCACGCCCGTCGTCGTGCGCACCGACCCCGACGAGCAGCGCTGGGTGTCCCGGGGCGCGCACAAGCTGCTGGGCGCGCTGGAGGCGTTCCCGGTGCCCGTCGAGGGCCGCCGCGCCCTCGACGCCGGGGCCTCCACGGGCGGGTTCACCGAGGTGCTGCTGTCCCGGGGTGCCCGCGAGGTGGTGGCCGTCGACGTGGGGTACGGCGAGCTGGCCTGGTCGCTGCGCACCGACGAGCGCGTCCGGGTGCTCGAGCGCACCAACGTCCGCACCCTCACCCCCGAGCAGGTCGACGGCCCGGCCGACCTCGTGGTCGCCGACCTGTCCTTCATCTCGCTGCGGCTGGTGCTGCCCGCGCTCACCGCCTGCGCCACTCCCGACGCCGACCTGCTGCCGATGGTCAAGCCGCAGTTCGAGGTCGGCCGCGAGCGGCTCGGCTCCGGCGGGGTCGTCCGCGACCCAGCGGCGCGCGCCGGCGCCGTCCTCGACGTGGCCCGGGCCGCCGCAGACCTGGGGTGGGGGACCGCCGGGGTCGTCGCCAGCCCGCTGCCCGGCCCGGCCGGCAACGTCGAGTTCTTCCTGTGGCTGCGCCGCGACGCCGGGCCGCCGCAGGAGGCCGGCGTGCTGCGCGCGGTCGAGGAGGGACCGCGGTGAGGCTCACGGGCCCCGCCCCGGCGCCGGAGCCGCCGCGGGGGCACGCTGGGGAGCGACGGTGCCGCACGGGCACGAGCGAGGAGGACCGATGAGCGAGGCCGGCCAGGGCGGTTGGCGCCCCGGCGGCGGGCGGCACGTGCTGCTGGCCGCGCACACCGGACGGCACGACATCGTCGACCTGGCCCGCAGCTCCGCTGCGCGCCTGGCGCGGGCCGGCATCACCGTGCGCGTGCTCGCCGACGAGGCCGCCGAGCTGCAGATCGAGGGCGCCGAGGTGGTCGCCGCCGACGCCGAGGCCGCGCGCGGCGCCGAGATCGTCATGGTCTTCGGCGGGGACGGCACCTTCCTGCGGGCCGCCGAGCTGGCGCGCTACAGCCACGCCGCGCTCATGGGCGTCAACCTCGGCCGCGTCGGCTTCCTCGCCGAGACCGAGCCCGAGGCGGTCGAGGAGACGCTGACGGCCATCGAGCGCTGCGAGTACTCGGTGGAGAAGCGGCTGGCCATCGAGGTCGACGTCCTCGACGCCGGTGGGGCCGTCGTCGACGGCACGTGGGCGCTCAACGAGGTGTCGGTGGAGAAGGCCGAGCGCTCCCGCGTGCTCGACGTCGTCATCGCCATCGACGGCCGCCCGCTGACCAGCTTCGGCTGCGACGGGGTGCTCTTCGCCACCCCCACCGGGTCGACCGCCTACGCCTTCTCCGCCGGCGGCCCGGTGGTCTGGCCCGACCTCGAGGCGATCCTGCTGGTGCCCAGCAACGCGCACGCCCTGTTCGCCCGCCCGCTGGTCACCTCGCCGGACTCGGTGCTCAGCGTCGCCGTCCCGCCCGACGGCAACCGGGCCCGCGTCTCCGCCGACGGCCGGCGCGCCCTCGACGTGCCCGACGGCGGCCGGGTCGACGTGCGCCGCGCCGCCCGCCCGGTGCGCGTCGCGCGCGTGCACCCCGGGTCCTTCGGCGACCGGCTGGTGGCCAAGTTCGGCCTGCCGGTGCGCGGCTTCCGCGACGCCCGCCGGCACGACCCCGGCCAGGAGCTGCGGCCCTCCCGCAACGTGCTGATGCGCGACGTGGTCTCGCTGCGCGGCGACGGGGAGGAGGTGCGCGGTGGCACCGCGGACCCCGACGCGTGAGCGCGGCGGCCGCCGCCGCACCGCCCCCGCCCTCGACGAGGCGCGCGAGGCCGACGCCGCCCCGGTGCCCGCCGTCCCGGCGGACGGCGCCCCGGCCGGGGACGGCCGGGGCCGGGGCCGGCTCACCGAGCTGCGCATCCGCGGGCTGGGCGCCATCGACGACGTCACCCTGGAGCTTGGCCGCGGGCTGACCGTCGTCACCGGCGAGACCGGCGCCGGCAAGACCATGGTCGTCACCGGGCTGACCCTGCTCTTCGGCGGCCGGGCCGACCCCGGCCGCGTGCGCGCCACCGGCCGCGCCGGGGTGGAGGGCCGCCTCGAGCTGCCGCCGGACTCGCCGGTGTGGGAGCGGGCCGCCGACGCCGGTGCCGAGCCCGACGACGACGGCAGCCTGATCCTCGCCCGCACCGTCAGCGCCGAGGGCCGCTCGCGGGCGCACCTGGGCGGGCGGGCCGTGCCGGTCGGCGTGGTCGCGGAGCTGTCCGAGGGGCTGCTCGCGGTGCACGGGCAGAGCGACCAGCTGCGGCTGTCCCGCCCCGCCGAGCAGCGCGCCGCGCTCGACCGCTACGCCGGACCGGCGCACCTGCGGCTGCTGGAGGCCTACCGCGAAGCCCACGCCCGCTGGCGCGAGCTGGCCGCCGACCTCGACCGCCGCCGCGGGCAGGCGCGCGAGCTGGCGCAGGCCGCCGAGGTGCTCCGCCACGGCCTGGGGGAGATCGAGGCGCTGGCGCCCGAACCCGGCGAGGACGAGGCCCTCGACGCGCAGGCCAAGCGGCTCGGCGACGCCGACGCGCTGCGCGCCGCCGTCGACGAGGCGCGGGTGGCGCTGGTCGGCGACGTCACCGGCGACCTGGGCGCCGAGGGGCTGCCGCAGGACGCCACCGCGGCGCTGGCCACCGCCGAGCGGGCGCTGGCCGCCACCGACGACCCCGCGCTGGTGCTGCTCGCCCGCGACCTCGCCGACGCCGTCGCCGTCGTCTCCGACGTGTCGGTGCAGCTGGCCGGCTACGTGGCCGACCTCGACGCCGACCCCGCGCGGCTGGCCGAGGTGCTCGACCGCCGGGCGGCGCTGACCGCTCTCGTGCGCAAGTACGCAGACCCGGGCCAGGGCCTGGCCGGCGTGCTCGCCTGGGCCGAGGACGCCCGCCGCAAGCTGTCCGAGCTCGACGTCTCCGACGAGGCGCTCGAGGCGTTGGAGGCCGCCCGCGACGCCGCCCGCGCCGAGGTCGACGACCTCGGCGCGGGGGTCTCGGCCGGCCGCCGCGCCGCGGCCGACGGCTTCGCCGCGGAGGTGGGCCGCGAGCTCGCCGGCCTGGCGATGAAGAGCGCCCGGGTGTCGTTCGCCATCGACAGCCACCCCGGCGAGCCCGGTTCCGACGGCGTCGACGAGGTCGCGCTGCTCATGGCCGCCCACCCCGGCGCCCCGCCGCGGCCGGTGCACCGCGGCGCGTCCGGGGGTGAGCTCTCCCGCGTCATGCTGGCCATCGAGGTGGTCTTCGCCGGCGCCGACCCCGTGCCGGTCATGGTGTTCGACGAGGTCGACGCCGGTGTCGGCGGCCAGGCAGCGGGGGAGATCGGCCGGCGGCTGGCCCGGCTGGCGCGCGAGCACCAGGTCGTCGTCGTCACCCACCTGGCCCAGGTGGCCGCGTTCGCCGACACCCACCTGGTCGTCGACAAGTCCCCGGACACCGCGGCCGGCGTCACCGCCACCGACATCCGGGCCGTCGACGGCGAGGACCGGGTGCGCGAGCTGGCCCGGATGCTCTCCGGCCTGGCCGACAGCGACACGGGACAGGCGCACGCCCGGGAGCTGCTGGCGGTCGCCGCGGAGGCGCGGCGGGGCTGAGCGGCGGTTCGGTCGGGCACGATCGGGTGGTGGAACGCAGGAGTGTCGATCACCGCGGGCGGGTAGCCCGCGTCCCGTGCGCCTGCTGACCCCGCGTCCGACCCCCGCCCGCCCGGCCCCGGCCGCCCCCGTCCGGAGCGGGCGATGAGCTGCTTCAGCTCGGCCGACGAGTCGGCGCACTACGGGTTCTCCGTCTGCATGCTGCTGCAGCAGTACCGCGAGCAGCTGGGCTGGGAGTCCGCCCCCGTCGTCGAGCTGGGCACCGGCGACGCCTCGGCGATCGCCGACGTGGTCCGGGGCCTGCCGGGGCTGCGCATCCGCAGCTACGACATCAGCGCCGACTCGGTGCGGCGGGCGCAGGCCAACATCGCCGAGCGGGGCGTCGCCGACCGCTACACCGTGGAGCTCGGCGACTTCTTCGACCAGGCCGACGAGGCCGGCGGCGAGCCGGTGACCACGGCGATCGCCAACCCGCCCTACATCCCGGCGCCCGACCGGGACATCCTCATGCCCGAGCTGTGGGGCGGGGTCCGCGGCAACGACCTGACGCTGCAGCTGCTCAAGGCCGGCTACGACAACGTGGTGACCGCCGTCGCCAGCTACGCCGACCCGGTCACCACCCTGTCCACGGCGGCCGACCTCGGCTACCGGGTCGTCAACTTCCTGGCCATGGGCCTGGACTACGGCCCCTACAGCAGCGAGCCGAAGGTGCGCGAGCACATCCGGCGGATCGTCGCCGAGGGCCGCGGGTGGGCCGGCGAGGACGAGTACATGGTCGCCGTGGCCCTGTTCACCCGGGACCCGCAGATCCCCGGCGACCGCGCGGGCCAGCTGCGGCGCGCCCTCCAGCTCGGCGGCTGACCCGGCTCGGCCCAGCGGCAGGCACAGCGCCGCCGGGTCGTCGGCGCAGCGGCAGGCACAGCGCCGCCGGGTCGTCGGCGCAGCTGCCCTCGGCCACGGCCACCCGGTCCCACGGACCGGTGGCGTCCGGCCCGGCGACGCGCAGGTCCGCGACCCGCGCCACCAGGCCGGGGAGCGGCGCGCCGTCCCGGGCCACGACGCGGGCCGTGGCCCGGGTGGGCTGCCGACGCCCGAGCCGACGGCGGACCCGTCGGCCGTGGTGAGGACGACGTGGGGCACCGCCCCGCCCAGCCGGGAGGTGACGGCGACCTCGACCGGACCGGGCGGGGACGGCGCCGCGGGGGAGGACGTCGGGGCGGGCGCGGGGGTGGACGCGGCCGGCCCGCCGCGCGTGGTGGGTCGGTCAGGGACCCGCAGCCCGACGTCGTCGGCACGGCTGCGGCGCAGGTCGGCGCGGCGGCCCGGCGGCGGGGACCACGGGCGGCGCCCTGGCAGATCCCGGGCCCGGTGGCTGGCGGCGCCACCCGGTGGTGCGGCTCAGCGGCGCTTGGCGTACCCGGCCAGCCCGAACTGCAGCAGCGACAGCCCGCGCCGCCCGGCCGTCCGCAGCTCCGCGGCCAGCTCCGGGCCGCTGACCCCGGCCAGCACCCGGTCGCGGGCGAGCTCGAGCAGCCGCCCGTAGAGCGCGGTCACCGCCGAGGCGGTCAGCTCCGGCTCCACGGCCCCGGCCGGCGCGCCGGTCTCCTCCCGGATCTGCGCGGCCAGCGCCGCGGTGAGCTCGCCGAGGATCTCCCGCTCGCGCACCTGCAGCGTCCGCGAGCCGCGCACCACCCGCGCCATCGCCGCCACGCCGGCGGCCGCCTCCGGCGCGCCGAGCTGCGCCATCGCGCCGACGACGAAGGTCCCCGCGGCCGCGGCGGCCGACTCGCCGGCCGGGCGGCGGGCGACCGCGTCGAGCAGTGCCGCGCGCACGGGCGGGTCGGTGGACAGCACCAGCCCCTCCTTGACGGGGAAGTGGTTGAACACCGTCTTCTCCACCACCCCGGCGCGCTGGGCGATCTCGACCACGCTGACGGCGTCGAAGCCGCGCTCGGCGAACAGCTCGGCGGCCGCCTCGACGATCCGGTCGCGGGTCTCCAGCCGGCGCTGCTCGCGCACGCCGGCGCCGCGGCGCCGGCGGGGGGCCTTGGCCGCGGGGGCCTTGGCCGCGGGGACCTTGGCCGTCGGGGCGGGCACGGCGCGCATGACCGGCGGGGCCACCGGGACCGCCGCCCGCTCCCCGTCCGCGGCCCCGGGGGCGCTCGCCGGGATGCTGGCAGCTTCGGCCCCACGTGTCACGGCGGCGACGCTAGACAGCCCGGCTGGGTCCTCCGGCGGGGTACGTGGGGCATGCGTGCCCGGCGTGTCGCGCTGTCCGTGGTGTCGGACACCCTCCGTGAGCAGGTCGTCGCCGGAGCGCGTCGGAGGACGGACCGTCCCGCCCCGCATGGGACCATGCACCAATGCGCATCGGCACCCTGCGACGGAGCCGGGCCCAGGAGACCGAACCGGGGGTGAGCGGCACCGTCCGGCTGGACCGTCGCACCAAGAACCTCACCAAGCGCCTGCGGCCCGGCGACATCGCCGTCATCGACCACGTCGACATCGACCGGGTCAGCGCCGACTCGCTGGTGGCCGCCCGGGTCGGCGCCGTGGTGAACGCGGCACCGAGCACCTCCGGCCGCTACCCCAACCTCGGCCCCGAGATCCTCACCGCCGCCGGCATCCCGCTCGTCGACGGCGTCGGCAAGGAGGTGTTCGCCGCCCTCAAGGAGGGCGCGCACGTCCGCGTCGAGGGGGCCACCCTCTACGGCCCCGACGGCCGGGCGGTCGCCGAGGGCACCGAGCAGACGCCGGACACCGTCGCCGCCGCCATGGCCGAGGCCAAGGCCGGGCTGTCCACGCAGCTGGAGGCCTTCGCCACCAACACGATGGAGTACATGAAGCGCGAGCGCGCGCTGCTGCTCGACGGCGTCGGTGTCCCCGACGTGCAGACGCGCATCGAGGGCCGGCACGTGCTGGTCGTCGTCCGCGGGTACGACTACAAGGAGGACCTGCAGGCGCTGCGGTCCTACATCCGCGACTACCGGCCGGTGCTCGTCGGCGTCGACGGCGGCGCCGACGCGCTCGTCGAGGCCGGCTACGCGCCGGACATGATCATCGGCGACATGGACTCGGTCAGCGACCACGTCCTGCGCAGCGGCGCCGAGGTCGTCGTGCACGCCTACGCCGACGGCCGCGCGCCCGGGCTCAAGCGGGTGCAGGACCTCGGCGTGGACGCCATCACCTTCCCGGCCGCGGCCACCAGCGAGGACATCGCGATGCTGCTGGCCGACGAGAAGGGCGCCAAGCTCATCGTCGCGGTCGGCACGCACGCCACGCTGGTGGAGTTCCTCGACAAGGGGCGCGGCGGCATGGCCTCGACGTTCCTCACCCGGCTGCGGCTGGGCGGCAAGCTCGTCGACGCCAAGGGCGTCAGCCGGCTCTACCGCAGCCGCATCTCCGGCGTCGCCCTGGTCGTGCTCGTGGTCGCCGCGCTGCTGGCCATCGTCGCCGCCGTGGCCGTCACCACCGCCGGGCGCATCTACCTCGACCTGCTGGTCGACCAATGGGACAGCTTCGTGTTCTGGCTGGAGAACCTCTTCACGTGATCGACTTCCGCTACCACCTGGTCTCGCTGATCGCGGTCTTCCTCGCCATCGCCCTGGGCCTGGTGATCGGCGCGACGCAGCTGTCCGGGCCGCTGCTGGACAACCTGCAGGGCCAGGTCGCCTCGCTGCAGGAGGACAAGCGGGCCCTGGAGGACCAGACCCAGGGTCTGCAGGCCCAGGCCGACACGAGCAACGCCTTCGAGTCCGCCGTCGCCCCGGCCCTGGTCGCCGGCACCCTCGTCGACCGCGACGTGCTGCTGGTGCGCGCCTCGGAGGAGGTCACCACCGACACCGTCGAGGAGGTCACCGCCCTGGTGACCGCGGCCGGCGGCACGGTGACCGGCCGGGTCACCGTGGAGCCGGAGTACAGCGACCCGGCCGGCGAGGCGGGCCTGCAGAGCTACGTCACCGGCCCGGGCCGCCCGGTGGGCGTCACCCTCCCCGAGACCGACGACACCGGCCAGCTGGTCGGCGCGCTGCTCGCCCAGGTGCTCATGGTCCCCGCCGACCCGGCCGTGCCGGCACCCGACACCGCCGCCATCTCGACGGTCTTCGCCGGGCTGACCGCCCTCGACGTGCTGTCGCAGGACTCCGCGTCGGTGGCCCCGGCCGACTTCGCCGTCGTGCTCACCGCGGGCGCGCTGGACGGCGAGGACGCCGCCGACCGCAACGACACCCTGCTCGACCTGGTCACCGCCCTCGACGCCGCCGGCTCCGGCGCGGTCGTCGCCGGCGACGCCGCGTCGGCCGGCGAGAACGGCCTCGTCGGCGCCATCCGCGCCGACCCCGAGGTGTCGGCGGCGGTCTCCACCGTGGACAACGTGGGCAGCCCGGCCGGCCAGATCAGCACCGTGCTGGCCCTGGGCCGCGAGGGCGAGGGCACCTCCGGCAAGTACGGCTCCGGGGAGGACACCCAGCCGGTGCCGCCGGTGCCCGCCGCCACCCCGTGACGGCGCACCCCGCGAGCGGGCGCCCCGTTCCCGTGCACTCGGCGCTGCTCGCGCTGGCCGGGGCGGCTGCCGCCCGCGCCGGCCTGGCCGCGGCGGCCGCGCTCGACGCCCGCCCGGCCGGCGCGCCGTGGCGGCGGACCAACTACGCCGGCCGGCCGGTCACCCTGCTCGGCGGTCCCGCGCTGGCCGTCGCCGCCACGGCCGCCTCCGCGCTCGGCGCCCCCGCCGGCACCCGGGCCGCGGCCGCGGTCGCCGGGACGGTGTCGGGGCTGGTCGGCGGCTACGACGACCTCGTCGGCGCCCGGCCCGAGCAGGCCCGCGACAAGGGCCTGGCCGGGCACCTGGCGGCCCTGCGCGCCGGGCGGGTCTCGGCCGGGGCGGTCAAGGTCGCCGGCATCGGGGCCGCCGCCGCGGTCGCCGCCCTCCTCACCCGGCGGGATCGGGGGCTCGCCGACGCCGTGCTCACCACCGGGCTGGTCGCCGGCACCGCCAACCTGGTCAACCTGGTCGACCTGCGCCCCGGCCGCGCCGCCAAGGCCGGTGCGCTGGCCGCCGCGCTCACCGCGCGGGGCCCCGCCGGCGGCCTGGTCGCCGGGCCGCTGGGCGCCGCGCTGGCGGTCCTGCCCGACGACCTGGGCGAGCGGGTCATGCTCGGCGACGCCGGCGCCAACGCCCTCGGTGCGCTGCTGGGGCTGCGGCTGGCCGCCGTCCCCTCGCGCCCGGCCCGGACGGGGCTGCTGGCGGCGGTCACCGCGCTCACCCTGGCCAGCGAGCGGGTCAGCTTCACCCGCGTCATCGAGGCCACCCCGGGCCTGCGCGAGCTCGACCGGCTCGGCCGCCGCCCGGCGTGACCTCCGCGGGGCCGACCGTGTCGGGACGCCGGGTGGCCCAGGGGGTGGCCGGCGCCGCGGCGCTGATCGCCGTGCTCACCGTGCTGGCCCGCCTCGCCGGGTTCGGCCGCACCCTGGTGTTCACCAACGCCGTCGGCGCCGACAGCACCGGCGACACCTACACCGCGGCCAACACGGTGCCCAACATCGTCTTCGAGGTGGTAGCCGGCGGGGCGCTGGCCTCGCTGGTGGTGCCGATGCTGGCCGGGGGCATCGCGGCCGGTGACCGCGAGCAGGTGCGCCGGACGGCGTCGGCGCTGCTGGGCTGGACGCTGCTGCTGCTGGTGCCGCTCGCGGCGCTGGTCGCCGTCCTCGCCGGACCGATCGCGCGGCTGCTGCTGGGCGGCGGCCGCGAGGCCGAGGTCGAGCTCGCCGCCCGCTTCCTGGTCGTCTTCGCGCCGCAGGTGGTGCTCTACGGGGTCGGCATCGTGCTCACCGGCATCCTGCAGGCGCACCGCCGCTTCGCCGGGCCCGCGATCGCGCCGCTGCTGTCCAGCCTCGTCGTGGCCGGGGCCTACGCGGCCTTCGCACTCCTCGGCGGCGCCCGCTCGGCGGAGGACCTCTCGACGCCGGCCGAGCTGGTCCTCGGGGTGGGGACGACGCTCGGGGTGGCGGCGCTGAGCCTGTCGCTGCTGGTGCCGCTGCGCCGGCTGCGGCTGGGCCTGCGCCCTTCGCTGCGCTTCCCGGTGGGCGCCGCTCCGCGGGTGCGCCGCCTCGCGCTCGCCGGGGTGCTCACCCTGGCCGGGCAGCAGCTGGTGGCCGCCGTGGCGATCCGGCTGGCCAACTCCGGCGGCGCGCCCGACGGCACCCAGGTCGTCTACACCGCCGCGCTGACGCTGTTCCTCGTGCCGTGGGCCGCGCTCGCCGTGCCGCTGGCCACCTCGGCCTACCCGCTGCTCACCGAGCGCGCGGCCACCGGCGACGAGGCCGGCTACCGGCGGGCGCTGGCGCCGGTCACCGTGCTCGTCGTCGTCGCGAGCCTCGGGGCGGCCGCGGTGCTGGCCGCCGTCGCCGGGCCGATGGCGCGGGTGTTCCTGCTCGACGGCAGCGCGGTCGACGTCGCGGCGCTGCGCGACACGATCCTCGCCTTCGCGCCCGGGCTGGCCGGCTACGGGCTGGTCGCCGTCCTCACCCGGGCGCTGTACGCGCGCGGGCTGTGGCGGGCGCCGACGGCGTGCGTGCTCGGCGGCTGGCTGCTCGCCGTCGCCGCCGACGTCGTCCTGGCGGCGCTGGCGCCCCCCGCCGACCGGGCGCTCGCGCTGGCCGCCGGGCACAGCCTCGGGGTGACCGTCGCGGGCCTGGCGCTGGTGGCGGTGACCGCCCGGGTGGCCGGCGCCGGCGGGCTGGCCGGGCTGGTGCGCTGTGGGCTGCCCGCGGTGCTCGCCGCGGTGCTCGGCGCGGCCGCCGGCCTGCTCGTGGCCCGTGCCCTCGACGCCGACCCGGTGCCCACCGGGTCGCTGCCCGTGACCGTGGGCAGCGGCCTGCTCGCCGCGGCGGCCGTGACCGCCGTGGCGGCGGCCGTCATGATGGGGACGGCGCGCCGGCCCCTGGCCGCGGCGGTGCGCGCCCTGCGCGCACCCGGCCGGACGGAGGTGGAGCGTGGCTGAGCCCCCCGCCGGGCCCGCGCCCCTAGCCGGCCGCCGGGTCGCGGAGGTGCTCGCCACCAGCACCGGCGGCGTCGGCACCCACCTGCGCTCGGTGCTGCCCGCCCTCACCGGGGCCGGCGCCGCGGTGACCGTCTGCGGCCCCGACGCCACCGACGCGCTGTTCGGGTTCTCCGCGGCCGCCGCCTTCCGCCCCGTCGAGATCTCCGCCGGTCTCGACCCGGTCGCCGACGCCCGCGCCGTGCCGGCCCTGCGCCGGGCCGCCGCCGGCGCCGACCTCGTGCACGCCCACGGCCTGCGGGCCGGCCTGGTCGCCGCCCTCGCGGTGCGCGCCACCGCCCGCCGGGCACCCCGCCGGCCGCTGGTGGTCACGCTGCACAACGCGCTGCCCGAGCGCTCCGGGCCGCTGCGCCGGCTGCTCGCCCGGGCCGAGCGGGCCACCGTCCGCGCCGCCGACGTCGTGCTGGCCGCCTCCGGCGACCTCGCCGACAACGCCCGCCGCCTCGGTGCCGGCGACGTGCGGGTGGCTCCGGTGTCGGCCCCCGCCCTGCCGCCCGCGCGGCGCGGCCGCGACGAGGTGCGCACCGGGCTCGGGCTCGCCGACGGGCGACCGCTGGTGCTGGCCGTCGGCCGGCTGCACCCGCAGAAGGGCTACGACGTGCTGCTCGACGCCGCGGCGACCTGGGCCGCCGGGCCGCGGCCGCCCCTGGTCGCCATCGCCGGTGACGGCCCGCTGGCGGCCGAGCTGGCCGCCCGCGTGCGCGACCAGCGGCTGCCGGTCACCCTCCTCGGCCGCCGCACCGACGTCGCCGACCTGCTCGCCGCCGCCGACCTCGCCGTCCTGCCCTCGCGCTGGGAGGCCCGCTCGCTCACCGCGCAGGAGGCGCTGCGCGCCGGCACGCCGCTGGTGGCCACCCGCACCGGCGGGCTGCCCGAGCTGCTCGGTGACGCCGCCGAGCTGGTGCCGCCCGGCGACGCCGCGGCGCTGGCACGGGCGGTCGACGCGCTGCTGGGCGACCCCGCCCGAGCCGTCGCCCTGGCCGCCGCCGGACGCGAGCGCGCGGCGGCCTGGCCCGACGAGGCGGCCACCGCCCGCGCGCTCGTGGCCCTCTACCGCGAGCTGCTCGGCCCGCCGGGGACCCCGGCGCCATGAGGCGGGCCGTCCTGCTGCTGGTCGCCGTCCTGGCGCTGCTGGTGACCGGCCTGCCCGGCGCCGCGGCCGCCGACGACGCGGCGGGGGAGTGGCGGGCCGACCGGGTGCTGGTCGTCGGCGTGCCGGGCCTGCTGTGGAGCGACCTCGAGCCCGGGCGCACCCCGTCGCTGTGGGACCTGGCCGAGACCTCCCCGATGGGTGCGGTGTCGGTGCGCGCCGCCCGCTCCACCACCTGCCTGCTCGACGGCTGGGCCACCCTCGGCGCGGGCAACCGCGCCCGCTTCCCGTCGCCGGACGAGGCGCTGCCGCAGGTGCCGGTGCCCACCGTCCCGCTGCCCGGCGAGGTGCCCGGCGAGGCCGAGGGGACCCCCACCCCACAAGCGGTCCCGGCCGGGCCGCCGGCCAGCCCCGAGCTGTCCTTCTGCGGGCTGCAGGAGCGGCTGGCCGAGGCCGGGCTGGCCGACCCGCTCACCGCGGTGCGCGCCGTCGCCGAGGACCGCGCCACCGCCCGCTTCGGCGCCGAGCCGGCCGTGCTCGGCGAGGCCGTCGGGTGCGCCACCGTCGTCGGCCGGGCCCCGGTGGTCGCCGTGGCCGCACCGGGCGTGGGCCTGAACCGGCAGGAGCAGCTGCCGGCCGACCCGGCCGCGGTCGCCGAGCTGCTCGAGCCGTGCCCGCTGACGCTGGTCTCCCTGGACGGCCTGGTGGACGCCGGCGTGCCCGCCGACGGCAGCGAGACCGGCACCGAGCCGCAGTCGCGGGAGGCCGCCCTCGCCGACGTCGACGCCGCGGTGGGCGCGCTGCGCGCCGCGGTCGCCGCGCTGCCCGGCGACACGCTGCTGCTCCTCCAGGGCGTCTCCGAGGTCAACGACGGCCGTCCCCAGCTGCACGTGGGCCTGGCCTCCGGTCCGGGCTTCACCGGGCCGGGCTGGCTGACGTCGGCCAGCACCGGCCGGGCGCCCTACACCCAGCTCATCGACGTCGCGCCCACCGCGCTGCGGGCGCTGGGCCTCCCGCGGCCGGCCTCGGTCAACGGCCAGCCGCTGACGGTCACCGGCGAGCACCCCGGCACCGCCGAGGCCGTGGCCACCCTCGTGCGCGCCAACACCGCCGCGGTCACCCACCACCGCAGCACCGGGACGTTCTACGCCGCGCTGGTGGCCGTCGACGCCGCCGTCGTCGCGTTCGGCCTGCTGGTCCTCGGCTCCCGCCGCGGGGCACCGGTGCGGCCCTCCCGCGGCCGGCTGCGGCCGGTGCTGCACCTCGCCGCGCTCGCCGCCGCCGCGCTGCCGGTGGCCACCTACCTGGCCGGGCTGGTGCCGTGGGAGCGCGCCGGGTCGCCCCGGTGGGCGCTGGCCGGGGCGGTGCTGCTGGCCGACGCAGCGGTGCTCGCCGTCGCGCTGCTGGGGCCCTGGCGCCGCGGCACGTCCGAGCGGCGCCGACGGCTCGGTCCGCTGCTCGCCGTCCTCGGGGTCACCGTGGCCACCCTCGCCGGCGACGTGCTCACCGGCTCCCGGCTGGAGCTCGACGGCCTGCTGGGCTACGACCCGATCGTCGCCGGCCGGTTCACCGGGTACGGCAACCTCACCGCGGGCCTGCTGGCCGGCGCCGCGCTGCCGGCCACCGCCGCGCTGGCCACCGCCGCCGGGCGGCGCGCCGGGCGGGGGAGGGACGACGGCGGACGGCGGCAGCGGCGGGTCACCGGGGCCGTCGTCCTGGCCGCGGGCGCGGTCACCGTCGTGCTGGTCGGCACGCCGGGCCTGGGCCGCGACTTCGGCGGGGTGCTCGCGCTGCTGCCCGGGTTCCTGCTGCTGGCCATGCTGCTCACCGGCGTGCGGGTGACCGTGGTGCGGATGGGCGCGGTGCTGGCGGCCGGGGTGCTCGCCGTCGGCACGCTCGCCGTCCTCGACTGGCTGCGCCCCGCCGACGAGCGCAGCCACCTGGGCCGCTTCGTCGAGCAGGTCCTCACCGGTGAGGCGTGGACGGTGGTCAGCCGCAAGGCGCAGGCCAACCTCGACATCCTGCTGGGCAGCTCGCTGTCGTGGGTGCTGCCGGTGGCCCTGGTGGCGGCCGTGTGGCTGGTCCGCCGGACGGGCCCGCGCGGCGCCGGACCCGGGCTGCTGCGCGCCGGCGGCTCGGGCCTGCGCCCCGCGGACGCCGCGGTGCTGCGCGCCGGGCTGCTGGCCGCGGCGCTGAGCCTGGCCCTGGGCGCGGCGGTCAACGACTCCGGCGTGGCGCTACCGGCGACGGCGGCCGCGCTGCTGGTGCCGCTGCTGGTGGCCCTCGCGGCCCGGGCGCCGCGGCGGGACGCCGACGTCGCCGCACGGGGTCCGGGGGAAGGGGACGACCGTGTTACGGTGGGTTCCCGTGGGTCGACCTGGAACATATGACCGCGGGCTCCTCCACAACCCCCAGCCGACGAAGTTCGTCTTCGTCACCGGTGGGGTTGTCTCCTCCCTCGGCAAGGGCCTGACGGCCAGCTCCCTCGGGGCCTTGCTGTCCAGCCGTGGCCTGCGGGTCACCATGCAGAAGCTGGACCCCTACCTCAACGTCGACCCCGGGACGATGAACCCGTTCCAGCACGGCGAGGTCTTCGTCACCGAGGACGGCGCCGAGACCGACCTCGACATCGGCCACTACGAGCGGTTCCTCGACACCGACCTGTCGGGCCGGTCGAACGTGACCACCGGCCAGGTCTACTCCGACGTGATCGCCAAGGAGCGGCGCGGGGAGTACCTCGGCGACACCGTGCAGGTCATCCCGCACATCACCAACGAGATCAAGGCCCGCATCCTGGCCGCCGCCCAGGCCGGCACGGCCGACGACGAGCCGGTCGACGTCGTCATCACCGAGATCGGCGGCACCGTCGGCGACATCGAGTCGCTGCCCTTCCTCGAGGCCGCCCGGCAGGTGCGCCACGAGATCGGCCGCGACAACGTCTTCTTCCTGCACATCTCGCTGGTGCCCTACATCGCGCCGTCGGGGGAGCTGAAGACCAAGCCGACCCAGCACTCGGTCGCCGCGCTGCGCAACATCGGCATCCAGCCCGACGCACTGGTCTGCCGCGCCGACCGCGAGATCGGCACCTCGCTCAAGCGCAAGATCAGCCTTATGTGCGACGTCGACGCCGAGGGCGTCATCTCCTGCCCCGACGCGCCGTCGATCTACGACATCCCCAAGGTGCTGCACCGCGAGGGCCTCGACGCCTACGTCGTCCGCCGGCTGGGCCTGCCCTTCCGCGACGTCGACTGGACCGTGTGGGGCGACCTGCTCGACCGCGTGCACCGCCCGAGGCAGACGGTGACCATCGCGCTGGTCGGCAAGTACGTCGACCTGCCCGACGCCTACCTGTCGGTCAGCGAGGCCCTGCGCGCCGGCGGGTTCGCCCACCGCAGCCGGGTGCAGATCCGCTGGGTGCCCTCCGACGACTGCCAGACCCCCGAGGGCGCGGCCGCCGCGCTCGGCGACGTCGACGCCGTGTGCATCCCCGGCGGGTTCGGGGTGCGCGGCATCGAGGGCAAGCTCGGCGCCATCCGCTACAGCCGCACCAACGGCATCCCGACGCTGGGCCTGTGCCTGGGCCTGCAGTGCATGGTCATCGAGTACGCGCGCAACGTCGCCGGCCTCGACGGCGCCAACTCCGCGGAGTTCGACCCCGACACCGCCGACCCGGTGATCGCCACGATGGCCACCCAGGTCGACGTCATCGCCGGCGAGCGCGGGCTGGGCGGCACCATGCGGCTGGGCAGCTACCCGGCGGCGCTGCAGAAGGGCTCGCAGGCCGCGGCGGCCTACGGCTCGACGGACGTCACCGAGCGGCACCGGCACCGCTACGAGGTGGCCAACGCCTACCGCGAGCGGCTCGGCGAGGCCGGCCTGGTGTTCAGCGGCACCTCGCCCGACGGCCTGCTGGTCGAGTTCGCCGAGCTGCCCCGTGAGGTCCACCCGTTCTTCGTGGGCACCCAGGCGCACCCGGAGCTCAAGAGCCGCCCCACCCGGCCGCACCCGTTGTTCGCCGCGTTCGTGCAGGCGGCCATCGAGCGGCAGGAGTCCGCCCGGCTGCCGGTGCCGGTCGAGGAAGCCGAGAAGGTCGGGATCTGACGTGAGCGAGCCGGCCGCCGCGGGCGACTACCGGGTGCTGGGCACCGAGACGGTCTACGACGGCCGGGTCATCACCCTGGTCCGCGACACCGTGGCCATGCCCGGCGGTGGGGACAGCGTGCGCGAGGTGGTCCGCCACCCGGGCGCGGTCGCCGTCGTGGCGGTCGACGACGACGGGAAGGTCGTCCTGCTCCAGCAGTACCGGCACCCGGTGGGCGGCTACCTGTGGGAGCTGCCCGCGGGCCTGCGCGACGCCGACGGCGAGCCGCCGCTGGAGACGGCGAAGCGGGAGCTGGCCGAGGAGGTGCGCATGGCCGCCGAGCGCTGGTCGCTGCTCACCACGACGTTCTCCACGCCCGGCTTCTGCGACGAGCTGGTGCTGGTCTACCTCGCCGAGGGCCTGTCCGACGTCGACCGGCCCGAGGGCTTCACCGTCGAGCACGAGGAGCTCGACATGACCGTGGAGCTGGTGCCGCTGGCCGACGCGGTGCAGCGGGTGTTCGACGGCGCGATCCGCAACGCCGCCGCCGTCATCGGGTTGCTCGCCGCCGCCCAGCACCGCGCCGCCGGCACCCGGCTGCGCCCCGTCGACGCGACCTGACGGACCGCCGTCCCCGCGCGGGAGGCGACCTCATCTCGGCCCTCTCGCAGGGGCCCGCCGCGAGCTCGCGAGCGGTGGGGGGCGAGAGGGTCCTTTCTCAGCCGATGACGACGGGGCTGGACCAGCCGACCTGCTCGTACTCGGTGACGCCGGTGTCGGCGTCGAGGACGAGCTCCTCGAGCCAGAAGACGTAGGGGACGCCGCCGGTCAGCCCGCCCAGGGTCGCGGTCACCTCACCGCAGTCGCCGCGCTGGCCGACGGTCACCTCCGGCGGAGGCGGCTGCGGCCCCGACACCAGCTGCTGGCTGACCGCCGTCACCCGGTAGCCCTGCACGTCCCCCCGGCCGTCGGCCTGCCAGCTCACCGTGGCCGACCCCGGTCCGGGCACCACGCCCGGGGGGACCTGCCGGAGGCCGCCGTACCCGCCGCACTGCGCCGGCGGTGGCGTGGTCTCCAGCGGCTGCCCGCGGGGCACCAGCGGCGTGGGCAGCTCGACGTCGAGCCGGCGCGGCGCGGGGAGGGCGAGCACCGGGGTGTCGACCACCGGGTCGGGCACGCCGGTGGACGCTCGCGGCGACCCGACCACCGGCGCCGGCCTCGGGCCGTCGGCGGTGCCCGCGTTGCGGAACGGCACCCAGGAGGCGGTGACCTGCGCGGCGACCTCGGTGGCCGGCCCGGAGAGCACCACCAGCCCGACCGCCGTCGCCACCAGCGCCCGCCCGGCCACGCCGCTGGCCGCCGGCCCGCGCCGGACCGGTCGCCGCGCCGTGCCGCGTCTCGTCCGTCCCATCCCCACCTCCCGCCGCGCAGCAGGACATCGGCACGGACGGCGCCCGGCTCAACCCGAGCGCGACGGCGCCGTGGCGCCCGGGCCCGGCTCGGGCAGCCGCAACCCCAGCCGGCCGGCCTCCAGCGCGGCCAGCGCGCGCACCGCCGCGGGGTCACCGGCCCGCCAGGCCGCGCCGGTGCCCGGCGGCAGCGCGGCCAGCCGCGGGAGGGGGGCGGTGGCGACGGCGCGCGCGGCCAGCAGCTCGAGGTCCGACGGGCCGCCCGACATCCGCGACACCGCCGAGGCCTCCCGCACCCAGCGCAGCCGCCACGGCAGCCACCGCGACAGCAGCCACCCGACCGGCAGCACCACCAGCACGACCGCGAGCACCGTGGCCAGCGTGCCGACGGCGTCCTGCGCGGCCTGCCCGGCGCCGCTGACCGACCCGGCGGCGTCGCCGAGGGCGTCGAACGGCGTGGACAGCTCGTCACCGACCACCGGCACGTCCTCCGCGGCCGACGCCGCCGAGCCCATGCTGTCGGCGACGGAGGTGCCCAGGTCCTCCACCGCCCGCCCCGGCTCGGCGAGCACCAGCACCGCCCCGTGCACCACCCGGGCCACCGCCACCCACAGCACGAGCCACGCCAGCGCGCCGACGTCGGCGAGGACCTGACCGAGGCGCCGGTCGGGACGGGCGGCGTACAGGCGCATGAGGTGCTTCCTCCTCCTGGGGGACGACCCGGCCATCGTCGGCGCTCCGCCGGGGTGCGGCAGCGCGGGAGCTGGCTAGGGTCCCGGTGTGGGCTCCCTCACCCGGGAGCCGGACGACCGGTGCGGCGCCGACGACCTCGGCCCGGCCGCGGAGACGGGAGCGGGATCGATGCACGTCGGGGTGCCCCGAGAGGTCAAGAACAGGGAGTACCGGGTGGCGCTGACCCCGGCCGGGGTCACGGAGCTGACCCGGGCCGGGCACACGGTGCTCGTCGAGCGGGACGCGGGGGAGGGCAGCTCCATCCCCGACGGCGACTACGTGGCCGCCGGCGCGCGGATCGTCGGGTCCGCCGACGACGTGTGGGCCGACGCCGACCTGCTGCTCAAGGTCAAGGAGCCGGTCGAGGAGGAGTACGGGCGGCTGCGCTCCGGGCAGACGCTGTTCACCTACCTGCACCTGGCCGCCTCACGGCCCTGCACCGAGGCACTGGTCGCCTCGGGCACCACCGCCATCGCCTACGAGACCGTGCAGACGGCCGGCGGGGCGCTGCCGCTGCTGGCGCCGATGAGCGAGGTCGCCGGGCGGATGGCGCCCCAGGTCGGCGCGCACAGCCTGGAGCGGGCGCACGGCGGCCGGGGGGTGCTGCTGGGCGGCGTGTCGGGCGTCTACGCGGCCAAGGTCGTCGTCATCGGCGCCGGGGTGTCGGGGATGAACGCCGCGGCCATCGCGCTGGGCATGCAGGCCGAGGTCGTCGTCCTCGACCGGGACATCGACAAGCTGCGCGCCGCCGACCGCATCTACCAGGGGCACCTGCAGACGGTGGCCTCCAACGCCTACGAGCTCGAGCGGGCGGTGCTCGATGCCGACCTGGTGATCGGCGCGGTGCTGGTGCCCGGCGCCAAGGCCCCCACGCTGGTGAGCAACGACCTGGTCAAGCGGATGAAGCCCGGCTCGGTGCTGGTGGACATCGCCGTCGACCAGGGCGGCTGCTTCGAGGACACCCGGCCCACGACACACGACGAGCCGACCTTCCGCGTGCACGAGTCGGTGTTCTACTGCGTGGCGAACATGCCCGGCGCCGTCCCGAACACCTCCACGCACGCCCTGACCAACGTGACGCTGCCCTACGTCATGGCCCTGGCCAACCAGGGGACGCGGGCCGCGGTCGCCGCCGACCCGGCCCTGGCCCACGGGGTCAACGTCGTCGGCGGGCACGTGGTGCTGCCCGAGGTGGCGGAGGCGCACGGGATGGACGCCGTGCCGTGGGAGGAGCTGCTGTCCTGACCGCCACCCTGTCCTCCGGTCCCGGGACGACCGTCGAGCGGGTCGTGACCGGCTACCTCGACCACCTCGCCGTCGAGCGCGGCCTGGCCGCCAACACCATCACCTCCTACCGCCGCGACCTGCGCCGCTACACGCGGTTCCTCGCCGACGCCGGCGTCCGGGGGCTGGCGGAGGTGGCCGAGAGCGACGTCTCGGGGTTCCTGGCCGCGCTGCGCGCCGGGGACGACGAGCACCCGCCGCTGTCGGCTCCCTCGGCGGCGCGGGCGGTGGTCGCCGTCCGCGGGCTGCACCGGTTCGCGCTGCTCGACGGGCTGGTGCCCGACGACGTCGCCGCCGAGGTCCGCCCGCCGGCGCCGGCGCGGCGGCTGCCCAAGGCGATCCCGGTCGAGCAGGTGGTCGCGCTCATCGAGGCCGCGGGGTCGCTCGAGGGCCCGCGGGGACTGCGCGACCGGGCGCTGCTGGAGGTCCTCTACGGCACCGGCGCGCGCATCTCCGAGGCCGTGGGCCTGGCCGTCGACGACCTCGACCGCGGCCAGGCGGTGGTGCGGCTGGCCGGCAAGGGCGGCAAGCAGCGGATCGTGCCGGTGGGCAGCTACGCGCTGCGCGCCGTCGAGGAGTACCTGGTGCGCGCCCGCCCCGCCCTCGCCGCGGCCGGGAGGGGCGGTGTCCGCGGCGGGCGGCTGTTCCTCAACGCCCGCGGCGGGCCGCTGTCGCGGCAGAGCGCCTGGGCGATCCTGCGGACGGCGGCGGAGCGGGCGGGTGGGGAGCCGGCAGGTGCGGTCTCCCCGCACACCCTGCGGCACTCCTTCGCCACCCACCTGCTCGACGGCGGCGCCGACGTCCGCGTGGTCCAGGAGCTGCTCGGCCACGCGTCGGTGACCACCACGCAGGTGTACACGCTGGTGACCGTGGACAAGCTGCGCGAGGTCTACGCCAGCAGCCACCCGCGCGCCCTCAGCTGACGACGGGACGCCCGTCGGACTGGCAGCTGTTGCCCATACTTACGGCGCGACCGGCCCGTCCCACGGGCAACACTCGCCAGCACCGGCGTGTCCTCCCGGCCTATCCGTCACGGTCTCCCTACCGTCGGTGCCGACCCGAGCGGACAGGACGCTGCTCGCGCCGGCACCGCCGGCAGGGGCACCGGAGGAAGGGCGACTCATGGCGATCCGAGGGGACGCGGCCGGCCAGGCCCTCGCGCTCCCGGCCGAGAGCGGCACCGAGATGGGGGCCGCCGCCTCGAAGCTGGACCCGGCCCGTGCGCGGCAGCGCCGGCTCCCGGAGCCCCCGCCCCTCGAGCGGCACGGCCCGGCGCGGGTCATCGCGATGTGCAACCAGAAGGGCGGCGTCGGCAAGACGACGTCGACGATCAACCTGGGCGCCTCGCTGGTGGAGTACGGCCGCCGCGTGCTGCTGGTCGACCTCGACCCGCAGGGAGCGCTGTCGGTCGGTCTGGGCGTCCCGGCCCAGCAGCTCGACCGCACCATCTACAACGCGCTCATGGAGCGGCGGACGACGCTGGCCGACGTCCGCGTGGGCACCGACGTGCCCGGCCTGGACCTGGTGCCCAGCAACATCGACCTGTCCGCCGCCGAGGTGCAGCTGGTGAGCGAGGTCGCCCGCGAGCAGACGCTGCTGCGCGCGCTCGCCGACGTCCGCGACGAGTACGACTACGTCCTCATCGACTGCCAGCCCTCGCTGGGCCTGCTCACCGTCAACGCGCTCACCGCGGCCGACGGCGTGGTCATCCCGCTGGAGTGCGAGTTCTTCTCGCTGCGCGGGGTGGCGCTGCTCGTCGACACGATCGACAAGGTCAAGGAGCGGCTCAACCCGTCGCTGGAGATCGACGGCATCCTCGCCACGATGTACGACTCCCGGACCGTGCACTGCCGGGAGGTGTTCAGCCGCGTGGTCGAGGCCTTCGGCGACACCGTCTTCCGGACCGTCATCCAGCGCACCGTGCGCTTCCCGGAGACCACCGTCGCCGGCCAGCCCATCACCACCTGGGCGCCGACCTCCTCGGGCGCGGCCGCCTACCGCGACCTGGCCAAGGAGGTCATGTCGCTGTGAGCGAGCTCGCGAGCTCACCGACGACGGGCGGACGCTGCGGAGCGCGTGCGACGAGTACCAGCGAGGAGGTCGCGTGACGCGCCGTCCCGTGCTCCCGGGCGCCGCCGAGCTGTTCCGGCGCACCGACGCGCCCGCCGGTGCCGAGGTCACCGAGCTGCCCGACCTGGCCGCGGCCAGCCGGTCGCCGGCGCTGCGCGGTGCGGCCCGCCGTCCGGCCGAGCCCGAGCCGGCGGAGGAGCCGCCGACCGGCACCGGCCTGACGCTGGTGCCCGGCGGCGCGTCGGCCGACCCGCTGGCGGCCTTCCGGGCGCCCGCCGTCCCCGCGCCGTCGGCCCCCGGTGCGCGCACCCGCGGCAAGGCGGCCCGTCCGGCCGGTGGTGCGCGGCAGCGGCACGACGAGAAGATCACCGTCTACGTCTCCGCCGAGGAGCTGCTCGCGCTGGAGAGCGCGCGGCTGTCGCTGCGCGCCGAACACGGCGTGGCCGCCGACCGCGGCCGCATCGTGCGCGAGGCGGTCGCCGTCCTGCTCGCCGACCTGGCCGACCACGGCGAGTCCTCGGTGCTGGTCCGCCGCCTCCGCGGCTAGGGCCCGCCGCCTCCGCGGCTAGGGCCCGCCGTCCGCGCGCGGATGCCGGGATCTGTCGGGGGTCGGACGTAGCCTTGCGGTCCGTGAGCGGTGACGGACGGGCGGTGGCGACGGCGGAGCGTGTCGCCGACGGCGCGCCGTCGGCCCGCTTCACCGTCCGGCTCACCAACTTCGAGGGCCCGTTCGACCTGCTGCTGCAGCTCATCGGCCGCCACCAGCTCGACGTCACCGAGATCGCGCTGTCAGTGGTCACCGACGAGTTCATCGCCCACCTGCGGGCGCTCGGCGACGAGCTCGACCTCGACCAGGCCAGCGAGTTCCTCGTCGTCGCCTCCACGCTGCTCGACCTCAAGGCCGCCCGGCTGCTGCCGGCCGCCGAGGTCGAGGACGAGGAGGACCTCGAGCTGCTCGAGGCCCGCGACCTGCTCTTCGCCCGGCTGCTGCAGTACCGCGCCTACAAGCAGGCCGCGGCGGTCCTGCGCGAGCGGGAGACGGTCGCCGCCGGTCGCCACCCGCGGGAGGCGCCGCTGGAGCCGCGCTTCGCCGGGCTGCTGCCCGAGGTGCTGCTGGGCGTGACGCCCGAGCGCTTCGCCGCGCTGGCGGCGCGGGCACTGGCGCCCAAGGAGCCGCCGACGGTCGGCGTCCGGCACCTGCACGCGCCGCCGGTCAGCGTCGCCGAGCAGCTGCTGACGCTGCGCGGGGCCCTCTTCGGCGCCGGCACGCTCACCTTCCGGGCGCTGACCGGCGACTGCTCCTCGACGCTGGAGGTCGTCGCCCGCTTCCTCGCGCTCCTCGAGCTCTACCGGCAGCAGCGGGTCACCTTCACCCAGGAGACGCCGCTGGGGGAGCTGCACGTGCGGTGGACCGGCCCGGCCACCGTCGCCGCCGTCGGCGACCTCGGCGGGGCGGGCACCCGGGACGGCGCCCCCGGACAGCGGGCCGCGTCGTGACCGGCTCGCAGGAGCCCGCGCCCGAGCGGGCGCCGATCAGCTGGGAGGCGCTGGCCGCCGAGCTGGCGGCCACGCGGGAGGAGTCCGCCGGCCGTGCCGACGCCGACCCGGCCGTCTGGGACGCCGTCGCCGCCGAGCTCGCCGCGCGGGTGGCCGAGCGCCCGGCCGCGGTCGAGGCCGAGCCGCCGCCGCTGCCCGACGAGCCGCCGCCCGACGAGCCGCAAGCCGCGCTCTTCCCGCTGCCCGAGCCCGAGCCGGAGGCCGACCTCGACCCGGTCGAGCTGCGCGGCGGGCTGGAGGCGCTGCTGTTCGTCGCCGACGGGCCGGTGGACGAGGCGACGCTGGCCGGCGCGCTGCGCGTGGCGCCGTCCCGGGTGCGCGCCGCGCTGGCCGACCTCGCCGCCGAGCACGACGCCCGCCGGTCGGGCGTGACGCTGCGCCGGGTGGGGGAGGGCTGGCGGCTCTACACCCGCGAGGAGTTCGCGCCGGTCGTCGAGCGGCACCTGGCCGAGGGGCAGCGCAGCCGGCTGACGCAGGCGGCGCTGGAGACCCTGGCCGTCATCGCCTACCGGCAGCCGGTGACCCGCGCGCGGGTGTCGGCGATCCGCGGGGTCGGCGTCGACGGCGTCATGCGGACCCTGCTGGCGCGCGGCCTGGTGGCCGAGGTGGGCACCGACCCCGACAGCGGCGGCGGCCTCTACGGCACCACGACGCTGTTCCTCGAGCGGCTGGGGCTGGAGAGCCTCGACGAGCTGCCCCCGCTCGCGCCGCTGCTGCCCGATGCCGCCGCCGTCGCGCGCGAGACCGCGGAGGGCTGAGCGCCCCGCCGTCGGCGCCGTCCGGTGGCCGACCGCCGGGTGGGAGACTGGAGGGGATGGACACCGCAGCGCACCCCGACGAGCTCCCCGGCACCCCCGGCGGTGAGGGCTGGTCGGAGGACATGGAGCTCGCGCCGGCCCACCCGGGCGACCGCGAGCCCACCGCCGACCCCGAGGACCGCCAGGGGGAGCGGCTGCAGAAGGTGCTCGCCCGCGCCGGCGTCGGCTCCCGCCGCGTCTGCGAGGACATGATCGACCGCGGCCGGATCAGCGTGAACGGGCGGACCGTCACGGTGCAGGGCATGCGGGTCGACCCGGCGACGGACAAGATCGCCGTCGACGGGGCACGGATCGAGCTGCGCGACGACCGCGTCACCTACGCGCTCAACAAGCCCCCGGGTGTGCTCACCGCGATGAGCGACGACCGCGACCGGCCCACGATCGGCGACATGGTCGGCGACCTCGCGCCCGGGCTGGTGCACGTGGGCCGCCTCGACCAGGACACCGAGGGCCTGCTGCTGGTCACCAACGACGGCGAGCTCGCCCACCGGCTGGCCCACCCGTCCTACGGGGTGAAGAAGACCTACCTCGCGCAGGTGTCGGGCTCGGTGTCGCGCGAGGTGCACCGGAGGCTGCGCGGGGGCATCGAGCTCGAGGACGGCCCGGTGAAGGTCGACTCGTTCCGGGTGGTCGACACCCACGCCGGGCAGTCGGTGGTCGAGGTCGTGCTGCACGAGGGCCGCAAGCACATCGTGCGCCGGCTGCTGGCCGCCGTCGGCCTGCCGGTGTCCCGGCTGACCCGCACCGCGGTCGGCCCGGTCTCCCTCCAGCGGATGCGCAGCGGCTCGATCCGGCGGCTGACCCGCCAGGAGGTCGGGGCGCTCGAGGAGCTCGTCGGGCTCTGAGGGGCGACCCCGGACCGGTCAGGACGCCTGCCCCGGAGGGGCGGTGGACGCCCGCGGGCGGAAGGAGGTCGTCAGCGTGCGGTGCCGGTGGGGGAGTTCCTCGCCGGAGATGAGGGCCAGGAGCATCTGCGCGGCCTCCCTGCCCATCTGCCGGATCGGCTGCTGCACCGTGGTCAGCGGGGGATCGGCGAGCGCGGACTCCGGGATGTCGTCGAAGCCCACGACCGAGAGCTGACGCGGCACGTCCAGGCCGAGCTCGGTCGCGACCTCCAGCGTCGCCAGCGCCGAGAGGTCGTTCGCCGCGAAGACCGCCGTCGGCGGGGACGGGTGCGAGAGCAGCTCGCGGGCCGCCTCTCGCGCGATCTCCGGGTCGAAGCCGCCGGACCGCACCAGGGCCCCGTCCACGGGCAGCCCCGCGGCGACGAGCGCCTCGCAGTAGCCCTGGTGCCGCTGCTGCGCGGACAGCAGGTCCGAGCGTCCCGTGATCATGCCGATGCGGGTGTGCCCCAGCCCGATGAGGTGCTCGACGCCGAGCCGGGCGCCCTGCAGGTTGTCGGCGGCGACCGAGGGCAGTCCCGCGGGACCGGTGTGCGGATCGACCGCGACCACCGGTCCGTCGGCCTGCACGTCGGTCACGGTCGGGGTGACGAGCACGGCGCCGTCGACCAGGCTCCCCATCAACCGGCTCAGCGAGCGGCGCTCCCAGCCCACCCGGGCCTCGACGTGCCCGCCGGCGGAGTAGGCGATCAGCTCGTAGCCGGAGCCGTGGATCCCGTCGGACACCCCCTTGAGGACCTCGGTGCTGAAGGGCTCGAAGTCCATGACGAGCACGCCGACGACGTTGGTGCGGCGGTTGCGCAGGCTCCGCGCGACGAGGCTCGCCTCGTAGCCGAGCCGCTCGATGACCCGGGTCACGTGGTCGACGGTCGCGGTGGACACGCCGTACCGCGCGTTGAGGACCTTCGACACGGTGGAGATCGAGACGCCGGCCTCCGCGGCCACCTGCTGCATCGTCACCCGGCCGCGGGGGGACGGCAGCGGGAGGTGCCCGTCGGGGGTCCCGTCGTCCGTTCCCACGACGGGGCCCGGGCCGACGACGTGGTCCCTCAGGGGATCGGGTTCCATGGGTCCTCTTCTCGGTCGGGCCCCCGGTGGTCACCCTGCCAGAGGAGGGGGCTGCGCTGTCCAGGACGCCGGCGGCTCCGGGGAGGGTGGGCCCGGTTCAGCCCTTCACCGCCCCCTGGAGCCCGCCGACGATGCGCCGCTGCATGGCGAGGAACAGCACGAGCGCCGGGATCATCGCGATGGTGGTGAACGCCAGCACCCCCGCGGTGTCGGCCGAGTGCTCGGTCGAGTAGTCGGCCACGCCCAGCGGGAGGGTGCGCATGTCCCCCTGGAGCAGCAGCAGCGGGAGCAGGTAGGCGTTCCAGGACGCGACGAAGGCGAGGACGCCGACCGTGACCAACCCGGGCATCGACAGGGGGAGCGCCATCCGCCAGAAGATGCCGATCCGGGAGGCGCCGTCGATCATGGCCGCCTCCTCGACCTCCTTCGGCAGCGCCATCAGGAAGGGCCGCAGGATCACCACCGTCGTCGGCAGCGCGAACGCCGCCTGCGGCAGGGCGATCCCCCACCAGGTGTTGCCGAGCTGCAGGTCGCGGGTCACGAGGATGAACAGCGGCACGATCGCCACGGCCGCCGGGAAGAGCAGCCCCAGGACGAACACCAGGAACAGCGGCTCCCGGAACCGGAACTGGTAGCGCGCCAGGGGGTAGGCGGCCATCACGCCCGCGAGCACCGCCACGACCGTGGTGATGAGGGCGACCACCGTCGAGTTCAGCGCGTAGCGCCAGAACTCCGGGTTGCCGAGGACGCCCCCGTAGTTCCGCAGCAGCCACGGGTCGGGGAGCCCGGCGGGGTCGCGCGCCAGCTGCTCGTTGCTGCGGAAGCCGCCGACCGCGCCGTAGAGCACCGGCCCGAGCGTGAGCGCCACCACCGCGAGCGCCACCAGGTAGACCAGCGGGCCGCCCCGCCCGTACGTCGTCGCCCGTCGCGCCATCAGCGGGCCCTCCTCTCGGGTGTCTTCTCCACCGGGTTCACGCGTCCGCCTTCGTGTCGCGCCGCAGCACCAGGAACTGGTACGCGACGGCCATGGCGAAGCCGATCAGGAACAGCACGACCGACGCGGCGCCGGCGATCCCGAAGTTGCTCCGCTGCGTGCCCTGGCTGACGAGGTAGGTCGCCATCGTGGTCGTCGCGTTCGCCGGCCCGCCGCCGGTCAGGATCCAGACCATGTCGAACAGCTGCAGCGAGCCGATCATGGACAGGAAGCACCAGGTCCGGATGGTGGGCGCGAGCAGCGGGACCGCGATGCGGCGCTGGACCTGCCACCACGATGCGCCGTCGAGCTGCGCGGCCTCGTGCAGCTCGTCGGGGACCCCCTGCAGCCCGGCGAGGAAGAGCAGCACGGCCAGGCCGAGGTACTTCCAGGTGAGCACCACGAAGACCGTGGCCAGGGCCAGGTCGGGGGTGCCGAGGAAGCCCTGCTCGGGGACCGGGAACCCCACCGACGTCAGCATGGTCTCGAGGAGGCCGGACCGGGGCTGGAGCAGCTGGAACCACACGACGCCGGCGATCACCTCGGCGAGGACGTACGGGACGAAGATGATCGTCCGCAGCAGCCCCCGCCCCCTGATGCGGCGGTTGAGCAGCAGGGCAAGCGCAAGCCCCAGCGGCAGCTGCACGAGGATCGAGGCGAAGACGATGACGAAGTTGTGCACCACGGCATCGGTGAAGACGTCGTCGGCCAGCACGCGGACGTAGTTCTGCAGGCCGACGAAGTCCACCATGGGGCCGAAGCCCTTCCAGCGGTAGAACGACATCCGGGCTGCGGAGAAGACCGGGTAGACGACGAAGAGGGCCATCAGCGTCAGGGCCGGCGCCACGAAGAAGAGGATCTCCAGGCGCTGCCGGGTCCTGTCACGACCGGGGCGGCCCGTCCCGCGAGCGGAACGGCCGGTCACCCGGCGCGCGTCCGCGCGCCGGGTGACCGCTGCCCCCGGGTCCGCCGCCGTCACGGCACCCTGGGAGGTCATCGTCGGATCACTGCTCCTGGTCGGCGGCCTGCTGGGTCTGGTCCACGATGTCCTGCGGTGTCGCCTCGCCCGCGAACTGCAGCGCGATCGCGTCGTTCATCGCACCACCGACGGACGCCCCGAACGCGGTGTCGAAGTACAGCTGGACGTACGGCGCCGCGTCGCGGACCTCGAGCAGCTGGGCGAGCGCCGGGTCGGAGACCGCGCCCGCGGCGGCGGGGTTCGTCGGCAGACCCATGTCGTTCTCGGCGAAGCCCGTCTGCACCTCGTCGGAGAGCAGGTACTTCACCAGGTCGACCGCCGCGTCGGGGGCCTCCTGCGCGACGGCCCACGCGTCGCCGCCACCGAGCTGGGCCTGGGGGTCACCCTCGCCGCCCTCGACCGCCGGGAACGGGAACCAGCCGGTCTTGGCGCCGAGACCCTGGCCGTCCTCGGTGAGGCCCTGCATGACGCCGGGCTCCCAGTGGCCGGTCAGCTCCATGGCGACCTGCCCGGTCGCCAGCAGGCCGGAGGCCGACGTGGCGCCCTCCTGCGCCGGCGTCGTCAGGAAGCCGGGGTTGAAGGGCTCGGTGTCGATCACCGTCTGGACCTCCTCACCCGCCTGGACGAAGCACGGGTCGGTGAAGTCGAGGCTGGTGACCGCGTCGGTCAGCACGTCCTCGGAGCAGGCGCGCACCGCCGCGTAGTACCAGTAGTGCGCGGCGGGCCACTTGTCGCCCGCACCCAGCGAGATCGGCGTGATGCCGGCGCCCTTCAGCGTCTCGATGGCGGCGGTCAGCTCCTCCATCGTGGCCGGCGGTGCGGTGATGCCCGCCTGCTGGAAGAGCTCGGTGTTGTACCAGAAGCCGACGACGCCGACGGAGAACGGCAGCGCGTAGGTCTGGTCCTCGACCTGCCAGCCGGCCACCGAGCCGCCGATCTTGTCGATCTCCTCCGACGCGTCCTCGGACAGGTCGCGGACGAGGCCGGCCTCCACGTGGTCGGCGAGCTCACCGCCGCCGCGCTCCATGTAGACGTCCGGCACGTCGCCGCTCTGGAAGGCGGCCTCGAGCTTGTCGACCATGTCCTCGTGCGCCATGGCGACGACCTCGACGGTCACGCCCGGGTTGGCGGCCTCGAAGTCCGCCGCCACCTGCTCGTAGTAGCCCTTGCCCGGCTCGTTGTTCGAGTTGTGCCACCAGGTGATCGTGTTGTCGTCGCCTCCCGAGGCGCTGCTGCCACCACCGCCACAGGCAGTGGCCGTCAGCAGCACCGCGCTGCTGCACAGCACCGAGAGAGCTGCTCGCCCCGTACGCCGCATGTCTGACCCCTTCGTCCTTCCGCACGCCGCGGTGGCGTGGAACACATTTGAAGAAGGTGGCAGCAAGGACTTGCGCTGTCAATCGTTGTCGATAACGATTTCGGAGTGACCTGCTCCACATCGCCCGACGCCGCCCGCCGCCTCGACGGCACGCTGACCGTGCGCTCCGCCGACGGCTCGCCCTGCGCCGACACGGACGTGCTGGTCCGGCAGGTGCGCCACGACGTCGCCTTCGGCAACATCGGCTTCGACTTCGTGGGGCTGGCCAACGGGGAGCAGGGCGGGTCCCGCGAGAACGTCTTCGGCGGCGCCGACCCCGAGGCCGCCGAGCGGCTCGAGCACCTGTGGCTCGACCTGTTCAACACCGCCACCCTCCCGTTCTACTGGGCCGGCTTCGAGCCGGTGCAGGGGCAGCCCGACACCCGGCGCCTGCAGGCCGCGGCCGCGTGGTTCCGCGACCGGGGCGTGTCCGTCAAGGGCCACCCGCTGGTCTGGCACACGCTCGCCCCCGACTGGCTGCGGGAGCACCCCGACCCCGAGGTCGAGGAGATCGTGCGGGCCCGGGTCCGGCGGGAGGTCACGTCCTTCGCGGGGCTCGTCGACACCTGGGACGCGATCAACGAGGTCGTCATCATGCCGGTCTTCGCCAACGAGGACCGGCAGAACGCGATCACCCGGCTGTGCCGCCGCACCGGTCGCATCCCGACCGTCCGCCTGGCCTTCGAGGAGGCGCGCGCGGCCGACCCCACGACGACCCTGGTCCTCAACGACTTCAACCTGTCGACGGCGTACGAGTGCCTGATCGAGGGCGTCCTCGAGGCCGGCGTGCAGGTGGACGCGATCGGCCTGCAGAGCCACATGCACCAGGGCTACTGGGGCGAGGAGCGGACGCAGGAGGTCCTGGAGCGGTTCGCCCGCTACGGCCTGCCGCTGCACTGGACCGAGACGACGCTGGTGTCCGGGGACCTGATGCCCCCGGAGATCGTGGACCTCAACGACCACCGGGTCGACGAGTGGCCCTCCACGCCGGAGGGCGAGGAGCGGCAGGCCGACGAGATCGTCCGCCACTACCGGACGCTGATGTCCCACCCCGCGGTCCAGGCGGTGACCTACTGGGGGATCACCGACCGGGGCGCCTGGCTGGGCGCTCCCGCCGGGCTGGTGCGCGCCGACGGCACGCCCAAGCCGGCCTACGACGCCCTCCGGGGCCTGGTCAAGGGCGAGTGGTGGCTGGCGCCGACGAGGCTGCGGACCGACGGCGAGGGCCGGGTCCCCGTGCGCGGGTGGGCCGGCGACTACGCGGTGTCGGCCGGGGACCGCTCCGGGTCCTGGACGCTGCGGCCCGACGCGCCGCTGCCGGAGGTCACCCTGGCCTGACCGCCGCGCCGACGGCGCGGCACCGCACCCCCACGACGGACCACGACGGACCACGACAGACCCCCACCACAGACCCCACGACGAGATCGGACGGACCCCCGAGGGCATGGGCACCAACGACGAGACCGGCACGGCCAGCGCGCCGGCCCCCTGGCGCGACCCCGCCGTCCCCGCCGAGGACAGGGTGGCGGACCTCATCCCCCGCATGTCGCTGGAGGAGAAGGTCGCCCAGCTGTACGGCGTCTGGGTCGGCATCGACGAGACCGAGGGCGAGGTGGCGCCGCACCAGCACGACATGGCCGCGGCGCCCGTGGACTGGGACGGGCTCGTCCGCAGCGGGCTGGGGCAGCTGACCCGGCCGTTCGGGACCGCGCCCGTCGACCCGCTGGTGGGGGCCAAGGGCCTGGCGGAGAGCCAGCGGCAGATCGTGGCGGCCGGCCGCTTCGGGATCCCCGCGCTGGTGCACGAGGAGTGCCTCACCGGTCTCGCCGCGTGGACGGCGACCGTCTTCCCGTCGCCGCTGTGCTGGGCGGCCAGCTTCGACCCGGACCTCGTGGAGCGGATGGGCGCGCTCATCGGGGCGAGCATGCGCCGGCTCGGCGTCCACCAGGGGCTCGCCCCGGTCCTCGACGTCGCCCGCGACCTGCGCTGGGGACGGGTCGAGGAGACCATGGGCGAGGACCCGCACCTGGTGGGCACCATCGGCAGCGCCTACGTCCGCGGCCTGGAGTCCAGCGGCGTCGTCGCCACGCTCAAGCACTTCGTCGGCTACTCCGCCTCCCGCGCCGGGCGCAACCTCGCGCCGGTCTCCGCCGGCCCCCGGGAGATCGCCGACGTCTTCCTCCCGCCGTTCGAGATGGCGCTGCGGGCAGGTGCCCGGTCGGTGATGAACTCCTACACCGACATCGACGGCGTGCCGTCGGCGGCCGACCCGGCGCTGCTCACCTCCCTGCTGCGGGAGACCTACGGCTTCACCGGCACGGTGGTCGCCGACTACTTCTCGATCGCCTTCCTCCAGACCCTGCACGGCGTGGCCGCCTCACCGGCGGAGGCGGCCGCGCGGGCCCTGGAGGCGGGCATCGACGTGGAACTGCCCACCGTGAACTGCTACGGCGCGCCGCTGGTCGAGGCGGTGCGCAGCGGAGCCGTGGACGAGGGCCTGGTGGACCGGGCGCTGCGCCGGGTGCTGCTGCAGAAGTGCGAGCTCGGCCTGCTCGACCCCGACTGGTCGCCGGACGCGCCGGCGGTCCTCGACGGCGAGGTCACCCTCGACCCCGCGGAGTCCCGTGCCGTCGCCGGGGACCTCGCCCGCCGCTCGGTCGTCCTGCTCGCCAACGACGGGACGCTGCCCCTGCGGCCCGGCCTGCGCCTGGCGGTGGTCGGGCCCCGCGCCGACACCGCGCAGGCGGTGCTCGGCTGCTACTCCTTCCCGATGCACGTCGGCGTGCACCACCCCGAGGTGCCCGTGGGCGTCGACATCCCCACGCTCGCCGACGCGCTGCGGGCGGACCCCGCCGCGTTCGACGTCGTCGTCGCCGAGGGCTGCCCGGTGCTGGGCGGCGACGACGAGGGCATCGAGGCGGCCGTGCGAGCCGCGGCCGACGCCGACGTGTGCGTCGCCGTCCTCGGCGACCAGGCGGGCCTGTTCGGCAACGGCACGTCGGGGGAGGGCTGCGACGCCGTGGACCTCCGGCTCCCCGGCCGCCAGGAGGAGCTGCTGGAGGCCCTCCTGGCGACGGGCACCCCCGTCGTGCTCGTGCTGCTCGTGGGCCGGCCCTACGAGCTGTCCCGCCAGGTCGACCGGCTCGCCGCGGTGGTGTGCGGGTTCTTCCCCGGCGAGGAGGGGGGGCCCGCGGTCGCCGACGTCCTCAGCGGGCGGGTGTCCCCGTTGGGCCGGCTGCCGGTGAGCTTCCCGCGCGCGGACAGCAGCCAGCCGGGGACCTACCTCGCGGCGGCCCTGGGCCGGCGCACCGACGTCAGCATGGTGGACCCGACCCCGCTGTTCCCCTTCGGGCACGGGCTGGGGTACGGCTCGGCGACCTGGGCTGGGGTCCGCGCGGTCGGCGGACCGGAGTGGGACACCGACGGCACCGCCGAGGTGGAGGTCGAGCTGCGCAACGACACCCACCACGAGGTCAGCGAGGTCGTCCAGGTCTACCTGCACGACCCCGCCGCCGAGGTGGTCCGGCCCGTGCAGGCCCTGGTCGCCGCCCGGCGGGTCGACCTCGCGCCCGGGTCTGCCGCCACCGTGCGGTTCACCCTGCACGCCGACCTCACCTCCTACACCGGACGGGACGGCGCGCGGATCGTCGAGCCGGGGGAGGTGGAGCTCCGGGTGGGCGCCTCGAGCGCCGACGTGCGGGAGGTGCTGCCGTTCACGCTCAGCGGGAGCCGCCGCGCGGTCGGGTCCGAGCGCCGGCTGCACCCGGAGAGCGCCGTCCAGCGGAGCGGGGACTGATGCCGCAGGCCGACCTCCCGCTGGAGGACCTCCGGCGCTACCACCCGGACCTCCCCGCTCCGGACGACCTCTGGGACTTCTGGGCGGCGACCCTGGCCGAGGCGGGCGAGCGGCCGCTGGACGTGTCGTGCACGCCGGTCGACAGCGGGCTGGTGACCGTCGAGACCCAGGACGTGTCCTTCGCCGGCTTCGGCGGGGACCCGGTCCGCGCCTGGTTGCACCTGCCCGCCCGCGCCGTGCGCGGGGACGGCCCACTGCCCGGGGTCGTCCAGTTCCAGGGCTACAACGGCGGACGGGGACTGCCCCACGAGCACGTCCTCTGGGCGTCGGCGGGCTTCGCGCAGCTCGTCGTCGACACGCGCGGGCAGGGCAGCGGCTGGACCGTGGGGGACACCGGCGACCCGGTGGGCTCCGCCGCCGCGCAGCCGGGGTTCCTGACCCGGGGCGTGCTGTCGCCGCAGGACTACTACTACCGGCGGGTCTACACCGACGCGACGAGGGCCCTCGAGGTGCTGCGCAGCCACCCCGGGGTCGACGGCGACCGGGTCGCGGTGACCGGGGCCAGCCAGGGCGGCGGCATCGCGCTGGCCGTCTCGGCGCTCGCTCCCGGCGTGCGGGCGGTCATGCCCGACGTGCCGTTCCTCTGCGACTTCCCGCGGGCCACGCGCACCGCTCCCGGCGACCCGTACGGCGAGGTCGTGCGGTACCTGAGGGCCCACCGCGACCAGGTGGACCGCGTCTTCCGGACGCTCGCCTACTTCGACGGCGCGGTCCTCGGTCGCAGGTCGTCGGCCCCGGCGCTGTTCTCCGTCGCCCTCATGGACGAGACCTGCCCGCCGTCGACGGTCTTCGCGGCCTACCACGCCTACGGCGGCCCCAAGGAGATCGAGGTCTACCCGTTCGACGACCACGAGGGCGGGGAGGCGCACCACCAGCGTGCGCAGCTCGCCTGGCTCCGCGGCCGGCTCGGGGAGCGGGACGTCTGATGGTGCGCGCCCGCCTGACCATCGACCCGGCGCGACCGGTGGGCCCGGTGTCCCGCCGGCTGTTCGGCGCCTTCGTCGAGCACATGGGACGCGGCGTGTACGGCGGCATCCACGAGCCGGGCCACCCGGAGGCGGACCGGGACGGCTTCCGCCGGGACGTCGTCGACCTCGTCAAGGAGATGGGGGTGACGACGGTCCGCTACCCCGGCGGCAACTTCGTATCCGGGTTCCGGTGGGAGGACAGCGTCGGGCCGCGCGACCAGCGCCCCGTGCGGCTCAACCTCGCGTGGCACAGCACGGAGACCAACGAGGTCGGGCTGCACGAGTTCGCCTCGTGGCTGGAGCAGGTCGGCGCCGAGCTCATGCTGGCCGTCAACCTCGGTACCCGCGGCACCCTCGAGGCGCTGGACCTGCTCGAGTACGCGAACGTGCCCTCCGGCACGACCCTCGCCGAGCAGCGGATCCGCAACGGGCGCCGGCAGCCGTTCGACGTGCGGATGTGGTGCCTCGGCAACGAGATGGACGGTCCGTGGCAGCTCGGCCAGATGTCCGCGGAGGACTACGGCCGGCTCGCCGCCCGGACGGCGAAGGCCATGCGCCAGGTCGACCCGGGTCTCGAGCTGGTCGCCTGCGGGTCGTCGGGGGCGGCCATGCCGACCTTCGGCGAGTGGGAGCGGACCGTCCTCACCCACGCCTACGACGACGTGGACTACCTCTCCTGCCACGCGTACTACGAGGAGAAGGACGGCGACCTCGGCTCCTTCCTCGCCTCCGCGACGGACATGGACCGCTTCATCGAGACGGTCGTCGCCACCGCCGACCACGTGAAGGCCGTGCGCAGGAGCCCCAGGACGATCAACGTCTCCTTCGACGAGTGGAACGTCTGGTACCTGTCCCGGGTGCCGGCCGGCCTGGCGAGGCGCATCGACGACTGGCCGCTGGCGCCGGCCATCAGCGAGGACCCCTACACCGTGGCCGACGGCGTCGTCGTCGGGAACCTGCTCATGTCGCTGATCCGCCACGCGGACCGGGTGACCAGCGCCTCGATCGCCCAGCTGGTCAACGTGATCGCCCCGATCGCGGCCGAGCCGCGAGGCCCGGCGTGGCGCCGGTCGACGTTCTTCCCGTTCGCCGCCACCTCCCGCCTGGCGCGCGGCGTCGCCCTCCGGGTGGGCGTCGACTGCCCGGGCTACGACACCGCCGAGCACGGCGAGGTGCCCGTCGTCGACGCCGCTGCCACGGCCGACGACGGCGTGGCCGCGCTCTTCCTCGTGAACCGCTCGCAGACGGAGGAGGCGGAGGTCACCGTCGACCTCGCACCGCTGGGCGTGCGCACGATCGAGGAGGTCCTGACGCTCTCCGACCCGGACCCGCACGCGGCGAACACCAGCGACCGCCAGGACCGGGTCCGGCTGCGGCCGAACCCCCGAGCGGCTTTGATCGGGGGCAGGCTCAGCGTCAGCCTGCCCCCGGTCTCCTGGACGGCCGTCTCCCTCCACTGACCGCACAGCCCCGCTCCACCCCGCACCGCACCGCCCGAGAGAGGAACCCCATGTCCACACCCCAGCCCACCCGCGAGGACAAGTTCACGTTCGGCCTGTGGACGGTCGGCTGGCCGGGCCGCGACCCGTTCGGCGAGGCCACCCGGTCGGCCGTCGACGTCGTCGAGTCGGTGCACCGGCTCGCCGAGATGGGCGCCTACGGCGTCACCTTCCACGACGACGACGTGATCCCCTTCGGCAGCGAGACCACCGCGCGGGACGAGCACATCAAGCGCTTCCGCGCCGCGCTGGACGAGACCGGCCTGGTCGTGCCGATGGTCACCACCAACCTGTTCACCCACCCGGTCTTCAAGGAGGGCGGCCTCACCGCCAACGACCGCGAGGTCCGCCGCTACGCGATGCGCAAGGTCATGCGCAACATGGACCTCGCCGCCGAGCTGGGCGCGCAGACCTACGTGCTGTGGGGCGGACGCGAGGGCACCGAGGTCGACACCGCCAAGGACCTCCTCGCCGCGCTGGACCGCTACGCCGAGGCGATCGACACCCTGGCTGCCTACTCCGAGGCCCGCGGCTACGGCCTGCGCTTCGCGCTGGAGCCCAAGCCCAACGAGCCGCGCGGCGACATCTTCCTGCCCACCGTCGGGCACGCCATCGCCTTCATCTCCAAGCTCGACCACGCCCACCTCGTCGGCATCAACCCCGAGGTCGGCCACGAGCAGATGTCGAACCTGAACTTCACCCACGGCATCGCCGAGGCGATCTGGCTGGGCAAGCTCTTCCACATCGACCTCAACGGCCAGCACGGGCCCAAGTTCGACCAGGACCTGGTGTTCGGCCACGGCGACCTGCTGCAGGCCTTCAGCACCGTCGACCTGCTGGAGAACGGCGGCCCGCAGGGCGGCCCGTCCTACGACGGCCCGCGGCACTTCGACTACAAGCCGCTGCGCACCGAGGACATGGACGGCGTCTGGCGCTCGGCGGCGGCCAACATGCGCACCTACCTGCTGCTCAAGGAGCGGGCCGCGGCCTTCCGCGCCGACCCCGAGGTGCAGGAGGCGCTCGCCGCCGCCCGCGTCCCGGAGCTCCGGCAGCCGACCCTGGCCGAGGGCGAGACCTTCGAGGACCTGCTGACCGACCGCTCGGCGTTCGAGGACTTCGACGCGGACACCGTCGCCCAGCGCGGGGCCGGGGTCGTGCGTGTCGACCAGCTGGCTCTCGAGCACCTGCTCGGCGCCCGCTGAGCCAGCCGGACGCCCGACGATGACACTGGTGGCCGGGGTCGACTCGTCGACCCAGTCGTGCAAGGTCGTGGTGCGGGACGCCGGCAGCGGCGCCCTGGTCCGAGAGGGCCGGGCGCCGCACCCGGAGGGCACCGAGGTCGACCCGGCCGCCTGGGAGGCGGCGCTGCGGACGGCGCTCGCCGAGGCCGGTGGCCTCGACGACGTCGCCGCGGTCGCCGTCGGCGGGCAGCAGCACGGGATGGTCTGCCTCGACTCCGACGGCCGGGTCGTGCGCGACGCGCTGCTGTGGAACGACACCCGCTCCGCGCAGGCGGCGACCGACCTCACCGCCGAGCTCGGCGGCCCGCAGGCATGGGCCGACGCCGTCGGCCTGGTGCCGGTGGCCTCCTTCACCGTCACCAAGCTGCGCTGGCTGGCCGAGGCCGAGCCGGCCAACGCGGCGCGGACGGCGGCGGTGTGCCTGCCGCACGACTGGCTCACCTGGCAGCTGGCCGGCGCGCCGGGCCTCGACGCCCTCGTCACCGACCGCGGCGACGCCAGCGGCACCGGCTACTGGTCGCCGGCTCAGGAGTCCTACCGGCCCGACCTGCTCGAGCGGGCCTTCGGCCGCACGCCGGTGTTGCCGCGGGTGCTCGCTCCGGCGGAGCGGGCCGGCACGGTCGCCGGCGGCGGCGCGGTGCTCGGCCCAGGCACCGGCGACAACGCCGCCGCGGCGCTGGGCATCAGCGCCGAGCCCGGCGACGTGGTCCTGTCCATCGGCACCTCCGGCGTGGTCTCCACCGTGTCCACCACGCCGAGCGCCGACCCGTCGGGCACGGTGGCCGGGTTCGCCGACGCCACCGGCAACTTCCTGCCGCTGGTCGTCACCCTCAACGCCGCGCGGGTGCTCGACGCCACCGCGCGGCTGCTCGGCGTCGACCACGCGGAGCTGTCCCGGCTGGCGCTCTCCGCGCCGGCCGGTGCCGGCGGCCTGGTGCTGGTGCCCTACCTGGAGGGCGAGCGGACCCCGGACCGGCCGCGCTCCACCGGGGCGGTGCACGGCCTGACCCTGGCCACCGCCACCCCGGCGCACCTCGCCCGCGCCGCCGTCGAGGGGCTGCTGTGCGGCCTCGCCGACGGGCTGGAGGCCATCGCCGCCCAGGGCAACCCGGTGCGCCGGGTGCTCCTGGTCGGCGGCGGCGCCCGCTCGGAGGCCGTCCGCCGGCTCGCGCCCGCCGTCCTCGGGGTGCCGGTCCTGGTGCCGCCGCCGGGGGAGTACGTCGCCGACGGCGCCGCCCGGCAGGCCGCCTGGGTGCTCGCCGGCGGCGACACCCCGCCGGTGTGGCCGGCCACCAGCACCGAGACCTACGAGGCCGATCCGGTCCCCGCCGTCCGCGAGCGCTACGCCGAGGTCCGCGACCTCACCGCCGACCGCGCTGCTGCAGACGGTGAGCGCCCCGGGTGAGCGTGCTGCCCACCGGCGAGCAGCACGTCCTGCGCGCCGGTGACGCCGAGGCCGTCGTCGTCGAGGTGGGCGGCGGCCTGCGCACCTACTCCGCGGGCGGCCGCGCGGTGCTCGACGGCTACGCCGCCGGCGAGATGGCGCCCGACGTCCGCGGGCACGTGCTCGCGCCCTGGCCCAACCGGCTCGGGAACGGCGTCTGGTCCTGGGACGGGCAGGAGCTCCGCACGCCGGTGACCGAGCCGGAGCGGGGGACGGCGATCCACGGCCTCGTCCGCTTCGTCGCCTGGCGGCTGCTGGCCCGCAGCGACGACTCGGTGGTGCTCGAGCACCTGCTGCACCCGCAGCCGGGCTACCCGTTCGCCCTGCGGCTGCGGGTCGGCTACGAGCTCTCCGCGGAGGGGCTGCGCGTGACCACCACCGCGACCAACGAGGGCGACCGCGCGCTGCCCTACGGCGAGGGCCACCACCCCTACCTCGCGGCGGGGGAGGGGCTGCTCGACGACTGCGCGCTCACCGTGCCGGCCGCCACCCGCGTCACCCCCGACGACCGGCTGCTGCCCGTGGGCACCGAGCCGGTCGAGGGGACGCCCCACGACCTCCGGGCGGGCCGCCGGATCGGCGACCTGCGCCTGGACGACTGCCTCACCGACCTCGCGCGGGACGCCGACGGCACCGCCGAGGTGCGGCTGGTCGACGCGAGCGGCCGTGGCGCCGTCCTCTGGCTGGACGCCTCCTACGGCTGGCTGCAGGTCTTCACCGGCGACGTCGTCGAACCGGCGTCCCGGCGTCGCCGCGGACTGGCCGTGGAGCCGATGACCTGCCCGCCCGACGCGTTCCGCACCGGAGTGGGCGTCCGCCGGCTGGCTCCCGGCGAGTCGACGACGTCGACCTGGGGCATCCGCCCGCTCTGAGCGGCACCCGTTGTCCCCAACTCCTCGGCCACTCCGCACGGCGGGCGATCCGGGCGGGGGAGGCGGCTGGCACGGGGTACCTAGACTCGACCGGGCACCCCAGGGACGGGAGCCGGGACCGACCGAGGAGGGTGCAGTGGCCGTACGGGCCATCCGGGGCGCGACACAGGTGGACGCCGACGACCGCGACCAGGTGCTCGAGGCCACCCGCGAGCTCGTGAGCACGGTGGTCGAGCGCAACGGCCTCGACCACGACGACATCATCAGCATCCTGTTCACCGCGACCCCCGACCTGGTCTCGGAGTTCCCCGCGCTGGCCGCCCGCGAGCTCGGCATGGGCGACGTCCCGCTGATGTGCGCCACGGAGATCGGCGTCCCGCACGCGCTGCCGCGGGTGCTGCGGCTGATGGCGCACGTGGAGACCGACCGGCCGCGCACCGAGATCCACCACGTGTACCTGCGGGGTGCCGTGGCGCTGCGACGGGACATCGCGCAGTGAGCGAGCGCCGGCGAGCGGAGACCACTGCGCGCAGTGATCGCGCAGTGAGCGAGCGGGAGTTCCACGGGCAGGTGACCCTCGACGGCCCGTCGGGGACGGGCAAGTCCAGCGTCGCGCGGGCGGTCGCCGCCCGGCTGGGCGCGGCCTACCTCGACACCGGTGCGATGTACCGCGCCGCCACCGTCGCCGTCCTCGACGCCGGGGTCGACCCCGAGGACGCCGAGGCGGTGGCCCGGGTGGTGGCCGGCGCGCGCATCGAGGTGGGGACGCACGCCGACACCGAGCGGGTGGAGGTCGACGGCACCGACGTCGCGGTGCGCATCCGCGGCGCCGAGGTGACCCGCGCCGTCTCGGCGGTCTCGGCGGTGCCCGCGGTGCGGCGGCAGCTGGTCGACCAGCAGCGCTCGCTGGTGGCCGCGGCCGACGCCGTCGTCGTCGAGGGGCGCGACATCGGCACCGTGGTGCTGCCCGACGCGACCGTGAAGGTCTACCTGACCGCCGCGCCGGAGGCGCGCGCCCAGCGGCGCGCCGCCCAGCTGGGGCTCACCACGGCCGACGAGGTCGCCGAGCTCGCCGCCGACCTCCGCCGCCGGGACGAGTACGACAGCAGCAGGGCGGACAGCCCTTTGCGGCCGGCCGCCGACGCGGTGGTCGTCGACAGCACCGACCTCGGTCGGGAACAGGTGGTGGACCGCGTGGTAGAGCTGGCCCGCTCGGCAGTGGAGGTGCGGTCGTGACCGAGGAGGGCACCGGCGGCCCGCTGCCGGTGGTGGCGGTCGTGGGCCGGCCCAACGTGGGCAAGTCGACGCTGGTCAACCGGATCCTGGGCCGCCGCGCGGCGGTGGTGCAGGACGTCCCGGGCGTGACCCGCGACCGCATCTCCTACGAGGCGCTGTGGAACGGCCGGCGGTTCACCGTCACCGACACCGGCGGCTGGGACCCCCGGGCCGAGGGGCTGGGCGCGTCGATCAGCCGGCAGGCCGAGCACGCGATGCGCACCGCCGACGTCATCGTGCTCGTCGTCGACAGCACCGTCGGGGCGACCGACACCGACCTGGCCGCCGCGCGGATCCTGCGGCGCAGCGAGCAGCCGGTCATCGTCGTGGCGAACAAGGTCGACGACGAGCGCAGCGAGGCCAACGCCGCCGAGCTGTGGTCGCTGGGCCTCGGCGAGCCGCAGCCGGTGAGCGCGCTGCACGGCCGCGGCTCGGGCGACCTGCTCGACCTGGTGCTCGACGCGCTGCCCGAGGCGCCGCGGGGCGAGCCGGAGGAGGGCGGCCCCCGGCGGGTGGCGCTGGTCGGCCGGCCCAACGTGGGCAAGTCCAGCCTGCTCAACCGGCTGGCCAAGGAGGAGCGCTCCGTCGTCGACTCCGTCGCCGGCACCACCGTGGACCCGGTCGACTCGATCATCACGCTGGGCGGGGAGGAGTGGCGCTTCGTCGACACCGCCGGCCTGCGCCGCAAGGTCACCACCGCCAGCGGGACCGAGTACTACGCCAGCCTGCGCACCGAGGCCGCGATCCAGGCCGCCGAGGTGGCCGTCGTGCTGCTCGCCGCCGACGAGGTGATCAGCGAGCAGGACCAGCGGGTGATCACCCAGGTCGTCGAGGCCGGCCGCGCGCTGGTCATCGCCGTCAACAAGTGGGACACCCTCGACGAGGACCGGCACGCCCAGCTGGAGAGGGAGGTCGAGCGCGACCTCGCCCGCGTCCGGTGGGCCAGCCGGGTGAACATCTCGGCGGCCAGCGGCCGCGGCGTCGGCAGGCTCGCCGACCACCTGCGCGCCGCCATCGCCTCCTGGGAGACCCGGGTGCCGACGGCGGAGCTCAACGCCTACGTCCGCCAGCTGGTGCAGGAGACGCCGCCCCCGGCCCGCGGCGGCCGCGCCCCGAAGATCAAGTACGTGACGCAGGCCGACGTCCGGCCGCCCCGGTTCGTCGTCTTCTCCACCGGCTTCCTCGAGGCCGGCTACCGGCGCTTCCTCGAGCGCAAGCTGCGCGAGCGCTTCGGCTTCGCCGGGACGCCCATCGACATCTCGGTCAAGGTCCGGGAGGGTCGCGAGCGCCCCCGCGGCTGAGTCCGGCCGCCGCCGCGGGTCAGGTCCGCGGCGGCGGCACCGGCTCCTCGATGCGGTCCCAGCTGTGGTGGCTGTAGAGGGTCTTGTTGCCCCGGGTGTCGTAGACGACGAGGTGCCCGGTGGCGGTGAAGCTGAAGCGGGCGCCGTCCTCGTAGCGGATCACCTCGCCGTCGGCACGGTGCAGGTCGAAGGCCATCCCGGGAGCCTGGCACGTCGGCGGCCCGGCAGCCCGTCGCACCCCCGCGGCGCCCCGTCCGGCTCGCGGTGCACCTCAGCTAGTTGCGTGCAACCCTGAGGGCGCCCGGCCCGCGCCAGACCCGCGCGCGCCCCTGCCTGGCTCCCGGACGAGGTGGTGCGCACGTGGACGTGGTCGAGCTCAGCAGGTTCCAGTTCGCCTCGACCAGCATCTTCCACTTCTTCTTCGTCTCGCTGACGGTGGGCCTGGCGTTCCTCATCGCGGTGATGGAGACGATCGCCTACGTCCGCGAGGACCGGCGGCACGTCTACGAGAAGATGACCAACTTCTTCGGTCACCTCTTCCTCATCAACTTCGCCGTCGGCGTGGTGACCGGGATCGTGCAGGAGTTCCAGTTCGGGATGAACTGGAGCGAGTACTCCGACTTCGTCGGCAACATCTTCGGCGTCCCGCTGGCGCTCGAGGTGCTCATGGCGTTCTTCCTCGAGAGCACCTTCATCGGGCTGTGGTGGTTCGGCAAGGACCGGCTCAAGCCCTGGATGCGGCTGGGCAGCATCTGGCTGGTCGCCATCGGCACGCAGATCAGCGCGTTCTGGATCGTGCTGGCCAACGCCTGGATGCACCACCCCGTCGGCTACGAGGTCGTCGAGGGCCAGGCCCGGCTCACCGACTTCGGCGCCGTCGTCTTCAACTACAAGGCCTGGCTGTACTTCGCCCACGTGCAGGGCAGCGCCTGGGTGGTCGCCGCCTTCTTCGTCCTCGGCATCAGCGCCTACCACCTGCTGCGCCGGCAGGACACCGACGTCTACTCCGCCTCGCTGCGCATCGGGCTGGTCTTCGCCGCCATCGGCACCGTGTTCTCCGTCGTCAGCGGGCACACCGAGGCCCAGGTGGCACGCGAGGACCAGCCGATGAAGTTCGCGGCGATGGAGGCCCAGTGGGAGACGTCGGACTCCCCGGCGCCGTGGTCGCTGGTCGCGTTCATCGACGAGGAGGCGCAGGAGAACTCGTTCAACGTCGAGATCCCCATCGTCGGGTCCGTGCTGGCCTACAACAGCTTCGAGGGCCGCTACGAGGGGCTGATCCCGCTCAACGAGGAGTACCAGGAGCTCTACGGCGAGGGCGACTACATCCCGCCCGTGGCCTGGGTGTACTGGTCGTTCCGGATCATGGTCGCCATCGGCTCGCTGCTGCTCGCCACGGCGTTCCTCGGGCTGTTCCTCTGGTGGCGGCGCAAGCGGGGCCTGGAGGAGACCCGCTGGTTCCTGCGGGCGCTGGTGCTGTTCATCCCGCTGCCCTGGATCGCCAACTTCACCGGCTGGATCGTCACCGAGATGGGCCGCCAGCCGTTCATGGTCTACGGCCTGCTCACCGTGGAGGAGGGCGTCAGCCCCAACACCTTCGGTGAGGTGCTCGCCGGGCTGGTCGGGCTGTGGGTGGTGTACCTGGCCCTCATCGGCCTGGACATCTACCTGCTCAGCGTCACCGCCCGCGCCGGCATCCACCGCAAGCCCGAGGCGCAGCTGGTCGCGGCGCCCGCGCCGGACTACGAGGGCGTGGGCTTGCAGGGGTACGAGAGGAGGAACTGACGGTGGACCTGGTCACCCTGTGGTTCTGGCTGATCGCGCTCACCTTCACCCTCTACTTCTTCCTCGAGGGCTTCGACTTCGGCGTCGACATCCTGCGGCCCACGCTCGCCCGCACCGAGCCCGAGGAGCGGGCGCTGACCGGCACCATCGGGCCGTTCTGGGACGGCAACGAGGTCTGGGTGATCGCCGCCGCCGGGCTGATGTTCTCCACCTTCCCGGTCTGGTACGGCGCGGTGTTCAGCGGCATGTACCCGCTGTTCGTCGCCATCCTGCTGGCGCTGCTGCTGCGCGGGGTGTCCTTCGAGTACCGCAACCAGGTCGACAGCGAGCGCTGGCGGGCCTTCTGGGACTGGATGTCCTTCGCCGGCAGCGTCGTCCCCTCGTTCCTGTGGGGCGTGATCATGGCCAAGCTCATCGAGGGCATGCCGGTCAACCGCGAGGGGCGGGTGCAGGGCGGCCTGCTGGAGATGTTCACGCCCTTCTCGCTGCTCGGCGGGGCCACCACGCTGCTGCTGTTCATGCTGCACGGCGCCAACTTCCTGCTGCTGCGCCTGCACACCGACACCGTGCTCTACGACCGCGCCCGCCGGGCCGCGCTGCGCTGGGGCGCGCTTGCCACGGTGGCGGTCGTCGGGTTCGTCGTCATGGGTTACGTGACCGAGGGCCTGTTCGAGAGCTTCGGCGTGCTGCCCTGGTTCTTCCCGGTCGCGGCGTTCCTGACCCTGGCCAGCATCTGGCTGGCGCTGTCCCGCCGCCGCGACACCCTCGCCTTCACGATGAGCGGCCTGACCATCCTCTTCGCCACCGTGACGGTGTTCATCGCGCTGTTCACCCGGGGCGAGGTGCTGCCCTCCACGCTCGACCCCGACTTCGGCCTGACGCTGGAGGAGACGGCCAGCCAGCAGTACACGCTGGTGCTGATGACCTGGGTGGGCGGGATCTTCCTGCCGCTGATCATCGGCTACCAGATCTGGAACTACTACGTCTTCCGTGAGCGCGTCCGTCCCGACGAGGGCTCGCTCAAGCACGGCTACTGATGCCCCGGGGTCCGGCCGGGCGGCTGCTCACGGTGCCCGGCGTCCGCCGCTCGGTGGCCCTGTGCGCGGGCGCCGGCGTGCTCACCTGGGCGCTGCTGGTCGTGCAGTGGGCGCTGGTCGCCGCCTTCGTCGCCGCGGTCGTCGACGGCGCTGATCCCGCCGGGCTCGCCGGCACCCTCGGCGGGGTGGTGGCGGCGTGGCTGGCGCGGGCCGGGGTGCTCGCCGTCCGCGACCGGGCGGTGGCCCGCACCTCGGCGCGGGTCCGCCGCCGGCTGCGCGGGGCGCTGCTGCGCAAGCTGGTCGCCCTCGGCCCGGCGCACGCCGGCGCGCAGCAGGACGGCGAGCTGGTCACCACGGTCACCGAGGGGGTCGGCCGGCTCGACGGCGTCGTCGGCCGGCTGCTGCCCGGGGCGACGACGGCCGCCGTCGTCCCACCGCTGGTGGCGGCGACGGTGCTGGTGCTCGACCCCGCGTCCGCGCTCATCCTGCTGCTCACCGGCCCGCTGGTGCTGCTGTTCCTGTGGCTCACCGGCACGCTCGCCGCCCGCGCCGCGCGCGCCCAGTGGGAGACGCTGGCCCGGCTGGGGGCGTCGCTGGCCGACACGCTGCGGGTGCTGTCCACGCTGGTGGCCTACGGGCGGGCGCGGTCGAGCGCGCGGTGGCTCACCGACGTCAGCGAGGCCCACCGGGGGAGCACCATGCGGGTGCTGCGGACGGCGTTCCTGTCGGGCTTCGTGCTCGAGTTCGGCGCGGTGCTGTGCACGGCGCTGGTCGCGGTCACCGTGGGCGTGCGGCTGTTCGAGGGCCACCTGAGCCTGCAGCGGGCGCTGCTGGTGCTGCTGCTGACACCGGAGTTCTTCGCGCCGCTGCGCGCCCTGGGTGCCGACCGGCACGCCAGCCTGGAGGGGCAGCCGGCCGCCGAGCGGGTGTTCGCGCTGCTCGACGCCCCCGAGCCGGCCTCCGGCAGCCGCCCGGTGCCCGCGGGCGTGCCGCACGTGGCCCTGCGCGGCGTCACCCTGCGCCACGGCGGGCGGGCGGCCCTCGACGGCGTCGACCTCGACCTGCCCCCGCTGTCGCGCACCGCGCTGGTGGGCCCGAGCGGTGCGGGCAAGACCACCCTGGTGCGGCTGCTGCTCGGCTTCGCCGTCCCCGACGAGGGCGCCGTCCTCGTCGACGGCGTGCCGCTGACCGAGCTCGACCCCGCCGCGTGGCGCGCCCGGGTGGCGCACGTGCCCGAGCGGCCGTTCCTGCTGCCGGGCAGCGTCGCCGACAACGTGCGCCTGGGCCGGCCGGGTGCCACCGACGCCGAGGTGGAGCGGGCCCTGGCGCGGGCTGGGCTGCTCGACGTGGTGCACCGGCTGCCGCAGGGGACCGCCACGCCGCTGGGCGAGGACGCCGCCCGGCTCTCCGGTGGCGAGCGCGTGCGGCTGGCGCTGGCCCGCGCGCTGGTCAAGGACGCCGCCCTGCTGGTGCTCGACGAGCCCACCGGCCAGCTCGACGAGGCCACCGAGCAGGCGGTGCTGGCCGCGCTCGACGAGGCCGCGGCCGGGCGCACCGTCGTCACCGTCACCCACCGGACCGCTCCGCTGGCGCTGCACGACCGGGTCGTGGCCCTGGCCGACGGCGCCCTGGCGCTGCCGGCGGTGCCCCGGTGAGCGAGCTGCTCGCGCTGGTGCGCGGCCCGCGGACGGCGCTGGCGGTCGTCCTGGGCGCGCTCACCGTGCTGTGCGGTGCGGGCCTGCTGGCGACGTCCGGCGCGCTGATCACCGGCGCGTCGCAGCGGCCCTCGACGCTGCTGGTGCTCATGCCGCTGATCACCGGGGTGCGGTTCTTCGGCGTCGCCCGCGCCACGCTGCGCTACACCGAGCGGCTGGTCACCCACGACGTCACCCTGCGGCTGGTGGCCCGGGTGCGCGGGCGGCTGCTCGAGCGGCTGACCCCGCTGGCGCCGGCCGCGCTGAGCGGCGTGCGCGGCGGGGAGCTGCTGTCGCGGGTGCGCACCGACGTCGACGAGCTGCAGGGCGTGGTCGCCCGGCTGGTCGTGCCCACGGGGGTGGCCGTCGTCGCCGGCGCGGTCGCGGTCGGGTTCACGGCGCTGGTCTCGCCGGCCACCGCGCTGGTCCTGGCCGGGCTGCTGCTGGTGCTGGGCGTCGCCGTCCCGGCGGGCGCGGCCCGGGCCGGACGGCGCGCCGCGGTGGCCGCGGCCCGGGCCGACGCCGCCGTCGCCGCCGACACCCTCGACCTGGTGCGCGGCCTGGCCGACCACCTCGGCGGGGACGGCGGGGCGACGGCGCTGCGCGCGCTGGAGGGCCACCTCGACCGGCAGGAGGAGGCCGAGCGGGCCGCCGCCCGGCTGGCCGCGGCCACGACGCTGTGCCGGGAGGGCGTGCCCGGGCTGGGCCTGGTCGCCGCGCTCTGGCTGGTCGGGACCGACGTCGCCGCGGGGACCACCGACGTGCTGCTGCTCGCGGCGTGCGCGCTCGGGGTGCTGGGGGCGTTCGAGGCCGTGGGCGGGCTGGGCGTCGCGTGGAGCGTCGCCGGCGGCATCCGCGCGGCCGCCGGCCGGGTGCGGGCGCTGGGGGAGCAGCGGCCCGCGGTGACCGACCCGGAGGAGCCGGCGCCGCTGCCGCCGGGGTCGGCGCTGCGCCTGGAGGGCGTCACGCTGCGCTACCCCGGCAGCGGGGAGCCGGCCGTTGCCGGCCTCGACCTCGCCGTCGCCGACGGCGCCAAGGTGGCGCTGACCGGGGCCAGCGGCGCGGGCAAGAGCACCGTGCTCGACCTGGCGCTGCGGGCGCGTGACCCCGACGCCGGCCGGGTCACCCTCGGCGGCACCGACCTGCGCGACCTGCCGCTGGACGGCGTCCGGTCGCGGCTGGCCTGGGCCGCGCAGGCGCCGCAGCTGCTCGGCGGCACGCTGGCCGGCAACCTGCGCCTGGGCCGGCACGACGCCACCGACGCCGAGCTGCTCGCCGCGCTCGACGACGTCGGGCTCGGGCACCTGGCCGCCGCACCGGGGCTGGACGGCTGGGTGGGGGAGGCCGGCGAGCGCCTGTCGGCGGGCGAGCGGGCGCGGGTCGGGCTGGCGCGCGCCCTGCTCAGCCCGGCCGACGTGCTGCTGCTCGACGAGCCGACCGCGCACCTGGACCCCGCGCTGTCGGCCCGCGTGGTCGACCTGCTCGCCCGCGACCCGCGCGCCGTCCTGCTGGTGACCCACGACGCCGCGGCGCTCGACGGGCGGTGGCGGGTGGTCGACCTCGACACCGATGAGTCCCGCCCGCGCGCGGCGTCTACCCGTGCATGACCGCACCGCAGACGCACACCCTCGAGACGGCCGGCGCCGTCGTCACCTACGACGTCCGGCCCGGCACCGGCGACGGGCCGCCGCTGCTGCTCGTCGGCTCGCCGATGGGCGCCTCCGGCTTCGCCTCGCTCGCGTCGCACTTCCCCGACCGGACGGTGGTCACCTACGACCCGCGCGGCGCCGAGCGCAGCCGGCGCACCGACGGCGCGGCCACCTCCACGCCCGAGGAGCACGCCGACGACCTGTCGCGGGTGGCCGAGGCGGTCGGCGGCGGGCCGGTGGACGTGCTGGCGAGCAGCGGGGGAGCGGTCAACGCGCTGGTGTGGGTGGCCCGGCACCCCGGGCAGGTGCGCACCCTCGTCGCGCACGAGCCGCCCGCGTCGCGGCTGCTGCCCGACCGGGAGGCCGCGCTGGCCGCCTGCCGGCACGTGCACGACACCTACCGGCGCAGCGGCGCCGGCGCCGGGATGGCCGAGTTCATCCGGCTCGTGGTGCACCAGGGGCCGCTCACCGAGGACTTCGGCCGGCAGCCGGCCGCCGACCCCGCCGCCTTCGGCCTGCCCGCCGAGGACGACGGCTCGCGCGACGACGTGCTGCTCGCCCAGAACCTCATGACGTGCAACGCGCACGAACACGACGTCCCGGCACTGCGTGCCGCGCCGACCCGGATCGTGCCCGCGGTCGGGGAGGGCTCGGCCGGCCAGCTCGCCCACCGCGGCGGCCTCGCCGTGGCCGCGGCACTGGGCGTCGAGCCGGTCGTGTTCCCGGGCGACCACGGCAGCTTCCTCGACTCGCCCTACGGCCCGCCGGCCGACGTCGCGGCGTTCGCGGCCCGGCTGCGCGAGGTGCTGGCCGCCGACCGGGACACCGTGCCGGCCTGACCACCGCGCGGTCGGGGCGAGCGGGTGCGGTAGCCTCCTGGAGCAGCGATCGGGCGGTGCGAGCCGCCCGGCGCTCGGGCTGTAGCGCAGCTTGGTAGCGCACTTGACTGGGGGTCAAGGGGTCGCAGGTTCAAATCCTGTCAGCCCGACAGCGGGAAACCGCAGCTCAGGGGCCGTGTCCGGAGAGATCCGGAACGGCCCCTGACCGCTTCTCGAGGGAGTTCGACCGCCGTCAGCCGATCCTGAGTCGGCTGCGGACGGCAGCAACGGGTCCGGTCAGTGTGCGGCGACCGGCCGACCGTTCCTCGCCTCGGTCCGCCTGCGTGACCGCGGTGGGCTGGTGAGCCGGCCCGACAGTACGGTCGTCCGACGGACCGGACCAGCGTCGGTTGCAGGAGGACATCGTGCCCACCGGCCATCGGATCACCCGTTGATGAGCACCGCGAGCCGTGCTGCCCTGGTCACCGGCGGCGCCAGTGGCATCGGCCGCGCGACGGCGGCGAGGCTGCTCGCCGAGGAGTGGCAGGTGGTCTTGGCCGATCTCCACAGTGGGAACGGCGCGCAGGTGGCAGAGGAGTTGCGGGAGGAGTTCGGCGGGCGGGTCAGCTTCGTCCGCGCCGACGTGTCGGAGGAAGCTGACGTCGCCGGAGCCGTGGCGGCCTGTGTGACGGAGTTCGGCCGGATCGACTGCGTCGTGAACAACGCCGGAGTCGGCGGCGCCTTCGGCGCCCTGACCGACATCGCGGTCGAGGACTGGGACTACACCTTCGCTGTTCTCGTGCGCAGTGTGTTCCTCGGGATCAAGCACGGTGCCCGTGAGATGCGGGCAGCCGGACGCGGCGGGTCCATCGTCAACACGGCTTCGGTGGCCGCGTTCAGCGCAGGAGCCGGACCTCAGGCGTACTCGGCGGCCAAGGCCGCGGTGGTCAACCTCGGCCGGGTGGCCGCGGCGGAGCTGGCCGGCGACCGGATCCGGGTGAACACCGTCTGTCCGGGACTGATCGTCACGCCGCTCATCGGGTCCGACGTGGACACGGCCCGAGCGGTCATGCGCGAGGCGCAGCCCTGGCCGGACCTGGGCACTCCCGAGGACGTCGCCGAGGTCATCGCCTTCTTGGTCGGCGACGCGGCACGATTCGTCACCGGTGAGGAGGTCACGGTCGACGGTGGCCTGCGCGCCGCAGGCCCGCGGATCCACGCCGCCTACGGCGGGGAGCCGCGCACCCGCGGGCTGGTGGGGGTCAACCGGGGGAGCACCGGCGAACCTCCGGTGGTCCGGCGCGCCTGAGGCCCGGCCCTCGGCCCGGGAGGTCCGTGCGCCCGGACGGATTCTCACCGACCGGGAGCTGTGGACACCCCAGGGCTGGATCGCCGACCGGCTCGCGGCACCGAGGGGCAGGTGCGGAGGTCGACGACGACGAGATGAGTCGGCCGGTGCACCGCCGTCCGCGGCCGAGCTCGACCATGACTCCCCCCGGCAACCGCAGCTCAGGGACCGTCTCGGGACAGATCCGGAACGGCCCCTGACCGTCTTGAGGGTGGCTCGACCACCATCGGCCGACCGCCGGCCACCCCGGCGCGGACGTGGACGATGGACCGCGCCGCGCAGGTGGCCGGGGTCCCGGCGACCGACCGCGTCCGCCCGGTGGCCCGGCGGCTCCTCGACCGCGCTTGCAGCACCTGCGGGTCCTGGGCACCTGTGGACGGCGAGGTCGGCGATCCCGACCCGCCTGGAGGCAGTCCGTCTCGCCCTCGGTCTCGTCGCGGCGTCGCGCAGGACTTCCTCGAGCAGGACCCGGCGACGACGGTGCTCACCGCCGCCGACGGCGACGCCGGCGGCATCCAGGCCCACGCCTACGTCGTCGACGAGGAGACGCCGGCGGCCGTGGGGACGATCGACGTCAACCCCGGTGCGGAGGTCGTCGGGGTCGAGGACCCGGAGGTGCCGCAGAACGCCCTCGACGGCCGCTACGGGCGAGGCACCGCCCCGTTCACCGCCGCACCCGACCAGTTCGGCCAGGAACTCGCCTTCGGCGTCGCCTGGACGGGCACGGCCGACCTGACCGGCGGGGTCGTCGCCCGGTCGGCCGGGCTGGCCGCCGACGTCGTCGACGAGCGGCTCCCCGACCGGTTCGACGACGTCGACGTCTACCGGATCGCCTGTATGACGCTGTTCGGCGAGGCGCTGGCCCACCCCGACGGTGCGGTGGCCCCGACCCGCCCGGCTCCGCAGGGCACCCCACCCGGTGAGCCGGACGAGGACGCCGTGATCGACGAGATCCCGGTCGACGAGGGCGAGCGCGGGGACGGGAGCAGCCCGACTCCCTGAGCGAGCGCGGTCGTGCGGCCGGGACCCCACCGGGCCCCGGCCGCACGACCGCTGCTACGGCCGGCCGGGGGAGCAGGTCACCGTCGACGCCTCCCGGTCGCAGGCCGCCCGTTCGTCGATGACCGGCTTCGAGTGGGACGTCGAGGAGGACGGCGTCTTCGACCGGACGACCACCACGCTGCCGCGGCCGGCGGCGCCGACCGACCTGACCGTGCAGGGGATCGGCACGGCCGGGGACGCAGGCACCGTCCGGGCGTGCCTCGACGGCCGGCCGCCTACCGCGTTCGGGTCAGCGGCGTCCTGGTCCGTCAGGGGGTGAGGTCGGCTGGGGTCGGTGGTGCGGACTGTCGGGGTTCAGCAGCGAGTGCCTGCGGCCGTAGGCGAAGTAGATGGCGAACCCGATGAGGAGCCAGACGCCGAAGCGCGCCCAGGTCTCCCAGGGCAGTTGCCAGATCAGGAACAGCGACGACAGGACCCCGAACGCGGGGACGAAGGGCATGAGGGGCAGCCGGAAGGAGCGGGGGGTGTCGGGCTGGGTGTAGCGGAACAGGATGACCGCGGCGCACACGACGATGAACGCGGACAGGATGCCGATGTTGGTCAGGTCCGCCACCGCGCGGATCGGGAAGACTCCGGCGAGCAGGGCGGAGGCCACGCCGGCGATCCAGGTGACCCGCTGCGGGGTGCCGGTCCGGTCGACCTTGGCGAACCACGGGGGCAGCAGCCCGTCGCGGCTCATGGAGAACCACACCCGGGTGACGCCGAGCAGGAAGGTCAGCATCACGGTCAGGATCGACAGCACCGCGAAGACGGAGATGATCGTGGCGATGACCGGCAGCCCGACGCTGGTGAAGGCCGAGGCGAAGCCGGCGGTCGGGTCGATGTCCTGGTAGTTCTGCATGCCGGTGAGCACCAGGGTCGCGGCCACGTAGAGCGTCATCGCGATGACCAGCGACAGGATGATCGCCTTGGGCATGTGCTGCTTGCCGTCCTCGGCCTCCTCGGCGGCGGTGCTCATGGCGTCGTAGCCGAAGACCGCGAAGAAGACGGTGGCCGCGCCGGTGAGCACCGGGCCGAACCCGGCCGGCAGGAACGGGTCGTAGTTGGCGGTGTCGATGTAGAAGATGCCCAGCCCGATGATGAACAGGATGAGCACGATCTTGATGGCCACGGCGATCAGCTCGAACCGGCCGAAGGCCTTCGTGCCGCGGCTGAGGATGAAGGTGACCAGCAGGCAGATCACGATGGCCGGGACGTTGACGACACCGCCTTCCTCGGCGGACGCCGTGATCGACGTCGGCAGGGTGAGCCCGAACCCGTCGAGGAAGGCCTCGAGGTAGCCGGAGATGCCGATCGCCACGACCGCGACGATGGCGATGTACTCCAGCAGCAGGTCCCAGCCGATGAACCACCCGATGACCTCGCCGAGGGCCACGTACCCGTAGGTGTAGGCCGAGCCCGCTCGCGGGATCATGCCGGCGAACTCGGCGTAGGACAGCGCCGCAGCCGCCGACGCCAGACCGGCGATGAGGAAGGCGATCAGCACGGCCGGCCCGACGCCGGGGTTGTCCTCGTCGCCGTGCGCCACCAGCCCGGCGAGGGAGAAGATGCCGACGCCGATGATGCCGCCGACACCGATCGCGGTCAGCTGCCACAGCCCGAGGCTCTTGGCCAGCGCGCCGGCCCCGCTCTGCTGCTCGATCTCCTCCATCTGCTCGACCGGCATGCGCCGGAAGACGGACTGCCGTGCCTGACTCGTCATGGCTCTTCCCTCATGGCCTGACCCGCGGGCCGCGGGCCCCTCGAGGGGCGTTCGGCGCGGTGACGACCGGTGCTCGCTGATCCTCGTCGGGGATGCGGGGCGCTCGGGTCGGCTCTCCGGGGCTGAGAGAGCGGGGCGTGGAGCGGTGTGCCGGTGGGCATCATGGTCATGCCCGGCCCGGCCGTCAAACGCGGCGGAGGACGGCCCTCGGCGTCCGCCGCGCCACGGACGACACCGCGAGATCCGCGCGGCGGGCAGGGTGGAGTCCGGTGGGAGTCCGGCCAGGGCGGCGGACGGCGGGTGCACGACTCGCCGCCCACGCCGCCACGGCGGAACGGGCGTCCCGATCGGGTCGCGAGGGCGTCGACGTCCCCGTCGGTCGGCACGGACACGCAGGTCGCACGGGCGGCTCTCGACCACCATCCTGACCACCGTTCGCCCCTGGCGTGCCCGTGCGCCACCGTCCACCGTCGTTCCGGGACAGGTCCACAGCAGTTCCGGGACAGCGTGCACCGCTGTGGTCGGATCGGCCGGCCCGCACGGGCGGGCCGGCCGACGAGAGGGCGAGCGCCCCGGGGACCACCTCAGACACCGCCCCCGTCGTCACCCCGTGAGAGGAGCCTCCGATGGAGCACGAACACACCTCCCGCGTCGCCCGGTGGGCCCGGCCGCTCGGGCTGGCCTCGGCGACGTCCGCCGGCGTCCTGACGGGCGGCATGGTCTTCATCGAGGTGGTTCTCGTGCCGTCCTGGCGCGCGACGCCGCCGGCCGAGTTCCGCCGGTGGTTCACGGCGCACGCCGGGCGCATCCGGAGCCTGATGATCCCGCTGGGCGCCGGCGCGGGCGCCACCAGCCTCGCATCGGCGGTCACCCAGCTCGTCGGCCGCCGCAGGTCCGGCGCCGCCGTGGTCGCCGCGGTGGCCACCGGGGGCGTCGTCGCCGTCACCCTCGCCGTCAACGAGCCGGCCAACGACCGGTTCACGTCGGGTCGGCTCACGGACCCCGAGACCCGGGACCTGCTGCGGACGTGGGCTCGCTGGCACCACGTCCGCGTCGTCCTCGGCCTCGTGGCGACGGTGGCCGCGACCTGGGCAGCGCAGGAGGCGGGCGTGGCCAGGACCGCCGAGGCGGCCCGGCCGTGACCGACGTCCGCGCGCAGGGGCACCCGATGCGCACCGACCGCACGGAGGTCGTACCGGTCACCGTCGAGGTCGCGGAGGCCCTCCTGGAGTCGGACGCCGCCTTCCGCGAGCGCTTCGGCCCGGACGTGGCCACCGGCTACCTCGCCTTCCCGGAGGCGCTCCCGGCGACGCTCGACGCACTCCGGTGCGGGATGCCGCCGCAGTGGTTCAGCTACCTCGTCATCGACCCGGTGGAGGACCTCGTCGTGGGGATGGGCGGGTTCACCGGACCGCCCGTGGACGGGGCCGTCGAGATCGGCTACAGCGTCGCCCCCGCCCACCGCGGACGCGGGCACGCCACCGCGGCGGCGCGGCTGTGGCTCGACCTCGCAGCACGCGAGGGGGTCTCGCTGGTCCGGGCGCACACGCTGGCGGAGGAGGGCCCGTCGACGACCGTGCTGCGGAGGCTCGGGTTCGAACGGGTCGCCGAGATCGACGACGCGGAGGACGGTCCGGTGTGGCGCTGGGAGCGGGCGCCAGGACCGACGACCTGACCGACGGGGGACGTCCCGGCTCGCTCGCCGGGCCGGATCACCGTCCGTCGGCGCGGCGGGCGTTGTCCACGATCGCGCGGACGAGCCGCGGCCACGCCCCACGGGGCAGGTCGTGGCCCATCCCGGGGACGAGCTCGAGGCGGGCGCCGGGGGGTGGCCTCGGCCGTCGCCCGCCCGCCGGACGGATGGCACACCGGGTCCGCGGTGCCGTGGACCACCACGGTGGGCACCGTGAGCCGCCGCAGGGCGTCGGTCCGGTCGGGAGCGGCGCCCACCGCCCGGTGCTGGCGACGGCGGCCGTCGCGGGCGTCGGGATCACGTCGGAACGCGGGCCTGGTCACGCGCCGCAGCTCGTCGAGATCCTGCTCGAAGCCGGTGGACCCGATCGTCGAGAAGACCCGGACCCGGCGTTCGACCGCTGCCTCCTCGGGCCGCGGCGGTCGGCCGAGTGCACGACGCAGGACCCGGGGTGAGGTGCGCCCGACGCCCCGGCGACTCGTCGTCGACACCAGCGAGGCCAGCGACCGGACCCGGTGGGGGTGCCGGATGGCGATCGCCTGGCCGATCATCCCGCCGAGCGATGCGCCGACGACGTGGGCGGACTCGTGCCGCACTCCAGAGCCTGCGCTCCCGCCGGCACCTCCAGCTGCGCGACCCGGGATGACGGTTCCGCTCACCGCGGGCCTCGATCCGCACGCTCGCGGTCGGCGGTTCCCGCCGAGGGGTCCCGGGAGGAACCGCGTTCGGCGTCGAGGTGCTGCCGTGCGTCGTCCCAGCGCACCGGCAGCTGGACGGCGGGGACCTCCCAGAACGTGAAGGTGGACTCGGCCATCGCCGCCCGATGGCGGCGCATCGCGCCACGGTGCGGCTCGGCCCGGACCAGGGCGTCGAGGCTGCCCCGGTCCCGCCAGGCGCTGAGGGTGAGGAACTCCCGCCGCAGCGGACGGGCGATGAGGGAGATCCCCAGCGCCCCGTCCGCTGCCCGGACCTGACGGTGGATGCGCATCGAGTCGAGGAAGAAGCGCGGCACCTGCCGGAGTCGGCGGACGCGGAACCGGGAGGCCATCACGACCGCGGTCGTCCCGGGGACCGGAACAGGGCCGGAGAACCAGGGCAGGGTGGGCATCGGGGGTCCTCTCGTGTCGTGGTGTGGATCACGGGTGCGTGCTCTTCCCGTCGCTCCGCCGGTCAGGGGTGCTCGCCCGGGTGCGGGCGTCCTCCCGGCCGCCGGACCGCCGTGGCGGCGGGGCCTGCGCAGGGGACTGCGGTCCACAGCCTCCTCCGCGTCGCAGCCGGGCGGGAGGGAGCGACGCCTGGGTCACGAGCACCGCCGGACCGCACGTCGTCACCCAGGACCGGACCGTTTGACCTGCACAGGTGGAGCCGGACGGACGTCCGCGGCGCCCCGGCCGACGGCTCGGGCAGGGAGTCGCAGGTCCGGTCCCGTCGGCCCGGTCGTGGGACCACGGGGATGGTCCCAGGCCGCGCCCGTCATCCACCCCCTGCCTCGCGGGCCGGTGACCCGTCGGCCGGATCGGCGCGCCGGTGTCGCACGGCGCCCGCAGCAGGGGCGCGGTCGGCGTCGGCCGCACAGCCGCACCGTGGTGGTGCGAGCCGGCCCTCCGTCCCGACGTGGCCTGGACGGCTCACGGCCGGACGCCGTGGCGATCGACGAGATCCGCGACGCGGTCCCAGTGGAAGGTCACGCCGTAGCGAGCGTGGTGCGCGTCCAGGGCCTCCCGTCGCTCCTGCGGGGTCATCGCGGAGTCGGTGAGGAGCACGCCGGCCTCGTCGTAGTAGTGGGCGAAGGTCGCCGGTACGTGCAGCTCCATCACCCGCGCGGGCTCGCTGCCGGGGTTCCAGAAGGCGTGCGGCACGCCGCGCGGCTTGATCACGTAGCTGCCGGCCTCGGCTGTGAAGGTGTCCTCGTCCACCTGGAACACGACCTCGCCGGAGATGACGTAGGAGCACTCGTCCTCACGGGTGTGGGTGTGCGGCGGGACGAGCGCACCCGGGGCGATCCGACCCTCCACGACCAGCAGACGACCGCCGAACCGGTCGGCGTCCACCTTGTGGGTCATGTCCAGCGCGGGCACTCGTGTGCCTTCGCCGGGCCGGATGATCCGGCTGTCGGGGTCCTGGCTCATCGTTCCTCCTGTCCCGAGCTCTCTCGCCGCCGACGGAGTGCTCGTGGTCGTCGGTCCGACCGACCCGTCGATGACCGCGCACGGTGCCACTCGACCGGTGTCCGGACGCCGCGGACGCCGGCGCGGTGGGCGCCACGAGCCCGTCGACTGCACCCCGTCAGGGTCTGGGCACCCTGCCGTGGCCGATGGGCTGTGCGGCGCAGGGGCAGATCCGCGCGCCCCGCGGCTGCGGCGACTCGGCGGGCTCGCTGCGGTGGACGGTCCCGGGGTGTTCGTCCGACCCACGCCGATGACCGGTCGCCAGGGTGTCGGACCCCTGCGAGCCAGGGCGGACGTGCCGGGGGAGTGCGGCCGCGCGGTCGGAGACGGCCTGCAGCACGGCCGGGTGGGTGCCCCAGGCGCCGCAGACGACGACGGCACCGCCGAGCCCCTCGCCCAGGTACGGGTACACGAAGTCGTCGAGGCCCTCGGGACCCGCGGCTGCCCGCTCGGGGCGGGCGGCCCAGTCGACGTCGTCGTCCACGGTCACCGGACCGGTGACCAGCGGGGCGAGGACCTCGACCGGGGAGAGCTCCCCGACCAGGAAGGGCGCGCCGGGCAGGTGGACCACGCTCGTGACGGCCGACGCGGGTCACCGGATCGAGATCGCCCATAACTCGCCGATGCGCCGCAACCCGGCGATGCTGTCGCCGGAGCTCGGCCAGCGAGGGGGTGAGCGTGGATCTGCACCGTCGTCCGTGGGCCCTGCCCGGTCCCGTGCGGCGCCGAGCCGGGTACCGCCGGCGGCCACCTGCACGGCGGTCCTCCCGGGGACCGCGCGGCCGCCGCGCCCATCCCGAACGCTGAGCCGGCCGCCCGCTCGCGGGCGGCTCCCACATCGCCGGCGTCTCCCGCCCCTCGGCCGGAGACACCCGCAACCTCCACAGATCCGGCACACGAACAGGGGAGGAACCTTGTCCAGGTCCCACCAGGACGCCGCCGTCCCGCCGGCGTCGCGCACGTCCATCGTCAAGGTCGTCGGCGCCAGCCTCGTCGGCACGACCGTGGAGTGGTACGACTTCTTCCTCTACGGCTCCGCCGCCGCGCTGGTCTTCAACACGCTGTTCTTCCCCGACTTCGACCCGCTGGTCGGCACGCTGCTCGCGTTCGCCACGTACGCCGTGGGCTTCGCGGCCCGCCCCATCGGTGGGGTGGTCTTCGGGCACTTCGGCGACAAGGTCGGCCGCAAGCAGATGCTGGTCATCACGCTGATGCTGATGGGCGGCGCGACCTTCCTGATCGGCCTGCTGCCGACCTACGCCCAGATCGGCATCTGGGCGCCGGTCCTCCTGATCCTCCTCCGGCTGGTGCAGGGCTTCGCCCTCGGTGGCGAGTGGGGCGGCGCGGTGCTGATGGCCGCGGAGTACGGCACGCCGGAGCGGCGCGGGTACTGGGCCTCCTGGCCGCAGGCCGGCGCGCCGGCGGGCAACCTCCTCGCCGTCGCCGTCCTCGCGATCGTCTCGGCGTTCACCACCGACCAGCAGTTCGAGTCCTGGGGCTGGCGCATCCCCTTCCTGCTCAGCGCCGTGCTGGTGGGCGTCGGTCTGTGGATCCGGGTCTCGATCGAGGAGTCGCCGGTCTTCCGGGCCGCCCGCGAGCAGTCCGCCAAGGCCGAGGAGGCTCCCAAGCTGCCCGTGGTCCAGGTGCTCAAGGACTACCCCCGGGAGATCGTCCTGGCCATCGGCGCCCGCCTGGCGGAGAACATCGGCTACTACATCTTCACCGCGTTCGCGCTGGCCTACGCCACCGGTGAGGCAGGTGTCTCGCGCGGCACGGCGCTGAACGCGGCCCTCATCGCCTCCGCGATCCACTTCGTGGCGATCCCGGCCATGGGCGCGGCGTCGGACCGGTTCGGCCGCCGGCCGGTCTACCTGGTGGGAGCCGTGGGCGTCGGCGTGTGGGGCTTCGTGTTCTTCGCCCTGTACGACTCGCAGTCGTTCCTGCTGCTGGCGCTCGCCGGCACGGTCGGCCTGGTCCTCCACGGAGCGATGTACGGGCCGCAGGCGTCCTTCTTCTCGGAGCTGTTCTCCACCCAGGTGCGCTACAGCGGCCTCTCGGTGGCCGGGCAGGTGTCCTCGATCGTGGCGGGCAGCCTGGCGCCGATCATCGCCACGGCGCTGCTGATCGAGTACGGCAGCTCGGTGCCGATCTCGCTGTACCTCGCCGGTGCCGCGGTGCTCACGGTGATCGCCGTCGTGCTCAGCCGGGAGACCGCGCGCAGCGACCTGACGCGGGACCTTGTCGCCGACCGGGCGTCGGTCGGCGCCGGCCGGCGCTGAGCCCCGCCGTCCGGTGCAGCGCAACAAGGTCATCTCGGCCGACGCCGCGGCGCAGATCGTCCTCGACGGCGACACCGTCGCCACCGGCGGGTTCGTCGGTGTGGGGTTCGCCGAGGAGTTGGCGCTCGCGCTGGAACGGCGGTTCGAGGCCACCGGCTCGCCGCGGGACCTCACCCTGGTCTACGCGGCGGGCCAGGGCGACGGCGGCGCGCGCGGACTGAACCACTTCGGTGCCGACGGCATGGTGCGCCGGGTCATCGGCGGGCACTGGGGGCTCGTGCCGAGCCTCGGCGTGCTCGCGCTCGACGACCGCATCGAGGCCTACTGCTGGCCGCAGGGCGTGATCAGCCACCTGTTCCGGGAGATCGCCGGCGGGCGCCCGGGCGTGGTGACCAAGGTCGGGCTCGGCACGTTCGTCGATCCGCGCCACGGGGGCGGCCGGATGAACGAGTGCACCACCGAGGAGCTGGTCGAACTGGTGACGCTGCGCGGGGAGGAGCACCTGTTCTTCCCCGCGCAGCCGGTGCACGTGGCCCTCCTGCGCGGGACGACGGCCGACCCGGAGGGCAACATCACCATGGAGCGGGAGGCGCTCACCCTCGAGGTGCTGTCGATGGCGCAGGCGGCCAAGAACTCCGGCGGCGTGGTCATCGTGCAGGTCGAGCGGGTCACCGAGCACCGGACGCTGAGCCCGCGCGAGGTGAGGGTCCCCGGCATCCTGGTGGACGCGGTCGTCGTCGCGCAGCCCGCCAACCACGGTCAGACCTTCGCCGTCGCCTACGACCCCTCCTACACGGGGGAGATCACCGCACCCAGCACCGGGCTGACGCCGATGCCCCTCGACGCCCGCAAGGTGATCGCCCGTCGCGCCGCGATGTCCCTGTCGACGAACGCGGTGGTGAACCTCGGGATCGGCATCCCCGAGGGGGTGGCGGCCGTGGCTGCCGAGGAGCGGATCCTCGACCTGATCACGCTGACCGTCGAGCCCGGAGGGGTCGGTGGCATCCCGGCCGGCGGGCTGAGCTTCGGCGCCGTCGCGAACCCGCAGGCGATCATCGACCAGCCCTACCAGTTCGACTTCTACGACGGCGGCGGGCTGGACCAGGCGTTCCTGGGCATGGCCGAGGCCGACGCGGAGGGGAACGTCAACGTCAGCCGGTTCGGTCGCCGGGTCGCCGGGGCGGGCGGCTTCATCAACATCAGCCAGAACGCCAAGGCGGTCTTCTTCCTCGGCACCTTCACCGCCCGCTCGCGGGTGGCGGTGCGCGACGGCGCGCTGGTCGTCGACGACACCGGCGCGGTCGCGAAGTTCCGCGAGCGGGTCGGGCAGGTGACCTTCAACGGGCGGCTGGCCGTGGAGCGCGGGCAGTGCGTCTACTACGTCACCGAGCGGTGCGTCCTGCGGCTCACCGACCGGGGCCTCGAGCTGGTCGAGGTCGCCCCGGGCGTGGACGTGGAGCGGGACGTCCTGGCCCACATGGACGTCGCTCCCGTCATCGGGGACGACCTCCGCGCGATGGACGCGGCGATCTTCCGCGACCAGCCGATGGGGCTGCGCGACCGACCTCCCGTCGACATGGACGAGCGGTTCAGGTTCGACTCGGCCACCGACACCGTCTACGTCAACTTCGAGGGGCTGCGGCTGGCAACGGCGCAGGACGCCGACGACCTGGCACGGGAGCTCGACCGCCGGTTCTCCGCCCTCGACCGGCGGGTGCACGTCGTCGTCAACTACGACCACTTCGACCTCGGGTCTGATGCGGCGGATCCGTTCTTCGCCATGGTCAGGAGCAACGAGGAGCGCTTCTTCCTCTCCTCCACCCGCTACTCGACCAACGCGTTCTTCCGCCGCCAGTTGGGCCGGGAGTTCACCGAGCACGACCTCTACGCCAACTTCAGCGAGCGCCCTCGCTGAGTGCGTTCCTCCGCCACCGTGGTCTCGCCCGGAGGGCCGCTGACGGACGGCGTCGGTCAGGCACCACCACCGCCTCGGGGGCCGGCTGACTCCGCCCAGCTCGGACGGTGTCTGCCGGACCGATGAGAGCGCCGCCGTCCGCCGGTCCGAGCTCCCGGACCGGGTCGCGAGCTCAGGAGGACACGTGCGGAAGATCGTCGTGCACATGATGCTGTCGCTGGACGGCTGCTTCGAGGGGCCGGACCACGACCTCAGCTGGCACCGCGTCGACGAGGAGCTGCACGCGCACTTCAACGAGCAGCTCGCGACCATGAGCGCCTTCGTGGAGGGCCGGGTCACCTACGAGCTCATGGAGGCGTTCTGGCCGACCGCCGACCAGGACCCTGACGCCCCGCCGGTCATGCGCGAGTTCGCCGGCATCTGGCGGGCCGTGCCGAAGATCGTCTTCTCCCGCACGCTGCAGGAGGTCGGCCCCAACGCCTCGCTGCGGGCAGTGGTGGACCCCGACGAGGTCCGCGCACTGAAGCAGCGGCCCGGCGGGGACATGACGCTCGGCGGGGTCGACCTGGCCGAGACCTTCCGCCGGCTGGACCTCGTCGACGAGTACCGGCTCTACGTCAACCCGGTCGTCGTCGGCCGCGGCCGACGGCTCTTCGAGGCCGCCGACGAGCCGACCGACCTGGAGCTGGTGGAGAACCGGCGGTTCGGCAACGGTGTCGTCCTGCTGCGCTACGCCGTCCGACGTCCCTAGGACCCGCCTCCGGGGTCGTCGAGGCCGGGGCACCGGTCCCCTCCGCCGCACGTGCTCAGCAGGGCTACGGCTCGAGGACGAGCTTCCCGCCCGGGTGCTGGCTCATCAGCAGCCCGGTGGCCTCTCGGGCGTCGGCGAGGGGGAAGGTCCGGGCGACGGGGACGACGAGCCGCCCCTCACCGGCCAAGCGCACCAGGTCCGCCCGCACGGAGTCGCGGTGGGCCTGGCTGGCCGGCATCGACCCGGCGATCGCGGGGAAGCCTGCGGCCTGCGCCCGCCCGGGCGCGGCGATGGTGACGATCCGGCCGCGGTCGGCCACCAGCGCGAGCGAGACGTCGACCGCCTCGTCGGTGCCCACGCAGTCGAGCGCGGCCACCACTCCTCCCGGCGCCGCCGCGCGCACCCGCTCCTCGAGCCCGTCGCCGTACGCGACCGGCACCCCGCCGAACCGGGTCACGACGTCGGACCTGCCCGCACTCGCCGTCCCGATCACCCGGGCCCCCAGCAGCGCAGCCTGCTGGAGCGCGCTGACCCCCACCGATCCCGAGGCGCCGTGCACCAGGACCGTGTCGCCTTCCCCGACGCCGGTCACGTGCAGCATCTCCGAGGCGGTGCACCCGGCGAGCAGCAGGCCGGCGGCCTCGCCGAACGACAGTGACGCAGGCTTGGCGAACACGTCCCGGGCCGCGACGGTCACGTCGGTCGCCCATCCGCCGCTGATCCGGAACGCGAGGACCTCGTCGCCCACGGCCACCGGCCCCGACCCGATCCCGGTGTCCGCGCCGACCGCGCTCACCACGCCGGCGACCTCGTAGCCGATCGCCCTCGGGAAGCCGGCCGGGTCGCCGCGGGCCACGTGCTTGGCGTCGGCGGGGTTCATGCCGGCCGCCCGGACCGAGACCGTGACCTCGCCCTGCTGCGGCGGGGGCACGTCGTACTCCTCGAACGAGAGGACGTCCAGGCCCCCGGGGCGGGTCGCGACCCAGTGCCGTGCCATGCCTCCACGCTAGCGATCCGGGGTCGCTCGACGCCGGGTGAGACCCGAGCGTCCGGCGCTCCGTCTCCGGTGCGCGCCCGGGTCGGGTGGCCGCGGCCGGCTGCTACCGGTCGGGTGCAGCGGGCCCGTGGAGCTCGTCGGCACGCGCCAGCTCGTGGTCGGCAGCGGTGGACAGACCGCGAGCCCGCTCCCGCGTCGCCTGGGCCTCCCCGCCGGGCTCGAGGACGTGGTCGGCGATGTCGAGCAGGTGGTCCTCGACCGCGTGCAGGTGCTCCCCGAGCCGTCGGTGTCCTCGAGCGAGGCGCTCCTCCACCGGGGCGTCGGCCGGGCGCGTGCGGACCTCCGGCGACTCCCCCTCGGATGCCACAGCGCGATCGTCCTCGCCGCCGACCCCGGCGGCGAGTCGGTCCGTGCCGCGAACCGGCCTGGGCCGAGCACCACCACGGCGACGACGGCGGGCGTCGACCGCGGAGGGGTGCCGGACCGCACCGTCCGTCCGGGCGAGGCGGGAGACACGGGGCGGGCCGACCGACGGCGTCGTCACGCGCGGAGACCGGGACACGTCCCGCGGTCACGCCGCACCGCCCCGACGCCGAACGGACCGGGCCACCGTGCGGATGGACCTACGCTTCGGATCCGGAACAGCAACGGTCGGAGAGAAGCCCCACGCCGTCCACCCGACCTCTCACCACCGGTGGCGGACGCACCGAGGTCGCCGGCCGTTGCGCACCGCCCGAGGAGAGTGGCCGATGGAGCAGGTGTGCTGGACCCGACGGCCGCTCCCCACCGTGTCCCCGGGACCGCTCGTGACCTGGGAGCAGGAACTGCGGACGCCCATCGACCTCACGGTGAGCCGCCACCACCTCCGGAGGATGGTCCACACGAGGTGGCTGCGGCACCGCGCCCCGGTGGACGTCGACGGACTGCTCCTCGTCTACGAGGAGCTGACCTCCAACGGCCTGCGACACGGACGGTCACCGGTGCACGTCCGCGTCACCGCGACCGGCGGGGGCTGGCTCGTCGACGTCATCGACGCCGCGGTCGAGCAGCCGCCCGCGACCGCCGGCGACCGGGATCCGGCCGACGGGGGTCTGGGCCTGCCCCTCGTGGCCCGGCTGTGCCGGGCGCACGGCTGGACGGTGGAGGACGGCCGCAAGCACGTCTGGGCGCGCGTGCAGGCGGCCTGAGCGACGCCGGCGTGCGCTCGGCCGGCCAGGCGGCCGGCCGGGGTCAGGGGCGCTGCTCCGCGCTGATGCGTGCCGCGGCCGCCGGGATCCACGGGTGCCCGTCGTCCATGCCCTCGGCCCTGGCGGCCGCGCGCAGGGTGGACACCGCCGTCTCGACCGGCTGCCCGGCCGCCCGGTCACTCGCCAGCTCGTACACGGCGATCGCCTTCAGGCGCTGCTCCAACGGCAGGTCCTCGAGCAGCGATCTCCAGTCGTCCTCCACCCTCCGGGCGTGCCCCGCCGACCGGCGGACCATGCGGGACGCCCGGGCCGATCACGCGAGCGCGTGCGGCGGTGGCACCGGGTGGCGCCGGAGTTCTCCACGGAGTGGCCGGCCGGCACACCTCGTCGTGCCGGGCCTCTAGGGTCGGTCGACGGTGCGAGGTGAGGACCGATGGCCGACTACCTGCGGGTCAGCGTGCACGACCGGGTGGGGTGGATCGAGTACGACCGCCCGCCGGTCAACGCCTTCTCCTGGGAGATGCTCCGGGAGGTCCCGGAGGCACTGGAGCGGCACCTGGGGGACCCCGCCGTCCGGGTGGTGGTGTTCGCCAGCGCCCTCGAGGCCCACTTCAGCGTGGGCGCCGACCTGCGGGTCTTCTCCGAGACGGACGACGAGGGCGTGCGCCGCTGGGTCGGCGTGTGCCACGACCTGGTGCGCAGGATGCGGGCGTCGCCCAAGCCGCTGCTGGCGGCGGTCCACGGCACCGCGGTCGGCGGCGGCCTGGAGATCGTCCTGCACTGCGACGTCCGCTTCGCCGCGAGCACCGCCCGACTCGGGCAGCCGGAGATCGGCATCGGGTTCATCCCGCCGGTCGGCGCGACGCAGGCGCTCGCCCGCCTGTTGGGCCGGCCGCGAGCACTGCGCCTGCTCTACGACGGCACGCTGCTCGGCGCCGGGGAGGCGCACGCCATCGGCCTCGTCGACGTCGTCGTGGCCCCCGAGCGGCTCCGCGAGGAGGTGCAGGGCTACGCCGAGGGACTGGCCCGCAAGCCGGCGCGGGCGCTGGCGGCGATCCGGCGCTGCGTCACCGAGGGCGTCGACCTGCCCTTCGACGAGGGCCTGGCCGTCGAGCGGGAGGAGGCGGTGGCCCTCGGCGCGACGGCGGACTTCCGTGAGGGGGTGCACGCCTTCCTCGACCGGCGGCCGCCGGTCTGGTCCGACTGACCAGGGGCCCGGTCCGCTCCGAGGGGGCTGGGCGCCGTGCCGGACCGCCCGCTCACCGCAGCCGCGCGAGCAGTACCCGGGCGAACGCCTCGGCCGCCGGGTCGACCGGCTCGTGCGCCGCCGCGGCGCGCAGCCAGCCCGCCAGCGGCGCGGCCAGCGCGGGGGAGAGGGCCGCGATCCACGCGCCGGTCCCGGCCCGCGCCTCGGCCACGTGCTCGGTGCTCCCGTCGGGGGAGTGCGCGACCACGTCGGGGCGGGTCGCCAGCAGTCCGGCGGTCCGCCAGTCGCCGGGGGTCGTCCGGATGGCCAGCGCGTCCAGCCGGTCGGCCGCCGTCCGCAGCAGCAGCTCGGGGTCCACGCCCGGATGGTGCCCGACCCGCGGCCGGGCGGAGGGGAGCGACTCCGGTCCACGGGGGACGGCCGGGCGGTGACACCGCGGTGACGGAGCGGTGACGGCCGGGCCCGATGCTCCGACCCCGGGGCGCCGAGGGTGCGTCCCCGGCGGGGAACGCCACGGAGCGGACGCCGGGGACCGACCCCCCGGCGCCGCGGTGGCCCTCACGGCAGGGGACGGGAGCGGCAGATGTCCACCACGGGATCCGGGACCCGGCTGCCCGCGCACGCCCTCGCCGGGTGGTTCGTCGAGACCTGTGACTGCGAGACCCTCTGTCCCTGCTGGGTGGACGAGGATCCCGACGACGACCACTGCACGGGTCTGTTCGCCTGGGTGGTCGAGGACGGCCGCCTGCCCGGGGACGGGGGCCCCGTCGACGTCGCGGGCGCCCGCGTCGTCAGCATCTCCACCCACGACGGCCGGCGACGCGGCCCCGACGGCGGTCGCTACTCCGTGCTCTTCGTCGACGTCGACGACGTCCCGGCCCACGGAGCGGAGGCGTACGACGCCCTCGCACGGGCCTTCGGCGCGCCCGAGGGACCCCTGGCGGACCTGGCCGAGGTGATGGGAGCGGTGCTGTCCGTGTCGCCGGCGGCGATCCGGGTCGAGAGCGGCGAGGGCCGGGACGAGGCCGGTGGCTGGCGCATCCGCGTGCACGAGAAGCAGCAGGTCGACGGCGCCCGGCACCCCACCGAGGCCACGACGAGCGACATCCCGGCCTTCGAGGCGGACGGGGCGGACCTCGCGTTCGACCGACCGGACGGCGCGGGCGACGGGGTGGCCGCCGCGGCCGGCGGCGAGCCGCTCACCCTGAACCGCACGGCCCTGCACCGGGAGCTGGCCGCGGTCGGCTCCGTGACCGCGATGACCGCGACCCGCTTCCGCCTGAACCTCCCGGTGCTGCCCGGCGGCTACGCGGACGCCACCCGCCGCTCCGCGATGCGCGGCCGGTTCGCCTACCCCACCGCGTCCGTCCCCTCGGACGGGTGACCGTGGCAGCGACCCGCCTCGCGCCCGGCCGCCGGGGATGGCCGCCGGGGGTGGCGCGACCGGTGCTGCCGACCGTCGTGCTGGTGGTCGCCGGCGCCGCCTGGCTGGTGCTGTACCTGCTCGGCCAGGGGACCGGAGCCGGGGACCACGGCGGGCACCTGCACGCGGGCCGCGCCGCCGCGGGGACCGGGGCAGCGGCCCTGACGGGGTGGGCGCTCATGGTCGTGGCCATGATGCTGCCCCCGGCACTGCCCCTCCTGCGGGTCCTGCAGCGCCTGGTGGCCCGGCACCGCACCCGGCACCTGCTGGTCGCGTCCGCGGCCGGCGCCTTCCTCGCCGTGTGGGTGGTCGTCGGTGCGCTGCTGGTGGCCGGCGAGCTCGTGGTCCTGGCCGTGACTGGAGGAGCGTGGCGGCCCGCTCCCCAGGTGCTCGTCGGCGGTGTCCTGGTCCTCGCCGGCGCCTTCCAGCTCTCCCCGCTCAAGCGCCGGTGCCTCACCGCCTGCCGCAGCCCGCGCACCTTCGCCGTCGCCCACTGGCACGGCGAGCGCCGGCCGGCGGTCGAGGCCGCCACCATCGGCGTCGCCTACGGCGCGTCCTGCGTGGGGTGCTGCTGGGCGCTGATGGCCGTGTGCCTCGCGGGTGGGACGGCCCACCTCGCGACCATGGTCCCGTTGGCCGTCGTCATGGCCGCCGAGCGCACCACCCGCACGGGCCTCCGGCTCGTCCGCCCGATCGGCGTGGCCGCCGTCCTCCTCGGACTGGTGCTCCTCCTCGGCACCCCGTCCTGACCGTCCCGACCCCTGCCCCGATCGAGGTGCTGGTCATGGCTTCCCGCTCGTACGACGTCGTCGCCGTGTCGATGCCGATCGTCTACAACGTCGACGGCGACCACGACCCGAACGGGCTGCTGTACGCCCTCCAGGCCCACCGGCCGCTGCTGGACTGGGCCCGGGCGCGCTGGGAGGACGAGGACGAGTACCTCCCTCGCCTGCACCTGCGCACGCAGCGCACCCAGGTGCTCGTCGACGACCTGGGGCGCTACGAGGAGACCGTCCTCGGGCACCGGCACGACGACCGGCGGGTGGCCCGGACGCTCGACGAGGCGTACGACGAGACGCCCGGGGACGCGCTGGTCGACCGGGAGGTGCTGCAGGAGCTCCGGGTCTACCGGGGCCGGTCGCGCGCCGTCCACGACGGCGACGAGGGCCCGCGCCGGGGCGCCTCGCGGCGGGTGCAGAGCATCGAGCGGCACGTGCGGGAGCTCGTCGACCGCATCGTCACGCTGCTGGACCTGCTCACCGACGGGCAGGTCCGTGCCCTGCCGGTCGACCCGCAGACCGGCCGGCCCGACGTCGCCGACCTGCACAAGCGCTGGCGGGTCGCGCTCGAGAACGGCCGGCGGGGGATCGACGCGTGGTTCGAGCGGGTCGAGGCCGACCCGCTCCGCCGCTTCGACGCCGACCGCCTGTCGGCCGCCAGCGGCGTGCCGGCGGAGCGGGTCCGGCGACTGCTGCTCAACGACCACGCCGACGACGACTGGCAGCGGGCCCGCGCCGCCGCCGCGGACCGCGAGCTCCTCGACGAGCAGGCCCGGGTGCGGCGCTACACCCGGTTCAACCCGATGAGGCCGGTGCCGCTGGTCCGGCCGCTGGTCCTCCGCGCCCACGAGGGCGAGACCGTGCGGGTCCGGCTGCAGAACTCCGTCCGGGGGCGCCGGGTGGGCCTGCACCTGCAGGGGGACGGCATCTCCACCGGCCCCGCCCGAGGTGTCCGGCACGACGACGGCGCCGCGGTGGGGCTCAACGAGCCCAGCACGGTGCCCCCCGGCGGGCGCCGGACCTTCCTCTGGAACGCCGGGCGGGAGGGGGTCTGGTACTTCAACGACCTGGCCGACCTGCGCGGGACCCAGGCCGGCACCAACGCGCACGGCCTCTTCGGGGCCCTCGTGGTGGAGCCGCCGGGTGTCCGCTGGCACGACCCCGAGACGGGTGAGGACCTGACCCGGTCGTCGTACGGGGACGGGCTCGACGTGGACATCCGCGTCCCCGGGGAGCAGGCACTCGCGGCGGACGGGGAGTTCGTCGACCTGCGGACGACCCTGGTCAGCCACCGCGAGTTCACGATCTTCTTCCACGACGAGCCCGAGGTGCACAGCGCCTTCCACGTGGGCGACGTCGACCACACCGTGATGCCGATCTCCTACCGGGCCGAGCCGATGCCCAACCGGCTGCCCCACCGGATGCGCCGGCTGGCCGAGCAGCCGACCCCGGGCCGCCTCAGCGCCACGGGGGTCGACCTGCAGGCCGTCGGCGTCGAGTACGACGCGGAGCTCGGCGAGGTCTTCCGCACCGCCCGGCGCGACGGGGACTGGCTGGAGTTCGTCGCCGGGGAGGAGCAGCACCACAGCTCCTGGCTGTCCGGTGACCCGGCGATCCCGGTCGTCCGCGCCTACGCCGGCGACCCGGCGCGGGTGCGCCTCGTGCACGGCGGCGTCAAGGAGACCCACGTCTTCCACCTGCACGTGCACCAGTGGCGCGCCGTGGCCGCCGACACCGCCCGCCCCGGTGAGGCGGCCGGCTCGCAGCTGCTCGACGCCATCACCATCGGCCCGCAGACGGCCCTCACCATCGACCCGCTCTACGGGTCCGGCAGCCGGCAGCGCGCCGTCGGCGACATCATCTGGCACTGCCACCTGTACCCCCACTTCCACCACGGCATGTGGGGGCTGTGGCGCAGCTTCGACCAGCTCGTGGACGGCCGCCGGCTGCTGCCCGACGGCGCTCCGTGCGCCGGGCTGCAGCCGCTGCCCGGCCGCCTCCCCGGCGCCGAGCGGCTGGGCTTCCCCTGGTTCGTCGACGCCACCTACCCGCAGAAGGCGCCACCCCCGCCGGCGTGGGAGGACGAGCACGTGGTCGGCCGCCGGCGCCTGCTCTACGGCGTCCGGGCCAGCGCCGCGGAGTTCGCCGCCGGTGACCCCGGGTGCGCCGGCAAGCCGGGGTCCTTCTTCATCGACCTCGACACGCTGGCCGCGACGTGGAACCAGCGGGCCGGGCTGCCGGGGACGCGGCTGGTGCGCCACGACGTCGAGGTGCGGGAGGCGCCGGTGCGGTACAACCCGTACGGCTGGCACGACCCGCACGGGCACCACTACGTCCTCACCGGGGCGACCGTCGACGGCGTGCCGCAGGCGGTCCCCGCGCCGCCCGCCGACCCGGACGCCATCGAGCCCCTCTACACCCGCGCCAACCAGGGCGACGTCCTCGAGTCGCGGTTCACCAACCGGCTCAGGGGCCTGCCGGCGGACGCCTTCGACCACGCCCAGCTCCCCGTCGAGTGCGCGATGCACGTGCACCTGACCAAGTTCGACGTCCTGGCCGCCGACGGTTCCTCGACCGGCTGGAACTACCTCTCCGGGACCAGCTGCGAGGACCCCGTCCTCGGCCTGCCCGAGGCGGGACCCGTGCAGCTCCCGCCCAACGTGGGGTTCCACCGGTGGGTGGTCGACGAGGAGTTCGGCCCCTGCTTCTTCCACGACCACCTGCTGGCCAACTACCGGCAGAAGCACGGCCTGTTCGCCGCCCTCGTCGTCGAACCGCACGGGTCGCGCTGGCTCACCCCGCGCACCTGGGACCCGGCCGTGGCCGCTCCCACCGATGCCTGGACCGGGAGCCAGGCGGTCGTCGCGCCCGGCCCGGGTGGCCGCGAGTTCCCGGCCTTCCGGGAGGCCTGCCTGGCCGTGGCCGACTTCGTGCCGCTCTTCGACGGGCGCGGCCGTCCGCTCAACCCGCCCGGGGAACTGGGCGGGGACGACGACCCCGGTGCCATGGCGGTCAACTACCGCTGCGAGCCGCTCACCGAGCGCGGCGAGGACCCCTCCCGGTGGTTCAGCAGCCGCGGGCGGGGGGACGGAGCGGCCCGGCGCGGGGAGTGGGGGCGCGAGGACGGCGACCCCGCCACCCCGGTCATCGGCACCTACCCCGGGGAGCGGCTGCGACTGCGGCTCGTCCAGGGGTCGCACGAGGAGCAGCACAGCTTCGTGCTGCACGGCCTGCGCTGGCGCAGGGACTGGCTGGTGCCGGAGTCCACCCTCGTCGACCAGCAGACCATCGGGATCTCCGAGGCCTTCACCGTCGAGGTGCCGGCCCTCGGGGACCAGCGGTCCTACGGCCCGGGTGACCACCTGTGGCGCTTCGCCGCCATCGACGACACCTGGCTGGGCTGCTGGGGCCTGATCCGGGCCCTGCCCCCGACGGTGGGCCGGCTCGCCGACGTGCGGTCGCTGCACGGGGACCGCCAGGCACTCCTCCGGCAGCGAGCGGTGCCGCCCCGGCCGCACCGCCGGCCCGACGGGACGTACACCGGCCCGGTCCGCGACTACGTCGTCGTCGCCCGGCGGCGCGAGATCCGCTACGACGGCACGGCCCTCACCGACCCCTGGGGCCTCGTGTACCAGCGGGCCGACGGCTGGAGGGCGGTCGCCGACGGGCCGGGCGCCGCGCGCGGTGACCGGCGCGCGGTCGGGGTGCACGAGACGGGGGAGCCGCTGGTCCTGCGGGCCCACCCCGGCGAGTGGATCAGGGTGACCCTGGTCAACGAGGTCCTCCTCCCCGAGGACGAGGTGGACCCCTTCCTGCCCCGGTTCGGGCCCGAGCCCTGCCCGCCGCGGGTACCGCTCGACGAGCGGGTGCGGACCGTGAGCCCCCGCGTCTCCCTGCACCCCTGCCTGCTCGGCCACGACGTCGTCTCCGACGACGGGTCCCACGTCGGGTTCAACCGGGACAGCACGGTCGCGCCCCTGGCGGTCCGGGACGACCACGGGCACGAGATGGCGGCCGCTCCGGAGGAGGGGATCGTCGTCGACCGGGCCGACCACCGCCACGGTGCCGCGGGGCCCAACTGGCGCGAGTACTGGTGGTACGCCGACGACGGGCTGGCGCCGGCGGGGTCCATGGGACAGGTCTGCTACCTGCACGACACGGCCGACGTCCGCAACCACCCGCACCACGGGCTCGTCGGCGCGGTCGTCGTCGAGCCCCGCGGCCTCGTGCCCGTGCACCCGAGGACGGGGGCGGAACGGTGGTCCGGCACCCACGTGCTGCTGCGCAGGGGCGGGGAGACGGTCGCCAACGAGCAGGTCCTCTTCGTCCGGGACGGCATGCGGCACTTCGTCGCCGGCAACCCGCTGGTGCCCGTCCCCGACGTGGAGGTCGACGTCGAGGCGGAGGACTCGGGGCAGAAGGGGGTCGGCTACGGCAGCGCGGTCGTCCACCACCCGACCGGCATGGCCCGCCGCCGGCCGCCGACGCCGGTCTGGGTCGCCCGCGTGGGCGACACGCTCTGGCTCCGGCTGGTCGGCGCCGCCGACAAGCCGCGCAACCACACCTTCACCCTGCACGGGCTGGCCTGGCCGGCGGCGCCCTGGGTGCGCGACGGCCGCCCGGTCGACTGGCTCGGGTCCCTGTCCGGGCTGACCGCCGCCACCGTCCACGACATCGAGCTCACCGCGACCCGCCGCGGGGACCACGCCTACCGCACCGGGGTCCTGAAGTGGGCCCTCGAACAGGGCATCTGGGGCGTCCTGCGGGTCGAGCGGCCGGCGGTCCGGGGGTGGGCCGAGGCCGTCGGCACGGTCCGGGACCAGCTGGGCAGGCTCCTCGGGAGCGAGCCGGGGAGACGGCGCCCGTGAGCGACGGCGGGGGCGGCCCGGCCGAGGAGGTCGTCCCCGGCCTCCTCGTCCACCTCCTCGTCCCCGGTCCCGCCGTCGGACGTGCTCCGTACGCCGCTCCGCACGGTCCGAGGACCCTGGACGCAGCCCGTCCGAGCTGGTCGGATCGCGCACACGACCGGCGGTGTCCGTGAGGAGGCCGGAGATGCCGAGGTTCGTCGTGTTCTTCTCCTACACCGCGGAGACGTGGTCGCGGCTGATCGACCAGCCGGGGGACCGCACCGCGGCCGTGCGGGCCGCGGCGGAGGCCGCCGGCGGCCGGCTGGAGGCGCTGTACTGGATGCTCGGCGGGCACGACGGTCTCGTCGTCATCGAGGCGCCGGACGCCGAGACGGCCGCGGCGGTCGGCGTCACCTCGTTCAGCAGCGGCGCCCTGGCACACCTGGAGACCCACCAGCTGCTCGACCAGGACCAGCTGCTGACGGTCCTCGGCAGGGCGAGGGAGGTCCGCACGGCGTTCCGGCCGCCGGGTGCCTGACCGTCCCGCCGAGGGGTCGACGTGGCGGAGCTGCTGGTCTGCGGCGCGACCGGTCACCTGGGTGGCCGGATCGCCGCCCGGCTGGCCGCGCGAGGGGTGCCGTTCCGTGCGCTCGTCCGGGCCTCGAGCGACACCGCCGACCTGGTGGCGCACGGCGCCGACCTGGTGCGCGGGGACCTCACCGACCCCGCCGGCCTGCCGCCGGCGCTGGCCGGCGTGCGGACGGTCGTCACGACGGCCAACGCGGTGGGCCGCTGGCGCCCGGGCGCGAGGGACGTGTCCATCGCCCGGGTCGACCGCGACGGGCACGCCGCCCTCGTCCGGGCCGCCGAGGCCGCCGGGGTCGAGCGCTTCGTCTTCGTGTCGGCGCTGACCGGCGACGACGCCGCCGCGGACCTGGTGCCGCTGTTCGCGGCCAAGCGGGCGACCGAGGAACTGCTCCGGCGCTCGGCGCTGCGGCCGGTCGTCGTCCGCCCGGCCGCCTTCCAGGAGGTGTGGTTGTCCCCGGCCACCGGCATCCGCCCGGACAGGCGCCGGGCCGTCGTCCTGGGCCGCGGCCGCAACCCGGTGCCCTACGTCGCCCAGGACGACGTCGCCGAGGCGTGCGTGCGCCTGGCCACGATGGCCGACCCGCCGGGGTCGGTCGACCTCGGCGGTCCCGAGCCCCTGACCCGGCACGAGGTCGTCGACGCCTTCGAGCGGGCCGTCGGCGCCCGCTTCCGCCGGGTGGTCGTGCCCCGGCCGGTCCTCGCGGCCGGCGCCCGGGCGCTGCGGCGGCGCCTGCCGGAGCTCGCCACCGGCCTGGGCATCGCGGTGTCGATGGACGTGTCCTCCTTCCCGGGCCCGGAGGCGCTGCACGCGCTCGGCATCCGGCCGCGGCCCGCGTCGGAGCACATCACCGTCACCGCGTCCCGTGCCGCGGGCGGGTGACCGGACCGGGGTCGACCGGCGCGGGTGTCCCGGGTGGCCACCTCGCGACCTCGACACGGGCCTGCCCGGGTCATCGACGGCGGGGGAAGAGCAGGCCCAGTCCGGGCGGCGGGCGGAACGGTGCCCACGCGCCCTCGGCCATCCCCAGCCGGTCGGCCAGCAACCACAGGACCGCCGGGTTGCAGGCGAGGCCCAGGTGGCTGCCGCGCACCTCCACGTTCTCCCGCCGGGCGCGGACCTCGTACCGGCACGACGACCAGTGCACGATCCCGTCGGCCCGCGTGTAGACCGAGGTCGCGGGCACGCGCAGGGAGCCGCGCTGGGCCCAGGGCCGGGGCAGCGCTGCCGCCCCGGGGAGGAGGTGGGCGCCGGCGTCGGCGATCGCCGACGCCGTGCGGACCCAGGGCGCCGGTCGCGCGACCGGCGTACCGAGGGTGACCAGTCCGCGGACGCTGCCCGGCGCGGCTCTGGCCAGTTCCTGCGCGTAGAGCCCACCCAGACTCCAGCCGACCAGGCTGACCCGCCGTCCCGAGGTCCGGTGCAGCCGCTCGAGTCGTGCGCGCAGCGTGTCGACGACGCGGCCCGTCGGGCCCCGGTTGGTGCCCAGGCTCCAGCCGGAGACGTCGTGACCGAGGGCCCTCAGGGCGGTCCGCAGCACCGCGGTGGCGGGGTCGCCGGTCATCAGCCCCGGCAGCACCAACACCGGGTGGCCGTCCCCGCGGCGGGCAGCCGCGAGCAGCGGCCAGGCAGCAGCCAGGGCGGCGACGTCCAGACCCGCTCGAGGCGGCTCGGTGAGCAGGGCCGCCGGCGAGGGACGGCGCGGGACAGCGGGCACCGGGACAGCATCCACGGCGCGGCACGTGCGGGGTGGGACACCCTGCAGACGTGAGCGGCACGCACCTCGGGCTGTACCGCGGGGTCGTGGAGGAGGGCGCCGACCCGGCGGCGCGCGGCCGGGTCCTGGTGTCCGTGCCGGCCGTGCTCGGTGGAGCGCTCCGGCGGGCGGAGCGGAGCGTGGATCGTCCTGGCGCAGTCGAGCCTCTCGCCGCCGGGACGGCGGTGTGGGTCCAGTTCGAGGACGGGGACGCCGACCGCCCCGTGGTCGTCGGCTGCGTCCCCGGGCCGCCGGAGCCCTGACGCTGCGCCGTCCAGCCGCTCCGCCACCGGTGCGGCCCCGGCGGGCGGCTCAGCCGAGGCGGGCCGCCACCGCCGCGAGGCCGCCTCCGTACAGCGTGCCCGCCAGCAGGTCGTCCACGGCCCTCTCGTCCTCGGGCTCGCAGTCGTACGTGCTCCACCACTCGACGAAGCTCGCGCCGCCCTGGGTGACGGGGCTGACGCGGATGGTCGAGTAGTACCGGGTGAAGGGGAAGGGCCCCTCCAGCAGGTGGTACGTGTAGCTGCGGTCGAGATCGCTCAGGGCGACCAGCCGCTCCCGCACCAGCGAGCCGTCGGTGAGCGTCAGCTTCCGCTCGCAGCCGACCTGGTCGGCGGGCTTCCCGTCCAGGATCTCGCTCCTGGCGACGGCGTCGACGTAGTCCGGCGTGCGGTCGAAGTCGCGGAGGAAGCCCCAGACGGTGTCGGGGTCGGCACCGATGACGGAGCTGGTGTACGAGCGCGGCATCGTCTCCTCCTGGGGGTCGCGGCGCGGGAGCGGCAGGGCGGGGACCTCGTGCAGTCTGCTGCGCCGGCCGGCAGGACGTCGACCGTCCCGGCGGCGTCGAGCAGGCGTCGAGGCCGGCGGAGGCACCCTCGACCGGCACTCCGACGGCCCGGGAGGGGCGATGGCGGCGACACCGTGCGGCTCCCCGGCCGGCATCGTCTTCCGGCGGCTCGACGCGGACCCGGACCGCCGGCAGGCCGCACGGCTGCTGCCGCACTGCCGTCTCGACGACCACGACGCGACCTGCGTCTGGTTCGGCCTGTGCGACCTGACCGCGACGGAGGGCAGCGGCCTCGCCGGGGTGGCGGTGGTCCGCTCCCTCGGACGCACGACGGCCCGGGTGTGCGGGCTGGCCCTGTCGGCGGCCCACCGGGACCGCTCCCTCGGACCCCCGGCTGGTGTGCGAGGTCGCCGATGCCCTGCGGGCGGCGGGCGTCGAGGAGCTCACCTCAGCGCCGCCTCGCGACCGGCGGGTCGCCGCGCTGCTGACCCGGGCCGGTCTCGTCCCGGGGGAGCGGGGTCAGGGCTGCGCACCGGGGTGGTCGCAGCTGCCGCTGTGACGCCCGTCGATCGCTCGGCACGTCTCGGCGGCGCGTCGCAGCAGCAGGGCCGACCCCTGCTCCCGCGCCACGTCGGCCGCCCGCCGGAGCGCGGCGTGGGCCTCCTCGGGGCGCGGTGGTGTCAGCGCCACCAGGCACAGCGCCCGCAGGCGGTGCAGCTCGGACTCGTAGGAGCGCTCACCCGTGCGCGCGACCCGGGCCAGCGCGTCGTCGAGGAGGCGCAGGCCCTCGAGCGGCTCGCCGGCGCACAGGTGCGCCTCCGCCAGCAGGCCGAGGCCCCACCCGACCAGGTGCTGGGTGCCGCCGGCCTCGGTCCGCGCGAGGTGCTCCCGGAGGGCGGGGATCGCGGCCGCGGGGTCGTCCTCGACCGCGTGCACCCAGCTCAGCACCACGGCCGCGTACCCGGCCGGCCAGGGCAGGTGCCAGCGCTCCACGAGCTCCAACGTCTCGGTGGCCCACCTGCGCGCCGCCAGGGGATCGCGGCGCATGGCGGAGACGAGGGCGGCTCCGGTGAGGGTGAGGGCCTGCACGAAGGGGGACCCACCGCGCGAGTCCCGAACCGCCGTCGACAGCAGCCCGATCCCCGCGTCCGGCTCGTCGAGGGACGTGAGCACCGCGGCCAGCTGCAGCTGCAGGACGATCCTCGGCGGCAGGAACTCGCGGCCGTCCACCGGACCCGCCACGCGCAGGCCCTGCTCGAGGTGGTCCCTGGCGGCGGCCAGCCGGCCCTGGGACCACAGGGTCCGGCCCAGCGCCAGGTGGCTCACCACGAGGGCCGCCGGGTCGCCGTCGCTCCTGGCGATGTCCAGCATCACCTCGGCCAGGGCGGCGGCGGCCGAGTGGTCGGCGCGGGCGAAGGCCACCTCGTAGAGGCTGCGGCAGGCGGCGAGCAGGGCCGGCCTGTCCCCGAGCCCGTCGGCCAGCTCGCGTGCCCGGCTGAAGTGGGCCCGCGCGTGCTCGCAGCCGCTGCCGTGCAGTTGCACGAGCAGCCTGCCGAGACGCAGCCGGCCGGCCAGCTCGGAGGCGTCGCGGTCGCGGGTGGGCGCCGCGGCGGCCAGGAGGTCCAGGCTGCGGCGCAGCTGCCGCTCGGCCTCCTCGTGGGCGAAGGTGTCGAGGCTCAGCTCGGCCGCGGCGATGACGTGCGGGACCGCCCGCTCGGCGCCCACCACCGGTGCGGCCAGCCACCAGTGCTGGGCCAGCTGGAGGACGGAGTCCGCGTCGTCGCCGCGTCGGTCCAGCAGGGCCTGTCCCACACGGGCGTGCAGCCGGGCCCGGCGGGCGCGGCTGATCTCGCCGTAGACGGCCTCGCGGATGAGCGCGTGCGCGAAGCGGAAGCGGCCCACCGTCGCCGGGTCCTCGACGACGAGGCCGGCGGAGACGGTCAGCTCGACCGCGGCGAGCGCGTCGTCGTCGTCCAGCCCGGTCACGGCACGGACGACGTCGAGGTCGAACTGCTGGCCGACCACCGCCGCCACGAGCAGCACGGTGCGGATCTGGTCGGGCAGGCGGCCGAGCCGTCGGCGGAGGACGTCGCGCACGCCCGCGGGGACCTCCTGGGCGACCAGCGACGCCGCCTCGCCCGCCGTCCGCTCCGGCCGGCCGCTGCCGAGCAGGCGGAGGACCTCGAGGACGAAGAACGGGTTGCCGCCGGTGCGGTCGCGGACCAGCCGGACCAGCCCGTCGTCGGGGTCGGTGCCGAGGTGCGAGGCCATCACCCGGGCCACGTCGGCGACCGCCAGGCCGGTCAGCTCCAGCCGGTCCACCGGAGCCGTGCGGGCCAGCTCGCCGAGGGTGTCGGCGAGCGGTTCGCCGCCGTCGAGGGTCCGGTCCCGGTAGGTCACCAGCACGACGACGGGGGCCTCGGCCAGGGTCGTGGCGAGGTGCCCCAGCAGCCGCAGCGAGGCGACGTCGGCCCACTGCAGGTCGTCGAGGACCACCAGCAGCCGTCGCCCCCGGGCCAGCCGCAGGAGGGTCGCGGTGGCCGCCTGGCACAGGCGGAAGCGGGACGCCTCCGGGTCCACCACCGGTGCGGCGGCCCGCGCTTCCCCGTCCGCCGGTCTCGGCAGGATGCGGGCGAGCTCTGCGGTGTCGACGCCGGGCCCGCCCGCGGGTGGCCCCCCCGCCGCGTCGCCGAGCAGGGCGCGGAGCACCTGGGTCCAGGGCCAGAACGGCGGAGCCCCGGCGTCCGGGTCGCTCCGGCCCCAGGCCACCGTGACCCCGGATCCGCGGGCGCGCCGGGTCGCCTCCTCGGCCAGTCGCGTCTTGCCGATCCCGGGCTCGCCCGCCACCAGGACGACCCGCCCGCGTCCGGTCGCCGTCCCGGCCAGGGCACGGTCGACCACCTGCAGGTGCGCGTCGCGCCCCACCAGGCCCCCGGGGGCCGCGGAGCCCGCGACGGCGGCGGGAGGAGCGGGGGAGCGGGGCGGGACCGGCGCCGCGGAGGGAGCGGGTCCGGGTGCGACCGCCCGGTCGGCGGACGCCCCGGCCCAGTCCAGCGCCGTGGCCTGGCGGAGGACGTCCCGCTCCAGGTCCCGGAGTGCCTGGCCGGGGTCCAGGCCGAGCTCCTCGCGCAGCTGCGCGCGGAACTGCTGGTAGCTCTGCAGCGCCTCGGCCTGCCGTCCGCAGCGGTAGAGGGCGGTCATGCGCAGGCCCTGGAGGCGCTCCCGGAACGGGTGCTCGCCGGTCAGCCGCTCGAGCTCGGCGACGACGCGGGCGTGCCGGCCGAGGCGGAGGTCGGCACCGAGCCGGTCCTCCAGCGCGGTCAGCCGGAGGTCGTCCAACCGGGCCCGCTCGGCCTGCACGAACGGCGCGTCGGCGAGGTCGGCCAGGACCGGTCCGCGCCACAGCGCGAGGGCCTCCGCCAGCGTCTCCGCGGCGCGCGGCGCCTCGCCCTGCTGCAGGAGGTCGTGCCCCGTCCGCGCGAGGGCCTCGAAGCGGGCGGCGTCGAGGTCGTCGGGGTCCACCACGATGCGGTAGCCCGGCGCCTGGTTCACGACCACCGTCGCTGGGGCCCCGGGCGCCCGCTGCGGTTCGAGCAGCCGGCGCAGGTGGGAGACGTAGGCCTGCACCGACGCGAGGGCCTGCGGCGGCGACTGCGGGCCCCACAGCTCCTCGACCAGCCGGTCGAGCGAGACCACCGAGCCCGCCGAGAGCAGCAGGATCGCCAGGACGGCGCGCTGCTTCGGCCGCCCGAGAGCCAGCGGCCGGCCCGCGTCGCGGACCTGCAGCGGTCCGAGGATGTCGAACTGCACCGCCCACCCGCCTCTCCGGCCCCCGCCCGGCTCGCCGCCGGACCATCCTGCCCCGCGACGGTCGCACCTCCGGGCTTCGGCGACGCCGTTGCCCGGTGCTCCGTCAAGCGGATGCCCACGATCCGTCAAGGGCGTGGCCCGACGGTTCCCCCGGGACGCCGGGAACCGCACCGGCTCCCCGGATCCCGTCGCCACGGAGGCCCGCATGCGTCTCGCCGTCAAGGTCCTGCTGGGGTGGTTCGCCCTGTTCGGACTCGGGATCGGTCTCTGGCAGGCCGCCTTCCCGGCGTCCTTCCACGCCGACTTCCCCGGCTGGGGACACTCCTGGGTCAGCCCCGACGGTCCCTACAACGAGCACCTGGTCCGCGACGTCGGCCTGGGCAACCTCGCCGTCGGCACCGTCGCGCTCGTGGCCCTGCTCACCGGGGTGGTGTGGGTCGCCCGCGCCGTCGGCCTGGCCGTGGTCGTGCTGGACCTGCCGCACCAGCTCTACCACCAGGTGCACGTGTCGGTGCTCCCGACCACGACCGACCAGGTCCTCCAGTCGGCATCGCTGACCGCGACCAGCCTGGCCGCCGTCGCACTGCTGGTGCTGACCCTCCGCCTGCCTGCCGCGGTTCCACCGGCCGCACCGCGGGCCGACTCCCGCACACCCGTGCCGACCCGTTCCTAGGAGAGCGTCGTGGACGTCCCGCAGCTCCTCGCCGACGTCGGCGACTGGGCGTTCGACCGGCACGCCGACGTGCTCAGCTGGTACGTCCGGCCCCTGTTCCTCGTCCCGCTGGCCTGGTTCGCCCACCGGCGCAGTGGCTGGGGCATCGCGGGCACCCTCGTCGCCCTGGCCAGCAGCACCTCCTGGTTCCCGGCGCCCGCGCAGCCCGATCCGCGGGTCCTGGAGTTCCTCGACTTCGAGCGGGAGTGGCTCACCGGGCCCTGGGACCTGCGGGAGGTCGGCCAGTCGCTGCTCGCACCGCTCACCCTGGGCGCCTACTGCCTGGCCTTCTGGCGTCGGTCGGTGGGCTGGGGTCTGGTGCTGCTCGACCTCATGGCCGGCGGGAAGCTGCTGTGGGGCGTCGTCGTGGGGAACGGCACGGGATGGGCGATGACCGTGCCGGCGCTGGTCGGGCTGCTGGTCTGCGACGCCGCCGTCCTCTGGGGGGTGCGGCGGGCGCGGGCACGCCGGGCGCACCCCGCGGTGGAGCCCCCGGTCCCGCCCGTCCGGTCGTCGAGCTCCTCGGAACCGGCCGGGACGACGCCGTGACCCCCGTGAGGGCGCCCGCCCGGGAGCACCGGCTGGTCGGCGTCGTCCGCCAGCACCCGGTCGCGAGCTTCCTGGCCTGGTCCTTCCCCGTCGGGCAGGTGATCGCCTTCCAGCCCGTCGTCGCGCGCGCGTGGTACGACGTCGACCTGCCCACGGCTCCGTTCGTCGTCCTGGCCAACCTGGTCGGACTGCTGCTGCCCGCGGTCGTGGTCACCCGCGTCGTCGACGGGCGGGCGGGGGTGCGTGCCCTGTGGTGTCGCGCGGCCCGTGTGCGGGTGCCGCCGCGCTGGTACGGGCTGGCCCTGGTCGTGGTCCCGGTGGCGTCCGCGGCGACGGCCGTGGCCCTGCTCGGGCCGCCGGACTCCGGGCGGGTGCTCGCCGCGGCCGTGGTCGCCGGGCTGGTGCTCCAGCTGCTCCTGGGGTTCCTCACCACCAACTGGGCGGAGGAGGTCGCCTGGACCGGCTTCCTCCAGACCCGCCTGCAGCACCGGCACGGACCGGTGCGGGCCGCACTGGCGACCGGGCCGCTGTTCGCGCTGCAGCACGCCTCGCTGGCGGTGGGCAACGGCTGGCTCGGTGGGATCACCGTCCTGCTGTTCGTCACCGCGACCGCGGTCCCGTTCCGCTTCCTGCAGGGCTGGGTGGCCAACCGGACGGGCAGCCTGCTCGTCGTCGGTCTGGTCCACGCGGCGGGGAACGCGACGACCGACGGCAGCGGGTTCGGCGGTCCCGGCCTGCTGCCGCGGCTGTACGCCGGCGAGGCGGTGGGCCCGGTGCACCTGCTGGCCAGCGCGGCCCTGGGCCTGGTCGTCGTGGCCGCCACCCGTGGCCGGCTGGGTGACGTCCGCCCGCCCGCGCCCCCCACCCCCGGCTCCGCGACCGGTCGGGCCGTGGCCGCCCGGGCCGCGTCCCCCCGTGAGCGCCCGGAGCGCGACCGGACGTCGCGGTCCGCCGGCGGTGACCGGCTGCCCCCTGCACCGACCCCCACCCCACCGGAGGAGAAGAGCATGTCCAAGGAGCTGTCCGCCGAGGTCGACATCCGGGCGACGCCGGAACGGGTGTGGGAGGTGCTCACCGACCTCGCCGCCTACCCGGCGTGGAACCCGTTCATCGTGGCGGCGGAGGGGGTCGTCGCTCCGGGGCGCCGGCTCACCCTGAGGATGCAGCCGGTCGGAGGCCGGGCGATGACACTGCGGCCGCGGCTCGTCGAGGTCGCCGCCGGCCGCGCGCTGCGCTGGCGCGGCAGGCTGGTGGTGCCCGGGCTGGTGGACGCCGAGCACGGCTTCGTGCTGCGGCCGCAGGCCGGCGGCACCCGGCTGGTGCAGGAGGAGACCTTCCGGGGCGTCCTGGTGCCGCTCGTCGCCGCATCCCTGGACCGGGGTACCCGGCCCGCCTTCGTGGCGATGAACGAGGCGCTCAAGAGGCGGGCGGAGGAGCCCGCGCGCACGCGGGCCGGTACCGGGCAGGGCACGCCGTGAGGCGGCGTTCGGTCCTCCGGGCGGGCGCGTGCACGGCCGCGGCGGCCGTCGCGGGGAACGCCTTCGTCGGGCGGCCGGCGATGGCCTGGTTCCGGGGCCTCGCCACCCCGCGCTGGCAGTTGCCGTTGCCCGCGTTCCTCGGCGTGGGCGCGCTGTACTACGGGGTCGTCGGCTACGTGCTCGCGCGGAGCATCGACCGTCGTGACGCCCGGAGCACCGCGTGGAGCCTGGCGGTCCTCGTCGGCAACGAGGCCTGGAACGGGGTCTTCTTCGGTCGACGGAGCACTCGTGCCGGCTTCGTCGGGCTGTGCGGGTTCCTCGTCCCTCTCCTGGCGCTCCGGCGCTCGGTGGCCGACGACGTGCCCGCGCGCCGCGCCCTGGCCCCGTACACCGCCTACGTCCTGCTCTACGACCTGCCCTGGACCCACCGGCTGTGGCGGCTGAACCCGGCACCCGTGCGGAGGCGGACTGCCTCCACCGGGGACTGACGAGCCGGCGCCCTGGTCGCCGTGCCCGCGCTGGAGCGCCGACGGGACCCCCGGGTCGACCGACCGGATCGCACCGGCCGGTGGTGGCGGAGGCCGGGACGGGGACGCTCGACGTCGGGTGCCGGACGCCAGGACCGCCGGAGGTGGCCCCGGGTGCGTCGAGCGCTCAGCCGAGCGCCGGGACCGCGGTGGCCGGGTCGCCGTCGGCGGCGGCGGCCAGGGCCGGCACGACCTCGTCGAGCAGGTAGGGCAGCGACAGCGGGCTGCCGAAGCCGAGCGCGGCGGACACGTCGCCGGAGTAGCCGCCGAGCAGCACGGTGCGGTCCTGGGTCACCACGTCGAGGGCGGAGAACAGCGAGTCCGCGTCGGCGTCGGCCCGGTCGTACCCGTTCACCGCCAGCACGTCGGCCTCCAGCAGGTCCAGCCGCTCCAGGCTGACGTCGGTGCTGGCGTCGGGGACGGTGAAGCCGAGGTCGGTGAAGAACTGGGTGCGCAGGTCGTCCGCGCCGAGCAGGTAGTGGCCCGAGCCGACGCCCGTCAGGTCCACGGCGAGCGAGCGGCCGGCGAAGTCGGGGTTGCCCTCGACCGCCTGCGCGAACCGGCCCTCGACGTCGTCGACGAGCCGCTGCGCCTCCTCCTCGCGGCCGAGCGCCCGGCCGATGAGCAGGGTCTGCTCCTGCCACGGGGTGGCGCCGTCGGCGTACTCGTCGGTCTGCGCGAGCGTCGGCGCGATGCCCGACAGCTGGTCGTAGACCGCCTGGTCCATGAAGGAGTACACGCCCACGATCAGGTCGGGCTCCAGGGCGGCGACGGCCTCGACGTCGATCTCCGCACCCCCGACGGTGGGGATCTCCTCCGCCGGGAGCAGCTCCTGCGCCCAGGGGCGGGTGGGAGCGTCGTAGTCGCCCAGGAGCTCGCGCTCGCCGACCGGGGTCACGCCGAGGCCCAGCACGAAGTCCTGGTCGTTGAACCCGACGGTGACCACGCGCTGCGGTTCCGCGGGGATCTCGGTGGTGCCGAACCGGTTCTCGATGGACACCGGGAAGCCCTGCGCGGGGGACGTCTCGGCGGCCGCCGCGGACCCGTCGTCCGCCGAGCCGCCGCAGGCGGTCAGCACCGCGGTCAGGACCAGGACGGCGAGGGGGACGGCGGGACGGGGCGGGCGCGGCAGGGACGACCTCTTCGACATGCGGTGAGGTTAGCCTCACCTCACTCGCAGGAAGCCGGGGCCCGGCCGGGGATGCGGGGGTCCCCGGCCGGGCCTCGGTGCTCAGTCCGGCTGCGCCTGCAGACCGGCCGCCTCGATGCCGGCGACGGCGGCGGCCTCGTCGTTGTCGGAGGTGTCCCCGGAGACCCCGACGGCGCCGAGCAGCGTCCCGGACCCGTCCCGGACGAGCACCCCGCCCGGGACCGGGACCAGCGAGCCCCCGACCGCCGCGGTGGCGGCGGCGATAAAGTACGGCTGCTGCTCGGCCCGGGCCATGAGGGCCCGGGAGCCCAGGCCGAGCGCGATCGCGCCGTGGGCCTTGCCGAACGCGATCTCGAACCGCTTGGTGGACGAGCCGTCCTCGCGCTCAGCGGCGACGACGTGGCCGCCGGCGTCGAGGACGACGACGGTCAGCGGCTTGAGGTCCTTCTCGCGGGCGGCGGCCCGCGCTCCCTCGATGACGGTGCGGGCGGTCTGCAGGTCGATGGCCATGGCGGCTCCTCCGGGTCGGGGACGGGTGGCGGGTGTCGGGGGACGGACCGTGCTCAGGACGCCGGGCTCGGCGCGCCGTCCGCGACGACGGCGTCGCGGGTCTCGGCCTCCTCGCCGCCCCCGGTCGCCTTGGCCCGCTGCCGCCAGGTGGTCAGCGCCCGCTCGGTGTAGCCGTTCGGCTCCCGCCGCCCGGAGAAGACCAGGTCGAGAGCCGCCTGGAACGACGGGCTCCCGTCGAGGTCGGCGCACATCGGCTGGTAGCCCGGCTCGCCGGCGTTCTGCTCGTCGACCACCGCCGCCATCCGGGCGAAGGTCTCGCGCACCTGGCCCTCCTCGACGAGCCCGTGGTGCAGCCAGTTCGCGATCTGCTGGCTGGAGATCCGCAGCGTCGCGCGGTCCTCCATCAGGCCGACGCCCTCGAGGGTCGGGACGGTCGAGCAGCCGATGCCCAGCCCGACCCAGCGCACGACGTAGCCCAGGATCGACTGCGCGTTGGTCTCCAGCTCGTGGCGCTTGTCCTCCTCGGGCAGGCCGGCGCCGCCGTCCGGGAGCACGGGCGGCACGAGCAGGCCGCGCCGGTCGGCCAGCGGGCGTTTCGCCAGCTCCCGCTGCACGGCGAGCACGTCGGTCTCCAGGTAGTGCAGCGCGTGCAGCGTCGCCGCGGTCGGCGAGGGCACCCACGCGGTGTTCGCCCCGGCCCTCGGGTGCCCGCCCTTGGTGTCGAGCATCTCGCGCATGGCGGCGGGCTTGGCCCACATGCCCTTGCCGATCTGCGCCTGCCCGGCGAACCCGGCCCGCAGCGCCACGTCGACGTTGCGGTCCTCGTAGGTCGTGAGCCAGGTCTGCGAGCGCTGGGCGTCCTTGCGGACCACCGGGCCGGCCTCGAAGTCGGTGTGGATCTCGTCGCCGGTGCGGTCGAGGAAGCCGGTGTTGACGAAGATGACCCGGTCGGCCGCGCGGGCGATGCAGGCCTCCAGGTTGACCGACGTCCGCTTCTCCTCGTCCATGATGCCGATCTTGAGGGTGGTCGGCTCGAGGCCGAGCGCCTGCTCCACGGCGGCGAGCAGCTCCACCGACAGGGACACCTCGTCCGGCCCGTGCATCTTCGGCTTGACGATGTAGACGCTGCCGGTCCGGGTGTTGGTGAACCGGCCCTGGCCGCGCAGGTCGTACAGCGCGGCGGTCGCCGAGACGAGGGCGTCGAGGACCTCCTCGAGGAGCGGCTCGCCGTCGGCGGTGCGGACGGCGTCCAGGCGCATGTGGTGCCCGACGTTGCGCACCAGCAGCAGCGAGCGGCCGGGCAGGGTGAGCTCCCCGCCGTCGGCCCCGACGTAGGTGCGGTCGCCGTGGACCTCGCGGGTCACCGTCTTCCCGCCCTTGCCGAACGTCGCCGTCAGCTCGCCGGTGCGCAGCCCCAGCCAGGTGCGGTAGGCGCCGACCTTGTCCGGCCCGTCCACCGTGGCGACCGAGTCCTCCAGGTCGACGATGGTGCTCACCGCCGACTCCAGCACGGCGTCGGACACCCCGGCGTGGTGCTGGGTCCCCACCTGCGTCGACGGGTCGATCCGGAGCTCCAGGTGCAGGCCGTTGCGGCGCAGCAGCACCGCGGCCGGGCGGTCGCCGTCCCCGGGCCGGTGCCCGGCGAACTGCGCCGGGTCGGCCAGGCCGGTGCTCCCCGCGGACGTGTCGACGGCGAGCTCACCGGGAGAGGGCACCCGGTAGGCGACGACGTCGGCGTGGCTGCCCTCGGCGAGCGGGAAGAAGCGGTCGAGCAGGCGGTCGGCCTCGGCGATGACCTGCGCGCCGCGCCGCTCGTCGTAGCCCCGGGCCGGCTCGTGCTCGGTCGGGAGGGCGTCGGTGCCGTAGAGGGCGTCGAAGAGCGAGCCCCAGCGGGCGTTCGCGGCGTTCAGGGCGTACCGCGGCACCGTCGCCGGCACCACGAGCTGGGGGCCGGGCACCTCGGCGATCTCCCGGTCCACCCGCGTGACCGAGACCGTGGGCTCCTCCAGCGGCAGCAGGTAGCCGATCTCGGTGAGGAACGCCTCCAGCGCCGCGACGTCGCCGGCCCCGTGCTCGCGGTGCCAGCCGTCGATCTGCTGCTGCAGCTCGTCGCGGCGGGCCAGCAGCTGCCCGACCCGCCCCGCGAAGCGCTCGTCCAGCTCGGCGAGGGTCGACCAGAACCACGCCGGCTCCAGGTCCAGCCCGGCCAGCAGCTCGTCGGCCACGAAGTCGCGCAGTGCGGGGTCGACCTGCAGTCCACCGGTAGCGCTTGCGTCACTCACGATCTCCACCCTCGTCCCTGTCGTCTGCCGGGACACCCCGTCCCGCTGTCGGAGTCTCCTTCCCGGCACGGGACGCCGTTGCACCTCCCCCTGGACGCGGACTCCGGGGATGCGGCGTCCCCGGTCCGGTCGTGCGGCTCGGACACCGTCGGACGGTGCACCGCCGGCTCGACGAGGTCCGGCAGGATCGGCACGCCATCGACCTCGGGACCGGCCGACACCGGCGCGTCCTGCGCCAGACGGGAGCAGCCCACGTGAGCCGGGACGACGACTTCACCCTCCGGCCCCTCCACCACGTCCAGCTGGCGATCCCGCCCGGTGGGGAGGACGCCTGCCGCGCCTTCTGGGGCGGGGTGCTCGGCATGCGGGAGCTCGCCAAGCCGCCGGTGCTGGCGGCGCGCGGCGGGTGCTGGTTCCGCGGCGGTGCGCTGGAGGTGCACCTCGGTGTCGAGGAGCCGTTCGCGCCGGCGCGCAAGGCGCACCCCGGGCTGCTCGTCGACGGCCTGGTCGCGCTGGCCCGCCGGCTGGAGGACGCCGGGCACCCGGTCACCTGGGACGACGACTTCCCCGGCCACGACCGCTGCTACGCCGCCGACCCGTTCGGCAACCGCCTGGAGTTCCTCGAGCCCCGGGCGACGTAGCCGGCGAGCGGATCCGGCCCGTCCGAGGGGCCCACGACCTCGATCTCGGCGACGGCGGTGTCCCCGCCATCGGACACGACGCGCAGCACGGACAGGCCCCTGACCAGCTCCGGCGGACGGCTCACCCGGCCGATCCTCACAGGGCGGGCCGGCGTGCGATCGACGTCCACCGGTGGGACCGATGACTCCGGGACCCGGCCGGAGTCGACGTCGGGGAGCCCGTTCCCCAGCACCGGAGGTCCCCGTGGCGGATGCCACCCCCGCTCGCGGCGCTCTCTGGGCGGCCGCCCACGCCGAGCGCGCCGCCCTCGCCGACGACCTCGCCGGTCTCGACGACGCCCAGTGGGCGCGGCCCTCGCTGTGCGGCCGCTGGACGGTCGAGGAGGTCGTCGCCCACCTCACCGCGGCGGGGAGCACCGGCCCGGTGCGCTGGACCGCCAGCGTGCTGGGCGCACGGTTCGACTTCGACCTGCACAACGAGCGGCGCCTGGCCGAGCACCGCGGCGCGACGCCGGCCGAGACGCTCGAGCGGTTCCGCCGCGTCCTCACCAGCACCACCTCGGCGCCCGGGCCCACCGCCGCGTGGCTCGGCGAGGTCGTCGTGCACGCCCAGGACGTCCGCCGTCCCCTCGGGCTCCTCCGCACCCCGCCCGTGGACACGGTCACCGCGGTGGCCCGCTCGTACGCCCGCCGGGACTTCACCGTGACCAGCCGCAGCACGATCGCGGGCCTGCGACTGGAGGCCACCGACGGTCCCTTCACCACCGGCGCCGGCCCGCTCGTCAGCGGCACGACCGTCGCGCTGACCATGGCCATGGCGGGCCGCATCGCTTACTGCGACGACCTGACCGGCCCCGGCGTCCCCGTCCTGCGCGCCCGCTGCGCGCCCACCCCACCGTGACACCCCCGCCCGATCCGCCCCGGCGGCAGCCGTGCCTGCGCCCGCCACCGCGCGATGGGGCAGGCTGTCCCCACGGACCCGAACCCCGGGAGGGGACATGAGCATCGGACGTCTGGGAGCGCGGCTCCTGATCGGCGGGCTCCTCGCCGGCCACGGCACGCAGAAGCTCCTCGGCTGGTTCGGCGGGCCGGGCCGCGCCGGCACCGAGGGCATGATGGAGGCGCTCGAGATGCGGCCGGCGAAGGTGCACGCCACGCTCGCCGGGGCCACCGAGACCGCCGCCGGCGCCCTGCTGGCCGCCGGCCTGGCCACGCCGCTGGCGGCGTCCGCGGTCACCGGGGTGATGACCACCGCCATCCGCAAGGTGCACCTGCCCAACGGCCCGTGGAACGCCAACGGCGGGTGGGAGTACAACGCCGTCCTCATCGCCGCGGTGACGGCGCTGGCCGAGACCGGCCCCGGTGAGCTCTCCCTGGACCGCGCGCTGGGCATCGAGCGGCGCGGGCCGGCCTGGGCGCTCGCTGCGCTCGCCACCGGGCTGGCCACGTCTCTCCTCACCGTCGAGCTCGGGCGCCGCGGCCGCCCCGGCGTCACCGCAGCCCCGGCCGCCCCGCCGGAGGACACCGCCGGGGACCCCACCACCGCCGGCGCCTGACCGCGCGGCCGGTTGCCGACTCAGCCGCGGAGGACGGCGAGGAGCGCGTGCAGGTCGTCGACCTCCACCGTCGGGGCGGGACCGTCCTGGTCCACGTGGTGGCCGGGGCGGCGGAGGCGGACGACCGGGATCCCGGCCTCCAGCGCTCCGCGCACGTCCCGGGCCGAGCTCGCCACGTGCACGATCTCGCCCGCGGAGGCCCGGGCGCGGTGGTAGATCTCGGGGGCGGGCTTGTAGGCGCGCAGCCGCTCTGAGGTGAGCACCTCGGCCTCCCGGGCGAGCGCGGCGACGCGGGTGCGGGCGAAGACGTCGTCGTCGACGTTGGACAGGATGCCGGTGCGCCGGTGCCGGGCGACGGCCGGCAGCCCCGTGGCGACGTCGGGCCACAGCGGCCAGTCGCCCACGCTGCCCAGGAGGAGCCCGACGTCCTCGCCCGGGTCGCCCGCGAGCCCCAGTTCGGCGTAGGCGCCGGCGAGCGCGCGCCGGGAGTGTTCGGCGAAGGGGACCCACGTCGCCAGGTCGCGCTGGGAGGCCTTGTTGCGCCGGTCCCACACGTCGTGGACCCGGTCGCCCGTGACCGGCCAGCCGCGCCGTCGGGCGAGGCCGGCGAAGACCGCCGACCCGCCTGCGCGGGAGTCCACCAGCGCGCTGAACAGGTCGAAGGTGACGAGCGCGCTCCGGGGCAGGTGCAGGTCCACGGAGGCCTCCTCGACGGTGCCGGGCAGAGGTGCAGGCAGGCAGGGCAGGGGCAGCAGGGTCGGTGCCGGGTCACGGCCGGATGGCGGGAGCCCGTGTGCCCACCGCTCCGGCCGCGGGCGGGCTCCTCCTCCGTCTCAGCGCCGGGCGAGTGCGGCGAGCGCCGCCTCGATCCGCAACCGGGTGTCGTCGGACGCCCACCCGTCGACGACGGCCGCGTCGTCCCCGGCGCGCGCCTCGATCGCCGCGTCCGCCGGGCGGTGGAGAGCGACCTTGGCCAGCCGGTAGGCCTCCGGTGACCGCGCGGCCAGCTCGGCGGCCAGCGCGACCGCCCGCGGCAGGAGCTCGCCGGGCCCGGTCAGCTCGTCGACCACCCCCAGGGCCAGCGCCCGCTCGCGGTCGACGGAGTCCGCCCCGAGCAGCAGGCGGCCGGCCCGGGGGCCGAGCGCGTGCCGGACGATCTCCAGGGCGGCCGTCGGGAAGGGGACGCCCACCGCCAGCTCGGGCAAGCCGATCCGCCCGCCCGACATGAGCCGCAGGTCGCAGGCGAGGGCCAGGACGCAGCCGCCGGCCATCGCGTGCCCGTTGACCGCCGCGACCGTGGGCCGCGGGTGGTCGAACACGGCGCGGAACGTACGGGAGAGCGCCGCCAGGAGCTGCTCGGTGTAGGGCCGGCCGCCGTCCAGGACCCGGCGCAGGTCGACCCCGGCGGAGAACGACGAGCCGCTGCCGGTGACGACCAGCGCCCGGTCGGACGCGGTGACCGCCCCGGTGAGGGCGTCCAGCAGCTCCACGTCGAGGGCGCCGACCCGGCCGTGCTCGATGCGCAGGACGGCGACGTCGCCCCGGTCCTCGGTGACCAGCACCTGGCCATCATGCCCGCCCCTGGCCGTGGCCACCCCGGACCCGGACCACGCACCGTGGAACCCGGTCCGTGGTGCGGCTCGTTCCCCGGGTGTCACCGCCGGCCGGCAGGGGCCGCCCGCACCGGCCGCCCGACGCAAGCCCACGGAACGGAGCCCCGTGCCTGTCCAGCAGCACGCCGCCGGGACCCTCGACGTCCGCGACGGGCACAGCGCCCTCGTCCGCGAGGCCGCCCTGGTGCACGCGCGGGCCCGCGCCGCCGAGCACCTGGTCCGGGAGGACCCGGTGGCCGCCGCGCGGGCGCTGCGCGGCCTGACCCGGTCCAGCGGCGCGGTCTTCGACGCGCTGCGCGCGACCGGGTCCCCGCGGGTCGCCGGGGGCACCGGCTCCGTCGCGCCGGCCGACCTGCTGGGTGGCTTCCGCGCCTCCGGGGGCTCGGTCCGCTTCGCCGCCTCCGGCCCGGAGCAGCAGCTCGCACCGGAGGGCGCGGCGGCGGTCCGCTGCGTGCTGGGGGAGGTGGTGGCGGCCGCGCGGGGGTCCGGGACGCTGTCGGTGTCGCTCACCTGGTCGCCGACCCACCTCGACCTGCTCGTGGGGCTGACACCGCCGCCCGCCGTGCCGGGTGGCCGGCGGGCACCCGTCACCGCGGACGACCTGGTGCGCTCGCCCGAGGCGGTGCGGCACGCCGGCGGGACCGTGCGGCTGGAGCTGCCGGCCGCCGGCGGGTCCGTCGTCGTGGTGTCGCTGCCGGTACCCGTCGAGGAGGGCCCGGACACGGGGGACTGACCCGCAGCCGGGCCGAGGCAGGGCCGGCAGCACCGCCCGCAGCACCGCCCGCAGGTCCTGCCCGTCACCCCGCTGAGGGCGGTCGCAGGACGATGTGGCAGGTGACACCCGCTCCCGGTGGACGGACCGGCAGGGGTGAGCTGGGACACGGCGCGCCTAGGCTCCCTCGACGGCGGTCCTCGGGCGGGACCGGCGGATCCCACGGGAGGGAGTCATGGACGACGTCGACCTCGAGGTGTCGCGGGAACTGGAGCGGCGGCTGGCCGTCATCGACGACGAGCAGCGCCGGGACCCGCACCCGCCGTTCCCCCGGAGCGACCTGCTCGTCCTGGTCGCGATCGTCGTCGTGTCGGTGGTCGTCGGCCTCATCGCGGGACTGGGCTGATGGCCGCGCACGAGGACGTGAGCCGCGAGGCGACCTTCGGGTCGCTGCCGGTCACGCGCGACGAGCGGGTCTGGAACTTCGCCGACTTCACCTGGGTCAACGTCGGCCTGGCCATCGCCACCTGGGCCTTCCTGGTGGGCGGGGCCACGGCCTCCCTGGTCGGCTTCGCCGACGGCCTGCTGGCCATGGTGATCGGCAACGCGATCGGTGTGGTGATCATGCTGCTGGCCAGCGTCGTGGCCAGCCAGCGCTACGGCGTCGAGCAGTACACCGTGCTGCGCAGCGTCTTCGGCTTCGGCGGGGTGGCGCTGATCGTCTTCACCGTCATCCTGTTCACCGAGATGGGCTGGTCGTCCCTGCTCAGCGTGATGTTCGGGCGGGCGGTCAGCCAGGTCTCCAACGAGGCCCTCGGCACCTCGATCGACCCGAGCGGCCTGGCGGTCACCGCCTTCGCCCTCGTCGCCATCGTGGCCGCCTGGGTCATCCTGGCCAAGGGCCCGCTGACGATCCGGTTCTTCAACCGGATCGTGGCCCCCGGACTGGCGGTCCTCACCGTCGGCATGCTGGTGCTGGTCTTCACCGAGACCAGCTGGAGCCAGCTCGTGGACGCCGCCCCGCTGGCGCCGTTCGAGGACGAGGGCCTGAACTTCGCCCTCGCCGTGGAGTTCAACCTCGGCGTCGGCTTCTCCTGGTGGCCGGTGATGGGCAGCCTCGCCCGGCTGACGACGACGCCCCGCGCGGCGATGTGGCCGGCCTTCATCGGGCTGTTCGGCGCGACGATCCTGGCCCAGGCGGTCGGCATGGCCGCCGCGCTGACCCTGGGTGACTCCGACCCGACGGTCTGGATGGTGCCCCTGGGTGGCGCGTGGCTCGGCGCGCTGGCGCTGGTCTTCGTGGCCTTCGCCAACCTGACCAGCCTGGCCTCGATCGTGTACTCCACCTGCCTGGCCCTGCGGCAGGCCGGCGGCCACCTCCTCACCCGCGTGCCGTGGCCGTGGCTGTGCGCCGGCTTCTTCGTGCTGCCGGGGGTCCTCGCCTTCTTCCCGGGGCTGCTCTACGACCAGTTCCTGCTCTTCGTGACCTGGACCGGGGCGTTCCTCGCGGCGATCTGCGGCACGGTCATCGCCGACTACTTCGTGCTGCGGCGGCAGCGCATCGACCTGCGGGGGCTCTACGGCCACGCGGCGGCGAGCCCGTACCACTTCACCGGCGGCTTCAACGTCGCGGCGCTGCTGTCCACGGGTCTCGGGGCGCTCACCTACGTGCTGCTCTACAACCCCCAGACGCTCGAGACGCGGCCGGCGTTCGACCTGCTCACCGCCTCGGTGCCGGCCGTCGTCGTGGCCGCCGTCGCGCACCTGCTGCTGACGGCGCTGCTGGTCCGCCGCGCCGGCCGGGGCGGTTACGACGCGCCGCCGGCCCCCGTGGCCGAGCGGTCCGGCGAGCGGAACGGCTGATGCCACGCACCGCACGCGCCGCCGTCCACGCCGGGACCGGTGACCGGCTGGAGATCCGCCCGGTCACCGTCGCCGACCCCGGCCCCGGCGAGGTGCTGGTCCGGCTGGGCGCCTCCGGCGTCTGCGGCTCGGACCGCCACGTCCTGGACGGCGAGTGGCACCTGCCCTCGCCGACGGTGATGGGGCACGAGGGTGCCGGCGTCGTGGAGGCGGTCGGACCGGGGGTGCAGGACGTCGCGGTCGGCGACCACGTCGTCCTGTCCTGGTACTACCCCTGCCGGCGCTGCCGGGCCTGTGCGCAGGGCAAGGCGTGGGCGTGCACCGGCACCCGGTCCGGCGAGTGCCTGCTGCCCGACGGCAGCACGCGGCTGACCGGCGAGGACGGCGGCACCGTCTACCCCTACCTCGCGCTGGGCACCATGGCCGAGTACGCGGTGGTGGCCGAGTCCGCCGCCGTGCGCATCCCGGCGGAGGTGCCCTTCGACGTCGCCAGCCTCATCGGGTGCTCGATCACCACGGGCGTCGGCGCGGTGGTCAACAACGCGCGGGTGCCGGCCGGCGCGTCGGCCGTGGTGCTGGGCTGCGGCGGCGTCGGCCTGGCGGTGGTCATGGGCCTGGCCCTCGTCGGGGCCGACCCGGTCGTCGCGGTCGACACCAGCGAGGAGAAGCTGGCGGCGGCCCGCTCCTTCGGCGCCACCTCCACCGTCCGGGCCGGCGCCGAGGACGTGCCGGCCCGCGTGCGGGAGCTGACCGACGGCGGCGCCGACTTCGCCTTCGAGGTCATCGGTCGCACCGAGACGATCGAGCAGGTGCCCGGGCTGCTGGCCACCGCCGGCACCGGGGTCCTCGTCGGGCTCCCTGCCGAGGGCCAGAAGGTGGCCATCGACGTCCTCGAGCTCGCCGAGTCGGGCAAGACCCTCGTCGGCTCCAACTACGGCGGCGCGGTCCCGAGCATCGACTTCCCCCGCCTGGCCCGGCTCTACCTCGACGGCAGGCTCCCGCTCGACGGCCTGGTCTCCCACCGGGTCCGGCTCGACGAGGTCAACGAGGCCTTCGACGCCATGCGGGCCGGGGAGCGCACCCGCAGCGTCGTCGTGTTCGACTGAGCGCATGACCCGTCAGGTCACGGTCGCCGCCCTCCAGCTGGTCGCCCGCCGCGGCGACAAGCGGGCCAACCTCGGGGCGATCGAGGAGCTCGGCGCCGAGGCGGCCGCCCGGGGTGCCGCCGTCGTCGTCGCGCCGGAGATGGCGGTCACCGGCTACTGCTGGCCGGACGAGGACGAGGTCCGCGACCTCGCCGAGCCGCTGGACGGCCCGTCGGTCCAGCGGCTCACCGCCCTGGCCCGGGCGACCGGCGCCTGGTTCGTCGTCGGCCTGCCCGAGGTGGACCGGGACCTCGGCACCCTGCACAACAGCTGCGTGCTGGTCGGGCCGGACGGGCTGTCGGGCGCCTACCGCAAGATCCACCCCTTCCTGGCCGATCCGTTCTGGGCGGTCGACGGCAACGAGGTGCCACCGGTGTGGACGACGCCGGCCGGCCGCGTCAGCCCGATGATCTGCGCCGACCTGGACTACCCCGAGGTGGCGCGGTACGCCGCGCTCGCGGGGGCCGACTGGGCCGCGGTGCCGACCGCGTGGGTGGACGAGCCGGGGCCCAGTGCCAGCTGGCGGCTGCGCGCCTGGGAGAACGCGCTGCCCGTGGTGGCGGCGGACATGGCCGGTGCCGAGCTGGGCGTGCAGTTCAGCGGCGGCAGTGCGGTGCTCGACCAGACCGGGCAGGTGCTGGCCTCCCGGGACGCCGGTGCGGGCGTCGTGCTGGCCACCCTGGACCTCGACGCCACCGCCCGCGCCCGCGCCACCGTGCTGGCCGGCCGCCGTCCGCAGGAGTACCGCCCGCTGGCGCTGAGCAAGCGCTGGCCGCGCCGGTCGGTGGACGGGCTGTTCGGGGAGCCCCCGGCGGAGGACCGCGTCGGCGTCGCCGTCCTGTCCGCGGCGGAGGGCGACCCGCCGCTGCCACCGGCCGGCGTGGGGCTGGCCGTGCTGCCGGCCTTCCTCCTGTGCGGGGGGCCGCCCGCGGACCCGTCGGCCGCCGCCGGCGCCGCGCGCGCCTGGCCCGCGGCACTCGACCGGCTGCGCGGCCTCGCGGGGCAGGCCCGGTGCGAGGTCGTGACCTCCCTCGTCGAGCCCGGGGCGGGGGAGGCCCTGCACCACACCGTGGTCGCGGTCTCCGCCGACGGCGGCGTCGCCGCGCACCGCGCCACCCACCTCGGGCGGCACGCCGCCTGGGCCACGCCCGGACCCGGCCCCACCCGGCCGCTGCGCCGGTCGTGGGGACGCCTCGGGCTGCTGGCCGGCGAGGAGCTCGAGCCCCCCGAGCCCTCGCGCGCCCTGGCGCTGCAGGAGGCCGACGTGCTCGCCGTGCCGGCGGCGGTCCGGTGGCCGTGGCCGGTGGACTTCCCGGGGTCCGACGTGCCCCTCGGCGCGGCCCTGCAGGCCCCGGACCCGTGCTTCGCGCACCCCGCACGGCTGCGGGCCGGCGACTCGCACGTCTGGATCGCGATGGCGGACGCGCCGGGTGCCACGCCCGGCGGGGTGTTCGCCCCCGATCACGTGCGCGTGCCGCGTGTCGAGGTGCTGGCCGACCGGCCCGGCTGGGCCGCGCTCACCTGCACCACCCGCGGCCCCGACGAGCTGGGCCGGGTCTGCGAGGAGAAGCCGCAGCTGGTGCGCCGCCGGGCCGACCTCCTGGCAGGTCGCCTGCTGGCGCCCACCTGAGGACGGGTGGTCCGCACGAGGGCGGGACCGGGTGTCCGCAGGAGGACGTCCGCAGGACACGAGGAGTGAGGGAGACGATGGAACAGCAGTACGAGGTGCTCGACCCGCGCACGGGCGAGACCGTCCGCAGCGTCCCGACGGCGACCGACGAGGAGGTCGCGCAGGCGGTCGAGGCGGCGGCCACCGCGCACCGGGACTGGTCGCGCCGCCCGCCGGCCGAGCGGGCGGCGGTGGTGCGCCGGGTGGGTGAGCTGCACCGCGAGCGCGCCGACGAGCTGGCGGCGGTCATCGAGCGGGAGATGGGCAAGCCGCACGCCGACGGCGTCGGCGAGGTGGAGTTCTCTGCCGACATCTACGCCTACTACGCCGACCACGCCGAGGAGTTCCTGGCCGACGAGCCGATCGAGGTGACCTCGGGGGAGGGGACGGCGCTGATCCGGCGGGCCTCGGTGGGCACGGTGCTGGGGATCATGCCGTGGAACTACCCCTACTACCAGGTCGCCCGCTTCGCCGCGCCGAACCTGGTCACCGGCAACACGGTGCTGCTCAAGCACGCCCCGCAGTGCCCGGAGTCCGCCGCCGCGATCGCGGAGATCTTCCGCGAGGCCGGCGCGCCGGAGGGGGTGTACGTCAACGTCTACGCCAGCAACGAGCAGGTGGAGACGATCATCGCCGCGCCCACCGTCCGCGGGGTGTCGCTGACCGGGTCGGAGCGGGCCGGTGCCGCGGTGGCCGCCACCGCCGGGCGGCACCTGAAGAAGGTGGTGCTGGAGCTCGGCGGCTCCGACCCGTTCATCGTGCTGAGCACCGACGACGTGGCCGCCACGGCCGAGGCCGCCGTCGCCGCCCGGATGGAGAACACCGGCCAGGCGTGCAACGCGGGCAAGCGGGTCATCGTCGTCGACGAGCTCTACGACGACTTCCTCGCCGCCTTCCGGGAGAGGCTGCTCGCGGCGGGGCCCGAGGCGCCGCTGTCCTCACCGCGCGCGGCGGCGAACCTCGCCGACCAGGTCGACCGGGCGGTCGCCCAGGGCGCGCGGCTGGAGACCGCCGGCGAGCGGTCCGGCGCCTTCTTCCCGGCCGGGGTGCTCACCGAGGTGCGCCCGGACAACGACGTGTACCGGGAGGAGCTGTTCGGCCCGGTCGCGCAGGTCCACCGGGCGCGCGACGAGCAGCACGCGGTCGAACTGGCCAACGACACCCCCTACGGGCTGGGGTCCTACGTGTTCACCACCGACCCCGAGCAGGCGATGCGGGTCGCCGACGCCCTCGACACCGGCATGGTGTTCGTCAACGGCGTGGGCGCCGAGGGTCCCGAGCTGCCCTTCGGCGGCACCAAGCGCTCCGGGTTCGGCCGCGAGCTGGGCCGCCTGGGCATGGACGAGTTCGTCAACAGGAAGCTCATCCGCACCGTCGCCTGACACCCGGCCCGGCGCGCCGTCCGCACCGGCGGCGCGCCGGGCCCGGCGTCCGACGCCCTCGGGCTGCTGGCTGGCTGGGCGGTCGCCGCCGATGCGGACGCGGCGGTGACCGGCCGGGCCTGAGGGCGCCGGGCCGCGTGACACGATGCGGCCATGGCGTCGCTCCCGGGTCCGGCCGGGACCGGTGGCACGGCGTTCGTCCTCGGCGGCGGGGGAGTGCTCGGCGCGGCCGAGGTCGGCATGCTGCAGGCCCTCCTCGAGCGCGGCGTCCGCCCCGACCTGGTGGTGGGCACGTCGGTGGGCGCAATCAACGGTGCCGTCGTCGCCGCCGACCCGGGGCCGGCCGCGGTCGACCGGCTGCGCGGCGTGTGGGAGGAGCTGGCCAGCCAGCGCGTGTTCGCCGGCTCGGTGCTCGCCCGGGTGGGCACCCTCGTGCGCACCCGCACGCACCTGCACCCGCGCGAGCCGCTGCGCGAGCTGCTCGAGACCCAGCTGCCGGTGCGGACCTTCGCCGAGCTGCGGGTCCCCTTCCAGTGCGTCGCGGCCAGCATCGAGCGGGCCGCCGAGCACTGGTTCACCGAGGGCCCGCTCGTCGACGCGGTGCTCGCCTCCTGCGCGGTGCCCGGCCTGCTGCCGCCGGTGCGGCTCGGCGGCGAGCACTACCTCGACGGGGGGCTGGTGCACAGCATCCCGGTGGGCCGGGCGGTCGCCCTCGGCGCGCGCACCGTCTACGTGCTGCACGTCGGGCGCATCGACCGCCCGCTGCGGCCGCCGGCCCGGCCGTGGGAGGTCGCCACCGTCGCCTTCGAGATCGCCCGGCGGCACCGGTACGCCGCCGACCTGGCCACGCTGCCGGAGGGGGTCACGGTGCACGTGCTGCCCGCGGGCGACCCGGCACCCCCGGGCGCCGGCAACCTGCGCTACCGCGACTTCTCCGGGGTGCCGGGCCGCATCGAGCGTGCGCGCGCCGCCGCGGGGGAGCTGCTCGACCGGCTCCCGGACGGGGGGACCTGAGGTGCTGCCACCCCGCCGCGTCCGGAGGATCGCCGGCCCGCTGCTGATCGGCGCGCTGGTGCTCGCCGTCGCCCTGCTGCCCGTGCTCGTCGTCGTCGCGCTGGTCGCCTCGCTGTTCCTCCCCGGCAGGCTGCGCGCCCTGCGGCTGCTCGGCTTCGGCCTGGTGTACCTGGCCCTGGAGGTGGCCGGGCTCGCGGCCGCGGCGGTGCTCTGGCTGGCCAGCGGCCTCGGCCGGCGGCTGGGGACCCCGGCGTTCCGAGCGGCCCACTACACGGTGCTGCGGCTGCTGCTCGACGTCCTGATGCGGGCCGCGCAGCGGCTGTTCGCGCTGCGGCTGGTCACCGACGGCGAGTCGTGGTCGCCGCTGGACGACGGCGTGCCCGGCTCGACCAACGCCATGGTGGTGCTGTCCCGCCACGCGGGGCCGGGCGACTCGTTCCTGCTGGTGCAGACGCTGATGAACCGCGACCACCTGCGCCAGCCGCGGATCGTGCTCAAGGACCTGCTGCAGGCCGACCCCCTGATCGACGTCTACCTCAACCGGCTGCCGAGCACCTTCGTCTCCTCCGGGCCGGGCGCCGGCGAGCGCGCGGAGGCCGCGATCGCCGAGCTGGCCCGCGACCTCGGCGAGGAGGACGCGCTGCTGATCTTCCCGGAGGGCGCGAACGTGACCCCGGGGCGCCGCGTCAGGGCCCTGCAGCGGCTGCGCGACCGGGGGCTGCTGGCGGCGGCGCGCCGGGCCGAGGCGATGCGCCACCTGCTGCCCCCGCGCCCGGGCGGGGTGGCCGCGGCGCTGCGGGCGGCTCCGCACGCCGACGTCGTCCTCGTCGCGCACACCGGCCTCGAGCACCTGAGCACGGTCCGCGACGTCTGGCGAGGCCTGCCCGTGGACAAGACGCTGCACCTGCGCTGGTGGTTCGTCCCGGCGGCGGAGGTGCCGCGGGAGGAGGCCGAGCTGACCGACTGGCTCTACCGCTGGTGGGCCACCATCGACGACTGGATCACCACGACGTCGGACGACACGCGGTCGTAACCTATTGACCATCGATAATTAGTCATCGAGGATCGATGCCGTGATGACGGCACGCCGGGCAGTGCTCCCGCTCCGGGTCCTCCTCGTCCTGCTCTTCGGGCTGCTGGTCGTGCTCGAGACCGTGTCGCTGCCCGGCCAGTTCGCGCACCTGGCCGAGCAGCGTCCCGACCTCGCCCACCTGCGGTGGCCGCTGACCGCGGTGACGGTGTTCTGGGTGGTCTGCGCGCAGGTGGTGGTCGTGGCCACCGGGAAGCTGCTGACGCTGTTTGAGCAGGACCGCGTCTTCAGCGACGGTGCCTCGCGCTGGGTGGACCTGGTGCTGTGGGCGATCGGTGCCGCCTGGGCCGTGCTGGTGGTCGTCGCCGCCGCCGTGGTGCCCACCGCCGACGACCCGGCCCTGCCGCTGCTGCTCCTGCTGGCGGTCGCCGGGGTCGGTGCGCTCGGGCTGCTGGTCGTGGTGGTGCGGGCGCTGCTGCGGCAGGCCACGACGCTGCGGACCGACCTGGACGCGGTCATCTGATGCCCATCGTGGTGCGCATCGACGTGGAGCTGGCCCGCCGCAAGATGAGCGTGGGCGAGTTCGCCGAGCGGGTCGGCCTGACGGCGGCCAACGTGGCCGTGCTCAAGAACGGCCGCGCCAAGGCCGTCCGGTTCAGCACGCTGGAGGCCATGTGCCGGGTGCTCGGCTGCCAGCCCGGCGACCTGCTCGAGTGGGTCCCCGACGAGCAGGAGGTCCCGCACGCCGCGCAGGAGGCGGCCCGGTGAGCCAGGGCACGGTCCGCGAGGAGGTCGACGTCCTGGTCGTCGGCGCCGGGCTGGCCGGGCTGCACACCGCCACCCGGCTGGCCGACGCCGGCCACGCCGTGCTGCTGGCCGAGCGCCGGCCCGCGCTGACCGGCGCCGTGCGCACCACCGGCATCCTCGTCCGCAAGACCCTCGACGACTTCGCCCTGCCGCCGGGGTGCCTCGGGCCGCCGATCCGGCGGGTCGTGCTCTACCCGCCGGGCCTGCGCCGCCCGGTGACCCTGGTCAGCGACCGCGACGAGTACCGGGTCGGCGACATGGGCCCGCTCTACGCCGCCGCGGCGCGCACCGCGCAGGCCGCGGGTGTGCGGCTGGCGCTGGGCACCCGCTACGCCGGCCGGGCGGACGGGGTGTCCCTGCTGGTGGGGCCGGGTGGGCCGGCCCGGGTGCGGGCCCGCTCCGTCGTCGGCGCCGACGGTGCCCGCTCGCGCGTGGCCCGCGACCTGGGCCTCGACCGCAACCGGCACCTGCTCGTCGGCGCCGAGGAGGTCTTCGCCGTCCCCGACCGCGGGCTCCCGCCGGCCTTCCACTGCGTGCTCGACCCCTCGCTGGCCCCCGGCTACCTGGCCTGGGTGGTCGACGACGGCCGGCACGCGCACGTCGGCGTGGCCGGCTACGCCGAGCGCTTCCCCGGCGGGCTGCGCCGCACGCTGGCGCGCTTCGCCGCCACCGCCCCCGGGCTGGCCGGCGTCCCGCGCCCCGCGGAGGTGGAGCGGCGCGGTGGTCCCATCCCGGTCGGCGGCCTGCTGCGCCGGATCGGCTGCGCCGACGGGCTGCTCGTCGGCGACGCGGCCGGCGCGGTCTCCCCGCTGACCGCCGGCGGCCTCGACCCGTGCCTGCGGCTGTCCGACCTGGCCGCCGAGGTCCTCGACGAGGCGCTGCGGACCGGCCGGCCCGGGGCGCTCGCCGCCTACGACGGCGCCGCGCTGCGCGCCGCCTTCCGCGGGCGGCTGGCGCTGCGCCGCGGCCTGGCCCAGGTGCGCACGCCCGCCGTCGCCGCGGCGGCGTTCGCGCTGCTGCGCACGCCGCCCGGGCGGGCCGCGGCCCGCCGCGTGCTCTTCGGCGACCGGTCCTTCCCCGGCGCCCGGCCCGCACCCGCCGCGGCCCGCCCCGCGCCGGCGGGCGCCCGGCTCAGCTGAGCGCGTCGCGCAGCAGGCCGGCCGACTCCAGGTACCACTGGTGGGTGTCGGCGGCCCGCCGGCTGGCGCCCCCGGCCCACCAGTAGCGGGCGAAGGCGGCGTGGCCGTTGGCGGCGGCGGTGGTGACGACGTCGTAGCACCACTCGTGGTTGGCCCGCACCGCGGCCGCCAGCCGGTCCCGGTCGCCGTCCTCGAGCCCGTAGGCGTCGGCGAACAGCCGCAGCCGGCGCAGCGCCCGCCCGCGCCGCGCGTCGTCGATGTGGCGGTCGGGGCGCAGCGGCGCCCACAGCCGGACGGCGCAGGCGACGTCCCACACCCGGCTGCCCGGGCTGGCGAGGTCGAAGTCGATGAGCGCGACCGCCCGCCCGCCGCGGAAGACGACGTTGTCGAGGTTGACGTCGTTGTGGCTGACCAGTTCCCCGGCGAAGTCCGGGGGCGGGGACGCCGGCCAGGGGTGCGGCCTGGGGTCGAGGCCGGCAACCGCGCGGTGGTAGTCGCGCAGCAGGTGCGCCACGCTCACCAGCGCCTCGTCGGTGAGCGCCCAGGACGGGTGGGGGGGCGTGACAGCGGTGCCGGGGACGTAGGAGAGGACCTCGCGCCCGTGGTCGTCGATCCCGAGGAACCGCGGCGCCCCGGGGAACCCGACCCGCTCGAGGTGCTCGAGCAGCGCGTGGGTGGCCGGGCTGGAGGGCCGCAGCGGCCGGCGGACGGTGTCGCCGACCCGCACCACCCGCCCGTGGTTGGTGGTGCCCCCCTGGAGCTGGACCTCGCGCTCGTCGTCGCCGCGCATCGGCCCCCTCCCCGACCCCGTCCGGTCCCTCACCCCTCGAGGACGGCGTGTGCCAGCGCCGTGTGGGTCACGATGCCACCGACCAGGCCGCTGCGGAGGGCGGCGCGGACGGCGGGCGCCTTGGCCGTGCCGTAGGGGACGACGAGCACCTCCGGGATCTGCCGCAGCTGCTCGGCGCCGATGCCGATCATGCGCGCGGACAGCCCGGTCGGGACCGGCTCGCCGTCGGCGGACAGGAAGACGCCGGAGACGTCGGCGACCACCCCGAGCCGGTGCAGGGCCGCGCGGTCGTCCTCGGACACGGCGTCGTACAGCGTCGACTGCCCGGGCGCCCACAGGCCGACGCCGGCGACCGCCCGGGTCACGTGCGGGAGCTGGGCGAAGGCGCGGGCGACCTCCGGCTGCCGGCGCAGCGCGGCCGCGGTCGCGGCGTCGGGGACGGTGAAGGGCGCGTAGAACACGTACGCCGTGCCGCCGGAGGCCCGGGCCACCCCGCGGACGACGTCGACCGAGGTGTCCGGGCCGCCGGGCACCGACAGCACCCCGGTCAGCTGCACCACCGGCGTACCGGGCAGCGGCGGCAGCGCCTCGGCCATCGCGCTCACCGCCCGCGCCCAGGCCAGCCCGAGCACGTCGTCGGGGGTGACCACCTCGGCCAGCAGCCCGGCGGCGGCCCGGCCCAGGTGACCGCGCAGCGACGCGTCGTCGTCGTCCGGGGTGTCGACGACGACGGCGTGCTGGAGGCCGTAGCGGTCGCGCAGCCGGACGGAGAGGTCGACGTCGATGCCGCCCTCGTGGCGGATCTCGATGCGGACCAGGCCGCTGCGGCGCGCGGCGTCGAGCAGCCGGGCCACCTTGAACCGGCTCAGGCCGAACTCGTCGGCGATCTCGACCTTGGAGCGGCCGTCGAGGTAGTAGCGGCGCGCGATCGAGGCGCTCAGCACGATCCCGGCCGGTCCCACCCGTTCCTCGGCCATCGGCCCTCCTGCCCCCGCCCCTGCTGTTGCTCATCTGAGCGTGGCGCGGCTCACTCTGGCACAACGCCTTGACGCACGGTCGGGTGCCGGAGAGACTCACGCCACACACATCTGAGTGGCATCCCGCTCAAACGAGCGACGGCGTGTCACCGGGATGGGGGGACCGCCGGTGTCCGGACACGTGCGACCTGCTCCCGCCGCCGTCGCGGCCGTGGTGGTGGCGCTGGGGCTGAGCGGGTGTGCCGGGTGGGGCGGCGGTCCCACCGGCGGCGGGCCCGACACGATCAACGTGCTGATGGTCAACAACCCGCAGATGGAGGACCTCCAGCAGCTCACCGCGGAGCACTTCACCGCCGAGACCGGCATCACGGTCAACTACACGGTGCTGCCGGAGAACGACGTCCGCGACAAGATCAGCCAGGAGTTCTCCAGCCAGGCCGGGCAGTACGACGTCGCCACGCTGAGCAACTTCGAGATCCCCATCTACGCGCGCAGTGAGTGGATCGCCCCGCTCGACGACTACGTCGAGGCCGACGCGGAGTTCGACCAGGACGACGTCCTCGCGCCGCTGACGGCGTCGCTGTCCGGGGACGACGGCCGGCTCTACGGCGAGCCGTTCTACGGCGAGTCCTCCTTCCTCATGTACCGCACCGACGTGCTGGAGGCCGCCGGCATCGAGATGCCGGAGAACCCGACCTGGCAGGAGGTCGCCGAGATCGCGGCCGCGGTCGACGGCGCCGAGCCCGGGATGGCCGGGATCTGCCTGCGCGGCCAGCCCGGGTGGGGGCAGGTCTTCGCGCCGCTGACCACGGTGGTCAACACCTTCGGCGGCACCTGGTTCACCGAGGACTGGGAGCCGCAGGTCGACAGTCAGGAGTTCCGGGACGCGGTGCAGTTCTACGTCGACCTGGTGCGCGAGCACGGCGAGACCGGCGCGCCCCAGGCCGGGTTCACCGAGTGCCTGAACAACGTGGTCCAGGGCAACGCCGCGATGTGGTACGACGCCACCTCGGCGGCCGGCTCGCTGGAGGCCGAGGGCTCACCGGTGAAGGGCCTCATGGGGTACGTGCCCGCGCCGGTGGTCGAGACCGACAGCTCGGGGTGGCTCTACGCCTGGTCCTGGGCGATCCAGCAGGCGAGCACCAAGAAGGACGCCGCGTGGGAGTTCGTCTCCTGGGCGTCGAGCCGGGAGTACGAGGAGCTCGTCGGCGCCGAGCTCGGCTGGTCGCGGGTGCCCGCCGGCAAGCGGGCCTCGACCTACGGCAACCCCGACTACCTGGCCGAGGCATCGGCCTTCGCCGAGCCGACCCTGGCCGCCATCGAGGCCGCCGACCCGAACGACCCCGGCGTGCAGCCGCGGCCGGCGCCCGGCATCCAGTTCCTCGGCATCCCCGAGTTCCCGGACCTGGCCACCCAGGTGTCGCAGGACGTGAGCTCGGCGATCGCCGGCCAGATGACCGTCGACGAGGCGCTCGCCCGGGGCCAGGACCTGGCCGAGGACGTCGCGGAGCGCTACCGCGAGCGCGAGTCGGGATGAGCGGCGGCGGACCCACCACCCGGACCGGCAGGACCGCGGGTGCCGGACCGGCCCGCGAGGGGGAGGAGCGGCCATGAGCACGACCATCGAGCGCAGGCGCGACGACGTCGGGACACCGCCGCCGCCACCGCCGCCCTCCGGGGCGCTGCGGCGCACGTCGGACTGGGCCCGCCGCGCGCCCCTGCTGCCGGCGCTGATCTTCACGATCGTGGTGACGCAGCTGCCCTTCGTCGTCACACTGGTCGTGTCGTTCATGGACTGGAACGCCTACTACCCCGACGAGCGCGGGTTCACCGGCTTCAGCAACTACGCCAGCGTGCTCACCGACGTGAACATGCGCGAGGCGATCCTCACCACCGTCGTGCTCACCGTGGTCGTCGTCCTGGTCAGCCTGCTGCTGGGCCTGGGCATCGCGCTGCTGCTCGACCGGCGGTTCCGCGGCCGCGGCGTGGTGCGCACGATGATGATCACGCCGTTCCTCGTCGTCCCGGTGGCCGCGGCGCTGCTGTGGAAGCACGCGCTGTTCAACCCCGAGTACGGCCTGCTCAACGGCACGCTCACCGCGATCTGGCGGCTGTTCGGGTCGGACGACGCGCCGCAGCCGGACTGGATCACCGCCGCGCCGCTGGTCTCGGTCGAGATCGCCCTCATCTGGCAGTGGACGCCGTTCATGATGCTGATCCTGCTGGCCGGGCTGCAGAGCCGGCCCCTGGACGTCATCGAGGCCGCGCGGATCGACGGCGCGAGCAGCTGGCAGGTCTTCCGCTACATGACCTTCCCGCACCTGCGCCGCTACCTGGAGCTGGGCGCGCTGCTGGGGTCGATCTACATCGTCCAGAACTTCGACGCGGTCTTCACGATCACGTCCGGCGGGCTGGGCACCGCCAACCTCCCGTACGTCATCTACCAGACCTTCTACCAGGCGCACGACTACGGCCGGGCGTCGGCGGCGGGCGTCGTGGTGGTCATCGGGACGATCGTCATCGCCACGCTCGCGCTGCGGACGGTCTCGACGCTGTTCCAGGAGGAGAACGCGCGATGAGCTCGGTCACCGACGTCGCCCCGGTCGCCGCCACCCGCACCCCCGGCGGCGAGCCGCGCCGGCCGCGCAAGCCCCGCGGCGGTGCCCTGCTGGCCCTCCTCGCCTGGCTGATCGGGTTCCTGTTCGTCCTGCCGGTCCTCTGGATGGTCCTCACGTCGTTCCACAGCGAGGAGGACGCCGCGACCAACCCGCCGTCGGTGCTCGCCCCGCTCACGCTGGAGGGCTACCGGTCCTTCTTCGGCATCGGCACCGGCGCCAACCCCTGGCCCTCGCTGCTCAACTCGCTGACCGCCAGCGTGGTGTCCACGGCGATCGTGCTGCTGTTGGCCATCCCGGCGGCCTACGCGCTGTCGATCCGGCCGGTGCGCAAGTGGACCGACGTGCTGTTCTTCTTCCTGTCCACCCGGATGCTGCCGGTGGTGGCCGGCCTGCTGCCCATCTACCTGTTCGCGCAGTTCAGCGGGCTGCTGGACAACATCTGGCTGCTCATCGTCCTCTACACCGCGATGAACCTGCCGATCGCGGTGTGGATGATGCGCTCCTTCCTCGCCGAGGTGCCGGTGGAGATCCTCGAGGCCGCGTCGATGGACGGCGCGGGGCTGCTGCTCACCCTCCGCCGGGTGGTGGCGCCGATCGTGCTGCCGGGCATCGCGGCCACCTCGCTGATCTGCTTCATCTTCAGCTGGAACGAGCTGCTGCTCGCCCGCACCCTCACCGGCACCGTCGCGCAGACGGCGCCGGTGTACCTGACCGGCTTCGTCACCAGCCAGGGCCTGTTCCTCGCCCAGGTGTGCGCCGCCGCCTTCGTGGTGTCGCTGCCAGTGCTCGTCGCCGGGTTCGCCGCCCAGGACAAGCTGGTGCAGGGCCTGTCGCTGGGGGCGGTGAAGTGAGGGCCGGGACGTGAGAGCCGCGGTCCTGCGCGGTCCCGGCGACGTCGTCGTCGAGGAGCGCCCGGTCCCCGAGCCGGGGCCGGGGGAGGTGCTCGTCCGCGTCACCGCGGTCGGGGTGTGCGGCTCCGACACCCACTACTACGACCACGGGCGGATCGGCCGCTACGTCGTCGAGTCCCCGCTCGTGCTCGGCCACGAGGCCGCCGGGGAGGTGGTCGCGCTCGGCCCGGGCGTGGCCGCGCCGGCCGTCGGGCAGCGGGTGTCGGTCGAGCCCGGCGTGCCCGACCTGACCTGCGCGCAGTGCCTGGCCGGCCGCTACAACCTCTGCCCGGCCATGCGGTTCTTCGCCACCCCGCCGGTCGACGGCGCGCTCGCCGAGTACGTCGTCGTGCACGCCGCCTTCGCCCACCCGGTGCCCGACGGTCTGGGCGACGACGCCGCCGCGCTGCTCGAGCCGCTGTCGGTGGGCATCTGGGCGTGCCGCCGCGGCGGGGTCACCGCGGGCTCGCGGGTGCTGGTGGTCGGTGCCGGCCCCATCGGCCTGGTCAGCGTGCAGGCGGCGCTGGCCTTCGGCGCCACCGAGGTGGTCGTGTCCGACGTCAACCCCGCCAGGCTGGCGCTGGCCCGCGAGCTGGGCGCCACCGCGGTCGTCGACGCCCGCACCGAGCGCCTCGCCGACTCCGACCGCCCGCCCGGCGTGCTGCTGGAGTGCTCCGGGGTGCCCGCCGCGATCGCCGAGGGCATCTGCGCGCTGGACCGGGCCGGCCGCGCGGTGCTCGTCGGCATGGGCGGCGACGAGGTGCCGCTGCCGCTGTCGGTGGTGCAGGAGCGCGAGCTCGAGGTCACCGGCACCTTCCGCTACGCCGGCACCTGGCCGACGGCGATCGCGCTGGTCGCCGCCGGACGGGTCGACCTCGACCGCCTGGTCACCGGCAGCTACGACCTCGAGGGCACCGAGGACGCCCTCACCGCCGGCCGCCGCGACCCCGGCTCGGTCAAGGTCGTCGTCCGCCCCGGCCCCTGACCCCGGACCGCCAGCACGAGGAGAGACCCATGGCCTCGGTCACCTACGACGCCGCCAGCCGCATCTACCCCGGCGCCGAGCGTCCCGCCGTCGACTCGCTGGACCTGGAGATCGCCGACGGCGAGTTCCTCGTGCTGGTGGGCCCGTCCGGATGCGGCAAGTCCACGTCGCTGCGGATGCTGGCCGGCCTGGAGGACGTCGACCGCGGCGCCATCCGCATCGGCGACCGCGACGTGACGCACCTGAAGTCCAAGGACCGCGACATCGCGATGGTGTTCCAGAGCTACGCGCTCTACCCGCACATGACGGTGGCGGACAACATGGGCTTCGCGCTCGAGATCGCCGGCCGCAGCCGCGAGGAGATCTCCCGGCGGGTGGCCGAGGCGGCCCGGATCCTCGACCTCGAGGAGTTCCTCGACCGCCGGCCCAAGGCGCTCTCCGGCGGGCAGCGGCAGCGGGTGGCGATGGGCCGGGCCATCGTGCGCGACCCGCAGGTGTTCCTCATGGACGAGCCGCTGTCCAACCTCGACGCCAAGCTGCGCGTGCAGACCCGCACCCAGATCGCCGCCCTGCAGCGCCGCCTGGGGACGACGACGGTCTACGTCACCCACGACCAGGTCGAGGCCATGACGATGGGCGACCGGGTGGCGGTGCTGCGGGCCGGCGTGCTCGAGCAGTGCGACACCCCGCTGCGGCTCTACCAGGAGCCGGTGAACGTGTTCGTCGCCGGGTTCATCGGCTCGCCGGGGATGAACCTCGCGGAGTTCGCGCTCGACGACGGGCACGCCGTCCTCGGGCAGGCCCGCATCCCGGTGCCGACCGCGGCGCTGGGTGCGCTGTCGGCGGAGGGCGCGCGCACCGTGGTGGCCGGCTTCCGCCCGGAGTCGCTGGAGCTGGTCGGCGCGGGCGAGCCCGGCGCCTTCCCGGTCGACGTCACCGTGGTCGAGGAGCTCGGCTCCGACGCGTTCCTGCACGGGTCGCTGCCCGACCTGCCGCCGGACTCCGGCACGCTCAGCGACAGCGTCATCGCCCGTGTCGACCCCACCCGGCCGCCGGCCAAGGGCGAGCGGGTGCACCTGCGCATCCAGCCGGGCCGGGAGCACCTGTTCTCCCCGTCCTCCGGACGCCGCCTGCCCGCCGCCTGACGCCGCGCCCACCCCCTCCGCCCGCACCCTGGAGTACGCCGTGCCACCGCTCGCCGCCGCCACGCTGCCCGCCCTCGCCGGCTCGCTGCCGGTGCCGACCTACGACCGCTCCCGGGTGCGCCCGGGGATCGTGCACCTCGGGGTGGGGTCGTTCCACCGCTCCCACCAGGCCCTCTACCTCGACCGGCTGCTCGCGGCCGGGCAGGGGGAGGAGTGGGGCATCTGCGGGGTCGGCGTGCTGCCCACCGACCGCGCGATGGCCGAGGTGATGGCGGCCCAGGACTGCCTGTACACCCTCGTCGTCCGCCACCCCGACGGGACCGCCGAGGCGCGCGTGGTCGGCTCGATCGTGGAGTACCTGCTGGCGCCCGACGACCCCGACGCGGTGGTCGAGAAGATGGCGGCCGAGACCACCCGGATCGTCTCGCTGACGGTCACCGAGGGCGGCTACGCGCTCGACCCGGTCACCGGGCGGTTCGACCCGGCCGACCCCGGCGTCGCCCACGACCTGGTGCCCGGGGCGACGCCGTCGACGTGGTTCGGCCTGCTCGCCGAGGCGCTGGTCCGCCGCCGCGACCGCGGCCTGGCGCCGTTCACCGTGGTGTCGTGCGACAACGTGCAGCACAACGGCGACGTCACCCGGCGCAGCTTCGCCGCCTACGCGGCCCTGCGCGACCCGGAGCTCGGCGCCTGGGTGGAGCGGGAGGTGGCCTTCCCCAACTCGATGGTCGACCGGATCACCCCCGCGACCACCGACGACGACCGCGCCGACGTCGTCCAGCGCTTCGGGATCGAGGACGGCTGGCCGGTGGTGTGCGAGCCGTTCGTGCAGTGGGTGCTCGAGGACCGCTTCCCGCTCGGCCGGCCCCCGCTGGAGCAGGCCGGCGTCCAGCTGGTGACCGACGTCGAGCCCTACGAGCGGATGAAGCTGCGGCTGCTCAACGCCGGCCACCAGGCGCTGGCCTACCTGGGCACCCTCGCCGGGTACCGGCTGGTGCACGAGGCGGCGCAGGACCCGCTGTTCCAGCGGCTGCTGCTGGGCTACATGGAGCAGGAGGCCACCCCGACGCTGCTGCCGGTGCCCGGCATCGACCTCGACGCCTACCGCCGGGAGCTCGTCGAGCGGTTCGCCAACCCCGCGATCCGCGACACCCTGGCCCGGCTGGCCTTCGACGGGTCCGAGCGGCTGCCCAAGTGGCTGCTGCCGGTGGTGCGGGAGAACCTGGCCCGCGGCGGCGAGGTCGCCCGCTCGGCCGCGGTGGTCGCCGGCTGGGCCCGCTACTCCGAGGGCGTCGACGAGCAGGGCGCCCCGATCCCGGTCGCCGACCGCCGCAGCGCGCGGCTGGCGGCCAACGCCCGCCGCCAGCGCGAGGACCCGCTGGCCTTCCTCGCCGACCGCGAGCTGTTCGGCGACCTGGTCGACGACCCGCGGTTCACCACGCCCTACCTGGCGGCCCTGGCGTCGCTGTACGAGCGCGGCGCGCGGGCGACCGTCGAGGACGTCGTCACCGGCACCGCGCCCGCGGCCGCCGGCGGGCGGTGAGGCTCAGCCGGCGTCGAACAGCACGACCGCGTCGGGCTGCGCGGGAAAGGGGTTGGCCCACTCCGAGGCCGCGCCGGTGATCGGCTGGGCGTCGGTGACCACTACGTGCGGCGTGCCGGGGTAGACGGCGAGCACGCGGGTGGGTGAGGTCAGCGTCTCGGTGTGCTCGAGCAGCTCGCCGCGGCGCAGCAGGCGCGTCGTCCGCCGGCCGCGCAGCTGCGCGCCGACCTCGGCCACCCACTCCGCGCCGTCGGAGGTGAAGGTGATCGAGCGCACCCGGCGGCCCGGGGGAGCGGGCGCGCAGCCGGCGAACTCGGCGAGCGCCTCGTAGAGCCGCTCGGCCTGCTCGTCGTCGCTCGCCCGGGGGAGGAAGAAGGCCACCACGCCGGTGATCCTGCCCCCGGCCACCGACGGTCCCGCGCCCGGAGCAGCTCGGACCGGCTCAGAGCACGGTGGAGCCGTACATCTCGCCCAGCGGGTCGGCGATCAGCTCGACGCGGGCGCCGTCGGGGTCGCGGAAGTACACCGAGACGCCGCTGTGCACCTCGTGCGGGACGCCGGCGTCGGCGAGCCGGGCCACCAGCTCCTCCCACCGCTGTGGCTCGACGCTGATCGCCACGTGGTGCAGCCCGCCGAGCACCTCGGCGTAGGGGCCGACGTCGAGGCCGGGGAAGTCGAAGAAGGCCAGCAGGTTGCCGTGGCCGATGTCGAAGAAGAAGTGCGAGGAACCGGGGTAGTCGCGGTTCTCGATCAGCTCGGTGAGGGGGAAGCCGAGCACGTCCTGGTAGAAGCGCACGGTCGCCTCGACGTCGCTGCTGATCAGCGCGGTGTGGTGCAGGCCGCGGGCGGTCGAGGCCGGCCGCTCCCCGGCGGGCCGCAGGTGGGCGGCGCGGATGCGGGCCCGCTCGGCCTCGCGCGCGGTGGGGTCGGGTGCGGTCGCGGTCATCGCGGGGTCTCCTCGGTCGGGCCGGTGTCGTGCGGGCGATTGCGGGCGATCGTCGCAGGACGCCGGCCCGGCCGAGGAGGCGTGCGCGTCAGCGGGCGTGCGCCGCCACGGGTGCGTCCTCGTTGGCCGCGACGAACGACCGGATCACCGGGTAGATCTCGGCCTCCCAGCGGGCGCCGGCGAACACGCCGTAGTGCCCCGCGCCCTGCTGCAGGTGGTGGTGGTGCCGGTCGGCCGGGATGCCGGTGCACAGCGCGTGCGCCGCCTCGGTCTGCCCAGGGGAGCACAGGTCGTCCTGGGCGCCCTCGACGGTGAGCAGCGCGGTGTCGGTGATCGCGGCGGGGTCCACCGGCTGCCCCCGCCAGGTGAAGACGCCGCGGGGCAGGTCGTGCTCCATGAAGACGCGCTGCAGCGTCTCCAGGTAGAACTCGGCCGGCACGTCCATGACCGCGCCGTACTCCTCGTAGAAGGCGCGGGTGGTGGCCGCGGCCGCCTCGTCGCCGGCCACCATCGAGCGGTACATCTGCAGGTGCGCGCGCACGTGCCGGCGCGGGTTCATCGACATGAACGCCGTCAGCTGGGTGACGCCGGGGTAGACGCGGCGGCCGGCGCCGGGGTGGCGGGCCGGCACGGTGGTGGTGAGCAGCCGCTCGTAGCGCGAGATCGGGTGGCGGCCGGCGCCGGCGTTCACCCGGTTGGGGTTGACCCGGGTGTCGATCGGCCCGGCGATCAGCGTCAGGCTGCGCGGCTGCGCGGGGTCGCCCGCGGCCGCCATGACCGCGACGGCGGCGAGCACCAGCGGCGCGGGCTGGCACACGGCCAGCACGTGGGTGTCGCGGCCCAGGTGCCGCATGGCGGCGAGCACGTGGTCGACGTACTCGTCGAGGCCGAACCGGCCGGCCTCCAGCGGCACGTCCCGGGCGTTGTGCCAGTCGACGACGTACACGTCGTGGTCGGCGAGCAGGGTCCGCACCGTCGGGCGCAGCAGCGTGGCGAAGTGCCCCGAGATCGGCCCGACGACGAGCACCTGCGGCTGGCCGGCCACGTCGGGCTTGCCGAAGTGCAGCACGTCGGCGAACGGCGTCGAGAGCACCGGCTCCACGACCACCTCGGCGCTGCGCCCGTCGACGTCGACGGCGTCGATGCCCCACTCCGGCCGGACGTGCGTCGGGCGCGCGTCCGCCAGCACCCGGCAGGCGGCCCGCAGCCGGCGGGGCCCGGGCAGCCCGGCCAGCGGCGCCGGGAGCGCCTCCAGCGCCCGCGCGGTGAGCGCCGACGTCGTCCGGGCCGGTGCGGTCAGCCGCTGCTGCCACTCGTAGGCGGTGTAGAGCACGGGTGCGTCCCCCTCGGGTCCAGGTGTGGTGCCGACCACACCCGGCCGACGGTAGGCGACGGGAGCCCGATCGGCGCGCTCATCCGGCCAGGTCGGCGTACGTCGTCCGCAGGTCGCGCTTGAGGATCTTGCCGCTGGCGTTCTTCGGCAGCGCGTCGGCCAGCGCCACGTGGCGGGGCGCCTTGAACCCGGCCAGCCGCTCGCGGCAGAAGGCGACCAGCTCCTCGGGCCGCACCGGCTGCCCCTCGCGGGGGACCACCACGGCGGCCACGGCCTCGATCCAGCGCGGGTGCGGGACGCCGAAGACGGCGACCTCCGCGACGGCGGGGTGCTGGTAGAGGACCTCCTCCACCTCCCGGCTGGCCACGTTCTCCCCGCCGGTCTTGATGACGTCCTTCTTGCGGTCGACGACCGTGACGTAGCCGTCCTCGTCGGCCACGCCGAGGTCGCCGCTGTGGAACCAGCCGTTGCGGAAGGCCTCCGCCGTCTTCTCCGGGTCGTTCCAGTAGCCGGCCGTGGCGTGCGGGCTGCGGTGCACGATCTCGCCCTCCACGCCGGGACCCACCGGCCGGTCCTCGTCGTCGACGATGCGGGTCTCGCTGTTGACCACCGCCGTGCCGGCCGACCCGGGCCGGCGCAGCTGGTCCTCGGGGGAGAGGACCAGCGCCAGCGCGGACATCTCCGTCTGGCCGTAGAAGTTGAACAGCGCCATCCCGGGCAGCCGGCGGGACAGCTCCTCGACCACGGCCACCGGCATGATCGACGCGCCGTAGTAGCCCTTGACGAGCGAGGACAGGTCGCGGCGGTCGAAGTCGGGGGAGCGCAGCAGCCCGATCCACACCGTCGGCGGGCAGAACAGGCTGGTGATGCGCTCGCGCTCGACGGTCTCCAGCACGGTGGCCGGGTCGGGCCCGGGCAGCACCACGTTGGTCCCGCCCAGGTAGAGGTTGGGGTTGAGGAAGCAGTGCTGCGCGGCGACGTGGAACAGCGGCAGGGCGTGCAGGGCGACGTCGTCGGCGGTGTAGCGCCCGTCGACGACGCAGCTCACGTACTGGCTCACCAGGCTGCGGCTGGTCATCATCACGCCCTTGGGCCGCGACTCGGTGCCGCTGGTGTACATCAGCTGCAGCACGTCGTCGTCGGCCACCGGCACCTGCGGGGGCGAGGCGTCCGCGTGCGCCGTCCAGGTCTCGTAGGCCTCCCATCCCTCCGGCGGCGCGCCGTTCCCACCGCCGTCCCCACCGCCGAGGACGCCGCGCACCCGGACGTCGCCGTCGCGGCCGGACAGCCGCAGCGCCTCCTGCGCCACCGGCAGCAGCGCGGCCTCCACGACCACCCCGATCGTGCCGGAGTGCTCCAGGACGTAGGCGACCTCGCCGGCCTGCAGCATGAAGTTCACCGGCACGGCGATGGCGCCCAGCCGGGCCAGCGCGAAGGTGAGCACCACGTAGCCGTCGTCGTTGTGCGACAGCAGCGCCACCCGGTCGCCCTTCTGCACACCCCGCTCGGCCAGCGCGTGGGCGGTGCGGTTGACGACGGCGTCGAGCTCGGCGTAGGTCCAGGACCGCTCGCCGAACCGCAGCGCGGTCTTCCCCGGCGTGCGGGCCGCCGAGCGGTGCAGCAGGTCGCCGAGGGCGTGCCCGCGGGCGGTCGCGATCGTCGCGGTGAGCTGGTCGTCGAACACGGGGGGCTCCTTCGCCGCCGTCGGTCCCGGGGGAGTGCGGGTGTAGCAGCCGCGGACACCCGCCGTCGAGCAGCCGCCCGGTCCTGACACGACCGGGGGCCGCGGACAATGTGGAGCGCACCCGTAGGAGCGGCGCCGGGGGTGTGCTGCGGACACGTCCGCGGCGTCATGCAAGACAGACCGGCCGGTCTCGTATCACCGAGTGGTCACAGTCGCGTCGTCGGTGCCCGTCAGGCCTTGACCTGCCGCCTATCGTTCCGCCGCATGTGCTGCACATCACCTCCGGTCGCGCCGTGCTGACCGTCGACTCGCTGCAGGTCACCTACGGGGGTGCCGTCGAGGCCGTCCGTGGCGTGTCCATGGAGGTGCCCGACGGCGCGGTCGTGGCGGTCCTGGGCAGCAACGGCGCCGGCAAGAGCACGCTGCTGCGCACCATCTCGGGCACCCTGCGGCTGCACCGCGGCCGCGTCGACGCCGGCACCGTGCGCCTCGGCGACGTCGACCTCACCCGCCGTGACCCCGGCCAGATCGTGCGCGCCGGCGTCGTCCAGGTGCCGGAGGGCCGGCGGATCTTCGGCCGGCTCACCGTGGAGGAGAACCTGCGCGCCGGCGGCATGGGCAACCGCGACCGCGGCGCCAAGGCGCAGGCCGTCGCCCGGGTGCACGACCTGTTCCCGGTGCTGCGCGAGCGGTCCGCCCAGCGCGCCGGTCTGCTGTCGGGCGGTGAGCAGCAGATGCTGGCCATCGGTCGCGCGCTGATGGCCAGCCCCCGGCTGCTGCTGCTCGACGAGCCCTCCCTGGGCCTGGCGCCGCGGATCATCGGCCAGATCGGCGAGGTGATCGCCGAGATCAACCGGCAGGGCACCTCGGTGCTGCTGGTCGAGCAGAACGCCACCATGGCCCTCGGCGTGGCCGACCGCGCCTACGTCCTCGACGTCGGGAAGGTGTCGCTGTCCGGCGACGCCCGCGAGCTGGCGCAGACCGACGAGGTGCAACGGCTCTACCTCGGCCACACCGGCGACGCCCCCGAGGAGCGCACCGACCGCGCGCCGCTGCGCACCCTGTCGCGGTGGTCGGCGTGAGCGCGCCGGCGGCCGAGACCCGCACCGACGTCCCCCCGGTCGAGGTCGAGCACGTCAGCGTCGCCTTCGGCGCCATCAAGGCGCTCAGCGACGTCTCCTTCACCGTGCAGCCCGGCAGCATCCACGCCGTCATCGGGCCGAACGGCGCCGGCAAGTCGACGCTGTTCAACGTCCTCTCCGGCGTCTACAAGGCCACCGAGGGCGAGGTCCGCTTCGGCGACGCCCGGCTCAGCACCATGCGCCCCTTCCAGATCGCCGGTGTCGGCGTGGCCCGCGCCTTCCAGAACATCGCGCTGTCGGGCGCCCAGACCGTCGCCGAGAACCTCATGCTCGGCCGCCACCACCTCACGAAGGCGGGCTTCCTCTCCTCCGGGCTGCGGCTGCCGCGGGCCACCCGCGAGGGCAAGGTGCACGGCGAGCGCATCCGCGAGATCGCCGAGTTCCTCGACCTGGGCCCGAAGCTGCACACCCCGGTCGGCGTGCTGTCCTACGGCGACCAGAAGCGGGTCGAGGTGGCCCGGGCGCTCTGCATCGAGCCGCGGCTGCTGCTGCTCGACGAGCCGGTGGCCGGCATGAACGCGCAGGAGACCGTGCGGATGGCCGACGCGATCCGGGAGATCCGCTCGGCGCTGGGGATCTCGATCATCCTCGTCGAGCACGACATGGGGATGGTCATGTCGCTGGCCGACCGGGTCACCGTCCTGGACTTCGGCCGCCGCATCGCCGACGGCACCCCGGCGCAGGTGCAGTCCGACCCCGAGGTCATCCGCGCCTACCTGGGCTCGGGCACCGACATCGACCCGGCCGAGGCCGCCGCCGCCCACGACGCCACCGCCCACGACGCCACCGCACACGACACCGCCGCCCACGGCGGCAGCGGGCACGGCCCCGCAGCGCAGGGGAGCACGGCGTACGGGAGCACCGCGCACGGCACCGCAGACCACGACACCGACGTCCCGGGGAGCCGGCCGTGACCCAGTTCCTGTCCCTGCTTCTCAACGGCATCTCGCTGGGCGCGATCTACGCGCTCATCGCCCTGGGCTTCGTGATCATCTTCAAGGCCAGCGAGGTCGTCAGCTTCACCCACGGCTCGCTGCTGCTGCTCGGCGCCTACACGATCGCCCGGCTGTCGGACACCATCGGCTTCCTCCCGGCGGTGCTGGTCGGCGTCCTGGTGACCGCGGTCGCCGCGCTGCTCGTCGAGCGGTTCATCATCAACCGGCTCCGCGGCGCCCCGGTGATCAGCCTGGCCATCGTCACCATCGGCGTCGACATCATCCTGCTCACCGAGCTCATCCGGCAGATCGGCCCGGACATCCTCAACGTCCCGCACCCGTGGGGCGGCGACTCCGTCCGCATCGGCGGGGTGGGCATCAGCGAGAACCGGCTCATCGCCATGGGCGTCGCCGCCGTCCTGATCATCGCGTTCTTCGTGGCCTTCAAGTACTCCAGCTGGGGCGTGGCCATGCGCGCCTCGGCCGAGGACGGCGAGGCGGCGGCGCTCATGGGCATCCGCCAGGGCCGCGTGTCCGCGCTGGCCTGGGTGGTCGCCGGTCTGCTGGCCGCCGTGGCCGCGCTGTTCCTCGTCGGCGCCCCGACCCCGGGCGTCAGCGCGGCCGCCTACACCGTCGCGCTGCGCGCCTTCCCGGCCGCGATCCTCGGCGGCCTGGACTCCACCGGCGGCGCGCTGGTCGGCGGGCTGCTCATCGGCATCACCGAGGCGATGGCGGCCGGCTACCAGGAGCAGCTGTCGTTCCTGGGCCGCGGGTTCGGCGAGGTCGCGCCCTACGTCGTGATGATCATCGTGCTGCTGGTCCGTCCCTCCGGCCTGTTCGGGACCAAGGAGCTGACACGTGTCTGACACCCTCTCCGCGCCCGCCGGTGCCGGCCGCACGTCGGCGCCCCCCGCCGGGGCGGCACCCCGCCGGTCCCCGCTGCGGCTGCTCAAGCCGCTGCTGCTGCTGGCCGCGCTCGTCGTGCTGCTGGCGCTGCCGCTGTACGTCGAGGAGTTCTGGCTGCGCACCGGCTTCGCCGTCGCCGGCGCGATCGTCGGCGCCATCGGGCTGAACCTGCTGGTGGGCACCACCGGGCAGCTGTCGCTGGCGCACGCCTTCTTCCTCGCCGTCGGCGCGGTCAGCTACACCTTCATCTCCGGGGAGTCCGGCGGCCTGGGCACCCGGGCGGCGCTGCGCGGCCTGGAGCTGCCGCCGATCGTCGGCATGGTCGTCGGCGTGCTGCTCGCCGGCCTGGCCGGGCTGGTCTTCAGCCCGATCGCGGCCCGGCTGCGCGGCATCTACCTCGGCGTCGCCTCGCTGGGTCTGGTGTTCATCGGCGTCCACGTGCTCAACACCTGGACGCCGGTGACCGGCGGGTTCAACGGCCGCTCGGTGCCGGAGTTCTCGCTGTTCGGCTTCAGCTTCGGCAACGACGACCCGCAGCTGTTCGTCCTCGGTGTCCCGTTCCGCGAGGCCGAGCGGCTGTGGTACCTGGGCATCGTCCTGGCCCTGGTCGCCTACGTCTTCGCCCGCAACCTGCTGCGCAGCCGGCCCGGCCGGGCGCTGCAGACGCTGCGCGACAGCGAGGTGGCCGCCTCGGTCATGGGCGTCAACGTGCAGGCCTACAAGGCGCGGGTGTTCCTGGTCAGCTCCATGTACGCGGGCCTGTCCGGGGTCATGTACGCGCTGTCGATCGGCAGCATCGCGCCGGAGTCCTTCGGCCTCACCGTGTCGATCCTCTACCTGGCGATGATCGTGCTCGGCGGGCTCGGCTCGGTGGCCGGCGCGGCGCTGGGCGCGGCCTTCGTCACCGCCCTGCCGCTGGTGTTCCAGCAGTTCGCCGACGTGCTGCCGCTGGTGAGCGCGCCCGGCGAGGGTGGCGTCGCGGCCGGCATCGCGGCCCGGTACCTGTTCGGCCTGGCGATCATCCTCGTCGTCCTCTTCGAGCCCGGCGGCCTAGCCGGGTTCGCCAACCGCTTCCGCAGCCGAGGCCACCGGCCCGGCCGCGGATCCCCGAGCGCCGGTCCGGCCTCGGCGTCGAGCACCACCGTCCCCGACCCGTCCGATCCACCAGCCCAAGGGAGCAGCACCAGATGAGAGCAGGAAAGCGTTCACGGGGGGCCGCCGTCCTGGCCGCTGCCGCCGTCGTGGTGGTCAGCGGCTGCAGCACCAAGGCACCGGAGAGCGGCGGCGGCGGTGGTGGCGGCGGCGGAGGCGGCGAGGGGGAGGTCACGACCGACGTCGGCATCGAGGGCACCACCATCCGGCTCGGTGTGCTCACCGACCTGACCGGCGTGTTCGCCGCGCTGGGCACCGACATCACCAACGGCAACACGCTCTTCTGGCAGGACAACCAGGTCTGCGACACCTACGACGTCGAGCTCGACGTCCAGGACACCACCTACGTGCCGCAGACCGGCGTGCAGCTGTACTCGGGCATGGAGCCCAACATCCTGGCGATGCAGCAGACGATCGGCTCGCCGATCAACACCGCGCTCGCGCCGGAGTACGAGAACGACCAGATCGTCAACTTCCCGTCGGCCTGGGCGCGCACGCTCACCGAGATCCCCCACACCGGCGTGCTCGGCGCCACCTACGACGTCGAGCTGGCCAACGGCTACCAGTACCTGTTCGACCAGGGCCTGCTCCAGGACGGCGCCACCGTCGGGCACATCTACTTCGAGGGCGAGTACGGCGAGAACGGCCTGGCCGGCAGCGAGGCCGTGGCCGAGGCCCGCGACCTGACCGTCATCCCGGCGCAGATCAAGTCCACCGACCAGGACATGTCCGCCCAGATCACCCAGTTCGCCGCCGAGGGCGTCGACGCGATCGTGCTGACCGTCGCGCCCACCCAGACCGCCTCGGCGGCCGCGGTGGCGCAGGCCCAGAACCTCGACGTCCCGATCCTGGGCAGCAACCCGGTGTTCGCGCCGGGCCTGCTGCAGGGGCCGTCGGCGCAGTGGCTCAAGGACCACCTGTACGTGTCCTCGCCGATCACCGCGTGGGACGCCCAGCCCGAGCTGCTGCAGCAGTACCAGGCGGCCTACCCGAACACCACGCCGAGCCTCGGCGCGATCTTCGGGTACGCGATGGGCGACGTGATGAAGCAGACCCTCGACGCGGCGTGCGAGAGCGGCGACCTCACCCGCGAGGGCGTCACCGCGGCGTTCGGCGAGCTGCAGGACATCGACACCGGCGGCCTGATCGTGCCGATCGAGGGCTTCGAGACCGGGGTGTCGCCGAGCACGCAGAGCTTCATCCTGCGGCCGGCCGACGTCCCCGGCGGTGCCGAGGTCGTGCAGGACGCGTTCGAGGGCGAGCTGGCCACCGAGCTCGCGGGGTAAGGACCCCCGTGCCCCCGTCCCTCGCTGAGGCTCGGGCCGGGTCCCTGCACGGGGGCCGTTGAAACACGTTCCCAGCGGCGCCCCCTCCTCCGGGAGGGGGCGCCGTCGTGCTGTCCGGGCCGCTCAGGCCAGGACGGGCAGCTCCGGGCACGAGGGGTGCGCCGCGTCGTGGTGCACCTCGGTGCGGCACGGCCGGCCGGCGGTCGCGGTGGCGAGGGGCGCCCCGGTGCCGGGGTTGCGGGCGAAGCGCGGGAACGCGCCGCCGGCGACCTGCACCCGCAGCCGGGGGCCGGCCCGGAACCGGTAGGCGGTGGGAAGGGCTCGACGTCGACGGGGAGCACGCCGTCCTCGCCCACGGTGACGTCGGCGGCCGGCACGGCGCGGCCGTAGGGCAGCCGGACGAGGACGACGGGCAGCGGGCCGTCGGCGGCGGCGGGGCGCTAGTGGTCGCCGAGCAGCGCCACCCCGTCGGGCATCGGCACGGCGACGTCCCGATCGACGGTGTAGGCCGTCGCGCGCAGCGGCAGCCCCGGCGCCGCGTCGGCCACCAGACCGCCCAGCCGCACCAGCACGCTCACGCGGCGGCGCCCCCGCCGGGGAGGAGCAGCACCTTGCCCGTCGTCCGGCGGCCCTCGAGGTCCTCGTGCGCCCGGCGGGCCTGCGCCAGCGGCAGGCGCGCGCCGATGCGCACGTCGAGGCGGCCGGCGGCGACCAGGTCGAGCACCGCGCCGGCCCGCTCGCGCAGCAGCTCCGGCGTGCGGGTGTAGGTGGCCAGCGTCGGGCGCTGCACGTACACCGAGCCGTGCGCGGCCAGCTGCTGCAGCTCCAACGGCTCGGGCTGCCCGCTGGAGGCGCCGTACAGGACCATCCGGCCGGTGGGCCGCAGCGCCCGCAGCCCCGCGGTGAAGGTGGTCCGGCCGACGCCGTCGTACACCGCGGCCGCGCCCTCGCCGCCGGAGAGCTCGCGCACCCGCTCGGCGAACCCGTCGTAGCCGACGACGACCTCGTCGGCACCGGCGCCCCGGGCCAGCTCCGCCTTCTCCTCGGTCGACGTCGTCGCCAGCACGTGCCCGCCGCGCAGCCGCACCAGCTGGGTGAGCAGCAGCCCGACGCCGCCGGCGGCGCTGTGCACCACCACCCAGTCGCCCTCGGCCACCGGGTGGGAGTCGGCGGCCAGGTAGTGGGCGGTGCAGCCCTGCAGCACCACCGCGGCGGCCAGCTCCGAGCTCACGCCGTCGGGCACCGGCACCAGCGCGCCCCGCCGGGCGGCCACCCGCCCGGCGTAGCTGCCCGGCACGCTGACCCAGGCCACCCGCTCCCCGGTGTCCACGACGCGTCCGGCGCCCTCGGCGCCGACCACCGCGGGCGGGGACGCCGTGTAGGGCGGGCGGCCCTCGCGCTCGTACACGTCGCGGAAGTTCACGCCCACCGCCTCGACGTCGACCAGCACCTCGCCGTCGCGGGGCTCGGGGTCGGGCACGTCCTGGACGGTGAGCACCTCCGGTCCGCCGGTGCGCTCGTAGACCACTGCCTGCACGTCGCCTCCTCGGGTCGGCCCTCGGGCCGGGCCGTCGTCCCGTGCCTACCACCGGGCCGCCGAGCCTGGTACTCGACGTCGGTGAGTGCCAGGCTCGCGCCGTGCAGCGGGCCTTCGGCGTCGACGTCCCCGAGACGGTCCCCGAGATGTGCCGGCCGGCGGCCAGCGCCGTGCTCGTCTACGACGCGCAGGTCGGCATCCTGGCCCACGTCCGGGACCGCGAGGCGCTGACCGGGCGGATCGCGGACGTGCTGCGCGCCGCCCGGGCGGCGGGCGTGCCGGTCCTCTACGTGCGGCACGTGTCGCTGCCGCCCTCGCACATGGGGGTGGCGGCGCTGCGCACCGCGATGGCCTGGCAGCGGCGGGACCGCGCCGACGCCGTCACCGCCGCCTTCCCGCCCGACGCCGACCACACGCAGATCTCCGACGACCTCGCGCCGGCCGACGGCGAGCCGGTGTTCGACAAGCTCGGCATGTCGGCGCTGGTGGGGACGCCGCTGGAGGCCGTGCTGCGCGACCGCGGGGTGACCACGCTGGTCCTGGTCGGCGCGGTGCTGGAGATCGGCATCGAGCCCACCGCCCGGCACGCCGCCGACCTCGGCTTCCTGCCGGTGGTGGTCGAGGACGCCTGCGGAGTGGTCGACGAGGACGCCGCCCGCCGCTCGCTGGCCAGTCTCGACTACAGCCTGCTGTCCCACCGCTGCACCGCCGCCGAGGTCGTCGCCGCGTTCGGCGGGTGACCCGCCGCCGGCCGGTCCTGCGCCGGCGTCCGCGGGGTGTGCCCGTGCGGTCGACCGCGGCGCCGGCGGTCCGCGGTGCGTGCACACGGCGCGCACACGGCGGTCACGAGCCGGCGGCGGCCGGCGACGGCACGCCTCGCTCCCGGGGCCTGGTGCGGCGGGCGGCCCGCACCGCAGGATGGGCTCCCGCACTCCCACGCCCGGCCAGGAGGACCCCGATGAGCCCGCAGTTGCCGCCCTCGGCGTCGGTCGTCGTGATCGGCGGGGGAGTGGTGGGCCTGGCGACGGCGTACGAGCTGGCGCGTGCCGGCGTGCGCGACGTCGTCCTGCTCGAGCGCGACTCCCTCGGCTCGGGTTCCACCTGCCGCGCCGCCGGCGGGGTGCGCGCGATGTTCTCCGACCCGGTCAACGTCACCCTCGGCGCCCGCAGCCTGGAGACCTTCCGCGACTTCCCGGCCCGCTTCGGCCAGGACGTCGACTTCGCCCAGGTCGGCTACCTCTTCCTGCTGTCCACGCCCGCGGAGGTCGAGGACTTCACCGCCGCCGTCGCACTGCAGAACGACCTCGGCGTGCCCAGCCGGGTGATCGAGGTCGCCGAGGCGCAGCGGCTGTCCCCGCTCGTCGACGGCGACGGCCTGCTCGCCGCCGCCTGGTCGCCGACCGACGGCCACTGCACGCCGGAGTCGGTCGTCCTCGGCTACGCCGCCGCGGCCCGCCGGGCCGGCGCCACGCTCGTGCCGCACTGCGCGGTCACCGGCGTCGACGTCGCCGAGGGGCGGGTGACCGGCGTGCGCACCCGGGCCGGGCGGGTGCGGACCGACGCCGTCGTCGTCGCCGCCGGGCCGTGGTCGGCGGAGGTGGGCCGCCTCGCCGGGATCGACCTGCCGGTGGAGCCGCTGCGCCGGCAGATCCTGGTCACCGAGCCGGTCCCGGGCCTCGACCCGCACACCCCGTTCACCATCGACTTCGCCACCTCCTTCTACTTCCACCGCGAGGGCGCCGGCGTGCTCATGGGCATGTCCGACCCCGACGAGACGCCGGGCTTCCGGCTCACCCGCTCCGAGGCGTGGCTGCCGCGGCTGGGCGAGGCGGTGGAGCGGCGCGCGCCCGCGCTGGCGTCGGTGGGCATCGCCGGCGGCTGGGCCGGGCTCTACGAGATGACCCCCGACCACAACGCCCTCATCGGCCGCTCCGCCGAGGTCGAGGGGCTGCTGTACGCCACCGGCTTCTCCGGGCACGGGTTCCTCATGGGCCCGGCCGTGGGGGAGGTGGTGCGCGACCTGTACCTGGGGCGCGAGACGCTGGTCGACGTCGCCGGCCTCGACGTCCGGCGGTTCACGACCGCGGGCGCCCGCCCCGAGCTCAACATCGTGTGAGGACCCCCGTGCCCCCACCGCGCGCACGCGCGCCGTGGGACCCCGCACGGGGCCACCAGAACAGTGGAGGATCGCAGAACGTGACCAGCCTGCCCACCGCCGAGGAGCTCCGGGCCCTCGCCCGCGAGGCCGCCGGACGCTGTGGCGTCGACCTCGACGCCGTCGCCGGGGACCACCCGGTCACCTCGCCGCTGACCGGCACCCCGCTGGCCTCGGTCCGCTGGGACACCGGCGCCGACGTCGGGACGGCCGTCGCCCGCGCCGGCGAGGCGTTCCGCACCTGGCGGACGACGCCGGCGCCGGTGCGCGGCCAGCTCGTGCGCCGCCTCGGCGAGCTGCTGCGCGAGCACAAGGCCGACCTGGCCACCCTGGTCAGCCTCGAGGTCGGCAAGATCACCTCCGAGGCGGCCGGCGAGGTCCAGGAGATGGTCGACATCTGCGAGTTCGCCGTCGGCCTGTCCCGGCAGCTCTACGGCCGCACCATCAGCTCCGAGCGTCCCGGCCACCGGCTCATGGAGACCTGGCACCCGCTCGGCGTGGTCGGCGTCATCAGCGCCTTCAACTTCCCGGTCGCCGTCTGGTCCTGGAACACCGCCGTCGCGCTGGTCTGCGGCGACCCGGTCGTGTGGAAGCCCTCGGAGCTCGCGCCGCTGTCGGCGCTGGCCGCCGCGGCGCTGCTGGACCGGGCGATCGCCGAGACCGGCGCGCCGGCCGGGCTCAGCCAGGTCGTGCTCGGCGGCGGCGACGTCGGTGAGGCGCTGGTCGACTCACCCGGCGTCGCGCTGCTGTCGGCCACCGGGTCCACCCGCATGGGCCGCGTCGTCGGCCCGCGGGTGGCCGACCGCTTCGGCCGCTCGCTGCTCGAGCTCGGCGGCAACAACGCCGCGATCGTCACCCCCTCGGCCGACCTCGACCTCGCCACCCGCGGCATCGTCTTCTCCGCCGCGGGCACGGCCGGGCAGCGCTGCACCACGATGCGCCGCGTCATCGCGCACGTCGACGTCGTCGACGCGCTCGTCGAGCGGGTCGCCGCCGCCTACCGGAACCTGCCGATCGGCTCGCCGATCGCCGCGGGGACGCTGGTCGGCCCGCTCGTCCACGACGCCGCGTACAAGGCCATGCAGGACGCGCTGGAGGCCGCGCGGCAGCAGGGCGGCGAGGTCGTCGCCGGCGGCGGACGGCGGCTGGCCGACGAGGCGCCCGACGCGTACTACGCCGAGCCCGCGCTGGTGCGGATGCCCGCGCAGACCGACGTCGTCCGCCACGAGACGTTCGCGCCGATCCTCTACGTGCTGCCCTACCGCACGCTGGAGGAGGCGGTGGCGCTCAACAACGACGTCCCGCAGGGCCTGTCGTCGTCCATCTTCACCTCCGACCAGGCCGAGGCCGAGCGGTTCCTGGCCGCCGACGGCTCCGACTGCGGCATCGCCAACGTCAACATCGGCACCTCCGGGGCGGAGATCGGCGGGGCCTTCGGCGGGGAGAAGCACACCGGCGGCGGCCGCGAGTCGGGGTCCGACGCGTGGAAGGCCTACATGCGCCGGGCGACCAACACGATCAACTACTCCGGCCAGCTGCCGCTGGCGCAGGGCGTGGAGTTCCCCATCTGACGCGCCGACACGGACCCAGTCGTCATGACGACTGGGTCCGTGTGGGAACGTCCTCCCATGGTCGTCTCCGCGGACCTCGCCGTCCGCACGCTGGGCCCCTGCCGCATCGACTCGCCCCTGGCGCCGCGGCTGGGTGCCCGGGAGACGACGCAGCACTCCGTCGTCGAGGAGGACCGCATCCTCTTCGACGACACCCTCTCGATGGCCGGCGCCCGCGGGGTGCCCCTCGAGCAGCTGCCCAGCCTGGAGCCCGGCGGCCCGCGCAAGAAGATCTACTTCGACCCGGCCAAGACCCGGGTCGGCATCGTCACCTGCGGCGGCCTGTGCCCCGGCCTCAACGACGTCATCCGCGGGCTGGTGCTGGAGCTGTCCCGGCACTACGGCGTCCGGCGGATCGTCGGCTTCCGCAACGGCTACCGGGGGTTCATCCCGGAGTTCGGCGAGGACGTCCTCGACCTCACGCCCGAGGTCGTCATGCACATCGACGACGAGGGCGGCACCATCCTCGGGACCTCCCGCGGCAAGCAGGACCCCGAGGCGATCGTCGACGCCCTCGAGCGCCTCAACATCAACATCCTGTTCGTCATCGGCGGGGACGGCACCATCCGCGGCGCGATGGACGTCGTCGCCGAGGTGGAGCGGCGCGGCCTGAAGGTCGCCGTCGTCGGCATCCCGAAGACGATCGACAACGACATCCCCTACATCGACCAGAGCTTCGGCTTCCAGACGGCGATGTCGGAGGCCACCAAGTCGATCCACGCGGCCAGCGTCGAGGCGCGCTCGGCGCCCGGCGGCATCGGGCTGGTCAAGCTCATGGGCCGGCACTCGGGCTTCATCGCCTGCTACTCGACGCTGGCCAAGGACGACGCCGACTACGTGCTCATCCCCGAGGTGCCCTTCACCCTGGACGGCGAGCACGGGTTCCTGGAGAACCTGCGCCACCGGGTGCAGGAGCGCGGGCACGCGGTCGTCGTCGTCGCCGAGGGTGCCGGCCAGGAGCACGTCGAGGGGGAGGAACCCGGCCGCGACGCCTCGGGCAACGTCCGCTTCGGCGACATCGGCCGGCTGCTGCGCCGCAAGATCGTCGAGCACCTCGACGCGCACGGTGTCGAGAACAACGTGCGCTACTTCGACCCGAGCTACGCCATCCGCAGCGTGCCGGCCAACCCCTACGACAGCGCCTACTGCCTGCGGCTGGCGCACGCCGCGGTGCACGCGGCGATGGCCGGGCGCACCGAGGTGATCGTGGCCCGCCGGCGGCGGAGGTTCGTGCACATCCCGATGGCCCTGGCGGTCAGCCGCCGCAACCACGTCGACCCCCTCGGCGACCTCTGGATGTCGGTGCTCGAGGCCACCGGCCAGCCGGTCCGCTTCGGCTGACCGGCGCCGGTCCGGGGGCTCAGCCCCCGGACCGGCGCCCGGCGCGGCTCACCGGGCCGGCGGGGTGGCGCGGCCGGGTGCCGCGGCGTCGTCGGGCCCCTCGGCGAGCAGCAGATACAGCGCCCGGCGGGCCTCGGCGAGGACGGTGGCCGCGGCGGTCAGCTGCGCCTCCGACCCCGTGCGCGACACCTGGCGGACGGCGCCGTGCACCTGCTCGAGCAGGCCGCGCAGGTCCGGGCCGGCCGCGCCGTCGGCGGCGCCGCCGAACGGGTCGGGCCAGGTGCCGCGGCGCTCCTCGACGTGCTGACGGCCGGCCTCGGTCAGGGTGACCAGCTTGCGGCCGGCCTCGGCGGTGACGGTGGCCAGGCCCTCGTCCTCCAGCGCGCTGATCGTCGGGTACACCGCGCCGGGGCTGGGCGTCCAGCGGCCGCCGCTGCGCTCGGCGATCGACTGCATGAGCTGGTAGCCGTGCATCGGCTGCTCGGCGAGCAGCAGCAGGACGGCGGTGCGGACGTCGCCGCGCGGGGCACGGCCGCGGCCGCCGCCGCGCCGGCCGCCACGGGGACCGCCGGGACCGAAGCCGGGGCCGAAGCCGCCGCCGGGGCCGAAGCCGCCGGGGCCGAAGCCGCCGGGGCCGAAGCCGCCGGGGCCGCCGGGGCCGCCGAGCGGGCCGCCCTCGCGCGGGTGGTGGTGGGGGCCGCGGAACCCGCGGCGCGGGCCGGGCTGGCGGCCTCCGGGGAAGGGGTGCGAGAACATCGCCGGACCTCCTCTGTCGTATCGGATGACGCTAACGATACATCGCTACTTGCCCACCGTCCAGGCTCGCCGCGGGGCACGCGACGGGCACAGGAGGAGCGCCACACCCATCGGCCCGGGTGACCAGCAGGCCGGCGAGCATGGCGCCGACGGCGTTGAGCAGGGCGTCGAGGGGTGAGACCACGCGGCCCAGCGACAGCAGGAACTGCAGCGCCTCGATCGCCCCGCCGGTGGCGAGCGCGGCCGCCACGAGCCGCCCGGGGGAGCCGAGCCCGGGCCACAGCCGGGCGGCCAGGGCGGCCGCCGCCACCAGCAGCAGCAGGTTGCCGCCCAGCTGCAGGAGCGTCGCCGGGGAGGTGGGGCCGGTCGGGTACCCGTGCAGCTCGGTCAGCGGCGCGCCCCAGGCCCCCCCGTCCCCTCCGGCAGGAGGGTCGGTGCCGCGACCACGAGGAGGGAGAGGGTCAGCCCGCCGGCGAGCAGGAGGCGCTGTCCGGAGGGGCCAGCAGGGGAGCGGGGGCGGTGCCCACGACCCCAGCACCGGCTCGCCGGCCGGGCCCGCCCTGGACGCGTCCTGGCAGTCCGCTGGCGACCGACCGTTATCCCCAACTGGATTGACGACCGGACACGTCGAACACCACGACCACGAGGTCACAGCAGGAGAGCGGCCCGTTCCCAGGTCGGTCACAGGAAAGCGGTCGATGCTGGTGGCTGACGGCCGGAGGGACCGGCTGCCCGGACTAGGAGTGACCCGTGCGCAAGAAGATCGTCCTCGCCGCCACCGCCGGTGCGCTCACCCTCACCGGTCTGGGACTCGCCGTGCCCGCGATGGCCGACGAGGAGACGACCACGACCGAGAGCACGACCGGGTCCACGACCGTCGAGGACCGCATCCGCGACGCCCTCTCCGGCCTGGTCGACGACGGCTCGATCACCCAGGAGCAGGCCGACGAGGTGGCCACCACGCTCGGCGGGGCCGGGTTCGGTGGTCACGGCGGGCACTGGTGGGGTGGCGGCTTCGGCCTGGAGGTCGCTGCCGAGACCCTGGGCCTGAGCGAGGAGGACCTCCGCGCCGCACTGGAGGCCGACGGCGCCAGCCTGGCCGGCGTGGCCGAGGACCAGGGCGTGGCCGTCGAGGACCTGGTCGCCGCGCTGGTCGCCGCCGCGCAGGAGCACCTCGACGAGGCCGTGGCCGAGGGCCGGCTCACCCAGGAGCAGGCCGACGAGCGCTCCGCCGAGCTCGAGACCTGGATCACCGAGCGGGTCAACGACACCGACGCCGACGGCGGCCCGCGCGGCGGCTGGGGCCACTGGGGGGACCGCGACGGCGACGGCGACTGACCCCACCGCCGACCCGAGCCGCACGCGCCGACGGCGCCGCCCGCACCGCGGGTGGCGCCGTCGCTGTCGTCCGGGCGGCCCCGGTGGGGGAATCGGACGGGGGTGGACCGATCCGTCTCCTGAGGTTAGGCTCCCCTCACTGCGAGGCGAGGAGGCGTGGGTGGGGCTGCGACTGCCGGTCGGCGACGTGACCGTGCTGCTGGGACCGGACGGTGCCCGGAGCCGGGTCATGACCGCCCTGGACGACGACAGCGGGCGCTGCGCCTCCGGGCACGCGTCGGTGCGGGTGCACCGGCTGGCCGCCCGGGCCGGTGAGGACGTGCGCGACCGCCTCGTGGCGATCGACGCCGTCGCCGCACAGGGCGCGACCATCGTGCTCGTCGACCGCTTCACCGACGGCCTGGCCGCTCCCGAGCGCCGCCGGCTGCTCGCCGCGCTCCGCCCGGTGGCCACCGCCGGGCGCGCGGTCCTCGTCGACGACGCCGACCCGGTGGCCGCGCTCGCCGTGGCCGACGGCGCGCTGCGCGCCGACCCGGCCGGCGGGCTCGTCCACGAGCCCCTGGGCGCCGACCTGCTGGCGTCCTGACCTGCTGGCGTCCTGACCTGGCGCAGGCCGGCCTGCGGAGAGGGGACTAGCGGGCCTGGTAGGTCAGGCAGTCCGCGGCGTCGGCCTCGGGGCCGACGCTGATCCCCGGCGCGGTGCACTCGAGCTTGTCGTTGTGCACGCAGTCGGAGCGGTGGCAGGCGCCGACCATCCCGTTGCGGTCGAGACCACCGCGGAAGCTGATCTCCACGAAGGTGCCGCAGTGGGCGTGGTCACCGCCGACGGTGATCGCCCCCGCGTGGCACTGGTGCTCGGCGTTGTAGGAACAGCTGCTGACCGCGCAGTCCTGCACCTGGGGCATGTCCTGGAGAGAGGTCATGGCACCCAGGCTGGCACGCCCGCGGAGGGCCCGCCAGCCAAGGAAGGCTAGCCTGACCTGCACGGACGCCGTCGGGCGGGCACGTCCGGCGGGTCCCGCGCGTTGACCTCTCGACGGCCCCGGCCGGGCACCGGCACCCTCCGGGTCAGCCACCCGGAGGGTGCCCTCGGGAGGTGTGAGATGACCGTGTCGACCGACGAGGTCCCGGTGCCCGGTGTGCCCGGTGCCGCGGCCGACGGCCCCGCGCTCGTGGTGATCGGAGGGCTGCCCGGTAGCGGCAAGACGACGCTGCTGCGGCAGGTCCTCGACCGCGAGGTGCCCGGGGTGACCGGGGTGGACTCCGAGCACGTCGCCGAGCGGCTGGCTGCCGCCGGCGTGCCCTACCGCCTGCTGCGCCCGCTGGTGCACGCCGTGCACCGCGTCGCCGTGCTGCGGGCGCTGGCCGGACCGGAGCCGGTCGTCGTCCTCACCGACCCCTGGACCAGCACCGCGTGGCGCGCGGTCGTGCTGCGGGTCGCGCACCGGGCCGGCCGGGGCGTGCGGGTGGTGCTCCTCGACACCACGCCGGAGGAGGCCGCCGCCGGTCAGCGCGAGCGCGGGCGGGCCATCTCGGCGCGGCGGATGCGCGGGCACGCCGCCCGCTGGGCGCGTCTGCAGCAGGCGCGCGCCGAGGCGGCCGGGCCGGAGGGCCCCGACGACGTCCTCGTCGTCGACCGCGAGGGAGCCCGGCGGCTCACCCTCGACGAGGTCCTGGGCCGCATCCGCGACTGAGCCTCAGTCCGCGATGCCCAGGGCCCGCTCGAGCAGGCGGAACCGGTAGACCGCGCTCAGCACGGCGAACCACAGCAGCAGCGCCGGCAGCACGGTGGCGAACACGGGGTCGGCGGCGTCGGTGAGCCCGAAGTAGTCGGTGAGCACGGGCACGAACAGCAGCCCGGTGAACGCCACCACCAGGCCGGCGACCAGCAGCGCCGGCCGCCGGTCGCCGTCGGGGTCGGTCCAGGAGGCGAAGAACCGGTTCGGCGGGCGCAGGAACAGGATGAGCAGGAAGGCCGCGTAGGACACGAACGTCGACAGGCCGGTCTGCGCGCCGATCGTGGCGGCGGCCTCGGCGAAGCCGACGTCGGAGGACGCGACCCCCGTGTAGCGCTCGAAGGCGGCCACCACCTCCTCCGGGGTCCGCGCCGTGCCGACGACCTCGATGAGCGCGGTGTAGAGCGTGGCGTACACCCCCACCCCGGCCGCCGCGGTCACCACCATCGCCGGGACGACGAACCGCCACAGCGAGGTCAGCAGGTGCGGGTCGGGCCGCTGGGGCCGTGCCCAGGTGGTGAGGAACAGCGTCGGCACGCCGACGGTGAGCAGCGTCAGCCCGACCTGCGCGGGGGAGTAGGGGAACCCCAGGCCGAGCATGGTGACCGCGACGATCACCAGCCCCTGGGTGCCCACGCGCGCGAGGAACACCTGCATCGAGGTGCCGATGCCGGTGATGATCCGGCGGCCCTCGTGCTGGGCGGGCAGCAGCGCGCCGATCGCGTCGTCGGTGAGCACGATGTCGGCGACGTCGCGGGTGACCGCGCTGCCGCTGCGCATCGCCACCCCGACCTGCGCCCGCTTGAGCGCCCGCGCGTCGTTGACGCCGTCGCCGATCATCGCGACGTAGCGGCCCTGGCGGCGCAGCGAGTCCACCAGCCGCTCCTTCTGCTCCGGCGCGATCCGGCCGAAGACGGCGGTGCGGGCCACGAGCGCGTCGAGCTCGGCGTCCGTCAGCGCCTCGAGCTCCGCGCCCGAGACCGGGTCGCCGGCGGCCATCCCGGCCTGCCGGGCGAGCGCAGCGACGGTGCGCGGGTCGTCGCCGGAGACCACCTTGAGGTCGACGCCGTCGGCGGTGAAGCGGGCGATCGTCCCGGGCACGCCCGGCCGCAGCTCGTCGGCCAGGACCACCAGCGCCAGTGGCTCGAGGTCGGGCAGGCGCGCCCGGCCGCCGTCGTCGCGCAGGGGCGCGGCCGGGTCGACCGGGCGGGCGGCGACCAGCACCCGCAGGCCCTGCGCGGTCCGGGCGGTGACGGCGTCGGTCAGCTCCGCACCGGGCACGGCGGGGGCGAGGGAGTCCGGTGCGCCCAGCACCAGCACGCCGTCGTCGGTGCGCACGGCGCTCCACCGCAGCGCCGAGGAGAACGGCACCTCCTCGAGGACGGGGCGCTGCTGCCCGGGCAGCGCGGCGGCCAGCGCGGTGGAGGTGAGGTTGGCCGCGGCGGTGCTCGCGGCCGCCGTCCCGACCAGCCGCTCCACCTCGTCCTGCGGTAGCGGGCCGACGGGCACCACCTCGGCGAGGGTGAGCCGGCCGGTGGTGAGCGTGCCGGTCTTGTCGGTGCAGACGACGTCGACGTTGCTGATCGACTCCACGGCGTTGACCTGCTGCACCAGCGCGCCGTCGCGGGCGCTGGCCGCCGCGCCGACGGTGTAGGCGAGCGCGACGAGGAAGAACAGCCCGTAGGGCACCAGGCCGGAGAGCACCGCGGTGGTCTGCACGACCCGCTCCACGGAGAACCCCTCGAGGGCGGCCTGCAGCAGGATCGTGGCGCTCATGAGCGCGACGAGCACCATGACCAGCCGGACGACGAAGTCGATCCTGCGCTGCAGCGGGGTGGCGTCGGTGCTCACCCGGCGGACGTCGGCGGTCAGCCGGCTGGCGTAGCTGGCGCCCCCGACGTCGCGGGCCAGCTGCCAGCCCTCGCCGCCGGCGGCGAAGCTGCCCGACAGCAGGTCGTCGCCGGAGCGCTTCGGCTGCGGGTCGGACTCGCCGGTCAGCAGCGACTCGTCGGCCTCGACGGCGCCCTCGAGCAGCGGGCCGTCGACGACGACCTGGTCGCCGGGGCGCACGTGCAGCACGTCGCCGCGGACCACCTCGTGGGGGAGCACCGCCACGTCGCGGCCGTCGCGGACCACCGTGACCGTGCCGCGGGAGAGCAGCTGCAGCCGGTCGAGCTTGCGCTTGGCGCGGATCTCCTGGACGGCGCTGATCGCGGCGTTAACCAGCCCCAGGCCGACGCTGGTGACCGCGTCGCTGTAGCGACCCAGGGCCAGCAGTGCCGCGCCGATGGTGAACAGGATCGTGTTGAAGAGGTTGAAGACGTTGGTGCGCAGGATCTGCGCGTACCCGCGGCTGGACCCGCGCGGCGCGGTGTTGCCCTCGCCGCGGCGGAGCCGGGCCTGCGCCTCGGCCGAGGTGAGGCCCCAGGTGCCGGCGGCTCGGTCGGTGGTGCCGGTGGACTGCACGGCGGCCACCCTGACAGGCGCCGCGCACGCGGGCACGGCGGCGGGCCGCTGCGTCCAGGAGGGGCGCGCCACGATCAATCCGGTGACCTGATCGTCGCGCGTCCTCCCGGGTGGTGGGCGGTGAGGGAGGACGCGCTGCGGTGGGGGAGGACGCTCAGGCGGGGGAGATCGCCCGGCACCGGGGACAGGGGTCGGCCGAGCCCAGCCCGCGCCGCCCGGCCCACGACCCCTGGACGACGGCGACCGGCGTGCCGCAGGCGGCCACCCACGGCGGTGGCCCGTCGGCGGCCGGGCGGGGCACCGCGTGCGCCCGGTCGCTCGCCTGGTCCCGCCCCGCCGCGTACCCGGCGGCCGCCTGCGCGCTCGTCACCGCCCCAGTCTGACCGCCCGCCCGAGAGGGACGGACGCGGGGGACGGAGCTCTCCGCTGCCGCGGCGTGACGCAGCGCACACCCCGGCGGACCGAGCGGTCCCGCCGTGTGGTTGGCTCCCGCGCACCCCACCGCGCTCCCAGCGGACTCCCAGGAGGGCGTCCCCGGAGGCTCGGTGCGGCCCGGGTCCGGCAGCTCCGCCGGGCCCGTCGCCTGCGTTGCGGAGGACCTCCATGACCCGGTTGCGCCGGACCGCCCTCACCCTGGGCGCCGCGGTGGCGCTGGCCCTGACGACCGCTCCGGCGGCCGGTTCGGCCGACACCGCCACCCCGACCCCACCCCCCGCGGCGGCGGAGTGCGCGCACGTGCACACCGACGACGTCAGCCACGGCGCCGAGGCGCGCGTGCGGCCCGGTGCCACCCGCGGCGAGCCCAATGCGGTCTCCGCCGACCAGGCCGCGGCGCTGGGCAGCCCCAAGAGCCGGCCCGTGCTGGGGCTGGGCTCGCAGACCATCACCACGGTCTTCCACGTCGTCACCGCCACGGAGGTCGACCGGGAGCGGTACCGGGCGATGATCGACGCGCAGGTCGACGTGCTCAACGACGCCTTCGCCGGGGAGGGCGCCGCCGCGGACTCGCCGGACACCCCCTTCCGGTTCGCCTACGACCCGGCGGCCACGACGTTCACCGTCGACCCGGCGTGGGCCGGCCTGGTGCCCGGCAGCCGCGAGGAGCGGGCGGCCAAGACGGCGCTGCGCACCGGCACCGCCGCCACGCTCAACGTCTACGTCGCGCCCATCGGCGGCGGACTGCTCGGCTACGCGACCTTCCCGCAGTCGGCCAAGGGCGGGCAGCTGTGGCGCGACGGCGTGGTGATCCTCGACGAGTCGATGCCCGGCGGCACCGCCGCCCCCTACAACGAGGGCGACACCGCCACCCACGAGGTCGGCCACTGGCTCGGGTTGTTCCACACGTTCCAGGGCGGCTGCACCGGCCCCGGCGACTACGTGCCCGACACCCCGGCCGAGGCCCTGCCGGCCTTCGAGTGCGCGGTCGACGCCGGCCGCGACAGCTGCCCGCGCCAGCCGGGTCTCGACCCGATCACCAACTTCATGGACTACACCGAGGACTTCTGCATGGACACGTTCTCGGCCGGCCAGGTGGCCCGGATGAGCAACGCCTGGGAGGCCTACCGGCTCCCGTCGCAGGCCTGAGCACCGACCGCACGCCGCCCGCGGCGGACCGCCCGCGGGCGGCGTGCGCCGCCGGTCTCCGGAAGCGGCCCGCCCGGTCCATGCTGTCGCCGTGACCGCCCCCGTGACGCCGCTGCCGTGGTTCCCGGCGGCCGAGGCGCCCGGCGGGACGCGGTCCCCGGCACCCCGCGGGCCCGTCGACCGGCTGGTCCTCGACCCCGCCGCCGTCTCGCTCGCCGGCCCGCGCGGGCAGGACCAGGACGCCGGCCTCGCCGGTCCTGCGCTGCTCGTGGTCGCCGACGGCGTCGGTGGCGGCAACGGCGGCGCACAGGCCGCGCGGCTGGCCGTCGCCGAGGTGGTCCGCCGGGCCGCCGCCGCACGGGAGACGGGGGAGGACGCCGCCCCCGACGCGGGCCTGGCCGCCGCCGTCGCGGCCGCCGACGCCGCCATCCGCTCGGCCGCCGCCGCCGACCCCGCCCTGGCCGGCATGGCGACCACCTGCACCGCCGCCGTCCTCACCCGCGACGGGCGGGTCGTCGTCGCCCACGTCGGCGACAGCCGCGCCCACCTGCTGCGCCGGGGCGTGCTCACCCGGCTGACCACCGACCACACGCTGGTGCAGGCCCTGGTCGCCTCCGGGGAGCTGACCCCCGAGCAGGCCGCGGCCTCCCCGATGCGCTCGGTGCTGCTGCGCGCGCTGGGCGGCTCGGCCGACCCCGGGCCCGCCGACCTCGTCGCCGTCCGGGCCGAGCCGGGCGACCGGCTGCTGGTCTGCTCCGACGGGCTCTCCGGCGTCGTCCCGGCCTCCACCCTCCAGCGGGTGCTCGGCGCCGAGCGGCGTCCCGCGGCCGCGGCGTCCCGGCTGGTCCTGGCCGCCCTTGCCGCCGGCACCCGCGACGACGTCACCGTCGTCGTCGGCGACGTCGCCCCGGCCGGCTGGGCGGGCAGCACCGCAGCGGTCGCGGTGGGCGCCGCCGACGGCTGAGACCGCGTGGGCGGAGGCCTTGCCCGGCGCCTCCGGACGGGGGCAGGGTGTGACCCGAGACACATCCCGTGACGACCCGGGAGGCCGCGGTGGGCGACCCAGCAGTCGACAGGACCGATCCCGACAGCGAGGGACCCGGCCGCCCGGCCGGGGACGACCGGCCGGGCGGCCGCCGTGGGTAGGGACGTCGTCCCGGCGCCGGCTCCGCGCGAGCCCGCCCGGGTGCGCAACGTGGCGCTGGTCGGGCACGCCGCCGCGGGCAAGACCACCCTCGCCGAGGCGCTGCTCGTGGCCACCGGGGCGCTGCCGCGTGCCGGGCGGGTGGAGGACGGCACGACCTGCCTCGACAGCGACGACGTCGAGGTCCGCCAGCAGCGCTCGGTGACCCTCGGCGTGGCCACCGTCGAGCACGAGGGCACCCGGATCACGCTGCTGGACACCCCGGGCAGCCCCGACTTCGTCGGCGAGCTGCGGGCGGGGCTGCGCGCCGCCGACGCCGCGCTGTTCGTCGTCTCGGCCGTCGGCGGGGTGGACGCCTCCACCGTGGCGCTGTGGGAGGAGTGCGCCGCGGTCGGCATGCCCCGGGCCGTCGTCGTCACCCAGCTCGACCGGGCCCGCGCCGACGCCGAGGAGACCGTCCGGCTGTGCCGGACCGTGCTCGGTGCCGGCGTCTACCCGGTGCACCTGGTCGACCGGGGGCCCGACGGCTCGGTGCAGGGCGTGGTCAACCTCTTGCAGCCCGGCGCCGAGGCACCCGACGCCGACCGGCTCCGCAGCGAGCTGATCGAGGGGATCATCGGCGAGAGCGAGGACGAGGCGCTCATGGAGCGCTACCTCGCCGGCGACGAGCTGGTCCAGGGCGACCTGATGAGCGACCTGGAGACCGCGGTCGCCCGCGGGCACTTCCACCCCGTCCTCTGCGCGGCGCCGCTGCTGGGCATCGGCCTCGACGCGCTGCTGTACCTGATCGTCCAGGGGTTCCCCTGCCCGGTGGAGCACGGCTGCCCGCCGGTCACCCGGCCCGACGGGTCGCCGGCGCCGGCGCTGTCGTGCGATCCCGACGGCCCGCTGGTGGCCGAGGTGGTCAAGACGACGACGGACCCCTACCTGGGCCGGGTGTCCCTGCTGCGGGTGTTCTCCGGCACGCTGACCCCCGACACCCCGGTGCACGTCTCCGGGCACGGCGGCGCCGACCGCGGCCACCCCGACCACGACGCCGACGAGCGGGTGGGCGCCATCTCCTCCCCGCTGGGCGCGGCGCTGCGGCCGGTGGCGGCCGGCCCGGCCGGGGACGTCTGCGCGGTGGCCCGGCTGGCCTCCGCCGAGACCGGCGACACGCTGTCCTCGCCCGGCGACCCGCGGCTGGTCCCGCCGTGGGAGCTGCCGGTGCCGCAGCACCCGGTCGCCGTCGAGGCCGCCTCGCGCAGCGACGAGGACCGGCTCGGCCCCGCCCTGGGCCGGCTGGCCGCCGAGGACCCGACCCTGCGCGTCGAGCGCTCCCGCGACACCGGCCAGCTGCTGCTGTGGTGCGTCGGGGAGGCCCACGGCGAGGTGCTGCTCGAGCGGCTGCGCACCCGGCACGGCGTCGCGGTCACCACCGTGCCGGTGCGGGTGCCCATGGTCGAGACCCTCGCCGGCCCCGCGCGGGCCACCGGCCGGCTGGTCAAGCAGTCCGGCGGGCACGGGCAGTACGCCGTCGTCGTGGTGGAGGCCGAACCCGGGGAGCCGGGGGCGGGCATCACCTTCGAGCAGCGCGTCGTCGGCGGGGCGGTGCCCTCGCAGTACCACGGCAGCGTGGAGAAGGGGATCCGCGCGCAGGCGGCCAAGGGCGTCCACGACGACCGGCCGCTGGTCGACGTCCGGTTCGTGCTCGTCGACGGCAAGGCCCACTCGGTCGACTCCTCCGACGCGGCCTTCCAGTCGGCCGGGGCGCTGGCCGTGCGGGAGCTGGCGGCCGCCGCCGGCACCAGGGTGCTCGAGCCGTGGTGCGAGGTGGAGGTGGTCGTGCCCGCCGAGCACGTCGGGGCGGTGATGAGCGACCTGTCCTCCCGCCGCGCCCGGGTCACCGGCAGCGATGCCGACCCCGACCGCGACCGCACCACCGTGCGCGCCGAGGTGCCCGAGCTGGAGCTGCTCGGCTACGCCGGAGCGCTGCGCTCGGTCAGCCACGGCACCGGGTCGTTCACGCGCCGCCCGCTGGGCCACGAGCCGGCACCGGCGTCGCTCGTCGCGGTGCCCGCCTAGCGGCCCGTCCGGGCTCGCCGCGGGCCTTCCGGCGGAGAGGAGGACGTGGGTCCGTCGACTAGCCTCGGGCACGGTGTGCAGCGGGGTGGAGGAGCAGTGACGTCGTCGCAGGGGCCGTCGGCCGCCGTGCCGGTGTCCGACGTCGACCGCAACACGCTGCCGCGCCGCGTCTGGACGGTGCCCAACGCCCTGTCGGTGCTGCGGCTGCTCGGCGTCCCGCTGTTCCTCTGGCTGCTGCTGGGGCCGCAGGCCGACGGGTGGGCGGTCGTCGTCCTCATGGTCGCGGGCGTCACCGACTACGCCGACGGCAAGCTCGCCCGCGTGCTCGGGCAGTCCAGCCGGCTGGGCGCGCTGCTCGACCCCGCCGCCGACCGCCTCTACATCGTCTCCACGCTGATCGCCTTCGTGCTCCGCGACGTCGTGCCGCTGTGGTTCGTGGCGCTGCTGGTGGGCCGCGAGTTCGTGCTCGGCGTCATGCTGCTGGTGCTGCGCCGCCACGGCTATCCGCCGCTGCAGGTGCACTACCTGGGCAAGGCGGCCACCTTCATCCTGCTCTACGCCTTCCCGCTGCTGCTGCTGGCCGACGGCGACGGCGCGCTGGTCGCCGTCGTGACCCCGGTGGCCTGGGCGCTGACCATCTGGGGCGGTGCGCTCTACCTGCTCGCCGGCGCGCTCTACGTCGTCCAGGTGCTCGGCCTGGTGCGCGCCGAGCGGGCCGTCCCGGTCCGGGCGGGTGCCGCGCCCCGTCCCGCGCCGTGAGCGCCCCCCGCGGGGGCGGGGGGGCGCGGTCGATGGGCGCCTCGCTGCTCGACCAGGTGCTCGCCGAGACCCTCGACCCGGCCTACGCCCGGGCCGCCCGGGCCCGCGCGGCCCGCGGGGCGGACGTCCGACCCGGCTGGCGGCGCCGGCTGGGCCCCGCGGCGGTCGCGCTCACCATGGTCGCCGCCGGCGTGCTGGCCGCGGTGACCTGGCACCAGGCCGCCTCCGGCGCCGAGGGCCGCCAGGAGGTCCGCGCCGCGCTGGTCACCGAGATCGAGGCGCAGTCGGTGACCACCGACGACCTCGCCGCCGAGCTCGAGGCGCTGCGCCAGGAGGCCACCGGCGCGCGCGAGGACGCGCTGGCCGCCACCGCCCAGGGCCAGCGCGCCATCGACGACCTCGACGCCGCCGAGCAGGCCGCCGGCCTCGTGCCGGCGACCGGGCCGGGGCTGCTGGTCACCCTGGCCAACGCCGAGCCCGACGCGGACTCCGACCCGGTCGGCGGCGCCGGCACCGAGGACACCCGCGGCCGGGTCCAGGACGGCGACCTGCAGCTGGTGGTCAACGCCCTGTGGGCCTCGGGCGCCGAGGCGGTGTCGATCAACGGCCAGCGGCTGGGGCCGACGACGGCCATCCGCTTCGCCGGGGAGGCGGTCCTCGTGGACTTCCGCCCGGTCACCAACCCCTACGAGGTCAGTGCCATCGGCGACCCGGACGAGCTCCGGTCGCGGTTCTTGGCCAGCCCCGAGGTCGGTGCGCTCGCCGTCGTCTCGGACCTGTACGGCCTGCGCTTCGAGTTCGCCGAGGAGGACGAGCTGTCCGTGCCCGCCGGGGGAGTCCCCGAGCTGCGATCCGCCGTCCCGGCCGGAACGGGGGGCTGAGGCGTGCTGCCCGTGATCGGCCTGGCCGTCGGCATCGTCCTCGGCCTGGTGTTCGACCCCACCGTGCCGGTGGGGCTGCAGCCCTACCTGCCGATCGCGGTGGTGGCCGCGCTCGACGCGGTCTTCGGCGGCGTCCGGGCGCGGCTGGACGGCATCTTCGACGCGAAGGTGTTCGTCGTGTCGTTCGTCTCCAACGTCGTCGTCGCCGGGCTGATCGTCTTCCTCGGCGACCAGCTGGGGGTCGGCGCCCAGCTGTCGACGGCGGTCGTCGTCGTGCTGGGCATCCGCATCTTCGGCAACGCCGCGGCCATCCGTCGGCACGTGTTCCGGGCATGAGCGGCACCCTGCGTCCCGACGACGCCGAGCAGCCCGGCCCGCCGGTCGAGGGGACCGCCGCGGAGGGGACCGCCGCGGAGGAGCCGCCTGCCCAGGAGCCGCCTGCCGAGGAGTCGCCCGCGGAGGAGCCTGCCGCCGGGGCGGCGCCCGCCCCGGCCCGGCGCCGGCAGCGGCGGGTCGCCGCCGCGCTGATCGCCGTCCTCACCCTGCTGCTGGGCTTCGCCATCGCCGTGCAGGTGCGCAACACCGACACCGGCGAGGCGCTGGCGGCCACCCGCGAGGAGGACCTCGTCGGCATCCTCGACTCGCTCGACGCCCGGGAGGCGCAGCTGCGCCAGCAGATCGCCGACCAGCGCGCCGCGCTGCGCGAGCTGAACGACACCGACAGCCGCTCGGCCGCCGCCCTCGAGGACGCCGGCGAGCGCGCCGACGCGCTGGCCGTCCTCAACGGCACCGTCGCCGCGGAGGGTCCGGGGCTGGTCATGACCATCCGCGACCCGCAGGGCCAGGTGCGCGTCGCCGACCTGCTCGACGCGGTCCAGGAGCTGCGCGGCGCGGGCGCGGAGACGATGCAGATCGACGGCGTCCGGGTGGGCGTGTCCACCGCCGTCACCGGGGAACCGGGCGGCCTGCGGGTCGACGGCCGGCCGGTGACCGCGCCCTACGAGGTCGTCGTCATCGGCTCGCCGCAGGACCTGCAGACGGCGATGAGCATCCCCGGCGGCGTCGTCGACCGGGTCGGCCGGCAGGGCGGCAGCGTCGACATCGAGCAGCGCGACCGCGTCGTGGTGGACGCGTTGCGGCCCCTCGACGAGCCTCAATACGCTCAGCCGCAGACGGGCGACTGAATTGCACCGCCCCCACCACCGACCTCCCGGAGACGACGCCGCATGACCACGCCCGACGACCGCCGCTACACCGACCAGCACGAGTGGGCGCTCGTGCAGGGGGGCGGGGACACCGGCACCGTGGTCCGCGTCGGCATCACCGACCACGCGCAGGACGCCCTGGGCGACATCGTCTTCGTGCAGCTGCCCGAGGTCGGCGCCGAGGTGACCCCCGGCAACCCGATCGGCGAGGTGGAGTCGACCAAGTCGGTCTCCGACGTCTACTCGCCGGTGGCCGGCGTCGTCTCGGCGGTGAACGAGGCCCTCACCGACACGCCGGAGACGGTCAACGCCGACCCCTACGGGCAGGGCTGGCTGGTCGAGATCACCGTGTCCGGGGACGGCGGCGACCCGACCGCCGACCTCCTCGACGCGGCCGCCTACCAGGCGCTGGTCGACGCGTCCTGACCACCCCCGGGTCCCCGGGAGGACCCCGGACGATCACTATGCTGCCCTCGGGAACGGGTCCCGCCCCGACCCGCTGGGACTGCTGTGACGTCGCCGCGACGCCCGGTTGACCCTCGGGTCGACCGCTGGTTCCATGACCAACGGCCCGCCGTGCCCGGCGCGGAGGCCGACCCACGCACGGACCGTCCGGTCCGTCGTCCGCCGGCCGCCCGCGGCAACCCCTCGCCCGCGGCGGTGCCCCCTGCACCGGAGGAGACAGACGTGCACTGCACTCGCTGTGGCCACGACAACCCCGAGGGCAGTCGCTTCTGCGCGCAGTGCGGCGCCGCCCTCTCCCAGGAGCGCGTGGGCGAGTCGACCAGCGTGATCCCCAAGGTCGGCGGCGAGGACTCCGGTGAGGTCCCCGAGGTCTCCGAGCCCGCCCCCGACGCGCACGCCGGCGCCGTCGAGTCGCTGCCGGCCGGGTCGGCCCTGCTGGTGGTCAAGCGCGGCCCCAACGCCGGCAGCCGGTTCCTGCTCGACCAGGACGTGACCACCGCCGGCCGCCACCCCGACAGCGACATCTTCCTCGACGACGTGACCGTCAGCCGCCGGCACGTGGAGTTCCACCGCGAGGGCGGCGGCTTCTCCGTCCACGACGTCGGCAGCCTCAACGGCACCTACGTCAACCGCGAGCCGGTGGACGTCGCGACGCTGGCCGGTGGCGACGAGGTGCAGATCGGCAAGTTCCGCCTCGTCTACCTGACCGGCCCCCGCACCGGCGAGCCCGCCGCCCGCTGAGCCGGTGCCCGGAGCGCCCGCCCGCGCGTCCGGGGACGACGCCGCCGACGCGCGCTCCCCGCGCCTGACCATCGGCGCGGTGCTGACCGCCCTGCGCGACGACTTCCCCGACGTCACGATCAGCAAGATCCGGTTCCTCGAGAGCGAGGGCCTGGTCTCCCCGCAGCGGACGCCGTCGGGGTACCGGAAGTTCTCCCGGGCCGACGTCGACCGGCTGCGCTACGTGCTGACCGCGCAGCGCGACCACTACCTGCCGCTGCGGGTCATCAAGGAGCACCTCGACGCGTTCGACCGCGGGTTGCCGGTGCCCGGGACCGGCCCCGCGGCACCCGCCCAGGACCGCCCGGCGGCGCCCGCCGCCCCGGCCCCGGCGGCGCCGCCCCCCGCCGAGCCGGCTCCCGAGCCGGCCGCCGAGCGCCCGCCGATGCCCGCCGACGAGTTCGCGCGCGCGGCGGGTCTCGAGCCCGGGCAGCTGGCCGACTGCGTGCAGTACGGCCTGCTGGCTCCCGACGCCGAGGGCCGCCACCCGGCCGGCGACCTGCCCATCGCGCAGGCCGCCGCGGGCCTGGCCCGGCACGGCATCGAGCCACGCCACCTGCGGGTGTTCCGCACCGGCGCCGAGCGCGAGGCGGTGCTCGTCGAGCAGCTGCTCGCCCCGGTGCTGCGGTCGCGTTCGGAGGACGCCCGGGCCCGGGCCGCCGAGGAGCTGGCGCAGCTCGCCGGCCTGTCCGCGCAGCTGCACCGGGCCCTGCTCGAGGCACGCCTCCGGGACCTCCTGCGCCCCTGAGTGCGGCGTACGGTGGACCTGCCGCCGGAGGCCGCCCGTCCGCGCCGTCCCGGCGTCCACCCGTACGCCGCAGCTGAGGGAGCAACACCGTGCAGGAACTCAGAGTCGTCGGGGTCCGGGTCGAGCTGCCCGGCAACCAGCCCATCCTGCTGCTCAAGGAGACGCAGGGGGAGCGCTACCTGCCGATCTGGATCGGTGCGGTGGAGGCCGCGGCGATCGCGTTCGAGCAGCAGGGCGTGCGGCCCGCACGGCCGATGACCCACGACCTGCTGCGCGAGGTGGTGCGCACGCTGGGCGCCGAGCTCGAGGCGGTCAACATCACCGAGATGCGCGACGGCATCTACATCGCCGAGCTCGTCTTCGGCGACGACCGGGTGGTCAGCGCCCGGCCCTCGGACGCCGTGGCCCTCGCCGTCCGCACGGGGGCGCCGATCTACGGCGCCGAGGAGCTGCTCGACGAGGTGGGGATCGAGATCCCCGACGAGCAGGAGGACGAGGTCGAGAAGTTCCGCGAGTTCCTCGACCAGATCTCGCCCGAGGACTTCGGCGCGGGGTCCGGGTCCGGCGGGTCCTGAACGGGCGGGGCGGGTGTGACCCCGTCCGCCACGGTGGTCACACGCGTCCCGGCCGCGGCCGACGGGCTACAGCAGCGCGACGCACCTGCCGATACCACCCCTCCGGGGTGCTCGCGGCGACACGCCGCCCGCGTCAGTTGACCGCCCTGGGGGCCCGGCTTACGGTCGCGGACAACACCGGTGTGATCCGTGGGGAAGCGGATCTGACCGGGACGCCCGCCGCGACCGTGGCGGCACGCGAAGGAGGACCGCTGACGTGAGCGACCAGAGCGAGGGCTCCCAGGGTCAGCTCTTCAGCGACGCCGCCGTGGGGGCACCGGACTACGACGAGGTCGACAGCGACCTGGTCGGGTACCGCGGCCCGACGGCGTGTGCCGCGGCCGGGATCACCTACCGCCAGCTGGACTACTGGGCCCGTACCGGACTGGTCGCACCCTCGGTGCGCAGCGCCACCGGCTCGGGGACTCAGCGGCTGTACTCGTTCCGCGACATCCTGGTGCTCAAGGTGGTCAAGCGGCTGCTCGACACCGGGGTGTCGCTGCAGAACATCCGCAAGGCCGTCGACCACCTGCGCAACCGCGGCATCAAGGACCTCGCCAACGTCACGCTGTTCTCCGACGGCGCCACGGTCTACGAGTGCACCTCGGCCGAGGAGGTCGTCGACCTGCTCGCCGGCGGCCAGGGCGTGTTCGGCATCGCCGTCTCCGGTGCGCTGCGCGAGCTGTCCGGGGAGCTGGCCGAGCTGCCCGCCGAGCGTCTCGACGGCGCCCCGCTGCACGCGGCCGAGGACGAGCTGGCGCAGCGTCGTCAGCGCCGCGCGCAGACCGCCTGACAGCGACACCGCACGTCCCGGAGGGGCGCCCCGCACGCAGCGGGGCGCCCCTCCGGCGCGTCCGGGGCGTGGCGCATGCCACGGCTGCGGGGCTGCTCCTCGCGCTCCCGGGTCCTGCAGCACCCCGGCGGCCGGCACGGCACCCCGGGAGGCAGTCGCCGGGGTCCCGTGGTCGCGGGCGCTGGTCGCGGGCGCACCGACGGCGCCGTCCCCGCCGTGCCCGCCCTGCAGCCCCCGCGCCCGGGCGAGGACCACCGGTGATCCCGACCGGGACGGCGGTGCGATCCCCGCTGGTAGCGTCGATGCAATGGCGGACGCTGCTGCTGGCCCCCTCCCGTCACTGTCCGCGCTGAGCCCCGCGGGCTCGTTCGCGGCCCGGCACATCGGCCCCCGCGCCGACGAGACCGCCGCGATGCTCGAGACTGTCGGGTACGACTCGCTGCAGTCGCTGGTCGACGCCACCGTGCCCGAGGTGGTGCGCGACCGTGACGAGCTGAGCCTGCCGCCGGCCGCCGACGAGGCCGCCGTCCTCGCGGAGCTGCGCGAGCGGGCCGCGGCCAACGAGGTCAGCGTCCCGATGATCGGCCTGGGCTACTCCGGCACGGTCACCCCGGCGGTGATCCAGCGCACCATCCTGGAGAACCCCTCCTGGTACACCGCCTACACGCCCTACCAGCCCGAGATCAGCCAGGGCCGGCTCGAGGCGCTGCTGAACTTCCAGACGATGGTCGCCGACCTCACCGGCCTGCCCGTCGCCGGCGCCTCGATGCTCGACGAGGCCACCGCCGCCGCCGAGGCCATGACCCTGGTCCGGCGGGCGGGGCGCGCCAGGTCCGGCGCCGTCTTCGTCGTCGACGCCGACACGCTGCCGCAGACCCTCGCCGTGCTCGAGACCCGCGCCGAGCCGCTCGGCATCGGCCTGCACGTCGCCGACCTGTCGCAGGGCTGGCCCGCCGACCTGCCCGAGGCCGGCGCGTTCGGCGTGCTGGTGAGCTACCCCGGTGCCAGCGGCGCGGTCCGCGACCACCGGGCGCTGGCCGAGGCCGCGCACGCCGCGGGCGCGGCGGTCGTGGTGGCCGCCGACGTCCTCGCGCTGACCCTGCTCGAGGCGCCGGGGGAGTGGGGCGCCGACGTCGCCTGCGGCAGCACCCAGCGCTTCGGCGTCCCGCTGGGCTACGGCGGCCCGCACGCCGGGTACCTGTCGGTGCGCGAGGGACTGGCCCGCCAGCTGCCCGGCCGGCTGGTCGGGGTGTCGGTGGACGCCGACGGCGACGTCGCCTACCGGCTCGCGCTGCAGACCCGCGAGCAGCACATCCGCCGCGAGAAGGCGACCAGCAACATCTGCACCGCCCAGGTGCTGCTCGCCGTCATGGCCGGCACCTACGCCGTCTACCACGGGCCCGAGGGGCTGACCGCGATCGCCGCCCGCGTGCACCGCAGCGCCCTGGCGCTGGCCGGGTGGCTGCGCGCCGGCGGCGTCGAGGTCGTGCACGACGCCTTCTTCGACACCGTGCAGGCCCGCGTGCCCGGCCGCGCCGACGAGGTGGTCGCCGCCGCCGCGGCGCGCCGCATCGACCTGCGCCGGGTGGACGCCGACACCGTGGCGGTGGCCTGCGACGAGACGACGACGCCGGAGGTGCTGCGCCAGGTGGCCGCGGCGTTCGGCGTCGCCGCGGACGGGTCCGCGCTGGACGACGACGGCCCCGACGCGCTGCCCGACGCGCTGCGCCGGCGCACCCCGTTCCTCACCCACCCGGTCTTCTCCGCGCACCGCTCGGAGACGGCGCTGATGCGCTACCTGCGCTCGCTGTCGGACAAGGACCTGGCGCTCGACCGCACGATGATCCCGCTGGGCTCGTGCACGATGAAGCTCAACTCCGCGGTCGAGATGGCCGCGATCACCTGGCCGGAGTTCGCCGGGCTGCACCCCTTCGCGCCGGCCGGGCGGGCCCGCGGCTACCGGCAGCTGATCGACGAGCTGTGCACCTGGCTGGCCGAGATCACCGGCTACGCCGCGGTCAGCGTGCAGCCCAACGCCGGCTCGCAGGGCGAGTTCGCCGGGCTGCTGGCCATCCGCGGCTACCACCGCTCGCGCGGCGAGGAGCACCGCGACGTCTGCCTCATCCCGTCCTCGGCGCACGGCACCAACGCGGCCAGCGCCGTCATGGCCGGCATGCGCGTGGTCGTGGTGGCCTGCGACGAGGCCGGCAACGTCGACCTCGCCGACCTGCGCGCCAAGGTCGACCAGCACGCCGGGCGGCTGGCCGCGATCATGGTCACCTACCCGTCGACGCACGGGGTCTTCGAGACCGACATCCGCGACATCTGCGCGGCGGTGCACGACGCCGGCGGCCAGGTGTACGTCGACGGCGCCAACCTCAACGCGATGGTCGGGCTGGCCCGGCCGGGGCGCTTCGGCTCCGACGTCAGCCACCTCAACCTCCACAAGACGTTCTGCATCCCGCACGGCGGCGGCGGTCCCGGCGTCGGCCCGATCGGCGTCCGGGAGCACCTGGTGCCCTTCCTGCCGGGCCACCCGCTCGTCGACACCGGGGGTCGAGGCCCGGCGGTGTCCGGTGCGCCGTGGGGGTCGGCGGGCATCCTGCCGATCTCGTGGGCCTACCTGCGGCTGATGGGCCCCGACGGGCTCACGAGAGCCACCGAGCACGCGGTGCTCGGCGCCAACTACCTCGCCGCCCGGCTGCGCGAGCACTACCCGGTGCTCTACACCGGCGCCGGCGGGCTGGTCGCCCACGAGTGCATCCTCGACATCCGCCCGCTCACCCGGGCCACCGGCATCACCAACGACGACATCGCCAAGCGGCTGGTCGACTTCGGCTTCCACGCGCCGACGATGAGCTTCCCGGTGGCCGGCACGCTGATGGTCGAGCCCACCGAGAGCGAGGACAAGGACGAGCTCGACCGGTTCGTCGAGGCGATGGTGACCATCCGCGGCGAGATCGGGAAGGTGGCCTCCGGGGAGTACGACCGCGAGGACAACCCGCTGCGCAACGCGCCGCACACGCTCAAGATGCTCGCCGGCGACTGGGACCGGCCCTACCCGCGGTCGGCGGCGGTCTTCCCGGTGCCCTCGCTGACCACCCGCGGCTACCTGTCCCCGGTGCGACGGATCGACCAGGCCTTCGGCGACCGCAACCTGGTCTGCTCGTGCCCGCCGCCGGAGGCGTTCGCCGACCCGGAGCCCGCGCAGGCGCCGCAGACGCACGTGCCCGACCGCGGCGAGGGTGCGCCCGACGACCTCGGCACCGCCGCCGACGTGGTGGGCGCCGGCCAGGCCTAGCCCGCTGCGGGGGCTCCGGGGAGCGGGGTGCGCCCGGCGGCGGAGGCGATGCCCAGCCAGGTGTGCCGGTTGCCCGCCCAGCACCAGCCGACCCTGGCGGTGTCCCGGCGCTGAGGCCCGTCGCGTCCGGTGCCGTTGCTGATCCACAGCGCCGGCGTGCGGGCGTCCAGGGACCCGTCGGGCCGCCGCAGCCGGGAGCCGATGGTCATCGTGCAGGCGTTGCGCTCGAGCACCTCCGGGCTCTGCAGCAGCCAGGTCAGCCCCTCGGCCGCGGTGAGCGGCGTCCGGCCGGCCGCGCGGATCCGCGGCAGCGTCTCGTCCGGGGTGCAGTTGCGGTGCCCGTCACCGCGGTCGGGGTCGCGCAGGGCGTAGAGGGGCCGGGCGGCGGGACGGCGTCGGCCAGCGGCGTGAAGTCGTCGAGATCGGTCAGGTCGACGACCACGAAGGCCGGGCGGTCCCGCCACCGCACCGCGGGCACCAGCGCCGAGGCCGGCACCCGGTCGGGCGCGAGCACCAGCAGCGCGTCGCTCGGGCACCCGGCGGCGGCCGCCCGCAGCTCGGCGGCGGCGAGCCCGGCGTGCTCGTGCAGGCCCAGGGCGACCAGCCGGTCGGCCTGGGTGGCGGGGGAGGGCAGCGTCAGGGGGACGGCGCGGGTCACGGGACACCTCCGGGGGAGGGACGGCGGACCGTCCGGCAACGCGCGGGCCCGCGGAACGGTTCCTCCCCGTGGCGGGTCGACGCCCTCGCGCCCCGGGGGGACGATCGGCGGCATGGTGCGCAGCGGGCGGGGACGGATCGGATCGGGACGGATCGGGGCGGCACGGATGGCGACGGCTTCGGCAGCCGTGGCGGCCGGCGTGGCGCTGACGGCCGGGTGCGCGGGCGCTCCCGACGCCGCGGCCCCGGTCAGCCCGGCGGCGGCGACCACCCCGGTAGCGGGTCCGGCGTCGCCCGACGACCTGCGCGACCGGCTGCTGCCCGCCACGGCCTTCGGCGCCGACGCGACCGTCGTCGGCGTCACCCTGGAGCAGGCCGGCACGGGCCTGGCCGGCCTGGCGGGGGACTGGTGGGGCGGTGCCGACGATGGTGCCGACGCCGGTGCCGACGCCGGTGCCGACGCCGGCGCCGACGCCGCGGCGGCCCCCACCGTGGAGCCCGCGCTGTGCGGCTCGGCGCTCGGGGCGCTGCCCGGGGCGAGCGGGGCCGGCGAGGGCGCCGTCCCCGTCCTCGCCGGGCAGGCGGCGCTGGGGCCGCAGGTGCGGACGCTGCAGGTGCTCGCCGAGTCGCCCGGGCTGGAGGGTGTGCAGCTGCCGGTCGGTCAGCTCCTGGCCGCCTGCGCGACGGTCACGGTGACGTCGACGGAGGGGGAGACCGCGACGATCCGGCTGGCCGCGCTCGACGCCCCCGAGCTCGGGGACACGAGTGCCGCGCTGCGGGTGACGGTCGACCGGGCGGGTCAGGACACCGTGACCGCGCTGGTCGGCGTCGTGGTGAACGGCAGCCGGGGGTTGATGCTGGCGCAGACGGCCGCGCCGGACGCGGGCGACCCGGACGAGGCGGCCTTCACGGCGCTGCTCGGGGACGCGGCCGAGACCGCCGCCGGCTGAGCGGAGGGCGCCCCGGGGCCCGGAGACCCCGGGGGCAGGAGGGCCCTCCGTCAGGCCGGGACCAGCCCGGTGCGCCACTCGTGGTGGTCGGGGACGGCGCGGCCGTCGGGGAGCAGCTCGCCGTCGTCGTCGAAGAGGACGACGCCGTTGCACAGCAGGCTCCAGCCCTGCTCGGGGTGGCTGCTGACGACGGCGGCGAGGTCACGCACCTCGCTGCTGGGGTGGGGACACGGGGTGGGGTGTACGCACATCAGGATCGACTCCCGATCGGCCGGCGGGGAGGCCGGGGTGACTGGCGGTGAGCGTCCGAGTACCGGACGTCTCGAGTGTGCGCCGCCGATCGGGCTGCGTGTGGTGACGAACCTCACGACGTGACCCGAAGGGGTCGTCAGCACCTGCCAGCCGGGCGGCCGGGGACACGCGCGGCCGTACAGCTCCTCCGACCGTTATCCCCAACAGTGTCGTGCAGAGATCGGCTGCGGCAGGGGCCGGACAACAGCGAAGGGGAGGAGCCCCGCGGGTCGGTCAGAGCTTGCGGAGCAGGACGCGGCGCACCGAGTGGTCGGCGGCCTTCTGCAGCACCAGCCGGGCACGGGAGCGGGTGGGCGTGATGTTCTGCCGGAGGTTGGGGCCGTTGACCGCGTCCCAGATGGACAGGGCGGTGGCGCGGGCGTCGTCGTCGCTGAGGCCGGCGTAGCGGTGGAAGTAGGCCGACGTGTCGGCGAAGGCCGTGCGCCGCAGTGCGAGGAAGCGCTCCACGTACCACTGCTGGACGTCGGACTCGGCGGCGTCGACGTAGACGGAGAAGTCGAAGAAGTCCGACAGGAACACCTCGGGCACCCGGCCGTCGTCGCGGCGGCCGGCCTGCAGCACGTTGAGCCCCTCGAGCACGAGGATGTCGGGGCGGTCGACCACCTGGTGCTGCCCGCGCAGCACGTCGTAGCTCTGGTGGGAGTAGACCGGCGCGCTGACCTCGCCGCGGCCGGACTTCACGTCGGCGAGGAAGCGCACCAGCGCCCGCCGGTCGTAGCTCTCCGGGAAGCCCTTGCGGGCCAGGAGCCCGCGCTGCTCGAGGACGGCGTTGGGCCACAGGAAGCCGTCGGTGGTGACGAGGTCGACCCGCGGTGAGCCCGGCCCGGCGGCCAGCAGCGTCTGCAGCAGGCGGGCGGTGGTGCTCTTGCCGACGGCCACGCTCCCGGCGACGGCGATGACGTAGGGCACCTTGGCGGTGGTGTCGCCGAGGAAGCGGCTCTGTGCGGCCCACAGCCGCTGGCTGGCGGTGACGTGCAGGGCGAGCAGATCGGCCAGCGGCAGGTAGACGGTGGCGACCTCGCCGAGGTCGATGCGGTCGCCGAGGCTGCGCAGCGCGCGCAGGTCGGCCTCGTCCAGCGGCAGCGTCCGGTCGCCGGCCAGCGCCCGCCACGTGGCGCGGTCGAACGCCGCGTAGGGCGAGATCTGGGTGCGGGTCCCTGCCGTCACGCCGCCCATCGTGCCGCCCGCGCCTTCCCGTGCGGGTCGCCGGGGTCCCTCGCCGGGGGGAGTCGCGCCGGGGACGGCGTCGCGCGCGGGCCGGCGGCCCGGCCCGCGTCTAGGGTTCCGGTGTGCCGACCCGCCCCGGCCTGCTCGACCGTGTCGAGCAGTACGCCGCCGCCGCGCCGCTGGCCGACGCGCGGGTGGTACCGGTCGGCGCCCTCGACGTCCCGATCGGTTCCCCGGCCTGGCCCTACCCGGCGCGCCCGCGGCCGGGGACGCGCACGGTGGGGGCCGACGACGTCCGGCGGGCGGTGGCGCTGCAGGACGAGGCGGGGCTGCCGGCCGCGGTCGAGTGGGTGGTCGAGCGCACGCCGTCGCTGGCGGCCGCCGCCCGCGCGGCCGGTCTCGTGGTGACCGAGTTCCCGCTGCTGGTCGTCGACGACCCGGTCGAACTGCTGCTGCCGCACGGGGTGCGGCTGTACCTGGTGGGGGCGGAGGACCCGCTGCTGCCGTGGTACCAGGAGCTGCTGGAGACGGCGTTCGCGCCGGACGCCGAGGCGGCCGGTGCCCCGGACGGCGCCGGTGCGGAGGACGCGCGCACCGCGGTGCTGCGCGAGCGGGTGGCGACCGGCCGGACGGTGGTGATGGTGGCGACGGAGGACGGCCGGCCGGTGGCGGTGGGCGCGCACCAGCCGGTCGACGTCGGGGGCCGGGAGGTCAGCGAGGTCGTCGGGGTCGCCAGCTCCCCGCGCCGCCGGGGCCGCGGCGTGGGCGCAGCGCTGGCCTCCGCGCTGGTGGCGCACGCCCGCGACACCGCCGACCTGGTGTTCCTCACCGCCGGCGACGACGACGTGGCCCGCACCTACGAACGGGTCGGCTTCGCGTGGGTGGGCGCCACCGGCGTCGCCGACCGTCCCGGCCCGCGCTGAGCACGGCCCGCGCGGGGTCCGGTCCCCGCCGTCAGCCGGGGTCCGACGACGGCAGCGCGGCGGCGGCCGCGGTGAGCGCGGCCCGCGCCCGGTCGTAGGACACCCCGCGCGGCACCTCGCTGAGCAGCACGACCGCCCGGCCGTCGACGACGCCGACCGAGTGCAGGTGCCGCTGGCCGCCGAGGCAGCACATCCAGCCCTGCTTGACCGCCGTCGACGGCGGCGCGGTGCCGAAGACGCCGAAGCGCTGGTCGAAGCCGTCGGCGGCGATCGGGGTGGCGGTGCTCATCCAGGACAGCAGCGTGGCGGCGTCGGCGGGGTCGGCGACCCGGCGCAACGTGGCGAGGAACCGGGCCAGGTCGCGGGCGGTGGTGGTCGTCTCGCCCCACTGGGTGGGGTCGGCGGGGGGAGCGGTGCCGCTGAGGCCGTAGCGGGCGGCGACGTCGCGCACCATCTGCGGGCCGTCGAAGCGGTCCCACAGCTCCGAGGCGGCCGGGTCGTCGGACGCGCTGACCATGTCCTGCAGCAGCCGCCAGTCCCGCTCCCCCAGGGCGACCGTCCCCGCGCGGGCCCGGTGCAGCAGGTCCTCGGCGAGGAAGAGCTTGACCAGCGAGGCGGTGGGGAGGGGCCGGCCGGCCGCGTCCCCGTTGTCGGCGGTGCGCAGCACGAACCGGTCCCGGGAGCCGTCCAGCGCCTGCTGGGTGAGCCCGGGGGCGACCGGCACGAGGGCGGAGACCGCCACGGCCAGCGTGCCCCCGGGGACGCCGTGGGCGCCGACCACGGCGGGGACCACGGCGGGGACCACGGCGGGGACCACCGCAGGTGCCGGCGGCGCGGCGGCGGCACGGCGGGGACCGCCGAGGAGGAGGTGCGCGAGCAGCAGGGCCAGCACGAGGAGGGGGACGAGCGCGCGCCGCGACGGCGGACGGGCCGGCGCGGGAGGTGCGGGGGCCGGCCGGGTGGGTTCCCGGGACGCCATGATCCGTGGATACCCGGTTCCCCCGCCGGGCGCGTGCCCCGGCGGCCTACGACCCCGTTACCGTTCCGTGTCCTGCCGGAGCGTCGTCACTGTTGGGAGTAGGTGGGTACCAGGACGGCACGGGCGAGGGTGTGGCCGAAGAGGGTGAACCCGTGGAAGGCGGGCGAGGCGTCCTCGGGCACGCCGGTGTCCTCGACGTCGAGGGCGTGCACGACGGTGTAGTAGCGGTGCGGTCCGTGCCCGGCCGGGGGAGCGGCGCCGACGTAGCCGGGGAAGCCCGCGTCGTTGCGCAGCTGCCGTGCGCCGGCCGGGAGCCCCGAGCCGTCCCGGTCGCCGGCGCCGGCGGGCAGCTCGGTGACCGAGGCGGGCAGGCCGGTGACGATCCAGTGCCAGAAGCCGCTGGCCGTCGGGGCGTCGGGGTCGTAGACGGTGACGGCGAACCCCTTGGTGCCCTCCGGGAAGCCCGACCACGACAGCTGCGGCGAGCGGTCCTCCCCGCCGGCGCCCAGGACCCCGCTCACGTGCGGCATCGGCAGCACCTCCCCGTCGCCGACGTCGGTGCTGGTCACCGTGAACGACGGGACGGGGGGCAGGAAGTCGTAGGGGTTCGGGGGCGCGGGCCGCTCGGCCATGGGGTCCTCTCCTCGGGTCCGGGGCGGCGCGTCCTGCCACCTCCACGCCGACCCTAGTGACAGGGCCCGCTGCCCCCACCGCTCGCAGACTCCCGGCGGGCCCCTGCAGCGGGGCCGGAGGGTGCCCCGCCCGCCGGCGCCGGCACCCGGACAGGTGGTCGACCCGTCGCCGCCATGCGCGCGCCGGTAGCGTCGGCGCGTGCTCGGACTCCCCGACGGCATCCGTGCCTGTCTCTTCGACATGGACGGCGTGCTCACCCGCACCGCGACGGTGCACATGGCCGCGTGGAAGCGCACCTTCGACGAGTACCTGCGTGCCGGCGACCCGCAGGCGCCGCTGTTCACCCAGCTGGACTACAACCGCTACGTCGACGGCAAGCCGCGGGCCGACGGCGTCCGCGACTTCCTGGCCAGCCGCGGCATCACGCTGCCCGAGGGCACACCCGACGACCCGGCGGACGCGGCGACCGTGCACGGCATCGGCCGCCGCAAGAACGAGCTGCTGCTGGCCGAGCTCGCCGAGAACGGCGTCGAGGTCTACCCCGGCTCCCTGGCCTACCTGCGCGCGGCCCGGGACGCGGGGCTGGCCACCGCGGTGGTCACCGCCTCGGCCAACGGCGAGCAGGTGATCGCCGCCGGCGGGTTCGCCGACCTCATCGACGCCCGCGTCGACGGCCTGGTCACCGCCCGCGAGGGGCTGCGCGGGAAGCCCGCACCCGACACCTTCCTGGCCGGCGCGCGGGCGCTGGGCGTCGAGCCCGCCGAGGCCGCCGTCTTCGAGGACGCCCTGGCCGGTGTCGAGGCCGGGCGGGCCGGGCGGTTCGGCCACGTCGTGGGGGTGGACCGGGTGGGGCAGGCCGAGGCGCTGCGCGCGCACGGCGCCGACGTCGTCGTGACCGACCTCGACCAGCTGCTCGACGGCGGCGCCCGGTGACCGAGGGCCGGCCCAGCTTCCCGATCGAGCCGTGGTCCCTCACCGAGATCGGCCTCGACCACGCCTCCCTCGGCGTCCACGAGTCGGTGTTCGCCCTGGCCAACGGGCACATCGGCATGCGCGGCTCGTTCGAGGAGGGGGAGCCGATCGTCGTCCCCGGCACCTACCTCAACGGCTTCTTCGAGGAGCGGCCGCTGCCCTACGCCGAGGCCGGCTACGGGTTCCCCGAGCAGGGGCAGACCGTCGTCAACGTCACCGACGGCAAGCTGGTGCGGCTGCTGGTCGGCGACACCCCGCTCGACCTCGACTACGGCGAGGTCGTCGACCACCGCCGCACCCTCGACCTGCGCCGCGGCGTGCTGCGGCGGGTGACCGAGTGGCGCTCGCCCAACGGGCGCACGGTGACGGTGACCAGCACCCGGCTGGTCTCGCTGCGCCGGCGCTCGATCGCCGCGATCGAGTACTCGGTGGAGTGCAGCGACGACCGCGGCGACCTCTACGTGGCGCTGCAGTCGGACCTGCTGGCCAACGAGCCGGTCGACAGCGGCACCGAGGGCGACGACCCGCGCGCGGCCGCCGCGCTGCGCCGCCCGCTGGTCAACGAGCTGGCCGTCGGCCGCGGCCAGCGAGCGGTGCTGGTGCACCGGACGCGGCGCAGCAGGCTGCGGATGGCCGCGGGCATGGACCACGTCGTCGACGTCCCCGACACCGCCACGCAGGACATGGAGGCCGGCGAGGACCTGGCCCGCTTCACCCTCGCCGCCCGGCTGCCGCAGGGCTCCTCGCTCAAGCTGGTCAAGTACCTGTCCTACGGCTGGAGCTCGCGCCGCTCGGCCGCGGCGCTGCGCGACCAGGTGGAGGGCGCGCTGGCGACGGCGAAGCTGGCCGGCTTCGAGCGGCTCATGCGCGAGCAGAAGGAGGTCCTCGACCACCACTGGGCGCTGGCCGACGTCGAGATCGACGGGGACGGCGAGCTGCAGCAGGCCGTGCGGGTCGGTGTCTTCCACGTGCTGCAGGCGGGCCTGCGCGCCGAGCGCCAGCCGATCCCGGCCAAGGGGCTCACCGGCCCCGGGTACGACGGGCACACCTTCTGGGACACCGAGACCTACGTGCTGCCCGTGCTCACCTACATCGCGCCCGACGCCGTCCGCGACGCCCTGCGGTGGCGGCACTCGACGCTGGACCTGGCGCGCTCGCGGGCGCGCGAGCTGGGCCGGCAGGGTGCGGCCTTCCCGTGGCGGACCATCCGCGGCGAGGAGACCAGCGGCTACTGGCCGGCGGGGACGGCGGCCTTCCACATCAACGCCGACATCGCCGACGCCGTCGTCCGCTACGTGCACGCGACTCAGGACGAGGAGTTCGAGCGGGACTTCGGCGCCGAGCTGCTCGTGGAGACCGCCCGGCTGTGGGCGTCGCTGGGCCACTTCGACGCCGAGGACGGGTTCCGCATCGACGGGGTGACCGGCCCCGACGAGTACACCGCGGTGGTGGACAACAACGTCTACACGAACCTCATGGCGCAGCGGAACCTGCGCGAGGCGGCCGCGGCGGTCGAGCGCCAGCCCGACGTCGCCGGGCGGCTGGAGGTCACCGAGGAGGAGGTCGCCCACTGGCAGCGGGCCGCCCGGCTGATGCGCGTGCCGTGGGACCCGCGCCTGGGCGTGCACATGCAGTCCGAGGCGTTCACCCACCACGAGGAGTGGGACTTCGCCGCGACCCCGCCCGACCGCTACCCGCTGCTGCTGCACTACCCGTACTTCGAGATCTACCGCAAGCAGGTGGTCAAGCAGGCCGACCTGGTGATGGCGCTGCACCTGCGCGGCGACGCCTTCACCCACGAGGAGAAGGTCGCCGACTTCGCCTACTACGAGGCTCGCACCGTGCGCGACAGCTCGCTGTCGGCCGCCCAGCAGGCGGTCGTGGCGGCCGAGACCGGGCACCTGGAGCTGGCCTACGACTACTGGGGCGAGGCCGCGCTGACCGACCTGCAGAACCTGCACGGCAACGCCGGGCACGGCCTGCACATCGCCTCCCTGGCGGGGGGCTGGATGATCGCCGTCGCCGGGTTCGGCGGCATGCGCGACCACGACGGCCGGCTGCTGTTCAGCCCGCGGCTGCCCTCGCGGATCGACCGGCTGCGCTTCCGGCTGGCCTACCAGGGCCGTTGCCTGCAGGTGACCATCGAGAAGGAGCGCACGACCTACTGCCTGCGCGACGGCGAGCCGCTCGACGTCCACCACCACGGCCGGCGGGTCACCGTGGGCGACGCCGACCTGGTGCTGGACAACCCGCCCGCGCCGGAGGTGGCGCCGGTGTCCCAGCCGCCGGGCGCCGCGCCGCGCCGCCGGGGCAACGGCCGCCGCGACTAGCCCGCCAGCAGCCAGGTCGCGGCGAGCACCAGCGCGGCGACGTCGACGAGCAGGAAGACGGCCACCCACACCGCGGCGGGGACGTGGGTGAGCCGGGCGAGCTGGTCGGCGTCGGAGTCCGGGGTGCCGCGGCGGCGCCGTTCGGCCTGCAGCTCGAGCACCGTCCGCGGCGCGGCGAGCAGCAGGAACCAGGTGACGACGGCGGCGAACGCGGCCTGCGCGGCCGCCGGCAGCCACCCGGTGACGCCGACGACGACGGCGCCGGTCACCAGCACCGCCCCCAGGCCGTAGAAGTTGCGGATCTGCAGCAGCAGCAGCGCCAGCAGGGCGAGGACGGCCCACAGCACCCCGACGGCGTAGCCGGCCGCCAGCAGCGCGGCCGCACCCAGCCCGAACAGCCCGGGGCCGACGTAGCCGGCCAGCAGGGTGAGCACCATGCCCAGCCCCGTGGGGCGCCCGGCGGACACCGTCAGCCCCGAGGTGTCCGAGTGCAGCCGGATGCCGGCCAGCCGGCGGCCCGTGGCGACCGCGGCCAGGCCGTGCGCGCCCTCGTGCGCGATGGTCACCACCGTGCGGGCCGGCCGCCACAGCGCCGGGCTGGTCACCACCACGAGCGCGACCAGGGCGGTGAGGACGAGCACCTCGAGGGGGAGGGGCACCTCGGCGGTCGCGCGGGTCCAGAGGCGGTCGAGGGCGTCCACGGCGGCGAGTGAACAGCACCGGGCTGGGAGGCCGCGGTCAGGCGGCTGACCGTCCACCGCCGTGGGCCCGCGGGACCTCACGAGCGCGACGCAGCGGAGTCGCCCGGGGACCGGCCGTGGGCCGGGACGGTGCCCGCTCCGCACGGCTGACCTCGACGGGCGGCGACACGCCGGTGCGGATAGTGTCTTCGGGCTGAGGCGACACGGGGGTGGTTCGCGTGACCGAGCACGTTCGACAGAGGGTGGACCCGGACGTGGTGGTGGCCACGCCCGGGTCCGCGGCGACGGCCCCGCCGCCACCGCCGAAGGCCACGGCGCTGAGCCTGGAGGCCCCCTGGCGCAACCCGGAGCCCTGGTGGCTCCGCGGTGGTGTCCGGCCCTACCTGGTCCTCGCCGACGTCGTGGCCTTCGTCGTCGCCACCGCGATCACGCAGCCGACGTCACCCATCCACGGGGTGGTGCTGCTCGTCAACATCACGGTCTTCTACATCGCCGGCCTGTACCGATCGAGGTTGAACCTCTCCCTGCTCGACGACCTGCCCTACCTCGTGGCCGCGTCGTTCGTCGGCTTCGCGTTCAAGCTCGCCATGATCTCCCTGCTGCCGCACGTGGACCCCCCGCCGCGGCAGGTCCTGCACGCGGCCGTCCTGCTGGCGGCGGTGCTCGTGGTGCGTCGGATCGCCTACTCGGTCGTCCGGCGGGCCCGCTGCCGGGGGTTCGTCCGCCACCGGACCCTCATCGTCGGTGCCGGACACGTCGGGATCCGGCTGGCCGACACGCTCCTGGAGCGCCGGACCTACGGTCTCGACCCGGTGGGGTTCATCGACGACGACCCGCCGGCCGACGACACGCCCCTGCTGCCCGCCCCCGTGCTCGGCGCCTACCGGGACCTGGGACGGGTCATCCGCGAGCAGTCCATCCGCGACGTCATCGTGGCCTTCGGGTCGGCGCAGGAGGACGAGCTCGTCGACATCCTGCGGACGTGCGACCGGCTCGACGTCGAGGTCTTCCTCGTCCCCCGCCTGTTCGAGCTGCACAACGCCAACCGGTACACCGACGAGATCTGGGGCATCCCCCTCGTCCGGGTCCGCCGCGCGGTCTTCCGCAGCCCCTGGTGGACGGCGAAGCGGGTGGCCGACGTCGCCGTCGCCGGCCTGGCCTTCCTCTGCCTCTCCCCGATCATGGCCGCCGTCGCGCTCGCGGTCCGGTACGAGGGTGGCCCGGGCATCATCTTCCGCCAGCAGCGGGTGGGCATCGACGGGCGGCCGTTCGACGTGCTGAAGTTCCGTTCCCTCAAGCCGGTCGACGACACCGAGTCGCAGACCAACTGGAACATCAAGCACGACGACCGCCTGGGCCCGGTCGGCAGGTTCATCCGGGCGACGTCCCTCGACGAGCTGCCGCAGCTGTGGAACATCATCCGGGGTGACATGAGCCTGGTCGGTCCGCGCCCCGAGCGTCCCCACTTCGTCGAGCAGTTCTCCTCGCACATCCCGCGGTACACCGCCCGCCACCGCGTGCCGGCCGGGCTGACCGGGTGGGCCCAGGCGCACGGCCTGCGGGGGGACACCTCCATCGAGGACCGTGCCCGCTTCGACAACTACTACATCGAGAACTGGTCGCCGTGGCTCGACATGAAGATCGTCGTGAAGACGGTGGGCCAGGTCGTGCGACGGCAGGGAGGTTGACGGCGTACGTGCCGGCCGTTCCCCGCAGCCTGGAGGGGGCCGGAGAGGACACCGGTGCGCGGCCCCCGCGCAGCCGGCTGTTGCGCGTCACGCTCGTCGCCACCCTCGCGCTGGCCCCGCTCGAGGGGTACCTGCAGGACGTCGACGCCAACCTGGGCAAGGTGGCACCGGCCCTGTTCCTGGTGACGTGGCTGGTCGGCCGCCTGGCACGCGGACGCCCGGTCGGCGTCTCCCACCCGGTCGTCTGGTGCGCCGTGGGCCTGGTCCCCCTGGTGCTGGCCTCCACCGCGGTGAACCTGGACAACGGCTACGCGCTGTCCTACGCCATCCGCTGGTTGCCCTTCCTGCTGCTGGTCGTGGCGCTCGTCGACGTCCTCACCCGCGACGTCGACCCGTGGGTGGGGCTCTACGCGCTGGTCGCCGGGGCCGCGGCGAGCGCCGCGGGCGCCGTGGTCAGCTTCGCGTTCCTCGGCTCCCCCCGGGCGACCGGACCGCTCGAGGACCCCAACGACCTCGCCTACGTGATCACGGCGGCCGTCCCGATCGTCCTGCTCGCCGTCCGGAAGGCCGCGCGACCGCTGACCTCGCTGGCCTGGGGAGCGGTCCTCGCCCTGCTGCTCGTGGGCGCGCTGGCCACGCTGTCCCGGGGCGGGATCATCGCCACGACCCTCGTCCTGGTCTGGGCCCTGGCCCGGGGTCTGGTGCCGGCCCGCTTCCTCGCGGCGGCCGGGGCGCTGCTCGCCGCCCTGGCCGTACCCATCCTGGTGCTGGCCCAGGACGTGGTGCAGCAGGCACTGGACCAGAAGACCTACATCGCCGCGAGCAACGTCGACACCCGGCTGCTGCGCTGGCAGGCCGCGGCCCGGATGCTCGCGGACAACCCGCTCCTGGGCGTGGGACCGGGCGGCTTCCGTGGCGGGTACGTCGAGTACTCCGGCTTCGCGGAGCTCGCCGAACTCACCCCGGTGGCCCACGAGATGTACCTCGAGGTGGGCGCCGAGCTCGGGCTGACGGCTCTGCTGCTGTTCGTCGGCGGGATCGTGGCGGCGCTCGTGGCCAGCGAGAACGCCGTCCGGCGGCGCCGCGCCGACCGTGCCGCCGAACGGGACCCCTGGCTGCTGGCGGCCCTCGCCGTCCAGGGGAGCCTGCTGGCCGTCTGCGTGAGCTCGGTGTTCCTGTCCGAGCAGTACTACATGCCGCTGTGGGCGGGCCTGGCGATCGCCGCCGCCCTCGACCTGCGCAGTCGCACCGGCGACCCCGGCCGGGAGAGGAGAGCTGTCGATGCACGTCCTGCACGCCATCGGTGAGATGGGCACCGGGGGTGCGGAGTCCCTGGTCGTCGAACTCGTGCGGCGGGGACCCCAGGTCGGGTGGCGCTCGTCGGTGGCCAGCGCAGGCGGCTCCCGGGAGGACGAGATCGTCGCGGCGGGACTGGCCGACGTCCACCGGGTGCCCCTGTCGCGGCGCAGCGCCGGAGGACTGGCGCGTGCCGTCGCGGCGACGCGCCGGGCGCTGGCGGCCACCGATCCCGACGCGGTGATCGCGCACAACGTCGGCGTCACCGCGGCGGTGGCGCTGGCGCAGCTGACCCGTCGACGCCGGGTCCCGGTCGTCACCGTGTTCCACGGCGTGGCCGCCGAGGACTACCGCCCGGCCGCCCGGCTGCTCGGGGTGGCGCCCCGGGCGGTGGTGACCGTCAGCGAGGCGATCGCCGGCCGGCTGCGCGCCGCGGGCCTGCGTCGCCGGCCCGTCGTCATCCCCAACGCGGTGACCGCCCCCGACCTGCCGGACCCAGCGGACGCCCGGCGCGAGCTGGGCCTGGCGCCGGACGCCCCGGTGGCCCTCTGCGCGGCACGGCTGGTGGACCAGAAGCGGCACGACGTCCTGCTGAGGGCGTGGGCCCGGGTGCCCGGTGACTGCGTCCTCCTCGTCGCCGGGGACGGGCCCAACCGGCCGGCGATCGAGGCGCTGCACGCCGACCTGGGGCTCGGGGACCGGGTGCGGCTCCTGGGCAACCGGTCGGACGTGCCGCGCCTGCTCGCCGCCGCGGACGTCGCCACGCTCGCGTCGGACTGGGAGGGACTGCCCGTCTTCGTCCTGGAGGCCATGGCGGCCGGACGGCCGGTCGTCGCCACCGCGGTCGACGGTCTGACCGAGGTCCTCCGGGACGGTGGCGGCCTGCTGGTGCCGCCCGGAGCGCCCGAGGACCTCGCCGCCGCCCTCGGACGGGTCCTCACCGACCACGACGCGCGCACGGCTGCGTCGGAGGCCGCGAGACGCACGATCGCGGAGAGGTACGACCCCGTGCAGATGACCCGGCGGTACGACGCGCTCCTCCGCGCGCTCCTGGGCGACCGCGCGGGGTCCACGGCCCACGGAGCCGCCCGGTGACCCGCTCCCAGGCACTGGCGGCCCTGCGCCGGGCGCTCGTCCCCGCCGTCCTCGCCGCGGCTGCGACCCTGGCGCTGGTCCTGGCGCTGCTGCTGAGCCGTGCTCCCGAGTACCAGGCGAGGGTGGGGATCGTGGCCACGCCCGTGGCCACCGGGAACCAGGCCGACCCCGACTACGGAGCCGTGGTCAGCTCGGTCATGCCGGCGCTCCCCGAGGTGGCCGTCTCGTCCCCGGTGCTGGACCGTCTCGCCGACCGGTTCCCGGACATGGACGCCGCGACGCTCGCCGAGTCGGTGTCGGTGGAGCTGGTCCCGGCCTCCGGCGTGGCCCGGGTGACCGCCACCGGGGACAGCCCCCAGACGGCGACCGCCGTGCTCCGGGCGGTGGTCGACGAGATCGTCGACAGCGACCTGGTCGCGCCCGTCGGGACGTTCAGCCTCCTGGGGGACGTCGAGGCGGAGACCACCCGCGTCGGACCCGATCCCCTGCTGGCCGGCGGGTTGGGGCTGCTGGCCGCAGTCGTGGTGGGCCTCCTCGCGGTGGCGGCCGTGCAGGTCCTGCGGCCCCGGCTGCTGACCGTCCCCGACGTCGAGCGGATCGTCCGCTCGGTCGCCTCCCCCGACGTGCCGGTCGTCGCGGTCGGGAAGGGGGACCGGGGACTGGACGTCGTCGTCACGCGCCTGGCCCTCGCGGCACCGGGTGTGCGCCAGGTCTGGTCCTTCCCGGCAGGGGCCGGCGCCGAGGACGGCGTGGTGGACGCGATCGGCGAGCGGCTGGTCCGGCGGGCGGCCGACCGTCCGGCGGCTGCCTGGGAGAGGGACGAGGACCACGCCTCGAACGGCGTGACCGACCGCCGGACGGCGACCGAGGCCCGGCACCGGGTCCGCGAGGCCACGCCGGTGGAGCTCGCGGTGGTCACCGTGCACCTGCGGCGCACGACGCCGGACCAGCTCACGGCGGCGCTGCTGCAGGCCCTCGAGTCCGGGCACGCGATCGGCGCCGTGGTGGTCCGGTGACCACGTCCGGCGCGGCGAGGGCGCGGTGCACCGGCCGGTGCCGCCCGTGAGCCAGGGGCTGGCCGGCGCGGCCTCGCGGGGAGCGCTGTGGCTCGGTCTGGTCAACCTGCTGAGCAAGGGCTCGCAGGTGTTCGTCACGCTCGCCCTGGGACTGTTCCTCACGGCCGCCGAGCTCGGCTCGGTGACGGTGACGGTGGCACTGGTCAACCTGGCGCTCGTGGTGCAGTCCGCGGGGGTGTACGACGTCATCGCCCGCACCTCCGAGGAACCCCGTCGCTTCGCCGGCACGGTCGTCACGATCTCCGTCGGCCTGGGTGCGCTCATCGCCGTCCTGGCGGCCGTCCTCGCCCCGCAGCTCGCGGAGCTGGCCGGCGCCCGCACGGCCACGGACCTCCTGCGCGTCGCCGTGCTGAGCCTGCCCTTCACCGCGCTCGCCGGCGTGCAGATGGCCTACCTGCACCGCCAGCTCGACTTCCGCCGGCGGCTGGTCCCGGACGCGGGCAGCGCGCTGGCCGGTGCGGCCGTCACGGTCGTCGGAGCCGCGGCCGGGCTCGGCGAGTGGTCGCTCGTCGCGGGGCTGGTGACCACCGCCGTCCTCGCGCCGCTGCTGGGCACGGCGGTGGGGATCCGGCTGCGGCCCCGGTGGTCGGCGGCGCACGCACGGACCGTGGGCCGCTGGGCAGCGGTCACCGGCCCGGGTGCGGTGCTCGGCCTGGTGCTGCTCAACCTCGACTACGTGGTCGTCACCCGGGTCCTCGGGGAGGCCGCGACGGGGGTCTACTCCTTCGCCTTCCGCATCGCCTTCGTGCCCTACGTGATGGGTGCGGTGGTGCTCGGCGGCGTGGCCTTCCCGCTGTACGCCCGGCTCATGGCGTCCGGCGGCGAGCGGGCCATGGCGCCGGCCGTGGTGCGTTTCGTGCACGTCCTCGCGGCGACCACCGGGGGCGCCTACCTCGCCCTCGCCCTGCTGGCCGACCGCATCGTGGTCATCGACCCGCGCTGGGCCGGGTCGGCCCCGGTCCTGCGGGTGCTCACCGTCTACGGCGTCCTGCTGGGGCTGGTGCTCATGGGCCACGAGGCCCTGCGCGCCTCGGGCCGGCCGGGGTCCTACCTGCGCGCCCAGGTCGTGCACGTCGTGGTCCTGCTGGTCGCTGCCGTGACCCTCGTCCGGTTCGGGATCGTCGGCATGGCCTGGGCCCAGGTCGGCGCGGTCGCGGTCGCCGCCGTCGTCGTCGTCGTGATGCTCGCCCGGGCCGGCGTCCTCGGGTCCGGCCTCGGCCGTGCGCTGCTCCCGCCGCTCGGCGCCGCCGCGCTCGTCGCCGTCGGCCACCAGGCGGCGGGCCGGGCGGGGCTCCTGCCGCCTGCGGACTCGCTGGTCGGCGGTGCCGTCGTCGGGGTGCTCGTGCTGCTGGCCTACGTCGGCGCGCTCGTCGTCGTCGACCGGCCCCTGGTCCGGGACCTGCGGGCAGCGGTGGCGCGGTGAGCAGGACAGCGGTGGAGCGGCGGACGGGAGGGACCCGACGATGAGCAGTGGCCCGACGGAAGCCCGGCGGCTGGCCTTCCTGCTGACGCAGGACCGGGGCGGGCCGGTCGACGTCACGGTCGAGCTGGCCCTGGCCCTGAGCCAGGTACCGGGGTGGACGGTGCAGGTCTTCGGTCCGCGGCCCGCCCGGGGCGCGGAGCGCATCGCCGCCCTGCACACCGAGGTCCTGGTCGAGGGCAAGGGCGCGCTCGACGCGATCCTCCGGGCCCGCCGGCAGGTGGGCGCCTGGCGGCCGGACGTCGTGCACGCCCAGGACCGCCGCTCGGGGCTGGTCTGCGCCGGTGCGGCCTGGGGGCCGCAGCGGGCCGGGCGGCCGCGGGCGGTGGTGCACAGCTACCACGGCGTCCCCGACGACGTCACCGAGCCGTGGTTCCGCGGTGTCGGCGGGCCGCCGCCCTCGCGCTACACCCGCACCGTCCTGGCCGCGGACGCCGTGGTGGCCCGGACCGTGACCCGCACCGTGGTGCCCGCGGCGTCCATGGGCCGGTTCCTGCAGCAGCGGCTCCGGGTCCCCGCCCACCGCGTCGTCCACATCGACAACGGGCTGCCGCTGCCCCCCGCGTCCGTGCCGGCGGGCCCGGTGCGTCGGCTGCTCTTCGTCGGACTGCTCGTGCGCCGCAAGGGCGTGCACCTCCTCCTCGAGGCGATGGCCCGGGCCGCCCTGCCGCCGGACGTGGTGCTGCAGGTGGCGGGGGACGGCCCCGAACGCGCTGATCTCGAGGCGACGGCATCCCGGCTGGGGCTGCAGGGCCGGGTGACGTTCCTGGGTTTCCGAACCGACGTGCCCCGGCTGCTCGGTGAGGCCGACGCGTTCGTGCTGCCGTCGGCCATGGAGCAGCAGCCGCTGGTGCTCATCGAGGCGCTCGGCGCGGGCAAGCCGGTCGTCGCCACCGACGTCGGAGGGGTCGCTGACATGGTGACGGGTGCGGGCACCGTCGTCCCGCCGGGGGACGTCACGGCGCTGGCGCGTGCCCTCGAGGAGCTCACGACGGGAGATCGGGCCGTGGACTGGGGACGGCGGGCCGCCGTCCTCGCGCGGGAGCGGTTCTCGGTGGAGGTGGCGCGGGACGCACACCTCGCCCTCTACGAGGACCTGCTGGCGAACGGGTCGGGGGCACGCGCGTGACCGTGCACGTGGTCCACGTCGCCCAGCCGACGAGCGAGGGGGTCGCCCGCTGCGTCGTCGGGCTGGTCCGCCACCAGGTGGGCGCGGGGCTGCAGGTCAGCGTCGTGTGCCCGGACGACGGCTGGCTGGCCGCCGAGGTCACCGCGGCCGGGGGGCGGCACCTGTCGTGGGCGGCCCAGCGGAGTCCTGGTCCGGTCGTGGCCCGCGAGACGTCGGTGTTGCGGCGCCTCCTGCGGGACCTCGACCCCTCGCTGGTGCACCTGCACAGCGCCAAGGCCGGCCTCGCCGGCCGCCTCGCGCTGCGCGGCCGGGTCCCGACGATCTACCAGCCGCACGCCTGGTCCTTCCTCGCGGTGCAGGGCGTCCTCCGGCGGGCCACCCTCGCCTGGGAGGTGTTCGCGGTGCGCTGGGCGCAGCGGATCGTCTGCGTCAGCGAGGCCGAGTGCCGGGACGCCGTCGCGCTGGGCGTGCCGCTGGAGGGGAGGGCGCGGGTCGTGCCCAACGGTGTGGACACCGACCGGTACGCCCCCCGCGAGCGCGTCGGCGCGCGGGCGCGGCTGGGAGTCGCGGACGCGCCGCTGGCCGTGTGCGTGGGACGGCTCAGCGAGCAGAAGGGTCAGGACGTGCTGCTCGCGGCCTGGCCCGCGGTCCGGCGGTCGGTCCCGGACGCGCGCCTGGCGCTCGTGGGGGAGGGGCCGTGGCGGGAGCGCCTGTCCGCGGCTGCCGGGGAGGGCGTCCTCGTCGCCGGCAACAGCTCGGACCCGCGGGACTGGTACGCCGCCGCGGACGTCATCGTGGTGCCCTCCCGCTGGGAGGGGATGGCCCTGGTCCCGCTCGAGGCCGGGGCCAGTGGCCGCAGCGTCGTGATCAGTGACGTGGCCGGTGCACGGGAGGCCGTCGTCCCCGGTACCGGGGCCGTCGTCCCGGTGGAGGACCCCGCCGCACTCGCGGAGGCGGTCGCCGCCCGACTCCGCGACCGGGTGGGGGCCGACCGGGAGGGCGTCGCCGGCCGGGACCACGTGACCGGTGCGTTCGGGCTCGACGTGAGCGGCGCCCGGATGCTGGACGTCTACGCCGACCTGCTCGGTGACCCGTGGGCCGACGCGACCGGCGGGGCGGCCCGCGGGTAGCCGGTGTCCTCCACGTAGCCGGCAGCACCGTTCAGGCGGACGACCCGGGCCGGGACGCCGACCACGACGGGACGGTCCGGGACGTCGTCGAGCACGACGCTGTCGGCGCCGATGGCGACGTCGTCGCCGATGCGCACGGCTCCGACCAGCCTGGCGCCGGGACCGAGACAGCCGTCGTCGCCGATGACCGGGTGCCCTCCGGGCGGGGCCCGGTCGGCCTGACCGAGGGTCACCTGCTGGGAGAGGTTGCAGTTGTCGCCGATGACCGCCCGATCGTGGACGACGCTCCCACCGCAGTGTCCGGTGTAGGGGCCGTGGCCGATGGAGGTCGTGTGCGGGGTGTCGAACCCGTACTCGTCGGTGTCGTGCCGCAACACCGTCCGGCTCACCGGGTACCGGGTCAGGCGCGGCAGCGCGTGGGTGACGGCGAAGCCGCACGTCCGCACCCAGAGGACGTACTGGAGGGCCCCGGTCGAGCCGCCCACGACCGGGTGACGGAGCAGGGGGACCGGGCCGGTCTGCGCGCGCGGGCGGTGGAGGTCCGACCCGACCAGGTCCCGGTCGTGGCGGACGGTCATCCTCGTCCCGGACGTGCCCCGTATCGGGAGGCACGCGACACGGATCAGCGACGAGGGCGGTCACCGGACGGCGGGGTACCGGACCCGGGTCACCCCGACGGGGCATCCAGCCCGCACGTGGATGCGCCGATCCCTCCTCGTGTGACCCGTATCCCCAGACCTCGCACGGTGTGGCGCACGAGTGGGACCCTGCTGGCGATGGTCCTGACGGCGCTGCCCAGTGCCTCGGTCCCGGGACGGGAGCAGCACGACGCCTCGGTCCTGAGCGCGTGCCGGCCCGCCGCGACGGCGTCCGCAGATCCCGTCGTCCGCCGGGGCTTCTGGTACGCGATCGGCGACCGGCCGACCGTGGAGGAGGTCGATGCCGCGGCCTCCCGCTACGGCGTGGTCGTGCTCAACCCCTGGGAGACCTGGGCCCTCGACCGGATCAAGCAGCGGGACCCCTCGGTGGTGGTGCTGGTCTACAAGGACCTCTCCAGCACCCGCAGCTACCACACCGGCCCCCTGCCCCCGACGGGTGTGGCCCATGCCGAGGCCGACCCGTCCTGGTTCGCCGTCGACGAGGCGGGGGAGCGGATCGAGTGGGACCCCTACCCGGGCCACTGGCAGATGGCCGTCTGGGACCCCGCGTACCAGCAGCGCTGGGTGGACGACGTCGTGGCGGAGGTCCGCACGGCCGGCTGGGACGGCGTCCTCGCCGACAACGACCTCGCCACCCTGGGGTGGTACGACTCGGCGCTCCTCGCGGGAACGGGTTCACCGGCCGAGACCGACGCCCGGTTGCGCGACGGGCTCGACGCACTCGTGGTCCGCGCCGGCCAGGCCCTCCAGGCAGAGGGCCGGCTGCTCGTCCCCAACGTCTCCGACGCCCGGCTGACGGACGGCCGGTGGGCGTCCCACGCGGCGTACGGCGGCGCCATGGAGGAGAACTTCGCGCACTGGGGCACCGACCCGTACGACGGCTTCCTGTGGGACTGGGGCCCGACCGGCTGGGTGACCCAGACCGAGCAGCTGGCGAGCCCCGGGCTGACCGTCTCGGTGACCCGGGCCGCCGCCGGCGACGACCGGACCCTGCGCTACGCCTACGCCAGCGTCCTCGTCCGTGGCGACGGGCAGGACTACTGGAGCCCCTCGACGACTCCGGCCGGGGACTACACCCGGCCGGAGTCCCTCCCCGAGATGGATCTCCCGCTCGGGGAGCCGACGGCCGGGGCCGTCCGGCTGTCCTCGGGCGCGTGGACCCGCACGTACGCATCCGGGTGGGCAGCCGTCAACCCGACGCAGGCGACGGTCACCCTCACCCCGCCGAAGGGAGCCGTGGACCGCAGCGGTCAGCGGGTCACGTCGGTGACGCTGCCCCCGACGTCCGGGACCGTCCTGCGGGTCGACTGCCGCCGGTGACCTCGCCGGCCTGACCGGCACGGGCCCGGTGCACCCGGGACAGCGGGCCCCTGGGTCGGATCCTGTTCACCCGTTATCCCCAACAACAGCGCAAGACACAGTAAGGGACAAGACCACGACACCGAAGAAGCCGATCGGAGCGCGCTGTCGCGGGTGGGCCGGGTGCCGCTCGGCACGATCGCCGCCTCGAGATGGCCCACCGCTGGTCCGTATGGCTGCCGTCGGGGCCGGCCGGCTAGGGCAGGGGAGGGGAGGGGCGGTGTGCAGCACCGGCCGCTCCACCCCAGGCAGCCGTGTTCCCGTCGGGGCGGGCGTGCACGGAGGCTCGGTATGTGCGGGTCCGGGCGGGGTTCCGCAGCGCCGCCACGGTCCGCTGACGGAGAGCGACACGGAGCGCCTCGGCGTCCCGCGTGCGGAGGGGTCGACAGGGCAGCATCCACTGCCGGGCCCGGTCGATCTCGGTCGGTCCGCTCGGAGCCCCGTACCGTAGTCTTCCGTTATCCCTAACCTGACTTAACAACTTGTATTTCTGGCGACAAAAGTGATCAAGCAATTGCAGCCCCAGCTTCAAGGCCTCGTCCTGCGGCTCAGGTGACGCGCGACCGGGCCTGGGGGAGTCCGGTGCCGACGACCCGGGGGAGGGGACCGGCTCAGCGGTGCGCCCGGCGACCACGCGGGCCCTCGCCGAGGCGCCCGAAGGCGGTGACCGCCACGACGAGGACGAGGTTGGGTCCGATCAGTGCGTGCGGCGCCCGGGACGACGCCTCGCCGCCCTGCGGCAGCAGGATGCCCCAGGACTCGACGGGGCGTTGCAGGCCGACCCCGACGAAGGTGAGGACGGCCTCGGCGGACACGAGGACGCCGGCGCAGGCGCTGGCGAAGACCGCCAGCGACCGGACGGTGTGCGGGACGACGTGCCGGGTCAGCAGCCGCACCGGGCCGGCGCCCAGGGCGCGCGCCGCGGTGACGTGGTCGATCGTCATCGCCTGCCGGGTGGCGGCCCGCACGATCCGGACCATGGGCGGTCCGCTGAAAGCCGTGAGCACGGCGACGACCAGCAGCACGCCGCTCCGGTCGGTGGAGCTGAGCAGGATGACGCCCCCGAGGACGAGCGGGATGCCCGACCAGACGTCGCCCGGCGCAGATGGTGCTCAGCCTGTGGGCGGCCGTCACCCTGGTGTTCGTCGCCGTGACGCAACTGCCCGGGGACCCGGTGCGGGCACTGTTCGCCTCCGCCTCCGGCGCTCTACACGCGCATCCGCAACGACTTGCACCTCGACGAGCCGTTACCCGTGCAGTACGGCCGGTCCGGCAGGGGGGTCACGGCGGTGGCGCCGTTGCTGGTGGGCACGCCGGTCGTCGTCGCGGCATACGTGCTGCGGTTCGTGTTCGTCTCGGAGCTCGGCTGGGCGCCGTTCAACGCCCGCAGCGGCGAGCCGGCGGCGTACGTGCTGCCGGTCGTGGCGCTCGCCGCGCTGCCCACCGGCTCCGTCGCGCTGATCACCCGCGCCGAGGTGGGCGACACCCTGCGGGCGCCGCTCGTGCAGGCGGCGCGCGGCCGCGGGCTGACGACCCGGCGGGTGGTCGGTGTGGACGCGCTGCGTCCGGCGCTGACCCCGGTCGTGGCCTTCGTGGCCGCGAACCTGGGCCAGCCGGTCGTGGCGCTCGCCGTCGTGGAGGGCGTGTTCGGCATGCCCGGGGTGGGCAACGCGATGCTGGGTGCCATCAGCGGTGGCGACCGGGCACTGCTGGTCGGGTTGACGACGGTGGTGATCGCCGCCGTCATCGTGGCCAACGCGGTCGCCGGCGTTGTCGCGGCGGCACTCGATCCGCGGGTGCGGCTGCAGGAGACGTGACGGAGGAGCGGGCTGCAGGGACTCGCAAGTCGGGCCCCTCCGGGCTACCTGACATAATGTGCATTATCGGCACACACTTCGGAGGCGGATCGGGCCTCGGTCGACGGGGTCCTGACGGTTCGCCGAGCACCGGCCGGATCGGGACGTCGGCACCCGCGACGACACCGTGCGGTCTCCCAGGGACTGCGACGGCGAGCGCGCCACGGACGCCGTCCCGGGCCTCCGGTGCGCCCCCGGCATCCCGGCTCGACGTCCGGCTCGCCGGCTCCTGCCCGTCCGCGCCGCCGGCCTCCTCGGGCCGTCCCGTCCGCATCCGTCGCTGCCGCCGACGCCTCACCCGATGCCCCGGCCCCGGGCACCCGACCGGCCCGCCGGCACGCCGGCGTGCCGCCCCTCCCCGACACCCACGGACACCACCGTCATTACGTCACAGTGACGTATTGGCGGTGGTGTCCGTGGCTTCGACGGGCGCTCCACCCGGGTGCTCCGTAGGGTCGACGACATGGAGCTCCGACGTCCGATCGCCGCACTGATGACCGCCCTGGCTCTCTTCGGCGGCGGTGCCACGCTGACGGCGTGCGGCGACCCGGCGGGGACGGACCGCAACGACGGCACGACCGACGACAGCGAGAACACCAGCGGCGAGGACCCGTCGGAGGAGTCGCAGGACAACCTCCCGGACAACAGCAACCCCGACCCGGGCGCGCCCGAGGACCAGGACGACGACACGCAGGACCCGGACTGACCGGGCGCCGGCGCGGGGACGCGGAGGTCAGCCGGCGGCGCGCTCGGTGACCCAGAGCCTGTCCAGCCGGCCCGTGGAGTGCACCAGGTCGGCCAGCGAGCGTTCGAGCTCGGCCTTGGTGTGCCGCTCGGACAGCAGCGTCTGCACGTCCTCGATGGCGCAGCGCAGCTGGTAGAGCCGGTCCTGCAGTCCGTCGAGCTCGGCGCGCTTGACGAGCACGACGTCGCCGGGCAGGCCGGCCTGGGCGGTGGCGTTGCGCTGCTCGTAGGCGCGCTGCCGGCAGGCCTGTCCGCAGTAGAGACGGGGCCGGCCGACCGACCCGGCCTGCGGGAGGACCCGGCGGCACCAGCCGCACCGGCGTTCCCCGCCGCTCCCCTGCCGTCCCTCCGCCACCGGGGCGGCCGTCTCCAGCTGCGTCGTCGTACCGACCGCCTTCCCCACCGTCCTGCGGGCGCGCTGCTCTGCCACGGCCCGCACGGTAGACGGATCCACCGACAGTCCTCGCGGACACGCCCGCAACGCGCTGGTGGAGGGCACCTCCGGCGTGTCGGGCGGCGACGCTAGCGTGTCGGCCGTGCTCCCCGCCCGGTTCGCCTACCTCGACGGGCCGACGCCGCTGGCGATGGCCCACCGGGGTGGCGCGATCGAGCACCTGGAGAACACCCGCCCGGCGTTCGAGGCGTGCGTGGCCATGGGTTACCGGTACCTGGAGACCGACGTCCGGGTGACCGCCGACGGCGTGCCGGTGGTGTTCCACGACCCGATCCTCGACCGCGTCACCGACCGCACCGGCCGCATCGAGCACCTGCCGTGGGCGGAGGTCGCCACGGCGCGCATCGGCGGCCGGGAGCCCATCCTGCGCCTCGAGGAGCTCTTCGGCGCCTGGCCCGACGTGCGGTTCAACCTCGACATCAAGGCCGCCGGGGTGCTCGCGCCGCTGGTGCCCCTGGTGCGGCGCACCGGGGTGGCCGACCGGATCTGCCTCGGGTCGTTCTCCGACGCCCGGGTGGCCGCGGCCCGCCGGGTGTTCGGCCCCTCGGTGTGCACCTCGCTGGGCCCGCGCGGGGTCGCCGCCCTGCGGCTGTCGTCCTACTCCCCCCGCGCCGCCGGGCTGGTGCGGCTGCCGGCCGGCTGCGCCCAGGTGCCGCTGCAGCTGGGCGGCCGGGCGCTGGTGGACGAGCGGTTCGTCGCCGCCGCGCACGCCCGTGGCCTGCAGGTGCACGTGTGGACGGTCGACACCCCGGAGGAGACCGCGACGATGCTCGACCTCGGGGTCGACGGGATCATGACCGACCGCCCGGCGATGCTGAAGGGCGTGCTGCAGGCCCGGGGCCGGTGGACGCCGCGGTGAGCGGGTGGGCCGGGTGGCTGGGCACAGCGGTCCGGGACTGGCGGCCGGCCCCGCCGCCGCTGCCCGACCACCTCGAGGGCATCCTGCGCGACGGCGACCCCGAGTGGTTCGCCCGCGAGCTGGCCATCGCCGCGGCACCGCCCTGGGAGGTCTGGCTGTTCCTGCTGCGCCGGTTCTCCTGGCTGGTCGACGTCTTCGGCCGGGTGGAGGTCACCGGGTCGATCCCCGAGGAGCTGCGCCGGGGCCCGCTGCTGCTGGCGGCCAACCACGTCGGCGACTTCGACCCGTTCCTCGTCGCCGTCGCCCTGTACCGGCTCGGCGTCGTCCCGCGGATCATGGCCACCGGCGGGATCATGACCGCGCCGGTCGCCGGCCCCCTGCTCGAGCGCGCCGGCGGCATCCGGGTGGACCGGGGTACGGAGGTCGCGCGGCACGCGGTGCGGGTCACCGAGGTGGCGCTGGTGCACGGCGGGCACGTGGTGGCCTACCCCGAGGGGCGCGTCGGCCTGGCACCCGACGGCTGGCCCGAGCGCGGGCGCACCGGCATGGCGCGGCTGGCCCTGGGCGTGCGGGTGCCGGTGATCCCGGTCAGCCAGTGGGGTGCGCAGGAGGTGCTGCAGTACGGCAACGACTGGGGCAAGCTGCGCACCCTGGCGCGGTCGCTGGTGCAGCGGCCGGTGCTGCGGGTGCACGTCGGGCCGCCGGTGTTCATGGAGGACCTCGAGGTGGGCCGGGTGGGCGACGCCAACCGGGCGCGGATGCGCATCGCCGCGGCGATCACCCGGGGGTTGGTGCCGCTGCGGGCGGCCGGCGACCCGCTGCACCCGGACCCGACCCGGCCGACGACGGGTGCGGCGGCCTTCCCCGGCGGCGTCGTCCCCGACGACATCCCGTGACCGGACGGTGCTGGACCGCATCGGTCCCGGCTGACACCCTGCGCTCGTGACCGAGCGTGCGAGGCCACGCGAGAGCACAGCACCGTCGGTCACGACGCCGACGAGCGCAAGCGAGGAGGAGTCGTGACCGCCCCCGTCGCCGCCCGCCAGGCCGATCCCGCGCTGCGCCGGGAGCGCCTCGGCTGGTACTCCTACGACTGGGCGATGTCGGTGTTCAACACCAGCGTCACCACGGTCTTCCTGGGGCCCTACCTGACCTCGGTGGCCGAGACCGCGGCCGGGCCGGACGAGCGGTTGCCGTTCCTGGGCCTGTCGATCCCGCCGGGCAGCTGGTTCTCCTACGTGCTGTCGTTCTCCGTCGTCCTGCAGGTCGTCGTCCTGCCGCTGACCGGTGCCGTCGCCGACCGCACCGCCCGCAAGCGGCACCTGCTCGGGGCGCTCGCGGCGCTGGGCGCGCTGGCCGCGACCTGCCTGTTCTTCGTCGCCGACGGCCGCTACCTGCTGGGCGCGGTGCTGTTCGTGGTGGCCAACGTCAGCTTCGGCGCGGCGACCGTCGTCTACTACTCGTGGCTGCCCGACCTGGCCGCGCCCGACGAGCGCGACGCGGTCTCCAGCCGCGGCTGGGCCTTCGGCTACGTCGGTGGCGCGCTGCTGCTGGCCGTGCACCTGGGGCTCTTCCTCGGCGCCGGCTCGCTGGGGCTGACCGAGGGCGAGGCGGTGCGCATCTGCCTGGCCACCGCGGGCCTGTGGTGGGGCCTGTTCACCCTCGTCACCGTCTCGCTGCTGCGCGACCGCCGGCCCCGGGAGGCCGCCGCCGGGCCGGCGACCAGCGGCTTCCGCCAGCTGTGGGGCACGCTGCGCGAGATGCGTGCCTTCCCGCTGACGCTGTGGTTCCTGGGCGCCTACCTGCTGTTCAACGACGGCGTGCAGACGGTCATCTCGCTGTCGGCCACGTACGCGACGGAGGAGCTGGGACTGTCCCAGTCGGTGCTGACCGGCGCGATCCTCATGGTGCAGGTGGTCGCCGTCTTCGGGGCGCTGGGCCTGGGCCGGGTGGCGGCGCGCTACGGCGCCAAGCGCACGGTGCTGGGCTGCCTGGTGGCCTGGACGGCGGTGCTGGTGGCGGCCTACACGCTGCAGGAGGGCGCGGTCGCGCAGTTCTACGCGCTCGCCGCGGTGATCGGGCTGGTGCAGGGCGGCACGCAGGCGCTGTCGCGGTCGCTGTTCAGCCACCTGATCCCGGCGGGCAAGGAGGCGGAGTACTACAGCTTCTACGAGATCAGCGACCGCGGGACGAGCTGGCTGGGGCCGCTGGCCTTCGGCCTGACCTACCAGCTCACCGGCTCCTACCGGTACGCGATCATCAGCCTGGTGGTCTTCTTCGTCGCCGGCTTCCTGCTGCTGGTGCGGCTGCCGATGCGCCGCGCGGTGATCGCGGCCGGCAACACGCCGCCGGAGCGCCTGTGACCGACCCGTCCGTCCCGCCGGTGGCGGTCCCCGCCGCCGGCGACCGCCGTCGCGCGCCCGCGCCGGCCCACCTGCGCTTCTTCCACGGCCCCATGGACTGCGGCAAGTCCACCCTCGCCCTGCAGGTCGACCACAACCAGAGCCGCCAGGGCCGCTCCGGACTGCTGCTGACCCAGGGCGACCGCTCGGCGCGGCCGCTGATCAGCTCCCGGGTGGGCCTGTCGCGCACCGCCGTCGACGTCGACGCCGGGACCGACCTGCTGCTGCTGGTGCGCAGCCACTGGGCGGGGGGTCGCCGGGTGGACTACCTGATCGTCGACGAGGCGCAGTTCCTCACCCCGGGTCAGGTCGACCAGCTCGCCGAGCTCGTCGACGCCTCGCACGTCGACGTCTACGCCTTCGGCCTGACCACCGACTTCCGCGCCCGGCTGTTCCCGGGCACCCAGCGGCTGCTCGAGGTCGCCGACGACGTGCAGCGCATCCAGGTCGAGGTGCTGTGCTGGTGCGGCCTGCCCGGGCTGCTCAACGCGCGCGTGGTGGACGGCGCCATGGTGCGCTCGGGCGCCACCGTCGTCGTCGCCGACACCGCGCCCACCCCCGCCCCGGGGGACGGCGCCGGCGACGACAGTGGTGACGGCGGCGGTCCCGGCTCGGAGGTGCACTACCAGGTGCTGTGCCGGCACCACCACGTGCTCGGCCAGCTCGGCCCCACCGCGGCCGGTCCGGGGCAGCTGGCCCTCCCCTGAGCGGGGTGGTCCCCCGACCGGGGGGTGCCCGCAGCAGCCGATACCACTCCATGCGATGATGGGGAACCGACTCAGCGGAATCTCTTCGCGAAATCCGTCGTTGGTCTCTTTCGACTCCCCTGCGCAGTGGGTAGCTCCCTGCTGCGACGAGGACTCCTGACCGACACCCGAAGCACGAGAGGACGGTGTGCCATGGGCGAGCGTTCCCTGCGCGGCAGCCGACTGGGCAGCGTGAGCTACGAGACCGAGCGGAACACCGCTCCGATCGAGCGGCAGTACGCGGAGTACAAGTGCCCCTCGGGCCACCAGTTCACCGTGCCGTTCGCCGACGACGCCGAGGTGCCCGACACCTGGGAGTGCAAGTTCGACGGCGCCGCGGCCAAGCTGGTCGGCGGCAGCGAGCCGGCGCCCAAGAAGGTCAAGCCGCCGCGGACCCACTGGGACATGCTGCTCGAGCGCCGCTCCGTGGAGGACCTCGAGGAGGTCCTCGCCGAGCGCCTCGAGGTGCTGCGCGGCCGGCGGACCCGCGCCAGCTAGGGAAGGACCGTCGACGGCCCCGGTGGGATCCCCACCGGGGCCGTTCCGCGTCCGGGGGCCGATGACTTCCCGCCCCCCCGCGGGTCTGCACCGGCAGCACCCGACCGAGGAGGACCACCGTGGCGCAGGTGATCGCCGGCATGACCATGTCCCTGGACGGCTACGTCGCCGACCCCCACGGGGACTTCGGCGTGCTCTACGCCGACCTCGGCACCCCGGCCGGCGGCGAGTACCTGGCGGCGTCCCAGGCCGAGACCGGCGCGGTGCTCATGGGCCGGCGCACCTACGACGGCGCGCCCGACCCCGACTCCTACGCCGACGACTACGAGTACCAGGTGCCGATCGTCGTCCTGACCTCGCGCCCCCCGACGACCCCGCCGCGGCGCAACGACCGGCTGTGGATCACCTTCTGCGGCGACCTGCACGAGGCGGTGGCCACCGCCCGCGAGCTGGCCGGCGACCGGGCCGTCACCGTGGTCGGCGGGGCCGACCTCAACCGCCAGCTGCTCGACGCCGGGCTGGCCGACGAGCTGCGTGTCGACCTGGTCCCGGTGCTGCTCGGCGGCGGCCTGCGGGCCTTCGACGGCGTCGCCCCCGGCCGGCTCGAGGCGACCGGCGTCGAGCGGGTGGGCGAGCGCACCTGCCTGCGCTTCCGGCCCCTCCCCCGCGGCTGACCCGTCAGGCGCCGGACGGCCAGGCGCGCGGACCCGCGTCGACCACGGCGCCCTCGACGACCTCCCCCTCGGCGACCTCGCCCTCGATGACGCGCACCGGCGGGCGGGCCGACGCCGCGCCGGGCACCCGGGTGCTGCGCACCCGCACCGGGCCCGCCGCGACCAGCCCGAGCCGCACGGCCAGGCCGCGGCCGACCGCGGCCCGCACCAGCGGGCGGGTGGGCGGCAACAGGCACAGCAGCCCGACGACGTCACCGAGGAAGCCGGGCAGCACCATCAGCGCGCCGCCGACGGCGACCAGCCCCCCATCCCCGATCGTCCGGCCTCGCTGCAGGGGCCCGCCGCGAGCTCGCGAGCGGAGGGGGGCAGCGAGGTCCTTCAACTGACGCGCCATCAGCGTCCAGCCCAGCACGGTGGTGGCCAGCGCGGCGAGCACGGTCGCGCCCACGCCGATCCAGCTCACCACCAGCACGAAGACGGCGACCTCGGCGAGGGCCCACAGCCCCGCCAGCACCCGAACGCGGTGTCCCACGGCTCTCCTCCGGCCCGGTGAGGGGCGGCCCGGGTCCGCCTACCGGACCGCGCTGGACCGCCCGCCGTCGCGGACCCGTCCCGGTACGGCGCGGGGGACCCGGCCCGGCAGCCAGTCGGCCAGCCGGTCCTGCAGGCCCCACCACGTGACCCGCACCAACGCCTCTTCAACGATCGAGGCGGTCATCTTGCTCCGGCCCAGCGCCCGTTCGCTGAAGGTGATCGGCACCTCGACCACGCGGGCTCCCGAGCGCCACGCCCGCCAGGCCCAGTCGACCTGGAAGCAGTAGCCCTGGCTGGCCACCTCGTCGAAGGGCAGCCGGTCGACCAGCTCCCCGCGGACGGCCCGAAACCCGCCGGTGGCGTCGGCCAGCGGCAGCCGCAGCGCCCAGCGGGTATAGCGGTTGCCCACGCGGGAGAGCACCAGCCGCCGCCGCGGCCAGTCCTCGACGCGGCCGCCGGGCACCCAGCGCGAGCCCAGCACCAGGTCGGCGTCCGCCAGCGCGGCCAGCAGCAGCGACAGCTGCTCGGGGTGGTGCGAGCCGTCGGCGTCCATCTCCACGAGGACGTCGTAGCCGCGCTCGCGGCCCCACCGGAAACCGGCGACATAGGCCGGGCCCAGCCCGGACTTCTCCGTGCGCCGCAGCACGTGCACCCGCGGGTCCCCGGCGGCCAGCTTCTCGGCGAGCTCGCCGGTGCCGTCGGGTGAGCCGTCGTCGACCACCAGGGCGTGCGCCTCGGGGACGGCGGCGCGCAGCCGGTCGAGCACCGGCTCGAGGTTGTCCACCTCGTCGTAGGTCGGGACGACCACGAGGACCCGCGACGGGGCGTTCACCGGCCGCGCCGCCGGGCCCGCACGGCGACGGCGAGCACCGCGCCGGCGCCCAGCGCGGACAGCGCCCACTCGGGGGCGGCGCCGAGGCGCTGTGCGAGCGTGGTGGTGTCGCGCCGGGCGATCTCCTCGACGAACACCGCCGAGGTGAACAGCTGCGACTGCCGCACCAGCGACCCGTCGGGCGCGATGACCGCCGAGATGCCGCTGGTGGAGGCCAGCGCCACCGAGCGGCCGAACTCCACCGCCCGCACCTGCGCGGCGGCGACCTGCTGGGCGCTCTCGTCGCTGAAGCCGAAGGTGGCGTTGTTGGTCTGGACGACGAGCAGCTCGGCGCCGGCCTCCACGGTGTCGGCCACCAGGGAGTCGTAGACCACCTCGAAGCAGATGACGTCGCCCACCTGCGCGCCGCCCATCTCCAGCACGCCGGCCTCGTTGCCCCGGGTGAAGTCGCGGCGGACCAGGTCGACCTTGTCGCTGAAGAAGCGGAAGAAGGCGCGCGCGGGCACGTACTCGGCCAGCGGCACGGGGTGGCGCTTGACGTAGGTGTCGCCGGGGCCGGTCGCGGGGTCCCACACGATGCCGGTGTTGCTCAGGTACTCCCCCGGCCCGTCGACGACGGCGCCGACCAGGATCGGCGCGCCGACCGCCTCGGCGGCGGTGCCGATGGCCCGCGCGGCGTCGGCGTTGGTGTAGGGGTCGATGTCGGAGCTGTTCTCCGGCCAGACCACCAGGTCCGGCTGCGCCTGGTCCCCGGCGGCCACCGCGGCGGCCAGCCGCAGGGTCTGCTGCACGTGGTTGTCCAGCACCGCGCGGCGGCGGGCGTTGAACTCCAGGCCGGCCTCGGGGACGTCGCCCTGCACGACCGCGACGGTGACCGTCGGCCCGCCCGCGGTGAGCGAGCTGCCGGGCAGCGGCAGCCAGGCCAGCCCCCCGAGCAGCGGGACGGCGAGCGCGCCGGCCACCGCCGCGGCCGCCGTCCGCACCGGGGCGCGCCCCGGTGCCCCGCGGCCGAGGGCGAGCACGGCCGCGGCCAGCAGCGCGCCGCACAGCGCGACGGCGAAGCCGACCAGCGGCACCCCGCCGTAGGCGGCCAGTGACAGGAACGGCCCGTCGGTCTGGCTGAACCCCAGCCGGCCCCACGGGAAGCCGCCCAGCGGCAGCCGGCCGCGCAGCGCCTCGCCGGCCACCCACAGCGCCGCCGTCCACAGCGGCCACAGCCGCAGCCGCGAGGTCGCCGCCGTCGCCGCGCCCAGCAGCGCCAGGAACAGCGCCTGGGAGACCGCCAGCGCCAGCCACGGGAACGCACCGACGTAGGTGCCGCTCCAGGACAGCAGCGGCACGAAGAAGGCCAGCCCGAAGACCAGGCCCAGCCAGGCGCCGCCGCGGGCGCGCTGCCCGTGCACCGCCAGGGCCAGAGCCGCGGTGGCGGGCACCGCGAGCAACGGCAGCGACCAGCCGGGGAAGGCCAGCAGCAGCAGGAGGCCCCCGGCCGCGGCCAGCGCGGTGCGCCACGGCAGGCGCCGGCGGGCGGCCGGGGGTCGCTCGGGGCCGGTGCGGGGCCGCTGCGTCTCCGGCGCGGCTGCTGCGGGCACCCTCGGCCTCCCCGCGACGTGGTGCTCCGGGCGGGCCCGGGCGTCCGGCTGGCGCCCGCCGCGCGGCGGGCGCGGACCACCGCGTGGTCCGCCGACCAGCATCCCACCCCCGCGCCGGCCACCGGCCTCCCGACCGGCGACGTCCCCCGACGGAGCGTCGCCCACCGCTTCGTCACATCGGCTGTACGGCGGTCACTGCAGCGGCTCCCCCGCCACCACCAGGGCCCGGCAGCCGGGCCGCTCGCGCCCCTCGAGCGCCCCGGACAGGGTCGCGCCGGTCGCCCACAGGGCCAGGTCGGCCGGGGCGCCCACCGACAGCGGCCCGGCGGCAGCCTCGGCCCGGGCGGCGTGCCAGCCGCCGTGCGTGGCGGCGTCGAAGGCGTCGAAGGGGCGCAGCCCGGCGCCGGGCGTGCGGTGGTCGACGGCGGCGTGCACCCCGCCCCACGGGTCCATCGGGGTGACCGGGGCGTCGCTGCCCAGCGCGAGGGCGACCCCGGCGTCGGCGAGGTCGGCGAACGGGTTGGTCGCCAGCGCCCGCTCGACCCCGAGCCGCTCGGCGTACATGCCGGCGTCCCCGCCCCACGCCGCGTCGAACGCCGGCTGCACGCTGGCCACCATGCCCCAGGCCCGCATCGCCTCGACGGCGTCAGGGGACGGCATCTCCACGTGCTCGAGCCGGTGCCGGCAGGCGCGCACCGCGGCCGCGCCGAGCTCCTCGACCACCGCGCCGACCGCGTCGAGCACCTGGGCCACCGCGGCGTCGCCGATGCAGTGGAACCCGGCCTGCACGCCGGCCCCGGTGCACGCCCGCACGTGGTGCACCAGGGAGGCGGTGTCGAAGCGCAGCGCGCCGGAGGTGTCGGGCCGGTCGCGGTAGGGGCTGCCCAGCGCCGCGGTGTGCGACCCGAGCGCGCCGTCGCAGAACAGGTCGCCGCCGGCGCCGGCCAATCCCAGCTCGCGCACCAGGTCCAGCCCGCCGCGCTCGGCCAGCTCACCCCAGTAGCCGACCACCCGCGGCCCGGGCCGCTCGCCGGCCAGCGCCAGGAGCGCGCGCAGGTCCTCGGCGCTGGACACCTCCGGCCCGGCCATCTCGTGCACGGTGCCGATGCCCAGCCGCGCCGCCTCGGCCAGCGCCGCCGCCTGCGCGGCGGCCCGCTGGGGGCCGGTCACGGCGCCGTAGGCGGCCTGCCGGGCGGCGTGGTGGGCGTCGAGGCGCAGCTGCCCGTCGGGCGAGAAGCCGGGTAGCTCCCGGATGCCGGGGACCCGGTCGAGCAGCGCGGTGGACACCGTCGCCGAGTGCACGTCCACCCGGGCCAGGTAGGCCGGCCGGTCGCCGACGACGGCGTCGAGGTCGGCGCGGGTGAGGCCGCGGCCCTCCGGCCAGCCGGTCTCGTCCCAGCCGGTGCCCAGCACGATCCCCGGCGGGGCGCTGCGCACGGCGTCGGCGACGGCGGCGACCGCCGCGGCGAGGCTCGACCTCGAGTGGAGGTCGAGACCGGTGAGGGCCAGGCCGGTGGCCGTGGCGTGCACGTGCGCGTCCACGAACGCCGGGGTGAGCAGCGCACCCTCCCCCGCCAGCGCCCGGCCGGCGGTCGGGGCGTCGGCGGCGTCCCCGAGCCAGGCGATCCGGCCGCCGACGGCGTGCACCGCCCGGCCGCGGCGGTCCCCGACGGTGACGTCGGTGATCAGCAGGTCGGGCGCGGCGCTCATGCGGCGAGCATGACGGCGGCGCGTGAGGCCCCCGGCCCCGGGTAGGCAGCGACCGTGCCGGACGGTGACGGGCAGCTGCGCACCGCGCGGTTGCGCCTGCGCCCGTGGACCACCCGCCGCGACGACCTGGCGCGGCTCACCGACCTCTACGGCCGCGAGGAGGTCACCCGCTGGCTGGGCGGGCCCCCCTCGGTCGGCCCGGTGGAGCTGGTGGCCCGCTGGGCGCAGGTGTCCCGCGCCGACCCGCGCTGCGGCGTCTGGGCGGTCGAGCCGCGCGAGGACCCCACCCGGGTCGCCGGCACGCTGCTGCTCAAGCCGCTGCCCGGCGGCGTCGGCGAGGTCGAGGTCGGCTGGCACCTGCACCCCGACAGCTGGGGCCGCGGGTACGCCACCGAGGCCGCCCGGGCGGTCGTGCAGGAGGCCTTCGGCGGGGGCCTGCCGGAGGTCTACGCGGTGGTGCGGCCCGGCAACGAGGCGTCACTGGCGGTCTGCCGGCGGCTGGGCATGGCGCCCCTGGGGCGGCTGCGCCGCTGGTACGACGTCGAGCTCGAGGCCTTCCGGCTGATGGCGCCCGCCGTCGTCGACTAGGCCGCGCGCCCCCCCCGGCCCAGCCGGGCCCGCAGCCGCGCCCGGCGGGAGGTGCGCGCCCTGCGCCGCTGCCCGGCGGCGTCGGCGCGGTCGCGGGCCGCGGCCTCCTCGAGGGTGGGCGCGGTGCCGCCCAGGTGCAGCGGCAGCCACCACGTGTCCTCGGGTCCGGCGGGCTGCTGGGGGTAGGTGCGCTGCGCCTCGTCGAGCAGGGCCTCCATCGCCGTCCGGGTGCGGGCCAGCAGCGCCGCCGGCGTCTCCCCCGGCTGCGGCCAGAGCGGCTCGCCCAGCAGCACGGTCACCGCCTTGCCGCCCCGGAGGTCGACCGGGTGCTTCTTGGTGGCCACCCGGTGCCCGCCCCACACCGCCGCCGGCAGGATCGGCACCCCGGCGTCGATCGCCATCCGCGCGGCGCCGGCCTTGAGGTCCTTGAGGGTGAAGCTCTGGCTGATCGTCGCCTCGGGGAACACGCCCACGAGCTCGCCGTCCTTCAGCGCGCGGACGGCGGCGTCGAACGCCGCGGCGCCGGCCTTGCGTTCGACCGGGATGTGCCGCATGGCCCGCATGAACGGCCCGGCGAACCAGTGGCCGAACACCGCGGCCTTGGCCATGAACCGCACCAGGCGGTGCTGCGGCAGCGCGGCCAGACCGAGGAAGGTGAAGTCCAGGTAGCTCACGTGGTTGCTGCAGACCACCGCCCCTCCGGTCGCCGGCACGTGCTCGGAGCCCCGGACGTCGAAGCGCAGCCGCAGCAGGCGGAACACCACCAGGGCCAGCCGGACGACCAGCCGGTAGGGCCGGTCCCGCCGGTCGGGGCGGGAGCCGAACAGGTCGCGGCGGACGACGTCACGCCAGCTCGCGGTGTACACGGCGGGGACGATAACCGGCGCAGGCCGCTGTCACCCGCCGGGCGGTCCGCCGGTGAGCTCCACGGCCGCCCGCACGACGGCGGCCAGGTCGCCGGTCCCGGCAAACACGCGGCGCTGCAGGTCCGCGCCGGTGCCGCGGGCCAGGACCGCCGCCACACCGTCGGCCACCCGCGCCCCGTCCCCCGCGTCCGCCAGCGCCGGCCCGACGTGCTCGAGCAGCACGGCGACGACGTCCGCGGCGGGGGCCGGACGGCCGGTGAGCGGGTGCAGGAGGTCGCGGCCGGTGCCCGACCGCCCGGCCCGCCAGGCGGCCACCCGCAGCACGTCGGCGCGCACGTCGGGCGCCGGGACGCCGTCGCGCCACTCCCGCGCGGCGGTCTCCACCAGACCGCGCACCAGGCCGGCGTGGGTGACGGCGTCCTCGACGTGCAGGCAGACGTCGGCGGTGCGCACCTCGACGGTGGGCCAGGTCTGCGACAGGCGGGCGTCGAAGTAGACCATCCCGGCGTCGACGATCGTCCCGGTCGCCACCAGGTCGGCGACCACCCGGTGGTAGCCCGCGGCGTCCCCGAAGGGCTCCGTGGCACCCGAGGAGGGCCACCGGTTCCACGCCTGGGAGCGGAAGCTCGCGTAGCCGCTGTCGCGGCCCAGCCAGAACGGCGAGTTCACGGTCAGCGCGGTGAGCACCGGCAGCCACACCCGGATCCGGTCGAGGACGGCCACGCCCTCCTCGTCGTCGGCCACCGACACGTGCACGTGGCAGCCGCAGGTCAGCTGCTCCAGCGCGGTGAGGCCGAAGGTCCGCGCCATGAGCTCGTAGCGCTCCCCCGGCGTGGTCACCGGCTGCACCGACACCGGGGAGCTGGCCAGCGCCGCCACCCGGGCGCCCACGGCCCGCGCCGCGGCGTCGGCCCGGCCGCGCCAGTGGCGCAGCTCCCCGGTCACCTCGGCCAGGTCCGTGCACACCCGGGTGCCGAGCTCGAGCTGCTGCTGCATGAGCTCGGGTACCAGGTGGCCCGGCGATCCGGTGGGCCCGTCCTCGGCGCGGTCGTGCTCCTCCGGGGTCTCCCCCTCCCCACGCCGGGAGGCCACCTCGAGCGCCTCCGGACCCAGTGGCACGGGAACACCCGACGGGTCGACGACCAGCAGCTCCTCCTCGACCCCCACCGTGCGCACCGGGTCATCGTCGGCGCGACCGGGAGGCGCCGCACAGCGGAGGTCGGACCGGCCCGACACGGGGGTTGTGGTGTTGTTGTGTTCTTTTGCGATGTCTCCACTGGCTTTTCGTTGTACTGTTGGGGATAACGGGTAAGGTGGGTGCGTGGACAAGGGTTGGCAGCACCCCCTCCCGGAGATGCCGGCGCCCCCGGCGGCCCGGGCCTGGCAGCGCCTGACACCCCCGGAGGGCTACGCCGTCCAGTGGCGGCGGCTGGTCGACGCCGCGCTCGAACTGGGGCTCGGCCCCGAGGAACTCGCCGCCGGCGGGATGGACGACGTCGCCGCGGCCCGCGGCTGGAAGCCGGCCACCGTCACCCTCTACAGCAAGGTGGCCCGCTACGGCGGCGTCCCCCTGCCCGTGCCCCCCACCCCCGAGCCCGACCCGCGCACGCTGGACCTCCGGCCGCTGACCGAGGTCCGCAGCGAGGACCCCGAGCACCTGCGCACGGTCGTGTGGTGCGCCATCGCGCTCGCGTGGCCGGCGCCCGTGGGCACCTTCCGCGACCTGCGCCGCGAGCAGGTCCACCCCACCGCGCGCCGGCTGGTGGTGCACACCGACGACGGCGAGTGGTCGGTGCCCGGCGCCCTGCTGGCCTGGCACGCCTGGGAGGAGGTCCGCAGCCGCTTCCCCGCCCTCGCCGACAGCCCGTGGGTGCTACCGGCGCTCCGGCGCGGCCCCGGGTACACCTCGACGGTGGGCGGACGGCTGTCCAGCCAGGCACTGCAGGTCACCTTCACCAAGCACGCCGTCCGGACGGCGCTGCACCTGCGCGCCACCTCCACCGGGGCCCGGCGTGCCCGGGCCGAGGCCCTGGCGGCCGTGTACGAGACGCTGTCCTACGACTCCTACCGCCGCCTGGCCCTCGCGGGCGGCGTCGAGCCGGTGGCCGAGCGCGGCGCGGTGCGGGCCGAGCGCGCCGCCCGGGCCAACCGCGCGTCCGCCGCCCCGCCGGCCGGCTGAGCCCCTCCCCTCCCCCACCGGGTCACAGCAACACGAGCTGGTCGGGCGCGGCCTCCTCCCGCGCCGCCCGCGCACGGCCCCGCCGGGGCGCCGCGGCCGGCACGGGCGCACTGCCGGCCGGTGGGAGGCTGCCGGCCGGGAACGCCGCCTGGTCGTCGCCGGGGACGCCGGCGGGCGCCTCGCCGTCGACGCCGCGCGCGCCGCCGCCCCGCTGCGCGTCGAGACCGTGCCGGTGCAGCAGCGGCGTGACCCGCGCGGCCAGCCACGACCGGTACTCCGCCGTCACGTAGGCGCCGCCGCGGTAGAGCTGCCGGTACCGGCCGACGAGGGAGGGGTGTTCGCGCGCCAGCCAGGCGGAGAACCACTCCCGCGCACCCGGCCGCAGGTGCAGCGGGACGACGGTGACGCCGGTCGCGCCCGCGGCCGCGATGGCCTCCAGCGCCGTGTCGAGGTCGGCCAGCCGGTCGGTGAGGCCGGGCAGCACCGGGGCGAGGAAGACGCCGCACGGCAGGCCGGCGTCGGTCACCGCGCGCACGAGGTCGAGCCGCGCCCGCGGCGACGGGACACCGGACTCCAGGCTCGCGTGCAGCTCCTCGTCCCAGATCGCAAGCGAGACGCCGAAGCCGACCGGCACCTCCTGCGCGGCCGAGGCCAGCAGCGGGACGTCCCGCCGCGCGAGGTTGCCCTTGGTGAGGACGGAGAACGGCGTCCCCGAGTCGGCCAGCGCGCGGATGACGCCGGGCATCAGCCGGTAGCGGCCCTCGGCCCGCTGGTAGGGGTCGGTGTTCGTGCCCAGCGCCACGTTCTCGCGCCGCCACGAGGGCTTCGCCAGCTCGCGGCGCAGCACCTCGACGAGGTTGGTCTTGACCACGATCTGGGTGTCGAAGTCCCGCCCCGCGTCCAGGTCGAGGTACTCGTGCGTCGACCGGGCATAGCAGTAGAGGCAGGCGTGGAGGCAGCCCCGGTAGGGGTTGATCGTGTAGGAGAACGGGACCCGCGAACCGTCGGGCACCTTGTTGAGCGCCGAGCGGGCCAGCACCTCGTGCAGCGTCACACCCGGGAACTCGGGCACCTCGACGCTGCGCAGCAGGCCTCGAGCGCTCGGCATGCCGGGCAGCAGCGTCCCGTCGCCGTCGTCGAGCCGCTGGCCGTCCCACCGCACGGTGCCCATGCGAACACACGTTCGACCGCGTGTCCAGCCGCACCAGGCTGCGTCATTGCTCTCGTCGGTGGAGTGCCCACGAATCTTTGAAAGTTGAGTTGGGGATAACGGTCGGGTAGAGGGTGGGCCGGGGGTGCTCCCGCAGTGCGGGCGCTGCAGGACCGGCGACGGACGACGAACCCCGGCACCGCGGCCCGGGACGGCGGGCCTCCCGGGCCGCAGTGGTGGACCTCAGAGCGGCGGGCGGTCCTCGTAGAAGGTCGAGAGGACGACGGTCGTGCGGGTGTTCACGTTCGCCGTCGCCCGGATCTCGCGCAGCAGCGCCTCCAGGGCCTCCGGCGAGGCCACCCGCACCTTCAGCAGGTAGCTCTCCACCCCGGCCACCGAGTGGCAGGCCTCGATCGCGTCGAGGTGGGCGAGCTTGGCCGGGGCGTCGTCGGCCTCGGCCAGGTCCAGCGGGGTGATCGACACGAACGCCGTCATCCCGAGGCCGAGCTTGCGCGCGTCGACACTGGCCCGGTAGCCGATGATCAGCCCCCGCTGCTCGAGGCGCCGCACCCGCTGGTGCACCGCCGACACCGACAGGCCCACCCGCTCGGCGAGGTCGGTGTAGCTGGCGCGGCCGTCACGGGCCAGGGCGGCCAGCAGCGCCCGGTCGACGTCGAGGGCGGCCGCCCCCGGCTCAGCCGGGGAGGACGACGAGCTCACGGGGACCCCGGTTCAGCGCGCGCACGCCCTCGTCGGTGCAGACGACGATGTCCTCGATCCGCGCGCCGCAGCGCCCGGCCAGGTAGATGCCCGGCTCGACCGAGAAGGCCATCCCGGCCTCCAGTGGCAGGTCGTTGCCCGCGACGATGTAGGGCGCCTCGTGGGTGTCCAGGCCGATGCCGTGCCCGGTGCGGTGGATGAAGTGCTCGCCCCAACCGGCGGCGGCGATCCGGTCGCGCGCCACGGCGTCGACCTGCTCGGCGGTCACCCCGGGGCGGACGGCGGCCACCGCGGCCTCCTGCGCGTCCTGCAGGACGGCGTACCACTCGGCCACCTCCGCGCCCGGCTCGCTGCCGACGGCGTAGGTGCGGGTGCAGTCGGACCGGTAGCCCGTGGCGGTCTCCCCACCGATGTCGACGACGACGAGGTCGCCGGCCTGCACCACCCGGTCGGAGAGCTCGTGGTGCGGGCTGGCGCCGTTGGGCCCGGAGCCGACGATGGTGAAGTCCACCCCGACGTGCCCCTCGGCCAGGATCGCCGCGGCGATGTCGGCGCCGACCTCGGCCTCGGTGCGGCCCACCCGCAGCCACTCCCCCATCCGCGCGTGCACCCGGTCGATCGCCGCGCCGGCGGCCGCCAGCTCCTCGACCTCGGGCGCGGTCTTGACCATGCGCAGCCGGTCGACCACCGGGGTCGCCAGCTCCAGCGCGGAGCCCGGCAGCGCGCGGTGCACGCCGAGTGCGTGCTCGGCCCAGGTGCGGGCGCCGACCGCCACCCGGGTGGGCGCGGCGCCGAGCCGGGCGGTGACCTCCGCCGCGAGCAGCGCGAAGGGGTCGTCGGTCTCGTCCCAGGCGCGCAGCTCCAGGCCCAGCGCGCCGGCCGGGCCGGCGTCGACCATCGGCGCCTCCAGCCGCGGGACGACCAGCAGCGGGTCGCCGACGCGGGGCACGACCAGGGCGGTCAGCCGCTCCATCGCGTGGGCGTCGTAGCCGCACAGGTAGCGCAGGTCCGACCCCGGCGTGAGCACGAGGACGTCGACGCCGAGCTCCGCGGCGACGGCCCGCGCGGCGTGCACGCGGTCGATGCTGACGAGGGCCCCCGTGCTGTCTGCCACGCCCGGACCCTAGCCCCGGGCACCGACCGCACCCGCCGGGGTTTCCCGGACCGTTACCGTCCCCGCCCGTGACGACGATGCTGCTCGACGCCGCGAGCCTCTACTTCCGGGCCTTCTACGGCGTCCCGACCAGCGTGACCGCCCCCGACGGCCGGCCGGTCAACGCCGTCCGCGGGTTCCTCGACATGACCGCCCGGCTGCTCACCGCGCACACCCCCACCCGGCTGGTGGCCTGCTGGGACGACGACTGGCGTCCCGCCTTCCGGGTGGAGGCCCTGCCGTCGTACAAGGCGCACCGGCTCTCCCCCGACGGCGGGGAGGAGACGCCGGCGGAGCTCGGCCCGCAGGTGCCGGTGCTGGTCGACGTCCTGGCCGCGGCCGGCATCGCCCGGGTCGGGGCGCCGGGCTACGAGGCCGACGACGTCATCGGCACGCTGGCCACCCGCGCCCACGGCCCGGTCGACGTCGTCACCGGCGACCGCGACCTCTTCCAGCTGGTCGACGACGCGCGCGGCGTCCGGGTGCTCTACACCAACCGCGGCATCGCCGACATCGAGGTGGTCGACGAGGCGGCGGTGGCGGCGAGGTACGGCATCCCCGGGCGGGCCTACGCCGACTTCGCCGTGCTGCGCGGGGACCCGAGCGACGGGCTGCCGGGGGTGGCCGGCATCGGCGCCAAGACCGCGGCCGCGCTGGTCACCGAGTTCGGCGACCTGGCCGGGATCCGCGCGGCCGCGACGCGCACCGCGGTGCCGAGGGCGCCGCTGACGGCGGCGGTGCTCAAGCGGCTGCACGCGGGGGCGGACTACCTCGACGCCGCGCCGGTGGTGGTGGCCGTGGCACGCGACATCGACCTGCCGCCGGTCGAGGGGGCGCTGCCCTCCCGGCCGGCCGACGCCGGCGCGCTGGCCGCGCTGGCCGACGCGCACGGGCTGCGGTCGTCGCTGGGCCGGCTGGGCGCGGCGCTGGGCTGGCGGGCCGACGTCCTGGACCGGTGAGGCCCGGCCGGTCGGGTCAGACGATCTCCCAGGTGTAGGCGGCGGAGTCCGCGTCGGTGATCGCGACGCGGATCGTCACGTCCTCGTCGTCCTCGGTGGTGCCCGAGCACTCGTAGGTGGCCCCGTCCTCCACGACCATCTCCTGGTCGCAGGTGACGTCGATGCCGACGCCGAAGGTCTCCTCGAACTGCGTGGCGATGTCGGCCTCGGCCCGGTTGGCGTCCAGGACGTCCCGGCCGAGGAGCAGCGCCAGGAGGATCGCGACGCCGATGACGACCACCGCCAGCCCCGTGCCGATGAGCGGGCGGGTGCGCGACCTCCGCGGCGGCTGCCCGTAGGACCCGAACTGCTGGCCCGGCGCGCCGGGCTGCGGCGCGTGGGGGCCCGGCTGTCCGTACGGCCCGGGCTGTCCGTACGGCCCCGGCTGCTGGTAGCCGCCCGGCGGGCCCCACGGACCCGGCTGCCCGTACTGCCCGCCCGGCTGGCCGTACTGCCCCGGCTGCCCGTACTGCCCCGGCTGCCCGTACTGCCCCGGCTGGCCGTACTGCCCGCCCGGCTGGCCGAACGGGCCCGGCGGCCCGTAGGGACCCGGCTGCTGGCCGAACTGCTCCGGTTGCCCGGACCGCTCCGGCTGGCCACCCTGCGGCGGGTTGGTCATCGTCGCTCCCGTCCTCCCCGGCCCCTGCGGACCGTGCCGTGACACCGCGTCACACGAGCGGTGGCGATTGTCCCCCACGCAGGCCCACGGCCCGCTCCCCCGAGCGGCACCCTCAGCCGCTGACGGCGACCGCGACCACGCCCCGCCGCACCCGCTCGACCGCGGCGCGCGCGACCCGGGCGACCGGCTCGTCGGCGACCTTGGCCAGCTGGTCGAGCACGTCGACCAGCTGCCGCGCCCACCGCACGAAGTCGCCGCCGGAGAGCTCGGTGCCGGCCTGCTCCGCGCCGGCGAGCACCCGGTCCAGGCTCTGCCCGTCCGCCCAGCGGTAGGCCGCCCAGGCGAAGCCCAGGTCGAGGTCGCGGGTGGCCGGCAGGCCGCGGTCGAGCTCGACGTCCTGCAGCCGGGCGCGGATGCGGCGCATCTCGGCGATGGCGGTGGCGACCTGGCCCGCCGGCACCGCCGGCTGCCCCGGCATCTCGCGGCGCGCCTCGAACACCAGCGTGGAGACGGCGGCGGCCAGCTCGGCCGCGCCCAGCCCGCGCCACGCCCCGGCGCGCAGGCACTCGGCGATCAGCAGGTCGCCGTCGGACCAGATCCGCGCCAGCCGCCGTCCCTCGTCGGTGACCCGGGGGACGTCGTCGACCGGGACGTCCTCGGCGGTGTCGGCGGGCACCAGCGGCACCACCTCGGGCACCAGGTAGCCCAGCTCCTCGAGGACGTCGCAGGTGCGGTCGAACTGGCGGGTCAGCGACCCGGTGCGCTCGGCCATCCGCCGGTGGGTGGCCTCGGCCTCGGCGACCCCGCGCAGGTAGCGCTCGGCGGCCCGTACCCGGTCCTCCCGGTCGGGCAGCGCGTGCACCGGGTGGGCGCGCAGGGCGCGGCGCAGGTCGTGCAGCACCGGGTCGTCGGCGGCCGCGGAGCGCTGCCGGACCCGGCGGGCGCCCAGGTCGTTCTCCACCCGCGCGGCGCGCAGCGTCGAGGCCAGGTCGCGGCGGGCGTGCGGGCTGCGGTGGTTGAAGTTCCTCGGCACGCGGACGCGGGCCAGCGCGGAGACCGGCGTCGGGAAGTCGACGCTGCCCAGCCGGCCGGCCCACTTGTCCTCGGTGAGCACCAGCGGGCGCGGGTCGGCCAGGTCGGTGATCCCCGGGTCCAGGACGACGGCGAGCCCCTGCCGTCGTCCCGAGGGCACCCGGATGACGTCACCGGGCCGCAGCGCGGCCAGCGCGTCGGCGGCCTCCATCCGGCGCTTGGCCTGCGAGTCGCGGGACAGCTCCCGCTCGCGGTCGGCGATCTCCCGGCGCAGCCGCGCGTAGCCGGCGACGTCGCCGCCGTCGGAGTGCATCTCGGCGGCGGCCCGCTCCGCCTCCTGCTCGTGCCGGGCGGCCGCCCGGGCCAGGCCGACCACCGAGCGGTCGGCCTGGAACTGCGCGAAGGAGGAGGCCAGCAGCTCGCGGGCGCGGGCGCGGCCGAAGCTGCCCACCAGGTTGACCGCCATGTTGTAGCTGGGCCGGAACGACGAGCGCAGCGGATAGGTGCGGGTGCTGGCCAGCCCGGCCACCACCGAGGGGTCCATGCCCGGCGCCCAGACGACGACGGCGTGCCCCTCGACGTCGATGCCGCGCCGTCCGGCCCGGCCGGTGAGCTGGGTGTACTCCCCCGGCGTGACGTCGACGTGCGCCTCGCCGTTCCACTTCACCAGCCGCTCGAGGACGACGGTGCGCGCGGGCATGTTGATGCCCAGCGCCAGGGTCTCGGTGGCGAACACGGCCTTGACCAGGCCGCGGACGAAGCACTCCTCCACGGTCTCCTTGAACGCCGGCACCAGCCCGGCGTGGTGGGCGGCCAGCCCGGCGAGCAGGCCCTCGCGCCACTCCCAGAAGCCCAGCACGTGCAGGTCCTCGTCGGGCAGCGAGCCGGTGCGCTCGTCGATGATCCGGGCGATCTCGGCGCGCTCGGCCTCGTCGGTGAGGCGCAGGCCCGACTGCAGGCACTGGGCGACGGCGGCGTCGCAGCCGTTGCGGCTGAAGATGAACGTGATCGCCGGCAGCAGCCCGGCGCGGTCGAGCCGCTCGACCACCTCCGAGCGGGCCGGGGGCCGGTAGCGCGGCTTGTGCCAGTCGCGGTCGCGCCGGGCGCCGCCGGTGCCGCCGCCACCCCAGGTGTCCAGCCGGCGCTCGTACTCGCGGACGTAGCGCACCAGCTCCGGGTCGACCACGCTGCCGCCGCGGTCGCGCGTGGAGCGGCCGCGGGGGTCCTCCCCGTGCTCGGCGGCGTGCGCGGCCGGGCGCAGGCTGAACAGGTCGAACACCCGGCTGCCGACGAGCATGTGCTGCCACAGCGGGATGGGCCGCACCTCGCTGACGACCACCCGGGTGTGCCCGCGGACGGTGACCAGCCAGTCGGCGAACTCCTCGGCGTTGCTCACGGTCGCCGACAGCGACACCAGGGTCACCGACGCCGGGAGGTGGATGATCACCTCCTCCCACACCGCGCCGCGGAACCGGTCGGCGAGGTAGTGGACCTCGTCCATGACCACGTAACCGAGGCCGTCGATGGCCGGGGACTCCGCGTAGAGCATGTTGCGCAGCACCTCGGTGGTCATCACCACCACCGGGGCGTCGCCGTTGATCGCGTTGTCCCCGGTCAGCAGCCCGACCTCGGCCTCGCCGTAGCGGTCGACGAGGTCGTTGTACTTCTGGTTGGACAGCGCCTTGATCGGCGTCGTGTAGAAGGCCTTGCGGCCCTCGGCGAGCGCCTTGTGCACGGCGAACTCGCCGACGACGGTCTTGCCCGCGCCGGTGGGTGCGCAGACCAGCACGCCCGCGCCCTCGTCGAGCGCCTCGCACGCCTCGACCTGGAACGGGTCGAGCGAGAAGCCGAGCTCGGCGGTGAAGTCGGCGAGGGTGGGGTGCGCGCTGCGCCGCCGGGCAGCCGCGTACCGCTCGGCGGGGCTGGACATGGCTCCACGTTAGGCGCACCGGCGGCGGCTCTCAGATCGGCGGCGGGTGCCCCCGCGTCCTCGTGGCCCCTCCTCGTCCCGTCCCCACGGTCTGTCGGGCGACCAGTTGGGGATAACGGTCCGGTGTCCGGTGCTCACCGCCCACTCCGGGGGCGTCCTCCCCCACCGCAGCGCGTCCTCCCTCACCGCCCACCGTCAGGTCGGACGCGCGACGATCAGGTGACCTGATCGTCGCGGGGCGGCCGTGCGCTGCCCAACACGCGCAGGGCGCCGGGGACCGCCTCGGCGACGACGGGCAGCGCTGCCACCGGCTCGCCATCGGCCCAGGCGGTCAGCCCGGCCCCCGCCAGTTCGACCCGCGCGGCGCGGTGCACCGTCACCGCCGGGTGCCCGACGTGGGTGCCCGACGTCAGCCGCGGGCGGGTGCGCACCAGCTCGCGGCGCGACACCGGCCCGACGACGGTGACGTCGAGGTGCCCGTCGGCCGGGTCGGCGACCGGGCAGACCCGCAGGCCCCCGCCGTAGCAGGCGGTGTTGCCGACGGCGACCAGGGTGACCGGCAGCGTCCGCCGCACGCCGTCGAGGGTCAGCGTCACCTCGCGCGGCCGCAGCCGGGCCAGCTCGGCGAGGACGGCCACGTCGTAGCGCCGGGGACCGCGCGGCCAGCGCAGCCGGTTCGCCCGGTCGGTGACCGCCGAGTCGAACCCGCAGCACAGCACGGTGGCCCACCAGCGCCCCGCCGTCCGGCCGGCGTCGACCGTGCGGACGGCGCCCTCCCGCAGGTCGGCGGCCGCCGCGGCGGCGGCGGCCACCGGCTCCGGCGGCACCCCGAGGGCCAGGGCCAGGTCGTTGCCGGTGCCCGCGGGGACCACCGCCAGCGGCGTGGCGGTGCCGGCGACGGCCTGCAGCGCGGCGTGCGCGGCACCGTCTCCCCCGACGGCCACCACGGCCCCGGTGCCGGCGGCCACGGCGGCGGCCGCGGCCCGCTCCACCCCCGCGCGGTCGGCGGCGGGCAGCACGTGCGGCGTGAGGCCGCGGCGGCGCAGGACGTCGAGGACGGCGCCGGAGACGGCGCGCGCCCGTCCCCGCCCGGCGGCCGGGCTCACCAGCACCGCGACGTCGGTCATGGAGTCCCTCCCCGGTGCGGCCGGGCCCCGTGCGGGGACGTCGGCGCCGGCGGGCGCGTCACCCTACGGCGCGGCGGGGCCGGCGGGTCAGCCGCGGGAGGCGGTCCGCTCGTCGGCGGGGTCGCCGTCCAGGTGCGAGGGCGCGGTGTCCAGGTGCGCGGGCGCGCTGTCCAGGCGCGAGGGTGCGGCGTCCAGGGGCGAGGCCTCGTCGTCGGCGACGTCGTGGAAGTGCTCGCGGGCGTCGCGGCGGGCCCGCCGCCGGTCGACGAGCCGCGCCACCTGGATGGCCAGCTCGAACAGCAGGATCATCGGCCCGGCCATGAGCAGCATGGTGAACGGGTCCTGGGTGGGGGTGACGAAGGCGGCGAAGACGATGGTGAGGAAGAAGATCCAGCGCCGGCTGCGCCGCAGCGTCTCGTAGGAGAGCACGCCCACCGCGTTGAGCGCGACGGCCACCAGGGGCACCTCGAAGCTGACGCCGAAGGCGACCAACAGGGAGAGCACGAAGCCGATGTAGTCCTGCGCGGTCAGCGCGATGACCACGCCGTCGCCGGCCAGGCCCAGCAGCAGCTCCAGGCCCGCCGACAGCGACACGTAGGCCAGCACCGCGCCGAGGGCGAACAGCGTCGAGGAGACCAGCACGAAGGCGACGCCGTAGCGCTTCTCGTTGCGCTTGAGGCCCGGGGTGACGAACGCCCACAGCTGGTAGAGCCACACCGGCGCCGACAGCACCGCCCCGGCCAGCAGGCTCACCTTCAGCCGGATGAACACCCCGCCGAAGACGTCGGTGATCAACAGTCCGCAGCCGCCGTCGGCGTCGCCGCCGTAGCGCAGCTCGGGCTCCAGGCCGCAGTAGGGCGCCCGGATGAAGTCCCCCAGGCCGTGCTCGTACCACCAGAAGGCGACGGCGGAGGCCAGCAGGAGCGCCAGCAGTGCCGTGGCGACCCGGTTGCGCAGCTCGGTGAGGTGCGCGACGAGGGTCATCGTCGCGTCGGGGTCGCGCGGTGGCCGGCGACGCCGGCGGCGCGGGGCGGGCCCGCTCACGTCGGTGCTCCGGGGCAGGGTCAGCGCGGGTCGGCGGCGCCGGGCCGGCCGGCCCGCGCCCGCAGCTCCGCCGCGCGGGCCTCGGCGGCGGCCGCCTCGGCCTCGAGCTGGGACCGGCGGTCGGCGTCGGCCGCGTCGAGGACGGCGGGACCCGAGCGGCCCTTGTCGTCGTCCTTCATGCCCTTCATCTCGCCCTTGAAGATGCGCAGCGAGCGGCCCAGCGAGCGCGACGCGTCGGGCAGCTTCTTGTACCCGAACAGCAGCAGGATCGCGAGGACGATCAGGATGATCTCCGGCGCGCCGAGGTTCATGCGTCCTCCAGGTCGAGGGGCGACGGCGGCGATGCTACGCCGCCGGGCCGGGGATCCCCGTCCCCCGGAAGGCGGGGGCAGGGGTTCAGCCCTCGGTGCGGCGCTGTTCGATCGACGGCAACGCGGCCGCGCGGGCACCGGCGGCCTGCGCCTGCTCCAGGAGGGGCCGCACCTCGCGCTCGGCGGCCTGCAGCTCCCGGCCCAGCCGCTGCAGCGCACCAACCACGCCGTGCACCAGCGCGCCGAGCACCACCAGCGACAGCACGACGACGGCGATCCAGACCACGAGCAGCAGCACGGCGACGACCCTAGGCCCCGGCCTGCTCGCCGTAGCGCGCCAGGGCGGCCCGGGCGTCGGCGGCCACGGCCCCGGCGAGCTCGGCGGGCTCCTCCACCCCGGCCGCCCCGCCGAGGGAGGCGACCAGCCGGCGGGCCCACGCCAGGTCCCCGGTGCGCAGCGCCACGGCCAGGCCGCCGGGTGGGTCGTCGACCTCGCGGACGTCCTCGACCGGGTAGTACTCGGCCACCCAGCGGGCGGTGCGCGCCAGCCGCAGCCGCACCACCGGGGCACCGGGCTCGGGCTGGTAGATCCCGTTGTCCAGGTCGCGCAGGTGCACCCCCGGCGGCGGCGCGGCGGGCTCGTCGAGGACCTCGACGTCGTCGACCCGGTCCAGCCGGAACAGCCGCAGCCCCTCGGCGCGGCGGCACCACGCCTCCAGGTAGGAGCGGCCGTCGACCAGCAGCAGCCGCAGCGGGTCGACGGTGCGCTCGGTGCGCTCGTCGCGGGTGGGCACGTAGTAGTGCAGGTGCAGCGCCCGGCCCTGCTCCAGACCGCGGCGGACGACGGCGAGGGACTGCTCCCGGGCGTCCACCGACAGCGCCACCGGCGTGACCCGCTCCGCCGCGTGCCCGGCCGCGGCCGACACCTTGGCCAGCGCGCGGCTGACCGCCTCCTGCTCGGCCAGCCCCGGCAGCTCCAGCAGCGTGCGCAGCGCCACGACCAGCGCCACGGCCTCGTCGGTGGTCAGCCGCAGCGGGCGGACCATGCCGGCGGTGAAGGTGACCCGTACCCGGTCGCCCTCGAAGGCCAGGTCGATGAGGTCGCCGGGGCCGTAGCCGGGCAGCCCGCACATCCACAGCAGGTCCAGGTCGCGGCGCAGCTGCCGCTCCGGGACGCCGAAGTCGCGCGCGGCCTCGGCCAGCGGCACGCCCCCGGGCCGGGCGGTGAGGTACGGGACCAGGGACAGCAGCCGGGTCATCCGCTCGTTGGTGGCCGGACCGGTCATGCCTGCTCCCCCATCGCCGCCAGGCGGGTGAGCCGCTCGACGACGGCCGCGCGCACCGCCTGCGGCGACTCCACCACGACGTCGGGGCCGTAGGCGGCCAGCTGGTCGGCCAGCCGCCACGGTTCGGTGGTGCGCAGCTGCAGCCGGTCGTCGCCGTCGGGACCGGCCCCCAGCGGGGTGGCCCAGCGGCGCAGCCCGACCGCGGTGCCCGGGCGGGCGCGCACCACGACCAGGTGCTCCTCGCCGCCGGCCTGCCGGGCGACCAGCGCCGACAGGTCGACGTCGGCCGGCGGCTCGAACGCGCCCTCCGGCCCGCCGGCCCGCGGCGTGCCGACGACGCGGGAGAGCCGGAACACCCGCGGCGCCTGCCGGTCGAGGTCGAGGCCCACCAGGTACCAGCGGCCGTGCCAGGCCACCACGCCCCACGGCTGCACCCGCCGCCGGGCGGGGGCGTCCTCGTCGGGACGTCGGTAGTCGAAGGTCAGCACCCGGCGGTCGCGGGCCGCGGTGTAGCAGGGCTCGAAGGCCGGCTCGTCGGAGTCCAGCCGCGGCTGCACCGGCAGCGCCCGGGCCGGGTCGACGTCCACCCCGGCGGCGCGCAGCTTGACCAGCGCGCTCTGCGCCGCCCCGGCCAGCTGCGCGGACTCCCACAGCCGCAGCGCCAGGCCGACGGCGGCGGCCTCCTCACCGGTGAGGGTGATCTCGGGCAGCTCGTAGTCGGCGCGGGCGATGCGGTAGCCGTCCTCGGTGTCGAAGACGCTGGTGCGGCCGGTCTCCAGCGGCACGCCCATCTCGCGCAGCTCCGCCTTGTCCCGCTCGAACATCCGCTTGAACGCCTCGTCGGCGCGCGCGGTGCCGTCGTCGGGCTCGTAGCCGGGCACCGTGGCACGGATCCGCGCCGCGGTCACGTACTGCCGGGTGCCCAGCAGGGCGATGACCAGGTTCACCAGTCGCTCCGCCCGCTTCGCCGACACGCACCCCAGCCTAGACAGAGGACCTGCTGCCCCCCGCTGCTCGCACGCTCGCAGCGGGCCCCTGCAGGGGGCCACGAGGGGCGCGGGGGGCACCGGGGTCCTTACTCTCCCCTCGTGGGGGAACCGACGACGACGCACCGGATCCGCTGGCGACGCGGGCGGGTGACCGCGACCGGCCGCAGCTGGCGCGACGCCCTCGAGCTCACCGTGCAGGTGCCCGGCGACGGCGAGGTCCGGTCGCTGGCGCACCCCTCGCTGGTCGGCGTCCCCGAGGTCGGCGACGAGGTGCTGCTCAACACCACCGCCTGGGCACAGCGCCTGGGCACCGGCGGGTACGCCCTCGTCGTCGCCGTCCCCGACCGGCTGCCGCCCGACCCCGCCGGCCCCGGTCACCTGGTCAAGGCCCGCTACACCCCGATGCAGGTCAGCGTGCAGGGCGTCGACGAGCAGGACACCGAGCACCACGCCGCGATCGCCGAGGCCGACGACCTCGGCGGCATGCCGGTCGTCGTCGCCGACCTGCACTCCGCGCTGCCGGCGGCGCTGATCGGCGTCTTCGCCACCGACCCCGACCTCAGGGTCGCCTACGTCATGACCGACGGCGGGGCCCTGGTGGCCGGGTTCTCCCGCACCCTGCACACGCTGGCCCGGTCGCTGGCCGGCGTGGTCACCGTCGGCCAGGCCTTCGGCGGCGACCTCGAGGCCGTCACGCTGCACAGCGGCCTGCTCGCCGCGAAGCACGTGCTCGGCGCCGACGTCACGATCGTCACCCAGGGGCCGGGCAACCTGGGCACCGGGACGCCGTGGGGCTTCTCCGGGGTGGCCGCCGGCGAGGCGTGCAACGCGGTGTCGGTGCTCGGCGGGGAGCCGATCGGCGCGCTGCGCATCTCCGACGCCGACCCGCGCCCGCGCCACCGCGGCGTGTCCCACCACTCGCTGACCGCCTTCGGCCGCGTCGCGCTGGCCGGGGTGACGCTGGTCGCGCCGCGCGGACTGGGCTCGGAGCTGGGCAGCCAGGTCGACGAGGACCTCGCCTCCCAGCCCGAGCGCAACGAGGTCGTGTGGGTCGACACCGAGGGCCTCGACGAGGCGCTGCAGCTGTCCCCGGTGACGCTGTCGACGATGGGCCGCGGCTGGCCCGAGGAGCGCGCCTACTTCCTGGCCGCCGCGGCCGCCGGTCGCTACGCCGCCGTCCAGGTGCCGCTGCCCGACGAGACCTGACCGCGCACCCCGCGGCGGTCACATCGAGGCGATCAGCTTCTCCACGCGCTCGTCGACGCTCTTGAACGGGTCCTTGCACAGCACGGTGCGCTGGGCCTGGTCGTTGAGCTTGAGGTGCACCCAGTCGACGGTGAAGTCCCGCCGCTTCTCCTGAGCCTTGCGGATGAACTCGCCGCGCAGCTTGGCGCGGGTCGTCTGCGGCGGCACGTTCTTGGCCTCGAACACCCGCGGCTCGTGCGCCACCCGCTCCACCTGCCCGCGCCGCTCCAGCAGGTAGTACAGCCCCCGACGGCGGCTGATGTCGTGGTAGGCGAGGTCCATCTGCGCCACCCGCGGCGAGGACAGCGACAGGTCGTGCTTGGCCCGGTAGCGCTCGATGAGCGAGAGCTTGGTGGCCCAGTCGATCTCCCGGTCGATGAGCGAGAGGTCGCCGGAGTCGACCGCCTTGAGCACCCGCCCCCACAGCTCGAGCATCTGCCGGTGCACCGGCCCGAAGCCCTCGCGGTCGACGAACTCCGCGGCCCGGGCGTGGTACTCGGCCTGGATCTCCAGCGCCGACATCTCCTTGCCGTTGGCCAGGCGCACCTTGCGGCGGCCGGTGATGTCGTGGCTGATCTCGCGGATGGCGCGGATCGGGTTCTCCAGCGCCATGTCCCGGATCGGCACCCCGGCCTCGATCATCCGCAGCACCAGGTCGGTGACGGTGACCTTGAGCAGCGTCGTCGTCTCGTTCATGTTCGAGTCGCCGACGATGACGTGCAGCCGGCGGTAGCGCTCGGCGTCGGCGTGCGGCTCGTCGCGGGTGTTGATGATCGGCCGCGAGCGGGTGGTCGCCGAGGACACGCCCTCCCAGATGTGCTCGGCGCGCTGGCTCACGCAGTAGATCGCCCCGCGCGGGGTCTGCAGCACCTTGCCCGCCCCGACCACCAGCTGCCGGCTGACCAGGAACGGGATGAGCACGTCGGCCAGCCGGCTGAACTCCCCGTGCCGGCCGACCAGGTAGTTCTCGTGGCAGCCGTAGCTGTTGCCCGCCGAGTCGGTGTTGTTCTTGAACAGGTAGATGTCCCCGGTGACACCCTCCTCGGCCAGCCGCTGCTCGGCGTCGACCAGCAGGCCCTCGAGGATCCGCTCACCGGCCTTGTCGTGGACGACGAGCTCGGTGAGGTCGTCGCACTCGGCGGTGGCGTACTCGGGGTGGCTGCCGACGTCGAGGTAGAGCCGCGAGCCGTTGCGCAGGAACACGTTGGAGCTGCGCCCCCACGAGACCACCCGGCGGAACAGGTAGCGCGCGACCTCGTCCGGGGACAGTCGCCGCTGTCCCCGGAAGGTGCACGTGACGCCGTACTCGGTCTCGATCCCGAAGATCCGTCGGTCCACGGACCGAGCCTAGGCGCCGGATGCGACTCCGGCCGGATCCCGGCGCGGCCCGCCGCTCAGGACGACGTCGCGCCCTCGGTGCCGCCGTCGGTGCCCCCGTCGGTGCCCCCGTCGGTGCCACCGCCCACACCGTCGGCCGGGCCGGTCTGCGGGCCGCTGCCCTCACCCGAGCCGGCCGTGCCGCCGGCGGTGTCCGGCGCCGCCGGGTCCCCCAGGCCCGCCGGCGTGCCCGGCTGCGGCGCGCTCGGCGTGTGCGCGTGCGTGGCGCCCCCGGCCGCCTCCCCGGCAGTGCCGTCCCCGGCGGACCGGTCGCCGAGCAGGCTCCCCAGCGCGGCGCCCACGACCCGGCGGAAGGCCCGCTTGGGCCGGCGCCGGTCGAGGACGGCGACCTCGAGCTGGCTCGCCGGCAGCAGGCCGTCGCCGCCGCCGTTCGCGGTGGCGTTGCTGCTGCCCGACATCGCCGGGCTCGACGCCGACAGGGCGCGGACGCCGACCATCAGCGCCTCGCGCAGGTCCAGGCCCGACCGGAAGTCCTCCCGCAGGCGCGCGGTGACGGCGTCGGCCTGCCCGCCCATGACGATGAAGTCCGGCTCGTCGACGACCGAGCCGTCGAAGGTCAGCCGGTACAGCTGGTCGCCCTCGGCGACCTCGCCCACCTCGGCGACGCACAGCTCGACCTCGAAGGGCTTGGTCTGCTGGGTGAAGATCTCGCCGAGGGTCTGCGCGTAGGCGTTCGCGATGACCCGGCCGGTGACGTCACGGCGGTTGTAGGAGTAGCCGCGGACGTCGGCCAGCCGCACGCCGGCCACCCGCAGGCTCTCGAACTCGCTGTAGCGGCCCACCGCGGCGAAGCCGATCCGGTCGTAGATCTCGCCGACCTTGTGCAGCGTGGAGCTGGGGTTCTCGGCGATGAACAGGACGCCGTCGGCGTAGGTGAGGACGGCGACGCTGCGGCCGCGGGAGATGCCCTTGCGGGCGTACTCCGAGCGGTCGCGCATCAGCTGCTCGGGCGAGGCGTAGTACGGCATGGTCATGGCGGTCAGCCCTGCCCCTCGGCGGCGGCCCGCTCGTCGGTGATGGTCCCGGCGACGGCGGCGACGTCGTCGTCGGTCAGGCGGACCGCGCCCTCGGCGTCGACCCGGTAGACGATCGGGTACAGCCGGCGCACCGGGTCGGGGCCGCCGGTGGCGGAGTCGTCGTCGGCGGCGTCGTAGAGCGCCTCGACCAGGCTGCGGGTGGCCGTGTCGCCGTCGAGACCGGGCCGCCAGGTCTTCTTCAGCGAGTTGCGGGCGAACAGCGAGCCCGAGCCCACCGCGGAGTAGCCACGCTCCTCGTAGTTCCCGCCGGTGACGTCGTAGCTGAAGATCCGGCCCGGGGTGGTGCCGGGCGCGGCGTCGAGGTCGTAGCCGGCGAACAGCGGGACGACGGCCAGGCCCTGCAGCGCGGCACCGAGGTTGCCGCGGATCATCTGCGCCAGCCGGTTGGCCTTGCCGTCGAGGCTGAGGGTCAGGCCCTCGATCTTCTCGTAGTGCTCGAGCTCGACCTGGTAGAGCTTCACCATCTCGATGGCGATGCCCGCCGCGCCGGCGATGCCGATCACCGACCAGCTGTCGGCCGGGTACACCTTCTCGATGTCGCGGCTGGAGATCAGGTTGCCCATCGTCGCGCGCCGGTCGCCGCCCATGAGGACGCCGCCGTCGTAGGTGACCGCGACGATCGTCGTGCCGTGCGGGGTGAGGTCACCGACCGGGATCTGCGGCACCGGCCGGCGGCCGGGCAGCAGGTCGGGGGCGGTGACGCCGAGGAAGTCGGTGAAGGACGAACCCACCCGGTCCAGGTAGGCGGGCGGGAAGCCGCTCCGGCCGGTGTGCGACTGGGTCAACCCGTCCACCTCTCCGCCCCGCTCGGGGGTGCTGATCGACGTGCCGCGGGGACCCGCAGCGCCTGTCGTCGACCCTACCGGCGTGGCTGACGGCCCACCCGGGACGCCAGGGGACGCGGTGGAGGGTGCTGGCTGTGGCCTCGCGGCGGCGGCGTCGCTCGCCGTCCTCCTCGGCGTTGCCGCGGGGGACGGGCCGGGGTCACTCGGCGGCCGGCCGATCCAGGGAGGCGATCAGGGCCGCGACCCGGGCGCGCACCTCGTCGTGCACGGAGCACCCGGCGGCCCGGCGACGGACGGCCAGTCCACTGGGTCCGGCTGACCATTGCCTCGACCGGGGTGTGCGCTCGTGGGCCCCCTGATCGTCCGCCCGAGCCGGTGCAGCGCGGTGCCGCTCGACGTATCGGGCGGCGGCGCGCAGCACCGTGGGGTCGTCCTTGAACTGACCCAGGCCGCCGTTGCACCCGAAGCACAGCAACTGGCGCACTCGGCCGGTGTCGTGGTCGTGGTCGACGTGCGCGGCCGGCTGGACCTCACAGATGGCGCAGGCACCGCCCTGAGCCTCGAGCATCACGTCCGCTTCCTCTGCGGTGATGCCATACCGACGACTGAGGTGATATGACCGAGAACCGCCGACCTTCTCACGCGAGACGCGACCTCGCGTGTTGTGGCAGGGCTTGCAGTAAGCGTGGTAGCCACTTGCTGTTCGCGTGGTGCGCACGAAATCCTCCAGTGGGAGAACGCGGTCACAATCGGCGCACCACTTCGACCCGTCAGGGATCTCCAGTCCGGGTGGCGGCCGCCGGTAGACGCGAGGCGTGGTCCGCCGCGCCTCGCGACTCCGGGCTGACCGCTCAGCAGCATGCTGTCTGCAGTAGAAGGCGAGACCGTCGCGGGATCGCGCGTTCTTGGCGAACTCCGCGACGGGTCTGTGCGCCCTGCAGTCCTTGCAGAACTTCGTCTCCGACATTTTGTCGGAGATTACTCACTCGCCGCCTTTTTGTACGTAACTACGCACGAACTCCTCGGCGTTCTCCTCGAGGACGTCGTCGATCTCATCGAGGATGGCGTCGACGTCCTCGGACATCTCCTTGTGCCGCTCGGCGACCTCGGTGTCGACCGAGGCCTCGACCTCGTCGGTCTCCTCGCGCGTCCGCGTCGCCTTCTGCTGCCCGCCGGTGTCCCTGGTGGCCACGTGCCCTCCCCTGGTGCGCGCCGAGTGCGTGCTGCTGCTGAAGCTACCCGCTGGTACCGACATCCGTCGGCCGCCGACGCGGCGACGGGTCAGCGCGGCGGGGGTGCGGCGCCGAGGCGGTCGAGCAGCGCGGCCCGGATCGCCGGCCGGGTGCCGAACACCAGCAGGAACAGCGCCTCCCGCAGCGTCCGCTCGGCGTCGCTGCCCGAGCGCACCGCGCCGCTGCCCGTGGCCACCGCGAGCGCCCCGGCCGCCCGGTGCGCGAGCGCCGCGGCCTCGGCCCGGGCGGCGGGCAGGTCGTCGGGGCCCGCGGCGCCGAGGCGGGCCCGCACGGCGGCCACCTCGCCGTCCAGCGGCGAGGGACCCACCAGCCGGGTGCAGCGGCGCACCAGGCCCAGGGCCAGCGAGCCGTTGACCCGCAGCGTCGCCGCGTCCGACGCCAGCACCTCGGCGAACGGGCGGCGCCGCACCAGGCGGTCGGCCGGCACCCGGTGGCCGGCCAGCTGCAGTTCCACCGTCGCGCTGGCCTGCACGGCCACCAGCGGCTGCGCCTCCACCGCCAGGGTGGGCCCCTCGGCGGCGTCGACCAGCACGAAGGCCACGTCCGCGCCGTCGCGGGCGGCGACCAGCAGCACGTCGACGGCGCCCCAGCCGGTCACCCAGGGCACCGCGCCGTCGAGCACCAGGTCGCCGTCGTCGGCCCGCACCCTCATCGCCGGCGGGCCCGGCCGGGTGGCCGCCTGCAGCGCCACCCCGGCGCGCCGCCGGCCGGCGCACAGGTCGGCCAGCAGGTCCGCGTGGGTGCCCGCGGCGGCCAGCCTGGCGACCACGCCCAGGTGCTGCAGCCAGACGAACGTCGTCGCCAGATCACCGGCGGCGAGCTCCTCGACGACGGCGGCGACGGTGACCGCGTCGACGCCGAGTCCGCCGGCCGGGCGCGGTCCGGTCAGCCCGTAGAGCCCGGCGCCGGCCAGTGCGTCGAGGTGCCCGCGCGGCACGGTCCCGGCCGCCTCCACCGCGGCGGCCGACGGCGCCAGCAGGTCCGCGGCCAGCTGTCGCGCCGTGGCGACGAGGTCGGCCACCTAGCCGCCGGTGATCGTGTCGACCAGCTCCTGCGCCGTCGACGTCGACTCGAACAGCAGGCCGACGTGCTCGCGGGTGCCGCGCAGCGGCTCCATCGTCGGGATCCGCACCAGGTTCTCCCGGCCCAGGTCGAACACCACCGAGTCCCAGGAGGCCGCGGCCACCTGCGCGGGGAAGCGCCGCAGGCACTCGCCGCGGAAGAACGCGCGGGTGTCGACCGGCGGGCTGACCACGGCGCGGGCGACCTCCTCGTCGGTGAGCAGCCGCCGCATCGAGCCGCGCGCCACGAGCCGGTGGTAGAGCCCCTTCTCCGGGCGCACGTCGGAGTACTGCAGGTCGACCAGCTGCAGCCGCGAGTCGCCCCACTCCAGCCCGTCGCGGGAACGGTAGCCCTCGAGCAGCCGCAGCTTGGCCGGCCAGTCCAGGCGGTCGGCCAGCCGCAGGGGGTCGGTGGCGAGGTCGTCGAGCACCTCGGCCCAGCGGCGCAGCACGTCGGTGGTCTGCTCGTCGGCCTGGCCGCCGCGGTCGACGAAGCGCTCGGCCTGGTCGAGGTAGGCGCGCTGCACGTCGAGCGCGGTCATCCGGCGGCCGTCGCGCAGCCGCAGGACGTGGGTGAGGGAGGGGTCGTGGCTGACCGCCTGCAGCGCGGCGACCGGCTCCTCGACGGTGAGGTCCTGCGACAGCGCCCGCGCCTCGATCATGGCCAGCACCAGCGACGTCGTCCCGACTTTGAGGTAGGTGGACAGCTCCGCGAGGTTGGCGTCGCCGATGATGACGTGCAGCCGGCGGTACTCGTCGGGGTTGGCGTGCGGCTCGTCGCGGGTGTTGATGATCGGCCGCTTGAGCGTGGTCTCCAGGCCCACCTCGACCTCGAAGAAGTCGGCGCGCGAGGAGATCTGGAAGCCCTTGGTGCGGCCCTCGGTGCCGATGCCGACGCGGCCGGCGCCGGCGAAGACCTGCCGGGTGACGAAGAACGGGACGAGCCCGCGGATGATGTCGATGAACGGCGTCCGGCGGTCCATCAGGTAGTTCTCGTGCGCGCCGTAGCTGGCGCCCTTGCCGTCGGTGTTGTTCTTGTAGAGCTGGATGGCAGTGGTGCCGGGGATCCGCGCGGCCCGCCGGGCGGCCTCGGCCATGACCCGTTCCCCGGCCTTGTCCCACAGCACGACGTCGCGCGGGTTGGTGACCTCCGGCGTCGAGTACTCCGGGTGGGCGTGGTCGACGTAGAGGCGCGCGCCGTTGGTGAGGATGACGTTGGCCATCCCCGAGTCCTCGTCGAGGTCGGTGTGGTCGAGCGCCTGCGCCGGCGAGAGGTCGAACCCGCGGGCATCGCGCAGCGGCGACTCCTCCTCGAAGTCCCAGCGCGGACGGCGGCGGGTCGGGGCGTCGGCCACCGCCCAGGCGTTCACCACCTGGCTGGAGAGGGTGGTCGGGTTGGCCGTGGGCTGCCCGGGGACCGAGATGCCGTACTCGACCTCGGTCCCCATCACCCGCCGAACGCTCATGCGACCGAGACTAGGCGTCACCGGCGCGGCGCCCGCGGCGGCACGGGCCCCCGGCGGCACGGGGCCGGGCCGGCGCAGCCGTCCACCAGGGACCGGCGGGTCGGCTCGTCGGGGTGGGGCGCGTCCTCGGGCGGGTCGGCGACCTCGGTGCCCACCGGCTCGGCCTCGTGGGGGCGCGGAGCGCGGCACGGGTGGTCGCCGGCCGGCGCCCCGGCGGAGCGGGCGCAGCAGCGCCGTCCGGGGTGGGACGCCGTCCGGGCACCCCGCGCGGGGTGCCCGGACGGGACCTCAGAGGTACTGGCCGGTGTTGGTGGCCGTGTCGATGGCCCGGCCGGACTCGCTGCCCTTGCCGCTGATGAGCGTGCGGATGTAGACGATCCGCTCGCCCTTCTTACCCGAGATCCGCGCCCAGTCGTCGGGGTTGGTGGTGTTGGGCAGGTCCTCGTTCTCCTTGAACTCGTCGACGCAGGCCTGCATGAGGTGGCCGACCCGCAGGCCCGCCGTCCCGGTCTCCAGGTTCTCCTTGATGGCCATCTTCTTCGCGCGGTCGACGATGTTCTGCAGCATCGCGCCGGAGTTGAAGTCCTTGAAGTAGAGGACCTCCTTGTCACCGTTGGCGTAGGTGACCTCCAGGAAGCGGTTCTCCTCGCTCTCGGTGTACATCCGCTCGACGGTGCGCTGGATCATCGCCTGGATGGTGGCCTCGGCGCTGCCGTAGTTCTCGGCCAGGTCGTCGGCGTGGATGGGCAGCGTCGGCGTCAGGTACTTGCTGAAGATGTCGCGCGCGGCCTCGGCGTCCGGGCGCTCGATCTTGATCTTCACGTCGAGCCGGCCGGGGCGCAGGATCGCGGGGTCGATCATGTCCTCGCGGTTGGAGGCGCCGATGACGATCACGTTCTCCAGGCCCTCGACGCCGTCGATCTCGCTGAGCAGCTGCGGCACGATCGTCGACTCGACGTCGGAGGACACGCCCGACCCTCGGGTGCGGAAGATCGAGTCCATCTCGTCGAAGAACACGATGACCGGCGTGCCCTCGCTGGCCTTCTCCCGGGCGCGCTGGAACACCAGCCGGATGTGCCGCTCGGTCTCGCCGACGTACTTGTTGAGCAGCTCCGGGCCCTTGATGTTGAGGAAGTAGGACTTCGCCTGCCCCTCCCCCTTCACCGCGGAGACCTTCTTGGCCAGCGAGTTGGCCACCGCCTTGGCGATCAGCGTCTTGCCGCAGCCGGGCGGGCCGTAGAGCAGGATGCCCTTGGGCGGGCGCAGCTCGTACTCGCGGAACAGGTCGGCGTGCAGGAACGGCAGCTCCACGGCGTCGCGGATCTGCTCGATCTGCCGGGACAGCCCGCCGATGTCGGAGTAGTCGATGTCGGGGACCTCCTCGAGGACGAGCTCCTCGACCTCGCTCTTGGGGATCCGCTCGTACACGTAGCCCGACCGCGTCTCCAGCAGCAGCGAGTCGCCCACCCGCAGGGGCTGGTCGGTGAGCGAGTCGGCGAGGAAGACCACCCGCTCCTCGTCGGTGTGGCCGATGACCAGCGCCCGCGGGGTGAGGCCGTCGACCGGCTCGAGCAGCTCCTTGAGCATGACGACGTCGCCCTGCTTCTCGAAGCCGCGCGCCTCGACGACGTTCATCGCCTCGTTGAGCATGACCTCCTGGCCGGGCCGCAGCTGCTCGCCCTCGACGGCCGGGGAGACCGACACCCGCAGCTTGCGGCCGCCGGTGAACACGTCGACCGTGCCGTCGTCGAACCGGGTCAGGAAGACGCCGTAGCCCGACGGCGGCTGCCCGAGCCGGTCGACCTCCTCCTTGAGCGTGACCAGCTGCTCGCGCGCGTCGCGCAGGGTGCCGGCCAGCTTGTCGTTGCGCTCGGAGAGGAAGGCCGCCCGGCCCTCCGCCTCGGCGATCCGCTCCTCCAGGGCGCGCACCTGCCGGGGGCTGTCGGCCACCTTGCGACGCAGGAGACCGATCTCCTCCTCGAGGTAGGAGATCTGGGCGAGCAGCGCGGACACGTCCCGTTCACGCCGCGCCCGGAACTCGTCGGGACCACTTCCAAGGCCGGAGCCCATCGCGCACCTCCGCACACATCGGGGGGAGCCAGGAGGCAAATCTATACACGCGGACCGACAGCCCGCCGGGGGCTCGCGCAGTCCGTGACGCCCTCGTCACGTTCCCCCGACGCGGTGATCCGGCCCCGGTGCGGGGCCCCGCGCCGGGCTCGCGAGGCGTGGGGGCACCGGGGTCCTCCTACTTCGCGGCGCGGCGCTGGCGGGTCGGGGCGACGACGCCCTCGGCCAGCCGCCGGGCGGTCACCAGGAAGGCGGTGTGCGCCACCATCCGGTGCTCGGGGCGCACCGCCAGGCCCACGGCGTGCCACGGGCGCACCAGCGACTCCCAGGCGTAGGGCTCGGTCCACCCGCCCTGCGCGCGCAGCGCCTCGACGTAGGTGGACAGCTGGGTGACGGTGGCGACGTAGCCGACGAGCACGCCACCGGGGCGCAGGGCCGCGGCCACGGTGGGCAGCACCGCCCAGGGCTCGAGCATGTCGAGCACGACGCGGTCGACGACCTCCTCGGCGGGGTGGTCGGCGAGGTCGCCGAGGCGCAGGTCCCAGGTGTCGGGGACGCCGCCGAAGAAGGCGCTCACGTTGCCGCGGGCGACGTCGGCGAAGTCCTCCCGCCGCTCGTAGCTGGTGACCCGGCCGTGCTCGCCGACGGCGCGCAGCAGCGAGCAGGTCAGCGCGCCGGACCCGGCACCGGCCTCCAGCACGCGCATGCCCGGGCCGATGTCACCGCTGCCGACGATCTGGGCGGCGTCCTTGGGGTAGATCACCTGCGCGCCGCGGGGCATGGACAGCACGAAGTCGGCCAGCAGGGGGCGCAGCGCCAGGTAGCCGGTGTTCGCGGTGGAGTGCACGACCGAGCCCTCGGGGGCGCCGATGAGGTCGTCGTGGGCGATGGCGCCGCGGTGGGTGTGGAACTGCTTGCCGGGCGTGAGGACGACGGTGTGCAACCGGCCCTTGGGGTCGGTGAGCTGCACCCGGTCGCCGGCGGCGAACGCCCCGGGCGCCGGCTCGACCGTGCCCGGCCGCTCCTCGGCCGCCGGCAGGGGCCCGGCAGCCGGCGCCGGCTCGGGCTGGGGGGCGTCGGTCGGCTCGGGCTGCGGGTCCACGGGCGGCCAGCCTAGGCGAGGGCGGTCGGCGGGCTCCCCGGCGCGGGTGCCGCGGAACTGTCGGTGGCCCGGCCTAGCCTCGGGTGCGTGACTGCAGTGTTCTCCTCCGACACGGCGTCCGGCGGCGAGCGGTCCCCCGAGGGGGAGCGGGCACCGCGGCGGCCGTCGCTGTCGCCGAGCCGCGCGGCGGACTTCAAGACCTGCCCGCTGCTCTACCGCTTCCGCACCATCGACCGGCTGCCGGAGAAGAAGAGCGCGGCCGCGGTGCGCGGCACGCTGGTGCACGCCGTCCTCGAGCGGCTCTACGACCTGCCCGCCGCCGAGCGCACCGTCGACGCCGCGCGCGGCCTGGTCGGCCCGGCGTGGGAGGAGCTGCGCACCGACCCCGAGGTCGCCGCGCTGTTCACCGCCGGCGACGAGGGCATCGAGCCGCCGTCGCTGGAGACGTGGCTGGCCTCGGCCGGGAAGCTGGTGGAGACCTACTTCACCCTCGAGGACCCGACCCGCATCCAGCCCGAGGGCCGCGAGGAGCTGGTCGAGGTCACGCTGCCCGACGGGTTGCTGCTGCGCGGGTACGTCGACCGGCTCGACGTCGCCCGCAACGGCGCGCTGCGGGTGGTCGACTACAAGACCGGCTCGATGCCGCGGGAGGCGTTCGAGTCCAAGGCGCTGTTCCAGATGAAGTTCTACGCGCTGGTGCTGTGGCGCACCCGCGGCGTGGTGGCCAGCCAGCTCAAGCTCATCTACCTCGGCGACGGCGACGCGCTGACCTACGCCCCCGAGGAGGGCGAGCTGGTGCGCTTCGAGCGCACGCTGCTGGCCATCTGGGCGGCGATCGAGCGGGCGGTGTCCACCGGCGACTTCCGGCCCAACCGCACCCGGCTGTGCGACTGGTGCGACCACCAGGCGCTGTGCCCCTCCTTCGGCGGCACTCCCCCGCCGTTCCCCGCCGAGGCCGCCGCCGCGGCCGGCTGGCCGACGCTGCCCGTCGTCGAGCGGGACTGACCCCCGCTCTGCCCCGCCGTCTCACGGTCCCCCCTGTGCGAGGTGACCGGGGCCTGGACGGCTACAAGTTGGGGATAACGGTCGTCTCCCCGACCGCGGCCGCCGCACCGGAACGCGCCGGGTCCCGTCGACCCGCCGGCGGCGTGCGGCCTAGCGTCGGCGCGTCCGCCACCACCCACCGAGGGAGCCGGGATGCGGGGTTACCGCGCCGACCGCGCCTTCGACGGCGAGCGGGTGGTGCCCGGCGGCGCGCTGGTGCTGGTGGAGGGCGGCCACATCGTCGGCGTCGAGCCGGCCGGCGCGGCGGTCCCCGACGGCGTCCCGGTCACCGCCCCGCCCGGCGCCACGCTGCTGCCCGGGCTGGTCGACACCCACGTGCACCTGTGCGGCGACAGCGGCCCGCGCGCGCTCGACCAGCTGCCGGAGCTGGCTCCCGAGCAGCTCGACGCGATCGTGGCCGCCGCGCTGCAGCAGCAGCTGGCCGCCGGGGTCACCGCGGTGCGCGACCTGGGCGACGTCCGGTGGGCGGTCGTGGAGCGGGCGCCGCTCACCGGGCCGACGGTCGTCGCCGCCGGACCGCCGATCACCTCTCCCCGGGGGCACTGCTGGTCGATGGGCGGGGAGGCCGCCGGCGTGCCGGCGCTGCGCGCGGCGGTGCGGGAGCGGGCCGAGCGCGGCGCCGGCGTGGTCAAGGTCATGGCCAGCGGCGGCGCGATGACCGCGGGCACCGACCTGGCGGCCTGCCAGTTCACCGCCGCCGAGGTGCGCGCCGTGGTGGCGGAGGCGCACCGGCTGGGCCTGCCGGTGACCGTGCACGCGCACGCGCTGGCCGCCGTCCGGCAGGCCCTCGACGCGGGTGCCGACGGGATCGAGCACTGCTCGGGCCTGACCGCCACCGGGTGGGGCGTACCGCCGGCGCTGGCCGGGCAGCTGGCCCGCGCCGGCACCGTCGTCTGCCCCACCCTCGGCCTCGCGCCCGGCGTGCAGCCCCCGCCGCGGGTCCAGGAGCTCATCGACCGGCTGGGCATGACCGAGCCGGCGCGGGCCGAGGAGGCCGCCCGGCTGCACGCCGCCGGGGTGGCCGTCGTCAGCGGCGTCGACAGCGGGATCGGCCCGGGCAAGCCGCACGGCCTGCTCCCCCACGCGATCGCCTCCCTGGTCGCCGGCGGCGTGCCGCCGGCCGAGGCGCTGGCCTCGGCGACCGGCCGCGCCGCCCAGGCGTGCGGCCTCGGCGGGCGCACCGGGCGGCTGGCGGCCGGGCTGGACGCCGACCTGCTGCTCGTCGACGGCGACCCGGCCGTCGACGTCACCGCGCTGCAGCGGGTCCGGCTCGTGGTCTCCCGCGGCCGGGAGGTCGGGCCGGCGGCCTGAGCCTCAGGGGCAGCTGGCGGCCGGCTCCCGGGCGGCGAGGACGCCGGCGAGCTCGGCGAGGCCGACGCCGGTGAGGGTGTCGCGCAGCACCAGCCCGGGCGCGGGGGTCAGCGGCTGCAGCGACGGGACGCCGAGCACCGCGGCGCCGGCGGCCAGGCCCGCGGTCACGCCGGCGGCGGAGTCCTCCACGACCACGCAGCAGGACGGGTCGACGCCGAGCGCCGAAGCGGCCTGCAGGTAGGGCGAGGGGTCGGGCTTGCGGGCGGGTACCTCGTCGCCGCAGACGGTCAGGTCGAAGGGCGGGACGTCGGGGAAGGCGCGCTCGACCTGGGCGAGCACGAGGTCGGCCAGCCGGCGCGGCGTCGTCGTCACCAGGGCGGTGGGGACCGCGGCGGCGCGCAGTTCGGCGATCAGCTCGCGCGCGCCCGGCCGCCAGTGCACGTCGGTGGCCAGGAGCCCGGCGACGGCGTCCTCGACCCAGGCGGCGTCGTCCTGCCAGTGGTCCTCGCGGTCGAGGCCGAGGTCGGCGTGCAGGACCCGCATCGAGGAGCGCATCGAGGTGCCCACGGTGGCCTCGCGGGCGGGTGGGCTCAGCTCGCCGCCCAGCCGGCGGGCGAGGGCGGCCAGCGCCGTCCCCCAGTGCTGCTCGGTCTCGACGAGGGTGCCGTCCATGTCGAACAGGACGGCGGCGGGAGTGGTGGGCATCTGACCTGCGGTCTTCCTCGGTGGCTCGACCCTCCGGGTGCCCGACGGGCACACCCCGGAGCGGTCCCGGACAGGATCGCGGCCCTCACCGCACGCGCCGTGAGCTCGTCGTCGGGCTCACGAGGGGCGCACACGCGGTCGGCGGCCTCGGAGGCCAGTGTCCCAGCCGACGCGGGACGGCGACCGCTCGGCTCAGCGGGGACCGGCCCGGCCGCGCGCCCCACCCGGGTGCGCGCCGAGGGCGCCGTGGACGACCGCCCGCGCGAACTGCCGGACGGCGTCGGGTGGGACGGCTCCCGGTCCGGCGACGAGCACGAACAGCGCTCCCCCGCAGAGGGTCGTGAGGCTGCCGACCGCCTCGGGCGGGACGCGCAGGCCCAGCGCGGCGTGCCCGTCGGCGGTGGAGGCGGCCGCCACGGGCTCCAGGTGGGCCAGGGCGGCGGCCGGCGCCGGGCGCCGTCTCGCCTCGAGCTGCAGCTCGAAGATCGCCAGGTACCGGTCGTGCGACACGGTGGCGGCGTCGACGAGTGACGCGGCGAGCAACTCGGTCAGGGGGTCGGACGCCCCGCCGACGTCGACCGCGCGGTCGGTGCGCCCCGCGTCGGCCGGGTACAGGGACACGACCCGCTCGGCCGTGGCCACCAGCAGCTCCTCGCGGCTGCGGAAGTCGTTCACCGCCGTCCCCGCCGGCAGACCCGCCGCCCGCTCGACCGCGCGGTGGGTCAGGCCGGGGACGCCCTCGGCGGCCAGCAGGCCGATGCCCGCGTCGCTCGCTCGGTGGCATCCCGTCGTCAGGCGCCCTCGACCGACGTCTCCGGGCGGTCGAGCTCCTGGTCAGGCCGACGTCTCCGGCCGGGCCGGTGCCGGCGGCGGAGGGTGGCCGGCCGGTCCCCCGGATCCGGCCGGGTACTCGCGCAGCGGCACCTCGCCGGCGGCCCACGCGGCCAGCACCGGCTCGACGATGCGCCAGCTCTCCTCTGCCTCGACGTCGCTGATCGACGGGGTGGTGTCACCGTCGAGCAGCTCGCGCAGCAGCAGGGCGTAGGCGGGCAGGTCGTGCGGTGCCATCCGCGCCGCGAGCACCTCGCGCTCGAGGTCGAACGGGTCCCCGGTGCCGTTGAGGTCGACCTCCAGCGCGATGGCGTCGGGGGACAGCGAGAGCCGCAGCACGTCCGGTTCGGGCTCCGCGTCCAGGAACGGCAGGTGGGGCACCGGCCGGAACCGCACGACGATCTCCTGGCGGGCAGCACCCAGGGCCTTGCCGCTCCGCAGGCGGAACGGCACGCCGGCCCATCGCCAGTTGTCCACCGTCACGGTGAGTTCCGCGTAGGTCTCGGTCTGCCGGGCGGGGTCGACGCCGTCCTCGTCGGTGTAGGCCGGCACCGCGCGGCCGGCCACGGTGCCCGCGGTGTAACGGCCGCGCACGCTGGCGGCCCGCACGTCGGCGGGCGGCCGGACGGCCCGGAGCACGTCGGCCTTGCGGGCCGGCAGGGAGGAGGCGTCCACGGTGAGCGGGGGTTCCATGGCCACGACGGCGAGCAGTTGCAGCAGGTGGTTCTGCACCATGTCCCGCAGGGCGCCGGCCCGGTCGTAGTAGCCGGCCCGCCCCTCCAGGCCGAGGGTCTCGTCGGCGACGATGTCCACCCGCTCGACGTGGGCGGCGTTCCACACCGGCTCGAAGACCCGGTTGGCGAAGCGCAGGCCGAGGACGTCGAGCACGGTCTGCTTGGCCAGGAAGTGGTCGACGCGGAAGACCGCCTCCTCGGGCAGGAGCCGGTGCAGCAGCTCGTTGAGCACCCGCGCGTCGGCCCGGTCGGTGCCGAAGGGCTTCTCGACGACCACGCGGGCACCCTCCGGCAGCCCGACCTCGGCCAGGGCCGTCAGCGTGGGACGGAACAGCGTGTGCGGCAGGGCCAGGTAGACCACCGGCTCGCCGTCCACCCGGGACAGCGCGGCCCGCAGGTCGTCGGGGTCGGTCACGTCCCGGGCTGCGAAGTCCAGCCGGCCGACGAGCCGGTCACGGGTGGCCTCCGGCAGCTCTCCGGCGTGCGCGGCCAGCCGGCCGCGTGCCCACTCCCGGTAGGCCCGCCGGTCCCACTCGTCCCGGGCCACGGCGAGCAGGCCGCTCTCGTCGCCGAGGACGCCGGTCTCGTGCAGCCGGGCCAGCGAGGGCAGGAGCAGCCGCCCGGTGAGGTCACCGGTGCCGCCCAGCACGACGAACGAGCGGCTCACCGCGCCCGCCCCCGGGCCGCCTCGGCCCGCGCCAGCTTCGCCCCGCTGGCGATCAGCCCGAGGTGGCTGAACGCCTGCGGGAAGTTGCCCAGGAACGCGCCGGTGCCCGGGTCGATCTCCTCCGGCAGCAGGCCCAGGTGGTTGGCCCGGGCGCACAGCGAGTCGAACACGTCGTGGGCCTCCTCCAGGCGCCCCTGCCCCGTCAGGTTGTCGGCCAGCCAGGAGCTGCAGAGCAGGAACGCGCCCTCCCCGCCCGGCAGCCCGTCGTCGGACTCCTCGTGCAGGTAGCGGTAGAGCAGTCCGTCGCCGGCATCCAGGTGCCGACTCACCGCCGCGACCGTGGCCACCATCCGCGGGTCGTCGAAGGGCAGCAGACCGCGCAGGGGCAGGGTGAGCAGCGAGGCGTCCAGGCCGCCGCGCCGGCCGCCGTCGTCGTCGGCGAGCTGCTCGGTGAACGTCTCGCGCTCGGGGTCCCAGGCCCGCTCGAGCACCGCGGAGCGGATGCGGTCGAGCTCGGCCCGCCACCGGTCGCGCGGGTGGTCCAGCCCCCGCGCGTCGGCGATCCGCAGCGCCCGCTCGACGGCGACCGCGCACAGCGCCACCGAGTAGGTGAACGGCCGCCCGGGACTGCGGACCTCCCAGATGCCGTGGTCGGGGGTGGTCCAGTTCTCGATGGCGGCCTCGGTGAGGTCGCACAGCGCCGTCCACAGGTGGTCGTCGACCCGGCCTCCGGACCTGACCCATCCCCAGGCGACGTCGAGCAGCTCCCCGTGCACGTCGTGCTGGGTCTGCCCGGCCGCGTCGTTGCCCCACCGCACCGGCGCCGACCCGCGGTAGCCCGAGAGCGCGGCGTCCTCCTGCTCCGGCGGCGGCTGACCGCCGTCGAGGGCGTACATCAGGTGCGGTCGCCCGTCCCGCTCGACGTTGGTCAGCGTCCAGGCGAGGAAGGCCCGGGACTCGCCGGGCATCCCCACCTGCCGCAGGGCGTAGGTGGAGAACGCGGCGTCGCGCACCCACGTGTAGCGGTAGTCCCAGTTGCGCACGCCGCCGATCTCCTCCGGCAGGGACGACGTCGCCGCCGCCATGATCGCCCCGCTCGGTACGTGGTCGAGCATCTTCAGCGCCAGCGCCGAGCGCAGGACCAGGCCGCGCTGGGGGCCCTCGTAGTCCAGCTTCCCGGCCCACGACCGCCAGACCTGGGCGGTCTGGTGCACCAGCCGGGCCGGGTCGGCGCGGTCGAGCAGCCGCGTGGTGCCCGACCAGTGCAGGGAGGCGGTCAGCCGTTCCCCGGCGCGCAGCTGCACCGTGCCCCCGATCGACCCGTCCGGAGCGACCTCCAGGTCGTGGGAGCACCACAGCACCAGGACCAGCTCGGGACGGGCGGGCCAGTGGATGCGCCAGGCACCGCTCTCGCGGGTGACGCGCACGTCGTCGCGCGGGGCGAGTCGCACCTCCAGCTCGGCGGCGCCCGAGACGACCCTCGCGACCCGCAGCAGCTCGCTGCGGCCGGCCGGGACGAGCTCGCCCAGATCGGCTCCGGAGCGCAGCGCCAGGCAGTCGGTGAGCTCCACGACGCCGTCCGGACCGGTCAGCTCGGTGACGAGCACGTTGCTCTCGTCGAGGTAGCGCTGCCCACCGGCCCGCAGTCCGCGCGGGGCGAGGGTGAAGGCACCGCCGCGGTCGGCGTCGAGCAGGCCGGCCAGGAACGGCGGGCCGTCGAACTCGGGCAGGCACATCCACGGGATCGACCCGTCGCGGGCGACCAGGGCGCAGGTGGCGCCGTCCCCGATCAGCCCGTGGTCCTCGATGGGCAGGTACCCGTCCACACGGGACAGCGACGTCGTCAGCACGGCGGTGGTCAGCGGATGCGGCTGCGCCGGCCGGTCACGGCGACGTAGACGCCGAGCACGATGACCGCCCCGACGACGGAGCCGATCCAGCCGGCCGTGCCGAACTCGAGACCCCGGCCGCTGAGGAGCCCGCCGAGCAGGTTGCCGACGAAGGAGCCGACGATCCCCAGCACGATGGTGGCGACGATGCTCAGGTCCTGCTTGCCGGGAATGACGGCCCGGGCGATCACGCCGGCCACCAGGCCGATGACGAGCAGGACGATCAGGTCCCAGATCACGATGCCTCCTGTGTGGCGCTGTGAGCTCCCCGTCCGCGGCCGCGGACGGGGGTGGTCCTCCGGACCGCGCGGGCGCACGGACCGGGTGGTCGTGGACCACCGGCCTCGCCGCGCGGACACCTCCCTGGTCGCGCCTGGGACGGCACCGCTGAGCGCCTCCCGCGCCTCGGGGAGCCGGAGGGCATCAGGGCCGGCCGGGCCGGTGGGCGGAGCCCGCCCGGGACGACACCGCCCGCCAGGCGACGAGCCCCACCAGCGCGGAGCCGACGACCAGGAGCACGAGGGCCCACAGCGCCACCTCCAGCAGGGTGCCGAGGACGCCGGCAGCCAGGGCCAGCAGCAGGACGAGCGCGATCCAGAGCACGGGGACCTCCTCAGGGGGAACGGGACGGGCACCTGCGGTCTGCCCCCTGCGGCCCCTCCCCTCCGGTGCACTGTCGGCACGGAAGGCGCACCGGCGCCTGCCGGGACCGGGCACCGGCCGGTACCCCGGTCCCGGGCCCGACGGCCGACTCCTCGGTGAGTCGGCCGGTGGTCGCGGTGACGCGGGGGGCGTCGCCGGGCAGGCAACCGACCGGTGGGACGCGGAGCAGCGAGGCGTCCAGGGCCGGGTCGGCGTGCACCCCGGTGGAGGGCCCGGCGCGGCGCCGGGCCGCCCGTCACCGGTCGACGGGGCCGTCGTCGTCCCCGAGGTGCTCGCCGAGCCGGCTCCACGTCCCGGCCCGGCAGGCGGTCCCTCCTCCCGTGCCGCACCGCGGCAACGGACGCGGGCCCGGCGCGGCGGCCCCGGGCCTCCCCGGTGCGCGGTGTCGGCAACCTGGCCGGCCGGTTGTTCGCCGGGCGCCGTCCTGCCCCCGGGCCGGTGCCCCCTCCTAGCGTCCGGTCCGCAGCCGCAGCACCGCCGGACCCGCGCTGGTGCGACGACGCTCCGACCCGTCAGGAGGCCGGGATGACCACCCTCACGCCACGACCGACGGACCGCACGACCCGGCCGCCCGCGCCGTGGCAGCCACCGACCCAGCTGCGCGAGCTGGGGCGCACCGGCCCCGTGGCCTCCGTCTACCTCGGGACGCGCGGCGGCGTCCGCGACGGCGCCGACCGGGTGCTCGCGCGCTGGCAGGCGATGCGACGCCGGCTGCGGGACGAGGGCGCGACCGAGTCGCTGCTGGAGACGCTCGACGAGTGCGTGCGCCAGGCGCCGCCGAGCGGGCCGACCGTGGACGGGCAGACGGTGGCCGCCTTCGCCGGCGCCGACGGCCGCGGCCACGTCGAGCACCTGTCCCGGACGGTGGCCGAGCAGGCCTCCCTCGGTCCCTACCCGCACCTGTCCCCTCTGCTCGCGGCACGGCACCGGGAGGTCCCGGTGGTCGTCGTGCTCACCGAGCGGCGGGGCGCCGACCTGCTCCTCGTCGAGCCCGGGGCCCCGGACCTCCTCTGCCAGGTCGTCGGCGAGGACCTGCTCATCCGGGGCTCGGCCCCCGACGAGCTGCTCGCCCGGGCCGAGGAGCAGTGGACGTCCGACGCGCGGGCCGTCGGCGAGGCCCTGACCTGGCTGGTGGACTGCAGCCGGGCCCGGCTGGTCGTCACCGGCGGCCAGGCCGGGACGACGCCGCTCCTGCGCGCCCGGCTCGAGCCCCGGACGCGGTCGCTGCTCGTCCCCGTCCGGTCGGCCCCCGACGCCCGGTCGCTGACCGCCCGGGCGCGGCTGATGGCAGCCGACGCCGCCGCGGTCGAGGAGGCCGCCGTCGTCGACGAGGTGCTCGGCGGCCTCTCCGACGGCCGGGCCTGCGTCGGGGTCTCGGCGACGCTGCGGGCGGTCGTGCACGGCCAGGCCGAGGAGGTGCTCATCGCGCCGGACGCGGCCGACCACCACCGCGTGCGGCGGCTGGTGCTCGACCGCCCGGCCGCCCTCGGCGGGCGCCGCCGCGCCGCACCGCCGGTCGAGCGCTCCGTCCGCCTGTCCGACGTCCTCGTGCACGCGGCAGGCGCCACGTCCGCCGTCGTCCGCACCGTCCGGGACGGACGACGGCTCGACGGAGGGGTGGGCGCCCTCCTGCGCGCTCCCGTCGACGTGTCCCGACCCCCGAGGAGGCGAGTGCTGTCATGAGCTCCCCCGATCCGATCCGACCGGCCCGCGAGGGCGCACCGGCGACGGGCACCGAGCCGGCCACCGTGGCCGGCTGCCTGCGCCTGGCCGCCGGCCTCACCCAGCAGGAGCGCCAGGTCCTGGTGCGCATGCTCGCCCGCCTGGACGCCCAGCTGGCCCGCCACCCGGCGCGCGACGTGGAGCTCGAGGTCTCCCTCAAGGGCCGCGGGAGCCCGGGCCAGCGGCTCACCCTCGAGTGCTGGATCCCCGGGCGACCCCGCCTGGTGGCCAGCTCGGCGCAGCGCCACCTCGACGAGGCGGTCAGGAGGGTGTGCGAGGGCCTGCGGCGGCAGCTGGACGACACGGCCACCCGCCGGGAACCGCGCAGCAACCGGCGGCTGCGGCGCACGCTCACCGCTGCACCGGCCATCACACCGGCCATCACACCGGCCGTCGCACCTGCCGGTGCCGGCGCCGCGGACGGCGCCCCCGTCCCCACGGCGGGGAGGAGGGTCCGGTGACCGCGGTCCTGGGCGGCGCTCCGGTCCGCCGGGCAGGGCGGGCCCTCCTGCACCTGGGCACGCTGGCGGTCGGCGCGTGCTGCGTGGGCGCGGCGCTCCTCGGTGCGCTGTACGCCGGCCCCCGGGTCCTCCCCGTGGCCCTGGTGTCCGGGGCCGCCGCCTGGGCCCTGGCCCGGTCGATCCGGCGCCTGGCCGACGCGGCCAGGCCGGCCGGCGTCGCCGCGCCGCCCCCGTCCAACGGCGTGCTGGTGGCGACCGCCGCCGCGCTGGTCGTCCCGTTCGGCACCGGCATCCAGGTGCTGGGGGCCGCGGGAGCCCACCTCCTGCTGGTGGCGGTCGGCCTGCTGTCGGTCCACGGCACGGTGTGGATCCACCGGCTGGACCCGGGAGCGGTCCCGGCCGGCCGGGGAGGTCCCGCACCGCTGCGCGAGGACCCCGCCGACACCTGTCCCCCGCCCGAGCTGCTCCGGACGCTCCCCCTCGAGGACCTGGTCGCCGAGTGGCACGCCTCGGGCGATCAGGTGCACCGGTCCTCGGCCGCCCGCCGGCACGCCGTCGTCCAGTGGCGGGAGGCCGTCCTCGAGGAGATCCGGCGGCGCGACCCGGAGGGGTTCGACCACTGGCTGTGCACCGGCGCGGCGGGTGCACCGGAACGCCACCTCCGTGCGGTCGCGGACGACACGGCGCCGCGACCGGACGAGTCGGCCTGCTGACCGCCCGCCACCACCCGCACCGCAGGAGGTGCTGGTGACACGCACGCCGGTGCTCCGCGCCGTCCGGCCGCCGTCGGACCCGCGGACCGGCAGCCTGCGCGGTCGCTGCACCGGCGGCACCGTCGACGGCCGGGACCTGCCCGACTCCGCCGCCGAGGACGGCGCCGGCCCCGGCCGCGGCACCGGGACCCGCACGGAGCTCACGGTGACCGTCGACAGCTGGCGCTGGGCGGGCGTGTCGTTCCGGCTGCGCACCGGCGAGGCGCTGGGCACCGGACGCCAGGAGGCCGACCTCGACGGCAGCGGCGCCCCGTCGGGGCTGGAGCGTCACCCCCTCGGGCCGTTCCTCGCCGCGTGGCGGGCCGGCGACGTCCCCTGCTGCACCACCCGGCGAGGTCGGACGGTCCCGTCGCGCCGTGGGGGCGGATCCGGCCAGCGGCGCTCCGGACCACTCTGCCGGTCCGCGGCAGGTCCGGTACGGCCGGCTTGCCGGGACCACGCGGTGAGCCCCGGCGGCCGACCGGTATCCGATCCCCGATCCCCGTCGTCCGACCCCGGAGGCTCGCCGTCGTGACGTCCAGCGGAGTGCTCGCGTGCGGGTGAGCGGCCGGCACGCCGGTCCCGGACGGCGCTGATGCCCGCCGTCGCCCTGGTGGTCATGGCCGTGCTGGCCGCGGCCGCCCCCCTGCTCCACCGGCGCCTGGGGCGGAACACCGGCTACGTGCTCGCCGCCGGGTTCGCCGTCACCGGCGCGCTGCTGGCCACCGGGGCGCCGACCGTGCTCGACGGCGGTGCGGTGACCGCCTCCTGGTCCTGGCTGCCCTCGCTGCAGGTGTCGTTCGCCCTGCGCCTGGACGGCCTGGCCGCGCTCTTCTGCCTGATCGTCCTCGGCGTGGGCACGCTGATCATGGCCTACTGCCCGCGGTACGTGGGCGACGGCGGCCGCACCGGGACCGTCTACGGCCTGCTCACCGCCTTCGCCGGGGCCATGCTCGGGCTCGTCCTGGCCGCCGACCTGGTGCTGCTGTACGTGTTCTGGGAGCTGACGACCGTCTGCTCGTTCTTCCTCCTGGCGACGGCGGGCCGGGTGGCGGTGGCACCGGCCCGGCGGGCGCTGCTGATCACCGCGGCCGGCGGGCTGGCGCTGCTCGTCGCGGTCGTCGCGCTGTCGGTGGTCGTCGGCAGCACCGACCTGTCCACCGTCCTCGCCGCCCGCGACGAGGTGCTCGCCTCGCCGCTGGCCTGGCCGATCGGCGCGCTGATCGCCTTCGCCGCGTTCACCAAGTCCGCCCAGGTGCCACTGCACTCCTGGCTGCCCGGCGCCATGGTCGCCATGACCCCGGTGAGCGCCTACCTGCACGCGGCGACCATGGTCAAGGCCGGCATCTACCTGCTCATGCGGACCACGCCGCTGTTCGCCGGGCAGCCGGCCTGGTCGGCGCTGCTGGTCACCGTGGGACTGGCGTCGGCGGTCACCGGCGCCTTCCTGGCGCTGCGCGAGCACGACCTCAAGGCGATCCTGGCCCAGTCGACGGTCAGCCAACTGGGCCTGCTCGTCGCGGTGATCGGCGTCGGCACCCCCACCGCGCTGGCCGCGGCCATGCTGCACACCTTCGCCCACGCCCTGTTCAAGGCGACGCTGTTCATGCTCGTGGGGGTCGTCGACAAGGAGACCGGCAGCCGCGACATCCGGGAGCTGTCGGGCCTGCGCCGGGTCATGCCGGTCACCGCGACCGTCACCGCCCTGGCCGCGCTGTCGATGGCCGGCGTCCCCCCGATGCTGGGCTTCGTCAGCAAGGAGTACCTGTTCCAGTCGCTGGTCCAGGCCGACGTCGCGCCGTGGGCCGGACCGGTCGCCGGCGCCCTCGCCGTCGCGGCGTCGGCGCTGACCTTCGCCTACGGCGTGCGGATCGTCCACGGCGCCTTCGGCGGGCCGGTCCGCCAGCCCGACCTCTACGAGCCCTCCCCCGCGTTCCTGGCCCCGGCCGTGGTCGCGGCCTCGGCGGGGCTGCTGCTGGGGCCGGGGATCGCCTGGGTGCGGCCGGTGGTCACCCGCGCGGCGGCCGACGTCGTGCCCGCCGGCGAGGTGCCGCAGTTCGAGTTCTGGCACGGCCTGAGCCCCGAGGTGGTCATGTCGGCGATCACCATCGCCGTCGGCACCGCCCTGTTCCTGCGGCGCGACCCGGTCGACCGGGCACTGCAGCGGCTGCGGCTCCCCGACGGCGCGGCGGTGTTCGACCGCGCCCACGACGCGGTGCTCGACCTCGGCTCCGCCGTGGGGCGGCCCGACCGCAGCCGCGACCTGGCTCCCCACCTGGCCCGCCCGCTCGTGGCGCTGGGAGTGCTCGGCGCCGTGGGCGTGGCCGCGGTCGGCGGGCTGCCGGAGCGCGGGCCCACCGACCGGGCGCTGGACTGGCCGGTGCTCGCGCTGCTCGTCCTCACCGTCGCCGGCACGGTGCTGGCCCGGTCGGCGCTGGCCGCCCTGGGGCTGGTCGGCGTCGTCGGCCTCGTCGTCGCGGTGTGGTTCCTGCTGGCCGGCGCCGTCGACGTGGCCCTCACCCTGCTGCTGGTGGAGGTCCTCACCGCGGTCGTCGCCGTCCTGGTGCTGCGGTCCCGGCCACCGCGGCTGCCGGGCTCGGACCGCCCGCGCACCGTGCTGGCCGCCGGCCTCGCCGTCGCCGCCGGGACCGGTGCGGCGGCCGCGGTGTACGCGCTCACCGGCCGCCGCGGGATCTCCGGGGCCGGGGCGTGGTTCCTGGACAACGCCGAGCCGCAGACCGGCGGCACCAACGTCGTCAACACCGTGCTCGTCGACTTCCGCGGCATGGACACCCTGGGTGAGGCGATCGTGCTGGGTGCCGCCGCGCTCGGGCTGCTCGTGGTCGTGGCACGGCGGGCCCCCGAGGCGGCGCCGGACCGGGCGGCACGGGGCCGGCCGGACGGGACCGGCGGCGGCCTCGTGCTGCAGGTCGCCGCCCGGGTGCTCGTGCCGGGGATGGCCGCTCTCTCGCTGTGGCTGCTGTGGCGGGGTCACGACGAGCCCGGCGGCGGCTTCATCTCCGCGCTCGTCGCCGGGACCGCCGTCGGCCTGCACCAGACCGCGCACGCCTTCCCGGGCCTGCCGCGCCTGCTGCGCCCCACCTCGCTGGTCGGTGGCGGCCTGCTGCTCGCCCTCGGCACGGGCCTGTTCGCCGTCGTCCGGGGTGAGCCCCTCCTCACCCCGGTCGAGGTGCCGCTGCTGGGCGCCCTCGGCATCGGCTCGGCGCTGCTGTTCGACCTCGGGGTCTACCTGCTGGTGCTGGCCCTGCTGGTCACGGCGTTCGACCGGCTCGGCGGCGGACCGGTCCCGGCGGTCCCCGGCCCGTCCTCCGGTGACCACCGGGAGGTCGCCGCCACTCCCGACGTCCCGAGCCGACAGGGGGCACCATGACCGCAGCCGTCGCCGTCGGCGTCCTCGTCGCCGGGGGCGTCTTCCTCGTCCTGCAGCGCGGCCTGCTGCGGGTGGTCCTCGGCTTCGTGCTGCTCGGGCACGCGGTCAACGTCCTCGTGCTCTCCGCCGGGGGCATGCAGCGGCGGGACCTGCCGCTGATCGGCCAGGGCGACCCCGCCGCGGCCGCCGACCCGCTGCCCCAGGCCTTCGTGCTCACCGCGATCGTCATCACCTTCGGCATCACCGTCTACCTGCTGGCCCTGGTCCGGGCCGGGGACGGGGACGAGGACGCCGGCGGGGACGCCGGCGGGGACGCCGGCGGGGACACCGGTGGCGACGGGGAGCCCGACGTCGCCGGCCGCGTGCCGGCCGACCGCACCCGGGGCGCCCGGTGAACGGCGGCCTGCTGGCCGTCCCGGTGGTGGCCCCGCTGGCCGCCGCCGGGCTGCTCGTGCTGTTCGACCCCCCCGGACGGAGCCGGTCCCCGCTGCTGCGCCGGGCGGTCGGGACGACGGTGAGCGCCGGGGTCCTCACCGTCGCCGCGGTGCTGCTCGCCGGCACGCTCGACGGCGACCGGCCGGTGCTCCGGCTCGGCGGCTGGCCGGCGGGCATCGCCGTCACGCTGACCGGCGACGTGCTCAGCGCCCTGGTGCTGGCCGTCACCGCGCTGCTGGTGCTGGTCTCCCTCGCCTTCGCCGCGGCCACCGGGGAGGACGAGGCGCCCTTCTTCGTGCCCCTCGCCCTCGTCCTGTCCGCGGGTGTGTACGGCGCCCTGCTCACCGCCGACCTGTTCAACCTCTTCGTGTTCGTCGAGGTGATGCTGGTCCCGAGCTACGTGCTGCTGACCGCCGCCGGCGGGGGACGGCGGCTGGCCGCCGGCCGCCTGTACGTGACGGTCAACCTGCTGGCCTCCACGGTCTTCCTGGGCGGCGTGGGCCTGCTCTACGGCGTGACGGGGACGGTGGACCTCGGCGAGCTGGTCGGCGCGGCCGCGGCGAGCCCGGCCGTCGCGGTCGCGGGCGCCGTGGTGCTGCTGGCGATGGCGGTGAAGTCCGCCGTCGTCCCGCTGCACAGCTGGCTGCCGGCGACGTACTCGGCCACCGGCCCGGCCGTGACCGTGCTGTTCTCCGGGCTGCTCACCAAGGTGGGCGTCTACGCCCTGATCCGGATCCACACCGTGCTCTTCGACGGCGACCGGCGCTTCCTCTGGGTGGTCCTGGCCGCGGCGCTGCTGACGATGGTGGTCGGCGTGCTCGGCGCGGTCGGCGAGAAGGCGATGCGCCCGGTGCTGACCGCGCACATGGTCAGCCAGATCGGGTACGTGGTGCTGGGGCTGGCGCTGTCCACCCCCGCCGGGCTGGCCGCGGCCGTCTTCTTCCTCGTGCAGTACGTCCTGGTCAAGGCGGCGCTGCTGGTGTGCGCCGGCGCGGTGCGCGTGGGCCACGGCACCGAGGACCTCGCCCGGCTGGGCGGCCTGGGCCGCCGCGAGCCGGCGCTGGCCCTCGCCTTCGGCGTCTCGGCGCTGGCCCTGGTGGGCATCCCGCCGCTGTCGGGCTTCGTGGCCAAGCTGGGGCTGACGACGGCCGCCGTGGCCGAGGGGCAGTACCTGGCCGCCGCGGTCGTCGTCGGGGTCAGCCTGCTGACGCTCACCTCGATGCTCAAGGTCTGGAACACCGTGTTCTGGCAGGCGCCGCCGGAGGACGCCGGGGCCGGCGGGCACCCCCGCGACGGCGACCGGCGCGACGACGGGGGGCGGGGCACCGCCACCGCGGCGCGCACCCGGCTGCGGCCGGCCCTGACCGCCCCGGCGCTGGTGCTGGCCGGCCTGGCGGTGGTGCTCGGCGTGTGGGCCGAGCCGCTGCTCGCGGCCGCCGACGCCGCGGCCGCCGGCCTGCTGGACACCGGGGCCTACGCCGAGGCGGTGACCGGGCCGTGAGCGTCGCCGGTCCCCCGCCGCTGCCGCGCCGCGCCCTCCTGCGCGCCCGCCGCGTGGCCGCCTTCGCCGCGGCGTACGCGCTGCGGTTCCTGCGGGCCAACTACGCGGTGGCGCGCGAGATCGTCACCCCCGGGGAGGGCCTGGCCCCCGCCGTGGTGGAGGTGCCGCTGCGGTCCCGGACCCGCGTCGAGGTGGCCTCCTACGCGAGCCTGGTCACCCTCACCCCGGGGACGATGGTGCTGGCGATCAGCGAGGACCACTCGCGGCTGACCGTGCACGGCATGCACGCCGGCGACCTCGACGCCTTCCGCGCGGACCTGCGCGCCCTCGAGGACCAGATGCTGTCGGCCTGGCGGCCGGTGGGATCCGAGGACGGGGGATCCGAGGACCCCGGCGCCGGCCCCGACCTCAGGAGGAGAACGACGTGATCCTGCTGGACGCCGCCCTCGTCGTCCTGGCCCTGGCGCTGGGGGCGGCGACCCTGCGGCTGGTCGCCGGACCCACGGACGCCGACCGGGCGCTGGCCGTGGACCTCGGCTTCGCGGTGGTCGTCGCGGCGATCGCCCTGCTGGCCGTGCGGCTGGACCGCCCGGCGCTGCTGGACCTGGTCCTCGTGGCCACGCTCGTCGGCTTCCTGTCGACGGTCGCCTTCGCCCGGCTGGTCGCCGCGAGGTCGTCGTCGTGACACCGCAGACGCTGGTCGGGGACGTGTTCGTGGGACTCGGCGTGCTGCTGATCGGCATCGCCGCCGTGGGCCTGCTGCGCCTGCCCGACGTGTACAACCGGGCGAACGCCGTGGCGAAGGCGGCCAGCCTGGGCCTGGTGTCGGTGCTGCTCGGCGTCGTGGTGCTCGCACCGAGCGGCACCGCGGTGGTGGTGCTGCTGGTCGCCGCCGCCCTGCAGCTGTTCACCGTGCCGATCGCCGGCTACGCCATCGGCGAGGCGGCCTGGCTGTCGCGGGCGCCGCTGGTCCCGGGGACCCACCGCGACCGGCCGGACGGAGGCGGCGGCACGGGCGCCTGACCCGTGCCCTGGCCCCTGCGGGTCAGGGACGGGCGCCGGGCGGGGCGGCCAGCAGCACCGGGCGGCCCGCCCGGCTGCTCAGCGTCGTCGCCGCGCTGCCCAGGACGGTGCGGGACAGCCCCCGGCCGCGCCGCCCGACGACGACGAGGTCGACGTCCTCGTCCTCGGCCAGCTGCAGCAGGCAGGGACCCGGCTGCCCGGCGACGACCTCGGTCTCCACGGTCGCCGCGGTGGCCGACAGCGCTCGCGCCGACTCCTCGAGGAGCTCGCGGGCGCGCCTGCGCTGCTCCTCCCCACCGTCGCGGGCCTCGGTCACGTCGGGGTCCACCACGGTCACCAGGAGCAGCCGGCCGACGGCGGGGGCCACCAGCCGGGCGGCGTCCCGGACGGCCTGCTCGGACTCCGGGGACCCGTCCACGCCGACGAGGACGCACAACCGGTCGTCACGGGCCGGCGCCGGATCCGCGGCCCGGGCGACGCGCCGTTCCAGGCGCCGGCCGGTGCGTGCCGCGCGCTCGAGCGCGATCGGCACCACCAGGGGACCCAGGACGGCCCCGATCAGCAGCCAGGAGCCCTCGCGGTGTCCCCGCCGGTGGAGGAGCAGGACGACGGCCGTGGCGCCCGTGGCCACCCAGGCGAGCAGCAGCAGCGTCCAGGAGAGGGTGCCCATGGTCAGCGGCGGCCACCCGGCAGCGCCTGCCGGCGGGCCGTCCAGCGGTTGTGGGCCAGCAGCACCAGGACGGCGCCGGTCACCGACCCGATCAGGCCGGCCGGACCGAAGCCGCGGTCGCGCAGGCCGCCGGTGAGCAGGCCGAGCAGGAGGCCGCCGACCAGGGATCCGCTCACCCCCAGCACGAGGGTGGCCAGCAGGCTCATCGAGTCCTTGCCGGGGACGAGGGCACGTGCGAGCAGGCCGGCGACGAGGCCGACGACCAGCAGCCAGAGCAGTGAGAGCACGGGGTCCTCCGAGGTGGGTGTGTGGGCGGCCGGTCCTGGCCGACCGGTCCGGTGGGTGTGGCGGTGGGGACCGGGCGACCTGCGCGGTGCGCCGGCCTCACCGGGGCAGCGCCGGGCGCAGGGCGGGCCGACGCCGGTGCGGCCGTGCCCGCGGGGAACGGTCCCTGCCTCCTGACGGCACGGGGACGGGCACGGGCCGGGACGGTCCGGCACCGACGGCGAGGCCGAGGAGCCGCAGCAGCCGCTGGACCTGGGGTGAGGTCCGCCGGATCACCACACCGGCGCGCAGGAGGGGTGCCAGGCCGTGGGTGTCGGCGTACGCGACGCCGGTCAGGTCGACGGCCACCGGCCGGCCGTACACGGCCGCGGCGTGGTCCACCATGGCGGTGACCAGCGGCGCACAGCCGAGGTCCAGGTCGCCGTCGATCCGCAGGACCGGCCCGGGTCCCTCGCGGCGGACGGTCACCTCGAGGTCCCAACCCGAGGCGGCGGTGGTCTCACGCGTCTTCCGGTGGCTCATGTTGGGGAACGTAGGCACGCCGCCCGCAGCGGCCCACCGCCGGAACCGGACGACTGTCCCACCGCCTGGCTGCCCGGACCCTGCAACTCCGCGTCCGGACCGGCGACCGGCCGTCGCGCCGCCGGGCCAGGTGCCGGGGGGTCACCCGGTGACCAGGGCCCGCCGCGGCCAGTCGAGCAGCCGTGCACCGGTCACCGCCACCAGCAGCGAGAGGCGGTCGGAGGGATCCCCCGCCGCGTAGCCGGTGAGCTCCTGGACGCGCTGGAGCCGGTAGGTCACGGCCCGGACGCTGAGGTGCAGCCGGCGTGCCGCCTCGGTGGCGTTGCCGCCCGCGGCGAAGTAGGCGTCCAGGGTCTCGATGAGCGGTTCGGCTCCCCCGCGGGCGTGCGTCAGCGGGCCCAGGACGGCGCCGACCAGCTCGGCGAGCGCCGTCTCGTCGCGGCCCAGGACGCGGTACACCAGGAGGTCCGCGGCGTGGACGACGCGCTGGGGCAGCGCGAGGCGGGCGGCGGTGTCCAGCGCACCCAGTGCCTCCTGGTAGGAGCGCTGGACGCCGAGCGGTCCGGCGTGGGGCCGGCCGACCCCCACGCGCCAGCCCCGGCCGCCGACGGTCCGTGCCGTGAGCGGGCCGGCCAGCTGGGCCACCTGCGTGCCGAGGTGCTCGGTGCTGCCGGACTCGGGCGAGCGCGCGGCCACGCAGACCACCCGGCCCTCCTTCGCCGCCACGAGCAGGCCCCGGTTCCCGAGGTGGGTCCGGGCGGCGTCCTCCACGATCCTGCGGATCCCGCTGCCGGCGTTCACCGCGCGGTCGCACTCGACGACGACCACGACGTGGCGGCCGGCGGCCAGCTGCAGGCCGAAGTGCTCCCCCCGCTCGATCGATGCGGCGACGCCGGAGCGGCCGGTCAGCAGGTCGTCGACGAACTCCCGCCACTCCTCCTCCTCCTGCCGGACGACCGACTGCTGCGCCTCGAGGTAGCCCGCCGTCACTGCGCCCAGCGCGGCGTCGGCAGCCCGCCACACCGCCTCGCCGATGCCGAGCAGCTCGCCGCCGCGCACCGCCCGCCCGCGCGAGGCACCGAGGAGCTCGGGCAGCCGGGACCACAGCCGCCGCGACGCCTGCATGTGCAGGTCGACCATCGTCGGGAGGCCCACGCCCATCCCCACCGCCTGCTCCCCGAGACGGCGGCAGCTGGCCTGCTCCTCGAGGCTGAGCCGGCGCCCGGTCCGCGCGACCGCCAGGAGGGCCTCCGGGTAGCCGTCGAGGAGGGCGGCGGGGACGCCGAGCCGGGCGGCGACGGCCTCCGACAACTCGGCCAGCGCCCGCTCGGCGTCGGGGGGTGCCGTCCGCTGCACGACTGTGGTCATGGCTCGATCAGTCCCGTCTTGATGGCGTAGCGCGTGAGCTGCGTGCGGTCCTGCATCCTGAGCTTCTGCAGGACGTTCTCCCGGTGGCGCTCGACGGTCTTGACGCTGATGACCAGGAGCGCCGCGATCTCCCTCGACGACCGTCCCTCGGCGATGAGCTTCACGACCTCGGCCTCGCGGGGGGTGAGGAGGCCGGTCGGCTGCTGCTCGCCGCGGTCCGCGCGCGCGACGTACTCCCTCATCAGGGAACCCAGCGCATCGGAGTAGATGAAGGGTTCGCCGCGGACCGCGGCGCGGCAGGCCCCGACCAGGTCCCGGTCGGCGACGGACTTGAGGACGTAGCCGGAGGCGCCCGCCTTGAGCGCCGCGAAGAAGTACTGGTCGTTGTCGTACATCGACAGCATCAGGATGTGCATCGCCGGCCACCGCCTGGACATCTCGGTCGCCGCCTGCAGGCCGGTCATCCGGGGCATGGCCACGTCGAGCACCGCCAGGTCCACCGGGACGTCCCGGGCCAGGGCGAGGGCCTCCGCACCGTCGCGGGCCTCCGCGACGATCGTGAAGTCCGGTTCGCCGTCGAGGAGGCTGCGCACACCGTGTCGGACGATGCCGTGGTCGTCGGCGACCAGGATCCGCGTCGGCCGCCCGGCGCTCACGGTGTCACCGGCCCCGGGACGAGCGGGATCTGCAGCCGCACGTCCGTCCCGCGGATCCCGTTCGTCGAGAAGGACAGGTCGGCGCCCACGAGCAGCGCGCGTTCCCGCATCCCGCGCAGGCCCGCTCCCTCGGGCTCCCCGTCCATCCCCCGTCCGTCGTCGGCTATCCGCAGCAGCAACGCCGCTCCCTCTCCCGTCTCGGTCAGTTCCAGCTCGACGCAGCCGGCACCCGCGTGCCGCGCCACGTTCGTCAGCGCCTCCTGGGCCACCCGGTAGACCACCAGCTCCACCCGGTCGTCGAGGTCCGGGAGCGACGGGCTGAAGCGGCGGTGCACCCGGGCGCCGGTGAGGCGCGCGTGCTCGCCGGCCAGCGACGTCAGGGCGCTGACCAGCCCGAGGTCGTCGAGGACGCCCGGGCGGAGACGCCGCACCACGTGACGGACCTCGTCGAGGCTGGCGCGCGCGGTCTCCTGCACGGCGAGGACCTCCGGCGCCAGGTCGGGGGGGACCCGGTCGGCCACCGCCCGCAGGCCGAGCAGCACGGCGGTGAGGCTCTGCCCGACCTCGTCGTGCAGCTCCTGCGCCACCCGGCGCCGCTCGCCCTCCTGGGCCGCGAGCGCCCGGCCGGCGCTGGTGGCCCGCTCCGCCTCCAGGCGGGTGAGCATGGCGTTGAAGCTGCCGACCAGCGCCGAGGTCGGGCCGTTCCCCTCCTCGGGGAGACGCTGCCCGGGCCGCAGCAGGTCGACGTCGCCCATCAGCTGCCGGAGCCGGTCCAGCGGGGACAGCACCACCCGCAGGAGCATCGCGTTGGCCGCCACGATGAGGGCGAGCCAGCCGGCCAGCAGGAACACCTCGCTCGCCTCGACCGGCGAGGAGATGGTGGCCGGCGTCGCCGCCAGCAGGACGACGCCCACGAGGAAGACGGCCGTGTTGATCAGGCAGACCCGCCAGAAGAGGGACAGCCCGACCTGCCGGGACATGTGATCGCTCCTCCGTCGTCCGTCCCTCGGTGGGACGGTCCGTCCGCCTGCCTCCAGCGTCGTGCACGCTCCGCCTGCCGACCAGGCACGCGACCGAAGATGGGGTCCAGACCCCATCCGGACGGAGTCGCCCCTGCCGCTCGCCCCGGCTTCCGGCTCCCGGCAACCTGCGCCGCCGGTGGGGTTCCGAGCGCCTCCCTGACCACGGCCCGGCCGCAGACGTACGGTCGCCCACCTGACCACGCCCATGCCGACGGCGATGCCGACGCCGATGCCGATGCCGCCAGGAGGTCGGATGCCCTCGCGTCCCCGGCGCTCGCCGCAGCGCCGTCCCCGCCGCACCCCTCCCCTCGACCGGCCGCCGACGTGAGCGGTCCGCCGGGACGCCCCGGGTCGACGACCGGTGCGGAGCGCGGGTCGTCGCGGGTCCTGCTGGCCCTGAACCGCGTGGCCATCCGGGTCCTGGGCACGGTCTTCGTGCTGGTGGCGCTGCTCGGTGTGCTCGCCGCCGGGACACCGCTGCTGCTCGTCACGGTGCTCCTCGGCGGGGCAGCCGGTGCCGGGCTCGCCCAGCTCGTCCACTGGGCCCTCGAGCCCGGGGGCCGGGCGCCGCTGCAGAGCCGCCTGACCGCGGCCACCGCCACCGGCCTGTTCTTCCCCTTCATCAGCGGGACCGAGGCCCTGGGCCCGGGCGGGAGCTCCCTGTCCGTGGTCGTCATCCTGCTGACGACGCTCTGCGGACTCCACTGGATCGCGCAGGTCTCCCGCGAGACCCTCCCGACGGGCGTGCCCGCACGGGCGTCGCCGTGTCCCGACCCGTCCTCGCTGCAGCCCCTGCTCCGGCGACTGCCACTCGACGAACTGCTGGACGAGTGGCGGTGCAGCAGCGCGGGCCTCCACGTCGACGGACACGCGGCGGTCCGGGTGCGGGAGCTGCTGCTCGAGGAGATCCGACGCCGGGACCCGGAGGGCTTCCGCCGCTGGCTCGGGGAGGGACCCGGCGAGGACCCGCGGCCCTACGTCCGGGACGCCGGCCCCGCGCTGCCGACGGCGGAGCGACCCGACGAGCCGACCTCCGGGCGCTGAGGACCGCCGGTCCTGCTCGGCGCCCGGCGCGCCGCGTCGAGCTCCCCGGACCGCGGGGCGGGGTCAGTCCTCGACGCGGAAGCCGATCTTCAGCGTCACCTGGAAGTACGCGACGTCGCCGTCGGCCACCTGGCCGCGGACCTCCTGGACCTCGAACCACTCGAGGTTGCGGACCGTCTCGGCCGCCTTGCGCACGGCGGTGCGGATGGCGTCGTCCACGCTGGTCGGGCTGCTGCCCACGACCTCGCTGAGCCGGTACACGTGGTTGCTCACGGGGGTCTCCTCTCGGGCCGGGGAGCGCCGGTGCCCCTAGCATCGGGCGGTGCCCGACCGCTCGCACGCCCAGGTCGTCCTCGGCCAGCAGCTCTACCCCGTCCTCGAGCAGTGCCGCAAGCCCGAGGTGCTGTGGGCCAAGCTGGCCACCGGCAACTACGACTGGCTCGGCGTCCGGCGCAACGGCAGGTACGTGCTGGGCCGGCCGCGGCTGTCCGCCGTCGTCCCGGAGGAGCCCGGCCCGCCGCCGGACGACGGGCGGGATCCGCACCGCATCGAGTCGCTGGCGCCCCTGCAGCGGGTGCCGCGGTGGGAGTCCTACCCGACGGCCGAGGAGGCCCGCGACACCTTTGCCCGCCTGGTGCAGGGCGACCCGATCACCCCCCTGCGCACCTCCGGGGTGTGGCGGGCGCGGTTGGTCGTCGACGGCCGGCCGGTCGAGGAGCGGCTGGTCGTCCGCCCGCTGCCGCGGCTGCTCTGACGCAGGACGCGGCGGTGCCCGCCGCCCCGGGCGGGGTGGCGGGCACCGTCGGACGGGCGGGTCAGCCGCCGTGGACGCCGACCGGGGCCTCGCGGACCTCGGCCGGGTGGTGGGTCCGGAAGTCGTCCTCGAGCTCCTCGAGCGAACGCCCCCGGGTCTCCGGCGCGAACTTCGTGACGAACGTGAGCGAGCCGACGTTGACCAGCGCGAACAGCCCGAAGGTCAGGGTCGCGCCGAGGGTCGCCACGAGCGGCGGGAACGCGAAGGAGATGGCCGCGTTCACCGTCCACAGCACGAAGACGGCGATGCCCATGGCGAACCCGCGGATCGTCATCGGGAAGATCTCCGACAGCAGCAGCCACACCAGCGTGCCGATGAACGTCTGCACGAAGAAGACGACGAAGAGCATCGCGGCGAGGATGAGGTAGCTGCGGAAGGCGGTCTCGGGCAGCAGGAAGGACAGCGCCAGGACCGCGTGCCCGGCGGCGACCCCGGTGAACCCGGTGAGCAGCAGCGGCCGGCGGTTGACCCGCCCGATCAGCCAGATCCCGAAGACCGTGCCGATGATGGCCACCACGCCGACGGTGATGGTCAGGATCAGCGAGGCGCTGGCGCCCAGCCCGGTCGACCGGAGGATGGTCGGGGCGTAGTAGTTCACCGTGTTGATGCCGGTGGCCTGCTGCACCGTGGCCAGGCCGCAGCCGATCCACAGGATCCGGCGCATCCACGGGAAGGCCCGCAGGTCGCGCATGGCCGCGCCCTTGTCCTCGCTGACGTCGCGCTTGGCGTGCTCGGCGATGACGTTGTACTCCTCGGCCGCCTCGGCCGGGCCCCGCCCGAGGGAGAGGACCCGCCGGGTGTCCTGCAGCCGGCCGCGGACGGCGTACCAGCGCGGCGAGTCCGGCAGGAAGAACATGCCGACGAACAGCGCGATCGCGGGCACCGTGGCCACGCCGAGCATCCAGCGCCAGACGTGCGGGTCCTTGATGAGGGCGTCGAGCAGGGCGTTCATGGCGAACGCCAGGAACTGGCCGGTCACGATCATCAGCTCGTTGATGGTGACCATCCGGCCCCGCCGGTCGGCCGGGGCCATCTCGGCGAGGTAGAGCGGGCAGGTCACCGCGGCGGCGCCGACGCCGAAGCCCAGCAGGATCCGGCCGGCGGTCATGACCGGCACGTTGGGCGCGAGCGCGCAGATGAGCGCACCGAAGAGGAACAGCCCGGCGCAGACGAGCAGGCTGCCCTTGCGGCCGAGGACGTCGGCGAGCTTGCCGCCGAGCAGTGCGCCGAACGCCGCGCCGGGGAACAGCAGCGAGCTGACCACGACGGCCTCGGTGACGGTGGTGAGCTGCAGGTCGTCCTGCATGTACAGGAGCGCACCGGAGATGACCCCGGTGTCGTAGCCGAACAGCAGACCTCCGAGCGTGGAGATCACCGTCAGCTTGATCAGGAACCGGTTGTTCGCCGGCGAGCGCTGCGCGCCGGAGGACGTCCCGGCGGACGAGTGGATCGACATGGGCCGCTCTTTCGGGTGGAGGGCGTCATGGCCCCGGGTGGGAGGAACGGGCGGGTCGGGCGGTGGGGTGGGCGGGGTGGGCCGGCGCGGCGGAGGGGTCGCGGCCGCGGGGCCGGCCGCACGGGGCGCGCCGGCGGAACACCGCTCGCGGCCGGCGGGCCGGGACGCGACGGGCGGGTGGTGCGCAGGGGACGGCGCGGGGGCGCACCGGTCGGCGCGCCGGGTGCCGGTGCCGGGCGGGGTCGCGGAGGATGAGGTCGTGGCTCCCTGGCGCCGGAGCGGGCGGGGGCCCGTCCGCGGACTCGTCGCGGGCGCCGTGCAGCTGGTGCGCCGTCGCGGCCGGACCGCGGCGTTCCGCGCGCTGCGGCTGACCGGGGCGACCGTCGCCGCCTTCGTCGTCGCCCAGCTCGCCGGGCTGCACGACCCGCCGCCGCTGATCGCCGCGCTCACCGCGCTGCTGGTCGTGCAGGCGACGCTCACCAGCACGCTGGTCAACGGGGTGCAACGGGTGCTCAGCGTGGTCGCCGGCGTCGCCCTGGCGGTCGGGTTCGTCGCCGTCGTCGGGCTCACCTGGTGGAGCCTGGCGGCGCTGGTCGCGGCCGCGATCGTCGTCGGCCAGCTGCTGCGGCTGGGGCCGCACCTGGTCGAGGTGCCGATCAGCGCGATGCTGGTGCTCGGCGTCGGCGCCTCCGGGGCGGAGACCGTGGGCGGCGACCGGGTCCTGGAGACCCTGCTCGGCGCGGCCGTCGGCATGCTCGTCAACGTGGTGTTCCCGCCGGCCGTGCAGACCCGGTACGCGGTCCGCTCGGTCGAGCGGTTCGCCGGCGAGATCGCCGCGCTGCTCGACGACGCCGCGGGCACCCTCCTCGCCGGCCCGGTGACCGCGGAGGAGTCCGCCCGCTGGCTGCAGGACGCCCGCCGGCTCAACCGGCACGTGCCCCGCCTGGACCGGGCGCTCGCCCACGCCGAGGAGAGCCGCCGGCTCAACGTCCGCGCCCTGCGGTCGCCGTGGGCCGCGACCGCCGGCGTGCGGACCGGGCTCGACGCGCTGGAGTACACCTCGGTCTCGCTGCGGACGCTGTTCCGCGCCGTCGACGACGCCACCCGGGAGCGCACCGGCGTCCGCGACGACGCCGAGTACGCCGACACCGTCCGGCGCACCACGGCCAGCCTGCTCGAGCGCATGGGCACCGTCGTCCGGGAGTTCGGCCGGGTGCTGACGGCGGGGCCCGGGGACGCCCGGCGCGCCGCGGAGGAGCGCCTGGCGTCGTCCCTCACGGCGCTGGGCAGCGGCCGGGCGCTCGTCGCGGACCTGCTCATCGGCGACCCGCGCAGCCGGACGGGGCTGTGGGAGCTGAACTCCGCCCTGCTCACCACCGTCGACCGCATGCTCGACGAGCTGGGCCCCGGGCCCGCCGACGACGCCGCGGCGCTGCCGGTCCCCCGCGCCGCGCTGCTCGCCGCGCACCGGCTGCGCCTGGGCCGCCGCCCGTCCTGAGGCCGGCCGGGACGCCGGCAGGTGCCCCGCGGCGGTGGGGCCGCCGGCGAGGACCGGGTGTCGTGCGGACACGTCGTCCCTCCTCGGGGGTCGGGGGCGGGTGGGGGCGCCGGGGTCAGGGGCGCCCGGCCAGGGGACCGGGTCAGGGGTCGCCGGGTCAGGGGTGTCGGGTCAGGGGTGCCGGGTCAGAGGTCGCCGTCGAGGAACTGGGCCCGGCCCAGCCCGAAGGACCAGTCGGCGCGGGTGTTGCCGACGACGGACACGACGAGGTCACCCGGGGCCAGCCCGGTGGCCTCCCCGAGGCGCTGGCACAGCCCGGCGTACAGCGCCCGCTTCTGCTCGTCGGAGCGCCCCTGCTGGAAGACCTGGAGCACGACCAGGTCGTCGGTGCGCTCGATGCCCAGCCCGGTGTCCTCGCAGATGAGCTGCCCGGGCCGGTGCTCGGTGAGCACCTGGTAGCGGTCCCGGGGCGGCGCGGCGAAGACGTCGAGCAGGACCTCCTGGACGGTGTCGGCCAGCAGGCGGAGCTGCTCGGCGCTGCGTCGTCCCTCGACGACGTCGATGCGGACCAGGGGCACGGGGCCTCCCTCGACGTGGGGTCGACCGGCGTGACGCCGGCCACACGCTGAAGGACTATGTCAGGACATTAGGACTTTGTATAGACCCATTCGTCAGATCCCGGGCGCAGCACGGCCCGACACGCCGCCGGGCGGGCGCGGCGAGGGGCGACGGGCGGGAACGGGAGGGCGCGCCTCAGCGGCCGACGAGCGTCGTCTCGAAGTCGTAGCGGGAGGCGCGGTAGACGTGCCGGCCGTGCTCCACGGCGGCGCCCTTGTCGTCGAAGGCGGTGCGCTGCATGGTCAGCAGCGCCGACCGCGGCGGCTCGTCGAGCAGCCGCGCCTCGTCGGCCCGGGCCAGTCGCGCACCGATGCGCTGGTGCGCCACGCGCAGGTGGACGCCCTGCCCGCGCAGGTACTGGTAGAGCCCGCGCTCGGCGAGCTGGGCCGACGTCGGCTCGAACCGCCCGGGCAGGTAGTTGGTCAGGATCGCCAGCGGTTCGCCGCGGGTCCGGCGCAGCCGCCGCAGGGCCACGACCTCCTCACCCGCCGGCAGGTCGAGCTCCAGGGCGACGTCGGCCGGTGCCGGGACCCGCTCCAGGGAGAGCACCTCGGTCGTGGGCGCCTCGCCGCCGCGCGTGAGGTCGTCGTAGAGGCTGGTCAGCTCGACCGACCGGTGGACGTGCGGCGCGATGACCTGGGTGCCCACCCCGCGCTTGCGCACGAGCAACCCCTTGTCGACGAGCTCCTGGACGGCGCGGCGGACGGTGGGCCGCGACAGCCCGTAGTGCTGGGCGAGGAGGAGCTCGTTCGCCAGCTTCGAGCCCGCGGGCAGGCTGCCCTCCGTGATGGCCCGCTCGAGGGCCTGCGACAGCTGGAAGTACAGCGGCGTCGGGCTCGAGCGGTCGATGTCGAAGGTCGGCGTGACGGCCACCTGGTCCTCCTCCCGCGCACGCCGGCGGGACGGCTCCGGCGGGGCGCCCCCGGATGATCGCACCCGCCGCCGCACCGCCACCTCCCCACGTCGGGGCATGCCGACGTCCGCACGTCCTGCTGTGCTTATGTCCTGACAAAGTCTTGACGAGCCCCTGTGCGGTGGAGCACAGTCCCTGTCACCGCAGGACGACGTACCGGGACGGAGCTCACCGTGCAGAACGCACCCGACGTGGTGGTCATGGGCCGCAGCGGCGTCGACGTCTACCCGCTGCAGGTGGGCGTCGGTCTCGAGGACGTCGAGACCTTCGGCAAGTACCTGGGCGGCAGCGCCGCGAACGTCGCGGTGGCCGCCGCCCGTCTCGGCGAGACCGTCGCGCTGGTCACCGGGGTCGGCGACGACCCCTTCGGCCGGTTCGTGCGGCGGGCGCTGCGGGACCTCTCGGTCGACGACCGGTTCGTCGTCGTCGACCCCGAGCACCCGACGCCGGTGACCTTCTGCGAGGTCTTCCCGCCCGACGACTTCCCGCTGTGGTTCTACCGCCGGCCCACCGCGCCCGACCTGCAGGTGCGCCCCGCCGACCTCGACCTCGACACCGTCCGCGACGCGCGGCTGTTCTGGGCCACGGTGACCGGCCTGTCCGAGGAGCCCTCCCGCTCGGCGCACCACGCCGCCTGGGAGGCGCGCGGACGGCGGCGGCACACCGTGCTCGACCTCGACTACCGGCCGGTGTTCTGGTCCTCCCCGGAGGAGGCCGGAGAGCAGGTCCGGGCGGCGCTGCCGCACGTGACCGTGGCCGTCGGCAACCGCGAGGAGTGCGAGGTCGCCACCGGCGAGACCGACCCCGACCGCGCCGCCGAGGCGCTGCTCGACGCCGGCCTCGAGCTCGCCGTGGTCAAGCAGGGTCCCCGCGGCGTCCTCGGCAGGACCCGCACCGAGCGGGTGGTCGTGCCGCCCACGCCGGTCGAGGTCGTCAACGGCCTGGGCGCCGGCGACGCCTTCGGCGGCTCGCTGGTGCACGGCCTGCTCGCCGGCCTGCCGCTGGAGCAGGTGCTGCGCAACGCCAACGCGGCCGGGGCGATCGTCGCCTCGCGCCTGGAGTGCTCGACCGCGATGCCGACCGCCGACGAGGTCGCCGCGCACGTCGCTGCGCACGCCCCCTCCCCCACCCTGGAGAGCACCCGTGTCTGACACCGCCCTGGACCTGCCCGACGTCGGCACGAGCGCACCCCTGTGCGCCACCTACGCCGAGGTCACCGAGCTGCGCAGCCGCCACCCCGAGGCGATCGGGCAGGCGCTGGCCACCCGCCGCCGGCGCCCGTCGTTCCTGCCCGAGGACGGCCGGCTGATGCTGGTCGCCGCCGACCACCCCGCCCGCGGGGCGCTGGCCGCGCAGGGCCGGCCGACGGCGATGAACAGCCGCACCGACATGCTCGACCGGCTGCGCACCGCGCTGGCCCGGCCCGGCGTCGACGGCCTGCTGGCCACCGCCGACATCGCCGAGGACCTCCTGCTCCTGGGCGCCCTGGAGGACAAGGTCGTCGTCGCCTCGATGAACCGCGGCGGCCTGGCCGGCTCCACCTTCGAGATGGACGACCGGATGACCGCCTACGACGTGCGCGGCGTGGTCGAGGCCCGCTTCGACGCGGCCAAGATGCTCAACCGCTTCGACCTCGACGACCCGGGCACCGTGGTGTCGATGGAGTCGGCCGGCCGGGCGGTGACCGAGCTGGCCCGCGCCGGGGTCGTCGCCATGCTCGAGCCGTTCCTCTCCCGCCGGGTCGACGGCCGGGTCGTCAACGACCTCTCCCCCGACGCGGTCGTCAGGAGCGTGCACATCGCCCAGGGCCTGGGCGCCACGTCGGCCTACACCTGGCTGAAGCTGCCGGTGGTCGACGAGATGGCGCGGGTCATGGACGCCACCACGCTGCCCACGCTGCTGCTCGGCGGCGACCCGTCGCGGCGCCCGGAGGAGACCTACGCGCAGTGGCGCGACGCGCTGGCGCTGCCCTCGGTGCGCGGCCTGGTGGTCGGCCGCACCCTGCTCTACCCGCCCGACGACGACGTCGAGGCCGCGGTGGACACCGCCGTCTCCCTCGTGCACTGACGGGCGACGCCGTGACCGCCACCGCGCCCGACACCCGCGCCCTGCACCTGCCCGCCGGCAGCGCCGCCGCCGGCGACTACGCCCTCGAGGTCACCCCCGAGTCGGCCGGCTGGGGCCACTCCGGCCTGCGCGTCCTGGAGCTGCCCCCCGGCGGCACGCACACCCTGCACACCGGCGAGGACGAGGTCGTCGTCGTGCCGCTGTCCGGCGGCCTGGTCGTGTCCTGCGACGGGGAGATCCTCACGCTGGCCGGCCGGCCGGACGTGTTCGCCGGGCCGACCGACTTCGCCTACCTCCCGCGCGAGGCCACCGCGCAGCTCAGCAGCGAGCGCGGCGGCCGGTTCGCCCTCTGCAGCGCCCGGGCGGGCCGGCGCCTGCCGGTCCGCTACGGGCCCGCGGCCGGCGTGCCGGTCGAGCTGCGCGGCGCCGGCGCCTGCAGCCGGCAGGTCAACAACTTCGCCACCGCCGGCGTCTTCGAGGCCGACGCGGTCATCGCCTGCGAGGTCATCACCCCCGGCGGGAACTGGTCGAGCTACCCGCCGCACAAGCACGACGAGACCAGCGACGCCGAGAGCGAGCTCGAGGAGATCTACTACTTCGAGGTCGCCCCCGGCCCGCAGGGGCAGCCGGGCCTGGCCTACCACCGGGTGTACGGCACCCCGGAACGGCCGATCGACGTGCTCGCCGAGGTCCGCGACCGCGACGTCGTCCTGGTGCCGCACGGCTGGCACGGCCCCTCGATCGCCGCACCCGGGCACGACCTCTACTACCTCAACGTCATGGCCGGCCCCGGCCCCGAGCGGGCCTGGCGCATCGTCGACGACCCCGAGCACGCCTGGGTGCGCGGCACCTGGGCGCAGCAGGACGTCGACCCGCGGCTGCCCCTGCACTCCCCCACCGCCCGCCCCGACCAGAACGGAGCGACCCGACCGTGAGCGCCCCGTCCCACCCCCCGGCCCGGACCGAGACCGTCCGGCTGACCGTCGCCCAGGCGGTCGTCAAGTTCCTCGCCCAGCAGCACACCGAGCGCGACGGGCAGCGTCAGCGGCTGTTCGCCGGCTGCCTGGGCATCTTCGGCCACGGCAACGTCGCCGGCCTCGGCCAGGCGCTGCTGCAGGCCGAGGTCGACGAGCCCGGCGCGCTGCCCTACGTGCTGGGCCGCAACGAGCAGGCGATGGTGCACACCGCCGTCGCCTACGCCCGGGCCAGGGACCGGCTGCAGACCTGGGCGCTGTCGACCAGCGTCGGGCCGGGCTCCACCAACATGCTGACCGGCGCGGCCCTGGCGACGATCAACCGGCTGCCGGTGCTGCTGCTGCCCGCCGACACCTTCGCCACCCGCTCGGCCGGGTCGCTGCTGCAGGAGCTGGAGCTGCCCGCCTCCGGCGACGTCACCGTCAACGACGCGTTCCGGCCGGTGTCGCGCTACTTCGACCGCATCTGGCGGCCCGAGCAGCTGCCCGGGGCGCTGCTGGGCGCCATGCGGGTGCTCACCGACCCGGCCGAGACCGGCGCGGTCACCCTCTGCTTCCCGCAGGACGTCCAGGCCGAGGCCTTCGACTGGCCGGTGGAGCTGTTCGCCGAGCGCACCTGGCACGTCGGCCGGCCGCTGCCCGAGCGCGCCGCGCTGCAGCGCGCCGCCGAGGTGATCCGCTCGGCCCGCCGGCCGCTGATCGTGGCCGGCGGCGGGGTGATCTACTCGCACGCCACCGGGGCGCTCGACGCCCTCGCCACCGCCACCGGCGTCCCGGTCGCCCAGACCCAGGCCGGCAAGGGCGCGCTGCCCTTCGACCACCCGCAGTCGGTCGGGGCCATCGGCTCCACCGGGACGACGGCGGCCAACGCCCTGGCCCGCGACGCCGACGTCGTCATCGGGATCGGCACCCGCTACCAGGACTTCACCACCGCCTCCCGCACCGCCTTCAGCGACCCCGGCGTGCGCTTCGTCAACGTCAACGTCGCCTCCCCCGACGTGGTGAAGCACGCCGGTGTCGCGGTGCAGGCCGACGCCCGCGAGGCGCTCACCGCCCTCGGCGAGGCGCTGGCCGGCTGGTCGGTCGACGACGCCCACCGCGCGCGCACCGCCGAGCTCGCCGCCGCGTGGGAGGCCACGGTCGAGGCGGCCTACCACCCGCCGGTGCCCAGCGCCGGCGAGGGCGGCCGGCTCACCCAGAACGAGGTCATCGGCCTGGTCAACGAGGTGTCGGCGCCCCGCGACGTGGTCGTCTGCGCCGCCGGCTCGATGCCCGGCGACCTGCACAAGATGTGGCGGGTGCGCGACCCGAAGGGCTACCACGTCGAGTACGGCTACTCGTGCATGGGCTACGAGATCCCCGGCGGCATCGGCATCCGGATGGCCAGCCCCGACCGCGACGTCTTCGTGATGATCGGCGACGGCTCCTACCTGATGATGCCGACCGAGCTGGTCACCGCCGTCCAGGAGGGCGTCAAGATCGTCGTCGTCCTGGTGCAGAACCACGGCTTCGCCTCGATCGGCGCCCTGTCCGAGCAGCTGGGCTCCCAGCGGTTCGGCACCCGCTACCGCGCCCGGGCCGCCAACGGCCGGCTCGAGGGCGACGTGCTGCCGGTCGACCTCGCCGCCAACGCCGCCAGCCTCGGCGTCGACGTCCTCACCGCCCAGGACGGCCCCAGCCTGGAGGCCGCCCTGCGCAAGGCCAAGGCCGGCGACCGCAGCACCGTCGTCCACGTCGAGACCGACCCGCTGGTCGACGCCCCCTCCAGCGAGTCGTGGTGGGACGTGCCGGTCAGCGAGGTGTCCACCCTTGAGAGCACCCGGCGCGCCCGCGGGGTCTACGAGCAGTGGAAGGCGCGCCAGCACCCCTACCTGACGCCGTCCGAGCGTCCCTGACCGCACCCCTCCGAGGAGAGGACGACATGACCGTGCAGCAGCCAGGAGGCGCCCGGATCCGGGTCGGGTCCGCGCCCGACTCGTGGGGCGTCTGGTTCCCCGATGACCCCCAGCAGGTGCCCTGGCCGCGCTTCCTCGACGAGGTCAGCGCCGCCGGCTACGAGTGGATCGAGCTCGGTCCCCACGGCTACCTGCCCACCGACCCCGCCCGGCTGGCCGACGAGCTGGCCGCCCGCGGCCTGCGCGTCTCGGCCGGCACGGTGTTCGAGCACCTGCACCGCCCCGACTCCTGGGACGACGTGTGGCGCCAGGTCGGCGACGTCGCGACGCTCACCGCCGCGATGGGCGGCGCCCACGTGGTCGTCATCCCCGACGTCTGGCGCGACCACAGGACGGGCGAGGCGGTAGAGCCGCGCGAGCTCACCGCCGAGGCGTGGGCACGCCTGGCCGCGGGCGTGGACCGGCTCGGCCGGGCGGTGCAGGAGGAGTTCGGCCTGTCCATCGCCTTCCACCCGCACGCCGACAGCCACGTCGGCCGCCAGCCCGAGATCGAGCGCTTCCTCGCCGAGACCGACCCGCGCTACGTCCCGCTGTGCCTGGACACCGGGCACGTCAGCTACTACGGCGGGGACAACCTCGACCTCATCCGCCGCTACCCCGAGCGGATCGGCTACCTGCACCTCAAGCAGGTCGACCCGGCGGTGATCGAGCGGGTGCACGCCGAGGACGTCCCCTTCCCCCAGGCCGTGCAGCTCGGCGCCATGATCGAGCCGCCGCACGGCGTGCCGGACCTGCCGCCGCTGCTGGCCGAGGTCGAGCGGCTGGGCCTGGACGTGTTCGCGATCGTCGAGCACGACCTCTACCCCTGCCCGCCCGACGTGCCGCTGCCCATCGCGCAGCGCACCCACCGGCTCATCGGCTCCTGCGGACTGCCCTCGCTGCAGATCGGCCGGCCCCGCACCCCCGCGGCGGAGCAGGCGTGACCGCCGCCGAGGTCCTGCCCGCCGTCACGCCGGCCGGGGCGGAGACCGCGGACCTGCGCGTCGCCGTCCTCGGCGTCGGCCTGATGGGCGCCGACCACGTCGCCCGGCTGTCCCGCCGGGTGTCCGGTGCCCGCGTGACCGTCGTCAGCGACGCGGCCACGGACCGCGCCGACCAGGTCGCCGCCGGGGTGCCCGGCGCCCGCGTGGTCCCCGACCCGCTGGCCGCGATCGCCGACCCCGGGGTCGACGCGGTCGTCGTCGCCAGCCCGGGCCGCTTCCACGAGGAGCAGGTGCTCGCCTGCATCGAGCGCGGCGTGCCGGTGCTGTGCGAGAAGCCGCTGACCATGGACGCCGACAGCTCGCTGGCCGTCGTCCGCGCCGAGGACGCGTACACCGCGCGCACCGGGCAGCGGCTCGTGCAGGTCGGGTTCATGCGCCGCTTCGACCCCGAGTACGCCGCGCTGCGCGAGCTCGTCGCCTCCGGCGGCCTCGGCGAGCCGCTGCTCGTGCACTGCGCGCACCGCAACCCCGCCGTGCCCGCGGGCGTGACCACCGAGTCGGTCGTCAACGACTCCGTCGTCCACGAGGTCGACGTCGCCCGGTTCCTGCTCGGCGAGGAGATCGCCGCGGTCACCGTGCTGCGTCCGCGGTCCACCCGGCGCGCCGCCGAGGGCCTGTCCGACCCGCTGGTGGTCCTCCTCGAGACGACCGGCGGCCGGCTGGTCGACGTCGAGTGCTTCGTCAGCACCGGCCTGGCCTACGAGGTGCGCACCGAGGTCGTCGGCGAGGACGGCAGCGCGCTGATCGGCCTGGACCCCGGGCCGGTCCGGCTGTCCGCCGGCCCGGGCGGCGCCGTCCGCGGCTCCACGGCCGCCCCCGGCTTCCGGGAGCGCTTCGGCCGCGCCTACGACATCGAGGTGCAGCGCTGGGTGGACGCCGCCCGGCACGGCGGGATCGACGGCCCCGGCGCGTGGGACGGCTACGCCGCCCAGGCCGTCTGCGCCGCAGGAGTGGAGGCGCTGCGCACCGGCCGGCGCACCGAGGTCCGGATGGAACCGCGAGGAGGAACCCGATCGTGAGGATCGCGCTGGACCCGCAGATGCTGCGCGACGTCCCCCTGCTGGAGCTGCCCGACGAGGTGGCCCGGATGGGCTACGAGTGGATCGAGCTCTCGCCCCGCGAGGACCTCGTCCCCTTCTTCAAGCACCCCCGCACCGACACCGCCACCGTCCGGGCGTTCAAGTCCCGGCTGGCCGACGCCGGGGTCGGCATCACCTCGGTGCTGCCGGTCATGCGCTGGTCGGGGCCCGGCGAGGTGGAGCGGCAGGCGGCCGTCCGGTACTGGAAGCGCGCCATCGAGATCTGCGTCGAGCTCGGCGTGGACACGATGAACAGCGAGTTCAACGGCCGGCCCGAGGCGCCCGAGCTCGCCGAGGCGATGTTCTGGCGCTCGATGGAGGAGCTGCTGCCGCTGTTCGAGCGCGAGGGGCTCAAGCTGGCGCTCGAGCCGCACCCCGACGACTTCATCGAGCTCGGGCACCCCGCGATCGACATGGTCCGCGGCATCGACAGCCCCTGCGTGTCCTTCCTCTACTGCACGCCGCACACGTTCCACCAGGGCGACGACGCGCCGGGCATCATCGCCCACGCCGGCGAGCTGCTCACCCACGTGCACGTCGCCGACTCGATGGACCACCGCGCCTCCGACGGCCTGCGGTACATCACCAACCCGCCGGGCAACACCACCCGTGTGCACCAGCACATGGAGATCGGCCGGGGCGACGTCGACTTCGACGAGGCCTTCGCCGCCCTGGCCGGCATCGGCTTCGACGGCGTCCTGACCACCTGCGTCTTCGGCTGGGACGACCAGGCCCGCGAGTCCGGCACCCGGATGCTGCAGGCCATCCGCGAGCTGGTCACCAAGCACTTCCCCGACACCACCCCCTCCTGAGAGGTCCCCCATGCCCACCTCCATCCCGCACTGGATCGACGGCGCCCGCCGCGAGGGCGCCAGCGGCCGCACCGGCGAGGTGACCGACTCGGCGACCGGCGAGGTCACCGGCGAGGTCGCGCTGGCCAGCACCGAGGAGGTCGACGCGGCGGTCGCCGCCGCCGCGGCCGCCTTCCCCGCCTGGCGGGACACCTCGCTGGCCAAGCGCACCGCGGTGCTCTTCCGCTTCCGCGAGCTGCTCAACGCCCGCAAGCCCGAGCTCGCCGCGATCATCACCGCCGAGCACGGCAAGGTCCTCGACGACGCCCTCGGCGAGGTCTCCCGCGGCCAGGAGGTCGTCGAGTACGCCTGCGGCGTGCCCTCCCTGGTCCGCGGCGGCTTCACCGAGAACGCCTCGACCAGCGTCGACGTCTTCTCCATCCGCCAGCCGCTCGGGCCGGTCGCGGTCATCAGCCCGTTCAACTTCCCGGCGATGGTCCCGATGTGGTTCTTCCCCATCGCGATCGCCACCGGCAACACCGTCGTCCTCAAGCCCAGCGAGCAGGACCCCTCCGCGTCGATCTGGATGGCCGAGCTGTGGAAGGAGGCCGGCCTGCCCGACGGCGTGTTCAACGTCGCCCAGGGCGACAAGGTCGCCGTCGACCGGCTGCTCGAGCACCCCGACGTCAAGGCGGTGTCCTTCGTCGGGTCCACCGACGTCGCCCGCTACGTCTACGAGACCGGCACCCGGCACGGCAAGCGCGTGCAGGCCCTCGGCGGCGCGAAGAACCACATGGTCGTGCTGCCCGACGCCGACCTCGACCTCGCCGCCGACCAGGCGGTCAACTCCGGCTTCGGGTCGGCCGGCGAGCGGTGCATGGCCATCAGCGCGGTGCTCGCCGTCGGCGGGGTCGGCGACGACCTGGTCGCCCGCATCGCCGAGCGGACGAGGACCCTGCGCACCGGCGACGGCCGCAAGGGCTGCGACATGGGCCCGCTGATCAGCGAGCGGCACCGCGACCGCGTCGCCTCCTACGTCGAGGCCGGCGAGCAGCAGGGCGCGAAGGTCGTCGTCGACGGCCGGCAGGTGCAGCCCGACGGCGGCGAGGACGGCTTCTGGCTCGGTCCCACGCTGGTCGACCACGTCGAGCCGCACATGAGCGTCTACACCGACGAGATCTTCGGCCCGGTCCTGTCGGTGCTGCGGGTGGACACCTACGAGCACGCCGTCGAGCTGATCAACGGCAACGAGTACGGCAACGGCACCGCGATCTTCACCAACGACGGCGGCGCCGCCCGGCGCTTCCAGCACGAGGTGGAGGTCGGGATGATCGGCATCAACGTGCCCATCCCGGTGCCGATGGCCTACTACTCCTTCGGCGGGTGGAAGAACAGCCTCTTCGGCGACTCCCACGCCCACGGCGCCGAGGGCGTGCACTTCTACACCCGCGGCAAGGTCGTCACCTCCCGCTGGCTCGACCCCAGCCACGGCGGCCTCAACCTGGGTTTCCCGCAGAACAGCTGACGCCGCCCGGCGCCGGCGGGCTCCCCCGCCGGCGCCGGCGACCCCTCCCCCACCCCCCGCACGAGGAACGAGGACATGGCCCCCACAGCGTTCGACCCGCACCGCTTCGCCGGCCGGGTCGCCTTCATCAGCGGCGCCGGGCGCGGCCAGGGCCGGCAGTTCGCCGTCGACCTCGCCCAGGAGGGCGCGGACATCGTCGGCTTCGACATCTGCGAGGACATCCCCGGGGCCAGCACGCCGATGGCCACCAAGGCCGACCTCGAGGAGACCCGCGCCCTCGTCGAGGCCACCGGCCGGCGGATGGTCGCCGAGCGCGCCGACGTCCGCGACTACGCCTCCGTCGAGGCGGTGCTGAGGAAGGGCCTGGCCGAGTTCGGCCGGGTCGACGTCGTGGTGGCCAACGCCGGCATCTGCTGCGGCGCGGGACCGTTCTGGGAGATCGGCCTGCAGGAGTGGAAGGACACCGTCGAGACCGACCTCACCGGCGTCTGGCACACCGTCCGCGCCGCCACCCCGGCGATGATCGAGGGCGGCCGCGGCGGCGCCATCATCATGATCGCCTCGGCCGGCGCGACGAAGGGCTTCCCGAACATCACCCACTACGTGGCCGCGAAGACCGCGCTCGTGGGGATGCTCAAGCCGATGGCCGCCGAGCTCGGCCCGCACTCCATCCGGGTCAACGCGCTCTCCCCGACCAACGTCAACACGGCCATCTACATGACCGAGACGAACAAGCGGCTCTTCCTCCCGGACAACCCCGCCCCCACCGACGAGGAGTACGAGATCGCCTCCCGGCCGCAGCACGTGCTGCCCATCGGCTGGATGGAGACCCGGGACACCTCGGCCGCGCTGCGCTACCTCGCCTCCGACGACGCCCGCTACGTCACCGGGCTGGAGCTGCGCGTCGACGCCGGCGTGGTGCTGCGCTGAGCTCCGCGCCGGGGGCTGCCGGCCGCTCGCCCTCCCGCCGGTAGGGCGAGCGGCCCGACCCGCTGGCCGCCTCGGCGGCCAGCAGCGGCAGCGTCCGCCAGGCCACCAGCTCCGAGAGCACCACCACGCTGGTGGAGCGCACCACCGCCGAGGACCGGTTGAGGTCGACCAGGATCTGCTGCAGCGCCTCGTGCGAGCCCGCCGCCACCCGGCACAGCACGTCGCCGCTGCCGGTGGTCGCGTGCGCCTCCAGCACGCCCGGGATGGCCTCCAGGTCGCGGCGGACGGCGTCGATGGCGCCCTGGGCGATCTCCAGGGTGACGAACGCCTGCACGCCGCACCCCGCGGCGGCGACGTCGACGTCCGGCCCGTACCCGGTGACCACGCCGGCCTCCTCCAGGCGCGCCAGCCGGGCGGTCACCGTCGCGCGGGCCACGCCGGTGAGCCGCGAGAGCTCCAGGTCGCCGGCGCGGTGGTGCTCGCGCAGCGCGGCGAGCAGGGCCACGTCCAGCGCGTCGAGCGGCCGGCCTGCGGTCACGTGCGCCTCCAGCTGTGCGGGTTGCCCACCCCGGCCGGGGTGCAGCTGTGCCATCTGAGCACACCGGGCAGTCGCAGCGACACCGGTTGCCCAGCCGGGTCAGCGGGTGTGCGCTGCCCCCGACGCTGCCGGCACGCCCGACGGGAGACCCGACGATGAGCCTCGACCAGGTCCTCAACGACGAGGAGCGGCTCGCCCGCCTCGATCTCGACCAGCTCAAGCAGCTCGTGGGGCTGGTCGAGCACGACGACTCCGCCGACCCGTTCCCCGTGTCGGGCTGGGACGCGCTGGTGTGGGTGGTGGGCAACGCGCTGCAGACGGCGCACTTCCTGCAGTCGGCGTTCGGCATGGAGCTGGTCGCCTACTCCGGTCCGGAGACCGGCAACCGCGACCACCACGCCTACGTGCTGCGCTCGGGCGCCGCGCGGTTCGTCGTCCAGGGCGCCTACGACCCCGACAGCCCGCTGGCCGACCACCACCGCCGGCACGGCGACGGCATCGCCGACATCGCGCTGGCCGTCCCCGACGTCGACCGCTGCGTCGCGCACGCCCGGGCGCAGGGCGCCACCGTCCTCGAGGAGCCGCACGACCTCACCGACGAGCACGGCACCGTGCGGCGTGCGGCGATCGCCACCTACGGCGACACCCGGCACGGCCTGGTCGACCGGTCCCGCTACAGCGGCCCGTACGTGCCCGGCTTCGTCGCGCGGACGTCGTCCTTCGTGCCCCGCCCGGGCCGGCCGCGGCGGCTGTTCCAGGCCGTCGACCACGTCGTGGGCAACGTCGAGCTCGGCGCGATGGACGCCTGGGTCGACTTCTACAACAGGGTCATGGGGTTCACCAACATGGCCGAGTTCGTCGGCGCGGACATCGCCACCGACTACTCGGCGCTGATGAGCAAGGTGGTGGCCAACGGCAACCACCGGGTGAAGTTCCCGCTCAACGAGCCGGCCCTGGGCAGGAAGCGGTCGCAGATCGACGAGTACCTCGACTTCTACCGCGGCCCGGGCGCCCAGCACGTGGCGCTGGCGACGAACGACATCCTGGCCACCGTGGACGCCATGCGCGCCGAGGGCGTCGAGTTCCTGGCCACCCCCGACTCCTACTACGAGGACCCCGAGCTGCGGGCGCGCATCGGCGAGGTGCGGGTGCCGATCGAGGAGCTGCAGGCCCGCGGGATCCTGGTCGACCGCGACGAGGACGGCTACCTGCTGCAGATCTTCACCCGGCCCACCGGCGACCGGCCGACGGTGTTCTTCGAGCTCATCGAGCGGCACGGCTCGCTGGGTTTCGGCAAGGGCAACTTCAAGGCGCTCTTCGAGGCCATCGAGCGCGAGCAGGCGAGACGCGGCAACTTCTGACCGACCCCCCGCCGCGCTCGGCCGGGTGCTCCTCAGTCGACGAGGTCGAGGGCGGCGCCCACCACCGAGTCGACGTCGAGGCCGTGGGAGCGGTAGACGCTGTCGAGGTCACCGCTCTGGCCGAAGCGGGTCACGCCCAGGTGGGTGGCCGGCACGCCGCGGACGCCGGCCAGGAAGGCCAGCGTGTGGGGGTGGCCGTCGAGCACCGTGACCAGCGGGGCGGCCCGCTCGGCGGGGAACGCGGCGTCGAGCACCCAGCCGGGGGCCTCGTCCAGGCCGCGGCGGGCCTGCACCCCCCGGAACAGCAGGTCGGGGCTGGTCACGCAGACGACGTCGGCGGGGAAGCCGAGGCCGTCGAGCCGCTCGGCGGCGGCCAGCACCTCGGGGACGACGGCGCCCACCGCGGCGAGGGTGACCGCCGGGCGGGCGGCGCGCCGCAGCGGGTACGCGCCGGCCACGACCTGCCGGCGGCGCCGCTCGCGGGCCGCGGGGTCGGCGGGGACGGCGGCCAGCGCCTGGTCCACCGGCCGGGTGGAGAGCCGGACGTAGGAGCTCGACCCGCCGGGACGCCCCATCTGCCCGAGCGCGGCCAGGAGACACCACTCGGTGTCGAGGGCGAAGGCCGGCTCGTAGGACAGGCAGCCGGGCTGCTCCAGCCCGACCGACGGCGTGGTGATCGACTGGTGCGCGCCGCCCTCGGGGGCCAGCGTGACGCCCGAGGGCGTGCCCACCAGCAGCGACTGCCCGCCCGCGTAGATCGTGAACGACCACGGCTCCAGCGCCCGCTCGACGAACGGGTCGTAGAGCACGCCGATCGGCAGCAGCGGCCGGCCCCAGCGCGACCAGGTGGCGCCCAGCTCGCCGATGGCGCCGACCAGGTTGGTCTCGGCGATGCCCAGCTCCACGTGCTGGCCCGAGGGCCGCTCCCGCCAGTGCAGGATCGTCTCGGCGTCGTCGGCGAACCAGTCGCGCCGGTCCTCGTGCGACCAGACGCCGACCTTGTTCACCCAGCCGCCGAGGTTGGTCGAGCTCGACACGTCGGGGCTGACGGTGACCACCCGCCGGCCCACCTCCGGCGCGGCCCGGTTGAGGTCGAGCAGCGTGCGGCCCAGCGCGGCCTGGGTGGTCGCCGTCCCCGAGGGGGTGCGGCCCAGGTCGGCCGGCACCGGCGGCGGCGCCTGTAGGGGGACGTCGGCGCGGCGCAGCCGGCCGGCGGCCGCGGCGAGCAGCCGCCCCGGCGCGCTGTCGGCCGGGAAGCCCGCCCACGGGTCGGCCGGGTCGACGCCGACGTGCGCGGCCAGCTCGTGCAGCTGGGCCTCGGTCAGCAGCGCCGAGTGGTTCTGCGGGTGGCCCTCGGTGGCCAGCCCGTAGCCCTTGAGCGTGTAGGCGATGACCACGGTGGGCCGGGTGTCGTCGATCCGCGTGAACGCCTGGCGCAGCGCGGCGAGGTCGTGGCCGCCGAGGTTGCGCACCGCCGCGACCAGCCCGTCGTCGGGCACGCCGGCGACGAGCGCCGCGACGTCGTCCGCGCCGGGCCCCTCCCCCGGCAGGGTCCGCCGGATCTCGGCCGGTGCGCGGCGCAGCATGCGCTGGTACTCGGCGTTGCTCATCCCGTCGATGCGGTCGCGCAGCGCGGGCCCGCCGGGGCGGGTGAACAGCTCCTCGAGCAGCCGGCCGTACTTGACGGTGAGCACCTGCCAGCCGGCGGCGGCGAACATGCCCTGCAGCCGGGTGGCGCCCATGGTGGGGACGACGCGGTCGAGCGACTGCCGGTTGAGGTCGACCACCCACACGACCTCGCCGAGCTCGGCCACCATCGGGTCGAGGACGGCCTCCCAGATCGCGCCCTCGTCGAGCTCGGCGTCGCCGACCAGCGACCACTGCCGGCCCGTGCCGCCCGCGCCGAACCGGGTGTTGACGTAGCGGCGGGCCAGCGCACCCCAGATCGGGGCGGTGGCGCCGATGCCGACGCTGCCGGTCGAGTAGTCGGCCGGGACGGGGTCCTTCAGCCGCGACGGGTAGGACTGCAGCCCGCCGAACCGGCGCAGCGTGGTCAGCCAGGAGGCGTCGAGCTGCCCGAGCAGGAACTCCAGGGCGTGCAGCACCGGGGAGGCGTGCGGCTTGACGCTCACCCGGTCGTCGGCGCGCAGGTGCTCCAGCCACAGCGCCGTCATGATCGTGACCATCGAGGCGCTGGAGGCCTGGTGGCCGCCCACCTTGAGGCCGCTCGGGTTCGGGCGCACCCGGTTGGCGTGGTGCACGACCGCCGTCGCCAGCCACAGCACGCGCTGCTCGACCTCCCGCAGCGCGGCGTCGTCGGAGCCGGTGGCGGGGGGCCGCGGGGCGGTCAGCGTCATGGTCTCTCCTGTCGGGCGGTCGGGGCACCAGGATGGCGGGTGCCCGGGCCGCCGTCGCGAGAGGACCCGTCCATGACCGCACCCGACCGCGCAGCGCAGCTGCACTCGCTCTACCGGGCGTTCAGCACGCGCGACCTCGACGCGGTGCTGGCCGCGATGAGCCCCGACGTCGACTGGCCCAACGGCTGGGAGGGCGGCCGCGTCCACGGGCGCGAGGGCGTCCGCGACTACTGGGCGCGCCAGTGGGCGCAGATCCGCCCGGTGCTCCGCCCGACCCGGGTCACCGAGCGCCCCGACGGCGCGGTCGAGGTCACCGTCGCGATGACCGTGCGCGACCCCGGCGGCACCCTGCTCTCGCGGGAGACCGTCCGGCACGTGTACCGCTTCGACGGCGACCTCGTGCGGCGGATGGACACCGAGCGGTAGGCCCCGGCCGGTCACCCGGCCGGGACCCCTCCTCACGGCACGAGGATGGCCCGGCCCCGGACCTTCCCGGCGTCGAGGTCGCGGATCGCGTCCACGGCCCGGTCGAGCGGGTACTGCTGGGTGTGCAGGGTGACCTTCCCGGCCTGCGCGAGCACCATCAGCTCGGCGAGGTCGGTGTAGGTGCCGACGATGTTGCCGACGACGTTCTTCTCGCCGGCGACGAACTCCAGCGTCGGGATCCGCAGCTCGCCGCCGTACCCGATGACGTAGAGGGAGCCGGCCGGGCCGGTCATGTGCCAGCCGTCCATCTCCGCGCCCTGCTCGGCGACGAAGTCGAAGACGACGTCCGCGCCTCCGCCGGTGAGCTCCTGCACGGCCTGCACCTGGTTCCCGTCGGCGACCACGGTCTCGTCCGCGCCGATCTGGCGGGCGAGCTCGAGGGCGTCGGGGTTGCGGTCGACGACGACCACCCGGGCGCCCGACAGCGCGGCCAGGCACTGCACGCCGATGTGGCCGAGACCGCCGGCACCCTGCACGACCGCCGTCGTGCCCGGGTGCAGCAGCGGCAGGGCCTTGCGCACGGCGTGGTAGGCGGTGATGCCGGCGTCGGCGAGCGCGGCGACGTCCGCGGGGTTGGTGGAGGGGTCCAGCTTCACGCAGGCGCGGGCGGTGGTGCGCAGGTACTCCGCCATGCCGCCGTCGTCGTTCGACAGCCCCGGGAAGAAGGCGTGCTCGCACTGCATGTCCCGCCCGGCGCGGCAGGCCAGGCACAGGCCGCAGCTGGGCTGGGGGTGCAGGATCACCGTGTCACCGACGGCGACGTTGGTGACCCCCTCCCCGACCCGGTGCACCCACCCGGCGTTCTCGTGCCCGATGACGTAGGGCAGCTCCGGGTCCTGGATGTCGGCCCACTGGCCCTCGAGGATGTGCAGGTCGGTGCGGCAGACCCCGGCGCCGCCGATCTTGACGATGACGTCGAGGGGGCCCTGGAGCTCCGGCTCCGGGATGTCGTCGATGCTGGGGTCGGCGTGGTACTCGTGCACGCGGACGGCCTTCATGAGCGCACCTCCAGGGGGATCAGCGGTCGGTCCTCGGGGCGGGGGGTCTGGTCGGCCTCGGACCCCGGGTAGCGGGTGGTGAGCAGCCCGCGGCAGAAGTGTGCGTTCCCGTCGACGGAGATGCGCACCGAGCGGGCCCGCCGCAGGAAGTGCGCCGCGGCGTCGTGCGTGGGCCGGGTGCCGTCGGCCTCGACCAGCACCGGTGCGCCCGGGTCCAGCGGCAGGCCCACCGCGGCCCGGCGGCGCAGCAGCGCCTCGGTGGTGGGCTCCCCCGCCGGCAGGTCGCCGAGGGTGAGCGCCGCGACGTCCACCGCCGGGTCGAGCCGGAGCAGGGCGGTGACCGCCCGCTCCATCGCGGCGGTGTGCGCCTTGCGGGTGAAGGTGGCCCGCAGCTCGTCGAGGGACTCCTCCGCCTCGTGCCCGAAGGTGCCCCGGTAGCCCAGGCCCGCGGCCAGGCCCCGGTTGATCAGCTCGGAGTCGTGGTGGTCGTCGAGCTCGACGACCACCCGCCCCACCCCGGGCACGGCCGACACCGCGTCGGAGGCGTCGGAGACCATCAGCCAGGCGAAGTTGGGCGCGCAGAACGAGGTGGGCAGCCGCAGGTGCACCTCGACGTGCACCCCGTCACCGGACCCGGCGACCGCCACCGAGCGGACGAAGCCGAGGTCGGTGATCGGCTCGTCGAGCTCGGGGTCGACGACGGTGCCCAGCGCCGCGCGCACCTCCCGCTCGGAGACGGCGGCCCGGTCGGTCAGGACGGCGGTCATGCAGCGTCCCCCTCAGACCGTCGCGAGGTCGGCGGCGGCCGGGTCCCGCGGGCCGGTCTGGGTCTCGTCGGCCTCGGGCAGCCGCAGGTGCTCGGGCACCTGCAGGTCGTAGAGGCGGGCGGCGTTGAGGCCGAGCACCTTCTTCCTCTGCGCGGTGGTGATCGGCGCGTACTCGGTCATGTCCTCGGGGATCTGGAAGTCCACGAACCGCTCGACGAGCCACTTCGGCGTCCAGAGGGCGTAGTCGCTGGAGAACAGGATCCGGTCCTCGCCGATCCAGTAGAGGAGCTCGCCCATGATCTGGGCGAAGTAGCGCGGCCGGGTGTGGATGAAGGGCATCGCCACCGCCAGGCCGCCGTAGACGTTGGGCTCCTGGGTGGCGATCCAGCAGAAGTCCTCCAGCCGCGGCAGGCCCACGTGCTCCACGACGAAGTTCAGGTCGGTGAAGTCGGTGGCCACGTGGTCGACGTCGGCCACGTCGAAGGCGTCGCGGTCCAGCGGGCGGATGGTGGGGCCCTTGTGGATGTGGATGTTCCGGATGCCCAGCTCGCGACAGACCTCGAAGTAGCGGTAGGCCATCGGGTCGGTGAGCTTCCAGCCGCGGGACTCGCCGTGCCAGTCGGCGGTGTAGAGCTTCACGCCCGTGAGCTGCATGCGCTCGGCGTTCTCCCGGAGCTTCTCCAGGCCGTTCTCGCCGTCGCGCGGGTCCCAGTAGTGGTTGTAGGTGAGCTTGTCCGGGTGGGCCTGGGCGAGGGCGAACGCCTCCTCGGTCTGGCCGAAGCCCCGGTGGTAGAACTCCGCGAGGCGGGCCGGCTGGAAGACGGCGTGGTCGACGATGCCGTCGACGAACACGTCGCGCATCAGCCGCTCGCCGCCCTGGTAGAGGTACTCCTCGTAGCCCCAGGTCTCCGACTCCGGCGACAGGTTGCGGTGGTAGTCGTAGAAGCAGTCGATGAACTGCTTGCCGTGGATGTTGCGCTGGTTCTCGGGGCGGGCGTCCCACAGCGCGATGTGGGCGTCCACGACGTAGTACTGCTCGCCGTCCTTGCTGTACATCCGGGGCCTCCGTCGGCGTCGGTGTGAGTGGGGTCACCGTCTGGCCGCCGACGCTAGGCACCGCACCGCCCGCGGTGTAGCCGCGCGGTGTCTCACTTCGGGACAGCGGTGACCACGCTGGAGTGGGTACACTGCGTGGTCTGCGCCACAGCCGGCGCGGCTCCCGTGGCCGGCCTCCCAGCACCGGAGGGACCCGTGGACGACCTGCCGGCCCGCAGCCTCGCCGACCCCGACCTCGCCGGCCGGGTCGCCGCCCCGAGGCTGCGCGCGTCGTGGCACCGCAGCCAGGACTACGGCGTGCCGCCCGACGAGGTCATCCCGGTCTTCACCGGCTCCCCCGACACCGGCTCGCTGCTCTACGAGTGCGCCCACCGGGTGCTCACCGACCTGCAGTCGACCATCGCCAACGAGCCGGTGAGCCTGATGGTCGCCGACTCCGACGGGCTGGTGCTCGCCCGCCTCGGCGACGACCGCGACATCCGGCGCTCCCTGGACCGGGTGCACCTCGCCCCCGGGTTCACCTACAGCGAGCGCAACGCCGGCACCAACGGCCTGGGGCTGTCGCTGGCCGACCGCGCCCCCTCGCTGGTGCGCGCCGGTGACCACTACTGCACCGACCTGCGCGGCTACACCTGCGCCGCGGCGCCGGTGCTCGAGCCGCTCACCGGGCAGCTGGCCGGCAGCATCAACCTGACCACCTGGTCGGAGTCGTCCTCGGAGCTGCTGCTCGGCCTGGCGCAGACCGCGGCGTCGGCCACCAGCGCGCTCATGCTGGTGCGGGCCGGCGGCCGCACGGTCCGCCCCGCGCCGCGCGGCGAGGTGTTCTCCGTCGTCCGCGGGTCCGCCGGGGACGACGACGGCGACCTGTGCGTCTCGGCCGGCTGGCGGGCCGCCCTCGACGAGGCCGCGCGGGCGGTCGCGGCGGGCCGGGTGCTCACCGTCCTCGGCGAGCCCGGCGCGGGCAAGGCGACGCTGGCCGCGCTGGCCCGGCGCCGGCTGGCGGTGCGGCAGCGGCTGCTGCACGCCCGCGCGCCGGAGGGCGGGGACGTCGCGGCCTGGCTGGAGCTGTGGACGCCGGAGCTGCACGACCCGGACACCTGCGTGATCGTCTCGGGCCTGCCGCACCTGCCCGCGTGGGCCGCCGGCGACCTCGCCCGCACCCTGGCCGCCGCGCGCCGCCCCGGCCGGCCGCAGCCGTTCGTGCTGTCGGCGCCGGAGTTCGCCGTGCTGCCCGACCAGCTCGCCCGGCTGGCCGACGCGGTCGTCGAGGTGCCGCCGCTGCGGGCGCGCACCGAGGACGTGCTGCCGCTGGCGGGCCTGTTCGCCCGGCAGGAGCGGCACCGCACCGTCGCCCTCACCCCGCGCGCCGCCCGCGCGCTGACCGGCTGCCCGTGGCCGGGCAACGTGCGCCAGCTGCGCCGGGTGGTGCGCGAGGCCGCCGCCCGCGCCGACGTCGTCGACGTCCACCACCTGGCGCCGGAGGTGCTCGACGGCGGCAGCCGGCCGCTGTCGCGGCTCGAGCGGCTGGAGCGCGACGAGATCGTCCGGTGCCTGACCGAGCCGGGGACGACGATGACCCGGGTCGCCGAGGAGCTCGGCATCGGCCGCGCCACCCTCTACCGCAAGATCGCCCAGTACAAGATCGCGGTGCCGCGGTCCGGCTGAGGCCCCCGCGCTCCGGACGCCGCCCCGCCGCCGGGCCCCTAGGGTCGCGGCAGGGGCGGAGGGAGACGCGGGTGTCGGACGGGCTGTACCTCACCGGCTGCGAGCCGGCGACCGGCAAGTCGGCCGTGGCCCTGGGGGTGTTCGAGCTGCTCTCCCGGCGGGTCGGCCGGCTCGGCGTGTTCCGCCCGGTGGTGTCCTCCCGCGACGGCGCCGACCCGGTCGTGGAGCTGCTGCTGCCCCGCTCGCCCACCGCGCTGCCCGAGGAGGGCTGCGTCGGGGTGCCCTACGCCGAGGTCCTCGCCGACGAGGACCGGGCGCTGTCGGAGATCGTGGCCCGCTACCGCGCGCTGGCGGCGCGCTGCGACCGGGTGCTGGTCGTCGGCTCGGACTTCAGCGAGGCCGGTGCCTCCCGCGAGCTGGCGCTCAACGCCCGCATCGCGGCCAACCTGGGGCTGCCGGTGCTGTGCGTCGTCTCCGGCCGCGACCGCGACCCCGGCGACGTCGCGGTCGCCGTCGGCGTCGGGGAGACCGCCGTGCGGGCGGCCGGCGGCGAGGTGGTCGCCGTCGTGGCCAACCGGGTGCCGCCGCGGCTGCTGCCGGCCGTGCGGGAGCGGGTCGGCGGCGGCGGGGTGCCGGTCTACGTGCTGCCCGAGGCGCCGGTGCTGACCGCGCCCACCGTGGCCGAGGTGGCGCGGGCCTGCGACGCCCGCGTGCTCGCCGGCGACGACGCGGCGCTGGGCCGGGAGACCTCGGGCGTGCTGGTGGCCGCCATGACCATCCCCAACCTGCTCGAGCGGCTGGTCGACGACGTCGTGGTGATCACCCCCGGCGACCGCGCCGACGTCGTCCTCGGGGTGCTGGCCGCGCACCTGTCCGGCGGTCTGCCCGCCCCCGCCGGGCTGGTGCTCACCGGCGGCATCGCGCCGGCCGAGTCGGTCATGCGCCTGGTCGAGCGGCTGCCCGCGGTCGTCCCCGTGGTGGTCACCGACCAGGACACCTACGCGACCGCGACGCTGGCCGGGTCTGCGCCGGGCCGGATCGGGCCGGGGGCGCCGCGCAAGGTCGACGTGGCGCTGGCGCTGGTGGAGGAGCACGTCGACGGAGAGGAGCTGCTCGACCGCACCGCGGTGGCCCGGCCGCGGGTGACCACGCCGCTGATGTTCGAGTACGAGCTGCTCGACCGGGCCCGCGCCGACCGCCGCCACGTCGTCCTCCCCGAGGGCACCGACGAGCGGGTGCTGCGCGCCGCCGAGCGGCTGCTGCGCCGCGGCGTGGTCGACCTGACCCTGCTCGGCGACGCCGCCGAGGTGCGCGCCGCCGCCGCCCGGGCCGGGGTCGACGTGGCCGGGGCGCGGCTGCTCGACCCGTGCGACCCGGAGCTGCGCGAGCGGCTGGCGGTGGAGTACGCGCGGCGGCGGGCGCACCGCGGCGTGACCATGGACGCCGCCCGCGACCTGGTCGTCGACGTCTCCTACGCCGGCACGCTGATGGTCGCCCTGGGCCTGGCCGACGGCATGGTCTCCGGCGCCACGCACACCACCGCGCAGACCATCCGCCCGGCGCTGGAGCTGATCAGGACCACCGAGGGCGTCTCGCTGGTGTCCAGCGTGTTCTTCATGTGCCTGGCCGACCGGGTGGTGGTCTACGGCGACTGCGCGGTCAACGTGCACCCCGACGCCGGGCAGCTGGCCGAGATCGCGGTCACCTCGGCGGGGACGGCGGCGCGCTTCGGCGTCGAGCCTCGGGTGGCGATGCTGTCCTACTCCACCGGCACCTCGGGCAGCGGCGAGGACGTCGAGCGGGTGCGCGCGGCCACCGAGCTGGTGCGCTCGCGCGCGCCCGGCCTGCCGGTGGAGGGGCCGATCCAGTACGACGCCGCCGTCGACGCCGGGGTGGCGCGCACCAAGCTGCCCAGCAGCGAGGTGGCCGGGCGGGCCACCGTGTTCGTCTTCCCCGACCTCAACACCGGCAACAACACCTACAAGGCGGTGCAGCGCAGTGCCGGCGCGGTGGCGGTCGGCCCGGTGCTGCAGGGACTGCGCCGGCCGGTCAACGACCTGTCCCGGGGCGCGACGGTGCAGGACATCGTCAACACCGTGGCGATCACCGCCATCCAGGCGCAGTCGTGACCGGGCGGGTGCTCGTCGTCAACTGCGGCTCGTCGTCGCTGAAGTACCGGCTGGTCGACGTCGGCGCCGGCCAGGCGCTGGCGTGGGGGCTGGCCGAGCGGGTCGGGCAGCCCTCGGGCCGGCTCACCCACTCCCGGGCCGGTGGCGAGCCGTCGGTGGTGGAGCGCCCGCTGCCCGACCACGCCGGCGCGCTGGCCGCGGCGCTGGAGGCCTTCGAGCACTCCGGACCGTCGCTGGCCGACGCCGGCCTGACCGCCGTCGCCCACCGCGTCGTGCACGGCGGCGACCGGTTCTCCGCGCCCGTGCGCATCGACGACGACGTCGTCCGCGCGGTGCGCGAGCTGGCCACGCTGGCGCCGCTGCACAACCCGGTCAACGCCGTCGGCATCGAGGTGGCCCGGCGGGCCTTCCCCGGCCTGCCGCACGTGGCGGTGTTCGACACCGCCTTCCACGCCACGCTGCCGCCGCACGCGCACACCTACGCGGTGCCGCCCCAGTGGGCCCGCGAGCACGGGGTGCGCCGCTACGGCTTCCACGGCGCCTCGCACGCCCACGTCTCCCGCGCCGCCGCCGAGCTGCTGGGCCGGCCCCTGTCCGAGACGAACACGGTGGTGCTGCACCTGGGCAACGGGGCCAGCGCCACCGCCGTCGCCGGGGGTCGCAGCGTCGAGACGTCCATGGGGATGACGCCGCTGGAGGGGCTGGTCATGGGCACCCGCTCGGGCGACCTCGACCCCGCCGTCGTCGCGCACCTGCACCGGGTGGCGGGCCTGTCCCCGGCCGAGGTCGACCGGGCGCTGAACTCCTCCAGCGGGATGCTCGCGCTGGCCGGCACCAACGACCTGCGGGAGGTGCACCGGCGCATCGCCGACGGCGACGAGGCGGCCGCGCTGGCCCTCGACGTGTTCTGCCACCGGGTGCGCAAGTACGTGGGCGCCTACCTGGCCGTGCTGGGCCGCACCGACGCGATCGCCTTCACCGGCGGCATCGGGGAGAACGACGCCGTCGTCCGCGCCGCCTCGCTGGCCGGGCTGGAGACGCTGGGCATCCGGCTCGACGAGGAGCGCAACGCCGTCCGCGCCCCGGGCGGGCGCCGGGTCTCGGCCGACGGCAGCCCGGTCGCCGTCCTCGTGGTGCCCACCGACGAGGAGCTGGAGATGGCCCGCCAGACCGTCGACCTCCTCGCCGCCGGCTCCTAGGACGGACGGCGGACGAGCCGTGTCGGGGAAGCCCGACAGCGCACCGGCCGGGCAGCAGGACGCGACCGTGACCGCACCGCCGCCAGCCTCGTCGGCAGGAGCGACGAGGACCGCAACGGCCGGGTGCTCGCCGCGCCGGCCCACCTGCGCTCCTGACCCCGGCTCAGGCCGGGCGGGTGCCGACCAGCGTGGCGAAGGCGACGACGTTGTCCTCGTAGCTGCCCGCCCCGGGGTCGAAGGCGCCGCCGCAGGTGATCAGCCGCAGCTGGGCGTCGTCGGTGTTGCCGTAGACCGCGACGGTCGGGAAGTCGTCCTTGGCGTGCCGCTCGACCCGGTCGACGGCGAACACCGCGACCGTGCCGTCGGCGCGGGACACCTCGACCTCGTCGCCGGGCGCGAGCGCGCCGAGGTCGAAGAAGACGCCCGGCCCCCACTCGGCGGAGTCGACGTGCCCCAGCAGGACCGCCGGGCCCACCGCGCCGGGCGCGGGGCCGTTCTCGTACCAGCCCGCCCGGTCGTCGGGGGCCAGCGGCGGCACCTCGACGGTGCCGTCGTCGTTGAGGCCCAGCCGCAGCAGGTCGCTGCTCACCCCGATTTCGGGGATGCCGACCGACACCGGCTCGGCCACGTCGGCCGGGGCGTCGGCGGGGGTCGTGTCCGGGGCGGGAGGTGGGGTGGGCGGCGGCACGGTGGAGGGCGCGGAGGAGGCCACGGCGGAGGAGCCCACGGCGGAGGAGCCCACGGCGGTGGGGGCCGCGGCCGGGGTGGGGGCGCTGCGCTGCCCGGTCAGTGCCACGACGAGGGCACCGACGCCGACGACGGCCAGCACGGCGGCGAGGACCAGCCAGGTGCGGGACCTGCGGCGGGCGGGGGGCTCGGTCACAGCGGTCCTCTCGGGAGACGGGGGCCGGGGCCGGGCCGCGCGGGAGGGATCCCGCGCGGCCCGGCCGGCAGGGTCAGGCCTGGTCGGCCTGGCGGCGGCGGTAGCCCACGACGCCGGCGGCGGCCGCACCGGCGAGGGCGAGGGCGCCCACCCCGATCACGGCCTGCTGCTCGACGCCGGCGGTGCTGCCCCCACCGGTCTCGGCGCCGCCGTGGGGCGCGGTGCCCATCTGGGCGGAGACCAGCGGGGCGCAGGCGGCCGGGGCGGTGGCCTCCATCGGCAGCGACGGGTCGAGGTCGCTCATGACGTCGCCGTCGTAGGTGCCGCTGCCGTTCTCGTCGACGCCGTGCAGGACCAGCACCGCGGTGCCGGCGGCGAAGGAGTCGGCCGTCTCCTGCGAGACCTCGAAGGTGCGCTCGTAGCTGATCGTGCCCTCGGTCGGGAAGCGGTCGATCGCCAGGCCGCTGTCGGGCGAGGTGTCGCCGCTGGTGGTCAGCGACGAGCCGATCGCGCCGTAGTAGGGCGCGCCCTCGGTGACGCTGACGAAGCCGTCGCCGTTCTCGTCGTCGGCGTCGGTCGGGCACTGGCCCTGCGCGGCGATGTGGAAGTGCTGGGCGTGGGGAGCGCCCTCGAGCAGGCCGGTCGCCTCGACCATGACCGTGGCCGTGGTGCCGTCGAGGGTCACCATGCCGGTGCCGCTGACACCGGAGCCGTTGAGGGCGGCCAGGTCGGCCTGGTAGCTGCCGCCGTGGTCGTCCGCCAGGGCGGGCGACAGGGTCAGCAGCGGGAACGCGGCCGCGGCGAGGGCGATGGTGGGGACGGCGAGTGCCTTGCGCACAGTGGGCTCCTCCGGGAGTGGTGGGGTCGTGCCGGCACCCGGGGGTGACGGCACGCGGACACGGTTGGGAACCGGGTCCGCCGTGCACCGCGGACGCGTCCCTGCGCCCGCGGCCGGGGTCCCGCAGGACCCCTCGGACCGGTCGGGTCCCCCCTCCGCTCGTGTGCGGAGTCCCGGGCCGTCCACCGCTGCCTTCGTCGTGGGACTCCGGATCGGTTCACACCCGATCGGGTGCAATCCACCGGGCGGCCGGCGGCCGAACACCGGTCATGCGCGTCCACCGCACCCCCGCCCCCGCGCGGGACACCGCCCTCCACCGCCCTGCCGCACTGCTCCTGGTGCTGGGTGCGGCGCTCGTCCTGCTCGGCACCGGCGTGGCACCGGCGGCGGCGCACGACGAGCTGGTGGGCAGCGTCCCGGCGGCCGGGGCCACCGTGCCGGCGCCGGCGCAGGTGGAGCTGCAGCTGAGCGCCCCGGCCCAGGCGCTGGGCACGCAGGTGCTGGTGAGCGGGCCCGACGGCGCCGCGGTGTCGGAGGGTCCGGCCGCGCTCGCGGGCAGCACCGTCGTCCAGCCGCTGCGCGCGGACCTCCCGGCCGGCGGCTACACCGTCGAGTGGCGGGTCACCTCCTCCGACGGGCACCCGCTGGAGGGCGCCTTCTCCTTCACCGTCACCGGACCCGCCACCGCCGCACCGACGGCCGGCCGTCCCCCGTCCACCGCACCGCCGGCCGCGCCCGCTCCGGCCGCTCCCGCTGCGGCGGATCCCGCCACGTCCGATCCCGCCGCGTCCGATCCCGCCGCGTCCGATCCCGCCGCGTCCGATCCCGCCGCGTCCGGGGCGGACGGCGCCGGGGCGGGCGTCTCCCCCGCCTGGCTGGCCGGCGGCGGGCTGCTGGCCGCGGCCGCGGTCCTCGGCACCCGGTCGCTGCGCCGCCGGTCGTGACCGCCACCGCGCGGCCGGAGGCGCCCCCGCCCGCCCGCCCGGCCCGCCGGCTGCCCTCCGGCGTGCTGCCGGCGGTGCTCGGGGTGCTGGGCGTCCTCGTGCTGGCCCTCGCGGTGGGGGGCGCCGTCGGGGCCCCGGCGCCCGCGGGGCTGCCCCGGGCCGGGGCGCCGGTCGAGTGGGGCCTGCCCGTGGCCCGGCTCGCCGCGCGGGTCACCGGGATCGCCACGGTCGGGACGCTGCTCTTCGCCGCCTTGCTGCTGCCCGCTCCCGGCGGCGTGCTCCCGGGAGCGTCGCTGCGGGCGGTCCGGGCGGCCGCGGCGTGGGCCGCGGCGTGGGCGGCGGCGACCGCGCTCACCGCGCTGCTCACCGTCAGCGACCTGCTGGGCGTCGCACCCGGCGGCCTGACCGGGACGGTGCTCGGGACCTTCCTCGCCGGCACCCCCGCCGGCCGGGCCGCGCTCACCGTCGTGCTGCTCGCCGTGGCCGTGGCGCTGCTCGCCCGCCGCTGCCGCCGCACCCCCGCGTCCGGCGCGCTGCTGCTGGCCGCGCTCGCCGGGCTGGTCGTGCCCGTCGTCCTCACCGGGCACTCCGCCGCGGCCGGCGACCACGTGCCGGCGGTCACCGGCCTGGCCGTGCACGTGGTCGCCGCGGCGGCGTGGGTGGGCGGACTGGCCGCCCTCCTCGTGCACGGCCGCGCCGCCGGCGACCTCGCCCCGGCCGCGGCCCGGTACAGCGCGGTGGCGCTGGCCTGCTCCCTGCTCACCGGCGCCTCCGGGCTGCTCGGCGCCTGGCTGCTGCTGGGCGGGGACCTCGCCGGCCCCGCCGCCGCGGCCGGCACCGGCTACGGGTGGCTGCTGCTGGCCAAGACCGCCGCGCTGGTCGCGCTCGGCGTGCTCGGGTGGCGGCACCGGCGCGGCACGCTGCCCCGGCTGCGCGCCGGCGAGCCGGGCGCCTTCCGCCGGCTGGCGGTGGCCGAGGTCGTGCTGATGGCCGCCACCGTGGCGGTCGCGGTGGCGCTGTCGGCGTCCCCGCCCCCGCCCGGCACACCGGAGGCGGCCACCGGCCCGGCCGCGGCTCCCGCCGCCCCGGCGTCACCGGGCACGCCTGCCCCGACGGCGGCGCCCGACCCGATGGCCGGCCACGACCACGGGGAGCTCTCCGTCGGGGTGCTGGTCGACGGCGAGCGCTTCCACGTCCCCCGGCCGGTGGCCCCGGGCTCGCGGGTCACGGTCTTCAACAGCAGCGACACCGAGGTCACGCTGACCGCCGACGACGGCGGCTTCGACGTCGTCGTCCCCGGGCACGCGCTGCTCACCTTCCCCGCCCCGGGGGCACCGGGCGAGTACGGCTTCACCAGCCGGCACGACCCCGGCTTCCGCGACGTGCTCGTCGTCGCCGCGCCCTGACCGGGGCCGCTACTCCTCGTCGGTGCGGTAGCCGAGGTTGGGCGAGAGCCAGCGCTCGGCCTCGGCCAGGGTCCAGCCCTTGCGGCGGGCGTAGTCCTCGACCTGGTCGCGGCCGAGCCGGCCGAGCACGAAGTACCGCGACTCGGGGTGGGAGAGGTACAGCCCGCTGACGGCGGCACCCGGCCACATCGCCATCGACTCGGTCAGCTGCAGCCCGGTGGCGGCCTCGACGTCGAGCAGGTCCCAGATGGTCTGCTTCTCGGTGTGCTCGGGGCAGGCCGGGTAGCCCGGCGCCGGGCGGATGCCCCGGTACCGCTCGGCGATGAGCGCCTCGTTGTCGAGGTGCTCGTCGGCGGCGTAGCCCCAGAACTCCCGGCGCACCCGCTCGTGCAGCCGCTCGGCGAAGGCCTCGGCCAGCCGGTCGGCCAGCGCCTCGAGCATGATCGCCGAGTAGTCGTCGTGCTCGGCCCGGAACGCCGCCACCCGCTCGGCCGAGCCCAGCCCGGCGGTGACGGCGAACGCGCCGACGTGGTCGCGCAGCCCGGTCGCCCTGGGCGCGACGAAGTCGGCCAGCGACCTGCGCGGGGAGCCGTCGCGGCCCTCGGTCTGCTGGCGCAGCTGGTGCAGCACCGCGCGCACCGCCGTCCGCGACTCGTCGGTGTAGACCTCGACGTCCTCCGAGCCGTCCACCCGGTTGGCGGGGAACAGCCCGACGACGCCGTTGGCGGTCAGCCACCGCTCGCCGACGACCCGGTCGAGCATCGCCTGGGCGTCCTCGTACAGCCGCCGGGCGGCCTCGCCGGTGGTCGGGTTGTGCAGGATGTCGGGGAAGCGGCCCCGCATCTCCCACGCGTTGAAGAACGGCTGCCAGTCGATGTAGCCGCGCAGCTCCTCGAGCGGGTAGTCGCGCAACCGGCGGACGAACTGGCCCGCCTCGCCGTGCCGGTGGTCGCAGCCGGGGCCGGTGCAGGCGTCGCGGGCCTGCTGGGCCAGCATCCGCGGCCGCGGCGGGGTGTAGGCCGACCAGTCCAGCGGCGGCGCCGCGGCTCGCGCGGCCTCGAGGGACAGCAGCGCGCGGGTGTCGGTGCGGGCCGCGTGCCGCTCGCGCAGCCCCTCGTACTCGGACTCGACGTCGGCGAGCAGCTGCGGCCGCTGGTCGTCCGACAGCAGCGCGGCGACCACGGGCACCGACCGCGACGCGTCCTTCACCCAGATGACCGGGCCGTGGTAGCGCGGGGCCACCTTGACCGCGGTGTGCGCCCGCGAGGTGGTCGCCCCGCCGATGAGCAGCGGGACGTCGAAGCCCTGCCGCTCCATCTCCGCGGCCAGGTCCACCATCTCGTCCAGCGACGGGGTGATCAGGCCCGAGAGGCCGATGACGTCGGCACCCTCGGCCTTGGCCGTGTCGAGCACCTTCTGCGCCGGCACCATCACGCCGAGGTCGACGACGTCGTAGTTGTTGCACTGCAGGACGACGCCGACGATGTTCTTGCCGATGTCGTGGACGTCGCCCTTCACGGTGGCCATGACGACCTTGCCGTTGCTGCGCTCGGCGTCGCCGGGCCGCTTCTCCGCCTCGATGAACGGGATGAGGTGGGCGACGGCCTTCTTCATCACCCGCGCGGACTTCACCACCTGCGGCAGGAACATCTTCCCCGCGCCGAACAGGTCGCCGACGACGTTCATGCCGTCCATCAGCGGGCCCTCGATGACCTCGATCGGCCGGCCGCCGCGGGCGGCGATCTGCAGGCGCAGCTCCTCGGTGTCGGACTCGACGAACTCGTCGACGCCCTTGACCAGCGCATGGGTGATCCGCTCGCCCACCGGCAGCGCCCGCCACTCCTCGGTGGCCGCCTCCTTCGCCGCGCCGTCCCCGGCGTAGTCGCCGGCGATCTGCAGCAGCCGCTCGGTGGCGTCGGGCCGGCGGGCCAGGACGACGTCCTCGATCCGCTCGCGCAGCTCGGCGGGGACCTCCTCGTAGACCTCCAGCGCCCCGGCGTTGACGATGCCCATGTCCATCCCGGCGGCGACGGCGTGGAAGAGGAACACCGCGTGGATGGCCTCGCGCACCGGGTTGTTGCCGCGGAAGGAGAAGGAGACGTTGGAGACGCCGCCGGACACCAGCGCGCCGGGCAGGTTCTCCTTGATCCAGCGGGTGGCCTCGATGAAGTCCAGCCCGTACCGGGCGTGCTCCTCGATGCCGGTGGCCACCGCGAAGACGTTGGGGTCGAAGATCACGTCCTCGGCGGGGAAGCCGACCTGCTGGGTGAGGACGTCGTAGGCCCGCCGGCAGATCTGCCGGCGCCGCTCGAGGGTGTCGGCCTGGCCCTGCTCGTCGAAGGCCATGACGACGACGGCGGCGCCGTACTTGCGGCACAGCCGGGCCTGCTCGACGAACTCCTCCTCGCCGTTCTTCAGCGAGATCGAGTTGACGATCGACTTGCCCTGCAGCTGCTGCAGGCCGGCCTCGATGACCTCCCACTTGGAGGAGTCGACCATCACCGGCACGCGGCAGATGTCGGGCTCGGCGGCGACGAGGCGGGTGAAGCGGGTCATCGCCGCGACGCCGTCGATCATGCCCTCGTCCATGTTGACGTCGATGACCTGCGCGCCGGCCTCGACCTGCTGGCGGGCGACGGCCAGCGCGGTCGGGTAGTCGCCGTCGCGGATCAGCCGGCGGAAGCGGGCCGAGCCGGTGATGTTGGTGCGCTCGCCGACGTTGACGAACAGCGAGTCGGCGTCGACGGTCAGCGGCTCCAGGCCCGACAGGCGCAGCGCCGGGCGCCGGGCCGGCGGGGTGCGCGGCGGCAGGTCCGCCACGGCGGCGGCGATCGCCGCGACGTGCTCGGGGGTGGTGCCGCAGCAGCCGCCCACGATGTTGACGAAGCCGTCCTCGGCGAAGCCGCGCAGCACCCCGGCGGTCTCGGCCGGTGCCTCGTCGTACTCGCCGAAGGCGTTGGGCAGCCCGGCGTTCGGGTAGCAGGAGACGAAGGTGCCGGCGACCCGGGCCAGCTCGGCGACGTAGGGCCGCATCTCCGCGGCACCCAGCGCGCAGTTGAGCCCGACGGCCAGTGGGCGGACGTGGCGCACCGAGTTCCAGAACGCCTCGGTGGTCTGCCCCGACAGCGTGCGGCCGGAGGCGTCGGTGATCGTGCCCGAGACGACGACGGGCCAGCGCCGGCCGTGCTCCTCGAACAGCGTCTCCAGCGCGAAGACCGCCGCCTTGGCGTTGAGCGTGTCGAAGACGGTCTCGACCAGCAGCAGGTCGGCACCGCCGTCGACCAGGCCGCGCGCCTGCTCCAGGTAGGCCTCGACCAGCTCGGGGAAGGTGACGTTGCGCGCGCCGGGGTCGTTGACGTCGGGCGAGATGGACGCCGTCCGGCTGGTCGGGCCGATGGCGCCGGCGACCCAGCGCGGGCGGTCGGGGGTGCGCGCGGTCATCGCGTCGGCCTCGCGGCGGGCCAGCCGGGCCGCGGCCACGTTGATCTCGTAGGCCAGCGCGGACATGCCGTAGTCGGCCAGCGAGATCGACGTGGCGTTGAAGGTGTTGGTCTCGACCAGGTCGGCGCCGGCCTCGAGGTACTCGCGGTGGATGCCCGCGACCAGCTCGGGCGCGGTGAGCACCAGCAGGTCGTTGTTGCCCTGGACGTCGGTGCGCCAGTCGGCGAAGCGCTCGCCGCGGTAGCCGGCCTCGCTCGGCCGGTCGCGCTGGATGGCCGTCCCCATCGCCCCGTCGAGCACGAGGATGCGCTGCTCGAGCAGGGCGGTCAGCTCCGCCGTCGCGTCGGGACGGGGGGTGGGGGCGTCGGTCACGGGCGTCCTCGGGGGTTCGGTCGGCGGCGGGCGGGCCTGCTGCACGCTCAACGGTCCCGGGCCCTGCCTGTTGTTCCGGGGGCCATCCTCCCACCTCGCTCCCCCGGCGGGACGCCGCGACCGACGTAGGCTCGCAGGGTGACCGACCCCAAGTCCGCCTCCGAGGACCTGCCCCAGCTCGACCGGCCGGTGGTGGTGGTCGCGTTCGAGGGCTGGAACGACGCCGGGGACGCCGCCACCGGGGCGCTCGAGCACCTGGAGCTGATCTGGGACGCCACCCCCCTCGCGGCGCTGGACCCCGAGGACTACTACGACTTCCAGGTCAACCGGCCCACCGTCTCCCTGGTCGGCGGGATCAGCCGCCGCGTCGAGTGGCCGACGACGCGCATCTCGGTGGCCCGCCCGCCGGACAGCGACCGCGACGTCGTGCTCATCCGCGGCATCGAGCCCAACATGCGCTGGCGCGGCTTCTGCGAGGAGCTCATCGAGCTGTGCCGCGAGCTCGACGTGCAGACCGTCGTCGCGCTGGGCGCGCTGCTCGCCGACACGCCGCACACCCGCCCCACGCCGGTCACCGGCTCGGCCTACGACGCCGAGTCCGCCGAGCGCTGGGGTCTGGAGACCTCCCGCTACGAGGGGCCCACCGGCATCCTCGGCGTCTTCCAGGACGCCTGCGTGCAGGCCGGGCTCCCGGCGGTGAGCTTTTGGGCCGCCGTCCCGCACTACGTGTCGCAGCCGCCCTCGCCGCGGGCCACCGTGGCGCTGCTGCAGCGGGTCGAGGAGGTGCTGGAGGTCGCCGTGCCGCTGGGCGCGCTGCCCCAGCAGGCCGACGAGTGGGTCAAGACCGTCGACGAGATGGCCCAGGAGGACGCCGAGGTCGTCGAGTACGTCCGGTCGCTGGAGGAGCGGCAGACCGAGACCGACCTCTCCCAGGCCAACGGCGACCAGATCGCCCGCGAGTTCGAGCGCTACCTCCGCCGCCGGGGTTCCTCCCCCAACTAGCCCGACCCGGTCGCCGGTCCCTCCCGCGGCGGCCGGTCCGGTCGTGCGGCAGTTGGGGATAACGGTCACCCGGTGGAATCCGTCAAGCTGCCGCTCCTGGGGCGTTCCTCGTCCTCCCGGAGCCCCGCAGGACCCCCGGCCCCCGCAGGACACCCCAGGAGGGACGGGGTCAGGTGCGCAGCAGCGGGGTCATGCGGGCCGCGGCGTCCTCGCCGAAGAGCCGGTCGTGGGTGGCCAGCGCGAACCGGTCGGTCATCCCCGACACGTGGTCGACCACCTGCGTCACCAGGTCGGCCTCGGTGTCGCGGTAGGTGGGCGGGATGAGCTCGGGGTGGGCGAGGTGGTGGTCGACCAGCCGGCGGATGACGTCGACCGCCAGCTGCTTCTGCCCCGCGGCGGTCTCGGACACGTACACCCGCCGGAACATGAACGCCCGCAGCTCGTGCATGGCCGCCAGCGACCCGGCCGCCATCACCACTTCTCCCCCGTCGGCGAGCGACCCGGTGACCACGGCGTCGACCATCGCCCCGACCATCGCGCTGCCCGGCTCGCCGAACGCCGCGCGGGCGACCGCCGGCAGGTCGCCGGGCCGCAGCACCCCGGCGCGGACGGCGTCCAGGGCGTCGTGCGAGAGGTAGGCGATCCGGTCGGCGTAGCGCACGCACTCGCCCTCGCGGGTGGCCGGCGGCGGGGTGATCTTCCAGCTGTGCGCGCGGATGCCGTCGCGGACCTCCCAGGTGAGGTTGAGGTGCTCGAGCACCTCCACGATCCGCACCCCCTGCGCCGCGTGGTGCCAGCCACCGGGGACGTAGGGGTCGAAGGCGTCCTCGCCGATGTGGCCGAACGGCGAGTGCCCGACGTCGTGGCCGAGCGCGATCGCCTCGGCCAGCGTCTCGTTGAGGCCCAGCGCCCGGGCGATCGCGCGGGCCACCTGGGTGACCTGCAGCGTGTGGGTGAGCCGGGTGACGAAGTGGTCGCCGTCGGGGTTGAGGAAGACCTGCGTCTTGTGCTTGAGCCGGCGAAAGGCCTTGGCGTGCAGGATCCGGTCCCGGTCACGCTCGTAGGCGGTGCGCAGCCGGTCCTCGGGCTCGGCGACGGCGCGGCCGCGGCCGGCCGCCGAGCGCGCCGCGGCGGGGGCGAGCCCGGACTCCTCCGCCTCGCGCGTCGCGCGGTCGGTGAGCCTGAACCCGCCGGTCATCAGCCCTCCTGCAGCGCGGCGCCGAACAGGTCGACGCCCAGCAGCGCGTCGACCGCGTCGGCCACCATGGCCGGGGCGCCGTCCTCGCCGTCCCCGCCGCCGGCGAGGGTGGCCGCCGCCCAGGTGTCGACGAGGGCGATGGCGCCGGGGCTGTCGAGGTCGTCGGCCAGGCGCTCGCGCAGGCCCGCCAGCACCGGGGCGGCCGGGGCGCCGGTGCTGCAGGCCGCGGCGCGCCTCCAGGTGGCCAGCCGGTCCTGCGCGGCGGCCAGCAGATCGGCGGTCCAGGCGCGGTCGGTGCGGTAGTGGCCCGACAGCAGCGCGAGCCGGATCGCCATCGGGTCGACGCCCTCGCCGCGCAGCTTGGAGACGAACACCAGGTTGCCCCGGCTCTTGCTCATCTTCTCCCCGTCCAGACCGATCATCGCCGCGTGCACGTAGGCCCGGGCGAAGGGCTTGGTGGCGGTGAGCGCCTCGGCGTGGACGGCGGAGAACTCGTGGTGCGGGAAGACCAGGTCGCTGCCGCCGCCCTGCACGTCGAAGCCCATGCCGATGGTGGCCAGCGCGATGGCGGCGCACTCGATGTGCCAGCCCGGCCGGCCCTCGGTGCCGCGCGGGCCGGGCCAGGACGGCTCGCCCTCGCGGCGCCCGCGCCACAGCAGCGGGTCGAGCCGGTTGCGCTTGCCCGGGCGGTCGGGGTCGCCGCCGCGCTCGGCCGACAGCGCCAGCATGGTGGCCTCGTCGTAGCCGGACTCCTCGCCGAAGCCCGGGGCCTGGGCGACGTCGTGGTAGACGTCGCCGGTGCCGTCGTCGAGCGCGTAGGCCAGGCCCTCGTCGAGCAGGGTCTCCACGTGCGCGACGATCCGCGGGATGGTCGCCACCGCCCCCACGTAGTCGTCGGGCGGCAGCACCCGCAGCGCCGTCATGTCCTCGCGGAACAGCGCGGTCTCGCGCATCCCGAGCACCACCCAGTCCTCGCCGTCGCGCTCGGCGCGCTCGAGCAGGGGGTCGTCGATGTCGGTGACGTTCTGCACGTAGTGGACGCCGTGCCCGGCGTCGCGCCACACCCGGTTGACCAGGTCGAAGGCCAGGTAGGTGGCGGCGTGGCCGAGGTGGGTGGCGTCGTAGGGGGTGATCCCGCAGACGTACATCCGGGCCACCCGGTCGGGCGTGGTGGCCACGACCTCCCCGCGGGCGGTGTCGAACACCCGGAGGACCGGGCCGGCACCCGGCAGGGTCGGCAGGAGCGGGGCGGGCCAGGCGAGCACGACGCCGAGCCTAGTTGCGTGGTCGGGCCCACCCCGCGGACGCCGCCCCCACCTGGGGACGGCGCCCGCGGGACGGCTCAGGCGTCGTCGTCGTCGTCGACCCAGTCGAGGGTGCGGGCCACGGCCTTCTGCCACTTGCGGTAGTAGCGGTCGCGGGTGCCGGCGTCCATGGCCGGCGACCACCGCTGGTCCTCCGCCCACTGGCTGGTCAGCTCGTCCTCGTCGGCCCAGAAGCCGACGGCGAGCCCGGCGGCGTAGGCCGCGCCCAGCGCCGTCGTCTCGGCGATCTGCGGCCGGACGACGTCGACGCCGAGGACGTCGGCCTGGAACTGCATGAGCAGCTCGTTGACCACCATGCCGCCGTCGACGCGCAGCTCGGTGAGGTCGACGCCGGAGTCGGCGTTCATCGCCTCCACGACCTCGCGGGTCTGGTAGGCGGTGGCCTCCAGGACGGCGCGGGCCAGGTGGCCGCGGTTGACGTAGCGGGTCAGCCCGACCAGCGCGCCGCGGGCGTCGGAGCGCCAGTGCGGGGCGAACAGGCCGGAGAACGCGGGCACGAAGTAGGCGCCGCCGTTGTCCTCCACCGAGCGGGCCACCGCCTCGATCTCGCCGGCGCCGCCGATGAGCCGCAGGTTGTCGCGCACCCACTGCACCAGCGAGCCGGTGACGGCGATGGAGCCCTCGAGGGCGTACACCGGCCTGCGGTCGCCGATCTTGTAGCAGACCGTCGTCAGCAGGCCGTTCTTCGACGACACCGCCTCCTCGCCGGTGTTGAGCAGCAGGAAGTTGCCCGTGCCGTAGGTGTTCTTGGCCATGCCGGGCGAGAAGCAGACCTGCCCGAAGGTGGCCGCCTGCTGGTCGCCGAGCGAGCCGGCGATCGTGACGCCCGCGAGCGCGCCGGCCTTGCGGCCCTCGCCGTAGACCTCGGAGTTGGAGCGGATCTCCGGCAGCATCGACACGGGGATGCGCATGTCCGCGGCGATCGACTCGTCCCAGGCCAGCGTCCGGTAGTCCATGAGCATCGTGCGCGAGGCGTTGCTGACGTCGGTGATGTGCTGCCCGCCGTCGGTGCCGCCGGTCATGTGCCACAGCAGCCAGCTGTCGATCGTGCCCATGAGCAGGTCGCCGCGCTCGGCCCGCTCCCGGGCGCCCTCGATGTTGTCGAGGATCCAGGTCACCTTGGGCCCGGCGAAGTAGGTGGCCAGCGGGAGGCCGACCTTCTCCTTGTACCGGTCGGCGCCGCCGCCGAGCTCGCCGAGCTCGGTGACGATGCGGTCGGTGCGGGTGTCCTGCCAGACGATGGCGTTGTAGACCGGCTCGCCGGTGGTCCTGTCCCACACGACGGTGGTCTCGCGCTGGTTGGTCAGGCCCACGGCGGCGAGGTCGGCGCCGGTCAGGTCGGCGCGGGCCAGCGCCTGGCCGACCACCTCGCGGACGTTGGCCCAGATCTCGACCGGGTCGTGCTCGACCCAGCCGGCGCGCGGGAAGATCTGCTGGTGCTCCTTCTGGCCGACGGCCACGACGGCGCCGTCGTGGTCGAAGACCATGCAGCGGGTGCTGGTGGTGCCCTGGTCGATGGCGGCGATGTACTGGCTCACGGGGACCTCCGGGTGCGTCGTTGCAGGTGGGGGTGCGGGCGTGTGGAGCGGGGAGCGGGTCAGAAGACCCGGGCGAGCAGGCCAGCGAGGACGCCGCCGATGACGGGGCCGACCACCGGGACCCAGGCGTAGCCCCAGTCGCTGCCCTTCTTGCCGCGGATGGGCAGCACGGCGTGCGCGATGCGCGGGCCGAGGTCGCGGGCGGGGTTGATGGCGTAGCCGGTCGGCCCGCCGAGCGAGGCGCCGATGCCGACGACCAGCAGGGCGACCGCCACCGGGCCGATCTCGGTCGGGGTGTTGCCGAACCTCAGGATCACGTAGACCAGCACGAACGTGCCGACGAGCTCGGTGACCACGTTCCAGACCGGCCGGCGGATGGCCGGCGCGGTGGAGAACGTCGCCAGGACCTCGCCCGGGTCGGGGTGGGCGGCGTAGTGCTCGTGGTAGGCCAGCCAGGCCACGACGGCGCCGAGGAAGGCGCCGACGAACTCGCCGGCGAAGTAGACCAGCGTGCTGCCGACGGTGATGTCGACGCCGGGGGCGTACTCCTCGGCTCCCGAGGCCCACAGGCCCAGGGTGACGGCGGGGTTGAGGTGGGCGCCGCTGCGGTAGGCGGCGTAGACGCCGATGAAGACCGCCAGACCCCAGCCGAAGTTGATCAGCAGCCAGTCGGCGCCGCGGCCCTTGGAGTCGGTGAGCAGGACGTTGGCGACCACGCCGACGCCGCCCAGCAGCAGCAGTCCGGTGCCGAGCACCTCGGAGAAGAATACGGAGACCAGTGACACGTCCTGGGACCTCTCTGTCCGGTTGTGCCGTACGGGGGCCCGCCCGCATCCGGGCGGGTCGTGCGGGATCCGCGCTCCTCCTCTCGCGGGTTCGCGGTCGACGGGGTCGGGGGGGGGGCGGGGCCGGCCGGGTCACCGGCCGGCCCCGGGCTCAGGAGGCGTCGGCGAAGGGCCGGATCTCGGGGGCGCGCAGCCGGGCGGCCTCGGCGGAGCTGTCGTCGGGCATGACCTCGGCGGCCCGCTCGGCCTCGACGCGGGCGAGGTAGCTGGAGACCTCGCGCTCGAGCTGCGCGTCGTCCCAGCCCAGGGGCCCGGCCATGAGCGCGGCGGCCGCGCGCGCCGACGCCGTCCCCCGGTCGGCCTGCTCGTAGGACAGCCGGGTGCGCCGGGTCAGCACGTCCTCCAGGTGCAGCGCGCCCTCGGCGGTGACCGCGTAGAGGACCTCGGCCCGCAGGTAGTCCGGGGCACCCTCGAGCGGCCGGCCGAGGTCGGGGTCGGCGTCGACGAGGGCCAACACCTCGTCGACCAGGCTGCCGTAGCGGTCGAGCAGGTGCTCCACGCGCGTCTCGGTCCAGCCGTGCGCGGCGGCGAGGTGGGCCTTGCGGTTCCAGCGCACCTGGTAGCCGTCGGCGCCGACCAGGGGCAGCTCCTCGGTCAGCGACGCCGGGACCGTCGCGGCCGGGTCCTCGCCGGGCGCGCGGTCGGCCAGCGCCATGTCGACGACGTCGCGGGCCATGACCCGGTAGGTCGTGTACTTGCCGCCGGCGATGACGGTCAGCCCGGGCCGGACGGTGGCCACGGTGTGCTCGCGGGAGACCTTCGTCGTCGAGCCGCTGCCGTCGTCGACCGGCTGCAGCAGGGGGCGCAGGCCGGTGTAGACGCCGAGGACGTCGTCGCGGGTGAGCGGGCGCTCGAGGACGGCGTTGGCGTGCTCGAGCAGGTAGTCGACGTCGGCGGAGGAGGCGACCGGGTGGTCCTTGGCCAGGTCCCACGGGGTGTCGGTCGTGCCGATCACCCAGTGGGTGGGCCACGGGATGATGAACAGCACGCTCTTCTCCGTGCGGAGGATGAACCCGTCCTCGCCGGCGATCACCGACCGCGGGACGGCGATGTGCACGCCCTTGGAGGCCCGCACCGTGAGGCCCTGGGCGCGGAAGAGCTCCTGGGTCTGGTCGGTCCACACGCCGGTGGCGCCGACGACGTGGCGGGCCCGGATGGTGAGGTCGCGGCCGGTCTCGAGGTCCACGGCGCGCACGCCCGCGACCCGGCCGTCCTCCTCCAGGTAGCCGGTCACCTGCGTGCGGCTGGCGGCCAGCGCGCCGTGGCCGACGGCGGTGCGCACGAGCACCTGCACCAGGCGGGCGTCGTCGACCTTGGCGTCCCAGTAGCGGATGGCGCCGATGGCGGCGTCCTCGCGCAGCGACGGGGCGACCCGGCGCAGCGCCTCCTTCGACAGGTGCCGGTGCAGCGGCACCCCCCGGCCGCCGACCCGGCCGAGCAGCCCGCCGAGGGTGTCGTAGAGCGCGATGCCGGCGCCGATGTAGACCCGTTCCCACAGCCGGTGCCGGATCGGGTAGAGGAAGGGCACCGGGTGCACCAGGTGCGGGGCGAGCCGGCCGACGAGCAGGCCGCGCTCGTGCAGCGCCTCGCGGACCAGCGCGAAGTCGAGCATCTCCAGGTAGCGCAAGCCGCCGTGGACCAGCTTGCTCGCCCGGCTCGAGGTGCCCGAGGCCCAGTCGCGCTGCTCGAGCAGGCCGACGGTCAGGCCGCGGCTGGCGGCATCCAGGGCGGCCCCGGCGCCGGTCACACCACCTCCGATCACGAGGACGTCGAGGACCTGGGAGGACATGCGGTCGAGTGCGTCGGAGCGGTTCTGCAGGGACAGGGCGGTGGGCACGGGCACTCCCGGGAGGTGCGCTGGTCACCGACGTGGACGCCGGTTAGCTGAACACCTCAGAGCCTGCCCGGGGTGCGCCGCTAGAGCAGCCCGGTGCACGGATGTGCAGCGGCGGACTACCGTCGCCGGTGGCGAGGACTCGCCGGGGAGGAGCTGCCGACGTGACGCCCGACGACCGCATCGAACGGGTCGCCCGACGGTTCTGGCTGGACAGGGCCACGATGGAGACGATCGCCAACGAGGAGGGCGTCTCCCGGTCGACCGTCTCCCGGGCCCTCGACACCGCGCGGGCCACCGGCGTCGTGTCCATCACGGTCAACCCCGTGCACGGACGTGCAGCCGCGATGGCCGCGGAGCTCGGCCGCCGGCACGGCATCTCGGCCCGCGTGGTCCCCGTTCCGGAGGACGCGACCGGCCCGGCCCGGCTGCAGGCGGTCGCGGCCGAGACCGCCGTGCTGCTCGACGAGGTGGTCGACTCCGGCACCACCCTGGGCCTGGCGTGGGGCACCACGACCAGCGCGGTGGGCCAGCACCTGCGGGCGCGCCCGCTGCGGGACGCGCACGTCGTCCAGCTCAACGGGGCGATGAACACCCACAGCAGCGGGGTCGGCTACGGCAGCGACGTCCTCGGCCGGTTCGGGACGGCGTGGGACGCCCGGGTGCACCACTTCCCGGTGCCGGCGTTCTTCGACCGGCCCGAGACGCGCCAGGCGATGTGGCGCGAGCGCAGCGTGCGCCGCGTCCTCGACCTCCAGCAGGGGGCCGGCGTCGCGCTGTTCGGCATCGGGGCGATGACCGGCGCGGTGCCCTCGCGGGTGCACACGGAGGGCTACCTGACCCCCGGGGACCGCGCCGACCTCCTCGCCGGCCACGTGGTGGGCGACGTCTGCACGGTCTTCCTGCGCGCTGACGGCTCGTGGGAGGGGATCCCGCTCAACGCGCGCACCAGCGGCCTCCTCCCGCCGCTGCTGCGCCGCATCCCCCGGCGGGTGTGCGCGGTCGCCGGCGACGACAAGGTCGCCGGTCTCGTCGCCGCGCTGGCCGCGGGCCTGGTGACCGACCTGGTGCTCGACTCGCGGGCGGCCCAGGAGCTGCTCACCTCCCGTCCGCCCACCCGGCCCGCGGCGTTGTGGCGGCCGCCGCCGGGCCACCCGTCACCGACCGGCGCTAGCGTCCGGGGTACCTGACCCGGGGAGGCCGCCGATGGACCCGTCCGCCCACCTCGCGGCGCTGCGCCGGGCCGACGCCCGCTTCGCCGATGCCGCCGCCGAGGCCGTGCTGGCCGCCGGCTGGGGCGCCGCGGTGCCCGGCTGCCCCGGCTGGACGCTGTCGGACCTGGTCTGGCACCTCGGCGAGGTGCAGCACTTCTGGGCGTGGGTGGTGCGCACGCGCGCACCGCACCCCGGTGGCTACGAGGGCCCGCAGCGCCGTCCCGACGACGAGCTGCTGGGCTGGTCGGCCGGGCAGTCAGCGGAGCTGGAGGTCGCGCTGGCCGCCGCCGACCCCGCCGAGCGGGTCTGGACCTGGGCGCCGCGGCAGGACGTCGCCTTCGTGCTGCGGCGGCAGACGCACGAGGCCGTCGTGCACACCGTCGACGTCGAGCAGGTGTTCGGCGACGTGCGGCCGGTCCCGGCCGACGTGGGCCTCGACGGCGTCGACGAGTGGCTGGAGGTCGTGGTGCCCGGGGTCTTCCCCGACGGCCCGCCCGAGGGCGCCCACCCGGTGGTGCTGCACGCGATCGACGCCGGGCAGGAGCGGACCCTGTTCGCGGGCTCGCGGCCGCAGCCGGTGGCCACGTTGCGCGGCACGGCCGGTGACCTGCTGCTGGCCTGCTGGCGGCGGGTGCCGCTGGAGGTGCTCACCGTGGACGGCGACGGCCTGCAGGCGGCGGCGATGATCGACCTCGTGCGCCTGGACGCGCCCTAGGGCCAGGCCACGGCGTAGCGCTCGAACGCCTCGCCGGTCTGCACGCCGACCACGCAGAACACCAGCCCGGCGGGGTCGGTCATCTGCCAGAACGAGCCCATGTCGGCCAGCCGGCGGGCGCCCAGCGTCTCCAGCCGGGCCACCTCGGCGGGCACGTCGTCGGTCTCGACGTCGACGTGCCAGCGCGGCGGCGTCCCCTCCCCCGTGCGCTGCACCTCCAGGTGGAGGCCGCCGGCGAGGGAGCCGAGGGAGGCCCAGCTGTCGTCGGCGGGGTCGGGGGCGGCGGTGCGGCCGGTGGCGCCGGCCCAGAACGCGGTGCCCGCGGCGTGGTGCGCGGGCGGCAGGTCGAGCAGCAGGACGGCCAGGCGGGATCGGTGCGGCACGTGTCCACTGTCGCTCTGCCGGGCTCCGACCGCGGCCAGGAGCCGTACCCGACCTGCGCCGAGCCCCGCCTCGTCACACCTCGGGAGGCCTCCGGCCCCCACGCGGCGCGACGACCCTCAGAAGGGCGGCCAGGGCAGGGCGGGCCACTCGCCGGAGGGCTCGGGGTGCAGCTGGGTGCGCAGCAGCTCGGCCACCCGCTGCTGGGTCGAGCGCACCTCGCGGCGGGTGAGGTGCTCGTGCAGCGCCTCGCCGAGGTCGCCGCGCAGCTCGTCGGCCAGGCGCTCGAGCACCTCCAGGGCCTCCAGCGGCAGCGGCCTGCCGGCCCAGCGCCACAGCAGCGTGCGCAGCTTCGGGTCGGAGGAGAAGCAGATGCCGTGGTCGACGCCGTACACGTGGCCGGCCGAGGTCGGGATGATGTGCCCGCCCTTGCGGTCGGCGTTGTTCACCACCGCGTCGAACACCGCCATCCGGCGCAGGCCGGGGTGGTCGGAGCGGACGAAGGCGGCCAGGTCGACGTCGGGGTCGCCGTCGATCCACAGCTGCACCATGCCGGGGCCGAACGGGCCGTCGCGCAGCACCGTGGGCGGCACGACCGACCAGCCGGTGGCCTCGCTGACCAGCGCCGCCGACACCTCGCGGCCGGCCAGCGTGCCGTCGGGGAAGTCCCACAGCGGTCGCTCGCCGGCGACCGGCTTGTACACGCACTCGGCCTCGAGATCGCCGGTGCGGACGACGCCGACGAGGGTGACGTTGCTGGCGTCGAGCATCCGGCCCTCGAGGTCGATCTCCCCCTCGAGCAGCAGGCGTCGCGCCTCGGCGTCGCCGACCGGGGTGCGCAGCTCCCGCGCGGGCTCGCTCACCGTCGTCCCCGGTTCAGCGGCGGTAGCCGTTCTGCCGGGGGCAGACGTGCCCGGTCGGGTCCAGCGGCAGCGAGCACAGCGGGCAGGACGGGCGGCCGGCGGCGACGACGCGGCGGGCGCGGGCGACGAACGAGCGGGCCGCGCCCGGGGTGATCGTCACGCGCAGCGCGTCGGGGCCCTCCTCGGCGTCGGAGAGGATGGCCTCCTCGTCGACCGGCTCGTCGGTGGCCGCCACGGCCTCGACGACGACGGCCTGCGCCTCGCCGTCCCAGGCCAGGCCCATCGCGGCGACGCGGAACTCCTCGTCGACCGGCGCGGTGAGCGGCTCGAGGTCGTCGACGTCGGCCTGCGCGGGGACGACGGTGCCGGGCCGGGTGGCCACCTCGTCGAGCAGCTCGTCCATGCGCTCGGCGAGCACCTGCACCTGCGACTTCTCCAGCGCGACGCTGACCACGCGGCCCTCGGCGTCGGAGGCCTGCAGGTAGAAGGTCCGCTCGCCCGGCTGCCCGACCGTGCCGGCGACGAACCGGGACGGGCGGTCGAAGCGGTAGACCTGGCGGGGCACGCGCCCAGGTTACGCGGGCCTCCCGACCACCGCGTTCAGGGAACCGCCGCGCCGGCGCCGCCGCCGACGACCGCGTCGGAGTCCCTCCCCCTGCGGCGCCGGGGCCGCTTCTTCGGCGGGATCAGCGCGGCGACGTCGCCGCCGGTGTCGTTGACCCGGACGACGAACGGGCGGGTCTCGGTGTAGGTGACCACCGAGATCGACGCCGGGTCGACGACGATCCGCTGGAAGCCGTCGAGGTGCAGGCCCAGGGCGTCGGCGAGCACGGCCTTGATGACGTCGCCGTGGCTGCAGGCCAGCCACACCGCGTCGGGGCCCAGGCGGGCGTTCCACTCGCGGACGGCGGCCACCGCGCGGGCCTGGGTCTGCGCCAGCCCCTCGCCCCCGTCGCCGGGGAACACCGCGGCGGAGGGGTGCTGCTGCACGACCTTCCACATCGGGTCCCTGACCAGCTCCTTGAGCGGCCGGCCGGTCCAGTCGCCGTAGCGGGCCTCGCCGAGCCGCTCGTCGGTCTGCAGCTCCAGCTCCCGGCCGGCGAGCACCGCCCCGGCGGTCTGGCGGCAGCGGTCCAGCGGGCTGCTGACCACCGCGGCCAGCGGCACCGGCGCCAGCCGCCGGCCCACCGCGGCCACCTGCGCCTGCCCGGTCTCGTCGAGCTCGACGCCCGGGGTCCAGCCGGCCAGCACGCCACCGGCGTTCGCCGTCGTCCGGCCGTGCCGCAGGAGGATGACGGTGGTCACGACGCCCGAGCCTAGGCGGGCGGAGCGGACGGTGCCGTCCCTCAGTTCGGGGCCAGGACCCCCACGCCGACCAGCGCGAGCAGCGCCAGGCCCAGCACCACCCGGTAGACGACGAACGGGGTGAAGGTGCCGCGGTCGAGGTAGCGCAGCAGCCAGGCGATGACCGACAGGCCCACCCCGAAGGCGATGGCGGTGGCGAGGGCCGTCGGCCCCCAGGAGATCGTCTCGCCGGCGACGTCGCCGGTGAGGGTCTCGTAGACCTGGAAGAACCCCGAGCCGAGGACCGCGGGGATGGCCAGCAGGAACGAGTACCGCGCCGCCGCCGCCCGGGTGTAGCCGAGGACGAGCCCCATGGTGATCGTGCCGCCCGAGCGGGACACGCCCGGCACCAGCGCCATCGCCTGCGCCAGGCCGAACAGCAGCCCGTCGCGGACGGTGAGGTGGCGCAGCTCCCGCTCCTTGCGGCCCACCCGGTCGGCCCAGTAGAGGACCAGCGAGAACGCCACCAGCGCGATCGCGACGATGCGCAGGTCGCGGAAGGTGGTCTCGATGTCCTCCTGGAACAGCAGGCCGAGCACCACGATCGGGATGCTGCCGACGATGATCAGCCAGCCCATCCGGGCGTCGGGGTCCGACCGCTTCGAGCGGTCGGTCAGCGCGCGCAGCCAGGCGACGACGATCCGCGCGATGTCCCGGCGGAAGTACAGCAGGACGGCGGCCTCGGTGCCGATCTGGGTGATCGCGGTGAACGCCGCCCCCGGGTCCCCCCAGCCCGTCGCCTCGCCGACCACCCGCAGGTGGGCGCTGGAGGAGATCGGCAGGAACTCCGTCAGGCCCTGCACCAGGCCCAGGACGACGGCCTCGAGCCAGCCCACCGCCGGTCAGCCCCGGCGTCCGGACGGCGGGCGGGCGGGCGCGGCGGAGGTCAGCGGAGGCACGGGAGGACAGCCTAGGTCGGGTCGCCGGGACGGTCCGGACGCGACCCGCGCGCCGTCCACCACACCGCCCGTGTGCCCGGCCCGTGTCGGCGTCCGGCGGTAGGTTGGCCCGTCGTGGAACAACGGGCGCTGGGGCGCAGCGGCCTGGTCGTCTCCCGGCTGGGGCTGGGCACCATGACCTGGGGCCGGGACACCGACGAGGACGAGGCGGCGCTGCAGCTGACCGCCTTCGCCGACGCCGGCGGCACCCTGGTCGACACGGCCGACGTCTACTGCGACGGCGACAGCGAGCGCCTGCTGGGCCGGCTCATGGCCGACGTCGTCCCCCGCTCGGAGCTGCTGGTGGCCACCAAGGCCGTGGGCCGCACCGGCGCCGGGCCGATGGGCCGCGGCGCCTCCCGCGGGCACCTGCTGGCCGCGCTGGACGCCTCGCTGGAGCGGCTCGGCGTCGACCACGTCGACCTGTGGCAGCTGCACGCCTGGGACGACGTGACGCCGGTCGAGGAGACCCTCGCCGCCTGCGACGCCGCGGTCGCCTCCGGCCGGGCCCGCTACGTCGGGGTGAGCAACTTCACCGGCTGGCAGACCGCGCAGGCGGCCACCTGGCAGCGCGCCTGGCCCGGCCGCACGCCGCTGGTCAGCACCCAGGTCGAGTACTCCCTGCTGCAGCGCGGTGTGGAGCGGGAGGTGGTGCCCGCCGCGGAGGCGCTGGGGCTCGGCGTCCTGGCCTGGTCGCCGCTGGGCCGGGGGCTGCTCACCGGCAAGTACCGCGCGGGCACCCCCGACGAGTCGCGCGGCGCCTCGCCGCAGTGGGCCGGGTTCATCGACGACCTGCGCTCGCCGGCCGCCGACCGGATCGTCGAGGCCGTGGTGACCGCCGCCGACGGGCTGGGCACCACGCCGCTGGCCGTGGCGCTGGCCTGGGTGCGCGACCGGCCCGGCGTCGTCGCTCCGGTGGTCGGCGCGCGCACCGCCGAGCAGCTGCAGGCCTCGCTCGACGCGGAGACCGTGCGGCTGCCCGCCGCGATCCGCACGGCGCTGGAGGACGTGTCGGCGCCGCACTTCTCCTACCCGGACCAGCGGTCGGCCCGATGAGCGCGGTCCCCACCCCAGCGGCTCCCGACCCGGTCTTCGCCGCGTTCTGCGCCGCGGGCCTGTGGCCGGGCCTGGGCAAGCGGGCCGCCGCCGAGCTGCCCGGCGCCGGGATCACCTCGCCCGACGACGTGACCGCCGCGAAGCTGCAGAAGCTGCCGCGGGTCGGCACCCAGCGCGCCGAGCGGCTGTTCTCCTCGTTCCTGTCCGCCCAGCCCACCTACGGCGTGGTGGAGCTGCTGGTCACGGCGGGGCTGGAGGCCCGGCTGGCGTCCTCGGCCGCCGACGCGCTGGGCGAGGACGCCGCCCGCCGGCTGCGCGACGACCCGTGGGCGCTGCTGCGGCTGTCCACCGTCAGCCTGCGCGACGCCGACCGGCTGGCCATCTCGCTGCTGCCCGGCGCCGACCGCAGCGACAGCCGCCGCGGCCGGGCGATCGTCCTCGTGACGCTGCGGACGGCGGCGCGCGACGGGCACACCGTGCTGCCCGCCGACCTGGTGGTGGCCGCACTCCGCGCCGAGGGCGTGGCCGACCCGGTGGCGGCGGTGGTGGCGGCGGTCGAGTCGGGCGAGGTGCTCGACCACGAGCCGCCGGAGCCGGAGTTCGACGAGGACGCCGATCCGGACGCCGAGCCCCCCGAACCCGACCCGGCGCTGCGGACGCTCTCGCTGGCGCGCTTCGGCATGGCCGAGGAGGCCGTCGCCGAGGGCGTGGCGCGGCTGGCGGCCACCGCCGAGCGGATCGCCGACCCCGCCGCCGTCCGGTCGGTGGCCAAGGGCCTCGACGACGCGCAGAAGGCCGCCGTCGCGCAGGTGCTCGGCGCGGGCGTCTCGCTGCTGACCGGCGGGCCCGGCACCGGCAAGAGCCGCACGGTGGCCGCCGTCGTCCGGCTGCTGAGGGCCAAGGGCAGCGAGGTGGCGCTGGCCGCACCCACCGGGCGGGCGGCCAAGCGGCTCGAGGAGCTCACCGACCACCCGGCGACGACGGTGCACCGGCTGCTGGGCTCCCAGGGCTTCGGCGGCGGGTTCGCCCGCAACGAGGAGTGGCCGCTGGACGCCGACGTCGTGGTGGTCGACGAGGCCTCGATGCTCGACGTCGAGCTCACCGCGGCGCTGGTCGAGGCCTGTCCCGACGGCACCCACCTGCTGCTGGTCGGCGACCCCGCGCAGCTGCCCTCGATCGGCCCCGGGCACGTGCTCGGCGACCTCATCGACTCCGGGGTCGTGCCGGTGACCGAGCTGACCACCCTCTACCGGCAGGCCGAGGGCGGCGCGATCGCCCGGCTGGCCAACGCCGTCCGCGGCGGGCAGCTGCCGCCGGTGGACTCCCCTGACCGCGAGGTGGTCGTCGTCCCCGCGTCGGGCAGCGGCGAGGCGGCCCGGCGGGTGGTGCAGCTGGTCACCGACTCGATCCCGCGGGCCCTGCGGATCGAGCCGCGCAACGTGCAGGTCGTGACGCCGGTGCACCGCGGCCCAGCCGGCACGATCGAGCTGAACCGGGCGCTCAAGGAACGGCTGAACCCCGGCGAGGGGACGGTGTTCGGCTTCGACGTCGGCGACCGGGTGGTGGCCACCGCCAACCACCTCGACATCGAGCCGATCGGGTTCGCCAACGGCGAGGTGGGCGTGGTGACCGGCACCGGCGACGGCACGCTCGACGTCGCCTTCGCCTCCGGGCCGGTGACGGTTCCCAACGACGCGCTGCCCGACCTCAAGCACGGGTGGGCGATCACCGTGCACCGGGCGCAGGGCTCGGAGTGGCCGGGCGTGGTGGTCGTGCTGCCGCCCGAGGCCGGCGGGATGCTGTCGCGGCCCCTGGTCTACACCGCGCTCACCCGCGCGCAGCAGCACCTGTCGATCGTGCACGCGTCGGGGGCGGCGCTGGCGCGGGCGGTGCGGGAGGTCGACGTCCGCCCCCGCCGCACCCGCCTGGCCCGGCTCCTGCGTGAGAACGCCGGCTAGTCCCGGCGCGCGAGGCCGGCGCGCAGGGCGCACAGCAGGCGCGACGTCGCCGCGCGCAGCTGGCCCGGGCAGGTCAGCGGCCGCGGGAAGGGCACCCGGACGTCGCGGTGCCCGCCGGGCCGCTCCACCCGCAGCCGGTAGCCGAACCGGTCGACGCCGAGCGGGCGCACCACCTCGCCGGGGCCGACGGCGACCCGGCTGCGCAGCGCGGCGAGGACGTCGGGGTGGTCGCGCTCGAGGTGCTGCAGCACCCCCGCCTCGACGGCGGCGAGCGGGTCGGGGCGGGCGGCGGCGAACCCGGCCGGCGAGACCTCGGTGCAGCCGCCGCCCTCGCGCAGCACCACCTCGGCCAGGTCCAGGCGCAGCAGCGCCGCCGCGCCGCCGACGTCGAGCAGCGCGCCCTCGGGCCGCACCTCGGCGAAGGCCAGCGCGGCGGCGGTGCGGTCGGCCGGGGGCACGGCGGTCAGCCAGCCCGAGAGCCACAGCGTGGCGCGCACCGGGTCGCGCAGCGGCACCGGCGCCCGGTCGCTGACCATCAGCAGCGCCGACAGGTCGGCCCGCTCCTCCACCGCGCGGGCCACCTCGCCGTCGGCGGGGACCAGCACCAGCACCTGGCCGGCCGCCGTGGTGGCGTGCGCGAGCGGGCGGGCCGGCTCGTGCCCGGGCAGGCAGACGGCGGCGGCCGTCCGGGCGGCGGCGGTGCGGGCCCGTTCGGCGGCGCCGGCGACGGACGGTGCCTGCGGACCGGAGCAGGTGGTCACGGAGCTCCCTTGGGTCGATGAGTTAGGACAGCCTAACCACACCCGGCGTGCGGCGGAAGTGTGCCCGGGCTGCCCGCCGGGCAGGACGCCGGCGACCCGCACCGGCTCCCCGGGAGGCCCCGTGACCCGCTCCGGCACACCGCGGCGCGCCCTGGTGACCAACGACGACGGGATCGACAGCCCCGGCCTGCACGCGCTGGCCCGGGTGGCGGTGCGGGCCGGCCTGGAGGTGACGGTGGCCGCGCCGCACGAGGAGCACAGCGGGTCGGGCGCCGCGCTGACCGCGGTGCACTCCTACGGCCGGCTGGTGCTGCACCGGCGGCAGCTCCCCGGGGTGGACGCCGTCCGCACGCTGGCGGTCGAGGCCTCCCCCGGGTTCATCGCCTTCGCCGGCGTCCGCGGCGCGTTCGGCGAGCCGCCCGACATCGTGCTGTCGGGGGTGAACAAGGGACCCAACACCGGGACGGTCGTGCTGCACTCGGGCACCGTGGGCGCCGCGCTCACCGCGACCACGCAGGGGCTGCCCGGGCTCGCGGTCTCGCTGGAGGGCGCCGCGGACTGGACCGCCGAGCACGCCTGGGACACCGCCGAGGAGGTGACCGCCCGCGCGCTGCGCTGGGTGCTGGCGCACCCGCCGGGACCGGTGGTGGTCAACGTCAACGTGCCCGACGTCCCGCCCGGCCGGCTGCGCGGCCTGTGCGCGGCGCGGCTGGCTGCCCACGGCGCGGTGCAGGTCGAGGTCGGCGAGACCGGCGAGGACTTCGTGACCCTGACCTACCGCGAGGCACCCGGGCGGCCGGCGCCCGGCAGCGACGTCGCGCTGCTGCGCGAGGGCTGGGCGACGGTGACCCTGCTGGGCCCGCCGGGCGAGGTGCCCGGCGCCGGCTACCCGGGGCTCGACCCCGCCTGAGCGGCGGGTCAGTCGGTGCGCTCGTCGTCGTCCAGGGGGACGTCGGCCTCCTGCTCGAGGACGTCGGCCTCGTCGGCGTCGCGGTCGCCGACGCCGCGCGGGGTGCCGGCGGTGCCGGGCGAGGTGGCCAGCTGCTGCTCGAGCGCGTCGGCCTCGGGGACGCCGTCGCCGATGCCGCCGACCTCGCCGGCCGAGACGGGGGCGGCGGGCTCGACCAGCGCCTGCTGCTCGGCGCGGTCGGCGTCGTCGGCGGTGCCGGGATCGGTCACGTCGTCCTCCCTCGGTGCGGTGCGTCGGTCGCCGCCCATCCTGCCGCCCCGCCGCCGGTCCCGGCAGCCCCGTGGACGGCAGGTGGCAGACGGGTGACCGGGGGTCGTCGTGCGTGGCAACATCGGTCGGGTGGACGGCGCCGACGACTACGAGTACGCGCCGCTGCGGATCCCGCCGGGCACGTCCCGGTCCGCAGCGGCGACCATGCTGAGCCTCCAGGTCGACGTCGGCGGGTGGGAGCTCGCCCGCCTCCAGCTGCACGCCGACGGCACCCGCAGGGCCGTGCTGCGGCGGCGGGCGCGGCTGTCCTACCTGCCGATGCCGGTCACCTGAGCGGTCACCGCATCGACGGGGGCCGCAGGGCCTCCGGGACGACGGCGGTCTCGCCGGTCGCCGTCCTGGCGCTGGGCACGCCCTTGAACCGGTAGGGCACGGTGCCGACGCCGGGCTGGACGACGTAGGCCGCGCCCGGCTCGCCGGACTCCCACGCCATGACCATCGCGGCGGCGACCTCGGCGGCGGGGATCACCGGGAACCGCGCCGCCTCGAACTCGTGCCGGATGCGGTCGATGATCGCGGTGTCGGCGAACCCCGGGCAGATCGCGGTGATGGTGGTGCCCTCGCGGGCCAGCCGGGGCGCCATCGACCGGACGAAGGCGATCGCGCCGCCCTTGGCCACGCTGTAGCCGGGGTCGGTGGCCATGGGCGAGAGGCCGGCCAGCGAGGCGGTCACCACGATGGCGCCGCCGCCGGCCCGTCTGATCGCCGGCCGCGCGGCCTGCACGCCGTAGACGACGCCGAACAGGTCGATCTCCACCACGCGCATGAACTCGTCGAGGTCGAGGGCGTCGTCGCTCTTGGCGGCGGAGATGCCGGCGTTGAGGTAGGCGGCGTCGAGCCGGCCGTGCTCGGCCTCCACCTGCGCGACGACGGCCTCGTTGGCCGCCCGGTCGGCGACGTCGAGGGCGGCGAAGTGCGCACCCAGCTCCTGCGCCACCGACCGGTTGCGCTCGGTGTCGAGATCGGCGGCGACGACGGTGACGTCCCGCTCGCGCAGCTGCTGCGTCAGCGCGCGGCCGAAGCCGCCGGTGCCCCCGGTGATCAGCGCGACGGAGCCCGGGCCGGGAGGTGTGGGTGAGGTCACCCGGGCATCACACCACGCCCGCCGGGACGGCCAGCGCGCGGTCGACGGCGGCGGTCGCGTGCAGCCGGGCCGACGGCAGCAGCGGCACCGGGGAGTCGTCCGGGCCGAGCAGCAGCTCGAGCTCGGTGCAGCTCAGCGCCACCGCCTGCGCGCCGCGGTCGGCGAGGCGGGCGACCACCCCGCGCAGGTCGGCACGGGTCGCGTCGGAGAGGACGCCGCGGCACAGCTCGCCGAAGATGGCGGCGTCGACCCGGTCCACGTCGTCCGCCGGAGGCACCAGCACGGTGAGCCCGCGGGCGGCCAGCCGGTCGCGGTAGAACGGCGCGCGCACGGTGCCGGCGGTGCCGAGCAGCCCGACCACCGGTCCCGGCGCGGCCGCGGCCACCGCGTCGGCGATGTGCAGGAAGGGCACCGACAGCGCGGCCTCGACCGCGGGGGCGACCCGGTGCATGTAGTTGGTGCACAGCAGCACCAGGCCGGCGCCCGCCCTCTCCAGCGCGCGGGCCTCGGCGGCGAGCAGGGCCGCGGCGTCGTCCCAGCGGTCCTCCACCTGGCAGGCGCGCACGCTGCGGAAGTCGAGGCTGCGCACCAGCAGTGAGGCGCTGGCCAGGCCGCCGAGGCGGTCGCGGACCAGCTCGTTGGCCACCCGGTAGTACAGCGCCGTCGACTCCCAGCTCATGCCGCCCAGCAGTCCGATCGTCTCCACGGCCCCAGGCTGGCGGCACGCGACCTCGTGGACCAGACGACGGGATCGACCACCGGACCCAAGCGCTGCTTGGATGTGCCCGTGGACGCCCGCCGCCTGCTCGTCCTCCGCGAGGTCGCGCACGCCGGCTCGCTGGCCGGCGCCGCACGGGCCCTGGGAACGACCCAGCCGGCGGTGAGTCAGCAGGTCCGGAAGCTGGAGGCCGAGACCGGCACCCCGCTGGTCGTGCGCGAGGGGCGCGGCGTGGCGCTCACCGAGGCCGGCCGGCGGCTGTTGCGCCACGCCGAGGCGATCGCCGACCGGCTCGCGGCGGCCGAGCAGGACCTGGCCTCGCTGACCGGGCTGGCCACCGGGGTCGTGCGGATCGCCGCGTTCCCGACCGCCGCCGCCGTCCTGGTGCCCCCGGCGCTGGCGGCGCTGCGCGACCGGGCACCGGCGCTGGAGGTGCACTTCGCCGAGCTGGAGCCGCCGGAGGCCGAGGCCTCGGTGCGGGAGGGCGGCAGCGACCTCGCCGTCGTCTTCCGGCACGAGGACGACGGCGACGACGTCCCCGGTGACCTCCTGCGCGAGCCGCTGACGCGCTCCCCCGTGCAGGCCATCGTCCCCGCCGGGTCGCCCACCCCCGCCGCGCTGGCCGACCTGCGCGACGAGCCGTGGATCGCCGGCTGCGCCCGCTGCCGCCGGCACCTGCTGCGCTGCGCGCGACGGGCCGGGTTCGTCCCCGACGTCCGCTTCGCCACCGACGACCACGTGGTGGTGCAGCGGCTGGTCGCGCGCGGGCTCGGCGTGGCGCTGCTGCCCAGCTGGGCGCTCGCGGTCAGCGCCCAGCCCGGGGTGGCCGCCGTCGACCTGCCCGACGTCGACGGGCGGGTGGTGGAGACCCTCGTCCGCCCCGACGCGCGCCGGGTGCCCGCGGTGGCCGCGGCGCTCGAGGCGCTGCGGGCCGCCTGCTAGACCGCGCGGAGGAACCGGTCGAGCACCCGGACGCCGAAGCGCAGCGACTCCACCGGTACCCGCTCGTCGATGCCGTGGAACAGCGAGGCGAAGTCCAGGTCGGCGGGCAGCCGCAGCGGGGAGAAGCCGAAGCAGCGCATGCCCAGTCGCTGGAAGCTCTTGGCGTCGGTGCCGCCGCTCATGGTGAACGGCACCGGGCGGGCGCCGTCGTCCTCGCTCCTGAGCGCCGCGACCATCTGGTCGACCAGCGGGCCGTCGAACGTCGTCTCCACGGCCTGGTCGTGGACGATCCACTCGCGCTGGACGCCCTCGCCGATGAGCGAGGCGAGCTGGCGCTCGAACTCCTCCTCCTGGCCGTGCAGGAAGCGGCCGTCGACGGTGGCGCTCGCGGTCCCGGGGATGACGTTGGTCTTGTAGCCGGCCTGCAGCATCGTCGGGTTGGCGGTGTTGCGCAGCGCCGCGCCGATCATCCGGCTGATGCTCCCCAGCCGGGCCAGGGCCTCCTCCGGCTGGTCGGGGTCGATCTCGACGCCGTAGGCGTCCTCGACGGCGGCGAGGAAGTCCCGCATCGGCGGGGTGAGCACGGTGGGCAGCCGGGCCGAGCCGAGCCGGGCGACGGCCTGGCAGAGCCGGGTGACGGCGTTGTCGTCGTGGACGAACGAGCCGTGCCCGGGGCGTCCGCCGGCGGTCAGCCGCATCCAGGCCAGGCCCTTCTCCGCCGTCTGCACGAGGTAGAGGCGCAGGTCGTCGCGGACGGTGATGCTGAAGCCGCCCACCTCGCTGATGGCCTCGGAGCAGTCGGCGACCAGGTCGGGGTGCTCGTCGACCAGCCAGCGGGCGCCGAGCGCGCCGCCGGCCTCCTCGTCGGCGACGTAGGCGAGCACGATGTCGCGCGGCGGCTGCACGCCGGTGCGGGCCCAGTCGCGCACGAGGGCCAGGACCATCGCGTCCATGTCCTTCATGTCGACCGCGCCGCGGCCCCACACGTAGCCGTCGCGCTCCCCGCCGGAGAACGGGTGCACGCTCCACTCCGCCGGGTCGGCGGGGACGACGTCGAGGTGGCCGTGCACCAGCAGCGCCGGGCGGCTGGGGTCGGTGCCCGGGATGCGGGCGACGAGGCTGGCCCTCCCCCGCTCGGACTCGAGGATCTGCGAGCCGATGCCGACCTCGTCGAGCTTGCCGGCCACCCACTCGGCGGCGACCCGCTCCCCGGCGCTGGTGGCGGTGTCGCCGGTGTTGGTCGTGTCGATCCGGATGAGGTCGCTGAGCAGTTCGGCGACCTCGGCCTGGGCCTGGACGGGACCTTCGCTCTCCACCTGGAGAGCGTAGGGCGTCCGCCGATCCGTCGTCGCGACGGTGGATCACCGAGGGCGGACCGTCCCCTGACCTGGTTATCCTCCCGCCGCCGACGGCCGCGCACGCGACGGCCCGGCCTCCCGACCCCTGGAGGTGAGCCCGCTGACGTCCCTGCGGGCGCGCGACCCCCTCGCGGCCGCGCGCAGTGCCGTGCCGCTCCTCGTGGTGTGCGCGGTCGCCGTCTCCGCGTGGACGCTCGTCGAGGCGGGCGCCCTGGGCGGGACGGAGACCGCCGTCTCCTGGGCGGTGGTCGTCCTGCTCGTGGCAGCGGCCGTGGTCTTCCGGCTCGTGCCGGCCGCCCGGCTCGACCGCGTGCACGCGGGAGCGGTGGCGGCGCTCGTCGGCGTCCTGCTCGTCTGCGGGCTGCGGCTGGTCACCGCCGACAGCTCCGTCGCCGCGCACGCCTTCCTCACCTTCCCGGTCCTGTGGACCGCCGTGCACCTCGAACGCGGGGGCGTCGTCCTGGTGACGGGGGCGGCCGTGGTCGCCGACGCGGTCACGGCGCTGCTCCTGCTCCCGCTCGAGGCGGCGCTGACCGACGTCGTGTTCTCGGGGGCCGTCCTCGTCGTCGTCGCCGTGGTCCTGTGCCGGGCCGCGGCGACGCAGGCACGGCTGGTCGCGGCCCTGCAGGAGCAGGCGGAGGTGGACGCGCTGACCGGGCTGGTCAACCGCCGCGTCTTCGACCAGGCGCTGGCCGGGCAGCGGTCGCGGCGGACGTCGTCGGGCACCGCGCTGCTGCTCATCGACGTCGACACGTTCAAGCAGATCAACGACGCGCACGGCCACCCGGTGGGTGACGCGGTCCTCGTGCACCTGGCGGGTGTGCTCCGCGAGCAGGTCCGCGCCGAGGACGCCGTCCTGTCCCGGCTCGGTGGCGACGAGCTCGCCGTCCTGCTGCCGAACTGCCCTGCCGACGTGGCTGCCGGGCGCGCCGCACGGGTGCTCGACGCCGTCCGCGCGACGCCGCTGTCGCTGCCCGACGGGACGTCCCTCCCCGTGTCGGTGAGCCTGGGCGTGGCGCACACCGCCGGCTCGGTGCTCGACGTCCGGGACCTGTACTCGGCTGCCGACCGGGCGTTGTACGCGGCCAAGCGGGCCGGCCGCGGGCGGGTGGCGGTGGCGCCGCCCGTCGCTCCGCACCCGGCCGTGCCGCGGCGGCGGGGGGCGCACGAAGCCGCGCCGTCGGTCGGGTAAGCTCTGCGCTGCACTCGTCCGGGTGGCGGAATGGCAGACGCGCTAGCTTGAGGTGCTAGTGCCCTTTATCGGGCGTGGGGGTTCAAGTCCCCCCTCGGACACAGCACCGCCCCGGTGTTCCTGCAGGTCAGGAGCCGGGGGCGGCGTCGTCTCAAGGTCAACAGCACCTTGTGATACCTATCTGATACTTGTCGCCTCGCCCTCAGCTCTCCAGCAGGGCGGCGAACCGGTCGGCGGCCTGCCGGCCCATGCCCGGGTGCACGTGCTGGTAGACGGTCAGCGTGATGGTGGCGCTCGCGTGCCCCAGACGCTCGGAGACGACCTTGACCGGCACACCGTCGGCCAACAGCAGGGTGGCGTGTGTGTGGCGCAGGTCGTGCAGCCGGATCATCGGCAACTGGTGCTCTCCCAGGGCCCTGCGCGCCCGGGCCACCTGAGCGGTGAAGCGACGGGAGAACCGCTCCGGGTGCCGGTGGCTGCCGTCGAGGTTGCTCAGCACTACCGCCGTGTCGCGCACCAGGTCCGGGGTCAGTTGCCCGCGAGCGGTCCAGTAGGCGCGCAGGGCGGCCACGGTTCCGGCGTCGAGGTCGACGACCCTCGCCTGACCGGTCTTGGTCGGTCCCTCGACCAGTTCCTCGCCGGCGCCCTTCCGCTCCACCACCTCGACGCTGCGGCGCACCGCGATCCGCGCGGCGTCCAGGTCGACATCCCGCCGGCGCAGGGCCAGCGCCTTCCCGCGGCGCACCCCGGTCGCGGCGAGCAGCCGCCAGCTCATGGTCAGGTCAGGGTCCTGGTCGTCGGCCCAGCGGAGGAGGAACTGGGCGAGCTCGGGCGCGGTCCACGCCTGCATCTCGGGAGGACGGGCCTCGGCCGGGCTCGGTGGGGTGGCGCGGTCGGTCGGGTCGACCGCCAGCCGTCCCTGCCTGACCGCGTCACCGAGGGCCGACCGCAGGATGGTGAACACGTAGCGCACCGTCCGGGGTGCGAGACCGCCTGTGCCGTCGGCCCGGCCGGTCGCCTCCAACTTGCGCATCCAGGTGTCGACCATCGGGCCGGTGAGGCGGGTGACCCGATGCGCTCCCAGGTGAGGGTCGATGTGCAGCCGGATGCTCCTCAGGTACGACGCGCGCGTGGAAGGACTCAGCCGTTGGGTCTGTGTCCACTCGGCGAGACAGGCGTCCAGGCGCTGCTCGGACGGCTCGACCCACTCCCCCAGTTCGGCCTTGCGGAGCTCGGCACGCAGGGCGACCGCGGCATCTCGCCTGTTCACGGAGCCATGCTTGAGGACGACCCGAGTCGTCCCGTCCTCACGCTGCACTGCGTACTTGATCAGGAAGCGCGGGCCGGCCCTCGTCCGGTGTTCACTGATCCCGCCGTCGCCCTTGTCGCGTCGCCGCTTGTCGGCCACCCACTGCCCCCCCTCCCCGTCACGGCCGCGGTCGAGGGACCCGCTTCGTCGCCGCGGATGCCCCCTGTAACGGCGTACCGGCGCTGACGCCGCTCAGCCGCCGGCCCGGGCGATCTGTGGATGCACGTCAGCCTGTGGAGGATCCGACCAGGGAGGACCCGGCTGTCCCGTGAAGGCGCTCGCAGATCGTGAGCACCGCCTCATAGTCCGACAGCGTCCGGGGAGGACGAGCTCGACGGCTGTTCATTCCTCCTGCACCTGCAGCCCCAGGGCGCCATCGGGAGGTGCTGAGGCCTTGGTGAACCGGCCACTGGACCACCTGCCTGCCCCACGGATCAGGCCGATCCGGCGACCGCTCGACGGCCGCCCGCCGCCCGGTAGGGCGCCAGCACCTGGCGCAGGTGCTGCCCGACGCGGTCGGCCGGCTGCCCGCTCGAGGTCATGCCCCAGGTGACGAGCGCCCCGTTGTAGACGACGTGCACCAGGTGCGCCAAGGCGTCGACGTCGGCGTCGGCGTCGGCGTCGGCGTCCAGTTCACCGCGGTCCGCCGCGGCGGCGAGGACGTCGCGGATGGCGGCGGTGACCCCTGCGCCGTACCGGTGCGTGATGGCCTGGAAATCCGGGTCGGCGAGGTCCTTGAGCAGGAACGCCAGATGGTTGGCGAACCGGGCGGGGCTGTCGATGTGCGACGCCGTGTCGACGAGTGCCGCGACGAGCGCGTCGAGCAGGCTGCCCGGGGCGGATGCCGCGGTGCGCAGCCGCGCAGGAACGGCGTCGACGTCGTGTCCCGCGAGCGCGAGCAGCAGCTCCCGCCGTGAGCCGAAACGCTGGAGCAGGGTGGCCGGGGCAAGTCCCACCCTGCGGCCGACGTCCCCCAGGGTCAGCCGGTCGGGCCCGATCTCGCCGATGACCACGGCCGCGGCAGCCAGGATCTCGCCGTCGCTGACGGTCCTCGGGCGGGGCATGCAAGGAGACTAAGCGACCATCTTGCGTTAGTAAACGAACGGTTGTTTACTTTGGCTGGGAGGTCTTCCATGGACAGGACACGAAACCGACCCCTCGCCGGACAGGTCGCCGTCGTCGCCGGCGCCACGCGGGGAGCAGGCCGAGGAATCGCCGTCGAGCTGGGCGCCGCCGGCGCCACCGTCTACGTCACCGGCCGCAGCACCCGGCACGGGCGCTCCCCGATGAACCGCCCCGAGACCATCGAGGAGACCGCCGAGCTGGTCACCACCACCGGCGGCAGCGGGATCGCGCTGCGGGTGGACCACTCCCGGTCCGAGGACGTCGCTGCGCTGGCCGACCGGGTGCGGCGCGACCACGGCCGACTCGACGTGCTCGTCAACGACGTCTGGGGCGGCGATCCCCTCACCGAGTGGGACACGCCGTTCTGGCGCCTGGACCTGGGCAAGGTGCAGCAGTTGTGGCAGCAGGCGGTCGTCACCCATCTGCTGACCAGCCAGCACCTCGTGCCGCTGATGCTGGACCAGCACCGCGGCCTCGTCGTCGAGGTCACTGACGGAACCGGCGAGGGCTACCGCGGCAGCCTCGGCTACGACCTCGTCAAGACGGTGGTCAACCGCCTGGCCTTCGCCATGGCGGAGGAACTCAGGCCGCAAGGGGTGACGGTGCTGGCGGTCACGCCGGGCTTCCTCCGCTCGGAGGCCATGCTCGAGATCTTCGGGGTCACCGAGGCCGACTGGCGCGACGGCGCCCGGCGGGATCCGCACTTCGCCTCCTCCGAGACCCCGCGCTTCGTCGGCCGGGCGGTCGCCGCCCTGGCCGCTGATCCCGACATCGCCGCCCGGGCCGGGCTCGTCCACACCAGCTGGGACCTGGCCGAGGAGTACGGCCTGACCGACGTCGACGGCCGCCGGCCGCACTGGGGCCGGCACATCGCAGCAACCGCCCCGTGATCCTCACAGGAGCCCGCCATGACAACCCCTCGCACCCGCCGCGGCGACGTCCTCGCCCTGGCCCTCCTCTGCACCGCGCAGTTCATGCTGATCCTGGACGTCGTCGTGGTGAACGTCGCCGTGCCCTCCATCCGGACGGACCTGGAGGTGCCCGACGGCGCCCTCCAGTTCGTCGCGGTCGCCTACACCGTGGCTTTCGGCAGCCTGCTCGTGGCATTCGGTCGCGCCGGTGACGTCCACGGACGCCGTCGGATCTTCCTCGCCGGCCTCACCGTGTTCACCCTCGCGTCGCTGGCGGCCGGCCTCGCGCAGACCGGCTGGCAGCTCATCGCGTCCCGGGCCGTGCAGGGCATCGGCGCCGCGATGATCTCGCCCACCGCGCTGGCCCTGCTCACCATCCGCTTCGAGGAGGGCCCCGCCCGGAACCGCGCCCTCAGCGTGTGGGGAGCGGTCGGCGCCGGTGGTGCCATCGCCGGCCAGCTGATCGGCGGGGTCCTGACCGAGGTCGCCGGCTGGCGGTCGGTCTTCCTCATCAACGTGCCGGTGGGCGTGCTGGCGATCGTCGCGGCGACGGCACTGCTGTCCGAGTACCGGGAACGCGCCGGGACGCGGCTCGACGGGGTGGCGGCCGTGCTGCTGTCGGGAGGTCTGGTCCCCGCGGTGCTCGCGGTGACCTGGCTGCCGCAGCACGGGCTCACGTCCGCGGTCGTCGTCGCCCTGTCCGCTGCCGCCGTGCTGCTGGCCGGGTTCACCGTTCGGCAGCGGCGCAGCAGCGCACCGTTGGTCGACCTCGGGCTGCTGCGGCGGGCCGGCGTCCGTTCCGGCTTCGCGGCGCTGGCACTCAGCTCGGCAGCTCTGACCACGAGCCTGTTCTTCACCTCGCTGTATCTCCAGGTGGTCGTCGGCCACGGAGCGCTGGCGGTCGGTCTGGCCTTCGCCCCGCTGACCGTCCTCATCCTGCTCATCACGCCGTTCTCGGGGAACGTCGTGACCCGGGTCGGCGCCCGTCCGCCGCTCGTCGTCGGCATGGCACTGATGGCGGTCGGCATGCTGTGGCTGAGCCGCGTGCCGGATGACGGCGGCTACTGGACCGACGTCCTGCCCGGCCTGCTGGCGATGGCGGTCGGCAGCGGGATCAGCTACGCCCCGATGTTCATCGCCGCGACCACCGGCGTGCCTCCGGAGGAGCAGGGCCTCACCTCCGGTCTGCTCAACACCTCCCAGGAGCTGGGACCGGCGATCGGCCTCGCGGCGCTCGCCGGGGTCGCGGCCGCGGTCACCACCGCGCCCACGGCGGCGAGCCTGGCGTCCGGTTACCGGGCGGGCTTCCTCGGCGCGGCCCTCCTCGTCCTGACGGCGACCGTCGCCGCCGCGCGCATGCCCCGGGACATCGGTCGGGCGACTCCGAGCGAGGAGGCAGCAACGACCCCCGTCGCCGGTGTGGCGTAGCCCCAGGAAACCTCCGCCAGGGGGCGAGGTGCTGGGCCTAGGGCTTGACGGTGACGGTGCCCGACGTCGGCCGATCGAGACCCATGGTCATCCGCATGGTGGTGGACTCGCCCCCACCTCCCGGGGCGGAGGCACGGACCTCGAAGGAGCTGGAGCCGTGCCGTGGGCGGCCACACCTGTCTGCACAGGGCAGCGTGCACGAGCGCAGTGGTCCGCTCGACCACTGTCCTCCGGTCGAGGAGGTCAGTAGGGATGCTGACCTGCACGTCCTGCCCAGCACCGTCGCCGTCGGGGCTGCCACTCGTCGACGACAGGGGCGGGACAACCCGTGCCTGGACACCCGCGCCTGGACACCCGCGCCTGGACACCCGCGCCCGGGCCGCCCTGCCCGGGCCGCCCTGCCCGGGCCGCCCTGCCCGCACGCATGCTGCATGGCGGCCTCGCACGGGCGCAGGCAGGAAGGGCTCGCCGGGATCACGTCGGGCGATCAGACTCGCGACGCGGCCGAGAGTGGTCGCCTCCGTCGCAGGCCGAGGAGGACCCGTGCGTCTGCAAGCGGAAGAGGACATCGACGCCGCGCCGTCCGAGGTCTTCCGGTTCGTGGCCACCGAGCACTTCGACAACCATCCGAGGTGGGACCCCTCAGTCGTCGAGATGACGCCGACCTCACCCGGCCCCATGCACCAGGGGGCGACCGCCCGACTCGTCCGGAGTGACGGCGGCAAGCAGACCGAGGGGGTCATGACCGTCACGGAGTACCAGCCGGACAGTCACTTCGCCGCCGTCGTCGACATGGCGCCGTTCCGGCTCGAGCAGCAGGTGCGCTGTTCTCCTGGCGCGGCCGGCGGAACACACCTGCTCCTGGTGATCGACACCCGGGCCAAGCCGCCGCTGAACCTGCTCCTGCCGCTCATGCGACCACGGTTCGAGAAGACGATGCGTGCCAGCGTTCGCTCCATCAAACGGCACGTCGAGGGGCGAGCGCCCCACTGACCGGCTCGGCTGGCTGTCCGGCACGGCGAGACGGTGGCACTGACTGGAGGGAGCGGCACGGGGAAGTTGTCGACCGCACTGCGGATACTGCGCCGGGCCGGCGCGCACGTCAGGGCGCCCACGCGGTGGGCGTCCTGTCGTCGTTCATGAGTCGTCTCGCCGACTCTGACTGGTGTCGAACACCTACCGCTCGGGGAACGGACTGTTGTCCTCGTCCCACGCCTGTGCGGCGGCGAGCAACTCCTCGCGCCGGACCTGGAGCGGCACGTTGTAGACGTAGAAGTCGTAGGGCGCCTCCTCCCCCGCCCGTGGCCGATCCGCCACCGATTCGAAGGACGGGTGGACACGCACGATGAGGGAGTCGCTCTCTCGGGCGCCGACGCTGAACCCGGGGGCGCCCTCCGAGTCGGAGACGCCGAGGTCTCGTGGTCGGACGTCCGCTGGGAGGACGGCCGCCAAACCGCAGGCCGGTGGATCGGCTCGACCGACCGATGACCTGCGAACGCAGCCAGTACGTTGACCTTCGTCGATGCCCATGCACGGGTGGCCGGCTGCCCCACGACGAACTGGCCCATCACGGACGTCGGTTCCTCCGGCCCTCACGATGCGGAGGGCAGCTGCCACGCGCACGACCTCTCACGCAGGGCGGCGTCCCGGACCAGGTCGACGGCGACCGGCCGGCGGACGCGGTCGTGACCGGCCGCGTCAGGCCGGAGGCGGTCTCACCGGACTGCCGAGCGGCCCGACGACGGAGTCGGCTCCGCCCTCGGTAGCCGGGGGGCGAGGAAGCGGGCGGTCTGGCTCTCCGGCGCGGTGGCCACCCGTTCCGGCGTGCCGGCGGCCACGATCCTGCCGCCCTGGTCACCGGCTCCAGGACCCAGGTCGATGACCCAGTCGGCGTCGGCGACGACGTCCATGTCGTGTTCCACCACCACCACGGTGTTGCCCGCGTCGACGAGCTGGTGGAGCTGGCGCATCAGCAGTTCCACGTCAGCGGGGTGCAGCCCGGTGGTCGGCTCGTCGAGAACGTACAGCGTGTGCCCCCGTCGGGCCCGTTGCAGCTCGCTGGCCAGCTTCACCCGCTGCGCCTCGCCGCCGGACAGCTCCGTCGCCGGTTGTCCGAGGCGCAGGTAGCCCAGACCGACCTCCTGCAGCACGCGCAGGCTCTTGGCCACCGGCGCGAGGTCGGCGAGGAAGTCCGTGGCCGCGTCGACGGTCAGGTCGAGCACCTCGGCGATGTTCTTGCCGCGGTGTGTGATCTCCAGCGTCTCGGGGTCGTACCGCGCACCGTGGCAGGTCGGGCAGGGCGAGTACGTCCCGGGGAGGAAGAGCAGCTCCACGGTCACGAAGCCCTCGCCCTGGCACGTCGGGCAGCGCCCCTCGGCCACGTTGAAGGAGAACCGCCCGGCGCCGTAGCCGCGCCTGCGGGCCTCCTCGGTGGCCGCGAAGAGCTTGCGCACCGCGTCGAAGAGCCCGGTGTAGGTGGCCAGGTTGGACCGGGGGGTCCGGCCGATGGCCTTCTGGTCGACGCGCACGAGACGGTCGACGGCCGCAGGCCCCTCGAGCTGCACCGTCACCCCCGCGGTGTCCTGGACGACGTCGTCCGGGTCGGCAGTCGGGTCGTCACCGGCGTCGTCGGCGCCGTCCGTGGCCGTCGCGGGTGAGCCGAGCCGCCGGGAGACGACATCGGCCAGCACCTGGCTGACCAGCGTCGACTTGCCCGAGCCGGAGACGCCGGTGACCGCGGTGAAGACCCCGAGCGGGAACCCTGCCTCGACGTCGCGCAGATTGTGCCGGTCGATGCCACCCAGGCGCAGCTGCCCCGCGGGCTGCCGTCGCGGCCGACCGATCGGCGGCTCCCGGTCGAAGAGGAAGCGCCGGGTCACCGAGGTATCGACGTGGGACAGGCCGGCGACGGGCCCGCTGTAGAGGACGCGGCCGCCCTGCTCCCCTGCCAGCGGGCCGACGTCGACGATCCAGTCGGCGCGGTGGGCCAGCGCCATGTCGTGCTCGATGACGAACAAGGAGTTGCCGGCCGCGGTCAGCTGGTCCAGGACCTTCAGCAGCGGTTCGGCGTCGGCCGGGTGCAGCCCCGCGGATGGCTCGTCCAGGACGTACACCACGCCGAACAGCCCCGACCGCAGCTGGGTCGCGATCCGCAGCCGTTGCAGCTCGCCCGGCGACAGGGTCGGGGTCGTACGGTCCAGGCTGAGGTAACCGAGGCCCAACACGGTGAGCACCTCGATCCGGCCGAGGAGGTCCGCCGTGATCCGCGCCGCGACGTCGGTCGCCTGCGGTACCCGGCGGAGCGTCTCGACGAGCGCGGCCAGCGGCAGGGCGGCCAGTTCGGCGATGTTCCGGCCGCCGACGGTGACGGCCAGGGACTCGGGCCGCAGCCGGCTGCCCGAGCAGACCGGGCAGGTCGAGGTCTGCACGAACCGCAGGACCCGCTGCCGCATGGTCGGGCTCTTGGTGTTGGCCAGGGTGTGCAGCACGTAGGCCCGTGCGCCGGTGTACCGGCCCTGGTAGTCGCGCTGGACCTGACCCACCCCGCGGACGGGGCGCACGGTGACCTCCGGCTGCTCGTCGGTGAACAGGATCCAGTCGCGCTCGGCTCGCGGCAGGTCCCGCCACGGCCGGTCGATGTCGTGGCCGAGCTCGACCAGGATGTCGCGCAGGTTCTTGCCGTGCCAGGCCCCCGGCCAGGCGGCGATCGCGCCGTCCCGGATGCTGAGCGATGCGTCGGGGACCAGGCTGTCCTCGGTCACCAGGTGCACCCTGCCGAGACCGGAGCACTCGGGGCAGGCGCCGGCGGCGGTGTTGGGCGAGAAGGCGTCGGAGTCCAGCCGGCCGGTCGACCCCGGCGGGTAGGTGCCGGCGCGCGAGAACAGCATCCGCAGCGAGTTGGACAGCGTCGTCACGGTGCCGACGGTGGACCGGCTGCTGGGGGTGCCCCGACTCTGCTGCAGCGCCACCGCCGGCGGAAGCCCGGTGATCTCGTCGACGACGGGTGCGCCGACCTGGTGGATGAGCCGCCGGGCGTACGGGGCCACGGACTCGAAGTACCGGCGTTGCGCCTCCGCGTAGATCGTGCCGAAGGCCAACGAGGACTTCCCGGATCCGGAGACGCCGGTGAAGACGACCAGGGCGTCCCGCGGCACGTGGACGTCGACGTTGCGCAGGTTGTGCTCGCGGGCGCCGCGCACCCGGACGAACCGGTCCGTCGGCGAGGACGCGCGGCCCGGTTCGTCGGTCATGGCTCCAGCCTGACCCGCGCCCGGGCCGGAGGGGCACGCGGGGCACACACCCGGTCACGCCGGCGTTGCCCGGACCGTCGGTGCGGGCACCGAGCGGGACGTCACCCGAGCCGGCGTCGCCAGCGGGGCAGCGCGGGGTCACCCGCCGGCTCCTCGTCCGGCACACGCGCGACGCCGGCGTCGCACCGGTCACCGCCACGACGGGGGCGGAAGTGGCTGTGCGGTCCCCCCTGCCAGCGACCGCGCAACGACGCCCGCTCCGCGCACGTCACCCGCCTCGGACTCCCGGGCGGCCGGTCGATCCACACTGCGAGGCTCGGTCGAGACCAGTCGAACAGCTCGGTCAGAACCGTCTGCGCACGTACCGGGTCCTTCCTCGGACACCGCCTCGTCCCGGTCTTCTGCAGGTCAGAAGCCCGGGACGTAGTCGTGCAGGCCTCCGGAGCACCCAGGCCATCACCCGGCGGCTGAGCTGCCGGACCGTCTGCGCGCAGCCGCACCACGTCGCGCCACCTACGGGGCGACACCGGTGCTCATCGCCGGCCTCCTGGTCGACGTGCCGGGCGCCGCCGTCCTCACCGGACCCGACGGCGAAGTCCGGCTGCCTGCTCGCCACCGACGCCACACGGTGGACGAGGCGCGATGACGCTGCGGGCCTTCCTCCGGTGGCAGCCGCAGCACCCAGCTTGTCACGCGGGAGCGCCGGCAGTGCAGGACAGCCCGTCGACGCGCCGCGGGCCCCTCCTGCCGCCCGGTCGTCCGCCCCGAGCGCGCCCGTCGTGCCTCACGGTCCGACGGCTGACCACCGGCCGGCGTCAGGCCGTGGTGGAGAGCCGGTAGAGCGCGGTGTGGTGGACGTGCAGCACGGGCTCGGTGTCGGCCAGGACCAGAGCGTCGTAGCGGACCTCCTCGTGCCGGCCGCGCCGGCCCACGTCGGTGACGCGTCCGTGCACGGTCATCTGCGCAGGCAGCCGGACGATGCCGAGAAAGGTGCAGTCGCTCGAGGTGTGGATCCACGGTCCGAGGGCGACGTTGTGCATGAGCAGCTCGTTGACCAGGCGCAGCAACAGACCGGGATGCGCCCACGACCTCTCCCGGTACAGCGGCAACGGTTCGCCGATCGCATCGAGGTACCACTCGTTCTCCTCGACGGTGCCGGCCTCGTGGACGCTGCCGAACGGCCCGGCGACCGGGTCGATCACTGGCTCGCCGGCGGCTGACACCTCCGCGAAGCCGGCGAGGTCGGGGCGGTCCCCCGTGCGACCGGTCGAGCCCAGGCAGCGCACCTCACCGTCCGCGCCGGTGACGGTCAGCTGGCCACCGGTCACGTCGACGAGCAACTCCTCGCCGTCGTAGACCGGCCGACGGAAGCGCAGATCGACCCGCCCGCCGGACAGCCACTCCTCTCCCCAAGCCGCCACCAAAGGCGTGGTCGTGCGGGCGAAGAGCTCCACCCCGGGCACCAGCGCGCCAGAGAAGCCGAACCGCCGGGCGACGCCGTCATCGTGGATCTTGTTCTCGGCCTCCTCGATGACACGGGCGACGAAGCGGTGCGGCGCAGGGGCGTCCATGTCGCCGGATGCTGCCACCATCGCACCCGTCGCTGGCGGCGCGAGCCAGCCCGGCACAGACCTGAGAACGCGCCGTCGACGAGGTCCCCCGGCTCTCCGCTGGCGCCACACGAGGGATGGCATGGACCGCTGCCTCGCTGTCCGCTTGGCGCCTCGGCCGACAGACGGCACGTCACCGGAACGCGTCCCGCCGGCGCGCCCCGGTTGCGCCGGCCCCGACCTCTCCGAGCCCCGCACGTCACCCGGCTCCGATCGGAGGCCCGGCAGCACGTCCGTGGCCGTGTGCGGAGGTACGGACTCCCCTCGGACACCAGCTGACGGCTCATCGCCAGCCGTCGAGTCGTGTGCGTATGTGACGGGTCGCCCCTCGGACACAGCATCGCCCCGCTGTTCCTGCAGGTCAGGAGCCCGGGGCGCTCTCGTGTCCGGGGCCGAAGAGGCCTCGTGATACCAGTTCGATACTCCACGGTCCGGTCAGCCGTCGAGGAGCGCGGCGAAGCGGTCGGCGGCCTCGCGGCCCATGCCGGGGTGCACGTGCTGGTGGACGGTGAGCGTGCTGGTGGCGCTGGCGTTCCCCAGGCGCTCGGAGACGACCTTCACCGGCACACCGTCGGCGAGCAGCAGGGCGGCGTGGGTGTGGCGCAGGTCGTGCAGCCGGTCGCTTCGGGACACCGGGTGCCTCGAGGTGTGCAGAGTCAGGTCGGGGGTGGCTCGGGTGGGAGCAGGAGGTCGAGCATCTGGGCCAGGGCATCCTCCAGGTCGCCGGCCGGGTGGGTGATCCAGTACTCGTGCGCGGCCAGGGTGGCCGCCAGCACCGCGTGCCCGACGACCACGGGGAACACGTCGTCGCCGGGCTGCCTGCCTCGTGCGAACTCGGCGGCCGCCGCCCGCCACTGCGCGTAGACCTGCGTCGCGTGGGCCTGCAGGACCGGCACCCCCAGTACCAGTTGCGCCCGCTGCAACGCCCACTCCCGCTCCCCTGGTGGGAAGCGCAGGGCCGCCGTCACGGCTCGCACGACGGCTGGGCGGTAGGACTCGCGAGGGTCGGCCGCCGACAGCCCCTCCCGCAGCCGGGCGAGTTCCGCCGGTGAGTCGGCGAAGCAGACGTCGGCCTTGGTCGGGAAGTAGCGGAAGAAGGTGCGCCGACTGATCCCGGCCGCCACCGCGATGTCGTCCACGCTGGTCCGGTCGAAGCCGTGGGCGACGAACAGCCGCTGCGCCACGGCCGCCAGCTCATGGGCGCTGGTGACCGCCGGCCTGCCGCCCCGGTCGCCACTCGCCACTCGCCCCTGTTCCGCCACCCCGGCAGCCCCCTCATCCGGGCACCGCTCGCCCCTCCACTTCTGGCACAGAGTGCCATAACCTGCGGCCCAGATCACAGTCAGTGGGCGGGGCCGGTTCATGAACGGGGATCGCCGTGGGGCGAGTCGAGGGCGAGGTCGCCTTCATCACCGGGGCCGCGCGGCCGAGGTCGACGTCCGCGACCTCGCCGGACTCACCCGGGCCGTCGAGGACGGCGTCGCGCAGCTGGGCCGGCTGGACATCGTGCTGGCCAACGCCGGCATCTCCACCCCCGCGTCGAGCCTGGAGATGGACGAGGAGACCTGGTCCACCATGATCGACGTCAACCTCACCGGGGTGTGGAAGACGCCGCGGGCGTCCGTGCCACACGTCATCGCAGGCGGTCGCGGCGCTCGGTCGTCATCACCAGCTCGCTGGCCGCGATCTACGCCAACGCCGGCACCGCGCACTACTCCGCAGCCAAGGCCGGACTGGTCGTGCTCGCGAAGGTGCTGGCCAAGGAGCTCGCCCCGCAGAACACCCGGGTGAACACCATCCACCCGACGACCGTGGCCACCGACATGATCCTCAACGAGCCGACGTACCGGCTCTTCCGGCCCGACCTGGAGCACCCGACCCGTGCGGACTTCGAGGAGGCCGCGCTGACTCTCGACGAGATGCCGGTGCCGGCCATCGATGCGGTCGACATCTCCGACGCCGTTCTGTACCTGGTCTCGGACGACGGCCGCTACGTCACCGGCACCACCCACGTGGTGGACGCCGGCGGCCAGCTCCGAGCCGCCCCACCCACCACTGACACGAGGAGGACGACCACGGGCGTGCTCGACGGCGAGGTCGCGCTCATCACCTTCGGCGCGCGGGGTCGGGGCCGGGCGCACGCCACCACCTGCGCCCGGACCTCGCCGCGAAGGTCACCGGGGTCACCATCCCGGCCGACGCCGGGCACGTGACCCTCCCCGAGATCGACACCGCACCGGTCAGGTGAGCCGCCCGCCCGACGGGCCGGACACTGCGCCATCCGACCACTCGCGTTGTGACACTTGGTGCCATAACCTGCGACGCAGGTCACACAGGGCTCCGTGATGGGAGGAAGCCACGATGGGCAAGCTCGAGGGCAAGGTCGCCTTCATCACCGGTGCGGCCCGCGGCCAGGGCCGCAGCCACGCCGTCCGGCTGGCGCAGGAGGGCGCGGACATCATCGCCGTCGACCTCTGTGCGCAACTGGAGACGGTCGCCTACCCGATGGCCACACCGGAAGATCTGGCCGAGACCGCCAAGCAGGTCGAGGCGCTCGACCGACGGATCGTCAGCAGCCAGGCCGACGTCCGGGACGTCTCGGCCATGCAGGCCGCGCTCGACGCGGGCGTCGCGGAGCTCGGCCGGGTGGACATCGTGCTGGCCAACGCCGGGATCGCCCAGCAGGGGGGACCCGAGCTGGATGTGCACCGGACCTGGGACGAGGTCATCGGTGTCAACCTGACCGGGGTCTACAACACGGTGCACGTCGCCGCGCCCCGGATGATCGAGCAGGGGGACGGCGGGGCGATCGTGCTGACCAGCTCCACCCAGGGCCTGACCGGCCGGGGCGGCGACGGCAGTGGAGCCACCTCGGGTTACGCGGCGGCCAAGCACGGCGTCGTCGGGCTGATGCGCACCTTCGCCCACTGGCTGGCGCCGCACAACATCCGGGTCAACACCGTCCACCCCACCGGCGTGGCGACCCCGATGGTCGTGAACGACGTGATCGGGAAGTGGATCGAGTCGAACCCCGAGGCCGCGGGCATGCTCGCCAACCTGATGCCGGTCGAGATCCTCGAGGCGGCCGACATCTCGAACGCGATCGCCTTCCTGGACAGCGACGAGGGCAGGTACATCACCGGGGTGACGCTGCCCGTCGACGCCGGATTCACCGTGCGTTAGCCACCGCACGCTCCGGGCGTACGGCGGGCTGGTCCTGCCGCACGGCTCCCGGCACCCTGCATGCCCGCACCCGTACGCGGCGGACTCGACGAGGAGGAACCACGATGGGCAAGCTCGAGGGCAAGGTCGCCTTCATCACCGGTGCGGCCCGCGGCCAGGGCCGCAGCCACGCCGTCCGGCTGGCGCAGGAGGGCGCGGACATCATCGCCGTCGACCTGCTGGACACGGTCGCGACGGTGGGGTATCCGCTGGCCACGCAGGAAGACATGGAGGAGACGGTCCGCCAGGTGGAGGCGCTCGACCGCCGGATCGTCGCCACCAAGGCCGACGTCCGGGACGGCGCCGCGCTCAAGGCCGCCGTCGACGACGGCGTCGCCCAACTCGGCCGGCTGGACATCGTGCTGGCCAACGCCGGGATCGCCAGCTTCGCGCCGGTCGAGGAGATGACCGACGAGATGTGGGACGACATGATCGACATCAACCTCACCGGGGTGTTCAAGACGGTGCGGGCCGCTGTCCCGCACCTGAAGGCGAGCGGCAGCGGCGGAGCCATCGTGCTCACCAGCTCCACCGCCGGCATCAAGGGCCTGGCCAACCTGGCGCACTACGTCGCGGCCAAGCACGGCGTCGTCGGACTGGTGAAGACCCTGGCCAACGAACTGGCGCCGCACATGATCCGGGTGAACTCGGTCCACCCGACCTCGGTGGACACCACGATGATCCACAACGAGCAGACCTACGCCGCCTTCCGGCCGGACAAGGCGCCGGCCGACGTCACCCGGGACGACGTCGGCGAGGCGTTCCAGAGCCTCAACGCGCTGCCGATCCAGTGGGTGGAGCCGGTCGACATCAGCAACGCGATCCTGTGGCTGGTCAGCGACGACGCGCGCTACGTCACCGGGGTCCAGCTGCCGATCGACGCGGGGTCGGTGATCAGGTGATGGCCGGACGCGTCCGGTCGACATCTCGACCGCGATCCTGTTCCTCGTCTCCGACGAGGCGCGGTACATCACCGGGGTGACTCTCCCGGTGGACGCCGGGTACACCCTCACGTAGCCCTTGCCGCGCTCTCGGTACCGCCAGGACCGGGCTCCCGGTGCCGAGAGCGCGCCCCCCTCTTCCGAGGAGCACGTCCTGACCGAGCACACTCCGCATGCCACCGACGACGATCCGGTCGTCACCGGCCACCGGGTCACCTTCGACGACGGCGCGCACGTCCGCGCGATCCGCACCCGCGTCGCTCGCCACCTCGTGGGCCGCACCGGGGAGCTCGACCTGCTGCTGGCCGCGGTCGCCGCCGGCCGCGACGTCCTGCTCGAGGGTCCGCCGGGGACGTCGAAGTCGACGCTGCTGCGCTCGATCACCGCCGAGTGGGGCATCCCGCTGGTCTTCGTCGAGGGCAACGCCGACCTCACTCCCACTCGGCTGGTCGGGCACCACGACCCCGCCCGGGTGCTGCGCGAGGACTACTCCCCGGAGAACTTCGTGGCCGGGCCGCTGGTCGAGGCGATGCGCTCGGGCGGCTTCCTCTACGTCGAGGAGTTCAACCGGGCGCCGGAGGACACCCTCAACACCCTGCTCACCGCCATGGCCGAGCGGCGGATCGCGGTACCCCGGGTCGGCACGGTCGAGGCGCAGGCCAGCTTCCGCGTCATCGCCTCGATGAACCCCTACGACACGATCGGCACCACCCGGCTGTCCACGTCGGTGCACGACCGGCTGTGCCGGCTGGTGATCGGTTATCAGGATGCCGAGGCCGAGCGGGGCATCGTCGGCCGCCGGACCGGGCTGCCGTCGCCGCGGCTGATCGCGGACGCGGTGGCGCTCACCCGGGCCACCCGGGAGCGGGAGGACCTGCGGCAGGGCAGCAGCGTGCGGGGCGCAATCGACGTCGCGCTGATCGCCGCCCAGCTGGCCGCGATCCGCGACGTGCCGCTGCCGGACGAGCCGTCGGTCGCGCCGCCGCGCGGGCTGCCCGAGGAGTACACCGACATCGTCCTGGACGCGATGCTGCTGGCGCTGTCCGGCCGCGTGTTCCTCGACGAGACGCTCGAGACGACGCCGGAGACGGTGCTCCGGGAGATCTGGCAGGACCACTTCCTGCTCCACCCGGCGGCGGCGGAACCCGGTTGAAGAGCCGTCGACGCCGACTCCCCGGTGACCCGCCGCGACCGCCCGGGTGCGAGCCGGACCCGGGGGATGCGGCCACTCCGGCGGAGGCCCAAGCAGCTCACCGAGCAGCCGACGCTCTACGAGCCCTCCCGCGGCGGCGGCGGCATGGCACTCAGCTCCGGCGACCGGCGGCGGACGCGGACGCCGGCGACCCGGGCCGGCGGGACCGCGTCCGGCACGACCGACGAACCGGCCGACCTCATCACGCTGGCCGACCTGGCGACCGAGAGCGGGGCCGACCAGCTCACCCGGGCACGCGCGCGGCAGATCGCCCGCCGGCTCTCGGTGCCGCGCCCGCCGCGCGACCAGCGCTCCCGGCGCGGCGTGGGCGAGCTGGCCAGCCTGTCCTGGAGCGGCGGCTCCGACGAGCTGGACCTGGAGCGCACCCTCGAGGCGATCGTCGGCATCCCGTACCCGGAGGGCACCGACCTGGTGGTGCGCGAGCGGGTGCGGCAGCGGCGCTCGGTCGTGCTCGTCGTGGACGTGTCGGGGTCGATGAAGGGCGAGCGGGTGCGGACGGCGGCGGCCACGGTGGGGGCGCTGGCCGGCGAGCTGGCCCGCGACTCGCTCGCCGTCGTCGCCTTCTGGTCCGACGCTGCGGTGTTGGTGCGGATGGGCGAGCAGGTCGCGCCGCTCGCCGTCCTCGACCTGTTGCTGCGCGTACCGACCCAGGGGCTGACCAACGTGTCCTTCGCGCTGGACACCGCGGCCCATCAGCTGGACGGGGTCCCGCCCCGCGACGCCCGCGTGCTGCTGCTGTCCGACTGCGTGCACAACGCCGGACCGGACCCCCGGCTGACCGCCGCGCGGCTGCCCCGGCTGGACGTCCTGGTCGACACCTCCGGCGAGCAGGACGTCGAGCTCGGCCGCGACCTCGCCCGGCTCGGCCGCGGCCGGGCCAGGTTGGTGCGCGACCACCGGGACGTCGCCGCAGCGCTCTCCGCCGTCTTCACCGACTGAGTCCGGCAACTCGTCACGAAGCGCAGCACGAGGGTGTCCGTCCGTGCTGTTCGGCTGGCCGACGCGGTCCGGGATGCCCTGGCGTCCACTGCAGGCGAAGCCGCCCTGGGTGTCCGAGCCGACGACGCCCGCACCGAGGGACACCGCGCCGGCTCCGGCGACGAGTAGCCGGCGGACCTGCCGGGGCACGGGTCCTCCTCCGTCCAGGACGAGACGTTCCTCCGCACCGGCCGTCCGCCGACCGCTGGAGCGCGCAGGCCCGGGTGAGCGGCTTAGGGTCGTCCGTGGACTTCGCCGACCTGAGCCGGCCGTTCGTCATCGCCCACCGCGGCGGATCCCTGCAGGTGCCCGAGCACACGATGGAGGGCTACCGGGTCGCGGTGGGCCAGGGCCTGGCAGTCATCGAGCAGGACGTGTCGACGCTCGCCGACGGCGCTCTCGGCGTCATGCACGACGGCACCGTGGACCGCATGACCACCGCCAGCGGCAACGTCGCCGATCACACGTCGGTGTCCTGGAAGCAGCTCGACATCGACGCCTCGGTCATCCTCGGCGGAGGGTGGCCCGACGGGCTGCGTCCTCCGCTGTTCGAGGAGGTGCTCATCGAGTTCGGCAACCGTGTCCTCCTCTGCGCCGAGGCCAAGAGCAGCGATGCGATGGGCCCGATGATCGACGCGCTCGAGCGACGCGGTGTCAGCCCGGCGTCCGTGCTGCTGCAGTCCTTCACCCTGGCCGACTGCCGGCTGGCGCGCTCGCGGGGATGGGAGGTCATCTGGCTCGGCAGCACCGACGTCGCGCGGGCCTGCGCCGAGGGCATCGGCTGGATCGGCCCGGAGGCCGGCCACGTCACCTCGACGGTCTGCTCGGCGGCACACGCGGCGGGGGTCGAGGTGGCCTGCTACACGGTGAACCGCCGACACCAGCGGGATGCCCTCATCGCCGATGGCGTGGACGCGATCTTCTCCGACGACCCCCTCTACGTCGCGGGGGACGCGGGCCGTCGCGCCTCGGACCTGTTCGCCCGTCAGGTCTGGCTGCCCGGCATGCTGCCGGACACCAGCCGCGGCCGGTTCTACCCGGACGACTCGTCCTGGGGCTTCGACGTCTCCGACACCGTCACCTCCACGCTCCTGGGTTTCCTCGCACCGCCGGATCCGGAGGCGTTCACGCTGCACCTCGACGTGCGGGTAGACCGGTCGTGCGCGGACAGCCGGAGGTGCTGCGGGTCGGTCTTCCTGAGCACCGACGACCACCCGTACCGACCGTCGTCCGGTTCATCACCCGGCGCCAACGGCTACCTCTTCCTCCTGCGCGGGGACGGCTCCCTGGCCGTCCACCGGGTCGTCGAGGGTGTCGCCACCACCCTGGCGTCCTCCACGGAGGGCCCCGCGCCGACGCCGGGCACCTACGTCCAGCTGCGGATCACCGTCACCGGCTCGGCACTCACCTTCACGCGCACGGACGCGGCGACCGGACCTCTGACCGTGGCGGACGCCACCTACCGCCCCGTGCCCGTCGTGCACCTGGGCAGCGCGTTCGCCAGTGTGCGCTTCAAGGAGGTGGTGTTCACATGACCGACCCACACGAACGCCCGGGCCACGGCCCCGCCGACCCGGACGGCTACCTCGTCGAGCAGGTCCCGGACGGCTACCGGTGGACGTGCCGGGCCGACGGCCGCACCGCCGGGCCGTTCCCCAGTCGCGAGGAAGCCGTCTCCGCCGCCGAGGCGGACCAGACCGCCTGACGCACCGGGAGGTCTGGTGTACGAGGGCCCAGGGGCTCCGCCACCCGCCCGGGCTCACGCGTGTGCGCGCGGACCGTGTCGCCCCTCGGACACCGCACCGCCCCCGGTGTTCCTGCAGCTCGGGAGCCCGGGTCGCTTCCGTGTCCGGGGTCCGGAGGCCCCCGTGACACCGCTCCGGTGGTTCGCGGTCCTGTCAGCCGTCGAGCAGGGCGGCCGCACGCGGTCCACGCCGGGGTGCACGTGCTGGTGTGGACGGGGACAGCCACCTGGCCCGTCACGTCGCAGCGCCCGACCCGCCGAGCGCGGACACGCCGGCCTGGGCGACCACTCTCATCGCGCGGGAGCCCCTCGGTGCCGGGTCGGTCACCGCAGCCGGCTGAGAGCAGTGCGCCCGAGGTCTCGTCGGGTGCCCGGCGTTGCTCGACCTCGGCCGCTGCCGGTCAGCGCGACCGTGAGCCCGTGCCCGCCTGGGCGAGCCGCGCCGGACGGACGACACGCAGGACGCGCCGTGGACCGGTGAGCCGCGCACGGCCGGCAGTGCCGGGGGACGCCAGGAGCCGCTGGGCCACCAGGTGCCCGGAGGCTCCGCCCAGTCCGGCGCCGGGGTGGGTGCTCGCGCCGATGTGCCACAGGTTGGGCACCGTGGTCTCGTGACCGCCGCTGGCGGGGAGCGGCCGCCAGAGGAAGGCCTGGTCCAGTTGCATGTCGCCGCCGTACGGGTCGCCGCCGATCGCGTTGACGTTGTACCCGGCCAGGTCTCCCGGGTGCAGCACGTCGACGGCGCGGACTGCGGCTCGCAGTCCGTCGACGTGACGGGCCAGCCGGTCCAGCGCGCGGGTGGCGACCCCGTCCGCCAGCGTCCGGGTCCACCCCGCGGAGACGTCCAGCTCACCGCCCGCGTCACCTCGAGGCTCCCACGGCATCTCGAGCAGCTGGATCCACAACGAGGCCGCCCCTTCCGGTACCCGGGAGGGATCCAGGACGTGCTGCTGACCGACGACGACGGTGGGGCACGCGGGCAGCAGCCCGGCCTCGGCCTCGGCGCAGGCGACGCCGGTGCTCGCGCTGCCGTCGGACAGGTGGACCACCGGGGTCCGGTTCAGCCGCTCGTCGTGCCACCGCAACGGCGCATCCAGGGCGACGTGCACCTGCAGGGCGGCACGCCCGTAGCGGAAGTGCTCCGCCTCCACGGCGATCTGGCGCTCGACGGTCCCCGGTGGCAGCAGGCTGCCGTACAGGGCGGTCGGCGTGACGGAGGCCAGGACCGCCGTCTCGGCTCCGATCGTCTCCCCACCACAGGTGACCCCCGTCGCGCGGCCGTCCGCGAGGACGATGCCGTCCACGGTGGTACCGGTCATGACCTCGACGTCGAGGGAGTGCAGCAACTCCCGGAACGCCTCCACGAGGCGCCCGGACCCGCCGACGACGACGGGCAACCCCGCGGCGTGGAGGTTGCCGGCGAACAGCGGCAGCAGGAGACCACCGGACGCGTGGTCGGGGCTCAGCCCCGCGTGCAGCAGCCACGGCACCCACAACCGGTCGACCTCGGGTCCGGCGAACTCACGCCGGCACCAGGACCGGCCGCTCGTGAGCCCGTCCCGGAGCCGCTGCTGGGACCCGTCGACACCGTTCGACCAGAACAGCGCCATCGCCGTGCGCACCGACGCCAGCGACCGCAGTTCCCCGGACATGAGCGCGCCGATGGCAGCAGCGTTGTCCGTGACCCACTGCAGGTGCCGGCGGTAGGTGCGGCCGTCCTCCCCGCAGCCGAGGCCGGCCGCCGTCCGACGCACGCTCCGGTAGGCCAGGCTGACCTCCCCGTCGTCAGTGGCGGTGGCGCACAACTCCTCCTCGGTGTTGACGAACTCGAGGCCGCACTCGTGCAGGGCCGTGCCGAGTGCGGCGTAGGCGGCCCCGGACACGAACTGTGGGTGCCAGGACGAGTAGGTGTCGTGCAGGTAGCCCGGTTCGGTCCGCTCCTCCGTCGCGATGAACCCGCCGATCCGCGTGTTGCGCTCGACGAGCGCCACCGTCCAGCCGGCGGTGGCGAGCTCCGCGGCGGCGACCATGCCGTTGATGCCGGAACCGATCACGACCGCGTCGTACGACCGCGTCATCTGCGGGTCTCCTCTGCCGATAGTCGGTGGTCCTCGTCAGTCGGGAACGGGCTCACGGGGCCTCACGTCCCAGCCGGTCGTCCTCGGTCGGACAGGTCGGGGTCGCACCAGCGCCATCAGGTCGTCGGCCGGCTCGACGCCGAGATCACGCAGGAGTAGGTGCCGGTAGGTGTCCAGACACCGCCGTCCCTCCACCCGGTTCCCCTCGGCGAGGTGGGCGACGACGAGTGCCCGCTGGGCGCTCTCCCGCAGCGGTTCGACCGCCACCGCCGTCAACGCCACCTCGATGGCCTCGGCCACCCGCCCGGCTGTGATCAGTTGCCGGCTCAGCGCCTCGAGGGCGTGCAGCATCCGTTGGCGGAGCCGCTCCCGTTCCAGCAGGACCCAGTCGTCGTACCAGCCGGGCAGGAGGTCCAGCGCCTCGCTCCAGGACGGGAGGACGCGCAACTCGTCGAGTGGTGCCGTGCCCTTGATGAGTCGGGTGGCCCAGTCGCTGACCGACTCCACGTCGAGGACCACGTCGTCCCGCAGGCGCAGGGAGCAGTTGTCCACCGCCAGGAGGTCGATGTCGGCTCCGCGGAGCCGCCAGAGCGCCGACCGCAGGTTGCCCGCGGCGCGCTCGTCGCTGCCGTCCGGCCACAAGACGCCGGCGACGTAGCGGCGTTCCACGCGCCGACGCCGGAGGGCGACGAAGGCCAGCAGCCGCTTGCTGCCCTCCGGCACCTCCCGGCGGCGGCCGTCGACACAGACGTACGGACCGCCGAAGAGGTTCAGCACCGACCCCAGCGTCACGGGCAGGGGGTCCATCCCCAGGTCCGCCGACTGCGTCGTTGTCATGTCCACTCCTTCGCCCGTCGCAGGGGGACGACCGTAGGAGGGAGGTCGTCACCGGACCGTCACAACCGACGAACGGCCTCAGGCGACCCCAGGAGCGCCGAACCCCACGAGGAAGCCCTGCACCGCGAGCAGCGCGTCGTCGAGGTCCCGGCACTCCACCACGACGTCGGCGTCCTGCACGCTCACGTCCGGGGTGAGCACGACCCGGTACCGGAGCCGGTCACCGTCCCACTGGACGCGGACGAGGCACACACCGGTCAGCGGTGCGGCAGGTGGCGGTCTCGGGATCGGCCGCACTGATCCCCCGCTTCCTCCGGCCTCCCGCCCGCCGCTGTCCGCCATCAGGTCGGCCTCTCGTGGGCGAGTGCCTCACGGCGCCCGGTAGCGACCGCGTTCGTCGCGGTAGGGGCGCCGCGAGCCTTCCTGGGGGGAGGTCCGCGTGCGCGGTGGACGACCGGGGGTCGCCTCGCCCTGGCCGTAGTCCCTTCCGGGGCGCTGCCCGTGTCCGGTCTCCGGGCTGTCGGTGTACCCGTCCTCCGGGTCCGGCTCGTGGTCGGTCTCGGGCTGACCCATCCCGTAGTCGGTCCCGGGCTGTCCCGTCCCGCTGTCGGTCTGTGGCCGGCTGCGGCCGTACCCGGTCTGTCCCGGGCGGTCCGGCTGCTCGGGGTGCGTCGGCTGCTCGGGGTGCGTCGGCTGCTCGGGGTGCGTCGGCTGCTCGACTCCACCGCGGCCGTACCTGGTCGGCTCCCGGGGGTCCGGCCGGCGGGAGTAGCCACCGCCCCCGGCTGACGGCTCTCCCGGCCCACCGCCGTCTTCCGGTCCGTCACCACCCCCTCCGCCGTATCCGCCGCTGTCGTCTCCGTCCTCCGCGCGGATCCGGGTGTACTCGGCGACGACCTCGGCGACGGTGTCGTCCGCCAGCCGCTGACAGGCGGCCGTCCACGACCGCGAGAAGCACTCCGCGACGGCCTCCTTGCGCTTGAGCTCCCCGATCGCGGCGTGGCCCTTGACCATGCAGGTGAGCGCGTCGCACAGGCAGTCCATGTAGTCGTTGGCGGTGGAGAAGCCGTGCCAGACGGCCTCGATGTGCCGACGTGCGACCAGCACCCGGGCGTAGAGGTGGACCGGCTCGGTCGCACCGGCGGCGATCGCGTCGACGAGACCCTGGACCTCGGCGACAACCCGCTCGACCCGGCCAGGCAACCCGGAAGAGTCCGGTTCCTTGATGAGGTCGGCGAAGCAGGCGGTGGCGTCCTCCGTCTGCCGGGTGATGTCGGCCAGGAGACCGGGGACGTCGTCCGGGTCACACTGGCGGACGTCCTCGTCGTAGTCGCAGTCCCCCTGCCAGCAGCAGCCCTCGCTGTCCCCGCCACACCTCCTGAGACGGTCGGACACCCGCTCGTAGGCCAACTGGAGGTGGTGGAGGTCCTCCTCGTCGAGCTGACACCGCACGCGGTCGACGCAGTCGTCGAGCCGCTGGCGGGCCTGCTGCACCTTCGGCTCCGCAGCGGCGCGTGCCGCGGTGTAGGCCGCACGCGCCTGCCCGTACGCCGTCCGGGCCTCGGCCAGCGCCACGCTCTGCTCGGCGTTGTACTCGGCCTGCTTCTGGATCCCCTCCGCCTGGCACTGCAGGTCGTCGAGCACCTCGGGACTGCCTGCGTGCCTCGGGCGGGCCGGGCCCTCGACGTCGGCCGTTCGGGCGGTGCTGGTCATGACGTCCTCCCTCGGTGACTGAGGCCATCGTGGGGAGGCACTGTCACCGGGCCGTTACCCGGCAGCCGGACCAGGAGGTCCCGCGCCTCCGCCACGTGGACGCCGTGCGCGACGAGTTCCTCCAGCGCCGTCCGGGCCTCGTCCACGGCGCCCACGAGCACGTGCAGCACGGCGAGGTGGAAGCGAGCGTCGGGATCACCGGGGGCCAGGTCGAGCGCGGTGAGCAGGGCCTCCCCCGCGGTGCCGTGGTCCTGGCGGGTGAGCGAGACGACGCCGAGTTGCACCCAGGCCCGTACCGAGTCCGGTCGGAGCTCGGTGGCTCCGTGCAGGACGCGGACCGCCTCGGCGGTCCGGTCCTGGACGGCGAGGGCCGTGGCCAGCGCGATCCGCAGGTCCACGTCGCCCGGCTCGGCCTCGACCGCGGCTGCCCAGGCCGCCGCGGCCTCGGCGGCGCGGCCGACCGCGAGCAGCGTGCGACCCATCGCGTCCCACGCGAAGTGGTCGGCCGGGTCCAGCCGGACCGCCGTGCTCAGCGCGGACAGGCCGCCGTCGACGTCACCGGTCGCGATCTGGGCCATCCCCCGGTGCGCCCACGGAGCGCTGCGGCCCGGGTCCAGTGCGATCGCCCGTTCCGACGCCGCGATCGACTCGGTGTGCCGGCCGGTCGCCGCCAGCAGGTAGCCGAGGTCGGCGTGCGCCGTCGCGTTGTCCGGATCGAGGGCGACGGCCTCGCGGAACAGCCGCTCGGCGTCGTCGACGGCTCCGCGGGCCAGGGCCAGCGCACCGGCGTTGACCAGTGGCTTCGCCGGGGACTCCGGTGTCGTGAACACGGCGTGCTCCTATTCCACGAGTTGCTTCACCAGGCCGCCGAGCAGATCGCTCGGGTTGATCTGCGGGTAGGTCCACTGGATCTGGTCGAAGGACAGCTCGAAGGGCTTCCCCGACTCGTAGTGCAGCGGGAACGCCAGCCCGAAGCGGAGGTTCGACCCGTACTCGAACGCCGCGAGCTTCCACGTCCGGTGGTACAGCTCGACCTCGGTGGCGAGGAGGTCCGCGCTGACGTGGACGAAGGCGTCGACGCCGAACCTGAACTTCGGCTCCACGAAGACCTCGCCACGCGCGTCGAGGACGATCCCGGTCCGGGGGGACCAGTCGATCACCGCAGCCGCCGACGCGGCGCCGACCAGGCCCACCTCGCCGTAGATGGAGACCCCCGCGGTGGCGCTCACGACCGGGATGCCGACCCCCACGCCGCCGTCGACCTGCAGTCGGAGACCCGCGTGCGCGGGGACGACGAAGCTGCCGGTGCCGGTGACCGTCGTGTCGTCGGGCCTGGCCGGGTCGTACGTGACCGACAACGACACGTCCCGCAACTGGCCGGGGCCGAAGCCTGCGGAGACGTACACACCGCCCCTGATCGTGGCGAAGACGCCGATCCGCTGGCCCGCGACCGCGACACCGACGATGGGGATGTCCATCCCGATCGAGAGCAGCTTGCGCTCGACCTTCTCCTCGTCGAAGACGTCGAAGTGTGAGGGCAGCGCGACCTTGCCGGTGACCTCAACCTCGCCTCTGGGGGTGAGCCGCAGGCCGACCGTCCCCTGCAGCCAGGGAGTGATCGTGAGGGTGACGGTGCCGCCGCCGTACGCGGTCAGCGAGCCGTCCTTCGCGATCGGGCCGGTCGGCATCCCCGCGGCGTCGAGGGTGCGGTTGGTGAGCCCGGCCTTGATCGTGCCCTTGGCCGGGCCGCGCTCGTAGCCGAGGTCGGCCGCGACGTCGAAGGCACCGTCGGCGTAGGTGCCGCTGACCGTCCCGGTCAGACCGGGGACGTCGGGCTCGGCGGTGACCGCGCCGGCCAGCGACCAGCCGTCGGCGCCCTCCTCGACGGTAGCCGCCAGCTTGCCGCCCCTGATGGCGGGGATGTCCTTGCCGAGGAGGATCTCCCCGCTGATCGCCATGCCCGTCGTCTTGTCGTAGACGAAGGCCAAGGTGCCCTTGTCCACGCCCTTGAGGCTGGTCTCGAACTCCCCGACCGCCGTCACACCGTCGTCGGTGACCGTGACCTCCGCAGATGCGCGCTTGATTCCCCTGATCTTGTCGGGGCCTACTCCGAGCCTGCCCGCGACTGCCCACTTGCCCTGGCTGTAGGAACCTCTGATCCGCGCGTCACCATCAAAAAGCTCCTTGTCGAAGTCGAGCTGCGCATCGACGGCGAAGTCGGTGCTGGTGCCCTTCCGAGCGGTGATGCTCCCGGTAGCCAATCTCTCGATGCCGAACTCGATCGAGCCCTCGATCGTCAGGCCCGAAGCTCCTGCGCTGAGGACCAGCGTCCCCCCACCGACCTTGAAGGGGCCAGGCAACTGGAGGTCACCCGCGCGGATCACGGCCTCCAGACGCAGTTCGCGGTCGAGAACGGCAGCGATCTCCACGTTCTCCAGCAACTTGAGCGTCGGTTTCGGGATCACACCGCGCCCGACAAACCCCTTGCTGACGTCGAATTCTAGTTCCGGGAACGCCATCGGGCTGAACGGCTTGACCCGCCAGTGGTCGATCCGCCCCGGAGTGACCGCTCCCCCCCACTGCACGCCCTTCATGGGCTTGATGGGCACGGAGAAGGGAGCCTTCTCGGCCAGGCTGTGGTCCTTGAAGGCCGTGCCTTCCAATCTTCCCTGTCCGGAGCCATTGCTGTTGGCCTCGGTGAAGACGACCTTCTCGAAGCTGAACAAGGGTGTGTCCCAGCCCTTGATCGGACTCTCGTCTGCGAGCCGCGGGTGTCTCACCACCCCCCCGCCGAGCACCCTGTCGTAGATCGACAGCTGGTCCTTGCTACCTCGCAGCTCCTCGACCTTCTCGGTCGAGGCGAGGGTCAACGGCGCGACCAGTTCCTCGTTCCCGGGCTTCAGGTCCTCCTCGCTCCAGTAGTCCTGGTCCTTGACGTCTGGGCCGGCACCCTTGATGCCCGTGAAGACGATCTCCCAGCTCTTGCGGGCATCCGTCTCCTTGGGCACCTCGCCGGGATCGACCAGCTTCGGCGCTGTGGTCGCCAGGAAACCGCGGAGCGCGGCATCGATGTTGCCCCGGATCGTCGAGCCGGCGGAGCGGTTGAGCGAGCTGTCCAGCAGCCACAGGTTCGGGTTCGGTTTCTCGTCGTCTCCGCCCAACTGCGCCTCGACGACGTGGTCGATATCGAACGACCGCAACATGCCCGTCTTGTCCCAGGGCGGGATGCGGGTGTCGTTGGCGATGGACTCCGGGCTGCCGATGAGGAAGTGCTGTTGCGTTCCCAACTGCAGGTACCACGCCGGCGTGCCGGTCTGCTTGGCGTTCGGCGCTTGGGCGAGCGTCGATATCCGTTTGGCGATCAGGTCCTGCAGCAACGGCTTGGATCGGCGACGCCACACCGATCCCTGCCTGGTCGGGTTCTCCTCCCGCGTCCCCTGGCGGAGGACGTACTCCGGCGCCGTCATCCGCTTGGCCTTGAACGTCGGCACGGTCAACTGGTGGATCTTGATCTTCTTGCCCTTGGGGTCGATCTCGCCCGGGACACCTCCCGCCACACCAGGAGAACCACCCGCGCCCCCTGACGTGCCGGCACCCGCGCTTCCACCGGAGAGCGGCTTGCGTCGGACAACCGCGCCGCCGAGGCCGGGGCTCTTGCGGTTGACCCCGGGCCGTTGCTGGACGACGTGCGCCAGCTCGTGGGCCAACAACCGCTTGCCCTCGGTGCTGGTCGGGTCGTAGGCGCCGGCGCGGAAGTAGACGTCGTTCCCCCGCGTGAAGGCGAGGGCGTCGAGCGTCCGGGCGGCGTCGTCGGCGGCGCCGTCGTCGTGCACGCGCACGTCGTCGAGCGGGCGGCGGAACGCGCCCTCGAACGTCCTGCGGATCCCCTCGGGCAGCGGCGCGCCCTTGCCGCGGCTGGCGTCCAGGTGGTCCTGCACACCCGGCGGGACCCGCGGTGTCTCCCGGGCGGGGGCCTCCCCTTCGGGTGCCGGTGGTTCCGGGTCCGGCGCCGGGGTGCCGGCCCCGGCCGACCTGGGTCCGGCAGCCGCAGGCGGTGGGACGACCGGGGCGGGACCGGCGGGGGTGGGCGCCTCGGGGACCGCTCCCCCGGCGGACGCCGGCTCCGAGACGGGTCCTGGCACACCGGCCGGCGTCGTGGTGTCGGCCACCGGCCCCGCGGGTGGTGGGCTCCCGGAGCCGACCGGAGCCGACACCGGCGGCGTGGGGAGGCGCTGGTCGGCCACGGGGTCCGCCGTGCGCCGGACCGGCAGGCCAGCGCCAGGAGTGGCGGGGGCAGCACCAGGAGTTGCGGCCGGAGCGGGCACAGGCGCCGCAGCAGGTGACGCAGCGGGTGCCTGCGGGGAGGGCACCGCCGGGGCGGCCTCCACCAGACGCAGCACCCGGTCCGCCGTGTCGTCCGCGGCGCGCTCGGCGGGGTCGTCGACGGGGCCGACCGCCGTGGTGCCCGAGGCGGCCTTGGCCTGCACCTGACGCTCGCCCAGTCCGCCGCCCGGTGCCGCCGGCGCCGCCGAAGCCGCCGAGGTGCCCTTCGGCTCCTCGAGGGCCTTCGGCCGGCTGTCCGGCTTGCGTTCGGCGTCGGCCGACGCCACGTCCGTGGCCATGTGTCACCCGAACTCCGCTGGAGGCGCGATGAGCAGGTACAGCCGGGCCGCCGCACCGTCGGTGCCGCGATCGAACGTCACCGGCTTGACCTCCGGGCCCGTGAGGCCTGCCATCTCTGGCAGACCCTTCAGCCAGTCGACGACCTGACCAGCGAGCGCCCGCAGGGAGTCCCGCACCTCGCCGTTGAGATCAGCGTGCGTCCACACGACCGCCTGGAGCGACCGTTGACTGACGGTCAACTCGACGAGCTTCCTCCGCGTCTCCATCTCGACGTCCGGCAGGTCGAGGGAGGTGGCGCTGACGGAGCCGATCTCGTGCAACAGGGCCGGGTCGGCTCCCGGGACGTCCTCGGCTCGCCCGTCGAGGACCGCTGACCTGAGGCCGGTCTCCTCGGACCGCACGTCGACGACGATGACCGCCAGCTCGTCGGGGTCCGGCTTGGGGTCCCGGTCGTAGGTGACCAGGAAGACGCTGCCGTCGGTGCCGGGGAGCACGAGTTCGGCCGCCGGCGCGGGGACGAAGTCCATCACCTCCCCCGGATCCAGCTCGACGTCCGGGGTCAGTGCGCCGACCACGGCGGTCAGCCGGCCGATCCCGGTCGTGACCGCCTCGGACCCCGCTGCCCCGGTGTAGCCGACCAGAGCGATGCGGCTCCCGCCGTTCACCTGGCGGTACCGCGTCTGCCACTGCGGTGCCGGGGTGAGCAGGTCGTCGGTGCCCTGAGCGAACACGAGGTCCGCCCGGGCCCAGCCTTCCTGCGGGGGGTCCTCGCCGGTGCGCACACCGACCACCACGTCGGGGACCTCGGCCTCCGAGGGGACGCGCAGGACCCAGGCCGTGACGGGTGAGACCGGCGTGGGCAGCACGACGGTGTCCTCGCAGTCCTCCCGGCGCCTGCGGCGGACCAACACCCAGTCCGTCGCGGCCCGCACCTGCGTGGTGGCGGTCGTGCCCTGCTCGGCCGGGAACAGCAGCCGCGCCTGGGTCTCGACGTAGCCGGGGTCGTCCGGGTGCGCGCCGGACAGGATGGTGAGCGCGTGGACCGCGACGACGCGGTACGGGTCACCCGGGCTGCTGATCCGGGCGTCCTCGAGCGCCCGCAGCGTCGCGACCGTCCTGCGGGTCTCCTCCTGGGTGCCCGCCGGCTCCCCGTCCTCGGCCGGCTCACCCGCGGACGGCGTCCCGACGCGGACGGTCGCCTCGCCGAGGGCCTCGACCGGTGTGCCCCTCCAGCCGACGTCCGCTGTGATCGTCCGGTCGGCGGTGCTCACCCGCAGTACCTGCCGGCCGTCGGCCTGCTCGTCCCGGCGCACCAGGAGTCTGACGACCACCGATCGGGGCGAGGCATCCCCGCCGACGAACGGCACGCCACTCAGCTCCAGCGCGACCTCGCCGTCCTGGGTGGCGACCGCCGAGGACGGCAGCCGCCGCAGCCTCGCCGGGAGTCGCACGTCCAGGTGTCCTGTGTTGCCCGCCGGCAGGTGCGCCTCCAGGCAGAACTCGCACACCGTCTCCTCCAGCGGCCGGAGGGAGAAGGGGTCGTCGTCGACGGTGAGGGACACGAGCAGCGCCACGACACGCGCGCCGGATCGCCCCGAGACCGTGACCGGGCCACGCCCGCCCTCGGTACGGGACCGTGCGGTGGCGCCGAGCACTGCCCGGGCGGTCTCGGCGATCCGTTCGTTCGGAGCCTGGCTGATGCCGAAGGACATCTCAGCGAGCCGGTCCCCGGCCGTGGTGACCTCCGTCCCGTCGGAGAGCAGGCCGCCCAGTAGGCGGACGAGCGGACCGAGCTCCCTCGTCCCAGCGGCGGCCACAGCCGAGCGGACGTCGATCGCCCGCCCGAAGCCGATCCGCCCCGCTCCCCAGAGGTGCAGTCGGGCCGGGTCCCCGGCCGCGCGCCGCCCCGGCTCGGACTCCTTGCCCGGTACGCCGAGGTACAGGTCGACGGCGAAGCCGATGCCGGTCCGCGGGCCCTCCGTCGACTGGAGCACCCCATCGGGTACGAGGACGTCGACCTGCTCTCGGGCGGCCGGGTCGGCGATCCCGCGGAGCAGCGAGATGCGGTCCATGTGCTGGGCGCGCTCCAGCTCGTGAGGGACCTGGTCCCGGCGCACTGCACACAGCCGCTGCTCCACCCCGGGTCCGAGCAGGTCCTGGACCTGGCCGCGCACGTCCCCGGCCGGGTCGATGGCCAGGTAGAAGGCGGCGGGCGCCGACACGAAGCCGCGGTCGACGAGGACCCGCGCCGGGACACTCGCCGGCGCAGCCGGAGCTGGAGCCGCGGCCAGCTGGGACTGGAACTGCAGCACCTGGGCCAGGAAGACCGGCCACGGCCGCTGCTCCACCCGTCCGGCCCAGTGACTCCGCGGTGAGGGCTCCATCCGCTCGCGGCGGGCCGTCCACACGTCCAGCAGCGTGATCCGCGACCCGTCCCACCCCAGCACGCCGAGCGGGACGACGTCCTCGCCGGCCAGTGAGCCGGCTCCCGCACGCCACAGTCCTGACCCCAGGCCGGCCGCCGACAGCCCGCTCCCCGCGGCGCGGCGCTCCTCCGCGAACCAGGCGGAGGCCACCTGCGAGCGCAGGTGCAGCTCCGGGCGGGTGACACCGGGCTGGGAGAACGGTCGGAGGTCCAGGACGAGCGGACGCAGCAACAGCGTCACGCCGTCGACGACGTAGGGGCGGTCGGTGGCCGTCACGCAGCCGTCGTCACAGGGTCGGCCGAACACCTCCGCGTGTCCGCACAGGCCGGTGGCCGCGGCCAGGCACACGAGGTACAGCCCCGTCCCGGGCACCACCGCGGCCGCCAGCTCGGCGACGTCCCGGACGCACTCGGTGAACCCGGACGAAGCGGGAGGGGTGGGCGGCGGGCTGCCCGGGGACCGGCTGGTGAGCGCCGCGACGTCGGCCTCGACCCCCACCGGCAGGTGCAGCACCTGGCCGGCGGGGGCGACGGCCAGGCCCGCCGCGACCGACAGGGAGGGTGTGCCGAGGCCGTCGAGCTCGAACCCCCACACCGGGCCGGGGCCCCCCGTCGCCTGGTTGGAGAACTCGGCGTACCGGCGCTGGGCCCGCCGTTCCAGGTTCAGGTCGTCGGCCCGCAGGTACCTGCCGTCGTAGTAGTTGAGCCCCACCAGCGGGGTGGAGTCCGGGACGAAGGTCAGCCCGCCGGACGGACCGGGCAGGACGACGGGACCGGTCGAGCCGATCGGCGAGGCGCTGTCGGTGCCTGTCATGACGGAGCTCCTCGGTCCGGGATCCGACGGACGACGTCACGACCCTGACCCCGCGTGCCCGGCGGGTCGCCGACGAACCCGGCCAGGGGAACGGGTCGGCCGTCGACGAGCCCGACCAGCGGGGTGGGGCCCGTGCCGCGCAGCACCATGCGGTAGGTGACGTCCTCGGTGGGTGCCGCCGGCAGGTCGAAGGTCACCCGGTCGGCCGTGAGTGCGGGCGTGAGCGGCACCGGGTCGCCCCAGCCCGTGTCGACGCGGAACGGCCGCACCTCCAGCGCCGTGGGCACCGTGGCCGCGACGACCTCGCCCCGGAGCTCGATCGTGACCGTGGCGCCGTCGACCCGGACCCGCTCCACCCGCGGCCCACCGGCATCGGCCGGGCACTGCTCGTCGATCGTGCCGTCCAACAGCTCGGCCAGCAGCTCGGACAGGACCCACGTCGGGACGTGGCTGCGCCGGACGGACAGGTCGACGACCGGGGCGTCGAGCCGCCACCTGCCCGGCCCGTGCCGGACGACGGCCATGCCCGGCAGGTCGGCGAGCACGACCTCGCCGGGGTCGTCCTCGGGAAACAGCCGAGTGCGGTCCGCCGGTCGTGGCGGCAGCAGGCCCGGGGGGCCCAGGCCCGCGACGACGTGCGCCGCGACCGCCCGGAAGTCGGCGAGCCGCCCGGTTCCGGTGGTCAGCTCCGGCGGGAGCGTGCCGTCCCGGACCAGCTCCCGGAGCTGGCGGAAGGCGGCGTCGCGCTCGTCGGCGGGTCTTCTCGCGTACGGCCGCAGGTCCAGGTGGGCGAACTCCAGGACCCGGGAGTACCCGACCGACTCCCCGCCCTGCCCGCAGGAGGACGCGACGGTGGGTACCGGCCGGGACAGGCATGCCTCGTGCCGGACGACCAGCCGGGCGTCGAAACGGCCGTCCTCCGTGGTGGTCACCGTGCCGGCCTGCCGCTGGTCCTCCAGCCAGGCCCGCACGTCCAGGCAGAGGTCGACCCCGGAGCTCACCTCACGGCCCAGCCCGTCGGTGCACAGACCGGGGCCGACGGTCAGCTCCGCGGAGTCCTCGCCGACGGTGACCGGGAACCCCCACACCACGCCCTTGCCGTGCTGCCAGGCCTGGTGCAGCGCCAGCTTCCCCCGGGGACCGGCGGACAGGACCTGGAGGTCCGACACCCCGAGGAGCATGCCGAAGTGCACGGCGAGCGAGGTGAACGGGTCGACCTCGAGCGAGGCCGCCAGCGGAGCGGAGCGGGGGGCGGTCATCTCAGCGGTCCCCTCGCACCAGGGACAGCCGGCGGTCCGCCGCCGTCTTCTCCCGTGCGGTGACCTCGTCGGCGGCGGCCGCGAGCACCTCCGCGGCGGCGTCGACCTCGCGCTGGCGGGTGAGCTGGGTGGTCAGTGCGGCTGCGTACGCGGCGTCGGCCTCGGCCTGCCGGCGGGTCAGGTCGGCCACGTCGAGCGCACGGACAGCGGCCAGCTCGGCCTCGACGTCGATGAAGCCGATGGCCAGCTCCGTCACCGCGACCGGGACCATGACCTCCCACCGGTCCAGCGCGCCGTCCGTCCCCTTCTCCACCTCCGCGGCCACGTCCTGGATGGCCACCTGCTCGGGGATCCGGGGGAACTCCGTGATCGCCGTCAGCGTCGCCTCGGCCGCCGCCATCCGCACCGGGCCGCCCTCGACCAGGTCCTGGACCGCCACCCGGGCGACGGTGAGCGCGGCGGCGGCCGCAGCGACCGCGCCGTCGACCGGTGACCGCGCCGAGGCCGCCTGCCGGACCAGCGCCTCCGCGTCGGCGACCGCCTGTGCGCGGGTGACCCCGTCCTTGCGCGCGGCAGCGACCCGCTCCCGCAGGCGGCCGAGCATGCCGGGTCCACCCAGCATCTCCTCCAGCCGTCCTCGGGCCACGGCCGCCGGCTTGGGGGGCGGTGCCGCAGCTGTCGCCGGGCCCGCCGCGGTCGTCGGAGCCGGGGCGGCGGTGCGCCCTCCGGGCGCCGGGATCGGGGCCGGCGGGTCCGAGAGGCGGCCGGCGGTGTCCTGGAGCGCGGTGACCGTCTCGGCCAGGGCGTTGACCCGCGCGGTGGCCGCGGCGGTCTCCTGCCGGGCCCGCGTGAGCTCGGCCGTGGCCCGGGTGAGGTCGGCCCGCGTGCGGGCGGCCTGGGCGGTCTGCCTGACGACGGCGAGCTCAATGCTGGCCAGCTGCTCAGCAGCGGTGAGTCGTGCGTCGTTCCTCGGGCCCTGGTCGATGAGGTTGCGCTCCAGAGCCTGCTCGAGGCGGTGCCGCTCGGGTTGCGAGGTCGCCGCGTTCAGCTGCTGCTGCAGGGTCGACCCCGCCTGCTTGAGGGCAGCCAGCTCGGCCGTGGCCTTCTGCAGCTGTTCGCGGCGCGCAGCGGCCTCGGGCGCCAGGCGGGCGAGGCGGGCCTCCCGGGCAGCGAGGTCGTCGTCGAGCCGGGCCACCTCGGCGGCGTGCACGTCCTTCCCGGTGGTGGGGGCGGTTGGGGTCTGGGTTGCCGTGGTCACGGTGCTCCCCTTCTGGTCGGCGGATCGGCCGGAGTGCCCGGCGGCGGGCCGGGATAGGACAACCCGGCCTTGAGGTGCTCGCGGCGGACGGCGTGCGCCAGGTGCGCCATGCCGATCCGTCGGTCCTCCGGTGCCGGCTCCGCGGCCGCCAGGAACGCGGCGGCCAGGGCGGCGTTGCGGATGAGGGCGCCGGGGAGCTCGTAGACCGCGGCGAGGAGGGGCAGGTCGACGTCGGGCGCGAGCGGTGCGCCGCCGGACAGGTGGGCGCGCCACAACGCCAGCCGGGCGGCTTCGTCAGGCGGGTCGAAGGGCACCACGAACTCGATCCGGCGGGCGAAGGCCGTGTCCAGGTTCTGCCGCAGGTTGGTGGCGAGCACGGCGATCCCGTCGAAGCGCTCCAGGCGGGCGAGCAGGTAGGCGGTCTCGAGGTTGGCGTAGCGGTCCCGGGCGTCACCGACCTCGGTCCGCTTGCCGAACAGCGCGTCGGCCTCGTCGAAGAGCAGTGCGGACCCGCCGCGTTCCGCGGCGTCGAAGACCGCGGCGAGGTTCTTCTCCGTCTCCCCGATCCACTTGGACACCAGCTGGGACAGGTCCACCACCAGCAGGTCCCGGCCGAGCTCGCCGGCGAGCACCTCGGCGGCGAGCGTCTTGCCCGTCCCGGGCGGCCCCGCGAAGAGCATCCGGAGCCCACGCAGTCCGCGGCGGCCGCGCAGCAGGCCCCAGTCGTCGAGCACCTGCGACTGGACGCGCACGCGGTCGGCGGCCTCGTGCAGCTGGGTGAGGCGGTCGGCCGGGATCACCAGGTCGCCCCAGCCCGCGCGGGGGTGCACCAGCGTCGCTCCCACGGGCACCGTGTCCACGGCCTGGGCGTCGACCCGCGCCGACACCTCGTCCCAGCCGGTCGCCGTCCGCACCAGCGCGGCCCGGAGCCGGACGTCGGCAGCGGCCAGCTCGACGTCGCCGGGTTCCAGGGTCGCGGGACCCAGCGGGCCCGGCGGACGACCGAGCTCGGGGAGAGCGGCGTCCAGGGCGGCGCTGCGGTCGGCGGGCGGGTGCGGCCCCGAGGGGAGGACGAGGACCGGACGGGGCCAGGTGCACAGCCCGGTACCGGGAGCGGCCAAGAGCAGCGGAACGGGGAGTCCGGGCACGGTCAGGCGCAACCTCGGCGGCTCGACGTCGGTCCACAGCACCGGGACCGTGCCGCGGACCAGCGCCAGGAGCAGCACCGCGCTGACCGTGGTGCTGTCGCACCGGTCCACGCGCAGCAGGACCGGCTCCCGTCCAGCGGTCGCGGCCAGGGTGGCCAGCCGGCCGGCCAGCGGTCCCGGTCGCGCGCCGGCCAGCACGACCGAGACCGGCAGGCCGCGCTCCACGGCGCGCCGGGCGCCGCCCACCACCTCGTCCCCCAGCCATCCCCCGCTGCCTGCCGCGGGGAGCGGGCGCGGGTCGGGCTCGACGCCCGAGGGCCAGCCGGCGAGACCGGTGAGCGCGTCGAACAGGTGGGGAGCCGGCCGCAGCGTCCGCTCGGGGTACGGCGCGTCGTCGTCCTGCACGACCACCGTCCCGGTCGCCAGCAGGCCCGCCAGCGCAGGGCGCACCGCGGCGCGGGACGGAGCGCCGGGCAGGCCGCCGAGCTCGGCGAGGCTCCCGGCCAGCCCCACCGTCGGCCACGGCCGACCCTGTGGGTGGAGGCCGCGCAGGACGGCCGCGACGCCCTCGTGGTGGGAACCGACCAGGACCAGGGCCAGCAGGTCGCGCTCGGCGGTCCCGAGGGCGAGGCCAGCGACCAACCGGTCGACCGGCTGGGTCGGGCCGGAGGGCAGGTCCAGGCAACCGCCGTCGGCCGGGCCGGGCGCACCGGCGCCCGGCAGGCCGCGCAGGAACCGGGCACCGGCGTCCTCCCCCACGACGTCGAGCGCGACGGCCAGGCGGCCCGCCATCCGGGCCAGCGCGTCGTCGAGCCGGTCCCCCGACCGCACCGGCAGCTCCAGCAACCTCGGCTCAGCCATAGCGGAACCTCACGACGCAGCCGAGCCAGGGCAGGTGCCCGGGGTCGAGGTCCAGACCCGCCCGGCGCACGTCGACGCTGACCTCGTCCGGGTCCAGCAGCACGTCGATCCACCCGGGGTCGGCCTCGATCACCGCCCGTCGCCGGCACACCGCGACCAGCAACGCGCGCTCGTCGGCCAGGTCGCGGCCAGGGGTGGCAGCACCCGCCGGACCGCGGTCCAGCCGGGCGGCGAGCTCGGTGATCAGGGCCTCCACCTCCGGTCCGAGGACGTCCCGGGGGACCGGGCCGGGTGGATCGGCGCCCGGCACGAGGCCGGCGAAGGCCAGCACGGCCGGGTCACCGGGGTCGGCCAGGCCGACGTCCGGGACCGCTCGGGCGACGACCAGTCGGGCCAGGCCGTGCAGCACCGGCCGCAGCGCGGGGCCGAACCGGGCCGGATCGGCGGCCACCCGGGCCGGGAGCCCGAGATCGGCCACCAGGGAGAGCAGGAAGAGCAGGCCGCCCCAGCCGGTGCGTGCCGGGCGTTCCGCCGGTGCCGTCCCCCGCCGACCGGAGGACGACGGTCCGCCCCCCGGGTGCCCGGTCCGCTCCACGGCGTGGTCGGTGACCGGGCCGTGCCGCGGCCGGTCCGGCCGCACTCCTGCCGGCGGTCGCCCGGTCGCCCCGGGTGCCGGCGGCGGGACGTCGGAGGGCGGGTCCGCCACCGTGGGAGGGCCTCCCCCGGTAGCCGGGACGACGGCCGTCGAGCGCCGTGCAGCCCCGGAATCGGACCCTGGGCGTGTGCGGGCACCGGGCTCGGCCCGATCGCGGACGTCTCCGTGACCGCGGTCGGGGTCGAGGCCGGCCGGTCGTCCCGCGGCCAGGTCGGCCGCGAGCACGGCGCCGGCGCGTGCCGCAGCGAGCGCCGGCTCGACCTCGAGCACCGCCGCCGCCCACAGTGCTGCCACGGGACGTGGCGACGCCGAGACCGTGCTGCCACGGAGTGCGCGGGCTATCACCGAGCGGTGCAGGACCGTCGACCGCAGCTCCGCCATCGCCGTCGCGACCTCGCTCGTAGCGGGGACCGGCCCGTCGTGCCAGGCGGAGGTCCCGGCCGGTGTCCGGGCCGCGACGGTGTCCGCCAGGTCCCCGGCCCGCCCGCCGGCGGCCCGCCACGCGGCCTCGACGAGCGCGGCGAGCACGTCCTCGCCGGCCGCCTCGGCGAAGGGCTGCAGTTGTCCGGTCGACGTCACCGTCACCAGCAGCCCGACGACGGCGCCCGGCTCGTCCCGGCCGAGCTCGGCGAGCACCGACGGCAGCACGACGGCGGGATCGGCCAGCAGCGTGTCCGGAGGCCAGAGACCGAGCAGCTGCCAAGCCCACGCGCGCTCCCGGTCGTGCTGCAGGACCGAGGTCACCAGGTCCTCGCGGGCCTGGGTGCGGGAGCGGTAGCGCACGACGTCCGGTCCCCCGCCGGCCACGACGCCGGCGACCGTCCGTTCCACCACGCGCGCCCATCCGGAGACCAGCTGGTCGTCGGTCGCGTCCCACCGCATGTGGTGGCGGGGCAGGCGGACACGGCGCACGCAGACCTGCAGGTCCCGGTCGGGCCCGGGGCTCAGGCCGTCGGGCAACCCGCCGTCGGCCAGCGCGGCGGCCAGGCGGTCCAGGCGCGCCCGCTCGGTGGGGTCGGGGTCGGTGTCCGGGTGCCAGGTGACCGCGAGCCGTCCGATGCTGTCGCTGGTCACGTGTCCACCACCGTCGCTCCGCCGAGCCTGGTCCCGCCGGCCCGGATCCCGGCCCGCCCGCGGCCGAGCACGCCGTCGCGCCCGAGAACGCCGTCCCGGCCGACCCGCAGGGGCCGGACCCCCGACCCCGGACCGACGATCGTCGAGAGCTGCACGTGCAGACCGACCCCCACCCGCATCCCCGAGCCGACCGTGCAGACCTCCACGACGGTGTGCGCGGGACGCTCCAGGTCCAGGAGGTCACGCACGACGGCGAGCTCCTCCTCGTCGACCTCCCGGGTAATCAGCACGCTGAACCGGTGTGCGGCGGCACGGAACGGGTCCGCCGTACGGTCCTCCGTGGGGCGGTCCTCCGCGGGCGGAGCGCCCCCCACGCGCAGCCCGCTGCCCACCACCGCCCGCCGGTCCGAACCGTCCGCCCCGCTGACCGCGGTGGCGGCGCTGCGGAGCCGGAAGGCCTCCAGCACCACCACCGGGACGCCCAGGTAGATCTCCAGCAGCCGGCGGAGGCCGTCGGGGGTGCCGCGGCGGCGGAACAGGCAACCCGCCTCGGCCAGCACGGTCCGGCGCGCCCGCTCCGGCCAGCGGGCGTCGAGGGTCAGCCCGACGAGGGAGGCGAGCCAGTCCAGCATCTCCGGCGGGGCGCTCCACGGGTCCAGCAACAGGTCCCGGCGGACCGAGCGGCCCTCCATGTCTCCGAGCTGACCGTCGACGAGGGCCAGGTAGCGGCGCAGGAAACCCGCGGCGACCGGGTCGCGCCGGTAGGTGGCCGGCAGCTTGTCCAGGAGTCCGTGGCCGGGGAACTCCGCGCGGACCGCCCGCACCCGGGGCGTGGCCGCCCCCGGTCCGTCCAGCTGCAGCCGGAGCCACAGGAAGCGCCCGGGCGGAGCGGCGATCGGGGCCTCGTAGACCGCATAGCGGTCCCCGGGGGGCAGTGGGGACCACGCCAGCTCACGGCCGGTCTCCCGGCGGTGCAGCGGCCGCAGCTGCTCCCGCCCAGGAGGCGGCACGTCGGTCACCTCGTCGGCGGTGGCGGCGCCCACCAGGAGCCGCGTGTCCGGTGGCACGCAGGCCTCGATGAACACCCGCCCCCACTGCTGACGGTGGCCACGGCTGTCCAGCGGCGGCGTGTCCACGGTGCCCGAGGTCTCGTAGCGCACCCGCTCGGCCACCGCCGCCCTGAAGGCCGTGCCGATCCAGTACCCGACCCGGCCGTCGGGGGTGCGCACCAGGCCCCGGCCGTCGTACCCGCGGGCGAGCAGCGGAACGCCGGCGGTCATCTCCCCGGGGCCCCTGGTCCACGTGAGCAGTGCGGCGCCCGCCGGGCCGGCGACGACCACCCGCCCGTCGCCGTCCACCTCCAGGTCGCTGGCCCCGCGCAGGTGCAGCGGAGCCGGTGGCCGCGTCGTGACGGCGACGACCCAGACGTCGGAGCCGTCGCGCAGCAGCAGCCACGGCACGCCGTCGAGGGCGACGGCCAGGCGAGCCGGACGCGCACGGGTCGGCACCCCGGCCAGCACGCCCGGCGGCAGGGGGTGCTCCACGGGTGCTGAGAGGGCGCCGAACCGGAGCAGGGGGCGGGCGCGGGATGCGGTCAGCACGAGCACCGCGCCGTCGCTGGGGGCGGCCGAGTCGACGGCGAGGTCGACCGGCGTCGAGGGGAACCCCACGGTGCGCAGCAGGTGACCGTCGGCGAGGTCGAGCACCTGGACGGTGCCGGTGACGCCGTCCAGGACGAAGAGGTGGTCGTCGCGGTCGGCCGCCAGGGCCCGTGCCCGCAGCGGACGCCGAGGGTCTCCGCCCACCGGCACGAACCCCACCGGACCGGTGGCCGTCGCCGGTCCGGGCGGCGGTCCGTCCAGCAGGTCGACCGGCTCCCCTCGCGCGGGCCAGGGCACCCGTTGGACCTGCCCGCGCTCGGGCACGCCGCGGTAGAGGCAGCCGCGTGGGTCGAAGGCGAGCCCGGCCGGCTCGGGCGGTGGGGGAGCCGGTGCCGGTGGCCGCTCCGGCGCGCAGGGACCGGCCGGTGGCTGCGCCGGGCCGCCGGGGACGGGCCAGGGCGCGGGTGCGCTCGCCGGACGGGGCTCGAGCACCACCTCGGCCCTCCGGGTGTCCACGGCGGTCCCCTGGCGGTCGCAGCGGTCCCAGTCACGGCCCACCACGGGTGTGATGCGCCGCCCGACGGCCCGGTCCGGCGCCGGGGTGGACGGGGTCCCGGCCATCAGCACTCCTCCCTCGGTACCGGGACCGGCACGGGGGCCGGTGCGCTGGGCGACGTGGGCGGCAGCGGGCTGGGGCTGCCGGAGCCGGCCGGTGGCGGTGCGCCGACCACGACGGTCACCTCGCGCAACTCGGGCACCTCCCAGCCGGCCAGCGCCACGGTGCCCGGCACCGGCTCGCCCTCGGACAGGTCGGCGACGAGCAGCTCCTCGATGAACTCCACGCCCTCCACCTGCAGCACCGCCGCCTCCAGCTCCGGACCGTGGACCCGGCGGCCCAGCGGCCAGCCACGCCCCTCCGGGCCGTACGGCGGCAGCGGGGACAGGTACTGGCGCAGGACCAGCTCGACCCATCGGCGCACGCCGATCTCGCTGTAGCCGCGGTGCACCGCCAGTCCCACCGACACGGCGACCGGGTGGTAGGTCGGTGGCACCACGTGGAGCTCGGTGGTCACCAGGCGGCGCTCGTCGAGCCGGGAGCACACCGCGCGCAGCAGCGTCGCGTCGGCGGAGGGCGCGTCCGGGTGCCGGGGGTCCTCGGCAGGCCAGACGACGACGGTGACGACGCCGGCCGCGTCGGTGCTCCTGGTCGGCGGGTGGAACCGCGGCAGGCACTCGGCGCGCCCGACCCCGGGCACGGTGGCCAACTCCCGGAAGTCCTCGGCCACGACGGCACGGTCGTGCCGGCTGAGCTCCCCGGGAATCCGCTCCATCGCTCGGGTCAGCGACTCGGCCTCCTCCCCACCGGCGGTGGGCAGCGGGTTGGTGACGGTGACCCCGGAGACGTCGACGAGCCGGTCGACGGCCCCTGCGGCGACGTTGCCCTGGCGGCCACCGCCGTGGCGGTAGGCCACGGCGCGCACCGGGGCGCCGACCGGCAGCACCCGGCCGCGCACGCTGTCCCCGCACTCGATCCGCCCGGCGCCCGGGTCCAGGAGCAGGGCGCGGTCGCCCGGTGAGCTCGCCGCCAGCGACTCGACCACGTCCCACGGGACCCAGCGCTCGCCGTCCTCGCACACCTCCACGAGCAGGGAGCCCGGCACCACCGGGGTGTTGGTCAGGGCGAGCTCCTGGTGGCTGACCCCCTGACCGGACCCCAGCAGCTCCGTCGGCGCCTCCGCGACCTGCTCGACCTCGGCCGCGTTGACCCCGACCCAGCGCAGGTTGCCGATCTCGGGTACCCCCTGGCGGGGGAAGGCCCGGAGCCAGAAGAGCACCGGCGGCCCGCCGGCGAGGACCGGCGGAGCATCGCCGACCCCCGCGAGGTCCGGGTCCTCCGGCTCGGCCACCCCGAGCTCGGTGAGCCGGGTGGTGGGCAGCTGCAGTGCGACGACGCCGCTGTGCCGCAGCCCGTCGGTGGTGTCCCGGACCACGCCGACCGGCAGGTGGTCCCCGGTGACCGCCGACACCTGCCACACCAGGCTCGAGTCGATCCTGTCCGGCGTCCCGCCGGGGCGTTCGGCGGCGGGTACCAGCCCGGCGTCCCCGGCGACCACCTCCGCACCGGCGCACGGGTCGACGTCGTCGATCGTGGGGCGCTCGCCCTCGGTGCCGAAGCCGAGCACCAACGGCCGGCGGCCGAGCGACCGGTCCACGGGGAGCAGGGCCCGGCGTTGCTCCTCGGGAGCGCCCGGGGTCCCCTCCTGCGCGTGCACGGCCAGCCACAGGCAGCGGTCCACCGCCGAGCGGACGTCCAGCAGCTCCCGGCCGGCGGCGGTGGGGTCGGTGCGCAGCACCGCCTCCTCGTAGGGCTGGGCGGTGTCCTCGTCGAGACCGGCCGCGTCCAGCACGCGGTTCAGCTCGTCGGTCAGGACGGGGTCGGTGGGGAACGCCGTGGCGGCCTTGACCACGGCGGTCACGGTCACCGGCAGCACGGTCACGTCGTTGCCGACGCGGAACGGCACGGAGCCCGCCGTGGCCACCGACCCCAGCGGGACCTCGGCCGGCTCGTCCCCGGCCCGGTCGGCGGTGAAGGTGACCAGCCCGGTGGCTCGCCGGGGCGGGTACGGCGGGACCTGGAGCAGCCGGAGCAGCCACAGCCGGGTCTGGTCAGGGATCTGGTTGAACCGGAACAGCAGCGTCTCCCCGAGGTGGGCGACCAGCTCCAGCAGGGTGACGCCCGGGTCGCTGGGCCCCAGGTCGCTCCACTCGGGTGTGTAGACGGGGATGCGTGCGCGCAGCTCGGCCAGCAGCTGGTCGTAGTCGCGGTCGTCGAGGACCGGGAAGGGGACCGTCACGTCACCCTCCGGGGAGGGTCAGGGGCACCTGGAGCCCGTCCGGGGTCTGGGTGCGCAGGTGGGTGTAGCTGATGGTCAGCAGGACGGTGGCCGGGTCGTCGGTCGGCACCACGTCGACGTCGCCGACGTCGATCCGCGGCTCCCAGGTGCGCAGTGCGGCGTCGACGTCCCGGGCGATGGCGGCGCGGGTGGTCGGGTTGTTCGGCTCCATCAGGTGGCGGCGCAGGGGGCAGCCGAACTCCGGCCGCATGACCCGCTCCCCCGGCTCGGTGTCCAGCACGAGCAGGATGGACTGGCGGACCAGCGCCGGGCCCGACCGCAGACCCAACCTGCGGTCCTGGTCGGGGGCCGGCGGGAACGCCCAGCCACGGCCGAACCCGTGCTCGGGCGTGGTCACGGTTGCACCACCTCCGCGCGGGTGACCCGCCGGGCGAAGGGCCGGGGGGTGTCGGGTGGTGGCACCTGGGCCAGCGCGCCGCGGGCGATCACGGCCAGCGACCGGGTGTCCAGGGTGTCCGGGGGCGGCCGGGAGACGGCGTTCGTGAGCTCGAGGTCCAGCCGTTTGCCGCCGGGTCTCGAGCCGCCGAGCAGCGTCGCCAGCGCAGCCCTGAAGGTCGGCCGGGCGACCACGGAGGCGGCCACGCCGGCATCGATGTCCAGGCCGCCGCCGAGTGCCTCGAAGTCGGCGAGCAGGCCACCGGTGACCTCGGCGTCCGGGGGGAGGCAGAAGCGCAGCACGAGCAGGAACCACAACTGGAAGACGAAGACGACGATCGGGAGGAACAGCTGGAGCACGAAGAAGGCCACGATGGTGATCAGCGGGATCGCGAACGAGCAGATCTGGAAGCCGGCGTTGCCCATCGCCGACGGCGACCTGCTCGCCGTCAGGTCGTCGGTGGTGAACGCCAGCTCGGAACCGGGCGGCGAGCTGAACCGGACGCCGCCCGCGCCGCCCGGCCCCAGGCGCAGTGCGTCGGCCTGCAGCTGGCGCAGGTCCGGGAGCTGCACCGTGACCGGCCGGTTCGCGGTGCCCTCCAGGTCGAAGTGGCCGGCCAGCCGGTAGTGCTCGGTGGGCTCGGACCAGGTGACCGGGCAGCTGCAGTGGGTGCTCTCCCGGGGGCACTCGGGGCGGTGCCGGCGGCAGAAGCAGCGGATCTCGTACTCCTGCTCGTCGTCGAAGCGCGCCGCACCGCCGGGCTCCACGTCGGAGGAGCCGGTGGGGACGACGCCGAAGTAGAGGGTCTGGCCGGTGGCGTCGTGGTCCGGTCGTGTGCGGTCGGGCACCAGCGCGGTGAGCGGGAAGGTCGCCTCGGTCAGCTCGGCCGGCATCTCCTCCACCGGCACCCAGCACCCGACGCCGGTCAGCGGGATCCGCGGACCACCGCCGTCGGACATCGGGCCGGGCGCGCCACCGCCGTCCACCCCGACCGGCACCCAGCCGTGCAGCTCCCGGATCGGCCCCGCGGCCCTGGCCGCGACGGCGTGCGCCTGGACCGCACACAGCGCCGCGTCCTCGGTGGCGGTCAGCGCCGTCAGCCGCCGCTCGAGCGCGACCTGGCGGAGCGGTCCGGCCGTCCGCAGCCGCTGCTCCACCGCACGGCGCTTGCGCCGTACCACGGCCCACTCCCGCAGCGCGCGGGCCGCGGGACCGCCCGGGCCGCCGGGGATGCTGCCCTTCCGGCGGCGGACGACGAAGCCGGCCTCGCAGACGTCGTCGCGCCGAGCGTGCGGGAAGCCCGCCGCGTCGCAGTGCAGGGAGCACACGACGAGGTAGTGCCGGTGGTGGGAGGCCAGGTAGAGCTTGCGCGTGCCCCCGCTGACCGCGCGGGTGGGCAGCGCCCCGATCCCGGCCGCGGTCACCGTGGCGACCCGGTCGGTGTCGTCGAGGAAGTCCAGCCGGCGCTGGGGGTCGGCGAGGAAGGTGTTGACCAGGTCCGGGCCGTCGTACTTCTGCAGCACCGGTGCACTCACCCGCACCGCGCGCCGGGCGTCGGCCGGCCCGGGCGCCGGGTGCCCGTCCAGCAGCGGCCAGTGCCACCAGGGCGCCACGATGCGCCACTCGTGCCCGACCCGGGTCTCGACGGCGGTCACCAGACGTTCCCCGCGCCGGGCGTGTAGCTGGGTGAGACGACGCCCACCGAGGCGACGAGGTTGGTGCAGGAGACCATCCCGTCGAACACGGCCGTGGCCGCGTGCACGTTGAGGGCGCACGCCGTGACCTCGACCGTCGCCTGCGCCCGGACGGTGATCTGGCCTCCGGCCGTGAAGGTCACGGTCGAGCCGTCGGCGTGGGTCACCTGCAGGGTCCGGGCGCCGTCGTCCAGGACGACCCGGTGCCCCTCCCGGCTGGACAGGGTGACCTTCGGCGCGGCTGCGTCGTCGTCGAACTCCAGCACCGCTCCCGACCGGGTCTTGAGCACCCGCTTGTCGTTGGGCCGGGTCGGCGTCACCGGCATCATCTCGCGGCCGTTCCAGCAGGAACCGACGACGTACGGCCGACCGAGGTCCCCCGCTTCGAAGCCGACGACCACCTGGGTGCCCACTGCCGGCAGCGCCACCCACCCCTGGTCGTCGTCGGCGTAGGGGCTCAGCAGCGTGGCCCAGGCCCGGACGCCGGACCCGCTCTCCCCCAGCCACGGGTACCGGACCTCGACCCGGGCCAGGCGGTCGGGGTCCACGATGTCGGTGATCAGCGCGGGGTAGAGCCCGAAGAAGCTCGATCCCGTCCAGTGCAGTGGGTGGCCTGCGCCGTCGGTCATGGGGTCCTCCGGTCAGCGCGCGTTGACGGTGGGGCGCTCGGCGGCGAAACGGGTGCGCAACCCGTGCGCGAGGTCGTAGCTGTGGTGCAGGCGGGTGACGTAGTAACCGCCGCCGTCGAAGGGCCGCCCGCAGCGGGCCAGGGTCACCCGGCTGCCGACGACGAGCTGCGGCGTGCCCGTGGTGGTGCCCCGCAGCTGCACGAACCGCCGCGACCGGCGCAGCATCTCCGCGCGGGCGACCGCGCGGGCCTCGGCCTCGACCACCGGGACGTCACGCACCCGTCGCCCGGGGAGCACCCCGAACACCGCGCGCAGCGTCTGCGGGCCGGTCCGCCCGCCGGTCGTCTCCGCCTCCACCGTCGAGCCCGGTGCCACGGCCTCGATCGCCGAGCGGGAGGTGGCGTCGTAGCCGGAGACGTGCACGGCGGTGCACTGCTCCGCGAGGTCGGCGCGCACCGCGACGTCGATCAGGTCGCTGCCGCGGGTGAGGGTCACCACCGTCCCGGGGCGGCGGTCGCGGGTCGCCAGGTGCAGCACCCCGTCCCCGGCCCACACCTCGGCCTGGAGGCGGTGGGCGCGCTCCCGCAGGAACGCCAGGTCGCTCTGGTTGACCTGCTGGACCACGGCGTACGTCGGGCCGGCGGCGTCGACCTGCGGGGTGAGGCCGTGCCTGCGTGCCACCGCGGCCGCCACGTCGGCGTCGGAGGAGCGCAGGTAGGTGACGCTGCGCTGGCTGAGCCGCAGCTTCATCAGGTCGTCCTCGGCGAACACCCGGACCACGGGCACGTCGCCCTCGGTGAAGTGCACCTCCAGCGCCGAGACGGTCCCGGTGAAGACGATCCGCTCGTTGCCGGGCGGCCCCACGGAGACCTGCAGCCGCCGGCCGAAGTCGAGCACGTCGCCGTCGAGGTGCTCCACGACGTCGGTGCCCGGCCGCTGTCGCGGAGCAGCGGCCAGCAGGTGTGCGGTGAGCGTGCGCAGGCCGTCCAGGTCCTCCTCGACGTCCAGCCGCACCAGGTCCCGTGCCAGTTCGGGCCGGCGCGTGCCGGCCACCGTCAGCACCGGCGACGCCGAGGCGAACACCGGGTCAGCCATCGAAGCCACCTCCCGCAGTGCGGGCGCGGTCGCGGAGGTCGTCCTCGGCCAGGTCGCGGAAGCGCTGCCGCTCGTCCCACGGCTGGGGCCGGGCGGGCTGGGCAGGCCTGCCGCCCGTCGTGGCCATGCCCTGGACGTCCACCTCGCTGCTCACCTCGGCCACGTGCACGGTCATGACCAGCACCCGCAGGAGGCCTGCGTACGGCGTGGCGCACCGCGGCCGGCCAGCGGCAGCGCGCGCCAGCCCGGCACGGTGGGGTCGTCGGTCTCCGGTGCCCGGCCGGCGGCCGGGCGGTCCCGTCCCAGCCGGGGCGCGCCCGGGGTACCCCGGCTCCCCGCGACAAGACCGGGCGCCGCGGACGGCCCCACGGCGACCCGGGGTCGCAGCGGAACACCGAAGCCGTACCGCAGCGACCGGGGGTCAGCGGTCCCGTGGGCCGGTGCCGCCGCTCCCGCGCCGGTGAGAGTCGCCGGCGCAGGGCGGCCCGCCGGATCGGGGCCGGTGGAGAACCCGGCTCGGGTGGCGACCGCGGCCGCCCCCGCGCTGGCCGCCGCGGTCCGGTCCAGGACGGCGGTCAGGCCGCCTGCGGCGGCCAGCGCCGGCCCGTCGACGGTCACCGTCCGCGGCAGCGCGGCCTCCGCCGGTCCCGACGACGGCGCGGGGTCCCCGGCCCCGGCCGGTGGCCCGCCCGGCCCGGGCCCGGCCGACAGCGACGCGGAGAAGTCGACCTGCAGGCCGGCGGCCAGGCGAAGCGGGTCCGTGATGCCCTGCAGGCCCTTCCAGGACCGCGGGTCCAGGCCCATCCGGCTGGCGAAGTCCGGCGCGCTCTCCCCCGCCAGTGCGGTCCCGGTGCGGTCCGGCGGCGGGCCCGGCGGGCGTCCGTCGCGGCCCGGGACGCCGGCGCCGGGAGGCCCCGGCGGCACCGGTGGGGTCGCCCCGGCGCCGGTGTTCGCCCCTGGGCCGGCGCGCGTGGCGTCGAACTCCGGCTTCTGCTCCTTGATCGTCACCGCGCACTTGGCCCGCAGCGGGACACCGTTGGCGGCGAAGAAGTCGAAGTCCTGGTTCAGCGCGGTCATCACGCCGACGACCGAGAAGGAGCCGTACGTGAACCGCAGCCTGGGCGGCACGGCCTTGGCCTGCTTCATCGCCGGCAGCACGAACCGCTCGAGCTGACGGGTCCGGGTCCGCACGTCGACCGGCGCGCCGGACGTGCCCTGGTCGGCGGTGTCGAAGACCAGGTCGAACGACAGCGTCGACGTCGAGCCCTGGTACTGGATCTTCTGCCGACCGGTGTCCTTGCCGAAGTCCACCGTGCTGGCCATCTGCAGCCGCAGGGTCGCCGGGTTGACCTGCACCTCGACCGGGTCCCCCACGCGCGTGGGAGGTGCGCCGGCGGTGGTCGTGACCTCCTCGATCCGGGCCTTGACGAACTCCATCACCGCACCTCCAACCGGAGGCCCTCGTGCGCGATCTGGAGCTCCTCGACGGCGACCTCCCCGGTCCGCGCGTTGAGCTGCGGGCCGATGACCTTCGCGGGGAGTCCCCGGGAGAAGGTCCAGGTGGCGACGGCCCGGCGGTCCTCGTCCAGCACCTCGACCGTGCCGTCGTAGCGGCGCAGCGGGAGCACACCGTCGACGACGTCCTGGAACCACCGCCACAGCGTGGTGTCGACCGTGCCCCCGGCCGGGTGCAGCATGCCGCGGCGCAGGACGATGCGGGAGACCTTGGCCCGGCCGGCGCGCTGGAGGACGCCGTTGTTGCGTCCCCCCTCGACGTACTCGCCGACGTCCATCTCCAGGTCCAGGCCCGAGCACTCCTGGAAGGCGCCGTTCCCCAGAGGCGCTCCGGCCGCCGGGGACGACCGGCGGCCCGGCGGCGGGGGGACCGGCGGGGACGGCGAGAGGGTGACCCGGAACCGGAAGGTGCGGGCGAAGAGGTCGGTCACCGCGGACCCCCCACGACGGCGACCCGCGCCGCGCTGCCGTGCAGCCCGGACTCGATCGCCCCCTCGGCGTCGAGGACGACGTGCACGACGATGAACTCCATCGGCTCCGACGGCGCGACCCCGATCTGCACCACCAGGCGGCCCGTGCCCTCCTCGTCGGGACGGCCGACCTGCAGGAACCAGGACTCCGCCGGTGTCGCCCCGGCGAAGGCACCGGCGTCACCGAGGTCACCCAGCACCTGCTCCAGGTGGCGACGCAGGCCGGCCCGGAGGGCGTCGTCGCCGGGTTCGAAGACCGTCCAGGCGAGCTGACGACGCAGCACACGGTCGAGCAGGAGCAGCAGCCGGCGGACGGTCAGCTGGCGCAGGGCGGGGTCGGTGGACAGGGTCCGCGCACCGGTCAGCCAGACGCCGTCGGCCCGCAGCCGGAAGACGTCGACGCCGAACCGGTGCAGCTCGGCGTGCGCGAGGTCGTCGACCTGGTCGGCGACGTCGACGATCCCGACCGCGCGCTCGTTCGCCGGCCCCCGGCTGATCCCGTCCCGGAGCTCGGAGCGGGCGAGGAGCCCCGCAGCGACCGCGGAAGGCGGCACGTCGACGAGCGGGGCGCCCCGGGCCGGGCCGGGGGCACGGAGCCAGGGGTGGTACGCGGCGGCGCAGGACGAGTCGAACCAGGACCGCCAGCGCAGCACCTGGGCGGCCCGCAACCCCGGGGGGACGTCGAGCAGGGCCACCAGCTGCAGGCGCCCGGCCACCTCGACCAGCCGACGCTGCCGGTCCACCACACCCTGCAGCCCGTCGGGGTCGGTCGGGTCGAGGACGAGCCCCTCCAGCGACCGGCTGGGCTCCGCGGCCGCCCGCGGGCCGGCACCGCCCGGCCGGCAGGGTCGGAAGGCGGCGGCACCGGGCGGTACCTCGGGCGGCGCGGCCGTCGTCGGGGTCGGCCGGGCGTAGAGGTCCGGGACGACGAGGGTGGCCACCTCGGGCACGGTGGCGAACACCTCGACGCCCTCGGTCCCCGCGGTCTCCCCGCCCGATGCGGCGCCGAAGAGGTCCTGCTCGGTGACCAGGTGCCACCGGTCCTCACCGCGGCGCAGGGGCGAGCGGACCTCGAGCGCCGCCAGGTCGTCCGAGACCGCGACGTCGGCGGGGCCGGCGTCGGCGTCGTCCACCGGGGCCAGCAGCCGGGACTCCCGGAGCACCACCGCGTCCAGCGACCGCGGGTGCGCGCTGCGCAGCCCGAGCCCCGGGAGACGCTCGGTGCGCCGGCGCTCGGGATCGTGGTCCGTGACGGTCAACTCCCCCTCGACCAGCTCGACCACCGGCTGCGCCCCGAGCGGGTCCGGCGCCGGGACGAGGCGGTCGAGCCGGGCCACCAGGTCGCTACCCACCGCGTCGGGTCGGCCGACCCGGACGAGCCGGGTCACGGTCGCGAGGACGGCGTCGGGGGCGGTGTCCTCCCCGGTCGGGCGGTCGGCCGCGCGGATCCGCAGCAGGCTCCCGACCGGCACGACCGCCCCCGGTTGCAGGACCAGGCCGGGGCCGGCCGGGTCCTGGGGCCGTCCGGTGCCGTGTGGGCGCACGGTCGCGGCGAGCACCCGGGTGACGAAGCGAAGCTCGACGGTCAGCCGGTCCCCCCAGCTGCCCTCGTTCCGGGCACGCAGCACCAGGCCGTTCGGCAACCGGTACCGCGCGCACCCGGGCGGCTCGGGCACCGGTCGGCCGGCCGGCCGGTGCACGACGCGGACCACGTACGCTCGCCGGCCGCCCTGCACGAAGTAGGCGGCGACGGCGTGCGGGAGCAGTCCGGGGCCCTCGAAGCCGCCGAATGCCTCCACGTAGGCGTCCCAGCTGTCCACGGGCACGGCAACGGACGGCACGAACCGCGTCCCCTCGCCCCGCAGCGAGGGGTCGTCGGCCGGCTCGTAGGCCGGTCCGCGCGGGGCCACGCCGACGAACGCCGCGACGTCCATGGGCTCGGTGGCCGTGCGCGGCTGGGGAACCGGGGGTGCGACGTACACCCCCGGCGCACCCAGCGCGATGCCGTCGGGTGTCACTGGTACTCAAGCCCCTCGTGGACGAGGTGCAGCTCCTCCATGGCGACCTCGCCGCCGCCCTTCGCGGCGAGGGTGGGGCCCACCCACTTCTTCGGCTGGGCCCGGGTCAGCACGATCTCGAGCACAGGGTCGCCGGCCTCGTCGAGCAGGACGATGGTGACCGAGCGCGGCTGGTACTGGCCCTCCCGCACCGCCTTGATCCAGGCGAAGATCTCGGTGGACCCGATGAGCCCGCGCTTGAGCGTGACCTCGTCCAGCTTGAAGGTGTTGGGCACCTTCCGGACGGTGTTGGTCAGGTCCGTGCCCTCGCGGTACTCCGAGTAGTTGACCTCGCTGCCGAGCCCGGAGACGTCGGAGAACCCTCCTCGGATGGGCCCGCCGCCGGTGACCGGCCCGAACTCGACGTTGAACTTGAACGCGCCGTAGGGGTTGTCGCGCAGGATGGCGGGCATGGGCTGGTCCTCTCCGGTCCGGTGTCGGTCAGCCGCGGGCGTCGGCGGTGAACTGGCCGATGCGGAAGATGACGAACTCCGCCGGCTTCACCGGGGCGACGCCGATGAGGCAGATGAGGCGGCCGTTGTCCAGGTCGTTCTGGCTCATCGTGGAGCGGTCGCAGCGCACGAAGTAGGCCTGCTCCGGGGTCGACCCCAGCAGTGCGCCGGTGCGCCACTGGACGTCGAGGAAGTCCTCGACCGTCCGGGTGATGTTGCGCCACAGTGCCTCGCCGTTGGGCTCGAACACCGCCCACTGGGTGGCCTGGTCGATCGAGTGCTCCAGGAAGATGAACAGCCGTCGGACGTTGACGTAGAGCCACTCGGGGTCCGAGCTGAGCGTGCGGGCACCCCAGACCCGGTTGCCGCGGCCGGGGAAGAACCGCAGGGCGTTGATGTTCTCGGGGTTCAGGACTTCGTTGCGTCCCTGGTTGATCGTCGACTCGAACCGGGTGAGGCCGAAGACCACCTCGTTGGCCGGTGCCTTGTACACCCCGCGGCTGATGTCGTTGCGGGCGTAGATCCCGGTCACGAACCCCGAGGGCGGCAGCAGCAGCTTGCGGGTGGGCACGCCGGCGGCGACCGGGCCGTTGGGGTCCAGCACCTCGATCCACGGGTGGTACAGCGCGGCGTACTTGGAGTCGAAGTTGCCCCGAAACGCCCGGATCTCGTTGATGGACGCGTTCTCCGGGCCGTCGACGACCGCGATGCGATAGCGGGTGTCCTCGGCGTGCCGGATCAGGTTCTGGGTGGCCTCGAAACGGGCGTCGGGGTCCGGCATGGCACCGGCGTCGGGGGCGGCGACGATGGCGATGTCGTCGACCTCGGCGAGGGCGGCCAGGCCGGTGGCCCGGCGGCCGGCGTCGTCCGGTGCGGCCTCGGCGCCCCGCAGGGCGGACGGGAAGAGCGGGGCTCCGTCGTCCCCGCCGGTGAGCCGGAAGGTCCGGCTCGGCGCGGCGTCCCCGACCAGTCCGAGCAGCAGCCAGACGGGGCTGGCCGAGGGGGCCGACCAGTCGTAGTCGAACCAGATCACGCAGTCCTCGTCCTGGGGGTCGTCGCGATCGAGCACCCTGTCCAGGGCCCGCCTGCCTCCGGGAGCGAGTCCCAGCCGCGGGTAGACGTCGACCCGGTCGTCGTCGACCGTGACGGCCACGGTGACCTCGACGGGCAGCAGCAGCTCGTCGATGCCGGGCGGGGCGGCGTTCCCGGCAGAGTCCATGAAGGTCTGGGCGTCGGGAGGTCCGCCCGGGGTCCTCTGCAGGACGCGGAGCCGGGACTGGTCGATGGGGGCGTCCCGATCGGGCATGGGGCCGGGTGGCACCACCTCCAGGACCGTGCCGGGACCCACGCCCTTGGCGTGCGCCGTCCCGCCGGGGACGTGGATGCCCACGTCCCCGCCCCGGGTGGCCGTCACCGTGACCGCGACGTTGCCGGCGGACCCGGGCCAGCGGGCGCGGAAACGGCCGACCGACGGGGTCGGGGAGGGCACCGCGACCGAGGCCTCGGCCACTCCGCTGCCGGGGGTGAGTGCCTGGTAGACCCGTGAGACGTACAGTCGGCGACCGCCGTTGAGGAAGTAGGCGCGGGCGGCGTGCGCGAGGTAGGGCAGGCCACCGTCGTCGTAGGGCTGCAGGCGGCCGTACACCCGCTCGAACTCCGCGTAGCTGGTCAGCAGCCGGGGCGCGGTCGTACCGGGTCCGCCAGGGTGTTGCACCGGGCCGTAGTGCGTGCGGCCGCAGAAGCCGGTCGTCGAGGTCGCCACCCCGGCGATGGACTTCGAGCGGTAGCTCACCTCTTCCACGAAGACGCCGGGAGCGAGGTACTCGGGCATGGTCGCCTCTCAGGGGCCGTGGGCGGGTCAGGGCAGCACGAACGGGTCGGGCCGGACGACGTGCCCCCGCCGGCACCGGACGGCGCGGGTGAGGGTGGCCGTGTAGCCGGGCGGCACGGCCGTCCCGGCAGTCACCGGGTCGCCCGGCGTGAGGGTCCCGACTCGTTCGACGGGCAGGTGCCACAGGGGGTCGGCACGTGAACCGGTCGGTGAGTCGACGGGAGCCGAGCTGGCCGGCCTCGGGCGGGCGCGCACGGTCACGTCCAGGTCGAGGGTTCCGGTGCGCGCCATCGCCTGCTGCAGGCGCAGGGTCCCGACCAGCAGCAGGAACTCACCCCGTTGGTCGGCGTGCGCCCGCCAGGACACCGCCTGCGTCCCGCTCAGCCTGGCCTCCACCCGGGCCCACTGCGCCGGGGCGCCGTCACTCGACCACAGCACCCGGCCGCGGACGGCGGTGGCTCCGGTGCTCACGCCGTAGGTCGCCCCCGGGAACAGCGCCGGCCGGCACGCCCGGTCCGGGAACGGGCCGCCCTCGTCGGCTGCCAGGATCGCGGCCACGTCCGGCACCGGGACGGAGAGTCGCCGCGGGACGTACCGCCGTGCACCGTCGACGATCCGCACGTCGAGCCGGGCCGGGGCATCGGTCCTCCGGGAACCGACCAGCACCGCGAACCGCCCGGTCGGGCTGCGGCGCAGCAGCGGCAGACCCGCACCATCGGTCGGGCGGTGCGGGTCGGCCGACGGCTGCGGTACCGGGTGGGGCCGCGGCACGGTCTCCAGGTGGACGGCGATCCCCGCCGGGGCGTCCAGTGGCCCCGGCAGGTCGGCGAGCGCGTCGACCGGCTGGATCCCCAGCCGCAGCCGGTCCAGGCGCTCGTCCCACCCCGGCGCGAGGAACGTGTTCACCGGACCACCCCCGTCCGGGCTCCCCGCACCGACGTGAGCACGGGGTCGGGGGTCGTGCCCGGCGTCGAGATCACGACGACGCGGGCGATGTAGGGGATGCTCAGCCGGAACTCGCACTGCAGGCTGTCGAAGGTCCGCATGAGGTCCTCGGTGGGCATGTCCTCGAGGTAGAGCTGGACCGACTCCGTGGTCGACCACCTGCCGCCGGGCTGCAGCAGCGGACCGCTGAACCCGCCCAGCGACTCGAGGACCTGCAGCGCCCGGCCGATGATGCGGTGCTCGGCCTCGGGGTTCTCACCCCAGGCGGTCAGCAGGTAGTGCAGGTCCAGGGGCAGGTGCGCACTGCCGTCCGTCGAACCGGCAGCCGCCCAGGCCGCCCGCAGCGTCTTGTTGAAGTCGACCCGGTAGAGCAGCACCGACAACGCCGGGCGCGTGATCCTCGGAGCCGGGGGGCGGAGGTCGTCGGTACCGATGAGCTGGGCCGTGGTGAGCGTGCCGTCGATGGGCTGCACGGCCGCGAAGCCAGCTCTGAGCACCGCCTCGATGCTCTTGCCCACCGCCGCGACGCCGCCGAAGTCCGCCACGGTCAGGAGCCTGGCGAACCAGCTGTCACCCGGGCGTCACGAATCGTCGAGCCGTCAGGCGGTGCGGACGCCCGCTGCCCCGGAAACCGGAGCGACGAAGGACGCGTAGACGACCACGTTGCTCCGGTAGCTCCGGCGCTCCTCGTCGAACACCCCGCCGCACGTCACCAGCCGCAGCACCGGCTCGGCCGACGGGCCGTACACGGCCTCCGCGGGGAACTCCGCCTTGGGGTGGGTGCGCACCGAGTCGACCACGAAGTCGACGGTACGGCCGTCGGCACGCCGCACCGAGATCGCGTCGCCGGGCAGCAGCTCGTGGAGCCGGGAGAAGACCGCAGGTCCGCGGTGGGTGTCGACGTGCCCGAGCAGGACGGCGGGGCCGGGGTCGCCGGGCGGGGCGAGGTACCGGTACCAGCCGGCCGGAGCTCCGTCGTCCAGGGGCGGGACGCCGACGGTGCCGTCGGAGTTCAGGCCCACGGGGATCACGTCCGTGCTCAGCCCGATGCGCGGGATGTCGAGGTGGACGGGTTCGGACCGCGGCGGGTGGGGGCTCGGTGTGGCGGTGAGGTCGTCACCGGGGACCGCGACCGGCTTGCTCACCGGGTCCGGGGAACTGCTCGTGGCCGGGGCCGGGACGTGCACGGGCGCACTGCCCAGCCAGGGAGGCAGGCCGAGCAGCAGCAGCACCGCACCCCCCGTCCCCAGGACGGCGCCCAGCAGGGCGGTCCGGCCACGGCGGCGCCGTCGGGTCGCGAGGGAGCGGACCGGCCACGGCGCGCGTGACCGGTCACGGGCCTCGCGGCCGGGACCGGCGAGGTCCACGCTCGACCCCCACGTCCTCGCGACGCCGCACCGCGTAGCCGGCCAGGAAGGCTGCGCCGACCAGAGCCGTCACCCCGGCCGCGACGAGGACGCCGTCCACCGATGACGCCGTCCCTCCCCCACCGGTGTCCGGAGCACCGACTGGCGTGACAGGCGCGGGCGTGCCACTCGAGTCGGAGGCAGTACCCGTGCCGGTCCCCTCACCGGAGTCCGGAGACGCCACGGCTCCGGGAGGGCCCGCGGGTCCGCTGGGTCCGGGCGGACCGCTCGGCCCGGCGGCCCCTGTGGGGCCGGGAGGGCCTGAGGGGCCCGGAGGTCCTGACGGGCCGGCGGGGCCCGTCGGCCCCGGGGTGCTGGATCCGGGGGTCAGGGGCGTGTCCCGATCGATCGGCAGGAACAGCCCGGCGAGAGCCACGAGGGCGACCAGCACCAGGGGGACGAGCAACCAGGACGGACGTCGGCGTTGCGGCAACGTGGCTGCCGGGTCGCCAGCCCCGTAGGACGGCGCCCCACCGCCCTGCCCCTCGCCGCCGGAGCCCGGAGGCTGGCCGTAGCCGCCGGGACCCGTGCCGTTCCGCCCCGGATCCGTCCCGCTCTCTCCATAGGTCGACATGGCGGCATCCCCTCGTGCGGGATCACGGGCTGCCTGCCGCGGTGCAGGCAGGTGGGTCACTCCCCCGCGAGGGTGCGCGGCCTCCGTCACCGCGGCGTCAACGGCGGAGCTAGAAGGCCTCCTCTTCGACGCCGTCCTCCAGGTGACCGTCGTGCCGATAGGTGGCCAGCCGCACGGCGCTGAACTGCAGGGCATCCGTCACCTCGGGACCGGAGTCACCGGGCGTGACCGGGACGACCGTGACCGTCACCCGGGTCACCGGGCCGAGCCGGCGCAGCGCCTCGGTGACGGTCACGACCTTGGTCTGCGGGAGCAGCGGGTGCGGCATGCGCAGGTCGAACCCGTCGACGGTCCGGGCCTTGGGGTTGCAGTGGTCGTCGTCGGTGCCGACGCAGCCGCCGTGCCCGAAGATCGTGAAGCACCCGGCGTAGCCGGCCTCGGGGGTGGTCGGGGTGTCGGCACCGGCTTCCGGACTGTCCAGGTACACCCGGGCGGTGAACGACGGACCCGAGTGGTCGACGTCGTGGAAGATCAGGTCGGCCCGGTCGAAGACGGGGGCCTCCGTCGCTCCCACACCCGGGACGACGACGTCGAGGGGAGGCGAGGTGTAGATCTCCATGGCTGCCTTCAGGGAGTCGATGCCGAGCTCGTGGAGACGGCGTAGTCGTAACCGAGCGCTGTCGTGTCCAGTGTCTGCTCCACCGTCATGGGGAACGGCGACAGAGCCGTCCGAAGGATCGATGCGGGCGGACGTGCTCCGGGGTGCCCCAGCTGCCACAACCGCCAGATCCGGTCGACCATCGCGTGGTGCGCCCAGAAGATCGGGTCGAAGCTGGAGAACTCGACCAGCCGCATGTGACCGAACCGGCCGCCGGTCCAGAGGTGCACGCGGTTGTGCAGCTCCTCCAGCGCCTCGGTGAAGGACGAGTAGTCGGTCTGCTCGAGGGCGCTCTGGACGTCCTGGGCCGTCGGGAGCGGAGGGGTGCCCGGCGCGCCGGGGTCACGCTCGGTCCACTCCGCCGCGAGGACCGGTGGCCGGGCGGCCGCCCCCTGCTCCAGTGCGATGGGGTCCACGGGGGCGGAGAACAGCGGGTTCGGCCGGCCCTCGGGATCCTGCTCCGCCGCGAAGACCGCCGGGATCGTCGGCGTCCGCCAGTCCCACCAGGTCAGCATCGCCTCCGGCACTTGGTCGCGGAGCGCTCGCTCGAAGAAGTACAGGTAGGCGCGGTGCCAGGGCAGGAAGAACGGCCGTCCGTGGGCGACGGTGCAGTCCATGGGGCGCGGGAGACCGTGCAGGCCGGCGAAGTGGTTGTAGCCCCGCTCGTCACCGATCGCCATCGTCGCGGTGAATGCCTCGCGCAGCAGCGCGACCTGCCCGGGGGTGAGGCGGCGAGCGCTCCTTCGCCACCGCACAGGTGCCCCCGCCTGGGGGGAGGACGTGGTTCCGACGGCCATCGACTGTCCTTCCTGTACCGGGTCACGAGCCGCAGCGAGGGGTCCCTCCGACGGGCTGCGGGCACGGTCGGTGCCCCGACCTCCGCGTGCACTGACGTGTCCCGGCCCACGGACGGACGACGCTAGGCGGACGCCGTCACGGCAGCGTCGCGCGGCCGTCCCGGCTCCGTCGCGACGTCCCTCGCGTGCTGGCAGGCGGCCGTGGCCCGGCCGTCGTCACGCAGGACCCTCGCGGTGGACACCGCGACCTCGAAGGCCGCCCCGGCGCCTCCTGCAGTCGCCGGCGGGAGGTCCCCGCGGGCAGGGTCAGCACGCACCCGGCCTCCTCGGCCACGACGGTCACCGTGCGCCCTCCTCCGTCGAGCGCCGCGGTCTGCCCAATCAGCTGCCCCTCGGTCCTGCGCGCCACCCCCCGTGTGCGTGTGTTCGACCCGCGCACGGGCCTCCTCACGTAGACCACGCGTCGAGCTCGCCGACGCTGGTGTCCGCCTCGTCAGCACCCGGCCACTGGGGCATGGTCAGCAACAGCAGCCGCAGCGGGTCGAGCCCCGTGCAGCGGAACTGGAACGCGGTCCGCACCGGGATGCCGACGCTGGTCCCGGAGCGCAGCGTCAGCACGCGCGGTGCGGCGTCGACCCCGCCATCCCACCGGGCGAGTTCACCGAGTCCGTCGAGGACGTACCAGAGCTCGGTCACCGTCCGGTGCCGCACCGCTCGCGTGCGCTGTCCGGGGTGCACGAGGCAGTGCACCAGCCCGCCGGCCGCGAGGGTCGGCAGCAGCCGGATCTCCGAGCCGTCCGGCGCCGCGTAGTCCGCCGCCCAGGGCAGGTCGCGCACCTCCACGGCGGTGGACGACGACTCGGCCGGCGGCTCCTCCAGCACCGGCTCCGGCCCGGCGTCGCGGCTCGGGGTCCACGGGCCCTTCGTCAGGTGAGTCCGTCCGGTGTCCCACGGTGGCAGGACGGCGAGGACCAGCTCCACGGCGTCGACCGCTGTCGACCTGACCTGGTACCGGAGTCCCGGGGACAACAGGAGTGACCGCCCCGGTCGCAGGTCCACGGTCCGTGCTGTCGCACCGTCGTGTGTCCACACCTGTCCGACACCGGCGCAGACGTACCAGATCTCGCTGACTCCGTCATGCCAGGCGGCAGGGGTGGTGTGGCCGGCCGGCAGGATCGCCGAGGTCAGCTCGCCGCCGTCCGTGCGGTGCACCCGGCGGAGCTGCCAGCCGCCCATCGGCGCGGTCCGGTCCGCTTCCTCGGGGAGGCGGTGCGGGTCCACCAGCGCCGGGTCAGGCATCGGCGGGCTCCCGCGGGGTGGGAGCGGCCGGCCGGGGCGTCAGCACGTCGGTCAGCCAGTCCGTGCTGTCGAGGTCCAGTGCCTCGCGCAGCAGTCGCACGTGGTGCCCACTCGGGTGGCCGCCGGAGCCGCCGTCCGGGTCGCTCCAGTACCCGGTGTGGGCCCGGAACGGCCGGTGCCGGGTCCCCCAGGGGCCCGCGGTGACCTCCCGGTCGACCACCCCCGGTCCGAACAGGCCCGACAGCGGACCGCCGAACGGGTCCCCGCGGGGTCCGGCGGCGGCGGGGAACCACACGTTGGTCCACCTCGTGCAGGCGAAGGCGCCGGCGTGGTGCAGCAGGCGCAGCGAGCGCTCCTGCTGACCCGAGCCGTACCGGGTGGGTAGCTGTAAGGAAGCCGGCCGTTGGGCCAGGGCGGAGCGTACCGACCGGACCCGTGCAGGCGGCCCAGGAACTCGTAGACCGAGGCCATGACGTCGTGCCGGACGCCGACGTTGCCGGGGCTGTCGTCGACGAGGCCCGATGGGCTGGCTCGCCATCTCAACTGCGGGCGCGCGGCGCCCCGGACCGGTGTCCGACCAGCAGGTGACTCCCCCATCACGTCGCCTCCTGCCGGACGGGCGCCACGGCTCCGGGCGAGGCGCCCAGAGGCGACGGACGACGCTATGGCAGGGTCGTCACCGCAGCGTCACACGCACTGCACCCCCGGATCGTGACGAGCCGGGTCGCTGGGCGCAGCCCCGCCATCAGCCGCATCGTGCTCTCGCTCGGCTGCACCGCCGTCTCCTCGCGGGGGCGATCCAGGACTGCTCACACGCCCGTAGCGCGTCAGCGGCGTTGACCTCAGCCCGTGCACGCGGACAACCACGCGGTGGGCGCACTCGCGCAACGGCTCGGTCCGGAAGGCGGCGTAAGCGGCCTGCAGCGCCTCGCCGAAACGCCCGGCCGCGGCCAGCCGTGCGGCGACCACTCCAGCGCGTGCATGCGCAACTGCCGCAGCCGTTCCCGCGTGCTGGATGATGCTCGACGTCGCCCGGCCGACAGCCGCCCGTCCCGAGGTTGGGCTGTCGAGACGCAGGCTCCGTGGTCCTCCGACGGTGACTACGTGACTGAGCACGTGGTGAAGACGTGACGTACCGGTGACGACTGGCATGCATCGTTGGCCCGTGGAGCGATGGTCTCGGCGGACAGCAGCCGGAACGGTCAGCGCCACACGGTCGACGCGGGTTGAGGCTCTTGCGACAACCACCGCTGTGGCCCGGATCGTTGTCAGCGATGGTCCTACTGCCGCTGGCGGATGGTGCTGTCGCCCTGGGTGGCTGGCTGCACCGGAGTCCGGAAGCCGCCGGATCCCCGTACCGACGGTGCCGTTGTTCGTCCGGTCGGCGTCTGCATCCCCTGCCGGGACCAGGTCGAGTCACCTGTCGATGCTCCATGGTCTCGGGCACTGTTCTCGGGCGCGCGAGTGCTCACCAGCACGAGAAAGCACCAGCCCATAGGGGACGTAGATGCGCACTTCGGCGCCCAGTTGGCGCTTCCTGTCCTACACCGTCGCGATGGCACTTCTCCTGCTGGGCGCGACGTCGGTCATCGTGTGGCTGGTGGGGACACTCTCTGCGGAGGACTTCTGGAGTGAGGTGCCAAAGGCCTTGCTGGCCTTGACGGTCGGGGTCCTCGTCACCGGCGGAGTCACCTCGGTGTTGTCCGCGCACAACCGTGCTCTGGATGATCGGAGGAGCGACCACGATCTGAGGTTGCAGCTCATCGGAGTCCTACGCGAGGTCCACAACGCATCGAGGACAGCCGCAGTGCGCATCGGCGCTGACCGTTCGGTACGCACGTATGCAGATCAAGTGCATGAACTCGTGGCCGCGCGGGTCAAGGCGCTGGATGTCGACTGGGCGGTGCGTTCGCGGCCTAGGCTGTGTGGAGGGTACGAAGGTGTCAAGTTGGTGAGCGCGTTGCTTCGGCGGGTGTCGGACTACCTAGAAGCGATCATCGACGAATACGCCGCACAATACGGCCGGATGCACGCCATCGAGCTCGCGTCAGCCAAGTGGGACGAAGCAGTCGCGGAGAGCTTGGCGAAGAAGAGCTCACCACCAACCTCGATCGATGTCGCTTCCAGCCTCGTGCCCTGGATCGAGTTGTGCCGACCAGATGTCTTTCCTCGGCTGGCGGATCTGCGATCGAACACGGAGGCTCACCGCAAGGGCTTCAGCACCCCCGTCCATGAAGCCATTGAGATCCTCGTCCGGCAAGACGAGAACTAATGGCGGAGCGCTCCAGGTCCTCACAACTGCGACCGGGCGGAGTCCCGGTCCGGGACGGTGTGCGGTTACAAGCACCACAGCCATGTCCGCGTGCGTGTGTTGCGAGTCGCCCTTCGGACACAGCACCGCTCCGTGTTCCTGCGGATCAAGAGCCCGGGGCGGTTTCCCGTCCAGGTCCCGGGGACGTGCGGACGACGCTCGAGGCACCGGGTCGAGGCGCTCTGAGCGGCCCGTGCAGTGAGCTGTCGGCCACTGCGCTCACTCGGCGAGCTGGACCTGCGTGGGTGCGACTCGACGTGGACCGCTCCGGTAGCCGACCCCGCCGCGGCGTTCCCACGCACGCTCCAGCGCCGCCACCACCTCACCCTGCCGACTGTGGGAACGGTGCAGTGACGGTGTGGTGACGCACGATCGGCTTCGCTGAACCGGGATGCGGCGGAGGGGTACGCCAGAACCCGGAGCACTCCGGTGTCCGCGGCCCGCGGTCCGGAGCGGAGGGGCTGAGCCTGCGATGGACGTCCTGGAGGAGATGCGAGCTACCCGCCTGGCTGGACGTCTCGTGCCGTTCCTGGGAGCCGGTATGAGCCGCACAGTGTGTCGGGACTGGCAGGGGATGGTGCAGACGCTTCAGCGCAAGTCAGGACTGCCCCAGGACCTGGCGGATCCGTTCCAAGGCAGAGGCGACGACCTCAGCCTGATCCGCAAGGCCGACAGGGCGCTCGAGGCCCTGCGCCACGGCCGAGGCCAGAGCACGGCCGACAGCGTCCGTGACGCACTGCTGGAAGGGGAGCCGTCATCCGCGCCGCCGCAGACGACGGCGCTGGCTGCGGCTGACTGGCCGCTGGTGATGACGACGAACTACGACGACCTCTTCCTGGCAGCTGCCCATCAGCGGGCTCTTCGCAGGCGTCACTACAAGCGGGCTGGTGAGGAGGACGGACGCAGCACCCCCTACCAGCTGGCCGGCCGGTCGTCCTCCGACTGCCACCGGGTGCTCAGCTCCCTGAGCCACCCCAGTCCCCCCATCCTCTGGGCTCTCCAGGGTTTCGTCGGCGGCCAGGCGACCATCGGGCTACCAGTCCGGGACGGGGTCGAGAAGACGTGCCTGTACAGGGACTGGGCGTGGCCACGCCTGGTGTCGGGCACGACCTCGCCTGCTGTGCCGGCAGAGCTGCAGGACCAGCTGGTGGTCGGTCACGCCGACTACCGACGCGTCGCCCTCCGGTCGGAGAGCTTCCGCCGGGCGTTCGCCGAGGTCTTCCGGAGCCGCTCGCTGCTGTTCCTGGGCAGCGGACTGGGGGACCGGTACCTCATGGACCTGTTCGGTCAGGTCATCGAGCTGGTCGGGCCGAGCCCCCATCCCCACTTCGCCATCGCCACGCGTGGTGGGCTGCAGCTCGACCTGTTGCAGCGCGACTTCGGCATCTGGGTCCACGAGATCTCCGGTCACCAGGAGCTGCCCGCGACGATCCAGGCTGTGCTGGGGAGCAGCGCGGGGGCCCCGTGCGCGAGCCTGTGGGGCGTTTCGGTCCGGTCGTCGTCGAGGCCGGAGACACCGGATCGCCTCACCATCACCGCCGGCCCACTTCCCAGGACACGGGAACCGAGCACGTGCGTGGTGGTCAGCGGAGGAGGCTCCGAGCCGGGCTACCTCCGGACCGGCCGCCGATCACGGCAGTACATGGCGGACATGGACCTCATCCCCGAATCGGCAGTGGACGACAGCAAGCGCGTGTCGGCGATGTTCCGTCCAGCGCGCGGGCGTCGCTTCATCTGGGAACCGAGGGAACCGCGAGACCCGGGGCGCTGGCCGCTTCTCCTGGTCGCCAGGGTGCGGATGGATCCCACCGAGGTCGAGGGGTGGGAGATGCGACCGACGGTGACCCGCGCCCCCGACGAGGGTCCGGCGGTGCCGGCATCTCCCCCGGCGGGCCGCTCGTGGCGCGATGTCCGCCTGCTCGCACCTGCAGTGCACGAGGTCCTGGAAGTAGCCGCCGAGGCGGGGTGCCAGGACGTGCTCATGCCTCCCTTGAGCGCCGGGAGTCTCCGGGTCAACTCGCCGTCGTCCGCCGTTGTGGAGATGATCCGCGCCTGGGGTTCCTCCCCCTCCCTCACGATCCGGTCACTGACCATCTGTGTGCTCAACCGCGAGGCTCGAGCCGACCTCCGTGCTGGTCGGCTGGTCCCCAGCCGCGTGCTGCCGGCGGTGAGAGGCGAGAGCCCGCCCCGGAGTCTCGAGTACTGGCTGGAGGTCGTCGAGAGGACCGGCCGGGTCCGGCGCGTCCTGCGTGTCGATGATCCTCGTCTGCCGGTGAGGGAGGTGCTGCGCGAGTTCTCGCTCGACCGCCCGGAGTGGCGACTGCGGGTGTGGCCGGCGCCGTGCCTCGGATGGGAGGACTGGGACACGGACGTCATCGACGGCTGGGAATGGACCACCGGTCGGGCGCTCTCCCTCGAGCGCTTCGGCATCCTGCTCGGCTCGACGCTGACCGTCCACCAGCTCGACGGCAAGCCGAGGCGGATCCACCATCCGGGCCGCTGAGGCGGCGCGACGTCGCCCGGGCCTGCGCCGAGGGCATCGGCTGGATCGGCCCGGAGGCCGGCCACGTCACCTCGACGGTCTGCACGGCGGCACACGCGGCGGGGGTCGAGGTGGCCTGCTACACGGTGAACCGCCGACACCAGCGGGATGCCCTCATCGCCGACGGCGTGGACGCGATCTTCTCCGACGACCCCCTCTACGTCGCCGGGGACGCAGGCCGTCGCGCCTCGGACCTGTTCGCCCGACAGGTCTGGCTGCCCGGCATGCTGCCCGACACCAGCCGCGGCCGGTGGTCCCCCGTCGGCTCGCAGCGGCGGTCACCGGGCTCTCCCGCGGGCTCGTCGGGGTCGGCGGAGTGCTCACGACGCCCGGGTCGTCGCCCTGCGCGAGCGCCGCCTCGAACTGGCCGAGTCGCTGCCCTGCCCCTGCGATCCGGGCCGTGTCGGTACACGGTGAGGGTGGTGGAGCCGCGCGCCCGGACGACGTCCCCGTGACCCCGGGCAGCCGAGCCGTGGGAGGTCACACGCCACGGCGCTGAGATCGGGATCGACCCGAGCCACCGGTCACCGAGGTCCGAGGCGACGACTCCGCGACCAGCAGGACCCGTGTCGCCCCGGTGCGGAGGCCGTCGTCGCCGACGCCGAGGAACACCGCAGGCACGCGCGGGTGCGACGACGTCGGCGGTCCGACGACTAGGTGCACCGGACCGTCATCGAGCAGCTGCGGGCACGGACAGATCCGTACCGACCGCTCCGAGGACGTGCCCCTGACGTCCAGCGACGCACACCCGACGACGCTGTCAGTCACCGACCAGGACGCCGTCGGGCGTGCGGAAGACGCCGACCGAGTCGGGGACGTCGCCCTCGCAGACCGGGATGCCGTCCACGCCCATGTCGCAACTGAAGGGCGGATGGTCGACCTCGTCGTCCGCGGACGCCTGACTCGCCGGGTCGATCCGGAACGCCACCAGGGCCTCCCCGTCCGGCTCGACGTAGGAGATCACCACCGCGCCCTCCGGGACGTCGAAGGCGATCCCACCCTCCACCGGACGACCGACCACGCCGTCCCCCGGCTCGACGGTGGGACCCTCCACCTTCTGCGCCCGGAAGCGCAGCGGGTCCACGGACACGGCGCCGTCGGCGGCGGCGACCGTGACCTCGGCGACGAGCTGGGAACTGTCCGCCCGGTCGATGCGGCGGACCCCGTCCAGGGTGATGCTGGCCGCCCTGCCCGCCCGGTCGGTGAACGCGACGGTGTCCCCCACGTCCGCGACGGGCATCGGCGTGTCGGTGCCGGCGGCGACCTCGCCCGGCGCGGCGTCGCCGGCTCCAGGACCGCAACCGGCCAGCAGGGTGAGGCAGGCAGCGAGCAGAACGGTGCGGCGCATGACGACCCCCGGACGGCGGTGTCCCCAGGCTAGCCGCGCACCGGGCTCCCGGTAGCGGCTGCCGGCATGACGGTCCCGTGGGGGCGACCACCCCGCCGTGGACCCGGAGGCCCGGCCGGGCCTGCGCCACAGCGACTCCGGGGCCACCGCGCCCTGCCGGACTCCACCTGCCACCATCACGTCATGGGTCACGGCCACGCCGTCCAGGAGGAACTCCGCGAACCGGCCCGCGCGCTGCGCCGCGCGATCCCCGAGGTCTATGACGGCTACCGCCAGATGCACGCCGCCGCGTACGCCGCCGGCGCCCTGGACGAGAAGACGAAGGAGCTGATGGCCCTCGCGATCGCGGTCAGCAAGGAGTGCGACGGCTGCATCGCGTCGCACGCGCGTGGCGCCGTCCGCACCGGCGCCACCGAGGCGGAGGTCGCCGAGGCCCTCGGCGTCGCCATAGCGATGAACGGCGGACCCGGCACCGTGTACGGCCCGCGCGCCTTCGCGGCCTACCGGGAGTTCGCCGCGGAGGGAGAGCTCCAGCCGGGATGACCCCGGTGGCCTCGCGGCCCGTGCCGGGTGTGCACGGGCCGGTGGGCGGTGCGTGGTGTGCGGCCGCCCGCCGTCGTCCCCGGGTCCCGGCCCGCGTCAGCGGGCGGGGTCGACCACGGTCATCCCGGCGACCGTCGCCCGGTCGAACACGGGCAGCAGGGCGGCCGCCTCCTCGAGGCCGATGGTGCGTGCGACCAGCCGCTGCGGCTGCAGCGACCCGCGCTCGACGAGCGCCATCATCGCCGGGTAGTCGGCCGCGGCCATCCCGTGGCTGCCCAGCAGGTCCAGTTCCCAGCCGATCACCCGCGCCATCGGGACCCGCGGATGACCGTCGACCGGTGGCAGCAGCCCCACCTGCACGTGCCGCCCCCGCCGGCGGAGGCTCAGGATCGAGTCGGCGCAGGTCTGCTCGCTCCCCACCGCGTCGACGGCGACGTGGCTGCCGCCGCCGGTGAGGTCCAGGACGGCCGCCGGGACGTCGGCGCCGTCGGCGTGCACCGTGTGCTCGGCGCCGAGCCCGGCGGCCACGGCGAGGGCCCCGGGGTTGCGGTCCACCGCCACCACCCGGGCTCCCAGCGAGCGGGCGACCATGACCGCGCTCAGCCCGACGCCGCCCGCACCGACCACGGTCACCCACTCCCCCTCGCCGACCCGCGCGCGGCCGACCAGGGCGCGGTACGCCGTGGCGAACCGGCACCCCAGCGCGGCCGCGGCGGTGGAGTCGACGCCGTCGGGGATGCGCACCAGGTTGGTGTCGGCCGCGTGCAGGGCGACGTACTCGGCGAAGGACCCCCAGTGGGTGAAGCCCGGCTGCTGCTGGTCCGGGCAGACCTGGGCCTCCCCTGCCCGGCACCACTCGCAGCGTCCGCAGCCGCAGACGAAGGGGACGGTCACCCGGTCGCCGGGGCGCCAGCGGGCGGCGCCGGCACCGACCTCGACCACCACCCCGGCGAGCTCGTGGCCCGGCACGTGGGGGAACACGACCTCGTCGTGTCCCGCCCAGGCGTGCCAGTCGCTGCGGCACACGCCCGTGGCCGTCACACGCAGCACCACCCCGCCGGACGGAGCCGTGGGCTCGGCCACCTCCCGGACCCGGGGCAGGGCTCGGACCGAGTCGACGACCACCGCGCGCACCGCCACATGCTGCCAGCCCGCCGCCCACCCGCCGGGTGACCGGACGGGCGGTGCCCGCCGCCTCCGACGGACCGGCGGCGTCCCGGGACCTCGGCGCACCGGGCCGCCGAGGAGGCCGCGCCGCAGGACCCGCCGCAGGGAGCCAGGTGCCGGTGACGGCGTCGGTGCTCGGCGTCTCACCCCGGACTGGCCGAGGCCTCCGGCGCGTCGACGGGCGTCACGCCGGGTGCGGCAGCTTGAACGGCTGCATGGCGCCGGCGTCGATCACCGTCGTCGATCCGGTGACGTAGCGGGACTCGTCGGAGGCCAGGTAGAGGACGGCGTTGCTGATGTCCACCGACTCCACCCACGGGACCGGCATGGCGTTGAGCGCCTTCATGCCCTCGGCCGCCTGCTCGCGGGTGGCTCCCTGCACCCCGCCCAGGAAGAGGCCCCAGATCGCCTCGTTCGCGACCATCGGGGTGTCCACGGTCGTGGGGTGGACGGAGTTGACCCGGATGTGGTGCGGGGCGAGTTCCACGGCCAGCGCGCGCATCAGGCCGGTGACGCCGTGCTTGGCCGCGGTGTAGTGCGCGAGGTGGGGGAAGGCGATCAGGCCGGCGATGGAGCTGGTCAGGATGATGGAGCCGCCCTGACCGCGCTCGACCATGGACGGCGCGGTCGCCTTCACCGTCTTCCAGACCCCGGTCAGGTTGATGTCGACGACGTCCTGCCACGTCTCCTCGGTCAGTTCGAGGGCCGGGGCGAAGCTGCCGATCCCGGCGTTGGCGCAGACGATGTCGATGTGCTCGAACTGGGCCAGCCCCTCGTCGACCGCTGACTGCAGGGACGCCAGGTCGCGCACGTCCGCCTGACGGGCCACGATGCGCCGGTCGAGCGCCTCGACCTCCTTCACCGTCTGCTCCAGATCGGCCTCGGTGGCACCGTCGTAGGGCACGGTGTCGATGTCGCGGCACACGTCCACGGCGATGATGTCGGCGCCCTCCTGCGCCAGGCGGACGGCATGGGAGCGGCCCTGCCCACGCGCGGCTCCGGTGATGAAGGCGACCTTGCCCTGAACACGCCCCATAGCCATCTCCTCCACTCGGTCGGGTCGCCGGGGATCCGGCCAGGGGAATGTATGGCGTGGATCACACTCCGAGGCGTGCGTCTGCCGTGCCGCCTCCGTCACGGGCGCGTCGTCACCCCTCGGTGGCGCCGGGCAGCGAACTGCTCAGGCCGGCTCGCCCCGGCGGAGGAGTGCCGACTCCGCCTGCCGAGCAGGCGGTCGCCCGGCCTTGTCGCGGCCGGCGAGCCTCGGCAGACTCCGGGCTCCCGAACGTGCCCGGACGAGGAAGAGGCGGACGACGATGTCCGACGACCTGGCCTACGCCACCGCCACCGAGCTGGCCGCCCGCATCCGCCGCCGTGATCTCTCCCCGGTCGAGGTCATCGACGCTGTCATCGCCCGCATCGAGGCACGGAACCCCAGCCTGAACGCACTCGTCTTCACCGCGTTCGACGAGGCTCGTGAGCAGGCGCGGGAGGCCGAGCGGGCGGTGACGTCCGGCGCGGCGCTCGGCCCCCTGCACGGGGTGCCGACCGCGATCAAGGACCTGTTCGACTTCAAGCCCGGATGGCCGGCGACGTTCGGTGGGATACGTGCACTGAAGAACTTCAGCGTCCCCGCCCACTGCACGTACGCGGAGCGGATGGAGGCCGCCGGCGCCGTTCTCGTCGGCAAGACCAACAGCCCCGTGATGGGTTTCCGCGGTACGTGTGACAACTACCTGTTCGGCCCGTCCCGCAACCCCTTCGACACGACGAAGAACACCGGTGGCTCCTCCGGCGGCAGCGCCGCCGCCGTCGCGGACGGGCTGTTGCCGCTGGCCGAGGGCACCGACGGCGGTGGATCCATCCGCATCCCCGCTTCGTGGTGCGGCCTGTACGGCTACAAGGCCTCCTTCGGCCGCGTGCCCTACACCGGGCGCCCCAACGCCTTCGGTTCGATCAACCCGTTCCTCTTCGAGGGGGCGCTGACGCGCACCGTGGACGACGCCGCCCTCGCCCTCGACGTGCTCGCCGGTTACGACGACCGGGATCCCTTCGCCCTCGACGACCCCGCCTCCTTCGCGGGGGCCACGCGCCGGTCGATCCGTGGCTGGCGGATCGCCTACAGCCCCGACTTCGGCATCCACCCGGTCGACCGCCGGGTCACCGCCGCGGTGGAGCGGGCGGTGCGGGCGTTCGAGGACGCGGGCGCCACCGTCGAGCAGGTCGACCTCGCGTTCGACCACGACCAACGCGAGCTGAGCGACCTGTGGTGCCGCCTGATCATGCCGCTCAACATCGAGGGCCTCGAGGGACTCACCGCGCAGGGCATCGACCTGCTCGGGGATCACCGGGACGACTTCCCCCCGGAGTACCTGCGCTGGATCGACGAGGGCTACCGGCTCAGTGCGCTGGACGTGCTCCGCGACCAGCGGATGCGCACCCACGTGTACGACCGGATCCAGCAGGTGCTGCGCTCCCACGAGCTGCTGGTCACCCCGACCCTCGCGGCGCTGCCCGTGGACAACGCCGAGGACGGCAACACGGTCGGCCCGAGGACCATCGAGGGCGTCGACGTCGACCCGCTCATCGGCTGGTGCCTCACCTACGTCGTCAACTTCACCGGCCACCCGGCCGCGTCGGTCCCCGCTGGGGACGTCGACGGGCTGCCGGTGGGCATGCAGCTGGTCGGCCGTCGCTACGGGGACGCCGACGTGCTCGCCGCGAGCGCGGTCTACGAGCGACTCCGGCCCTGGCAGGACGCATACGCCCGGTGCGCCGGCCGTCCCCTGACGTGATCGCGTCAGTCCGCACGCCCGGAGGGTCAGCCGGCTCCCGGGTCGCGCCGGCTGTCATCCTCCCCCGGCCGGCAGGGCGCCGTCCGGGGGAGAAGTACGCACAGACGGCCGTGTCCGGTCCTCACCAGCGTCGCGACCGTCGACGCCGGACGCGGTCTCCCGGGGGGACGTCCTGTCGCTGCTCGTCATCCACCCCTGCTGGACCGACGCCAGCCCCGAGCAGCTGGCCCGCCTGCAGCGGCTGCTCCCGCCGGTCCGGCTCGTCCCCGAGGGCCCGTGCCTGCACCGCCGTGCGTGGCCGTCCGGGTCCCGGGTGCTCGGCGTCGAGGTGTGGGGGGACGGCGACGCGGCGCGCCGGTACCTCGACGAGTCGCCGCTCGACTCGGCCGCGGCGGGCCTCGAGGCGCCGACCGTGATCGTGCTCGTGTACCCGGACGTCCACCGGTCGGTGCTGCCGATCGTCGTCGGGACGATGGACGAGGACACCTCCACCCCGGGCTCCCTCACCGGCACGGCCACGGGGCAGCAGGCCGCGGCCACGAGCAGGCAGCGCCACGGGTCCCCGGGTGCCGCGGTCACGCGGTCGGGCGCGCTCAGCTGACGGAGGGCGCGTCCGTGCCCCCGCCGGGGGTCGTGCGCAGCCCACACGACGCCGACGTCCACGGCTGCCCGTCCACCGACCGGTCCCGCGCGCCTGGGTCCGCGACGCGGACGCCGTCCGTGGTAGCCCGGCGGCCCCTCGGGTAGGCCCCACGGGACGCGCTGCGCCCGGGCGGCGCGTCGTCCCCCTTGCGAGAGGTGCTCGTGCTGACGGTCGACGGCTTCACGCTGTCCGAGGGGCTCGTGGACGTCGGTGACGGGCACCGCCTCTACGTGCAGGACTGGGGCAAGGCGGACGCGCCTCCGGTGCTCTTCGTCCACGGTGGCCCCGGCATGGGGACCAGTGACGACTACGAGCAGTACTTCGACGCCTCCCGCCAGCGCGTCCTGTTCTGCGACCAGCGCGGCGTCGGACGCAGTGAGCCGTACGGGTCGCTGCAGGACGACACCACCGACCACCTCGTCGCGGACATCGTCCGGGTTCTGAACCACTCCGGTGTGGACGAGGCCGTCCTCATGGGTGGGTCCTGGGGCTCGTGCCTGGCGCTCGCGTTCGCGGTGGCGCACCCGGGACGTGTGCGGTCGCTCGTGCTGTACGGGCTGCTCACCGGCCGGCAGCAGGAGTCGGACTGGCTGAACCAGGGACGGTGGCGGACCTTCTTCCCCGAGGTGTGGCAGTGGTACCTGGACCGGACGCCGGAGGAGCACCACGACGACCCGAGCGCCTACCACTTCGCCCGGATCCTGGGCCCGGACGCGGCACGGGCCCGGGAGTCGGCGTACGCCTACACGACGGTCGACACCGCCGTCATGGACCTGGACGACCGCTTCGCGCCGGCGCCGTTCACCGACGACGTCGACCCGACGTCGGCCCGGGTGCAGGCGCACTACTCCACCAACAGCCACTTCCTGCCGCCCGACCACGTCCTGGCCAACGCCGACCGGCTGACGATGCCCGTCTACGTCGTGCAGGGCAGGTACGACATGATCTGCCCACCGGTGAGCGCCTACGAGCTGGCGCAGCGCCTGCCGCGCGGCGAGCTGATCTGGGCGCTGAGCGGCCACGGGCCCAACCGCGAGAGCTGGAGCCTGCTGCGCACGCTCCTCCTCGAGCTGACGCAGTAGCCGTCCCAGGTCGGTCGGCGTCCGCCGACCAGGACGGTCCCGCCAGGACCGGACGGTGACCTGTCCGACGCCGGCGGGCACGGCGCCGAGCCGCGCGCGTGGCCGTGCTCGGGTGGCCCGAGCTGCCCCGTCAGTCCTCGAGCAGCTCCCGGAGTGCCTCGTCGATGAACGCCTGGTCGTCCGGGTTGAACGGGGCCAGGTGCCCCCAGATCGTCGGGATGGGGCGGGACTCGGCACCCGGGATGTGCTGCGCCTCGTACCCGCTGTCCACGGGCGGGAAGTACGAGTCGGTCTCGGCGTTGAGGATGATCGTCCGCGCGCGGATGGCACCGAGCGCGGCCTCGAAGTCGCCGCCGAACTGCGGGTGGTCGCCCAGGTCGTTGTGCCACCAGGTCCACATCTGGGCGAGCAGGTCGTTCGCGTCGCACTTGACGAAGAAGGCGTCCCAGAAGTAGTCGATGAACTCCTCCACCGTGCTCGCCCCGAAGGCCCGGAACACCTCCTGGCGGTAGAACGGCTCGGAGAACCCCCACCCGGCGTAGAGGGCGGCCATGGCCTTGACGCCGCGGATCGGTGGCTTGTCGCGGTAGAAGCCGTCGTTCCAGTCCGGGTCCGAGGTGATCGCGCGGATGTTGCCCGCGAGGAAGACCTTGTTGAAGTTGGCCGTCCTCGCCGATCCGGAGATCGGCGCGATCGCCCGCACCATCTCCGGGTGCAGGGCGGCCCAGGCGTACGTCTGGCAGGCGCCCATGGACCAGCTGCTCACCAGCCGGATGCGCTCCACCCCGAGCTCCTCGGTGAGCAGGCGGTGCTGCGCCACGACGTTGTCGTAGGTGGTGACGTGCGGGAACCGCCCCCTGTCGAAGGGGGCCGGGGTGTTGCTGGGCGAGGACGACACCGCGGCCCCGAAGTGGTTCGGCACGACGACGAAGTACCGCTGCGGGTCCAGGGCGCGGCCGGCTCCGGTCATCCAGGCAGCGGTGTCCGACGGTGTCGCGGTGAACCAGGTCGGGCACACGACGACGTTGCCGCCGTCGTCGTCCAGCTGCCCGAGGGTCGTGTACCCCAGCCGCGCCCCGGGGAGGACGCCCCCCTTCTGGAGAGCGAAGTCGCCCAGCTCGAAGACCTTGTGCTCCACCGCACGTCCTCCTCCGCCTGCGGGACAGGGAGGCCGACCGTAACGGCAGGCAGGCGGTGGCCGCATCGGCAGGCGGCGGGGGGCCGGCGACCGTCGCACGGCCGCGGGAGGCACCCGGGGGCCGTCACGACCCCGTCGTCAGGCCCCGCCGGAGCTCGTCCAGGGCCTGCGCGAGGCCCACCCGCGGGGCCCAGCCCCACCTCCGCGCGCGGTCGGTGCGCAGGTGCCCGGTCCAGACGGGCTCGTCGGTCCACTCGGGCGCGACGCCCAGCGCGTCGGTCACCGTGCCCAGGTAGTCCCGCCACGTCGCGGGCTCCCCCGCGACGATCACCGCGGTGGTGCCGCCGGCCACGGGGCCGCGCTCCGGGTCGTCGGCGGTCGCGACGGCGCCCGTGGCGACGTCCGCGATGAAGGCCGCCAGGTCATCGACGTGCACCCAGGCCCAGTTCTTCGCCGGGTTCACCCGGCGCTCACCGTCGCGGACCTCCTGCGGTCGGAGCGTGTTCCAGACCGACGTGTCGCCGGCGCCCAGGATCGCCGGCGGGCGCACCAGCACGGTCGTGAGCCCGCCGACCTGCGCCAGCGCGGCGTCGGTGGCGTTCTTGGTGTCGGGATAGTCGCCGCTGCCCTCGGGCAGGAGCGCACCGTCCTCGGCCACGTCGCCGACGCCGGCCGAGCGGTCGTAGACCCCGGCCGTGGACACGTGCACCAGCCGGGCGACGCCGGCGTCCCGGGCGGCCCGGGCGAGGACCGGGGTGCCCTCGGCGCCCACCCGGTGCTGCACCTCCCGGGACGAGCCCATCGGGTGGACGGTCGTGACGACCGCGTCGGCGCCCCGGGTCACCGCTCGGGCGAGGCCCTCGTCGGCGAAGTCGCCGACGTGCTCGGTGACCCCGTCGAGTGCCGGTGCGCTGCCGGCACGCCGGACGACGGCGCGCACCCGTGCGGACCGCTCGACGAGCGCCCGGCAGACCGCGGCGCCCACCAGTCCGTTCGCACCGGTCACCACGACGACGGGAGGGGAGGTGGCCATGCCGTCCACCCTGCCAGCGACCACGCGACGGTGCCCGGGGCCGGCGCGCTCCCCGACGGCGTCACTGGGTGACGCGGCGCGCGGGTCACGGCGCCTCGTTGGGATAGCCCTCCTCGTCCATCCGCCGGATGACGCGGGGGTCGAGCCGCCCCTCCCCGACGGCGGCGTCGACCTCGACGTCGACGACGGCGCCGTGCTCGTGCATCCACCGGTCGGCGCGGGTCTCCGCGGCGACGCCCTCCTCGGTCAGGTGGGCATCGCCGATGACCTTGCGCCGGACGGCGTAGGCGACGAGGACGAGCGCCCAGGCGAGCAGGCTGAGCAGCAGCTGCGAGCGGGTGCTCTCCCGGATGAACATCTGCACGAGGATGGCGACGATCGCGGCCGCCGTGAGCAGGGTCAGGACGGGGTAGAACCACATCTTCACCCGCAGCCGCTCCGGCGGGATCGTCGGCCGCATCCGCAGCTGCGAGAGGGTGATCAGCAGGTAGACGAACAGGATGATCGCGCCGGAGGAGTTGAGCAGGAACAGGAAGACGGTGTCCGGCGAGACGTAGGCGGCGATCACGCAGAGGAACCCGATGACGCTGGAGGCGAGGATCGCCCACGCGGGGACACCGCGCCGGTTGATCCGGAGCATCCGGCCGGGTGCCTCGTGCCGGGCGGCGAGCACGAACAGCATGCGCGAGGCCGTGTAGAGGCCGGAGTTCAGGCAGGACAGCACGGCGGTGAGCACGACCGCGTTCATGATGTCGGCCGAGGCGGGGATCCCCATCTCCTCCATCGCCGACACGTACGGCGAGTCACCGAGCTCCGTGGAGTTCCACGGCAGGATGGTGGCCAGCAGGAAGATGGAGCCGACGTAGAAGATCAGGATCCGGAAGACGACGGAGTTCGTCGCCCGCGCGATGCCGCGCTCCGGCTCGTCGGACTCGGCGGCGGCGATGGTGGCGATCTCAGCGCCGACCATCGAGAAGACCACGATGACGATGCCCGAGACGAGCGTGCCGGCGCCGTTGGGGAACAGGCCGCCGTGCTCGGTGAGGTTCGAGAAGTCGAGGTCGCGGCCCGGCCACAGGCCCAGGACGAACAGCGTGCCGAGGGCGATGAACGCCATGATCGCGGCGACCTTGACGCCGGCGAACCAGTACTCGAACTCCCCGTAGGACGCCACCGAGAACAGGTTGGTCGCCGTCATCAGCACCATCAGGACCAGCGCCATGAGCCACAGCGGGACGTCGGGCAGCCAGCGCTGCAGGATCGCCGCCCCGGCCACGGCCTCGAAGCCGACCACGATGACCCAGAAGTACCAGTACAGCCAGCCCACGCTGAAGCCGGCCCAGCCGCCGAGCGACTGGCGGGCGTAGTCGGCGAACGACCCCGTCGAGGGGTTGGCCACCGCCATCTCCCCGAGCATCCGCATGACCATGACGATCAGGACACCGGTGAGGGCGTAGGTCAGGAACGCCGCGGGGCCGACCTCACCGATGATCGCGCCCGAGCCGACGAACAGGCCCGCGCCGATGACACCGCCGATCGCGATCATCGTGAGGTGGCGCTGCTTGAGTCCCTTGTGGAGGTCGCCGCTCTCGGCTGGGCCGTGTGCCATGTCCGCTCCCTCGTGGAAGACGAGTGGGTGAGGCCGGGCGTCCGATCAAGGATCGGGGCCCTCCGGGAGCCGCGCCACTGCAACGACTCCGCTCGGTGAGGTGGCGTGCGCGGACACCACCCGGCGCGCGGGAGGACCGGCGGACACGCCGGAGATCCCGGATCGGACACCGGTGGGCGTCAGCCCGACCAGGCCGTCGTCTCCTCGAGGGCCACCAGGGCGACGGCCTGGGACGGGGCGAGGTCACCGGAGCGGGCCCACTCGTCGCGCAGGCGCCGGCGGGCGGCCTGCGGGGAGCCCAGGTGGGCGGTGTCCGGGGACCAGGAGTCGAGGAGCACCAGCCGGTGCACCAGGCGCCGGGGCCAGGTCCGTGCCGGTACCGGCCCGCGGTCCGGCCGGGGACCGGGGGCGGGGACGCCGGGCTCGAGGGGGTCGGGTGCGCGGGACACCGGTGCTCTCCTGCGTTCCTCGTCGACGGGTGCGGCGTGCGGGGACGGGGTGGCGTCCCGGCGCCGGTCCCACCGTACGGCCGTGCGGCCGGTCCGGGTCGCACGTCGGGAGGTGACGGTCCGCACGCCCGCTACCGGGCGGGGTCCGGATCGCCGTCCGGGTCGGTCCGGGGCCGGACCGCGTGCCGGTCCCGGTCCTCGGTGAGGTAGCCGCGGACGAGTTGCTCGGCGGTCGAGGAGGTGGCGGAGAACCCGGTGACCGCCGAGACGAACTCGGGACCGCTGAGGGCGGCGAGCTCGGTGTCCACGAGCGCGCGCACGGTCGCCGTCCGCGGGACCGAGCGCAGCAGCGCGATCTCGCCGAACGCGTCGCCGGGCCCGAGCCGGCGGATCTCGTGCCCGCCGGCGATCACGGCCACCTGGCCGGACTCGACGACGTAGAAGTCGTCGCCGGGTCCCCCGCCCGGAACACGTCGGTCCGCGCCGCGACCGGCACCCGGCGCAGGCGCAGCGCCAGGCCCTCGATGGCGGGTACGGGCAGCAGCCGGAGCATGCGGACCCGTCGCAGCAGCAGGATCCGGTCCCTGCGCGTGCCGATGTCGGCGTCGATCGCCCGCAGCGCCGCCCAGCGTGCGGCGACCGCCACCGGGAGGAGGGAGCCGGCGACGGCGAGGGCGCCGGTGCCGCCCAGCCCGGAGACGAGGAGGGGGACCGTCAGCGAGCCGAGCGCCACCGCCAGCGAGAACACCGCCTCGGTCAGGGTGAGCACCCGGGCCAGCGTCCGGTCGGGGACGAGCCGCTGCAGCAGCGTGAAGCCGGTGACGTCGACGAGCGCGTTGGCGGCGCCGACGACCAGGAACGCGCCGACCGCCACGGAGCTGCCGGTGACCAGCCCGACGACGACGAGCGGCACACCCCACATCGCGATCCCGGCGCCGAAGAGCGTGCCGAGCCGGGAGCTGCCCGCGGCGCCGATCGACGCCGTCGCCGCCACCAGGCCGCCCACCCCGAACGCCGCCCAGAGCAGCCCGACCCCCGGGCGGCCCAGGTCCGTGACGTCCACCGCGACCACCACGGCCAGCACCGTCAGGGCGCCGCGGACCACGCACTGCACGCCGCCCAGGACGATCACCTCGGCGGCCCGGGGGCACCGGCGCAGCTCGCGCAGCCCGTCGGCGACGTCCGCGACCACCCCGGCCCGCCCAGCGGGCGGGTCGCCCGCCGGGCGGGCCGACTCGTAGCGCAGCCCGGCGGCCAGCACCCCGGCGACGCCGGCGAGCACGGCCACCGCGGCGAACGCGGCGGCCGTGCTGGCCCCGGCGATCAGCGCGGCGGCGGCCAGCGGGCCGACCAGCGCCGCCAGGCCGTCGAGGACGGCGCGGACCGCGTTCACCCCGGTCAGCTCCTCCGGCGCGGTGCACAGCGCGGGCAAGAGCGCGCCGAGCACCGGCCGGTAGGCGGCGTGGCAGACCGTGGAGGCGGTCAGCAGCGCGTACACGACCACCGGCCGGTCGGCGGCCGCCGCGATCCCCGCTCCCCCTGCGGTGAGCGCCCGGAGACCGCACGTCACCACGAGCAGCCGGCGGCGCGGGACCCGGTCGGCCAGCGCGCCCAGCCAGGGCAGGGCCACCGTCGCGGGCAGCACCCGCAGGAACCCGACCACGCCGACGCCGACGGCGCCGTGGGTGTCGAACGCGTACACGGTCATCGCCGTGAGGAACAGGAACTCGCCCGTCCACGCCGACACCGACGACGCCTGGGCGAGCCGGAGGTTGCGGTTGCGGGTCACCGATGCCAGCGCCTCGCGGTAGGCACCGGGCACGGCGCGGACGCTAGCAGCGCAGCGGCGGCCCGAGGTGGCTCCCGGCAGCCGGCGGGGGCCCACCGGGGACGGCGATCGGCGGTCCACGGCCCCGCCCCGCGCGCTAGGGTCCGGCATGGCGACCCGGCGGGCGCTGCTCCTGATCGCCGACATCGGCGGGTACACGCAGTACATGCAGTTCCACCGCAGCGTCCTCGGGCACGCGGAGGCGGCCACGCGGCGCATGCTCGACCGGGTCGTCGGTGCGGCGCGGGGCTTCGACCTGATCGAGGTCGAGGGGGACGCGGCGTTCCTCTCCCGGGACGTCGACGGGCTGGACGGCCCGGCGACGCTGTCGGCCACCACCCGCGCCGTCGTCGCCATGCACCGCGCCTTCCACGTCGAGCGCCGGTTCGTCGAGCTCAACATGTGCCCGTGCGGGAGCTGCACGCGGACCAGCGACCTGACGCTGAAGTTCGTCGCGCACGTCGGGGAGGTCGCGACCCAGACGATCAGGCGCCGGAGGAAGCTCGTCGGCCCGGACGTCATCTACGTCCACCGGCTGCTCAAGAACACCGTCGACGTCCCGGAGTACCTCCTCGTCTCCGACGACCTGCTCGGCAGCGGGGACACCGCCGACACCGGGCTGCCGGTGCGGGAGGTCCCCCAGGACCTGGAGGGCTTCGGCCCGGTGCGGACCTTCGTCGTGGACGTCGCGGAGCTGGCCGCGCCGGCGCCGCTGCCCGATCCCACGTGGGCACGGCGCCTCGGCAGCACGCTCGGCATGGTCGGCCGGGGTCTCCCGCACGTCCTCCCCCACCGGCGTCCCCGCCAGCTCGCTCCCGCCGGCTGAGCCCCCGGCGGTCCGGGCGGCCCGAGTTGACACCGGTCCCCGGGTGGCGCTTCCGTGGTCGGGCCAGCAGCTCGCCTCCGACGAAGCGGGGACCTCGTGGCCGAGACCAGCACCAGGACCGTCGACGGCGAGGACAGCAGCCTGCGGCGGTCCATCACCGGCGGGCAGCTGTTCTTCTACACGCTCGGCGACGTCCTCGGCTCCGGGATCTACGTCCTGATCGGCCTGGTCGCCGCCGCCGTCGGCGGGGCGTTCTGGATCGCCTTCGCCCTCGGCGTCACCGTCGCGGCCATCACCGGGGCCGCCTACGCCGAGCTGGTCACCAAGTACCCCCAGGCCGCCGGCGCCGCCCTCTACGTCAAGAAGGCGTTCGGCAGCACGGCGCTGACCTTCCTGGTCACCGTGTCGTTCCTGTCGGCCAGCTTCGCGGCGACGGGCTCGCTGGCGACCGGGTTCGCCTCCTACTTCGCCACCCTCTGGGCGGGTCCGCCGGCCCTGCTGGTGTCGCTGGTGTTCGTGCTCGCCCTGGTCGTCGTCAACTTCATCGGCATCACCGAGTCGGTGGTCATGAACATGCTGATGACCTTCGTCGAGGTCGCCGGCCTGGTCATCGTGGTGGTCATCGGCATCTGGTACGTCGCCCAGGGGAACGCCGACTTCGGCGTCCTCGCCGACATCAGCGTCTCCGGCAACCCCGCGCTCGCCGTCCTCGCCGGCATCGCCTTCTCCTTCTTCGCGATGACCGGCTTCGAGAACACGGCCAACGTCGCGGAGGAGACGATCGACCCGCACCGGTCCTTCCCGAGGTCCCTCGTCGGCGGCATGGTCGTCGCCGGCACGGTCTACGTCCTGGTCTCCATGGCCGCCGCGCTCACCGTGCCCACCGACGTGCTCGCGGAGTCCGACGCGGCCCTGCTCGAGGTGGTCAAGCAGGGCATCCTGCCCTTCTCGACCGGCGTCATGGAGACGCTGTTCTCGGTCATCGCGCTGATCGCGATCACCAACACCACCCTGGTCACGATCGTCACCCAGCCGCGGATCCTCTACGGCATGGCCCGGGAGGACGTCGTCCCCGGCGTCTTCGCCAAGGTCCACGCCACCCGCCGCAGCCCGTGGGTCGGGCTGCTCTTCAGCGCGGCGGTGGTCGCGGGCCTGCTGGTCACCGGCAGCATCGTGCTCGAGGCCGGTGGGGGCATCGACCTGGTCAACCGGCTCGCCCTGGTGACCGTCGTGCTGCTCCTCGGCATCTACGCCCTGGTGATCGTCGCCTGCCTGAAGCTGCGCGGGCGGGACGAGCACGAGCACACCTACCGGGCCAACACGCCCCTGCTGGTCGTCGGGCTGGTCGGCAACCTGGCCATCCTCGGGTTCTCGATCTACGACGACCCCTCGTCGCTGATCTGGTGCGCCGCCCTGATCGCCATCGGGGTCGTGCTGTTCCTCGTCGAGTACGCCGCCGGTTCGCGGAACCGCCCGCCGGGCACCCGGCGCGGCGATCCCGAGGCCGCCTCCCGGAGGGACGCCTGAGATGGAGGTCGTCGTCGCCACCGACGGGTCGCCGCAGTCGCTGGCCGCGGCCCGCCACCTCGTGTCCTTCGCGGACCCCGCCAAGATCACCGCCGTCCGGGTCGTGGCAGTGGTCCGGCCGCTGGCCTCGGTCGCCTTCGCCGACGAGATCTCCGAGGCCGAGCACGCCGAGATCGGCGAGGGGACCGGCAGCTTCCGCGCGGCGGCGCAGCGCGCCGTCGACGCGGTGGCGGCCGTCTTCGACGGCTGGGGGCCGGAGGTCGGCAAGCAGGTCCGCAGCGGCTCGCCCGCCGCGGAGATCATCAAGGCGGCGACGGAGCACGACGCCGGCCTGATCGTGGTGGCGGCCGGAGGACGCGGCCTCAGCGACGTCATCCTCGTCGGCAGCACCGCCCAGCGGGTGCAGCACTACGCCCCGTGCCCGGTGCTCGTCGTCCGCCCGGCGCCCCGGCCGAGGAGGGCCGCCCGCCGCACGTGACCCCGCGCCGGTCCCGCCCGGGCTCAGGCGAGGCCGGCCTCGTGGACGCAGATGGCGATCTGCACCCGGTTCGCCGTCCCCGTCTTGACGAGGATGTGGGAGACGTGGGCCTTGACCGTCGCGATGCTCATGAACAGCTCACGGGCGATGTCCGCGTTCGACCTGCCCTGCCCGACCGCGATGGCGACCTCCCGCTCCCGCTCGCTGAGACGAGCCAGCCGGGCCGCCGCGGCGCGGGCCCGCCCCGCACCGGTCGCGCTGTCGGAGGCGTCGACCACCCTGCGGATCAGCTGCGCGGTCACGCTCGGCGACAGCATCGGCTCACCCGCGGCGACCCGCTCGATCGCCTCCACGATCATCGCGGGGGCGGTGTCCTTGAGGAGGAAGCCGCTCGCACCGCTCGCCAGGGCGCGGACCACGTACTCGTCGGCGTCGAAGGTGGTGAGGACGACGACCCTCGGCGGATCCGGTCGCCCGAGGAGCTGCTCGGTGGCGGCGAGCCCGTCCACGCGCGGCATCCGGATGTCCATCAGGACGACGTCCGGGTGCGTCCGCCCGACGACGTCCAGTCCCTCGGCGCCGTCGCCGGCCTCCCCGACGATCTCCACCCGCGGCGAGCCGCCGAGCACGAGCCGCAGGCCGGTGCGCACCAGGGGGTCGTCGTCGACGAGGACCACCCGGACGGCGGCGGCGCTCACCGGTCCCACGGCAGCCACGCGTGGAGGACGAAGTCCCCGTCGGCGGTGCGGCCGTGCTCGAGGCGGCCGTGGCCGGCGGCGGCCCGCTCGGCCAGCCCGACGAGGCCGAAGCCGGCGCCCTCGCTCCCGCCCCGGCCGCCGACGCCCACCGGGTTGCGGACGCAGAGGTCGAGGCCGCGCCCCGGCCCACCGGTCAGCTCGACCGTGACGGCGGCGTACGGCGCGTGCTTGCGCGCGTTCGTCAGCGCCTCCTGCACGATCCGGTAGGCGCTGCGACCGGTGGACCCGGGCAGCTCGTCGAGGTCCTCGACGGAGGCGTGCAGGGTGACGTGCGCTCCGGCGGCGCGCTCGTCGGCGAGCAGCGCGGACAGGTCCCCGAGGGTGGGTTGCGGCCGGTGGCCGGTCGCGTCGACGCCGCGCTCGGGGTCGCGGAGCAGGCCGAGGATCTCCCGGAGGTCGGCCAGCGCGCGCTGGGAGTTGGCCTGGATGACGCCGGCGGTCTCCCGGGTCTGGTCCGCGCTGAGGTCGGTGCGGTAGGCGAGCGCGCCGGCGTGCAGGGCGACCAGCGACATCCGGTGGGCCAGGACGTCGTGCATCTCGCGGGCGATGCGCGCCCGCTCCGCCGTCCGCGCCGTGACGACCTGCAGGGCCTGCTCGCGCTCGGCGCGCTCGGCCCGGTCCCGCAGGGAGGTCAGCAGCTCCCGCCGGGCGCCCACGTACATGCCCACGGCGACGACCACGCCGGTGACCAGTGCGGAGAAGACGAGGTTCCACACCCAGGACAGCGGCTGCTCGGGCTGCACGGCGTACAGGACCTGGCCGGTCAGCACGCCGAGCGCGGCGACGGGCAGGATCTCCCGCCACCTCCGGCGGGTCGCGAGCGACGCCTGGCAGACGGCCCACGCACCGAACGCGCTGGCCGAGAACGCCGTCGCTCCCGTGGTCAAGACCGCGACGGCGACCGGCCGGCGTCGGCGGAACTGCACGGCTCCGACGGAGACGGCCCCGAGCGCGGCGTCGATCCAGAACAGTGCGCCGGCCGATCCCCACTGCTCCCGGAAGAGGGCCAGCCAGGCGCCGCCGAAGAGCACCGCGAAGAGCGTGACGCGCCAGTTCCGGCGGACCGCAGGGTGGGGCCGTCGAGCGGGGTCGGCCGGGCGGCCCATGGCCGGAGCATAGGGCGGACGGCGTGCGGCGACGACCGACCGGAGTCGGCGCCGGACACCGACTTCGGTCGGTGCGCCCACCGACCGGAGGCCGATGCCCGGCCGGTGCGCCCGCGGCAGGCTCGCCCCATGAGCCTCCTCCGAGGAGTCCCGACCGACATCGGGCCGGGACCGCACGACCGACCGGGCGCCGGTGTCCCGCTGGCGCGCCTCCACGCGCTGCGGGCCGGCTACCTGCTCGTCGTCGTCGGCCTCGCCGTCACGCAGGGGCCGTCCTTCGTCCAGGACAGCCAGTCGTGGCCGCTCATGGCCGGGGTCGTCCACTGCGTGCTGGCGGCGGTGTGGGTCCTCGCCCTCCTGGGGATCCGGTACCCGCTGCGCATGCTGCCGCTGGTGCTGTTCGAGATCGCCTGGAAGCTGATCTGGCTGGCCGTCGTCGCCCTGCCGCAGTGGGCCGCCGGGACCATGGACCAGGCCACCTGGGACGTGGCGTTCTCCTGCCTCTTCGTCGTGGTGCTCCTCGCCGTCGTCCCCTGGCGCCACGTCGCCGCCCACTACGGCACCGGGCGCGGGGACCCGTGGCGCCCGGTCAGGGAGGACTGACGTGGACGCGAACGTCACCGAGGCACTGACCCGTGCCGCCGACTCCGCCGCCCGCCGGCACGTCGGGCTCGCGCTGGGCGTGGTCGACGCCCGCAGCGGCGAGACGGCGGTGGCCGGCCGGGGGTCCTCCGGGCGCCCGGACGGCCGGCCCGTCGACGCGGCCACGCTGTTCGAGATCGGCTCGGTCACCAAGACCGTCACCGCGCTCGTGCTGGCCGACGCCGTCGTGCGGGGCGAGGTGCGGCTCGACACGCCCCTGCGGGAGACCGTCCCTGCCGGCGTCCGGGTCCCGTCGCGCGACGGCGTGGACGTCACGCTGGAGCACCTGGCGACGCACCGGTCCGGTCTGCCGCACTCGCCGATGGGCTGGGTGCCGGTCCTCCGGTCCGCGTTCTCCACCGACGACCCGTACGCCGGCGTCTCCGTCCCCGGGCTCTACGACGCGCTGGGACACGCCCGGTTGCGCCGCACGCCCGGCACGGGGCGCCCCCGCTACTCGAACTTCGCCGCGGCGGTGCTCGGTCAGGCGCTCGCCGACCACCTCGGCCACCCCGACTACGCCTCGCTCGTGCGGGACCGGGTGTGCGGGCCGCTCGGCCTGCGCGACACCGTGGTCGTCCCCACCGCCGCCCAGGCGGAGCGCCTCGCCGTCGGCCACGGGCGCCGCCGCCGGCCGATCGAGCCGTGGTACCTCCTGGGGCTGGCCGGCGCGGGCGCGCTGCGCTCCACCACCGACGACCTGCTGACCTACCTGCGCGCCCACCTCCGCCCCGGGTCCACCCCCCTCGCCGAGGCGCTCGCCCTGACGCAGCAGGAGCGGCACCGCAGCCGCCTGACCGGTGGCACGGCGCTGGCCTGGATGCGGTGGCCCTCGCCGGGCGGCCCGGTGCTCCTGCACGGCGGCGCCACGGGCGGCTTCCGGGCGGCCACCGCCTTCGCGCCCGACGCCGGCCTCGGGGTGGTCGCGCTGAGCAACAGCACCCGCAACCCCGAGCAGACCGCCGTCCGCCTGCTGCTGGACCTCACCCGCACCGGCGCCACCCGCTCCGGCCACTCCCCCGGGAGGACCCGGCCGTGACCCGGGCACCCGCCGTCCTCCGGTTCTCCGACCCCAGGAGGCACGGCGTCCACGAGGTGACCGACGCGTACGGCGTCGTCGCGCGCATCGCGGTCGGCCGGACCGGGAACCGCTTCACCGTCACCGACGCCCAGGGCGCTCTCCTCTGCGCCGGCCGGACGAGCCGGTGGCGGCTGCCCCGGCGGTGGGACGTGACCGGACCGGACGGCAGCCCCCTGCTCACGGCACGGGTGCGCGGCATCGCGAGGACCTCCGTGGAGGTCCACCTCCGGCGCGGAGGTCGCCTCCTGGTCCGGGGCCGCGCCTGGCGGCGTGACCTCCGCGTCACCGACGAGCACGGCGAGGTCGTCCTGACCGCGGTCCCCCGTGCGCCCGCGTGGTCCCTCCGGCGGCACGGCCACGCCGTCCAGCAGGCTCCCGGCAGGCTCGAGCTGGCGGAGGTGGTCGCGCTCGTGCACATCTGGGGCAGGACCAGGGAGGAGGAGTCGGCGACCGCGGCGGTCGGCGCGCTCGCCGGCGGGTCCGCGCCCGGGTAGCCGGCGAACACCGGTCGAGGTCCTCGGCCGACGCGGCTCGGGTCCTGCCGGTCACCTCCGTAGGACACGATGGCCGCGTGATCGACACGCTGACGCCGTCCCGAGCAGTCGCCGCCGTGGTCACCGGGGTCGCGACCGCCGTCCACTACGCCACCCCCGACCTCGTCCCCTCGCGCACGGCGCGCGGCTGGACGAAGGCGGGGATCACGGCCCTCGCCGTCGCGGCGTCCGTGCCGGAGCTGCGGGCGACGTGGGCCGACGTGCGGGAGCAGCAGCAGCGCGAGGGCGAGGCACTCCCCGTGGAGGCCCTCCGGTCGCTGCCGGTCAGGAGCCGGGTCGTCGTCCTCGCGTCGGTCGGCGCCGTGCTGGCCGGGTCGATCGGCGGGATCGTCCTCGCCGAGCGGTGGGCCTTCCGCCACGGACAGGCCCGGGCGGCCGCCGGGAGGCGGTGGCCGCACACCGGCCCGGCGCTGCTGTACGGGGCGGTGGCGGGCGGGCTGTGGTTCCTCCCTCCTCCCCCGGCCCCGCGCTGACCTCCGGGCGGAGGGCTCAGAGGCCGAGCCGGGCCGACGCCGGGTCCGCCCAGCGGCTGCTGGAGTCGTAGCCCCGCATGGTGGTCACCGAGGCCCACCTGCCCGTCCGGGCCAGCTCCCGCTCGCTGACGCCGGCCCGGTAGCCCTCGGTGGCGAACGACCGGCGCAGGCTGTGCGGGCTCAGGCCCTCGAGGGGGACGCCGGCCCGCTCCGCGGCACGGCGCAGCACCAGCCGCACCGACGAGCGGGCCATCCGCGTCCGGCCGATCCGGGGCGGGGCGCCGCGCCCGACGCTGCGGAACAGCGGCCCCGGGCCGCCGAGGTCCGCCGCCGCGACCCACGCCTGCAGCGCCCGGACCGGGCACGTCTGCGCCCGCACCCCGGGCGCCAGGGCCAGCACCTCGCCCGCGCCCTCCTGGTCGGTCTTCGACCACCGGATGGTGACGTCCAGGCCGCCGTGCCCGGACGGCGCCAGGTCGCCCACGTCCAGCCCGCAGACGTCGGAGGCCCGCAGCCCCAGGGCGAAGGAGGTCAGGATGATCGCCCGGTCGCGCAGGCCGGCCACCCCGGGCGGGAGGTCCTCGACCAGCGCCCGGATGGTCTGGGTGTCCAGGGCCCGGGCCTTCTTCGGACGGCGGCCGTCGCGGGCCGCGGTGCGCCGGATGCCCCGGAGGACCTCGCGGGTGCCGGGGTGCTCGGACGGGCTGCGGTGCCCGGCCTCGCGGTGCGCGTGCCCGATGCCGGACAGGCGCCGCGCGATCGTCCGCGGGCTCGCCCCCGCGTCGCTCAGCGCCGCCAGGTAAGCCGCCACCGCGGCGTCGGCCGCGGGCAGCGGCTGGAAGCCGCGCTCCCGGGCCCAGGAGCACCAGGCGCGGAAGTCCGCGTCGTAGGCCCTCCGGGTGGACTCCGCCTTGGCGGCGGTGAGGTAGCGCCCGACCGCCACCACGTCCCCGGGGAGCACCAGGCCGCCGGTGGCGTGGTCGACGGCGGGCTCCCCCGGGCCGTCCGGCACGGGAACGACCGCTCCGGACGCCACTCGCTCCTCCACTCCGGCACCCTCCGGTATGGACTCCATAACAGGTGATTATGGAGTGCTCCGTGCGCCTCCGCCCAGGCTGCACTTCCGGAGCGTCCGTTTGTCCGCCCGTGCGTTGACGAACGAACGAGCGCAGACTGGCGCCGTGAGCGAGGCGACGGCGATCTGCGGCTATCCGGACTGCGACCGCCCGGTGGCCCCGCCGCCGCCGACCGGGGGGCGTTCGTCGTACTGCTCCCGCCCGGACCACAACCGCACGACCGCCTTCGCCGCCCGCCGGGCGGGGGCCGCCGCTCGCCCACCTGCCGGGGTGGGGACGCCGGGCGCTGCGCCGGCGGGAGCGCCGGCCGCCGAGACGCTCACCGAGGTCGCCGACCGGCTGCGCCAGACCCTGGCGGCGATCGAGGACCAGGTGGCCCGGGCCCGGGAGGCGCTGGGCCGGGCCGCCGACGCGGAGCTGCTGGAGGCCGAGCGGGCCGCCGTCCGCACCGACGCGCGCCGCGAGGTCGCCGAGGCCGAGCAGCGCGCGTCCCGGGCCGACCGGCAGCGCGCGGTCGCCGAGAAGGCGACCCGGGAGGCCCTCGAGGTCGCGGCGCGGGCCGAGGCCGACGCCGCCGGTGCCCGGGCCGAGGCCGCCGCGGCCGGGGACGAGGCCGCCGGTGCCCGGGACGAGGCCGCCGGTGCCCGGGCCGAGGCCGCCGCGGCCCGGGAGGCCGCCGACGCCGCGCGGGCGGCCGCGGAGCAGGCGCGTGCCGACGCGGACGCCGCCGGAGCGGCCGCCACCGAGGCCGAGGCGGGGCGGCGGGACGCCGAGGCGGGGCGGCGGGACGCCGAGGCAGGACGCGACGCGGCCGTGCGCGACGCCGGGTCCGCCCGCGACGAGGCGGCCCGGGCGGAGGAGGCACGGGACCGCGCCCTCGCCGACGCCGCGTCGGCACGGGAGCGGGCGGCGTCCGCGGAGGCGGCGCGCGACCGGGCGCTGGAGGCCGAGCGCGCCGCCCGGGCCGAGGTCGGACGCGTCCGGGCCGACGCGGCACAGGCGGTCGGCCGGGCCGAGCAGGCGGCGGCGGCCGCCCGGCTGGAGACCACCGCCGCGGAGGGCCGCGTCCAGGCGGCGGTGGCCCGGGCCGACGCCGCGACCGGGCGGGCGGAGGCGCAGGCGGCCCGCGCCGAGCAGTCCGAGCGCCGCGCCGAGGAGAGCCGTCGCGACCGGCTGCGCGCGGAGGAGGCACGGGACCGGGCCGTCGCCGACGCGGCCGCGGCGCGGGCCCAGCTGACGGCCGCACTCCGCCCGCCGGGAGAGCCAGGCGGAGGAGCCGCGGCAGCACCGACCGGAGGTCCGCCCCCCGCGTCGGGCCCGGCCGGCTGAGGGCGCGGCGCCGGGCCGCGGCGCGATCGATCCGCGCCCCGCTGCCCGGCAGCGCGGCTACCGTGTCGCCGTGCAGCACCCGGCCCTCGGGTCGCCGGACACCCGCTGACCGAGCGGAGCCCCCATGAGCAGCACGCGAGCCAGGCCGAGCAGCCCCGCCGCCCCGACCGTGCACCGGTCGAGGTCCGACGCCGTGATCGTGGGAGGTGGCCCGGCGGGGATGGTCCTCGGCCTGCTCCTCGCCCGCGACGGCGTCGACGTCGTGGTCCTCGAGAAGCACGACGACTTCTTCCGCGACTTCCGGGGCGACACCGTCCACCCCTCCACCCTGCGGCTGCTCGGCGAGCTGGGGCTGGCCGAGGCGTTCCTGCAGCTGCCGCACCAGGAGGTCGAGCGGCTCGGGGTGACGACCGACGAGGGGGAGTTCACCCTCGCCGACTTCCGCCGCCTGCCGGGGCCGTTCCGCTTCCTCACCTTCGTGCCGCAGTGGGACTTCCTCTCCTTCCTCGCCGACCGGGCCTCCCGCTCCCCGCACTTCCGGCTGCTCACGGGAGCCGAGGCGGTGGGGCTCCTCCGGCAGGACGGCAGGGTCACCGGCGTCCGCTACGCCACGGCCGACGGCGGCACGGGCGAGGTGTCGGCCACCGTCACCGTGGCGGCCGACGGGCGGGACTCGCGCCTGCGCGCGGAGGCCGGCCTGACGGTCCGGGAGTTCGGCGCGCCGATGGACGTGCTGTGGTTCCGGCTGCCCAAGGGAGCCGGGACCACAGCGCCGCCCTTCGGGGGCGTCGGGCGGCTCACGCGCGGGCGCCTGCTGGTCCTCATCGACCGGGGCGAGTACTGGCAGAGCGCCTACCTGGTGCGCAAGGGCACCGTCGACGACGTCCGGGCGGCGGGGCTGGACGCGTTCCGCGCCGACCTCCTGCGCCTGCTGCCCGGCATGGAGGAGCCCGTCGCCGCCCTCCGGTCCTGGGACGACGTCAAGGTGCTGTCGGTCCAGCTCGACCGGCTGTCCCGGTGGCACCTGCCCGGGCTGCTGCTGATCGGGGACGCCGCCCACGCGATGTCCCCGATCGGCGGGGTCGGCGTCAACCTCGCCGTCCAGGACGCCGCGGCCGCCGCCCGCCTGCTGGCACCGTGGCTGCGCCGGGGCCGGGTCCCCTCCCGCGTCCTGGCACGCGTCCACCGCCGGCGGGTGCTCCCCACCGTGCTGACGCAACGGGTGCAGCGGGCCATCCAGCAGCGCTTCGTCGACCGCCTGCTCGCCGGGGACCGGCCGGTCGCGACGCCGGCCGTCCTCCGGCTGCTGCAGCGCTGGCCCGTCCTGCAGGGGCTCCCGGCGCGCGTCATCGGCCTCGGTGTCCTGCCCGAGCACGTGCGGCCCGCACCGCTGCACGGGCTCCGTGAGCGGGCAGGGGCCGGACGGCTCACCTGAAGAGGTCCCAGAAGCTGCCCGAGGTGTCCCACGGCCGCCCACCGCCGTCCCCGCCCTCGGGCAGCGCGTGCCGGACCAGGAAGAGACCGGCGACGAACGGCAGGATCCCGACCCCGAACCCGATGCCGCCCTGCAGGGCGCGTCCGGGGTCGACGACGGCCAGCACCATGCCGCCGATCGACACCGCCAGCCCCACCACGATCCACACCACGCCCCACACCGTCCGCGCCTGCACGTCCGCTCCTCCCGCCGTCGGAGCGGAGGACTGTCACACACCGCGACGCCGGTCGGGCGGTCCCCGCGCGCGCCGGGACCGGACGAGGATGGTGTCCGGCACGGGAGAGGGAGGCGTCATGGCGATCGAGGACGGCGTCCGCGCCATGGACGAGGGGATGACGACGGACTTCCGCGGGAGGATGGACTACGGGGACTACCTGGCCCTCGACGAGCTGCTGTCCGCGCAGCACCCGATCAGCGACCACCACGACGAGCCGCTGTTCATCATCCAGCACCAGACCACCGAGCTGTGGCTGAAGCTCGCGCTGCACGAGCTGCGCGCCGTCCGCTCGTACCTGGAGGCCGACGACGTCCGCCGCGCCCGCAAGGGCCTGGCCCGGGTCAAGCACGTCTTCCACACGATCACCGACCAGTGGTCGGTGCTGGCGACCCTCACACCCAGCGAGTACACGGAGTTCCGCGGCGTCCTGGGCAACGCGTCGGGCTTCCAGTCCCACCAGTACCGCGCCGTCGAGTTCGTCCTCGGCAACAAGGACGAGCGCGTGCTCCGGGTGTTCGAGGCCCGGCCGCACGCGCACGACCTGCTGGCCGCCGAGCTCGAGGCCCCGACGGTCTACGACGCCTTCCTGCGCCACCTGGCGCGGGCGGGCCACCCGGTCCCGGAGCACGTCCTGCACCGCGACGTCCGCCGGGCCTGGGTGCAGGAGGACGCGCTGGTCCCCGTGTACAAGGCGATCTACGAGGACACCGCGGCCCACTGGGCGGAGTACGCGACCTGCGAGGACCTCGTCGACCTCGAGGACGCCGTCCAGCTGTGGCGCTTCCGCCACCTCCGCACCGTGCAGCGGACCATCGGCTTCAAGCCCGGCACCGGCGGCAGCTCCGGCGTCGGGTTCCTCCGCCGCGCGCTCGACCTCACCTTCTTCCCGGAGCTCTACGCGGTGCGGACGCAGATCGGCACGTGAGCCCCGCCCGGCTCAGTGGCCCCGGAAGGCCTCCTCGAGCCACCACGACGGCCGGCCGCGCGCCACCTTGGCGTCGACGAGCAGGGGCGCGCTGCGCGGGCCGGCGACCCAGGACGCCACGCCGGCGACGTCCTCGACGCCGCGCACCGTGACGGCGTCGAACCCGTACCCGCGGGCGATGGCGGCGAAGTCCGTCTCGGGGAAGCGGACCGTGTCGAGCACGTCCCCGTGCGGGCCGAAGTGGTGGACCTCGGCGCCGTAGGCCGCGTCGTCGTAGACGACGACCACCATGGGCAGGCCCAGCCGGACGACGGTCTCCAGCTCGGCGGCGCCCATGAGCGCGCCGCCGTCGCCGAGCGCGGCGACCGGCAGCCGGTCCGGCCGGGCCAGGGCCGCGCCGATCGCCGTCGACAGGCCCAGCCCCACCGACTGGAACGCCTGGGTGAAGCAGAAGCCGTGCTCGTCGGGGACGTCGAGGAACACGCTCGGGTGGCCCATGAAGTTGCCGGAGTCCACGGCGACCACGCGCTCGGCCGGCAGGACGTCGTCCAGCGCGACGGTCAGCGTCCGCGGGTCCACGCGCCCGGCCTCCCCGGCCTCCTCGAACGGCTCGTCGCGCCACCGGCCGCGCCGGGCGACCCGCTCCCGCACCTCCGGCGTCCGGTACCCGGTCACCGGCTCGGCGAGCTGCGCGGTCACCGCCGCGGCGACCGCCCGGACGTCGCCGACGACCCCGAGGGCGACGTCGCGGTGCGCGCCGATCGCGTCGGCCTCCAGGTCCACCTGGACGACGACGGCGTCGTCGGCGACCAGCCGCCCGTGCCGCGTGGTCCACATGGTCAGTGCGCAGCCCCAGCCCACGAGCAGGTCGGCCCCGGAGATCAGCTCCGCGGCCAGCGGCGTGGCGAAGCCACCGGACACGTCGAGGTCCCACGCGCTGCCCCGGAACAGGCCCCGGGCGACCGCGGACGTGGCCAGCAGCGCACCGCAGCGGTCGGCGAGCCCCTCCAGTGCCGCGCGGCACCCGGGTCCCCGCGACCCGCGGCCGGCCACGAACACCGGGCGGCGCGCGGCCCGCAGCGCCGCGGCCAGCCGCTCCACCGCGGCCGGGTCGGGCGCAGGGGGCGAGGGCGCTGGCGGGAGCGGCGGCTCCCCCGGGGACGCCGGGAGGGCCTGCACGTCCAGCGGCAGGTTGAGGACGACGACCCGCCGGTCGTGGCGGGCGGTCGCGACGGCGGCCGCGGCCTGCCCGACGGCGCCGTCCGCGGAGGTGACCCGCGCCGGCACCGCCCCGACCGCCGCGGCCAGCGCCGCCTGGTCGACGGCGAAGTTCGACCGCGGCGACGTCGCCTCCGCCGTCACGACCACCAGCGGCGTGCGGCTCTTGGCGGCCTCGGTGATCCCGGTCAGGGCGTTGGTGAGCCCGCAGCCCTGGTGCAGGCTGACCGCGGCCACTCCCCCGCTCGTGCGGGCGTACGCGTCGGCCATGGTGGCGGCGCCGCCCTCGTGCCGGGCGGCGACGTAGCGCGCCCCGGCGGCGACCATCGCGTTGGTCACCGCGAAGTTGCCCGAGCCCACGACGCCGAAGACGGCACCCACCCCGCAGCGCACGAGCGCGGCGCCGACGGCCTGCGCGACGGTGCCGCCGGTCGTGCTCACCCGCGCTCGACGAGCGCGAGCACCCGCGCCGGGGACCCCGAGCCGGAGACGATCGGCAGCGGCGCGGCGAGGACGACGGCCCCGGTCGGCGGGAGCGCGGCGAGGTTCTGCAGCTGGGTCAGCCCGTACTTGCCGCTGCCCATCAGGGCCGCGTGGCACGGGAACGGCGGGTCGAAGGAGTGCGCGGCGCCGGCGTCGGTGCCCACCGTCTCCACCCCCAGGCCGAGCACCGGTGACTCCTCGGCGATCCACCGCGCGCACGCCGGGGACACGCCGGGGGTGTGCGGGCCGGTGTCGTCGGCGTTCAGGAAGTCCCGCTGCGAGGCCGAGCGGGCGTCCCAGCCGGTGCGGTAGAGCAGCCACCCGCCGTCGGGCAGCGGGCCGTGCTGCTCCTCCCACTGCCGGACGTGCTCGACCTCCAGCAGGAAGTCGGGCTCGGCGGCGGCCTGCGCGGAGAAGTCCAGGACGGCGGCCGGGGCGAGCAGCCGCCGCGCCGGCACCGACGCCACGTCGTCCCCGTCCCGGCCGGTCACCCAGTGGTTGGGTGCGTCGAGGTGGGTGCCGGTGTGCTCACCGGTCCGGAAGTTGTTCCAGTACCAGGCCGGGCCGCGGTCGTCGTAGCGGCTGAGCTCCTCGAGCTCGAACCGCGCGGTCTGGGCGAACTGCGGCGGCAGCTGGATGACCGGCGTGTCCGCCGACAGCGGCGCGGTGAGGTCGACGACCTCGATGCGGCCGGTGGTCAGGGCCTCGGCCAGCGTGGACAGGATCGACATCGACGTCCCTCGGGCGTGGGGGCGGGAACCGGCACAGCCAAGCAGACGACCGGCTCCCGGGACCACGGACCGGCGTCAGAGCAGCTGCTGGGCCTCGGTCAGCGTGTGGCGCAGGACCTGCTCCATCTCGTCGAACTCCGCCTGGCCGCAGATCAGCGGCGGCGCGACCTGGACGACCACGTCGCCGCGGTCGTCGGGGCGGCAGTACAGGCCGTTGTCGAACAGCGCGCCGGGCAGGAAGCCGCGGACGAGCCGGTCGCGCTCCGCGGCGTCGAAGGTCTCCCGGGTGGCCTTGTCCTTGACCAGCTCGACGGCCCAGAAGTACCCGTCGCCGCGGACGTCGCCGACGATCGGCAGGTCCAGCAGCCGGCGCAGGGTCGCGCCCAGCGCCTCCTCGTGGTCCAGGACGCGCTGGTTGAGCCCCTCGCGCTCCATGAGGTCGAGGTTGGCCAGGGACACCGCGGCGGACACCGGGTGGCCGCCGAAGGTGTAGCCGTGCGGGAAGGCGACGCCGGGGCGCAGGAACGGCTCGACCACCTTCTCCGAGGCGATCATCGCGCCGATCGGGCCGTATCCGGAGCTCATGCCCTTGGCGCAGGTGATCAGGTCGGGCGTGTAGCCGAACTTCTCGCAGGCGAACGTCGTCCCGTGCCGGCCGAAGGCGCAGATGACCTCGTCGGAGACGAGCAGGACGTCGTGCTGGTCGCAGATCTCGCGGACCCGGTCGAAGTAGCCCGGCGGCGGGGTGAGGCAGCCGCCGGAGTTCTGCACCGGCTCGAGGAACACCGCGGCGACGGTGTCGGCACCCTCGAAGAGGATGGCCTCCTCGATCCGGTCGGCGGCCCAGCGGCCGAAGGCCTTCGGGTCGTCGGCGAACTCCGGGTGGCGGTAGAGGTTGGTGTTGGGCACCCGGAACCCGCCGGGCGCCAGCGGCTCGAAGTCCTTCTTCATGGCGGGCAGCCCGGTGATCGCCAGCGCGCCGTGCGGCGTCCCGTGGTAGGCCACCGCCCGGCTGATCACCTTGTGCTTCTGCGGCTTCCCGACCAGCTTGAAGTACTGCTTGGCGGCCTTCCACGCCGACTCGACCGCCTCTCCCCCGCCGGTGGTGAAGAAGACGCGGTCGAGGTCCCCCGGCGCGAGGGCGGCGAGCCGCTCGGCCAGCTCGGCCTGCACGGGGGTCGTGTAGCCCCACACCGGGAAGTAGGCCAGCTCGGACGCCTGTCGTGCGGCCGCCTCGGCCAGCTCGCGGCGCCCGTGCCCGACCTGGACGACGAACAGCCCGGACAGGCCGTCGAGGACCTTGCGCCCCCGGTTGTCCCAGAGGTGGGCGCCCTCGCCGCGGGTGACCACGGGGATCGGCGTCTCCGGGTGGCGGCCCTGGCGGGCGAAGTGCATCCACAGGTGGTCCGCGGCGCGGGCCGCGGTCGCGTCCGGCGCGCCGGCGGGCGGCTGCTCGATCGAGGTGGTCATGACGCTCCTCGGGCTCGGGGGAGGACGGGCCTCCCCCGAGTCTGCGGCCAGCCGGCCCCACCGTCACCCGGGGCGGCGGGGACCGTGCGCGTCCAGCCAGTCGACCATCGCCGTCCGGGTGGCACCGGAGAGCCGGTGCCAGTCGGCCAGGGGCACCCGCGGCACACCGGCGGCCCGGCAGGCGGCGGCGACCGCGCCGGGCGGCGCCTCGGGGTCCCACGCCGGGTCCAGCACGACCGCGGGCCGGTCGGCCACCGCGGCGAGCAGGTCGGCCAGCGTGTACCCCGGCCGGGCCCGCAGCAGCGGCTCACCGCAGCTCGGGGCGGCCAGCACCGCTCCGGCCAGCGGTGCGCCGCCCAGGGCGGCCACGTGCAGCGCCACCAGCGCCCCGGTGCCGTAGGCGGCGACCCAGACCCGGTCGTGCCCGGTGGCGGCGGCCGCGACGGCGGCCACGGCGGCCGCGTCGGCCGTCATCCGGCCCAGCGGCGAGGAGCCCGGTCGCGGCTGCTCGCCGTGCCGCGAGCCGCTGCCGACCGGGTCGTGGCAGGCCACCGTCCAGCCGGCCGCGGCCAGCAGCGCGGGCAGCGGCTCGGCCTGCTCGTACCCCGCCCGCCACCCCGTGGCCGCGCACGGCGGGCCGAGCCAGAGCACCAGCCCGCGGCCGCCGCCCCCGCCCGGCGGGGACAGGAGGGTGACCGCGACGCCGTCCGGGGTCCGCAGCCCCTCCCCCGCCGCCGCCGGCGGGCCCCCGGCCACGGGACCCAGGGCGGCGCGGAGGGCGGCCCGCAGCTCCGCGCCGCGGACCGGCGTCGCGCCGGGGCGCACGCGGCCGGCCGGCCACGGGACCGGGGACGGCGCTGCCGGCGCCTGCCCGGGACGCCGGGGCGGGCCGCCGAGCACCGACTGCGCCCAGTCCAGCTGGGCGGCCACCGCGGACCCGTCGGCCCGGTGGCCGCCGGGGCGCAGCGCCAGCTCGAGGCCGTCGCCCCGGCCGAGCAGGGCGAATGCCTCCCGCGCGGCGTCGACGGCGGCGCGGGCGGCCGGCACGCGCTCGACCGGGTCCTCGACCGCCACCGAGACCAGCACCGGCCGCGGGGCGGCCAGCGCGAGCAGCTCGTGGGCGTCGGTGGGCAGCCGGTGCTCGCGCCCGGCGAACCAGCGCAGCCGCGGGTGGTACCAGCCCGGGTAGTGCCGGGTGAGCAGCTCCACCCCCTCGCCGAAGTGCCGGTCGGTGCACAGCCGGGCGGGGATGGCGCCGAGCACGCCGCTGGAGCTGGAGACGACGCCGGCGAGGCGGTCGTCGAAGGCGGCGGCCAGCAGCGCGGTCTTGCCGTTGCGGCTGTGCCCGCCGACCAGCACCCGGCGGGCGTCCACCCCGGGCTGGTCCTGCAGGGCGTCGAGGACCCGCGACAGCGCCCACGCCCGCCAGGCCAGCCGCCCGGCGACCACCGAGGGGAACGCCCGCTCGACGGCCTCGGTGTCGTCGTCCCCGTCCGCGGCCGAGACCAGGCAGGCGCCCCAGCCACGGGCCAGCGCCGCCTCCGCCCACGGCCCGTGGCTGGACTGCAGGAGGTAGACGGGGACGTCGCGGCGCACGCCGGGCGGGGGCACGGGCAGCAGCAGCCGCGCCCGCACCGACCAGCCTGCGCCGACAGGGCCCCCGCCGACCGTGAGCTCGCCGACAGGGCCCCCGCCGACCGTGAGCTCGCGGACCTCCACGCCGCCCGCCGTGCGCACCCGGTCCACCCGCACGGGCGTGCGGCGCGGGGCGGGCGGCAGGTCCCCGGTCAGCCACCGGCGCCAGCGGGCGCGCAGCACCGCCCGCCGGGCCGGCCACCCCGCAGCTCCGGACAGGCCCTCCACCGGCGACCACGGTCCGGTGCGCGCCGGCAGCCGGGTGAAGTCCGGCGCCGGCTCCCCGCCGGCGGCCAGCCACGCCTCGAAGGGCTCGCTCGGCGGCAGCGCCCCGGCCAGCTCGGCGGTGTAGCGCCGCCGCCGGGCCGCGGCCGTGCGTCCGTCCGGCAGCACCTGCGTCATGCGGGCGCACGCTAGGGCCGGCAGGTGTCGGCAGGGTGGTGCGCGTGTTGCGTCCGTGCTGCGTCGGGCGGGTGGTTCGACGGAGACAGCAGCCGGGCAAGAGGACGGCGTGCGCGTGCTGCTGGTGATCACCGACGAGGACTGGTACGAGGACGCCGGCTACGCGGCCGCCTGGGTGCGGGCGCTGGAGGAGCAGGGCGCCGAGGTCGAGCGGCTGGCCCGGGTGCCGGCCGACTGGCCGGTCGCCGGCCCGCCACCGGGCCGCTACGACCTGGCGATCGCGCACGTGCTGGTCGAGGAGGTGGTCGCCTACGCGCCGACCTTCGCGCTGGCCACCCTGCTCGAGGCGGCCGGCGTGCCGCTGCTCAACCCCGTCACCTCGCTGGTCGCCTCCGCCGACAAGCTGGTGACCCACGCCGTGTGGGCGGCCGCCGGCGTGCCGCAGCCCGCCGCGTGGGACCTGGCCCGGGTGCGCGAGTGGCCGATGCCGGGACGGCGGATGGTCCTCAAGCCCTCGCTCGGCGACGGTGCCCGCTACGTCGAGCTGGTCGGCGACCTCGACGCCGCCCGCGCGGTCGAGGAGTCCTGGCGGGCCGACGAGGCGGCCGGCGGCCACCGGCGCGGCACGTCGCTGCTGCAGGAGTGGATCGCCGAGCCGGCCTGCGCGCGGGTGTTCGCCACGCCCACCAGCACCTCCCTCGTCTACGAGAAGTCCCGCGAGGAGGGCGCGCTGGTCACCCACGGGACGGTGTACCCGCGGGTCTACGAGGCGCCGCCGGAGATGGCGCAGCTGGCCTCGCGGATGGTCGCCGCGCTGAGCGGCGGGCTGATGGGCGTCGACGTGCTGGTCGAGCCCGACGGCCGCCTCGTCGCGCTGGAGGCGAACGCGCCGTTCGGCTTCGACGTCACCGACCCGGAGCAGGGGCGGTGGGTGGCCCGGGCCGCCCTCGACGTCGCCGGGCGCGCGGCCGTGCGGCGGGCGGCCGCGTGAGCGCCGGCCAGGGCCTCGACGAGGCGCTGCTGCCCGACGGCGGCGACCGGCCGCACGCGGCCGCCGCCCTGGCCGCCGTCCGCGCGTACGGCCCGGGCGCGCTGGCCGCCGACGTGGCCCGCGCCGTCGCCGGGCTCGGCATGGAGCACGGTCCCGCCGGCGAGGCGCACCTGTTCACGGTCGACCCCGTGCCCCGGGTGCTCGAGCGGGCGGAGTGGGCGGAGGTCGCCGCCGGCCTGACCCAGCGGCTGCGGGCCCTGGAGGCCTTCGTCGCCGACGCGCACGGCCCGCGCGAGTCGGTCCGCGCCGGCGTGGTCCCCGCCGAGGTGGTCGACACCAACCGCTACCTGGCCCCCGGCCTGCCGACGCCGAGGCGCTGGATCGGCATGGCCGGGCCCGACCTCGTCCGCGGCGCCGACGGCCGGCTCGTCGTGCTGGAGGACAACGTGCGGACGCCGTCGCTGCTGGCCTTCGCCCTGGCCGCGCGCGACCTGGTGGCACCGCGGCTGGGCGTGGAGCCCGGCCCGGTGCCGGTGCGGGCGGCCGCCCGGGACGCGATGGTGCGGATGCTCGCCGCCGCCACCGACCTGCCCGACCCGGTCGTGGCCGTGCTCGGGGACGGGCCGCGCAGCTCGGTGCCGTGGGAGATCGACCGGTTCGGGGAGATGGTCGGCGCCCCGGTCGTGCTGCCCTCGCAGCTGACCGCCCGCGGGGAGGACCTGCTGCTGCCGGACGGGCGCCGCGTCGACCTGCTGTGGCGGCGCACCAGCGAGGAGCGGCTGACCGGCGACGACGGCCGGCCCAACGAGCTCGGCGAGGTGCTGCTGCCCGCCCTGCGCGCCGGCACGGTGACCGTGGTCAACGCCTTCGGCACCGGCGTCGCCGACGACAAGCGCACCTTCCCCTACGTCGAGGACCTGGTCCGCTTCTTCCTCGACGAGGAGCCGCGGCTGCGCTCGCAGCCGGCCTACGACCTCGGCGACCCCGCGCAGTGCCGGGCGGCGCTCGACCGGCTGCCGGAGCTGGTGCTCAAGCCGCGGTCGGGCTCGGGGGGCTGGGGCGTGCTCATCGGCCCGCGGGCCGATGCCGCGCAGCTCGAGCGTGCCCGCGCCGCCGTCCTGGCCGCGCCCGGCGAGTGGATCGCCCAGGAGCCGGTGGCGCTGTCGACCCACCCCACGGTCGTCGGCGGCGCCCTCGTGCCGCGGCACGTGGACTACCGGCCGTACGCCTTCTGCACCGGCGACGGGACGACCGTGCTGCCCGGCGGCCTCACCCGGGTCTCCCTGACCGAGGGCGAGCTGGTGGTCAACGCCTCGCAGGGCGGCGGCGCCAAGGACACGTGGGTGGTCGGCTGAGGACGGCGCCGGCGGGGCTTCCGGTCCGGCGCCGGGCGGGCCACCCTGCTCGCATGCGGGTGCTGCTCGTCGCCTCGCCGATGGTCGGTCACGTCCTGCCGCTGGTCCCGCTGGCCGGCGCGCTGCGCGACGCGGGGCACGACGTGCTCGTCGCCACCGCCGCGGACGCCGTGGCGCCTGCCCGCGCCGCCGGCCTGGAGGTCCGTGACGTCGCCCCGGGCTTCGACATCCGCCGGGTGTTCCTGCCGACGGCCCTCCGGCACCCGGTGCTGGCCGTCCGCTCGGCGAGGGGCGACCCGGGCACCGTCCTGGTCGGTCACCTGTTCGCGCCGGTGGCCGACCGGATGGCCGACCGCCTCGTGCGGCTGGCCGACGAGTGGCGGCCCGACCTCGTCGTGCACGAGCCGCTGGCCGTGGCGGGATCGCTGGTGGCCGCACGGCGGGGCGTGCCCGTCGTCCTGGTCGACATGGCCCTGTTCGACGCGCGGGAGCTCCGGGACTCCGCCGCGGCGCGGCTCGGGCCGGTCCTGCGGCGGCACGGCGTCGACCACGTCCCGGCCGTGGCCGAGGTGCTGGTCACCGCCCCGCCGAGCGTGACCCGGGCGAGCCGGGGGCGGCCGATGCGCCACGTCCCGGTCGCCGGGGACCGCCCGGCGCCCGAGGAGCTGACCCGGCCCGGCCCGCGGCCACGGGTGATCGTCACCCGGAGCACCGTCGACGACCCCCGGCCCGACCCGATGATGCGCCGGGTGGCGGCGGCCGCGGCGGACGCCGACGTCGACGTCGTCCTGGTCCGGCCGGACCGCCGCACCGCCCGCGCGCAGCTGCCGCCCAACGTCACGGTGGTGGACTGGCTGCCCTTCGCCACCGTGTTCCCGGCCGCCGGCGGCGTCGTGCACCACGGCGGGGCGGGCACCCTGCTCACGGCGCTCGCGGCCGGGGTGCCCCAGCTCGTCGTCCCCGGCGCCGGGGACCGCACCGTCCACGCCCGGCTGGTCGCCGCCCGGGGTGCCGGCCTGGCCGTGCCGGCGGGCGAGATCACCGCGGCCCACCTGGAGCGGCTCGTCAGCGATCCCGGCCTCGCCCGGGCCGCCCGCGAGGTCGCCGCGGAGATCGCCGCCATGCCCGCACCGCGGGAGGTGGCCGGGCAGCTGACCGCCCTGCTCGGCGCCCTGCCCTGAGCCGGCCGGCGGTGCCGGACCCGACCCTCAGGAGCCGGTCGGCGTGCCCTGCGACTCCCGCAGCGCGTCGGTCAGCAGGGCGACCAGGACCTCGACCTGCACGTCGTTCGGCGCGCCGGCCGGCCCGTCGGACCCGTCGAGCGCCCGGGCGGCCAGCCCGGCCTTGCTGTCGACGAGCTCGGCGACCCGCGCGTCGATCGTCTGCGCGGCGATGATGCGCCAGGCGGTGACCGGCTCTGTCTGGCCGATGCGGTGGCTGCGGTCGATGGCCTGCGTCTGCTCGGCGTCGGTCCAGGACAGCTCGGCCAGCACGACGTTGGAGGCCACCTGCAGGTTCAGGCCGACGCCGGCCGCGGTCAGCGAGCACACCGCGACGGCGACGCCGGGGTCGGTGGTGAACGCGTCGACGCTGGCCTGGCGCACCTTCGGTGTCTGGTCACCGCGGATCGAGGCGAAGCGCACGCCCTGCCGGGCGAGGGCCTCCTCGGCGGCGTCCATCACGTCGACGTGCTTGGCGAAGAAGACGACCTTGCCGGCGCTGCGCGCCAGCTGCGCGGCGTAGTCCGCGGCCAGCCCGGCCTTCGCCCGGCCGATGCGCCGCATCGTGGCGAAGACGTTCTCGCCGGTCGAGGCGGCCGCGTCCTTCAGCTCCGAGCGGGCCACCCGGCGCACCAGCTCGGCGTCGATCCCCTCGACGGTCCGCGCGCCGTCGGCACCCGGCGACCGGGCCGCCAGCGCCGTCTCGTACTGGGCCACCATCCGGCGCACGAGGTCCCGCTCGGCCGCGCGGATCGACCGCCCGACCGGCCCGTCGAGCTCCACGGGGAGGTCGGCGATGCGGCGGGCGGGGATGTCGGCGGCGACGTCGGCCTTGCGGCGGCGCACGATGCCGAGATCGATCACGCACTGGCGCGCCGCGGCGGAGAAGCCCCGGTCAGCGGGCGTGAGGCCGGTGTCCTCGAGCGCGTCGAGCAGCTCGCCGAGGGGTGCGTCGTCGTCGGTCCAGCCGAGGAACTGCCAGATCGCCCGGAAGTCCTCGACGTCGTTGATCAGCGGGGTGCCGGTCAGCGCCATGAGCAGCGGCCGCCGGCCGAGGGACCGCAGCCGCGCGGACAGCTCCAGGACGTGCCGCGAGCGCTGCGAGCCCTTGTTCTTGATGAAGTGGGCCTCGTCCACGACGATGCCGCGGAACCCGAAGTCGCCGAGCCAGCCCACGTGCCGGTCGAGCACCTCGTAGTTGACGACGACGACGTCGGCGAAGCCGTCGACCGTCTCGCCGTCGCCCTGCACCACGGTGGCCCGCCGGTGCGGCGTCCAGCGGGCCGCCTCCCGCGCCCAGTTGGTCTTGACGACGTTCGGCACGACGACGAGCAGCGGGTGGGCACCGGCCGCCTCCGCGGCGAGCAGCGCCTGGGCCGTCTTGCCCAGCCCCGGCTCGTCGGCGAGCAGGAACGTCCGGTGGCCGGCCGCGGCCGCGGCGACCACCTGCCCCTGGTGCGGCATCAGCTCCGAGCCCGCCGGGGTGAACCGGTCCGTCGGCGCCGGCAGCGCCATGCACGCCGGGGCCCCGCCGCCGGCCCGCTCGAAGGAGCCCAGCAGCGGACCGAGCAGCTCCCAGCCGGACAGGCGGCGCGGACGGGAGGGCCGCTGGGCGACGGCGGAGAAGTCCGGGGCGAGGAAGGGGTTGGCCAGCTGCCGGGAGACCACCGACTGCGGCACGACCCGCCGGTCGGGGCCGGCGGGGACGGCCTCGGGCCGCACCGGCGCGGTCTCCTCGGGCGCCGGCTCGACGCCGAGGTCGCGCAGCATCTCCCGCCGCAGCGACCGGGCGGCGTCCGAGACGACGGCGTCGTCGCCGAGCAGCGCGAGCAGCCCGGCGTCCCGGACGGCGGTCGTCGCGAGGATCGTCGCGACGCCGTCCAGGCGCTTGAGCTGCTCGGCGCGGGAGCCGTCGCCGGCGGCCGCCTGCACGCGGGCTCGCTCCTCCCGCAGCAGCAGGGCGACGGCCTGGAAGCGGGTGCGCACCGAGGGCGTGACGCGCCCGCGCTGGGCGGCCGCCTCGACCTCGCGGGCGGCCCGGGCGAGGGCCGCGAGGAGGTCACCGTCGTGGCGCACCCGTCGGTCCCGCCGGGGGGTGGTGCGGCGAGCGCCCGTCTGGCGCCGGCCTGGTCGAGCCACGAACTCCTCCTCTGCGGTGCCGCGCACGGACGCGGCAGCGTCGCGCGCCGCCCGGCGCACGACGTCGGACGTCCCGTGGGACGTGCCCGGTGTCCCGGGCGCGCAGCCGGCTCGCGGAGCTGGACACTCGACGCCGCCGGCGCGCTCGGCACCTCGGTGTGTCAACGCCCTACAGGGTGCCGCATTCCCGCCCCGCCCGTCCGACCGGAGGTGCGGGCCGCCCGGCGCGTCGCGGGAGGATGGCGGCGTGTGCACCGTCGTCGTCCGCTGGTCGGCGGGCCGGCCCGTCCGGCTCCTCGCCCTGCGCGACGAGCTGACCACCCGCCCCTTCGACGACCCCGGCCGCTGGTGGCCCGAGGCCCCCGACGTGGTCGCGGGCCGCGACCGCGTCGCCGGGGGGACCTGGTGCGCCACCCGGGTCGGGACCGGGGCGACCGCGCTGGTGCTCAACCGGCCGCGGAAGCCGGTGGCCGACCCCGGCGCGGCGAGCCGTGGGGTGCTGCCGCTGCTCGCCGTCACCCACGGCGCGGCCTGGCGCGACCACGTCGACGTCGCCGCGATGGCCGGCTTCCTGCTCGTCCTGGCGACGCCCGACCGGCTCGTCACCTGGGACTCCGACGGCCAGCGGCTGGCGGAGACCGTGCACGCCGAGGGCACCGTGATGGTGACCTCCGGGGGGCCGGAGGACCGCAAGACCGAGCGGTACCTCGAGGCCTTCCGGGCGGCCGACCCGCCCGAGGGGTGGCGCCGCCTGGTGCGGGCCGAGCCGCCCCGGGACGACCCCGGCGCCCTGGTGGTGCGCCACGAGGAGGACGGCCGGGTGTTCGCGACCGTCTTCGGCCAGCTGGTCGAGGCCGAGCCGGGCCGGCTGCGGCTGACCCACAGCCGGGAGCCCTGGACGGCGCGGCCCTGGGACACCCTCGTCGTCGACGAGCGCGCGTCCGCCTGACCCGGCGCCCGGTCAGTCCGCCCGGTCAGTCCGCCCGGGGATCCGCCGGGACGGGGCGGGCGGCGGCGCGCCGGGGCAGGGTCGCGGACGCGAGCGCGGCGGCGAGCGACGCACCGGCGGCGACCAGGAACGCCACGGTGAAGCTGCCGGTCCGGTCGGCGATCCAGCCGCCCAGCTGCGGGCCCACCAGCTGGGCCAGCCCGAAGACGAGGGTGACCGCGCCGAAGGCCGCGGCGAACCGGCGGGGGTCGAGGGTGTCGGCGAGGTGGGCGGCGAGCACGGCCGGGGCCCCGGACAGCGCCAGGCCGAACACCACCGCGGACAGCACCGCCCACGGCTCGGCCCCGACCGGCACGAGCAGGATCGCCCCGGTCATGGCGACGTAGGTCCAGGTCATGGCCGCCCGCCGCCCCACGCTGTCCGACCAGCGGCCCACCAGCACCCCGCCGGCGGTGACGGCCACGCCGACCAGCGCGAAGACCGCCGAGGCGTGGCCGGCGCCGAAGCCGGCGTCGTCCTGGTAGGCGGCCACGAGGAAGGTCATGTAGACGGCGATCGCCAGGCCGTAGCCGCCGTAGGAGAGCATCGAGCCGACCCAGCCGGGCACCGCGCGCAGCGCCGAGACGCGGACCCGCCCGGCGACCGGGGTGACCGGCGGCCGCAGCCACCGCAGCGCCGCGAGCGCCACCAGCGCGGCGAGCACCGCCTCGACGGCCCACACCGGGCGCCACGCGCCGGGGCCGGCGACGGCGTGCACCAGCGCGGTCAGGGCGCTGCTCGCGACCACGCCCACCCCGACGCCGCTGCCGGTGATCCCGATCGCCAGGCCGCGGCGGGCGACGGGGACGGCCGCGCCAGCGATGCCGGGGGCCGGCACCCAGATGAGGGCACCGCCGAAGCCGGCCAGCACCATGCCCGCCACCAGGCCCGGCACCGAGGGCGCCAGCGCGAGGACCGTCAGCCCGGCGGTGGTGAGCAGCAGGCCCACCCGCACGGACGTCGCCGGTGCCAGGCGCTCGGCGGTGAGGCTGACCACCAGCGTCCCGGCCAGGTACGCGGTGAGGTTCAGCGTGCCGATCAGCCCGGCGACGGCGTAGGAGTGCACCAGGTCGGCGTCGACCGCGGGCAGCAGCAGCGCGTAGCCGAAGCGCCCGAAGCCCTGCGCGACGGCGGCGGCCAGCACCAGGAGCGGGATGAGGACCCGCGGCCCGGCGGCGGCGCTCCCCTCCGCCGGCCTGCGGGCACGGAGGGGGCGCACCGGCGCAGCGTAGGACGCCGGACCGGCCCGCACCGGCACCGCCCCGACCGGGTGCGTCGACGGCTCGGAGCCATCCGGCCGGGGCCGGAGGACCCTGGCGCGCGCGGGGTGCGCGCGGACCATCAGCACCGCCCCTCGGAGTACGCGCGGAAGGAGACGTGCCATGACGCAGACCACCAGCTCGACGGTCTCGAGGGAGCGGGCGCGGGAGGCGATGGTGCGCTTCCTCGCCGCCTGGGAGCAGGGCGACGTGTCGGCCGTGGACGAGGTCTTCGCCGACGACCTCGTCTACCACGGGCCCCCGTTCCCCGACATGGGCCGGGCCGAGCTGCGGGACTTCATCACCGGGTTCCGCACGGGCTTCAGCGAGATCCACGTGCAGGTCCACGAGCACCTCGTCGACGGGACCACCTCGGTGCACCGCTGGACGGCCGAGGCCGTCCTCTCGGGGACGACGCCGCTGCTGCCGGGGGTCGAACCGACCGGGAACCGCACGTCCGCCGAGGGCGCGCACGTCCTGCACTGGTCCGGGGACAGGGTGTCCGAGGCCTGGCACGTGGGTGACTGGCTCGGCTTCCTGACCCGGGCCGGGGTGCTGCCGCCGATGCCCGGATCAGCCACCTGACCCCACCGGGTCGCGGACGGCGGTCCGCGCGGGGACCCGTTGTCCGCCGTCCGGCACGGGAGGACCCTCGACCGCGCGGCGACGCCGCAGGGGCGTCGCCGCCGGTCCGAGAGGAGGGCGACGTGTACGCCCGATCCACCACCATCCGCGGCAACCCCGGCTCGCTCGACGACGCCATCGCCTACGTGCGGGACGAGGTCTGGCCGGCGGTGCAGGACATGGACGGCTGCACCGGCCTGTCGATGATGTGCGACCGCGAGACCGGCCGGTGCATCGTGACGTCGGCGTGGGCCGACCGGGAGGCGATGCAGGCCAGCGCGGAACGCGTCCACCCGATGCGGCGGCACCTGGTGGACCGCTTCGGTGCCGACGACGACCTCGAGGTGCGGGAGTGGGAGGTCGCCGTCCTCCACCGCGGGCACCCCGCCGGGGACGGCGCCTGCGCGCGGGTCACCTGGAGCCGCGGCGACCCGGGCAGGGCCGACCAGCTGCTGGACATGTACCGCACCAGCCTGCTGCCGCGGATCCAGGAGATGCCCGGGTTCTGCAGCTGCAGCCTGCTGATCGACCGGGAGGACGGGCGCGCCGTCGGCACGGTCGTCCTCGACGGCCGCGACCACCTCGAGCAGACGCGTGAACAGGCCCGCCTGCTCCGGGAGGAGGGCGTGCGGATCATGGGCATCGACGTCCTCGACGTCGCCGAGATGGACCTCGTCCTCGCCCACCTCCGGGTGCCCGAGACCGTCTGAGCGGCCCTCCCCTACCCCGCACCCCGCACGGCGGCCAGCGTGCGGCGCACGCCCTCGTCGTACGGGGTCGGGGTCAGGCCGAAGGCCCGTGCGGCCGCACCGCCGTCGACCACGAACGGCTGCTCGAACTGGTACACCATCTCGGCGCCCTCGCGGGCCAGCGGCAGGACGGCGCCCAGCAGGCGGACCCGCGCGCTCCCGTGCCGCACGAGCCGGAGCCTCGTGCCCGCCTGCCGGCAGGCCTCGGCCGCCAGCGCCCGGCCGCTGGTGACCCCGGGGTGCGGCACGTGCCACACCGCCGCGTCGGAGGTGTCCCGCGTCCCGACGGCGGCCAGGGTCGCGGCGAAGTCGTCGACGAAGGTGGGCGTCAGCGGCAGGTCGGGGTCGCCGAACCACTGCACGGGCCACCCCCGCAGCGCCGGGGGGAACACGTTGCCGCCGACCAGCGACCGGACGCCGGGCCCGTACAGCTCCCCGGCGCGGACGACGCCGGCCCGGATCCGCCCGGCCGCGGCCGCGGCGAGGACCCGCTCGGCGATCCACGCCCGGAGCACGCCCTTGGCGCTCACCGGCCGCCACGGGGTGTCCTCGGTCATCGGGCCGTCGACCCGGCCGTACATCCACGTGTCGTCGGCGTAGACCAGCCGTGCCCCGACCCGGGACGCGGCCTCGACCAGCGCGTCGGTGACCAGCGGGAAGTCGCTCCTCCAGCGGGCGAGCACCGGCATGACGCAGTGGTAGACGGCGACGGCGTCCCGGCAGGCGGCCGCCAGGGCCCCGGGGTCGGCGGCGTCCGCGGCCGCCGTCTCCACGCCCGGCGTGCCGACGTCGCGGCCGTCGCGGGTGACCGCCCGCACGTGCTGCCCGGCGGCGTGCAGGCAGGCGACCAGCCGCCGGCCGGTCGCTCCCCCGGCCCCCACGACGGCGTGCACGCCCGCCGAGGCGGCGGCGGTGCCTCCCTGCGGGACCGCGCTCACCGCGGCGCCGGCACGCGCACCGCCGCGCCGTCGTACACGGCGGCCAGGTACTCGAGGAGGCCCCGCTCGGCGGCCGGCTGCGCCCGGTGACCGACGTAGCCGTCCGGCCGCACCAGGACCAGGGCACCGGCCTGCGCCCCGTAGAGGCGGTGGGCCTCGCCGTCGACGTCGTGGAAGGCGGGCACGTCCTCCGGGTCCGCGGCCGGCGCACCCGGCGGCAGCACGAGGCAGGGCCGCACCTCGCCGTCCACGGCCGCCCCCGCCTGCCGGGCGGTGCCGGCGAGCCGGGTGCACTCCGCCGGGTCGGCGGGCGTCCCGGGGAAGAGCAGCAGCGACCAGTGCGGTCCCCGGAAGGTGTCGAACAGCCGCAGCGGCAGCCCGTCGGCCCGGCGGCCGCGGGCGTCGGGCGCCCGGTCACCGGCGTGCGGGCCGCGCCGGAACCGCAGCCACCCGGGCAGGCCGACATCCCGGCTCCTGTGCAGGGGCGCCCGGTCCTCCCGGGCCAGGCTCGAGGTGCGGTAGCCGACCCCGAGCTCGGCCGCCCGGTCCAGGACCGCCCGCTGCACGGCGCCCACCTGCAGCAGCGGGGCGAGCACGCGCTCCCTCAGCACCCGCGCGACCGGGGAGGGCGAAAAGACCGCGCTGTGCCCGACGTCGCTGCCCCGCAGCACCGACCGGGCGACCGGCAGCCGCTCCTCCTCGTAGGTGTCGAGCAGCCGGTCGCCCGCCCGGCCCGCGAGCACCAGCGCGAGCTTCCAGCCGAGGTTGTAGGCGTCCTGGATGCCGGTGTTCATCCCCTGCCCGCCGGCCGGGCTGTGCACGTGCGCGGCGTCCCCCGCCAGGAGGACCCGGCCCACCCGGTAGCGCTCCACCAGGGCCACCCGGGGCGCGTAGTCCGACAGCCAGGTCGCGTCGTGCAGGCGGACCCCGGGCAGCCCGCGCTCGTCGAAGAGCCGCTGGAAGAGCTCCAGGGAGGCCGGCTCGACGGTGCCGTCCGCGGCGGGCCGGACGCTCGCCTGCACCTGCCACACCCCCTCGCCGGACAGCGGGTCGGCGGCGAGGTGGTCGGTCCCGTCGAACCAGGCGTGCGACACCCCGGGCTCGAGGCCGTCGATGCGCACGTCGCCGAGGACGAAGTGCTGCGGCTTCCCCGTCCCGGCCATGCGCAGCCCCACGAGGTCCCGGACGGCGCTGTGCCCGCCGTCGCAGGCCACGACGAACCGCGCCCGGACGCGCTCGGTCGGCCCGGCGCCGTCGGAGGCGGTCACCGTCGCCGTGCCGCCGTCGTCGTCCTGCTCGAGCGTGCTCAGCTCGCGGCCGAGCTCCACCCCGCCCCCGAGGGACCGCAGCCGCTCGCGGAGCACCTCCTCGGTGGCCCACTGCGGGACGATGAGCAGGTCGGGGTAGGGGACCCCCGGGGCGGGCGGACGGGCCGGCACCCGCACCTCGGCGGTCAACCGGCCCCCGACGTAGAGCCGCAGGTGGCTGCCCCGCCGTCCCCGGGCCAGCACGGCCTCGGCGACCCCCAGGTCGTCGAGGACCTCGAGGCTGCGCGGCTGCAGCCCCTTGCCGCGGGACCGGTGGTGGAACCCGGTCGCCCGCTCGACGACGCGGCAGTCCACGCCCCGCCGCCGCAGCTCGCAGGCCAGCGTCAGGCCGGTCGGTCCCGCCCCCACGACGAGGACGTCGGTGTCGAACGCGTCCACCGGTGACCACCCCCTCCCCGGGCGGCGCGGCGGGCCCGGGGTGCGGCGCAACGTACGCCGGGGCCGACGGGGCGGCAACGCCCCCGGACGCCCCCGGACGCCCCGGCGTCTCGGATCACCGGCCCGCCGGTGCTCCCCCGGTAGCCTGGGGGTCCGGTCAGGAGGTCACGGGAGGACGCACCGCATGCCCTTCGCGCCGCGGCGGCGCCGCCCGCCCGACGAGCCCCCGCCCGGTCAGCGGTGGACCGACCGGGTGCCCACCCGGCCCCTGGCGCGGCCGGCGGCCGGCGCCGACCGGTTCCCGCCCCACGACGCCCCCGGGGCGCGACCCGCGCCGGCCGACCCCTGGGCCGCAGCGCCGCCGCGGCCCTGGCCGGAGCCGCCGGCCGACCCCTCCGGGCCGGGACCGGCGTCCCCGCGCCGGCTCCGCCGCCCCGACTGGCGGCGGCGCGAGGACGACGTCGCCCGCCCGGAGGACCCGAGGCGCGGGCGGGGCCGCCGGCTGCGCCGCCGCGCCGTCCGCGTCCTGCTGGCCGCCTTCGTGCTGCAGGCCCTCGTCCTGCTCTCGCTGCGCTGGGTCGACCCGCCGACGACGGCGTTCATGCTGGCCAACGAGCAGGGCGCGGTGCAGCAGTCGGTGCCGGTCGAGCACGTGTCCCGCTACTTCCTCGCCGCCGTCATCGCGCACGAGGACCAGGCGCTGCCCTACCGCGACGGCGCCTTCACGTGGGACGAGCTGTCCGGCCGCGCCGAGGCCCGCCTGCGCGGCGAGGAGGACCCGTCCGGGTCGACGATCCCCCAGCAGGTGGCCAAGAACCTCTTCCTCAACCAGAGCATGAGCATCTGGCGCAAGGCGGTCGAGGCCGGGCTGGCCGCGGAGCTGGCGCTGGTGGTCGACGACCGGCGCATGCTCGAGCTCTACGTCAACCACGCCCAGCTCGGTCCCCGGGTGTACGGCATCTGCTCGGCCAGCTGGTACTACTTCGACACCCCGCCGTCCACGCTGTCGGTCGACGAGGCCGTGCAGCTCGTCGGGCTGCTCCCCTCCCCCGGGCACGTGCAGCGCGCGCCCGGCGGCGGCCTCGACTTCGACGTCGAGGACGGCCTCGGGTGGCTGTCGCGCTCGCACGTCGTCAACGCGCAGAACCGGGTGCCGCGGCACATCGCGCAGCAGGGCTTCCAGCCGGTCGAGGACGCCGGGGTCACCGGCCTCGCCCAGGACCAGCCGGACACCGACGACGACTGCTCGGAGCGGCCCGAGGACGTCGCCGAGCTCGTCGCCGCGGAGGGCACCGGGTAGGTGCGGGCCTCAGGCCGACTCCGGCGCCGCGGCCCCGCCTCGTCCTGCGAGACCTCCGGGTGGACCTCGCTGTAGGTGCCCTCCAGTCAGGCGGCCGCGACCGGGCCGGGCCCGCCGTGCCCGGGGCCCATGACGTACATCGCGTCGAGGTCGCGGGCGGCGATGACCCGGTTGAGGTGGGCGTAGAGGAAGTCGAGCCCCGGCGTGGTGCCCCAGTGGCCCAGCAGGCGCGGCTCGACGTGCTCCGGGCGCAGCGGCTCGCGCAGCAGCGGGTTGCCCATCAGGTAGATCCGACCGACAGGTAGTCGGCCGCCCGCCACCACGCGTCGATCGCCGGCAGCTCGCCGTCGTCGAGCGGACCCGCCGCCGTCGACGGCTGCTCGGTGCTCGTGGTCAGGCGGCGCCCCAGGGGGCTCGGGGACGGGCTCGGGGCCCGGCTCCCCGATCCCACCGGCCCGGCCGGGGGGCGGCAAGCCCGGCCCGGACCCGCCGGCGCAGTCCCGGCGGGAGCAGGTGGCAGGACAGCGGGGCGGGGCGGAGGCGGAGGCGGAGGCGGAGGCGGCCGGGGTGCCGGTCACCGGGCCGGCTGCCCCGACCGTCGCACGGCCGGAGGCACCCGCGGCGGGAGCTGCCGGGGGTCGCCTCCGCGGGCGATGCGCACGAGTGCCCGGAGGGCGGCCAGGGCGCCCACCGGCTCGATCGCCGACGGTGAGGCGCCGGGGTGGTGGGCGGCGATCCGCACCCGCAGGGCAGCCGGCCGCACCCGGAAGACGACCGGCGCCGCCAGGACGGCGGCCTCACCGTCGATGCCCACCGGCACGGGCTGCGGCGCCTCGACGCGGAACTCCGGGGTCGTCCACTGGCGCACGGGACGTCGTCGGGGCTGCGTCCGCCCGTCGGGCGGATCGACCACCGTGACGCCCAGCAGGCCCTGGTCGACGGCCGGCCGGGTGCCCGCGCCCGCGGCCCCGCCCAGTCGGTACTGGTTGTTGCCCACGAGGATCACCGCCGCCCCGCGCACCCGGCGGCCGCCGGGGGTGGTCCAGGTCAGGTCCCGCGACCCGCCCCCGGCCGCCAGGGAGCGCGGCACCGTGCCCAGCAGGGTCCGCACCTTCGCCGCGCGGTACCGGTCGTGCTGGACGGCCTCGGCGTACACGCCCAGCGAGACGTTGTTGACGAAGACGCGGCCGTTGACCTCGGCGAGGTCGACCACCCGCTCCCCGCCGCCGACGAGGGCGTCGAGCGCCCCCACCACGTCGGACCGGTCCACGCCGAGGTCGAGGGCGAAGTGGTTGCGCGTCCCCGCGGGGATGCAGGCGTAGGGCAGGCCCGCGTCAGCGGCCACGGCGGCCACCACGGCCTGCGAGCCGTCCCCGCCGGCCATGCCCACGGCGTCGGCCCCCGCGTCCACCGCGCTCCGCACGAGCGCGGCGAGGTCCTGTCCCGGCTGCAGCTCCAGCACGGCGATGCCCCGGTCGCGGGCCGCCGCGGCCAGCCCGGTCCGCGCCGCCCGGCCGTTCCCCGACCGCGGGTTCACCACCACGACCGGCTGCCGGGGCGGGGCGGCGGGCGCGAGCTCGACCTCGGGCCGGAAGGCCGAGCGGGCCGCCGCGTGCCAGACCGTGGCGCCGAGCCCGAGCAGGAGGAGGGTGCGCGAGTAGCCCTCGTCCATCAGCAGGAGGACGCCACCGCCCAGGGCCGCACCCGCGACGGCGAGGCCGGCGACGCGCCCCCAGCCGCGGCGGAGGACCCCCTCCCACGCGCCCGCGGCGACGAGCGCACCGCACCCGGCCAGCAGCAGGCCGCGGGGGAAGTCGTCCACCGCCGCCGCCAGGCCGAGCACCGCCACCCAGGCGGCGGCGGTGAGCGCCAGCGCGGCGGCGGTCCGGCGCCGGCGGGAGCGTCGCGCCCGGCCCGGGACCGCACGACCACGGAGGCCCCGGCGCGGGGGTTGGGGTACCGGCATCGACGGCCGCCTCCCGTACGGACGGTGTCACGGGCGGGTCAGTGTGCTCCCCGCCGCGGCCCGGTGGGCCGGTACGGGTGGCGGCCGCGCCCTCGTGCGCTCAGCGCGGGTCGCGCCACATGGGGGTCATCGGCGGGCAGCCGCCGGGGATGTCGAGGCTGTCGTGCGCGACGAAGCCGTGCCGCCGGTAGAGCGGGACGTTCCGCTCGCAGGTGGACTCGAGGTAGGCGGGCAGCCGCTCGGCGTCGCAGCGGTCGAGCACCGCCCGCAGCAGGGCGCCGCCGAGCCCCTCCGACCGCCGTCCGGGCCGGGTGCCGAGGTAGAGCAGGTACCAGTGCGGCGGCAGGTCGCGGTGGTGGGCGTACTGCGCCGCCCGCACCTGCTGGAAGGCCCGCATCCGCCGGCCGCCGACGCGGAGCCACGCGGGCAGCTCCGCGAGGTCCTGCCGTGGGGTCGGCCGCCAGGAGCCGGGCGGGAACCACACGGCGGCGGCCTCGCCGTCGGCCGTGGTCCACAGGCCGCCGAGGGACAGGCTGCGCGCGGCGTCGATCGCGAACGCCCGGCGCAGCCGCTGCTCCCGCCGGCGCACGCCCGGCGGGAGGAGGTGGCAGAACAGCGGGTCGTCGGCGAAGGCCGCGGCCAGGGTGCGGGTCAGCCGGTCGGCGTCGACGGCCGTGGCCGGCCGGACGGAGTGCTGCACGTCCTCGGTCATGCCGGTCACCGTGCTCCCCGGCGAGCCGCCGTCCCAGGGACCAGCGACCCTCCGCCGCGGGTCAGGCCACGTGCGCCGGTTCCCCGGGCTCGGCCACCACCCAGCCGGTGCGGCCGTGCAGCGGCGGGGTCTTGGTGCCGTCGGTGAACCAGACGACGACGCCCCCGCGGGACCGGCAGCGCGAGCGCACGACGCGCACGCGGCTCCCCTGCCGGGTCCGGGTCGGCCGGACCAGGGGCAGGCCGAAGTCCGAGCCGACGACGTCACTGGTCAGGACGGGCTCCCCGGCGGACAGGTGGGACGTCGGGACGGTGGTCATCGCGGGCCTCCTGGGATCGGGTCGAACACGTGTTCGAGTGTGCACCCTCGGGGCGACGTCCGCCGTCCCCCGGCGTGTCGGCTCAGTCGGGCCGGGTGCCGGTCCGGGTGACCCGGATCGTGCGGGGGCTGCGCGCCGTCCGGGTGGGCACCACCTCGCCGAGGTCGGCCAGCCGCTCGACCGCGGCGTCCTTGTCCACCTGCGTGCGCAGCGCGCCGCCGGACCACTCGCAGTGCAGCCCGCCCGCCGGCCCCGACCGGCCGCGCAGCCGCTCCCGCGCGTACTCCTTGTGCCGCCGGGCCTCGGTCTCGGCCGCCCGCCAGGCGTCGTAGTCGTGCACGGCCTCGACGTAGTCGGCGTCGGTGACCGTGAGGCGGGACTGGCGGGAGACCTCGCCCTCGGTCCCGGGGTCCACGGGCGGGCCCCAGCACAGGTCGAGGAACGGGCACCAGTCGCACATCGCGTCCACGCCGGGGCCGAACCCGTCGCGGGGGACGGCGTCGACGCCGTCGTCCTCCACGGTGGCGTAGACGTCGGTGAGCCACATCAGCGCCTCGGCCGTCAGCGCCGGGTCCGACCCCGCCTCGAAGACGACGTCCTCGCCGGAGTCGCGCGACAGGTAGCGCAGCCGCAGCCCGTCGACGTCCTGGCCGGTGCCGGCCGGCAGGCGGCGGTCGGCGGTCTGGCCGGTGCGCAGCAGCCAGGCGTAGACGGCGACCTGGAACCAGTGCCGGACGGGGACGCCGCGCGTGAGGACCCGCTCGAAGCCGAACCGCGACGTCGTCTTGAGGTCCTCCACGACCGGGGCGTGCCACCAGTCGCAGCGGCCCTTGACCTGCTCTCCCTTGAGCCCGACCTCGGTGAGCCCGCCGTACTGGCGGCGCAGGGCGCGCAGCACCCCGCGGTGCAGCTCGGTGCCGATGAAGGCCTGCAGGCCCGTGCGGGTGTTGGTGGGCCGGCGGCGGGCGACCCGGTAGGCCGCCCGGCGCCGGCACTCGCCGAGCTCGGAGGCGCCGATCACCCGCTGGCGGGAGCGGGCCCGGCGGCGGTCGAGGTCGCGCACGGCCGCGGCCAGGCTGGGCGCGGCCCGCCGCTCGGCGGCGCTGGGGCGGGCGGGCAGGACGGCGGTCACCGCGTCCCCCTTCGGTCGGGGCCGGGGCGGAGCCGGCGGACCGGTCCCGCCCCGGCGGCGGTGGGGCTCAGGCGACGTCCTCGCGGCCGTCGCCGTCGCCGCCGCTGCGCTGCGCGGCGATCACGTCGCGCACCAGGGCGGTCAGCCGCCGGGTCGCGACGTGCTCGACGGGGCGGCCGAACCGCTCGCCGATCTGCGCCTCGGTCACGCCGAGGGCCTCCAGGCTGGCGAGCACGCCCCGCCGGGCCGCGGTGCTGCGGCGCTCCCGCGGGTCGTCCGGGGTCGGCGAGGACTCCAGCAGCGGGTTGGCCGGCACCGCCTCCCGCTCGGCGTCCGGCCGCGGCGCCGCGGCGGCGGCCCGGGCGGCAGCGGCGGCCGCCTGGGCGGCCTGCACCACCGCGGGGGGCGTCTGCGGGACCGACGGGTCGCCGGCCGCCACCCGCCGCCGCCCGGCGGGGTGGGCCTGCACGGCGGCCTCCAGCAGCTGCTCGCGGCGGGCGCGGATCAGCTCCGCGAGCGTGTACGGGCCACCGGGGGTCGGCACCTCGACCTGCAGCTGGCCCAGCCGGTTGGCCGCCGTCCAGACCTCGCGCAGGTCGTCGTCGCCGCGGGCGTCGCCGATCCGGGCGACGAGGTCGCCGGCGTCGGACTCCCGCCGCCCGCCCGTCCGGGGGGCCGGGACGCCGGCGGCGGCCTCCGCGGTGCGCTCGTGCTCGAGCAGCCCGCCGCCGTGGAAGGCGACGAGGTCGCGCACGTGGGCGGTGCCGGGGTCGCACTTGAGCGCGTCGAAGACCAGCCACTCCAGCAGCCGGCCGGTGGCGGCGGAGTCGGTGACCTCGCGGGCCGGGTCGTCGTTGGGCTTGATGCCGACGTGCACGCTGCGCGCCCCCACGATGAGCGGCCGGCGCCCGCGGCGCAGCCGCATCCACACGCTGGCCGCGTACGGGAACTCGCGGTGGGTCTGCACCGACCAGGTCTTCTGCCCCTCGATCGGCCGGCCGTTGGCGTCGACCTCGGTGACCTCCTTGCCGCGGGCGGTCACCACGACGATGCCGGGGAAGGTGAGCAGCTCGGTCTGCAGCTTGCGCCAGCGGGAACCGGCGTCGTTCCACAGGTTCTGGCTGATGGTGACCTCGGCGTTGGGGTCGCGCTTGAGCAGCTCGCGGTTGCGGGCCGACCGCGCGGCGCGGTCGCTGGCCCAGTCCTTGAGGCCGTCCCAGATCGCCGAGCCGGTGTCGATGGCCAGCACCACCGGCGGCTCGCCGGCGTCGGCCGCGCGGCGCGCCTCGGCCTTGACCGCCTGCACGGCGGCGAGCACCGCGGCGTAGGAGCCGTCGTGCTCGATGAGCTGGTAGCGGGCACCAGGGATGGCGCCGTACTCGTCGCCGGCACCCTCGTTGAGGTCGATCCAGTAGAGGGCGCCGATCTTGTCGCTGCTGCTGAACTGGGCGAGCGCCCAGCTCTTGCCCGCCTTCTCCTCGCCCTCGAGCAGGATGCACGGCCACGGGACGCGACCGGTGGGCTTGCGGGTCTTGAGGCCGGGAACGGCCATGGTGGACTCCTTGACGACACGGGGAAGATGTCGATCCGGAATCTACGGACGGGTACCGACAGAAACGGCGTGTCGGCTTGACACCTCGTCGACGTCTTTCTCCGGCGTCCGGTCAGGCCGCCGCGGCGTCCTGCTCGGCCGGGCGGGCGCGCAGCCGGGCGGCCAGCGCGGTGTGCCGCCGTCCGGAGCCCGCGGCGCGCACGGCCTGCCCCAGGGCCCGGGTGGAGCCGACGAGCACGACCAGCCGCTTGGCGCGGGTGACGGCGGTGTAGAGCAGGTTGCGCTGCAGCATCGTCCACGCGCTGGTGGTCAGCGGGACGACGACGCAGGGGTACTCGCTGCCCTGCGAGCGGTGCACGGTGACGGCGTAGGCGTGCACCAGCTCGTCGAGCTCGCCGAAGTCGTAGGCGATCTCCTCGTCCTCGTCGGTGACGACGGTGACGGTCTGCTCGACGGGATCGATCGCGGTGACCAGGCCCTGCGTGCCGTTGAAGACGCCGTTGCGACCCTTGTCGTAGTCGTTGCGGATCTGGCTGACCTTGTCGCCGACGCGGAACACCCGCCCGCCGAAGCGCTTCTCGGGCCGGTCGGGCCGGGCCGGGGTCAGCGCGTCCTGCAGCTGCTCGTTGAGCGCGGCGGCGCCGGCCGGCCCGCGGTGCACCGGGGTCAGCACCTGGACGTCGCGGCGCGGGTCGAGGCCGAAGCGGGCCGGGATGCGGCGGGTGACGACGTCCACGGTGAGGCGGGCGGCCTCCTCGGCGTCGTCGGTGGCGAACAGGAAGAAGTCGTCGAGGCCGCGGACCTGCGGCAGGGAGCCGGCGTTGATGCGGTGGGCGTTGGTGACCACGCCCGAGCGGCTGGCCTGCCGGAAGACCTGCGTCAGGCGCACGTGCGGGACGGGGGTGCCCTCGGCGAGCAGGTCGCGCAGCACCTCGCCGGCGCCGACGGAGGGCAGCTGGTCGACGTCGCCGACGAGGAGCAGGTGGGCGCCGGGCGGCACGGCCCGCACCAGCTTGTTGGCCAGCAGCAGGTCGAGCATCGAGGACTCGTCGACCACGACCAGGTCGGCCGGCAGCGGCCGGTCGCGGTCGAAGGCGGCGTCCCCGCCGGGGCGCAGCTCCAGCAGCCGGTGCACGGTGACCGCGTCGACCCCGGTCAGCTCGGTGAGCCGCTTCGCCGCCCGGCCGGTGGGCGCGGCGAGCACGACGCGGGCGCCCTTGGCCGCCGCGAGGGTGACGATCGAGCGCACCGTGAAGCTCTTGCCGCAGCCGGGGCCGCCGGTGAGGACGGCGACCTTCTCGGTGAGCGCCAGGCGGACCGCCTCCTGCTGGCCCGGCGCCAGTTCCACGCCGGTGCGCCGGTGCAGCCAGGCGAGCGCCGCGTCCCAGTCGACCCGGGCGAAGGCCGCCATCCGGTCGTCGTCGGCCGTCGCCAGCCGCCGCAGCCCCGCGGCCAGGGACACCTCCGCGCGGTGGAAGGGCACCAGGTAGTAGGCCACGGTGGGCGGGCCGCCGTCCCCGGTGGGCAGCTCCTCGCGGATGACGCCCTGCTCGGCCACCAGGCAGGCCAGGCAGTGGCCCACCAGGGTGGCGGGGACCTGCAGCACCTCGACGGCACGGGCGACGAGCTCGGGCCCGGGCAGGAAGCAGTGACCCTGCCCGGTGGCCTCGGAGAGCACGAACTGCACGCCGGCCTCGACCCGCTGGGTGCTGTCGTGCGGGATGCCGACCGCGGCGGCGATGGTGTCGGCGGTCTTGAAGCCGATGCCCCACACCTCGGCGGCCAGCCGGTAGGGCTCGGTGCGGACGACGCCGATGGAGGCGCCGCCGTACTGCTTGTAGATCCGCACGGCCAGCGACGTCGAGACGCCCACGCCCTGCAGGAAGACCATCACCTCCTTGATGGCCCGCTGCTCCTCCCACGCCTCGGTGATCAGCCGGGTGCGCTTGGGGCCGAGGCTGGGCACCTCGGCCAGCCGCGCCGGCTCCTCCTCGATCACCCGCAGCGCGTCGGTGCCGAAGTGGTCGACGATCCGCTCGGCCAGCCGCGGGCCGATCCCCTTGACCAGCCCCGAGCCCAGGTAGCGGCGGATGCCCTGCACCGTCGCTGGCAGCACGGTGGTGTAGTCCTCCACCTGGAACTGCCGGCCGTACTGGGGGTGCGCTCCCCAGCGGCCACGCAGCCGCAGCGTCTCCCCCGGCTGGGCGCCCAGCAGCGACCCGACCACCGTGACGAGGTCACCGCCCCGGCCGGTGTCCACGCGCGCCACGGTGTAGCCGGTCTGGGCGTTGGCGAAGGTGACGCGCTCCAGCGTCGCCTCCAGGACCGAGCCCGCCCGCGCCTCGCCCACCTGCGTCCCCCCCCACCGCCATCCCCTCCGGCCGCCGATGGTGACACCGGCCAGTGACAGTGCCGGGGGCTGCGGTGCGGGCTCCGGGAACTGTCGGTGGCTGCTCCTAACCTCCGGGCGCTCACCTGAGCTGTGCACCGAACGACACGGAGGACCGGATCATGGCCGGCGATACAGTCATCACCGTCATCGGCAACCTGACGAGCGACCCCGAGCTGCGCTGGACGCCCTCGGGCGCCGCGGTCGCCAACTTCACCATCGCCTCGACCCCGCGCACCCTGGACCGCTCGACCCAGGAGTGGAAGGACGGCGACCCGCTGTTCCTGCGCTGCAGCGTCTGGCGGCAGGCGGCGGAGAACGTCGCCGAGTCGCTCACGCGCGGCTCGCGCGTGATGGCGCAGGGCCGCCTCAAGCAGCGCTCCTTCGAGACGAAGGAGGGCGAGAACCGCACCGTCATCGAGCTGGAGGTCGACGAGATCGGCCCGTCGCTGCGCTACGCCACGGCCACCGTCGCCAAGGCGTCCCGGTCCGGCGGCGGTCCGGGCGGCGGGTCCGGCGAGGGCGGCCCGGCCACCGGGAACGGGCGGGGCGGCGGCGCCGACCCGTGGGGCGCGGCGGCCGGCGACGCCGGCGACGAGCCGCCCTTCTGACCCCGGGTCACCGGCCGGGCCTCGCGGTCGGCGACCGCGGGGTCCCGCGCCCGAGGGTGTGGCGTCCCGGGGTGTGGCGTCCCGGGGTGTGGCGTCCCGGGGTGCGGCGTCCCGGGGTGTGGCACCGTCCGGTGCGGGCACGCCGCGCCGGACGGCGGGCACACGGCGGGCACACGGAGGACACCATGTGGGCACAGACGCTCAGCGGCCCCTTCCGCTTCGAGCAGGTCGAGGTCGCCGCGCCCGACGCCGCCGCGCTGTCGCCCGGGCACGTGCTGCTGGCCACCCGCGCCGGGGCCATCTGCGGCAGCGACCTGCCCAACTTCCGCGGCGGCCTGTGGCCGCACCCGGCCGCCGAGGACGGCTGGGGCGCCACCCGGGCGCCGGGCTTCCCGATGCACGAGATCGTCGGGGAGGTCGTCGCCAGCCGGCACCCGGAGCACTCCCCCGGCGACCTCGTCGTCGGCTGGGCGTCGATGTTCGACGGCATCGCCGAGCTGGTGGTCACCGACGGCGAGGGCCTCGCCCGCTACGACACCGCCCTGCCGGCCACCACGGCGGTGATGCTGCAGCCCCTGGCCTGCGTGCTCTACGCCGTCGAGCAGCTCGGCGACGTCTCCGGGCAGGCGGTCGCGGTGATCGGCCAGGGCCCCATCGGCCTGCTGTTCAGCTCCGTGCTCAAGACCCGCGGAGCGGCCCGGGTGACCGGCGTCGACCCGGTGGACCGCGGTGACGTCGCGTCGGTCTTCGGCGTGGACGAGACGGTCACCGCCCGGGCCGAGCGGTGGGCGGGCCGGCTGTCCGACGCCGACCGGCCGTCGGTGGTCGTGGAGGCCGTCGGGCACCAGGTCTCCACGCTGCAGCCGGCCCTGGACGCCGTGGCCCCCGGCGGCGAGGTCTTCTACTTCGGCGTGCCCGACGACCCGGTGTACCCCTTCGACATGATGACCTTCCTCCGCAAGAACCTGACCCTGCGCTCGGGCGTCACCCTGGAGCGGCGCCGGGTGCTGACCGACGCGGGCGCGTACCTGGCGGCGCACCCCGGACTGCGGGAGGCCTACGTCAGCCACGTCCACCCGGTCGCCGACGTGCAGGCGGCCTTCACCGCCGCGATCTCCCCACGGCCGGGGCAGCTCAAGATCGCCGTCGACATGGCCTGACCGGGGGTTCAGGTCCCCCCGCCGGCCCGGGCGGTGAAGCCGTCGAGCCAGTCGCGCACGGCGTCGAGCACGTCGCCGGGTGACGACGCGACGGCGACCGTCACCTCCTCCGCGGGCGCCTGCCCGGTGGCGTCCCGCAGCGTGAGCAGCCGCGCCCGGAACCCCCCGGAGTCCTCGAGCCAGACGCGGATGAGCAGTGCCGCACTCGGCTCGTCGGCCACGTCTCTCCTCGGGGTGCTCCGCAGTGTCGCGGCTCCACCTCGGGGTACCGCGTACCGCGGTCGAGGGGAACGCCCCATGCTCAGCGGTCACGCCCCGTGGCGCAGTCCCCCAGACGGATGACCACCGGCGCGGCCCGGCCGGGAGCGCGGCCTGCGCGCTGCGCGGCGAGCGCCCGCCGCACCCGCGGGACGTGCTCCACCAGCCGGGTCATCAGCGCGGTCGGGAGCACGCCGAGCTCGTCGGCCAGCAGGGTGCAGAACACCTCGTAGGCGCGGACCGCTTCGGCCACGTTCCCCTGGGCCAGGTGGATGCCGACCACCACCCGGTGCGCGCTCTCCCGCAGCGGCTCGGCGCCGACCGCGGCGTGGGCCGCCTGGAGGGCCTCGCCGTGGCGGCCGGCCGAGGCCAGCCGGACCGCCACGGCCTCCAGCGCCTGCACGCGCAGCTGGCGCAGCCGCTCCCGCTCGAGGAGCACCCAGTCGTCGTACCACCCGGGCAGCAGGTCGCCCAGCAGCGCGGTGTCCGGCGCGGCGACGTCCCCGGACCGGACGGACGGCGACACCGCCCGCCGTGCCCAGTCGCTGAGGTCGCGCACGTCGACGCGGACGTCCGCGGCCAGCCGCAGGGTGCTCCCCGACGCCTCGACCAGGCCCGGTGCGGCCCGGTTCAGCCGCCACAGCGCCGACCGCAGGCTCCCGTGCGCGTGGTCCTCGGGGACGTCGGGCCACAGGTGGCCGGCCGTCGCTCCCCGCGTCGGCCGGGAGGACAGGCACAGGTGCGCGACCAGCCGCTGCACCGCGCGGGGGAGCTCGGCAGCGGCCGACCGCCGCGGGCGGCCGGGCAGGTCCAGCCCGAAGCCGTCGAGCAGCGTGACGTGGGCAGCAGGAGGAGGACGGTCCACGCGAGGTCCTTCCGCTCGCGACGGGCAGGGCACGGGGAGGGAGGGCGCCGCCGGCGCCGGTCCCGGCGGGGGGAGGACACACGGTAGCCACGCCCGGGTGGCCGGGGCCGTCCGCGCGCGGCCCGCTACGCACATGTGCGTAGCGAGCCGCGGCGGGACGTTCGTCCCTGCACCAGCAGCGACCGTCGGACTACCCTCAGTCCCGTGTCGCGGGTCACGACCTGTCACGCAGCGTGGCTGGAGCTCGTCGGCGACCTCCTGCAGGCGCGGCCCGGGGCACGGGAGTTCCCGCACGGGCGGGTGGCCGACCTGCTCGTGACGTCCTTCGGCGCGGCCTGCTGCTCGCTGCACGTCGTGGACCGCGCCTGGGTGGACCACGTCGTCCGCGGCTGGCCGGACGGCTACCTGCCGACGGTGCCGCCGTCGGGCCTCCGCCCCGACGCGACCACCCACCCGCTGATCCGCTGGTACGCCGTCACCGGCAGCTCGGCACCCCAGGTCCTGGGGCGGGTGCCCCGCGAGGTGGCCCCGGCGGCGATGGCGGCCGAGTGGTCGGCGTTCGCGCGCCCCTTCGGCATCGCCCGCCAGCTCGCCCTGCCGCTGCGGGCCGGCGGCACGGACGGCGGGATGGCGGCGTACGTGCTCAGCCGTCCCGACGACGACTACGGCGACGCCGACACCGACCTGGCCGCCCTGGTGCTGCCGGCGCTGAGCGCGCTGGTCCGCCAGCACGGGGTGGTGCGCGGCCTGCCGGACGGGCCGGGCGACCGCGCGCGCGACGCCGGCCTCACCGAGCGCGAGCTCGCCGTCCTGACGCTGCTGGGCGCCGGGCTCACCGCCCAGGCCATCGCCCGCCGGCTGCAGACCTCCCCCCGAACCGTGCACAAGCACCTGGAGCACCTCTACCGCAAGCTCGGCGTGCGCGACCGGCTGATGGCGGTCCAGCGGGCCCGCGACGCCGGCCTCCTGCCCCCCGCCCCCGGGCCGGCCCGGATCCCCACCCCCCGCCGCGGCGACCACCTCGACGTCCACTGAGCACCGGCACGTAGTTGGTCGATCGACCAACTACGTGCCATGCTGGACGTGGCCACTCCGCCACGACCGTCCCGAGGAACCCGTGACCCCCCTCCGCCGCTGGTCGGCTCTCGCCGTCCTGGCACTCCCGGTCCTGCTCATCAGCGTCGACATGACCGTGCTCGGCTTCGCCGTCCCCGCGCTCACCGCCGACCTGCGCCCGACGTCGACCGACCTGCTGTGGATCGTCGACATCTACTCCTTCCTGCTCGCCGGCCTGCTGGTGCTCATGGGCAACGTCGGCGACCGCATCGGCCGCCGCCGGCTGCTCGTCGCGGGTGCCGCGGCGTTCGGGTGCGCGTCGCTGCTCGCGGCGTTCGCCACCTCCCCCGCGATGCTCGTCGGGGCGCGGGCGCTGCTCGGGCTCGGCGGCGCCACGCTGATGCCCTCGACGCTGGCGCTGCTGCGCTCGGTGTTCCCCGACGCCCGCGAGCGGCGGCTGGCCATCGCCGTCTGGGCCGCCGCGTTCTCCGGGGGCGCCGCCCTCGGCCCGATCGTGGGCGGGCTGCTGCTCGAGCACTTCTGGTGGGGCTCGGTGTTCCTCCTCAACGTCCCGGTCATGGTCCTGCTGCTGGTCAGCGCCCCGCTGGCGCTGCCCGAGTCGCGCAACCCCCGGCCCGGCCCGTTCGACGTGCTGTCGGCCGTGCTGTCGATCGCCGGCGTCCTGCCGGTCGTCTGGGCCCTGAAGACCGCGGCCCACGACGGGATCGGCGTGCCGGTGCTCGCCGCCCTCGCCGCCGGGCTGGGCCTGCTGTGGACGTTCGTGCGCCGGCAGCGCCGGCTGGCCGAGCCGCTGCTCGACCTGCACCTGTTCGCCTCCCGGGCGTTCACCATCGCGGTGACGACGAACCTGCTGACCGTCTTCGCGCTGCTCGGCCTGATGTTCTTCCTCCCGCAGTACCTCGTGCTGGTGCTGGGGATGAGCCCGCTGGTGGCGGGCACCTGGATGCTGCCGCTGGCGCTCGCGACGGTGGCCGGGTCGCTGGCCGCCCCGTGGCTGGCCCGTCACCTGCCGCTGCGGTGGGTGATCGGCGGCGGCATGGCGCTGGCCGCGGCCGGGCTGGCCGCCGCGACGGGGCTCGGGGTCGACGGCGACCGCGTCGTCCTCGTCGGGGCCGGCCTGCTCATCGGCGCGGGCGTGGGTGCGGCCGAGGCGCTGACCAACGACGTCGTCCTCACCACGGCGCCGCCGGAGCGCGCCGGCGCGGCGGCCGCGGTGTCCGAGACCGCCTACGAGTTCGGCGGCGCGATGGGCACTGCGGTGCTGGGCACCCTGGGCCTGGCGGTCTACGCCGCGCACCTCGACGGCGTCGACGGCGTGCCCGCGGCCGCCACCGCGGCCGCGCGCGAGACGCTCGGCGGCGCCACGGAGGCCGCGGCCGCCCTGCCGGCGGACGCCGCCACCGCGCTGCTGGCCGAGGCCGGGCAGGCGTTCGTCACCGGCATGCACGCGGTGCTGGGCGTCGCCGCCGTGCTGGCCGCGTACGTGGCGGTGCAGGCCGTCGTCCTCCTGCGCGGGACCGGGGCGACCCCGGCCCCCGCGCCCGAGGAGCTGCCGGCCGCGGAGACGACGGCGGGGACGACGGCGGGGACGGTGGCCCGGTGACCGGCGCGAGGCGCCCGCACGTGCCCGTCGCGCAGCGCCGGGCCCAGCTCGTGGCGGCCGCCATGCGGGTCATGCAGCGCGAGGGGGCGTGGGCGCTGACCACCCGCGCGGTGGCGAAGGAGGCCGGCGTCCCGCTGGGGGCGGTGCACTACGCCTTCGGCTCGAAGACCGAGCTGGTGCGCGCGGTCTTCCAGGACGACCGCGAGCGGTCGACGGCGCTGCTGCGGCGCGCGGTCGAGGCCGGGGGCACCCCGGAGGAGGTGCTGACCCGCGCCCTGGTCGGCTACGTCGACACCGTCGTCGCCGACCCCGGGGCCGAGATCGTGCTCCAGGAGCTGACCATGATGGGCGGCCGGGACGACGACCTGCGGGTCGCGGCCCGCGAGTCCACCGAGCAGTACCGCGGCGACGTCCTCGACCTGCTGCACCGGGTGGCCGGGGCGCACGGCGGCACCTGGTCCGGCGACGTCGAGGTGCTGGCCGAGTCGGTGCTGGGCCTGCTGTTCGGCCTGTCGGTCAACTGGCTGTGCACCGGGGACGACGAGCTGTTCCGCCGCTGCGCCGCCGCCGCGGCCCGCGACCTCGCCGCCCGGCTGATCCCGGCCGGCGCCGGCAGCTAGCCGTCCACCAGCGCGCCGCGGTGCACGACGGCGCCGTCCACCACGGTCACCACGACCGGCGCGTCGGCCAGCTCGTCGGGGTCGGCCGCGAGCGGGTCGACGGCGAAGGCGGTCAGGTCGGCGCGCGCACCGACCTCGATCCGGCCCGCGATCCCGGCCTCCCCGGCCGCCCAGGCGGCCGCGGACGTGTACCCCTGCAGCGCCATGAGCGGCGTGAGGCCCTGGTGCGGCTGCACCGGCGCGACGTCCGGCTCGCCCGCGGGCCGGCGCAGCTGCGCGTCGGCGAGCACCCGGCGGGGGTCGAAGGGCGCCACCGGCCAGTCCGAGCCGAGGACCAGCGGCACGCCGGCGTTGCGCAGGTCGCGGCAGCGCCACGCCCGGTCGGCCCGCTCCCGGCCGAGCCGGGCCGACCAGTTGTCGGTGTGGTCGGCGCGGGTGAAGTGCGTGCAGTGCGTCGGCTGCATGCTGGCCACGACCCCCTGCCGGACGAACCGGCCCACGAGGTCCGTCGGCAGGGTCTCGACGTGCTCCACCCGGTGCGGGCCGGCCGGCGAGCGGGGCAGCCCGTCGAGCGCGTCGAGGACGTGGCGCACCGCGGCGTCGCCGATCGCGTGGGTCGCCGTGGGGATCCCCAGCGCCGCCAGCGCCCGGACCGCGGCGGTGTAGTCGGCCGGGTCGGGCCAGAAGCTCTCCGTGGACTCGCCCAGCGCGTCGGGCTGCTCCAGCCACGCCGTCCCGTTGTCGACCGTGCCGTCGACCATGAACTTGACCCCGCCGACCGACCAGCGCCGGCCGCGGCGGGCCTGCAGGTCCACCAGCTCGGCGATCCCGTCGGCGTCCACCCCGGGCACGCACCACGGCGCGAAGCGCAGCCGCAGCGGGAGGTCGCCGAGGTCCTCGGCGGCGGCGACCACGGCCCGGCTGTCGCCGAGGAGGTCCATCACGTGGCCGCCGGTGAGGCCGGTGGCCGCCATCTCGCCGAGCAGGGCGCGCAGCTGGGCGGCCCGGACCGGGACCGGGTCGAGCGGGACGCGCTCCTGCACCAGGTCCATCGCGGGGAACTCGAGCAGCAGCCCGGTGGGGCGGCCGTCGTCGTCGCACACCACGCTGGAGCGCTGCGCGAACTGCCGCGGCCCGTCGACCCCGGCGATCGCCAGGGCGCGGCCGGTGGCGAGGGCGGAGTGCGCGTCGAAGAGCCGGACGAAGGCCGGGCGCCCGTCCACGGCCGCCTCGACGGGGGCGCTGGTGACCGGGCGGCCGCCGAAGAGGTTGGGGTCCAGGCCCCAGGCCTGTACCCAGGCGTCGCGGGGCCGGCCGTCCGCCGCCGCGGCCAGCCGCTCGTGGACCTCCTCGAGCGACCGGGCCGTGGAGAGGTCGACGTCGGCGGTGAGCTGCAGGCCCATCACCGGGTGCAGGTGGCCGTCGGTCAGCCCGGGGGTCAGCGCGGCGGCGCCGAGGTCCACGACCTCGGTGCGCGGCCCGCGCCAGTCGCGGACGTCGCGCCGGGTGCCGGTGGCCACGACGGTCCCGCCGGCAACGGCGACGGCCTGCACCGGGCGCCCTCCGGCCAGCGTGTGCACGGTGTCGGCGCAGAGCACGAGGTCGGCGTTCACGCCGGCGTCCCCTCGGTGGTGCGGGCGGCCGGGCGGGCGGGCACACCGGGGAGGTCCGGCGCGTCCGGCGCCCCGCCGTCCGGTCCGTCGCCGCCACCCTCGCCGCCACCCGTGCCGATGCCCGCGTACGTGGCCGGACGCCGGCGGCGCAGCCAGACCGCCAGGACGGCCCCGAGCGCGAGCGTCGCCGGCACGATGCCGACGAGCGCGGCGTTGACGCCCGGCGACGCGGCGGTGAGCAGCCCGATGTTGGTGACCAGGACGTAGGTCGCGATCGCGAGGAGCACCGTGGAGGCGACCGCGGCGGCGAGCGCGGTCCGGGTGCTCGCCGCGGGGTTGCGCCGGGTGAAGTAGACGACGGCGGCGACGGCGGTGAGCGTCTGCAGCACCAGCACCCCGACGACGCCGGGGGTGTTCACCCACAGCAGGAGGTGGGTGTAGGGGTCGGCGGCGGCGAGGGCGAAGGCGGCGATCACCGCGACGGCCAGGACGCTCTGGACGATGCTCGCCCGGTACGGCGAGCCGAAGCGCGGGTGCACGCGGCCGACCCAGGCGGGGAGCACGCCCTCCCGGGACAGCGCGTGGGTGTACCGGGTGATCGCGTTGTGGAAGGCGATCTGCGAGGCGTAGACGCTGGTGATGACCAGCAGGTGCATCAGCGTGCTGGCCCACGGCCCGACGTGGGTCTCGATGACGGTGAAGAACATGCCCGCGATGTCGTCCCCGGCGGCGGCGACGGCGGCGTCGCTGCCGAACGCCTGGATCACCGCCCAGACGATGAAGCAGTAGAAGAGGGCCATGAAGGCCACCGCGGCGTAGGTGGCCCGGGGGATCGTGCGCTCGGGGTCCCGGGCCTCCTTGCGGTAGAGCACCGTGGACTCGAAGCCCATGAACGCGGCGAAGCAGAACGCGAGGACCCCGCCCATGCCCGGGCCGAAGACGGCGCCCGGGGTGAAGGACACGGCGTCCAGCCCGGAGGCGCCGCCGTCGGCGAGGACGCCGATCGCCATCAGCAGCAGGATCCCGGTCTCCAGGACCAGCAGGACGCCGAGCACCTTCGCGCCGACGTCGATGCCCAGCCAGGCCAGCACCAGGACCAGCCCCACGGACGCGACCGCGATCACCGGCCACGGCACGGTTCCGCCGAAGACGTCGGCCAGCGTCTCCTGCGCCTGGGCGGCGAACAGCCCGTAGACGCCGATCTGCAGGGCGTTGTACGACACCAGCGCCAGGAGGGCGGCGGCCAGCCCCCAGCCCCGGCCGAGGCTCTGGGCGATGTAGGCGTAGAAGGCCCCGGCGCTGCCCACGAAGCGGGTCATCCGCGTGAAGGCGACCGCGAAGACGGTCAGCACGAGCCCCGCGGCGAGGTAGCCGACCGGCGCGCCGACGCCGCCGACCAGGATCGCCAGCGGGGCGACGCCGGCCATGACGGTCAGGGGCGCGGCCGCCGCGACGACCATGAACACGAGGCTCCCGGTGCCGAGGACGCCGCGCTTGAGCTGCCCGGCGTCCGCGTCAGGGCGGCCTGCGGGTGGGGAGGTGGTGGTCACGGCGGGGTCCTCTCGGGGCCTCGGGACGCTAAAGTGAATGACGTTCACTTAGCAGCATGGGTGAGGCGGGCCACACCGGTCAAGCCCCTGGTGCGTGCCAGGCTCGGGGCGGGAGAGAGGAGGGCCGGACGTGGTCCAGCGGCGCAGGCGCCTGCTCGACGTCGACACGATCGTCGACGCGTCCCTGGCCTGCGTGGACGAGACCGGCCGGCTGACGATGGCCGACCTCGCGAGCCGCCTGGGCACCAGCGCGTCCGCCGTCTACAACCACCTGAGCGGCCGGGGGGCGATCATCGAGGCGCTCCGCGAGCGGGTCGTGCTGGCCGGCATGCGGATCCCCCCGCTGGACGGGACGGACTGGACCGGCCAGCTCGCCGCGTGGATGCGCTCCTACCGGGACGCGCTCGCCCGCCACCCCCGGCTGATCCCGCTGCTGACGGAGAACACGATGACCGGCGGGCCGGTGCTGCGCGGCTACGACCGGGTGGCGGCCCTCCTGCGGGAGGCCGGCGTGCCGGCCCGCGAGGTGCTGCTCTGGATCAGCGTGCTCGACAGCTACGCGCTCGGGGCGGCGCTCGACCTGGCGGCCCCGGAGGCGGTGTGGCGGGACGGGGACGGCGAGCTGCCGGCCCTGGACGAGGCGCTGCGTGCGGCCCCGGGCGGGCCGCGCCGGGCCGACGAGGCCTTCGAGATCGGGCTGGCCGCCCTGCTGACCGGGCTGCGGCACCGCCTCGCCGCCGCGACGGGACCGGTCACCGGCTGACCGCGGGCGGCGCGCGTGCCCCGGGGGAACGATGACGGCGTGACCGGACCCGACCTCGACGCGCTGGTGGCCATCGACGTGCACGTGCACGTCGAGCAGGACCTGCACGGCTCCCTGTCCATGGACGACGAGCTGCTCGACGCGGCCGCCGCGTACTTCAAGGGCGACCCCTACCACCCCACCGTGCCGCAGATCGCCGCCGACTACCGCGCCCGCAACATGGCCGCCGTCGTGTTCACCGTCGACGGCGAGCTGGCCACCGGGCACCCGGCGCTGTCCAACGAGGAGATCGCCGCCGCGGCCGCCGAGCACCCCGACGTGCTCATCCCGTTCGCCTCGATCGACCCGCACCGCGGCACCGCCGGCATCCGCGCCGCCCGCCGGCTGGTCACCGAGCACGGCGTGCGGGGGTTCAAGTTCCACCCCTCGATCCAGGCCTTCGAGCCCAACGACCGCCGCCACTACCCCTTCTGGGCCGAGCTCGAGACCCTCGGCGTGCCGGCGCTGTTCCACACCGGCCAGACCGGCATCGGCTCCGGGCTGCCCGGTGGGCGCGGCATCAAGCTGCGCTACTCCGACCCCATGCTGCTCGACGACGTCGCCGCCGACTTCCCCGGCCTGACGGTGATCATGGCCCACCCCTCGGTGCCCTGGCAGGACAGCGCGATCGCCGTCGCCCAGCACAAGGCCAACGTCTACATCGACCTGTCGGGCTGGTCCCCGAAGTACTTCCCGCCCCAGCTCGTCCGCGCCACCAACACCCTGCTGAGGACCAAGGTGCTCTTCGGCTCCGACTACCCGCTCATCCGCCCCGAGCGCTGGATCCGCGACTTCGAGGCCCTCGACGTCCGCGAGGAGGTCCGTCCGCTGGTCATGAAGGACAACGCGATCCGCGCCCTCGGCCTCCGGCGCTGAGCGGGGCGGCCCGCGCAGGGAGCGTCGCTGCACCCCACTAGTGAGAACGATTATCGTTCTGACTAGTGTGGTGGTGTCCCGCCCACTCCGCCCTGGAGGACCCGTGCGCCGCTCCCCGTCCCTCGTCCCCCGCACCCTGGCCCTGTCCGCCGCGCTCCCCCTGGCGCTCGCGACCGGCTGCGCCGCGACCGGTGGGGGCGGCGCGGCCGCCCCCACCCCCTCCGCGTCCGCGTCGCCCGCCGGGCCCACGGAGGTCGCCTCGAGCTCCCCCCGGCTGGCGCTGACCTACGACGGCGGCGTCCAGGTGGTCGACGCCTCGACCCTGGAGGTGCTGGCCGACGAGGAGCTCGCCGGCTTCAACCGGCTCGACCCCGCCGGCGACGGCCGCCACTTCCTCGTGTCCACGCAGGGCGGCTTCCGGCTCCTGGACGGCGGCGCGTGGGCCGAGCCGCACGGCGACCACGCCCACTACTACACGGCCGACCCGGAGCTGACCGACGTCGTGGTCGAGGCCGAGACGCCGGGGCACGTCGTCGCCCACGCCGGCCGCACCGTGCTGTTCGACGACGGCACCGGCGAGGTCACCGCCTTCGACAGCGCGGCGGTGGCCGACCCCGACCGCGAGACCTGGGAGCACCGGACGCCCTCGCCCCACCACGGTGTGGCGCTCGAGCTGGCCGACGGCACGGTGCTCGTCTCCGAGGGCACCGAGGACGCCCGCACCGGGGTCCGGCTCCTCGACGCCGCCGGCACCGTGCTCGCCGCGTCCGACGACTGCCCCGGCGTGCACGGCGAGACCGTCGCCGGCGAGGACACCGTGGTGATCGGCTGCCAGGACGGCGTCCTCGTCGTCGCCGACGGTGCCGTCACGAAGGTCGCCAGCCCCGACGCCTACGGCCGCATCGGCAACCAGGCCGGCAGCCCCGTGTCGCCGATCGTGCTGGGTGACTACAAGACCGACCCGGACGCCGAGGTCGAGCGGCCCACCCGGGTGGCGCTGGTCGACACCGCCACTGCGCAGCTGCGGCTGGTGGACCTGCCGTCGTCCTACTGGTACCGGTCGCTGGCCCGGGGCGAGGACGGCGAGGCGCTGGTCCTCGGCACCGACGGTGCGCTGCACGTGATCGACCCGGTCGCCGGCGTGGTGACGCGGTCGGTGCCGGTCATCGGCGCCTGGGAGGAGTCGGAGGACTGGCAGGACCCGCACCCGCAGCTCGTCGTCCTCGACGGGACCGCCTACGTCACCGAGCCGGCCACGAACTCGCTGCACGCCGTCGACGTCGCCACGGGCGAGGTCTGGGACACCGCGCAGCTCGACGTCACGCCCAACGAGCTGGCCGGCGTGACCGGCGAGGTCGACGAGCACGAGCACGGGCACGGGCAGTGAACCGGCGCCGGCTGCGGGCGGCCGCGCTGGCCGGGGCGGCTGCGTGCGGGCTCACCGGGTGCGCCGGGGGGACCGGTGACGGGGACGGCGACGGGCTCGCCGTCGCCGTCACCTCCGCCCCGCTGGAGTACGTCGCCGAGCGAGTCGGCGGGGACCGCGTGACCGTCACCAACCTGACGCCCCGCGGCGGTGACAGCCACGGGCTGGAGCCGACGCCCGAGGCGGTCGTGGCGCTGGCCGGGGCCGACGTCGTGGTGCACCTGTCGGGCGGCATGCAGCCGGGGGTGGACGAGGTCCTCGCCCAGCAGCCGCCACGGCACCTGGTCGACGCCGTGGACCTCGCCGACCTGCCGCCGGACCCGCACTTCTGGCTCGACCCGGTCCGGCTGGCCGAGCTGGGCGGGCGGGTGGCCGACGAGCTGGCCGACGCCGACCCCGGCAACGCCGGGGAGTACGCGCGCTCGGCCGCCCGGCTCGACGAGGAGCTCGCGGCGCTGGACGCCGAGTACGCGGCGGCCCTCGCGCCGTGCCGGGGCGCCACGCTGGTCGCGGCGCACGAGGCGTTCGGCTACCTCGCCGACCGCTACGGGCTCCGCCAGGTCGGGGTGACCGGGCTCGACCCCCGGGTGGAGCCCTCGCCGGCGCGGCTGCGCGACGCGGCGGAGGAGGTCCGCGACACCGAGGCGCGGACCGTCTTCTTCGAGGCGGCCGCCGGGCCGGCCGTGGCCCGGACCCTCGCCGCCGACCTCGGCACGGCGACCGACGTGCTGCACCCGATCGAGCGGGTGGAGGACGGCGAGACCTATCCCGGGCTCATGCGGAGCAACCTGGCAGCGCTGGCGCGGGGCCTGGCCTGCGACGGCTGACCCCCGTGTCCCGCGTCAGCGGCGCGCGAGGACGGCCAGCGCCAGCGCACCGCCCCACCCGGCCACCACGACCGGCGTCTCGACCGGGTCGAACCCGCCCGGGCGGACACGGTCACGGCTGCACCGCTCGCTCGGGTAGCCCACCGCCAGCCCGGTGCCCAGCCGGCGGAGCACCCGGCGGGCGCGGTCGTCCTCGCCGCGCCACAGCCGGGCGGTGGCCCACAGCTGCGGCCCGAGGAGGTAGGGCGGCGCGCTGTACGCCGTGCCGAACCACAGCCAGTCGCGGACCAGGTGCTCCGGGCTCCCCGTCAGGAACGGGACGTCGAAGTGCCGGCGCCGCCGCAGCGCGACGACGTGGCCGACGGCCTGGGCGGCGAGCTGGACCGAGGAGACCGTCGCGAGCGTCCACCGGTGCGGCACGCCGCCGGAGCGTAGGACCCCTCGGGCGGGTCAGGCCGGGTCGAGCCCGGAGTACACCCGCAGCGCGTTGCCGCCCAGCACGAGCGGGACGACGTCGTCGGGCAGGCCGAGCGAGGCGACGGCGCGGGCGTTGGCCGCCTGCCCCGGCACCCCGGGCCAGTCGGTGCCGTAGATCCACTTGCGGGCCAGCCGGCCGAGGTCGAAGCGGGCGTAGTACTCCGGCAGTCGCTTCGGCGGCAGCCCGGACAGCTCGATCCAGACGTTCGGCCGCGACACCGCGAGGAAGGCCGCGGCGTCGTACCACCAGCCGCGGCCGCCGTGGGCGAGCACGACGTGCAGGTCGGGGAAGTCGCGCAGCACGGCGTCGAGCAGCTGCGGATCGGCGTAGGCGTTGGTCGACCCCGGGAAGCTGCTCGTGCCGCAGTGCACCACCAGCGGGACGCCGCGCTCGACGAGCACCGCGTAGGCCGGGTACATCGCCGCGTCGTCGGCGCGGAAGCCGCCGTGCACCGGGTGGATCTTCAGCGCCGCCGCGCCGAGGTCGAGCTGGCGCTCCAGCTCCCGGGCGATCGGGAAGTGCAGGTGCGGGTTGACGCTGGCCACCGGCCGGAACCGCCGCGGGTTGGCCTCGACCAGCGGCAGCAGGTCGTCGAAGAGCTGGTAGCCGGTGGCCTTGGGGCTGTACTCGCAGAACAGCAGGGCGACGTCGACGCCCTCCTCGGCGAACAGCCGGTCGAGCGTCTCGGGGTCGGGCGTGCCGTCGGCGCGCCAGACCTCCTCGAGGACGCCCGGCCGGCCGAACCGCCGCGCCCAGTCCACCCACGCCGGCGCCAGCGAGGTCAGCGTGGGCACGTGCACGTGCGCGTCCACCAGGACGTGTCCGTCGAGCACGCCTGCGATGCTCTACACCCCTGCGCCGCCGGTCAAGGCCGGGTGTAGCCCGTCGCCGCGCGGGAGCCGCTCACCGGAAGCGGCGGAAGTCCGGCTGCCGCTTCTCGGCGAACGCCTGCGCTCCCTCCATGCCCTCCTCGCTGACCGCGAACTGGGCCAGCCCGTCGAAGGCGAGGTGGGAGATGCCGGAGAGGTGGTCGGAGTCGGCGTTGAAGGAGTGCTTGAGGAAGCGCAGCGCCGTCGGCGAGTAGGAGCCGATCCTGCGCGCCCACTCGCGGGCGGTGTCGAGCAGCTGGTCCCGCGGGACCACCGCGTTCACCAGCCCCCAGCGCTCGGCGGTCGCGGCGTCGTAGCGGTCGAGCAGGAACCAGATCTGGCGGGCCCGCTTCTCCCCCACCACCCGGGCCAGGTACGCCGAGCCGAAGCCCGCGTCGAAGGAGCCCACCCGGGGGCCGGCCTGGGCGAAGGTGGCCTCCTCGCAGGCGACGGTGAGGTCGCACAGCACGTGCAGGACGTGGCCGCCGCCGATCGCGATGCCGTTGACCGCGGCGATGACCGGCTTGGGGATGTCGCGGATGATCCGGTGCAGCCGCTCGATCTCGAAGGTGCCCCACTCCGTCTCGCCGTAGCCGCCGGTCTCCGCGCGCTCCTTGACGTCGCCCCCGGTGCAGAAGGCGCGCTCGCCGGCCGCGGTGAGGATCACCGAGCCCACCCGGTGGTCGGCCCAGGCGTGCTTGAACGCCGAGATCAGCTCGTCCACCGTGCGCCCGCGGAAGCTGTTCATCCGCTCCTGCCGGTCGATGGTGATGACCGCGTGGTCGTCCTCCTCCACCTCGTAGCGGATGTCGGTGAACTCCTCGGGCTTCATCTGCTGGACCCTTCGTCGCGTCCGGTGGGGTATGTCGTCATGTTGACGGTCGTCACGCGGCGGTGGCAAGCTCCGGCCGTGCCTGCCCGCCGCTGCCTGGTCACCGGCGCGGGGCGCGGGATCGGCGCCGCCGTCGCCCGCCGGCTGTCCGCGCAGGGGCACGCCGTGGCCCTCACCGCGCGCAGCGGCGCCGAGCTCGAGGCGGTCGCCGGCGGGCTGCCCGGCCCCTCGCTCGTCGTCCCGGCCGACCTGACCGCACCGGGCGCGGCGGAGGACGTCGTCGGCCGGGTCGAGCGGGAGTGGGACGGCCCGGTGGAGGTCCTGGTGCTCAACGCCGGCGCCGGGGTCTCCGCGCCGCTGGCGCGCACCACCGACGAGGACTGGGCCCGGATGCTGGAGCTCAACCTGACCGCACCCTTCCGGCTGCTGCGCCGCGCGCTGCCCGGCATGGTCGACGCCGGCTGGGGCCGCGCGGTGGCCGTGGCGTCCGTGGCCGCCAAGCGCGGCGACCCCTACGTCGCCGCCTACACCGCCAGCAAGCACGGCCTGCTCGGCCTGGTGCGGTCGGCGGCCGCCGAGGTGGCCGGCCGCGGGGTCACCGTCAACGCGGTCTGCCCGGGCTACGTCGACACCCCGATGACCGAGCGCACGGTCGCGGCCATCAGCGAGACGACCGGGCGCACGGCGGAGCAGGCCCGGGAGGCGCTGGCGCGGCGCCAGCCGATCGGCCGGCTGGTCGACCCGGAGGAGGTCGCCGACGCCGTGCTGCTGTGCGTGGCGAGCGCGGCGGTCACCGGGCAGGGGATCAACGTGGACGGGGGGTCGGTGCAGTCGTGAGCGGACAGGGGCGTGAGCACCGCAGCGAGGAACGAGCGAGGAGCGGAGCGCCCCGCGGGAGCGGACGGGAGGCATCGTGAGCGGACTCGAGCGGGTGGACCCGCCGGAGCTGGCCCGGCCGTCGGGCTTCGCGCACGCCGTCGTCGCCGGTCCGGGACGGGTGGTGTTCCTCGCCGGGCAGACCGCGATGGACGCCGACGGCCGGATCGTCGGGGACGGCGTCGTGGCCCAGTTCGAGCGGGCGCTGGGCAACCTGCTGACCGCGCTGCGGGCCGCCGGCGGGCAGCCGGGCGACCTCGCCTCGCTCACCGTCTACGCCGTCGACCTGGCCGACTACCGGGCGCACGCCCGCGACATCGGCCGCGTGTGGCGCCGCCTGGTCGGGGCCGACTACCCGGCGATGGCCGGCATCGGCGTGGCCCGGCTGTGGGACGACGAGGCGCTGGTGGAGGTCCAGGGCTCCGCCGTCCTGCCCGCCTGACCCGCGGGTCCTCGACCGGCGACGACGGCTGCGGGCGCCCGCAGGTCAGGTCAGCTGTCGGTGCACGAGGGCCAGTGGTCCGCTGCACACTCCGGTCAGCTCCGCCACCCCGCCGGCGGGTCGGGGATGGCGCCGCCGCCGAGCTCGGTGGCGTCGGGCACCTGCAACTGCTCCCGCCATCGGTCCACGTCGGCCTCCGTCATCGGGAACGTCCGCTGCGGCGCCGCCGCCCGGCGGTGCGCGATCCGGGCGAGCTGGACGTCCTCGTCCACGGGGAGGTGGACCACCTCGCAGGATGCGCCGGCCGATCGGGCCAGCCGGCGCAGGGCCGACCGTTCATCGCGGCCCCAGAGCCCGGAGTCGAGCACGACGCTGGTCCCCAGCCGCAGCGCCTGCAGAGCGACCGAGATCAGCCGTCCCTCCAGCACGAAGCGCCTGCCGTCGGCCATCGGATCGCCGAACAGCGGGACCATCCAGTGGTCCGGGGTCAGTCGCAGCGCCCGGTGTCCCGAGGCCAACTCGGTGGCCCGGGTGGTCTTCCCGGCCGCCGGGAGCCCGACCATCAGGAGCACCGTGGCCGCGGACGGGTCCCGGGGTACCGGGTGCGCCGGCACCGTGCTCACCCGGCGACGAGGCGGGCCGCCTGCTCGGCGGCCGGCCCCGCCAGCCGCTCGTGCAGCCGGGCGAAGAGGTCCGCGGCGCGCACACCGTTCCAGTCGGCGGGCAGCAGGTCCAGCGGCAGCCCCGGGTCGGCGTAGGGCAGCGCCCGCCAGTCGGTGAGCAGCCGGACGTAGTCGGCGAAGGCGCGCGCCGGGTCCGGGCGCCCGCGGCCGGCCGCCACGCCGGCGTGCCGGTCGAGGAAGAGGGCGTAGCGCTCGTGCAGCGCGTCGAGGTCCCACCAGCGGGCCACCGCCTCCCGGGCGGCACCCCCGGGCACCCGCGCCCGGGTGAACAGCTCCACGTAGCCGTGCAGGTCCCGGCGGCGCAGCACCTCCTCGGCCTCCTCGGCCAGGTGCGCCGGGGCGATCCAGACGCCGGGCGCCACGGTGCCGAAGCCCAGCCGGGTCAGCTCCGAGCGCAGCCGGTGCCGCTGCTCCCGCTCGGACTCCGGCACGGAGAACACCACCAGCAGCCAGCCGTCGTCGGCCCCGGCCCGCCGCCGGCCGAAGATCCGGGCGTCGCCCTCGGCCAGCGCCTCGCGGGCGGCGTCGGTGAGCGCGTACCCGGCGACGTCCCCCTCTCGCCGGGCCTCGAGCCACCCGCGCCGCTTGAGCCGGGAGACCGTCGAGCGGACGGCGGGCTCGTCGACGCCGAGGGCCGCCATCAGCCGCACCAGCGCCGCCACCGACAGCCAGCCGCCGCGTTCCCGGGCGTACAGGCCGTAGAGGGTCACCACCAGCTGCCGCGGCTGCGTCACCACCCCGGTGGCCACGTCGGCGGGGACTGCGGCGGTCACGGCGACACGATACGGAACCGGGAGCGGTATGCCGCGGTGTTGACTCCCGTCAGGGGAACGCCATACTGAGGCGCAGGGTGCGGCCGGGCCGGACCCGGCGACCTCCGGGAGGCAGATCCCCATGACGCTGAGCGCGCCGTCGCTGACCCCCTCCGCCCACGTGGACACCTTCTGCCGGGACAACCTGCCCCCGCCGGACACCTGGCCGGTGCTGGACCTGGGCGACCTGGCCTACCCCGACCGGCTGAACTGCGCGACCGAGCTGCTCGACGGCACCATCGACCGGCTGGGCGCCGACCGGCCCTGCCTGCGCACCCCCGACGGTGAGGTCTGGAGCTACGGCGAGCTGCGCGCGCGGGCGAACCGGATCGCCGGCGTGCTGACCGGCGAGCTGGGCCTGGTGCCGGGCAACCGGGTGCTGCTGCGCGGGTTCAACTCGCCCTGGCTGGTCGCCTGCTGGTTCGCCGTCCTCAAGGCCGGCGGCGTGGCGGTGACCACCATGCCGATGCTGCGCGCCGGCGAGCTGGCCACCATCGGCGAGATGTGCCGGCCGGCCCTCGCCCTCTGCGACGCCCGGCTGACCGAGGACCTCGAGCGGGCCGCCGTCCCGGGGCTGACCGTCGTCGCCTTCGGCGGGGACGGGCCCGGCGACCTCGCCGCCCGCGCCGCCGCCCGGCCGGACGTCTTCGCCGACGTCCCCACCGCCGCCGACGACACCGCGCTGCTGGCCTTCACCTCCGGCACCACCGGCCGGCCCAAGGCCACCATGCACTTCCACCGCGACGTGCTGGCCATCGCCGACACCTTCTCGGCGCACCTGCTGCGCCCGGAGCCCGGCGACGTGTTCTGCGGGTCGCCACCGATCGCGTTCACCTACGGCCTCGGTGCCCTGGTCGTCTTCCCGCTGCGGGCCGGCGCGAGCGTGCTGCTGCTCGAGCGAGCCTCGCCCGACCAGCTCGCCGACGCGGTGGCCGCCCACGGGGTGACCGTGCTGTCGACCGCGCCCACCGCCTACAAGGCGATCGTCACCGGCGGCCGGGCGCCCGCGCTGGCCGGGCTGCGCCGCGCGGTCTCGGCCGGGGAGACGCTGCCCGCCGCCGTCTGGCACGCCGTGCACGACGCCACCGGGGTGAAGGTGATCGACGGCATCGGCGCCACCGAGATGCTGCACGTGTTCATCTCCGCCGCCGACGACGACATCCGCCCCGGGACCACCGGCCGCGCCGTCCCCGGCTACACCGCCGCCGTGCTGGACGACGACGGCACCGAGCTGCCCGACGGGACGGAGGGCTCCCTCGCCGTCCGTGGGCCGACCGGGTGCCGCTACCTCGGCGGGGACCGCCAGGAGGTCTACGTGCGGCACGGCTGGAACTACACCGGCGACACCTACGTCCGCGACGCCGACGGCTACTTCACCTACCGCGCCCGCACCGACGACATGATCGTCTCGGCCGGCTACAACATCGCCGGGCCGGAGGTGGAGCAGGCGCTGCTCGGCCACCCCGAGGTGGTCGAGTGCGCGGTGGTCGGCGCCCCCGACCCCGACCGCGGCACGATCGTCAAGGCCTTCGTCGTGCTCAACCCCGACCGCACCCGCGAGGTGCCGGCGCACGAGCTGCAGGAGTGGTGCAGACAGGTGATCGCGCCCTACAAGAGCCCCCGGGCGGTCGAGTTCCGCACCGAGCTGCCGCGCACCAGCACCGGCAAGCTGCAGCGGTACCGGCTGCGGTGAGCGGCATGCGGACCGCGGTGGTCGGCGGCGGGCCGGGCGGGCTGTACTTCGCCGCCCTCGCCCGGCAGCTCGACCCGACCCACGAGATCACCGTCTGGGAGCGCAACGCCCCCGACGACACCTTCGGCTTCGGCGTGGTCTTCTCCGACGAGACCCTCGGCGGCATCGAGCACGCCGACCCGGCCGTCTACCGGGAGATGGAGCGGCACTTCGCCCGCTGGGACGACATCGACGTCCACCACCGCGGCCGGGTGACCACCTCCGGCGGGCACGGCTTCGCCGCGATGAGCCGCAGGGAGCTGCTGGGCATCCTGCAGCGCCGCTGCGCCGACCTGGGCGTGACGGTGCACTTCCGCACCGAGTCGCCCGACGTCGAGCAGCTGTGCGCCGACAACGACCTGGTCCTCGCCGGCGACGGCGCCAACTCCGCCGTCCGCACCCGCTACGCCGACGTCTTCCGGCCCACCGTGGAGACCCGCCGCTGCAAGTACATGTGGCTGGGCACCGACCTGGTGTTCGAGGCCTTCAAGTTCTACGTGGAGGAGACGCCGCACGGCGTCATGCAGATCCACGGCTACCCCTACGACCGCACCGGCAGCACGTTCATCGTGGAGATGCACGAGGACGTCTGGCAGCGCGCCTTCGCCGACGTCGCCGCGCTGGACCTCCCGCCCGGGGAGAGCGACACCAAGTCGATCGAGCTGGTCGAGCAGCTGTTCGCCGGCGTGCTCGGCGGGCACCGCGTGGTGGCGAACAACTCGAAGTGGCTGAACTTCCGCTCGCTGTCCAACGAGACCTGGCGGCACGGCAACCTGGTGCTCATCGGCGACGCCGCGCACACCGCGCACTTCTCCATCGGCTCGGGCACCAAGCTCGCCATGGAGGACGCCCTCGCGCTGGCCGCCTGCCTGCACGAGCAGCCCGACCTCGACGCCGCGCTCACCGCCTACGAGCAGGAGCGCCGGCCGGTGGTGCTGTCGACCCAGCGCGCGGCCAAGGCCAGCCTCGAGTGGTTCGAGGACATCGCCCACTACGTCGACCAGCCGCCCGAGCAGTTCGCGTTCAACATCGTCACCCGCAGCCGGCGGGTCACCCACGACAACCTGCGGCTGCGCGACCCGGAGTTCGTCGCGGGCGTCGACGCCTGGTTCGCCCGCAGCCAGCCCGAGCCGGCCGACCCGCGGCCGCCGATGTTCCACTCCTTCCGCCTCGGCGGGCTGGAACTGCGCAACCGCGTCGTGGTCTCGGCGATGGACATGTACTCCGCCGTCGACGGCCTGCCCACCGACTTCCACCTGGTGCACCTCGGCAGCAAGGCCCTCGGCGGGGCCGGGCTGGTGATGACCGAGATGGTCTGCGTCTCCCCCGAGGGCCGGATCACCCCGGGCTGCTCGGGGCTGTACACGCCCGAGCAGGAGGCCGCCTGGGCGCGCGTCGTCGACTTCGTGCACGGCACCACCGACGCGCGGATCGGCGTGCAGCTCGGCCACTCCGGCCGCAAGGGCTCCACCCGGCTGATGTGGGAGGGCATCGACGAGCCGCTGCCCGAGGGCGGCTGGGAGGTCGTCGGCCCCTCACCGGTCCCCTACTCCCCCGCCAACGCCGTCCCCCGCGAGCTCACCGAGGAGGACCTGGCCACCATCCGCGAGCAGTTCGTGGCGAGCACCCTGTCGGCCGCCCGCGCCGGGTTCGACGTCCTCGAGCTGCACTGCGCGCACGGGTACCTGCTCTCCTCCTTCATCTCGCCGCTGTCCAACCACCGCACCGACCGCTACGGCGGGACGCTGGAGGACCGGCTCCGCTACCCGCTGGAGGTCTTCGACGCCGTCCGCGCCGCGTGGCCGGCCGACCGGCCGGTGACCGTCCGCATCTCGGCGACCGACTGGTACGAGGGCGGCACCGACGTCGACGACGCCGTCCGCGTGGCCCGGGCCTTCGCCGAGCACGGCGCCGACGGCATCGACGTCTCCACCGGCCAGGTGGTCAAGGACGAGCGGCCCGCGTTCGGCCGCAGCTACCAGACCCCCTACGCCGACCGCATCCGCAACGAGGTCGGCCGCGAGCTCGGCGTCGCGGTCATCGCCGTCGGCGCGCTGTCGAGCTGGGACGACGTCAACTCCGTCCTGCTGGCCGGCCGCGCCGACCTGTGCGCGCTCGGCCGCCCGCACCTCTACGACCCCCAGTGGACGCTGCACGCCGCAGCCGAGCAGGGCTACAGCGGCCCCGGGGCGGAGTGGCCGGCGCCCTTCCGGGCCGGGAGCCGCCGGCCGCAGACCGGCCGGACCGACGGGCCGCGGCCGCGGCTGGAGCTGGTCCGCAGCGGGCACGCCGGCACGCGGCACGCCCGGTGGCGCCCGGGGCCCGGCCGGCCTTGACGGGCGGAACGGGGACCACACAGATTGGGCCGGCCGACCGAGCGAGGGAGCAGACATGACCGAGCGACCGGGCGTCCCCGCCCGCGACCTGTCCGACGAGGAGCTCGAGCGCCAGGGCGTGCACGCGCACGCCATGCGGCACTGGGTGTTCCTGCACGGCACCGCCGAGCAGTTCCGCACCCACACCGAGCGGATGCTCGAGCTCGAGCAGGAGTACCTGCGCCGGCACCCGCAGCGCACCTGGCAGGGCTCCGGCGGCGAGGCGGCCACCCCGTCGCGCGACGACCGGATCCGCGACCTGGTGCAGACGTTCTCCCGCGCGGTCACGGCACTCCTCGACGAGGAGCCGGCGCCGGCCGCGGCCGCGGGCACGCACCGCGACCCGGAGGCGGCGCAGGTCGCGCTGCTGCAGCGCTTCGCCGAGGCACCCGGCGGGCGGCTGCACAAGCTCGAGGCGCACCAGCTCGCCCGCCAGCTCGCCCCCGACAACCACCTGGTGGCCCGGCTCTACCGGCAGGACCCGCCGCTGCTGCAGGCCGAGAAGGACAGCCGGGTGCTCACCGAGGCCGGCCGGGCGTGGCTGGCCGGGCACGCCGGTGCGCTCAGCGGTCGCGGCTGAGCTCCGCCCACGCCGCCTGGGCCCGCGACGCCCAGGCGGCGTGCCGCTCGCGGAACACCTCGGCCGCCCGGTTGCCGCTCCACCGCGGCGGCAGCAGCTCGCGCGGCAGGCCGGGGTCGAGCAGCGGGAAGCGTCGCCACTCCTGCACGAGGCGGACCTGGGCGACGAGGGCCTGCCGGTCGGTGCGCGGCCGGCGCCGCCGCACGAGGTCGAGGAAGTCCTCGTAGCGGGCCTCGATCGCGTCGAGGTCCCAGGCGCTCCGGGTCAGCGACCGCTCGTCGCCGACCACCCCGGCCTGGGCGAGGAACGACCAGCTGCCCGCCAGCAGGCCCAGGTCGTCGAGGACGCGCCGTGCCTCCTCCTCGCGGTCGACCCGCGGGGTCACCCAGGTGGTGCCGTTGACCGAGCCGAGCCCTGCCCAGCCCAGCCGGGTGCGCAGCTGCTGGCGCAGCGAGCGGGCGTTCTCCGGGATGCCCACGGTGAGCACCAGCCACCGGCCGTCCCAGGACCGCCCCTCCGCGGCGAAGCCGTAGATGCGGTCGGTGCCCTCCCGCAGCAGCCGGGTGCCCGCCTCGGTGAGCGTCCAGCAGGTCTCCCGCCCCACCCGGCTGCCGGCGATCCAGCCGCTGTCGGCGGTCCGCATGATCGCCTGGCGGGCCGCCTTCTCGGCGACGTCGAGGTCGGCGAGCAGGTCGATGAGGGTCGCCGTCCACACCGGGCGGGCGCCGGGCAGCACGAACTCGCCCAGGACGGTGAGCAGCAGGCTGCGGGCGCTGGCCGCGCCGAGCTCCTGGCGCCGCGTGACGAACGGCCCCTCGACGACCTCCACACCCACCATGGTGACACCGCCCGGGTCCGGATCCCCGCCCACCGCCCGGCCGCGGTCACGACTCGGCCACGAGGCCCCCGGTCCGGGGAGTGAGGCTTGACACACTCGGCCGTGATACTACAGCATCGTGCGCTGACCGACGTGCAGTGTAGCACGTCCTGATTCTCCGGAGACGACCATGGCGCTGCACGGCCCGTTCCGCGGACGACTGCTGGGACCACTCGGCGCGGTGGCGCTGCTGTCGCTCACCACCGCCTGCGGCGGCGGCAGCCTGGGCGGCGACTCCGGTGGCGGCGGGGAGGGTGGCGGCGGGGAGGGCGGCGGCACCATCCGCGTCGGCCTGGTGATCCCCCAGGCGGGCGTCTACACGCCGCTCGGCGAGGACATGCAGCAGGGCTGGGACCTGTGGCTGGAGCAGAACGACGGGCGGATGGGCGACTACGAGGTCGAGACCGTCGTCGCCGACGAGGGCGAGGGCCCCGACACCGGCGTCCCGGCCATCCAGCGGCTGCTGCAGGAGGAGCAGGTCGACGTCGTCGTCGGCATCGTCAACTCCGCGACCGCCCTGGGCGCGGCCGAGCAGTTCACCGAGGCGCAGAAGGTGCTGATCGTGGCCAACGCCGGCGCGGGCGCGATCACCGGCGACGCCGCCTCCCCCTACGTGTGGCGGACGTCGTTCACCAACGCCCAGGTGGCCTCGGCCATGGGGCAGCACCTGGCCGAGGAGGGCGTCGGCCCGGTCTACGTGATGGCCCCCGACTACGCCGCCGGCCAGGAGGTCGTCGCCGGGTTCACCGAGGCGTTCGAGGCCGGGGGCGGCACGGTCGCCGGCCAGGCGCTCACGCCCTTCGGCACCACCCAGGACTACCAGCCGTTCCTGTCGGGGATCCGCGAGTCCGGCGCCGCCGCGACCTTCGTCTTCTACTCCGGTGCCGAGGCGGTCAGCTTCGTGCAGCAGTACGACGCCTTCGGCCTCAAGGACACCGTCCCGCTGTACGGCTCGGGCTTCCTCACCGAGGGCAGCGTGCTCGACGCGCAGGGCCAGTCGGCGGTCGGCGTGCAGACGACGCTGCACTACTCCACCGAGATCGACAACGAGGCCAACACCGCGTTCGTCGAGGCGTACCAGGCGGCCTACGACGAGCTGCCGACGGTGTTCGGCATGACCACCTACGACACCGCCAACGTGCTCGCCGACGCCCTCGCCGAGGCCGAGGGGCTCAGCGGCGACCAGCTGTCGGCCGCGCTCGACGGCCTGGGCGAGATCGAGGACAGCCCGCGCGGCCCGTGGAGCTTCACCGGCCAGTCGCCCGAGCAGAGCATCTACCTGCGCGAGGTCACCGACGAGGGCGGGACGCTGATCAACAGCGTCGTCACCGACCTCGGCTCGTTCGCCCAGCCGGGCAGCTGACCGGCGTGCCCGCCCGGGACGCGGGAGGAGGCCCCGACCGGTGATCGAGTGGTTCGACAGCAACCTCGTCAGCATCCTCAACGGCTTCGCCATCGGGTCGCTGCTGTTCATCCTGGCCGTCGGCCTGTCCATCGTCTTCGGGATGATGGACGTGCTGAACCTGGCCCACGGCGCGCTGTTCCTGGTCGGCGCGTACCTGGCCTGGAGCCTGCTGTCCGACGGCGCGACCTGGGGCGGGTTCCTGGCCGCCCTCGGCATCGCCGCGCTGGTCGGGCTGCTCGCCGGCGGGGTGCTGTCGGTCATGACCGAGCCGCTGGCCCGGCGGCCCATCCTCGACCAGGCGCTGCTCACCCTCGGGGTGTCGCTCGTGGTGGCCGAGGTCCTCTCGATCGTCTACGGCAACGACGCCCTGTCGGTCGGGGCCCCGCCCGGGCTGGCCGAGAGCGTGTCGTTCCTGGGCCGCTCCTACCCCGCCTACCGGCTGGCCCTGATCGGCGTCGGGCTGGTGCTGGCCGTCGTCGTCTACGTCGTGGTGGAGCGGACGTCAGTCGGTGCGCTGGTGCGGGCCAGCGTCGCCGACCGGGAGATGGTCTCGGCCATGGGCATCGACAACCGCAAGGTCAAGGTGGCCGTCCTCGGCATCGGGTCGATGCTGGCGACCGTGGCCGGGGTGCTCGGCGCCCCGGTCTACGGCGCCCGGCCCGGCCTGGACGACACCATCCTCATCCTCGCCCTGGTGGTCGTCGTCATCGGCGGCCTGGGCTCGGTCAAGGGGGCGTTCGTCGGCGCGATGGTCATCGGGCAGGTCGAGTCGCTGGGCCGGGCCGTGCTGCCCGACCTGGCCTCCTTCATCCTCTTCGGCACCCTGGCACTGGTCCTGGTGCTGCGGCCGCGCGGGCTGTTCGGCCCGAGGAAGCTGGCCGGGACGTGAGCGCCGCCGTGGAGTCGATCGTCGCCGACACCGCCGCGACCGGCGGCCGGCGCGGTGGGGGACGGCGGCCCTCGTCGCTGCTGCGGGCGGTCCCGGCCGTCGTCGTCCTGGTGCTGCTGGTCGCGGCGCCCTTCGTGCTCGCGCCGTTCGCGACGACGGTGCTCGGCCGCATCCTGGTCTTCGCGCTGTTCGCCGTCAGCCTCGACCTGCTGGTCGGGGTGACCGGGCTGCCCTCGCTCGGGCACGCCGCCTACTTCGGCGTCGGCGCCTACACCGCCGGCATCGTGGCGATCGAGGTGACCAGCGAGGGGCTGGTGCTGGTCCTGGTGGCCGGGCTGGCCGGGGCGGTCGCGGCCGCGGCCACCGGGTGGCTGGCGGTGCGCAGCAGCGGGGTCTTCTTCCTCATGCTGACCCTCGCCGTCGGGGAGATCGTCTACCAGCTGACCACCACGCTGGACTCGGTGACCGGCGGGTCCAACGGCCTCTACGGCATCCCGGCGGTGCGGGTCGGCGGCACCGCGCTGACGCTGGCCGGCTACGTGTACTGGTTCGTCCTGGCCGTCTTCGTGCTCGGGTTCACGGCGCTGTGGCTGGTGTCGCGGTCCCCCGTCGGCGGCGCGCTGCGCGGCATCCGCGACAACGAGCCGCGCATGCGCTCGCTCGGGTACTCGCCGTTCCGCTACAAGTACGTGGCCTTCGTGATCGCCGGTGCCGTCGCCGGCGTCGCCGGTGGGCTGTTCGCCGTCCAGGTCCGGCTGGTGACGCCGACCGAGGCGGGCTTCACCACCGGCGCCCTGGCGCTGCTCGCGGTGATCCTCGGCGGGGCCGGGTCGCTGTGGGGGCCGGTGCTCGGCGCGGCCGTCGTCGTGCTGGTGCGCGACGCGCTGGGCCCGACCCTCGAGGGCCACGGCCCGCTGGTGCTGGGCATCGTCTTCGTGCTCGCCGTCTACCTGCTGCCGCGCGGCTTCGCCGGCCTGGCCGGCATCTCCGCGGCGGTGCAGCGCCGCCGCGCCGCCTCCCGGAGGACACCGTGACCGCTCCCCTGCTGTCCCTGTCGGGGGTCAGCCGGCACTTCGGTGCGCTCAAGGCCGTCGACGACGTCACCCTCGACGTCCCCACCGGCGCGCGTCATGCGCTGATCGGGCCCAACGGCGCCGGCAAGAGCACCCTGTTCAAGCTGGTCACCGGCAGCATGCCGGTGTCGGCGGGCACGGTCAGCCTCGCGGGCACCGACGTCACCGGCCTGCCCGAGCACGCGCGGGCGCGGCTGGGGATCAGCCAGACCCTGCAGCACTCGAGCCTGTTCACCACGCAGACCGTCGAGCAGAACGTGCTGCTCGCCGCGCAGCGGCGGCACGGGTCGCGCGCGTCGCTGGTGCCGCGGCGGCAGGCCGCGGCACGCGAGCGGGTGGACGGGCTGCTGGCCGACGTCGGCCTCGAGCACCGGCGCGGCAGCCCGGTCGCCGACCTGTCCCACGGCGAGCGGCGGCAGCTGGAGGTGGCCGTGGCGCTCGCCTGCGAGCCGCGGCTGCTGCTGCTCGACGAGCCGGCGGCCGGCATGTCACCGGCGGAGAGCGCGCGGCTGGTCGAGCTGGTCCGGGCGCTGTCGGAGACGGTCACCGTGGTCATCGTCGAGCACGATCTGGACGTCGTCTTCGCCCTGGCGCGGTCGGTGACCGTGCTGCACCTGGGGCGGGTGCTGCTGACCGGCACGCCCGAGCAGGTGCGCGCCAGCGACGCCGTCCAGGAGGCCTACCTCGGCACCGGCCGGGAGTCCCTGTTCACCGACACGGCCGGACCGGCCGCCCTGGGGGTGAGCTGAGTGCTCGAGGTCCGCGGACTGCAGTCGGGCTACCGGCACAGCACCGTGCTGCAGGGGGTCGACCTCGACCTCGCCGACGGCCGGGTGCTCGGCCTGCTCGGCCGCAACGGCGTGGGCAAGACGACGCTGGTCAACACGCTCATGGGGCTGGTGCGCGCCTCGGCCGGCACGGTGCGGCTCGACGGCCGCGACCTGACCGGCCGGCGGCCCGACGTGGTCGCCCGCGCGGGGGTGGCCGTGGTGCCGCAGGGACGCCGGGTGTGGGCGCCGCTGACGGTGACCGAGCACCTGGACCTGGCCGCCCGGCGTGGCCGCGGCCGCGGTCCCTGGGACACCGGGCGGGTGCTGGAGCTGCTGCCGCGGCTGGGCGAGCGGCTCAGGCACGGGGCGGGGCAGCTCTCCGGCGGGGAGCAGCAGATGCTGGCCATAGCGCGGGCGCTGCTGACCAACCCGCGGCTGGTGCTGATGGACGAGCCGTCCGACGGGCTGGCCCCCGCGGTGGTCGACGCCATCGGTCAGGTCGTGGTGGGCATGAAGGCGGAGGGGGTCACCCTGCTGGTGGTCGAGCAGGACCTGCACCTGGCGTTCGCGGTGGCCGACGAGATCGCCGTCATGCAGAAGGGCCGGATCGTGCACCGCTGCCCGACGCCGGAGTTCCGCAGCGACAGCACCGTGGCCCACCGGCTCCTCGGCGTGGCCTGACCGCCCGGTGAGCGCCCCGGCACGGTCGCGGCTGCAGCGGCTGGGCGCCCCGGCGCTGTTCGTGCTGCTGTGGAGCACCGGCTTCGTCGGCGCGCAGTACGGGCTGCCCTACGCCGAGCCGCTGACCTTCCTGGGGCTGCGGATGGTCATCGCCGCGGCCCTGCTGGCGCTGATCGCGGTGGCCGCGCGTGCCGCCCTCCTCTCCCGGCCGGCGCAGTACGCGCACGCCGCGGTCGTCGGCCTGCTGCTGCACGCCGGCTACCTGGGCGGGGTGTTCGTCGCGATCTCCCTGGGGGTGCCCTCGCCGGTCTCGGCGGTCGTGGTGAGCCTGCAGCCGGTGCTGACCGTGGTGCTGGCCGGGCCGGTGCTCGGCGAGCGGGCCACCCGGCGGCAGTGGCTGGGGCTCGCGCTCGGGGTGGCCGGTGTCGCCGTCGTCGTCTGGCCGGGGCTGACCGCAGCGGCCGGCGCCGCGTCCCTGTCGGTGGTGGGGGTGGCCGCGTGCCTGGTGGCGCTGGCGGCGGGGACGGCCGGCACGGTGCACCAGAAGCGGTTCGGCGGTGGGATACCGCTGCTCTGGGGGACGGCGGTGCAGTACGCCGCGGCGGCGGTGGTCCTGCTGGCCGGTGCGCTGGCGACCGAGCGGATGACGATCCGCTGGACCGGCGACTTCGTGCTGGCGATGGTCTGGCTGGTGCTCGCCCTGTCGCTGGGGGCGGTGCTGCTGCTGCTCGTGCTGCTGCGGCGCGGGACGGCCGCCGAGGTGTCCAGCCTGCTGTACCTGGTGCCGCCGGCGGTGGCGCTGGAGGCGTGGCTGCTGTTCGGCACGGTCCCGTCGGCGGTGTCGCTCGCCGGGATCGCGCTGACCGCCCTGGGGGTCGCGCTGGTGGTCGTGCCCGGACGGCGCCCGGTCGCTGCTCGGCCGCCTCAGTAGGGCGGGGGCTCGCCGACGGCGGTCAGCCCGGTGGGGGTGGTGACCGTCAGCGTGCCGTCGGAGCGAAGGTCGTAGCGCCAGCCGGGTGCCTGGTGCTTGCCGCGGTGGTGGGTGGTGCAGAACCCGGCCAGGTTGGCCGCCGACGTCTCCCCGGTGGGCCAGGGGCGGAGGTGGTCGAGTTCCCCGGCGGCCGGAATGCGGCGGCGGCAGCCGGGGAAGCGACAGCGCCGGTCGCGAGCGCGGACCCATCGGTCGAGGCCCGCGGCGGGCCGGTAGCCGTCGGTGGGAGCGGGGGCGCCGAGGCCGGGGCGGCAGGTGAGGTCGTGGTCGCAGGTCTCGGGCCGGCGGCGGCAGGCGGGGCGGGCGCAAGTGCCGGCGCGGCGCAGTGCGGGCAGGTCGGTGAGGGCGAGCAGTGCGCCGGTGACGGCGTCGGTGAGGGCGATGCGCGGCCGGTCGGCCAGCCCGCCGCCGGCGGTGGCGGCCAGCAGCGCGGCGAGGTCGGCGCGCTGGGCCTCGCCGACGGCGGCGAGTGCGGTCACGGCGTCGCGGGCGGCGGTGACCCGGCCGGGTGGGCCGGCCTGCCAGGCGGTCTCATCGGCGGCGTCGGCGCGGTCGGCGGTGGTCACCATCCGGTGGGCGTGACCGAGGGCGAGGCCGGCGGCGTGCACCGCGTCCTCGGCGTCCTCGACCGCCCGGTCAGCCACCGCCCACCAGCCCGGGCCGGCGCAGGACACAGCGGAGCCCGGGGCGTCCTCGGGGTGCGGGTGGTCGACCGGCTCCCAGTCCGGGTCGGTATCGCACCCGACGTCCGGCAGAGCGGTGTCCCACTCCGGATCACCAGGCAGTGGCTCCAGTGGCGGGTCGCCGCTGAACGCATCCCGCACGAGCTCGTCGAGCCATCGGTCGAACGCCTCGGCGCTGAGGTCAGCGGCCGCCCGGTCGACCGGGCCACCGTCGCAGTCCCACGGCTCGGTGGCCTCGGGCGACTGGGCGGTGTCGCCCGGAACCTCAGCATCCGGGGCGTCGGCGCCGACGGGTGCCAGGCCGGCGAGGGCGCGGGCGAGCTGGCGGGCCATCTCCGCCGGCACCACCTGCCCGTCCACCTCACCCGGGTGGTCACCACCGAGCAGCGTCTGCACCGACGCCACCACCGTCAGCAGCACCTGCACCGGCGGCAGCTCGGACTCCCCCGGGCGCAACACCAGGTCCAGCAGGCAGTCCACCGTCTTCTCACCGCGCGTGCGGGCGTCGGCCGGATCGGCGTCGAGAGCGTCGACGTGAGCGCCCAGCGCACGCACGAACGCCTGCGCCTCCGGCGTCGAACACACCACCGTCACCGCCGACACGCCCACCGTGCGCTCCGGCCGCACCGACACGCCGCGCTGCCGCAGCGCCCGGGCCAGGTCGCGAGCGGCGTCGCGGGCGTTCAGCCGGGTGACCACCCGCCGCACCCGATCCTCCAGCTGCGCCGGCGTGGTCACCCCGCGTCGGGCGGCCAGCCAGTCCAGCAGCTCCCGCTCGACCCGCGCGCGGAGGGCGGCGTCGGCGATCGGCGCGACGTGCTCGAGCAGGCACCACAGGTGCCCGACGTGCAGCACCCCGGCCTCCAGCGCGTCGAGCACGGCCGGCAGCCGCTGGGTCAGCGTCAACGACCGCTCCAACTCCCCCTCGGCGGCCTGCGCGGTGAGGCCGAGCGCGATGGCCAGCTCCTGGGTGGCCCACTCGCTCACCGGCCGCAGCACGTCGGCGCGCGCCGCCCACCGCTCGGCCGACATCGCCCCCCGCTCGCCCTGCGTCCGGTCGGTCGACGCCGGCCGGCTCGCGGCGAAGGCGGCGACCGCCCGGGCGCGCAGCGCGGTGTGCCGGGCGACCTCCCGATCAGCGGCCTGCGCCGCACCCAGCGGACCGGCCGCCCAGCCCGCGGTCGGGGTGGCACGTGGCGCGTCGAGCACCTGCACCGCCGACCCGTCCGCCATGTACTCGATCATACGTTCGAACGCATGGCGGCACAAGCGGCATGGAAGAGAACACGCTGGTCAGCGGGTGGGCGAGTGCCCGAAGGGCACGGCCGAACGGGCGATTCAGTAGCGGTGCTGCTCCGGGTCGACGTAGCCGCCCATCTCCTCCTCGCCCGGACCGCGGTCGGCGCCGACGGTGGCCGGCTCGTCGTCCCGGCGCGGCCGGCCGGCGGCCCGCTCGCGCTCGGCGAGGTAGCGCGCCTGTCGCCCGTCGGACGGCGGGGTCGCCTCGCCGGTCCCGGGGCGGCCGTCCTGGTGCTGGCCGATGTCACGCGCGCGGTCGCCGACCCGCTTGCGCAGCCGCCCGTCCTCGCCGGCCACGAAGCCGTGGTGCTCGAACCAGGCGGTCACCTCGGCCCGCTCGGGGTGGGTGTCGCGGACCACGTTGAGCACGTAGTTCAGCCCGCGTGCGGCCGCCTCCTCCTCGAGCCGGTGCAGCGCGAAGACGCCGACGCCGGAGCCCCGCGCGGCGGCCTCGACGGCGAGCAGCACCTCGGCGTCGCCCCACACGTCGTCGAGCCAGCCGTAGCCGACGACGGTGCCCCCGCGCTCCACCCGCCACCAGTCGCTCGACAGCCGCTCCCCGGACTGCCGCGCCTCGGTGCGGAACACGCCCTCCGGCACGGTCGCGAAGACCCGCTCGCGGTCGGCGTCCCACCGCGGGTCGTCCTCGTGGACCCAGCGCAGGGTGTCGGCAGCGGGCATGGTGACCTCCGGGGGACGTGTGGCCTGCACCACATGTCTACAACTAAGTCCCCTCTTGCGCAAGGTCGTGTAGCACGTCACCATGGGAGCGACGGGCCCCCCGGGGCCGTCGCGCCCGCACCCCTGGAGGCTCCGTGACCACCGTGGAAGACCGCTCGGCGACGACGGCGGAGGGCCCGGCCCCCGTCGCGGAGCCGGCCGCGACGACCGAGGTGTCCTTCGACACCTCCCCCGACCAGTACCGGCACTGGCGGCTGTCGGTCGACGGCGAGGTCGCGACCCTGACCCTCGACGTCGCCGAGGACGGCGGCATCGTCCCCGGCTACGAGCTGAAGATGAACAGCTACGACCTGGGCGTGGACATCGAGCTCCACGACGCGGTGCAGCGGATCCGCTTCGAGCACCCCGAGGCCAAGGTCGTCGTCGTCACCAGCGCCAAGGAGCGGATGTTCTGCGCCGGCGCCAACATCAAGATGCTCGCCGCGTCGCCGCACAGCTGGAAGGTGAACTTCTGCAAGTTCACCAACGAGACCCGCAACGGCATCGAGGACGCCTCGGCCCGCTCCGGCCTGCGCTCCATCGCCGCGGTCAACGGCACGGCGGCCGGCGGCGGCTACGAGCTGGCCCTGGCCTGCGACGAGATCGTCCTCGTCGACGACAACTCCTCGGCGGTGTCGCTGCCCGAGGTCCCGCTGCTCGGCGTGCTGCCGGGCACCGGCGGGCTGACCCGCGTGGTCGACAAGCGCGGCGTGCGCCGGGACCTGGCCGACATCTTCTCCACCACCGCCGAGGGCATCCGCGGCGAGCGCGCCGTGCAGTGGCGGCTGGTCGACGCCAGCGTCAAGGCCCGCGACTTCGGGGCCGAGGTGTCCCGGCGGGCCGCCGAGGCCGCCGCCGCCTCCACCCGGCCGGGCGCCGGGGCCACCGGGGTCGCGCTGACCCCGCTGCAGCGCGAGGTCGACGGCGACACCATCCGCTACGGGCACGTGCGCGTCGTCCTCGACCGCGCCTCGGGCACCGCGACCCTGACCGTCCTCGGCCCGGAGTCGGTGCCGGGCAGCGTGGCGGAGCTGCAGGAGCAGGGCGACGCCGCCTGGCTGCTGGCCACCACCCGCGAGCTGGACGACGCGATCCTGCGGCTGCGCACCAACGAGCTCGAGATCGGCACCTGGCTGCTGCGCACCGAGGGCGACGGCGCCACCGTGGCCGCCTACGACGAGTTCCTGCTCGCCCACCGCGACCACTGGCTGGTCAACGAGACCATCGGCTTCTACCGCCGCACGGTCAAGCGCCTGGACACCACCAGCCGCAGCCTGTTCGCGCTCGTCGAGCCCGGCTCCTGCTTCGTCGGCTCGCTGGCCGAGATCGCCTTCGCCGCCGACCGCCAGTACATGCTCGAGGGCCAGTTCGAGGACGACGAGGACCCCAAGCCGCCCGCGGTGATCCGGCTGGACGAGTTCAACACCGGCCTGCTGCCGATGAGCAACGACCTCAGCCGCCTGCAGGTCCGCTTCCTCGGCAGCGACGCGGAGCTGGCCGCGGCGGAGGCGGCCACCGGGCGCGACCTGCCGGCCGCCGACGCCGCGGAGCTCGGGCTGGTCACCAGCACGCCCGACGACATCGACTGGGAGGACGAGATCCGCCTGGTCATCGAGGAGCGGGCCAGCTTCTCGCCCGACGCGCTGACCGGCATGGAGGCCAACCTCCGCTTCGCCGGCCGCGAGACGCCCGAGACGAAGGTCTTCGGCCGGCTCACCGCCTGGCAGAACTGGATCTTCCAGCGGCCCAACGCCGCTGGCCCCGAAGGAGCACTCCGCCGCTACGGAACCGGCAAGCGGGCCGACTACGACAGGAAGCGGGTCTGACCATGACCACCACCGAGTCCACCCCCCAGTCCGGCACGGTCACCGGGGACGCCCCCACCCCCACGGGGCCGCTGTCGAAGATCGACTACTCGGAGCGGATCCCCAACAACGTCAACCTGGCCGGCGACCGCAAGCTGCAGCGCGCGCTGGAGGGCTGGCAGCCGAAGTTCCTCGACTGGTGGAAGAACCTCGGCCCCTCCATCCCGACCCACGACGTCTACCTGCGCACCGCCATCGCGGTCGGCCGCGACGGCTGGGCGCACTTCGACCGGGTGCCCATGGAGGAGTACCGCTGGGGCATCTTCCTCGCCGAGCGCGACCCCGACCGCAAGGTCAACTTCGGTGACAAGAAGGGCGAGCCGGCCTGGCAGGAGGTCCCCGGCGAGCACCGCTCGGACCTGCGCCGGCTGATCGTCGTCCAGGGCGACACCGAGCCCGCCTCGGTCGAGCAGCAGCGACACCTGGGCATGACCGCGCCGTCGCTGTACGACATGCGCAACCTCTTCCAGGTCAACGTGGAGGAGGGCCGCCACCTCTGGGCGATGGTCTACCTGCTGCACGCCTACTTCGGGAAGGACGGCCGCGAGGAGGCCGAGGAGCTGCTCAAGCGCAACTCGGGCGACTACGACTCGCCGCGCATCCTCGGGGCGTTCAACGAGGAGACGACCGACTGGCTGTCGTTCTTCATGTTCACCTACTTCACCGACCGGGACGGCAAGTACCAGCTCGGCACGCTGAAGGAGAGCGGCTTCGACCCGCTGGCGCGCACCTGCGAGTTCATGCTCAAGGAGGAGGCGCACCACATGTTCGTCGGGACGACGGGCGTGCAGCGCACCGTCCAGCGGACCGCGCAGCTGATGAAGGAGCACGGCACCGACGACATCTGGCAGTACGGCGGCATCCCGCTGTCGGTGATCCAGAAGTACCTGAACTTCCAGTTCTCCGTCTCCATGGACCTCTTCGGCTCCGAGACGTCGTCCAACGTGGCGGCCTACTACACCGCCGGCCTCAAGGGCCGGTGGATGGAGACCCGCCGCAAGGACGACCACCAGCTGCACGACCTGACCATGGAGGTCCCGGTCATCGAGGGCGGGCAGCTCACCACGCGCACGGTGCCGATGCTCACCGCGCTCAACCTCGACCTGCGCAACGAGTACGCCGCGGACTGCGAGAACGGCGTCAGGCGGTGGAACCAGGAGCTGGAGGACGCCGGCCTGGAGGAGCGCCTGTACCTGCCGCACCAGGGCTTCAACCGCAAGGTCGGCGCCTTCGCCGGGCACCACGTCACACCCACCGGCGAGATCGTCGACGGGGCCACCTGGGAGGAGCGGGTGGGCGAGTACCTGCCGACCCCCGAGGACCGCGAGCGCGTGGCCGGGCTGATGGTGCCGCACTACGAGCCCGGTGAGTTCGCCGGCTGGATCGCCCCGCCGTCGGTCGGGATCAACTCCCTGCCCGTCGAGTACGACTACGTGCGCTTCTGAGCGGCTGACGCACGTCGCTGCGGCCGGGCCCCCGGGCCCGGCCGCAGCCGCACCACCGGCGGCCGGGCCCCGGCCGCCTCCTCCTCCCCCGAGCGGTCCCCCGGCTCGGTCCCCGGCACCGAAAGGGCGCGCACCGTGGCCACCCTCGACACCGCCCCCTCCTCCCCCGCCCTGCTGCCCGGGGCGCCGGCCCCGACCGGTGAGCCGTTCAACGCCGCCGAGTGGCTGGTCACCCGCAACGCGCGGGCCACCCCCCACCGCCGCGCGATCACCGCGATCGACCTCGACGGCAGCGTCCGGACGCTGACCTACGCCGAGCTCGACGAGGCCGTCCGCGCCGTCGCCGCTGCCCTCGTCGCCGCCGGGGTGCGCCCGGAGGAGCGGCTGCTGCTGTGCATGGGCGACTGCCCCGAGCTGCTCGCCGCGTTCCTCGCCGGGCTGCGCATCGGGGCGGTGCCGGTACCGGTGAGCACGATGCTCAAGCCCAGGGACATCGCGGTGCTGGCCACCGACAGCCGCGCCCGCGTGGTCGTGCTGAGCTCGGAGTTCGCCGCGCTCGGCAGTGCCGTCGCCGGCAGCCGCGACCTCACCGACGTCGTCGTCCACACCACCGGGGCGCTGCCCGAGGTCCCCGGGGTCCGCGTCCGGACCTGGGCGGAGTTCACCGCCGCCGGCGCGGACTTCGCCGAGCAGGTCGCCGAGCCCTACCCGACCGTGGCCGACTCCCCCGCGTTCTGGCTCTACACCTCCGGCACGACCGGCACGCCCAAGGGCGCGATGCACCGGCACGGCTCGCTGCGGGACACCGCCGAGACCTACGCGCGCGACGTGCTGGCGATCGGCCCGGACGACGTGACGTTCTCCGTCGCCAAGTTCTTCTTCGCCTACGGCCTGGGCAACACGCTGACGTTCCCGTTCTCGGTGGGGGCGAGCACGGTGCTCGACCGCTCCCGGCCCGGTCCCGCCGGCACGCTGCGGGTGCTCCGCGAGCAGCGCCCGACGCTGTTCTTCGCCGGCCCCACCTACTACGCCGCGCTGCTCGCCGCCGGCCTGCCCACCGACGCCTTCGCCTCCGTGCGCGCCTGCGTCTCCGCCGGCGAGGCGTTCCCCGCCGCGCTGTTCGAGCGGTTCACCGGCACCTTCGGCGTGGAGATGCTCGACGGCATCGGCTCCACCGAGATGCTGCACATCTTCATCAGCGGCCACCCCGGCCGGACCCGCCCCGGCTCCACCGGCGAGCTGGTCGCCGGCTACGACGCGCGCATCCTCGACGACGACGGGCAGCCGGTCCCCGACGGCACCCCGGGCAACCTGTGGGTGCGGGGCTCCTCGGCGGCCACCGGCTACTGGTCGCGCACCGCGGTGACCCGCCGGGTGTTCCAGGGCGAGTGGGTGCGCACCGGCGACACCTACGTGCGCAGCGCCGACGGGTACTACAGCTCCCTGGGCCGCACCGACGACATCATCAAGGCCGGCGGGATCTGGGTCTCGCCGACCGAGGTGGAGGAGCGGCTGCGCGCCCACGACGACGTCGCGCAGGTCGTCGTCGTCTCGGTGCCCGACGAGACCGGGCTGGACAAGCCGGTCGCCTGCGTCGTCCTCGTCCCCGGCGCCGCCGCGGGCCCCGACGACCTCGTGGCCTGGTGCCGCGACGGCCTGGCCGCCTTCAAGCGCCCGCGCCACATCGTCGTGTTCGACGAGCTGCCCACCACCGCCACCGGGAAGCTGCAGCGCTTCCGCATCCGCGAGCTCGCCATCGAGCGCCTCGGCGGCGCCGCCAAGCCCGACCTCACGCCGATCACCGGGGGCCCTGCGTGACCGCGACCGACGTCCTGACCCCGGAGCACCCGGCGGCGGCGGGGCGGGAGGTGCACGTCGACCTGCTCGTCGTCGGCGCCGGCCCCGCCGGGCTCTACGCCGCCTACTACGCGGGCTTCCGCGGCCTGCGCACCGCGGTCGTCGACAGCCTCCCCGAGCCGGGCGGCCAGGTGACGGCCCTCTACCCGGAGAAGCTGATCCACGACGTCGCCGGCTTCCCCGGCGTCAAGGGCCGCGACCTGGTCGCCGACCTCGTGCAGCAGGCCGCCCGCTTCGACCCGGTGTACGTCCTCGGCGAGCAGTCGGAGACGCTCACGAACGAGGCCGGCGAGCGCCCCCGGGCCGGGGACCGGCTCGTCGTCACCACCGACCGGGGCACGCGGGTGCACTGCGGCGCCGTCGTCGTCACCGGCGGGATCGGCACCTTCACCCCGCGGCCGCTGCCCGGCGGCGACCGGTGGGAGGGCCGCGGGCTGACCTACGTGGTCAGGGAGCTGGCCGCGCACGCCGGCCAGGACGTCGTCATCGTCGGCGGCGGGGACTCCGCGGTCGACTGGGCGCTCGCCCTGGAGGACGTCGCGGCCTCGGTCACGCTGGTGCACCGGCGCCGGCAGTTCCGCGCGCACGCCGCCAGCGTCGCGGACGTGCAGCGCGGCCGGACCGTCGTCGTGACCGACGCCCAGGTGAGCGGGCTCGAGGGCGACGACCGGCTGCACACCGTGCACGTCCGGGCCAAGGACGGCACGGTCACCCCCCACCGCGCCCAGGCGATCATCGCCGCGCTCGGCTTCACCGCCGACATCGGGCCGCTGGAGCGCTGGGGCGTCGACACCGCCGACCGCAGGATCGTCGTCGACACCGCCATGCGCACGAACGTGGCCGGCGTCTACTCCGCCGGCGACATCACCGAGTACGCCGGCAAGGTGCGGTTGATCGCCGTCGGGTTCGGGGAAGCCGCCACCGCGGTGAACAACGCGGCCACCTACCTCGACCCCGACCAGCCGCTGTTCCCCGGGCACAGCAGCGACGACCCCGCCGGGATCGGCGCGGCCGCGTCCGCCTGACCCACCCGACCCCAGCCAGAGGAGCCCCCGTGCCCTACGTCATCGGCGCCGAGTGCATCGACACCACGGACATGTCCTGCGTCGAGGAGTGCCCGGTCGACTGCATCTACGAGGGCGACCGCAAGCTCTACATCAACCCCAAGGAGTGCATCGACTGCGGCGCCTGCGAGCCGGTCTGCCCGGTGGAGGCCATCGCCCAGGACCGCCGGGTCACCGACGAGAACGAGCCGCACATCGCCGACAACCGGCGCTTCTTCGTCGAGATCCTGCCCGGCCGCGACGCGCCGCTCGGCAGCCCCGGCGGCGCGTCCAAGGTGGGCAGGATCGGCGTGGACACCGAGCTGGTCGCCGAGGGCTCCTGACCCCGCCGGGGGCCGGCCGGACCCGGAGGGAGGGGCAGCCGTGCGGGTGGTCCTGACGCTGAGCTCCGAGCAGCAGGCCGTCGCCACGGAGGCGCGCGCGGCCGAGGAGGCGGGCTACGACGGGATCGCCACCGGCGAGCACCTGTTCTTCCACAGCCCGCACCCGAACGCCTTCGTCGCGCTCGCCGCCGCCGCCGGTGCCACCAGCCGCATCCGGCTGCTCAGCTCGCTGACCGTGCTGCCGCTCTACCCCGCAGCGCTGGCCGCGAAGCTGGCGACGACGCTCGACCAGGTCTCCGGCGGCCGCTTCGACATGGGCGTCGGCGTCGGCGGCGAGTACCCGCCGGAGTTCGTCGCGGCCGGTGTCGACGTCGCCGAGCGGGGGCCGCGCACCGACGAGGCGCTGGACCTGCTGCGCCGGCTGTGGGCCGGCGGCCCGGTGGAGCACGCCGGCCGGCACGCCCGGGTCGAGGGCCTGGCGCTCTCCCCCGGCCCGGTCCAGCCCGGCGGCCCGCCGCTGTGGCTCGGCGGCCGCAAGGCGCCGGCGATCCGGCGGGCCGGCCGGTTCGCCGACGTGTGGATGCCCTACATGTACACACCCGAGCAGCTGGCCCGCAGCCTCGCCGAGGTGCGCGAGGCCGCCGAGCGGGCCGGCCGCGACCCGTCCGCCGTCCGGGGTGCGGTCTTCTGCTGGGGCGGGGTGGACACCGACGCCGACCGGTCACGCCGGGAGGTCGTCGAGTGGGTGAGCGCGGTCTACCAGCAGGACTTCGCCCCCCTCGCCGACCGGTACCTGCTGCACGGCGACCCCGACCGGGTGGCGGCACGGGCGCGCGAGTTCGCCGAGGCGGGCGCGGACACGCTGGTGTTCTCGCCGGTCGGCGCGGGCGACCGCCGGCGGGAGGGCGTCGGCCTGTTCACCGAGGCCGTCCTCCCGCGGCTGGCCGCCGCCGGCTGACCGGCGGTCAGCCCTCCCGGACGACGACCCGCGGCGGCAGCGGGTCGGCCGACAGCAGCGCCACGAGGTCGGCGCGGCGGTCGCGGACGGCGGCCTGGTTCACGTAGCCCTTGTCGGTGATCTCCCCGGCGTCCAGCCGGGCGGGCTCGGTGAGCACCAGCACCCGCTCGACGCACTGCGAGGAGCCGCCGCCCCGGGCGGCCAGCCGGCGCAGCGTCGCCGCCAGCTCGGCCCGGAGCGAGTCCTCGGGCACGCCGTCGGCGTCCACCCGCGCCGCGTGCTCCGGGTGCAGCCACACCATCGCGGTCACGCAGTCGCCGTCCTGGCCGCAGACCACCGCGTCGGTGAGCAGGCCCTCCGACGCCGACAGCAGCGCGGGCCGCAGCGTGCCGACGCTGACGAAGGTGCCGGTGGACAGCTTGAAGTCCTCGGCGATCCGGCCGCGGAAGACCAGGCCGGCGGCCGGGTCGTCGGGGTCGGCGAGCGCGACGGCGTCGCCGGTGCGGAAGAAGCCGTGCTCGTCGAAGGCGGCCGCGGTGAGGTCGGGACGGCGGTGGTAGCCCGGGGTGACGTTGGGGCCGGTGACCCGGACCTCGGTCTTCTCCCCCACCGGCACCAGCGCCAGCTCCACGCCGGGCAGCGGGACGCCGAGGACGTCGCTGCGGGTGATCGGGAAGTGCGCACTGGTGGCCGCCGGTGCGGTCTCGGTCAGCCCCCAGGAGGTGGTCATCGTCATGGTCGCCCCGTGGTCGGCGGCCAGCTTCTCCAGCCGGTCCCACAGCTGCTGGGGCAGCGCGGCGGCGGCGAAGAAGCCCAGCCGCAGCCGCTCGAGGAACGCCCGCGCCGCCGCCGGGTCGCGCTCGAGCAGCGGCAGCAGCGCGGCGTAGCCGGCGGGCACGTTGAGGTACAGCGTGGGGCGCGCGTCGGCGAGGTTGCGCACGGTGCGGCCGACCAGCGCCGGGGCGGGCCGGCCGTCGTCGATCCACAGCGTGCCGCCGTTGGCCAGCACCATGCCCAGGTCGTGGTTCCCGCCGAAGGTGTGGCTCCACGGCAGCCAGTCGAGCAGCACCGGCGGCTCCACGGCGAGGAACGGCCACACCTGGCGCAGCTGCTGCTGGTTGGCCATCAGCATGCCGTGGGTGTTGAGCACGCCCTTGGGGCTGCCGGTCGACCCCGAGGTGAACAGGATCTTGGCCACGTCCTCGCGGCGCAGCCCGGCGCACCGCCGGTCCACCTCGGCCGTCGGGTCGGCGCCGAACTCCGCCGGCATGACGGAGCCGGGCAGGTCGCCGTCCCGGCTGAGCACCGGCCGGTCGCCGGCGACCGCCGTGACCGCCGCGGCGAAGGTCGCGTCCTCGGCGACGACGAGCCCCGGCTCGACCAGGTCGGCCATCGCGCGGAGCTTGCCGTGGTCGGCGCTCTGCAGCGAGTAGGCGACGCTGGTGGGCACCACCGGCGCGCCCACCGTCATCGCCGCCAGCGCGACGACCAGGTGCAGCCGGCTGTTGCCCGAGAGCACCAGCACCGGGCGGCCGGCCAGACCCCGGTCGAGCAGGCCCTGCGCGATCCGGTCGGCCTGCGCCCGGGCCTCGCCCCAGGTGAGCTGGGCCCACTCGCCGTCGGCTCCGCGCTCGGCGACCAGCAGCCGCCCGGGGTGCTCCTCGGCGTGCCGCCGGAACTCGTGCACCACGCTGGCCGGGTGCCCGGCCAGCGGCTCGGCCGAGCGCAGCAGCAGGCGGCCGTCGGGCAGCCGCTCGGACTCGATCCGCGGGGCGGCGAAGGTCGCGCTCCGCGCGGGGACCGGATCGGGCACGTCCACCCTCCCTGTCGCAGGTGTGATCCGGACCATACGACCTCGGTGCCGTCAGCCGGGCCCGCTCGGGCGGCGGGCCACCAGGGCGAGCGCGCCCGCGCACAGGAGCACCGACCAGCCGAGCTGGACCGCCAGCCACAGCGGGGTCGGCCCGCCGGAGACCAGGGCGGCGGCGAGCGGCAGGCTGCCCACGAGCCCGACGTCGACACCCTGCACGAGCGTGGCGCCCACCCCGGTGGGCAGCGCACCCATCGGCGTCGACACCACCGGCCCGGACCAGTCGACCTCCGGGCGGAACGCGCCCCGCAGCGCGGCTGCGGCCCAGGCCGGGGCCGTGGCGGCGCACAGCCCGGTCCACAGCGCCGGCGTCCCGCCGGCCACGCCGATCAGCAGGCCGGTCAGGGTGGTCACCACCGCGAGCACGGCGAGGGGCACCACCGCCCGGGCGACGGTGACACCGGCGGCCGACAGGGGCAGCAGGCGGTCGAGCGCGGGGACGAGCTGGGCCTGCCGCGCCGGGTGCCCGGCCGCGACGGCCGCCAGTGCCCACCCGGCCGCGCACGCGCCCCACACGGCCACCGGCAGCGCGCCCAGCCCGTCGGTGCGGGCGACCAGCACGGGCACCGCGACGGCGACGGCCACCTGGCCGAGGTGCCACGGCGAGCGGCCCAGCGCGGTGCGGTCGGCGGCGACCACCGCCTGCCAGGCACCGGCGACGCGGGGGAAGCGCCGGCCGCGCCGGGGCTCGCGGGGGCTGCGGGCGGCCAGCGCCCGGCCCAGGTCCCGGGTGTCGAGCGAGAGGGCCGACGCCGACGCGTACTGCGACGTGGCGCCCAGTGCCCGCAACTGCCCGGCGCCGAGGCGCCCGAGGCCGGCCAGCGCGCCGGCCAGCAGGAGGACGGCTGCGGCTCCCGGCAGCACCGCCCAGCCGGCCGGCAGCCCGGGCAGGGGCGGGAGCTCCCCACCGCCGGTGGCCGCCAGGACGGTGGCCGACCCGACCGCCGCCGCGGCGAGGCCGACGGCCACCGCGCCGGCGACCGGTGCCGCCCGGCCGCCGCCTCCGCGGGTCTGGCCGAGGGCGACCGCGCCGACCAGGGCGGCCGCGGTCCCCGCCGTCCCGGCCAGCACGGCGGCCACGCCGCCGAGGGAGGGGGCGTCGGTCAGCGTGAGCGCCAGTGGCAGGGCCGCCACGGCGGCGGTGCCGGCGACGGCCGCGACGACCCGGCCCAGCTCGCCGCGCAGCAGGTCGCGCCGGCCGGCCGGCAGCGGCAGCCACCACGCCGCGGCCGCGGGGGTGCTGCTGACCGGGCCCAGCCGGTCGAGGGCGACGACGAGACCGGCCAGCGCGAGCACCGCGGCCAGCGCCGCGGTGACCCCGGCCGGCAGCACGGTGGCGGTGGCCGGGGCGCCGGCCAGGGTGACCCGCTCGCGCAGCGAGGCCACCGTCCCGGCGAGGACGGCGACGCCGATCGCCACCGAGACCAGGGACCCCCAGGCCTCGGCGAGCCGGGCCGCCACGGTGGTGTCGGCGCGGGCCGCCGTGGCCCGGCGGGTGAGCCGCCGGACCGCGGCGCCGGAGAGCTCGGCGTCCCGGTCGGCGAGGACGGCTGGCGGCGCGCTCACAGCGCCGGCAGGAGGTCGGCGGCCGAGGCCGGGTCGAGGCGCGGGCAGGCGTCCTCGTCGAGCAGGAGGACGTCGTCGGCCACGGCCCGGAGGAAGTCGGCGTCGTGGCAGGCGAACACCACCGCGGCCCCGTCGTCCCGGAGCCGCGCCAGCCGCCCGGCCAGCCGGGTGCGCATCCCCGCGTCGAGCCGGCGCTCGGGCTCGTCGAGCACCACGAGGCGGGCCGGCCGGACCAGTGCGGCGGCCAGCGCCAGCCGGCGGCGCTGCCCGGAGGAGAGCCGGGAGGGCAGCGCGTCGATCCGGCCGGTCAGCCCGAACGCGGCCACCTCGGCGTCCACCACCGCCTCCGGGTCGCGCACCCCGTGGCCCCGCGCGGTCAGCAGCAGGTGCTCGCGGCCGGTCAGCGAGGGGAAGAACGCCTCGTCGTCGAGCACGCAGGCCACGTCCCGGCGGACGTCGGCCCGCCGCTCGTCCACCTCCCGGCCGGCCAGGGTGACCGTGCCGGCCAGGGGCGCCAGGAGCCCGACGAGCGTCTGCAGGAGCGTGGACTTGCCGGCGCCGTTGGCCCCGACCAGCCCCAGCGCCCGGCCCGGCGCCACGGCGAGGTCGACCGGCGCGCAGACCGGCTCGGTGCCGTGGCCGACCCGCAGGTCCCGCGCCTCCAGCAGTGCGGACCCGGGCGTGCGGTCAGTCGGCACGCGTCCCGACGGTGATCAGCCGGACGGTCTCCGGCAGCGCCCGCAGCGCGGCCAGCAGGTCCGGGGGCAGCGCCGCGCTGACGTCGGTGACCGCGTACCCGAGCTCGCCGCGGGTGGCCAGCACCTGGCCGTCGACGTTGAGCCCGTGCTCCCCGACGAGGGCGTCGACGCGCGCCAGCACGCCGGGCACGTTGCGGTGCAGCAGCGCGAACCGGGCGGCCGACGACCCGTGCAGCGCCACCGTCGGCAGGTTGACGCTCAGCGTCGTCGTCCCGGCGCCGGCGTAGTCGGCGAGCTTGCCGGCCACGAAGCGCCCGATGTCGTGCTGCGCCTCCTGCGTCGACCCGCCGACGTGCGGCGTGAGGATGACGTTGGGCAGCCCGCGCAGCACGGAGGTGAAGGCGTCGCCCTGCTCGCGCGGCTCGTCGGGGAAGACGTCGACGGCGGCCCCGGCGACGTGCCCGCTGAGGACGTGGTCGCGCAGCGCCTCGTGGTCGACGACGAACCCGCGGGAGAGGTTGAGGAACAGGCTGCGCCGGCGCATCCGGGAGAACTGCTCGGCGCCGAAGAGACCCGCGTTGCCGGCCCGCCCGTCGACGTGCAGCGTGACGGTCTCGGCCCGCTCGAGCAGCTCCTCGAGGGTGTCGCAGCGCTCCGCGTTGCCCAGCGCGAGCTTGTCCTCGAGGTCGTAGAAGAGCACCCGCATCCCGAGGGCCTCGGCGAGCACCGACAGCTGGCTGCCGATGTTGCCGTAGCCGACGATGCCCAGCGTCCGCCCGCGGATCTCGTGGCTGCCGGACGCCGACTTGTCCCACGTCCCGGCGTGCAGCGCGCGGTCCCGGTCGACCAGCCGCCGGGCCAGGATGATGATCTCCGCGATCGCCATCTCCACCACGCTGCGGGTGTTGGAGTACGGCGCGTTGAACACCGCGACGCCGGCCTCGGCGGCCGCGCGCAGGTCGATCTGGTTGGTGCCGATGCAGAAGGCGCCCACCGCCGCCAGGCCGGGCCGCCGGCGCAGCACGTCGGCGGTCACCTGGGTCTTCGACCGGATGCCGAGCACCTCGACCCCGTCGAGCGCGGCGACGAGGTCGTCCTCGTCCAGCGCTCCGCGCACCGACTCGGTCTCGTAGCCGGCCGCCCGGAGCAGCTCGGCCGCCACCGGGTCGATGTTCTCCAGCAGCAGGGCTCTGCGCCTGTCCAACGACGTCCTCCTCGGAGCGGGGCGGCCGGCGAGGGAGCTCCGCGTGCCGGCCGCGCTGGCCTCCGATGATCGACCATCACCGTCGGCGGCCCGGTGCCCGGTCCGTCGTGTCGGCGTCGCCGGGGGCTCCGGGTCGTCGTCCGGACGGCGGGTCCCGGCCCGTGCGCCCAGGTCAGGGCGCCGACAGCGCCGCCGTCTCGCGCGCCTGGACGCCGGAGGCGCCCGGCCACCGCGCCGGGAACGGCGAGCCGCGGCGCAGCAGGCCGAACAGGGCGGCGCGCGGCAGCAGCCGGGCCGAGGCCACCGACGTCCGGTACAGCGCCGACGGGACGACGACGCGCCGGTTGCGCGCCAGCGCGTCCAGGCCCCGCTCGGCCACCTGGCGGGCGTCGTCGAGGGCCCAGGCGGGCATCCGCCCGATCGCGGGGCCCAGGCCGGCCAGCTCCATGAACTCGGTGGGCACCGTCCCCGGGCACAGCGCGGTGACGGCGACCCCGTGCGGGCGGAGCTCGTCGTGCAGTGCCTCGGTGAACGACAGCAGCGCGGCCTTGGTGGCGGCGTACGTGGCCATCCGCGGCATGGGCACGAAGCTCAGCATCGAGCAGACGGTGAGCACCGCGCCGCTGCGCCGCCGCACCATGGCCGGCACGAAGTGCCCGCACAGGTCCACGGTGGCCTCCACGTTGAGCCGGAGGACGGCGGTCCGGTGCTCGTCGGGCACGGTGACGAACTCCCCGGCGAAGCCCACCCCGGCGCCGTTGCACAGGATCGAGACCTCCAGCCCGAGGTCGGCCACGACGTGCGGCAGGTCCCGGCGGGCGGCCTCGTCGGTCAGGTCGCAGGGCAGCGCGTGCGCCCGGACGCCCAGCCCCGACAGGCGGCGCGCCAGCGCCTCCAGCCGGTCCCGGCGCCGGGCGACCAGCACGACGTCGCACCCACGGGCGGCCAGCGCGGTGGCCAGCTCCGCGCCGATGCCCGACGACGCCCCGGTGACGAGCGCGGTGAGGGGGTGCGTCGCCGTCGGCAGACGGCGGGTCATGGTCGGCCTCCCCGGGTCGTTCCCTGGTCCCTGCCCGTCACCCTGCCCGCAGCCGCCCCGCTCCGTCAGGGCCCTCGGGCCCCGCCGCCGGACCCCGGCGCGGGGACCGGGCGCGGCGGCCGGGCGGGTAGCGTGGTGGGTGCGGGACGCCACCGGTGCCCGCACCGTCCGCCGCGGGCGCAACGCGCCCGGGACGGCGAGGGCGCCCGGGAGGCGTCCCACCGCGGAGCGGCCGTCCGGCCTCCGCCCCCGACGTCTGGATGACCGCGTGAGCGCACCCGCCCTCGTCTTCCTCGCCCCGCCGCCGTCCGGTGGGCCGCACGACCCCGCCGACCCCCCGGTCGCCCCTCCGGCGCGTGACCGGGACCGGCAGCCGGCCGGCCCGCTGCGGATGACCCGCGGCGCGCGGCAGGCCGCCGAGGGCATGCGGGTGACCGACGCCGACGTCCAGGAGTGCCTCGACGCGCCCGACGACGCCACCCCCGACGAGCGGACACCGTCGCGGACCCACTTCCGCCGCGGCCGCCTCGTCGTCCTCGCCGCCGCCGACGGCACCGTGCTCCGGGTCGACCGCCGGCGCCGCTGACCTGCCGCGCCGGCCGCGACCCGGGCGGCGGGTGGTCAGCCCGTCCGGCCCCGGGCGGCCCCGAGGTGGCGCGCCGCGGCCTCGCCCAGCGAGGTGACGTCGACGGCGACCGTGACGATCGTGGCGCCCTCGGCGGCCCAGCCGGCGGCCTCCTCGCCGGAGGGGGCGTGCACGCCCACCGGCACGCCCGCGGCGACCGCGCGGGCGACGACCGACGACAGCACGCCGCGCAGCTCCGCCCGCCGGTCCTCCCCGGTCAGCCCCAGCGACAGGGACAGGTCGCCGGGGCCGACGTACACCCCGTCGAGCCCCTCGACGGCGAGCACCGCGTCGAGGTCGTCGAGCGCGGTCGCGGTCTCCACCATCACGATGACGAGCGGCCGGTCGGCGCCCCCGGAGAGCCGGCCGATCGAGCGTCCGCCGGCGGGGGCGTACCGGCACGCGGCGACGACCTCCCGGGCGTGGGCGGCGTCGCGCACGTTGGGCACGATCACGCCTCGGGCGCCGAGGTCCAGCGGGCGGCCGACGTCGGGGAAGGCGGGGCTGCGGGTGCGCACCAGCGGCACCGAGCCCGCGGCCGTGACCGCCGCCGCGACACCCGGCAGATCGGCCTCGGCCGCGGCACCGTGCTGCAGGTCGACCACCACGTAGTCGGCGCCGGAGCGCGCGAGCACCTCGGCGGTCACCGCGCCGGGCAGCAGGCTCCACAGGCCGTGGCAGGGCTCTCCCCCGGCCCACCGCCGCCGCAGGTCGGCCTCGCTGGTCGCCATCCCCGACTCCTCCCCGGCCGGCCCGGACGCGCGCCCGTGCACCGGCCCGCGACGATCCTGCGCGGCGGCGCGGCCGCGCGCGACCGAGGCCGCGCGACCGGGGGCGCGGCGAGACCCTTCGGCCCTCCCGCGGGCCGGCGGCGGCGCGGACCCCGACCACCGCAGGTCCGCACGCAGCACACCGAGGAGGTCACCGTGTACGTGGGAGTCGTCCACACGATCCGGGACGTCCCAGGACGTCGACCGGGCCGTCTGCCTGTGGCGCGCCCAGCGTCGAGGCGCTGCAGACGGCGCTGGACCAGCTCGCCGGGGCGTACGCGCACAACGACTGCTTCGGCGTCCAGGACGAGACCGTCATGGTCGCCGGGACCGGTGCCGCAGGCCGCCGGCGTCTGAGCCGCCGCCCGCGGGGGCGGGCCGCGGTCCGGCTCACCTCCGCGGGCGGCGCCTCACCCCTGCACGACGACGACCCGCTGCGGGTCACCGGACCGCCGGTGCAGCGTCCGCAGCGCCTCGTCGGCGTCGTCGAGCGCGAACCGGTGGGTGATGGAGCCGCCGAGGTCGAGCCGGCCGGTACCCACGAGGTCGAGCACCCGCCGCAGCGTCGTCCGGGTCCCGCCGTAGGACCCCAGCAACTGGAGCTGCCGGCGCACGAAGAGCGTCGGCGGCAGCACCGTGATCGGGTCGGCGCCCAGGCCGGCGACCACCGCCCGGCCGCCGACGCACAGTGCCTCCACGGCCTGCCCGATGGTCACCTGCGCGCCGACGAACTCCGCCGCCACGTCGACGCCGGTGCCGCCCGTCGCGGCCAGCACGGCGTCGACCACGGACTCCCGCGTCGCGTCGACCGCCACGTCGGCGCCGGCCCGCAGCGCCCGCTGCAGCTGGGCCGGGCGGGTGTCGACGGCGACCACCGGGGAGGCGCCGACCAGCCGGGCGACCTGCACCGCGTGCAGGCCCAGGCCGCCGACACCGAGGACGGCGACCGACTCGCCGGCCGCGAGCCGGGCGACGTCGGCCAGCGCGTGGAACGGCGTGACGACCGCGTCGGTGCAGATCGCGGCCTGCTCGAGCGGGATCGCGTCCGGGACGGTGGCGAGGCTCCCGGCCGGCACGACGACGTACTCGGCCAGACCGCCGTCGGTGTGGATGCCCACGATCCGGCGGTCGAGGCAGATCTCGCTGCGGCCCTGCAGGCAGGTGCGGCAGGTCCCGTCGGAGAGCACGGGGAAGACGCACACCCGCCCGCCGGGCGCCCAGCCCGTGACCGCCTCGCCGACCGCGGCGACCGTGCCGGCGATCTCGTGGCCCAGCGTGATGGGCTGGAACGCCGTCGGGGTGACGCCCTCCACGGCGATGTGCACGTCGGACCCGCACAGCCCCGTCGCGGCCACGCGCACCAGCACCTCGCCCGGGCCCGGCCGCGGCACCGGGACCTCCCGCAGTCGCAGCGGCCGGCCCACCTGCTCGAAGCGGGCCGCCCGCATGACCTCGTCCCCGGCCACGGCACCTCCCGCCCGCCTCCTCCGGCGGGTGCCGGGACGCTACGGGCCGGCGGCCGGGCCGGAGGTGCGCGCCGACGCCGGCGCAGCCGGCCCGAGCGCGTCCCCACCGTGCGTGGCCGGGGGTGGTCGGGTCGTGGCGTGGGTCGTGGCGTGGCGTGGCGTGTGTCGTGGCGTGGGCCAGGATGCCCCCGTGGACACCCCCTTCCCGTCCGTGGCCGAGCTCGCCGCGGAGGAGGACGCCCTGCAGTTCACCTCCTTCACCAACGACGACGCCTGGGACGTCGGCGCCGCGCTGGTGGCCACCGCGCGCCGCGCCGGAGCGCCGGTCGCGGTGGAGGTCAGCCGCGCCGGCCACCGGCTGTTCTCCGCGGCGCTGACCGGCGCCACCCCGGACAACGCCTCCTGGATCGAGCGCAAGACCCGGGTGGTCGAGCGCTTCGGGCACAGCTCGCTGCACGTCCGGCAGACGTGGGCCGAGCGCGGCACGACCTTCGAGGCGGGCACGGGCCTGGATCCCGCGCTGTACGCCGCGCACGGCGGCGCGTTCCCGGTGGTGGTGCGCTCGGTCGGCCCGGTCGGGGTCGTCGTCGTGTCGGGGCTGCCGCAGCTCGAGGACCACCGCATGGTGGTCGCCGCCCTGCGGGCGCACCTCGGCCGCTGAGCCGCGGGGGTAGCGTGGCCGCGCCCCAGCAGCCGCACCCCGAGGAGCCCGCCACGGTCACGCAGGAGGACGCGGTCGGCGCACCGCTGCGCACCTGGGCGGGCAACCTCACCTACCGGGCCAGGCGGGTGCACCGGCCGCGGACCGTCGCCGAGGTGCAGGACGTCGTCGCCCGCAGCGAGCGGGTCAAGGCGCTGGGCTCGCGGCACTGCTTCAACGACATCGCCGACACCACCGCCGACCACGTGCTGCTCGACGACCTCGCGCTGCCCGTCGAGGTCGACGACGCCGCGGGCCTGATCCGGGTGCCGGCCGGGATGCGCTACGGCGAGCTGGTGCGGGAGCTGGCCGGCCACGGGCGCGCGCTGCACAACCTGGCCTCCCTGCCCCACATCACCGTCGCCGGGGCCACCGCCACCGGCACCCACGGCTCGGGCAACCGCAACGGCTCGCTGAGCACGTCGGTCGCCGGCCTGGAGCTGGTCCGGTCCGACGGCGAGCTCGTGGTCCTCGGCCCGGACGACGCCGACCTGCCCGGCGCGGTGGTGCACCTCGGGGCGCTCGGCGTCGTCACGCGGGTCCTGCTGCGGACGCAGCCGACCTTCCGCGTGCGCACCAGCGCCTACCTCGGGCTGACGTGGGAGCGGCTGTTCGCCGACCTCGACGAGGTCACCGCCGCCGCCTACAGCGTCAGCGTGTTCACCGACTGGCACCGGGTGACCTCGGTGTACGTCAAGTCGCGCACCGACGAGCTCGAGGTCGCCCCGGAGGACTTCTTCGGCGCCCGCGCCGCGACCGAGCCGACCCACATGCTGCCGGACGCACCGGTGGAGAACCTCACCGACCAGCTCGACCTGCCCGGGGAGTGGCACGAGCGGCTGCCGCACTTCCGCACCGAGTTCACCCCCAGCCGGGGCGAGGAGCTGCAGAGCGAGTACTTCGTCCCCCGCGAGCACGCGCGGGCGGCCTGCGAGGCGCTGCGCTCGCTGGCCGGGCGCATCTCGCCGCTGCTGCAGGTCGGCGAGATCCGCACCGTCGCCGCCGACGAGCTGTGGCTGAGCCCCGCGCACGGCGGCGACGTGCTGGCGCTGCACTTCACCTGGCTGCCCGACCAGCCCGCGGTCACCGCCCTGCTCCCCGAGGTCGAGGAGGCGCTGCGCCCCCTCGGCGCCCGCCCGCACTGGGGCAAGCTGTTCACCACCGGCGCCGCGGAGCTCGAGCGGCGCTACCCGCGGATGGCCGACTTCCGCGACCTCGTCCGCCGGTACGACCCGCGCGGGGCCTTCCGCAACGACTACCTCGACCGGACGATCGGCCCCGCCTGACCCGCCGTGTCACATCCGCCGGCGCGGCGGTGCTCCGAGGACGTGGGGATCATCGGGCACGGTGGGAGCGCACCGGCGGCCGCGGCGCCGGCCGTCCTGTCCCGCGGGGGACGGCGAGGGCCGGACGGGCGGGCGGCCGGGCGGGCGCGACGGGAGGACGGCGGGACCGTGGCGGGAGGCGACGCCGTCCGGGCCGACCTCGAGCAGGTCTTCCGCACGGCCTGGCCCCGGGTGGTCGCCGTCGCCGCCCGCGTGGTGGGTGACCGGCACCGCGCCGAGGACGTCGCCCAGGAGGTGTTCCTCTCCTTCGCGCGCTCGTCGGTGCCGGCCGGGGAGGCACCGGGGTGGCTGGCCGTCGCCGCGGCGCACACCGCGCTCAACCACCTGCGCTCCGACCGCCGGCGGGCCACCCGCGAGGAGGCCGCCGGCGCCCCCGACCCCACCGCACCCGACGTCGCCGACGACGTCGTCACCCGCGACGAGCGGCGCCGCGTCCGCGCGGCGCTGGCCCGCCTGCCCCGCCGGCAGGCCGTCGCACTCGTCCTGCGGCACAGCGGCCTCAGCTACGCCGAGGTCGCCGCCGCCCTCGACCTCTCCCCCGGCAGCGTCGGCACCACCGTCCGCCGCGCCGAGTCCGCCCTGCGTGAGGAGCTGACCCGCCATGCGCCGCACCACTGAGCGCCACCCCTCCGACGGCACGCTGCGCCGTCTCGTCGACGAGCCGGCCGGCGTCGCCGACGCCGACCGCGAGCACGTCGCCGGCTGCCCGGCCTGCCTCTCCGGCCTGGCCGCCGCCCAGCGCGACGCCACGGCCGCGGCCGCCGCGCTGGGCACCGGCGGCCCCGCCGGCACGGGCACCGACGCCGCGTGGCACCGGCTGTCCGCCGCCGTCGCCGCCGGCCGCCCGCGTCCGGCGGCCGCCCCCCGACGGCGGTGGGCGCTGCGCCGGCCGCTGGTCGCCGGCCTCGGCGTGGTCGTCGTCCTCGCCGGCGGTGGGGTGGCCGCCGCCGGCGACTGGCTGCAGGTGTTCCGCACCGAGCAGGTCGCGCCCGTGACGGTCACCCAGGCCGACCTCGTCGCGCTGCCCGACCTCACCGCGTACGGCGAGGTGGAGGTGCTCGAGGAACCCGACGTCCGCGAGGTGCCCGACGCCGCCGCCGCGGAGGCGGCCACCGGCCTGTCCGTGCCGGAGGTGGCCGAGCTGCCGCGCGGCGTCACCGGCGAGCCGTCGTACCAGGCCGGCGGCCGGATCAGCGCGGTGTTCACCTTCTCCGCCGAGCAGGCGGCGCAGGCCGCCGCCGAGGCCGGCGAGCAGCTGCCGCCCCCGCCGCCGGGCCTCGACGGCGGGCAGTTCCGGCTGACCGCCGGACCCGGCGTCGCCGCGGTGTGGCCGAGCGCCAACGGCGTGCCGGCCCTCGTCGTGGCCCGCGCGGGCGCCCCGACCGGCGAGTCGTCGGGCATCCCGTTCGCCACCGCCCGCGACTACCTGCTGTCCCTGCCCGGCATCCCCGAGGACCTCGCCGCCCAGCTGCGGGGCTTCGGCGGCGCCGGGACGACGCTGCCGCTGCCGGTGCCCGCCGGCCTGGCCACCAGCGAGCCCGCCGACGTCGACGGGGCACCGGCCACCGTGCTCACCTCGCGCGACGGCCTGGTCGCCGGCGTGGTCTGGGTCGAGGACGGCGTGGTCACCGCGGTGGCCGGCTCCCTGGGCGCCGACGAGGTGCTCGCGGTGGCGCGGGGCCTGGACGGATGACCGCCGGTCCCGACCTCGCCGCGGCCCGCGGGCTGCTGGCCGGCCTGCCGCCGTCCCCGGCGGTGTGGTGCTCGGGCCTGCGCAAGCGGTACGGCCGGCGCACCGCCGTCGACGGCGTCTCGTTCACCGTGGGCCGCGGGGAGGTCCTGGGCCTGCTCGGCCCCAACGGCGCCGGCAAGACCAGCGTGATCAAGATGCTGCTCGGCCTGGTCCGCCCCGACGCCGGCGAGGTGCACCTGCTCGGCCGCCCCGGACGCGACCCGCGCGCCCGGGAGCGGGTCGGCTACCTGCCCGAGCTCTTCCGCTACCAGCCGTGGCTGACCGCCGCCGAGGTGCTGGCCCTGCACGTGCGGCTCTCCGGGGCGGCCGTGCCCGACGCCGAGCAGCGCGACCGGCTGGGCCTGGTCGGCCTGGCCGACCGCACCGGCGACCGGGTGGGCGGCTTCTCCAAGGGCATGCAGCAGCGGCTCGGGCTGGCCGTCGCGCTGGTCGCCCGCCCGGAGCTGGTCGTCCTCGACGAGCCGACCAGCGCGCTGGACCCGCTGGGGCGCGCCGACGTCCGCGACGTCGTCCTCGGGCTGCGGGAGGAGGGGGTCGCGGTGCTGCTCAACTCGCACCTGATCGGCGAGGTGGAGCGGGTCTGCGACCGGGTCGTCGTCCTCGACCGGGGGCGGGTGGCCGCCGCCGGCACCCTCGGCGAGCTGCTGGGCCGCCGCGAGCTGCGGTTGCGGCTCACCGGCGTGGGCGCCGACGCCGAGGCCCGGCTGGCCGCCGCCGGCCGGCTGACCCGCAGCGGGGAGAGCTGGACCGTCGAGCTGGCCGGCGACGAGGGCACCGCCGAGGACACCGCCGAGGACACCGCCGACGTGCCCGGCCTCGTCGCCGACCTGGTCGGCCTGGGCGTGCGGGTGCACGCCGTCGAGCCCGGGCGGATCACCCTCGAGGAGCGGCTGCTCGGCATCCTGCGCGGGGACCGGCCGTGACCGCCCGCACGGTGCTGACCCTCGCCGGGCTCACCCTCCGCGAGGCCGCCCGCCGCAAGGTGCTGCGCGCGCTCGCCGTGCTCACCCTGGCGCTGCTGGGCCTGTCCGCGTGGGGCTTCGCCAAGCTGGCCGGCCTGGAGTCGCAGGCCGGCGCGCTGACCAGCGGCGAGGTCCGGCTGGTCGCCTCCCAGCTGCTCAACCTGGTGATGTTCGGGCTGAGCCTGATCGCCGCGCTGGGCACCGCCTTCCTCGCCGGGCCCACGCTGGCCGGCGAGGTCGAGTCCGGCCAGGCGCTCGTGCTGCTGGCCCGGCCGGTGCGGCGCAGCGCCGTCCTGGTGGGCAAGTGGCTGGGGCTGGTCGCCTTCGGCAGCGGCTACGTCGTGCTGGCCGGGCTGGCCCAGTTCCTCGTCGTCCGGGTCACCGTCGACTACTGGCCGCCCCAGCCGGTGACCGGGCTGGCGCTGCTGGCCGCGCAGACCGCCGTGCTGCTCACCCTCGGCCTGCTGCTGGCGACGGCGGTCTCGCCGATGGCCTCGGGCGTGGTGGCCGTCGGGCTGTTCGGCGCCACCTGGATCGCCGGCGTGGTCGGCGGCGTCGGCGAGGCGCTGGGCAACGAGGGCGTGGCCCGGGTGGGCACCGTGTCGCGGATGCTGCTGCCCACCGACGGGCTCTGGCGCGGCGCCATGCACGCCTTCCAGGACCCGTCGGCGGTGCTGGCCGCGGGCGCGGAGTTCGCGGGCTTCCCGTTCCTCAGCGAGGCCGGGCTGACGCCGGCCTACCTCGCCTGGTCGGTGCTGTGGGTGGCCCTGGTGCTGGGGCTCGCCGGGACGGTCTTCGCCCGCCGGGACGTGTGAGCGCGGTTAGCCTCGCGGGTGTGGGGTTCAGCGTTCCCGACGCGCACCTGCTGGCGCTGCGGGCGCACGAGGGTCAGGTCGACCGGCACGGCCGCGACCACTACCTCGCGCACCTGCGGCCGGTCGCCGAGGCGCTGCGCCCGCACGGCCCGTACGCGGAGATGGCCGGGGTGCTGCGCGACGTCGTCGCCGACACCCGCGACCACCCCGAGCCCGACCGCCGCTACGACCTCGACCGGCTGCGCGCCCTCGGCGTCCCCGAGGTGGTGGTCGAGGCCGTCGACGCCGTCACCCCGCGCCCCGGCGAGCCCTACATGTCCGGGCTGATCCGGCGCTGCGCCGCCCACCCGCTGGGCCGGCTGGTGCTGCTGGCCGACAACAAGCACGACCTGGCGGTCAGCGCCGAACTGGCCCGGGTGGACCCGGACAAGGCCCGCAGCCTGCGCGAGGGCCGCTACCGCCCGGCCCGGCGGATCCTGCTGGCCGCCGAGGCCGCCGACCCGGTGCACGGCGGCCGCGTGCTCGTCTGAGGACCTCACCCGCCGGGTGCCGCGTCGAGCACCCGCACGGTGCCGTCGCCGAAGTTCGTGACCAGCAGCCGGCGGCCGTCCGGGGTGACCGTCACGCTGGTCGGGTCCTCGCCGGCGGGGACCCGCGCGGTGACGGCGCCGGCCGCGACGTCGACCACGCCGACGGTGCCGTCGTCGACGTTGGCCGTGTACAGGTGCCGGCCGTCGGGGGCCCAGGTGACGTCCTGCGGCCCGGCCCCGACGCCGGGCACGGTGCCCACGACGGTGTCGGTCGCCGGGTCGATGAGCACGACGTCGCCGCCGATGTAGTCGACGACCGCGACGCGGGTGCCGTCGGGCGAGAACTCCAGGCTGTGCGGCCCGTCCCCGACGGGGACCGTCGTCACCACGTCGTGCGACGCCAGGTCCAGCACCGTGACGACGTCGGAGAAGTGGTTGGTCACGTAGGCCGCGGACCCGTCGGGCGTGAAGGCGATCCAGTGCGGGGACGGCCGCACCGCGATCCGCTGCACCAGGGCACCGGTGGCCGCGTCGAGGACGTCGAGGTGGTCCTCGTCGAAGTAGGGCACGTAGAGCAGCCGCCCGTCGGGGCCGGTCGACAGCGCGTAGGGGCCGCGGCCCACCGGCACGGCGGAGAGGACCCGGTCGGTGGCGGTGTCGAGGGTGACGATCGCGTTGACGGTGTACCCCTCGTCGAAGGCGGCCACGTAGGCCCGCGCGCCGTCCGGCGAGAAGGTGACCATCTGCGGCGGCGCCTGCGGCACGGGGATCGTCGCGGTGGGCTGCGCCCCCTCGGCGTCCACGCGGAGCACCGCGCCGGCCACCGGGTCGGCGATGTAGCCGAACGCGCCGCCGGGGGCCAGCGCCAGGTGGTGCGGGGCCCGGCCGACGGCGACGGCGGGCCCTGCCACGGGGGTCGCCGCGCTGGCCGCCGGCCCGGCCGGCGCGCTCGCCCCGGGTGCGGGTGCCGGGCCCGCCGTCGCCCGCACGTCGGCGGAGTGCTCCCCGTGCGCGCCACCCCCGGCCGCGGCCGGGCTCCCGGACGCCTCCGCGGCCTCCCGCGTCCCCAGGGCACCGCCGCGCCACAGGAGGACGACGGCCGCCGCCGCCACGAGGACCAGTGCCGCGAGCCCGGCGACGGCGACCCGGCGGTGGGTGCGCCGGCGCCGGTGCCTGCCGTGGGAGGGGTGTCTGTCCACGGCCGCCCCCGTCGGTCACGCGGGTTCCGCATAGGCTCTGCGGACGTGCATCGTCGGGGCGTCCGAGCCCCACGACAAGAGGGGACGGCGCCGGGACCTGCGCTCCGGCCGTGTGCGGCGGGGGTGCACGGGTAGTTGCCCCGCACCGAGGGCGGCGCGCGAGGGGCCGGCCCTTCCGAGGACTGGATCCAGGGATGAGCGGCCTGTACACGAACGGCAACACCACGCACCGGTTCGGCAACACCGCCGTCCTGGCGGTGCAGACGGCCGACGCCAGCCGGGTGGTCACCTCCGACGCGCTCGACGACGCGCTGGCCGACACCTACCGCCGGGTGGGGCTGCGCCCGGGCCTGCTCGAACGCCTCGCCGGCATCCGGGAGCGCCGCTGGTGGGCCGAGGGCGTCACCTTCGTCGACGGCGCCGCCGAGGCCGGCGCCAAGGCGGTCAGCGAGAGCGGCGTCGACCCGGCGGCGATCGGCCTGATGGTCAACACCTCGGTCAGCCGCCGGTACCTGGAGCCCTCGACGGCGGTCGCGGTGCACCACCAGCTGGGCCTGCCGCGTTCCTGCCAGAACTTCGACGTGACCAACGCCTGCCTGGGCTTCGTCAACGGCATGGAGCTGGCCGCGGCGATGATCGAGTCGGGCATGGTCGAGTACGCCCTGGTCGTCAACGGCGAGGACGCCCGCCCAGTGCAGGAGCGCACGATCGAGCGGCTCAACGAGCCGGGGACCGTCTCCAAGGACGTCATCGCCCAGTTCGCCACCCTGACGCTGGGCTCCGGCGCGGCCGCGATGGTGCTCGGCCGGGCCGACCGGCACCCCGAGGGCCACCGCCTGGTCGCGTCGGTCAGCCGCGCCGGCACCGAGCACCACGAGCTGTGCACCGGCGACAACGACCTCATGCGCACCGACCTCAAGGGCCTGCTCGACGCCGGGCTGCAGCTGTCGCAGGACATGTGGGCCGAGGCCTCCGGCGAGGTCGACTGGGCGGGGATGGACCGCTACGTCGTCCACCAGGTGTCCAAGGTGCACACCCAGGCGATGTGCGACCGGTTCGCCATCGACCCGGCGCGGGTGCCCACCACGTTCCCGACCCGGGGCAACCTGGGCCCGGCGTCGGTCCCCTACACGCTGGCCGGCCAGCAGGACTCCCTCGCCGACGGCGACCGCGTGCTGCTCATGGGCATCGGCTCGGGCCTCAACGTCTCCTGCCTCGAGCTCGCCTGGTGACGACCCCCGACAGCCCGGCCCTGCCCCCCGACCTGCCGGGCCTGGACCCCGCCTGGTCGCGCACGGTCACCGTCGCCGACGCCACCGGGGCCAAGCACACCTGGCACGTCCTCGACAACGGCGTCGCCGACCCGGTCGGCACGCTGCTGTGCGTCCACGGCAACCCCACCTGGTCCTACCTGTGGCGGCGGCTGCTCGCGGCCGCCCCGCCCGACTGGCGGGTGGTCGCCCCCGACCAGCTCGGCATGGGGTACTCGGAGCGGCTGGGTGGTCCGCGGCCGCTCGCGCAGCGCATCGCCGACCTCGGCGACCTCACCGCGGCGCTCGGTGTCACCGGGCCCGTGGTCACCGTCGGGCACGACTGGGGCGGCGTGATCTCGCTGGGCTGGGCGCTGGAGCACCGCGCGGACCTGCGCGGCGTCGTCCTCGCCAACACCGCCGTCGCCATGCCCGAGGGCGACCGGGGCCCGCTGCTCATCCGTGCCGCGGACGCGCCCGGCGTGCGGGCGGCGGTCACCGTCGGCACGCCGGTGTTCGTCCGGGCGACGACGGCGCTGTCCCACCCGCCGCTGCCCGCCGACGTCCGGCGCGCGTTCGCCGCGCCCTACCGGACCGCGGCGCGCCGGCGGTCGGTGGGCGACTTCGTGGCCGACATCCCCTTCTCCCCCGGGCACCCCTCCCGCCCGGCGCAGGAGGCCGTCGCCGAGGGGATCCGCGGCCTCGGCGTCCCGGCGCTGCTGCTGTGGGGGCCGCGCGACCCGGTGTTCGGGGAGCGCTACCTCACCGACCTGCGCGACCGGCTGCCGCAGGCGCGGCTGCACCGCTACGCGGGCGCCTCGCACCTGCTCCCCGAGGACGCCCCGCAGTACGCGCGGGCCGTCGCGCAGTGGGTGACCGACCTCGGCTCGGACCCCGCCGGGCACCCGGCCCGCCCGGTCGGCGACGGCGGCCGCCGGCTGTGGTCGGCCCTGGAGGAGCGGTCGGGCGACGACGCGGTGGCGGTCGCGGAGGTGGGCGGCGCGACGGTGTCCTGGTCGGCGCTGGCCCGCCGAGTCCGCGACCTCGCCGCCGGCCTGGCCGCCGCCGGGGTCCGGCCCGGCGACCGCGTCGCGCTGCTGCTGGAGCCCTCGGCCGACCTCACCGCCACCGTGTACGCGGTGTGGCGGGCCGGCGCCGTCGTCGTCGTGGCCGACAAGGGCCTGGGCCTGCGCGGCATGCGCCGGGCGCTGCGCGGCGCCGCCGTCCGGCACGTCGTCGGCAGCCGCGCGGGCCTGGCCGCGGCCCGGGCCATGGGCCTGCCCGGGTCCCGGATCGCCGCCGGCCGGACCGGCGTCGGCCTCGGTGCGACGCACACGCTCGAGGGCCTGGCGGCGCTGGGCCGCTCGGCGCCGGTGCCCGCCGAGCCCCCCGTGGACGACGACTGCGCCGTGCTCTTCACCTCCGGCGCCACCGGGCCGGCCAAGGGCGTCGTCTACACCCACCGCCAGGCCGCCGCCCAGCTGGAGCTGGTGCGGGCCACCTACGGCCTGACCGGCGGCGACCGGTTCGTGGCGGCGTTCGCGCCGTTCGCCATCCTCGGGCCGGCGCTGGGCATCGGCTCCGCCGTCCCCGACGTCGACGTCACCGCGCCCGGGTCGCTCACCGCCCCCGCCCTCGCCGACGCCGCGGCCGCCGTCGACGCCACCGTCGTCTTCGCCTCCCCCGCGGCGCTGCGGCGGGTCGCGGCCACCGCCGGCGGGCTGTCCCCCGCGCAGCGGGCGGCGCTCGGCCGGGTGCGGCTGCTGATGTCGGCCGGCGCGCCGGTCCCGGCGGCGCTGCTGCGGTCGCTGCGGGAGGTGCTGCCCGCCGCCGATCCGCACACCCCCTACGGCATGACCGAGGCGCTGCCCGTCACCGACGTCTCGCTGGCCGGCATCGAGGCCGCCGGCGACGGGGAGGGCGTGTGCGTGGGCGCCCCGCTGCCCGGCGTCACCGTGCGGGTCAGCCCGCTGTCCCCCGAGGGCTCCGCCGACGGACCGCTCACCGACGCACCCGGCGTGACCGGGGAGGTCTGCGTCTCGGCCGCGCACGTCAAGGACCGCTACGACGCGCTGTGGGCCCTGGAGCGGGCGGCGTCGCGGGACCCCGGCTTCCACCGCACCGGCGACGTCGGCCACCTCGACGCCGAGGGCCGGCTGTGGGTCGAGGGGCGGCTGCAGCACGTGGTGACCACGGCCGCCGGGGTGGTGACCCCCGTCGGCGTCGAGCAGCGGGTGGAGCGCCTCGACGGCGTCGCCGCGGCCGCGGCCGTCGGCGTCGGACCGGCCGGCGCGCAGGTCGTCGTGGTCGTCGTCGTCCCCTCGGGGCGCCACGGGCGTCCCGCGCGCCGGCGGGCCGGGCTGGCCGGCGCCGGGCTGGCCGACGAGGTGCGCGCGGCCGCCGGCGTGGAGGTGGCCGCGGTGCTCACCAGCCCGCGCCTGCCCGTGGACGTCCGCCACCAGTCGAAGGTCGACCGCGCCGAGGTGGCCCGCCGCGCCGCCCGGTTCCTGGCCGGCGCCCGGCCGTGAGGGTGCTGGTCACCGGCGCCAGCGGCATGCTCGGCCGGGCCACGGCCACCGCGCTGCTCGAGCGTGGCGACGAGGTCACCGTCCTGCAGCGCCGCCCGTCGGGGCTGCCGTGCGCCGAGGTGCTCGGCGACGTCGCCGACCCGGCCGTCGTGCGGCGCGCGGCCCACCGGCAGGACGCCGTGCTGCACCTGGCCGCCAAGGTCGACGTGACCGGGCCGTGGGCGGAGTACCGGCACGCCAACGTCGAGGGCACCCGGGCCGTCGTCGCGGCCTGCCGGGCGACCGGCGTGGGCCGGCTGGTGCACGTGTCCTCCCCGTCGGTGGCCCACGCCGGGACGGCGCTGGCGGGGGTCGGCGCCGAGCCGGCCGACCCGCGGCGGGCCCGCGGCCGCTACTCGCGCAGCAAGGCGATCGCCGAGCTCGACGCGCTGGCCGCCGACTCCCCCGACCTGGCGGTGCTCGCCGTCCGGCCCCACCTCGTGTGGGGCCCGGGCGACACCCAGCTGGTCGGTCGCATCGTCGAGCGCGCGCGGGGCGGCCGGCTGCCGGTCGTCGGCTCGGGCGCGGCGCTGGTCGACACCACCTACGTCGACAACGCCGCGGCGGCCCTGGTCGCCGCCGTGGACGCGTGCGGCTCGGTGCACGGCGAGGCCCTGGTCGTCTCCAACGGGGAGCCGCGCCCGATCGCCGAGGTCCTCGGCCGGCTGTGCCGGGCCGCGGGCCTCCCCGGGCCGCGCCGCCGGGTGCCCTTCGTCGCGGCCTGGGTGGCCGGCGCCGCGGTCGAGGCGGTCTGGGAGGCGACCCGGCGGCGCTCGGTGCCGCCGCTGAACCGGTTCCTCGCCGAGCAGCTGGCCACCGCGCACTGGTTCGACCAGCGCCGCACCCGGGCCGCCCTCGGGTGGCGGCCCGCCGTGTCCCTCGAGGAGGGCTTCGCTCGGCTGGCGGCCTGGTACGCCGCCGGCCCGGTGTCGCCGGTGTCACGGCGGACGGGTCTTCCCCCGAGCCGCTGAGCGCGGTGAGCTGGCACCACCGCGCGTACTCCGGCTACGGTCGACGGCGTGTGATGCGGCTCACAGAGGGGGCACCCGTGACCACCACGACGACGACACCGCCGCGGCCGCGCCCGGCGATCGGCCGGCGAGCCGCGGACGCGGAGCGGGCACCGCGGGACACCCCACAGGGCGTCCCGGTCGAGGGTGGCGAGCCGGTCACCCTGCCCACCACGCGGGGCATGGTGCGCGGCGTGGCGGCCACCTTCGCGCAGCCGCGGCCGCTCGCGCGCGAGGCCGTGCGGCTGGGGCGCGACGCGCTGCGCATCCTGCGCGGCACCGACGAGATCGCCCCGTCGCCGAAGGACGCCCGCTTCGCCGACCCCGCCTGGTCGCTGAACCCGGGCTACCGGCGGCTGGTCCAGTCCTACCTGGCCACCACGGGGGCGCTCGACCGCCTGGTCGAGGACTTCGCGGCCGGCGGGGCCGACTGGCGCGAGGTCGAGCAGGTGCGCTTCCTCTTCAACGCGCTGACCAGCGCCATGGCCCCCACCAACACCCTGCTGGGCAACCCGGCTGCGCTCAAGCGGGCCTTCGACACCGCCGGCCGCAGCCTGGTCCGCGGCGCCCGCAACGCGCTCTCCGACCTGGTGCACAACGGCGGGATGCCGTCCCAGGTCGACCGCAGCGCCTTCACCGTCGGCGAGGACCTCGGCGTCACCCCAGGAGCCGTCGTGTACCGCGACGAGATCGTCGAGCTGATCCAGTACACGCCGTCGACCCCGCGGGTCCGGACCCGCCCGCTGGTCATCGTGCCGCCGCCGATCGGCCGCTTCTACTTCCTCGACCTCCGCCCGGGCCGCAGCCTGGTCGAGTACGCGGTCAGCCGGGGCCTGCAGGTCTTCATGATCAGCTGGCGCAACCCCACGAAGGCGCAGTCGGAGTGGGACCTCGACACCTACTCCGGCGGCGTGCTGAGCGCCGTCGACGCCGCCTGCGAGGTCACCGGCTCCCCCGACGTCACGACGCTGGGCCTGTGCGCCGGCGGCCAGGTGATGACGACGGCGCTCAACCACCTCGCCGCCCAGGGCGACGAGCGGGTGGCCGCCGCCGGCTACGCGGTGACCCTGCTCGACTTCGCCAGCCGCGCCCCGCTGGGCGCCTTCTCCGGTCCCCGGCTGCTCGACGTCGCCCGGCGCAACTCCACCCGGCAGGGCGTCATCACCGCCCGGCAGATGGGCTCGGTGTTCACCTGGATGCGCCCCGACGACCTGGTCTTCAACTACCTGGTGCGCCAGTGGCTGATGGGCGAGGACCCGCCCGCGTTCGACATCCTCGCCTGGAACGCCGACGGCACGAACCTGCCGGCGAAGCTGCACGAGCAGTTCCTGGAGATCTTCTCCGCCAACGCGCTGGTCCGGCCCGGGGCGCTCACCGTGTTGGGCACGCCGGTGCACCTGAGCCGGATCACCGTGCCCACGTTCGTCACCGGCGCGCTCACCGACCACCTCACCCCGTGGCACGGCTGCTACCGGACCACCCAGCTGCTGTCGGGACCGAGCACCTTCGTGCTGAGCTCCAGCGGCCACATCCAGAGCCTGGTCAACCCGCCGGGCAACCCCAAGGCCCGCTACTGGACCGGCGGTGAGCCCGGGCCGGACGCGCACGCCTGGCGCGCGGCGGCCGAGGAGCACACCGGCAGCTGGTGGGAGCCCTGGTCGGAGTGGGCGATCGAGCGCTCCGGCGACGAGGTGCCCGCGCCGGAGACCCTCGGCAGCGCGGTGCACCCGCCGCTGGAGCCGGCGCCCGGCTCCTACGTCCGCGACCGGGTGCCCGCCCGCACCTGACCGGTCAGGACGCCCGGCGCTCCCGGTCCACCAGGGCCCGCAGCTCGGCCGCCATCAGCCGCGGGTACTGCAGCGGCACGAAGTGGGTGGCCGGGACCGTGCGCAGCCGGGCGCCGGGGACGGTCCGCGCCGCGGCCGCGACGTCGGCGACGTCGACCAGCGCGTCGTGGCTGCCGGCCACGAAGGTGACCGGGCAGCGCACCGCCCCGACGTCCAGCGGTGCGTGCTCGGCGACGGCGAGCACCAGGTGCCGGAACCAGCGCCAGTCGTGCCGGGAGAACTCGCGCAGCACCGTGTAGAGGGCCGCCGGGTGCCCCGCCTCCCGCGCCGGGCCGCGCACGCCGTCCGCGGTGAGCAGCTCCGGCCACGGCGGCAGGCTGCCCACGAACACCGGCAGCAGCGGCCCGACCAGCGGCAGCAGCCGGCTGCTCAGCCGCCCCGCCGGGGTCCGCAGCCGCCGGGGCACGCCGAGCGGCGCGAACAGCGCGGAGAACGACCCGCCGGGCACCCCGGCGACGGCCAGCAGCGACCGCACCCGGTCGGGCTGCTCCAGCGCGAGCTCGAACGCCACGTTGACCCCGAGCGACCAGCCCACGACCGTGGCCGAGGACAGGCCGAAGGCGTCGAGCACGGCACGGGCGTCGTCGGCGTGGTCCTCCACCCGCACCCGGTCCCGGTCGGCCGGGCGCTGCGAGCCGGCCAGCCCGCGGTAGGACCAGGTCACCACCCGGAAGCCGCTGTCCGGGCCGACCAGCCGCGGCCACGCCGCCGCCGGCGCGCCCAGCCCGTTGCACAGCAGGACCGGGACACCATCCCCGTCGCTGCTCCAGGCGCGCAGGCGGGTGCCGTCGGCAGCGCGGACCGTGGTGTGGCCCGTCCGACTGCTCAGCCGAAGGCCTCCTGCATCCCCTCGGACGCCGACCCGGTCTGCGCCGAGGCCGTCGGGGCCGGCAGGTCGGCCCCCTGCTCGTGCGGCACGGACGCCGTCTGGACGGCGACCACCGCCGGGTCGACCCGCATGACCGCGTACCCGGCCACGGCGCCCGCCCCGAACCCGGGCGCGAAGACCCGCACCGGCCCGCTGATCACCCCGTCGCGGACCGCGTCGTGGATGGCCAGCGGGATGCTCGCCGAGGACGTGTTGCCCACCTGCTCGATGTTGAAGTAGAGCTGGTCGGCGGTGAGGCCGGCGCGCTCGGCCAGGCCGATGACCATCGTCTTGTTCGCCTGGTGCGGCACGATCAGGTCGATCGCGTCCATCAGCGACCCGTCGCGGCCGTCGGGCGCCGGCAGCTGCCCCAGCTCGTCGATCATCTGGGACAGGTAGCGGCCGGCCAGCGCCTTCACCTGCGGGCCGAACACCGTGATGTTGTTGTCGAACTCCGGGTTGGGCCAGAGGATCGAGTTCACCTCGCTGGCCGGGCCGCTGGCGTAGGTCTTCATGTAGTCGATGTCGCCCTCGGCGCCCTCGGGGGCCGGGCCGACGACCAGCGCCGCCGCGCCGTCCCCGAAGATCATCCGCGACGTGCGGACGTTGCCGATCTTGTCGGAGAACTTCTCCACGCAGACGACGAGGACCGGCCGCTCGACCTCCTGCAGCATCCGCACGGCGTCGGCGACCCCGTAGGGCATCCCGGCGCAGGCGGCGATGACGTCGTACGCGGCGTAGACCTGGTGCATGCCCAGCTGGCCGCAGAGGTAGGTGGCCAGTGACGGGATGAGCCGGGAGCTGGTGCAGGTGCAGACCAGCACGGCGCCGATCTCCTCCGGCTGCCGCCCGGACTTCTCCAGCGCGGCCTCGGCGGCCTGCAGGGCGAGGTCCTCCAGCGGGAGCGAGCTGTACTCGCGCTGCTCGATGCCGGTCTTGGCCGAGATCTCCTCGGCGCTCATCGGCGACCAGTTGTAGGCGGTGTTGCGGATCAGGTCGTCGTTGCTGCACACCTGGTCGCCGTGCACCGCGGCCAGTGCCTCGATCCGTGGCTGCACCGAGAACCTCCGGCGCACGTCGAGCTCGGGGTAGGGCCGCACGGGCGGGCGGGACTCCCGCGGTCCGGCGACCTGCCGCGGCGCATCGCCGGCGCGCAGCCGGCGCAGGAAGGCCCGCACCTCCTTGTCCCGCGGGTGGAAGGCGACCACCCAGTCGTCGTCGCGCATCTGGCTCGCGTCGGCCAGCTCCACCTGCGACCGGTCCCACGGGTACTGGTTGTGCAGCACCATGGCCCAGCGGTGCAGCGCCTCGAGCTCGGGGACGTCCTCGGAGACGTCGAGGATGTCGGTGTACTCGTAGACCGGGAAGTCGGGGTCGTAGCCGCGCAGCCGGAAGGTCAGCGCGCCGGGTTGCTCCAGGAACTCCGCGACCGTGGGCTTGACCGCCGGCAGCGTGGAGGCGTGGTTGCGCCGGTTGGCGAAGACGTCGAACAGGATCTGGAAGATCCGGTCCTCGCAGCCCTCGTTCCACCGTGACGGCAGCGTCGGGTAGGCCTCCTGGACGCCGGTGACCTTCGCCTCGCCGTCCTCCCAGGGCTCCAGGACGGGGAGGAAGACGTCAGGGCGGGTCCGCGGGAGGTCGCCCCAGCGGGTCGGCCGCTTGTCGTACATGGTGATCGAGAAGCGGTTGGCCCAGAACAGGTTGAGCGCGAGGTCCCGCATCAGGTCGTACCGGCTCTCGTAGGCGCCGGTGCGCACCCGTTCGAGGATCTCGGTGCCGCTGGGGGCCTTGGTCTCGAAGTCACGCCGGATGACGCTGTCGAGCTGCTCGAGCGTCTCCATGGTGGAGAAGTCCAGCTCCGGCATGATGTTCGAGGGGAACACCATGCGGCCGTGCCGGTTCAGGACGAACGCGTTCACGCCGTGTCCTCTCAGGTCGGGGTGGTCAGGTCGTGCCGGCTCGCTCCATCCCGCGCTCCACGGCGGCGACGAGGCGGGGCCGCAGCTCGGCGGCGGGGACGATGTCGTGCACCGAGCCCATGCGCCGGGCGCGCTCGATGTCGTGCACGGCCTCGAACTCGGCGGCGACCTCACCGAGCTTCTCGGAGCGGACGGCACTGCGGACGGTCGCCAGCTGCGAGCGCAGGTGGGCCTGCTCGACGCCCTCGGCCGACCCGACGGCCGCCTCCAGCTCGCGCACCCGCGGGTCGGCGGCGGTGCGCTTGTCCACCTCGCGGGAGAACACCACCGCCGCGGCCGGGGCGCCGCCGATCACCGAGGCGTAGGAGCCCTCGACGGCCAGCACCTGCATGTTGTCGTTGAGCACGGCGGAGAAGACGACGAAGGCGCCGCCGTGGTAGCGGGAGACCACGCAGAACACCACCGGGCCGTCGAAGTTGGTGATCGCCCGGCCGATCTCCGCGCCGTACTCCAGCTGCCACTTGCGCAGCGACTCCGGCGACCCGTCGAAGCCCGACAGGTTGGCCAGCACGACCAGGGGGCGGTTGCCGCTGGCGGCGTTGATCGCCCGCGCCGCCTTCCACGACGAGCGGGGGAACAGCGTGCCCGCCGTCCACTGGTCGGGTCCGTCGGCGGGGTGGCTGCCGCGCCGCACGATCGGCCGCGACTCGATGCCCAGCACGGTCACCGGGTGCCCGCCGAGGTGGGCGTCGAGGACGACGGCGGTGTCGGCGTCGGCCATGCCCGCCCACCGCTCGAGCACCGGGTGGTCGGCGTCGGTGACCGCCCGCATGACGGTGCGGATGTCGAAGGCCTTCTTGCGCTCGGGGTTGGCCTCGGCGGAGAAGACGTCACCGACGGTGGTGAAGTCGCTGTCGGGGTGGCTGTGCGGGAAGGAGCGCACGTCGCGGTCGACCGGGTCGCTGGTCGGCGCCGACCGGGGCCAGCGCTCCCCCGGCGCCCGGTAGGCGTGCGCGTAGTGCCGGAACAGCACGTCGAGCGCGCCGGTGAGGTCCGGCGCCCAGTACTGCGCCTGGCCGTTGGGGCCCATGACCCGGTCGTAGCCGCCGATGCCGAAGTTGTCCTCCGCCGACACCCCGCCGGAGTAGTCGAGGGAGTGCTTGCCGGTGAGCACCATCGCGCTGTCCGGCGTCATGACCAGGATGCCCTTGGTGTGCATGAGCATCGTGGCCTCGGCGTTCCAGTAGGGCTGGGCGCCGACGTTGATCCCGGTGACGACGACGTTGATCGCGCCGCCGGCCTGGGTGAACTCGATGATGCGGCGCAGCGCGCGGGAGACCCAGTCCATGTTCTCCGTGCCGCTGTCCATCGAGATGCGGGCGCCGGACGACAGCGCGAACCACTCGACCGGGATGCCGTGCTCCTCGGCCAGGTCGAGGGCGGCCACCACGCGGGAGCACTCGGGCTCGGACACGGTGCCCAGCTGCTTGGTCGGGTCGCCGAAGAGGGCCACCCGCGTCATGCCCTCCGGGTAGCGCGCCGTCGGCGTGGTCACCAGCCCGACGACGATGCCGGCTCGGTTCTGCCCCGGCGGGCGCTGCACCGGGACCAGCCGGCCGCCGTCGAGGTCGTGCTCGACGAAGGACCCGTCCGGCCCGGCCAGCAGGGTGGCCAGCTCGTAGGGGTAGGGCGCCCCCCGGGCCCGCGAGCTGAGCACCTTGGCGGTGTAGTCGTCCAGGGGCCGCAGCGGCTCCCTCGGGCGGTCGGTGACCTGCATCCGCACGCCGGTGCCCGGGCGGTTGGAGAAGCGCACCGCCACCTCGCGCGGCGGCCGGCCCTCCTCCTCCTGCAGGCGGGCCAGCAGCACGATCTGGTCCAGGCCGGCGCCGACGGTCAGCGGCGCGGCGGTGCGCGCGAACTCGGCCACCTCGGCCAGCGGCACCTCGATGGAGGGCCACGCGTAGAGGTGGACGCGGTTGTGCTCCAGCGGCCGCCGGGAGCGCCGCAGCGACTGCGCGCGCCGCAGGCCGTCCAGGCAGGAGGTGAGCTGGCGCTCCACCGTCGGGTAGCCGACGACCGCGCCGCTCTCGTCGCGCACCGGGGTCAGGTCGCGCACCTCGGCCATGGCGATGAACCGCTCGTCGTCCGGGTTGTCCCGCGCCGTGACGTGCAGCAGGTGGGTGTCCTCGGGCGAGGGCACCCGCTCGCCGTCGAACTCCTTCAGCCGCCACAGGTCCAGCCGCTGGGCGGTGAGCGGGTGCAGCCCGCGGATGATGCGCTCCTCGGCGAGCCGGCCGGCCTCGCCCGGGCGGTAGGTGAGCGTCTCGACCTCGCCGTCGGGGGTGCAGACGCTGACGGTCACCCGCCGGCCGGTGCCGAGCGCGGGGACCCCCTCGAGCACGCCGCGCAGGGACTCGGACAGCTCGTCGTCGTCGGCCGGCCGGTCGGGCCAGTCGACGTAGAGGTCGACGACCGCCTGGGTGGGGTCGGCGACCCCGGCCAGCGCGCCGACCACCGACTCCAGCGCCTGCGGCAGCCGCGCGGCGGCGGTCATCAGCGCCAGCAGGTGCAGCCGCCGGCCACCGAGGTCGTAGTCGGCGGTGACGCAGGTGTCGCCGTCGAGCAGCGTCGAGCGCACGTCCTCGAGGCTGCGGCTGCGGTAGTACCGCCGGGTGAGCACCTCGAGCACCGGGTCGGGGACGGCGGTCGCGCGACCCAGGCGCTGCGCCAGCAGGCGCATGAGCGGCTCGGGGCTGGCGACCAGCGCCTCCATCCGCCGGATGCTCTCGGCGGTGTCGCCACGCGCGCCGGCCTCGTCCAGCTCGTCGAGCAGCCGCGCGGCCCGATCGAGCACCTCCTGCCGGGCGGCCCGCACCACCGGCTCCTCGAAGTGCCGGTAGCGGACGGCGCGCGCGAGGTCGCCGAGGGCGGGGTGGCGCAGCTGGGTCGCCACGACCAGCCGGTCGAGCACCTCGCCCACCTCCCCGCGGGCGGGCCCGTCGGGCAGCCGGTCGGCGGTCAGCCAGCGGTCGAGGAGGGCGGAGACGGCGGGCAGCTGCTCGCCGACGCGCTGCTGGGCGAGGAAGAGCCGGTGCACGGCCTCCTCCAGCGCCGGGGAGGACTCGAGGTCCTCGACGCCGTAGTGGGCCAGGGCGCGCCGCAGCCGGGCGCGGAAGGTCTCCGGCAGCGCCTCCCGGTCGGCGTCCAGGGAGTGCAGGTAGGCGTGGAAGTACTCGCGGGGGCTGTGGACCTGGGTGTCGGCCTCCTCCTCCGCGCTGGCCGGCCGGTTGCGCGAGAGCTCGGCGACGTCGGCGAAGGTGACCAGCACGTCGAGCTCGGCGGCCAGCAGCTGCGCGTCGTCGGCCGGGAGCTCGTCGCGCGCGGCGGCGTACTCGGCGACCAGCCGCCGGGCGTGCCCGCCGCTGACGTCGTAGCCGGTGACCAGCGCGCGCAGCGCCGCCAGCCGGGCCAGCGCCCGCGCGCGCGGGTCGCCGTCGGGCGTCGTGGCGTCCTCGGGCAGTGCGACCCGCTCGCCGGCGGCCTCCTCGGCCTCGCCGCCGGCGCGGTCGAGGGCCAGCAGCGGGGCGCCGGCGTCGACCTGGCTGTTGACCGCGGCACGGACCTCGCGGACCCGCCCGGCGAACGGCGCCCGCACCGCCGTCTCCATCTTCATCGACTCGAGGACCGCGACCGGCTGGCCGGCCTCGACCTCGTCACCCGGTGCGACCCGGACGGCGACGACCACGGCCGGGGCGGGCGCGCGGACCAGCCCGCCGACGTCGCGGCCGACCCGGTGGGTCTCGCCGTCGACCTCGACGAGGGTGGATCCCGGAGCCTCGACGGCGACCACCGCGTGGCGCCGCCCGCCGACGGCCAGCCGGGTCTCCAGCGGGCCGAGCCGGTCGACCTCGACGTCGACGACGCGGCCGTCGAGCTCGACCCGGTGCCGGTCGCGGTCGACCGTGGCCACGGTCAGCCGGTACACCTGCCCGCGCAGGCCCAGCTCGATGGTGCGGCCGACCTCGTGCGGCGCCCGGGGCCGGCCACCGCGCGCCGAGGCGAGGAACGCGAGCCGCTCCCGCTCCTCCTCGGCCTCGGCCAGGTCGACGGCCACCTGCACCAGCGCCACCCACGCGCTGGCCGACGGCCGGGGGCCGCCGGTGCCGGTGCGGTCGAGCCACCCGGTGTCGGCGGTGCCGGCCACGACCTCGGGGCGGTCGAGCAGGTCGAGCAGGAAGGTCTTGGTGGTGGTGCCGCCTCGCAGGACGACGGTGGTCTCGCGCAGCGCGCAGCGCAGCCGGGCCAGCGCCTCGGGGCGGTCGCGGCCCCACGCGATCACCTTGGCGATCATGGAGTCGTACTGCGGCGGGACGACGTCGCCGACGCTCAGGCCGGTGTCCACCCGGACGCCGGGGCCGGTGGGCATGCGCAGCAGCTCCACCCGGCCGGGGGCGGGCGCGAACCCCTGCTCGGCGTCCTCGGCGGTCAGCCGGGCCTCGACCGCGTGCCCGGTGGCCGGCGGCGGGGTGCCCTCGAGCCGGCCGCCGGCGGCGACGTGCAGCTGCAGCTTGACCAGGTCCAGGCCGGTGGTGGCCTCGGTGACCGGGTGCTCCACCTGCAGCCGGGTGTTGACCTCGAGGAAGGTGGTGAGCTGCTCCTCGGGCTGGTAGAGGAACTCGACGGTGCCCGCGCCGACGTAGCCGGCGGCCCGCACGAGCGCGACGGCGGACTCGCGCAGCGCGGCGTCCTGCTCCGGCGTGAGCGCCGGCGAGCTGGACTCCTCGAGCACCTTCTGGTTGCGCCGCTGCACCGAGCAGTCGCGCACGCCGGGCGCCCAGACGGTGCCGTGCTGGTCGGCGATGACCTGCACCTCGACGTGCCGGCCGCCCTCGACCAGGCGCTCCATGAACACGCTCGCGTCGCCGAAGGTCCGCTGCGCCTCGGCCTGCGTGCGGGCCAGTGCCTCCTCGAGCTCGGCCGGGTCGCGGACGACGCGGATCCCGCGGCCCCCGCCGCCGCTGCGGGACTTGACGATGAGCGGGTAGCCGATGGCCTCGGCGTGCCGCCGGCCGTCCTCGGGTCCCTCGACCGGGCCGTGGCTCCACGGCGCCACCGGGACGCCGACCTTCTCCGCCAGCACCTTGGCCTCGATCTTGGCGCCGAGCAGCCGCATGGCCTCCGGCGGCGGGCCGACGAAGGTGACGCCGAGCTCGGCGCACAGCTCGGCGAAGGCGGGGTCCTCGGCGACGAAGCCCCAGCCGACCCACGCCGCGTCGGCGCCGCTGGCCCGCAGCGCCCGGCGCAGCTCGGCGTGGTCGAGGTAGGGGTTGACCGCGCCGGTGTCGGCGAGCTGCACCGCCTCGTCGGCGGCGCGCACGAAGGTGGCGCGCCGCTCGGCCTCGGTGTGCAGCGCGACGACACGGGTGCGCGTCCCGTGCTCGGCGTCGAGCTCGCGCACCGCGCGGATCAGCCGCAGCGCGGGCTCCCCACGGTTGACGACGGCGATGCGGTCGAACACCCGGTCCCCTCCCTCGGTGGTGGTCAGCGGTCCTGCGGCGGCTACATGTCCAGCCCGCCGTTGACCCCCCAGACCTGCCCGGTGATGTAGCCCGAGGCGTCGGCGGCGAGGAAGTGCACGACGCGGGCGACCTCCTCCGGCTCGCCCAGCCGGCCCAGCGGGATCTTGGCCTTGAGCCCGTCGAGCACCTTGTCCGGGACGCTGTCGAGCATCTCGGTGGCGGTGTAGCCCGGCGTCACGGCGTTGACGGTGATGCCGAGACCGTCGGTCCTGCCGGAACGCTGCACCTGCATGGCGGCCTCGCGGGCCAGCGTCTTGGTCAGGCCCAGCAGCCCGGCCTTGGCCGAGGCGTAGTTGGCCTGGCCGATGCCGCCGGTCTCGCCGATGACCGAGGAGATCATCACGATCCGCCCGCTGCCCCGCTCGAGCATGTGCTTGAGCGCGGCCTGCGACAGGTAGAAGGCCCCGGAGAGGTTGACGTCGACGACCCGGCGCCAGTCGTCGTCGGTCATCTTCAGCACGGTGCGGTCGGCGGTGATGCCGGCGTTGTTGACCAGGACGTCGAGCCGGCCGTGCTTCTCGATGACCTCGGTGATGGTGCGCCGGCAGTCGTCGGGGTTGCCGATGTCGCCCTTGTGCACGGAGAAGCCCTGGTCGGGGAAGTCCTCGCAGAACTGCTTGCGGAACCGCTCGGCCGCCTCGTCGTTGCCGCTGTAGCCGGCGGCGACGTCGGCGCCCTGGGCGGCCATGCTGCGACAGATCGCCGCCCCGATCCCCCGGGTCCCGCCGGTGACGAAGGCCACCCGGCCGGAGAGCTTGTCGCCGGTCCTGCTGGTCCGTTCCTGGGTCGCTGTCACCGGGTCCTCCTGGGGCTCGGGCGCGGGCGCCTCGTTGTCCTGGACCGGAGCCGGGGTCGCAGCAGACCTCGGTGCTCCGGCATCGGGGTAGGGCGAGCATCGTCGTGACCCGCCAGTAGGACAAGACGAGGGCCGATCACGTCGCGTGAGCCGGGTCGCGCTCCGGCCCGGGGACCGGGCACGGTGGCGGGGTGCACCTGCTGCTCGAGTACACCCTCGCCCCCGACTACCTCGAGCGCCGGGCGGCGCTGCGCGAGGACCACCTGGCCCTCGCCCGGGCGGCCCACGAGCGCGGGGAGCTCCTGCTGGCCGGCGCGCTGCCCGACCCGTACGACCGCGCGCTGCTGGTGTGGACCGCCGGGCGGGACGTCGTCGAGCGGTTCGCCGAGCAGGACCCCTACGTCGTCCACGGGCTGGTGACGGGCTGGACCCTCCGCCGGTGGGACGTCGTCGTCGGCTGACGCCGGTCAGCCCGGCCGGCGCTGCCGCCGGTAGTCGCTCGGGCTGGTGCCGTAGGCCTGCCGGAACGCGCGGCTGAGGCTGGCCGCGTCGGGGAAGCCGCAGCGGCGCGCGATGTCGAACACCGGCGCGGTGCCGCGGGGGTCGGCGAGCTCGCGGCGGCAGCGCTCGAGGCGCCCGGCCCGGATGTGGGCGGCCACCGTGGTGCCCTGCCCGGCGAAGAGCCGGTGCAGGTGCCGCGTCGACACGTGGTGCGCGCGGGCGACGGCGGCCGGGTCGAGGCCGGGGTCGGCGAGGTGCTCGGCGACCCAGCCGTGGATGCGGCGCAGCTGCTCGGCGGCCGGCCCCGCCGGGGTGGCCGGCGCGGCCTGCTCGGCGGCGACGGTGGTGACCAGCTCGGCCACCTCGCCGGCCAGCCGCACCCCGCCGGCCGGTGAGAGGTCGGGCGGGCCGGTGACCAGCTCCCGCAGCACCCGCCCGACGATGGCGCCCAGCCCGCTGCTGCCGTCGATGGTCCGGGCGGTCAGCCGCTGCGACCCGGCCGCGTCGAGGGTGACGCTCGGGCGCGGCCAGGTGAGCACCAGCAGCCCGACGTCGCCGCCCATGTGCCAGGAGAAGGGCCGCCCGGTCTCGTATAGCGCGTAGTCCCCCGCCGCCAGCACCGCCTCCCGCCCGTCCTGGCAGAGCACCGCCGCGCCGTGCGCGACCAGCCCGACCTGCAGGTAGGCCGCGTCGTCGGCCCGGGCCAGGCCGCGGGTGCGCCGGTAGTCGGCCCCGCTGGTCGCGACCGTGGCGACCGACAGGTGCCCGACGGGCGCGCTGCGCACCGACCCGGCGAAGGGGGCGTCGCGGTCGGCGGCGTCGATGTCGAGGGCGACGAAGTGCTCGCGGATGAGGTCGCGCCACCGGTCCAGCCGGTCGGTCGACCCGGTCGCAACGCCCAAGGCCGCCTCGCAGGTGGGCTCCGGCGGTCCGGGACCGCACGCGCAGGGGGGAGGCCAGTCTGGTCGATCCTGTCGCCCAGCGACAAGCCGCAGGGCACCGGTGGCCACGCCGGGGCCCGCGGGGCGGTCGAGACTGCGCCCACCACCGCCCCGCCGGGAGCCGCGATGACCGCCACCGAGGACCGCCCCGCCACCACCACGGTGCGCGGCGCCTGCCCCCACGACTGCCCCGACACCTGCGCGATGCTCGTGACGGTCGAGGACGGCCGCGCCACCGCCGTCCGCGGCGACCCGGAGCACCCGTTCACCCGCGGCGCGCTGTGCGTCAAGGTCAACGACTACGTCGACCGGGTCTACAGCCCGCGGCGCGTGCTGCACCCCCTGCGGCGGACCGGACCCAAGGGCAGCGGCGAGTTCACCCGCATCTCGTGGGACGAGGCGCTCGACGAGATCGCCGGCCGGTTCCGGGAGGCGATCGGGCGCCACGGCCCCGAGACCGTCATGCCGGTCAGCTACCTGGGCACCGAGGGCGTCCTCAACGGCCTCAACGTGGGCGACCCGTTCTTCAACCGGCTCGGCGCCACCGTCACCGAGCGCACCTACTGCGACTCCGGGGCCTGCACCGCCTACACGATGACGATCGGCGCCACGGCCGGCGTCGACCCGGAGAGCCTCGTGCACTCCCGCTACATCGTCATCTGGGCCTGCAACGTGGTGTCGACCAACCTGCACCTGTGGCCGGTGATCGCCGAGGCGCAGCGGCGGGGCGCGAAGGTCGTCGTCATCGACCCCGTCCGGCACCAGACGGCGGCCCGCGCCGACTGGCACATCCCGATCCGCCCGGGCAGCGACGGCGCGCTCGCCCTGGCGCTGGCGCACGTGATCATCGGCGAGGGCCTCACCGACGAGGCGTACGTGCGCGACCACACCCTCGGCTTCGAGGAGCTGGCCGAGCGGGTGCGGCAGTACACGCCGGAGTGGGCCGAGCAGGAGACCGGCATCCCGGCCCCGGACATCCGCACGCTCGCCCGCGAGTACGCGGCCGGCGCGCCCTCGATGATCCGGATCGGCGTGGCGATCGAGCGGCACGCCGGCGGCGGGCAGACGGTGCGCACCATCGCGTGCCTGCCCGCGCTGGTCGGCGCCTGGCGCCGGGTGGGTGGCGGGCTGCTGCAGCTGCCGCTGTGGGCCTTCCCGGTGAACTGGGGGGCCCTGATGCACCCCGAGCTGATCACGCCGGGCACGCGGGTGGTCAACCAGTACCTGCTCGGCCGGGCGCTGACCGGCGAGCTCGGCCTCGACCCGCCGATCACCGCGCTGGTGGTCTACAACTCCAACCCGCTGGTCGTCTGCCCCGAGCAGGAGAAGGTCGCCGCCGGGCTGGCCCGCGAGGACCTGTTCACGGTGGTCAGCGACCAGTTCCTCACCGACACCGCCCGGCACGCCGACGTCGTGCTGCCCGCGACCACCCAGCTCGAGCAGCTCGACGTGATGTTCAGCTGGGGGCACTTCTACGTCTCGCTCAACACCCCCGCGGTCGCGCCGCTGGGCGAGGCGGTGTCCAACACCGAGCTCTTCCGGCGGCTGGCCGCCCGGATGGGGTTCACCGAGCCGTGCTTCACGCGCACGGACGAGGAGATGGTCGCCGAGGCCTTCGACTGGTCGGCGCCGCAGATGCAGGGGATCACCGTGGAGTCGCTGCGCCGCACCGGGTGGGCACGGCTGAACCTGCCCTCGCGCGACGAGTACGCGCCGCACGCCGACGGCGGCTTCCCGACGCCGTCGGGGCGGACGGAGTTCCGCTCGTCGGTCGCCGAGCAGGCCGGCAACTTCGTCGTCCCGCTGTTCCGGCAGGGCTCCGACGAGCACCAGCCCGGCGGGACCGTGGACCCGCTGCCGCACCACGTCCCCTCGCGGGAGCCCGCCGACCCGCGCCACCCGCTGTACCTGATCTCGCCCAAGTCGCACGCGTACCTCAACTCCAGCGCCGGGGACATGCCGGCCCAGCAGCGCGTCCAGGGTGAGCAGACCGTCCTGCTGCACCCCCAGGACGCCGCCGAGCGCGGGATCGTCGACGGGCAGGACGTGCGGGTCTCCAACGACCGCGGCTCGTTCGTGGCGCGCGTCCGGGTGACCGACGCGGTCGTCTCGGGCGTCGCGGTGTGCCCGATGGGCACCTGGCGGCGCAACAGCCGGGCGCTGGCCACGGTCAACGCGGTCACCCCGGTCGCCTTCGCCGACCTGGGCAACGCGCCGACCTTCTCCGACACCCGGGTGCAGGTCGAGCCCGCGTGAGGACCCACCGCCTCCCCGGGGTCCCCCCTCACCCCGGGGAGGCGGTGCTCGCGAGCCGGCGGACCTCGGCCGCGGGAGCCAGGCGCCGGCCGGCCGCCTCCACCGCCCGGGCGGCGCGGGCCACCAGCTCGGCGTTGCCGGTGGCGCACCCCAGCGGCGCGTCCTCCAGGCCCACCCGCAGGTGCCCGCCGCGGGTCAGCGCCGCGTCCCACAGGGCGTCGAGCTCGACGCCGAGGCCGGCCACCATCCAGCGCGCGCCGGGGGCGCAGGCGCCGAGCAGCCGCAGCTGGGCCTCCAGCGCCCACCCGGCGGGCGGCAGGCCGAAGGTGAACCCGGTCGAGAACACGAACCGGTAGACCGGCGGGGGCACGCCGGGCACCGCGTCGGCCAGGACCGCGCCGGTGCGCAGGAAGCCCGGCTCGTAGACGGCGTCGCTGGGCACCAGGCCGTGCTCGGCGCACAGCTGCAGCCCGGTGCGCACGTCGGAGGCGGAGTCGGCGTAGAGGAACCCGTCGCCGCCGTCGGCCAGCTCCGCCGTCGTCGACAGGTCGACCGAGCCGGGGTCGACGACGGCCCACTCGACGAGCCCGGCCCGCGCCAGCCGGGCGACGGTGTCGTGCCGCGCCCGGGCCTGCACCGGTCCGGCCGAGGGCACCGGCCCCATCGGCACCGTCGGGTGGCAGACGACGTCGCGGCGGCGGCGGACCTCCTCGAACACCGGCGCGTAGAGCTCGTAGGCCTCCCGCGGCGCGCCGGCGTCGTCGTAGGCGTGCAGGTGCACCACCGCGGCCTCGGCGTCGGCGCAGGCCACCGCCTCCTCGACCAGCCGCTCGCGCGTCACCGGTGCGAGCGGCTGCCGGGGACCCCACGGCCCGTCGAGAGCGACCTCCAGCCACACCCCGTCGGTCACGGTCGCGCTCCCCCCGGCTCGGCGGTCACCCGCCGGTGCAGTGTCCGCTAGCGTCCGCGCGGTGACGACGGCCCCGGTCGACCAGCGCGTCACCCGGCGCCGCCTGGACCTGCTCACCCTCGGCCTGTTCACCGTCGCGCTGGGCACCAACATCCCGACGCCGCTGCTGCTGGTCTACCGGCGCACGCTGGACCTGTCCGAGGCCGACGTCACCGCCGTCTTCGGCTGCTACGCCATCGGCCTGGTCGCGGCGCTGACCGTGTCGGGCGCGGCCTCGGACCGCTTCGGCCGCCGCGCCCTCGTGCTGCCGTTCGCGGTGCTCGCCGGCCTGGTCTCGCTCCTGTTCGTCCCCGCCGTCGAGCACCTGCCGCTGCTCTACGCCGGCCGGCTGCTGCAGGGCGTGGTGTCCGGCGTGGTGTTCTCGGTGGCCAACGCCTGGCTGCAGGACCTCGCCGGGCCGGCGGGGCAGCAGTCGGCGGCCACCCGCGGGGCGGTGTCGACGTCGCTGGGCTTCGCCGTGGCGCCCGCGATGAGCGGGGTGCTCGCGCAGTACGGCCCGGCCCCGACGACGCTGCCCTACCTCGTGCACGTCGCCGTCCTGGTCGTCGGGCTCGGCGCGCTGGTCGCCGTCCCCGAGACCGTGACGGTGCGCGGCCGCGGCCGGCTGATGACCCTCGGCCTGCCGCCGGAGGCGCGCCGCCCGTTCTGGGCGGTGCTGGCGCCCACCGCCGTCGGCGTGTTCGCGTTCCCGACGGTCGCCGCGACCCTGCTGCCGCTGCTGGTCGTGCCCGGCGGGGTCGGCGTCGCCTACGCCGGCCTGATCGCCGGGCTGGCCCTGGGGGCGAGCGCGGCCGCGGCGCGCGTCGGGCGGCGGGCCGATCGGGGCGCCGGGCCGCTGGGGATGGTGCTCTGCGCGGCCGGCACCGGGTGCGGCGTGCTCGCCGTCGTCACGCGCGGGGAGCTGCTGCTGCTGCCCGCGTCGGTGCTGATGGGCGGCGGGGCGGGGCTGTGTCTGACCGCCGGGCTCACGCTCACCGCGCGGCTGGCCCCGCCGCACACCCGCGGGGCGATGAACAGCGCCTTCTACGCCTTCGCCTACGCCGGCTTCGGCACCCCGCTGCTGCTGGCCTGGCTGGGCGGGCTGCTCGGCACGGTGCCGGTGCTGACCGCCTTCCTCGCCGTGCCGCTGGCGATCGCCGCCTGGCTGTGGCGCGAGCTGCGCCCGCGGCGCGGCTGAGCGCGCTCAGCAGGGACCGGCGTCCAGCGCGCGCAGCCGGCCGGCCAGGAACTCCCGCTCGACGGCGTTCGGGGTGAGCAGCAGCGCCTCGGTGTAGGCCTCCCGCGCCTCGGCGTACCGGCCCAGCCTTCGCAGCAGGTCGGCCCGGGCGGCGGGCAGGTAGCCGTAGCCGGCCAGCTGCGGCTCGGCGGCCAGTTCGTCGAGCGCGGCCAGCCCGGCGGCGGGGCCCGAGGCGAAGCCGACGGCGACCGCCCGGTTGAGCGCCACCACCGGGGAGGGCCACACCGAGGCCAGCACGCCGTAGAGCGCGACGACCTCCGCCCAGTCGGTGTCCGCCCACGCCGGCGCCTCGGCGTGGACGGCGGCGATCGCGGCCTGCAGCGCGTACCGCGACGGCGGCCGCGCCCGCAGCGCCTCGCGCACCAGCGCCACTCCCTCGGCGATCGCCGCCCGGTCCCACCGCGAGCGGTCCTGCTCCTCGAGCAGCAGCAGCCGGCCGTCCGCGCCGGTGCGGGTCTCCCGGCGGGCGTCGGTGAGCAGCAGCAGCGCGAGCAGCCCGGCCACCGCCGGGTCCCCCGGCAGCAGGCCGCGCAGCAGCCGGCACAGCTGCACCGCGCGCGCGACCAGGTCGCGGCGCACCAGCTCCTCGCCTGCCGGCGCGGCGTGCCCGGTGGTGAACAGCAGGTGCACCACCGCCAGGACGGCGTCCACCCGGGCGGGCAGCTCCGCCGGCGGGGGCACCCGGTAGGGGATGCGGGCGACGGCGATCTTCTTCTTGGCCCGCGTGAGGCGGGCGGCCATCGTCGGCTCGCTCACCAGGAACGCCCGGGCCACCTCGGCGGTGGTCAGCCCGCACACCAGCCGCAGGGTGAGCGCGACCTGCGCCGCGCGGTCGAGCGCCGGGTGGCAGCAGGTCACCACCAGGCGCAGCCGGTCGTCGGGGTAGCCGTGCGCGCCGTCGTCCCGCGGGTCGGGCGCGGCCGCCTCGACGTCCGCCTCGACCAGCAGCGGCAGGTGCCGGCGCTCGACGCCGGCGTGGCGCAGCGCGTTGAGCGCCCGCCGTCGGGCCGCCGTGGTCAGCCAGGCCCCCGGCCGGGTGGGGACGCCGGTGCGGCGCCAGTCGGTCAGGGCGGCGGCGAAGGCCTCCTGGACGCACTCCTCGGCGGTGTCGATGTCGCGGGTGACGCGCACCGTCGCGGCGAGCACGAAGGCCCACTCGCGACGGTGCGCGTCAGCGACCGCGGCCGCGACGGCGTCGGCGTCGGCAGCGGCGGACACGTCAGTCGAAGGTCATCACCGGGCGGACCTCGACGCCGCCGAAGCGGGCCGGCACCGTCCGGGCCACGGCGAGCGCGGTGTCGAGGTCGGGCGCCTCGACGAGGTAGTAGCCGCCCAGCGCCTCCTTGGTCTCGGCGAAGGGGCCGTCGGTGACCTCCGCGCCGCGCACGCTGGTCGCCGTGGCCGTCGGCTCCAGCGCCTCCCCGCCGAGCAGCTTCGCCCCGTGCTGCTCGACGCCCGCCGCGAACCGGTCGTGGTCGGCCGTCACCTCGCCGAGCACCTCGGGCGTGGCGGTCGCGTACTGCGCCTCGTCCTCGTAGATCAGGATCAGGTAGCGCGCCATCTCGTCCTCCCGGACTCCGGGGCCCGCCTCCCGGGCCCTCCACCTCTCCGACACCCGGGCACCGTCGGGATCGACAGCTCCGCCCGACACCGTCCCCGATCGGTGCACCCTGCACCCCGGACGGCGGGTGGACGGTGCACCGTGGACTGGGACCCGGTGGCGGGACACCAGAGGATGGACGACGACGCCGGCGGACGGGAGGCGGGACGTGACGGTGCGGGACTCGACGGTGCGGGACTCGACGGTGCGCAGTGCGGTCCGGTGGGCCGCGACCCACGGGGCGATGCGGCTGGCCATCCGGGCCCGGGCCCGCGCGGGCAACCCCGACGCCGAGGTGCTGCGCGACCCGGCCGTGCGCGAGGACCCCTTCCCCCGCTACGAGCGGCTGCGGACGCCGGCGCCGTTCGCCCCCGGGGCGTTCGCCAAGGCCACCGTGCACCACGCCGTGTGCACCGAGGTGCTGCGCAGCGACGCCTTCGGGCAGATCGCCGGCGGCCGCACCGACGGGCTGCCGCCGGTGCTGCGGGCGGCGCTGCGGCTGGCCGGCCCGCGGCCCACCGTCGGCCCGATCGACCCGCCGTCGATGCTCGCCGTCGACCCGCCCGAGCACACCCGCTACCGCCGGCTGGTCACCCGCGCGTTCAGCGCCCGCGCCGTCGCCCGGCTGCGCGAGCGCACCCGCCTCGTCGCCGACGAGCTGCTCGACGACCTCGAGCGCGAGGCCGCCGCCTCCGGCGGGCGCGTCGACCTGGTGGCCCGCTACGCCAGCCTGCTGCCGGTCACGGTCATCTCCGAGGTGCTCGGCGTGCCGGTGTCGATGCGCGAGCAGTTCCTGGCCTGGGGCGACGGTGCCACGCCGAGCCTGGACATGGGCCTGGACTTCCGCACCCACCGCGCGGTCGAGCGCAACCTCGGCGAGCTCGACGCGTGGTTGCGCGGCCACCTGCGCCGGCTGCGCCGCGAGCCCGGCGACGACCTGCTCTCGGCCCTGGTCACCGCGGCCGACGAGGACGGCGGCGGGCTCGGCGAGCAGGAGCTGCTGTCCACCGCGGCGCTGGTGTTCGGCGCCGGCTTCGAGACGACGGTCAACCTCGTCGGCAACGGCGCCGCGCAGCTGTTCGCCGCCCCCGACCAGCGCCGCCTGCTCGCCGAGGACCCCTCGCTGTGGCCCAACGCCGTCGACGAGGTGCTGCGGGTGGACTCCCCCGTGCAGCGGACCGGGCGGCTGGCGCGGCGCGACACCACGGTGGCCGGCACGCCCGTCCGCGAGGGCGAGCTGGTGCTGCTCGTGCTCGCCGCCGCCAACCGCGACCCCCAGGTGTTCGACGACCCGGCCGCCTTCGACGTCACCCGGGCCAACGCCCGCGACCACGTGGCCTTCTCCAGCGGCATCCACTACTGCCTGGGCGCGGCGCTGGCGCGGATGGAGGGCGAGGTGGCGCTGCGGGCGCTGTTCGAGCGGTTCCCCGGCCTGGCCCCGGCGGGCACCGGGCGCCGCCGCCGCACGATCATCCTGCGCGGCTACGAGTCGCTGCCGGTCGTCCTCGCCCCGCGCGCCGCCGTCCTCGGCTGACCGCGGACGGCGCGCGGCTCCCCCTGGTCAGCCCGCGCTCCCGGGCGGACCCTCGCAGACGGCCGGTCCCACCGTCCCCGGGAGGTCCCCGTGTCCCGAGTGCTGACCACGGGCGTCGCCGCGGCCGCCGCCGTCCTGCTCGCCGCCTGCGGCGGGGACGCCGACGACACCACCGCCCCGGCCGCGACCCGGGCCGCCACCGCGCCCGCCGGGCAGGGGTTCTGCGAGCAGGCGGCCGGCACCGACGAGCGGGTCGAGGCGGCGCTGGCCGACCTCGGCGACGCCTCGCTGACCGACGTGGTCCGCGAGCTCGCCGCGGACCTGCGCTCGGTGGAGCCGCCCGCCGCGATCGCCGGCGACTGGGACACCCTGGCCGGCGGCCTCGACCGGCTGGCCGACTCCCTCGCCGACGTCGACCTCACCGACCCCGGCTCGCTGACCGCGCTCGAGGACGTCGCCGGCGACCTCGACGCCGCGAGCGACCGCGTCGACGCGTACCTGCGCGACGAGTGCGGTACCGGCTGAGCGCCCGGTCCCACCCGGCGGGAGCGGCCGGGAGCGTCCCCGGCGCGGCGTGGCGGGTCACGATCCGACAACCGGACGGCGACGTTTCGGCGACTTCCGGCAATGCGCAGCGGGCAGCGTCCTCCGTAATGTCACTGACAGCAGCCAGGTCGTACCGGTCCGTCACTGCCGGTGCGCACACCCCGCCTCAGAGGAGCTTCCCGTGTCCCCCTCCCGCACCCACCTCAGCCTGCTGACCGACCACTCCGCCTACGCCCAGCCGGCCTACGCCCAGCCCACCTACGCCCAGCCCGCCTACCAGCCCGCGCCCGTCTCCTGGGACGACGACGGCTGGAACGGCACCTCCTGGTCGCAGATCGCCATGGGCGACGCCCCCGGCGGCGAGGAGTCCTGGCGGCTCGACGCCCTGTGCGCCGAGACCGACCCCGAGGCGTTCTTCCCGGAGAAGGGCGGCTCGACCCGCGAGGCCAAGCGGGTGTGCTCGGGCTGCTCGGTGCGCGCCGAGTGCCTGGAGTTCGCGCTGGCCAACGACGAGCGCTTCGGCATCTGGGGCGGCCTGTCGGAGCGGGAGCGCCGCCGGGTGCGCCTGCAGCGCCGCACCTCGCTCTCCGCCTGACCCCGCCCGTGCGACGGACCGCCGGCCACCGGCCCGGGACCACCGCCTAACGGGGGTACCGCCCCGCGCTCCGGGGGTCCATCGTCGAGGCGTCCACCCGACGCCGCGACGGACGAGGAGCCCGACGTGACCGAGACCCTGCCGGGGGCGGCCGCCCCGGCACTGCCGTCCTACGCCAGCGGGACCAGCACCGTGCCGCTGCTCGGCGACACCATCGGCGCCGACCTCGACCGGACGGCGGCCCGCGTCGGCGACCACGAGGCGCTCGTCGAGTGCGCCACGGGGCGCCGCTGGACCTACCCGCAGCTCGTCGCCGACGTCGACGCCTGCGCCCTCGGCCTCGACGCCCTCGGCGTGGCCAAGGGTGACCGGGTCGGCATCTGGGCGCCCAACTGCGCCGAGTGGGTGTTCGTCCAGTACGGGACGGCGAAGCTCGGCGCGGTCCTGGTCAACATCAACCCGGCCTACCGCACCCACGAGCTGGCCTACGTGCTGCGCCAGGCCGGCATCTCGGTGCTGGTCGCCGCGCCGGAGTTCAAGACCAGCGACTACCGCGCCATGGTCGCCGAGGTCCGCGGCGAGTGCCCGGACCTGCGCGAGGTCGTCTTCCTGGGCGACCCGGAGTGGGACCGGCTCATGGAGTCCGGCCGGGCCGCCGACCGCGGCCTGCTCGCCACCCGCGCCGCCGAGCTCTCCCCCGACGACCCGATCAACATCCAGTACACGTCGGGGACGACCGGCTTCCCCAAGGGCGCCACGCTGAGCCACCACAACCTGCTCAACAACGGGTTCTTCGTGGGCGAGGGCTGCGGCTACACCGAGGCCGACCGGGTGTGCATCCCGGTGCCCTACTACCACTGCTTCGGCATGGGGATGGGCAACCTCGGCGCCACCAGCCACGGGGCGACGATGGTCATCCCCGCGCCGGCGTTCGACCCGGCGGCGACGCTGCGGGCGGTGCAGGACGAGCGCTGCACCTCGCTCTACGGCGTCCCGACGATGTTCATCGCCGAGCTGGCGCTGCCCGACTTCGCCACCTACGACCTCTCCAGCCTGCGCACCGGGATCATGGCCGGCTCGCCGTGCCCGGTGGAGGTGATGAAGCGGGTGGTCGCCGAGATGGGCATGACCGAGGTGACCATCTGCTACGGCATGACCGAGACCTCGCCGGTGTCCACCCAGACCGGCGCCGACGACGACCTCGACCGCCGCACCTCCACCGTCGGCCGGGTGCACCCGCACCTGGAGGTCAAGGTGGTCGACCCGGCCACGGGGATCACCGTGCCCCGCGGCACCCCCGGCGAGTTCTGCACCCGCGGCTACTCGGTGATGCTCGGATACTGGGACGAGCCGGAGAAGACCGCCGAGGTCATCGACCGCGCCCGCTGGATGCACACCGGCGACCTCGCCGTCATGGACTCCGCCGGGTACCTCAACATCGTCGGCCGGATCAAGGACATGGTCATCCGGGGCGGGGAGAACGTGTACCCGCGCGAGGTCGAGGAGTTCCTCTACACCCACCCCGACGTCGTCGACGCGCAGGTCATCGGCGTCCCCGACGAGCGCTACGGCGAGGAGCTCATGGCGTGGGTGCGGCTGCGCGAGGGCGCCGAGCCGCTCACCCCCGAGGCGCTCAGGGCCTTCTGCGCGGGCAAGCTGGCGCACTACAAGGTGCCCCGCTACGTCAAGGTCGTCGACGCCTTCCCGATGACGGTCACCGGCAAGGTGCGCAAGGTCGAGATGCGCGAGGTGTCGGTGCACGAGCTCGGCCTCGAGCAGGCCGCCGCGATCAGGAACGCCTGAGGCAGGACCCCGCTGCCCCCACCGCTCGCACGCTCGCGCCAGGCCCGTCCAGAGGCTCGCCACGAGCGTGCGAGTGGTGAGGAGGACGGGGTCCTGCTGCCTGCAGCGGGGCCGTCACGCGGTCGCGGCGGCCTCGGCCATCTCGGCGAGCAGGACGCCCATCTCCTCGCGGGGCAGCTGCCCGGCGCTGTGCGGGGTGGAGTTGACCAGCCCGAAGACGGCGTGGGCGCGGGCGCGGCAGGCGTCGGTGCCCTCACCGGGCCGCAGCCGGCGCAGCACGTCGACCCACACCTCGACGTAGCGGCGCTGCAGCCGGCGCACCCGCGCGGCGTCACCGGGGGCCAGCGAGCCGAGGTCGCGGTCGTGCACGGTGATCAGCGCCGGGTTGTCCAACGCGAAGTCGACCTGGAAGGCGACCAGCGCCCGCAGCTGCTCGGCGGGGTCGGGCCCGGCGACGGCCACCCGCTCCCGGCCGCCGGCGAGCAGCCGCTCGCTGATGCCCTGCAGCATCTCGGCGATCATCGCGTCCTTGCTGGCGAAGTGCCGGTAGATCGCCGGGCCGGTCACGCCGATGGCGGCCCCGACGTCGTCCACCCCGACCGACCGGGAGCCGCGTTCGGCGAACAGCCGCGCGGCCGCCTGCAGGATCTGCTCGCGCCGGGAGAGCCGGGTGGCGTCGGCGGCCAGCGCGGTGTCGCTGTCGGCCAGCGCGTCGGTCACCCCGGCAATGCTAGCGGCGGCGTGTGAACGTGCGTTAACCTCCGGCGCGTGGCGTTAACGACGGTTAACAGCGAGCCGGGAGAGGTCACGACGGTCCTCGGCTCACCCCCGGGCGGCACGGGCTACGCGGACGCGCACCGCGCCCTCGTCGCCGACCTGCGCGACCAGCTGGCCCGGGTCGCCGAGGGCGGCGGCGCGCGGGCCCGCGAGCGGCACGTCTCGCGGGGCAAGTTCCTGCCCCGCGAGCGGGTCGACGCGCTGCTCGACCCCGGCAGCCCCTTCCTCGAGCTGAGCCCGCTGGCCGCCCACGACCTCTACGGCGGCGACGCGCCGTCGGCCGGGATCATCACCGGCATCGGGCGGGTCGCCGGCCGGGAGTGCGTCGTGGTGGCCAACGACGCCACCGTCAAGGGCGGCACCTACTACCCGATGACGGTGAAGAAGCACCTGCGCGCGCAGGAGGTGGCGCTGCACAACCGGCTGCCCTGCGTCTACCTGGTCGACTCCGGCGGCGCCTTCCTGCCGCTGCAGGAGGAGGTCTTCCCCGACCGGGAGCACTTCGGCCGGATCTTCTACAACCAGGCCACCATGTCGCGGGCCGGCATCCCGCAGCTGGCCGCCGTCCTCGGCTCGTGCACCGCCGGCGGCGCCTACGTGCCGGCGATGGCCGACGAGGCGGTCATCGTGCGCGACCAGGGCACGATCTTCCTCGGCGGGCCGCCGCTGGTGAAGGCCGCCACCGGCGAGGTGGTCAGCGCCGAGGACCTCGGCGGCGGGCTGCTGCACAGCCGCACCTCCGGCGTCACCGACCACCTGGCCGACGACGACGCGCACGCGCTGCGGCTGCTGCGCCGCATCGTCGGCACGCTCGGCCCGCGCAGCCCGCGGCCGTGGGACGTCGTCCCCGCCGAGGAGCCGCTGCACCCGGCCGAGTCGGTCTACGACGTGGTGCCCACCGACCCGCGCACGCCCTACGACGTCCGCGAGGTGATCGCCCGGCTCGTCGACGGCAGCCGGTTCGGCGAGTTCAAGGAGCTCTACGGCCCCACGCTGGTGACCGGCTTCGCCCGCATCCACGGCCACCCCGTGGGGATCGTGGCCAACAACGGCGTGCTCTTCGCCGAGTCGGCGATGAAGGGCGCGCACTTCGTCGAGCTGTGCGACCGGCGCTCCATCCCGCTGCTGTTCCTGCAGAACATCACCGGGTTCATGGTGGGTCGTGACTACGAGGCCGGTGGCATCGCCAAGCACGGCGCCAAGATGGTCACCGCCGTCGCGTGCGCCCGGGTGCCCAAGCTGACCGTCGTCATCGGCGGCTCCTTCGGCGCCGGCAACTACTCGATGTGCGGCCGGGCCTACTCCCCCCGCTTCCTGTTCACCTGGCCCAACGCCCGCATCTCGGTCATGGGCGGCGAGCAGGCCGCCAGCGTGCTGGCCCAGGTGCGCCGCGACGGGCTGGAGGCCCGCGGCGAGGAGTGGCCGGCCGAGGACGAGGAGGCCTTCAAGGCCCCCATCCGCGAGCAGTACGAGCGCCAGGGGCACCCGTACCACGCCACCGCCCGGCTCTGGGACGACGGCGTCATCGACCCGGCCGAGACCCGCACGGTCCTCGGCCTCGCCCTGTCGGCCACGGCCAACGCGCCGCTCGAGGACGTCGGCTACGGCGTCTTCCGGATGTGAGCGCCGTGTTCGACACCGTCCTGGTCGCCAACCGCGGCGAGATCGCCGTCCGCGTCATCCGCACGCTGCGCCGCCTCGGCGTGCGCAGCGTCGCCGTCCACTCCGACGCCGACGCCGGCGCCCGGCACGTCCGCGAGGCCGACGTCGCCGTCCGGCTCGGGCCGACGCCGGCCGCGCAGTCCTACCTGTCGATCGAGCGGCTGCTCGACGCCGCCGCCCGCACCGGCGCGCAGGCGGTGCACCCCGGCTACGGGTTCCTGTCGGAGAACACCGCCTTCGCCCAGGCCTGCGCTGACGCCGGGCTGGTCTTCGTCGGCCCGCCGGCCGAGGCCGTCGAGGTCATGGGCGACAAGATCCGCGCCAAGCAGACGGTCGGCGCGGCCGGCGTCCCCGTCGTCCCCGGCCGGGCCGACCCCGGCATGACCGACGAGGACCTGGTGGCCGCGGCCGAGGAGGTCGGTTACCCGGTGCTGGTCAAGCCCTCGGCCGGCGGCGGCGGCAAGGGCATGCGGCTGGTGCACCGGCCCGGCGACCTGCGCGCCGCGCTGGTGTCGGCCCGCCGCGAGGCCGCGACCAGCTTCGGCGACGACACCCTCTTCCTCGAGCGCTTCGTCCTCGGCCCGCGGCACGTCGAGGTGCAGGTCCTCGCCGACACCCACGGCACGGTGCTGCACCTGGGTGAGCGCGAGTGCAGCCTGCAGCGACGGCACCAGAAGATCGTCGAGGAGGCGCCCTCGCCGCTGCTGACGCCGGACCAGCGGGCGCGCTACGGCGCGCTGGCCGTCGACGTCGCCCGCGCCGTCGGCTACACCGGCGCCGGCACCGTGGAGTTCATCGTCGGCGGCGACACCCCCGACGAGCCGTTCTTCATGGAGATGAACACCCGGCTGCAGGTCGAGCACCCGGTCACCGAGCTCGTCACCGGGATCGACCTGGTGGAGCAGCAGCTGCGGGTGGCGGCCGGCGAGCCGCTGCCCCTCGGCCAGGACGACGTGGTGCTCACCGGCTCCGCCGTCGAGGCCCGGCTCTACGCCGAGGACCCCGCCCGCGGCTTCCTGCCCACCGGCGGCACGGTCCGCGCGCTCGCCGAGCCCTCCGGCGAGGGCGTGCGGGTCGACAGCGGCCTGCTCGAGGGCCTCGAGGTCGGCAGCGCCTACGACCCGATGCTGGCCAAGGTCGTCGCCTGGGGCCCCGACCGCGACAGCGCGCTCACCCGCCTGGACCGGGCGCTGGCCGGCACCGTCGTCCTCGGCGTGGGCACCAACACCGGCTTCCTGCGGGCGCTGCTCGCCGACGGCGACGTGCGCGCCGGGCGGCTGGACACCGGCCTGGTCGAGCGCGAGCTCGACCGGCTGACCGGCGCGAGCGTGCCGGTCGAGGCGCACGCCGCGTTCGCGCTGTCCCGGCTGGCGGCGCTGCGGCCGGCCGGCCCGGTCGTCGACCCGTGGGACGTGCCCAGCGGCTGGCGCCCCGGCGGCCGGCAGGCGCCGCTGCGCTGGGACCTCGCCGGTCCCGACGGCGAGCGGCTGCCCGTCACGCTCACCGGCGGGGACCGGCTGCGGGTCGGCGACGGCAGTGGGGACGGGGACGAGCACGTGGTCGCCGGCACCCCGGTCGACGGCGGCCTGCTGGTCACCGTCGACGGCCGCACCACGCACGCGAGGACGGTGGTCGACGGCGCGGTCACCTGGGTGCACGTCGACGGCGTCACCGCGGCGCTCGCCGAGCTGCCGCCCGCGCGGCTGCACGCCGACGCCGCCTCGGCCGACCGCACCGTACGCAGCCCGATGCCCGGCACCGTCGTCGCGGTGCCGGTGACCCCCGGCGCCGTGGTCCGCGCCGGGGAACCCCTGGTGGTGGTGGAGGCGATGAAGATGGAGCACACGCTGACCGCGCCGGCCGACGGTACGGTCGACGTCCCGGTGCGGGTGGGCGACCGGGTCGCCGTCGACCAGGAGCTCGCCGTCGTGCACCCGGGCGAGGGGTCGTGAGCACCCCGCTGGCCGGCCTGCCCGCGCGGGTCGAGGTGTACGAGGTCGGCCCCCGCGACGGGCTGCAGAACGAGGCCGTCGCGCTGCCCGTCGAGGTCAAGGCCGAGTTCGTCCGCCGGCTGGCCGCCGCCGGGCTGCGCACGGTGGAGCTGACCAGTTTCGTGCCGAAGCGGTGGATCCCCCAGCTCGGCGACGCCGAGGAGCTGCTCGCACTGCTGGGCGGGGACCAGCCGGCCCGCGCGCCGGTGCTCGTGCCCAACGAGAAGGGGCTGGAGCGGGCCGTCGCCGCCGGCGCCCGCGAGGTCGCGGTGTTCGCCTCGGCCACCGAGTCCTTCGCCCGGCGCAACCTCAACCGCACCGTCGCCGAGTCGCTGGCCGCCTTCGCCCCCGTCGTCGAGCAGGCCCGTACCGCTGGCCTCCCGGTGCGCGGCTACGTGTCCATGTGCTTCGGCGACCCCTGGGAGGGCGCCGTGCCGCTCGAGCAGGTGGCCGCCGTGGCGCTGCGGCTGGCCGAGTTCGGCTGCGCGGAGATCAGCCTCGGCGACACCATCGGCGTCGGCACCCCCGGCCAGGTGGCCGCCCTCCTGGCCCTGCTCGACCGGGAGGGCCTGGGCGCCGACCGCCTCGCCGTCCACTTCCACGACACCTACGGGCAGGCGCTGGCCAACACGCTGCTCGCCCTGCAGCACGGGGTGACCACGGTCGACGCCTCGGCCGGCGGCCTCGGCGGCTGCCCCTACGCCGGCAGTGCCACCGGCAACCTCGCCACCGAGGACCTCGTCTGGCAGCTCGACGGGCTCGGCGTCGACACCGGCGTCGACCTGCCCGCGCTGGCCCGCACCAGCCTCTGGATGGCCGACCGGCTCGGCCGCCCCAGCCCCTCCCGCGCCCTCGCGGCGCTCGCCCCCACGCTCACCACCCCCACGGACCAGGAGTCCTGACGTGCTCGACACCCGCCTGACCGACGAGCAGATCCAGCTCAGGAAGACCGTCGAGGAGTTCGCGCGCGAGGTCGTCGCGCCGGTCTCCTACCAGCACGACCGGGACAGGACGTTCCCGTACGAGGTCGTGCGCCAGATGGCCGACATGGGCCTGTTCGGCCTGCCCTTCCCCGAGGAGTACGGCGGCATGGGCGGGGACTACTTCACGCTGTGCCTGGCCATCGAGGAGCTCGCCCGCGTCGACCAGAGCGTGGCCATCACGCTGGAGGCCGGGTGCTCGCTGGGCGCCATGCCGGTGTACCGGTTCGGCACCGAGGAACAGCGCCAGGAGTGGCTGCCGCTGCTGACCAGCGGGCAGGCGCTGGGCGCGTTCGGGCTCACCGAGGCCGGTGCCGGCAGCGACGCCGGCGGCACCCGGACGACGGCGGTGCTGGCCGACGGGCAGTGGACGATCAACGGCAGCAAGGCGTTCATCACCAACTCCGGCACCGACATCACCCGGCTGGTCACCGTCACCGCCGTCACGGGGCAGCTCGCCGACGGCCGCAAGGAGATCAGCTCGATCCTCGTGCCGGTGCCCACGCCCGGGTTCACCGCCGAGCCGGCCTACGACAAGGTCGGCTGGCACGCCAGCGACACCCACCCGCTGTCCTTCGACGACGTCCGGGTCCCCGAGGAGAACCTGCTCGGCGAGCGCGGCCGCGGCTACGCCAACTTCCTGCGGATCCTCGACGAGGGCCGCATCGCCATCGCCGCGCTGTCGGTGGGCGCCGCCCAGGGCTGCGTGGACGAGAGTGTGAAGTACGCGCGGGAGCGCTCGACGTTCGGCCGGCCGATCGTGCAGAACCAGGCCATCGCCTTCAAGATCGCCCGGATGGAGGCCCGGGTCGTGGCCGCCCGCACCGCCTACTACGACGCCGCGGCGAAGATGCTCGCCGGGCTGCCGTTCAAGAAGGAGGCCGCGGTGGCCAAGCTGGTCGCCGGCGAGGCCGCCATGGACAACGCCCGCGACGCCACCCAGGTGCACGGCGGCTACGGCTTCATGAACGAGTACCCGGTGGCCCGGCACTACCGGGACTCCAAGATCCTCGAGGTCGGCGAGGGCACCACCGAGGTGCAGCTCATGCTCATCGCCCGCGAGCTCGGCCTCTGAGGGACCTGTCGGTGGGCTGTGGTCGGCTGCCCGGCGTGACCGACCTGCTGGCGCGCACGCGGACCGCCTACGACACGGTGGCGCCCGACTACGCCGACCTGCTGCGCGACGAACTGGACCGCAGGCCGCTCGACCGGGCGCTGCTCGGCGTCCTCGCCGAGGACGTGCACCGGCGCGGCGGCGGGCCGGTCGGCGACCTCGGGTGCGGGCCCGGGCGGGTGGCGGCGCACCTGCACCGGCTCGGGGTCGACGTGGTCGGCGTCGACCTCTCGCCGGCCATGCTGCGGGTCGCCCGCCGGGACCACCCGCGGCTCCCGCTCGCCGTGGGCGCGCTGGCCGCGCTGCCGCTGGCCGACCGGGTGCTGGCCGGCGCCCTGGCCTGGTACTCGCTGATCCACACCCCGCCGGCGCTGCTCCCCGGCCTGTGCGCGGAGCTGCGCCGGGTGCTGGCCGACGGCGCCCCGCTGCTGCTCGCGTTCCAGGCCGGCGACGGCGGCGAGCAGCACCTCGCGCGGGCCTACGGTCACGACGTCGACCTGCCGGTCTTCCGCCACGACCCCGACGTCGTCGTCGGGTGCCTGGCGCGGGCCGGCCTCGCCGTCCGGTCCACGACCGTCCGCGCACCGGAGCTCCCCGAGTGCACCGCTCAGGTCTACGTCACCGCCGTCCGGGAGGAGCACCGCTGATGGCCGAGGAGGTGGGCTCCGGCGAGGTGGTCGCCCGCGGCGTCCGCGCGGTGGAGGACCTGCCCGCCGGGCTGGTCTACGCCGGGGTGTCGCTGGGCGTGCTGCCGGCGCAGCGGCTGGCGCAGACCCGCCCCGGCGCCCGCGGCGCGGTGCTCCTGGAGGCCTGCCTGCCGGCGGCGGCGCACGGCGGGTGGCCGGCCGGCCTCCCGGTGCAGGTGCACGGCACGGCCGCCGACCCGTTCTTCGCCGGCGAGGGCGACCTCGACGCCGCGCGGGCGCTGGTGGCCGAGGCCGACGACGGCGAGCTCGTCGTCCACCCCGGTGACCGGCACCTGTTCACCGACCGCTCGCTGCCCTCCTACGACGCCGCGGCCACCGCGCTGCTCACCGGACGGGTGCTGGAGCTGCTCGCACGCGTGTGACCCCGGCCCACGCGGCGACGGCGTCGTCCCCGGGGTCGCCGTCGGCCACCAGGGCGCGGAACGCCCGCCGCACGGTGCCGCCCGGCGGCAGCCGCAGCGGGTGCCGGGCCGCCAGCGAGGACCCGAGGCCCGGGTAGTCGGCCACGCGCACGAACCACGGGTCGGCGCGGGTGGCGTCGTCGGCACCGGCGAGGACGACGGTGCAGCCCGCCGCCCGGTCGGTCCAGGCCAGCCACGCGGCGGGCGAGCCGTGCACGGCCTCCTCCCCCTCCGCGTCCGGGGTGCGCACGTGCGGCTCCCCCGCGGGCGGCAGCCGCCAGGAGAAGCCGCCGTACCCGGCGCCGGGGCGCCCGTTCGTGGCCGGGCTGCCGAGCGCCAGCTCGCCGCCGGTGGCGTTGGTCAGCACGGTGGTGAACCCCAGCTCCCAGCCGCCGGCGACCGGGCGGGCCCGCACCCGGCGGTGCTCGCCGAGCAGCAGCCGCCCGTCCGGGCCGAGCCAGTGCAGCGCCTCGTCGAGTCCGCCCTGGGAGCGGGCGGAGAAGCCCGCGGACTCCACCCGGCCGTGATCCGCGCGCGCGGTGTAGCCGCGGTCGCGGAGGTAGGTCGGCCCGCCCCAGAGGTTGGCGCCGCCGACGTCCGGGATGCCGACCGACACCCCCAGGTGCCACGGGTGGTCGGCGGGCAGCGCGTCGCTCACCGGCACCCCGCCCAGGGTGGTGACCGGGTGCAGGTACGGCCGGGGCGCCAGCGACGGGTCCAGGTCGCGGCCGTCGCGGTACTCGGCGACGACGACCCCGCCGGCCCGCAGCACCGCGACCGGGCGGTCAGCCACGGGCGGCCCCGGCCCCGGCCCGCGCCCAGGGCAGCCCGAGCTCGGAGAACAGCGCACGGTCTGCGGCCGCCCGCTCGACCGCGTCGGCCACACCGGGGACGACGACGTGCGGGTGCACTCCCGCGGTCCCGACGCGCCGGTGCGCCGACGGCACCTCGAGCGGCTCGGTGGCGAGCCGGACCGCCTCCACCACCTGCATGAACGCGCGGGTGGCGGCCAGCGGCACCAGCACCGGGCGGCCCGGCTCGCGGACGGAGGCGACGAGGTCCTCGAGGAGGTCGGTGGCCGGGTGCTCCGTCGTCGACACCTCCCCGCCCCGCTCGAGCCGGACCAGCCCCGGGCGGTAGTGCAGCGTGATGCGCCCGCGGGTGCCGTGCACGACGAGGTACGGCTCGACGTCGCGGTCGGCGCACAGGGTCACGGCCACGGTGACCTCGGTGCCGCGGTCGGTGACCACGCGCAGGCACGAGGTGTCGTCGGCCTCGATCGGGTTGGCCCGGTACAGCTCCACCTGCACGTCGGCCACGGCCGCGGCGCCGTCGATCGCCAGCGCGGTGGCGGTGGCGTGCGCGAACGGGTTGGTCAGCGCGCCGTCGACCACCGGGACGCCGTCGAGGCTGCGCCGGCCGGCCCAGGGCGCGCGTCCGTAGTACGCGGCGTCGCGCTGCCAGGCGCCGGCGGCACCGATGCCCAGCACCTCGCCGATCGCACCGTCGGCCACCAGCGCGCGCACCTGCGGCAGGGCCCGCGAGCCCAGGCTCTGGAAGCCCACCTGGCACAGCCGGCCGGTGCCGGCGAGGTCGGCGGCGAGCTGCTCGAAGCCGGCCAGCGTGGGCGTGGGCGGCTTCTCCAGCAGGACGTCGGACCCGGCGCGGGCCGCGGTGAGCGCCAGCCCGGCGTGCGTGTGGATCGGCGTGCTGACGATCGCGATGCCGGGGCCGGTGACCTCGAGCAGCTCGGCCAGCCGCGGGCCGACCGGGACGTCGCCGGCCAGCACGCGCTGCTCGGCGGTCAGGGGGCGGGTGTCGCAGATGCCGGCCAGGCGCACCGGCACCCCCGCGCGGGTGGCCCGGGCGACGTTCTCCAGGTGCCACCGGCCGTGGCCGTGCGCGCCCACCAGGACGGCGGGGACGGGGCTGGCCCGGTGCGGGCTGGGCGCGACCATGCGGCGTCCTCCTCGGATCGACGGTCGCCGCCACCGTAGCGTGGCGCAGGCCACGTGGGAAAGCGGTTGCTCGCATGTCCTGCTCGCCGCGTCGCCTCCTCCGACACCGGGCTGCAAACCGCATCCCGGCGTCCGTGAGCTACGGCACATCTCGTACTTGACACGTGCCATGGGTCACAGCACCCTGTCCTCGGCAAGCGTTTACCGGGCCGGAGCGGACACCGCCGGAGCCCGACCCCGCACCCCGGCGACCAGTCGTCGACGACCCAGGAGGCGTCATGCACGGAGAGATGCGCGACCGGTCGGGCCCGCCGGCCCACGACCGCGTCATGTCCCGCAAGGCCGCGATGAGCGGCTGGATCGGCAGCACGCTCGAGTACTACGACTTCGCCATCTACGGCCAGGCCGCCGCGCTGGTGTTCCCCGCCGTGTTCTTCCCGTCCGAGGACCCGACGGTGGCGCTCATCGCCTCCCTGGCCACCTACGCGGTCGGCTACGTCGCCCGGCCGCTGGGCGCCTTCGTCCTGGGCAGCTGGGGCGACCGGCACGGCCGCAAGAACGTCCTCGTGCTCGCGATGATGCTCATGGGCGTCTCGACGCTGGCCGTCGGCCTGCTGCCCACCTACGCCCAGGTCGGCCTCCTGGCGCCCGCGCTGCTGGTGCTGCTGCGGCTGGTCCAGGGCTTCGCCGTCGCCGGTGAGCTCGGCGGCGCCAGTGCGATGATCGTCGAGCACGCCCCCGCGGACCGGCGCGGCTTCTACGCCAGCTTCAGCCTGCAGGGCACCCAGGCCGGCTCCATCCTCGCCGCCGCGAGCTTCATCCCCCTGTCCGCGCTGCTGTCGGAGCAGGCCTTCCAGACCTGGGGCTGGCGCATCCCGTTCCTGCTGAGCTTCGTCGTCATCGTGGCGGGCTACGTCATCCGCCGCCGGGTCGCCGAGACGCCGGTCTTCCTCGAGGAGGCCGCGAAGGACGCCACGCCCAAGACCCCGGTGCTCCAGGTCGTCCGCGAGAGCGGCGGCACCATCGTCCGCTGCGTGCTCATGGCCCTGGCCAACGTCGTCGGCACCACCGTCGTCGTCTTCGGCACCGCGTACGCCACCAACGAGGCCTACGGCGTCGGGATGAGCGCGGCCACCTACCTCTGGCTGCCGCTCGCGGCCAACGTCGCGGCCGTCGCGCTGATCCCCTACTTCGGCAAGCTGTCCGACCGGGTCGGCCGCCGCCCGCTGATGATCGTCGGCCCGCTGAGCGCCGGCGTGCTGTCCTTCGCCTACCTGTACGCGGTCGGCCGGAACAACGTGGTGCTGACCGTCGTCCTGGCGATCCTGATGTTCGGCGTGCTCTACCAGCTGTGGAACGCCACCTTCGCCAGCTACTTCCAGGAGCTGTTCCCCACCCGCCACCGGGTCACCGGCTTCGCGGTCTCGCAGAACGTCGGCCTGATGCTCGTGGCCTTCCTGCCCTCGGTGTTCGCGTTCATCTCCCCGCCCGGGTCGACGAACGTGCCGCTGGTCATCGGCGGGCTGACCTTCCTGCTGTGCGTCGTCTCCGCCCTCGCCGCCTGGTCGGCGCCGGAGACCTCCCGTAAGGACCTGCGCGAGCTGGACGGGCCGGCCCCGGCACCGGGCCCGGCCGGCGAGGCCTCCCGCGTGGAGGTCGGCACCGCCTGACCCGCACTCCCCCACGGCGGCCGCCGTCCCCACCCGGGGGACGGCGGCCGCCGCCGTCCCCCGGCCCGTGACGCGCTGGAACGGCCCTCCTGCAGGGACCCGCCGCGAGCTCGCGAGCGGTGGGGGCAGGAGGGTCCTCCTCCTAGGCGGGCGGGCGGGCCGAGCCGGTGCTGCCCCGGACGATGAGCTCCGCGGGGACCGGCACCCGGCGCGGGTCGGCCGCCGGCGGCGAGAGCACCAGCTCCATCGCGCGGGCACCCATGTCCTCCAGCGGCAGCCGCACGGTGGTGAGCGCGGGCTGCAGGTCGCCGGTGAACCACAGGTCGTCGAAGCCCACCACGGAGACGTCGTCGGGCACCCGCCGGCCGAGGTCGGCCTGCAGCGCGTTGAGCGCGCCGACGGCCATGAGGTCGTTGAGCGCGAAGACGGCGGTGACCCGCGGCGCCCGGGCGAACAGCGACAGCGTCGCCGCGTGGCCCCCGGCGCGGGAGAAGTCGGCCTCGACCACCACCGGGGCGCCGCGGTCGCCGCCGAGCTGCTCCCAGCCGTCGAGGAAGCCCCCGAGCCGGTCGGCCACCGTGCGCAGCTCGCGCGGGCCGGTCAGCACGCCGACCTCGCGGTGGCCGAGGTCGCGCAGCAGCCGCGCCACGGACGCCGCACCCCGCCGGTTGGCGGGCAGCACCGTGTCGAAGGGCAGGTCGTGCTCGCTGACCAGCGCCACCCGGCCGCCGCCGTCGGCGAAGTCGGCCAGCGCCCGGCCGAGCTCGTCGCCCTCGTCGATCCGGCCGCTGCCGGCCAGCAGCACCGCGCGCACGCGCTGGGCCTGGAACCGCTGCACGTACTCGACCTCGCGGCCGGCGTCGCGGGAGGTGCTGGCCATCATCGTCAGCAGGCCGTGCCCGGTGGCCACGCGCATCGCGCCGGCGGCGATCGAGGCGAAGTAGGGGTCGTCGACCTCGTGCACGACCAGGCCCGCGACGTTGGTGGTGGCGCGCGCCAGCGCCTGCGCGGGACCGTTCGCGGCGTACCGCAGTTCGGCCGCCGCCCGGCCCACGCGGGCGGCGAGGTCGGGGCCGACCACCCGGCTGCTGCCGTTGAGCACCCGGGAAGCGGTTGCCAGCGACACCCCGGCCCGTTCGGCGACGTCGCGCAGGGTGACGCCGCCCGGGCCGCGCCGGGCCCGCGGATCGGCGTCGGGCTGCACGGACGGAGTCTAGCGGCGCCGGGCCGGGCCGACCTCCCCCGCGCGAGGGGCGCGGGCGGGACCGGACCGCGGCGGCAGGTGGTTGCCTGCGTCACACCGCTGCCCTATCGTGACGGTAAGCGCTTTCCAGCCGCTCGACGGCAGCGCTCCCCCACCGCGAGGAGACCACCATGGGCACCGCACCCCTCGGCATCGTCATGAACGGCGTGACCGGCCGGATGGGCTACCGCCAGCACCTGCTGCGGTCGATCCTGGCCATCCGCGAGCAGGGCGGCGTCCTGCTCTCCACCGGCGAGCGGGTGCAGGTGCGGCCGCTGCTGGTGGGCCGCCGCGCCGCCGCGCTGCAGGAGATCGCCGAGCGGCACGGCATCGAGGACTGGACCACCGACCTCGACGCGGCGCTGGCCGACGACCGGTGGCAGGTCTACGCCGACTTCCAGGTCACCTCGGCGCGGGTCGCGGCGATCAGGCGGGCCATCGCGGCCGGCAAGGACGTCTACACCGAGAAGCCCACCGCCGAGACGCACGCCGAGGCCGTGGAGCTCGCCGAGCTGGCCGCGGCGGCCGGCGTGAGGAACGGCGTCGTCCACGACAAGCTGTTCCTGCCGGGGCTGCTCAAGCTCAAGCGGCTGCTCGACTCCGGCTTCTTCGGCCAGGTGCTGTCGGTGCGCGGCGAGTTCGGCTACTGGGTGTTCGAGGGCGGCTGGCAGCCGGCGCAGCGCCCGAGCTGGAACTACCGGGCCGAGGACGGCGGCGGGATCGTCGTCGACATGTTCCCGCACTGGAACTACGTGCTGGAGGACCTCTTCGGCCGGGTCGAGTCGGTGTACGCGAAGGCCACCACGCACATCACCAGCCGGGTCGACGAGCGCGGCGAGCCCTACGCGGCCACCGCCGACGACGCCGCCTACGGGATCTTCGAGCTCGAGGGCGGCGTGGTCGCGCAGATCAACTCCAGCTGGGCGGTGCGCGTCGACCGCGGCGAGCTGGTCGAGTTCCAGGTCGACGGCACCCACGGGTCGGCCGTCGCCGGCCTGTTCGGCTGCCGCATCCAGCCGCGCAACGCCACGCCGAAGCCGGTGTGGAACCCCGACGTCCCCGACTCCCGCGACTACCGCGCCGGCTGGCTCGAGGTCCCCGACAACGACCCGGTCGAGAACGGCTTCAAGGTGCAGTGGGAGCAGTTCGTCCGGCACGTGGTCGAGGACGCCCCGCACCCGTACGACTTCGCCTCCGGCGCCCGCGGAGTGCGGCTGGCCGAGGCCGGCCTGGAGAGCTCGCGCACCGGCCGCCGCGTCAGCATCCAGGACAGCGACGCCGAGGTGGCGACCCGATGAGCACCGCCGTCCTGCTGGACACCGACGGGCGCACCCGGCTGCTGCCGCTCGGCGAGCCGGCCGCGGTGCGCCGCCCGGCGGCGCCGCTGCGGTCGCGCACCGCCTACGCCGCCGCGCACGTCGTCCCGCGCGTGTCCGGGGAGAACGTGCCGGGGGCGCCGGCCGACGTCGACTGGGACGCCACCCTCGCCTACCGCCACCACCTGTGGTCGTGGGGGCTGGGCGTGGCCGACGCCATGGACACCGCGCAGCGCAACATGGGCCTCGACACCGCCGCCACCCGCGAGCTGGTCCGGCGCAGCGCGGCCGAGGCGCGGTCGGTCGGCGGCGCGCTGGTGGTCGGGGTGAACACCGACCACCTGGCCGACGACGTCGTCCCGCTGGCCCAGGTGGTCGACGCCTACGTCGAGCAGTTGCACGCCGCCGAGGACTGCGGCGCCGGGGTCGTGCTCATGGCCAGCCGGCACCTGGCGCGGGTGGCCGAGGGCCCGGCCGACTACGAGCGGGTCTACGCCGAGGTGCTGGCCCGCGCCGGGGGCCCGGTGCTGCTGCACTGGCTCGGCGAGGCCTTCGACCCGCAGCTGCGCGGCTACTTCGGCTCGGCCGACACCCGCACGGCCGCCGACGTCGTGGTCCGCGTCCTGGAGCGGCACGCCGACCGGGTGCGCGGCATCAAGATGAGCCTGCTCGACGCCGACGCGGAGGTCGCGCTGCGGCGGCGGCTGCCCGACGGCGTGCACCTGTTCACCGGCGACGACTTCCACTACGTCGACCTCATCGCCGGCGACGGCGAGCGGTTCTCGCACGCCCTGCTGGGCGCCTTCGCCGCGATCGCACCGGTGGCCGGTGCCGCCATCGCCGCGCTCGACGCCGGCGACCCGGCCGGCTACCGCCGGCTGCTCGGGCCCACGGAGGCGCTGTCCCGGCAGGTGTTCGCCGCGCCGACGGCGTACTACAAGACCGGCATCGCCTTCCTGTCCTGGCTGAACGGCCACCAGCCGGCGTTCGCGATGGTCGGCGGGCTGCACGGCGCCCGCAGCCTGCCGCACCTGTCGGAGGTGGTCCGGCTGGCCGACGCGGCCGGCGTCCTGGAGGACCCCGAGCTGGCGGCCCGCCGGTGGAACGGCCTGCTGGCGCTGGCCGGCGTCGCCGTCCCGGCGCTGGAGCCGGTCGCGTGAGCGCGCACCCGCGGCTGTCGCTGAACCAGGCCACCGTCAAGCACGCATCCCTCCTCGACGCGCTGGACGCCACCCGCGCGGCCGGGATCGGCGCGGTCGGGCTGTGGCGCGAGCCGGTCGCCGACGTGGGGCTGGAGAAGGCCTGCGCGCTGGTGGCCGACTCGGGGCTGCGGGTGTCGAGCCTGTGCCGGGGCGGCTTCTTCACCGCGCCCCCCGGCCCGGGCCGCACCGCGGCGCTGGCGGAGAACCGGCGCGCCATCGAGGAGACCGCCGCGCTGGCCGCGGCCGGCGCCCCCGGCTCGGCACCGGTGCTCGTGCTCGTCGCCGGCGGCCTGCCCGGGGGCGACCGCGACCTGGCCGGCGCCCGGGAGCGGGCCCGCGACGCGGTCGGCGCGCTGGCCGACGACGCCCGCGCGGCCGGCGTGGTGCTGGCCATCGAGCCGATGCACCCGGTGTTCGCCGCCGACCGCGGGGTGGTCTCCACCCTCGGGCAGGCGCTCGACGTGGCCGAGCAGTTCCCGGCCGAGGCGGTCGGCGTCGTCGTCGACACCTACCACGTGTGGTGGGACCCCGACCTGCCGGCGCAGGTGGCACGGGCCGGCCGCGGCAGGCGGATCGCGAGCTACCAGCTGGCCGACTGGGTGACCCCGCTCGGACCGGACGTGCTGGTCTCGCGCGGCCTGCCCGGGGACGGGCACGCCGACCTGGCGGGGATCAGCGCGCTGGTCGAGGCGGCCGGCTACCGCGGCGACGTGGAGGTCGAGGTCTTCGCCCACGCGCTGTGGGACGCCGACCCGGCCGACGTGGCCGCGCGGACGGCGGCGGCGTTCGCCGCGTCCTCCGGCGTCCGCCGCTGAGCCGGCCGGAGGGCGTCAGCCCACGTAGTTGACGTGCACGTGGTCGTAGTGGTTGGCCGTGGCACTGCCGCGGTCGGCCATCTGCGACCAGCTGCCGCCGGGCGAGCTGAGCATCTTCTGCTGGTAGATCAGGTAGTCGACGCCGAGCTCGTCCCAGTGCGCCACGTGGTAGGCCACGATCGCGTTCCCGAGCGCGGTGTTGCTCATGGTCATGTAGTCCAGGGCCAGGCCCGAGGGGTGGCCGCCCGGGTCGGCCGCGCTGGGCCGGGTGCCGCCCAGGGTGATCGAGCCGGCACCGGCCACGTTGCTGACGACGGCGTTGGCCGCCGCCTGCACGACCGCCTGCACGGCGCCGGAGGTGTTGGTGATCTTCGCGGTGACCGTCGAGGCGGTTGAGGAACCGGCGGTCGAGGAACCGGCGGACGACGCAGCGGACGAGGCAGCGGACGCCGGCGCCGGCGCCTCTCCGGCCTCCTCGGCCGCAGCGGCCTCCTCGGCGGCAGCGGCGGCGGCCTCGGCAGCGGCGGCCGCCTCGGCGGCCGCGGCCTCCTCGGCGGCGCGCTGGGCCGCGGCGGCGGCCTCGGCCTCGGCGCGCTGCTGGTCGAGCACGGCCTGGTCGGCGGCGGCCTGCGCCTGCTGCGCGGTGACCTCCTCGGCCTCGCGGCTGCCGCGGCTGGCGGCGAGGTCCTCGAGCGGCTGCAGGTCGGCGGGGGCCTCGAGCGCGCCGGTCCCGGCGGTCAGGCCCAGCTCGGCGGCGACGCTGGTCGAGCCGGTGGTCTGCGCGCCGGCCTGCGCCGCGGGCTCGGCGCCGACGACGACGTTGACCAGCAGCGCGCCGGCCGCGGCGGCGCCGAGCAGGAGACCGGGCCGGCGGGTGGCCCGGAGGCGGGCGGCCTGGCGGGATCGGGCGGTGCGGCCGGACGAGGTCGTGCGGGGGTCCATGGTGCGGGGTGCTCCGGAGGGGTGCGGGCGCAGCAGCGCAGGGGGCTGCCGCAGGAGGCGGTCAGCGGGGCGGGCGGTCGCGGCAGCGGCGGACTGCCGCGGACGGTCAGCTGCGCGGGGGCGCCGGCGTCCGGGAGGACCGGAGAGGCGGGGGTGCGGCAGGGCAGGCGCGCGCCATCGGGCGGCTCTCCGTTCTTCCGATGGCCGCCTACCGGGTCAGCTGACGGGTTCGGGCGGGAAGCGGCCCTACCTCCCCCGGCGCGTGGCCAGGAGGGGATTCACCCCAGTGGTGCGGTGGGTCCCCGGCTCGCCCCGGGAGGCGACTCGGCGGCGTCCGCCGGTCTCCCCCGTCGGGGGACGTGTCGGCCGGTCGGACGGCGCCACGCTACCGGCGTTATCCGATCGTGACAACGAGTCGACACCGTTTTCGTCGAGTGATCACCGTCGCGGCCCTGCCGATCGACGGCCGGAGGGTGTAGAGGCCGCCGGATCCGGTGGCTCAGACCAGCCCGTGGGCGTGCACCGCCTCGGCCACCTGGAGGAAGCCGGCCACGTTCGCGCCGAGCACGAGGTCACCGGGCGAGCCGTACTCCTCGGCGGTCTCCGAGCAGCGCGCGTGGATGCCCCGCATGATCTCCTCGAGCCGCGCCTCGGTGTGCTCGAAGGTCCACCGGTCGCGCGAGGCGTTCTGCTGCATCTCCAGCGCCGAGGTCGCCACCCCGCCGGCGTTGGCCGCCTTGCCGGGGGCGAAGGCGATCCCGGCCTCGCGGAACACCCGGACCGCGTCGGGCGTCGAGGGCATGTTGGCGCCCTCGACGACGTAGCGGCAGCCGTTGCGGGCGAGGACGGCGGCGGCGTCGCCGTCGAGCTCGTTCTGCGTGGCGCTGGGGACGGCGACGTCGCACGGGACGTCCCAGATGCTGCCGCCCTCGACGAAGGAGGCCGAGGGCACCCGCTCGGCGTACTCGGCGATCCGCGCCCGCTCGACCTCCTTGACCTGCTTGAGGACGTCGAGGTCGATGCCCTTCTCGTCGACGACGGAGCCGCTGGAGTCCGAGCAGGCGACCACCGTGCCGCCGAGCTGGTGCACCTTCTCGATGCCGTAGACGGCGACGTTGCCCGAGCCGCTGACGGTGACCCGTTTGCCGTCGAAGGACTCACCGGCCGCCTCCATCATCGCCGCGGCGAAGAAGGCGGCGCCGTAGCCGGTGGCCTCGGTGCGCACCAGCGCCCCGCCCCAGCCCAGGCCCTTGCCGGTGATGACCCCGGACTCGTAGCGGTTGGTGATCCGCTTGTACTGGCCGAACAGGTAGCCGATCTCCCGGGCCCCGACGCCGATGTCGCCGGCCGGCACGTCGGTGTACTCGCCCAGGTGCCGGTAGAGCTCGGTCATGAACGACTGGCAGAACCGCATCACCTCGGCGTCGGAGCGGCCCTTGGGGTCGAAGTCCGAGCCGCCCTTGCCACCGCCGATCGGCATGCCGGTGAGCGCGTTCTTGAACACCTGCTCGAAGCCCAGGAACTTCACGATCCCGACGTCGACCGAGGGGTGGAAGCGCAGGCCGCCCTTGTACGGCCCGAGGGCGGAGTTGAACTCCACCCGGAAGCCCCGGTTGATGTGCACCTCGCCGCGGTCGTCCTGCCACGGCACCCGGAAGATGACCTGCCGCTCGGGCTCGCAGATCCGCTCGATCGTCTTCATCTCCAGGAACTCGGCGTGGCGGGCCAGCACGACGGCGAGGGAGTCGAGCACCTCGCGCACGGCCTGGTGGAACTCCGTCTCCCCCCTGTTCCGCCGCAGCACGTCTCCGTAGATCCGCTCCACCACCGCCGTGACGTCGGTGCCCATCCGTGCGCCTCCTCGCGTCCGCGGCGTTCCCGACGGTCCGGTTCCGCTCGCGTGGAACGGTGGCAGAGTCCGCGGCGGCGCTCCACCCGGGGTCCTAGGGTCGGGGCGTGGAGGTCTGGTTCGACCCGGCGTGCTCGACGTGCCGCACCGCCCGCGACGAGCTCGACCGGGCCGGCGTCGGGTACACGCTGCGCCGCTACCTCGACGACCCGCCGACGGAGGACGAGCTGCGCGCGGTGCTGGCCGCGCTGGGCCTGCAGCCGTGGGACGTCACCCGGCTGTCCGAGCCGCCGGCCCGGGAGCTCGGCCTGCGCGAGGCTGCCCGCGACACCCCCGCCGACGCCGACGCGTGGATCCGGGTGCTCGCCGGGCACCCGCGGCTGCTGCAACGCCCGATCGTGCTCGCCGACGACGGCCGCGCCTGGGTCGCGCGGGACGGGGACACGCTGAGCGAGGTGGTCGCCGCCGCCCGGGGCACCCGCGAGATGGACCCCCGCGACCCCGACACCCTGTACGCCGAGGGGCCGGTCGCGGCCGAGCCGCCGGCCGACGACCGGCCCGAGAGCTCCCCCCTGCGCGACTCGGGCGGCACCGGCCCCGGCCCCGACGACCTCGACCGGCTGCTCTGACCGGCTGCTCCGACCGGCCCACCGGTTGCTGTGTGCAACGACCTGGGACCCTGGCAGTCGTGGCACCCCGCTCCCCCCGCGCCCTGGTCGCGACGCTGGTCTTCGTCGGGACGGTCGTCGCCGTCATCAGCAGCCTCGGCGCACCGCTGGTCCCGGCGGTCGCGGCGGCCACCGGCGCGGCGCTGCCCGACGCGCAGTGGTCGCTGACCGTCACGCTCCTGGTCGGCGCGGTCGCCACCCCGGTGGTCGGCCGGCTCGGTGACGGGCCGCACCGGCGGCGGGTGGTCCTGGCCGTGCTCGCCGTCGTCACGCTCGGCGGTGTGCTGGCCGCGCTGCCGCTGGGCCTCGGCTGGCTGGTCGCCGGCCGGGCCCTGCAGGGCGTCGGGCTGGGGCTCACGCCGCTGGCCATCGCCACGGCGCGGGAGGCGCTGGCCGGCGAGCGCTCCCGCGCCACCATCGCCGCGCTGTCGGTCACCGTGGTCACCGGGGTGGGCCTGGGCTACCCGCTGGCCGGGCTGGTGGCCGAGGCGGGCGGGGTGGGGGCCGCGTTCTGGGCCGGAGCCGCGGTGAGCGCCGCCGCGCTGGCCGCCGCGGCCGCCGTCCTGCCCGCCCCGGCCGCGGCGCCCCGGCGGCGGCTGGACGTCGTCGGCGCCGTGCTGCTCGGCGCCGGGCTGGGCGGGCTGCTGCTCGCGCTGGGCGAGGCCGAGACGTGGGGCCCGGCCTCGCCCCGGCTGTGGGCGCTGGCCGCCGCGGCGCTGGCGGCGCTCGCGCTGTGGGTCGCCTGGGAGCTGCGCACCCCCGAGCCGCTGGTGGACCTGCGACTGGCCCGCGGCCGGGTCGCGCTGACCGCGCACTCCGCGGCCCTGCTGGTGGGGCTGTCGAACTACCTGCTGCTGGCCGCGGTGCCGGTCATCGCCCAGGCGCCCCCGGCCGAGGGGGCCGGCTTCGGCACGTCGATCGTCGTCGCCGGGCTGGCGCTGCTGCCGTTCTCGGCGGCCAGCGTCGTGGGCGGGCGGCTGGCCCGGGTGGTCGCCGACCGCGCCGGGCAGGCCCGGGTGCTGCCGCTGGCCGCGCTGGCGCAGGGCGCGGCGTTCGTGCTGTTCGCGCTGCTGCGCACCGACCTGTGGCACCTGTTCGCGGTCATGGCGGTGGCCGGGCTGGGCGTGGGCGCGGCGTTCGCGGCGCTGCCGGCGCTGGTGGTCGCGGCCGTCCCGCCGGCGGAGACCGGCAGCGCGACGAGCCTCAACCAGGTACTGCGCTACGTCGGGTTCAGCGTCGGCAGCGCGCTCACCGCCACCGTGCTGGCCGCCGCGACGCCCGCGGGCGGGGGGTCGCCCGCGGCCGGCGGCTACACCGTGCTCGCCGTCGCCGGGGTGGGCGTCTGCCTGCTCACCGCCGTCGTCACGCTGCTGACCGGCCGCCCCGCCCCGGCCGGGGAGGCCGTCGCCGCGCGCTAGCCCGCGTCGGCCCAGGAGCGGACGACGGCCACGTCGAGCGGGAAGTCGACCGGGGAGCCGCCGAACAGCAGCCGGCCGGCCGTGGCCGCGGCGGCGCGCACCGCGGCGGCCACCTCCTCCGCCCGGTGCTCCGGGGTGTGCACCACGACCTCGTCGTGCAGGAAGAACACCAGGTGCGGCCGCTCGGCGGGCGGCCCGTCGCCCAGCCGCCACAGCCGGTTGCGGAGGTCGGCCAGCCAGCACAGCGCCCACTCCGCGCCGGTGCCCTGGACGACGAAGTTGCGGGTGAACCGGCCCCAGGCCCGGCGGGCGCGGTCGCGGTCCTCGCGCGGGCCGTCGTCGACGGGCGCCTCGCCGAGGTCGGCCCCGCGCTGCGCCCACGAGCCGTCGGGGAGCGGCGACCCGCGGCCGAGCAGCGTGGCCACCACCTCCCCGCGCTCGCCGGCGCGGGCGGCGTCCTCCACCAGGCCGATGGCGCGGGGGTAGCGGCGGGCCAGCCGCGGCAGCACCCGGCCGCTCTCCCCGCGGGTGCCGCCGTACATCGCGCCGAGCACGCCGAGCTTGGCCTCCGCCCGGGTGGCCACCGCGCCGCCGGTCACCACGCCCTGGTACAGGTCGGCCGCGCGCGCCGCCTCGGCCATCGCGGCGTCGCCGCTCATCGCGGCGAGCACCCGGGGCTCGAGCTGGGCGACGTCGGCGACCACGAACGCCCAGCCGTCGTCGGCCACCGCGGCCGGGCGGACCTGCGCGGGCACCGACAGCGCGCCACCGCCCTGCGCCGACCACCGCCCGGTGACCACGCCGCCGGGCAGGAACGCCGAGCGGAACCGGCCCCCGCGCACCCAGGTCTCCAGCCACGCCCAGCCGTGCGCGGCCAGCAGGCGGGCCAGCCGCTTGTACTCCAGCAGCGGCGGCACGGCGGGGTGGTCGACCTGCTCGAGGGTCCACTGGCGGGTGTCGGCCACCGGCAGCCCGGCGGCCTGCAGCGCCCGCAGCAGCTCGCCCGGCGAGTCGGGGTTGAGGGCGGGGGCACCGAGCGCCGTCCGCACCTCCGCGGCGAGCCGCTCCAGCACCGGCGGCCGGGCGCCGGCCGGCGGGCGCGGTCCGACCAGGGCGGTGAGCAGCCGCTCGTGGACGTCGGCGCGCCACGGCAGCCCGGCGGCGGTCATCTCCGCGGCGACCAGCGCGCCGGAGGACTCCGCGGCCAGCAGCAGCTCCAGCCCCGCGCGCCGCGGCGAGGCGGCGAGCGCGGCCTGCTGGCGGTCGTGCTCGGCGGCGGGGTCGAGCCGGTCGGCGGGGTCCTCGAGCGGGAACAGCGCGTGCTCGACGGTGGTCACCGGCTGCAGCGCGTCCCAGCCGGCGGCGTCCTCCCCTGCCAGCAGCGCCCGGTCGGCGAACGGCGACCGGCGCAGCACGGCGCGGGCCAGCCGCAGGTCGGTGCAGCGCTCGACGCGGACGCCGGCGTCGAGCAGCGCCGGGTACCAGCGGGTGGTGTCGTCCCACACCCAGCGCACCGGCGCCGGCGTCCGCTCCCGCTCGGCGACGAGGGCGGGCAGCTCGCCGGCGGGCAGCCGGACGACGTCGGACGTCCCGCCGCCGGGGCACCGCCGCACCTCGACGGCGTCCCCGCGGCGGCGGAGGACGATCCGCTCCACCCGCCCAGTGTCGGTGAGGGGTGCGACGGTCCCCGCGGGCGACGCGCCCGTCAGTCCCGCGGCACCACGTTGCGCAGCTCGCCGCCGGCCACGAAGGCGGCGAGGTTGGCCGCCAGGAGCTCGTCGGCGCCCACCGGCCGGCCGCCGGCGGCGTGCGGGGTCAGCAGCAGCCCGGGTGCGTCCCACAGCGGCGAGTCGGCCGGCAGCGGCTCGACGTCGGTGACGTCGAGGGCGGCGCCGCCGATGCGCCCCCCGGCCAGCGCCGCGACGAGCGCCGGCTCGTCGACGGTGGAGCCGCGGCCGACGTTGACCACCAGCGCGTGCGGCGGGAGGGCGGCCAGCCGGTCGGTGTCGAGCGCCCGGGCGGTGTCCGGCGTCGACGGCAGGATCATCACCAGGACGTCGGTGTGCGCCAGCTCGCCGGCCAGCCCGTCCTCGGCGACCACGGAGAAGCCGCCGCGCTCCCCCGCGCTCCTCGCCACCCCCCGCACCGACGCGCCCAGGGACCGCAGCACCGGCGCGAGCGTCTGCCCGATCGAGCCGAAGCCCCACACCAGCACCCGCGCGCCGATGAGCGTGGTCACCGCGCCCTCGGGGTGCAGCGGCTGCAGGCCGCCGAGCTCGCGGGCCCAGCGGTGCTCGGCCTGCGCGGCCAGGGCGGCGGGCAGCCGGCGCAGCAGCGCGAGCACCAGGGCCAGGGCGTGCTCGACGACCGGGCCGTCGTGCAGGCCCGCGCCCGAGGTGACGACGACGTCGTCGGGGAAGCCCGCGGTGAGCACGACGTCGGGCCCGGCGGCGAGGGTCTGCACCCAGCGCAGCCGGGGCATCCGACCGGCGACGGCGTGCAGGTCCGCCCCCGCGTTGCCCCAGACGACGAGGACCTCGGCGTCGCGGTGCTCCTCCGGCACCGGGGCGGCGACCGGGTAGCGCACCGCCTCGACGCCCTCGGGCAGCGCCGGGTCCAGCGGCGTGGAGTCGGGCAGCAGGATCTTCACGCGGTCGGGCCTCCGTCGCTCGGTGCGGGTGCGGTGGCTCAGCCGAGGAGGCGGCGCGCCGTGCGGACCGGCTGCCGCACCCACCAGCGGGCCACGCGCAGGCCCAACCGCCACAGGTCGCCCCACTCCGCGGGCCGCGGCGCCACCGCGGGCGGCTCGCCGGCACCGGCCCGGTCGGGCGCGGGCCCGGTCCCGGGCTCGGGGTCGCCGGGCGGCGGCGGGTCGCCCTCGGTCGCGGGCACCAGCAGGTCGAGCGCGGTCCGCCGCTGCGGTGCGCGGAGCGACTCGAACGACGGGATCGCCGGCGCGGCCGGCCCCTCGTCCCCGGGCGCCGGCGGGGTCCCGGCGCGCGGCAGGCGCGCGGGCGGCTCCGGGACGACGGCGCGGATGGCGGCGATCGTGCTGGGGCCGAGCCCCGGGATCGCGGCGAGGTCGCTCCGGCTGAGGGCCGCGAGGTCGGCGACGTCGGTGACGCCCGCGCGCCCCAGCGCCGCCACCGCCCGCCCGGGGAGCTGGAGGTCCTGCACGCTCCGCCCGGACCGGTTGCCCGGCGACCTGGTCACCATGGCCTCCGACCCTAGCGCCGCCCTCCCCCGTCGTGTCCTCCCCCGTGACCCGGCGAATCGTTGTGTACGGTTGTTCCTATGACCGCGCCCGACACTGCCGACACCCGGACGATGCGCGAGCGGATGCTCGCCGGTGACCTCTACGTCGCCGACGACCCCGAGCTCGGCGAGGCCAGCGCCCGGGCACTGGACCTGGCCGACGCGTACAACGCGACGACGGTCCGCCAGGGCCCGCTGCGCCGCCGACTCCTCGAGGAGCTGCTGGGCGCGGTCGGCGAGGGCACCGAGATCCGCCCGCCGCTGCACGTCGACTACGGCAGCCACCTGCGCATCGGCGCCCGTTGCTTCGCCAACTTCGGCCTGGTCGCCCTCGACGTCGCGCCGATCACCATCGGCGACGACGTCCAGATCGGGCCCAACGTCCAGCTGCTCACCCCCACCCACCCAGTCGAACCCGGGCCGCGGCGCGCCAAGTGGGAGGCGGCCGAGCCGATCACCGTCGGTGACAACGTCTGGCTCGGCGGCGGCGCGATCGTGCTGCCCGGCGTGACCATCGGCGAGAACACCGTCGTCGGCGCCGGGGCGGTGGTCACCCGGGACCTGCCGGCGAACGTGGTGGCGGTGGGCAACCCGGCCCGCATCGTGCGCAGCCTGGACCCGGCCACCCGGTGAGCGCCCCGGCCCGGCGGGCGCGCCGGCACGACCCGGGTCGGCGCGACCGGCTGGTGGACACCGCGCTCGACGTCGTCGCCGAGCAGGGCGTCACCGCCGCCACCCACCGGGCCATCGCGCGGGCCGCCGACGTGCCGCTGGGCTCGCTGACCTACCACTTCGCCTCACTCACCGAGCTGCTCGCCGCGGCCTTCACCCGGCACGTCGACACCGTCGCCGAGCGGTTCGACGAGCGCATGCGCGCCGCACCCGACCGGGCGGCGGCGCTCCAGGCGCTCGCCGAGCACCTCACCGACGACCTCCTGGGCTCCTCGCGCGACCTGGTGCTCGCCGTCGAGCTCTACGTCGCCGCGGCCCGCGACCCGGCGCTGCGCGAGGTCACCCAGGACTGGATGTCGCGCAGCCGACGCAGCCTCGAGCGCCACCTCGACCCGATCACCGCCCGCGAGGTCGACGCCCTGGTCGAGGGGCTGGTGCTGCACAGCGCGCTGTCGACCGACCCGATGACCGCCGCCCAGATCCACTCCGCGCTCACCCGCCTCGCCGGCTGAGCCCGATCCCCAGGACCCCGCCCGTGTCCCTCGCTCCCCCGGCCGTCGACGCCCGCCTGCGCCGCGCCCGCGCCGCCGTCGCCGCCTGCTTCTTCCTCAACGCCGTCTTCTACGCCGGCCTGGTGCCCCGGCTACCGGAGGTCAAGGACCAGCTCGGCCTGAGCAGCACCGCCCTGGGCGCGGCGCTGGCGGCCGTGCCACTGGGGGCGCTGCTGGCCGGGCTGTCGTCGGCGGTGCTGATCCGCCGGTTCGGCTCCGGCCGGGTGGCCTCTGCCGGCCTGGTGCTGCTCGGCGTCGCCGTGTGGACGGTGTCGGTGGCGCCCAACTGGCCGGGCCTGGCCGCCGCGCTGCTCGTGGTCGGCGCCCTCGACGCGGTCGTCGACGTCGCACAGAACGCGCACGGGCTGCGCGTGCAGCGGCTCTACCGACGCTCGATCCTCAACGCCTTCCACGGCGTCTGGAGCATCGGCGCGGTCGCCGGCGGGCTGCTCGGCTCGGCCGCGGCGGGGCTGCGCGTGCCGCTGGGAGTCCACCTGGGCACCTCGGCGCTCCTGTTCGGCGCGGTGGCGCTGGTCGCGTCGCGGGCCGTGCTGCCCGGCCGCGACGAGCCGGAGCCCGGTCCCGGCGCCGTGGCGGCCGGGCCGCCGCGCGGGCGACCCGGCCGGCGGGCCGCCGTCCTGCCGCTCGCGGTGCTCGGCGTGCTGGCCACCTGCGGCGCCTTCGTCGAGGACGCCGGCGCCTCGTGGAGCGCGCTGTACCTGCGCACCGAGCTCGACGCCGGCGCGGCCACCGCGGGCCTGGGCTTCGTCGCGCTGTCGGTGGCGATGACCGTCGGGCGGCTCACCGGCGACCGCGTCGTCGACCGGTTCGGCCGGCGCCGGGTGGCGCGCGCCGGGGGCGCGCTCACCGCCGCGGGGATGGGCCTGGCCCTGGCGCTGCCCTCGGTGCCCACCACGCTGGCCGGCTTCGCCCTGGCCGGCCTGGGCGTGGCGACGCTGGTCCCGGCCGTCTACCAGGCTGCCGACGAGCTGCCCGGGCTGCGGCACGGGACGGGGCTGACGGCGATCAACTGGCTGCTGCGGATCGGCTTCCTCGTCTCGCCGCCGCTGATCGGCGCGGTGGCCGACGCGAGCAGCCTGCGGGTGGCGCTGGTCGCCGTCGTCGTGGCCGGGGTGGGCACGCTGCTGCTCGGACGGTCCCTGCCGGGACGGCGGACCGCGGGCGGCTGACCGGCCCGGCGCGCCCCGCCGCTACGGTCCCTGCGGTGAGCACCCCGACCCCGCGCCGGCTGGCCACCGCGGCCGCGCTCGCCGCACTGACCACCGCCGTCGCCCGCCGCGCCCGCACGGTGCGCGCCGTCCCGCCCGAGCTGCGGACGCGCGACCTCTGGCTGCCCCTGGGCATCGGCTCCCGGCTCGAGCTGCAGGTGGCCCGGCGGCTGTTCCTGGGCCCGACCGAGCCGGTCGAGGGCGTCGAGGTGGCGCGGCAGGACGTCCCCGGCGGGCAGGACGTGCTCGTGTACCGGCCGGCCGCGCCCACCGGGTCCGCCCTGCTGTGGGTGCACGGCGGCGGCACGGTCATCGGCCGGCCCGAGGGCGACTCCGACCTGTGCAGCCGGATGGCCCGCGACCTCGGCGTCGTCGTCGTCAGCGCCCGCTACCGGCTGGCCCCCGAGCACCCCTTCCCCGCCGCGCTCGACGACCTCACCGCCGCGCTGCGCCACGTGCACGCCACCGCCGCCGGGCTCGGCGTCGACCCCGCGCGGGTCGCGGTGGGCGGCGCCAGCGCCGGCGGCGGGCTGGCGGCGGCGCTGGCGCAGCGGGCGCTCGACGAGGGCGTCCCGGTCGCCTTCCAGCTGCTGGTCTACCCGATGCTCGACGACCGCACGGTGCTGCGCGGCTCCCCCGGCCGCCGCGGCCGGCTGGTGTGGACGCCGCGGTCGAACGCCTGGGCCTGGACCGCCTACCTGGGGCACCCACCCCGGGCCGACGAGCACCGCCCCTACGCCGCCCCGGCCCGCCGCCTGGACCTCTCCGGCCTGCCGCCGGCGTGGATCGGCGTCGGCGACCTGGACCTGTTCCACGACGAGGACGTCGCCTACGCCCGCCGCCTGCAGTCGGCCGGCGTCCCGGTGCAGCTGCACGTCGAGCCGGCGATGTACCACGCCGCCGAGGTGGAGCTGCACACCAGCGCGCCGGCCATGCGGGCCTTCCGGCAGCGGGTGTTCGACGCCCTCGCCGCCGGCCTCGGCACGGGCACCCGGACGGCGACCCCCGCGGCGTGACCGGGACGGCCACCGCACCCCGCTTCGCCTGCCCCGCGGGGACGTTCACCGGCCGGCGCGCCGACGGCGTGCTGCGCGCCACCGGCATCCGCTACGCGCGGGCCGCGCGGTTCGCCCGCCCCGTCGCCGAGCCGCCCGCGGCCGGGCTGGTCGACGCGACCGCGTGGGCGCCGGCCTGCCCGCAGCCGGAGGCGCCCGAGCTCGAGCAGCTGTTCGTCCAGCCGATGGGCGACCTCGTGGTCGACGAGGACTGCCTGCGGCTGTCGGTGACCGTGCCGGAGGACGCCGGGCCCGGCGCCGGGCTGCCGGTCCTGGTGTGGGTGCACGGCGGCTCCTACGTCAACGGTGCCGGCGACGCGCCGATGACCGACCCCGCGGCGCTGGTGCGCGAGCAGCGGGTCGTCGTCGTCGCCGTCACCTACCGGCTCGGGCTGCTCGGCTTCCTCGGCGCGGACGGTGACCGGCCGGCCAACCTCGGCCTGCTGGACCTGATCGAGGCACTGCGCTGGGTCCGGCGCAACGTCGCCGGGTTCGGCGGCGACCCGGACGCCGTGACGCTGTTCGGCGAGTCCGCCGGCGGCGACGCCGTCGCCCACCTGCTGGTCGCCGAGGGCGCCCGCGGGCTGTTCCGCCGCGCGGTCGTGCAGAGCGCGCCGCTGGGGCTGTCCCGCGGCCGGGCCCGGATGAGCGCGGCGATGGCCGCCGAGGCCCGCCGGGTCGGCCGGGACGCCCCGGTGGAGGACGTGGTCGCCCACCAGGCGCGGGTGGCGTCCCGGGTGCGGCGGCGGCACGGCCTGGCCGCTGCGATGCCCTTCGGCACCCAGTACGGCCTCCCGCCGCTGCCGGCCGAGGACGCGCTCGGGGCGGCGTGGGCGCAGGCGGCGCCCGCGGTCGACCTGCTCGTGGGCACCACCAGCCGGGAGGTCGCCTTCTTCGTGCCGCTGGTGCCGGCGGCCGCGCGGCTGGCCCGCGTCCCGGTCGTCGGCCGGTTGCTGGTCGAGGCGGTCGTCCGGGTGCTGACGTGGCGCATCTACGGCCGCGACGCCGACCGGTTCGCCCGCCGGCACCGCCGGGCCGGTGGCCGCGCGCACCGCTACACGCTCTCCTTCGGCCCGCCCGGCGCACCCACCACCGGCGCGCACGCCACCGACCTGCCGCTGCTGTTCCCGCACCGGCCCACCTGGGAGGGCTCCGCGCTGCTCGCCGGCATCCCCTGGGCCGACGTCGAGGAGGCCGGCCGGCTGGTGCGCCGGGTGTGGGCGGACTTCGCCCGCACCGGCGAGGTGCCCGCCGACCCGGCGCCGTTCGTGGCGGTCGACGCCGGGCGGGCCGGTCAGCCGGTGGCGGTCGCTGCCGACTCCGGGGCGCCGGTGCCCTGACCGCCACCGTTGCCGGCGCTGTTGCCGTTGCCGCCGCTGTTGCCGGGCGCGGTGTCCCCGGCCCCGCCCCCGGTGGGCGCGGTGGGCTCGGGCGACGGCTCCGGCGACGGCTCGGTGGGCTCCGGCGACGGCGCGGTGGGCTCGGTCGACGGCTCGCTCGACGGCTCCGGGGAGGGCTCCGGCGACGGTTCGGGTGAGGGCTCCGGCGACGGTTCGACGGGCGCCTCGGACGACGGCTCCGGCGACGGCTCCGGGGAGGGCTCCGGGGAGGGCTCCGGGGAGGGCTCCGGTGCAGTGTCGGAGGGGGACGGCGCCGGCTCCTGCGACGGCTCCGGGGACGGGTCCGTCGCGGTGCCGGCGGGCGGCGCCTCCGCCGAGGGCTCCGGTGCCGGGGCGCCCGCGGCGTCGTCGGACGTCCCGCCGGTGGGCGCCGGCGCGTCCTCGGCCGGCGCGGGCTGCTCCTCGGGCGCGGTCGCAGGCGGCGGCGCGGCGACGGTGACCTGCACCCGGTCGCCGGTGCGCAGCGCGGCGCCGGCCGGGTCCAGCGCGGTGACGGTGCCGGGGGCGGCGTCCGCGGTGACCTGCGCGGTCTGGCCCACGGTGAGGCCGAGGTCGGCGAGGTCCGCGGCGACCTCCTCGACCGGGCGCCCGACGTACGCGGCGGGGTCGAGCACGAGGGTGTCCTCGGCCGGGGCCGCCTGCGCGGACGACGGGGCCGGCGCCGCGGCGGCCACGCCGTCGCCGTCGCCCAGCCCGCCGACCAGCGCCACCGCGCCGCCGCCGAGCAGCACGACCGCCAGCACGGCCAGGACCAGCAGCAGCCGCCGGCGGGAACCCCGGTCGCCGGACGCCGCGCCCGCCGCCGGCGCCGTCCCCGCCCACAGCGGCGGGTCGTCGTCGGGGTCGTCGGGGTCCCCGCCGGCGTCCGGGACCACCGCGTCGGGGGTCGCCGCCGCGACGGCGGCCGCGGCGATCGGGCGGGTCGACGGCGCGGCGGACGGCGACTCGGCGACGGTCTCCTCGATGGCGTGCAGGAAGGCGTCGCCGTCGGGCAGCCGGTCGTGCGGGTCCTTGGTGAGCGCCGCGTCGATGAGGTGCCGCACGCCCGGCGGGACGTCGGCCGGCAGCGGCTCGGGGTCCTCGCGCACCTGCTTGAGCGCGACGGTGACCGGGTTGGTGCCCTCGAAGGCGGGGTGGCCGGTCAGCGACTCGTAGCCGACCAAACCGAGCGCGTAGACGTCGCTGGCCGGGCTGACCCGCCGGCCCTCGGCCTGCTCGGGCGACATGTACTGCGCGGTGCCGATGACCTGGCCGGTGCCGGTGAGCGGCACGCTCTCGGCCGACCAGGCGATGCCGAAGTCGGTGAGCTTCACGCCGCCGTCGGGGCGGACCAGGATGTTGCCGGGCTTGACGTCGCGGTGGACGACGCCGGCGCGGTGCGCCTCGGCCAGCCCGGCGGCGGCCTGGGAGAGCACCGACAGCGCGGCGTCGGGGGCCAGCGGGCCCTCCTCGGTGAGCAGCGCCGACAGCGGCGCCCCCTCGACGAGCTCCATCACCAGGTAGGCCACGTTCTCGCCGGTGTCGGCGGCCTGCGTCTCCCCGTAGTCGAGGACCGCGGCGATGTTCGGGTGGCTCAGCGCGGCGGCGTGCCGGGCCTCGGCGCGGAACCGGGCGAGGAACGTCGCGTCGTCGGCGTACTCGCTGCGCAGCACCTTCACCGCGACCGGCCGGTCCAGCAGCACGTCCCGCCCGCGCCAGACCTGCCCCATGCCGCCGGTGGCGATGAGCTCCTGCAGCTCGTAGCGGCCACCCAGGGTCTGCCGACCCCTCTCGACCGTGGTCACACTCGGCTCCGTCCCGTGCTGCTGCCGCGGGGGGTCCCCGCCCGTCGGCCCTCCGCCGGAGGGCACCGCCACCGGCTGCGCGCGGGGCGTCCACGGCCCGCCGCGGCGGTCGGCGCGTCCCGCCCCACCGGGACGGTCGCGCCCAGGTCAGTGCCCCGCCTCGGCGCACCTGAACCACCCGGGCCGCGTCGCCCGCGACACACCGGGAGACCCGGTGACCGACCGTCGCAGGCCGGCCACCGGCAGCGTCGGGAGGCGGTCAGCCCAGGACGACGAGCAGGTCACCGCCCTCCACCTGCTGCACCCGGCCGATGGCCAGCCGCTCGACGGTCCCGCCGACCGGGGCGGTGATCGCCGCCTCCATCTTCATCGCCTCGATGGTGGCCAGCGGCTGTCCCGCCTCGATGCTGTCGCCCTCGGCCACCGACAGCGTGACCACGCCCGCGAACGGCGCGGCGACCTGGCCGGGCACCGAGCGGTCGGCCTTCTCCGCGGCCTTGACCTGGGCGTCCACCGACCGGTCGCGCACGCTGACCGGCCGCAGCTGCCCGTTGAGGGTGCACATGACGGTCCGCATGCCGCGCTCGTCGGGGTCGGAGACGGCCTCGACCCCCATGAGCAGGGTGACGCCGGGCTCGAGGTCGACGGCGTGCTCGTCGCCGGGCCGCAGCCCGTACAGGAACTCCTTGGTGGGCAGCACCGACACGTCGCCGTAGGCCTCCCCGTGCGCCAGGTACTCCCGCGTCGGGCCGGGGAACAGCAGCCGGTTCAGCGTCGCCCGCGGGTCCTCGGCCAGGCCGCGCTCGTCGTCGGCGGAGAGGTCGGCCGGCGGCTCGGCGGGACGCCGGCCCTCCAGCGCGCGGGTGCGGAAGGGCTCGGGCCAGCCGCCGGGCGGGTCGCCGAGCTCGCCGCGCAGGAACCCGATCACCGAGTCGGGCAGGTCGTACTTGCCGGGGTCGGAGGCGAAGTCGTCCACCGAGACGCCGGAGCCGACCAGCTGCAGCGCGAGGTCGCCGACCACCTTGGACGACGGCGTGACCTTGACCAGCCGGCCGAGCAGCCGGTCGGCGGCGGCGTAGGCGTCCTCGACCTCCTCGAAGCGCTGGCCCAGACCCAGCGCGATCGCCTGCTGGCGCAGGTTGGACAGCTGCCCGCCGGGGATCTCGTGCCGGTACACCCGCCCGGTGGGCGCGGCCAGCCCCGACTCGAACGGCGCGTAGACCCGCCGCACGGCCTCCCAGTAGGGCTCGAGGTCGTTGACCGCCGCGAGCGAGAGCCCGGTGGCCCGCTCGGTGGCGTCGGTGGCCGCGACGATCGCCGACAGCGGCGGCTGCGACGTCGTCCCCGCCATGCTCGCCACCGCGCCGTCGACCGCGTCCACACCGGCGGACCAGGCGGCCAGCAGGGTGGCCAGCTGCCCGCCGGCGGTGTCGTGGGTGTGCAGGTGGACGGGCAGGTCGAACCGCTCGCGCAGCGCCGTCACCAGCGTGGCGGCGGCCGGCGGGCGGAGCAGGCCGGCCATGTCCTTGATCGCGAGCACGTGCGCGCCGGCGTCGACGATCTGCTCGGCCAGCCGCAGGTAGTAGTCCAGCGTGTACAGCGTCTCGCCGGGGTCGGACAGGTCACCGGTGTAGCACAGCGCCACCTCCGCGACCGCCGTCCCGGTCTCCCGGACGGCGGTGATCGCCGGGCGCATCTGGGCGACGTCGTTGAGCGCGTCGAACACCCGGAAGACGTCGATGCCGGTGGCCGCGGCCTCGCGGACGAACGCGTCGGTGACGGCCTCCGGGTAGGCGGTGTAGCCGACGGTGTTGCGGCCGCGCAGCAGCATCTGCAGGCAGACGTTGGGCACCGCCTCGCGCAGGGCCGCGAGCCGGTCCCACGGGTCCTCGTGCAGGAACCGCAGCGCGACGTCGTAGGTGGCCCCGCCCCAGCACTCCAGGCTGAGCAGTTGCGGGACGGTGCGGGCGACGTGCCCGGCGACGGCGAGCAGGTCCTTGGTGCGCACCCGCGTGGCCAGCAGCGACTGGTGCGCGTCGCGGAAGGTCGTGTCGGTGACCGCCAGCGCCGTCCGCCCCCGCAGGTCGGCGGCGAACGCCTCGGGCCCGAGCTCGAGCAGCCGCTGCCGGGAGCCCTCCGGCGGCGCGGTGCGCAGGTCGACCCGCGGCAGCTTTTGCACCGGGTCGACCAGGTGCGGGCGCTCCCCGTGCGGCTCGTTCACCGTGACGTCGGCCAGGTAGGTGAGCAGCCGGGTGCCGCGGTCGGCGGAGCTGCGCGCGGTGAGCAGCTCGGGCCGCTGCTCGATGAACGACGTCGTCACCCGGCCGGCGGCGAAGTCGGCGTCGTCCAGCAGCGCGGCCAGGAACGGGATGTTGGTGGCCACGCCGCGGATGCGGAACTCGGCCACCGCCCGCCGCGCCCGGGCCACGGCGGTGCCGAAGTCCCGCCCGCGGCAGGTCAGCTTGACCAGCATCGAGTCGAAGTGCGCGCCCACCTCCGCGCCCAGCGACGAGCCGCCGTCGAGCCGGATGCCCGCGCCGCCCGGCGAGCGGTAGGTGGTGATCCGGCCGGTGTCGGGGCGGAAGCCGTTGGCCGGGTCCTCGGTGGTGATCCGGCACTGCAGCGCCGCCCCGCGCAACCGGATGGTGTCCTGCGACAGGCCGAGGTCGGCCAGCGACTCGCCCGCCGCGATCCGCAGCTGCGACTGCACCAGGTCGACGTCGGTCACCTCCTCGGTGACCGTGTGCTCCACCTGGATGCGCGGGTTCATCTCGATGAACACGTGCCGGCCCTCGCGGTCGAGCAGGAACTCCACCGTGCCGGCGTTGACGTAGCCGATGGCGCGGGCGAAGGCGACCGCGTCGGCGCAGATCCGCTCGCGCAGCTGCGGGTCGAGGTTCGGTGCCGGGGCCAGCTCGACCACCTTCTGGTGCCGCCGCTGCACCGAGCAGTCCCGCTCGAACAGGTGCACGACGTCGCCGCGGGCGTCGGCCAGGACCTGCACCTCGATGTGCCGCGGGTCCACCACCGCCTGCTCCAGGAAGACCGTCGCGTCGCCGAACGCCGACTCCGCCTCGCGCATCGCCGCCTGCACCGCGGCGGGCAGCTCCGCGGGGTCCTCCACCCGGCGCATGCCGCGCCCGCCGCCGCCGGCGACGGCCTTGACGAACACCGGGAACGGCAGCGCCTCCGCCGCGGCCACCAGCGCGTCGACGTCGTCGCTGGGCTCGGTCGAGGCCAGCACCGGCAGCCCGGCCTCGCGGGCGGCGGCGATGGCGCGGGCCTTGTTGCCGGTCAGCTCCAGCACCGAGGCCGGGGGGCCGACGAAGGTGATGCCGGCGTTCGCGCACGACTCGGCCAACTCCGGGTTCTCCGAGAGGAACCCGTAGCCGGGGTAGACGGCGTCCGCGCCGGCCCGCCGCGCGGCCCCGACCACCTCCTCGACCGAGAGGTAGGCCCGCACCGGGTGGCCCTCCTGGCCGATCTGGTAGCTCTCGTCGGCCTTGAGCCGGTGCACGGAGTTGCGGTCCTCCCACGGGAAGACCGCCACCGTGCCGATGCCGAGCTCGTAGGCGGCTCGGAACGCACGGACGGCGATCTCCCCGCGGTTGGCGACCAGGACCTTGGTGAACACGGGCTTCCTCCGGGGGTCGGGTCCGGGGGCAGCCTCTCAGAGGCCGCGGCCGGCGGTCGATCGGCGTCGGCCCCGGCGGCGGACGGCGGCCGGCGCGGCGCGTGACCGCCGCCCGCGCTGACCGCACACCCCGGTGTCCCCGGGGAGCACCGCGCCGGATCTGACATCCTCGCGGTCCCGGTTCCCGAGCCCCTCAGGAGGACGCGTGCGCGCCGCCCGGATCGCCACCCTCGACGGCCCCTCGGCCATCTCCGTCGCCGACCTGCCCGAGCCCGACGGCGCGGGCAAGGTCGTCGTCGACGTGCACGTCGCCGGCGTGACCTTCCCCGAGGTGCTGCTCAGCCGCGGGCAGTACCAGGTCAAGCCACCGCTGCCGTTCGTGCCGGGCAGCGAGGTGGCCGGGGTCGTGCGCAGCGCCCCGGAGGGCAGCGGGTTCTCCCCCGGCCAGCGGGTGGCGGCCTTCCCCGGCTTCGGCGGCTTCGCCGAGGTGGCGGCGGCCGACCCGGGGTTCGTCTTCCCGCTGCCCGACGGCGTCTCCTTCGAGCAGGGCGCCGCGCTGCCGATGAACTACCTGACCATGCACTTCGCGCTGCGCCGCCGCGGGCAGCTGCGCGAGGGCGAGACCGTGCTGGTGCACGGCGCGGCCGGCGGCCTGGGCACGGCCGGGATCCAGCTGGCCAGGGCATACGGCGCGCGGGTGCTCGCGGTGGTCTCCGGCGAGGCCAAGGGCGAGGTGGCCCGCGCCGCCGGCGCCGACGAGGTCGTCCTGGCCGACGGGTTCCGCGACCGTGTCAAGGAGCTCACCGGGGGCCGCGGAGTCGACGTCGTCGCCGACCCGGTGGGCGGCGACCGGTTCACCGACTCGCTGCGCAGCCTCGCCCGCGAGGGCCGGCTGCTGGTGCTCGGGTTCACCGGCGGGGAGATCCCCACCGTCAAGGTCAACCGGCTGCTGCTCAACAACGTCTCGGTGGTCGGCGTCGGGTGGGGCGCGTTCTGGTCCGGCGAGCCGTCCTTCGTCCAGGAGCAGTGGACCGACCTGCTGCCGCTGCTCGAGCAGGGCCGCCTGCAGCCGGTGCTCGGCTCGGTGCACGACCTCGACGACGCCGCGGCCGCCGTCACCGAGCTCGACGAGCGGCGCGCGACCGGCAAGGTGCTGCTGCGCGTCCGCTGAGCGGTGTGAGCCGATCGGCACCTCCTCCTGCCCCACCCGCCCCGCCGCCCGCCGGACACTGGGAGGGGAACGAGGAGCAGGAGGAGGAGGAACCGTGTCGGCAGAGCTGACCGAGCTGCACGAGGACTACGTCTGGCGGGTCAACCGGGCCGTCGCCGAGGACCGCACGGACGTCGTCCGCGAGCTGTACGAGGAGTACTTCGAGGCGGCGCTGGAGCGCATCCTCGCCACCGCCTGAGCCGCGGCCGGCGTCCGCAGCAGCTCCGCGCCGGCGGTGCCCGCGGCGGCCCAGGCCAGGACCACCAGCCACGACAGCGGGTCGAGCGGCCGGCAGCCGAAGAACCGGCTCACCCCCGGCGTCTGGACCACGGCGGCCAGCGCCAGCAGCGAGCCCGCGGCCGTCGCCAGCACCAGCGGGCTGCGCCGCCCCGACCACGCGGTCTGCCCGAGCTGGGTGGCGATGAGCGCGGCCAGCCCCATCGTCCCGGCGTGCCGGCGGCCGGCCAGCCGCCCGGTGGCCCACGCGCCGGTGGCCCCGGCCGCCGTCGCCACCCCGCGGACGGCGACCAGCTCCCGCACCGACGCGGTGAACCCCCGCTGCGGGCCGGCCGTCAGCACCGCCTCCAGCGGGTGCCCGGCCAGCGGGCCGCCGTCGGACGACGGGGCGGCGGTGCGCGGCGCGGCCACCGCGACGGCGAGTGCGGGGAACATGTCGGTGAGCAGGTTGACCAGCAGCAGCTGGCGGGTCCCCAGCGGTGACCGCCCGCCGAACGCGGTGCCGAGCACGGTGAACCCGACCTCGCCGGCGTTGCCCCCGACGAGGATGGCCACCGCGTCGCGCACCCGCGACCACAGCGCCCGGCCCTCGGCGACGGCGTCGACCAGCCGGGTCAGGTCGGCGTCGGTGACCACGAGGTCGGCCGCGCTGCGCGCCGCGGGCGACTCCGCGCCGGCCACCCCGACCCCGACGTCGGCCAGCCGGATCGCTGCCGCGTCGTTGACGCCGTCGCCGGTCATCGCCAGCGTGGCGCCGGCCCTGCGCAGCGCGCCGACCAGCAGCACCTTCTGCTCCGGCGACAGCCGGGCGAACACCGCCGCACCCGCCACCAGCCGGGCCCGCTCGGCCTCCGACGCCCGGGCCAGCTGGGCGCCGGTGACCACCCGGTCGGCGTCGGGGACGCCGGCCTGGGCGGCGATCGCCGCGGCGGTCTCGGGGTGGTCGCCGGTGGCCACCAGCACCCGCACCCCGGCCGCGCGCAGCTGCTCGACGGCGGCCGCCGACGACGGCCGCACCGTGTCGGCCAGCCCCACCAGGCCGCGCAGGGTGAGCCCCTCGGCGGCGGCCTCCAGGTCGTCGGGGCGCCCGTCGACGGCGCGGTCGGCGACGGCGAGCACCCGCAGCCCCGCGCACGCCAGCTCCTGCACCCGCGCCGCGGCGCCCCCGGCGTCGGTGCACCGGCGCAGCACCACCTCCGGGGCGCCCTTGACCACCAGCCGGCCCCCGCGCAGCGCGGCGGAGAGGCCCCGGCCGGTGGCGAAGGGCACGCTGGCCTCCGGCGGTTCCCCCGCGGCCACCCCGCGGTCGCGCGCGGCCGTGACGACGGCGCGGTCGGTCTCGTGCGCCTCGTCGTCGCCGGCGCCGACGGCCGCCGCGGCCAGCGCCAGCAGGTCGTCGTCGGCCAGGTCGCGGTCCAGCGGGACGAGGCGGACCACCTGCAGCCGGTTCTCCGTCAGCGTGCCGGTCTTGTCGAAGCAGACGGTGTCCACCCGGCCCAGCGCCTCGAGCACGCGTGCGCTGCGGACGACGGCCCCGCGCCCCGACAGCCGCCGCGCTGCGGCCTGCTGGGCGACGGTGGCCACCAGCGGCAGCCCCTCCGGCACCGCGGCGACCGCGACGGCCACCCCGGCGCCGACCGCCTCGCGCAGCGGCCGCCGCCACAGCACGCCGAGCGCGGTCACCGCGGCACCGCCGGCCAGCGTCAGGGGCAGCACCGAGCGGGTCAGCTCCGCCAGCCGCGTCTGCACCCCGGCCGGCGGCGGCCCGCCGCCGGCCGCGCGGGTGGCCCGCCCGGCCTGGGTGGCCGACCCGACGGCGACGACCACCGCGCGGCCGCTGCCGGCCACCACCGTGGTGCCGTCGAAGAGCACGCACCGGCGGTCGGCCACGTCGGCGCCGGGGGTGGCGGCCACCGACTTGGCCACGGCCAGCGACTCCCCGGTCAGGCTCGACTCGTCGACCTCCAGGTCCTCGGCCGCCAGCAGCCGGGCGTCGGCGGCCACCACGTCGCCGGAGGACACGACGACCACGTCGCCCACCCGCAGCTCGCCGGCGGGCACCTCCTCGACGCCGCCGTCGCGCTCGCGCCGCACCCGCACGTCCTGCTCGAGCAGCAGCGACTCCAGCGCGGTCTCCGCCCGCACCCGCTGCAGCGCCCCGAGCAGCGCGTTGACCACCGTCACGCTGCCGACCAGCACCGCGTCGGCACTCTCGCCGAGCACCGCGGTGGCGCCCGCACCGGCGCCGAGCACGGGGGTGAGCGGGTCGGCGAGCTCCGCGGCCACGGTGCGGGCGAACCGGGCCGGGCCGCGCAGCAGCGCCGCTCCCGGGACCGGCCGGCGCCGCCGCGGCTCCGGTGCCGCGGGCAGCGCGGCGAGCCGGCGGACGACGTCGTCGGGGTCGAGCGCGTGCCACGGCGTGTGCACCGACGGCGCGGGGTCGGGCCGGCGGGCGACCCGCACCGCCGTCCACGCGCCGTCGAGGAGGGTCGCGACCGTGGCGGTCTTGCCCGGGGTGGTGGCCTTGCGCTGGCCGTACAGCGGCGAGCCGACGGCGGCCAGCAGGGTGCCCAGGACGTTGCCGGTCAGCGCGCTCTGCACGGACCGGCGGCTGACCGCCCGGGCGTCGGCGGTGGCGGCCACGACCCGGCAGACCGGGGCCAGCCCCGGGCCGGTGAGCAGGTCGGCGCCCCACGCCGGCGTGCGGCCCGGGCCGACGGGGGCCACGCCGACGTCGGCGGCCAGCAGCGCGGCCGGGTCGAGCGCCGACACCAGCAGCACGCCGTGTCCCTCGCCCTGCAGCCGGCGGACGACGGCGGCCAGCGGCTCGCCGTCGGTCTCCACCTGCCCGGCCATGCCGGCGAGCTCGCGGGCGCCGGCGTGCGCGGTGAGCACCAGCAGGTGCCCGGCGGAGACCGCCGCGCTCAGCAGCGCCTCGGCGTGCGGGTCGAGCTCGGGGGCGACGAGCACGGTGCCCACCCGGCGGCGCCCGGCGTACAGCGTCCGCTGCTGCCCGCCGTCCGCTGCCGGCCGTGGCGGGCCGAGCCGTGTGCCGCCGTGGTCACCGCCGTGGTCGCCGAGGTGGTCACCGCCGCCGTCGGCGTCCAGCAGCCGCGACGCCGCCGTCCAGACCCGGGCGTCGTCCCACTCGTCGGCCTCGGCGGTGGCCTCGAGCACCACCGGCGGGCCGGTGCACAGCGCCGCGCCGTCGACGACCACGCAGTCGACCCGGTCCAGGCGGCGGTAGACCGACCCGTCCATCGGCAGCACGCCGGCGCGGCACAGCAGCAGGTCCAGCGTGGCGGCGAAGGACTCGCGGCCCTGCAGCGCCGCCTTGGGGCTGAGCGCCTTGACCAGGTCGGCCGCGCGCCCGGGCCGCCGGGTCAGCGCCAGGACGGCGAGCGCGGCGGCCGTGGTGGCCGGGCCCAGCCGCGCCCGGTACCGTTCGAGCACCCCCGGCGGGAGCGGCTCCGGGCGCGGGCCGGCGTCCACGGCCTCCGGGGGGTCCTCGTCCGGGTGCGGGCGGCACAGCTCCTCCTCGCGCCGGCACCACACCTGCCGGCGGGCGCGGGCCTCCAGCGCCTGCTGCAGCGAGGAGACGGCGTTGAGGGCCGGCACCGTGGAGCTCTGGGTGAGCGCGTGCAGGCCGGCCGACAGCGCGTCGAAGGCCAGGCCGGTGCCCACGCCGCCGATCCGCCGGGTGAGCGCGGTGGTCAGCCAGTCCTGCGCGTCGAGCAGCGGCAGGGCGAGGGTGACGTGCCGGGACAGCGGCGGCACCGGCAGCACCCGGCCCAGCGCGGCGACGCCGACGGCGAGCAGGTCGGCGGTGGCCGAGGTGAGGGCGGCCAGCACCGGCTCGAGGTCGGCGGGGTGGTCCTCGCGCTCGGGCAGCCCGGAGTCGCCGGCGACCGCCTCGTGCAGCGCGCCGACGGTCCCGACGACGTCGTCGACGCCGACCCGGCGCTCGTCGACGGCGACCAGCACCCGGCCGACCACCTCGTTGACCGCCGCCCACCGCACGCCCTCGAGCCCCTCGAGGCGCTCGCGCAGGGCCCGGCCGGCGTCGGGCGGGGCGTCCGGCGCGGGCTCGGGCACCTCGACCTGCACGACCCCCGGCCCGGCCCACACCCGCGGGGTGCGGCGCGCCTGCGGCGGCTCGAACATCCCCCTGACGACGCCGGCGAGCTCCCGGACGTGACCGGTGGGCAGCGGGTCGGCGCCGGTGACCAGCCGGCCGACCACGCGCACGCCCGGCGCGGCCACCGCCCGGACCCCGGGTGCGGCGACGGACCGCGCGAGACCGGCCGAGCGGCCGGCGACGGCGGCGGAGAGGTCCGCGGCGGCGCGCACCGTGCGGACCGACGTCCGCGCCGACGTGCGCACCGTGGCGCCGAGCAGGTCCGCCCCGACGAGCGCCGGGGCGGCGGCCAGGCCGGCGCCGGTCACCGCCAGGCGGGCCGCCCCGGACACCGCGGCGCGCGCCGCGCCGTACCGCGGGAGGAGGCTCACCGGAGGACCCCCGGCCACCCGGCCGTCGCCTGCCGTCCGCTCATCGTCGGCCTCCCGGTCCCTCGCCGCTCATCCTGCTCGGGATCGTCCGGATCCGCACCGGGGGACGGCGTCCCGCTCCGGACGTCCGGGACCCGGGTCAGGCGCGGGCCTCCAGCACGAGGTTGAAGGGCGTCTCCGCGGCCCGCCGGACCGAGCCGAACCCGGCGTCGTGCAGGAGCTCGGTCAGCCGTGCCTCGCCCGCCTGGGCACCGAGCGCGGTCCCGGGTTCCGCCGACAGGGAGTGCGGGACGCAGATGACGGTGGAGGCCCCGTAGTACAGCCGTCCCACCGGGTTGAGGTTGTCCTCGACCCGGTCACCGGCCATCGGCTCCACGAGCAGGAGGCTCCCCTCCAAGCCGAGCACCTCGCGGACGTGCCGGGCCGCGCCCAGCGGGTCGGGCATGTCGTGGAGGGCGTCGAAGACGGTCACCAGGTCGTAGTCCGTGCCGGGGAAGTCCGCCGCGGACGCGACCTCGAAGGACACCCGGTCGGCGAGACCGGCCTCGACGGCGCGCTTGCGGGCCAGGTCGACCGACGCCCGGTGGTAGTCGAAACCGACGACGTGCGAGGCGGGGAACGCCTCGGCCATCAGCAGCGTCGACGACCCGTGCCCGCAGCCGACGTCGGCCACCCGGGCACCGGCCCTCAGCCTGGCCTCGACGCCGTCCAGCGCGGGGATCCACGCGGGGACGAGGTTCATCGCGTACCCCGGCCGGAAGAACCGCTCGACGCCCTCGAAGAGCGCCGGGTCGTGCTCGTGCCACGCGAAGCCGGCACCGGCGCGGACCGCCTCGGTGAGCCGGTCGACGCTCTGCGCCACGCCGACCGGGCAGAGGAAGGCGGCGGCCGCCTGCATGCCACCCGGTTCGGCGAGGAGGAACGCCTGCTCCTCGGTGAGGGAGTAGCGGCCGTCGGCCGGGTCGTGGGTCACGTAGCCGCCGGCGGCCTGGCCGGCCAGCCACTCGCGCACGTAGCGCTCCCCGGCGCCCGCCTCGGCGGCCACCTCCTCGGCGGTGGCCGGCATGGTCGCCTGCAGCGCCCGGTAGAGCCCCAGCCGGTCACCGATGACGGCGCTCACGGCGTGGTAGGCCCCGCCGAGGTCGACGACGAAGCGGCCGAGCAGCTGGTCGAGCCGGTCCTGGTCGAGGGTCATGGCAGTCCTCCTCCGGGGATCCCACGGGGTCCGGGGGCCCTGGTGGTGAGGTGCTGCCGGGGAGGCGTCTGCGAGTGCGTCCCCTCGACGAGCAGCGCCTGGCCAGGGGCCGCCCCGTCGGGTGCGGGAGATCGTGGCTCCGGCGCCCCGGCGGGTCAAGGGAGACCGTCGCCACCCGTTGAGGGACGGCGTCAGCCGGCGGTCCCCCGCCAGCGCAGCACCTCCAGCGCCGCGGCGACGCCGAGGACGTCCTCGGCCAGCGGGCGCGGGAGCAACTCGTCGGCGCGCGCCAGCCGGCGCAGCACGGTGTTGCGGTGGGTGTACAGGCGGGTGGCGGTGCGCGAGGCGTTGCCCAGCTCGCGCACGTAGGTGAGCACGGTGTCGCGGGTGTCGGCGTCGGCGGCGGCCAGGCCGCCGAGGGTGTCGGCGAGGAACTCGTCGACGGCCGTCGGCTCGCTGGTCAGCAGGGCGACCAGCTGCACGTCCTCGTAGCGGGCCACCTGCTGCGGGGAGGTGAGCCGGGCCAGCATCCGCTGGGTGGTCGCGGCGTCGAGGTGGCTGCGGCGGAAGCCCTCGACGTGGCGGCCGGGCCGGCCCACGGCCAGCCGGACGTCGGGCGCGCCGGCCAGCGCGGCGGCGAGGTCGGCGGTGCGCGGCGCGGTGCCCACCGGCAGCCAGACCCACAGCGCCGCGGCGCTGGCCACCACGGTGAGCCGGTGCGGCGCGCCGGCGGCCCGCACCGCCGCCTCCGCCGCGGCCTCCAGCTGCTCGGGCGCGGCGCGGCCCGAGCCGCTCCACACGATGACGGCGGTGTGCGGGCCGGACAGGCCGTAGCCCAGCTGCGCCTCCGCGCGGGCCCGGCCCAGCGGCGCGCCCTCCAGCAGCAGGGACACCGCCGCGCGCCGGTCGGCGTGCGCGCCGCGGGTGAGCTCGGCCCGCTCGGCGGCCATCCGCTCGGACACCGCGGCGACGGTGTCCTCGATGAAGGTGGTGATCGACAGCGCCGAGACGTCGAGCAGCGCGCGCAGCTCCGCGGGGTCGCCGGTCAGCTCGAAGCAGATCTCCATCCACCGCCGCCAGGCCACGCCCTGCGCGGTGCGGTAGGTGTCCAGCCCGCTCTCGTCGAGGCCGCGGCGCACCAGGTCGCGGGCGGCCTCGAGCACCTCCGGCTCGGTGTTCACCGGCACCCGGGCGCCGGGTCGCTGCACGTTGGCCGCCGCCCAGTGCAGCAGGTTGACCAGCGTGGCCCGCCGGGTCGCCGCGGCCAGCACCGGGTCCTCGGCCACCGGCCGCATGCGGCTGCCGGCCAGCGCCGCGGCCTGCATGTCGGCCACCCAGTCCGCCTGCGGGTCCAGGGCCACCTCCGCGCCGCGGCGGAACAGGTCGCGCACCCGCGCCGAGACCTCCGGCCAGTCGTCCGCCACCGGGGCAGTGTGCACCAGCAGACGGTCAGACTGGTGCACGTCGTGCTGGCGGGAGGGCGCCCGGGCCACCGATCGTGGGAGGACGCCGTCCCCCGACCCCTGGAGCCCGGATGTCCTCCGTCCCGTCGCCGGCCGCCCCCGAGCACCTCGACGTCGTCGTCGTCGGGGCCGGCATCTCCGGCATCGGCGCCGCGCGCTACCTGACCACCGAGCTGCCGCAGAGGTCCTTCGCCGTCCTCGAGGCGCGCGGCACCTCGGGCGGCACGTGGGACCTGTTCACCTACCCGGGCATCCGGTCGGACTCCGACCTGCACACCTTCGGCTACGAGTTCAAGCCCTGGCGCGACCGGCAGTCGATCGCCGACGCCCCGCGGATCCTCGACTACCTGCGCGAGACGGTCACCGAGAACGGCCTCGACGCGCACATCCGCTTCCACCGCAAGGTCGTCGGCGTCTCCTGGTCCTCGGCCGAGGCGCGCTGGACGGTCGACGTCGAGCACACCGACACCGGCGAGCGCAGCACGCTGACCGCCGGCTGGGTGTTCGTCGCCGGCGGCTACTACCGCTACGACGAGGGCTTCACCCCGCACTTCGAGGGCCGCGAGCGCTTCCGCGGGACCGTCGTCCACCCCCAGCACTGGCCCGCCGACCTCGACTTCTCCGGGCAGCGGGTCGTCGTCATCGGCAGCGGCGCCACCGCCGTCACCCTGGTCCCCGCCATGGCCGCCACCGCCGAGCGGGTGACGATGCTGCAGCGCACGCCGTCCTACGTGCTGCCCGTCCCGCGCGAGGACAAGGTCGCCGCGCTGCTGCGGCGGTGGTTCGGCGACGAGCGTGGCTACGCGCTGACCCGCCGCAAGAACATCGCCCAGCAGCGGGCGATCTACCGGTTCTGCCGGAAGCACCCGCAGGCCGCGCGGAAGCTCATCCGCAGGATCAACACCAGGCTGCTGCCCGAGGGCTTCGCCGTCGACGAGCACTTCAACCCGCCCTACGACCCGTGGGACCAGCGGCTGTGCGCCGTCCCCGACGGCGACCTGTTCCGCGCCATCCGCGAGGGGAGGGCCGACGTCGTCACCGACCGGATCGTCACCTTCACCGAGGACGGCGTGCTGCTGGAGTCCGGCCGCGAGCTGCCGGCCGACGTGGTCGTCACCGCCACCGGCCTCAACGTGCAGGCCTTCGGCGGGCTGCGGCCGGTCGTCGACGGCCGCGAGGTGGACCTGCGGGAGACCGTCGCCTACAAGGGCGTGATGCTCTCCGGTGTGCCGAACCTGGCCTTCGCGATCGGCTACACCAACAGCTCCTGGACGCTGAAGATCGGCCTGCTCTGCGAGCACTTCACCCGGCTGCTGCGGCACATGGACGAGCACGGGTACGACACCTGCACGCCCGAGCCGAGCGACCCGGACATGCCGACCCGGCCGTTCCTCGACTTCGCCGCCGGTTACGTCCAGCGCGCCGTGGACGTGCTGCCCCGCCAGGGGAACCGCGTGCCGTGGCTGACTCCCATGGACTACGCCGACGACGTGAGGCTGCTCCGCGCCGACAGCGTGGTCGACCCCGAGCTCTCGTTCTCCTCCGCCCGCGCCCGCGCGGCGGTGGCGGCGTGACGACGTCCCTCGAGGCACCCGACGCCGTCGAGCACCCCGGGGACCGCTTCGTCGACCTCCCCGCCGGCCCGACGCTCTGCCACCGCGTCGACGGCCCGGACGACGGCGAGCCGCTGCTGCTCGTCGCCGGTCTCGGCATCGACCTGACGTCGTGGCCGCAGCGGATGGTCGACGGCTACGCCGGGCGCGGCTTCCGCGTGGTCCGGTTCGACAACCGCGACGTCGGCCGGTCGAGCCGGGTGGCCACCCCGCCGCCCGGCCGGCTGCGCCAGCTGCTGGCCCGCCCGCGGCCGGACGCCTACGACCTCCTCGACATGGCCGCCGACACCGTCGGCCTGCTCGACGCCCTGGGCATCGACCGCGCGCACCTGGTCGGCATGTCGATGGGCGGGATGATCGCCCAGGTCGTCGCCGCCCGGCACCCGGCGCGGGTGGCCACGCTGACGTCGATCTTCAGCACCACCGGCTCGCGGCGGGTGGGCCAGCCGGCCCGCTCGACGCTCCTGCGGCTGGCCGCCGGCGCGCCGCGCACCGTCGAGGAGCACGTGCAGCGGCACCGGGCGATGCTCGGCCACATCGGCTCGGCGACGTTCCCGCCCGACGACGAGCTCGAGCGCGCCTGGGCCGTCGGCCTGTGGGAGCGCGGCGGCGGCCCCCGCGCCCGCGCCGGCGTCCCCCGCCAGATCAGCGCCATCCAGGCCTCCGGCGACCGCACCGCGGACCTGCGGCGGGTCACCGCGCCGACGCTGGTCGTGCACGGCGACCGCGACCTGATGGTGCACCCGACCGGCGGCCGGGCCACCGCGGCCGCCGTCCCCGGCGCCCGGCACGTCGAGATCGCCGGGATGGGGCACCACCTCGCCCCCGGCGTCGTCGACCGGCTCGTCGAGCTGACCACCGAGCACGCCCGCCAGTCCCCCACCACGACAGGAGCACCGCGATGAGCAGCGTCCACGGCAAGGTCGCCGTCGTCACCGGCGCCGGGTCCGGCATCGGCCGGGCGCTGGCCTTCGAGCTGACCCGGCGGGGCGCGCGGCTGGCGCTGTCCGACGTCGACGAGCTCGGGCTGGCCGAGACCGCCGACCGGGCCAAGGCACTGGGCGCGCAGGTGCACACCGCGCGGGTCGACGTGGGCGACCGGGCGGCGGTCCTCGCCTACGCCGAGGCGGTGGCCGGCCACTTCGGCGTCGTCCACCAGGTCTACAACAACGCCGGCATCGCCGGCGGCGGCCGCACGGTGCTCGAGAGCGAGTGGGAGGTCTACGACCGCGTGCTGCGGGTGAACCTGTTCGGCGTCCTGCACGGCAGCAAGGCGTTCCTGCCGCACCTGGTCGCCTCCGGCGACGGCCACGTCGTCAACGTGTCCAGCCTCAACGGGTACATGGCGCAGCCGTCGCTGTCGGCCTACTGCACCAGCAAGTTCGGCGTCCGCGGGTTCACCGAGACGCTGCGCGCCGAGATGCTCGCCGCCGGGCACCCGGTGCAGGTCAGCGTGGTGCACCCGGGCGGGGTGAGGACGAACATCGCGAACAACACGCTCCGGGAGGCCGAGGAGCTGGGCATCGAGGTCACCGACGAGCAGCGCGCCCGGCTGCGGACGTACAACGAGAAGCTGCTGCGCATGCCCGCCGAGCAGGCCGCCCGGATCGTCGTCGACGGCGTCGAGGCCGGCCGGCCGCGCATCCTGGTGGGCAACGACGCCAAGGTCGTCGACCTGCTGGTGCGGTTGTTCCCCCGCCGCTACCCGCAGTGGCTCGTGCGCCTGGAGCAGCGCGCCGCCGGCGGGCGCTGAGGAGCGCTAGCGTCCCCGGCGTGCCCTCGCTGCTGACCGGTGAGCTCGACCGGCTGCTGACCTTCGCCGCGCGCGCCCGCCGGGACGACGGGGGCTTCGGCTCCCTCACCGCCGACGGCTCGCTCGACCCCGCGCACCCGCGCGAGACCTACGTGACCGCGCGGATGACGCACGTGTTCGCGCTGGCCTCGCTGCTGGGCCGACCGGGGGCGGGCGAGCTGGCCGGGCACGGCGTGGCCGCGCTCACCGGGCCGTTCCGGGACGCCGTCCACGGCGGCTGGCCGGCCTCCCCCGACGCCGACGACACCAAGGCCGCGTACGTGCACGCCTTCGTCGTGCTGGCCGGGGCGAGCGCGGCCGCCGCCGGGGTGCCCGGCGGGGACGCGCTGCTCGCCGACGCGCTCGACGTGTGGGACCGGCGGTTCTGGGACGACGACGCCGGCATGGCCGTCGAGGAGTGGGACGCCGCCTGGACGACGTGCTCCGGCTACCGCGGCGTCAACGCCAACATGCACGGCGTCGAGGCGCTGCTGGCCGCCGCCGACGCGGCCGGTCCGCGCGCCGGGGAGCTGCGGGCCCGCGCGCTGCGGGTGCTCGAGCGGGTGGTGCACGGCGAGGCCCGGTCGCGCGACTGGCGGCTGCCCGAGCACTACGACGCCGGCTGGCGCCCCGATCTCGAGTTCAACGCCGACCGGCCCTCCGACCCGTTCCGGCCCTACGGCGTCACGGTGGGCCACCAGCTCGAGTGGTCCCGGCTGGCGCTGCACGCCCGCGCGGCGCTCGGCGACGGCGCCCCGGGCTGGCTGCTCGACGACGCGGCGTCCCTCTACGACGCGGCCGTCTCCCGGGGCTGGCACGCCGACGGCCACGACGGGTTCGTCTACACCCTGGACTGGTCCGACCGGCCGGTGGTCGCCGCCCGCATGCACTGGGTGCTGGCCGAGGCGATCGGCGCGGCCGCCGTCCTCGGCCGGGTGACCGGCGACGACCGGTACGCCGCCGACCTCCGCCGGTGGGACGAGCACGCCGCGCTGTTCCGGGACGACGCCGTCGGCAACTGGCACCACGAGCTCACGCCGACCGGCCAGGTCGGGACGACGACGTGGCCCGGCAAGCCCGACGCCTACCACGTGGCCCAGGCCCTGCTGCTGCCCCGGCTGCCGGTGCGGGGCAGCGTGGCCGCCGGCGTGCGTGCCGCGCTGGCCGGCGAGGACTGACCGGGTTCGCCGCGTCCCGGTCACCGGCCCCCTGAGGGGACGACACGGTCCCGGCGCGGGGGTTCGACGGCCACGCCGGGACCGGTTCGCGATCCTGCGTGCCCGCTGGGAGTGAGCTGAAACACACCTGCGTGACGAGTCTGGCGGGCGGGGCGCACCCGGGGGGACTCCCCAGGGCCCCGCCCACCGCGAAGCATGCGGTCCCCTCCCCAGCGCCGCAACAGATGTCCCAGACGTCTACCCCTGTCCCCTGTCACCGGGTCGGCTCCACGCCGGCCTCCCCGGCTCACCGCCGCAGTCCCCGCGACCGGTCGCGCCAGTGCGGGGCAGGGCACGAGGAACCATGCGTCAACCCGTGTCCACCTACCCCGGGTGACACTGGTCCTCGGTCTCCTCTGCGGCCGGGTGGTCCCGGGTCTGCCGCGACTACGGGCGATGCCTAGCCGCTCGTTCCAGCCGCGCCATCGCGGGTCAGGGCTTCGAGATCCTCTGCCCGAGTGTCGTCTTCAGCGCTCTGGCCTGCGGGAAGTGTCGTACCCCGGTCGTAGGTTCGTCCCGTGGAGCAGCTCCGGGAGGACCAGCCGCCGGTGATCGCCGGTGGTCTCCTCGGCCTGCTCGTCGCCGAGCCACCCGAGCTGCGGCGGCTGCCGGTCGCTGCGCTCACCCGTGAGCAGAAGGCCGCCGAGCTCGAGCACGTCGCCGCGCTCAAGGCCCGGCTCGCCGCCTACGAGGCCGAACTGGTGCTGGGCCTGGCCGACGACACCCCCGACGACCTCGACCCCCCGCCCGGCACCCCGGGTTCGCAGCGGGGGTCGTGGGCACCGGATCCCGAGCTGCCCGGTGTCTCGGACTTCTTCACCACCGAGCTGGCGGTGGTGCTCAACTGCGGCCGGCGGTCGGCCTCGCTGCTCGCGCAGCGGGCGTGGGTCTATCGGGAGTCGCTGCCCGGCACCTGGGCGGCGCTGGCCGAGGGTGTGCTGGACGAGGCGCGGGCGAAGGTCCTCGTCGACGTGCTGCAGCACACCATCCCGGCGGTGGCCCGGCAGGTGGAGTCCCAGCTGATCGGTGAGGCCTCGAGCTGCACCACCCACACGCTCAGGAAGCGGGCCGTCGCGGCGTTGCTCGCTGTCGATGCGGACGCGGTCGACGCGCGGCGCAGGGAGGCCGAGCGGCAGGCCGACGTGCGCGTCCACCCCTCCCCGCGGGAAGGCATGAGCACCCTGGCCGCGGACCTGCCCGCCCCGGTGGCCGCGGCGTGCTTCGACCTGGTCGACCAGCTCGCGGTGCTGATGAAGAAGGACGGCGACGAGCGCCCGGTCGGGCAGCTGCGCGCCGCGGTGCTCGCCGACCTCGTCCAGTGCCCGTGGGACGACACCCGCCCACCGGTCACCGCCCACCTGCAGCTGTCCGCCACCCTCAGCGCCCTGGCCGGGGGTAGCGGCGAGGCGGGTGAGGTGAACGGGCTGCCGATCACCACTGGCCAGCTACGCGACCTGCTCGCCCGGCTCGACGGGCTGGGTGTGCGCACCCCCGCCGGCGGCTCGGTGACCCTGGCGATGGCCGACGACGACGGCGCCCTGCAGGCGACCACCTCGCTGGAGCAGTTGCGCCGCCTGGCCCGCCGCGGCTGCCCCACCCACCCCGACATCGACTGTGACTGCGGAGTCCTCGACCGGCCCGCCACGGTCGATGGCTACGCACCCTCCGCCGCGCAGCAGACGTTCGTGCACACCCGTGATCGCACCTGCCGCTTCCCCGGCTGTGGTCAACGGGCGGGGTGGGCCGACGCCGACCACGTCGTCCCGCACGCCTGCGGCGGCGCGACCGACTGCGCCAACCTGTGCTGCCTGTGCCGCAGCCACCACCGCCTCAAGACCCTCGCCCCCGGCTGGCGGTTCACCATGAGCCCCGACGGGGTGCTCATCGTGACCACCCCGTCCGGGATCACCCGCACCACGAGACCGCTCGGCATGCGACCACCACCGGGCACCGTGCCCCCACCGCCGCCGCCGGCGCTCGGTCCCGACGACCAACTGCCGCCCTTCTAGAACACCCTCCGTGTCGCCACGTCGACCCATCGACCTGCCGACCCATCGACGTGGCGATGTGGCGACGTGGCGACGTGGCGACGTGGCGACGTGGCGACCCGGGCACCGGCCGACCCGGGCCGGGCGGGCTGCTCAGGGACGCCACTCCTCCCGGTAGTCCGGATGACGCGCGTGCGGCAGTGCCAGGAGGGCGAGCGCCAGCGCGGCCAGCTGGTGGTGGTCGGTGGGGGTGGGCGGGAAGTCGGGCAGGCCGCTGGGCCGGCTGCCGAGGAAGCGGGTGTCCGGGCGGACGTCGCGGCAGGCCTGCACCAGACGGCTCATCGCCGCGCAGTCGGCCAGGACCCGCCCCGGCCCGAAGCGGGCGGCGTGCTCGGCCACCTCCGGTGGCAGCGGCCCGGGGAGGTCGCCGTCCGCGGGGGTCTCGGCGGCCCGGGCGGCGACCCGCTTGTCCTCCGCGATGCGGGCCATGACGAACTCGTCCAGCTCCGGTCCGGCACCCGGCCCCACCAGGGCCTCCGGTACGAACGCGGCCTCCGTGTCCATGCCGGCATCCTCCTGCCGCCGGGGTGCCGGCGGGGCGGGCGCGAGCGCGGGCACCCGTGGCATCGGCAGCATCGCGGTGGTCCACCGGGCGCAGCTGTCCCCGTCCGAGCTCGAACGGGTGGGCGGCCAGCTGCCCACCCGGCCGTGGGGTCGCGACGAGGCCAGACTGGACCGGTGACCTCCCCGACCGACGGGCTGCGGGCGGCGTGGGGCGTCGTCCGCCTGCTCAACACCTCCGGCGGCGGCGTCCTGTGCCTGGCCGGCGCGGTCGACGGCGCCGCCGTCGCCTCCTTCCACCGCCGCTACGGCCGGGAGCCGGCCCACGTCGCGGTCATCGACGCCCGCTCGGTCACCTCGCTGTCGCCGCCGGTGGTCGAGCTGCTGGTCGAGCACCTGGTCGCCGGGTACCGCGCCGGACGGCCGGTGCTGCTGCGCCGCTCGGCGCCGGTCGAGCGGGCCCTCGCCGGTGTGATCTGAGCCGGTTCACCCCCCGTTCACGTCCCCATCGCCGCGGCGCAACGACCCGCACGGAGCCTCGGAGGGGTCCGCACACCCCGATCGAGGAGGAGGAGCCCCGTGCTCACCACCGCCCGCGCCCTGCTGCGCCGCTTCGACCAGTACACCCTCGAGGTGTTCAACCCCGGCCTGCCCTACCGGCCGCGCACCGACCGCCGGCCCCAGCGGGGCTGACCCTCACAGCCACTCGCCGCGCAGCGCCGGCCAGACCCGGTCGAGGTCGTCGGTGCCCGCCTGGTCCCCGTTGCACGAGACGGCGACCGCGACCCGCCGGTCGCCCGACACGGCGAAGCCGCTGAGGAACCCGGCCCACGAGCCCGCGTGGGACAGCGGCCCGGTGCGCTCGACGAAGAGCCCCGCGCCGTACCCCGTACTGCCCTCCACCGGGACCGGGTCGCCCACCTGGGCGGCCAGCAGCTCCGGGCCGCCCAGCGCCCCGGTCCGGTAGACGTCGGCCCAGCGCACCAGCTCCGACGGCGTCGTCTGCACCGACCCGTCGCCCACCTGCTCGAAGCGCGACCCCGCGGGCTGCCACGGGACGCTGGTCGCCGTCCGCGTGTAGCTGCGCGCCGACGTGACGTCGGCGTTCGCGGGGTCGGCGCCGGACGGGTCGAGGACCATCGCCAGGTCCAGCGGCCCGAACACCCGGTCGGCCAGGAACTCCGCCAGCGGCCGGCCGGCGGCCGCGGCGACCACCTCGGCCAGCAGCACGTAGTTGCTGTTGGAGTAGTCGAACCGCGCACCCGGCGGGGCGGCGAGCTCCGGGTGCGCGGCGATGGCGGCCAGCGCGTCCTGCTGGGTCCTCCGGTCGGTGAGCAGCACCCCGGCCGCCTCGAGGTCGGCCAGGTAGTCCGGGATGCCGCTGGTCTGGTGCACCAGGTGCCCGAGCGTCACGGTGCCGGCCCAGGCGGGCAGGTCCGGCACCCACCGCGACAGGGGGTCGCCGAGCGCGACGACGCCGTCCTGCTCGAGCAGCAGCACCGCGGTGGCGGTGAACTGCTTGCTCACCGAGCCGACGTCGAGGGTCGTCGACGTGGTCAGGGGGCGGCCGCTGGCCAGGTCGGCCAGGCCGCGGGCGCCGGCCCACACGACCTCGCCGTCGACGCCCACGGCCGCCGAGCAGCCGGGGGCGTCGTCGGCCAGCACGCGCTCGAGCAGCGCGTCGCTGTCCCGGCTGCTGCGCTCGACGTCGACCCGGTCCGGAACCGTCGCAGTGGTCGTCGCGGTGGTCCCCGTCGCCCCGGTGCAGCCCGCGAGGAGGAGGCACGCGGCGAGCAGCGTCGCGGGGCGGGAGGACCGGCGTCCGGGCACGGGCGCATCCTCCCGTCGGGGACTGGCCCGCGGGGGCACGGCTCGGCCAGGATCGCGCCGAGAGCCGCGGCGACGGCGCCGCGGCGTCCCCGGAGGTCGTCCATGGACTCGGCGCTCGCCACCGTCGCGCTGCCCCTCGCCCTGGCCGTCGTGATGCTCGGCCTGGGCCTGTCGCTCACCGTCGACGACTTCGTGCGGGTCACCCGCCGCCCCCGGGCGGCGGTGGTCGCGCTGGTGCTGCAGGTCGTCGTGCTGCCGGTGATCTGCCTGGGCCTCGTCCTCGCCGCCGGCCTCGACCCGCTGCTGGCGGTCGGGATGGTGCTGCTGGCGGCCTCCCCCGGCGGGACGACGGCCAACCTGTTCAGCCACCTCTTCCGCGGCGACGTCGCCCTCAACGTCTCGCTGACGGCGGTCAACTCGCTGCTGGCCGTGGTCACCCTGCCGCTGGTCACCAACCTCGCCGTCGCCGTCTTCGACCCGCCCGGCGCCGGCGCCGTCGGCCTGCAGTTCGGCAAGTCGGTGCAGGTCTTCGCGATCGTGCTGGTGCCGGTGGCCGTCGGCATGCTCGTCCGGCGCGCGCGGCCGGCCTTCGCCGACCGGATGGACCGGCCCGTGCGGATCGCCTCGGCGGTCGTCCTGGCGCTGGTCATCGCGGGCACGATCGTGGCCGAGCGCGAGAACGTGGTCGGCTACCTGCAGCAGGTCGGCGTCGTCGTCCTGGTGTTCTGCCTGACCAGCCTGCTGCTCGGGTTCGGCGTGCCGCGGCTGCTCGGCGTCGGGCACCGGCAGGCCATCGCCTGCGCCTTCGAGATCGGCGTGCACAACAGCACGCTGGCCATCGCCATCGCGATCACCGTGCTGGGCAGCGTGCAGCTCGCCGTGCCGGCCGCGGTCTACGGCGTGGTGATGTTCCCGGTCGCGGCCCTGGTCGGCTACGCGATCACCCGCTCGTCCCGGTCGCGGTACGGGACGTCGGTCGCGTCCTGAGGTGCCCTCCCGGGCGCACCGGGTCGCGCGGGAGGAGCCGGGAGCGCCCGGACCCCAGGGCCCCGGCGCTCCCCGAGGTCCGGGCGAGCCCCGCGCTCACTGCCGCGGGCGCGCTCCGGCCTCGTCGTCCTGACGGTCCTGGCGCAGCGCGTCCTCGCTGAGCAGCACCGCTGCCGCCTCCACGGTCGACGGCTCGACCGCGCCGACCGGCACGGCAGGGGCCGGCACGGCGGGGGCCCGCACGGCGGGAGCCGGCGCACCCGACAGTGCTGCGGCAGCCGGCGGGCGCTGCACCCGGGGACGGGCCGACACGGCCGGCACGCCGTCCGGGTGCGCGGCGCCCCACTCGCGCTCGACGTCGTCGAGCAGGGCCTCGAGGTAGGCGCGCAGCTGGATGCGGCAGGCCTGGCTGAATGCCTGGAGGTAGACCACCTGCTCCTGCAGCTCCGCGGCCGTGCGGGAGTCGTCGTCCCCGGCCGTGCCCGACGAGGCGGCCTGGGCGGAGATCACGGCGGCGGCCTCCTGCGCCGCCTGGATCATCGCGCCGACCTTCTCGCGCGCCTGCCGCACCTGGTCCTCGTAGTGCTCGCGGGCCTCGGTGGTCACCACGCGGCTGAAGGCCTCGGCCTCGGCCACGTACTGGTCGGCGGTCTGCTGAGCCGCCGCGAGGATCCCCACGGCCTGGGTCGAGGGCGCCTCGCGCCGCTGCTCGCCGTCGATCCGGGCCTCCAGGTCGTGCACCCGGTCCCGCAGCTCGGCCTTCTCCGCGTGCAGCTTGGCCAGCTCCTCGCCCACGCGGTCGAGGAAGCGGTCCACCTGGGTGTCGTCGTACCCGGGGTGGAAGACGGTGGCCCGGCCGAACCGCACGTCGCGGACATCGGCGGGGGTCAGTCGCCGTCCGCCGGTCCACGCGGCGGACTCGGTGGTGGTGGTCATGTGGTCACCTTTCCGTCAACGTCCGGCCCCGGGCGGCTGGGGGCGAAGACCTCGGTGCGGATGCGGTCCCGGGGCAGTCCGTGCTGCAGCAGCCGTTCGACGGTGTCCTCGACCATCGCCGGAGGTCCGGCGACGTAGGCCTCCCGGCTCGCCCACGGCCCGGAGCGCACCACCACCTCGCCGACGTCACCGTGCGCCAGCCGTGAGTGCTCGTCCTCGGAGACGGCCACGGTGACGGTGAGCCAGGGGTGCTCGCGCTCGAGCCGCTCCAGGTCCGCCCGGTCGTAGAGGTCGTCCTCGAGGCGGACGCCGACGAAGAGGTCCACCCGCCGGGGCGGGCCGGTGCGGGCGACGTGGTCGATGATCGCCTTGAGCGGTGCCAGCCCCGTGCCGCCCGCCACCAGCAGCAGGTCGCGGTCGGACTCGGGGTCGAAGCGCAGGTGGTCCACCGGGGGGCCCAGGCGGAGCACGTCCCCGACGTCGACCTGCCGCACCAGGGCGGTGCTGACCGGCCCGCCGGCCCGCGCCCGTGCGTGGATCTCGAGCTCGCCGTCGGGCCGGTGGGCGTTGGCCGGTGAGTAGTAGCGCCACAGCCGCGGCCGCCGCTCCGTCTCCAGCGAGATCGACTCCCCGGGGCGGTAGGGCAGCGGGACCACCGGCCGCAGGCGCAGGACGGCGGTGTCGACGGTGCGCCGCTCGTGCGCGACGACCTCGGCCTCCCACCAGGGCGGCTGGTCGGCCATCTCCTCGGCAGCCTCGACCATCACCGAGGCGACCAGCTCGTAGGCCGCCGTCCAGTCCGCGGCCAGCGCGTCGTCCCAGTCGTCGTCGAAGTGCTCGAGCGTGGCCAGCAGGCTCGCCCCCACCGCGGGGTAGTGCTCGGTCACCGTCCCGAACTTGCGGTGGTCGCGCCCCAGCTGCTGCAGGATCGGCACGAGGGAGTCCAGGTCGTCGACCCGGGCGACCACCTCGCCGAGCGCGGCGAACAGCCGGTCGCGCTGGTGTGCCATCGAGACCGGGAACATCTGCCGGGTCTCGGGGTGGGCGAGGAACAGGTGCGCGTAGAACCACAGCGGCGCCTCGTCCCCGGCGGCCGCGGCCTTGGCGAAGTTCGCCCGCATCGCGGGAATGTCCACGAAACGCCCCCCGTGAACCGGCGTCGTGCGGTCCGGCCGGCCGGCCGGACCGTCGGGACGCCGCTGCCTCGTCCTGCCGCGGTCACCGCCCCGTGAGGACCCCTCCGGCCCGCTGGACTGCGGGTTCACGCGGACGACGAGGAGTCCGGGCGCACTCTAACCACGCGTCCCCGCCGACGGCTAGACCTGTACCGGTACCTCCGCAGTTCCTTTTGGCAGTCGCTCCTGGCAGGGTCGGGCGCGAGGAGCGCCGGTCCGCGGTCGCCCCTCCCCCTGGCAGGCCGGGACGGGCGGGCACGGTCACGGGGCGCTCCACCGCTGGACAGCGCCGTACCGCGTCCGTCGCACGTCCCGAGGAGGACCATGCTCTCCGACCGCTCCCGACCCGTCGTCGAGGCGACGCTGCCGGTGGTCGCCGACCACATCGGCGAGATCGCGAAGCGCTTCTACGCGCACCTGTTCAGCGCCCACCCTGAGCTGTTCGACGGGGTCTTCAACCGCGGGAACCAGGCGGAGGGCACCCAGCAGGTGGCGCTCGCCGGCTCGGTCGCCGTCTTCGCCGGCGCGCTGGTGCAGACCCCGGAGCAGGTCCCCGAGCGCCTGCTGTCGCGGATCGCGCACAAGCACGCCTCGCTGGGCATCACACCGGCGCAGTACGACGTCGTCCACGAGCACCTGTTCTGGGCCATCGTCGACGTCCTGGGCGACGCGGTCACCCCCGAGGTCGCCGCCGCCTGGGACGAGGTCTACTGGCTGATGGCCTACGCGCTGATCAACCAGGAGCGCGGCCTCTACAGCGCCGGCGGGGTGCGCCCGGAGACCGTGTGGCGCGAGTGGGAGGTCGCCGAGAGGATCGACGAGACCCGCGACGTCGTCACCTTCCGGGTCCGGCGGGTCGACGACCGGCTGGTCAAGACCTCCCTGCCCGGCCAGTACGTGACGGTGCAGGTCCCGATGCCCGACGGGGTGCACCAGCCGCGGCAGTACAGCCTCACCCGGGCCGACGACGGCGAGCACCGCCAGTTCTCGGTCAAGCGGGTCCGCGGTGGGGGCAGGCCGGACGGCGAGGTCTCCAACCACCTGTGCGACCGGGTCGGGGTCGGTGACCGGCTGAGGATGTCGCTGCCCTTCGGCGACGTCGTCCTCGACGACTCCGGCCGGCCGGTGGTCTTCGCCAGCGCGGGCATCGGCATCACGCCGATGGCGGGGATGCTCTCGCACCTGACGGTGGCCGGCTCGCACCTGCCCGTCACGCTGTTGCACGCCGACCTCGACGAGGAGTCCTTCGCCCTGCGGGAGCAGGTGCTGTCGGACGTGCGCCGGCTGCCCGGCGCCACCGTGCACACCTGGTACGAGCGGGGGGCGCACAGCACCCTCCCGGTCGACTCCGTGCACGCCGGGGTCATGGACCTCGACGCCGTCGACCTGCCCGAGGGGGCCGCCTACGTCCTCTGCGGCCCGTTGCCGTTCATGCGGGCCGTGCGCAGCGCCCTGCTCGACCGGGGCGTGCCCGCCCGCGACGTCCAGTACGAGGTGTTCGGCCCGGACCTGTGGCAGGCCGACTCGCAGACCGAGCCCTCACCCAGTGCCGCGCACGCCGGGGCCGCCTGACCGGTCGGCCGGACCGCGGCGGCTGGCGCCCTCGAGGACGCGGTGCGGGTCCGTGGCGGCGGCCAGCGCGGCCAGCCGCTCGCGGACGGCGGGCGTCGGCGTCCGCGCCAGCACGTCGGGGGACGGGCCGACGCCGTGCGCCGCCTCCCGCCCGCCGGTGTCGGGGCCGAGGACGTCGGCCAGCTCCTCCACGCAGGCCCAGGTCGCCGCCCGCTGCTCGGCACCGGCGCCGCCGACCACCCGCACCGCCAGCCGCGCCTCGCGGTGGCACAGCGCGCTGCCGCGCTCGGGCACCCAGCCGACCGCGCCGCCGAGCAGCCGCAGCTCCACCGCCCGCGGCGCGCACCGCCGGGCCGCGGCCAGCAGCGCGTCGGCGCCGGCCACCGGCAGCCGGTCGAGCAGCAGCGAGGACTCGACGCCGTCCGCGGGCACGGGCGCGGTGCCGAGGTCGCCGGGACGCCGGACGACGACGTCGTCGCGCCGGGGCGGCACCGCGCCGCGCAGCCCGTCGAGGACCGCGGCGCCGTCGGCGGGATCACCGGTCCAGGCGAACCGCACCGCGACGGTGTCCCGCCCGGACGGGGGCCGCACCAGGAGCAGCGTCGTCCCGGCCTGCGGCGGCAGCGCGGCCGACCAGGTCCGCCAGCGGGCCAGGACCGCGGCGGCGTCGGCGCCGGCCCAGTGCAGCCAGCCGGCGTGCACGGTGGGGGCGGCCAGCAGGTCCAGCTCGACGGCGGTCACCACGCCGAGACCGGGCCCGCCGCCGCGGACCCCCCAGAACAGCTCCGGCGCGTCCTCGGCGGTCACACGGCGCAGCACGCCGTCACCGGTGACCAGCTCGACGGCCCGCACCCGGTCCGGCACCGGCCCGTAGGTGCGCGCGAGCGGCCCCACTCCCCCGCCGGTCACCGCGTCGGCGACCCGCTCGGCCGGCGTCGGGCCGGTGACCGGGGCAACTCCGCACCGCGCGGCGGCCTCGGCCAGCCGCCGCCACCGCACCCCGCCGCCGACCCGCGCCCACCCCGCCTGCGACACGGTCACCTCGTCGAGCGCGTCGACGTCGACCACCAGTCCGCGTCCCGCCGCGCCCCCCACGGGGACGCCGTGCCGGCCGGCCAGCCGCAGCGCGGCGACGACGTCGCCGGGCGCGGCCGCCGACACCACCCCGCCGGCCAGGCGCGCCCCCGGGGACAACCGCCCGCGCAGCGCGGTGGCGAGGTCGGCGGGCAACACGGGCGGCGGTGCGAGCGGCATGGCGGGTCTCCGGACGGGGTGGCGACGGTGACCCGATCGTGCGCGCCCGACTTGCCGTGACCTTGTCACGGGCTTGGGGAACGAAACCGGTGCCGACACCGCAGGTGAGGCCCTAGCCTGCAGACCGATGTCCGTGACCTCGTTCCGCGTGCTCGGGCCCGTCGAGGTCTGGCGCGACGGCGCGCTGCTGCCGACCCGGTCACCGCGCCACCGCGCTGTGTTGGCGGCGCTGCTCGTCGACGCCGGGCGCACCGTCCCGGTGGACCTGCTCGTCGACCGGGTCTGGAGCGGCCAGCCGCCCACCGCCGTCTCGGCGACGCTGCAGTCGATCGTGTCGCGGCTGCGCCGCGAGCTCGAGCCCGACGCCCCGAACGGCCGGTGGACGCTGCTGGTCACTCGCGAGCCCGGGTACCGGCTGGACGTGGCGCCGGAGGACGTCGACGCCATCCGCTTCGTCCAGCTGCTGCGCGCCGCCCGCGACCTGGCCGCCCGGGACGACGCCGCGCGGGCGCGCGCCGCGGTCACCGAGGGGCTGGCGCTGTGGCGCGGCCCGGCCTACGCCGACGTGTCGGCCACCTTCGCCGGGGAGGAGTCCGAGCGGCTCGAGCAGCTGCGGCTGGCCGCCCGGGAGCTCGCCGCGGAGCTGGACCTGCGGCTGGGCCGGCACGCCGAGATCGTCGACGACGTCCGCGAGCTGCTGCGCGCCGAGCCGCTGCGCGAGGGGCTGCGGGCGTCGCTGGTGCTGGCGCTGTACCGGTGCGGCCGGCAGGCCGAGGCCCTGGAGGTGTACGAGGAGGGCCGCCGGCTGCTCGCCGACGGGCTCGGCGTCGACCCCGGCCGGCCGCTGCAGGAGCTCCACGAGCGGATCCTGCGGCAGGACCCGGCGCTGGCCGCGCCGCGCCCGGCCGCTGCCGCACCCGCCGCGGCGCCCACCCCGGCACCGGTGCCGGTGCCGGCCGAGCCGGCGGCGCCCCGCCCGCTGCGGCCGCTGCCGGTGCCGCTGACCGCCTTCGTCGGGCGCGCCCGCGAGCTGGCCGCCGTCGCCGCGGCGCTGGGCGGCCGGCGGCTGGTGACCCTGGTCGGCCCGGGCGGCAGCGGCAAGACCCGGCTGGCGCTGGAGGCCGCCCGCCGCCGCCCCGCGGGGTCGCCGCCGGCGGTGCTCGCCGAGCTGGCCGGTGTCGAGGACCCCGACCTGGTGGCCGCGCAGGTGGCCACCGTCCTGGGCGTGAGCCTGACGGCGGGCGACCCGGTCGGCGCCGTCGCCACCGCGCTGCAGGACCGGCCGCTGCTGCTGGTGCTGGACAACTGCGAGCACGTCGTCGCGGCCGCCGCCGCGCTGTGCGCCGAGCTGCTGCCCCGCTGCCCCGACCTGCAGGTGCTGGCCACCTCCCGGGAGCCGCTCGGGCTGCCCGGCGAGGCGGTGCTGCCCTGCGGGCCGATGCCGGCCGGCGCCCCGGGCAGCGACGCCGAGCAGCTGTTCCTCGACCGCGCCCGGCTGGTCGCCCCGCACCTGGCCGACCCGTCGGAGCCCGACCTGCGGCGGGTGCGCGACCTGGTGGCCGCCCTCGACGGGCTGCCGCTGGCCGTCGAGCTGGCCGCCGCCTGCCTGACCACGCTGCCGCTGGCCGAGGTGGCCGAGCGGGTCGACGACCGCTTCGCGCTGCTGTCGGGGGGCTGGCGCACCGCCGTCCCGCACCAGCGGACGCTGGCCGCGACCGTGCAGTGGAGCGTCGACCTGCTCACCCCGGCCGAGCTGGCCGTGTTCCGCGCCGTGTCGGTGCTGCCGGGCAGCTTCGGCCCCGACGCGGTGGAGGCGGTCGCCGGGCCCGAGGTCGGCGGTGCCGCGGTGGCGCTGCTGCGGGAGCTGGTGGCCAAGTCGCTGGTCGAGCTCGACCACGGCGCCGGCCGCTACCGGATGCTCGAGACCCTGCGGCAGTACGCCGAGCAGGGCCTGGACGACGCGCTCGCCCGGCGGCTGCGCGACCGGCTGGTCGGCCACGTCGTCGCCCTGGTGGAGCGGCTCGAGCCCACGCTGCGCCGCGCCGAGTGGACCGCCAGCGCCCGCCGGCTCGACGCGGCGCAGCCGGCGGTCCGGGCCGCCCTGGCGCACGCGCTGGCCACCGGACAGGGCGAGCCGGCGCTGCGGATCGCCTCGGCGCTGTCGTGGTGGTGGTACCGCCGCGGGCACGTGCAGGAGGGCCGCCGCTGGCTGTTCAGCGCGCTGGAGGCCACCCCCGACGCGCCGCCGCGGGTGCGCAGCGGCGCGCTGCTCGGCGACGCGCTGCTGGCCTACCTCTCCGGCGACGCCCCCTCGATCTGGGCGCGGACCAACGAGATCGTGTCGGCCGACGCGGGCGACTCCGACGGCGTCCTGGCGCTGGCCTTGGTGCTGCGCGGGTTCGTGCGGGCGCTGCTCGGTCAGGCCGACCCCGACGGGGAGACCGCCCGCGACATCGCCCGCGGCCTGGAGCTCGCCCAGGCGTCGGGCATCGCGTGGGTGCAGGCCGAGATCGCCATGACGCTGGGCCAGTTCGCGCGGGTGGCCGGCGACGCCGAGGGCGCGCTGGAGCACCTCGACCGCGCCGAGCGGCTCGCGCTCGGCCTGGGCCACTCGTGGGCGCACTCGTCGGCACTGTGGATCCGCGCCAAGGTGCTCATCGAGCTGGGCCGGGCCCCCGAGGCGCTGGCCCACCTGTGGCGGATGGTCGACCTGACCCACCAGGAGGGCGACGCCACCGGCACGCTGGCCGGGCTGCTCACCGCCGTCGGCGCGGCCGTGGCCGGCGGGCGGGCCCGCGACGGCGCCGTCCTGCTCGGTGCGGTGCGGTCCAGCGCGCGGATGGTCGGCTACGACCCGCTGCGGATGGACCCGGTCGACGGCGGGCGCTACGTCGCCGCGCTCGAGGCCGCGCTCGACCCGCACGACCTGGCCGCCGCGGTGGCCCGGGGGTCGGGGCTCGAGCTCGGCGGGGCCGTCGCGCTGGTGGGCCGGCTGGCCGGGGAGGCACCGGGGACACCGGAGGCACCCGGGGCGCTGGCCGGCTCGGCGCGCTGAGCCGGCGGCCGCAGCGCCGCGTAGTGCCGGGCGAGGTCGGGCAGCTGGTGGTGGGCGTTGAGCCCGCTCGGGTTGGGCAGCACCCAGGTCTCCGCCCCGCCCAGCCGCCGCTCCTGCCGCCCCCACGGGGCGCCCCGCCGGTCGACGGCCAGCCGCCACGCGGTGCCGCCGAGCACCGCCACCACCCGCGGGTGGTGGAGGGCGACCAGCTCCTCGAGCGCGGCCACGCCCGCGCGCAGCTCGCCGGGGGTCAGCTCGGCGGCGGTGCGCGTGGGGCGGTCGACCAGGTTGGTGACGCCGAGGCCGAAGAGCAGCAGTTCGCGGTCCTCCTCGGGGCGCAGCCGCCGCGGCGTGAGCCCGGCCAGGTGCAGCGCCGGCCAGAACCGGTTGCCCGGCCGGGCGAAGTGGTGGCCGCGGGCCGCGGACAGCAGCGAGGGGTTGATGCCGCAGAACAGCACGTCGAGGCCGGGCGCCACGACGTCGGGCAGCGGCTTGCCCACCCGGGTCATCCCGCCGGGACGGGGACCGGCGCGCCCCAGTCGACGGCGTGGTCGCGCACCCAGGCCTGGGGGTCGCGGTGGCGCAGCACCAGCGGCACCACCAGGTCGCGCACCAGGCGGCCCACGGCCGGCGGGGACTTGGCGCTGCTGGTGCGGAACCCCTGGGCGACGACCCGCTCCGCCCGCGCCCGCCGCAGGCCCTCGAACGCGCGGAGGGCCTGCTCCGGCGACAGGTCGCGCAGGCAGCGGGCGAGCACGACGGCGTCCTCGATCGCGAGCGAGGAGCCCTGGCCCGCGGCGGGCGAGGTGGCGTGCGCGGCGTCGCCGATCAGCACCGTGCGCCCGCGGGACCAGCGCCGCACGGTGGGGACGTCGTACGTCGTCCACCCGCGCAGCGGTCCGGGCGTGGCCTCGACCAGCGCCGCCACCGGTGAGCGGTCCCGCCCGTACAGGTCGGCCAGCCGGGCCCGCCACTCCGCGTCCGAGGTGCCCGCGACCTCCTCGGCCGAGGGCTCGCGCGCCAGGGGCGGGTTGGCGAACCACCACGTCCCGCCGGCCGGGGCGGCCAGGTACCCGGCGAAGGCACGGCGGCCGAAGACCATGGTCAGCCGGCCCACCTCGGCGCTGGCCGGCGTGTGCTCCGAGTAACCGGCGGTGTTGAGCACGGGCACGAACCGGGGCGGCGGACAGTCCGGGTCCACCAGCCCGCGGACCGTCGAGCGGACGCCGTCGGCGCCGACGAGGAGGTCCGCGGTCTCGGTGCGGCCGTCGGCGAACACCGCGGTGACGCCGTCGCCGGTGTCGGAGACGGCGGTCAGCCGCGAGCCGTGGCGGACCTCGATGCCGCGGCGGCGCGCCTCGCCGTGCAGGGCGCGGTAGAGGTCCGAGCGGCGCAGCGACAGGCCCGAGGTCCGCCCGGACGCCGGGGAGCCGGTCGGCAGGGTGCCCAGGACCCGGCCGGTGTGGTTGCGGAACTCGATCACCGGCGTGGGGAACCCGACGGCGCGGACGGCGTCCTCGGCGTCGACGGCCCGCAGCGCGTCGAGGCCGTTGACCTGCACGCCGAGCCAGGCGCCGACGTCCCCGGCCGGGGCGGCGCGTGCCTCGTGGACGGTCGCGGCGATGCCCACCTTCTGCAGGGCCATGGCCGCCACCGGCCCGGCGACCCCGCCGCCGACCACGATCGCTCGCGTCATGCCGGGCACCTCCCCCTGACCAGCCCTGCCCGGCATTCCCTCACACCCGGCGGCCGGTCTCCAGTCCTCCCGGCGCGCCGGCCGGGGTCAGTCCATCGCCCGCACCGCCAGCGCCGCCGCGCCGTGGACGGCGGAACTGGCCACCGCCCGCACCGTGGTGGGCCGGCCGGAGCCGCGCGCGGCGCCCAGCGCGGTGAGGACGTCGAGGAGGTTCATGGCGGCGACCAGGAGCAGCCCCCGGTCGACCTCCTCCGGGGTGCGCGCGGTCAGCCCCGCCACCGAGACCGCCAGCGCGCGGCCGAACACAGCGTCCTGCACGCCGTCCGTGCCCACCTGGCCGACCCACTCGAGGACGTCGTCGCGCACGTCCCGGTCCCGGTTGGTCCTGCACGGCGCGGACGACCTGCTGTGCACCGAGGAGTGGGCCCGCTCGCTGTGCCGGCTGGCCCGGGACGGCCGGTTCGTGTCCCTGCCCGGCGCGCACAGCTTCCCCTGGACCCACCCCGCGGCGTGGTCCGCCCCGGTGCGCCGGCTCGCCGAGCGGGGCGGCTGACGGGCCGGCCCGGTCAGCCCTGGGGCACGGCGAGCCGGTCGGCCGCCTCCCGGGCCACCTCCGGGGGCACCCAGTGGCCGCCGGCGAACTCGCGGTAGGTGACGTCGTAGCCGTCCTCGCGCAGCGCCGGCACGATCTCCCGGCTGGTGCGGTCGACCGGCAGCACGTCGTCGTCGGTGCCGTGGGAGACGAACACCGGCGGCCGCCCGGTGCGCGGGCCCGGTGGCACGAAGCCGGGCGAGAAGGCCACCACCTGCCGGAACAGCCGGCCGTTGGCCAGGCCGAGACCGAGCGCGTAGGACGCGCCGTCGGAGAAGCCGGCGACGGCGACCCGTGCGGCGTCGACCGGCACGGCGGCGAAGACCGCCGCCAGCGCCCGGTCGACGACGGCGACGTCCGGGCCGTAGCCGCCTGCGACGGCGTCCCAGGTCGCCCCCCGGGACGCCGGCGCGAGGAGGACGAGCCCGCGCTCGTCGGCCAGCGGCCGCAGCAGGCCGAGGCCGGCCTCCGCGTCCCCGCCGGCACCGTGCAGGACGACGACCAGCGGCGCCGGCGCGGACACGCCCGCCGGCGGCAGGTGCAGCAGCGGGTCGCGCGTCTCCTCGAGGCCGAGCGGGGAGGTGCCCGCCGGTGGCGGCGCGGTGCCGGGCGAGGGCGGCGCCGGGCGGGCGGTCAGCGTGGCCGCGCCGTCCCGGTCCGGTGCACCGGGCAGCCGCCCGCCGCACCCGGCCAGCAGGCCGGCGGCGGCGAGCCCCGCGGCGGCCCCGAGGAACCCGCGCCGGGTGGGCCCCTGGCCGGAGCTCAGCCCCGTGGCCCGTCCTCGGGGTCCGTCCGGCCCACGACCGCCTCCTCGTCCCCGTCTCCGTCGACGGGGCAGGACTGCCCGCGGACGGGCCGCGCCACACCCGGACGGGGCCGGTGCCAGGCTGGCGGCGTGCTGCTCGCCGACGTCGCCGCCGCCTCCGCCGCGGTGGCCGCCACCCGCTCGCGCACCGCCAAGGCCGGCGCCATCGCCGGCGTGCTGCGTCGCGCGGAGCCCGGCGAGGTCGGGCCGGTCACCGCCTGGCTGGCCGGCGACGTCCGCCAGGGCCGCCTCGGTGTCGGCTGGCGCACGCTCGCCCGGCTCGCGCACGACCCGGTGGCCGCACCGGCGCTGACCGTCGCCGCTGTCGACGACGCGCTCACCGCGCTGGCCGCCACCTCCGGCGCCGGGTCGGCGGCCCGCCGCGAGGAGCTGCTGGGCACGCTGTTCGGCGCGGCCACCGCCGACGAGCAGCGCTTCCTCGTCCGGCTGCTCACCGGCGAGCTGCGGCAGGGCGCGCTCGAGGGCGTGGTCCTCGACGCGGTGGCCGCCGCGGCCGGCGTCCCCGCCGAGGCGGTCCGGCGGGCGGCGATGCTGTCGGGCTCGCTGCCGGCCACCGCGGCCACCGCGCTGGCCGGCGGCACCGACGCGCTGGCCGCGGTGCGGCTGGAGGTGGGCCGCCCGGTGCGGCCGATGCTGGCGAGCCCCGGCTCCTCGCTCGGCGACGCGCTGGCCGACCTCGGTGCGGAGGTCACCGTCGAGCACAAGCTCGACGGCGCGCGCATCCAGGTGCACCGCGACGGCGATGAGGTGCGGGTGTGGACCCGCACGCTGCGCGAGGTCACCGGCGCGGTGCCCGAGCTGGCCGACCGGGTGCGGGCGCTGCCGTGCACGACCGCCGTCCTCGACGGGGAGACCCTCGCCCTGGACGACGACGGCGCGCCGCGGGCCTTCCAGGACACGATGAGCCGCTTCGGCAGCGCCGGCCCCGACGCGGCGGTGCTGCTGAGCCCCTTCCTGTTCGACGTGCTGCACCTCGACGGCCGCGATCTGCTCGACGAGCCGCTGGCCGTCCGCCTCGACGCGCTCGCCGGGCTGCTCGCCGCCCCCGAGCACGCGCCGCTGCGGATGCCGGGCGTGCGCCGGCCGACGCCGGAGCAGGCCGCCGGGGTGCTGGCCGACGCGCTCGCCGCCGGGCACGAGGGCGTCGTGGTCAAGGCGCTGGACGCGCCCTACGCGGCGGGCCGGCGCGGCCGGGCCTGGCAGAAGGTCAAGCCGGTGCACACCCTCGACCTGGTGGTGCTGGCCGCCGAGTGGGGCTACGGGCGGCGCACCGGGCGGCTGTCGAACATCTCGCTGGGCGCCCGTGACCCCGACGGCGGGGAGCCGGTGATGGTGGGCAAGACGTTCAAGGGCATGACCGACGAGCTGCTCGCCTGGCAGACGGCCACCTTCCCCGGGCTCGCGGTCGAGACGCCCGCGTGGGGCGTGCGGCTGCGGCCGGAGCTGGTGGTCGAGGTGGCCCTCGACGGCGCGCAGCGCAGCCCGCGCTACCCGGGCGGGGTAGCGCTGCGCTTCGCCCGCGTCGTCCGCTACCGGCCGGACAAGACGCCGGCCGAGGCCGACACCATCGACGCCGTCCGCGCCCTGCTGACCGGCTGACCCTCCGTCGGCGGCCCGCGCGGCGGCTGCGAGCATCGCCCGGTGCGGGGACGGTCGACGGCGGAGCTGCCCCGCGAGGTCGGTGTGCTCGCCGTCGTCGCCTTCGTGGTGGCGCTGGGCTTCGGCATCGTGGCCCCGGCCATCCCGCTGTTCGCCTCCTCCTTCGGTGTCGGGACGACGGCGGTCGGCCTGGCCGTGAGCGCGTTCGCCCTCTTCCGCTTCGTGTCGGCGTTCGGCGGCGGCCGGCTGGTGGAGGTGCTCGGGGAGCGCACCGTGCTCGCCGCGGGGCTGGCGATGGTGGCGGTCACCACCGGCCTGGCCGGGCTGGCGACGTCCTTCCCGGTGTTCCTGTGGCTGCGGGCCGCGGGCGGGGTCGGCAGCGCGATGTTCACGGTCGCCGCGCTGGCGCTGCTGCTGCGGGTGGCGCCGCCGACGGCGCGCGGCCGGGCCGCGGCCACCTACCAGGGCGGGTTCATCCTCGGTGGCATCGCCGGGCCGGCTGCGGGCGGGCTGCTCACCACGCTGTCCCCGCGGCTGCCGTTCTTCCTCTACGCCGGCGCGCTGCTCGCCGCCGGCGCGGTGGCGCTGGTGCTGCTGCGGTCGCCGTCGCAGGAGGCCGCGGACACCGCCGCGGCCGGAGCACCCGACCTCGCCGAGGGGCCGGTGCCGCTGCGGGCGGCGCTCCGGTCGCGGGCCTACGTCGCGGCGCTGGTGGCCAACCTGGGCATCGGCTGGGTGCTGTTCGGCGTCCGCAACTCGCTGGTCCCGCTCTACGTCACCGAGGAGCTGGGCCGGACGGCGGCCTGGGCCGGCGCGGGGCTGCTGGCCGGCTCGGCGGCGCAGGCGCTGGGCCTGCTCCGCTCGGGCCGGCTGGCCGACACGTGGGGACGGCGGCCGAGCCTGGTGCTGGGCGCCTCGGTGGGCACCGTGGCGATGTCGGTGCTGGTGCTGCCGCCCTCCACGGGGGCGTTCCTGCTGTCGATGGCCGGCTACGGCCTGGCCGCCTCGCTGCTGGCGAGCGTGCCCGCGGCGCTGGTCGGCGACGTCAGCCCCGCCCGGGGCGGCCGGGTGGTGGCCGTGTTCCAGATGGCCGCCGACCTCGGGGCCGTCGTCGGCCCGCTGGTGGCCGGCTGGCTCACCGACGTCGCCTCCTACCAGGTGGCGTTCGCGGTGAGCACGGCCGTGGTCGGGGCGGGGCTGGTCGCCGCGCTCGCGCTGCCGCGCCGGTGAGCGCCCGGCCGGGTGCTCAGACGGTGTCGTCGCCGCGGCCGGCCAGCCGGTCGACGAACCGGTCGACCGGGTGCGGCTGCTCACCCGGGGCGAGCGGCTCGCCGGGCGTGAGCACCCACAGGACGGCGTAGAGGACGAGGCCGGCGCCGCCGGCCAGGGTCAGCGCGACGACGGCGGCGCGCCACAGCACGGCGTCGACGCCGGTGTAGCCGGCCAGGCCGCCGCAGACGCCGCCGAGCATCCGGTCGGACCGGCTGCGCCGCAGCTCCCGCTGCGGGGCGGGGACGGTCGGGAGGGCGGTGGGGGGAAGGGGGTTCGAGGTCATGGCACGAGCCTGCCGGGACCGGCGGCCCCGGGACATCGGGGGACGCCCGGAGCGCACCCGGATCCGTCCCTGGCCCGGTACCCCGACCGGACCCCGATCAGAGCCCGGCCACCCGCGGGGCGACCTCGGTGCCGAGCAGCTCGATGCCCCGCAGCAGGTCGGCGTGCGCCAGCCGCGGGTTGGTCATCTGCAAGGCCACCCGGTCGACGCCCCCGAGCTGCCCGGAGACCCGCTGCAGCTTGGCCGCCACGGTGTCGGGGTCGCCCGTGAAGAAGGCGCCGTCCGGGCCGCTGGTGGCGTCGAACTGCGCACGGGTGGGCCGGGCGAAGCCGCGCTCGCGGGAGATCTTCGCGAACATCTCGTGCCAGCCGGGGTAGATGGTGTCGGCGGCGGCCTGGGTGCTCTCGGCGACGTAGCCGAACACGTGCAGCCCGACCCGCAGGGTGTCGGGGGCGTGCCCGGCCTGGGCGCCGGCACGGCGGTAGAGGTCGACGAGGGGCGCGAACTGCCGCGGCTCGCCGCCGATGATCGCGACCATCAGCGGCAGGCCGAGCAGCCCGGCGCGGACGAAGGACTCCGGCGAGCCGCCGACGCCGACCCAGATCGGCAGCGGGTCCTGCACCGGCCGGGGATAGACGCCCTGCCCGGTGAGCGCCGGGCGGTGCCGGCCCGACCAGGTGACGTGCTCGGACGCGCGGATGCGCAGCAGCAGGTCCAGCTTCTCGTCGAACAGCTCGTCGTAGTCGGCCAGCGACAGCCCGAAGAGCGGGAACGCCTCGGTGAAGGAACCGCGGCCGACGACGAGGTCGATGCGGCCCTTCGCGATCAGGTCGAGGGTGGCGAACTGCTGGAACACCCGCACCGGGTCGGCCGCCGACAGCACGGCGACCGCGCTGCCGAGCCGGATCCGCCCGGTGCGCGCGGCGGCCGCGGCGAGGATCACCGGGGGTGCCGAGTCGTAGTACTCGGGCCGGTGGTGCTCGCCGATGCCGAAGGAGTACAGCCCCACCCGGTCGGCGAGCTCGATCTCCTCGAGCAGGTGCTCCATGCGCTCCGCGGGGCCGACGACGTGCCCCGTCGAGGGGTCGGTCACCGCTGCCACGAAGCTGTCGACGCCGAGGTGCACGGGGGTCCTCCAGTCCTGCGGGCGCCGGCGGGCGGACCACCGTTCAACGCTCAACCGCAGTGAACCAGGTCGCGACGACGACGGCGCCCGTCGCTGGGGTCGAGGAGACTCAGAACCCGGCCTGGCTCACGCCGTACTCGGCCTGCTCGGGGGTGAAGCCCTCGAACTCCAGCTGCTCGACGAGGCCGGACCGGGAGAACGAGGTGAAGGAGAGGTACTCACCGGCGGAGCGGGCGGCCTGCTCGTTCCAGTCCACCCCCAGGCTGTCGACGGCCCAGGTGGCGTCGTCGGTGGCGTAGCCCTCGAACTCCAGCTGCTCGATGAGGCCGGACCGGGAGAACGACGTGAAGGAGAGGTAGTCGTCGGCGGACGAGCGCGCGTTCCGCTGACCCATGGTCAGGTCCGGCTCCGGGGCGGGAGCAGGCGCCGGGGCCGGCGCCGGGGCCGGGGCCGGGGCCGGAGCTGGGGCGGTGCTGCGCGGCGCGGGCGCCGGCACCGGGATCGTCGCCGAGGGCGACGGCACGGTGGTCGGGGCGACCAGGTCGGCCGGTGGGGTCGGCGCAGCGGAGCTCGCCGGCGCCGACGTAGCGGTGGCGGACGCACTGGAACCGGCGGCCGCGGGCGTGTTCCCCGTGTCCTCCTTCGGCGACACGGCGGCCCCGAGCACGGCCAGCGCCAGCACACCGGCGGGGATGGCGTAGCGCTTCCGCCGGTACCAGGGGGCCGGTACCCCTGCGCCGGCCGGCGCGGGCGGCCAGGCGCCCTGCGGCACCGCGTGCGGAGGCGGGAACGGCGGTCCACCGAACGGCGGTGGGGCGCCGAAACCCGGTGGCGGGCCGCCGAACCCGGGCGGCGGGCCACCGAACCCGGGCGGCGGGCCCCCGAACCCGGGCGGCGGGCCACCGAACCCGGGCGGCGGGCCACCGAACCCGGGCGGCGGGCCGCCGAACCCGGGCGGCGGGCCACCGAACGGCGGCGGACCACCGAACCCCGGCTGCGGGCCGGAGCCGGGCGGGGGCAGCGGCGTGGGAGCGAAGGCGGCCGTGGGACGGTCGTCAGCCGCCGGAGGGGTGCCGGGCCGGAACGGCGCGCCGGGCCGGGCCGGGGAGCCCGTCGGGCCGCCGCTGTCCTCGGGGTGTGTCACGGGAGAACTCCTGCATCGCTGGAGGCAGACCTCGTCTGCGTTCCGGTGGAGTATCGGAACCGTCGGCAGGTCCTCCACCCCAGTCGCCCGCGGATCGTGGGCGACGGTCCCGGTGCCGTCCTCACGCACGACGGCGCCCCTCCCGCGGGAGGGGCGCCGTCGGCTGCTCGGGTGGGCCTGCGCTCAGGCCGCGGCCTCCCGGGCGGTGTCCGCGGTGGGACGGGGCACCGCCGTCCGGTCCTGCCGGCCGGCGCGCAGGCCGGCGAGGTACCAGGCGGTGCAGTCGGGGCAGCTGGCGATCCAGACGTGCCGGGGGTGACGGAGACAGAGGGCGCGATCGGCCATGGTGGGGTGCTTCCTGCCGCCGCGGGGCGGCCGTGACTCGCTCGAACAGGCAGTGCAACGCCGGGTGCCGCCCCGGGCATCCACCTCCCGGTGTGGGCGTCGCCTCAGCCGGCCCGCCGCCCACCCCGTGGGGTGAACCGGCGCCGGGCCGCCGGGCGCTCCTCGGGGGCGACCCGGGCCGCCACCAGCACGGATGCCGCGCTTCGTCGAGATCTGACGGAGCGCGGCGCCGTCTTCGTCGCATCTGGCCGCTCCCTGTCACGGGATCCCTGCCGATCGTGTGGGCATGTCCGCTCGACTCGTCGCGGCCGGCACCGCCGCCGGCCGGCAGCAGTCCCCCTGGCTCTCGCCGGCGCCGTCCGTCGAGGACGCCTGGTGGCGCTCGGCCGTGGTCTACCAGGTCTACCTGCGCTCGTTCGCCGACGGCAACGGCGACGGCATCGGCGACCTCGCCGGGCTGCGCGCCCGCCTGCCCTACCTCTCGTGGCTGGGCGTCGACGCGCTGTGGATCAACCCGCACTACCCCTCGGGCGGCGCGGACGGCGGCTACGACGTCGTCGACTACCGGGCGGTCGACCCGGAGTACGGCGACGTGTCCGACGTCGAGGAGCTGGTGGCCGACGCCCGCCGGCTGGGCCTGCGCGTCGTGCTCGACGTCGTCCCCAACCACACCTCCGACCGGCACGCCTGGTTCCAGGCGGCGCTGGCCGACCCGCACGGCCCCGAGGCGTCGCGCTACCACTTCGCCCCGCCGTCGGAGGAGCCGCCGAACAACTGGCGCTCGCTGTTCGGCGGCCCGGCCTGGTCGCGCACCCCGGACGGCCGCTGGTACCTGCACCTGTTCGCCCCCGAGCAGCCCGACCTCAACTGGCGCGACCCCGTCGTGGCCGAGGACTTCGAGCGCACGCTGCGCTTCTGGCTCGACCGCGGCGTGAGCGGCTTCCGCGTCGACGTCGCCTACGGCCTCTACAAGGACGCCGGCCTCCGGGACAACCCGGGCGAGTACTCCCCCACCCTCTTCGGGCACGGCCCCGAGCAGGCCATGACCTGGAACCAGCCCGAGGTGCACGACGTCTGGCGCCGGTGGCGGGCGGTCTGCGACGAGTACCCCGGCACGATGCTGGTGGGCGAGGTCTGCCTGGCCGACCTCGACGAGGTGGCGCTCTACTCGCGGCCGGACGAGCTGCACCAGTCGCTGTCGTTCCGGATGCTGAAGTCGCGGTGGGAGACCCCGGCGTTCGCCGAGGCGATCGGCAGCGCGCTCGACGCCTTCGGCCGGGTGGGCGCGCCGGTGTCGTGGGTGCTGGGCAACCACGACAAGGACCGCATGGTCAGCCGCTTCGGCGGCGGCGAGACCGGCCTGGCCCGCGCCCGCGCGGCGGCGCTGCTGTTGCTGTCGCTGCCCGGCTCGGCCTACGTCTACGCCGGCGACGAGCTGGGCCTGCCGCAGGCGCACGTGCCCGACGAGGCCAAGCAGGACCCGATCTTCCACCGCAGCGGCGGCGAGCGCGCCGGCCGCGACGGCTGCCGCGTCCCGATGCCGTGGAACGCGACGGCCGGGGTGGGCTTCTCCCCCGCCGGCGCCGCGAAGCCGTGGCTGCCGGTGCCCGCCGAGTGGAGGCGGCACGCCGTCTCCCGGCAGACCCGCGACTCCGGCTCGGTGCTGCACCTGTACCGCCAGGCACTGGCCGTCCGCGCCGAGCACCCGGCGCTGGGCACCGGCGAGGCCACCGTCAGCACCCGCGGCGACGTGCTGACCGTGCGCTGCACCGGCGGCGGCCGCACCGTCCGCTGCGTGGTGAACATGGGCACCGACACCGCACTGGTCCGCTCGCGCGGGCAGGTGCTTCTGGAGTCCGGCCCCGGGGTGCACAGCTCCGCCCGCTCGGTGGCGCTGCCGCCGGACACCGCCATCTGGATCGCCGAGGACTGAGGCGGCGAGCCCTCCTCCGCCGAGGGGCCACACTGCAGCGGTGAGCCCGAAGCGCTGCCCCTGCGGCACCGGCCTGACCTACGCCGAGTGCTGCGGGCGGCTGCACGACGGGACGGCGACCGCGGGCACGGCCGAGCAACTGGTGCGCTCGCGCTACAGCGCCTTCGCCGTCGGCGACCCCGCGTACCTGCTCGCCACCTGGGACCCGGCCACCCGGCCACCGTCGCTGGAGCTCGACCCGGCGGTGCGCTGGACCGGGCTGGAGGTGCTGGCCACCACCGGCGGCGGGCCGTTCGACGTCGAGGGCACGGTCACCTTCCGCGCGCACGCCCGCGCCGGCGGGGCCGACCACCTGCAGGCCGAGCGCAGCCGCTTCCGCCGGGCCGACGGCCGCTGGCTCTACACCGACGGCGAGGTCGACGGCGGGGTCGGCTGACCGCTCACCGCCAGCGGTACTCGAGCTCGGGCCGGCCGGTGCCGCCGTAGCGGGGCACGCGGTCGACCAGCCCGGTCTCGGCCAGGTACTCCAGGTAGCGGCGGGCGGTGATCCGCGACGCGCCGATCAGCTCCGCGGTCTCGGCCGCCGACACCCCGTCGGCCTGCCGGACGGCGGTGACGACGGCGTCCAGCGTCTCGCGGCCCATGCCCTTGGGCAGCGGCGCGGACCGCGACGGGCGGACGGTGCCCAGCACCCGGTCGATCTCGGCCTGCCCGGCCGCGTCGCCCCCGCCGGTCAGCCGGGCCCGGTACTCGGCGTAGGCCACCAGCCGGTCGCGCAGCGCCGGGTAGGTGAACGGCTTGAGCAGGTAGCCGACGACGCCGTGCACCGCGGCGGCCCGCACGGTGGCCAGCTCCCGCGCCGAGGTGACGGCGAGGACGTCGACGTCGGCACCCGCCCCCCGGATCCGCCGGCACAGGTCCAGGCCCGAGGCGTCGGGCAGGTGCAGGTCGAGCAGCACCAGGTCGACGGCGGTGCGGCCCAGCGCGGCCAGCGCCGCCGCACCCGTGCCGGCGACGCCGACGGTGGCGAACCCGTCGGTGCGGTCGACGTAGGCCCGGTGCGCCTCGGCGGCCACCGGCTCGTCCTCGACCACCAGCACGCGGATCACCGCGGGGCCCCGGCCGGCACCGACAGCGGGATCGACACCCGGAACTCCGCCCCGGGCCCGGGCCGCACGCCCACCGTGCCGCCGTGGCGGCGCACCACCTGCTGCACCAGCGCCAGGCCCAGCCCGCGCCCGAGACCGGCCGGCGCGCCGTCGGGGTCGGCCTTGGTCGACCAGCCGCGCCGGAAGACCCGCTCGACGTCCTCCTCGGCCAGGCCCGGCCCGCTGTCCTCGACCCGGATCTCCAGCCGGTCGCCGTCGTCCCAGACGCCGACCTGCACCTCGCGGGGCGGCTCCCCGGCCAGCGCGGCGTCGATGGCGTTGTCGAGCAGGTTGCCCACGACGGTGACCAGGTCGCCGCCCGGGATGCCGGTCGCACCCACCGAGGTGCCGGGGTCGACGTCCAGACGCACGCCGCGCTCGGCGGCGGTGGCGGCCTTGCCGAGCAGCAGCGCCGCCAGCACCGGCTCCTCCACCGCGCCGACCACCCGGTCGGTGAGCTCCTGCGCCGCGGCGAGCTGGGCGGTGGCGAACTCCACCGCCTCGCGGCTGCGGCCCAGCTCCACCAGCGAGACGGTGGCGTGCAGCCGGTTGGCCGCCTCGTGCGCCTGGGCGCGCAGCGACTCGGCGAAGGCCCGCACGCTGTCGCGCTCGCCGGTGAGGGCCTGCAGCTCGGTGTGGTCGCGCAGGGTGACCACCGAACCGCTGCGACCCGCGGAGCGGGCGGGCGAGCGGTTGACCAGCAGTACGCGGGTGTCGGTCAGGTGGACCTCGTCGACCCCCCGCTCGGGGCTGCCCAGCGCCGCGGCCAGCTCGGGCGGGAGGCCCAGCTCGTCGAGGCGGCGGCCGGCCGGGTCGCCGTCGAGGTCGAGCAACCGGCGGGCCTCGTCGTTGGCGAGGGTCACCCGGCCGTCGCGGTCGAGCAGCAGCAGCCCCTCGCGGACGGCGTGCAGCACCGCCTCGTGGTGCTCGAGCAGCGCCGCCATCGTCGTCGCGTCCAGGCCGCCGGTCTGGCGGCGCAGCCGCCGGCTGACCGCCCAGCTGCCCAGCGCGCCGACGGCGAGGGTGACCGCGGCGGTGCCGAGGATCCCCGGCACCGCCTCGGCGAGGTCCGCGCCCACGACGTCGACGGTGAGGCCGGCCGACACCAGCGCGACGACCTCGCCGCCGTCGCCGAACACCGGGCCGGTGGTGCGCAGCGACGGGCCGAGGGTGCCGGTGTAGGTCTCACTGAAGGTGTCCCCCGCCAGCGCCGGGGCGACGGTGCCCACGAACGGGCGGCCGATCTGCGCCGGGTCGGGGTGGGTGAAGCGGGTGCGGTCGGGCGCCATCACGGTGATGAACGACAGCCCGGTGTCGGCCCGCACCTCCTCCACGAAGGGCTGCAGCACCGCGGTCGCGTCCCCGGCGGCGACGGCGTCGACCACGAGCGGGGAGTCGGCCAGGCTCTCCACCACGGCCCGCGTGCGCTGCTCCGCGGCGCGCTCCAGGGCCGAGCGGGCGTCGAGGTAGGCGACCGCGGTCGCCGTCGTCACCACGGTCAGCAGGACGAGCGCCTGCAACCACAGCAGCTGGCGCGCCAGGCTCGTCCCCCTGCGGACCCGCCCGCGGCGGGTGAGCATCGACACGCTCCGCAGTGTCCCGCTGCGGACGGGTGGGCGTGAACGCAATGAACGCATGCGTGACGCCGGTCACGGCGTCCGGCCCACTGGGAGCGACCACCGCCCGGACCCCGGGCGCCGTCCTCACCCTCCCAGGAGCTCCCATGGCAGCTGGCACCGCGGCCGGCAAGCGTGACCGCACGCACTGGCTCTACATCGCCGTGATCGCCGCCGTCGTCCTCGGCATCGTGGTCGGCTTCGCGTTCCCCGAGTTCGCCGTGAGCCTCAAGTGGCTCGGCACGGCGTTCGTCGGCCTGATCAAGATGCTCATCGCGCCGGTCATCTTCTGCACGATCGTGCTGGGCATCGGCGCCATCCGGCAGGCGGCCAAGGTCGGCCGCATCGGCGGCCTGGCGCTGGGCTACTTCGTGCTCATGTCGACCGTCGCCCTGGCGATCGGCCTGGTGGTCGGCAACGTCCTGCACCCCGGCGACGGGCTGCAGCTGTCCGAGGAGCTCCGCGGCGCGGGCGCCGAGCTGGCCGGCACGGCCGAGGAGTCCGGCGGCACGACCGACTTCATCCTCGGCCTGATCCCGACCACGCTGGTGTCCGCGCTGACCGACGGCTCGGTGCTGCAGGCGCTGCTCGTCGCCCTGCTCACCGGCTTCGCCATCCAGGCCATGGGCCGCTCCGGCGAGCCGCTCCTGCGCGGCATCGGCCACTTCCAGAAGCTGGTCTTCCGCATCCTCGCGATGGTCATGTGGGTGGCCCCGATCGGCGCCTTCGGTGCGATCGCCGCCGTCGTCGGCGAGACCGGGATCGACGCGCTGAAGAGCCTGGCGATCATCATGCTGGGCTTCTACGCGACCTGCGCGGTGTTCGTGTTCGTCATCCTCGGCCTGATCCTGCGGCTGGTCGCCAAGATCAACGTCTTCTCGCTGCTGAAGTACCTGGGCCGGGAGTTCCTGCTGATCGTCTCCACCTCGTCGTCGGAGACCGCCCTGCCCCGCCTGATCGCCAAGATGGAGCACGCCGGGGTCAGCGCGCCGGTCGCGGGCATCGTCGTCCCGACCGGCTACTCGTTCAACCTCGACGGCACCGCCATCTACCTGACGATGGCCTCGCTGTTCATCGCCGAGGCGCTGGGCGACCCGCTGACGGTCGGCGAGCAGATCGGCCTGCTGGTCTTCATGATCATCGCGTCGAAGGGCGCCGCCGGCGTCACCGGTGCGGGCCTGGCCACGCTGGCCGGCGGGCTGTCGGCGCACCGTCCGGACCTGCTCGACGGCGTCGGCCTGATCGTCGGCATCGACCGGTTCATGTCCGAGGCGCGCGCGGTGACCAACTTCGCCGGCAACGCGATCGCCACCGTCCTGATCGCCACCTGGACCAAGGAGCTCGACCGCGGACAGCTCTCGGCCGCGCTGTCCGGCGAGTCCCCGTTCGACGAGGCGACCATGATCGACGACGACCACGGCGGCCCGTCCGACGCCGGGCTCCCGGCCGACGCGACCAACGCCGGTCCCGGCGAGCGCGACGCCGGCGACGCGCTGCGCGAGGCGGCGGCGGGCTCCACCCGCTGACCCGCTCCACCCCGGTGCCCGTCGTCCCCTCCGGGGGGCGGCGGGCACCGTCGCGTCCGGGGGCCGGTGCTGCGGCTCCCGGGCCGGTGTGGTCGGCTGCCGCGGTGCCCGCCCTCGATGTCGTCGTCGCGGGGGCCGGGCCGGCGGGGCTCTCCGCCGCGGCGGCGTGCGCGGCGGCCGGGCTGCGCACCGCGCTGGTCGCGCCGTCGCTGCGGGTGTGGCCGGCCACCTACTGCCTGTGGGCCGACCAGCTGGCGGCGGCCGCCCCGGCGCTCGGCCTGGACCCGGCCGCGGTGGCCGCGGCGTACGCGCCGACCGTCGTCCGCACCGCCGCCGGCGGCGAGCGGCGGCTGGGCCGGGACTACGCCCGGCTGCGCAACGGCGTGCTGCACGCCGCGCTGCTCGAGCGGTTCCGGGCGGGTGGCGGCGAGGTGGTGACCGGTCGGGTGACCGGCGTGCGCGCCGAGGGCGGCCGCGAGGTCGCCGTCCTGGCCGGCGGGGGCGAGCGGGCGGCCGGGGTGGTGCTCGACGCCCGCGGCGGCGGCCCGGGCACGGCGCAGCAGCGGGCGTGGGGCGAGGTGGTGGCCGGCCCGGTCGGGGACCTGGTGCCGCCCGGCGGGGCACTGCTCATGGACTGGGCCGCGCTCGCCGACCCCGCCGCACCGCCGGCCTTCCTCTACGGCCTGCCCCTGGACGACGGCACGGTCCTGCTGGAGGCGACGTCGCTCGCCGCCCGCCCGCCGGTGCCGCTGGACGACCTGCGCGCCCGCCTCGGCGCGCTGCTCGCCGCCCGCGGCCTGCGCCCGGCCGGGGAGGCCGAGCGGGTGGCCATCCCGCTCGACGCCCCGCGCCGCCGCGGCACCGTGCTGGGCGCGGCGGCCGGGCTGGTGCACCCGGCCACCGGCTACAGCGTCGCCTCCTCGCTGCGGCTGGGCCCGCGGGTGGCGGCAGCGCTGGCCACCGGCCGCGACCCCCGGCCGGTGGTGCGCGCGGCCCGCCGCCGGACGACGGCGGGGCTGCTGGGCCTGGGCCTGGAGGTGCTGCTGCCGCTGGACACCGCGGCCACCGACGCCTTCTTCGCCGCGTTCTTCACGCTGCCCGAACGCGCGTGGGCGGCCTACCTTGACGTCGGGTCCTCCCCCGCCGCCGTCGCCGCCGCCATGGCGCGGACGTTCGCCGCCCTCCCCGCGGCCCAGCGGGCCCACCTGCTGCGCACCGTGCTGCGGGTGGGCGGCCGCGCGGTGACCCGGCGCGGCCGGTGAGGCCGGCCGGTGCGCCGCCGGGGTGCGGTCAGGACCGGCGCCAGCCCGGCAGGCGGTGCAGCCACGGGTGCCGGCGGGCCCGCGCGGGCGGGACCGGCGGCCGGCCGGCCACCGCCGTCAGGTCGGCCGTCAGGTCGGCCGGCGGGTCGGCCGGCGGCGGCTCCGGCGGCGCGGGCGCCGGGGACGGAGCGGGGACCGACGCGGCGCGGGACGCGGTCGCGCCGTGCGGGTGGGCGTGCGCCCGCTCGGCCACGCGGGCGCGGCTGAGCTGGTGCTGCACGCCCAGCGGGTCGCAGCGCGAGCCGCGGGCGGCCACGTCGTGCTGCGCCTCCCACTGCGCCACCAGCTTCTCGCCCTCCGTCATCTCCCACGCCCGGCGGGTCTGCGACGGGTCCATGGTCATCCCTCCCGACGGCCCGGGCCCGGCCCGGGCACCTCGACGCGGTCCGGCCGCTCCTCCGGCTGCGGCGCGGTCCCCGACCGGACGACGGTCACCGGGCACGGCGCCGCCTTGAGCAGCGAGGAGCTCACCGACCCCAGGAGCCGCCCGACCGCCCGACCGCGGCCCCGGGCGCCGACGACCAGCAGGTCGGCGCCCTCCGCGGCGGCCAGCAGCGCCTCGACCGGTGCGCGGTGCTCGGCCCGGCAGTCGACGCGCACTCCCGGCGGCACCCCGGCCCCGGCGAGGTCGTCGGCGATCGCCTGCTCCACCGCCCGCCCGTACTCCGCGAGCGGCGGCACGTAGCCGGGCTCCCAGCAGTCCGGCCGCGGCGCGGTCGGGATGCTCCAGGCCCGCACGACCGTCAGCGGCATCCCCGCCCGTCCGGCCATGAGCGCGGCCCAGGTCAGCGCCCCGCGGGCGCACGCCGAGCCGTCGACGCCCACGACGACGGCTCCCCCGGACGACGTCGGTCCCACGGCGCACCTCCTCGCCGGCCGGCGGGGCCGGTCGGGACCAGTGCACCTCCTGGCGGCCGCGCACGGCAGGGCCGGAGGTCCCCGTCGCGGTCCCGCGGCCGGCGGCTCAGACCTCCTCGGTGGCCAGCCGCCCGGAGGAGCGCTGCACCAGGCCGGCCACCACCACGGCGCACACCAGCGCGGCCAGCGCCCCGATGACCGCGACGGCGGGCACGTCGAGCAGCGCGTCGAGCAGCGCCACGCCCGCGGCCAGCAGCGGCCACCACCAGCCGCGGCGCACCTCCCCCGTCATCGCCGACGCGGTGATGCTCGCCGAGGCCAGGTAGGCCGCGACCCCGCCGGCCACCAGCAGCCGGGTCCCCGCGGGCACGTCCCCGGCCTCCACGACGGCGAGCTCCACCCCGGCGCCCACGGTCGCCAGGGCGAGGGTCAGCGGGAGGTGCCCGAACACGTAGACGTCGTGGGAGTGCGCGCCGTTGGACTGCCCGGTCTCGTCGAGCAGCCGCTTGGCGCGCGCACCGGCCAGGTCGAAGTAGCTCCACCACAGGGCCGCCGCGAGGACGAACGCCAGCACCGCCACCGGCAGCGCCTCGCCCGACCAGTCGGCGTCGTAGAGCCCGTGCGCCACGGCGGCCACCGGCTCGCCGAGCACGAGGATGACGAACAGCGCGAACCGCTCGGGCAGGTGCTCGACGTGCAGCGGGACGTCGGCCCGCGACCGCGTGGCCAGCAGCGGCACGAGCGCCTCGACCAGCACCGCGGCGGCCCACAGGGCGAACCCGGCCGGCCGGGGCACGGCCAGCGACACCGCCCACAGCGCCGCCCCCGCCACCGCGCCGGCCAGGTAGAGGCGGGTGATGGGGCGGGCCTCGGGCACGTGCCGGTGGGCCCGCTGGTACTGCAGGACCAGCATCAGCCGCAGCAGCAGGTGGCAGACGACGAAGACGGTGAACCGCTTGCCCGTCGCCTCGGACGCCGCCGCGGCGAGGCCGACGACGGCGGCCATGCTGCCGAGCTTGTAGAGCCGGTACACGACGTCGTCGTGGTCGAACCGGTTGGCGTAGAGCGTCGAGCTGACCCACGACCACCAGACCGTGGCGAACAGGCCGGCGAAGACCCCGAACCCGTGCCAGGTCACGTCCTCGCGGAGCGCGATGGCCAGCTCCGCGACGACCAGCACGAACGCCAGGTCGAAGAACAGCTCCAGCCGCGAGGCGGAGCGGCCGCCGTCGGTGCGCAGCGAAGGCGCCCGCACCACGTCCTCCCGACCGGCCACGCGCGTCCCCCGTCCCGTCCGCCCCGTCCGACCGTGCCCAGTACCCCGGCTGCCGCGGTCCACGCCGTCGGGCCGCCGCTCAGCCGGCGCCGGTCGGCTCCGGGGCGGTCGCCGCCCCGCCGAGCCGGCGCCAGAGCCAGCTGGTCGGCACCCGGCGGCCGGTCACCACGTACTCCACGAGGCCCTCGACCAGCAGCGTCGTCTCCAGGGCCCGGCGCACGCCCGGCCGCCCGGCGCACAGCAGCTGGTCGCCGGGGGCGAGCACGAGGTCGCCGCCGGGGGCCAGCAGCGCCTCGTCGCCGCGCAGCACCAGCAGGGGCACCGCGGCCAGCGGGCGGTCGCGGTCGGCGGGGCTGCGCAGCAGGTCCGCCAGCCGCAGCCGCCCGGCGGCCAGCCAGGCCTGCACCGCCGGCGCCTCGTCCTCGGTGAACCGCAGCTTCCACAGCGGCTCCAGGTGCGTGCCGCAGGCCTCGACCAACCGGTCGACGACGCCGGCCGACCACTCCTCGGGCTGGTGCAGCAGCTCGCGCAGGAAGCGCCACAGCAGCGGCGTGCTCAGCCGGGCGTAGGTGTCGCGGGCGACCACGTCGGTGGGCACCAGCAGCGCGTCGAGGTCCATGGCGGCGAACAGCGCGGCGTTGGTGGGCTGGTTCTGGCGGGCGGCGACGAACAGGTCCGCGTTGACCCGCCGCGCCTCGGCGACCAGCGACAGGTTCGTCGTGTCGTTGTCGGTGGCCGCGACCAGGCCCACCGCCGTCTCCAGCTCGGCGCGCCGCACCACCTCCGGCTCCGCGGCGTCGCCGACGACGTCGACCTCGCCCGGGCTCGGGTCGACGGTGGTCACCTCCAGGCCCTCGGCGCGCAGGTCGGCGGCGAACTGCCGGCCGAAGCGGCCGTAGCCGAACACCGCCCACCGGCCGGGGGCGGGCGCGGAGGCCCGCGGCGGCAGCGCGGCGCCGGGGCCGCTCTCGAGCCAGGTGGTCAGCTGGTAGGACGCCGGGGCGCGCAGCGCCAGCCGCAGGTGGTCGCCGAAGCGGTCGAAGGGGTTGACCACCTCCGGGTGGCCGAAGGACGCCATCCGCTCGGCCACGGCCGCCGACGTCGTGCGGGTGACCACCGGGAGCTCGGGGCGCAGCAGCGCGGCCGCCATCGTCACCGCGAGGTTGACCTCGTCGTCGTTGGTCAGGGCCACCACGCCCTCGCAGTACGGGTGCCCGAGGCCGGCGACGCCGAGCACGTGCGGGTCGCGCGCGTCCCCCAGGACCCCCGGGACGTCGGCGTGGTGGGTGTTGAGCTCGAGGGCGTCGATGCGGGCCTCGGCGACGTCGACGACGGTGAAGCGCCGCCCCAGGGTGTCGAAGGCCCGCCCGAGCGTCTCCCCCGTCTGCCCGTAGCCGGCGATGAGCAGGAACGGCTCGCGCAGCCCCGTCACCTTGCGCGAGACGTGCCGCAGCGCCAGCGCCTGCCGGAAGGCGCGGTCCTGCACGAGGGCGAGCAGCGCCCCGATCGCGTAGGCCCAGCCGATGACGGTGAGGTAGATGGTGCCGGTCACCCACATCCGCTGGGCGTAGGAGAACGCCGTCGGGATCTCGCCGAAGCCGATCGTCGTCGCCGTGTAGCTCATGACGTAGAAGGCGTCGAACACGCTCAGCCGGGTCGCCCCGCCCTCGGTCGACTCCCCCGGGATCAGCGAGAGCCCCAGCACGCTGACGGCGAAGATGACGATCAGGGTGATCAGCGGGGCGCGCATCCGCCGGAGGACGACGAACACCGTCGCCGACCCCTCGGCCCGCGGCACGACCGGCCCGCGGCGCCGTCCGCGCCGGCTCCCCATCGCCACGGCGGGCACGTCAGTGCCGCTGGAAGGAGACGGTCTCCACGACCAGCAGGACGACGGAGACCAGGTTGGCCAGCAGCGCCCCGCCCGACAGCGACACCATGCTGGCCGTCGCGCCGGCGGTGAGGCCCTCGCTGGAGATGTACGCGGCGTAGGCCCAGGTCAGCGACGCCGCGATGAGCTGCAGGTCGGCCACCAGGCTGGTGGCCAGGTGCACCGCGCCGATCTGCGTGCGGTCGCCGAACTTGAGCACGGTGGCGATCAGGTTGACCACCACGGCGGCGAACAGCTCGTACACGTTGTGCAGCTCGGGCCGGTCGAGGTCGCCGAGGAAGAAACCGAAGTTCAGCGTGGCGGCGAGCAGGACGAAGAACCCGAAGACCACCTTCTCGAGGTTCACGCGGTCCGACACCCCCGTCCGCTGCCGCTGGGTCGGCCCGACCCTATCGGCGGGAGCCCGGCGGCACCGGTCGAGCGGCGGGCGGGCCGGCCGGGGCGGTGGCGTCGTCCGCGACGCGTGGCGGCGTCCGGACGCGCCCAACTCACTGGACGGTCACCGGAAGGCTCTCTAGCGTCATCGGTGCGTCATTCGGAAGCAGGTGTTCCGAGGGGGAGACGTGCTCGGCAGTCGGCGCCAGTCGGGAGGACCACGCGCGCGTCGACGCGCGCCCGGGTCCCGCAGCGGCGGGACAGGGGCGCTCCTCCGGAGCTCACCGGGACCGGGGACGACGGTGTCCCGACTGGCGGGTGGGTGATCGGTCGTGGTCGAGCGGGTCGTGGAGTTCGCGCTGGAGAGCGGCGGCACCGTGCTGGTGCGGGTCGGGGACGGCACCGCGGCCGGCGGGTACGCCGGCGGCGAGGTCACCCGGGGGTGGGGGGACCGGGACCAGCGGGTGGTCGAGCAGGCGCAGCAGAGCTTCGAGGCGGCCGTCAGCCGCGTGCAGCCGGCCGTGCAGGCACTCGTGCAGCGCCTGCGGTCGGTGGACCGGAACCTGGCGGAGATCACGGTCGACTTCGGCATCGAGCTCAGTGCCGAGGTGGGGGCCTTCGTGGCCGGCGCCAGCTCCACGGGCAACTTCACGGTGTCGATGACCTGGCGGCCCGGCCGGGACGACCCGGCGGACGGGGCCGCCGGATGACCCAGCGCACCTACCTCGACTTCGACCTGCTGGTCGAACCGGCCTCGCCGGGCAGCTACCGGGCGCGGGTGCTCAACTCCCCGGTCGGCGAGACCCGTCCCGTGCCGGTCACGATCCCGTTCTCCGACCTGGAGCTGGAGAACTTCCTGCTGCGCATCGGTCGGCCGCGCCGGTACCCGGTGCGCGGCCAGGGCGAGCCCGAGGCCGCCGCCGTCCGCGACTTCGGTGCCCGGCTGTTCGACGCCGTCTTCCACGACCAGGTGCACAGCGCCCTGACCGCGAGCCTCGACCAGGCGGAGGGCCGGGACGCCGGACTGCGGCTGCGGCTGCGGCTGACCGACTCGCCCGAGCTGGCCGACCTGCCCTGGGAGTACCTCTACGACAGCGAGGCCCGCCGGCACCTCGCCCTGTCGGAGTGGAGTCCGGTGGTGCGCTACCTCGACCTCCCCGGTCGCATCCGCCCGCTGCCGGTGCGGCCGCCACTGCGCGTCCTCGTGCTCGTCGCCAGCCCCACCGACTTCCCGCCCCTCGACGTGGACGCCGAGTGGGACCGGTTGCAGCACGCCCTCCGGGGCCTGCAGGACGCCGGACGGGTCCGGCTCGAGCGGGCCCCGGCCGGGACCATGGCCGAGCTGCAACGGCTGCTGCGGCGCGGCCAGCACCACGTCTTCCACTACATCGGCCACGGGCGGTACGACGCCGAGCTGGGGGACGGCCAGCTGGCCGTGGAGGGCCCGACCGGCCGGGCGCAGCCCATCAGCGGCTGCGACCTCGGCGCCCTCCTGCACGACCACCGGACCCTGCGCCTGGCGGTGCTCAACTCGTGCGAGGGCGCCCGGGGCGGCCGGCGCGACCCCTACTCGGGGACCGCGCAGAGCCTGGTCCACCAGGGCATCCCCGCCGTGGTCGCCATGCAGTTCGAGATCACCGACCGGGCCGCCATCGCCTTCACCCGCGGCTTCTACGAGGCCGTCGCGGACGGCTACCCGCTCGACGCCGCGCTCGCCGAGGCCCGCAAGACGATCCGGCTCCAGCCGAACGAGGTCGAGTGGGGCACCCCGGTGCTCTACCTCCGCGCCCCGGACGGGCGCGTCTTCGACGTCGCCGACCCGCCGGGCGACGCGGGGAGCGCACCGGCCGCGGGCGGCGCCGCCGGTCCCCGCAGCCCCGCCGCGACCACGACCCCGCAGGGCGGGCGCCCCCGCAGGGCCGCGGCGCCGCGCGCCCGTGCGCAGGGGAAGCCGGCCGGAGGCGAGGGTCCCGACGGGACCCCGCCGGCCGCACCCCGGACGCCCGCGCGCAGCAAGCCGGCCGGGACCGGCGCGGCCGGCCCGGACCGGCCTCCCCCGTCCGCGTCACCTCCCCCCTCCGCGTCCCCTCCCCCCTCCGCGTCCCCTCCCCCGCCGCCGCCCCCGCCGCCGGCGGAGGTCCCGCCGCCGGCGGAGCCGGCGCCGTCGACGCCGGGAGCCCGGCCGTCGCGGCGGCTCCTGCTCGCCGTCGCCGCGGTCGTGCTCCTGGTCGGCCTGGTCGGCGGGACGGTCCTCCTGCTGGACCGGCAGGGCCCGTCCGGTGGGCCGGCCGGCAGCACCCAGCCGGCCCCGACCGCCTCCGCACCCCCGGGACCCGCCGAGACGACCGCCCCCGGTCCCCCGCCCCCGGTGCCGGGCGTACCGCAACCCGCGGTCGGTGCGGAGATCCCGGTGGGCGAGACCCCGGGCTACGTGGTGGCCACCCCGAGCGGGCGCCAGCTCTACGTCGCCCAGCGGGAGGCCCACCAGATCGCGGTGGTCGACGTCGGGCTCGACACGGTGACCGGGCGCATCGAGGTGCCGGAGGGCCCGCCGCAGTTCGTGGCGTTCTCCCCGGACGGCCGGACGGCCTACCTGAGTCTGTACGACGAGGACCGTCCCGACGGGGTGTTCGCGGTCCTCGACACCCGGACGCAGGAGGTCGTCGCGACCGTCCCCCTGGACGGTCGGCCGTGGGCTCCCGCGGTGACCCACGACGGGACGCGGGTCTACGTGCCCGTCGAGGGGCCGGACGTGGTCGCGGTCGTCGACACCGGGACCCACGAGGTCCGGACCCGGATCCCGGTGGACCCCCTGCCGCACTCCATCGAGCTCACCCCCGACGGCGCGCGCGGCTACCTGGCCGACCACACCTCGAACGTCGTCTCGGTCATCGACACCGCGACGGACACCGTGGTGCGGACCGTGCCGGTCGACGCGGGCCCGCACCGGGTGGCGGTGCACCCGGACCGGCCGCTGGTCGCGGCCGTCAACTACGACGCCGACCGGCTCACGGTGATCGACACGGGCACCGACACGGTCGTCACCAGCATCCCGGTCGGGGACGGCCCGCAGGACGTCACCTGGTCCGCCGACGGCCACTTCGCCTACGTCACCAACGTCGAGGCGGACACGCTCTCGGTGGTCGCGGCCCACGACTGGAGCGTCACGACCACGCTGCCAGTGGGCGACGCCCCCACGTCGGTCGCGGTGCTGCCCGACGGGTCCCGCGGCTACGTGACCAACCTCAACGACGGCACGCTCCGGGTGCTGCACCTCTCCGGCTGACCCGGAGGCGGTGGCGAACACGGCGCGCGCTCCGGCGCCGGGGGGCTCGGGGCCTCCCCGGCGCCGGGGTCCGCGGGGCGCTCAGCTGGTGTGGTGCACCTCCTGCAGGCCGTGCACCGGCGTCGGGATGCCGGCGTGGCGGGCCTTGAGCTGCAGCGCCAGGTAGAGGGAGTAGTGCCGCGACTGGTGCAGGTTCCCGCCGTGGAACCACAGCGCCTCCTGCTGGGTGGGCTTCCACATGTTGCGCTGCTCGCCCTCCCACGGGCCGGGGTCCTTGGTGGTGTCCGACCCCAGGCCCCAGACCTTGCCCACCGTGTCGGCGACCTCCTGGCTGATCAGGTCGGCCGCCCAGCCGTTCATCGACCCGTAGCCGGTGGCGTAGACGACGAGGTCGGCCGGCAGCTCGGTCCCGTCCTCGAGGACGACGGCGTCCTCGGTGAGGTGGTCGACCTGCCCGTGCGCGAGCTCCACCTCGCCGTCGGCCACCAGGTCGGCCGCGCCCACGTCGATGTAGTAGCCCGAGCCGCGGCGCAGGTACTTCATGAACAGGCCCGACCCGTCGTCGCCCCAGTCGAGCCGGAACCCGGCGGCCTCCATGCGGCGGTAGAAGTCGGCGTCGCGCTCCCTCATCTGCTCGTAGAGCGGGATCTGGAACTCGTGCATGACCTTGTACGGGATGGAGGCGAACACCAGGTCGGCCTTCTCCGTGGTGACCCCGTTGGCCACCGCCTCCTCGCTGTAGAGCGCGCCGAGGCCGATCTCCATGAGGCTGTCGCTCTTGACGATGTGCGTCGAGGTGCGCTGCACCATCGTCACGTCGGCGCCGTGCTCCCACAGCGCGCCGCAGATGTCGAAGGCGGAGTTGTTGCTGCCGACGACGACGACCTTCTTCCCGGCGTACTCGTCGGGGCCGGGGTGGGCCGAGGAGTGGTGCTGCTCGCCGCGGAAGACGTCCTGGCCCGGCAGCACCGGCACGTTGGGCTTCCCGCTCATCCCGGTCGCCAGCACCAGGTGCTTCGGCCGCAGCGTCAGCTCCTCGCGCTCGTGACCAGGGCCGTCGCGCACCACCTCGACGGTCCACTCGCCGGCTTGCGGCGAGTAGGTGGCGCTGCGCACCTGGGTGCCGCCCCAGTACGGGATCTCCATGACCTTCACGTACGACTCGAGCCAGTCGCCGATCTTGTCCTTGGGGGCGAACACGGGCCAGTTGTCCGGGAACGGCAGGTAGGGCAGGTGGTCGTACCAGACCGGGTCGTGCAGGCACAGCGACTTGTAGCGGCTGCGCCACTGGTCGCCGGGGCGGGCGTGCTTGTCGACGACGAGCGCCGGGACGTCGAGCTGCCGCAGCCGCGCGCCCAGCGCGATGCCGCCCTGACCGCCGCCGACGACGAGCACGTAGGGCTGCGTGGTGCGGCCGAGCTCGGCGTCCTCGCGCGCCCGGCGCTCGGCCCAGGTCTGCCGCTCCCGGTTGACGCCGTGCTCGGCGCCCTTGGGCCGCGCCCGGCCGCGGGGCTCCTCGTGGCCCTTCAGCTCGTGGAGCGTGGTGAGGAACGTCCACGCCCTCGCCTGCCCGTCCTCCTCGACCAGCCGCACCAGGCCCCGGCCGCGGCCGACCGCCGTCTCGAAGGTGAACCAGGCGGTGGTGACGCCGTCGGCCTCGTCGGGCTCCTCGGTCACGGTGAAGCCCGAGGGGTCGGTGCGGTCGAGGGTGGCGGTGAGCAGCTCGGTGACGCCGGCCCGGTCCTCGACGGTGGTGATGTTCCAGCTGAACGCGACCAGGTCGCGCCAGAAGCTGGTGCGCGCGAACAGGCCGGCGGCGCGCTCGACGTCGCGGGCGCGCAGCGCGTCCTCGAGGGCGGTGAACCAGTCCCGGGCCCGCCGGCCCGCGGTGGTGGGGGGTGCGTCGAGGGTCTGCGTCATCGGGAGGGCCTCCTCGCCGTCGCTGTGACGTGGTGTGATGGGGAGCACAGCGCCTCCGCGACGTCGGCGGGAGGGTTGCAGCGGATTGCACGCGGAGGTGCAGGTGCCCGGCTGGTCGGCGGTCGCGCCCGGGACGGACCTCTCCTCCCACGCCCGGGTGCTCACCCGGGTGCACGACGCGGTGATCGCCGGCGGCCGGCCGCCCGTGGCACCGCGCCGGGTGGTGCAGCGGTCGTGGACGCGGGTGCTCGGGATGGGCCTGGACCCCGGGCGGCGGGGTGGCCGCGACCCGCTGCCGCTGGACGCCGTGGAGGCCCGGCGCCGCCGCTCGGCGCTGTCGCTGGTGATCGGCGAGCTGCGCCAGGTGCTGGGCAGCGTCGCCGACGCCTCGCACTTCCTCGTCGTGGTCACCGACGCCGAGGGCGTGGTGCTGTGGCGGGAGGGCGCGGCGGCGACCCGGCTGCACGCCGACCGGCTGGGCTTCGCGGAGGGCGCCACCTGGACCGAGGCGGCGGTGGGCACCAACGCCATCGGAACGGCGCTGGCCGAGGCCGCGCCGGTGCAGCTGTTCTCCGCCGAGCACTTCGAGCAGGCGCAGCACCCCTGGTACTGCAGCGCCGCGCCGATCCACTCGCCGGTCACCGGGGAGCTGCTCGGCGTCGTCGACGTCAGCGGCCCGGCGCTGACCCTCCACCCGGCCATCGGCGCGCTCGTGGAGACGTCGGTGCGGCTGGCGGAGTCGCGGCTGCGGTGGCACCACGAGCAGCGGCTGGAGCGGCTGCGGCGCAGCGCCGACCCGGTGGTGGCCGGCGTGCAGGGCCCGCTGCTGGTGGTCGACGACGACGGCTGGGTGGCGCACAGCTCCGGCGTCGCCGTCCGGCCGCGGGTCGCCGCGCCGCAGGCCGGCCGGGTGGTGGCCGTGGCCGGGCTGGGGCTGTGCACGCCCGAGCGGCTCGGCGAGGGCTGGCTGGTGCGCCCGCGCGGCGCCCGCGAGCCGGTGTCGGCCGAGGTCGACCTCACCGGCCCGCCGGTGCTGCGAGTGCGCGCGGGCGGGGGGCCGTGGGCGGCCGGGCTGACCCGCCGGCAGGCGCAGGTGCTCTTGCTCGTCGCCCGGGCCGGCCGGGCCGGCCTCACCGCCGGGGCGCTGAGCCGCGGCCTGTTCGGCGACGACCAGCACGTCGTCTCCGCGCGGGCGGAGGTGTCGCGGCTGCGCCGGGTGGTCGGTGACCTGGTGGCGACGGCGCCCTACCGGCTGGCCGAGGGCGTGACCCTGACGGTGCGTACCGGTCCCGACGGCGGGTAGCCCCGGGGGCGTCCCGACCCCGGCCGGAGGAGACCCCGTGGCCCACGCCGTGCCCCCGCAGGACGTGCTCGCCCACCTGGGCGAGGTCGACTACCCCGCCGACAAGGCCGCGCTGCTGGCCGCCGCCGAGCGGCACGGTGCTCCCGACGAGGTGCTGCGCGCCCTCCGGACGGTGCCGCCGGGGACCGACTACGCCCACGCCGACGAGGTGGTCCGCGCCCTGGGGCCGGCGTCGGACTCCGGCGAGGACCCCACGCACGCCGCCGAGGCGGCCCGCGCCGATGCGCGGGCGGCGTTCACCGGGCACCCGGCCGACGACGGCGGTCCCGGCGCCGGCTGACCGCCGTCCGCTTACCCGTCCGGGTGGTCGGCCCGCCGGCTCCCTGCGGGGCGGGCCGGCCGGCGCCGAAGACCCCTGCGTGACCAGTCTCGCCGTCCGGCCGGAGGTGGGTCCCGAGCCGGGGCCGGGCGTCCTCGCGCAGCTGGTGGCCGCCCTCGACGAGCTCGAGACGCTGACCCGCTTCGACTCGTCGGAGGCCGCCGCCCGCGCCGAGGCCGCGGTCGCCACCGCCGCCTCGCTCGGGCGCGCCGACCTCGAGCAGCGCGCCCGGCTGGTGCGCGCGGACCTGCTGCGCCGCCGCGGTGCGGTCGACGAGGCCGGCCGGATCGCCCAGGACGTGCACCGCTGGGCCACCGAGGCGCACTCCCGGCACCTGCTGGCCCGCGCCTCCTTCGTGCTCACCGCGGTGTTCCAGGAGCTCGGCGACCTCTCCGGCGCGCTCGAGCACGCCGTGTCCGCCGTCGACCTGCTGGCCGACGACGCCCCGCCGGCGCTGCGGGTCGACCACCTCGTCCGGCTGGCCGACGTCCTGGGACTGTCGTGCGACGACGCCGCCCCCGAGCGCTACGCCGCCGTGCTCCGGCTGGCCGAGGAGTTCGGCGACGTCGACCGGCAGGTGCGGATCCTCAACAACCGCGCCTACACCGACCAGCTCGCCGGCCGGTTCGAGGACGCGCTGGCGGCCAGCACCCGGATGCAGGCGCTGGCCGCCGCGCACGGCACCCCCCTCGACGTGGGCGGGCTCGACACCGTCGCCCGCGCGCTCATGGGCCTGGGCCGGTTCGACGAGGCCGAGGCCGCGCTGCTGCCCGGGCTGGCCCCCGAGGTGCTCGGCGCCTCCGCGGACGGCGACGCGGGCGCCGACTTCCTGCTCACCCTCGCCGAGGTGCAGCGCCGCCGCGGTGCGGTCGACGCCGCGCGGCGCACGCTGGTCGAGTGCGTGCGCCGCTGCCGGCGGCACGGGCTGACCGCGATCCGCGTGCGCGCCCGCGCCGAGCAGGCCGAGCTGCACGCCGCGGCCGGCGACTTCCGCGCCGCCTTCGCCGAGCACAAGCGCCACGTCGCCGAGCTCACCGAGCTGCAGTCGGCCCAGCGCGACGCCCGCGCCCGCACCCTGCAGGCGATGTACGAGACGACGGAGGCGCGCCGGCAGAGCCGCCGCTGGCGCGAGCTGTCGCTGCGCGACCCGCTGACCGGTCTCTACAACCGCCGGTACGTCGACGAGGAGCTGCCCCGCCTGCTCGAAGCGCCCGGCGCCGAGCTGGTGTGGGTGGCGCTGCTCGACCTCGACCACTTCAAGACCGTCAACGACACCTGCTCGCACGCCGTCGGCGACGAGGTGCTGCGCGCCGTCGCCGGGCTGCTCCAGCAGGCCGGCGCGCCCGGCGCAGGCTCCTACGCCGCCCGGCTCGGCGGCGAGGAGTTCGTCCTGGTGCTGCCCGGCCCGGACGCCGGCGCGGTGGCCCGCCACCTGGAGCTCGTCCGCGCCGCGGTCGCCGCGCACCCGTGGGCGCCGCTGACCGGCGGGCTGCCGGTGACGGTGAGCGTCGGCGCCGCCAGCACCGCCGAGGTCGCCGACCGCACCGCCGCCCAGCTCCTCGGCCGCGCCGACGCGCGGCTGTACCGGGCCAAGCGCGGGGGCCGCGACCGCGTCGTCGTCACCGGCTGACCGCCGCCGACGCTCGGCGGCGACGGATCGTCCTGCGGTGCCGGCCCCCGGAGCGCCCGGCGCCGGCGCGCGGCAGGCTGACCGGCGTGAGCACCGACACCCCGATCAGCCGGTTCCCCGTCGTCGACCCCGTGGGCCTGCCCGCCGACCTCGCCGAGCGCTACGCCGACGTGCAGGAGCGCTCGGGCTTCCTGCCCAACGTCTTCGCCGCGCTGGCCTGGCGCCCCGACGAGGCCCGCGCCTTCTTCACCATGCACGACGCGCTCATGGACAAGGACACCCCGGGCCTGTCCACCGGCGAGCGCGAGCTGGTCGTCGTCGCCACCAGCGCGGCCAACGACTGCGCCTACTGCGTGGTCGCGCACGGCGCCATCGCCCGCATCCGCACGCGCGACCCGCACCTGGCCGACCTGGTCGCCGTCGACTGGCGCAAGGCCCCCCTCGACGACCGGCAGCGCGCGATCCTCGACGTCGCCGTCCGGCTGTCCACCGACCCCGCCGCGGTGACCCCCGAGGACCTCGACCGGCTGCGGGCGCACGGCCTGACCGAGGACGACGTGTGGGACGTCGGCGCGATCACCGCCTTCTTCGCGCTGTCCAACCGGCTGGCGCACTTCGCCGCCATCCCGCCCAACCCGGAGTTCCACCTGCTGGGCCGGGTCCCGCGGCAGCGGTGACCCCGCCCGGGGTCAGGACGCCGGCGCCACGCTCCTGGCGAACCGGGAGATGTCGGCGACCGTCGAGTCGTACACGTCGCCGATCGCGGTCTTGAAGATGGAGTCGGCGCCGTGGGTGAGCCCGAGGTTGACCCGGCCCGTGGCGCGCACCCCGGCCGCCTGCAGCCTGCGGTAGTAGGCGATGCCCTCGTCGCGCAGCGGGTCGAGCTCGTTGACCGAGACCACGTGCGGCGGCATCCCGGTGAGGTCCTCGACGGTGGCGAAGTACGGCCACGCCAGCGGGTTCCGGCGGTGCTCGTCGGTGGGGTCGTAGGTGGAGACGAGCACGTCCATCATGAGCGTGTTGAGGAACCAGCCCTCGTTCTCCACCAGCGAGGGCAGCTCGGCGCGCTTGGCGTCCTCGTCCCAGCCGTAGCCGCCGGAGATGTAGGGGACCATCGCGTAGACGCCGGCGATGGCGTCCAGCCGACCCTCGCGCTTGGCCAGCAGCGCGGACGCCAGGCAGAGGTTCGCCCCGCCGGACTCCCCCTGCAGCACCAGGGAGGTCGTGCCGAGGTCGGCGCGGTGGGCGTCGATCCAGGTGAGCGCGTCGGCGCAGTCGTGCAGGCCGGTCGGGAACGGCGCGTGGCCGGCGGTGGAGACGGCGTTGCGGAAGTCGACGGTGACGACGACCAGGCCGGTGGCGGCGAGGTCCTCGCACCAGCGGGTGTGGATGCGGTTGTCGTACTCGAGGATCGTCATCCCGCCCCCGTGGAGGTAGACCAGCCCGGGCAGCGCCGTCCCCTCCGTGCCCGCCGGGCGGAAGACGTGGAGGGCGATCCCGTGGCCGTCCCGCCCGGTCACGGTGCGGGCGGTCCGGGTGACGTCGTCGCGGCCGGGCTCGTCCGCGGCGATGGCCGCGTACAGCTGCTCGAAGGCGTCGTGCGCGCCGCGGACGAACGCCAGCCTGTCCTCCAGCGACGCGGACCGGTCGAACGGCGGCGGCGCGGCCTGGGCGTCGAGGCCGAGGCGGGCGAGGGCCTCGCGCAGCCGCCGGTCGGCGCGGTCGTCGGTGCGGTACTCGGCGGACGGGTCCCCGAGCCGGCCGGGCAGCGGGGTGGACCTGCGGTCGGAGGTGGTGGTCACGGTTCCTCCCGGGGGAGAGCGGGACGACGAGGACGCACCGTAGTGACGCACGTCGCCCGAGGGCAACGAGGTGCGATCCCCGCGCGCACCCGTCCCCGGCGCCACCGGGCCGCAGCCGCGGTCGCGGCCGCGGCGTGCGACACCGCACCGGACCGTCGTCCCACCCCCGGCTACCGTGGGCCCGTGACCAGCGCGGACGGCTCGGCCGGCGACCCGGCGGTCGCCGACGCCGACTTCGACCGGCTCGTCGCGCTGGTCCGCACGCTGCTCGACGTCCCCACCGCCCTGGTGAGCCTGGTCGGCCCCGACGAGCAGGTCTTCCCCGGCGCGGTCGGCCTGCCGCTGCCGTGGCAGGTCCTCCGGCGCACCCCGCTGTCGCACTCCTTCTGCCAGTACGTGCGGCAGAGCGCGCAGCCGCTGGTGGTCGGCGACGCCCGGCAGGTGGAGGTGCTGGCCGACAACGGCGCCGTCGGCGACCTCGGCGTCATCGCCTACTGCGGCGTGCCCCTGCTCGGCCCCGACGGCGAGGTCGTCGGGGCGGTCTGCGCCATCGACGGCCGGCCGCGCGAGTGGACCGACACCGACATCGCGGTGCTCACCCAGATCGCCGGGCTCGCCGCCTCGGAGCTGCGGCTGCGCGCCGCCACCCGGGACGCCGACGCGGCACGCCGGGCCGCCGAGCAGGCCGGTGAGCAGAACCGCCTCCTGCTGCGGTTCGCCGAGACCCTGGCCGACGCCGTCACGCTCCCCGACGTCGCCGCCGCCGTCACGGCCGCCGCCACGGAGGTCCTCGGCACCGTGCGGAGCTACCTCGGGCTGGTCGACCCGCGCACCCGGCGGCTGCACCTGGTGCCCCCCGCCGCCCGCCCGGGCGACGAGACCCCGGCGTGGCCGTCGCTGCCGCTCGGGACCGACCACCCGCCGACGGCGGCCCTGGCGACCGGCCGGGCGGTCCTCCTGCCCGACGCCGCCACCACGCTGGCGCGGTTCCCCGCGGCCGCGTCGGCGGCCGGGGGTCCGGCACCCTTCGAGGCCTCGGCGCACCTGCCCCTCCCGGTGGCCGGCGACCTCCCCGGCACGCTCAGCCTGGTCTGGGACACGCCACGGGCGTTCACCCCCACCGAGGAGGGCCTCGTGCTGGCCCTCGCCCGGTACACCGCCCAGGCCGTGGCCCGCGCGGTGCTGCTGGCCGAGCAGGAGTCGGTCGCCACCACCCTGCAGCGGGCCCTGCTCGGCGAGCTGCCCGCCCCGCCCGGCCTGGAGCTGGCCGCCCGCTACCTGCCCAGCAGCGCCGGCGCGCAGGTGGGCGGCGACTGGTGGGACGCCTTCGAGGACTCCGCCGGCGCCACCGTGCTGGTCATCGGGGACGTCACCGGCCACGACGTCCGCGCCGCGGCGACCATGGGCCAGCTGCGGTCGATGCTGCGCGGCTTCGCCTACGAGTCCGGGGAGCCGCCCGCCCACGCCGTCGACCGCCTCGACGCCGCGGTGGCCGGGCTCCGGGTCGGCGCGCTGGCCACCGCCGTGGTGGCCCGGGTCGACCCCGGCGACGACGGCGGCCGCGTGCTGTCGTGGAGCAACGCCGGCCACCCGCCACCGCTGCTGCGCTCCCCCGACGGCACCGTCGAGGTGCTCGCCTCCACCCCGGACCTCCTGGTCGGCCTGGACCCCGCCCGCCCGCGCGCCACCCACAGCACCCGGCTCGCGCCCGGCAGCACCGTGCTGCTCTACAGCGACGGGCTGGTCGAGCGACGCCGCACCGACCTCGACAGCGGCATCGCCCGGCTCGCCGAGGCGCTCGCCGGGGACGACGCCGGCTCGCTCGACGACCTGCTCGACCGGCTGCTCGCGGGCGTGCCCGGGTCCACCGACGACGACGTCGCGCTGCTCGCCGTCCGGGTGTCGCCCGTCCCCTGACCGGCCTGCGGGAACCGGGCCGGCGCCGGTGGGTCCGGGGGCGGGCAGGATCGCACCCGTGCCCGCCCCCGGCGCCCCGCTCGAGCAGCTCGGCTTCCTCACCATCGGCACGTTCGACCCGGCCGACCCGCGCGCCGGCCACGAGGCCACGCTGCGCGTCATCGAGCTCGGCGAGCGGCTCGGTCTCGACAGCGCGTGGCTGCGGCACCGGCACCTGCAGTACGGCATCTCCTCGCCGGTCGCCGTCCTCGCCGCGGCCACCCAGCGGACGTCGCGGATCGCGCTGGGCACCGCGGTCACCCCGCTGGGCTGGGAGAACCCGCTGCGGCTGGCCGAGGACCTCGCCACCGTCGACGTCCTCTCCGGCGGCCGGCTGCAGCCCGGCGTCAGCGTCGGCCCGCCGGTGCACTGGGACGACGTCAAGGGCGCGCTCTACCCCGACACCGCCGACGCCGAGGACCTCTCCCACACCCGCGTCGAGCGGCTGCTGCGGCTGGTCGCCGGCGAGCCCGCGGCGACGTTCTCCGGCCGTGAGGGCGTCGTCGAGGAGTGGTCGGACCGGGTGCAGCCGCACTCCCCCGGCCTGCGGGCGCGGCTCTGGTACGGCGCCGCCAGCACCCGCTCGGCGGAGTGGGCCGGGCAGGCGGGGATGAACCTGCTGACCAGCAGCGTGGTGCGCGCCGAGGGTGGCAGCACCGACTTCGCCGACATCCAGGCCGGGCAGGTCCGCGCGTACCGGGCGGCCGGGGGCACCGGGCGGGTGTCGCAGGGCCTGGTCGTCGTGCCCACCGACACCGCGACGCCCGACCAGCGGGCCCGCTACGCGGCCTACGCCGAGGCGCGCGCGCCGCGGGTCGGCGTCCCGCAGGGCCCGGGCCGGCTGCTGTTCGCCCCCGACCTGGTCGGCAGCTCCGAGCAGGTCGCCGAGGCGCTGTACGCGCACGCGGGCTTCCGCGAGGTCACCGAGGTCGTGTTCGCGCTGCCGTTCAGCTTCGCCGAGGCCGACCACGAGCAGATCCTCACCGACACCGCCACCCGGCTGGGCCCGCTGCTGGGCTGGTCACCGGCCGGGAGCTGAGGGCACCAGCACCGACCAGGCGGCCGGCTGCACGCGCCAGGTGCGGGCGGTCACCGGGTCCTGCAGCTCGCCGTCGGCGTCGAGCCCGACGGGCTCGCCGGACAGCGACACCTCCCGCCCGCGGACGACCACGACGTCGTCGCGCCCGGCGTGCCGGCCGGTGGCCAGCGCCGCGGCGAACGCCGCCCGCGCCGCCGGGCCGGTCGCGGTGACGACGACGACGTCGGCCAGGCCGTCGTCCGGGCGGGCGTCGGGCGCCAGCGCGGTGCCCCCGCCGATGGTCGGCCCGTTGCACACCCCGGCCATCAGCACCGGGGTGCCGCCGTCGGTCACGGCCGCGCCGTCGACCTCCACCCGCAGCCGCCACCCCGGCGTGGTGACGCCGGCGACGGCGGCGCCGAGCGGGTAGGCGACCGCGCCGAGGGTGTCCTTGAGCCGGTGGGCGCGCTCCCCCGCGTCGGCGCCGACCCCGGCGTGCACCGCGTTGACGACGATGCCGCCGGCGTCGTCGCGCAGCAGGTCCAGCGGCCGCGCCGCCCCGCCGAGCACCACCGCGGCGGCCTCGGCCGGGTCCAGCGGCAGTCCGAGCGCCCGCGCCAGGTCGTTGCCGGTCCCCAGCGGCAGCACCCCCAGGGGCCGGTCGAGGGCACCGGCGCGGTCGAGCGCGGCGACCGCGGCGTGCAGCGACCCGTCGCCGCCGGCCACCACCGGCCGTCGGCCGTCGAGACCGGCCAGCACCCGGTCCAGCTCCCCGGCGTCGGCGGTGGCGGCCACCTCGACGTCGGTGCCGCCGCGGAGGACGTCGAGGGCGGTGTCCAGCGCCTCGTCGTCCGCCGTGCCGGCCGACCGGTTGACCACCACGAGCAGCGTCATGCCCGGATCGTCGCAGCCGGGCAGGATCGGCACGTGGCCGACGACCTCATCGAGCGACTGCGGGCACGCGGCGGGCTGAAGTGGACGCGCCACCCCGGCGCGCTCGGCGCGTGGGTGGCCGAGTCGGACCTGGGCACGGCACCGGCGGTGACCCGGGCGCTGCACGAGGCGGTCGACCGCGGCCTGCTCGGCTACCTGCCCGACTGGCTGGCCGGGGACATGGCCCGGGCCACCGCCGGGTTCCTGCGCGAGCGGCACGGCTGGGACGTGCCGCCGGAGCGGGTGCGGCCGCTGCCCGACGTGCTGGCCGGCCTGTCCGCGGCGATCACCCACCTCTCCCGCCCCGGCTCGCCGGTCGTGCTGCCCACGCCGGCCTACATGCCGTTCCTGGAGGTGCCGCCGGCGCTGGGCCGCGAGGTGCTCGAGGTGCCGATGGCCCGCGACGGCGACCGGTTCGTCTACGACCTCGACGCGCTCGACGCCGCCTTCCTCGCGGGCGGGCACCTGCTGGTGCTGTGCAACCCGCACAACCCGGTCGGCCGGGTGCTGGAGCCGGCGGAGGTGCTGGCCGTCGCCGAGGTGGTCGACCGGCACGGCGGGCGGGTCTTCGCCGACGAGATCCACGCGCCGCTGGTGTACCCGGGGCACCGGCACGTGCCCTACGCGTCGCTGGGCGAGGTGCCCGCCCGGCAGGCGGTCACGGCGACCTCGGCGTCCAAGGCGTGGGACCTCCCCGGGCTCAAGTGCGCGCAGCTGGTGCTGACCAACGAGGCGGACGCGGCGCTGTGGGCGGAGGTGGGCCACCCCGTCGAGCACGGCGCCTCGACGCTGGGAGCCGTGGCCAACACCGCGGCCTACACCGACGGCGGGGCCTGGCTCGACGAGCTGCTCGTCGTCCTCGACGGGCACCGCCGGCTGCTCGCCGACCTCGTCGCCGCACACCTGCCCGGCGTCCGGTACACCCCGCCGGAGGGCACCTACCTGGCCTGGCTGGAGGGCCTCGACGCCGACCGGCCGGGCGACCTGCTGCTGGCGCGGGCCGGGGTCGCGGTGGTCGACGGCGGGCGCTGCGGCGCGGCCGGCCGGGGCGCGGTGCGGCTGAACTTCGCCACGCCGGCCCCGGTGCTCGAGCGGGTCGTCGAGCGGATGGGCGCGGCACTGCGCTGAGCGGTCAGCTGCGGGTGTCGGCCTCGACGGCCTCGAACGCCTTGCGCGCGGCGATGAGCACCGGGTCCCACACCGGCGCGAACGGCGGGGCGTAGGACAGGTCGAGGGAGAGCACCTCGTCGACGGTCATCTCGTTCCAGATGGCGATCGCCAGCGCGTCGACCCGCTTGGCCGCCCCCTCCTTGCCGACCACCTGGGCGCCCAGCAGCCGGCCGCTGCGGCGCTCGGCGATCATCTTGACCCGGATCGGGGTGGCGCCCGGGAAGTAGCCGGCCTTGGTCGTCGAGTCCACCGCCGCGGTGACGAAGGAGTACCCGGCCGCCTCGGCCTCGGCCTCCGACAGCCCGGTGCGGGCGGCCTCGGTGGCGCAGATCTTCGTGATCGCCGTCCCGATGACGCCGGGGAAGGTGGCGTACCCGCCGCCGATGTTGATGCCGGCCACCCGGCCCTGCTTGTTGGCGTGGGTGCCGAGCGCCACCACCACCCGCTGCTTCGACAGGCGGTGCACCGACTCGACGCAGTCGCCGGCCGCCCACACCCCGGGGACCTGGGTGCGCATCCGCTGGTCGACGGCGATGCCGCCCGAGGTGCCCAGCGGGATGCCGGCCTCCTGGGCCAGCCGCACGTTCGGCCGCACGCCCAGGCCCAGGACGACGAGGTCGGCGGGCAGCTCGCGGCCGCTCCGGGTGACCACCGCGCGGGCCCTCCCGTCGGGGCCGACGTCGATGGCGGCGACGCCGTCGGAGAGCACCAGCTCGATGTCCTCGCAGCGGACCGCCTCGGCGATGATCGCGCCGACGTCGGGGTCGAAGGTGCCCACCGGCGTGGCCGACAGGTCGACGACGGTGACCTCCAGCCCGCGGATCCGGCAGGCCTCGGCGATCTCCAGCCCGATGTAGCCGCCGCCGACGACGACGACCCGCTGCACGCGTCCGCTGTCGAGCTCGGCCCGCAGCGCGACGCCGTCGTCGAGCACCTGCACCCCGTACACGCCCTGCGCGTCGATGCCCTCGACCGGCGGGCGCATCGGCACGCTGCCGGTGGCGTAGACGAGGTCGTCGTAGCCCTCGGTGCCCTCGGTGCCGGTCTCGAGGTCGCGCCAGTGCACGACCCCCTCGTCGGTGTCGATGCCGACCACCTCGGTCCGCATCCGGACGTCGAGGCCGGCGGCGCGGTGCTGCTCGGGAGTGCGGGCGACCAGCTGCGTCTCGCGCTCCACGGTGCCGGCGATCCAGTACGGGATGCCGCAGGCGGAGTACGAGGTCGCCCGGCCGCGCTCGAACAGGACGACGTCGAGGTCGGGCCGCCGCTTCTTCGCCTGCGACGCCGCGCTGCCCCCGGCGGCGTCCCCTCCGATGACGACGAGGCGCTTGCTCACCCTCGCAGGCTAGGGCGCCGCGCGGCTACAGGCTCACCGCGACGGTGGCGGCGAGCTCGCGGACCGCCTCCAGGTCGTCCTTGGTGGGGGCGCCGGTGAGGCTCAGCGGTGCGGCGACCTGCCTCCACCGCAGCGCGCCGGTGATCGTGCCGATCGCCCTGAGCGCACCGGCGGTGTCGTCGCCGCCGTGCACGTAGACGCCGAAGGGCAGCCCGACGGTGGCGTCCAGGCAGGGGTAGTAGACGGTGTCGAAGAAGTGCTTGAGCGCGCCGCTCATGTAGCCGATGTTGGCCGGGGTGCCCAGCAGCACGCCGTCGGCGGCCAGCAGGTCGGCCGGCCCGGCCGACAGCGCCGGCCGCTCGGCCAGCTCGGCCTCCGCCACCATCGCCACGCCCTCCCGGACCGCCTCCAGCACCGCCTGCAGGTTCGGCGAGGGCGTGTGGTGGACGACGAGCAGCCGCGGCATGCCGCCCATCCTGCCCACGGCGGGCCGCGACCGTCTGGTGCCGCCGGGCGCGCGCTGGTCTGATGGGCGGCGTGCCCGGAGCAGGCGGCGGCAGGACCCTGGTCGGCAGCGTCCTCGCGACGCTGGACGGGCGCGTCGCCGGCGCCTCCGACGCCCCGGACTGGGCCGCGCCGCACCTGCGCGACGACGCCGTCCGCGAGCACCGGGAGCGGCTGCACGCCGCGGCGACGACCGCGCTGCTCGGCGAGGACGACTTCGTGCGCGCCCGGGGGGCCTGGCCGCCGGTGGCCGGCGACGCCGCCGCCGACGCCCGCGACCGCGCGTTCGCCGGCTGGCTCGACGACGTCGAGAAGATCGTCTTCTCCGCCACCATGACCGAGGCGGGGTGGGCCAACAGCTGGGTGCTCGAGGTCGACCCGTTCCAGGTCGCCTCCCACCTGCGCCGCCAGCGCGGGGGCGACGTCCTCGTCCTCGGCGGGAGCGTCGTCACCCGGCTGCTGGCCGTCGACGCCCTCGACCGGCTGGCCGTCGTCTGGTGCCCCGAGGTGCTCGGCGACGGCCCGCGCCTCTTCGACGACGACCCGTCCCCCGCCCGCTGGACGCTCACCGGCAGCACCGTCTCCGGCACCGGGGCACACTGCGCCGTCTACGACCGCGCGCGCTGACGCCGGACGCCGTCCCCGTGCGGCTCGCGGCGTCGGCGACCACGGCCCGGGCGCAGGGCAGGTCGGCGCCGCAGACCTCGTCGGGGCCCACCGGAGTCCGGGAGCACCGACCGGGCCGGCCTCCGGCCGTGGCGGTGGAGCTGTTCGCGGGCATCCCGGTGAGCGACCACGGGCGGGTGCTGGCCTGGTACGAGCCGCTGCTCGGCGCGGCCCCGGCCATCCGGCCCGACGACGTCGAGGCCGTGTGGGAGCTCGGCGGGCACCGGTGCGTGTACACCGACCTGCGGCCCGCGCACGCCGGCCACGCGATGCACACGCTGTTCGTCGACGACCTCGACGCGTGGGGCGCGGGGATCGCCGCCCCGCGCATCGAGCCGGCCGAGCGGGAGACGTACGCCGACGGGGTCCGGAAGGTCACCTACCGGGACCCGGACGGCGACGAGATCGGCTTCGGCGGGGCACCGGTCGACTGAGGGTCCGTCGGGGCCGCGCGGGCCGCGGACGGCCGGCCTCAGCCGGGGCCGCGGTGGGCCGACCAGAGCTGCGCGGCGCGGTCGGCCGCGTCGGACACCAGCGACACCAGCTCCTCCCGGGCGGGGACGGGGAAGGAGACGTAGGCACCGCGGCCGCCGGCGGTGGGCCGGCCGTACGCCTTCGCCGCGAGGTGCCCGTCGGGCAGCAGGCGGACGTTGAGCGTGGTCAGCAGGAACTCCTCGCCGCGCCGGGTGTCGGTCCAGCGCAGGTCCTCGGGGACGGTGACGTTGATCGCCAGGGCGCTGACCTCGACGGCGACGTCGCTGCTCATGGCGCATGGTGGCACGCCGACGACGTCCGGCCCGCCCTGATCGCGGGTCCGGCAGGATCGCGCGCATGCCGGTCAACCCCCGCATCGGGCCGATCGAGCGGACCACGGGCCGCACGTGGGACGAGTGGCTGCGCTTCCTGGACGCGATCGGCGCGCGCGACCTCGACCACGGGGCGATCGCGCTGCGCGTGTACGAGGAGCTCGGTGACGTATTCGAGCAGCGCGGCTGGTGGACGCAGTCGGTGACCGTCGCCTACGAGCACCACATCGGCCGGCGGGTGCCGGGGCAGCGCTCCGACGGCACCTTCCAGACGAGCGTCAGCCGGGCGACGCCGCTGCCGATGACCGAGCTCATGGCGCGCTGGCGGGCCTTCGCCGACGGCGACGCCGCCGTGCAGGAGGTCGTGGCCGGCGGGACCCCGAGGGTCAGCGGCACCGACCGCCGCACCACCTGGCGGACGCGGGCCGTCGACGGCTCGTCGGTGGTGGTCACCAGCGAGCCGAAGCGGAACGGGACGGCGTCCCTCGTGGCCACCCAGGTGGGGCTGCCCACCCCCGAGGCCAACGAGGCCGCCCGCGAGCGGTGGACGGGGATCGTGGCGCGGTTCCTCGCGGGCGTCGCGCCCGGCCGCTAGCGTCGCGCGATGGGCATCGAGGTCCGGCCGGCCACGGAGGAAGTCTTCGACGACGTCGCCACGGTGCTCGGGCCGAGGAACCCCGACGCGAACGTCTGCTGGTGCCTCAGTCACCGGGTCGACTCGCGCACCAACCGCGAGCTGGTGGGGACGGCACGGCGCGAGTACGTCCGCGAGCTGACCCGCCGTCCGGTCGCCCCGGGTGTGCTGGCCTACGACGGTGGCGAGGTGGTCGGCTGGGCCGCCGTCGCGCCACGGGCGGAGCTGCCCTTCGAGCGGTCGACGAAGATCCCGCACGTCGACGACCTGCCGGTGTGGTCGCTGTGGTGCGTGCGGGTGCGCCCCGGCCACCGCGGGCAGGGCGTCGCGCACGCGCTCGTCCGCGGCGCCGTCGACTACGCGGCGTCGCAGGGTGCCCCCGCCGTCGAGGGCTACCCGGCCGACAGCGGGGACCGGCGGGTCGACACGACGATGGCCTACGTCGGCACGCGGAGGCTGTTCGAGGCGGCCGGGTTCACCAAGGTCGCCGACACCGACGCCGTCGCCGGCGGCTTCCCCCGGGTGCTCGTGCGCCGCTCCCTCGCCTGAGCCGCCGGGCGACGGACCGGTCAGCGGTCCCCGAGCGCCGCGAGCAGCTGCGCGCGGGCGGTGGCCAGCGACGGGCCGTACCAGGTCAGCGCCCGCCCGGACACCAGCACCGACCGCACGCCGGGGAACGCCTCGGGGCCGTCGTCGGCGGTGAACAGGTACGGCTCGTCGGGCAGCAGGACGACGTCGGGCCGCGCCGCCAGGACGTCGTCGACCGCGACGTGCGGATAGCGGTCCTCCCCCGCCCCGAAGACGTTGGCCAGCCCGAGCCGGGCCAGCACGTCGCCGGTGAAGGTGCGCGGGCCGACCACCATCCACGGGTCCCGCCAGACCGGCACGGCCGCCCGGCGGGAGGGCGAGAGTGCCGGCCGGGACCACTCGCGGGCGGCGGCCGTCAGCCAGGCCGGCTCCCCCACGTCGAGCACCTCGGCGAACAGCCGGCGCATCGAGGCCAGCGCCTCCTCGACGGTCTCGATCACCGTCACCCACACCGGCACGCCGGCCGCGCGCAGCCGGTCGACGTCGAGCCTCCGGTTCTCCTCCCGGTTGCAGACGACGAGGTCCGGCCCGAGCGCGGCGATCGCGGCCCGGTCGGGGTTCTTGGTCCCCCGCACGCGGGCGACGTCGAGGCCGGCCGGGTGGGTGCACCAGTCGGTGGCACCCACCAGCCGGTCGGGCACGGTGACCGCCAGCGCCTCGGTGAGCGAGGGCACCAGCGACACCACCCGCCGCGGCGGCCCGGCCAGCGGCACCGGCTCCCCGAGGTCATCGGTGGTGACGTGCCGGAACGGCCCCGCTGCAGGGTCCCGCCACGAGCGGAGCGAGTGGTGGGGGGCAGCGGGGCCCTCCATCAGACGTTCCTGCGGTACTGGCCGCCCACCTCGAAGAAGGCCTCCGAGATCTGCCCGAGCGAGCAGGACCGGACGGCGTCCATCAGCGCCTCGAACACGTTCCCGCCCGACGTCGCCGCCTCCTGGAGCCGCGCCAGCGCGGCCGGTGCCTCGTCGGCGTGCCGGGCCTGGAAGTCGGCCAGCCGCTGCAGCTGCGACTGCTTCTCCGCCTCGGTGGCCCGCGCCAGCTCCACCGGCTTCGGCGGGGTCTCGTCGCGGTGCGGGTCGAGGAACGTGTTGACGCCGACGATCGGCAGCGACCCGTCGTGCTTGCGGTGCTCGTAGAGCATCGACTCGTCCTGGATCTTGCCGCGCTGGTAGCCGGTCTCCATGGCACCCAGCACGCCGCCGCGCTCGGCGATCCGGTCGAACTCGGCCAGCACCGCCTCCTCGACCAGGTCGGTCAGCTCGTCGACGACGGCCGACCCCTGCAGCGGGTTCTCGTTGCCGGCGAGCCCCCACTCCCGGTCGATGATCATCTGGATGGCCAGCGCGCGGCGCACCGAGTGCTCCGACGGCGTGGTCACCGCCTCGTCGTAGGCGTTGGTGTGCAGCGAGTTGGCGTTGTCGTAGATCGCGCACAGCGCCTGCAGCGTGGTGCGGATGTCGTTGAAGTCCATCTCCTGCGCGTGCAGCGACCGGCCCGACGTCTGCACGTGGTACTTCAGCTGCTGGGAGCGGGCGTTGGCGCCGTAGCGGTCGCGCATGGCCACCGCCCAGATCCGCCGGGCCACCCGGCCGATCACCGTGTACTCGGCGTCCATCCCGTTGCTGAAGAAGAAGCTCAGGTTGGGCGCGAAGTCGTCGATCGCCATGCCGCGTGCCAGGTAGGCCTCGACGTAGGTGAAGCCGTTGGCCAGCGTGAAGGCCAGCTGACTGATGGGGTTCGCCCCGGCCTCGGCGATGTGGTAGCCGGAGATCGACACCGAGTAGAAGTTGCGCACCCGGTGCTCGATGAACCACTGCTGGATGTCGGCCATGCAGCGCAGCGCGAACTCGGTGGAGAAGATGCAGGTGTTCTGGCCCTGGTCCTCCTTGAGGATGTCGGCCTGCACCGTGCCGCGGACGGTCGACAGCACCCAGGCGCGGATCTCCTCGGCCTCCCCCGCGTCGGGCTCGCGCCCCTCCTCCTCGCGGAACCGGTCGAGGCGCTGCTCGATCGCGGTGTTCATGAACATCGCCAGCACCGCCGGCGCCGGCCCGTTGATCGTCATCGACACCGACGTCGTCGGGGAGCACAGGTCGAACCCGTCGTAGAGCACCCGCATGTCGTCGAGCGTGGCGATCGAGACGCCCGACGTGCCGACCTTGCCGTAGACGTCGGGGCGCGGGTCGGGGTCGCGGCCGTAGAGGGTGACCGAGTCGAACGCCGTCGACAGCCGGGTGGCCTCGTTGCCCGCCGACAGCACCCGGAAGCGCCGGTTGGTGCGGAACGCGTCGCCCTCGCCGGCGAACATCCGCGCCGGGGCCTCCCCCGAGCGCTTGAACGGGAAGACGCCGGCCGTGTACGGGAACGCGCCCGGCAGGTTCTCCCGCCGCAGGAAGCCCAGCAGCTCGCCGGCGTCCTGCGTGCGGGGCAGCGCCACCCGCGGCACCTTCGTGCCCGAGAGGGTCTCGCGGGTCAGCGGCGTGCGGATCTCCTTGCCGCGCACGGTGTAGACGTACTCGTCGCCCGAGTACTGCTCCACCCGCGCCGGCCACTCCTCCAGCAGCGTGCGCACCTCCGGCAGCAGCTCGCGGTCGGCGGCGGCCGCCGCCTCGCGCGCCGCGTCGGCGGCCGCACCCTCCAGCACCTCCGCCGCGGTGGTCAGGTGCTGGCGGCGGCGGACGACGGCGGCCTGCTCCGCGGTGACCCGGTGGTGACCGCGCACCGCCTCGGCGACGTCGGCCAGGTACCGGGCCCGCGACGAGGGGACGACGCTGGACAGCCCGGTCGAGGCCCGCACGTCCACCCGCGGCAGCACGCCGGAGCCCGCGGGCAGCCCCTCGTCCACCAGCAGGCGGAGCAGCTCCTGGTACAGCGCGGTGACGCCGTCGTCGTCGAACCGGGCGGCACTGGTGCCGAACACCGGCATCTGCTCCCACGGCTGCCCGAACGCCTCGCGGTTGCGCACCATCTGCCGGGCGACGTCGCGGCGGGCGTCCTCCGCACCGCGGCGCTCGAACTTGTTGATGGCGACGACGTCGGCGAGGTCGAGCATGTCGATCTTCTCGAGCTGGCTGGCCGCACCGAACTCCGGCGTCATGACGTAGAGCGAGACGTCGCTGAACGGCACGATCGCCGCGTCGCCCTGCCCGATGCCCGGCGTCTCCACGACGACCAGGTCGAAGCCGGCGGCCTTGACCGCGGCGAGCACGTCGTCGAGGTGCTCGGGCACCTGCGCGCCGGCGGTGCGGGTGGCCATCGAGCGGAAGAAGGTGTGCGAGCCCTCCCCCGACTCCAGCGCGTTCATCCGGATCCGGTCGCCGAGCAGCGCGCCGCCGCCACGGCGGCGGGTGGGGTCGATGGCGAGGACGGCGACGCGCAGCTTGTCCTCCTGGTCGCGGCGCAGCCGGCGCAGCAGCTCGTCGGTGAGCGAGGACTTGCCCGAGCCGCCGGTGCCGGTGATGCCCAGCACCGGCACGGTGCGCGCGGCGGCGGCCTCGCGGACGCGGGCGGCCAGCGCCTCGTCGGCGCCGGCCTCCAGCACGGTGATCGCCCGGGCCAGCGCGCGCGGGTCGCCGGTCAGCAGCGCGTCGGCGTCGGGCCGGTCGGTGGTCAGGTCGACGTCGCAGGTGCGGATCAGCTCGTTGATCATCCCGGGCAGGCCGAGGCGGGCGCCGTCCTCGGGGCTGAAGATCCGCACGCCCCGCTCCCGGAGCGCGGCGATCTCCTCGGGCACGATGACGCCCCCGCCGCCGCCGAAGACCTTGACGTGCGAGGCGCCGACCTCCGCCAGCCGGTCGACCAGGTAGCCGAAGTACTCGACGTGACCGCCCTGGTAGGAGGAGACGGCGACGCCCTGGACGTCCTCCTCCAGCGCGGCCCGGACGACGGCGTCGACGCTGCGGTCGTGCCCGAGGTGCACCACCTCGGCGCCCTGGCTCTGCAGCAGCCGCCGCATGACGTTGATCGCCGCGTCGTGCCCGTCGAACAGGCTCGCCGCGGTGACGAAGCGGACGGGGTGGACGGGCACGTGCAGCTCCGCGGAGGGCATGGCTGCACGGTAGGCCCCAACTAGTAGGACGTCCAACCATCTCGGCGTGTCCGGTCCGGCGCACCTGGGCACGGGACGGGGGTGAGCGAGGTGCCGGGAGCCGACTGGGTGCGCGTCTTCGACGTCGCGCCGGTGCCGCTGGTGCTGCTCACCCCCGGCCTGGTGATCGTGCGGGCCAACCGGGCGCTGCTGCAGAACGCGGCGATGACGCCCGAGGACACCGTCGGCCGGTTCCTGTTCGACGTCTTCCCGATGCCCCCCGACGACCCCGCGGCCGACGGGCCGGTCAACCTGCGCACGACGCTCGAGGAGGCCCGCGACACCGGCCGGCCGGTGGTGATGCAGATCCAGAAGTACGACATCCCCCGGCCCGACGGCACCTTCGAGGAGCGGTACTGGAGCCCGGTGCACGTGCCGGTCCTCGACGACGACGGCCGTGTCGCCTTCCTGCTGCACCGCACCGAGGACATCACCGACTACGTGCGCACGCGCGAGCGGGCCGACGCCGGCCGGCGCCGGGTGGCCGACGTGGAGGCCGACCTGCTCTCGCGCACCCGTGAGCTGGAGCAGGCCAACGCCGAGCTGCGCGCGCTGGGCGAGCGGCAGCGGCGCACCGCCCGGGCGCTGGCCGGACTCGCCGCGGCGGTGTCCGGGCTGGCGTCGGCGGAGAACCGCGCCGAGCTGGTCGCCCGGCTGGTCGAGGGGGGCCGGGCCGCGTTCCACGCCGACCTGCTGGCCCTCGCCCTGCCCGAGCCGCGCACCGGGGACCTCGTCCTCACCGAGGACGGCGCGCCCGTGGGCCGCAGCGTGCCCGCCGGCGGCCAGGACCCCGCGGCGGTCGCCGCCCGCGGCCGGACGGTGCTGGTGGGCGACGCCGGCGCGCAGCCACCCCCGACGCCGGGGCTCCGGGCGTGGGTGGCCCTGCCGCTGCGCACCGGCGGTCGCCTGCTGGGCTCGCTGACCCTCGGCTGGACCGCGCCGCAGGTGTTCGGCGAGGGGGACGTCGGGGTGCTCGAGGCCTTCGCCGCGCAGGCCGCGCAGGCCCTGGACCGGGTCACCCGCCTGGAGGAGGAGCGCCGCCGCGCCTCGGCCACCCGCAGCCTCGCCGAGACCCTGCAGCGCTCGCTGCTCACCGACCCGCCCCGCCCGCCCGGCCTGGACCTCGCCGTCCGGTACCGGCCCGCGGCGCAGGAGGCGCAGGTCGGCGGCGACTGGTACGACGCCTTCGCCTCCGCCGGGGGGACGACGACGGTGGTGATCGGCGACGTCACCGGCCACGACCGGATGGCCGCCGCGGTGATGGGCCAGCTGCGCAACATGCTGCGCGGCATCGCGCACGCCGTGCCGGGCCCGCCGTCGCAGGTGCTCGGCGTGCTCGACGGCGCGCTGGCCGCGCTCGGGATGGGCACCCTGGTCACCGCCGTCCTCGCCCGCGTCGGCCCGGCCCCGGAGGGCGCTCCCGGCCCGCGGACGCTGACCTGGTCCAGCGCCGGGCACCTGCCCCCGCTGGTGGTGCCGCCCGCCGGCGCGCCCCGGCTGCTCGACCGCCGCCCCGACCTGCTGCTCGGGGTGGACCCCACGAGGGCCCGGCACGACGGCGTGGAGGCGCTGCCGCCCGGGACGACCGTCGTCCTCTACACCGACGGCCTCGTCGAGCGCCGCGACGCCGACCTCGACGCGGGCCTCGACCGGCTGCTCGCGGCGGCCGGCGACCTCGCGGAGCTGCCGGCGGAGGAGGTCTGCGACGCCCTGCTCGCCCGGCTCGCCCCGCAGCGGGCCGACGACGTCGCGCTGCTCGCCCTGCGGGTGCACCCGGGGCCGGGACCGCGCGCGGAACCCTCCCCGGCCCCCGCGCGTGGTGCCAGAGTGCCCGCCGTCCCCGATCCGAACGGAGCACTCCCCTCATGGCCTTCCGCAACCTGATGGCGAAGCTCGGCGCCGGCAACGCCAGCGTCGACACCGTCCTCGACTCCCCCGTCACCACGCCCGGCGGCACCGTCACCGGCACCGTGCACCTCACCGGCGGCCAGGTCGCCCAGGACATCGCCGAGTGCCGGGTGTCGCTGCAGGCGCGCGTCGAGGTCGAGAGCGGCGACCACGAGTGGCGCGAGGACGTCGTCTTCGGCACCGCCGTGGTCGCCGGCGCCGGCCGGATCGAGCCGGGCGTCAAGGCGGCCGTGCCGTTCAGCTTCCCCGTGCCGTGGCAGTGCCCGTTCACCGCCGTCGACGGGTGGACGCTGCGCGGGGTCTCCATCGGCCTGCGGACCCGGGTCGACATCCCCGGCGCGAGCGACCCCGGCGACCTCGACGCCGTCGTCGTCGAGCCGCTGCCGGTGCAGCGCACGGTCATCGCCGCGCTGTCCGGCCTGGGCTTCGCCTTCCGCGGCGCCGACGTCGAGAAGGGCCGGCTGGCCGGCAGCGACCTGCCCTTCTACCAGGAGGTCGAGTTCGCCCCGCCGTCGTCGCTGCGCGGCCGGGTCAACGAGCTGGAGGTGACCTTCCTGGCCGGCCCGCACGGCGTGGAGGTCGTGCTGGAGGTCGACCGGCGCGGCGGGCTGTTCACCGAGGGCCGCGACGTCGGCGCCCGGCTGCAGCTGCGCCACACCGACACCGACGTGTCCGCGGTGGCCGCGCAGCTCGACGCGGCGGTCCGCCAGCTCGGCGCCCGGCGCGGCTGGCTCTGAGCACCCCCGACCAGCGGACGACGGCCGCGCGGCTGCGGGCGTTCCCGCGCCGCGCGGCCGACCGGCCCGAGCTGCGCCAGGCCGCCGTGGCCGTCTGCGTCACCTGCGCCGACGACGTGCCCGCCCTGCTGGTCACCCGCCGCGCCGCGGGGCTGCGCGCGCACGCCGGCCAGTGGGCGCTGCCGGGCGGGCGGCTCGACCCCGGCGAGGGCGCGGTGGAGGCGGCGCTCCGCGAGCTGGCCGAGGAGGTCGGGCTGCTCCGCGGGCCCGAGGACGTCCTGGGCCTGCTCGACGACTACGTCACCCGCTCGGGCTACGTGATGACGCCGGTGGTCGTGTGGGCCGGTGCCACCGGCGAGCTCGCACCGGCCGAGGCCGAGGTGGCCGCGGCCTACCAGGTCCCGCTGGCCGACCTCGACGTCGACCCGCAGCTGGTGTCCATCCCCGAGTCCGACGCCCCGGTCATCCGGCTGCCGCTGCTCGGGGGGTGGGTGCACGCCCCGACCGCCGCGGTGGTCCACCAGTTCTGCCGGCTGGTCTGCCGCGGCGAGACCACCCGCGTCGCGCACCTCGAGGCACCGGTGTTCGCCTGGCGCTAGCTCAGCGGCGGTGCCAGCGGGCGGTGCCGTAGGAGGCCACCGCCAGCACGACGCCCGACAGGACGGCGCTGCGGCGGGCCACGTCGCCCTCGGCGCGGGAGGTCCACACCGCGGCGGCGTCGAGGGCGGTGAGCAGCAGCGCCACCTCGGTGGTGCGGCGGGCCTGCGGCGCCGGCGTGCCCAGCAGCGCCGCGCCCATCGCGATGTTGCGGGCGGCCGCGAGCCGGACCAGCAGCGGCAGCGCGACGTCGCCGCGGGCGGCGTCGGGCCGCACCCCCAGCACGCCGGAGATCCAGCGCGGGGCGAACAGCGCCGCGCCCCCGATCCACATCGACAGCGACCCGACGGTCGTGCGGGTGACGTCCCAGTCCCTGCTGCTCAGGCTGCTCACCCGCGGCCCTTGCCCGCGAACTGCCTGGTCGAACCGGCGACCAGCACCAGCACCAGGGCGAGGAAGGGCAGCGTGAGAGCGCTCGCGACGACGTCGCTGACGGTGGCGACGGTGAACGCCGCCACCGACGGGGCGTCCAGCGGGCCGAGGACGCCGTCCCCCCCGAGCGCGGCCACCGACGGCGGGAGGGTGACCAGCGCCGAGACACCGCCGCCGAGGACGACGCCGGCGAGCACCGCGGCCGGGGAGGTGCGCACCGCCCGCAGCGCCGTCGCCGTCCCCCGGCCCAGCGCGCCGCGCGCCCGCACCCGGCCGTCGGCGGGCAGGCCGGTGAGCGCGCCGGTGAGCCACAGCTGGGCGATCAGGCCGGTGGTGAAGCCGACGACGTCGACCAGCAGCGCGTGGGCGCGGCTCGGGTCGCCGTACACCAGCAACTGGCGCAGCACGTCGGGCACGGTGTTGACCAGCGTGACCGCGAGCGACACGGCGTAGACCCGCCCGGCGTGCCGGCGCAGCAGCGCCAGGGCCCCCCGGACGGCCGCGGCCGGGCTCACCTGCGGGTGGCGACGGCCTGCACCCAGCGGTCACCGGCCGCCCGCCGCAGCCTCCCCGGCGGGACGTCGAGGCCCGCGCGGCCCAGCTCCGCGACCAGCTCGTCGGTGGAGAACCGGTCGGCCGGGTGGCGGGAGACCGCGCGCAGCCACGGCGCGTCGACGAAGCGGGCGGTCATCTCGGTGAGGGCCAGCAGCCCGCCCGGCCGCAGCACCCGCGCGGCCTCGGCGACGGCGGCCCGCCAGTCGGGGATGTGGTGCAGCGCGTGGAAGTCGACGACCAGGTCGACGCGCGCGTCGTCCACGGGGAGCGCGGTCGCGTCGCCGACCCGGAAGGTGACCCGGTCGGCGAGGTCGGCGCAGCGCACCCGGGCCCGGCCGACCGAGGCGGGGTGCAGGTCGAAGGCGGTCACCTCGGTGGCGCCGAACCGCTCGACGGCCACCCGTGCACCCAGCCCCCGGCGGCCGGTGCCGATCTCCACGGCCGTCGCGCCACGGGCGCCGAGCCGCGCCAGGATGCGCCCCTCGACCTGCCGGCCGGCCAGGTACCGGAGGCGGGAGTCCACCCACAGCCGGTTCGCGTTCACGTAGGTGGGCGGCACGGAGCTGCTGCCGCGCCGGTCGGTGGCTTCGCTGGTCGGGGCCATGGCGCCCGGCTACCCGATCCGCCGCCGCGCACTCACGACAGCAGCTCCCGGTAGACGTCCCGCGCGTGGTCGAAGACGAGGAAGTGCCCCTCCCCGGCGTACCAGCGCGCGTCCACCGAGGGCAGCATCGCGGCCAGCACCCGGCCGAGCGCGACGGGCACCTGCCAGTCCTGCGTGCCGTGCCAGATGCGCACGTGCTGGCGCACCTCGCCCACCGGGAAGCCCCACGGCCGGAACAGCAGCGCCCGGTCCTCGGCGAGCGCGCCCGCGCCCTGCCGCAGCCCCTCGGTGAAGGTGCGCGCCAGCACCCGCCGCACGGCCGGCCGGCCGAGCACCCGGCGGTCGGCGGGGTTGAGCCGCAGCTGCAGGTAGCGGGGCAGCAGCTGCGGGCGGACGGTCAGCGGCGCGAAGGCCGGGCGCAGCAGCGCCGTCGCCGCCGCCGAGGGACGGTGCGCGGCGGCGCGGACGGACGTCGGCAGCCAGCCCGGCCACGGCCACGGGACGTCGGGCGGCGGGGCGCCACCGAGCACGCCGACCGCCGACACCCGGTCGGGCAGGGCGTGCGCGCAGGCCAGCGCGTACGCGGCGCCGCCGGAGAGGCTGAGCACGGCGGTGCGGCCGATGCCGAGGGTGTCGAGCAGCTGGACGACGTCGGCGGGCCAGTCGGTCACCCGCCGGCCCGGCTGCGGGTCGGAGTTGCCGAAGCCGGGCCGGTCGGGGACGACCAGCCGCACGCCCCAGCGGCGGTAGGCGGCCGGGTCCTCGACGTGGTGCTCCAGCCGGGAGCTGGGCGACCCGTGGCAGCCGAGCACCGGCCGGCCCTCGGGGTCGCCCCACTCGGCGTAGGCCAGCGTGCGGCCGTCGCGGAGCTCGAGCCGGCCCTCGCGGGGGCCGTCGGCGGGGTCGGTGCTGGCGGTGTGCACGCCCCCCGGCTACCCGGTCGGCGCGGGAGTCAGGCGCGGCGGCCCAGCAGCGCCAGCACCTGCGCCTGCCGGCCCGCGCCCTCCGGCGCCTCCAGCCGCCTGCAGATGCCGTCGGTGTAGAGGGCGTCGCCCCAGCTGCGGGCCCCGTCCTCGACGCGGTCGAGCTCGGCGTCGGTCAGCGCGGCGTCCTGGCCGGTGGCGGTGGCGAGGTCCCAGCGGTGGACGACGAGGTCCCAGACGTAGAACTCCTCGAGGGTCTCCCCCACCGTCGTGGGGCCGGCGAAGCCGTCGTACCGCTGCCCGGCGACGGCGGGCTCGCCGACGGCGGCCAGCACCCGCTGGGCGTGGTCGCGCAGCCCGGCGGCGGGGTCGGTGAGGTCGGGCGCGGGGCCGAGGTCGATCCCCCGGCCGGTGAGGAACTCGCGCTGGGTGTCGACCAGGTGCCCGACGACGTCGCGGGCGGTCCAGCCCTCGCACGGCGAGGGCGCGTCCCAGCCGCCGGCCGGGACGGCGTCGACGACGGCGAGCAGCGGTTCGAGGGCGGCGGCGTAGGCGGCCGCGACGGGGGTGGTGAGCGTGTCCATGACGCCAGGCTGGCGGGTGCGGCAGCCTGGGTCTTGATGGAACCCGACACCGCGTCCTCCCCCGCCCCGGGCCGGCCCGACGCGATCGAGCGCGCGCACCTGCGCGACCCGCGCGACGCGACCGCCGTCGTCCACCGCTACGAGGTGGCCGGGCCGCTGGCCCCGCTGGTGCAGCGGTTCTGGATCCCGGTGTGGTCGGTGCCGCCGGGACAGGAGTCGGTGCAGCGGGTGCTGCAGTACCCCGCCTGCCTGGTGGTCGTCTCCCCCGACTACGCCCGGTTCCACGGCGTGGTGCAGGGCCTGTCGACGACGACGCTCTCCGGTGACGGCTGGGCGGTCGGCGTCATGCTCACCCCCGCCGCCGGCGCGCTGGTCGCCGGCGGCCCGGTGGCGCCCTACACCGACCGGCACGTCGACGTCTCCGCGGTGCTCGGGGACGACGGCGCGCAACTGACCGCGGGGGTGCGCGCGGCGATGGCCGGTGACCCGTCCTCGCCCGGCGCGCACGCCGCCGCGATGGCGGTCTACGAGGACGTGCTCACCCGCTTCCTGCCCGTGGACGCCGACGGGCTGCTGGTCGACCGGGTGGTGGCCCTGGTCGAGTCGCGGCCGGACCTCACCCGCGTCGACCAGCTGTGCGCGGAGACGGGGCTGTCGGAGCGCGCGCTGCAGCGGCTGGTGTCGCGCCGGCTCGGGCTGACGCCCAAGTGGCTCGTGCAGCGCCGCCGGCTGCATGAGGCGGCCGGCCGGCTGCGCGAGCGGACGACGACCGTGGCCCAGCTGGCCGCCGAGCTCGGCTACGCCGACCAGCCGCACCTCACCCGCGACTTCGCGCGGGTGACCGGCATGACGCCGGGCGAGTTCGCCGCCCGCTACGGGGACCGGTAGCCGGCGCCCGCCCCGCCGGGTGTCGACCTGGTGTCGTCCCCGGCGCGCGGAGGCGACCCCGGGTCGACGGCGGGCACCGTCAGCCGGAGACGACCTGCCGCTCCGGCTCGATCCAGATCGTCACCCGCTCGGTGGTGATGTTCTCCGGCGGGTAGGGGCGCCCGTCGTACTTCTGCGACAGCTCGTCGATCTGCGCCCGCGCCTCCGGGCCGGTCGAGGTCTCGGCCACCCGGCCGCGCACCTCGGCGAAGCGGTAGGGGTCGGACTCGTCGCGGATCGCCAGCGTCACCCGGGCGTCGCGCTGCAGGTTCTCGAACTTGCGCCGTCCGGTCTCGGTGTTGACGTAGACCCGCTGCCCGTCGGTGCCCACCCAGATGTACTGCGTCTGGATGCGCCCGCTGGGCAGCAGGGTGCTGATCGCCGCGTAGTTGGGGCCCTCCGCGAGCTCGCGGGTGACCGGGTGCAGCTCGGGTCCGTCCTGGGTGTCCGCCACGCCGCTCCCCTACCCGTGGCGGGCGCCGCCACGCGCGACGGCCGTGCCGCCGGCCGGTTCGGGACGACGGCGTATCGTCCACCCCGCGCGTCACACAGCCGGCGTGCCACGGGGCTCGCCCCGCCGTCCGAGGGTCCTGCAGCAGCCGGGACCCGACGTCCCCAGCCGGCTCCCGCTGCCGGCACCGCCTGCTCGGAGTGACTCGCGTGAACCCCGCGGACGGCCGGCTCCCCGGCGTCCTCCTCGACCTCGGCCTGGTACCGGTCGACCGGCCGCTGCCCCTGGTGCTCGAGCAGGTGGCCGGCCTGGCCACCGAGGCGCTGGGCGGCCAGCCGGCGGTCTCGGTGACCGTCGTGGGCACCGACGGCGCGAGCACGGTGGGGACCAGCGCCCAGGTGGCGGCCGACCTGGACGCGGTGCAGTACCGCGCCGGGCGGGGGGCGTGCCTGGACGCGGCCACCACGGGCGAGGTCCGGGTCCTGCCCGACGCGGCGTCCGAGCGGCGCTGGCCCGAGCTGGCCCGGGCGGCGGTCGCCGCCGACCGGCGGGGGCTGGTGTCGGCGGGCTTCCCCGCCGGCCGGTCGGTGCCCGGCGGGCTCAACCTCTACCTGCAGCCGGCCCTGCAGGCCGACACCGGGCTGCGGGCGAGCGCCGAGCGGTTCGCCACGCACGCGGCGGTCACCGTGGGGAACACGCTGCTCTACGCCAGGACCGCCCAGCTGGCCGAGCACCTGCAGGTGGCGCTGGACTCCCGGGCGGTGATCGACCAGGCGAAGGGCGTCCTGATGGAGCGCTACCGGCTGACCGCGACGCAGGCCTTCGAGGCGCTGACCCGGGTGTCGAACCAGACCAACACGAAGCTGCGCGACGTCGCCGTGCACGTGGTGGAGACCGGGCAGTTCCCGCCGGTCTGAGCGTCGGTGCCGGGGCGGTCCCGCCACCCGGCGTCTGGAGTGGCGGGACCTGACCACCACGGCCCCCCGGAGGGTCACGACGGCTCCTCGTAGTGTCCCTGCGCGACGGCGTCCGCGCTCTCCGTGTCCTCCCGGGAGCGCCCGCTCAGCCGCGCAGGCCCTCGACGACCGCGGCCAGGTCCACCGCGCCGGGGTCGCCCACCCGCTCGGTGGCGGCCTCCATGGTGGCCAGCACCGCGGCGGTGAGCCGGTCGGCGACCCCGGCGCTCCGCAGCGCGTCGCGGATGAGCCGGGCGTCCTTGGTGGCGCCGGGGAGGGCGAAGCTCGGCGGGTACTCGCCCGACAGCATCAGGCCGCCCTTGAGGTGGGCGTAGGGCGAGTCGACCGGCCCGCCCTCGATCGCGTCGAGGAAGCGCTGCGGGTCCACGCCCAGGCCGCGGGCGAGCTCGATCGCCTGCGCGGCGCCGGTGGTGAGCATGAACAGCCACGAGTTGCAGGCCAGCTTGAGCCGGCTGCCGGCACCGGCCTCACCGAGCCAGACGGTCTTCGAGCCCAGCGCGTCGAGGACCGGGGCCAGCCGCTCGCGGGCCTCCTCCGGCCCGCTGGCCAGCAGGGTGAGCGCGCCCCTCGCGGCGGGCTCCCGGGTGCCGAGCACCGGGCAGTCGACGAGCACGAGGTCCAGCTCGCGGGCGGCCACGACGGTGCGGTCGGCGCCCTCGACGCCGACGGTCGAGGTCTGCAGCCACGTGGTCCCGGCGGCGGGGGCGGCCTGCCGGACGACGTCGAGCACGGCGTCGGCGTCGATCAGCATGGTGAGCACCACGTCGGCGCCCGCGGCCGCCTCGGCCGGCGAGCCGAACGCCTCCGCGCCGGTGTCGGTGAGCGCCTGCGCCTTGGCCGGGTCGCGGTTCCACACCCGCACGGGCAGGCCGGCCCGCCGCAGCGAGGACACCATCCCGGCGCCCATCGTCCCCGTCCCGAGCACCGCCACCGTCAGGTCCGTCATGCCCCGATCCTGCGCGGCGCGGGGAGCGGGCGCAGGTCAGCCGTGCCAGGCGTGGCCGTGGCTGTGCACGCCGTCGGGCCCGTGCCGCTCGTCGGGCACCGGGCCGCCGTCGTCCGCGACGCGGTCGGCGCCGTCCCGCTCCTCGGCGCGGTTGCGGCGCAGGTCGACCACCCCGAGGACCAGCGCGGCGGCGGCGCCCAGGACGGACACGCACAGGCCCGCCGCCGCGGCCACCGGGTAGTCGTCGCCGGTGGCCGAGAGCACCAGGTAGAAGAGGCCGGGCAGCGCGGCGGTGCCGACGGCCGCCCCGAAGCGCTGCGCCGTCTGCAGCCCGCCACCGGCCGAGCCGGCCATGGCCACCGGCACGTCGCGCAGCGTCATCGTGATGTTGGGCGAGATGACGAACCCGCCGCCGAGGCCGCCGACCAGCAGCGCCGGCGCGATCGCCCAGCCGGCCGCCGACGGCGGCACCAGCAGCAGCACGACCGCGGCCGCGGCGAGCCCGACCATCACGCCGACCAGGCCGTACACCGTCAGCCGCCGCCCGTGGCGCTCCACCAGCCGGCCGGCGACGACGGCCGAGCCCGCCGAGCCGAGGGCGAACGGCGTCACCGCCAGCCCGGACTCCAGCGGCGTGTAGCCCAGGCCGGTCTGGAAGAACAGCGCGAAGACCAGCCAGATGCCGCTGAAGCCGACGAAGTACACCGTGCCCAGCGCGGCGCCGATGCCGTAGCCGCGGGTCCGGGTGACCAGCCGGGGGTCGAAAACCGGCTGCCCGTCGTGGGCGACCACCCGGCGCTCCCAGGCGGCGAACACCGCGAGCAGCAGCGCACCGACGACGAACAGCCACCACAGCCGGGACAGCCCTCCGGACTCCGCCTGCACCAGCGGGAACAGCACCGCCAGCGCCCCGGCGCCGAGCAGCAGCACGCCGACGACGTCGATCCGGCCGCGGCCGCCCGACCCGCCGCGCGGCAGCAGCCGCAGGGCGAGCAGGAAGGCGACGACGCCGATCGGCACGTTGACGTAGAACAGCCACCGCCACCCGTCCGGCCCCGACGCCAGGCCCAGGATCGCCCCGCCGGCGACCGGCCCGACGGCGGTGGAGATGCCGACGGTGGCACCGAAGAGGCCGAACGCCCGCCCGCGCTCGGCGCCGCGGAACAGCTGCTGGATGAACGCGGAGTTCTGCGGCGCCAGGCACCCGGCGGCCAGTCCCTGCACGAGGCGGGCGGCGACGAGCCAGCCGGCCGACGGCGCCGCCCCGGCCGCGGCGCTGGCGACGACGAAGGCGGCCAGCCCGAGGAGGAACAGCCGGCGCCGGCCGAACGCGTCGCCCAGCCGCCCGGCGGGGACGAGCATCAGCCCGAAGGTCAGCGCGTACCCGGAGACCACCCACTGCACGGTGGCCGGGCTGGCGCCGAGGTCGCGCTGCAGCGAGGGCAGCGCCACCGACACGATGCTCACGTCGAGCAGGCTCATGAAGCCGACGACGAGGGTGACCGACAGCGCGCTCCACCGCTTGGGGTCGGGGCGGTACTCCTCCGGACCGCCGGACGAGGTGCGGGGGGCGTCGGTCACGGAGCGGGGTGGCACGACGAGGTGCCCTACCCGGTCGTGCGTGACCGACACCCGCCGCCCGGCGCCCGGAGGCCTCCGCCGCCGTGCGGTGCCCCTCAGTCCAGCACTGCGGTGGCATCGACCTCGACGAGCAGGTCCGGCTCGGCCAGGGCGGCCACCGGCAGCAGGGTCACCGGCCGGGTCAGGTCGCGCTGGAGCCGCTCCTGCGCGCGGCTCACGCCCTCCCCGAGCGCCGCGAGCTTCGACGGGTGCCAGTCGACGACGTAGAGGGTCACCTTCGCGACGTCGTCGAAGCTGCCGCCGACGGCGTCCAGCGCGGTGGCCACGTTGAGGTAGGCCTGCTCGACCTGGGCAGCGAGGTCGCCGGGGCCGACCCGCTCCCCCGTGGCGGTCCGCGCCACCTGGCCGGCCAGGTAGACGGTGCGGCTGCCGCGGGCGACGGCCAGCTGCCGGTAGACGCCGGGGACGGGCAGGCCGGGCGGGTCGATCAGCTCGACGGTCATAGTTCCTCCTGGTGGATCACGGGGCCATAACATAGCGCTGCTATGTCATACTCGTCCAGTGCCCCGACGACCCGACCCGGCCGTGCGCACGCTGCTCGTCGAGCGGGCGGCGCGGATGCTCGCCGACCGCGAGCCGGTGACGCTGCGTGCCCTGGTCGAGGGCACGGGCGCCTCGACCATGGCCGTCTACACGCACTTCGGCGGTATGCCGGGGCTGTGGAGCGCCGTCCGGCAGGAGGGCTTCACCCGCCTCGCCGGGCGGCTGGCCGCCGTCCCCCGCACCGCCGACCCGGTGCACGACCTGGTCGCCCTCGGCGTCGCCTACGCGCGCAACGCCCTGGACGCGCCGGAGCTGTACCGGGCGATGTTCGACGCCCGGGCCGACCTCGCCGACGCCCTGGCCGCCGACGCCACCTTCGACCGGCTGGTCGACGCCGTCGCCCGCGCCCGTGACGAGGGACGCCTCTCCCCGGCGACCGACCCGCGTGCCCTCGCCACGCAGTACTGGGCCGCGGGGCACGGGCTGGTCTCGCTCGTCGTCCAGGGCGTGCTGCCGGCCGGCGGCCTGGCGCCGCTGGCCACGCGCACCGCCGTCGCGCTGCTCACCGCGGCCGGCGACGAGCCCGACCGCTGCCGGGCGTCGGTCGAGCGCGCGTGGGCGGCCGGCTGACACAGCGCAAGAACGGTCGGGCGCCGGGGCCGCCCGGGTCGCCAGACTCGACGGCGTGACACCACCGGGCCGCGACCGCCTCCGCGAACTGCTCGACGCCGTCCTCGACGAGGACAACCGGACGTTGTCGGACATGGCCGGCGACGCCTACGCCTCACCGTTCCACTTCAGCCGGCAGGTGTCGGGCGGCGCCGGGGAGTCCCCGGTGGCGCTGCGCCGCCGGGTGGTGCTCGAGCGCGCCGCCTGGCAGCTGCGCCAGGGCGCCTCGGTCACCGAGGTCGCCTTCGCCGCCGGCTACGAGTCGGTGGAGGGCTTCAGCCGCGCCTTCGCCCGTGCCTACGGCCGCACACCCGGCTCCCCCGACCCGGCGACCGGGGGGCGCGACGCGCACTGGCTGCCCGCGCCGAACGGGCTGCACTTCCACCCGCCGTCGTCGCTGTGGGTCAGCGACGAGCCGGTGCGCCGCGGCGGCGACGCGGTGACCGCGCTGATGGTGCACCACGGCGTCGAGGACACCCGCGCCCTGCTGGAGCTGGCGAAGGGCCTGCCGGACGAGGAGTACCGGCGGGTCCGCTCCCCCGGGCTGACCGTGCTGCCCTGGGACGGCCCGGAGGAGACGCTGGCCGCCGTCCTGGACACGCTCGTCTGGAGCCTCGAGGTCTGGGTCGCCTCCGTCGAGGGCGCCGACCACCCGGTGCGCGGCGCCGACGACGCGGTCGCGCTGCTCGAGCGGCACGACGCGGTCGCCCCGCGCTGGCTGGCCGTCGTCCGCGACGTCGCCCGCCGCGGCGCCTGGAACGACCGGCTGGTCGACGCGCTGTGCGAGCCGCCGGAGAGCTTCGTGCTCGGCAGCGTCGTGGCGCACGTGCTCACCTTCTCCGCGCACCGCCGGCTGCTGGCCCGGCACTGGCTGCGCGCGGCCGGCGTCGCGGCCGACGCCGGCGACCCCATCGAGTGGCTCTCCCGGAGGGAACGATGACCCGCACCGTCTACTACACCGCCACCACGCTCGACGGCTTCATCGCCAGCCGGGAGCACTCGTTGGACTGGCTGCTCTCGCGGGAGGCCGACCACGAGGGGCCGATGGGCTACCAGGCGTTCGAGAAGTCCGTCGGGTCGCTGGTCATGGGCGCCTCCACCTACGAGTGGGTGCGCGAGCACGGCGGGCCGGACGCGTGGAGCTACACGCAGCCGGCCTGGGTGCTCACCCACCGGGAGCTCACCCCCTACGACGGCGCCGACATCCGGTTCACCGCCGCCGACACCGACGAGGAGCTGCGCGCCCTGCACGCCGAGATGGTGGCCGCGGCCGGCGACCTCGACGTGTGGGTGGTCGGCGGCGGGCCGGTGGCCGCGCGGTTCGCCGGGGCCGGGCTGCTCGACGAGGTCGTCGTCTCCATCGCGCCGGTCACCCTGGGCGCCGGGATGCCGCTGCTGCCGGCGCACGTGGAGCTGGTGACCCGGGAGGTCGCGCAGAACGGCGAGTTCGCCGTCGTCCGCTACGACGTCGTCCGGCCCGACTGACCCCGCGCCTCAGGCGCTTCGGATCACCGAGACGTCGAACTCGACCTGGATGCGGTCGCTGACCAGCACCCCGCCGGTGTCCAGCGGGGTGTTCCAGGTCAGCCCCCAGTCGCTGCGCTTGATGGCCAGCGCGCCCTCGAAGCCGACGCGGGTGTTGCCGAAGGGGTCCTTCGCCGAGCCGGTGAGCGTGAACTCCACCGACACCGGCCGGGTGACGTCGCGGATGGTGAGGTCCCCGGCCACCTCGTAGACGTCGTCCTCGACCTGCTCGACGTCGGTGGAGCGGAACACGATCTCGGGCCAGCGCTCGACGTCGAGGAAGTCCGGCGAGCGCAGGTGCGCGTCACGGTCGGCCTGGCCGGTGTCGATGCTCGCCGTCCGGATGCGGATGGTGACGCTGCTGGCCGACGGGTCGGCCGTGTCCAGGTGCGCCTCGCCGGAGAAGTCGGTGAAGGCCCCGCGCACCGTCGTCACCATGGCGTGCCGCGCGCGGATGCCGATCCGGGTGTGCGCGACGTCGATCGTGTAGTCGCCGGTGACGTCGACGAGCGCGGTGGTCGCCGCGTCGAAGTCGGTGGGACCGCTGTCAGGTGCGCGGTGCTTGGCCACGGGTCCGTCCTTCCCCCCTCGGTGACCACCCATCCTCGCCGATCGTCCCGCCCGGCACACGGGCGGGCTCCGTGCGGCTCACCCCGGGCCGGGGCGGAAGGGGTTGCGGCCCGGGCGGAACAGCGTCTCCTGGGTCAGGCTCGCGGCCAGCACGCCGTCCCGGGTGGTGATCGAGCCGGTGTACCAGCCGCGACCGGCGGAGACGGTCGCCGGCACCAGGTCCACCAGCACCCACTCGTCGAGCCGGGCGGGCCGGTGGAACCACAGCGCGTGGTCCAGGGTCGGGCCCGGGGACGCCTCGTCCTCGGGCAGCGCGGACAGGCCGGTGCCGATGTCGGAGAGGTAGGTGAGCACGCAGGCGTGCAGCAGCGGGTCGCCGGGCAGCGGCACCGTGGCCCGGGACCAGAAGCGGGTGGGCCAGGCGGCGCCCGCGTACGGCTGGGCCGGACGGCGGCTCTCCATGGAGAACAGCCGAGGCAGCGTGAAGGGCGGGCAGTCCTCCGGCGCCTCGGCCGCCGGCGCCGCGGACACCTGGAGGTCGGGGCCGGCGGTGGGGGCCTGGAACGACGCCGACATCGACAGCACCACCTCGCCGCCCTGGACGGCCACCACCCGGCGGGCGGAGAACGAGCCGCCGTCACGGTCGCGCTCGACGCGGAAGACGGTGGGCCGGGCGGCGTCGCCGGCGCGCAGGAAGTAGCCGTGCAGCGAGTGCGGGAGCCGGTCGGGCGCGACGGTGCGCCCCGCGGCCAGCAGCGCCTGCGCGGCGACCTGGCCGCCGTAGAGCGGGAACGGGTCGGCGAAGACCAGCAGGCTGCGGTAGAGGTCCCGGTCGACCTCCTCGAGGGTGAGGACGTCGGTGACCGTCGGGGCGCCGGCTGTCTGCTGCACGACGGGTCAACGTAGCCGCGGCCCGGGTCCGCCCCTCGGGGCGGACCCGGGCCGCGCGGACTACAGCAGCTCGAGGATGGTGGCGTTGGCCTGGCCGCCGCCCTCGCACATCGTCTGCAGGCCGTAGCGGATGCCGTTGTCGCGCATGTGGTGCACCAGCGTGGTCATGATCCGCGCACCGGAGCCGCCGAGCGGGTGGCCGAGCGCGATCGCGCCGCCGTTGGGGTTGAGCGCCTTGGCGTCGCCGCCGAGGTCGGCCAGCCAGGCCAGCGGCACCGGGGCGAAGGCCTCGTTGACCTCGAAGGCGCCGATCTCGTCGATCGACAGGCCCGACCTCGCCAGCGCCTTGTGGGTGGCCGGGATCGGTGCGGTGAGCATGACCACCGGGTCGGCGCCGGCCAGCACCGCGGTGTGCACCCGCGCGACGGGCCTCAGCCCCAGCTCGGCGGCCTTCTCCGACGTCGTCATCAGCAGCGCGGCCGAGCCGTCGGAGATCTGCGAGGAGTTGCCGGCGGTGATGACGCCGTCCTCGGGCTTGAACACCGTCTTGAGCGTGCCGAGCTTCTCCACGGTGGACTCGCGGATGCCCTCGTCCTGGCTGACGACCGTGCCGTCGGGGGTCGTCACCGGGGCGATCTGGGCGTCGAAGCGGCCCTCGGCGCGGGCGGCGGCGGCCTTCTCGTGCGAGGCCACGGAGAACTCGTCGCACTGCTGGCGCGACAGGCCCCACCGCTCGGCGATCGTCTCCGCGCCGAGCCCCTGGTTGATCTGCGCGCCGCCGTAGCGCGCGCGGAAGCCCTCGCCGAACGGGTCGGCGCCGGCCCGGGCGGTGCCCATCGGCACCCGCGACATCGACTCCACCCCACCGGCGACGACGACGTCGTAGTGGCCCGCGACCAGCCCGGCGGCGGCGAAGTGCACCGACTGCTGCGACGAGCCGCACTGCCGGTCGACCGTCACGCCGGTCACCGACTCCGGCCACCCCGCGGCCAGCACCGAGGTCCGCGCGATGTCGAAGGTCTGCTCCCCGACCTGGGACACGCAGCCCCAGATGACGTCGTCCACCTCGGCCGGGTCGACGCCCGCCCGCTGCACCAGCGAGGTCAGCACGTGCGCCGACAGGTCGACCGGGTGCACACCCGACAGCCCGCCGTTGCGCTTGCCCACCGGCGTGCGCACCGCCTCGACGATCACCGCATCACGCATCGTTGCTCCCCTCGACCGGCTGTGGTGCCCGGCACACTACGAGCACTCGCCGCAGGTGTGTCAGCGCCCCCGCCACACCGGCGTGCGGCGCTCGGCGAAGGCGGTGGCACCCTCCCGGGCGTCCTCGGAGGAGAACACCGGCTCGATCAGCTCCTGCTGCCGCGCCCAGCCCTCCTCGGCGGTCCAGTCGGCGGTGTGCCGGGCGATCTCCTTGGTGGCCGCCACCGCCAGCGGCCCGTTGGCCGCGACCACCTCGGCGAGCTCGACGGCGGCGTCCAGCGCCCCGCCCTCGTCGACGACCCGGTTCACCAGCCCGACGGCGGCCGCCCGCTCGGCGTCGATCGGCCGGCCGGTCAGCAGCATCTCCATGGCCACCGCGTACGGGACCCGCCGCGGCAGGAACAGCGCCGCGCCGGCCGCGGCCACCAGCGACCGGGTCACCTCGGGCACGCCGAAGCGGGCCGAGCGGCCGGCCACGACGAGGTCGCAGGCGAGCACCAGCTCGAACCCGCCGGCCAGCGCCCAGCCCTCGACCGCGGCCACCAGCGGCTTGCGCGGCGGGGTCTGGGTGATCCCGCACAGCCCCCGGCCCTCGATCGCGGGCCGCTCGCCGCGCAGGAACGCCTTCAGGTCCATGCCGGCCGAGAAGGTGCCGCCGGCGCCGGTGAGCACGCCGGCGCGCAGCTCGTCGGAGCCGTCGAGCTCGTCGACGGCGGCCGCGACCGCCTGCGCCACCGCGCCGTCGAGGGCGTTCTTCGCCTCGGGCCGGTTGATGGTGATGACCTGGACGGCGCCGCGGCGCTCCACCAGTACGGGCTCGGTCACGGGGCGGGCCCCTTCCTCCGCGGCGGGCCGCGGCTCCTGCGCCCCCGTCAGCGGGGGCGCGACCACTCCTCCAGGACGGCCTGCGCGTCGGCCGGGCCGGCCGGCGGCCGCGCGGGCGGGCCCGCCGGCGTCCGGGAGAAGCGCGGCGCGGGTGCGGCCTGCAGCACGCCGTCGACCTCGACCAGCGTGCCGCGCCCGGCCAGGTGCGGGTGCGCGGCGGCCTCGGCCGGGTCGAGCACCGGGGTGACGCAGGCGTCGGTGCCGTCGAAGACCCGCTCCCAGTGCTCGCGCGGCCGACTGGCGAACGCCCCGGCGAACAGCGCCCGCAGCCGCGGCCAGCCGGCCCGGTCCATCTGCGGGGGCAGCTCCTCGGCGGGCAGGCCCAGTCCCGCGAGCAGCGCCGCGTAGAACTGCGGCTCCAGCGCGCCGACCGCCACGTGGCCGCCGTCGGCGCAGCGGTAGACGTCGTAGAAGGGCGCGCCGCCGTCGAGCAGGTTGGTGCCCGGCCGGTCCGACCACGCCGCCTGGCCGCGCAGCGACCACATGAGCTGGGACAGCAGCGCCACGCCGTCGACCATCGCGGCGTCGACCACCTGCCCGCGGCCCGAGCGCGACCGCTCGTGCAGCGCGGCCAGCACGCCGACCAGCAGCAGCATCGACCCGCCGCCGTAGTCGGCGACCAGGTTCATGGGGAAGCGCGGCGACTCGCCCTGGCGGGCCAGGGCGGCGAGCGTGCCGGTCAGGCCCAGGTAGTTGACGTCGTGGCCGACGCGGTCGGCCCAGGGCCCGTCCTGCCCCCACCCGGTCATCCGCGCGAACACCAGCCCGGGGTTGCGGGCCAGGCAGTCGTCGGGGCCCAGGCCCAGTCGCTCGGCCACCCCGGGCCGGAAGACGTCGAGCAGCACGTCGGCCCGGTCCACCAGGCCGAGCACGAGCTCGCGGCCCTCCGGCGTCTTGACGTCGGCGGCCACCGAGCGCCGCCCGCGCAGCACGACGTCGCGGCCGCCGGCGCCCACGGACAGCCCACCGGAGGGCCGCTCCACCCGGACGACGTCGGCGCCGAGGTCGGCCAGCACCATCGCCGCGTGCGGCCCGGGGCCGATGCCGCCGAGCTCGACGACGCGCAGCCCCGCCAGCGGGCCGGTCCCGCCGGCGCTCACGCCGGGGCCCGCAGGTGCCGGTCGAAGAAGCGCAGGATCCGCCCCCAGGCGTCCTCGGCCGAGGGCTGGTGGAAGGACAGGCCGGCGATCCGCTCCAGCACGGAGAACGGCCCGACGTCGTGCCGGTTGAGGAAGGAGTGCCCGGCGTCGGGGTACTCGACGACGTCGTGCTCGACGCCGGCCGCCTCGAGCGCCGCCGCCAGCCGGCCGGCCGCGCCGCGCAGCGCCACGTCGCGGCGCCCGTAGCTGGCCACCACCGGGCACGCGCCGCGCAGCACCTGCTCCAGGTCGGCCGGCAGCGGCCCGTAGTTGGGCGCGGAGACGTCGAACCCGCGGGTGGCGCCGTAGAGCGCGAACCTCCCGCCCATGCAGAAGCCGAGGACGCCGACCCGGCCGGTGCAGTCCTCGCGCCCGGCGAGGAACCGCCGCGCGGCCTCCAGGTCACCGAAGGCCGGGCCCTCCCCGCGGGCGAGGGACCGGAACGTCGAGCGCAGGCAGCGCACCGCGCCACCGGCGGAGAACAGGTCCGGGGCGAGCGCGAGGTAGCCGGCCGCGGCCAGCCGGTCGGCGTGCTGCCGGACGTCGTCGGTCAGCCCGAAGACCTCATGGACGACCACCACCCCGGGCCAGGGCCCCTCGCCCACGGGCGGCACGGCGAGGTGGGCGCGCAGCCGCGGCGTGCTCGCGCCGCCGGGGATCTCGGTGGTGGGCAGGACGGCCTCCCTGGTCGCGGCGCAGCGGGCGCCGCCGACGCTAGCCCGCAGGTGTGTCCGGCGTCTCGGCGGGCCGCCCCGTCGGGGTCGCGGTCACCTCGCGGGGGCCGCCGACGTCGTGGCCGGCCGCGCAGCGCAGCCCGAGCGACACCGGCGCGCCGCAGTCGCGGTGGGTGAGCGCGAGCGGCGGGGCGCCGTCGCCGGCCAGCCACCGGTCGCCCCACTGCATCAGCGCGACCAGCGCCGGGTGCAGGTCGCGGCCCCGGTCGGTGAGCCGGTACTCGTGCCGCTCGCGCTCCCCCGGCGCCCGGTAGGGCACCCGGACCAGCAGCCCCTCGGCGACCAGCCGGTTGAGCCGGTCGGTGAGCACCGCCCTCGGCGCGCCGAGGGCGCGCTGCAGGTCGGCGAAGCGGCGGACGCCGAGGAAGGCCTCCCGCAGCACCAGGAGGCTCCACTTCTCCCCCACGACGGCCAGGGTCCCGGCCACCGAGCAGCGCGCCCGGTCGAAGTCCTGACCGGGGTCCGGCGTGGTGGCGGTCACCGGTGCAGCCTAGGTCACGCTGGGTTCGGTTGACGAACCACGCCGCCGAGAGGATGGTTGGAGATGCAGACCCAGCAGTTCGGAGCCGTCATCGACGCCGTACTGGGGGCCCGCCGGCAGGAGCCGGGACGCCGGCTCGCGCCGTCGTCCGACGACCGGGGAGGACCCGAAATGACCCGCCTGCGCACCGCCCTCATCGCCGCCCGCGCCGCCCGCGCCCGCCGCCGCGACGACCGCGAGATCGCCCGCGCCCTCGCCACCGCACCGACGCTGGAGTCGGCGCACGAGATCGCCGCCCTCGCCGCCCGCCGGTGAGCCGCCGCGCCGCCCCGCCGCGGCGCACCTCCCGACCCGGCCCCGGAGCCCCACGGCTCCGGGGCCGTGCCGTCTCCGGGTGTGGTCTGCGTCATGCTCGCGCCGCTAGGGTGGCACTCAGTGCCAGCCGGGTGGGTCCCGGCGGTCCGACCGAACGGAGACGACGGTGGCGAACGCGTGGTTCGAGACGGTGGCCGAGGCCCAGCGCAGAGCGAAGCGGCGGCTGCCCAAGGGCGTCTACGGCGCGCTGGTGGCCGGCTCGGAGAAGGGCCTGAGCGCCGACGACAACCTGCGCGCCTTCGAGGAGCTCGGCTTCGCCCCGCACACCGCCGGCCTGTCGAACAAGCGCGAGATGACCACCCGGGTGATGGGCCAGGACGTCTCCATGCCGGTGCTCATCAGCCCCACCGGGGTGCAGGCGGTGCACCCCGACGGCGAGGTCGCCGTCGCCCGGGCCGCCGCCGCCCGCGGCGTGGCGATGGGCCTGTCCTCCTTCGCCAGCAAGCCGGTGGAGGAGGTCGTGGCCGCCAACCCGAGGACGTTCTTCCAGATGTACTGGGTGGGCACCCGCGACGAGATGCTCGCCCGCATGGACCGCGCCCGGCGGGCCGGTGTCGTCGGCATGATCGCGACCCTCGACTGGTCGTTCGCCTACGGCCGCGACTGGGGCAGCCCGTTCATCCCGTCGAAGATCGACTTCGAGGCCGCCCGGAAGTACGCCCCGCAGGTGCTCGTGCGCCCGCGCTGGCTGCTCGACTTCGCCCGCACCGGGCGCATCCCCGACCTCACCGTGCCCAACATGGTCGCCACCCCCGGGGAGGAGGCGCCCACCTTCTTCGGCGCCTACGGCATGTGGATGCAGTCGCCGATGCCGTCGTGGGAGGACGTCGCCTGGCTGCGGTCGCAGTGGGACGGGCCGTTCATGCTCAAGGGCGTCATGCGCGTCGACGACGCCAGGAGGGCCGTCGACGCCGGCGTCACCGCGATCTCGGTGTCCAACCACGGCGGCAACAACCTCGACGGCACCCCCGCCCCCATCCGCGCCCTCCCGGCGGTCGCCGAGGCCGTCGGCGACCAGGTCGAGGTGCTGCTCGACGGCGGCATCCGCCGCGGCAGCGACGTCGCCAAGGCCCTGGCGCTGGGCGCGAAGGCCGTGATGATCGGCCGCGCCTACCTGTGGGGACTGGCGGCCAACGGCCAGGCCGGGGTGGAGAACGTGCTCGACCTCCTGCGCGACGGCCTCGGCTCGGCGCTGACCGGCCTGGCCCGCGAGTCCACCGCCGACATCTCCCGCGACGACGTCGTCGTCCCGCCCGGCTTCGAGCGGCGCCTCGGTGTCGCCGAGCCCGACGCGCCGGTGGAGACCACCCAGCCGCGCACCCGGACCCGCAAGGTCCAGCCCGCCTGAGGGAATCCTCCGGGGCGGGTCGCGTTGCACCGTGCAACCAACGTGCACCGCAACCGACGTGCACCGCAACCGACGTGCACCGCAACGAACGCGCACCGTCCCGGAGGTACCCCCGTGCAGATCCCGCTGTCCGTGCTCGACCTCGCCCCCGTCGCCCGCGGCGAGACGGTCGGCAGCAGCATCGCCGCCAGCGTCGCGCTGGCGCAGCGGGCGGAGGAGACCGGGTACCGGCGGGTCTGGTACGCCGAGCACCACAACATGCGCCACATCGCGTCGTCGGCCACCAGCGTGCTGATCGCGCACGTCGGCGCGCACACCTCGACCATCCGGCTCGGCGCCGGCGGCGTCATGCTGCCCAACCACTCGCCGCTCACCATCGCCGAGCAGTTCGGCACCCTCGAGGCGATGTACCCCGGGCGGATCGACCTGGGCCTGGGCCGGGCGCCGGGCTCCGACCAGAACACGATGTACGCGCTGCGCCGCGACGCGGCCTCCGCCGAGCGCTTCCCGCAGGACGTGCTCGAGCTGCAGGGCTACCTGACCGGCCACTCCCGCGTCCCCGGCGTCGAGGCCGTCCCCGGCCGGGGGTCGGACGTGCCGCTGTACGTGCTCGGCTCGTCGATGTTCGGCGCGGGCCTGGCCGCCGCCCTGGGCCTGCCCTACGCCTTCGCCTCGCACTTCGCCCCGCAGGCCCTCGAGCCCGCGGTGGCCGCCTACCGGCGCGACTTCCGGCCCTCCGAGCAGCTCGACGCCCCGTACGTGATCGCCGGCGTCAACGCGATCGCCGCCGACTCGGCGGAGACGGCCCGGGCGGCACGCGAGGCCACCCGGCGGCGGCTGGCCGTCGGCCTGTTCGGCCAGGGCCGCGACCTGACCGACGACGAGGCCGACCTGCTGCTGGCCTCGGGCGCCGGCGTGCACGTCGACCGCATGCTCACCCACACCGCCGTCGGCACCCCCGCCGAGGTGCGCGAGCAGCTCACCGCCTTCGCCCGGCTGGCCGACGCCGACGAGCTGATCGTCGCCCACCAGGCGCCGGGCACCGAGGAGCGGCTCCGCTCGGTCACCCTGGTCGCCGAGGCGATGTCCTCCGTACCGGCGTAGCGCGGCGCCCGGACCGCACCTGCCGGGGATCGGGAACCGCCTCGGGGAGGATGTCGCGGTGCACCCCGAGACCGTCCTGCTGCTCGTCCTGGCCGGCGTCGCGGTCGTCGTGGCCGCCCGGTGGCTGGGCGACCGGACCGGCCTGCCGTCGGCCGCGCTGCTCACCGTCGCCGGGCTGGTCTACGGGCTGCTGCCCGGGCCGAACCTGGCCCTCGACCCCGAGTTCGTGCTCGCCGTCCTGCTGCCGCCGCTGCTCTACAGCGCGGCGCTGGACTCCTCGCTGATCGCCATCCGCGACAACCTGCGCACGGTGGTCGGCCTCTCGGTGCTGCTGGTGCTGGTCACCGCCATGGTGGTCGGCGTCGGGTTCGCGCTGTGGGTGCCCGGGGCGACGCTGGCCGCCGGCGTCGCGCTCGGCGCCGCGGTCGCCCCGCCGGACCCGGTCGCCGCGCTGGCCGTGGGCCGGCGGGTCGGGCTGCCGCCGCGGCTGGTCACGCTGATCCAGGGCGAGGGCCTGCTCAACGACGCCACCGCGCTCACCCTGCTCACCGTCGCGGTCGCCGCGGCCACCGGTGACGGCTTCTCCACCTGGTCGGCCCTGGGCCAGTTCGCGCTGTCGGCGGCCGGTGGCGTGCTGGCCGGCCTGGCCGTCGCCCACGGCATCCGCCCGCTGCGCCGGCTGCGCCGCGACCCGCTGTCGTCGAACGCGATCTCGCTGGCCACGCCGTTCGCCGCCTACCTGCTGGCCGAGTCGGTGCACGTCTCGGGCGTGCTCGCCGTCGTCGTCGCGGGGTTGGTCATCGGTCACAACGCGCCCTACTGGACCTCCGGCGCCACCCGGCTGCAGACCGACGCGGTGTGGCGGCTGGTCGACTTCCTGCTCGAGGGCGTGGTGTTCCTGCTCATCGGCAACCAGCTGCCCGCGGTCATCGGCGGCCTCGGCGAGTACGCGCCCTCGACCGTCGTCGTCGCCGCCGCGGTCACCGTCGGCGGGGTCCTGCTGGTCCGGCCGCTGTGGCTGTGGCTCACCGAGCACGCCCCGCAGGCGCTGCACCTGCGCCTGGGCGCCGGCCCCGAGGCCGAGGACGGCGACCCGCGCACCGTCCCGAGGCAGCTGTCGGGCCGGGAGATCACCGTGCTCAGCTGGGCCGGCACCCGCGGCGTGATCACCCTGGCGGCGGTCTTCACGCTGCCGCTGTCCACCGACGCCGGGGAGCCGTTCCCCGCCCGCGACCTGCTGCTGTTCTGCGCCTTCCTCGCCGTGCTGGTCACGCTGGTCGGGCAGGGCGCCACCTTCGCCCCGCTGGTCCGCCGACTGGGACTGCGGGCCGACGCGGCCGACGGCGCCCGGCTGCGCAACCAGGCGCGCGTCGCCGCCGTCGAGGCCGGGCTGACCCGGCTCGACGAGCTGCAGGCCGAGCAGCACGACCACGTCGACGACGCCGCGATCGAGTCGGTGCGCGGCGCCCTGCGCACGCGGCTCGACCGCTACCGACGGCGGCTGGAGGTGCTCAGCGAGGCCGAGGGCGAGATCCCGATGTCGCCGCGGTACGAGGCGGCGCTGCGGGTGCGCCGGGCGGTGATCGACGCCGAGCGCGAGGAACTGCTGCGCTGGCGCGACCTCGGCCGGCTGCCCGACGAGGGCCTGCGCACCCTGGAGCGCGAGCTCGACCACCAGGAGAACCTGCTGCCCTCCCGGCCCGCGTAGCGCCGGGTGGTCAGCGGGCCGGCACGTGGCCGTCGAGCCAGGCGACGACGTCGGCGAGGACCTCGTCCTGCTCGGGCTCGTTGTGCGGCTCGTGGTAGAGCCCGTCGTAGACGCGCACCGTCAGGTCGGGCGAGCCGGCGTGCCGGCGCACCACCTCGCTGGCCGACGGCGGCATCAGCCGGTCGTCGCCGCCGTGGAGGACCAGCAGCGGCAGCCGCAGGCCGCGCAGCCGGCCGGGCATGCCGGCCGCGCCGGTCATGATCGCGTGGCCGGTGCGGGCGACCATCCTCCCGGTGTGGTTGAGCGGGTCGGTGCGGTAGTCGGCCACCACCTGCGGGTCGCGGCTGACCGTCTCCGCGTCGAGGGTGAGCACGCCCAGGCCCGGCGCCACCCGGGCGAGCAGCGGCGCGACCACCCGCTGCACCGGGGTGGCCGTGCTGGTGTCGAGGGCCGGCGCGGAGACCACGCCGCCGGCGACCCGCTCGTGCGGCTCGCCGGTGAGGTACTGCAGCGCGACCAGCCCGCCCAGGCTGTGGCCGTAGACGAACAGGGGCACGCCGGGGTGCCGGTCCGCGGCGGCCCGGACGGTCGCGGCCACGCCCCCGACGGCGGCGTCCAGGCCGACGATGTCGCCACGCCGGCCGGGTGAGCGGCCGTGGCCGGGGTGGTCGGGGGCGTAGGACGCGTAGCCGGCCTCCCCCAGCCGCTGGGCGACGTGGGCGTAGCGGCCGCCGTGCTCGTGGGCGCCGTGCACCAGCACGACCACGCCGACCGGGTCGGGCACCGTCCAGCCCTGCCAGTACTGGCCCGTCGGCAGCGTCCCCTGGCCGTGTCTGGTCACGCGTCCTCCTCGTCGGTGCTGCTCACCGGCGCGCAGGCTAACCCGCGGGCCGGACCCCGCGGCCCGGCGGTCAGGGCACGACCGGCTCGACGTCCCGGGTGCAGAACATGCAGACCGACGCGTCGACCGGGATGAAGCTCTTGCAGTGGTCGCACTCCCGGTTGCCCTGGGCACCGGCGGTCTCGCGGCCGGTGGCCCGGCGGATGGCCTGGACGAGGAACATGATCGTCACCGCCAGCAGCAGGAAGGACACCAGCGCGGTCAGGAACGAGCCGTAGCGGATCTGCGCGCCGTTGACCGTGAGCACCAGTGCGGTGAAGTCCGGCTGGCCGAAGACGGCGGCCACCAGCGGCAGGATGACATCGCCCACCAGCGACTCGACCACCGTGGCGAAGGCGGCCCCGATCGCCAGGCCGACGGCCAGGTCGACGAGGCTGCCGGAGAAGGCGAAGTTGCGGAAGTTGGTCAGCAGAGTGCGCACGGGTCCCTCCCAGCCGGTCCGAGGAGCCGGAGCGTAGGGGGCCGGCGCGGGCCCGCGCGGCCGGGGGGCGACGGCCCGCGCCGCCGGGACGGGCCACAGGTCGGAACTGCGCCGGGACACGGGCGTGTCGCCTCCCCGAGTGGCACCATCGCGGGACAGCGGTGCCCCACTGGGTCGATGCCACGGACCAGTGCGCGCGATGACGCCGGGAGACCACCGGCTCGGAGGACCTGTGCTCCCTGCGACGACGAGACCCCGCCTCCTCGGCCCCCGTCCCGACCTGGACGGCTGGCTGGCCGCCGCCGCCGCGCGCTGGCACGCCGCCGACGACGCCGCCGCCGCCGTGCGCGCGGTGGTCACCGACCTCGCCGCGCTCCTGCCGGCCGGCGCCGCCGTCTCGGTGGTGCTGCGCGGGGCCGGGCACCGGCCCCGCGACCCGGTCGCCAGCTCCGACCGGGCGGCCACCGTCGACGCCGCCCAGGTCGCGGGCGGCCACGGTCCGCTGCTCGAGGCGCTCGCCGGCACGCCCGCGGGCAGCGCCGACCTCACCCGCGACCCGCGCTGGCCGCAGCTGGCCTGCGCCGCGGCCGCCACGGGGCTGCGGGCGGCGACCTGCCTGCCGCTGGACACCGGACGCGAGGTGATCGGGGCGCTGTCGGTGTACGCCGCCGGCGAGGTGCCCGGGCGGACGGCGCTGCTCCCGGTGGCCGCGCACGCCGCCCTGGCCCTGCGCTCGGTCCAGCGCATCGAGCACCTGGCCGTGGCGCTGGCCAGCCGCGACGTCATCGGCCAGGCGAAGGGAGTGCTCATGGAGCGGTACCGGATCACCGCCGACGCCGCCTTCGGCATCCTCGTGCGCGCCTCGCAGGACACCCACCGCAAGGTGCGCGACGTCGCCGCGCTGGTCACCGAGACCGGGGAGGCGCCGGGCGACCCCGGGACCGCGGACGACGGCCGGTGAGCCGCGGGCGGCACGACTGGGTGGTCCTCGACAGCGAGGAGGCCCACGCCCAGGTGGTCGGCGACTTCGTCGTCGAGGGGGTGCGCGCCGGTGAGTGCGTGCTGCTCACCGGTCTGGGCACGCGGGAACCGCGGCTGTGGGCGCGGCTGCGGCGGGCGGGCGTGGTCCCGCAGACCTGGGAGCCGAGCGCGACGACGGCGGTGCGGGTGGTGCCGCCCGACCCCGCCCGGTTGCCCGGCTACGTCACCGGGGCCCTGGCCGAGGGCTACCCGGGCGTCCGGTTCAGCGGTGCGCTGAGCGCGGGTGCCAACCCGTTCGAGGAGGTGGTCACCGAGCTGGCCGCCCAGGTGCCCCTGACGGTGCTGTGCCCCTACTTCCGCCACCTGCTGGCGCCCGGGCAGACGGCGTCGCTGGCCTCCGCGCACGACCACGAGGTGGACGCGACCGCCCTCTACGACGACGGCACGTTCCGGCTGACCCGGACGCCGGGTGGCCTGCGCCTGGCCGGGGAGCTCGACTCGGGCAACGCCGACGCGCTGCGGGCGGTGCTGCGGGCCACGCCGCGGGGCGACGGGCGGCCCGCCACCTGGGACGTGGCCGACCTGCGCTTCCTCGACGTCGGCGCGGCCGACTCGCTGGTCGCCGCCGCGGCCGGTCCGCCCGGACTGGTGCTGCTCGGCGCCTCCCGGCTGACCTCCCGGCTCGTCCGGCTGCTCATCGCCCGCCACCCCGGCCGCTCCGTGCAGCTGCCCGAGGCCGACGGGAGCGGGAGCGCGCGGTGACCACGTTCGGCCCGGACCCCGGCGCGGTGCTGGCGCCGGTGCACCGGTGCGCGTTCCACGAGGGGGCCGCCCAGGCCGGCGCCATCGCGGCGGAGCTGTGCCGCCAGGCCCTGTCGGCGGGCGCGCCGGTGGTGGCGCACGTGGAGGACGCCGTCCGCCGCGTGCTGAGCGCCCACGTGCCGGACGCCGCGGTGGAGTTCGCCGCACCGCAGGCGCTGCTCGAGTCGCCGATCGACGTGCTGGTCGAGGACTGGCTGCGGCACCGCTCCCGCGGCGCCCGCGGGCCGGTCGCCGTGCTGTGCCAGCGCCCGGTGGGCGACGTCGCGGAGTGGCGCCGCGCCGAGGAGGCGACCACCGCCGCCGTCAGCGCGGCGCCCCTGGCGGTGACCTGCCTGGTCGACAGCGCCGCCGCGCCGGCGGACTGCGTCGCGATGGCGCGCGGCACCCACCCGGTGCTGTGGCTCGACGGCCTGGACCTGCCCAACCCCGACCTGACGCTGGCCGCCGCCCCGAGCGACACCGTGCCGGTCACCGCCGCGGTGCTGGACCCGGACACCCCCGCGCACAACCGCCGCTGGTGGCACGACCGGCTGGCCGAGGCCGGGCTGAGCGAGCCGCGGCGCGACGAGCTGGTGCTGGTGCTGCACGAGGCGGTGATCGCCGCGGCGGCACTCGACGGCGAGCCGGCGGGTGTCCCGGTGCGGCTGCACCACGCGGGGCCGGCCGTGGTCTGCGAGGTGCTCACCCGCAGGCCGTGCGAGCTGCTGCTGCCCTCGATGGTGCCCGCCGACCGCCGGCTGCTCATGCTGTGGCTGGCCGGCAAGGTGTCCCCGGCCGTCACGCTCGCCGCGCTGCCCGAGGGCGGCGGCGCCCGGTTCCTCGTCCGGTCCGAGCCGCCCGACCGCGCCTGACCCGGGCTCCGGTCACGGCTCGACAACGGCGCGCCGGAGCTCCGCACCCCGTGCGGGCCGCCGTCGTTGCTGCCGAGGGGGGTGGTCGAGGAGTGACCGAGCGCGGGGGCGGCGACGTGGTCGTGGGCACGGCGGACGTGCGGCGGCCGGCCGAGGTGCGGGCGTGGGTGCGCGAGCGGGCCGCGGCCGCCGGGTGCCCGCCCGCCGCCGCCGAGGAGCTCGTGCTGCTGGTGTCGGAGGTCCTGGTCGCCGGCGCCGCCCGCTCCGGTGCCGGTGACGGCGCCCGGCCGGTGCGCGCCGTCGCCGGCGCCCACGGCCTCACGGTGGAGGTGCTGCTGCCGGCGCCGCTGCTGCCGCTGCGCGGGGCCGACGCCCGGCTCGCGCTGGCCGCCGCCGCGGCGACCGCCACGGGCCTGGACGCCCGCCCGGCCGGCGACGGCGGCCAGTGGGTGCGGGTCACCGCCCGGACGTGACACCGGCCCGGCCCCCTGCGGGGACCGGGCCGGTGAGGTGGCAGACCCCGCAGGAGGGTCCTCCTGCTAGTCGGGCAGGATGCGGCCGAGCAGGCCCTTGACCGTCGAGCCGAGCCGGTAGGACTGCACCAGCCAGGCGTTGCACACGATGACCGCGCCGGCCAGTGCCGGGACGGCGGCCTGGGTGACCCGCTGCCGCGCCTGCCACTTCTTGATCTCCGGCGGCGTGCCGGCCGAGGGCAGGGTGGCGTCCTTGACCTCGAGGGCGCCGTTCTTGGCCGCCTGCTCGGCCAGCCTGCCGATCTGCGCGCCGGAGTAGGCGGCGTAGGCGGTGGCCCCGGCACCGGCCACGGTCAGCGCCGCCTTGAGGGCGCCCACCGAGCCGTAGCCCTTCTGCAGCGCGAGCCGCTGGGAGTTCGAGCGGGTCAGCTGCAGGCCGGTGATCAGCGTGGCCGCGATCCCGCCGAACTGCGCCGGCTGGAAGCGGCTCCACGCCGAGCTGGCCACCCGGACCTTGTCGATCCCCGTGGTGAGGTCGCTGCCGGACTTGTTCACCCCGGCGATGCCCATCACCGAGCCGCCGAACCACAGGGCGGTACCCAGGTCGTGCACCGCCTGGACCACGAAGCGGTTGTCGGTCGTCGTCGTCATCGGTCCTCCTGTCGAGCGCCGTCGACGTCCCTCTGCTCAGGAGCCCGGTCGCGTCCTGCGACCGCTACCCCGCCGCACGCAGCGGGGAAACGGCCCGGCCGGCTCACTCCGAGGCGCTGGCCGTGGTGCCCTCCGCCTGCTGGCTGCTGCGCGGGCCGATCCACACGGTCTTGGCGTTCGTGAACTCGTACATGCCGAGCTCGGTCAGCTCGCGGCCGTAGCCGCTCTGCTTGACCCCGCCGAAGGGCAGCTCGGGGTAGCTGGTGACCATCCCGTTGACGAACGCCATGCCGGCCTGCACGTCGCGGATGAAGGTCGACCGCTCCTGCTCGTCCTCGCTCCACAGGTTGCTGCCCAGGCCGTAGGGGTGGCTGTTGGCGATCTCGACGGCCTCCTCGAGGGAGTCGACGGTCCAGAGCGCCGCGACCGGGCCGAAGACCTCCTCGGCGTAGAGGTCCATCTCGGGGGTGACGCCGGTGAGCAGGGTCGGCCGGTAGAACCAGCCGGGCCCGTCGACCCGCTCGCCGCCGGTGACGACGGTGGCGCCCTTCCCGACGGCGTCGGCGACGTACTTCTCGACGTCCTCCCGGCCGGACTCGGTGGCCAGCGGGCCGACCTGGGTGTCCTCGGCCATCGGGTCGCCGACGACGAGCGCCGACAGCTTCTCGGCGAACAGCCGGGTGAACTCCTCGGCGACGTCGCGGTGCACGAAGAACCGCTTGGCCGCGATGCAGCTCTGCCCGTTGTTCTGGCACCGCGCGGTGACGGCGACCTCGGCGGCGCGGTCGAGGTCGGCCGACGGCATGACGATGTAGGGGTCGCTGCCGCCGAGCTCGAGCACCGTCTTCTTGAGCACGTCACCGGCGATCGAGGCGACCGACTGCCCGGCCGGGGCGCTGCCGGTGAGGGTCGCGGCGGCGACGCGGTCGTCGCGGAGCACCCGCTCCACGGCCGACGAGCCCACCAGCAGCGTCTGGAACACGTCGGCGGGGAAGCCGGCCTTGCGGAACAGCTCCTCGATGTAGAGGGCGGTCTGCGGCACGTTGCTCGCGTGCTTGAGCAGGCCGACGTTGCCCGCCATCAGGGCCGGCGCGGCGAACCGCATGGCCTGCCAGAGCGGGAAGTTCCACGGCATGACGGCCAGCACCACACCGATCGGCTGGTGCACCACGTAGGCGTCCTCGGCGCCGACGGCGCCGGCGTCGGCCGGCCGCGGCTCGAGCATCGCCGGGCCGTGCTCGGCGTAGTAGCGCAGCCCCTTGGCGCACTTGCCGACCTCCGCCTTCGCCGAGGCCAGCGTCTTGCCCATCTCGGTGACCATGAGCTCGGCGACGGCGTCGGCGTCGGCGTCGAGGACGTCGGCGGCCGCCCGCAGCCAGCCGGCGCGCTCCTGCGGGCTGGTCAGCCGGTAGGCGCGGAACGCCTCGACGGCCCGCCCGATCCGCTCGTCGACGGCGTCGTCGGTCAGCGGCTCGTAGGTCTTGAGCGTCTCGCCGGTGGCCGGGTTGATCGTCGCGATGGCCATGTCGGTCCCTCCCGTCCGCGGCGTGCGGGCTGCACGCCTCTCCGGGAGGGAGCCCTACCCGGCTGCGGGCGGGTCACCCACGGCGGCTCAGCCGACCGGCAGGCCCGCCAGCCCGGCCGCCAGGCCGAGGGCGGCGCACAGCCCGAGGGTGCGCAGCACCGACCAGCGCAGCCGGAACAGCAGGACGGCGGCGACCGCGGCGATGGCCACCGCGACCGGCCGCACGCCGGTGGGGTCGGGCAGCTCCAGCGCCAGCGGCCCGGCCGTGACGGTGTCGGAGAACAGCGTGTGGACGGCGAAGTACAGGCCCAGGCTGGCGATGACGCCGACCACCGCCGCGGTGATGCCGGTCAGGGCCGACGACAGCGACCGGTTGCCGCGCAGCCGCTCGATGTAGGGAGCGCCGAGCAGCACGAACAGGAAGCTCGGCACGAACGTCACCCAGGTGACCAGCAGCGAGGCCACGACCGCCGCGGTCCACGGGTCGAGCCCCCCGGGGGCGCGGAAGGCGCCGAGGAAGGCGACGAACTGCACCACCATGATCAACGGGCCGGGCGTCGTCTCGGCCAGCGCGAGCCCGCGGACCATCTCGCCGGGCGCCAGCCAGCCGTAGGTGGTGACGGCGGCCTGCGCGACGTAGGCCAGCACCGCGTAGGCGCCGCCGAAGGTGACCACCGCGGCGCCGGAGAAGAACAGCCCCTGCTGGGTGAGGGTGCTCCCCGTCCCGGTGAGCAGCGCGACCGCGGCGACCGGCACGCCCCAGGCGAGCAGCCCGACGGCGAGCACGGTGAGGGTGCGGCGGGCGGTGGGGCGCTCGGCGTGCAGGGCGTCGTCGGCGATGACCGGTGGCGGGCCGTCGTCGGCCGGCGCGGCGTGCGCGACGGCCGCGGGCCGGCGGCGGCCGAGCAGCCACCCGGCCAGGCCCGCCACCAGCACGACGACCGGGAACGGGACGGCGAACAGCGCCAGGGCGAGGAAGGCGGCGACGGCGATGGCGACCAGCGCCCGGCCGGTGAGCGCCCGCCTGGCCACGCGCTGCACGGCCTGGGCGACGATCGCGACCACCGCCGGTGCGAGGCCGGCGAACAGCGCGGTGACCGCCACCGTGCTGCCGAAGGCGACGTACACCGCGGAGAGCGCCAGCAGGGCGAGCACGCCCGGGAGGACGAAGAGCCCACCCGCGACCAGGCCGCCGCGGGTGCCGTGCAGCAGCCAGCCGACGTAGGTGGCCAGCTGCTGGGCCTCGGGGCCGGGCAGCAGCATGCAGTAGTTCATCGCGTGCAGGAACCGGCGCTGGCCGATCCAGCGGCGCTCGTCGACCAGCTCCCGCTGCATGACCGCGATCTGCCCGGCCGGGCCGCCGAAGGTCTGCAGCGAGACGAGGAACCAGGCGCGGACGGCGGTGCGGAACGGCGGCACCGCGGTGGCGGGCGCCGGGGTGGCGGTCGGTTCGGGGGTCACGGGTCTCCGTCGGGGTCAGGCCGGCTCGCGGCCGAGCAGCAGGCGGCGGCGGGTGAACTCGTAGAGGCCGTCGAACAGCGGGCCGGAGACGGCGAGCGTGCGCTCGTCGTCGCCGGTCATCGACAGGCCGCGCAGCAGGACGTCGAGGCCGGGCGCCTCAGGGGCGTCGAAGCGGCCGTCGTCGAGGTCGGCCTCGTGGACGATCTCGCCCATCCGCCACAGCACGGGGTCGTCGAGGCCGTGCACGCGCAGCACCGCCTCGAAGGAGCAGTCGCCGCCCACGTGGCCCAGCGCTGCGCCGCGCATGTCGAACGGCGTGGCGTCGGCCGGGACGTCGGCGGGGTCGGAGACGAAGACGAAGTCGGCGCCGGGGTCGACGAACCGGCGGATGAGCCAGGCGCAGGCGGCGCGGTCGACGTGGATCCCGGCCCGGGTCGCCCACCTCACCGGGCGCTCCCCACCTGGTCGCCGGTCGGGGCGACGGCCTCGGCCAGGGTGCGGAGCGCGGCGGCCGCGGCGTCCTTCTCGGCCGGCGGGAAGAAGTCACGGCGGCCGATGGCCCGCCACTCGCCGCGCAACCGGCGCAGCGTCCGGGTCCGCTCGGGCTCGGGCGCCCGGAGTGCGGCGGCCGCCTGCCCGGCCAGCTCCTGGTACTCCTCCGCGCGGGCCGCGGCCATCCCGGCGGCGAGCTCGCGCTCCTGGGCGGCGGTGGCCGGGCGGGCGGTCCAGATGCCGGCGGTGCCCCCGGCGGCGAGGACGTCGTCGGCCAGCCACTCCAGCGACTCGCGGGTGCGGGCGTCGGCGGGGAGCGCCACGACGCCGTCGGCGAGCTGGGCGACGCCGAGCCGGCGCAGCCGCCGCCACAGCGTCGTCCGCGGGCCCGAGGGCTCCCGCGGGAGCCGGTAGGACAGCAGCACCCACTCCCCCGTCGCCGTCACGGCGCAGATGCAACCACGGTTGCAGGGTGTCGTCCAGTGCGCGGGGGCGGTCGCGGGTACCGGGGCGCGCGTGCACCCGAAGTCCCCTCCACCCGGCCCGGTCCTGGCGGCCTTCGGAGCGGCCGGGGCGGTCGCGCGGCCCCTCAGCGGTGGCGAGGGCCGCGCGTGGGCAGTGGGCGACGTGGTGCTGAAGCCGGTGGAGGACGCGGTCGAGGCGGCGTGGCTGGCCGACGTCCTGTCGGGCCTGCACGAGGACGGCTTCCGGGTCGAGCGCCCCGTCCGCTCGGCGGCGGGGACGTGGCTGGTCGGCGGCTGGTCGGCCTGGGGGCACCTGAGCGGGGTGCACGACACGTCGGCGCGGCGGTGGCCCGAGGTGCTGCGGATGGGCGAGCGGCTCGGCGCGGCCCTGCGGCACCTGCCGCGACCCGGCTTCCTCGACGCCCGCACCCACGCCTGGTCGATCGGCGACCGGGTCGCCTGGGGCGAGGAGCCCGCCGAGGTGCACCACGCACCGCTGCGGGCGCTCGCCGACCGCCTGCTGGGCCACGTCCGGCCCGACGACGCCCCGAACCAGGTCGTCGACGGAGACCTGACGGGCAACGTCCTCTTCGCCCCCGGGCTGGCGCCGGCGGTCATCGACGTGACGCCGTACTGGCGTCCGGCGCGGTTCTGCCTGGCCGTCGTGGTGGTCGACGCGCTGCTCTGGCACGGGGCGCCGGCTCGACTGGTGGAGGAGCTCCCGGGCGACGAGGACCGGACGTCCCTGCTGGCCCGGGCGGCCCTGTTCCGGCTGGTCGCGTCGGACCGCCTCGCCCTCGGCCAGGAGCGCGCAGACCGCACCGCCTACCTCCGCGCTGCGACGGCCGACCACGAGCGGGTGCTCGGCGTGCTGGACGCGACTGCGCCCTGAGGGCAGGGCTCTCGCCCCGCGGTCCCGGGCCCGGGATCGGTCAGGCGGCGCGAGGGAGCAGGGGTTCGGGGACGCCGATCTCGGTGCCGTCGGGTCGCCAGGTGCGCCAGCGGCCGTCGGGTTGTCGTTCGACGCGGAAGCCGTGGTGGACCTTGGTGTGGTGCCGCTCGCACAGCAGCGCCGAGTTCGCCAGGTTGGTCTCGCCGCCGTCGAGCCAGTGCACGAGGTGGTGGACCTCCGCCCACCAGGTGGGGGCGGCGCAGCCGGTGAACACGCAGCCCCCGTCGCGCAGCTCGACGGCCCGGCGCAGGTGGCGGTCGGCCAGGCGCTGCTCGCGCCCGAGGTCCAGCGGTGCCCCGTCGGGGCCGAACACCACGCGGCTGATGGTGCCGTCGCAGGCGATCCAGCGGGCGCGGGCCGCGGAGATGACCGCGCCGAAGCCCATCCGCCCGGCCTCGCGGCCGGTGGCGGGGTCGGCCAGGTCCTCGAGGTCGATCACGACGGCGACGTGCGGCTTGACGGTGCGCAGCACCGGCAGCGACCCGGCGGCGAGGGCGGTGTCGCACAGCTGCACCAGCGCGTCGCCGAGGCGCTGGGCCCGTGTGCGGTCGTCCCCGGCGGGCCGGTTCGCCTGCACGAAGGACTCCAGCGCCGCCTGCAGCTTCTCCCCACCGACGGCGTCGAGCTCCCCGCGCAGCGACAGCGACCCGTCGGCGTGCCTGGCCAGCATCAGCCGGCGGCCCTCGGTGGGGTCGAGCTCGGGACCGTCGGGATCGAGCCGGGTGAGGTAGTGCCGCACCGCGGCGACGAAGTCGGCATACGGCTGCTCGAGGGCCAGCCCGGTCAGCACCGCATCGACCTCGATGAGGTCCACGCCGCGCTCGGCCGCGGCCACCAGCCGCTCGGGGATGAGCGCGGTCGCCGCTACGGCAACCTGCTCGGCTGAGACCCAGCCGGCGTCGTGCGCCTCGGCCAGCGCGGGCAGGTGGTCGAGCACCCGCCCGTTCCCCACCACCCGCGCGGCCGCCGCGGCGGAGAGCCGGCAGTGCCCGCGCAACCAGGGGCGCATCGACTTCAGCCCGTCGTGCTCGGCGGCCTGCCGGTGCTCTGCCGCCCGCACCAGCCGGGTCAGGCGGGCGTCCTCCCGGTTGCGGGCGGCGACAGCGACGGCGATCTCGTCGAGCAGTTCGCCGTCGGACAGCCCAGCCGGTGAGGACACCGCACTGCTCGAACACATGTACGGACACTATCGCACACGGCGTCGTCGGGCGACCTGTATCCGCAGGTCAGAGCCGGTGTCCACGAATCCGGCAGATGGCTTGACGGCGGCTACCCGCAGGCCGGCCGCGTCACGCAGACGTCGGGCGGCGGGAGCGGAAGTCGCCGCGGCCGGTGTCGCGGCGCCAGTCGTCGAAGGACTCCCCCGTGAGCTCCTCGAGCAGGGCGACGTCGGGCAGCAGCGGAGCCAGGACGGCGCGGCGCACGTCGACCGGCACCGGCGGCCGCGGCACGCGACCGGCGTGCAGCGCCGCCAGCAGCGGCCGCGACACCTGCCGCCACACCCGCGGCGGGGCGTAGGCGCCGAGGGCCGCGCCGGCGCGGGTGACCCGGGCCAGCGCCCGGTAGCGGGGCGTGTCGGCGACGAACGGCTTCACGTTCTCCGGCGCGACGGTGTGCGCCACCCCCGGCTCGACGCCCAGGAAGTCGCTCACCCGGTCGAGTGTCTCCCGCGGGGTGTCCACCAGCTGCCGGTAGCGCAGCAGGAGCACCTGCGACCGCGGCAGCAGCGCGTACAGGTCGCGCAACTGCTCGCCGTAGCGGCCCAGCCCGCGGTAGTGCCAGAACGGCGCCCAGCCGGCGGCGACCCGCGACTCCTCCCGCTCCACGGCCCGCGCGAAGTCGGCCTCGGGCTCGAGCCCGTCGGCGCGCAGGTGCACCCAGTTCGACCACGCCCGGTCCACCGGGTCCCGCACGACCGCGATGACGCGCACGCCGGGGACGTCGGCGACCAGCCGCCGCTGCGCCGCCCGGTCGTGCAGGTAGAACGGCGTGCTCTCCCCGCGCACCGTCCCGGGCGGGGCGCCGTCGAACAGCCGCAGGTAGTCCGCGCGGCGCCACACCCACTCCCGCGCGCTGTGCGCGTCGCCCGGCCCGCGCTGGCGGCTGCGCGGCGGCGGGCGGCCGCCGGTCAGGTAGTACTTCGGCTCCTTGACCGGCGAGAGGTACAGGCCCGGGTGGGTGGCCAGGGCCGCGTGCAGCGCCGTCGTCCCGGCCTTCGGTGCGCCGGCGATGACGAACTGCGGCAGCCGGTCGGCGTCGTCGCTCATCGGTCCCTCCTCGTCCCGGGTGGTCCGGGGTGTACACACGGGGCTCCCCGCCCGAGCACCAGATCGGAGCCCCCGCGTGACCTCGCCAGCGCCCCGCCCGCCGTCGCCCGACCGGTTCTGGGCCGACGCCGAGGTCGTCGTCGAGCCAGAGGATCCGCGCCCGGGCTCGTGGGCCGGCGGCCCCTCGGCACAGCTGGTCGACGGCACGTGGTGGCTGGCCTACCGGCTGCGCCGCCCGGTCGGCGAGGGCCGCGGCTTCGGCAACGTGGTGGCCCGCTCGGACGACGGCCTGCACTTCGAGCCGGTCGTCGCCGTCGGCAAGGAGCGCTTCGGCGCCGAGTCGCTCGAGCGCCCCGCCCTGGTGCACACGCCCGAGGGCCGCTGGCGGCTCTACGTCAGCTGCGCGACGCCGGGCACGAGGCACTGGCGGGTCGACCTGCTGGAGGCCGCCACCGTCGAGGGGCTGGCCACCGCGGAGGCGCGCACCGTGCTGCCCGGCAGCGCCACCGAGGCACCCAAGGACCCGGTGGTCCGCTGGGACGGCGACCGGTGGCACCTGTGGGCGTCGGTGCACCCGCTCGACGACCCCGACGCCACCGACCGGATGACCACCGAGCACGCCACCAGCCCCGACGGCGTCGACTGGACCTGGCGCGGCACCGCGCTGGCCGGCACGCCCGGCAGCTGGGACGCCCGCGGGGTGCGGTTCAGCGCGGTCGTCCTCGACGGCTCGCGCACCTGGGCGCTCTACGACGGCCGGGCCACCGCGGCGGAGAACTGGGAGGAGCGCACCGGGCTGGCGGAGCACGACGGCGAGGGCGGCTTCCGCGCCGCGGCCGGCGGCCCGTACCTGCAGAGCCCGCACGCCCCGCACGGGCTGCGCTACGCCGACGTCGTGGCGCTGCCGGGCGGGAGGGCGCGGTGGTTCTACGAGGCCACCCGCGCCGACGGCGCCCACGAGCTGCGCACCGTCGTCCTCCCCGCCTGACCGGTCCGGGAACGGGCAGCCGCGACGCACCGCACTCCCCCTCGCCGAGGAAACCGCACCAATCCGGTCGACTTGACACACTATGCCGCCCCGGAGTCACATGGGTGCGTGGCACCCGCCCTGACGCTCACCCGCCGGTCCGCCGTGGACCTGCTGCGGGTGGCCAGCGCGCTGTGTCCGGCCGCCTGAGCGCCGCCCTCCACCCCTCGCGCCCACCGCGGCGCGCCCTGCTCAGGAGAACCCCCGTGACCTCGCTGCTGTCCCCTGCCCGCGACACCTCCCGCGCCACCGCCCGCGACACCGCCCGCGCCACCTCGGTCACCGCCCTGGCCGCCGCCCTGCTCGCCGTCTCCGACGCGCTGCTGCCCCGCGTCGAGTACCGCGAGTCCAGCCGCTGGACCGGCCTGCTGCCCGCTGGCGACGCCGCCGACCTGCTCGACCCGTCCCTGCACGCCGACCTCGCCGCCGCCCAGGTGTGGCTGCTCACCTGGCTGCCCGGCCAGGGCACGCCGCTGCACGACCACGGGGGCTCGGCCGGCGCCTTCGCCGTCGTCGGCGGGGTGGTCACCGAGGACGTCGTCGGCGGCCGCCCGGGCGCCGTCCGCGAGGCGGCCACGGAGCTGTGGGCCGGGCGGGTGCGCCCGTTCGGCCCGCACCACGTGCACCGGGTGACCAACCGCGGGACGCTGCCCGCCGTGAGCGTGCACGTCTACCGCCCCCGGCTGACGCAGATGACCGCCTACCGCCTCGAGGCGGGCACCCTGCTGTCCACCGGCACCGAGCAGGCCGGTTTCGACTGGTGAGCGGACCGGGACCGCGCCCGCCGGGCGCCAAGAGCGTCGACCAGCTGCTGGCGGAGGCCCGCGGGCGGATCACGCGGGTGACCCCGGCGGAGGCCGCGCGGCGGGTGGCCGAGGGTGCGGTGCTCGTCGACATCCGGCCGCAGTGGCAGCGGGAGGCCGACGGCGAGGTGCCCGGCGCGGTCGTCGTCGAGCGCAACCACCTCGAGTGGCGGTTCGACCCGGAGAGCGACGCCCGCCTGCCGCAGGCCACCGGCTACGACGTCGACGTCGTCGTGCTGTGCCAGGAGGGCTACACCTCCAGCCTGGCCGCCGACGCGCTGCGCTCGCTGGGCCTGGCGAGGGCCAGCGACGTCATCGGCGGGCACCGCGCCTGGGTGGCCGACGGGCTGCCCGTCACCGGCGGCACCACCTAGACCGGTCCGGGGACGGCGGCGCGCGACGGAGGCCGCCGCCGTCCCCGCACCTCAGCTCTTGCTCTTGCCCTGCGCGCTGGAGTGCTCGTGCCGGTCGTCGCCCGAGCGGACGTGGTTCGTCTGCTTGGCGGCCCCGGTGGTCACCCCGGCCTCGCTCGGCGACATCCCCTGCTTCTTGGCCTCGCGGGCGGCGGCGCGCTGTGCGTCGGCGTCGTTGTTCTTGCTCATGGGGCGCCGGTACCCGGTCCCCCGCCCGCCACGCCGGAGAGCACGCGATAGGTCCGCGCCGCCATCCGGTCGGCGCCGAGGTCGCGCTCGGCCCGCGCCCGCGCGCGGGCGCCGAGGGCGGTGCGGGCGGCGGGGTCGAGGAGCAGCCCGCGCAGCGCCGCGGCCAGCGCGGCGGCGTCCTCGACCGGGACGACGACGGCGTCCTCCCCCACCGCCGCCCGCACGTCGCCGACGTCGGTGCTCACGCAGGGCAGGCCCTCGGCCATCGCCTCCAGCAGCACCAGCGGCAGCGCCTCGACCCGCGACGAGACCACGAACAGGTCCAGCCCGGCGAGGAAGCCGCGCACGTCGCCGACCCAGCCGGGGAAGGTGACCGGCAGGCCCGCCGCGGCGGCGCGCAGGGCCTCGCCGTCGCGGCCGGCCCCACCGAGGACGGCGTCGAACGGCACGTCGAGCCGGCGCAGCGCCGCCAGCAGGACGTCGAAGCCCTTCTGCGCGGTCAGCCGGCCGAACGCCCCGACCCGCGGCACCGCGCGGCCGGCCGGGCCGGCGGGGTCGGGCGGGACGTCGACCCCGTTGGGGACGACGTGCGCCCGCGCCGGGTCGACGCCGAGGTCGGTCACCACCTGGGCGCGGGCCGCCGTCGACGTGCCGACCAGCGCCGCCAGCCGCCGGTACCGCGCGGCCAGCACGGACCGCTGCCCGCCGGTGCGGGTGTCGCCCACCAGGTGCAGCACGCCCGCGGTGGGCGCGACCTCCAGCGCGGCGTCGACGGCGGCGGCGTTGGAGGCGGGGTCGACGAGGTTGACCACCACGACGTCGGGGCGCTGCGCGGTCAGCGCCTCGCGGGTCGCCGGTGCCGTGGCGGTGTGCCGGGTCAGCGGGACGACGGCGCGGTCGACGTCGAGGTGCGCGAACCCGGGCGCCACGGGCTCGGCGCACACCACGGACGCCGTCGCGCTGGAGGCGGCCGCGCGGCGCAGGTGGTGGGTCAGCCACACCTCCGCCCCGCCCCACGCGTCGGAGTCGGCGACGAAGGAGACCCTCACGAGGCGGCCAGGTCGAGGGCGGCGCCGGCCACCGCGGCCGGCTCGACGGTCAGCGCGCACCGGAACTCGATGGGGCAGGCCAGGTGCGGGCAGGGCGCGCAGGCGACCGTCGGCGTCAGCGCCCGGTGCCGCGGGCCCGGGTGCGCCCACCGCACCGGGTCGCCGGGCAGGAAGACGGTGACGCTGCGGGCGCCGACGGCGGCGGCCAGGTGCGCCGAGCCGGTGTCGTTGCCCACCAGCACCGCGCTGTCGCGCAGGAGGGCGGCCAGCCCGCCCAGGCCGGTCGCGCCGGTGAGGTCCACGGCCGGGGCGCGCATCGCCGCGACCACCCGCCCCGAGACGTCCCGCTCGGAGGACACCCCCGTGACGACGACGGCGAGCCCCTCGGCGGCCAGCGCGTCCCCCACCGCGGCGTAGCGGCCGACCGGCCAGCGGCGGGTGGGTGCCGACGCCCCGGGGTGCAGCACGGCGTAGCGGCCCCGCTCGAGACCGTGCGCGGCGAGGGTGGCGGCGTGCTCGGCCTCGTCGTCGGCGGTGAGGGGGAACCCCATGACCGCCTCGCCGCCCGGCGGCAGGCCGAGGTGCTCGAGCAGCGCGACGTGCCGGTCGGCCTCGTGCAGGTGCAGCGGGTAGCGCAGGTGCAGCGCCTCCGTGCCGGCCGGCGGGTCCCAGCCGGTGGGCGCGAACCCGCCGGTGCGCCGGGCGCCGAGTGCGGCGGTGACCCGGTTGGCGGCCGGCCGGTCGCCGTAGGCCTGCAGCGCCAGGTCGAACCCGCGGGCCCGGGCCGCGGCGGTGAACGGCGTCCAGCCCGGGGCGTCGACCGGGCCGTCGGGGACGCCCGGCGCGCCGGGGAAGGACAGCAGCGCCACGGGGACGCCGAGCCGCGCCACCACCGGCGCCATGCGGCCGAAGGTCACCAGCGTGACCTCGACGTCGGGCCGGGCCGCGTGCAGCCGCCGCAGCGCCGGCACGGTGCACAGCAGGTCACCCAGCCCCACCCGCAGCCGCACGAGGGCCACACGGCGGACGGCGGGGTCGGCGAGCGGCGGGGTCACCAGCGACCCCTTCCCGGGCTGTGTCGTGGACTAACCCGTGGTGCACTACGAGTCCTGCCCCCGAGAAGCCGGAGGTCCCCGCGTGCCCCGCCCCGCCGCCGACCTGCACGTGCTGCGCCTGTGCAGCGTGTTCGAACCGCCGGAGGCCCGGCGGCGCGCGGGCCCGGGAGCCCTCCCGGGGGAGCTCGACTCCCGGGCGGCGCGGTTCGACCCCATCGGCGGCATGCAGAACCACACGGCCACGCTCACCCGCTGCCTCGACTCCCAGGGCGTGCGGCAGACCGTGGTGACCGCACGGCTGGCCGGCCCCCGGGGGACGACGCCGCTCGGCCGCGCCGCCCGGGTGCACCGGACCGGGCTGCCGCTGCCGCGGCTGCGCCAGCTGTGGGCTCTCGCCGGGCTGTCCGCGGTGCTGCGCGCCGGGCGGCAGGCACCGGTCGACGTCGTGCACGCCCACCAGGGCGAGGACCTCGCGACGCTGCTGCTGGGCCGGCTGGCCGCCCGGGTGCACCGCTGCCCGCTCGTGGTCACGCTGCACTGCAGCGTCGGGCACACGCTCACCGGCCGGGGCCCGCGGGTGCGGCTGCTGCGGGCGCTGGGCGGCTGGGTCGAGCGCGGCGCGCTGCGGCGGGCCGACGCGGTCGTCGTCCTCACCACCCGCACCGCGGCGGCCGTGCGGGACGACGGCGTGCCGGCCGACCGGGTCTCGACCATCCCCTCCGGCTTCGACCCCGCGCTGTTCGCCGGCTCCCCCGCCGACGTCTTCCCCGGGGTGGCGCGGCCGCGGATCGGCTACGTCGGCCGGCTCGCGCCGCAGAAGAGCCCCGGCACGCTGGTCGAGGCGTTCGGCCGGATGCGGGAGGAGGCCGCCCTGGTCGTCGTCGGCGACGGTCCCGACCGGGCGCTGGTGCACCGGCTGGCGGCCACGAGCCCGGCGGCCGGCCGGATCACCCTGGCCGGCTTCGTCGAGCACGCGCGGGTGCCGGCGGTGCTGGGCTCCCTCGACGTGCTCGTGCTGCCCTCGGCCTACGAGGAGATGGGCTCGGTGCTCACCGAGGCGATGGCCGCGGGCCTGCCGGTGGTCGCCAGCCGCGTCGGCGGCATCCCCGAGGTGGTGCGGCACGGTGACACCGGCCTGCTGGTGCCCCCCGGCGACGCCGACGCGCTGGCCGCGGCGCTGGACGAGGTGGCCGGCGACCCGGCGCTGCGCGCGCGGCTGGCCGCCGGGGCGCGGGCACGGGCGGTCCACTACTCCTGGCCGGCGCTGGCCGCACGGGTGGCCGACGTCTACGACCGGGTGCTCGGCGTCCCGGCGGTGGAGCAGGCGGCTGCGTGACGGCTCGGGTCGCCGTCCTGGTGCCGGTGCACGACCAGGCGGCCTTCCTGCCGCGCGCGCTGGAGTCGCTGCTCGCCCAGGAGGAGACCGGCTGGGAGGCGGTGGTCGTCGACGACGGGTCGCGCGAGCCGGTCGCCGCCCCCGCCGACCCGCGGCTGCGGCTGGTGCGCACCGACGACAACCGCGGGCTCGGCGCGGCGCTCAACCGGGCGCTGGAGGAGACGACCGCGCCGGTGGTGGCCTACCTGCCGGCCGACGACGTCTGGTTCCCCGCCCACCTGGCCACCCTGCTCGCCGCCCTGGACGGCGGGGCGGTGCTGGCCCGCGCCGAGCTCGCCGAGCCCGCCGACACCCCCTACGCGCAGCTGGTGCAGGTGGCCCACCGGCGCACCGCCGACCGCTGGACGGAGCGGGCCGAGCTGGAGACCGACGACCTCGACCGGCTGATGTGGGCCCGGGTCGCCGCCCGCGGGGCGACGACCGGCACCGGCCGGGTCACCTGCGCCTGGACCCGGCACCCCGGCCAGCGGTCGCGGGCGATCCGCGAGTCCTCCGACGGCGGGCTGAACGTCTTCCGCACCCGCTACCGGGTGGCCGGGCCGCTGCGCTTCGCCTCCACCGACGGCGCGCGGACCGACGAGGTCGCCCGCTACGCGCGGTTCCGCGGGCGCGCGTACCCGCCGTCGCCGGACGGGCTGCGGGTGCTCGTCGTCGGGGAGCTGGCGTTCAACCCGGAGCGGGTGCTGGCGCTGGCCGAGCGCGGGCACTCCCTCACCGGGCTGTGGACCGACCAGGCCCTCGGCGACGCCACCGTCGGGCCGCTGCCCTTCGGGCACGTGCCCGACCTCGACCGCGACCGCTGGCGCGACGAGGTGGCCGCGCTCGCCCCCGACGTGGTGTGGGCGCAGCTCAACTGGCGGGCGGTGCCGTTCGCGCACGCCGTCCGGTCGGCGTTCCCCGACCTGCCGTTCGTCTGGCACTTCAAGGAGGCCCCGCAGCGCAGCGTCGTCCGCGGGGAGTGGCCGCTGCTGGCCGACCTGGTGTGCGGCGCGGACGCCGTGCTGCTGGCCACCGAGGAGGAGCGCGACTGGTTCGCCCTCGCGCTGTCGGGCCGGGTCGACCCCGCGCGGCTCGGCGTGCTCGACGGCGACCTGCCCAAGCGCGACTGGCTCGACGCGCCGCGCTCGCCCCGGCTGTCCGACGCCGACGGGCAGCCGCACGCCGCCGTCGTCGGCCGGCCCTCGGGCCTGGACCTCGACTGGGTGCTGGAGCTGGCCGGCCGCGGCGTGCACACCCACCTCTACGGGCAGGTGCGCGCGCCGGGGCCCACGGGCTCGTGGACCGGCTGGCTGGACGACGCGCTGGCGCGCGCGCCGGGGTCCGTGCACGTGCACCGCGCCGTCGGGCCGGAGGACTGGGTGCGCGAGCTGTCGCGGTACGACGCCGGCTGGCTGCACCGCTTCGACTCGACCAACGGCGGCGACCTGCGGCGGGCCGGCTGGGACGACCTCAACTCCCCCGCCCGGCTGCCGGTGCTCCTGGCCGCCGGGCTGCCGCTGCTGCAGCAGGCCAACCCGGGCTCGCTGGTGTCGGTGGAGCGGGTGCTGCGCGCGGACGGGACGGGGTTGTTCTACCGCTCCGCCGACGACGTGGCCGCGGCGCTGCACGAGGAGCTGGCGACCCGGTCGGGGCACGCCGCGGCGATGGCCGCCCGCGAGCGGCACGTCTTCGACGCCCACGCCGACCGGCTCGTCGACCTCTTCCGCTCCGTGACCCGCTAGTTGTCGTACCCCGCTCCTACGGTCAGCGCGTGGCGGACGCACTGCGGTGGGCGGTCACCGACGGGCCGGACGGCACGTCGGCGGTCGAGCTGCCCGCGGACGCCGTCGGCGCGCGCCGGCTGGCCGCGCAGGCGCGCGGCGGCTTCTGGTGCGCGCGGGCAGCCGGCGGCTGCGGCGGGCGGCTGGTGGTCGGCGACGGCACCCCGCCCACGTTCCGGCACACCGGCGAGGAGCCCTGCGCCCTCCTCCGGCGGGCCGCGTCGGCCGGGCACGCCTACGACCACCTGCGCTACCGGCCGGCCCTGCTGTCGTGGCTCACCGCGCAGGGGCACCGGCCGCGGGTGGCCACGGTGCCCGACGACGGCGGGCACCCCGGCCTGCACGTCGCCGTCGACGCGCTGGGCGCGGCGCTGGAGGTCCGGCTCGCGCCGCTGTCCGACACCGCGTGGCGGGCGCGGGACGACCGGGCGCGCCGGGCCGCGCGGTCGGTCACCTGGCTCTACGGCCCCGACGCCGACGCCGCCGCGGCCACCGAGGCGAGCGTGCGCGGTGCCGCCCTGTCGCTGCGGCGCCACGACCGCGGCCTGCTCGTCGGGGTGCGCGACGCCGGCGACGCGGTGCGCTGGGTCCGCCTGGCCGCCTGCTCGCTCACCGCCGACGGGGTCACCGCACCCGGCCTCGCGGACGCCCGCGCGGCGCACGCCCGGCGCACCGCCGAGCGGCAGGAGGCGGCCCGGCGCGCGGCCCGCCGCGCCGCACGCCGGCCGGGACGGGCCCGCCCCGACGCCGCGGAGGAGCTGCCGCTCTGGCCGCTGGCGTCCACGGCCTGAGGGCGGCCTGAGGGCGGCCTGAGGGCGGCGGGACGCCGCGCGGGCGTCAGGACCGCGTGCGGGTCGGGTGCTCGTCGGGCTCCTGCACCCCGGCCGGGGTCCCGGCCTCCGGCGCCTCGGGACCGGGCTCCGGCACCTCGGGACCGGCCTCCGGCGCCTCGGGACCGGGCTCGGGGGGAACGGGCTCGGAGGGAACGGATCGCCGGTGCACGTGCGGCAGTCGCGCCACCACGCTCGCGGGCAGGTGGACGTGCGGCAGGTGCAGGTGCGGCAGGTGCACGTGCGGGCGCGGCAGGCGCACCTGCGGCACGTGCGGGTGGGGCAGGTGCAGGCTCGGCAGGTGCAGCTGGGCGAGCCGGCCGGACGGGGGTGGCCGGCGGGCCAGCAGCGCGGCGGCGCGCAGCCGGCGGTTGGCCTCCTCCCGCTGCCGCACCGTCGTCGGCACCGCGCGGTGGTCCCGCTCCCAGCGGGCCGTGTCGCTGCGGGCCAGCACGATCACCAGCGCCGTCGAGGCGGCGAACCCGACGACGGCGACCACCGCCCACCACCACATGACGCCCTCCCCATGAGCGCCGCGCCGCGGGACCCGCGGCGGATGGCGACAGGGTCCACCCGGAACCGGAACCGGACAAGCCGGAGGTGCGCGCTACACCGACGACGCGCCGGAGACGCGCCGGAGACGCGCCGGAGGGGCCCTGTGTCAGAACCGGAGCACGGCCTGCAGCGGCGGGGCGGGCAGCCGGCGGGCGGCCAGGTCGGCGAGCAGCGCCGGCCCGTCCTCGAAGGCGACGACGTCGGTCACCAGGTGCCGGCGGACGTCGTCGCCGCGCGCGCGGAGCAGGTCGAGGGTGACGTCGGCCAGCGCGCGGCGCGGCCACTCGCCGGCCGTGCCGCGCGGCACCCGGCCGATCTGCGCGCACACGACCGACAGGCCGTTGTGGTGGAACTCCTCGCCGAGCCGGACCGCCGCGGCGCCGGTCTGGTGGAAGCCCAGGTCGACGACGACGCCCTGCGGCCGCAGCGCCTTGAGCCCGGTGGCCAGGTCGGTGTCGTGTCCGCGGCACTGCAGCACCAGGTCGGCGCCGGCGTCGCCGGGAGCGTGCCGCCAGCGCCGCTTGACCTCGGACCACGCGCCGGCGTCGACGGTGTCCAGGCCGAGCGCCGCGGCGACGGCGCGCCGCGCGGGTGAGGACTCGGCGACGACGACGTCGGCGGCCCCGTGCCGGACGGCGAGCAGCGCCGACAGCAGCCCGACGACCCCGGCGCCGGTGACCAGCACGTGGCGGTCGCGGACGCCGTCGCCCACGCCGCCGCCGGGCCCGGCGAACTGGGCGGTGGCGTGCAGCAGGCCGTTGACGCAGATCGGCCCCATCTGCGCGAGGTAGACGCCGAGCAGCGGGTCGAGGTCGCCGGGCACCGGCAGCACCGGGGTGGCGGCCGGGTCGGCGCAGCGGCCGGTGCGGTGCCCGTACGCCATCGCGACCCGGGTGCCCTCGGCGAGGTGGGGGGTGCGGCTCTCGGTGACCAGCCCGACCTCCATGTAACCCAGGCGGCGCACCGGGTAGCCCGCGGTGGGGCCGTCCGGGGTGAACGAGCGCAGGTCGGCGTCCCAGGACAGCGCGTGGTGCGGGTCGGTGCCGCGGACCAGGGCCACCTCGGTGCCGGCGCTCACGCCGCTGTACTCGGTCCGCACCCACGCCTGGCCGGGACCGGGCTCGGCCTCGGTGTCGTCCAGCAGCGCCGGCTCGCCCGGCGCGACGACGCCGATGGTGCGGACCGGGCGGGTCACGGCCGCACCGCCCCGCCGTCGCCCGGCCCGGTGCGCGTGCCCACCCGGGCGTCCCTGCCCCTCCCGCCAGGAGGCCAACCGCGGACGGGTGGCCGCCCGGTTTGCGTGGGGCGCGACCGGGTAGCGCGCCATCTGTTGCCGGCGGCAACGGCGTTCGGCGCGAGGGACGAGGTCGACGAGCCCGACGGCGCCCGCCGGCACCGACGCCGGCCACCCCGGACCAGCGGGCCCGCCCTCCCGGCCGGAGGACGGGCCCGCTGCCGTGGGGGCGGTGCGGGACCGTCGCCGAGGGCACCCAGCGGTCGGCCCGTGTGGCGTCCACGGCCCACGGCTCCCGATCCGGTCGGCGGCCGGCGCGTGCAGCGCTGCGGCCGCACACCCGGCTCCGCCGCGAGGTCCGCGGGCGCCAGCGCACCGCGCCCGTCCACCGCCGCCCGGCCGGGACCGTGCCGGCCCGGTGGCAGCACCGTGCGGCTACCCGGCCGCCGCGGACCCCGATCGCCGGACGCCGGCGGGTGCACGCAGGTCAGGGGCGGGGCGGGGCCAGGGCCAGGCCCAGGGCGGCGGAGACCGCCCCCACGGCCCCGCTCACGGTCGCCAGGCGCCGGTGCCCGGGCCACAGCGCGGCGGCCGGGACCATGCTGAGCGCGTGGACCGCGTCGACGACGACCCCGCCGACCACCCGGCGCCGGGAGGGCCGGAGCGCCACCAGCGCGTGCTGGACGACCAGCCGACCCCCGAGGAGCCGGACGACCGCGAGCCACGGCTCGGCCTCGTCCGGGGCCACCAGCCCGACGACCTGCCGCGGCCGGGCCAGCAGCGCTACCCCCGACGCGCCCATCACCGAGGCGGCGCACCGCACCGCCCGCTGCCGGAGGAGCGCACTCACCGGGGGACCGCCGCCTGGGCACCGCCCACGGTCCCGCCGCCGCGGACGACCGCGTGGTCCTGCTCGGGCGGGGCGCCACCCCCGGGTCCGGGGTACGGGGACACCAGGATCTCCACGGCGGCTCCTGCCGGTCGTGCGGCGCCCGCTGCTCGGGCCCACGTCTCCTACCCGCAGACCGCCGGGGGACGCGCCGACCCCGCACGGATCGGCTGAGCCGGACGGCCCGACGGGTTGGCGCGGGACCGGGCGGGTAGCGCACCCGCCGGGGTCGAGCTCAGGCCCGCTCGCCGACCCCCGGAGGTCCCTGCACGTGGCCGACACCCCCACGCCCGAGCTGCAGCCCATGTCGCTGGGCCTCTACGACCTCGTGCACTTCGCGCTGATGGCGGCGGGGTTCGCGCTGTTCGCCTACTTCCTCTACACCTGGGCCAGCAGGGAGGAGGTCGGCCGGCGCTACCGACCGGCCCTCTACGCCGGCCTGTGCCTGGCGGCCGTCGCGACGGTCAGCTACCTCGTGCTGTTCGTCAAGTGGGACACCGGGTTCACGCTGACCGACGGCGTGTACGAGCCCAACGCCGAGGCGCGCTTCACCGGCTCCACGCGCTATCCCGACTGGGCCGTCACCGTCCCATTGCTCACCGTCGAGCTCCTCGCGGTCTGCTCGCTGGCCGGCCGCCGGGCGCGCAACCTGCGCGCCACGACGGTGGCCGCGGCCTTCCTCATGATCCTCACCGGCTACTTCGGGGCGCAGGTCGTCGCCGACGGACGGGACCGCACGGCGCTGGTCGTCTGGGGCCTGGTCAGCACCGCGTTCTTCGTCTACCTCGCCGTCGCGCTGATCGGTGCCGTGCGCGCCTCGCTGCCGCACATGGGCGCGGAGGCGGCGGTCAGCCTGCGCAACGCCACCATCGTTCTGCTGTCCAGCTTCGGCGTGTACCCGCTGGTCTACGCGATCCCCGTGTTCGCCGACGTGACCCCGGCGTGGGCGGCCACGGTGCAGGTCGCCTACTCCACCGCCGACGTGATCGCCAAGGTCGGCTTCGGCCTGCTCGTCCACAAGGTGGCCCTGCTGCGGACCGCCGAGGACGTCCGGGCCGGAGAGGACACCCACCCCGAGCCGGTGTGGGTCAGCCACGTGCACCAGAGCGACGGCGTCCTCCCGGAACTGGGCCGGGTCTCCTCCGCGGCCGCGGCCGCCATCCGCGGGGAGCACCACGAGCACGACGACCACCACGACGACGACCACTACGACGACCACCGCCACGACGAGCACTCCCACCGCGGGCACTCCCACCGCGGGCACGGCGCCACCCGGACGGCGTCCGAGCGGGCCTGACCGTGCGGTCGCTCCCGGGCCCCGGGACGGCGGAGCGGGCCGGTACCCCCGTCGCCGTCGCCGCCCGTGCCGCGACGGCCGTCTCGCTGGCCGCCGCGGCCGCCGTCGTCCTCGGGGAGGTCACCGCGGGCTGGGGGGACCTGGCGTGGCTGCCCCTGGTCGCCGGGCTGCTGCTCGGCCTGCCGCACGGCGCCGTCGACCACCTGGTGCCGGCCTACCGGCTGCGCTGGGGGACGGCGCGGCTGGCCGCGTTCGCCCTCGGCTACGCCGCCGTCGCCACGGTCGCCTGGCTGCTGTTCCGCGCCGCACCCGGTCCCGCGCTCGCGGTGTTCGTGCTGCTGTCGGCCTGGCACTTCGGCACCGGCGAGACCGCCTTCGCCGACCTGCGCGCCGGCCGGCCGGTCCGGCGGGCCGTGCTGCCGGCCGCGGTGCTCGGCGGGCTCGTGCTGCTGGTGCCCCTCGCCCGCGGGGCGGAGGAGGCGGCGCCCGTGGTCGCCGCGGTGGTGCCGGGCAGCGACGGCACGCTCCCGCCGGGGATGGGCACCGTGGTGCTCGCGGTGGTGCTGCCTGCCGCGGCCGCCCTCGCCCTCGCGCTGCTGCTGGAGACCCGCTGGACGGAGGCGGCCGAGGTCGGCGCGCTGGCCGTGCTGGTGCTGGTCGCCCCGCCGCTGGCCGCCTTCGGCGTCTACTTCGGCTGCTGGCACTCGGTGCGCCACACCGCCCGCGTGCTCGCCGAGGACCCGGCCAACGCCCCCGACCTGGCCGCGGGCCGGCTGGGTCCCCCGCTGCGCCGGTTCGCCGTGGCAGCCGCCCCGCCCACCGCCGCGGTGCTCGCCGTCCTCGCGCTGCTGTGGTCGGCCGCCGGTGGCTGGCGCGGCCTCGTCGCCACCGACCTGCCGCTGCTGGCGGCCCTGACGGTGCCGCACGCGCTGGTCGTGGCCTGGCTCGACCGCGCCGCGGGTAGGGGGACCGTACCCAGGGCGGCGTCCGCCGCCCCGGTGCCCACCAGGAGGAGCTGACATGCCCGTCGCCGACCGGATGCTGGCCGCGTACCCGAAGGACCTGGGCGGGATCGACCGCGAGCGGCTCGTGGCCTGCATCGAGGCCTGCGTCGAGTGCGCCCAGGCCTGCACCGCCTGTGCCGACGCGTGCCTGTCCGAGGAGATGGTCGCCGAGCTGACGACGTGCATCCGCACCGACCTCGACTGCGCCGACGTCTGCGAGGCCACCGGCCGGGTGCTGTCCCGGCACACCGGCTACGACGCGAACCTGACCCGCGCCGTGCTCGAGGCCTGCGCGACGGCCTGCCGCTCGTGTGGCGACGAGTGCGAGTCGCACACCGACATGCACGAGCACTGCCGGGTCTGCGCCGAGGCCTGCCGCCGCTGCGAGCGGGCCTGCCGCGACCTGCTGGCCACCCTGGCCTGACCAGGCGCCCGGTGGGAGCCGGGTCGACCTGGTGGACAGCGCCCCGGCGGGGCGGGAGCCGAGCACCGGGGTGCTGTCCCGACCGGGGCGCGACCGGTTGCGGGCGGCTCCCCCCGCCGGCCGGGTCATACGGTGGCCGCCATGGTCACCGTCCTGTCGATCCAGTCGCACGTCGCCTACGGGCACGTGGGCAACTCCTCGGCCGTCTTCCCGCTGCAGCGCCTGGGCGTCGAGGTGTGGCCGGTGCACACCGTGCAGTTCTCCAACCACACCGGCTACGGCGCCTGGACCGGGCGGGTCTTCGACGGCCAGGCCGTGGAGGAGGTCGTCGACGGCATCGCCGACCGCGGCGTGCTCGGCACCGCCGACGCCGTCCTGTCGGGGTACCTGGGCTCGGCCGACATCGGGCACGCCGTCGTCGGCACGGTCGGGCGGGTGCGCGCGGCCAACCCCGACGCCGTCTACTGCTGCGACCCGGTCATCGGCGACGTCGGCCGCGGCGTGTTCGTCCGGCCCGGCATCGAGGAGCTCATGCGGGAGGTCGCCGTCCCGGCCGCCGACCTGGTGACCCCGAACCACTACGAGCTCGACCTGCTGGCGCAGACGACGACGCGGACGCTGGACGAGGTGAAGGAGGCCGTCGCGGCCGTGCACGGGGTGGGGCCGCGGGTGGTGCTGACGACGTCGCTGGTCGCCGAGGACACCCCGGACGACGCCGTGGACCTGCTCGCCTCCGAGAGCGGCCGGCACTTCCGGGTGCGCACGCCGCGGCTGTCGGTGGCGGTCAACGGCGCCGGCGACGCGATCGCCGCGCTGTTCCTCGCGCACTGGCTCGACACCCGCTCCGCCGGCGAGGCACTGGGCCGGGCGGCGGCCAGCGTGTGGGGGGTGCTGCGCCGCACCGAGGAGGCCGGGTCGCGGGAGATCCTGCTCGTGGCCGCGCAGGACGAGTTCGTGTCGCCGTCGCGGGGCTTCCCGGTCGAGGAGGTCTGACGCCGCCACTGTGACGTCGGTCGTCCAGCGGGCGGGTCCGGACCCCGGCGCCCAGCATGGGCGGGTGGACCTGTTCCGGACCAAGCCCGTCGAACGCCTCGGGGACGAGGGCGAGGAGCCCACCGCCGCCGGTGTGGGCCACCTGCGCAAGCGGCTGTCGGCCCGGCACCTCGTCGGCTTCGGCATCGGCGTGGTGATCGGCACCGGCATCTTCACCCTCACCGGGGTCGCCGCCCGCGACATCGCCGGACCGGCGGTGGTCGTCTCCTTCGGCATCGCCGGCGTCGTCGCCCTGCTGGCCGCGCTCTGCTACGCCGAGCTCGCCTCCTCGGCGCCGACCGCGGGCAGCGCCTACTCCTACGCCTACGCCACCGCCGGCGAGGTGGTCGCCTGGGTGATCGGCTGGGACCTGTTCCTGGAGTTCGCGTTGGGCGCGGCGGTGGTCGCGCGCGGCTGGTCGGGCTACGTCGGCAACCTGCTCGACCTCCCGCCGTCGCTGTTCGGCGAGGAGGCGACGGTCAACGTCGGGGCGGCGCTGATCGTGGTGCTGCTGACCGCGGTGGCGGTGCTGGGCATCCGCGAGTCGGCCCGGGTCACCGCGCTGCTCGTGGTGGTCAAGGTCGCCGTCTGCGTGTTCGTGATCGTGGCCGGCGCCTGGTTCGTGCGGGGCGCCAACCTCACCCCGTTCGTGCCCGAGGGCCGGCCGGCCGAGGGCAGCGGCGGGCTGGCCCAGCCGCTCATCCAGGCCGTCGCGGGCATCGACCCGGTGGTGTTCGGCATCGGCGGCGTGCTCACCGCGGCGGCCGTCGTCTTCTTCTCCTACACCGGCTTCGAGGCCGTGGCGAACCTGTCGGAGGAGACCCGCCGCCCCGGCCGCGACCTGCCGCTGGGCCTGTTCGGCACCCTGGGCCTGGCCACCGTCCTCTACGTCGGCGTCTCGCTGGTGGTCGTCGGGATGGTCGCCTACGACCGGATCGACCCGGGCGCGCCCATCGCCGACGCCTTCGACCAGGTGGGCCTGGGCTGGGCCTCGGCGCTGATCTCGCTGGCCGCCGTCGCCGGGCTCACGTCGGTGATCCTCGTCGACCTGATCACCGTCGGGCGGATCGGCTTCGCGATGGGCCGCGACGGGCTGCTGCCGCAGTCGGTCGCGCGGGTGAGCCCGCGCACCGGGACGCCGGCGCGGGTCACCCTGCTGTTCGCCGTCCTCGTCCTGGCCATGGCGACGTTCGTGCCGCTGGGCGCGCTGGCCGACCTGGTCAGCATCGGCACGCTGTTCGCCTTCCTGCTGGTGTCGCTCGCCGTCGTCGCGCTGCGCCGCACCCGGCCCGACATGCCGCGGCCGTTCCGGGTGCCGCTGTCCCCTGCCGTGCCGCTGCTGTCGGCGCTGGCCTGCCTCTACCTGATGACCAACCTGAGCATCGAGACCTGGCTGCGGTTCCTCGCCTGGCTGGCCATCGGGCTGGTGGTCTACGCGGTCTACGGCTACCGCCACTCCCGCCTGCGCAGCGCGGCCGGGACCGGATCCCCCGCGCGCTGAGTCCCCGCGTTGCCCGCGGGCGGCGGCCTGGCTAGCGTCCCCTGCGTCGGGCAGCAGCGCTCGCACCGCAGGTCGCGTCGATCCGCACGCACGCCGATCGAGAGCCCGGAGCGCCGATGTCGCACCCCCCGGCCGACGGTCCCACCACCGCCTCCACCGGCACGGCGCCCCCCGCCGGCGGTGGGCGCATGGCGGCGGGCACCCGGTCCACCGTCCTCGGCGCCATGTTCCTCATGGCCACCTCGGCCATCGGCCCCGGGTTCATCACCCAGACGACGACGTTCACCGTCCAGCTCGGCGCCGCCTTCGCGTTCGCCATCGCCGTCTCGATCGTCGTCGACGTCGCGCTGCAGCTGAACGTCTGGCGGGTCGTCGGCGTCTCCGGACGGCGGGCCCAGGAGCTGGGCAACCTCGTCCTGCCGGGCCTGGGCTGGGTGATGGCCGGCCTGCTGGTCCTGGGCGGCGCGGTCTTCAACGTCGGCAACGTCAGCGGCGCGGGGCTCGGCACCGACGCGATGTTCGGCCTCGACCCGAGGATCGGCGGGGCGCTGTCGGCGCTGGTGGCGATCGGGGTCTTCCTGAGCCGGCGCGCCGGGGTCGCCGTCGACCGGATCGTCGTCGTCCTCGGGCTGGTGATGATCGCGCTGACCGCCTACATCGCGGTCACCTCCGGGCCCCCGGTGGGGACGGCGCTGCGCAACGTCGTGCTGCCCGAGCAGGTCGACGTCCTGGCCATCACCACGCTCGTCGGCGGCACCATCGGCGGCTACATCGTCTACGCGGGGGCCCACCGGCTGCTCGACTCCGGCGTCACCGGCCCGGCGCACGTCCGGGACATCACCCGCGGCTCGGTCACCGGGATCGTGGTCACCGGGATCATGCGGGTGGTCCTCTTCCTGGCGATCCTCGGCGTGGTGGCCGGCGGCGCCGACCTCGGCACGGAGAACCAGGCCGCCACCGCCTTCCAGGCGGCCGCCGGCGAGGTGGGGCTGCGGGTGTTCGGCGTCGTGCTGTGGGCGGCCTCGATCACCAGCGTCATCGGCGCGTCCTACACCTCGGTGTCGTTCGTGACGTCCCGGACCCGCACCAGCGACCGCACCCGCACGCTGCTGGTCTGCGGCTTCATCGCCGTCACCACGCTGGCCTTCGTCCTCGCGGGCGCCGCGCCCACGACGCTGCTGGTCTTCGCCGGCGCCTTCAACGGCCTGCTGCTGCCCATCGGCATCGCCGTGCTGCTGTGGGTGGCCACCCGCCGCGCCGACCTGCTCGGCGGCTACCGCTACCCGCGGTGGCTGCTGGCGGTCGGCTGGCTGGCCTGGCTGCTGACCATCTACCTCGCGGTCACCTCCGTCCGCCCGGTCGTCGAGCTGTTCGGCTGAGCAGGATCTGCACCGTGGACCTCAACTCCGACCTCGGCGAGGGCTTCGGCCAGTGGACCCTCGGCGACGACGACGCCCTGCTCGGCGTGGTGACCAGCGCGAACGTCGCCTGCGGCTTCCACGCCGGCGACCCGGTGATCCTCCGCCGGGTGTGCGACCGGGCCGCGGCGGCCGGCGTGGCGGTCGGCGCGCAGGTGGGTTACCGGGACCTCGCGGGCTTCGGCCGCCGGTTCCTCGACGTCGAGCCCGACGCGCTCACCCAGGACGTGCTCTACCAGGTCGGCGCGCTGGAGGCCTTCGCCCGGGTCGCCGGAACGCGGGTGCGCTACGTCAAGCCGCACGGCGCGCTCTACAACGCGATCGTCGCCCACGAGGAGCAGGCGGCGGCGGTGGTGCGCGCGGTCGTCGAGTACGACCGGACGCTGCCGGTGCTGGGGCTGCCCGGGTCGGCGTGGCTGCGGCTGGCGGGCGAGGCCGGGTTGACGACGGTCGCCGAGGCCTTCGCCGACCGGGCCTACACGCCGGAGGGGACGCTGGTGTCGCGCCGGCTGCCCGGCGCGGTGCTGCACGACGCCGGCGAGATCGCCCGCCGCTGCGTCGCGATGGCCACCGGCGAGCCGGTGACCGACGTCGAGGGCGGCGCGCTGGTGCTGGCGCCGGAGTCGATCTGCGTGCACGGCGACACCCCGGGCGCGGTCGCCATCGCCCGGCAGGTGCGAGAGGCGCTGACCGGGGCCGGCGTGGCACTGGCCCCGTTCGCCTGATGCGCGTCCTGCCGAGCGGGTCCTCGGCGCTGCTGGTGGAGCTCGACGACCTCGACGCCGTCCTGGGGTTCACCGCCGCGCTCCTGGACCGCGCGGTGCCCGGGGTCGCCGACGTCGTCCCGGCCGCGCGGACCGTCCTGGTGGTGGCCGACGGCGACCTCGCCGACGTGCGGGCGGCCCTCGAGCGCCTGCCGTGGCGGCCGGGACGGCGCGGGTCGGGCGAGCGGGTGGAGCTGCCGGTGCACTACGACGGCGCCGACCTGGCCGCCGTCGCCGGGCTGCTGGGCACCGACGCCGACGGCGTGGTCGCGGCGCACACCTCGCGGGAGTGGACGGTGGCGTTCTGCGGCTTCGCGCCCGGCTTCGGCTACTGCACGCCCGACGCCGAGCCGTGGGACGTGCCCCGCCTGGCCAGCCCGCGCACCCGGGTGCCCGCCGGCGCGGTGGGCCTGGCCGGCGGGTTCACCGGCGTGTACCCGCGCGAGTCGCCCGGCGGCTGGCAGCTGCTCGGCCGCACCGACGTCGCGGTGTTCGACCTCTCGCGCGACCCGGCGGCGCTGCTGCGGCCGGGGGTGCGGGTGCGGTTCGTGCCGTGCTGACCGTCCTCGCGCCCGGGCCGCTGACCACGGTGCAGGACCGCGGCCGGCCGGGCCTCGGCGGGATCGGGGTGGGCCGGTCGGGGGCGGCCGACCGCGCGTCCGCCGCGCTGGCCAACCGGCTGGTGGGCAACGACGTGGCCGCGGCGGTGCTCGAGTGCACCCTCGGCGGGCTGGTGGTGCGCGCGGAGGCCGACCTGCTCGCCGTCACCACGGGGGCGCGCTGCCCGGGCAGTCCGGTGCACTGCGCGCCCGGCCTGCTCCGGGCGGGCACGGTGCTCGACCTCGGGTCGCCGCCGTCCGGGCTGCGCACGTACCTGGCCGTCCGCGGCGGGGTCGACGTCGTGCCGGTGCTCGGCTCGCGGTCCACCGACGTGCTGTCCGGTCTCGGCCCGGCGCCGCTGCGGGCCGGTGACCTGTTGCCGGTGGGGAGGTCCTCCGGCCCGCCCCCGGGGGTGGACGTCGCCCCGGTTGCCGACCCGCCGTCCGGGCCGCTGACCGTGCGGCTGCTGCCCGGGCCGCGGGCCGACTGGCTGACCGAGGAGGCCCTGCGCCTGCTCGGCTCCGCGCCGTGGACGGTCACCGCGGACAGCAACCGGGTGGGCCTGCGGCTGGCCGGGCCCGTACTGGAGCGCCGGCTGTCCGGTGAGCTGCCCAGCGAGGGGCTGGTGCGCGGCGCGCTGCAGGTGCCGCCGTCGGGCGCGCCGGTGCTCTTCCTCGCCGACCCGCCCGTCACCGGCGGCTACCCGGTGGCCGGGTACGTGGCCGACGACGACGTCGACCGCTGCGCGCAGCTGCGCCCCGGCCAGGAGCTGCGCCTCCGCCGCTGAGCGGGGAGGTGCCCGTCAGCCGGGGACGAGGTCGCGCCGTCGGAAGCCGGTCAGCCCGGCGACCAGCAGCGCGCCCGCCACGGCCGTGAGGAGCGCGAGCCGCGCCGGCGAGACGTCGTCGATCGGCGCGAGCGGGGTCCAGGCCAGCGGCGACAGGCCGTCGACCCAGCCGGGCCAGTCGAGCGACTCGGCGAACAGCGTGGTCACGGTGACGTAGGCCACCGCGCCCCAGGCCACCCCGGCGGCCGGCCGCGGGAGCGCGCCGACCAGCAGCACCGCGGCGCCGGCCAGCACCCACACCGCCGGCAGGTACGCCACGGTCGCGCCCAGCAGCCGCCCGAGCTCGCCGGCGTCCCCGGTGGCGACCGCGCGGGTCCCGGCGGTGGCCGCCCCGGCGGCCACCAGGGCCAGCGAGGAGCCGACCAGCGCCACGGCCCCGTGGCTGCCGAGGAACGCCGTCCGGCCGGTCGCCGTGGCCAGCACCGGCTCGGCCCGTCCCGCCGACTCCTCGGCCCGGACCCGCAGCACCGCCGCCACGGCGTACGCGCCGGCCAGCAGGGCGTCGAGCGACAGGGTGGTGGCGAGGTAGGCGTCCACGAGACCGGGCGCGTCGGGCAGGAACGCCCGGGCCTCGGGGTTGTCGGCGAACAGCGTCTCCACCGACCCCGCCAGCGCGCCGTGGACCAGCCCCAGGACGGCCAGGGCCACGGCCCAGCCGGCCAGTGCACCCCGCTGCAGCCGCAGCGCCAGTCCCAGCGGTGAGCTCAGGGAGCGCGGCGCCGTGGCCCGCCCGGGCCGTGCGGGGACCAGTCCGGTGCCGAGGTCGCGCCGGTCGAGGAGGAACCCGGCGAGGACCAGCAGGGCCGCGGTCACCCCGAGACACAGCAGGAGGGGGGTGACCCGGTCGCCGGAGAAGGGGTGGGTCGCCTGCGCCCAGCCGATCGGCGAGGCCCAGGACAGCCCGTTGCCCTGCACGTCCCCCACGGCCCGCACGACGAACGCCAGCCCGAGGACGAGGCCGGCGCTGCCGTGGGCGGCGCGGGTGGACCCGGTTGCCTGGGCGACGACGGCGGTGACGCCGGTGAACACCAGGCCGGCCGCGCCGACGGAGGCCCCCAGCACCAGGGACCCCGCGACGGGCAGGCCGGTCGCGGCGGCCGCCACCCCGACGGCGAGCGCGGTCGCGAGGCAGGCCAGGGAGGCGACGGCGACGGCCGCCACCAGGGGCGCGTGCCGGCCGACCCGGGTGGCCCGGAGCAGCTCGGTGCGGCCGGCCTCCTCGTCGCCGCGGCTGTGCCGGCCGGTGGTGGTCACCGCCATCAACGCCGCGACCACGATGACGAACGCGGAGATCTCGAACGCGACCGCACCCGCCACGGTGTCCAGCCCCACCGGGGGGCCGGCCAGCGCGATCGTCGCGGCGTTGCTGCCCACGGAGGCCTCGTACGCGGCGAGGTCCCGGGGCGAGTCGTACAGCGCCTGGCTGGACACCGACTGGGTGGCCACCGGGCCGGCTGCGCCCGCGACCCACAGGGGCAGCCGCAGGCGGTCGCGGCGCAGTGCGGCGCGGACCAGCGTGCCGGTCCCGGCCAGCGTCGGGTGGGCCCCGGTCACGACCGCACCGCCCCGACCCGGGCCGGCTGCCGGCGGTCCGCGGCGACCTCGTCCCCGTAGTGCCGCAGGAAGAGCTCCTCCAGCGTCGGGGGGGTGCTGGTCAGCGCCCGGACGCCGGCGCCGGCCAGGTGCCGGACGACGTCGTCGAGCGCGTCGCCGTCGACGTCCATCCGCGCCCGGCCTTCGGCGACCCGGAGGTCGTGGACGCCGGGCAGCCCCGCCAGTCCGTGCACCGGGCGGGCGGTCTCCACCGAGATCGTCGTCCGGGTCAGGTGGCGCAGCTCGGCGAGACTGCCGCTCTGCACCGTGCGGCCGTGCCGGATGATGCTCACCCGGTCGCACAGCGCCTCGGCCTCGGCGAGGACGTGGCTGGACAGCAGCACCGTGCGGCCCTGGTCGTGCAGCGTGCGCACCTCCTCCTGGAACACCGCCTCCATCAGCGGGTCGAGCCCCGAGGTCGGTTCGTCCAGCACGAACAGCTCCGCGTCGGAGGCCAGCGCCGCGACCAGCGCGACCTTCTGCCGGTTGCCCTTGGAGTAGGTGCGGGACCTCTTGCGCGGGTCGAGGTCGAAGCGGTCGAGCAGGTCGGCGCGCCGGACCGGGTCGAGCCCGCCCTGCAGCCGGCCGAGCAGGTCGATCGCCTCGCCGCCGGTGGTGCCCGGCCACAGCGTGACGTCGCCGGGGACGTAGGCCAGCCTCCGGTGGAGGGCCACCGCGTCCCGCCAGGGGTCGCCGCCCAGCAGCCGCACGTGTCCCGCGTCGGCACGCAGCAGGCCGAGCAGGACCCGGATCGTGGTCGACTTCCCCGCGCCGTTCGGTCCGAGGAAGCCGTGCACCTCCCCCGGTGTCACCTCGAGGTCCAGGCCGTCGAGGGCCCGGGTCGCGCCGAAGGTCTTGACCAGACCGGAGACCGAGATGGCAGGCGTCATGTCCCCGGAACGTACTCGGATTTCATAAGTTTGTGAAGTATGTGAAGCATGCGAACCCCGCGATAGGCTCCGGGCGGAGGTGGTCGTGACCGACGACGGTGAGCGGATCGTCCTGCTGCGCTTCGTGGAGCGCTTCGCCCTGGTGCTGCGGGAGGCCGGGATGCCCCCGATGCCCGCCCGCGTCCTCGCGTACGCGCTGGCCGACGACGCCGACCGCTACACCGCCGGCGACCTCGCGCGCGGGCTGGACGTGAGCCCCGCCGCCATCAGCGGCGCGGTGCGCCAGCTGGTCCAGGTCGGGTTGCTGACCCGGCAGCGCGAGCCGGGGACGCGCAGCGACCTCTACGTGCTCGACGACCGCGACCTGTGGTCGCGGTTCATGGCCTCGGAGCTGCAGGCCCTGCAGCGGTTCGTGACGGCGGCGGAGGACGGCATCGAGGTGCTCGGGCTCGACCGGCCCGGTGGCCGGCGCCTGGCCGAGACGCGGGACTTCCTCGCGTTCCTCCACGCCGAGCTCTCCGACGCGGTGGCCCGCTGGCCCGCCGAACGGGACCGGCGGGCAGCGGCGCACGGGACCTGACCGCCGTGGCGGCGGCCGGGTGCAGGCCGAAGACCTCCTCCCGGTGGCCGGGGTGGTCGACGGTGACGTCGGCGAGGACGGTGGGCCGGTGGAAGAGGCCCTCGAGGGTCCCACCGGTGCGGACGGTCGCGCCCTCCGCCACGCTGGCCGTGACCAGGCCGTGCACGCGGTCGCGCTGGCCGGCGTCGATGAGCGGGCCGAGCGCCACCTGCTCGCGGTAGGGGTCGCCGACCGGCAGGTTCGCGACCTTCTCGGTCAGGACCGCCGTGTACTCCTCGGCGATTGACTCGTGCACCAGGTGCCGGCTGGTCGCCATGCAGATCTGGCCCTGGTGGGCGAAGGTGCCCCACGCGCCGACGCTCGCGGCGGCGGTGACGTCGACGTCGGGCAGCACGACGAGCGCGGAGTTGCCGCCGAGCTCCAGGTGGGCCCGCTCGAGGTGCTGCCCGGCCGGTGCGCCGAAGGCCCGGCCGGCCCCGGGCGAGCCGGTGAACGCGATGACGCGGGTCTGCGGCGCGGTGACCAGCGCCTCGCCGACGTCGGCACCGCCCGGCAGCACCTGCAGGACGCCGGCCGGCAGCCCCGCCTCCTCGAAGACGCGCGCGAAGACGGCGCCGCCGGAGACCGCGGTGCGCGGGTCGGGCTCGAGGACGACGGCGTTGCCGAGCGCCAGCGCGGCGGCGATCGCGCGGACGGCCAGGATGGTGGGCACGGTGAACGGCGCGATGACGCCGACGACGCCCGCGGGGACGCGGCGGGCGGTGCTCAGCCGTGGGGCGCCGGTGCGCAGCAGCTCGCCGTAGGGGTGGCTGGGCAGCGCGGAGGCTTCGTAGCACTCCTGCGCGGTCGTGTGCACCCGGAAGTCGCCGAGGGGCTAGATCGCGCCGGACTCGCGGGCCGGCCAGCCCCGGATCTCCTCGGCGTGGTCCTCCAGCACCTGCCCGGCCCGGCGCAGCACGCGGGCGCGCTGCTCGAACGGCGCGGCCGCCAGGCGCGCTGCGCCTCGGCGGCCCGCTCGATGGCCCGCTGCACGTCCTCGGGCGTCGCCCGCCCGACCGGCGCGATGACGTCGCCGGTGGCCGGCTCCACCGCGTCGCAGGTGCCGCCGGACCCGTCGGTCCACGTCCCGGTCCAGACCTCGCCGTGCCAGGCGCCGTCGTCCAGCAGTGCCACGTGTGTCCCCTCGTCCTGAGGTGGTCGCGTCGGCCGATCCTCACCGAGCGGACCCCGTCCCGTCGCACCGGATCGGCCGCGGTGGCGGAGCGATGGCGGAGCGGTGGTCGACGGCCGTCCGGGGGCGACGGCCCCCTGCCCGGCCCCGACCTCGCCTCGTGGTGCCCGACCTCACCCTGCAGCGTGAGGTCGGGCACCACTGGGTGTGGCTGGGCACCTCGTCCATCGCCTCCCCAGCTGACGGACGCGGCCTACCCGCGGAGCTCGTCCAGGATCGGCCCGGCCACCGTGAACGCGTGGTTGGCCGCGGGGACACCGGCGTAGACGGCCGAGTGCTGGATGACCTCGGCGATCTCCTCGTCGGACAGGCCGTTGTTCCGGGCGGCCCGCACGTGCAGCGCGAACTCGTCCCAGTGCCGCAGCGCGATGGTGATCGCCAGCGTCATCAGGCTGCGGTCGCGGCGGGACAGCCCGGGCCGCTGCCAGACGTCACCCCACGCGACGCGGGTGATGAAGTCCTGGAACCCGGCGGTGAACGGCGTCGTGTTCGCCACCGCCCGGTCCACCCACGCGTCGCCGAGCACCTCCCGGCGCGTGCGCATCCCCGCCTCGTGGCGGGCCGCGTCCGTGGAGAGATCCGCGGAGGGGTCGGGCTCGCTCACGCGTGGCTCCCCGCCGCGTCGAGGTGACCCAGCAGCGCGCCGGTCACCTCCAGCGGCTGCTCCAGGTTCGGCAGGTGCGCGCCCGGGCTCACCGACACCAGCGACGCCCCGGCGATCCCGTCGGCGATGAGCTGCTGGTGCGGCGGGGGCAGCGCCGGGTCCTCGGCACCGGAGACGACCAGGGTCGGCGCGGTGATCCGGGCCAGGTCCGCGCGCAGGTCCACCGCGGCCACCACCTCGCAGCACAGCGCGTAGCCCTCGTCGTCCGCGGCGACCACCATCGCCTCCAGCCGGGCCACCAGGTCCGGGTGCGCGGCGGCGTGCTCCGGCGTCAGCCAGCGCTGCACCACGGCCGGGGCGAGCGGCGCGGTGCCCCCGGAGCGGGCGGCGGCGGCCCGGTCGAGGAAGACCTGCGGGTCCGGTTTCGCCGACGACGCCAGGACGGCCAGCCGCCCGACACGGTCGGGCTCCCGGGCCGCCAGCCGCAGCGCCGTCATCCCGCCCAGCGACAGCCCGGCCACGTGCGCCCGCCGCGCGCCGAGCCGGTCCAGCAGCGCGACGACGTCGTCCACCAGGTCGTCGAGGGAGTACGGCCCGGCCGGCGCCGGCGACTCCCCGTGCCCCCGGGTGTCGTAGGTGACCACCCGGTAGCGCTCGGCCAGCGCCGGCACCTGCGGGTCCCACATCCCGCGGGCGGCCCCCAGCGAGTTGGACAGGACGACGACCGGCGCGTCGGCCGGCCCGTCCTCCGTGTACGACACCTCGACGGCGGTCATCCGCGCTCTCCCTCGGTCAGTCGGTCGTGCTCGGCCAGTGCCGCGTCCACCTGCGCGCCGGCCTCGCCCGTGTCGGGTGCGGCCGCGGCGAGGACCGCGGCGGCGTCGACGTCGGTCCGGGCGGCCACCGCCTCGGCCAGCGGCCGCCCGCTCTCCCGCGCCTCCCGCGCGGCGGCAGCGGCGGCGTCGTGCGCGGCGCCACGCCCCAGCGACGGCGCGAGCGCCTCGGCCAGCACGCCGGCCAGCGACCCCTCCCCCGCCTCGGCCACGGTCGCGGCCATCCGGCCGACGTCGGGGCGCAGCCCGCGCAGGCTCTCCGCCAGCCACGACGCCGCCGACCCGACCGTCCCCAGCAGCTCCGTCAGCGACGGCCACTCGCTGTGCCACGCCCCCGCGGCGCGCTCGTGCTCCTGCTCCATCGCGCCCAGCAGCGTGGCCACCAGCCCCGGCGCCCGCCGCGCGCACGCCCGCGCCGAGACCGCCGCCACCGGGTTGCGCTTGTGCGGCATCGCCGACGACCCGCCGCGCCCCTCCCCCACCTCGGCGACCTCGGCCACCTCCGACTGGGCGAGCAGCACCACGTCGAGCGCCACGGTGGCCACCACCCCGGAGGCCGCACCGAGCGCCCCGGCCAGGTCGGCCACCGGCAGCCGCACCGTGAACCAGGGGACGGCCGGCGCCACCAGCCCGAGCTCGGCGGCCAGCGCCTCGCGCACCGCGACCCCGGCGCCGGACGACGCCGCCAGCGTGCCGACCGCGCCGCCGTACTGCACCGGCAGCGTGGCCACCACCTCGGCCAGCCGCAGCCGCGCGCCGTCCAGCCCGGCCAGCCACCCGGCCGCCTTGAGCCCGAACGTCGTCGGCAGCGCCTGCTGCAGCAGCGTCCGGCCCATGACGGCGTCGTCCCGGTGCGTGCGGGCCAGCCCGGCGCACCGCTCCGCGGCGGCGGCCAGGTCGGCGTCCACCGCCTGCACCGCCGACCGCGCCAGCAGCACCAGCGCGGTGTCGAGCACGTCCTGGCTGGTCGCGCCCGGGTGGACGGCGACCGCGTCGCGCTCCCCCACGGCGTCCTGCAGGGCCCGCACCAGCGGCGGGACCGGGTTGCCCGCGTCGGCGGCCCGGGCGACGACGGTCGCGAGGTCCAGCCGGGAGGGATCGGCGCAGACCGCGGTCACCGCGTCGGCCGCGGTCGCCGGCACCAGCCCGGCCGCGGCCGCCGCGCGCGCCAGCGCGGCCTCCACCTGCAGCAGCGCGCGGATCCAGGCGTGGTCGGAGACGGCCGCCGCCGCACCGCCGCGGGCGAAGGTGCCGGCGAACAGACCTGTCACGACGTCCTTCCTACCGGTGGCCGCCGGAGCCCGCTCACACCGCGAAGAAGACCGTCTCGCGGTCGCCCTGCAGGTGCACGTCGAAGCGGTAGCCGTCCTCGGCCGGCGTGGCGAGCAGGGTGGCGCGGCGGTCCTCGGGCACCGACCGCAGAACGGCGTCCTCGGCGTTCGCCGCGGTCTCGTCGGCGAGGTAGACGCGGGTGACCACGCGGTCGAGCAGCCCGCGGGCGAAGACCGAGACGTCGACGTGCGGCGCCTGCAGCCCGCCCTCGCCGTCGGGCACCCGCCCGGGCCGCAGCGTGAACACCGCGAACTCGCCGGTGAGCGTGGCGGCCCGGGCGTAGCCGCGGAAGCCGGGGTGGGACGACGGCCCCCGCGGGTCCTCCGGCGAGGGGAAGCGGCCGTCGGGGTCGGCCTGCCACGTCTCGACCATCGCGTCGGGGACGACGTCGCCCGCGCCGTCGAACACCCGGCCGCGGATCCAGACGCCACCGGGTGTGCCCTCCGCGGCCGCCCACGCCCCGTCGGCCCAGGTCAGCCCGATGGCCAGGTAGGGCCCGACGGTGGCGCTGGGCGTGGTGCCCAGCCGCAGCGGCTCGGTGAGGAAGCCGGTGCCGCGCCGGCCCGAGCGCGGCTGGAAGGGGACGGCCGGGTCCGGGGGCACGTCGAGCGGGTTCACGCCACGTCTCCGTCGTCGTCGGTCTCGAAGGGGGTCTGCTCGGTGCCGCGCAGCACGACGTCCCACTCGAGGGCCAGCGCCCAGTTGTCCTGGGTGCGCTCGAGGGAGTACCGGCTCACCGCCCGGTGCCGGGCCGCGGCCGGGATGGCGTTGTAGATCGGGTCCTGGCCGAACAGCGGGTCGTCGGGGAAGTACATCTGGGTGACCAGCCGCTGGGTGAACGCGCGGCCGAACAGGCTGAAGTGGATGTGCGCCGGCCGCCAGGCGTTGTGGTGGTTGCCCCACGGGTAGGCGCCGGGCCGGACGGTCATGAACTCGTAGCGGCCCAGGCCGTCGGTGACCACCCGGCCCAGCCCGTCGAAGTGCGGGTCCAGCGGCGCCGGCCAGTTGTCGACGACGTGCCGGTAGCGGCCGGCCGCGTTGGCCTGCCACACCTCCACCAGCGCACCGGGCACCGGGCGGCCGTCGCTGTCGAGCACCCGCCCGTACACCAGGATGCGCTGGCCGATCGCCTCGCCGCCGTTGCGCAGGGTCAGGTCGGCGTCCTCCGGGCGCACCCGGTCCTCACCGAGCACCGGCCCGGTGACCTCCGTGAGCCGGTGCGGCAGGTCCACCGGCGTGCGCAGGGGCGCCCGCAGCGCCGTGCTCCGGTACTCGGGGAACCCCACGGGCGTGCGCAGCGCGGCGTCCTCCCGCAGGTAGCGCGGCAGGTGCAGCCCCGACGGGGAGGCCTCGGACGTGGTCCCGGTCATACCGGGACCGTACGGCCGGGCGCGGACGCCGCCCAAGCGTCCGGTCCCGTCCAGCGGAAGGACGGCGCCGCCGTCAGCGGGCGCCGGAGCCGGCGAGCGCCGCCAGGTGGGCGTGCACCAGCGTCACCGCCAGCGCGCCCTCCCCCACTGCGGAGGCCACCCGCTTGACCGAGCCCTGGCGCACGTCACCGGCCGCGAACACCCCCGGCGTGCTGGTCTCCAGCAGCGCGGGCGGCCGCGCCAGCGGCCAGGCCGGCGCCACGCCGTCCCCGGCCAGGTCGGGCCCGGTGAGCAGGAACCCCCACCGGTCGCGGGCCAGCGTGCCGGCCACCCAGTCGGTGCGCGGCTCGCTGCCGATCATCACGAACAGCATCCCCGCCTCCTCCGTCTGCGCGCCGGTGTCCAGGTCGCGCAGCACGACGGTCTCCAGGACGTCGGAGCCGCGGCCGCCGGCCACCTGCACCCGGTACCGGACGTCGACCCGCGGCAGCGCCTCCAGCTCGCGGATGAGGTAGTCCGACATCGTCTCGGCCAGGGACGCGCGGCGGACCAGCAGCGTGACCTGCTCGGCGTAGCGCGACAGGTGCACCGCGGCCTGCCCGGCGGAGTTGCCGCCGCCGACGACGAACACGTGCCGGCCGGCCATCGCCGGGGCCTCGCTGACCGCCGCCCCGTAGAAGACCCCGCGGCCGGTGAACGCCTCCAGCTCCGGCACGCCGATCCGCCGCCACGCCGCGCCGCTGGCCACCACCACGGTGCGGGCCCGCACCGAGGACCCGTCGCCGAGCGCCAGCCGGTGCACGCCGTCCTCGCCGCCCAGCGAGGTCACCGCGCGCATGAAGGAGAAGCGGGTGCCGAAGGCCCAGGCCTGCTGGTAGGCGGAGAACGCCAGCCGGCTGCCGCTGACGCCGGTGGGGAACCCGAGGTAGTTGCGGATCAGCGAGCTGGTGCCGGCCTGCCCGCCCACGGCCTCGCACTCCAGGTGCAGGGTGTCCAGGCCCTCGGAGGCGGCGTACACGCTCGCCCCGAGCCCCGCGGGCCCGGCCCCGACGATGGCGACGTCGTGGACGGCGTCGGGGTCCAGCGGGTCGAACAGGCCGAAGGCCTCGGCGAGCTCGAGGTCGGTCGGGGCCTGCAGCACGGTCTGCTCGGGCCGGAAGCGCACCAGCACCACCGGCAGCCGCGGGTCCTCCAGGCCGAGGTCGGCCAGCATCTCGCGCCCCTCGGGCGAGCCGGCCTCGTAGAAGCCCGACGGGATGCGGTTGCGGGTCAGCTGGTCGCGCAGGTGCTGGGCGTGCGGGTCCCACCGGTCGCCGACGACGCGCACCGCCTCGAACCCGCCGCCCTGCCGCGAGGACCACTCGTCGAGGACCTCGGTGACCGAGCGGTGGAACTCCTCGTCGGCGCGGCCCTGCGGCGCGTACACCCAGCGGTCGAGCCGGCCGACGGTGATCGCCTCGAAGATCGGCCGGGCGGTCTCGAACGCGCCCCACCGCACCAGGGCCACCGCCACCGCGCCGGGGTGCCGCCCGTGCAGGGTGCGCAGCACGTCCAGGCCGTCGGGGTCGCCGTCGCCGAGCGCACCGAACAGCACGGCCACGGCCGGCCCCCCGCACGCGCGCAGCGCCGCCGTCGCCTCCTCCGGGTCGGCGGCGGCGACCACGCGGTAGTCGCAGCCGTAGCGACGGTCGAGCTCCCGGGTGGTGGCGGTGCGCACGCCCGCGTCGCGGGCGACGACCACCAGCGCCGCGCCGGTCACGCCGCCCGCCTCCGCGGCGCGGGCGCCAGCGCCCAGCCCGCGGCGCCGGTGGCGACCACGGCCGCCGTCAGGACGGCGAGGACCCACGCCGCCGGCTCGCCCCACGCGACGGTGCCCGGGTAGCGCAGGACCGCCAGCGCGACCAGGACGCCGAACACGGTGTAGGCGACCGCCGCGGTGCGCAGCCGCTGCAGGTCGCCGGCCAGCGCCGCCAGCGCGGTCGCCAGCCCGAAGGCCAGCAGCCAGGCGGCCACCACCCGCGCGGTGAGCGGCGTCAGCGGCCACGGCCAGAGGGCGGTCGCCGTCGACGGCGCGGCGAACAGCGCGCCGCCGACCGCCAGCAGCACCGCCGACTCCACCGCCAGCGCCACCCGCAGCACCGGCGGCACCGGGTGGCGGCGCGGCGGGTCGGCGCCGGGTGCCCGCTCCTGCGGCACGAGCAGCACCACCATCGCCACCGGGACGACGACGTAGACCGCCAGCCAGAACCAGGCCGCGGCCTGCGCCGTCCACGGCCGGTCGGCGAACTCCGCGGCGAGGTGGAAGCGGTCGAGGTGCAGCACCGTGGCGGCGAGGGTGGCCACGACGAACACCAGGATGGTGAGGACCGGCACCCGGCTGTGCGCCCACACCGGGTCGCGCAGCGACAGCACGACCAGCACGCACCCGGCGGCGTAGCCCGCGCCGAGGAAGGCGGCGGTCAGCGGCGGGGCGATGGTCCAGGCGAAGAGCCGGTCGGTCCGGTCGGCCAGGACGTAGAGCGCGCCGACGGCGAGTGCGGTCAGCACGCTGAAGGCCACCAGCAGGCCGGCCATGGACGGGAGCAGCCGGCGGACGCCGGCGGAGGTGCGGGGGGCGGCCGGGGCATGGTGCACGGGGGTCTCCGAGTCGGCGTCGAGCCCCCGTGCGGTCGTCGAGCGCGGCCATGCAACCACCGTCCGGGGGGCGCTGTCACCGGGTTACGGGGCGGTGCGGCCGTCCCTAGACTCGCCCGCGTCGGCGACCCGGACGGGTGCGCGCCCGTCGGCCGGGGCGGGAGGTGCCATGCCTGCACCGACAGGGCCTGCACCGACAGGGCCTGCACCGACGGGACCGGGCGCCCCGGCGGCCGGCCCCGCGATCGCGACCCCCGACCGCCGGCTGCGGGTGTTCGTCTCCTCCACGCTGGAGGAGCTCGCCGAGGAGCGGCGCGCCGTCCGGGACGCGGTGGCGCGGCTGCGGCTCACCCCGGTGCTGTTCGAGCTCGGCGCCCGGCCGCACCCGCCGCGCGACCTCTACCGGGCCTACCTCGGCCAGAGCGACGTCTTCGTCGGCGTCTACGGCGACCGCTACGGCTGGGTGGGCCCGGGCATGACCGTCTCCGGCCTCGAGGACGAGCTGGAGCTCTCGGCCGGGATGCCGCGGCTGCTCTACGTCCGCACGCCGGCGCCGGACCGGGACCCGCGGCTGAGCCGGCTGATCGAGCGCGTGCAGGCCGACGGCGGCGTCTCCACCACCCCCTACCGCGACCCGGCCGGGCTGGCCGAGCTGGTCGCCGACGACCTCGCCGTCCTGCTCAGCGAGCGCTTCTCCCGCGCGGCACCGGCCCCTCCCGGGCTGGCGGCCGGGTGGCTGCCGACACCGCCCACGCCGATGGTCGACCGCACCGCCGAGCTCGCCGCGGTCACCGGGCTGCTGCGCGACCCGGCCGTGCGGCTGGTCGTGCTCACCGGCCCGGGCGGCATCGGCAAGACGCGGCTGGCGCTGGCCGCGGCCGCCGCGCTCGAGCCCGAGCGGGACGGCACCTGGTTCGTCGACCTCGCCGCGGTCCGCGACCCGGCCGACGTGCCCGCCGCCGTCGCCGAGGCCGTCGGGGTGTCGGCCGAGGGGAGCCGTCCGCTGCTGGAGCAGGTCGCCGACCGGCTGGCCGGGCGCCGCGCGCTGCTCGTCGTCGACAACCTCGAGCAGGTCGCCGCGGCCGCGCCCGACCTGGCGGCGCTGCTGAGCCGGTGCCCCCGCACCCAGCTGCTGGTGACCAGCCGCAGCGTGCTGCGGCTGCGCGGTGAGCACGACGTGCCGATCGAGCCGCTGGGGACGCCGCCGCCCGGGGAGGTCCGGCCGGCCGACGTCGCCGCGGCGGCCGCGGGAGAGCTGTTCGTGGCCCGCGCCCGGCAGGCCGACCCCGCCTTCGCCCTCACCGCGGACACCGCCGGCCCGGTGGCCGAGCTGGTGCGCCGGCTCGACGGCCTGCCCCTGGCGGTGGAGCTGGTCGCCGCCCGGGTGCGCACGCTGCCGCCGCGGCTGCTGCTGCCCCGCCTCGACCGCGCCCTCGACCTCGGCGACCCCGACCTCGACGCGCCCGACCGGCAGCGGACGCTGCGGGCGACCATCGCCTGGAGCCACGACCTGCTCGACGAGCGCGGCCGCGCGCTGCTGGCCCGGCTGTCGGTGTGCGCCGACGGCTGGGCGCTGGACACCGCTGAGGCCGTGGGCGCCGACGACGGCGACCTCGACGTGCTCGACGTCCTCTCCGACCTGGTCGGGCACAGCCTGGTCACCCCCACCGCCGGCGACGGCGACGAGCCGCGCTTCCGGATGCTCGAGCTGGTGCGGGCCTACGCCGCCGAGCGGCTGCGCGAGCGCGGCGAGGAGGAGGCCACCCGCGCCCGGTGGGCGCGGCACCTCGCCGCGCTGGGTGCCCGGGCGGGGGCCGGGCTGGCCGGCCCGGAGGCGCGGCTGTGGCGGGCCCGGGTCGACGCCGAGCTGGCCGACCTGCGCGCCGCGCTGCGCTGGGCGGTGGCCACCGACCGGGCCGAGCTCGCCGTCCGGCTGACCGCGCCGCTGGTGCGCTGGTGGTGGGCGCACGGGCTGCTGCCGGTGATGGCCGGGCTCGCCGAGCAGACGGCGGCACTGCCGTCGGCGGCCGCGCTGCCGCCCGACCTGGCCGCCCGGCTGCGGTGGGCGTGCGCCGCCCTGCGGGTGACGCTGGGCTCCCCGGACGGCGCGGTCGACCTGCTGGACGACGTGGTCACCGACGCCCGCCTCCGGGACGACGCGTGGCTGCTCGGCCACGGGCTCACCGCGCGGGCGATGACGCTGCCGCCGGCCGACCCCCGCGTCGTCCCGCTGCTGGACGAGGGGGTGGCGCAGCTGCGGCGCAGCGGGGACGGCTGGTCGCAGGCCTTCGCCGGGATGCTGCGCGGCGCCGTGGCGCTGGCGCGTGGTGACCTCGCCGCGGTCGACCGGGTCGACGGCGAGGCGCTGGAGCTGGCGCGCGCGGCGGGTGACGACCGGATCGCCGCGCTGCTGTGCGACGCCCTCGCGCTCAGCGCGCTGCTGGCCGGGGACCCGGCGCGCGCCTGGGCGCGGCTGGACGAGGCGGTGGCCCTGCACCGGTGCACGCGCGACCTGCAGGGGGTGGCCGCCTGCCTGGAGGTCTTGGCGGGACTGGCGGTCGCGGCCGGCCGGCACGCGGCGGCCGCCCGGCTGGCCGGCGCGGCCGAGTCCGCCCGCGCGGGTCTCGGGGTGGCGCTCTGGTCGCCGCACCGGGCGCTGGCCGACCGGCTCGGGGAGGTGCTCCGGGCCGGGCTCGGTGCCGAGGAGGAGCGGCGGGAGCGGGCGGCCGGCGCGGCGCTCGACCCCTGGCAGGCCCTGGACGAGGGGCTCGCCGCCGCCCGGGCCTGAGCTCAGGCGGGCACCGAGGCGGGCGGGTACTGGGGCAGCGGCGCCGTCCCGGGGTGGGTCACGGTGAACCGGCCGAGGACGGCGTCGCTGCCGGCGAGCACGGGGACCGGCGGCGAGGTCACCGGCACGAGCGGCCGCCCCTCCGGCAGCGTGCTGCGGTACTCGAGCGCGCGGAAGGCGGCCAGCGGCTCCGGGGACAGCTCCAGCCGGCGCAGCTCGGCGGCCACCGGGTGGTCATCGAGCGCGAGGGTCGCCGACCCCGACCCGGGCCGCGCCTGCCACCGGGCCAGCACGGGGACCGTCGTCTCCAGCAGCCGCCCGGCGCGCACCGACCACAGCGTCCGCGACGAGCTGCCGCGCACGGCGGGTCCGCGGGCGGCCACGGTGTGGGTGAGCACCTCGGTCCCGCCCTCGGTCAGCCGGACCCGCTGCCGGCCGGGGGCGTCGAGGAAGTCCATGTCGGCCAGCCACTTCGGCAGCCCCCACCGCGCCCGGCCGAGGTCGCGGGCCTCCCGCGAGGTCACCGGGAGCTGCAGCACGAAGCCGCCCGTGGCGGGCCGGCCTCCCCCGCGCGCCGCCGGCCCGGCGAGCACGCCGGCGGTCACCCCGACCTCCCCGTAGGGCGCCAGCGCGCGGGTGGCCCCGTCGGCACCGGTCCAGGTGACCGTCCGGTAGCGGAAGGCGTGCACCGCCACCACCGTCCGGCCGCCGGGCCACGGCAGCGGCCGCAGGAGGGGCCGACCCCGGTCGTGGGGCAGCAGCGCGGCGACCGCGGCGGCGGAGGCGAGGTGGTAGGAGCAGGCGACCGCGACGTCGTGGTAGGCCAGCGGCAGCCGCACCGCCTCCTCGCCGGGCCCGGTCACCGGACCATCCCAGCCGGGCCGCGGGCGGGCGCACGAGGGTCCGAGGTCCCGGACGCCCGGTTTCCGCCCAGTGGGAGACTGCCCGCGTGGCGGGTGGCGCGGCGGCCGGTGGGCGCTCGGTGACCTCGCGGGCGCTGGCCGTCCTCGACGCCTTCGACGCGGCCTCGCCCCGGCTGACCCTCACCGAGATCGCCGAGCGCTCGGGCACCCCCCTGACCACCGCGCACCGGCTGCTCGCCGAGCTGACCGCCTGGGGCGCGCTGTCGCGGCGGGCCGACGGCCGCTACGAGATCGGCCGCAAGCTCTGGGACCTCGGCCTGCTCGCCCCCGTCCAGCTCGAGCTCCGCCAGCTGGCCGCGCCCTTCCTGCTCGACGTGCACACCGCCACCCGCGACACCGTGCACCTCGCCGTCCGCGAGGGGGTGCACGCGCTCTACGTCGAGCGGATCTCCGGCCGGGAGTCGGTGCCGGTGGTCAGCCAGGTGGGCAGCCGGCTGCCACTGCACGCCACCGGGGTGGGCAAGGTGCTGCTGGCCTCGGCGCCCGACGAGGTGGTGGCCCAGGTGCTCGCCGCGCCGGAGCGGGCCACCCGGCACACCGTCGTCGACCCGGTGCGGCTCTCCCGCGAGCTGGCCGAAGTCCGCCGCCGCGGCTGGGCGCGCACCGCCGAGGAGATGTCGCTGGGGACCGCGTCGGTCGCCGTCCCGGTGCGGGTGGAGCGGGCCTGCGGGCCGGTGGTGGCCGCGGCGCTGGGCATCGTCGTCCCCAGCCACCGGCGCGACCTCGCCCGGCTGGTGCCGGTGCTCGAGGTGGCCGCCCGCGGCGTCGGCCGCGCGCTGGCCCGCACCGCGCCCTTCCGCTGAACGGGAGCGCGCGGTGTCCACCTGGACGTATCCGGGGTCACACTCGACCGCATGCGCACCCAGATGGGGATCATCGGCGCCGGCCCCGCGGGCCTGCTGCTCTCGCGTCTGCTCGCCCTGCAGGGCATCGACTCGGTGGTGCTGGAGAACCGGTCCCGCGAGTACGTCGAGGCCCGCATCCGCGCCGGGATCCTCGAGCAGAACACCGTGGACGTGCTGACCGGGGCCGGCATGGGCGATCGGCTGCACCGCGAGGGCCTCGAGCACCGCGGCGTGTACCTGCAGTACCCGGGCGTGCGCCACCAGCTGGACTTCCCCGCGCTGTGCGGGCGCCGGGTGTGGGTCTACGGCCAGACCGAGGTGGTCAAGGACCTCGTCGCCGCCCAGCTCGCCGGCGGCCCCCCGCTGCTGTTCGACGTCTCCGACGTGGCGGTCGAGGACGTCGACACCGACAGCCCGCGCGTCCGCTTCACCGACGCCGACGGCGCCGCCCGGGTGCTCGAGTGCGACGTCGTCGCCGGCACCGACGGCTTCCACGGGCCCTCGCGAGCGGTCGTCGCCGAGGGCACCGGCCAGCAGCTGTGGGAGCGCACCTACCCCTACGCGTGGCTGGGGATCCTCGCCGACGCCGCCCCGGCCACCGACGAGCTGATCTACGCCTGGCACCCCGACGGGTTCGCGCTCCACTCGATGCGCTCGCCGTCGGTGTCCCGGCTCTACCTGCAGGTCGACCCGTCGGAGCGGATCGAGGACTGGTCCGACGACCGCATCTGGGAGGGCCTGGCCACCCGGTTCGCGCTCGACGGCTGGGAGCTGTCCACGGGGACGGTCACCGAGAAGTCGATCCTGCCGATGCGCTCGTTCGTCAGCGCCCCGATGCGCCGTGGCCGGCTGTTCCTCGCCGGCGACGCCGCGCACATCGTGCCGCCGACCGGCGCCAAGGGCCTCAACCTCGCCGTGGCCGACGTGGTCCTGCTCTCCCGGGCCGTGGTGCGGCTGCTGCAGGACAAGGAGACCGACCTCGCCGACGCCTACTCCGACACCGCGCTGCGCCGGGTCTGGCGGGCCACCCACTTCTCCTGGTGGATGACCTCGATGCTGCACACCACCGGCGACCCCTTCGACGCCCAGCTGCAGCTCTCCCAGCTGCGCCGGGTCTGCTCGTCGGAGGCCGCCGCCCGCGAGCTGGCCGAGAACTACACCGGCCTGCCCCTCTAGGCCGCCGCCAGCAGGGCGGCGACGCGGTCGGCGGTGCCCGGCGCGAGGTCCAGGTGGGGCAGCACGGCGGCGACCTCGTCGGGCTCCAGGCCCTGCTCGGCCAGCGCGGCGAGCAGCCGGGGGGCGTCGTCGGCCGGCACCGGCGCGGGGAGGCCCGCCTCCCGGACGGCGGCCAGCGCCAGGAACAGCGCGCCGGAGAGGTCCTCGGGCTCGGGCTCGGGTCGCGGGGCGGCCGCGGCGCGGGCGGTGGCCTCCGCGGCGCGCACCAGCGACAGCGGCAGCCCCTCCGCCTCCACCTCCAGCAGCGGCGCGGTGCCCAGCGCGGCCAGCACGAGGTGCTCGGCGTCGGTGCGCAGCGGCTGCTCCCACTCCCCCGCGCGGACGACGTCGCCGAGCTCCGCCCCGTCCTCGCCGAGGTCGTCGAGCAGCTCGGCCCACTGGCCTGGCCGGGTGCGGCGGGCGCGGTCGGCGGCGAGCACGCAGGTCTCGTGCACGAACGGCTCGATCACCTCGCGGTCGAACCGGTCGGCGAACACGGCACCGTCGGCGTCGACGGCGTTGAGCGCGTCCTGGAAGCTGCCGGGGCGGGCGTCGCCGAGCTCGAGCCGACCGTCCTCCTCCCCCGACAGCGCCTGCCCCGTGGCGGCGCGGTCGCCGATGGTGGAGCCGGTGGCCACCAGCCGGCCGCGCAACCGCAGGTGGTGCGGCCGGTCGGACAGGCCCACGCTCCACGCGCAGGCCTCGGCGATGAGCGCGGCGCGCCGCTCGCGCAGCACCTCCCGGCCCAGCAGGCCGAACCAGTCGGGCTCGAATCCCAGGCTCTCGAACACCCTCCCCGCCTACCCCCGGCGGGCGGGCACCGGAACCCGCTGCAGGTCCGCGGCGACGACGAGGTCGCCGTCGAACTCGGCGCGGGCCTCCTCCTCGAGACGACGAGGGTCGGGGTAGCGCTGGGAGAAGTGGCTGAGCACCAGTCGCCGCACCCCGCACTCCGCGGCCACCCGCGCGGCCTGCCGGGCGGTCAGGTGGCCGTACCGCTCGGCCAGGGCGGCGTCCTGGGCGAGGAAGGTCGCCTCGACCACCAGCAGGTCGGCGCCCTCGGCCAGCGCCGGGACGCCGTCGCACAGGCGGGTGTCCATGACGAAGGCGAACCGCTGGCCAGGCCGCGGCTCGCTGACGTCCTCGAGCCGCACCGTGCGCTCCCCCACCCGCAGCACGCCGTCGCGCTGCAGGCGGCCGACGTCGGGCCCGGCGACGCCGGCCGCGGCCAGCCGGTCGGGCAGCATCCGCCGCCCGTCGGGCTCGACCAGCCGGTAGCCGAAGGACTCGACCGGGTGCTCGAGCCGGCGGGTCTCCCAGGTGCCCACCGGGTCCTCGGCGAGCACCCCCTCCCCGGTGACCGGCCCGGCCCGGACGTCGGCCCGGTCGGCGAAGGCGCTGGCGTGCCGCAGCCGGTCGTAGAACACCTGCCCCGACGCCGGGTAGTGGGTGACCACGGCGTGCGCGACACCGTCGAGCGACATCCGCTGCAGCACCCCGGGCAGGCCCAGGCAGTGGTCGCCGTGGAAGTGGCTGACGAACACCCGGTGGACGGCGCTGCTGGGGACGCCGGCCAGCAGCAGCTGCCGCTGGGTGCCCTCGCCGGGGTCGAACAGGAAGCCGCGGCCGTCCCAGCGCAGCAGGTACCCGTTGTGGTTGCGGGTGCGGGTGGGCACCTGGCCGGCGGTGCCGAGCACGACCAGCTCTCGCGCCGCCACGGCCGCGACGGTACCGGCGGCCGGCGGGACCGACCTGTCCGGCGGTCGGTCGTGCTCTGAACACAGGTGTGTGCAGAGCACGACCGGGCGCCGGACGAGGACCGGCCTCAGCCGAAGAGGTCGGAGAGGAAGGACTCCTTGCGCTTCTTGTGACCGTAGGAGCCGTGCGAGGAGCCGTGCGAGGAGCCGTGGCCGCTGCTGCGCACCGCACCGAGCACCTCGTTGACCACCGCGCCCAGGCCCGCGCCGCCGGCGGCCGGGTACTGCGCGGCGTGCGACTGGCCGTAGGCGGGCTGCCCGTGCTGCTGGGGAGCGCCGTGCTGCTGCGGCGAGCCGTGTGACACGGACGGCGCGCCGTGCCAGGAGTTCTCCGCGTCGACCAGCCGCTCGAGCTCGCCGCGGTCGAGGAAGATCCCCCGGCACTCGGTGCACTGGTCGACGTGCACGCCGTTGCGCTCGTAGGTGCGCATGACGCCCTGGCACTTGGGGCAGACGAGGTCCATACCGCACGGTACGACGCACGGACACCTCCCGGCCCGGCGCCGGCCGTGCCACAGTGCCCGCCCGTGACGACGACCCGCACGGTGACCCTCCGCTTCGGCAGCGCCGCCCGGGCGAGCGCCACCCACACCAACCTCTCCGCCGTGCGCAGCGACGGCCCGGTGCTGTGGGTGGCCGGCGACGAGACCGCCACGATCGAGCGGCTCGTGGCCGACGACCCGGCCGCCCCCACCCGCTACGACGACCAGACCAGCTTCTCCCTCACCGACCTCGTCCCCCTGCCCGGCGGCACCGGCCCCGGCGTCGAGGAGGAGGCCGACATCGAGGGCCTCGCCCGCGCCGGCGACGCGCTGTGGGCCGTCGGCTCGCACAGCCTGCGGCGCCGCCGGATCCGCGACGAGCACGACGGCGAGCGGGCCCTGCGCCGGCTGGCGAGGGTCACCGGCCAGCCGCGCCGGCAGGTGCTGGTGCGCATCCCGGTGGCCGACGTCGACGGGCTGCCCACCCTGGTGGAGGACGACGGCACGCGCCGCGCGGCGGTCTTCGGCACCCGCGGCAGGGACCTGCGCGACCTGCTCGCCGACGACGAGCACCTGGCGCCGTTCCTGCCCATCCCCGGCAAGGACAACGGCCTCGACGTCGAGGGCATCGCCGTCTCCGGCGACCGCGTCCACCTCGGCCTGCGCGGCCCGGTGCTGCGCGGCTGGGCCGTGGTGCTCGAGCTGCGCCCCGAGGTCGACGCCCACGACCCCACCCGGCTGCGCCTGCGTCGCTTCCCCGACGGCCGCCGCTACCGCAAGCACGTGCTCCGGCTGGCCGGCCTCGGGGTGCGCGACCTCTGCCCGCAGGGTGAGGACCTGCTCGTGCTCGCCGGCCCGACCATGGACCTCGACGGGCCGGTGTACGTCTACCGCTGGCACGGCGCGTGCGCGGTGGAGGAGCCGACCGTCGTCCGCGGCGACCGGCTCACCCGCGAGCTGGCCCTCCCGTACGGCGACGGCGACGACCACGCCGAGGGCATCGGCCTGCTCGGCCCGGCGGCCGACGGCCGGCTGCTGGTCGTCTACGACAGCCCCGCGCCGGGGCGGCTGACGGCCGACGGCGGCGTGCTGGCCGACGTCGTCGAGCTGCCCCGGGCGACGGTCAGCCGATCCGCACCGGCCGCGCCGCCACGACCCCGGCCAGCGCCAGACCGAGCACCACGGCGGCCAGGAGCAGCAGCGGCGCCGTCCAGCCGCCGGTGAGCCCCGACAGCGCGCCGACGGCCACCGGCCCCGCGGCACCGACGGAGTAGCCGACCAGCTGGCTCATGCCCGAGAGCCGGCCGGCGACGTCGGCGTCGGCGGCGCGCAGCACCACCAGGGTGACCGCCAGGGCGATGCCGGCGCCCTGCGCCAGCCCGGCGACCACGGCCCACGCCGGCCACGCCGCGGGCAGGACGAGCAGTCCGGCGACCGGCACGGCCCAGAGCCCGGCGACGCCGAGGGCGATCCCCGCCTGCCCCGGCCGGCGGGCCAGGACGGCGGGCACGAGCAGGCTCCCCGCGATGCCGGAGGCCTGGTAGACCGAGGCGGCCAGCGACCCGGCGGCGAGGTCGGTGCCGGCGCGGTCGGCCAGCAGCGTGGGCAGCCACGCGGTGAGCGAGAAGTACAGCGTCGAGTGCAGCGCCTGCACGGCGGTCACCGCCCAGGCGACCCGGGACCGCCACAGGCGGGGGCCGGTCCCGGCCGGGCGGGTGCCGGGCACCGCCGCGGCGGCGAGGGCGCCGGTCCGCCGGGCGGCCGCGGCCCAGACGGCGGCGGCGGCGACGGCCAGCACCCCCTCGGCCGCCAGGGCGCCCCGCCAGCCCAGCGCGCCGGCCAGCGGGGCGGTGAGGGCGGCGGTCGCCGCGGCCCCGGCCACCAGCGCCGCGGTGTAGTGGCCGGTGACCGGGCCCGCCCGCCGTCCGAAGCCGGCCTTGACCACCGCCGGCAGCAGCACGTTGCCCACCGTCATGGCGGCGCCGGCCAGGAACGTCCCGGCCAGCAGCACCGGGGCGCCGTCGAGGACGCGCAGCGCCTGGGCCGCGGCCAGGAGGACCAGCGAGGCCAGCACGGCCGGCCCGGGGCCGAACCGGCGGCCGGCCGCGGCGCACGCCGGGGCGAGGACGGCGAAGCAGAGCACCGGCAGCGTCGTCAGCAGCCCGGCGGTGGCCGCGGACAGGCCCAGGTCCGCGCGGACGTCGCCCAGCACCGGGCCCACCGCGGCGATGGCCCCGCGCAGGTTGAGCGCGGCGAGCAGGACGGCGGCCAGGAGCAGCCGGGTGCCCGGCGGTGCGACGACCGGGCCGGGGTCGGGGCGGGACGCGGGGACCATCTCCTGTCGGGTCGGCGGACCGGGACCGGCCCGGCGGCACATCCTGCCGTCGCGCCCGGCCGGCCGCCGTCCCGGTCCCCGGCGGCCGCCCGGCTCGTGGAACACCGGCGGTTAGTGTGTCGGTGCCCCAGCCGGAACGGTCGGAGAGGCGTGCTTACTCACCGGTAACCGGTGTGGGATCGTCGGGGCACACGTCGAGACGGCACCGCCGCCGTCAGGAGAGAGGTCCCATGCGGTTGCAGCTTTCCCCGGAGATGGAGGCCTTCCGGGATGAGATGCGCACCTTCTTCACCACCCAGGTGCCCGCGGAGATCCGCGACACCCTCGCGGCCCGCCGCCACCTGAGCCGCGAGCAGTACGTGCAGGCCCAGCGGATCCTCAACGCCGCCGGCCTGGCCGTGCCGCACTGGCCGGTCGAGTGGGGCGGCCGGGACTGGACGCCGCTGCAGCGCCACGTCTGGCGCGAGGAGATGCAGCTGGCCAACGTCCCCGAGCCGCTCGCGTTCAACACGAGCATGATCGGCCCGGTCATCGCCGCGTTCGGCAACCAGGAGCAGAAGGAGCGCTTCCTGGCCAGGACGGCGAACCTCGACATCTGGTGGTGCCAGGGCTTCTCCGAGCCCGACGCCGGCTCCGACCTCGCCTCGCTGCGCACCACCGCCGTCCGCGATGGCGACGACTGGGTGGTCAACGGGCAGAAGACCTGGACCACCCTCGGCCAGCACGCCGACTGGATCTTCTGCCTGGTCCGCACCGACCCGACGGCGGAGAAGAAGCAGCGCGGCATCTCGATGCTGGTCTTCCCGATGGACAGCCCCGGCGTGACGCTGCGGCCGATCCAGCTGATCGACGGCGGCCACGAGGTCAACGAGGTGTTCTTCGAGGACGTCCGCGTCCCGGCCGAGAACCTCGTCGGCGAGGAGAACCGCGGCTGGGACTACGCCAAGTTCCTGCTCGGCAACGAGCGCGTGGGCATCGCCCGCGTCGGCGCCACCAAGAAGCTGATCAGCCAGGCCAAGCAGCACGCGCGTGAGATCACCGTCGACGGCACGCCGCTGTCGCAAGACCCGCGGCTGACCGCGCGGATCGCGGAGCTCGAGAACGAGCTGGTGGCCCTGGAGCTGACCGCCCTGCGGGTGGTGGCCAACTCCGCCGACGGCAAGCCGCACCCGGCCTCGTCGGTGCTCAAGCTGCGTGGCTCGGAGCTGCAGCAGGCCGCCACCGAGCTGATCGTCGACATCGCCGGCCCGCTCTCGCTGGCCTCCTTCGCCGACGGCGGCTCCGAGGTGCCCGACTGGGCCCGGGTGGCCACGCCGGAGTACCTGAACTACCGCAAGGTCTCCATCTACGGGGGCAGCAACGAGGTCCAGCGGACCATCATCGCCGGCACGATCCTGGGGTTGTGAGGTAGCCGTGGACTTCCAGTACGACAGCGAGCAGAACGACCTGCGCGAGGCCGTCCGCGGCCTGCTGCAGCGGGCCTACGGCGACCCCGAGGTGCGCCGCCGGACGGTCGCCGCCGACCCGGGCTTCGACGAGAAGACCTGGGCCCGGCTGGCCGAGATGGGCGTGCTCGGCCTGCCCTTCGCCGAGGAGGACGGCGGCATGGGCGCCGGCCCGATCGAGGTCGGCATCGTCGCCGAGGAGATGGGCCGGGTCATCGCACCCGAGCCGTTCGTCGAGTCCGTGGTCCTCGCCGGCGGCCTGGTCGCGGCCGTGGGGACCGCCGCGCAGCGGCAGGCGGTCCTCGGGCCGCTGTCCGAGGGCGCGACCGTGCTCGCCTTCGCGCACGCCGAGCCCGGCACCCGGTGGAGCACCACCGCGCGCGGCGTGACCGCCACCGAGGACGGCGGCACCTGGCGCCTGACCGGCGTCAAGGAGCCGGTGCTGCACGGCGCCCGCGCCGACGTGCTGGTGGTCAGCGCGGCCGTCGACGGCGGCACCGCGCTGTACCTCGTGCGGGGCGACGCCGAGGGGCTGACCCGCACCGGCTACCCCACCCACGACGGCACCCGCGCGGCGAACGTGACGCTGGCCGGCACGCCCGCCGAGCTGCTCGGCGAGCTGTCCGGCGAGGGCGGTGGCACGGCGGTGGCCGACCGGTCCGCCGACGTCGAGCGGGCGCAGGCGCTGGCCCGCATCGCCTACGGCAACGAGGCGGTCGGGGCGATGGACACCGCGCTGACGACCACCGCGGAGTACCTCAGGACCCGCAAGCAGTTCGGCGTCACGCTCAACCGGTTCCAGGCGCTGACCTTCCGCGCGGCGGACATGTACGTGTCGCTCGAGCTGGCCCGCAGCACGGCGCTCTGGGCGAGCATGGTCGCCGACGCCGGGGGCGACGTCGTCGCCGCCGCCGACCGCGCCCGGCTGCAGACCAGCCGCGCCGGCCGGCACATCGGCAAGGAGGCCATCCAGCTGCACGGCGGCATCGGGGTCACCGCGGAGTACTCGGTCGGGCACTACACCAGCCGGCTGACCGCGATCGACCACGTGCTCGGCGACGGCGACTGGGCCGCCGACCGGCTCGCCGCGCGGGTCGACGGCTACCCGACGGTCGACCCGCTGGGGGCGCCCTACACCCGCGCGGACTGAGCACCCCGCCACGTGCTGCGGCCGGCGTCCCCCTCGGGGCGCCGGCCGCGGCCGTTCCCGGCCTCGGGGGCCTAGGGTCCGGCGTCGTGCTCGCCTGGCTCCTCCTCGCCGCCCTGGCCGCCACCGGGCTGGCGTGGGCCGCGGCCCGTGCGGTCCGCCGCCGCCGCGGCCGGGTGGCCGCCGCACTGGTCGCCGTCCTCGTCTGGACGGCGGTGGCCGCCGGTGGGCTGCAGCTGTGGGCCCGGGCGTCGCTGGACTCCTCCGGCGTCGCCCGCGCCGTCGTCTGGACGGACGCCGACGTCGACGACCGGCTCCGCTTCCCGTCGCTGCCGGTCCCCGCGGGCGACGACGTCCTGCCGCTGCGCCCGGGCTCGCTGCCGGCCGGTGTCCTCGACGAGGTCACCGTGCCCGGCAGCGGGGCCGAGGACCTCGAGCAGCTGCTCCGGCGGACACGGTCGACGTCCTTCGTCGTGCTGCGCGGTGACGAGGTGCTGCTCGAGTGGTACGGCGAGGGCCGGTCGAGGGAGTCGCTGCAGACGTCGTTCTCCGTGGCCAAGTCGGTGCTGTCGACGCTGGTCGGCATCGCGATCGGCCGCGGCGAGATCGGCGGCCTCGACGACCCGGTGACCGCCTACGTGCCCGAGCTGCTCGACCGCGACCCGCGCTTCGCCGACGTCACGCTGCGGCACCTGGTGACCATGTCCTCCGGGCTGGCCTACGAGGAGCAGGGCCTGCCCTGGAGCGACGACGCGCTGACCTACTACGACCCCGACCTGCGCGCCCTCGCCCTCACCGCCGAGATCGTCGAGCCGCCGGGCCGGACGTGGCTCTACAACAACTACAACCCGCTGCTGGTCGGCCTGGCGCTGGAGCGGGCGGTGGGCCGGCCGGTCGAGGAGTACGCCGCCGAGGTGCTCTGGGGGCCGATGGGCGCCGAGGCCGACGCGAGCTGGAGCGCCGACAGCGAGGCGCAGCGCTTCCCCAAGATGGAGAGCGGGTTCAACGCCCGGGCGCTCGACTACGCCCGCTTCGGCCTGCTGTTCGCCCGCGAGGGCCGGGCCGGCGACCGGCAGGTGGTCCCGGCCGACTGGGTCGCCGAGGCCACCGCGCGCGACACCTCGGGCGACCCGGCCGAGCACTACCAGTACTGGTGGTGGCTCGACCTCGAGCGGGAGGGCCGCTTCCTCGCGCGCGGCAACAAGGGCCAGTTCGTCGCCGTCGACCCGGCCTCCGACGTCGTCGTCGTCCGGACCGGTCGCGAGGCGGTCCTGGAGGACTGGCCGGCGGTGCTGCGCGACGTCACCGACCGCGTGGTGGCGGCCGGGCGCTGACCGGATCCCCCTGCGATCCGCGTCACGTTCCGGTACCGGTGGACCGTGCGGTCCCGGTGGCCTGCCACGATGCAGCCCCGGGGTCCGGCCGCCCGCCTCCCCCGCTGCACCACGCCAGGCCCCGCCGGCGCAGCCCGCCGGCCCCGAGCTGTGAGGGAGTGCGCGTGCTGATCGGCGTGCCCGCAGAGACCCGACGGAACGAGACGCGCGTCGCCGCGACCCCCACCAGCGTCGGCCAGCTGTGCGCGCTGGGCCACGAGGTGCTCGTCGAGGCCGGTGCCGGCGCCCGCGCGGACTCCCCCGACGAGGCCTACGTCGCGGCCGGGGCGCGGATCGGCTCGGCGGCGCAGGCCTGGGGCGCCGACGTCGTCCTGCACGTGAACGCCCCCACGTTCGACGAGGTCGCCCTGCTGCGCCCCGACGCGGTGCTGGTCAGCCTGCTGGCCCCGGCGCTGGCGCCCGAGCTGCTCGACGCGCTGGTCGCCCGCGGCGTCACCGCGCTGGCGATGGACGCCGTGCCCCGCATCTCGCGGGCGCAGTCGCTCGACGTGCTGAGCTCCATGGCCAACATCGCCGGCTACCGCGCCGTGGTGGAGGCCGCGCACGCCTTCGGCCGGTTCTTCACCGGCCAGGTGACCGCCGCGGGCAAGGTGCCGCCGGCCAAGGTCTTCGTCGCGGGCGCCGGCGTCGCCGGGCTGGCCGCGATCGGCGCGGCCAGCAGCCTCGGCGCGATCGTGCGGGCCACCGACGTCCGCCCCGAGGTGGCCGAGCAGGTGCGCTCGCTCGGCGGCGAGTACGTCGGTGTCCCCGCCGACGAGGAGGAGCAGGCCACGGGGTCGGGCACCGGCTACGCGTCGGTCACCAGCGAGAGCTTCGACGCCCGGGCCGCGGTCATGTACGCCGAGCAGGCCCGCGACGTCGACGTCGTCATCACCACCGCGCTGATCCCCGGCCGGCCGGCACCCCGGCTGCTCACCGAGGAGATGGTGGCCAGCATGAAGCCGGGCTCGGTGGTGGTGGACATGGCCGCCGCCCAGGGCGGCAACGTGGCCGGCTCGGTGCCCGACGAGGTGGTCACCACGCCGAACGGCGTCACGATCATCGGCTACACCGACCTGCCCGCCCGGCTGCCGGCCCAGGCCAGCCAGCTGTTCGCCACCAACCTGGTCAACCTGCTCAAGCTGCTCACCCCCGGCAAGGACGGCCGGCTCGTGCTCGACCTCGACGACGTCGTCGTGCGCGGCATGACCGTGGCACGGGCCGGCGAGCGGATGTGGCCCCCGCCGCCGGTGCAGGTCTCCGCCGCCCCCGCGGCCGCCGCGCCACCACCGGCGCCGCTGCCGCCACCGGTGAAGGCGCCCGCGCCCGGGCGGCGGGCCGCGCTGGTCGGCCTGGCCGCCGCCCTGCTGTTCCTGCTGGCCGCCTTCTCCCCCGACCAGCTGATCGGCAACCTGACCGTCTTCGCCCTCGCCGTCGTCGTCGGCTTCTACGTCATCGGGCACGTGCACCACGCGCTGCACACGCCGCTGATGAGCGTCACCAACGCGATCTCCGGGATCATCGTGGTCGGCGCCCTGCTGCAGCTCGGGCACGTCAGCACGGTGGTGACCGTGCTGGCCTTCCTCGCGGTGCTGCTCGCCAGCATCAACGTCTTCGGTGGCTTCGCGGTGACCCGCCGCATGCTCGGCATGTTCCGGAGGGCCTGACCATGAGCGCCAGCACCGCCGCGTCCGCGGCCTACATCGTCGCCGGCCTGCTGTTCGTCCTCAGCCTCGCCGGCCTGTCCAGGCACGAGACGGCCAAGGCGGGCAACGCCTACGGCATGGCCGGCATGGCCGTCGCCCTGGTCGCCACCGTCGGGCTGGCCTGGCGCAACGGGAACGCGCTGTCGGTCGGGCTGATCGTCGTCGCGATGGTGCTCGGCGCGGTCATCGGCATCTGGCGGGCCCGGATCGTCGAGATGACCGGCATGCCCGAGCTCATCGCGCTGCTGCACAGCTTCGTCGGCCTGGCCGCCGTGCTGGTCGGCTGGAACGGCTACCTGTCGGTGGAGGGCGCCCCGGCCGGCGAGGCCGAGGAGCTGGGGCTGCCGGTGGGCATCCACTCCGCCGAGGTGGCGATCGGCGTGTTCATCGGCGCGGTCACCTTCACCGGCTCGATCGTGGCCTTCCTCAAGCTGTCGGGCCGGATCCGGAGCAACCCGCTCGTGCTGCCCGGCAAGAACGCGCTCAACGTCGGCGCGCTGGCCGCCTTCGCCGTCCTCACCGTGGTGTTCGTCGTCTCGCCGGGGCTGGCGGTGCTGTCGGGGCTGACCGTGCTGGCGCTGGCGCTGGGCTGGCACCTGGTCGCCTCGATCGGCGGTGGCGACATGCCGGTCGTCGTCTCGATGCTCAACAGCTACTCGGGCTGGGCGGCCGCCGCCTCGGGCTTCCTGCTCGACAACGACCTGCTGATCGTCACCGGCGCGCTGGTGGGCTCCTCGGGTGCCTACCTGTCCTACATCATGTGCCAGGCGATGAACCGCTCGTTCCTGTCGGTCATCGCCGGCGGGTTCGGCAACGAGGGCGCCACCGCGGCCTCCGGGGACGTCGACGGCGAGCACACCGAGGTCACCGCCGAGGAGGTCGCGCAGCTGCTGCGCGACGCCGACTCGGTGGTCATCACCCCCGGCTACGGGATGGCGGTGGCGCACGCGCAGAACGCCGTCGCCGAGCTCACCCGCACGCTCTCCGACAAGGGCGTCGACGTCCGCTTCGGCATCCACCCGGTCGCCGGCCGCCTGCCCGGGCACATGAACGTGCTGCTGGCCGAGGCCCGGGTGCCCTACGACGTCGTCCTGGAGATGGACGAGATCAACGACGACCTCGCCAAGACCGACGTCGTCCTGGTCATCGGCGCCAACGACACGGTGAACCCGGCCGCGGCCGAGGACCCGGCCAGCCCGATCGCCGGCATGCCGGTGCTGCACGTGTGGGACGCCGGGCACGTCGTGGTGTTCAAGCGGTCGATGAGCACCGGGTACGCCGGCGTGCAGAACCCGCTGTTCTTCCGCGAGAACACCCGGATGCTCTTCGGCGACGCCCGCGAGCGGGTCGAGGACATCCTCCGCGCGCTGTAGCCCGCTGCGGTTGCGCACCGGACGGCGGGGGCGCGACGGTTGCCACCGTGGACCCCTTCCGCCTCGGCATGCCGAAGATCCCCGGCTTCACCGAGCTGCTGACCGCGCTGCAGGCGCAGACCGAGGCGCTCGCGCAGCTGCCGCGCACGCTGACCGAGCTCAACGGCGCCGTCCGCGAGCTGATCGCGGCCACCTCGACGGCGACGTCGGCGATCGCCTCGGCGCAGCGCACCGCCGAGCGGCTGGAGACCCTGGTCGGGGAGCTGGAGGAGCCGGTGCGGGCGCTCAAGCCCGGGCTGGAGCGGGTGGGCCGGGTGCTCGACGACCCGGTGGTGGAGAAGGTCCCGGACATCATCCGCACGATCGACGAGGACCTCCGGCCGCTGATCGCGACACTGCACCAGGCGCAGTCGCGGGTCGCCGGCGTCACCGGCCTGCTGCGCCGCCGCGGCCGGCCGGAGGACGACGACCTGGTCTAGCCGTCCCAGTGCGGCGGGTGCTCCAGACCGGCCGGCAGGCGGGTGGCGGCGTCGCCGCGGGCGGCGGCCACCTGCGGCCGGGTGACGAACAGCGCACCGGAGAGGTCGGCGCCGCGCAGGTCGGCGGCCCGCAGGTCGGCGCCGAGCAGGTCGGTGCGGTACAGGTCCGCGCCGCGCAGGTCGGCGCCGATCAGGTAGGCCCCGCGCAGGCCGGCGGCCCGCAGCCGGGCCCGGCGCAGGTCAGCACCGACGAGGTCGGCCCCGCGCCGGTCCCTCCCCCGCGGCCGCACCCCGGAGCGGGCCAGCTCGCTCACCGAGGTCAGCAGCGCGCCGGCCTCCCGGCGCAGCGCGGCGGTGTCGACGGCGGCGAGCTCCTGCGGCGTCGCGGCGGTCAGCGCCGCAGTGCGGTCGCGGGCGGCGGCGAGTTCCCGGCGCAGCGGCGCGGCGGCGTCGAGTGCCAGTGCCTCGGTCAGGTACCAGAGCAGCTCGTGCAGCTGCCGCTGGACGACGAAGGCGGTGGAGACCTCCGCCGCCCGCTCCCGGTCCGCCCGCCAGCCCGCGGCACCGCCGAAGGTCACCTGCACCGTCTGCTGGCCGGCGCCGAAGCAGTCGAACACCGTGCAGCCGGCGAAGCCGCGCTCGCGCAGCTGCCCGTGGATGCCGCAGCGGTCGTCACCGCCGAGGTGGGGGCAGGCGGAGCCGGCGGGCTTGTCGATCGCGAAGTCGGCCGAGGCGGCGAAGGCCGGTGCCACGCAGCACAGCCCGGCGCAGCGGGTGCAGTCGGCCCGCAGCCCCGCACGGGCGTCGGCGGCGGCGGGGGTCACGGGAGTCCATGATGCCCGGGTGGACGTGCTCAGCAGCCGGGTCCTGCTCCGCACCGCCGACCCCGTGCGGTCGCAGGCGTTCTACCGTGACGTCCTCGGTCTGGCCGTGCACCGCGAGTTCGGGCCGCCGGAGCACCCCGGCGTCGTCTTCTTCCTGGGCAACGGCCTGCTCGAGGTGTCCGGCGCCGCCGCCGGACCGCCGCGCGGGCTGGCGCTGTGGGTGCAGGTGCGCGACCTGGCCGCGGAGGTCGACCGGCTGGCGGCGGCCGGCGTGCCGGTCCTCGAGGAGCCCCGTCAGCAGCCGTGGGGGCTGCTCGAGGCCACCGTCGCCGACCCCGACGGCGTGCAGCTGGTGCTCGTCGAGGTGCCGGCCGACCACCCGCTGCGCCGCGACCAGCGCTAGGCGGTCCCCGCCGGGGGTGACGGGTCCGTGGGCGGGCGGCGCAGCACGTCACCGAAGGACTGCTCCAGCCGCGCCCAGGTCCGGCTCCACTCCTCGATCGGCTCGAGCACCCGCTCGAAGACGGCGAGCTGCTCGTCGAAGGCCTGCAGCTGCCCGATCAGGCCCGCGACGAGCTGGCGCTGACCGCGCACCTGCGAGGCGATCGCCCCCACCTGCGCCGCCGACATCGCCCCGGGCGGGGAGGGCAGCCGCGGCAGCGACAGACCCGACGGGACGGCGCCGGAGGCCAGCCCCCGGGCCCGGTCGGTGAAGCCGCGCAGCTGGGTGACGAACTCCTCGACCGACCGGCTGACCAGGTTGCCCTGGGCCTGCCCCGCCCGCGCCGCGTCGTCCTGCTCGCTCATGGGCTCAGTCTCCCGCCGCCTGGACGGCGCCGCTCAGCCGCCCGTGAGGGCCCGCAGCGTCTCGGCGTTGCGGACGGCGTGCCCGTGGCCGTCGTTGTTGAAGTAGGCGTAGACGTCGCGGCCGGAGGCCGCCCACTCCCCCACCCGGTCGGCCCACCAGCGCAGGTCGTCGTCGGAGTAGGAGCCGGCGTACAGCCAGGTGTCGTCGGGGCCGTGCAGGCGGACGTAGACGAACGGCGCGGTGGCCCGCAGCACGCACGGCAGGCCGGCACCGCTGGTGACGCAGTAGGCCGCGCCGTGCCGCTCGAGCAGCGCGAAGACCTCCTCGACGTGCCAGCTGGGGTGGCGGAACTCCACGGCCACCTGCACCCATCCCGGCAGCAGGGAGAGGAAGTACGCGAGCCGGGCGTCGTCACGGACGGCGGCCGGGTGCAGCTGCACCAGCAGCACGGCGCGCCGGCCGTCCAGCTCGTGCCAGGCCGCGGTCATCCGCTCCACCCAGGCCTCCGGGGCGTACAGCCGCTTGGCGTGGGTCAGGCCGCGCGGTGCCTTGACCGACAGCCGGAAGTCCTCGGGGAGCCGGTCGCGCCACCCGGCGAAGGTCGCCGTCCGGGGCCAGCGGTAGAAGCTGGCGTTGAGCTCCACGGTGCCGAAGCGGCGGACGTAGTGGGCCAGCCGGTCGCGGGGCGGCGTCCCGGGCGGGTAGAGGACGCCCTCCCAGTGGTCGTAGCTCCAGCCCGAGGTGCCGACGTGGACGGTCACCGCTCAGCGGCCGCGTCCGGCCACCGAGGCCAGGCGGCGGTGCCGGTGCCGCCGTGGCGCCGCATCAGGGCAGCCGCCACACCGTCGTGCGGCGGGTGCCCGGCCCCTCGGTCTCGGGGACGTCGAGGGCGGTGACCGGCTCGAGCCGCTGGTGCGGGAGGTAGGGCCGGCCCGGGTCGCCGACGAGCACCTCGCAGCCGCGCGCCCGCGCCCGGTCGAGGAAGGGCAGCACCCGCTCGGTCATCTCGCGGTCGTAGCAGACGTCACCGGCCAGGACGACGTCGACCGCGGGCGGCTCGCGGTCGAGCACGTCGCCGGTCACGCTGATGCCGGCGACGCCGTTGAGCCCGGCGTTGACGCCGATCGCCGTCCGGGAGAACGGGTCGACGTCGCTGGCCAGCACCCACCGGGCGCCGGCGAGGACCGCCGCGACGGCCACCAGCCCGCTGCCGGAGCCGAGGTCGAGCACCGCGCGGCCGGCCACCAGACCGGGGTCGTCGAGGACGGCGCGGGCCAGCGCCTGCCCGCCGGGCCAGGCGGCGGCCCAGAACGGCGGGGCCTCACCCGCGCCGCCGGCCCCGTCCTCCATCGCCTCCCACAGGGCGACGACGTCGTCGGCCACGTGCAGCCGCACCTCGGGGACGAGAGAGGGCCGGCGCACCTGCGTGTGCGCGCGGACGAAGCCCGCGGGCACCACGCGAGTGGCCGGCCCTCCCTGTGTCATCACGCCCAGACTGTCACGCGACGCGCTGAACGGCCCCGCTGCAGGAGCCGGTCATGGGCTGGAACGGCCCTGCTGCAGGGGCCCGTGCCGGGCGGAGCGAGGCGTGGGGGCAGCAGGGTCCTCCTAGTACCAGCCGGTGGCCTGCGAGTGCGCCCAGGCGTCGCACGGCGTGCCGTAGCGGCTCTCGATGTAGATCAGGCCCGCGTCGATCTGCCGGTAGCCGTCGGAGGTCTTGGCGATGCCGGTGCTGGCCCAGGTCGAGTCGAGGAACTGCGGGATGCCGTAGGCGGTGCTGGTGGGGTTCTGCGCGTTGGGGTTCCAGCCGCTCTCCTTGCCCCACAGCTTCTCCAGGCAGCTGAACTGCTGGGCGCTGCCGACCTTGCTCAGCGCGTAGTCCTTGAAGGAGCCCTGGGCGGCCGGCGCCGCGGCGGGGGCCGGCTCGGAGCTCTCCTCGGCCGCGGCCTCCTCGGCGGCGGCCTGCTCGGCCTCGGCGGCAGCGGCGGCCTCGGCGGCGGCCTGGGCCTCGGCGGCGGCGCGCGCGGCCTCCTGCTCGGCGGCGACGCGGGCGGCCTCCTGCTCGGCGGCGATGCGGGCGGCCTCCTCGGCGGCGCGCCGGTCGAGCTCGGCCTGGTCGGCGGCGGCCTGGGCCTGCGCGGCGCTGGCCTCCTCGGCGCTGCGGTCGCTGCGCGAGGCGGCGAGGTCCTCCAGCGGCGCGAGGTCACCGGCCTGCGGAGCGGCCTCGACGTCGGCGGTCTGCCGGTCGGCGACGCCGAGCTGCGCGGCCACGCTCACGGAGGTGCCGGCCGTCTCGGTGCCGGCCTCGGCGGCCGGGCTGCTGGTGGTGACCACGCCGACCACCAGGGCGCCGGCGGCGGCGGTGGCCAGCAGGAGGGCCGGGCGGCGGGGACCCAGCGGCGGGCTGCTGCGGCGCGCACCGGTGCGGGCGGGGCGGCCGAACCGGCGGCGGGCGGGGGTCTCGGCGGCCGGGAGCTCGAGCGTCGCGGGCTGGGCGCCGGTGGGCTCGACGGCGGTGGGCTCGACGGCGGTGGGCTCGACGGTCGCCGGGGCGGCAGGCGTGTTCGGGGTGTGGCTGGGCATGAGGGGGTGGGGCTCCGAGGGAGAGTGGGCGCGCGGCGGCCCGGGTCGCGGGCGTGCGCCGGCGTGCGGCGGTCTACGGGTCCCCGGCGGCGCGGGTCAGCGGCGCCGGGTCAGCGGGGCAGGTGTCGGCCGGGCTCAGGAGGCGCGGGACGCGCGCCGGCTGCACCTGCGGGCCGCGTGGGCCCGGAGGCGGGGCATGCGGGGACTCTCCGTTCCTTCCGTGAGCCGCCTACCGAGTTAGCTGACGGGTTCGGGCGGGAAGAAGCCCTACGCGCTGCACTCGGCAGGCGATTCACCCCAGGACTGCGGTGGGTCCCCGGCTCGCGCCCGCGGGTGCGGACACGACTCGGCGGCGCCCGGCCAGGCTCCCCGGGCGGGGAGGAGACGACCAGCCGGACGCCGGTCACCGTACGGGCCGTTACACGTCCGTGACAACACCGCGGTGACGGAGATCTCCGTGACGGCTGTGACGGGTGGGCCGCCCCCCGCGGCCCGCCCGGCGTGTCGCGCTGCTCAGGACGCCGCGGCGACCGTCCCGCGGCCGGTGCCGTGCAGCTCGGTGACGCCGGCCGCACCGTCGGCGGGAGCGGCGTCCTCACCGGTGCGCCCGTCGGCCTCCTCGCGCGCGGCCTCGCGCCGCTCCGCCAGCACCGGCACCTCGTCGGGCAGCTCGGCGCCGCCGGACAGGGCCGCGTCGTCGGGCAGCGCGCCGGCGACCAGCTGCAGCGCGTCGCCGATCTGGGTCCCCAGCCGGTGCAGCGACTCGCGTGCCTGGTCGCGCTGCGCCCGCAGCGCGGCGAGCTCCGCCTCGACGGCGACCCGCTCCTCCTCCGCCCGGGCGGCGATCTCGGCGGTGGCGCGCTCCTGCTCGGCGGCCGTCCTCCGGCGCAGCTCCTCGGCCTCGCGGCGGGCGGCCCCGACGAGCGCGGCGGCCTCCTCCCGCGCCTGCTCCCGCAGCGCGGTCACCGCCTGGCGCATGTCGGCCACCTTGGCCAGCCGGGCCTCGGCCTCCGTGCGGGCTTCGTCGCGGATCCGCTCCGCGTCCGCCTCGGCGCGCTGCACCATCGCGGCGGCGTCCTCCGGCGTGGGCAGCGACTGCCGCTCGCGCACGAGCTGGGCCAGCCGGCGCCGGGCGTTCTGCAGCTCGGCCGACGCCGCGGCGTAGCGGCTGAGGAGGTGGTCGTTCTCGCGGCGCAGCACGTGCAGCTCGGTCTCGGCCCAGGCGACGTAGTCGTCGACCTGCAGGCGGTCGTAGCCCCGGACGGCGTGGGTGAACACCGGGCCGGTGCCCAGCAGGCCGTCGAGCTCGCCCGGACGTGCGTCGTCGCTGGTCCGGTTGCCCGAGAAGCGGGTGGGCCGCTGTGCCCCGTTCCCCGCCGCGTCCGGAGCGCCCTGGTGCCTGTGCTGCGACATCCCGTTCCCCCTCGGTCAGCCGTGCTCCCCGCGCCTCGTCGAGGCTCCCGGGTTGTCGCCAGGTTCCCAGCGCGGGCGGTCCGGTCGTGCACCCCCGAGATCACGGGACGGTCACCGACGGAGTGGTCCGCCGTGACGTGGCCGGACGGTCACACCGTGGAGTCGGCGGACGCGGGAACACCCGGACTCCGGCACCCGTTGCGTGGACGCAGTAGTTGCACTCTCAACCAGAGGAGCGGAGATGCAGTTCGGCGTCTTCTCGGTCAGTGACGTCACGACCGACCCCACCACCGGCCGCACGCCCACCGAGGCGGAGCGGATCCAGGCGATCGTCCGCATCGCGGAGAAGGCCGAGGAGGTCGGGCTCGACGTCTTCGCCCTCGGCGAGCACCACAACCCGCCGTTCTTCTCCTCCTCGCCGACGACCACGCTGGCCTACGTCGCGGCACGGACCACCCGGCTGCAGCTGTCGACGGCGACCACGCTGATCACCACCAACGACCCGGTGAAGATCGCCGAGGACTACGCGATGCTGCAGCACCTCGCCGGCGGCCGCGTCGACCTGATGATGGGCCGCGGCAACACCGGCCCGGTCTACCCCTGGTTCGGGCAGGACATCCGCAACGGCATCCCGCTGGCGGTGGAGAACTACGCGCTGCTGCGGCGGTTGTGGGACGAAGACGTCGTCGACTGGTCGGGCCGGTTCCGCACGCCGCTGCAGGGCTTCACCTCGACGCCGCGGCCGCTGGACGGCGTCGCGCCCTTCGTCTGGCACGGCTCCATCCGCAGCCCGCAGATCGCCGAGCAGGCCGCCTACTACGGCGACGGCTTCTTCTCCAACCACATCTTCTGGCCGAAGGAGCACACCCAGCGGATGGTCGAGTTCTACCGGCAGCGCTTCGAGCACCACGGCCACGGCTCGGCCGACCAGGCGATCGTCGGCCTGGGCGGGCAGGTGTTCATCCGCAGGAACAGCCAGGACGCCGTCCGGGAGTTCCGGCCCTACTTCGACAACGCGCCGGTCTACGGCCACGGCCCCTCGCTGGAGGAGTTCTCCCGCGAGACGCCGCTGACCGTCGGCTCCCCGCAGCAGGTCATCGAGCGCACCCTCGGCTTCCGCGACTACGTCGGCGACTACCAGCGGCAACTGTTCCTCGTCGACCACGCCGGCCTGCCGCTGAAGACGGTGCTCGAGCAGCTCGACGTCCTCGGCGAGGAGGTCGTGCCGGTGCTGCGCCGGGAGTTCGCCGCGCTCAAGCCCGCGCACGTGCCCGACGCCCCCACCCACGCCTCGCTCGTCGCGGCCCGTGCCACCACCCCGGAGGAGGTGTCGGCATGACCACCCGCACGATCGCCGTGGTCAGCGCCGGGCTGTCGACGCCGTCGTCGACCCGGCTGCTGGCCGACCGGCTGGCCACCGCGACCGTCGCCGCCCTGCGCGAGCGGGGCGAGGACGCCGTGGTCGAGGTCGTGGAACTGCGCGAGCACGCCCGCGACCTGGCCGACGCCTTCGTCACCGGCTTCCCGAACGCGGCGCTGCGCGCGGCGGTCGGGACGGTGACCGGCGCCGACGCGGTCCTCGCCGTCACCCCGGTGTTCACCGCGTCCTACAGCGGGCTGTTCAAGTCCTTCGTCGACGTGCTGGAGGAGGGCGCGCTGACCGGCAAGCCCGTGCTGCTCGCCGCCACTGCGGGCACCGCCCGGCACTCGCTGGTGCTCGAGCACGCCATGCGGCCGCTGTTCGCCCACCTGCGCGCGGTGACCGTGCCGACGGCGGTGTTCGCGGCGTCGGAGGACTGGGCCGGCGGCGACGGCGGCGAGCTGGGCCGGCGGATCACCCGGGCGGCCGGCGAGCTGGCCGACGTCGTCACCGGTCGGCCGGCCTCGGCCCGCCCGGCCGACCCCTTCGCCGACGTCCCCTCCTTCGAGGACCTGCTCCGCGGCGGGTCATGACGGTGCACTCCCGCGGACGTGCACGGGGCACGTCCGCGGGAGTGCGCGTCAGCCGGCGGCGTCCTCGGACGGGGGCGCGGAGCCGCCCTGGGGTGCCCCGGCCGTCATCAGCTCGACGATCGCGGCGCGGTCGGCGGCCGACGGCATGCCCCAGCCGGGCTCGTAGCCGTACACCTCGCCCAGCGGGGTCGACGCCGTCCGCCCGGTGAGCACCTCCACCGAGCCGGTGTCGATGAGGCCGGGGTGCTCGACCCCGCAGGCCTCGGCCACCTTGAGCAGGTCGCGGCGCAGCGTGGCCAGGTAGTTGGCCAGCCGCACCGACTTCAGCGCCGGGTCCAGGCCGTGCGCCAGCCACGCGTTCTGGGTGGCGACGCCGGTCGGGCAGGTGTCGGTGTGGCACTTCTGCGCCTGGATGCAGCCGATGGCGAGCATCGCCTCCCGTGCGACGTTGACCATGTCGCAGCCGAGCGCGAACGCCACGACCGCGTTGTCGGGCAGACCGAGCTTGCCGCCGCCGATGAACGTCACCTGCTCGGCCAGCCCGCGCCGGGCGAAGGTCGAGTACACCCGGGCGAAGCCGAGCTGGAAGGGCAGCGACACCGAGTCGGTGAAGATCAGCGGCGCAGCGCCCGTGCCGCCCTCCCCGCCGTCGACGGTCACGAAGTCCACGCCGCGGCCGGTCGAGGCCATCAGCTCGGTCAGCTCGTCCCAGAACCGCATGTCGCCGACGGCGGACTTGATCCCCACCGGCAGCCCGGTCTCGGTGGCGAGCAGCTCCACCCAGTCGAGCAGGCTGTCGACGTCGCTGAACTCCGCGTGCCGCGACGGGCTCACGCAGTCGACGCCCTCGGGCACCCCGCGGGCCGCGGCGATCTCGGCGGACACCTTGGCGGCCGGCAGCACCCCGCCGAGCCCGGGCTTGGCGCCCTGACTGAGCTTGATCTCCAGTGCCCGCACCGGCGCGCCCGCCACGAGGTCGCGCAGCCGGTCGAGGTCGAAGCGGCCGTGCTCGTCGCGGCACCCGAAGTAGGCGGTGCCGATCTGGAACACCAGCTCCCCGCCGTGCCGGTGGTGCACCGACAGGCCGCCCTCCCCCGTGTTGTGCAGGCACCCGGCCAGCGCCGCGCCGTGGTTGAGCGCCTCGACCGCCGCGCCCGACAGCGAGCCGAAGCTCATCGCCGACACGTTGACCGCCGACGCCGGCCGGAAGGCGTGCCTCCGCCCGCGCGGGCCGCCGAGCACCTTGGCCGAGGGCAGCGCGACGTCGGCGGCCGAGTGCGGGTGCGAGGGCGGGACGGCGCGGCCGAAGGTGCGGTGGTTGATCACCGCGTAGCCGGCCGTGTACTCGAGGTCGTTGTCGGTGCCGAAGCCGAAGTAGTTGTTCTCGCTCTTGGCCGAGGCGTACACCCAGCGGCGCTGGTCGCGGGTGAACGGCCGCTCCTCGTTGTCGCCGGCGACCAGGTACTGCCGCAGCTCCGGCCCGAGCGACTCCAGCCAGTAGCGCGCGTGCCCGAGCACCGGGAAGTTGCGCAGCAGCGTGTGCTCCCGCTGCAGCAGGTCGCGGGCGGCCACCGCCGCCACCGCACCCAGTCCGGCCACCGCGGCCCGTGCCGCACCCCTCATGACGATCCCCTTCCGCCCCGTTGCGGTCCGGGTCACCCCGGGGGGCCATCCTGGCGCGGAACGGCCCCGTCCGGGCCGCTCCGCGCGCTCCGGCGAGGGCTAGAGGAAGAGGCTGAGCACCAGTGCGAGGACGAAGCCGATCGTCCCGAGCAGCGTCTCCATCACCGTCCAGGTCTTGAGCGTCGTCTTCTCGTCCATCCGGAAGAAGCGGCTGACCAGCCAGAAGCCGGAGTCGTTGACGTGCGAGAGCACCGTGGCGCCGCCGGCGATCGCGATGACGATGAGCGCCAGGTCGATCGAGCTGAGCCCCTCGGAGGCCTCCACCACCGGCGCCAACAGCCCGGCCGCGGTGGTCAGGGCGACCGTCGCCGAGCCCTGCGCCACGCGCAGCAGCAGCGAGATGACGAACGCGGCCACGATGACCGGCAGCCCGATGTCGCCGAGGACGTCGGCCAGCGCCGTGCCGATCCCGCTGGCCCGCAGCACGCCGCCGAACATGCCGCCGGCGCCGGTGATCAGGATGATCGCGCACACCGGCCCCAGCGCGCTGTTGACGATCGACTCGACCTGCGCACCGCTCTGCCCGCGCCGCACGCCGAGCACGACCATCGCCACCAGGACGGTGATCAGCAGGGCCACCGGGGTGGCGCCGAGCAGCTGGCCGGCCCGGACGGGGAGCGACGCCTCGTCCAGCGCGCCCACGGTGGCCAGCGTGGACAGGCCGGTGTTGAGGAAGATCAGCACGAGCGGCAGCAGCAGGATGCCGACGACCGTGCCGAACCGCGGCGGCGCCGCCCGGGTCGCCGTCCCCGTGCGCGGCCCGCCCGAGCCGATGGCCGGCGAGGTGCCCTCGACCGACGGGTCGGGCTCGTCGTCGGCGGTGCGCGGCGCGTCGTCGTCCACCTCGTCGGGGACGGCGACGTCGTAGCGGCGCCCGGCCCACAGGCCGTACAGGTAGCCGCCCAGGTACCAGGTGGGCAGGCCGATGAGCAGCCCGAAGACCAGCACCAGCCCGATGTCGGCGCCGATGAGCTCGGCGGCGGCCACCGGCCCGGGGTGCGGTGGCACGAAGGCGTGCATGACGGCGAAGGCGCCGGCGGTGGGCAGGCCGTAGAGCAGCAGCGAGCCGCCCAGCCGGCGGGCGACGGTGAACACGATCGGCAGGAAGACGACCAGGCCGGCGTCGAAGAAGATCGGGAAGCCGAACAGCAGCGCGGCCACGCCGAGCGCGAGCGGGGCCCGCTTCTCGCCGAACCGGCCGATGAGGCTGTCGGCGAGCACCTGCGCCCCGCCGCTGTGCTCCAGCAGCCGGCCGAGCATGGCGCCCAGCCCCACCAGCAGCGCGACGTTGGCCAGCGTGCCGCCGAACCCCTCGGTGAGCGTGGTGACGACGTCCTCGAGCGGGATCCGCGTGGCCAGCGCCACCAGCAGGCTGACCAGGATCAGCGCCAGGAAGGCGTGCAGCTTCAGCTTCATGATCAGGAACAGCAGGACACCCACCGCGGCGGCGGCGATGAGCAGCAGCGGGCCGGCGCCCAGCGCCGGTTCGACCTCGGGCACGGGGGTTCCTCCAGGGGTCAGGCGGGACTGTGGGACGGGCTGTCGTCGAGGGCGTCGAGGGTGGTGAGCACGCCGGTCAGCGCCTGCGTGGACTGCTCGAGCAGCGGGCGCAGCCGCGCGTACAGGCCGGCGGCGGCCGGGTCGGGCTCGACGGGGTCGGAGACGCCGACCAGGGCGGTGGCAGCGTCGAGGTCGGGCAGCGACCCCAGCGCGTGCAGCCCGAGCAGGCAGGCGCCCAGGCCCGTGCCCTCGGGCGAGTCGGCCACCCGCACCGGCAGGTCGAGGGCCGCGGCGAGGGTCCGCACCCACAGCGACGAGGCCACCGCGCCGCCGGTGGCGCGCACCTCCCGGACCGGCAGGCCGGTGGCCGAGAACGCGTCGCGGACCAGTGCCAGCTGCTGGCACACCCCCTCGACGGCGGCCCGGACCAGGTGCGGACGGCGGTGCTCGCGGCGCAGCCCGACGTAGGCGCCGCGCAGCCCCGAGCGCCACCACGGCGCGCGCTCGCCGAGCAGGTAGGGCAGGCACAGCAGCCCGTCGCTGCCGGCCGGCACGCCCGCGGCCTCCTCGAGCAGCCGGGCGTCGAGCGCGTCGGCGTCCTCCCCCGTGACCTCGTCCCCCGAGGCGAGCGCCTGCGACGCCCAGCGCACCACCGAGCCGCCGTTGTTGACCGCGCCGCCCACCACCCAGTGGTCGTCGGTGAGGGCGTAGCAGAACAGCCGGTGCGCGGGGTCGACCGTGGGCGAGGGGACGACGACCCGCATGGCGCCGCTGGTGCCGAGGGACACCGCGGCGACCTCGGGGCGGACCGCGCCGATGCCGAGGTTGGCCAGCACGCCGTCGGAGGCGCCGAGCACCAGCGGGGTGTCCGCGGGCAGGCCGGTCGTGGCGGCCACGCCGGGACGCAGCCCCCGCAGCACCGCCGTGGTGGGGAGCACCTCGCCGAGCTGGCCGGCGCGGACGCCGGCGACCTCGAGCGCCTCGGTGTCCCAGGCGCCCGCGGCGATGCCGTAGAGGCCGGTGGCCGACGCGCAGGAGCGGTCGAGCACCTGCGGCCCGCCGCGCAGCGCCGAGACGACGAGCTCCTTGACCCCGCCCCAGCGGGGCACCGCGGCCAGCCGGTCGGGGTCGTCGGCGCGGAGCGCGGCGAGCTTGAGCAGCGGCGACATCGGGTGCACCGGCGTGCCGGTGCGGGCGTGCAGCCCCCCGGCCCGGCCGTCGGCGCGCAGCGCCTCGGCGAACCCGGCGGCGCGGTCGTCGGCCCAGGTCACCAGCGGACCCAGCGCCCGGCCGTCGTCGTCCATGGGGACCAGGCCGTGCATCGCGGCCGACAGGCAGACGCCGCGGACCCGGTCGCCGCGGTCGCGGGCGCGGGCCGTCACCGCGCCCAGCGCCTCGACGGCGGCGTCGGCCAGGCGCTGCGCGTCGAGCTCGGCGCGGCCGGGCGCGGGCACCGACAGCGGGTAGGCGACGCTGACCAGGTCGCGGACCCGGCCGTCCACGCCGGCGGTGACCGCCTTGGTGGCCGTCGTCCCGGAGTCCAGCCCGACCACCACGTCCATGTCGCGTGATCGTGCCGAGGGCGGGCCGCCCGCGCGACCCCGGCCCGGGTCAGCCCCGGTAGGCCGACCCCCCGCGCAGGCGGGCGCCGACGGCCACGTGCAGCGGCGCGAGGACGACACCGTCGCGGGCCAGCCGCGCCCGCAGCGCCCGCCGGTGGCGCAGCAGGCCCACCAGCCCGACCGCCCAGAACACGTACTGGACGGCGAACGCGGCCCGGAAGGCGCCGAGGTCGTAGGCGGTGGAGGCCCCGGGCGTGAGGAGGTCGAGCACCGCGCCGATGGCCAGGACGGTCAGCAGCGAGGCGACGAAGCCACCGACGTTGACCACGCCGCTGGCGCTGCCCTGCCGCTCGGCCGGGTTCCAGGTGCGGGCGAAGTCGAAGCCGATCATCGAGCCCGGGCCGTTGGTGCCCAGCACCAGCACCAGCACGACGAGCAGCCACACCGGCGCCCGCCCGGGCCACAGCAGCACGACGGTCCACACGGTCACCGTGGCGGCGAGGATGCCCAGCACCAGCACCGAGCGGCGCAGCGGCCAGCGCCCGCACAGCCGGCCGAGCAGCGGGCCCACGCCCATGCCGACGACCACCAGCAGGGTCAGCAGGCCCGCCGCCGTCCCCGGCGCCAGGCCCTGGCCGACCACCAGGAAGGGGTAGCCCCACAGCAGCGCGAACACGGTGCCGGAGAACTGGGTGACCAGGTGGGTGTAGAGGCCGATGCGGGTGCCCGGCTCGCGCCAGGTGAGCGCCAGGCTGCGGCGGACCTCGGCCAGCCCGGCGGGGCGGGTGGTCCGCGTGCCCGGCGGCGCGTCGCGCAGCGCGACGAGCACCAGGACGGCGGCGAGCACGCCCACCGCCGCGGCGCCGAGGAAGGTGCTGCGCCAGCCCGCGCCGTGCAGCAGCGCGACCAGCGGGTAGGCGGCCGCGATCTGCCCGACCTGGCCCAGGATGCCGGTGAGCTGGGTGACGAGCGGGACGGTGGGCCCGGGGAACCAGAAGCCGATCACCCGCAGCACGCTGATGAAGGTCATCGCGTCGCCGGCGCCGACGAGGACCCGCGCGGCCACGGCGGTGGGCACGTCGGTGGCCAGCGCGAGCACCAGCTGCCCGGCGGCCATGGTCAGCGCGCCCACGAGGACCAGCCGGCGGGAGCCGAACCGGTCCAGCGCCACACCGACCGGCACCTGCAGCCCGGCGTACACGGCCAGCTGCAGCACCAGGAACAGCGAGACCGCCGACGCCCCGGCCGAGAAGCGCTCCTGCGCCTCGACGCCCGTCACGCCGAGCGAGGCGCGCTGGAACACGGCGACGGCGTAGGCGGCCAGCGCGGTGAGCCAGACGGCGTAGGCGCGCGCGGAGGCGCGGACGGGCGTCGTGGGGGTCACCCAGGTAGCGACAGCTCCGGCCCGGCGGTTTGTTCCCGGACCGCCGGTGAGCCCGCTCACCGGGCCGCCGGGATCGGGTGTCCCGGGGCGGTGCGCACCCCGCCTGCGCCTACGATCGTCCAGGTGAGCGCCCTGGTCGTGCCCGAGGACGTGACCGAGGAGGACGCCGCCCGGCGGGTGCGCATCCTCCTCGCGCTGGCCTCGTGCATGGCGCGCAAGGGCTACCGCGCCACGACGATCTCCGACATCGCCCGCGCCGGCCGGGTGTCCAAGACCGTCGTCTACACGCACTTCCGGGACAAGGAGCACTGCCTCCTGGAGCTCTACACCCGCGCCTCGGAGAAGATGCTGGCCGCCGTCCGCGCCGCGCAGGAGGACGCCGCGGCCGCGGGCCTGCCCTGGCGCGACCGGCTGCGCACGGCGGTGCGGGCCTACGTGGAGCTGCTGGCCGCCAACCCCGAGGTGGCCTGGGCCTCCCTCGTCGAGGTGCAGGCCGCCGGCCGCCCGGCCCTCACCCTGCGGCGCCGGGTGATCGACCGCTACGTCGAGCTGCTCTGCGGGGTGGCCGCGGAGCTGGCCGGGCGGCACCCCGACGAGGTGCGCCCGGTGGACCGGGCCCTGGTGCTCGCCGCCGTGGGCGGGCTCAACGAGCTGATGCTCGCCCGCGTCGAGCGCGGCGAGGTCACCTCCCTGGCCGACGACACCGACGTCGCCACCGAGGTGCTCGTCCAGCTGGTCGCCCGCCGCTCCTGAGCCGGCGGGTCAGCCGGCCCGCCGGGCCGGCCGCAGCGCCAGCACCGCCAGCGCCCCCGCGGCGCTCAGCCCGGCCGCGGCCAGCGCCGCGGCGTCCCAGCCGTCGAGCAGCGCGCCGGCCGCGCTCGCGCCGGCCGGTGCCGCGGCGGTGACCAGCAGCACCACCAGGGTGGCCCCGACCGCGGCGCCCAGGTAGCGGGCGGTGTTGTTGGCCCCGCCGCCCATGGCCGCGCGCTCGGCGGGCACGTGCGCGACCGCCTCCCGGCCCAGCGCCGCGTTGGCCGCGCCGTAGCCGACGCCCAGGACGACCAGGCCGGGCAGCACCGCGGTGCCCCGGTCGCCGACGTCGAGGACGGCGAGCGCGGCCAGCCCGGCCGCCGACACCGCCAGGCCGGCGGCCAGCAGCAGCCGCCCGTCGACGGCGGGCACCCACCGCAGCCCCCAGGAGGTGGCGGTGGCGACCGCCGACCAGACGACCACCGGCACCGTCGTGGCCAGCAGGCTCTCCCCCAGCCCGCGCTGCAGCACGGTGGCCAGGTAGGACATCAGCCCGACCGTGGCCGCGCCGGTCACCAGCGCCCCGACGTTGGCCGCGACGAAGCCGCGGACGCGGAAGAGCGCGAGGTCGACCATCGGCGCCCGGACCCGCGCCTCGGCCAGCACGAACCCGGCGGCGAGCAGCACGCCGGCGGCCAGCAGCGCCACCGCGGTCGCCGTCCCCGCGCCGGTGCGGGGCGCCACCAGGCCCACCAGCAGGCAGCACACCGCGGACACCAGCAGCACCGGGCCGGCGACGTCCACCCGCGGCCGGCGCGGGCGCGGCGACTCCGGCAGCAGCAGCCGCGCGGCCAGCGCCAGGACGAGGGTGAGGGCGGCGGTGACCGCGTGGGTGGCCCGCCAGCCGGTGTCGCCGTCGAGGACCACCGCGGCGAGCCCGCCGACGCCGGTGCCCGCGCCGAGGCTGGCGCCCCACACGGCCGCCGCGCGCGCCCGCGGCGGGCCGAGCGGGAACACCTGCGCCAGCAGGCCGAGCGAGCAGGCCAGCACCGCCGCGCCGCCGACGCCCTGTACCAGCCGGCCGGCGACGAAGACGCCGGTGGACCCGGCGGCGGCGGTCAGCGCCGCGCCCGCGGCCAGCAGCACCAGCCCGGCGGTGAACACGCGGCGGCGGCCGACGTCGTCGGCACCGGCGCCGGCCACCAGCAGCGCGGCGGCCAGCCCGACGCTCATCGCCGACAGCAGCCAGGCCTGCCCGCCGGGCCCGGCGCCGAGGTCGCGGGCGGTGGCGACGGCGGTGGCGAGCGGGGTGACGAAGGCCGCGAGCACCACCAGCGTGCTGGCGGCGACGACGGCGAGCGTGCGGCGCTGCACGGCGCGCGGCGCGGCCGCCGTCGACGTGGGTGCTGCCGGGGTGCTCGGGGCGGTCCGGGTCACCGGCGCCTCCTGCCGGTCGAGTCGGTTCGACTCTCGAACTGACGGTGCGGCGACCGTAGCAGGACCCGGCGCGCCGATCCACCTCCGCCGGGCGTGGAGGGGTCGGCGCATGGCGGGGACGGGTCGCGGGCAGGAGGACCGGCGAGAGGGCACCGACCGGGTGCCGAGCGACCAGGGAGGAGCAGCGCCGATGGCGTCCGTCATCCACTTCACCATCGCCACGACCGCGGAGGAGAGCCCCGACTTCCGCCGCGTCCTGTGGACCGGGAAGAACACCCAGCTGGTGATCATGACCATCCCGCCGGGTGGGGAGATCGGCGAGGAGGTCCACGAGGACATCGACCAGATCCTCACCTTCGTCAGCGGCGTCGGTGAGGCGAAGGTCGGCGGGGCCACCAGGAAGGTGGCGCAGGGCGACCTCGTCGTCGTCCCGGCCGGGACGAAGCACAACTTCCTCAACACCGGCCAGCTGCCGCTGGTGCTCTACACCGTCTACGGCCCCCCGGAGCACGCCGACGGCGCGGTGCACCGCACCAAGGAGGAGGCCGACGAGGCGGAGGAGTCCGGGAAGGACGAGCCGCCCACCGAGAGCTGAGTCACTCCCCCGGTGCCGCCTCCCCCGCGGGCGGCACCGGGGACACTGGCCGGGTGAGCACCGCCGACACCCGGAGCCCCCAGGACACCGCCCAGGACACCGCCGAGGACACCGCCGAGGTCACCGCCGCACTCCGCCGGGCCGGCATCGGGGACGTCGACGACTCCGGCCTGGCCCGGGCGCTCTACTCCTCCGACGGCTCGCTGTACCGGGTGCTGCCGCGCGCCGTCGTCCGGCCGCGGCACGCCGACGAGGTGGTCGCCGCGCTCGAGGTGTGCCGCGACCTCGGCGTCCCGCTGACCATGCGCGGGGCGGGCACCTCCATCGCCGGCAACGCGGTGGGCACCGGCGTCGTCGTCGACACCAGCCGGTACCTGCACCGGGTGCACGCGATCGACACCGAGGCGCGCACCGCCGTCGTCGACCCCGGCGTCGTGCAGGCCGCGCTGCAGACCGCCGCCCGCCCGCACGGCCTGCGCTTCGGCCCCGACCCGAGCACCAGCAACCGCTGCACCGTCGGCGGGATGATCGGCAACAACGCCTGCGGCTCCCGGGCGCTGGGCTACGGCCGGACGTCGGACAACGTGGCCGGCCTCGACGTCGTCACCGGCACCGGGCAGCGGCTGCGGCTGGCCTCCGGGTCGGCACCGGGCGGCCTCGACGAGCTGCAGGCGCTGGTCGCGCGCGAGCTCGCGACCATCCGCACGGAGCTCGGCCGCTTCGGCCGCCAGGTGTCGGGCTACTCGCTGGAGCACCTGCTGCCCGAGCACGGCTTCGACGTGGCCCGCGCACTGGTGGGCACCGAGGGCACGCTGGCGGTCGTCCTCGGCGCCACCGTGACGCTGGTCGCCGACGCGCCGGCCCGCGGGCTGGTCGTGCTCGGGTACCCCTCGATGGCCGACGCCGCCGACGCGACGCCGGGGCTGCTGCGGCACGGGCCGACCGCCGTCGAGGGCCTCGACGAGCGGATCGTGCAGCGGCTGCGCGACGTGCCGGCCGCCGTCGTCCCCGACCTGCCGCGCGGCGCGGGCTGGCTGATCGTGGAGCTGACCGGCGACAGCGTCGCCGAGGTGGAGGCCAAGGCCGCCGGGGTGCTGGCCGACGCCGGCGCGGTGGACACGATGGTCGTCACCGACGTGGCACAGGCGGCGGCGATCTGGCGGATCCGGGAGGACGGCGCGGGGCTGGCCGCGCGCACCTCCGACGGGCGGCCCGCACACGCCGGCTGGGAGGACGCCGCGGTGCCGGTGACCTCGCTGGGCGGCTACCTGCGGGAGTTCGAGGCGCTGCTGGCGCAGCACGGGCTGCAGGGCGTCCCCTACGGGCACTTCGGCGACGGCTGCGTGCACGTGCGCATCGACTTCCCCTTCGGCCGCGAGCCCGACCGCGGGCGCGCGGCCTACCGGGCGTTCGTGCAGGACGCCGCCCGGCTGGTGGCCCGCTACGGCGGGTCGGTGTCGGGCGAGCACGGCGACGGCCGGGCCCGCAGCGAGCTGCTCGGCACCATGTACTCCCCCGCCGCGCTCGACCTGTTCGCCCGGGTCAAGGCGCTGTTCGACCCCGACGACGTGCTCAACCCCGGCGTGCTGGTGCGCCCCGCCCGGCTCGACGACGACATCCGGGTGGCCGCCGCGCCCCGGCACCGGCAGGGCCTCGCGCTGGCCTACCCGCACGACGGCGGCGACCTGTCCAACGCGGTGCACCGCTGCACCGGCGTCGGCAAGTGCCGGGCCGACCCCTCGGGCGTGGCGGTGATGTGCCCGTCGTTCCCGGCCACCCGCGAGGAGAAGGACTCCACCCGCGGCCGGGCGCGGGTCCTGCAGGAGATGCTGGCGCCCGGCGGCCCGGTGCGGGACTGGCGCTCACCGGAGGTCCACGCCGCGCTGGACCTCTGCCTGTCGTGCAAGGGCTGTTCGCGCGACTGCCCCACCGGCGTGGACATGGCCTCCTACAAGGCCGAGGTGCTGCACCAGAGCTACCGGGGGCGGCTGCGCCCGCGCTCGCACTACCTGCTCGGCCGGCTGCCGATGTGGGCCGACCTCGCCGCCCGGGCGCCCCGGCTGGTCAACGCGGTGACCCGCTCGCGTCTCGGCGGCCGGCTGGCCCGCTGGAGCGCCGGGGTCGACCAGCGGCGCGACCTGCCGGCCTTCGCGCGGCGCACCTTCCGCCAGGAGTTCACCCCCCGGCCGGGCGATGGCACCCCGGTCGCGCTGTGGGTGGACTCCTTCACCGACCACTTCGCGCCGGAGGTGGCGCACGCGGCGGTGCGGGTGCTGGAGGCGGCCGGCTACGCGGTGCAGGTGCCCGGCGACGACACCTGCTGCGGGCTGACCTGGATCACCACCGGCCAGCTCGACACGGCCAGGCGGGTGCTCGGCGACACGGTGCGGCGGCTCGCGCCGCTGGTCGACGCCGGGGTGCCGGTCGTGGGCCTGGAGCCCTCGTGCACCGCGGCGCTGCGCGGGGACGCCGTCGACCTGGTCGACGGGGCGGGTGGGGAGGGCCTGGCGGCGCGGGTCGCCGCGGGCACCCGGACGCTGGCCGAGCTGCTCACCGCGACGGAGGGGTGGACGCCGCCGTCGCTGGCCGGCGTCGAGGTGGTCGCCCAGCCGCACTGCCACCACCACGCGGTGATGGGCTGGGCGGCCGACGAGCGGCTGCTCACGAGCACCGGCGCCACGGTCACCCGGCTGGGCGGCTGCTGCGGGCTCGCCGGCAACTGGGGCGTCGAGCGCGGGCACCACGACGTGTCGGTGGCGATCGCCGAGCAGCAGCTGCTGCCGGCCGTCCGCGGGGCCGGGCCGGACGCCGTCGTCCTGGCCGACGGCTTCTCCTGCCGCACCCAGCTCGACCACCTCGCCGACCGCCCCGGCCGGCACCTGGCAGAGCTGCTCGCCGACGCGCTGGACCGGGAATGAGCCGCACACCCGCGCGTTGCCGCCGGGCATGACCACTCTCGGCATCATCGGCGCCGGCCACATCGGCACGGCGCTCGCACAGGCAGCCACCGACGCCGGCTACGACGTCGTGCTCTCGAACTCCCGCGGCCCGGAGACGCTCACCGACCTGGTCGAGGCGATCGGGGCCCGCCCCTCGCGGACGGGCTCCGTGCGTGCCGCGACCGCCGCCGAGGCAGGGGCCGCCGGCGACCTGGTGGTGGTGACCGTGCCGCTCAAGGCGGTCGACGACGTCCCGGTCGAGCCGCTGGCCGGCAAGGTCGTCATCGACACGAACAACTACTACCCGGAGCGTGACGGGCACGTGCCCGCGCTCGACGACGAGTCGACGACCACCGCCGAGCTGCTGCAGGAGCACCTGCCGACCTCGCGCGTCGTCAAGGCGTTCAACCACGTCTACGCCGCCGACATCACCGCCCGCCGGACCCCGCCGGGCACGCCGAACCGGCGGGCGCTGGCGATCGCCGGCGACGACGCCTCGGCCAAGGAGACCGTGGCGTCGTTCATCGACGAGCTCGGCTTCGACGTCGTCGACCTGGGGCCGCTGGCCGAGGGCTGGCGCATCCAGCGCGACACCCCCGGCTACGGCCCCGACCTCGATGCCGGCCGCCTCACCGAGGCCCTCGCCGCGGCGAAGCGCTACCGCGACGTGTGACGCCGGCGGCCGCCGGGCCGGCTCAGGCCGCCCGGCGGGCCCGGCGGGCGCGGGCGGCGGCGAGCACCGTCGGAGCGAGGGCCGCCGCGATGCGGGCGTAGCCGGCCGAGGACGGGTGGAACCGGTCGCCCGAGAACAGCGCGGGGTCGTCGGTGAAGGCCCGGCCGACCTCGGCGGACACCGCGGCGACCGTGGCGCCGTGCGCCTCGGCGACGGCGGCCTGCTGCCGCTGCAGCAGCGCGCAGGCGGCCTGCACCGCGGGCCGGAACGCCGGCGGGACGAACGGCACGCTGGACATGTCCGGCGCCGGCACGACGACGACGTCGGTGCCCGCGGCACGCAGGTCCGCCACCGCGGCGCCGAGCGCGAGGGCGGCCCGGTCGGCCGGCAGGAAGCGGGCGAGGTCGTTGGCGCCGACGACGACGACGGCGAGGTCGGCGCCCAGCGGCCCGGCCCGGCGCACCTGGGCGGCGAGGTCGCGGGACACCGCGCCGGGGACGGCGAGGACGGTGAGCTCGACGTCGAGGCCCTCACTGCGCAGCACCTGCGCCAGCCGCGGGCCGAGGCCGTCCTCGACCCGTGCGGCACCGGTGCCGTAGGCGATGGAGTCCCCGAGGAGGACGAGGCGGAACGGTGCGGTCACGGTCGGTGCAACGCCGCGGGGGGCGCCGATGTGCCCTCCGCCGACGTGCCGCAGCCCACGCACGGCGGGGCCGCCCGCTCCCGGAGCGGGAACGGGCGGCCCCCGTCGTGGTGCGGGCGGCTGCTACGCCTTCGGGCCGCCGGCGGCGTAGACGACCTGGCCCGACACGAAGCCGGCGCCCTCGCTGACGAAGAACGACACCAGGTGGGCGATGTCCTCGGGCTGGCCCACGCGCTGCACCGGGATCTCCTTGGCGGCGTAGGCGATGAAGTCCTCGAACGCGACACCCATCCGGTCGGCGGTCGCCTTGGTCATCTCGGTCTGGATGAAGCCCGGGGCGATCGCGTTGGCGGTCACGCCGAACTTGCCCAGCTCGATGGCGAGGGTCTTGGTGAACCCCTGCAGGCCGGCCTTGGCCGTCGAGTAGTTGGCCTGGCCGCGGTTGCCCAGCGCCGAGGTGGAGGACAGGTTGACCACCCGGCCCCACGTAGCCTCGACCATGTACTTCTGGACGGCGCGGGCCATGAGGAACGCGCCGCGCAGGTGCACGTTCATGACCAGGTCCCAGTCGACCTCGGTCATCTTGAACAGCATGTTGTCGCGGATGACGCCGGCGTTGTTGACCAGCACGACCGGCGCGCCCAGCTCGGCGGCGATCCGCTCGACGGCGGCCTGCACCTGCTCGGCGTCGCTGACGTCGGCGCCAACGCCGAGCGCGCGACCACCAGCACCCTCGATGGCCTGCACGGTCTCCTTGGTGGCGGCCTCCTCGAGGTCGAGCACGGCCACGGCGAAGCCGTCGGCGGCCAGCCGCTGTGCGGTCGCGGCCCCGATGCCCCGGGCGGCGCCGGTCACGATCGCGACGCGGGGGGTTCCCTCGCTCATTGCGGTTCCTCTCATGCTGGTGGCGGCGTCGTCGCCGGCCTCTCCGGACACAGGGCCGACGGGATGGCCCCGCCGTGCGCCCGCGCGCTGCGCCCGACACGTTACGGGTGAGTAGGTTCCGCACCGCCCTGGGCCCGGCGGCGCGTCGCGCGCCGCGGGCTCAGGGCCAGATGGAGGCGACGATGATCGCGGCGACCGACAGCTGCGCCGCGGCGCTGACCAGGCTGGCCGGGTGGAACCCGACCTCGGTGACCATGGCGCCGAGCTTGCCGGGGGTGAGCAGGTCGAGCAGGACGAAGGCGCCCGCCTGCAGCAGCACGCCGAGCACGCCGAAGACGACGGTGTAGAGCAGTGCCTGCCCGAAGCCGGCGGTGGCGTTGGTCCAGATCGTGGTGAAGGTGATCGCGCCCTGGGCGAGGAAGCCCGCGGCCAGCACGACCGCCGCGCTCACCGACCGGTCCTCGTAGATGCGCCGGCCCAGGTGGCCGGGCGTGAGCAGGTCGAGGGCGAGGTAGCCCAGCGCCAGCAGCACGAGGCCGACGGCGGTGTAGGCGACGGCGTAGCCGATGCTGGCCAGCACGAGGGAGACCTCCAGGTGGGCGGGGACGGGCCTGCAAGGTCTACCGCACCGGTCCCGGCGGTGGCACGCGGCGGTCCGCCGGCGGGCTCCCGGGACGGACGACGTCGACCCGGTCGAAGCCCTCGTCCTCCGACGGTGGGCGCAACCGCGCCCGCGCGGCCAGGACGCCGACCAGCGGCACCCGGGCCCGTCCCTCGCGGGCGTCGTTGCGGGCCAGGCAGTCCTCGACCGGCGTGTCCACCCACACCGCCCGCACCGGCACGCCGGCGGCGCGGGCCGCGGCCACCAGGGGCGCCCGCTCCTCCGGTGACGGGGAGGTGTTGTCGACGACGACGCTGCGCCCGGCGGCGAGCAGCTCGGCGACCACCCGCTGCTGCCGTGCCTCGCGCCGGCGCGCCCGCGGCCAGTGGTCCTTGCTGACGACCGCGTGGGTGGCGGCCAGGTGCCGCGCCACCCACGTCGACTTGCCCGCCCCCTGCAGCCCGACCATCACGACCAGTTCCGGTGTCACGGCGGGCCGGCTCGCTGTCGGCCCCGTCCCGAGCGAGGGGTGGGGGCGGGCAGGTTCTCTCAGGCGGTGCGCCGCAGCGGGGTCACCGGCTCGTCGTCCTCGAGCAGCGGCCGGGCGGCCGGGTGCTCGACCAGGGCGAGCACCCGCCCGGACATGAACCGCGCGGTGCGCACGGGCGTGCCACCGCGGGTGGTCTCGGTGACCTCCACGACGCCGCGGCCGTGGGTCACGTCCACCCGGCGCCCGGCGCGGGTGGCCTCGATCTCGTAGGTGCGGGTGTCGCCACCGGCGTCGATGACGACCTCGACACGGTCACCCTTCACGGGTCCTCCTCGAAGGTCTCGCCGGACACGTCGTCCGACACCGGGGACAACGTCCCGCAGACCCCTGACATTCCGTGAACGCGCAGGTCAGTCGCCGGATCCGCGCCGTCCGGGCCAGTGCGGGTGCAGTGCCCGCACCGAGGCCAGCGCCGCCCTGCGGTCGTGCGCGCGCTTGCGGGCGCGGCTGGTCCGCGGGGGCCGCGGCTCCTCCCGCAGCAGCGCGTCGAGCCAGTGGCCGCGCGGGTCGACGTCGACCAGCAGCGCCTTGACCAGCAGGGTCAGCGGTATGGCCAGCAGCGCGCCCAGCGCCCCGAGCACCCAGCCCCAGAACAGCAGCGCGAGGAAGGTGACCGTCATCGACAGGCCCACCGAGTCGCCGACGAAGCGGGGCTGGATGAGCGTCTGGACGACGAAGTTGAGCAGCGCGTAGACGACGATGACGACCCAGAACTCGGTCCATCCCGCGTCGAGGAGGGCGAGCAGCGCCGGCGGGATGACGCCGAGGACGAACCCGATGTTCGGCACGTAGTTGGTGATGAACGACAGCAGCCCCCACAGCAGGGGCATGGGCACGCCGAGGATCTCCAGGGCGATGGTGTCACCGACGGCCACGATCGCGCCGAACACCGTGCTCACCAGCAGGTAGCTGCGGGTGCCGCGCGCGAACAGGCCCAGGGCGATCGGCAGGTGGGGGCGCTCCTCGGCGACCAGCGCCAGCCGCCGGCCGAAGCCGCCGGACTCGATGGCGAGGAACACCATGGCCGAGAGCAGCAGCACCAGCGTGGTGGCGGTGTCGGTGACCCGCGCGAACAGCCCGGTGGCCAGGCCCACGAGCTGCCCGTAGTCGAAGCGGTCGACCAGCTCGGCGATCTGCCCCGAGGACATGCCGGCCTCGCCCAGCCGCCGGACGGCGTCGTCGAGCAGGAGCTGGAACTGCGGCGCGTAGTCGGGCAGCAGCAGCGCGAACTGCGCGATCGCCACGACCAGCATCGACCCGAGGGCGAGCAGCACCCCCCACACCAGCACCAGGAGCACCGTCGCGGCGACCCACCGGGGCGCGCCGTGCCGCAGCAGCCAGCGCTGCACCGGCGTCAGCGCGACGACGACCACCAGCGCCAGCAGCACCGGTGCCAGCAGCCAGGCGATCTCCCGGACACCGGCGACGGCGATGGTCGCCGCGGCGCCGCCCACCAGCAGGACCAGCCAGCGGGGCAGGACCGACGCGCCCGGCAGCTCGGGGGGGCCCCCGGCCGTCAGCGCGTCGGCCCCGAGCGCGTCGGCCCCGGGAGCGTCGGCGCCCAGCACGTCGGCCCCCGGTGTCGTGGTGGGCTGCAGGCCCGTGCCGACGACGGTCTGCAGGTCGGTGACGTCCGGCGGCGTCACCCGGGTCGCCCCGGACTCGACGCGGTCGCCGCCGGGGGGCGGCAGGTGCTGCTGCGCGGCCATGGTCTGTGTGCGTCCCCCTCCGCCGCCGCCGTGGGTCCCCAGGGTGACACGCCGGGACGCCGTCCGGGGGGAGGCCTCAGCGGGCGGGCCGCTCCAGCAGCGCCGACATCTCCGGCAGCTCGAAGAAGGCCGCCGTCTCGCGGGCGCTGGGCCCGCCGGCGTCGGGGTCGGCACCGGCGTCGAGCAGCGTGCGGACGAGGGGCTCCGAGCGGCGGAACACCGCTGCGGCCAGCGCCGTCTGCCCGCGGTCGTTGGCCCGGCCGTGGTCGGCGCCGCGGGCCAGCAGCGCGGCCACCGTCCCGGGGTGGGCGTGGTAGGCGGCGAGGATCAGCAGGGTGTCGCCCCTGTCGTTGGTGAGCTCCAGCGGGACGCCGGCGTCGAGGTAGGCCACCAGCTCCTCGGTGCGGCCGGAGCGGGCCAGGTCGAACACGCGGGCCGCCAGCTCGATGACACCGGGGTCGACCGGCTCGCTCACGACGCGGCACCCCCGGCCCGGTCCACCAGCGCGAGCAGCCGCCGCCACGCGTCCTGGCAGGCGTCGGACCACTCGGGGGCCGCGCGGTCGAAGAAGGAGTGCGGCGCCCCGTCGTAGACGGCGGTCTCGACGTCGGCGCCGGCCGCGCGCATCCGCTCGGCCAGCGCGAGCTGCTCCTCCACCGGGGTGGCCGCGTCGGCGCCGGCCACCAGGAGCAGCGTCGGGCGGGCGGCGCGGTCGGCGGCGTCACCGACCATGACCGGCCGGCCGTAGAAGCCCGCGCACGCGGCCACGTCGAGGTCCCCGCCCGACTGCCGCCAGGAGTGGCTGCCGCCGAGGCAGAAGCCGACGGTGACCACCGGCAGGTCCGGCCGGGTGCGACCGCGCAGCTCCGTGACGGCCGCGGCGAGGTCGGCGTCGACGCCCTCGGGCGTGGTCTGCGGGACGTGCGACTGCCAGTCGAAGCCGGCGTCGCGGGTGCCGCCGTCGGCCGGGCCCGCGGTGCGGCCGAACCAGTCGATCGCCAGGGCCGGGACGCCGGCCTCGGCGAACCGCTCGGCCAGCGCCACGTAGTAGGGGTGCAGGCCGCGGACGTCGGGGAGGACGACGACGCCGGCGGTCGCGGCGGCGGGGTCGACCGGCCCGGCGAACGCGGCCGAGAACCGCGTGCCGTCGGCCGCCGTCAGGACGGTCGACTCGGTCGCGCCGACCGCTGCGCCGGTGCGGGGCGGCGCGGGCGGGCGGCTGCTGGGGTCGTGGCACACGGCGACGTTGCTACCAGCCGCCGGCCCCGGCTGCTCAGTGGCCCCCGGTGCGCTCCGCCGCCGCCGGCCGACCGCCGAAGGTCGCCGCGGCGACGTCGCGGCGGGCGTCGGTGAGCCACTCGTACTGCCGGTGCGCCTGGTCGATGAGCCGGTCGAGCTCCGCCCTGTCGATGCGGTCGTCGACCTCGGCGACGATCCGCAGCGTCTCGAAGCCGCTGCGCTTGCCGCGCACGGCCGAGGCGAGGAACTCGAACTCGACGAGGTCCGACAGCGGGGACCGCGACAGCAGCCGACCGTTGAGCTTGGCCCGGGTGACCTTCTCGGCCACCCACACACCGAGCTGCTTGTACTGGCGCACCGGCACGCCCAGCGCCCCGGCGACCGCCAGCAGGGAGGCCTTCTCGTCGCGCAGCTCGGTGAGCAGCTGCTGCAGCGGGGGCTCCCAGCGGGAGCCGGCGTGCACCCGGAGCATGCGGCAGACCAGCTCGATGCCGCCCGTGGCCGCCGCCAGGTGGTCGTTGAGGTAGATGCCGAGGAGCTCGGCGTTGCGCTGCGGGTGCGCGGGTGCGCTCATGACGGACCTCCGGGAGACGGCGTCGTCCCATTCTCCGGGGTGCGGTGATCACCGCGCGCGCCGGCCGACCCGGGGGTCCCCCCGCCCGTGCGGGCGAGCAGCCGGACGGCGGTGGGCCGCAGCTCCTGCTCAAGGTCCCACAGCCCCGCCGTCAGCCGCTGCGCGACCGCCTGCCGGGAGACGCCCAGCGCGGCGGCCGCGGCGGCGCGGGTGTGGCCGGCCGCGACCAGGTCCACGGCGGCCCACGCCGCGGGGGTGCGCCGGGCGAGCAGCCTCGCCAGTGCCGTGAGCACCGCCTGCGCGTCGGCGGCCGCGGCGGGATCGGGCCCGCGGACGGCGAGCCGGGCCGGCCGGCGCGCGGCGGCGGCCAGGGCCCGCCGGGCGGCGAGCAGCACCCCGGCGTCGCCGGCCGGCTCCGGGGCCGCGCCGACACCGATCCGCCAGCCGCCCTGCCGCACCAGCGCGAGGACGGCGTCGACGGCGCGGGCGGCGTCGCCGAGCAGCGCCGTCCACCCCTCCCCCGCCGGGACGGCCGGCAGCCCGGCGGGCGGCGGCTGCGGTGGTCCGCCCGGCGCCCGGGGGACGGCGGCGAGGGCGAGCACGTGCGCAGCATCGTCCCGGGGCGCCGGGCGGGCAAGCTCCTGACCTTGCCCGGCGCGTCAGCCGGCGGCGAGCTCGGGCGGGAAGCCGCCGGTGGCCACCGGCCCCCAGCGCTCGATCGTGACCCGCAGCAGCGACTTGCCCTGCCGGGCCATGGCGGCGCGGTACTCGTCCCAGTCGGGGTGCTCGCCGCTGATCGAGCGGAAGTACTCGACGAGCGGCTCGAGGGCCTCGGGCAGGTCGAGCACCTCGGCGCGGCCGTCGAGCTGCACCCAGGGGCCGTCGAAGTCGTCGGAGAGCACGCACAGCGAGACGGCCGGCTCGCGGCGGGCGTTGCGCACCTTGGCGCGCTGCGGGTAGGTGGAGACCACGACGCGCCCCTCGGCGTCCACGCCGAAGGTCACCGGCGACAGCTGCGGCCCGCCCTCGCGGCGGCGGGTGAGCAGCACGGCACGGTGCCGCGGGCGGAGGAACTCCAGCAGGGCGTCGCGGTCGACACGGTCGGCGGTGGCGGTCCTGGGCACGGCCCCGACGCTAGCGGCGCTCCCCGGGCGGGGCAGCGGAGCCGGCGCGCCGGGGCCGTGCGGTGGGTCAGGCGCCGGTCTTGGTGACGCCGAACATCAGCACCCGGCGGTCGATGTCGTAGTGCACCGTCCCGGTGTTGGCCAGCAGGTCCTGCAGGTTGTCCGCGTCGTCGGGGTCGAGGGTGAGGATCTCCTCCCACGCACCCTGGTCGAGCACGAGCTGCAGGGTGTAGGTGCCGGGCTTGCCGGGTTCGCCGGCGATCCAGCTGAACTGGTAGTGCGACAGCTGCCGCACCTTCACGCTGTTGTCGGTGACCGGCTGCGGGACCTCGGACATGGCGCTCCTCGGGGACGGGCCGGGGCGGGGTCCCCGGCTCGGGGGTACTACCCGCTCGCGCCGTCCTCGACCTCCACGGCCGCGGAGAACGGGCCCGTCCGGTGCGCCCTGTCGATCTGTGGTGCGATCGAGCCCATGAGGTTCCGCCCGCCCGGACGACGGGACGACGTCCCCGCCACGCGGGCCGGCAGCTCCCCCGCCGAGGGCGGTGTCGGCACCGGCCGGGCCGGTGCCGCGCACGAGCAGCCGACCCCCGCCCTCACCGGCGAGGGCGGCACCGGCGACCCGCGGCCGGGCGACCACGAGGCCACCGTGGCACCGGCGCCCACCTGGCAGCGCGGCGAGCGCGCCCGGGCCGGGATCCGCGCGCTGGCGATCGGCTCGGCACAGCTGCTGCTGATCGCCGCCGCGCTGGTGGTGGTCGGCTGGGTGCTCGGCAGGCTGTGGGTGATCCTGCTGCCGATCATCCTCGGGCTGCTCTTCGCCACGGTGCTCTGGCCGCCCACCCGCTTCCTGCGCCGCCACGGCTGGCCGCCGGCACTGGCCGCCGCGGTCGTGCTGCTGGCCTTCCTCGCACTCATCGGCGGACTGGTCGCGGTGATCGCGCCGCAGGTGGCCGACCAGGTCACCGAGCTCGCTGACCAGGCCGCCGACGGCCTCGAGCAGGTCCAGCAGTGGCTGCAGGGCCCACCGTTCAACATCGACGAGGAGCAGATCGGCCAGTACGTCGACCAGGCCATCGACTCGGTGCAGGCCAACGCCTCCAACATCGCGGGCTACGCCGCCACCGGCGCCTCCGCCGTCGGCAACGGCCTGATCAACCTGGTGCTCGCGCTGGTGCTGGCGTTCTTCTTCATCAAGGACGGGCCGCGCTGGGTGCCCTGGCTGGCCGCCCAGGCCGGGCCGAAGGCCGCGCCGCACGTCGCCGCGCTGTCGCAGAAGACGTGGTCCACGCTGTCGGAGTTCATCAAGCAGCAGGCCCTCGTCGGCTTCGTCGACGCCTTCTTCATCGGCCTGGGGCTGTGGATCCTCGACGTGCCGCTGGTCATCCCGCTGGCGGTGCTGACCTTCTTCGGCGCGTTCATCCCGATCATCGGCGCCTTCGTCGCGGGTGCGTTCGCGGTGCTGATCGCGCTGGTCGACGAGGGCTTCACCGTCGCGCTCATCGTCTTCGGCATCGTCCTGCTCGTGCAGCAGATCGAGGGCAACGTGCTGCAGCCGATCATCCAGGGCCGCGGCTTCAACCTGCACGCGGCGGTGGTCATCCTCGCCGTCACCGCCGGCAGCAGCCTGGCCGGCATCATCGGCGCGTTCCTCGGCGTGCCGGTCGCCGCGCTGATCGCCGTCGTCTACCGGTACACGCGCGACGCCCTCGACGGCCGGCACCCCGAGGTGGCCGGCGACGGCACGCACGCCCGGGTCGCGGGCGACGACGACGGCGCGGTGCTCACCCGGGGACCGGCGTCGCAGGCCCCCCCGGCCGGCTGACCCGGGAATGCCGGGGTCCCCGCCGCCGCTGAGAGGAGGAGACGCCGGACACGGCGCCGCCGACCAGCAGGAGGTGCCCCCGTGGCGCAGCGACCGGAGGAGCTCGTCGAGCTGCTCCCCGAGGCCGAGCCGTTCCTCGCCGCCGAGGCGGCCGTGACCGAGCCGGGGCAGCGGCGCGGCCTGGTGCTGGTGCACGCGCTCTCCGGCGACTTCGACACCGCCTCCTCCTCCGCCCTGGCCGCCGCGCACCTGCTCGCCACGCTGCCGCACCGCACCGTCGCCCGCTTCGACGCCGACGCGCTGGTCGACTACCGCGCCCGCCGGCCGCGGATGACCTTCTCCGGCGACCGCTACGAGTCCTTCGACGCGCCCGAGATCGTGCTGTCGGCCCTCGAGGACGACGCCGGCGAGCCCTTCCTCCTGCTCACGGGCCCGGAGCCGGACTACCGGTGGGAGGCCTTCACCGCGGCGGTCGCCCACCTGGTCGAGCGGCTCGGCGTCACCTCGGCCGTGGCGCTGCAGGCGATCCCCATGCCCGTGCCGCACACCCGGCCGGTCACCGTCACGGCGCACGCCACCCGCCGCCAGCTCATCGACGGCTACCCCGTCTACTGGAGCGAGATGCGCGTCCCCGGCAGCGCCGCCGCCCTGCTGGAGCTGCGGCTGGGCGAGGCCGGCGTCGACGCGCTCGGCGTGGCCGCGCACGTGCCGCACTACCTCGCCCAGGCCACCTGGCCGGCCGGGTCCCTGGGGCTGCTGGAGCACCTGGGCCGGCTCACCGGCCTGCTGCTGCCCACCGAGACGCTGCGCGAGGCCGCCCAGGCCAACCGCACCGAGATCGACGAGCAGATCGCCCGCTCCTCGGACAACACCGCGGTGGTGGCCGCCCTCGAGCAGCAGTACGACCAGTTCACCGCCGCCCGCGAGGGCTCGGGCCTGCTCAGCGACGCCGGCGAGGTGCCCAGCGGCGACGAGCTCGGCGCGGAGTTCGAGCGCTTCCTGGCCGAGCAGGACCGCCGCCGCGGCGAGTAGGAGGCCTCCCCGCCCCCCACCGCCCGCGAGCGGTGGGGGCGGGGAGGCCCTCGCCTCAGGCGAGGACGACGCGCTCGTTCGGCACCGTGTGCGTCATGGTGAGGCCGGTGACGTCGCGCGGGCCGTTCTTGCCGAGGTTGGCGGCGCGCTGCAGTTCGGCGTCGGACAGGGTCTGGCTCTGCAGCGGCTCCAGGCCACGGACGTCGTCCGCGGTGATGCCCAGGCCCTCGCCGACCCGCTGGCCGAGCTCGTCGTCGCACATGAGGAAGTGCCAGACCATCCGCTCCTGGACCTCACGGACCGCCTGGGAGATGTTGGCGACCAGGTTCTCCACCAGGTCGTCCTTCTCCCACTGGTCCATGAGCTGGTAGCGCTGACCGGCCTGGGTGTAGTCGTCGGTCCGGGGGATGCGCTTGCGGGTGAGCCGGCCGGTGATCTCCGGGCCCTGCTCGTCGTGGGTCGGGGCCTGCGCCTCGCGCAGGCCGCCCGTGATCGACGGCTCGTAGTTCACGTGCGGGTTCTGGCCGGGGCCGAGGTCCACGCCGAAGGACATCTGGCCACCACGCTGGTTGGTGTGCACCGCCGCGCCCTGGGCCGAGTTGACGGGCAGCTGCAGGTAGTTCGGGCCCACCCGGTAGCGCTGGGCGTCGGAGTAGGAGAACGTCCGGCCGACCAGCATCTTGTCGTCGGAGAAGTCCAGGCCGTCGACCAGCACACCGGTGCCGAACGCGCTCTGCTCGTTCTCGTTGTGGTGGTCGGTGACGTTCCGGTTCAGCGTCATCGTCCCGACGAGCTTGGGCTCGAAGTCGTTCTCCGGCCAGACCTTGGTGTCGTCGAGCGGGTCGAAGTCCAGCTCGGGGTGGTCGTGGTCGTCCATCAGCTGGACGTAGAGGTCCCACTGCGGGTACTCGCCGCGCTCGATGGCCTCGTAGAGGTCCTTGGAGGCGTGGCCCAGGTCGCCGGCCTGGATGGCGGCGGCGTCGGCCTCGGTCAGGCTCTTCACGCCCTGCCGCGGCAGCCAGTGGTACTTGACCAGCTTGGTCTCACCCTGCGCGTTGACCCACTTGTAGGTGTTCACGCCGAAGCCCTGCATGTGCCGGTAGTCCGAGGGGATGCCGCGCGGTGAGAACAGGTTGACCAGCATGTGCATGGCCTCGGGCGTCTGCGACATGAAGTCGAAGATCCGGGCCGGCTCCTGCCGGAACGTGATCGGGTCCGGCTTGAGCGAGTGGATGACGTCGGGGAACTTGATGGCGTCGCGGATGAAGAAGACGGCGAGGTTGTTGCCGACGAGGTCCCAGTTGCCGTCCTCGGTGTAGAGCTTCACCGCGAAGCCGCGCGGGTCGCGGGCGGCCTCGGAGGAGTCCCGGCCGCCGATGACGGTGGAGAACCGGATGGCCAGCGGCGTCTTCTTGCCCGGGGCGTCCAGGAACCGGGCGCGGGTGTAGCGCTCGATCGGCTCGTCGCCCCACCGACCGGTGGCCTCGAACTCGCCGTAGGCGAGGAAGCCGCGGGCGTGCACCACGCGCTCGGGGATGCGCTCCCGGTCGAAGTGGCTGATCTTCTCGAGGAACTGGTAGTTCTCCAGCGTCGCCGGGCCGCGGGCGCCCACCGTCCGCGAGTTCTGGTTGTCGTGGACCGGGTGACCCTGACGGTTGGTCAGGACCGGGCGGTCGGCCTCGCTCGGGGCGGGACCCTGCGCTGCGACGTCGGTCATGCTCCTGCTCCTCCTGGGGTGTGGCGGTCCGGCGTGCTGCCGGTGACGGGCGGACGGGTCGGGACCGGCGGCAGGCCGGGTGCCGAGGCCACTCCTGGACCGGGGACGTCCGCGTCGTGTCCACACGTCCTACCCAGCCGGCTCTTCCTGAACCGGTCAAGTCAACGGGGACGCTCCCCCGGACGGTGCCCTACCCACCCCGGCCCCCTGCCATGGGCGTCCGGCGCGGGGGAGGTCGACGGACCGGGTGGGACCGGGTGGCCTCCCTGCGGGGGCCGGGAGGTCCTCCCTCAGGCGAAGACGATGGTGCGGTCGCCCTCGACGACGACCCGGTCCTCGACGTGCCAGGTCACGGCCTGCGCGAGCACCTGGCGCTCGACGTAGCGGCCGACCCGGCGCATGTCCTCGACGGTGGCGCGGTGGTCGACCCGGGCCACCTCCTGCTCGATGATCGGGCCGGCGTCGAGGTCGGGGGTCACGTAGTGCGCCGTCGCCCCGATGAGCTTCACGCCGCGGTCGTGGGCCGCCCGGTAGGGGTTCGCGCCCACGAAGGCCGGCAGGAAGCTGTGGTGGATGTTGATCAGCCGCTCGGGGAAGCGGGCGCAGAACTCGGCCGAGACGATCTGCATGTACCGCGCGAGCACCACCAGGTCGACGTCACCGACCAGCTCCAGGGCCCGCGCCTCGGCCTCGGCCTTGGTCCCCGGCGTCACCGGCACGTGGTGGAAGGGCACCCCGGCCGCCCGCGCCACCGGCTCGAGGTCGGGGTGGTTGGAGACGACGGCGGCGATGTCGGCGCGGAGGTCACCGGCGCGCACCCGGTAGAGCAGCTCCTGCAGCACGTGGTCGGTCCTCGACACGAACACCGCCAGCCGGGGACGGTAGGAGGCCTCCGACAGCCGCCAGGTCAGCTGCCACTGCGCGGCCAGCAGCTCCAGCGCCCCCTCCAGTTGCTGCCGGCGCGCGGCCAGCCCGGGCAGCACGAACTCCAGCCGCAGCGTGAAGGTGCCGCCCACCGGGTCGGAGGAGTGCTGCTGCGACTCGGTGATGTTCGCCCCGACGTCGGCCAGCAGCCGGGAGAGCACCGCGACGATGCCCGGCCGGTCGGGGCAGCGGACCACCAGCCGCCCCACGTCGGTGGAGACCGGGTCGTGCGCGAGCGGTGCGGCGGTCACGGGCGCATGGTGCCAGGGGGGACCGGGGCTCCTCGGGCGGGCCGGTCAGACGGCGGGGAGCCGGGCGCGGGTCCGGTCGGCGAGGTCGAACAGGTCGCCGTACTCCTCCACCCGGGCCAGCACCTCCTCGGTGTGGAACCGCAGCTCGCCGGGGTCCGCGCCGTCGCGGACGGCGTCCACCTCGTCCCAGCCGATCGGCGTCGACACCGTCGCGTCGGGACGGGCGCGCAGCGAGTAGGGCGCGACCGTGGTCTTGGCCGGGTTGTTCTGGCTCCAGTCGATGAGCACCTTGCCCGGCCGCAGCACCTTCTCCATCCGCCACACCACCCGGTCGGGCGTCTCGGCCGACAGCTCCTGCGCCAGGGCCTTGGCGTAGCGGGAGGGGTGCTCGCGGTCGGTGACCCGGATCGGCGCGTACACCTGCACCCCCTTGGACCCCGACGTCTTCACCACCGGGTCCAGCCCGTCGTCGTCGAGCCGCACGCGCAGCCGCTCGGCCACCTCGCAGCACTCCCGGATGCCGGCGTCCGGGCCGGGGTCGAGGTCGAGCACCAGCAGGTCGGGCAGCGCCGGCTGCAGCTTGCTGCCCACCTGCCACTGCGGCACGTGCAGCTCCAGCGCGGCCAGGTTCGCCGCCCAGGCCAGGTCGGCGACGGTCTCCAGGACCACCATCTCCAGCACCTCGCGGTCCCGGGAGCTCCCGGGGCTTCGCACGGTCACCGTGCGCACCCAGTCCGGCGCGTGCCGGGCGCTGTTCTTCTCGAAGAAGGCCTGCCCCTCGACGCCGTCGGGCCAGCGGGTGAAGGTCACCGGCCGGCCCGACAGGTGCGGCAGCAGCACCGGCGCTATCCGCACGTAGTAGTCGATGACCTGCGCCTTGGTGAACGAGACCTCGGGGAAGAGCACCTTCTCCAGGTTCGAGACCGACAGCTGCCGGCCGTCCACGCGCACCCGCTGCCGACTCACGGGCTCCACTCCACCACGACGTCGTCCACGTCGAGGTCCTCGCGCAGTCCCCGCCACGCGGGATGGCGCATCCGGCCGTCGGCGGTCCAGGCGGCGAAGGCCACCTCGCCGACCAGCACGGGGTCGGCCCACCGCGCGTCACGGGCGACCTCCCGCGGGAGGGCGTCGGCGAACGGCGACGTCCGGCGCGGGGCGAGCAGCCCGCCGAGCTCGCGCAGCGCCGCGTCGGTGAAGCCGGTGCCCACGTGCCCGGCGTACACCAGCCGGCCCTCGTCGTCGTGCACGCCGACCAGCAGCGATCCCACTCCCCCGGCCCGCCGCCCCTTGCCCGGCCGCCACCCGCCGACGACGACGCTCTGCATCCGCAGGTGCTTGACCTTGACCCACTCCTGCGCCCGCACGCCGGGGCGGTAGGGCGAGTCCAGCCGCTTGGCGACCACGCCCTCGAGGCCGTTGTCCCGGCTGGCCGCGTGCACGTCGGTGCCGCCGCCGCGGAACCACGGCGTGGTCACCCACCGTTGCCCGGCCGGGTCGAGGGCGTCGAGCCGGTCGCGCCGCTCGGCGTAGGGCCGGTCGAGCAGGCTCTCCCCGCCGACGGTCAGCAGGTCGAACACCAGGTAGGTGACCGGCGCGGCCGCGGCCAGCCGGGCGACCTCCGCGCCGCCGGTGCGGTGCATCCGGTTCTGCAGCAGCCCGAAGTCCGGCCGTCCGAGCCGGTCGAGGGCGACCACCTCGCCGTCGAGGACGACATCAGCGGCGGCCAGCACTGCGGGCAGGCGGTCCAGTTCGGGATAACGGGCGGTGACGTCGGTGCCGCTGCGGGCCCACAGACCGACCCGGCCGTCGCGGACCGCCGCCAGCGCGCGGACGCCGTCCCACTTGAACTCGTAGCCCCAGGCGGCGTCCTGCCCCCGCGGCGGGAGCTCCCCGGCGACGGCGAGCATCGGCGCCGGCACCGGCGGCGTGTCGAGTCGCGGACGGGGCTGCGGCACGGTCAGGCGCTGCGCCGCGACGTGCGTTTGGCCGGCTCCTTCTTCGCCGTGGTCCCGGCCGTGGTCCCGGCCGTGGTCCCGGCCGTGGTCCCGGCCGCGGTCTTGGCGGCGGTGACCTTGCGCGCGCGGGTGCGGACCGGCTCCTCCTCCGCCGCGGCCGGCGCCGGCTTCTTCGCGGCGGCCCTCTTGGCCGGGGCCTTGGCGGCCGGCGCCCGCTTCGCCGGTGCCGGCTCCTCGGCGCGCGCGGCGCGGCGGGCGCGCGGTGCGGGTGCCCCGTCCTCCTCCGCGGCTCCTCCGCGGGCGCGCTCGACGCTGCGCCGCAGGGCGCTCATCAGGTCGACGACGGCCGCACCGGGGTCGGCGGTCTCGGGCACCGGCTGCACCTCGCCGCCGGTCTGCTTGGCCTCCAGCAGCGCGGTCATCGCCGCGCGGTAGTCGTCGGTGAACTCGCCGGGGTCGAAGTCGCCGGCCATCGAGGTGATGAGCGCCTCGGCCATCTGCAGCTCCTGCGGGCGCACCGACACGTCCTCGTCGAGGAAGCCGAAGTCGGGACGGCGGATCTCGTCGGGCCAGCGCATCGTGTGCAGCACCAGCACGCCGTCGCGCACCCGCATCGCGGCCAGCGACTCCCGCTGCCGCAGCGCGATCTTGGTGATCGCCACCTGGCCGGTGTTCCCCAGCGCGTCGCGCAGCAGCACGTAGGGGCGGGTGGCCGGGCCGTCGGGCTCGAGGTAGTAGGTCTTCTCGAAGTGGATCGGGTCGATCTCGGCCTGGTCGACGAACTGCAGGACCTCGATCTCCCGCCGCGTCGACAGCGGCAGCTCGGCGAGGTCGTCGTCGGTGAGGACCACCAGCTGGCCGTCGGGCAGCTCGAAGCCCTTGGCGATGTCGCCGTACTCGATCTCCTCGCCGTCGATCGAGCACACCCGCTTGTACTTCACCCGGCCGCCGTCGGCGGCGTGCACCTGGTGGAAGCGGACGTCCCGGTCCTCGGTGGCCGAGTAGAGCTTCACCCCGATGCTGACCAGGCCGAACGAGACCGCGCCGCGCCAGATCGAGCGCATGTCCACTCCCCTTCCCCGGGCTCCGGGCCGCCGGCCGGCCGGTCCCGCAGGATAGGTGCGGGCCCCGGCCACCGGCACGCGCTGAGCCGACGGTCTCCTCCGCCCGGGGGAAGCGGGCACTGCTGCTGGACGGTGCTGTTCGACCAGTGGTGCTGGACGTGCTGCCGGACGCGCCTCAGGCCGACTCGGCGTGCCGGCCGGCGGCGTCGGCGTCCTGATCGTCCTCCTCCTCGCCGCCGGTGACACTGCTCTGCAGCGCGTCGTAGGCGAACTGCAGGACGTCGGACCCGGCGACCATCGTCATGGTCAGCGCGGCCAGGCGGGTGGCCCGCGGCGCGGCGACGTAGCTGAAGACGAACGCGGTGCCCACCCACTGCGCCAGGCAGAACGGGCAGGTGACCAGCTCCCCGACGGCGTGCTTCCAGCCGTGCTCGGCGCGCACCTGCTCGGCCAGCTCGGCCTCGCCGGATGCCCCGTCGAAGCGCGCGAAGGGGGCGCGCAACGGGCTGGTGACGGGGTCCTTGGCGATCCGGCGGGCCAGCCGGAAGGTGCCGACGGTGAGCAGGACGGCGTCACCGAGCGGGATGCGGGTGGGCAGCTCCCGGCCCGAGGCCCGGACGACGGCGGCGCCGGTGGCGACCGCGGCGCTGTAGACGCTCATCGCCCCGAGGAAGCCGCCCAGGGGCCGGTCCTGGCCGCCGTCGTAGGCCCGCCCCTGCTCCTCGGCCCAGCGGCGCACCGGCCGGCTGATCCGCTGCACCTCGTCGTGAATCGCCATGCGCTGGCGCTACCCGGTCGCGCACCACCTCATGCCGCCTGCGGGCGTGACGCGCGATCCCGCATGGCCCGCCGGACGGCGGGTAGGCGGAGGGCAGTCCGCCGCCGGGACCCCGGTCCCGGCGGCACGAGAGGAAGGGAACCCGTGAGCGAGAACGAGAGCGGCGTGCTGCACTCCGCCCAGAACGACGCCGACTTCCCCGACGACGAGCGCGGCCTGACCGGCGTCGCCGACGACGCCGGCACCCCGCGCCCGGAGGGCCAGACCGCCCGGGACGTGTTCCCCGAGGACGAGGGCATCCCCGAGGTGGCGCAGGACGACTCGCCCACCATGCAGTCCGCCGAGGACCCGGAGTTCGCGCCGATGCCGGGCGAGGACCCCGGCGCGGTGACCGACTTCGGCACCACCGCGCGCGAGCAGTCCGACGGCGAGTCGCTCAGCGGCCGGCTCGACCGGGAGGTGCCCGACGTGCAGCCCGGCGTCCGCGTGGCCGAGGACCCGCAGGCCGCGCAGATGCAGCTCGAGCAGGACACCTCGACCTCCTTCGACAGCGACTCGGGCACGAACAGGACCGCCGACGACATCGAGGCGACCGCCGACCGGCGCGCCGGCGGCGAGGGCCCCGAGGAGGCCGCCGTCCACGTGATCGACCCCTGACCCGGCCCCGCCGCCCACCGCCGACCGGCCCGGCGGGACGTCCCGGTGACGTCCCGCCGGGCCGGTCGTGCGTGCCCGGCGCCGGTTGGCGGACCGCCATCCGGTTGTCTACGTTGGGGCACGCGGTTGAGCAGGCAGCCGTGCGCCCGGCCGGCCGACCGCCGCCGGAGCGCCTTCGACGACCACCGCGCCGGTGGGGGCCAGACGGCCCCGCGGGTGCGCGGCGGTAGATTGACCGGTGGGCACGCCGATCGGCGTGACCACTGAGAGGAGCTGCGTCCGTGACCGCATCCGACCTGCCCGCCGGAGGTCAGCACGACGTGTCGACTGACGGCACGGAGGCACCCTTCGACGACGTGATCACGCTCTCGACCTCCACCGGTGAGGACGGCGCGGTCACGGTGACGGTCGTCGGCGAGGTCGACACGTTCACCGCTCCGGTGCTGCGTTCCTCGCTCGACACCCAGCTCGAGCAGCAGCCGCGGGAGCTGGTCATCGACCTGTCCGGTGTCCAGTTCCTGGGCTCCGCCGGGCTGGCCGTCCTCGTCGAGACCCAGAAGTCGGCCCGCGCGCGCGACGTCGACCTGCGGCTGGTCGCCACCACCCGGGCGGTCACCCGCCCGCTGGAGGTCACCGGCCTGATCGACCTGTTCACCATCGTGGACAGCAGCGCGCGCTGACCCCAGCCGCCGCGACCGCACGGTGAGGCCCCGCTCCGGCGGGGCCTCACCGCGTTGCGCAGGTCCCGGCTAGGCGGACAGCAGTCGGCAGACCGCCTGCTCGAGGGCCTTCTGGGCCTCCCGGTCGTCGTCGGCCTGCGCCACCTCGGCCAGCGCGTCGGCGACGGTCTCCCCGTGCTCGTACTTGTCGACCACCCGCGGGTCGACGTAGCTGGCCTTGCACACCGCCGGGGTGTTGCCCAGCTGCTCGGAGACCCGCACGTAGGCCGCCCGGATCGTCTTGTTCCGCGCCGTCTTGTTCCTCGGCGGCGGCTGCTCGGCCAGCGTGGCCGCCATCAGCACCGTCGCGTTCCAGGTCCGGAAGTCCTTCGCGGTGATCTCCGCGCCGCTGACCTCCTTGAGGTAGGCGTTGATCTCGTCGCTGGTGACGTCGCGCCAGGTGCCGTCCGCCAGCTGGTAGGCCAGCAGCTCGTCGCCGGTGTCGTCGGGCCGCTCGAGGAGGTGCCGCACGACGGTGGCCGTCGGCCGGTCGGTGATCTCCACCTCCCGCTCGATGCCGCCCTTGGCGGTGTAGCGGAAGTACGTCCGCTCCCCGCGCACGGTCACGTGCTCCCGCCGCAGGGTGGCCAGGCCGTAGGTGCCGTTCTCCTCGGCGTACTCCTCGCTGCCGATCCGGAAGGTGCCCAGGTCCAGCAGGCGCAGCGCGCAGGCCAGCACCCGCTCGCGGTTGAGCCCGCGGGTGCGCAGCGCCGCCGCCACCTGGTCGCGGACGTCGGGCAGCTCCTGCGCGATCGCCAGCACCCGCTCGTGCTTCTCCGCGTCCCGCCGCGCCCGCCAGGCGTCGTGGTAGCGGTACTGGCGGCGGCCGGCGGCGTCCAGGCCGGTGGCCTGGATGTGGCCGTTGGGCCACGGGCAGATCCAGACGTCCTGCCACGCCGGCGGGATGGCGATCGACCGGACGCGGTCGAGCCGGTCGGGGTCCCGGATCAGCTCCCCGCGCTCGTCGCGGTAGGAGAAGCTCCGGCCGGCCCGGCGACGGGTCCAGCCGGGCCCGTGCACGTCGCTGCGCCTCAGTCTCACGCCCCCTGGATGCGCACCGGGCGGGTCCGCCAAACGGTGCGGTCACCCTCCGGAGCGCTCAGCGCAGCTCGACGAGGCGCTCCAGCCCGCTGACCTCGAGGATGTGCCGGGTCACCCCGCCGTCGGGGGCGTGCACCACCAGCCGCCAGCCCTCCGCCTCGGCGATCGCGGCGACCGCCAGGACCACCCGCACCGCGGCGCTGCTGAACAGGGTGACCGAGGTGAGGTCGAGCTCGACGCGCACCGTGCCGCCGTGGCTGGCCTCCAGCAGCCGGATCCGCAGCTGGTCGGCGCTGACCATGTCGACGTCGCCGGAGGCGCGCACCACCGGGCTGGCGCCCCCCCGGTCGACGACGACGGTCGCACCGGCACCACCCGTGGGGTGCTGGGGCTCCTCCTCGGGCGACTGACGCAGCCGGGTGCGCAGGGTGACCGTGGTGCCGTGCTCCCCGCGCACCACCATGCCGTCGACGAGCTGCCGCATGATCAGCAGCCCGCGGCCGCGGTCGCCGGGGTCGCGGTCCGGTGGGCGCCAGGTCCCCTCGTCGTGCACGGTCACGGTCAGCACGCCGTCGACGTCGACCGCCGCGGTCACCTGCACCGGCCCGGGCTCGGTGCCGCGGTAGGCGTGCTCGGCGGCGTTGGCGCACGCCTCGCCGACGGCGACCATGACGCCGACCCGGTCCTCCTCCCCCATCCCGAGGGCGGTGAGCCACGCGCCCAGCCGCCGGCGCACCGCCGGCAGGGACGACGGGACGGCGAGCAGGTCCAGCTGCAGCGGCTGCACCGAGTGCGCGCGCCGGTGCGCGACCAGGACGGCGATGTCGTCGGGCTGGGCCGCGCCGGTGAGCAGGCCGTCGGCGATCACGCCCGCGAGGCCGGCCATCGCCTCGCCGTCGAGGGCGGCGGGGTCGGCCAGCGCGGCGCTGGCCGCCTGGGTCAGCCGGGCCATGCCCTGCGCCGGCGGCGGGCCGGGGGCGGCGACCGCCCCGTCGGAGTAGAGGACGAGCGTGCCGCCGGGCTCCAGCTCGGCCCGGGCCACCGAGGTCGGGGCGCCGGGCATCGTGCCCAGCGGCGGGCGGGCGGTGACCGGCAGGTAGCCGCTGCGGCCGTCGGCGTGCACCAGCAGCGGAGCGGGGTGCCCGGCGGCGGCGTAGCTGATCGCGCCCGTCGCGGCGTCGAGCACGGCGTAGAACACCGAGGCGCCCTGGACGTCCTCCATCTGGGCGGCGAAGTCGTCGAGCGCGGCGAGCACCGCCGCGGGCGCCGGGTCGCGCAGCGCGCTCGAGCGCAGCGCGCCGCGCAGCCGGCTCATCGCCGCGGCCGCGGGCACGCCGTGCCCCACGGCGTCACCGATGACCAGCGCCAGCCGGCCGTGGCCGACCGGCACCGCGTCGTACCAGTCCCCGCCGGCCGCCCGGACGGAGCTGGCCGGGTGGTAGCTGCCCGACAGCCGCACGTCGGGCAGCAGCGGCAGCGACGGCGGGAGCAGGGAGTGCTGCACCGGGTCGACGACGGCGCCGCCCGCCGAGGTGGGGGACGGCGGGGGCGGGCGGTCGTCGGCGCCCTCCACGACGAGCACGACGCCGGGGTCGCCCGCGGCCGGCAGCGGGCTGAGGGTGACGGTGACCGAGGGGCCGTCGGTGTCGAGGGCGCCGGTGAGCGTCTCGGGGCGGCCCGACCGCAGCACCGCGGCGACCACGTCGGCGACCGGCCGCCCGCCCACCACCGGGAGGGCGGCGCGGTCGCCACCGAGCTCGCGCGCCCGGGCGTTGGCCCACAGCGTGCGCGGGCCGGGGCCGGAGAGGAACCACAGTGCCGAGGGAGCGTGCTCCAGGGCCGCGACGAGTGCGGCCGGGCCCGCGTCCTCGACGGGACGGGGCCCCGGCGGCAGGCTGCCCTGGCTGGCGTTCATCCGGGCCTAGCAGACAACAGGGCCGTGCCCTCGGCAACCGCGCGCGGGGAGGCCGGCGGCGGGCCACCGGCGCGGCTGGCCGCGGTGTTTGGCCACCCGACCGGGCCGGGTAGGTCGCCTCGCTGGCACGGATCCGGCTGGGGTCTGCACCCACGCGCGGCCCGGGCCGTGTGACGGGGCAGACTGGAGGCCCGGACACCGGGCCCGGAGGCGAGGCCGGTACCGAGCCGGCCCCCGCCAGGGGGGACCCCCGCGGGCAGCCTGCGCGACGGAACTGAGGAGCAGACGACGGATGGCGGACCCGAGGAGTGCCCACGCCCAGGCCGGGCGGCGCGCCGAGCGACTGGAGCTGCGCGTGCCCACCACGCCGACCCAGCTCCCCGCGGTGCGTGCGATGGCCGGTGACCTGGCGATCCGCATGGACTACGACCTCGACTCGGTCGAGGACCTGCGCCTGGCGGTGGACGAGGCGTGCGCGACACTGACGGCGATCGCCGACGGGGACTCCCCGCTGACGGTGGTCTTCGAGACCACCCGCGCCGGGCTGCACATCGACGCCTGGGTGCCGGTCGCCGAGGGAACCGCGGTGCCGCGCGACGGCTTCGGCTGGGCGGTGCTGCAGACGCTCGCCGACAACGTCGACGGGCGCACGGCCACCCAGGCCGACGTCCCCGCCGGCGACGGCGGCGGCGCCCCGGTGGGCGTCATCTCGATGGACAAGTACCTGCCCGGTCAGCGGCCGGGCGAGCTCGTCGGCGGCGCGGGCCAGAACCGCTCGGTCGCCCCGTGACCCCGGCGGCCGCCAGCCGACGGGCCGTCGAGGAGGACCCCCTGCACGACGACACGTCCGGGACCCCGGAGGGTCCGGTCGAGGAGACCACCGCACCGACCACCGCGCCCGCCGCGACCGGCCTCGCCGACGGCACCGACGACACCGACGGCGCGACCGACACCTCGCGCGAGCCCGACGCCGCGCCGGTGTCGGACAACCGGCGCCGGGCCGAGCGGACCGCCCCGCTGTTCGCCGAGCTGGCCACGCTGGAGAAGGACGACCCCCGTCGCGAGCGGCTGCGCGAGATCCTCGTCGAGGAGCACCTGCCCCTCGTCCGGCACTTCGCCCGCCGCTTCAGCAACCGCGGGGAGCCCTTCGACGACCTGCTGCAGGTGGGCACGCTCGGCCTGATCGCGGCCATCGACCGGTTCGACCCGACCCGCGGGGTGGAGTTCCTCTCCTTCGCCGTCCCCACCATCACCGGGGAGATCAAGCGGCACTTCCGCGACCAGGGCTGGTCGGTGCGCGTGCCCCGGCGGCTGCAGGAGCTGCACCTGTCGCTGAACTCCGCCGTCGGCGAGCTCGCGCAGAAGAACGGGCGCGCGCCGACGCCGTCGGAGCTGGCCGAGCACCTGGGCATCCCGCGCGAGGAGGTCCTCGAGGGCCTCGCCGTGGCCAACGCCTACCGCAGCAGCTCCCTCGACGAGCGGCTCTCCGGCGAGGACGACTCCCCCACGCTGGCCGCCACGCTCGGCGAGGAGGACGCGGCGCTGGAGGGCGTGGAGTACCGGGAGTCACTGCAGCCGCTGCTGGCCACCATCCCGGCCCGCGAGCGCCGCATCCTCATCCTGCGGTTCTTCGGCAACATGACCCAGTCGCAGATCGCCGCCGACATCGGCATCTCGCAGATGCACGTGTCGCGGCTGCTGTCCCAGACCCTGGCCAAGCTCCGCGAGGGCCTGCTCAAGGACTAGCCGGTCAGGCCGGGGGGCTGCCGTTCTGGTGCTGCACCTCGGCGGTGATCTGGGGCAGCGGCGGCGCGGCGGGCAGCACCGGGTCGTCGTCGACGATGCTGCGCAGCTCGATCTTGGCCTCGGGCTGCTCGGCGGCCGGCGGCAGCTGTGACTCGAACCAGTCGCTGGTGTCGATCGGACGCGCCGGCGCGCCGCCGTCGGCCGGGGTCGGGACGTCGAGGAAGGACCGCTCGCCGTCCGCGCCGCCGAGCCGGCCCAGCCCCTCGAGGGCCTTGCTGAACTCGCTCGGGACGATCCACATCTTGTTGGCGTCGCCCTGGGCGATCTGCGGCAGCGTCTGCAGGTACTGGTAGGCCAGCAGGCCCTGGTCGGGCTTGCCGTCGTGGATGGCCTGGAAGACCGTCTCGATCGACTTGGCCTGCCCCTGCGCCTGGAGGAACAGGGCCGCGCGCTCGCCCTCGGCCCGCAGGATGCGGCTCTGCCGCTCGGCCTCCGCCTGGAGGATGGCCGCCTGCTTCTCGCCCTCCGCGGACAGGATCGCGGCGGCCTTCTGCCCCTCGGCCGAGGTGATCGCGGCCTGCCGCTGGCCCTCGGCGGTGAGGATGATCGCCCGCTTGTCGCGGTCGGCGCGCAGCTGCTTCTCCATCGAGTCGCGGATCGACGGCGGCGGCTCGATCGCCTTGATCTCCACCCGCGCCACCCGCAGCCCCCACGGGCCGGTGGTGCCGTCGAGCACCTCGCGCAGCTGGCTGTTGATGCCGTCGCGGCCGGTCAGCGACTGCTCGAGGTTCAACCCGCCGACGACGTTGCGCAGCGTCGTCGTGGTCAGCTGCTCCATGCCGGTGATGTAGTTCGCGATGCCGTAGACGGCCAGCCGCGGGTCGGTGACCTGGAAGTAGACGACGGTGTCGATGCCCACCTGCAGGTTGTCGGCGGTGATCACCGGCTGCGGCGGGAAGGAGACGACCTGCTCGCGCAGGTCCACCGTCGCCCGCACGCGGTCGATGAACGGCACCAGCAGCGACAGGCCCGGTGAGAGCGTGCGGCTGTAGCGACCGAGCCGTTCGACCACCTTGGCCTGGGCCTGCGGGACGATCGTGACGGCCTTGACCACGACCAGCACGAACACCAGCGCCACGACGACGAGGGCGATGAGGGCGGCGTCCACGGGGTTCCTCCTGGGCCGGCGGGGTGCTCGCTCCCGATCATCCCGTGCGCGGGGCCGCGGGTCACGCCCCTGCGGCGCGGGTCACCCCAGTTCGAACGCCTCGCCGACGACGGCGGTCGCGCCCTGCACCTCGAGGATGCGCACGGTGGTGCCGACGTCGAAGACCTCGTCGCCGAACTGGGTGCGGGCGCTCCACTCGTCGGCGCCCACCTGGATGCGGCCACTGGAGCGACCGACCGACCGGGTGACCGTGGCGGTGCGGCCGACCAGGGCCTGCACGCCGTCGACGTGCCCGGGCACCCGGGCCTCCAGGCGGGCCCGGGCGGCGGGCCGCGCGACGGAGAGCAGGATCGCCGACACGACGATGAACCCCACGATCTGGAACGCCGCGCTCCCGCCGGCCAGGGCGACGGCGCTCCCGCCGAGCGCGCCGCCGGCGAGCATCAGCAGCACCAGGTCGCCGCTGGCCACCTCGCCGGCGACGAACAAGCCCGAGGCGACCAGCCAGAGCACCCACGCAGCCATGCCCCCAGTCTCCCAGGTCCGCCCGCGGCGGCGGGGTCCCGCTCGCGCCGACGTAACCTCGCCGGGTGCACGACCTCCCCGCCGGCCGCTTCGCGGTCTGGGCGACCGCCTGGCTCTCCGGCCGCACCCCCTACGACACCGCGCTCGACGCGCTCACCGACGACCGCGCGCACCGCGTCACCGGGCTGCCCGGCACCTCGGACGCCGTCCCCCTCGGGTGGGCGCTGAGCGCGCTGCGCGGGCTCGGCGAGCGGCGGGTCCGGCTCGTGCTGCCGGTGCCGGGGGACGTCCGCGGGCTGCCGCGGGTACCGGGACTCACGGCGCTGGCCACCGAGGCGGGGCAGGCCGCCGTCGGCGGGCACGTGGCACTGGTGCCCGAGGAGCTGGGGTCGGAGGTGACCGCGTGGACGGCGTTCCCGCTCGACGGCGTCCCGCCCGCGCCGCCGCCGGCCGAGGGCTCGCTGCGCGCGGTGTCCGGCGCGCTCGACCTGGCCGTCGGCGACGCGGCGCGCACGCTGGCCGCCCTGGACCTCGCCCGCTGGAACCCCGAGGTGCCGGCGCTGCTGGCCGGGCTGGGCAGCGCGCAGGCGCCGGGTCTCCCGCCGGACACCGACCCGCTGGCGCTGTCGGTGCTGACCCGGGCGCGGCGGCTGGCCCGGGTGCTGGACCTGGCGACGGCCGACGCACCGGGTGCCGCGGTCACCCACGCCCAGGCCGCCGCCCGCGACGACGCGCTGCGCCCGCTGGCCACCGCCGTCCGCGAGGCCACGGTCGCCGCCTGCAACGCCGTCCCCCGCTGACCTCCCCCAGCGCCGGCAGGGCCTCAGGGACGGCGGGCGGTGACCAGCCAGGCCGCGGAGCCGAGCTCGACGCCGTCCGGGCCGGCGTGGGACCCGAGCCGGCGCCGCAGGTCGGCCACCGCACGCTGCCGGGCGGCGTCGTCCAGGCCCTCGAGCAGCCAGCCGGCCAGGCCCAGCACGAAGACCAGCGCGTCGTCGGCGTCGGCACCGAACCACTCCGGCTCGGCCAGACCCTCGACCTCCACCTGAGAGTGACCCGCCGCGGCCAGCACCTCCCGCACCCGCCCGGGGTCGGCGAGGGAGAACGGGCCCGGTGCGCCCGGGGGCGGCGCCGGCAGCGGGCGCCCGGCGGCCAGGGCGCCCAGGATCTCGGTCATCCACTCGTTGGCCTCGAGCGCCTGCCACACCAGCAGCACCAGCCGGCCGCCGGGCACCAGCGCCCGCCCGACGTTGGCCAGCGCGGCCACCGGGTCGGCGAAGAACATCGCGCCGGTCCGGCTGATCGCCACGTCGAAGCCGGCCGGCGGGAAGGCCGCCACCTGGGCGTCGGCCTGCTCGAACCGGACGCCGGTCAGCCCCTCCTCGGCGGCGCGCTGCCGGGCGACCTCGAGCATCGCCGAGGACAGGTCGACCCCCAGCGCGGACCCGGTGCGGCGCGCGGCCTCCCGCGTCGTCCGGCCGGTGCCGCAGCCGACGTCGAGGACCCGGTCCCCGGGCCGCAGGTCGGCCGCGGCGAGGAAGGCGGCGTCGTAGCGGGCGACCGCCCGGTCGAAGCGGTCGGCCTGGGCGGCCCAGTACGCGCCCTGCGCGCCGTCCCAGGCGCCCAGTTGCCCGGCGTTCGCGGGGTGGACGTCGACCACGGCTCACCGTCCTCGGCAGACCCCCGGTGGCCGACCGGTCTACCCGAGCCGCCCACCGGCGTCAACGCGCTGCGGCGCGGACTCAGGCGGGGCGAGCCGCCGGACGCCGGACGAAGCAGCACGCGGCGGGGCAGTTCGTGCCCAGGCGCGGCTCCGCGCCCGCGCGCCGCTCCTCGAGCAGCTCGCGCACCATCGCCACGAACGCCGGGTGGGTGCCCGCGGTGCCGGCCCGCACGAGGACCAGCCCGAGCTCCCCGGCCGTCTCCTCCGCCTCGTTGTCCAGGTCCCAGACCACCTCGAGGTGGTCGCTGACGAACCCGACCGGGAACAGCACGACCGCCGTCTCGCCGTTCTCGTGCAGCGCCCGCAGGTGGTCGTTGACGTCGGGCTCGAGCCACGGCACCGACGGCGGGCCGCTGCGGCTCTGCCACACCAGGTCGAAGGCCCGGCCGGGGTCGACGGCGTTGACGACGGCGCGCGCGGCGGCCTGCAGCTCGGTCTCGTAGGCGTGCCCGCCGGGCCCGGCGACGGCGGCCATCGACTCCGGGACGGAGTGCGCCGTGGCCACCAGCCGGGCGGTCCCGCGGTGCGCCTCGGGCAGCCGTGCCAGCGCGGCGGCCAGGGCGTCGGCGTTGGCCCGCACGAAGCCGGGGGCGTCGAAGTAGTGCGGCAGCTTCTCGGCGGTGGGGCCGCCCCCGGTCGCGATCCGGGCCCGGGCGACGTCCTCGTGGTACTGCCGGCAGCCGGAGTAGGAGGCGTAGGCGGAGGTGGCCAGCACGTAGACGTGCTCGATGCCGTCGTCGGTCATCTGCTGCCAGACGTCCTCGACGTAGGGGTCCCAGTTGCGGTTGCCCCAGTAGACGGGCAGGTCGACGCCGTGCGCGGCGAGGTCGGCCCCGACCGCGGCGACCAGCGCCTCGTTCTGCTCGTTGATCGGGCTGACGCCGCCGAAGTGGTGGTAGTGCTCGGCGACGTCGAGCAGCCGCTCGGGAGGGACGCCGCGGCCGCGGGTGACGTTCTCCAGGAACGGCATGACGTCGTCGTGCCCGCGGGGGCCGCCGAAGGAGAGCACCAGCAGCGCCTCGCGGCGGCCGGCCGGTGCGGGGGACGCCGCCGGCGGCGTCCCCCCGTTGTTGCGGACGGCGAGCGAGGGGTCCTCGTCGGGTCGCTGGCCGGGGTGCAGGTCGACGGTGGCGCGGGGCACGGACTTCCTTCGGGAGGGCGAGGTCGATCGGATGCGCTCACACGCCGACGGCGTGGAAGCCCCCGTCGACGTGGACGATCTCGCCGGTGGTGGCGGGGAACCAGTCCGACAGCAGCGCGACGACGGCCTTGCCGGCGGGCTCGGTGTCGGTGACCGACCAGCCCAGCGGGGCGCGGCCCTCCCACGCCTCCTCGAACTGCTTGCTGCCGGGGATCGACTTCATCGCCATGCTGCGCAGCGGGCCGGCGGCGACCAGGTTGACCCGCACGCCCTCCGGGCCGAGCTCGCGGGCCAGGTAGCGGGAGGTGGACTCCAGCGCCGCCTTGGCCGCGCCCATCCAGCCGTACACCGGCCAGGCGACGGTGGCGTCGAAGGTCAGCCCGACCACCGACGCCCGCTCCCCGAACAGCGGCCGGCAGGCCTGGGTGAGCGAGGCCATCGACCACGTCGACACCTGGAAGGCGGTGGCCGCGTGCTCCCAGGCGACCTCGGGGAACCCCTCGCCCATCGCCTCCTGCGGCGCGAAGCCGATGGAGTGCACGACGCCGTCGAGGGTGCCGCCGACGTGCTCGCGCAGCCGGTCGGCCAGCGTGGCCAGGTGCTCGGTGTTCGTCACGTCGAGCTCGACCACGGGCGCCTCGGCGGGCAGCCGCTTGGCGATCCGCTGGCACAGCGACAGCGCGCGGCCGAAGTTGGACAGCACGACGGTGGCGCCCTGCTCCTGCGCGATCCGGGCGGTCGCGTACGCGATCGACGCCTCGGTGAGGACGCCGGTGACCAGGACCGTCTTGCCGTCGAGAATGCCCATCAGTGCCCCATCCCCAGTCCGCCGTCGACCGGGACGACCGCCCCGGTGATGTAGCCGGCCGCGTCGCTCGCCAGGAAGCGCACCACGCCCGCGATCTCCTCCGCCGAGGCGTACCGGCCCAGCGGCACCTGCCCGAGGATCTCCTGCTGCCGCTTCTCCGGCAGCGCCGCCGTCATGTCGGTCTCCACGAAGCCCGGGGCCACCACGTTGGCGGTGATCCCGCGGCTGCCCAGCTCGCGGGCGATGGAGCGGGCCAGCCCGACCAGGCCGGCCTTGGACGCCGCGTAGTTGGTCTGGCCGGCCGAGCCGAGCAGGCCCACGACGGAGCTGACGAACACGATCCGGCCGCTGCGCGCGCGGACCATCTTGGCCGCGGCCCGCTTGGACACCCGGTAGGCGGCGGTGAGGTTGGCGTCGAGGACGTCGGTGAAGTCGGCCTCCTTCATCCGCATGAGCAGCCCGTCGCGGGTGATCCCGGCGTTGCTCACCAGCACCTCGACGGGGCCGTGCGCCTCCTCGACCTCGCCGAACGCGCGGTCGACGGCGTCGGCGTCGGTGACGTCGCACTGCACGCCCAGCAGCCCGTCGGGGGCGCCGCTGCCGCGGTGGGTGACCGCCACCCGGTCGCCCTGCTCGGCGAAGGAGCGGGCGATGGCCAGCCCGATCCCCCGGTTGCCGCCGGTCACCAGCACCGACCTCGCCACGTGCACTCCCTGAGCCGCCGACCCGTCCGGCTGTCGAACCTAGTCGCTGGGCGCGGGTCACACCTCGCCGCGGTCGGCCGCCGCCCGCAGCACGGTGGCCACCTCGGGCCGCGCGGCGTGCACGCCGGCCTCCAGGAACGACTGCTGCAGGACCTCGTGGACGCGGTCGCGCGCCATCATGTCCGCGCCCATGACCTCCTGCTCGGCCTGGCCGGGGGTGAAGACGACGGTGGTGAGGCCCGCCGCCTGCAGCGCCCGCACCTCCCGGTCGAGCTGCCGCTGGGAGTACCGGCGCATGGCCGCGGTGAAGTCCTGGCGCCAGCCCGGCGACCCGCTCATCGGCGCGACCACGACGACGACGTCGACGCCGGTGCCGCGCAGCACGGCGGCGTTGGTGGCCGAGTGCACGCCGCCGTCGACGTAGGTGTGCCGGCCGATCGGGACCGGCGTGAAGTACCCGGGCACCGCGCACGAGGCGGCCACGGCGAGGTGCAGCGGCGCGGGCGGGGACCCCGGCCGGCCGAAGACGACGCGGCGCCCGTCGCTGCGGCGCACCGCGGTGACCCACAGGTCGCGCTCGGGCCAGGTGTCCCCCTCGACCTCGCGCAGCGCCGCCAGCTGGGACACGATGTCGTGCCGTCCCGGGGCCAGCAGCGTCATGCCGGCGGCCAGCGGCCGGAACCGCCACGGGCGGGCCAGGGCGCGCGCGACCAGCGGCGGGCCCGGCAGCCGCATGGGCCGGCGGAACAGGTCGAGCGGGCGGAAGGGGGCCAGCTCGGGGACGTCGGTGGCGGCGATGGTGCGCAGGACGTCGTCGTCGCCGGACAGCGGTGCCTTCACCGTCCAGGCGGCGAGGTCCTCCGGGGAGACGCCGGCGCGCAGCAGGCTGCCGGTGATCGACCCGGCGGAGGTGCCGACGACGACGTCGGCGGTGCGGGCGTCCCACCCGGTGTCGTGCTGCAGCACCGCCAGCACGCCCGCGTGGTAGGCCTGCCCGACGACGCCACCGCCACCCAGCACCAGACCGACCCGGACCACCCCACGAGCCTGCCACGGCCGGGACGCCGCGTCTCCGGGCCGGGCCCGCACCTACGCTGACCGGGTGTTCCTCCTCTTCGGGTTCGGCACCAAGCAGAAGCACCTGGGCCCCGGGGCGGTCCGCACCTGCCCCCGCTGCTCGAACACCACGCAGTGGGCGCGCATCCGGCAGTTCCGCCAGTTCTCCGTCTTCTTCGTGCCGGTCGCCCGGTGGCGGCGGCAGACGCTCGAGGTCTGCGGGGTGTGCGGCACCGCCGTCGAGGTCTGAGCCCGGCCGTCCTCAGCCGATGCGCACCGGCAGCGTGCGCGGGCCGCGGATCTGCCCGGTCGACCACCGCACCGCGTCCGGGTCGGCGAGGGTGAACTCCGGCACCCGGTCGAGCCACACGTCGAGGGCCACCCGCAGCTCCATCCGCGCCAGGTGCGAGCCGACGCAGCGGTGGATGCCCAGGCCGAAGGCGGCGTGCCGGTTGACCTGCCGGTCGACGAGCACCTCGTCGGCGCGCTCGAACCGCGCCGGGTCGCGGTTGGCCGCCGGGAAGGACAGCAGCACCCAGTCCTCGGCCTTCATCTGCACGCCGCGCCAGGTGAGGTCCTCCGTGACGAGGCGGGCCATGGTCACCGGGGCGTAGGCGCGCAGGAACTCCTCGACCGCCGTCGCCCGGAGCTCCGGCTCGGCCACCAGCCGGCGGCGGTCGTCGGGGTGGCCGGCGAGGTGCCACAGCGAGGCGCCGATGGCGCTCCAGGTGGTGTCGATGCCGGCGATGAGCAGCAGCGCCATGGTGCCGGCGACGTGCGCCGGCTCGAGCCGGCGGCCGTACAGCTCGGCCTGCAGCAGGTGGCCGGTGAGGTCCTCGCGCGGGTGCTCGAGGTGGTCGCGGATCTGCACCAGCAGGTACTCGAAGAGGTGGCTGCTGCGCGCCAGCCGCTCCTCGGGCGGCAGGTCGATGCCCTCCAGCGCGTTCTCCACGAAGTGCCGGAACCGCGGCCCGTCCTCCGGCGGGAACCCCAGCAGGTCGGCCATGACCCGCACCGGGACGTGCTGGGCGTAGTCGGCGGCCGCGTCGACGACGTCGCGGCCGGCCAGCGCGTCGACGAGCGAGTGGCAGAACGCGCGGGTCGACTCCTCGTACCGGCTGACGGCGGTCCTGGTGAACGCCGGCAGCAGCAGCGTGCGGGCGTCGTGGTGGAACGGCGGGTCCGAGGAGATCGGCGGCGCGGTCCCGACCGGCGCGAGGGAGCGCGGCGGCCGGACGTTGCTCGCGATGATCGCCCGGGAGGAGAAGTGCTCGGTGTCGTAGGCGACCGCGGCGACGTCCTCGTAGCGGGTGGGCAGCCAGGCGCCGCCGAAGCGCTCGGTGTGCGCGATCGGGCAGCGCTGCCGCAGGTCGTCCCAGATGCCGATGGCGTCCTGCGCCCACTCCTCCGCGGTGTGCGAGAAGTCGGTGGCCCAGTCGGTGACCGGGCCGGTGACCACCTCGCTGAAGGTGGACAGGGCCGGGTCGGCGCGCAGGGCGTCGGCGCCGGCGGCGAAGCGGTCGTCGACGGTCACGGTGCCGCCTCCCCCACCACGCCGTCCCCGGCCACGGTCTCCTCGTACACCAGGACGGCGGCCTCGGGGCAGTTGTCGGCGGCCAGCCGCGCGTCGTCCTCCTCGCCGGCGGGCACCTCGCCGCCGGGGACCAGGAGGGTGGCGTAGCCCTCGCCGTCCTCCCCGAAGAGGTCGGGCGCGAGGTCGTAGCAGCGGCCGTGTCCCTGGCACAGGGACGGGTCGATCGAGATCCTCATGGGCGGTGTCCCCCTTGGTCGTCCGGGCGTGCGTGCGACCTCCGACCCGAGCGAACCGCCGTCCGATCGGCGCCGTCAAGGACTGCGGCCACCGCGGGCCGGCCCGCTCCCGCCGGGGCAGGATCGGGGGGTGCTCACCGACGTCGACCTCGCGCACCTGCGCCGCTGCGTGCAGCTGGCCACCGCCGCGCTGGAGGCCGGGGACGAGCCCTTCGGGTCGCTGCTGACCGGCCCCGACGGCACCGTGCTGTTCGAGGACACCAACCACGTGGCCGGCGGCGACGCCACGCAGCACCCGGAGTTCGCCATCGCCCGGTGGGCGGCCGCCCACCTGTCCCCGGAGCAGCGGGCGGCCAGCACCGTCTACACCTCGGGCGAGCACTGCCCCATGTGCGCCGCGGCGCACGGCTGGGTGGGCCTGGGGCGGATCGTCTACGCCAGCTCCTCGGCGCAGCTGGCCGGCTGGCTGGCCGACCTCGGTGTCCCGCCGGCGCCCGTGCGGCCGCTGCCGGTGACCGACGTCGCCCCGGGGGTGCCCGTCGACGGCCCGGCGCCGGGCCTCGACGAGCAGGTGCGGGCGCTGCACGAGCGGCTGCACGCCCCGGGGTCCGGCCGCGGCTGACCGCCGGGGACGGGCACGGACGGCGGCGCGCTCAGCGCCCCTCGTCACCGCCCGGCCGGCCCCGGAGCGGTTCGCCGTCGACCCACACCGCCGCGACGTCGGCCGGCGAGCCCAGCACGAAGGCCTTCGCCAGCGCGTCCTCCGGCCCCGTGGCGTTGCGCAGCGTCACGTCCAGCGGCGTCCCCGGCCGGGGCCTGAGCCAGAGGGCGTCGAAGCGCTTGCCCACTCCCAGGTCGCCCACCTCGCCGTCGAGCCCGAGCGCCGCGGCCCCCGCGGAGGTCGCGAGGTGCAGCAGGTGCGAGGACGTGAGGTGCAGCCCGTCGCCGCCGAGCAGCTGCTGGGCGAAGTAGGCCTGCAGTCCCTCCTTGAGCAGGCACAGCCCCGCACCCGCGCCCACGTCGGACCCCAGCGCCACGCGGACGCCGGACGCCACGTGCCGCCTGAGGGGGAACAGCCCGCTGCCCAGGGCGGCGTTGCTGGTCGGGCAGTGCGCCACGCTCGCGTCCCGGTCGGCCAGGACCTTCAGCTCGTCGTCCGTGGGGTGCACGTTGTGCGCCAGGACGCTGCGCCGGCCGATCAGGCCGTACCGGTCGTAGGTGTCGAGGTAGTGCGGGCAGCCGCCGAACATCTCCGCGACCGTGGCGATCTCGACGGTGTTCTCGTTGACGTGCGAGGTGAACCAGGAGCCGGGCACGTCCGCGAGCAGCGACCCGCAGGAGTCCAGCAGCGCCTCGTCGCAGGACAGGGAGAACCTCGGGGTCACCGCGTAGCGGTTGCGGCCCACCCCGTGCCAGCGCCGGGCGAGCGCCAGGCCCTCGTCGTAGGCCCGCTGCGGCGTCGTCAGCAGCTCCTCGCGCAGCACCCGGTCGCTGACGACGAGCCCGCTGGTGACGCGCAGCCCCACCCGGGCCGCCTCGGCGAACAGGACGTCGACCGCCGCGGGGAAGTGCGCGCCGAAGACGAGCGCCGTCGTGGTCCCCGCCTGCGCCAGGCCGCCGACGAACTCCGCCGCCACCTCCCGCGCGTAGGCGACCTCCCGCAGCCGCGCCTCCTCGGGGAGCGCGCAGTGCTGCAGCCAGTCCAGCAGCGGCATGCCCAGCCCGCCGATCACCCGCACCTGCGGGAAGTGGACGTGGGTGTCCACGAGACCGGGCAGCACCAGGCCACCGGTCAGGTCGACGACGTCCTCCCCGGCGTGGCGGGCACGCAGCTCCGGGAATCCCCCGCGCTCGACGATCTGCCCGTCCCGCACGAGCAGCCCGGCGTCGGCCTCGGCGCGCAGGAGCCCCCCGGCGAACGGGTCGTCGGGCGTGTCGAGGACGGTGCCGCGGAAGAGCGTCACCAGCCGGCCCGCACGGTGGTCCCGTCGCGCTGGAAGGCCAGCGCGAGCGCCGCGGCGACGCTGACCGCGATCGTCGCGGGGTCCTTGCCGGTGATCCCGGGCAGGCCGATGGGGGTCGTGATCCGCTCGATCGCCTCCGGCGGGTGCCCCTCGTCGGCGAGCTTGCGGCGGAAGCGCGCCCACTTCCCGGCCGACCCGATCAGGCCGATCGAGCCCAGCTGCGGGGTGCGCAGTGCGGCGTCGCACAGCGCCGCGTCCTCGGCGTGGTCGTGGGTCATGACCAGCACGTGCGCGCCCGGGGGCAGCTCGGCGAGCACCAGCTCGGGCAGCACCGGCACGTGGTGCACGTGCACGCGGGCCAGGGCGTCGTCGAGGACCGACAGGCGCTCGGGGGTGAGCTGCTCCGGACGGGAGTCGACGAGGTGCAGCTCGAGGTCGCGCCGGGCCAGGATCCGGGCCAGCTCCAGCCCGACGTGCCCGACGCCGAAGACGGCCACGGCCGGGACCACCGGCAGCGGCTCGAGCAGCACGGTGACCTCGCCCCCGCAGCACTGCACACCGTGCTGGAAGGGGACCTTGTCCGACAGCGTCACGGGCAGCAGCTCCGGCTGCAGCGCCCCGGCGTCCAGGAGCGCGCGGGCCCGGGCGACGGCGACCGCCTCGAGGTTCCCGCCGCCGACGGTGCCCCACGTCCGGTCGGCCGCGACGACCATCTTGGCGCCCGCCTCCCGGGGCGCGTGCCCCCGGACGGAGGCGACGGTGACCAGCACCCCGTGCTCGCGGGCCGAGCGCAGCCGCTCGACCGCCGTCAGCCAGTCCACGTCGCGCTCCTCACGTCCGGGACAGCACGTGCTGCACCTGCTCCGAGTACGGCCGCACCGCCGGGGCGCCGGGGTCCGGCTGGTCGGGCCGGACCCCGGGGGCGCCCTCGTCGACGTGCGCGCCCTCGGTGCACCGGGCCCGCTCGAGGGCCCAGAAGACGGCCTCGGGCGTGGCCGGCGACGCCAGGTCCACGCTCGTGCCCGGCGGCCCGAACGCCGCCGCGGCCTGCCGGAGGGCCTCCCGCACGGAGAACGCCAGCATCAGCGGCGGCTCGCCGACCGCCTTCGAGCCGTAGACGGCGCCCTCCTCGGCGGCGTCGGCCAACAGGCCGACGTTGAGGACCTCGGGCACCTCGGAGAAGCTCGGCAGCTTGTACGTGCTCGCCGATGCCGTCGTCAGCCGGCCACGCCCCGGCCCGTCGCTCTCGTCCCAGCGCAGGTCCTCCAGCGTCAGCCAGCCGACACCCTGCACGAAGCCGCCCTCGATCTGGCCGATGTCGACCAGCGGCGACAGCGAGTCGCCCACGTCGTGCACGAGGTCGGCCCGCCGGAGGGTGTAGGCCCCCGTGAAGCCGTCGACCTCCACCTCGGCCGCGGCCACGCCGTAGGAGAAGTACTTGAAGGGCTCGCCCTGCATGGCCGCGGAGTCCCAGTGCAGGCCCTCCGTGCGGTAGAAGCCGGCCGCGGAGAGCTGGACGCGCTGGAAGTAGGCGAGCCGGACGACCTCCTCCCAGGGGACCTGCTCGCTGGCGAAGGCGATGCCCCGGACGACGCCGCCGGTGAAGCGCACGTCCGCCGGGGCGACGCCGAGCCGCTCGGCCGCGACCTGGGCCAGCCGCCCGCGGATCTGCTCGCACGCGTTCTTGACCGCCGCGCCGTTGAGGTCGGCGCCCGAGCTGGCCGCGGTCGCCGAGGTGTTCGGGACCTTGTCGGTGCGGGTGGGCGCGAGCCGGACCCGCCCCAGCGGGACGCCGAGGGTGGTCGCCGCGACCTGCAGCATCTTCGTGTGCAGGCCCTGGCCCATCTCGGTGCCGCCGTGGTTGACCAGCACCGACCCGTCCTTGTAGACGTGGACCAGCGCGCCGCCCTGGTTGAACGCCGTCAGGTTGAACGAGATCCCGAACTTCACCGGCGTGATCGCCAGGCCCCGCTTGGTGTGCGGGGAGGCGTCGTTGAAGGCCGCGACCTGCGCGCTGCGCGCGGCGAAGTCCGCGGAGTCGAGGACCTGCTGCCACGCCCGCGCCAGCCGCTCCGGGTGCCGCACCGGCTGGCCGTAGGGCGTGGTCCGCCCGGCCGTGTAGAGGTTGCGCTGCCGCAGCGTGGCGGCGTCCAGCCCCAGCAGCGGCGCGCACCGCCCCAGGACGTCCTCGATCACCAGCATCCCCTGCGGCCCGCCGAAGCCCCGGAAGGCCGTCTGGGAGGTCTTGTGGGTCCGGGCGATCCGGCCGTTCACGCGGACGTGCGGGATCCAGTACGCGTTGTCGACGTGGCACAGCGCCCGGGCCAGGACCGGCTCGGACAGGTCGAGGCTCCAGCCGCCGTCGGAGGTGAGGGTCGCGTCCAGCGCCTGCAGGCGGCCGTCCTCGTCGAAGCCGACCCGCCAGCGGGCGTGGAACCCGTGCCGCTTGCCGGTCATCGTCATGTCCTGCGTGCGGTCGAGCCGCAGCCGCACGGGCCGGCCGGTGAGCGTGGCGCCGAGGGCGGCGACGGCGGCCAGGCCGTGCGGCTGCATCTCCTTGCCGCCGAAGCCGCCGCCCATGCGCAGGCACTGCACGGTCACCTCGGAGTTCGACAGCCCGAGGACGTGCGCCACGATCTCCTGGGTCTCCGAGGGGTGCTGGGTGCTGCTCTGCACGAAGACCTGGCCGCTCTCGTCGACGGAGGCCAGCGCGCAGTGCGTCTCCAGGTAGAAGTGCTCCTGCCCGGAGAACTCGAACTCGCCGCTGAACACGTGCGCGGACGCGTCGAGGCCGGCCTCGACGTCCCCGCGCCGCACGGTGGGCTGACCGCCCTGGAAGCTGCCCGCCTCGACCGCGTCCCGGATCGACACCAGCGAGGGCAGCGGCTCGACGTCCACCTCGACCGCGGCGGCCCCCAGCCGGGCGGCCTCCAGCGTCTCGCCGAGCACCCAGCACACGGCGTGGCCGTGGAACATGACCTCGTCGGGGAAGAGCGGCTCGTCGTGCTTGACCCCGGCGTCGTTGACCCCCGGGACGTCGGCGGCGGTGAGCACCCGCACCACGCCCGGCACCCGCAGCGCCGGCCCGGTCCGCAGGTCGCGGACCCGGGCGTGCGCGTGCGGCACCTGGACGGGGTGGGCGTGCAGCACGTCCTTGGTGCGGTGGACCAGGTCGTCGGTGTAGAGGGCCGTGCCCGTGACGTGCAGGACGGCGCTCTCGTGCGGCACGGCCGTGCCGACGACGGCGTCGGCGGGTCGCTCGGACAGGGCGCTCACGCTCCCACCTCCTGCGGGGTCCGGTGCTGAGTGTGGAGCCTGAGCAGGGCCTGGCCCAGCATCGCCGACCGGTAGGCCGCGCTGGCCCGGTGGTCGTCGAGCGGGGTGCCCTCGCCGGCCATCACCCGGGCCGCCGACCGGACCATCTCCTCGGTCCAGGGCCGGCCGACCAGCGCCGCCTCGGTGGCCCGGGCCCGCAGCGGTGTCGCGGCCACGCCGCCCAGGCCGATGCGGGCCCGGCGGACGACCCCGTCCTCCACGTCGAGGCCGAAGCCGACCGCGACGCTGGAGATGTCGTCGAAGCGGCGCTTGGCGATCTTGTGGAAGGCGACGACCCGCGGCTGGGGCAGCGGGATCCGGACGGCCCGGATGAGCTCCCCGGGCCGCCGCACGCTCTGCCGGTAGCCGGTGTGGTAGTCGGCCAGGGGGACCTCGCGCTCCCCCTCCGGGGAGGCGAGGACCACCGACGCGTCGAGCGCGAGCAGGGCCGGCGCGGTGTCCCCGATGGGCGACCCGGTGCCGAGGTTGCCCCCGATGGTCGCGCCGTTGCGGATCAGCCGGGAGGCGAACTGCGGGAACAGCTCGTCGAGCAGCGGGACGCGCCCGGCCAGCAGGGTCTCGACCTCGGTCAGGGTGAGCGCCGCGCCGATCTCGACCGACTCCGGCCCGACGTCGAGGGTGCGCAGCTCCGGGAGCCGGTCGACCGCCACGACCAGCGCGGCCCGGGCGGCCCGCAGGTTGACGTCGACGCCCCAGTCGGTCGAGCCGGCCAGGACCAGCGCCCCCGGTCGCCCGGCGAGGAGGTCGAGCGCGCCCGGGAGGTCGGCGGGCCGCACGAACTCGGCGCCCCCGCCGACCACCCGGGTGGCCGCCACCGGGGGCGGCGGTGCGTCCCGCCGGGCGGCGAACGGGTCCTCGGCCGGAGGCTCCCCCAGCGCGAAGGCGGCGTCGCGGAGGGGGCGGTAGCCCGTGCACCGGCAGAGGTTGCCGCTGAGGGCGTGCAGGTCGAACCCGTTCGGGCCGTGCAGGTGGCCGTCGGGCTCCGCGGCCGCGCCGGGCCGGCCCGTGGACGGCCCTGCGGCGGCCCGGTCCGGCCGGTAGTACTCCGCGGCCATGCTGCACACGAACCCCGGCGTGCAGTAACCGCACTGGGAGCCGCCGCGCACGGCGATCTCGCGCTGCACCGGGTGCAGTGCGGCCGGGGTGCCCAGTCCCTCCGCCGTGACGAGCTCCTGCCCGTCGAGGGCGGCGATCGGCAGCAGGCAGGCGTTGAGCGCCGTCCACTGGGTCGGGGCGGCCACCCCGGGGCGGGCCACCAGGACCGAGCAGGCGCCGCACTCCCCCTCGGCGCAGCCCTCCTTGCACCCGAGCAGGCCCCGGCCCCGGAGCCAGTCGAGGGCGGTGGTGTGGGGAGCCACCCCGTCGAGGGGCACCACCTGCCCGTTCACGGTGACTGCTGGCGACTGCACGCGAGTGCTCCTGTCCGTCGTCGGGTCGTCCGGCGCCCGCCCCGGGCCCTCGGGGTGCCGGTCGGTGTGCGGGCGACCCGTACCGGGTGCGGGCGCCGTGGATGGGGTGGGCGTCGGCGACGAGGTCGTCGGAGCGGTGGGCGGGTCGTGCAGCCGCTCCCGGCCCCGGGGCAGGATGCGGCCGCGACTCGGATCCTCGCGCAGCGGACGACGAGCGGGAAGCCGAACCACGGCCGGGAGGCGGCGGCGACCTCGCGCAGCGCCTCGCGGTCCTCCTCTCGCGGCCTCCCCCGGTGAGCCGGGTCGGGCCGGCGCACGCCTGGTCGAGGGTCCACTGCTCACCGGCGTCCCGTCGCAGGCCACGTCGCGGACCACCGCCGGGTGGGCGCGCCGCGGCGGTGGTCGACACGGCCACGGTCATCGAGTCGGTCGCGGCCGGGCCGACCGGGCCGACCGGGACGGCGCCTCCGCCAGGGAGCCGCGGGAGGACCGGGTGACCCGGGGGTCAGACCCGGAACTGCCCCACCAGCCCGCGCAGCTGCCCGGCCAGGGCGGCCAGCTCGTCGGAGGCGCGGCGGGTGCTCGCCGCCTCCTCCTGCGCGGCGTCGGCCGCCGAGGCCAGGCCGCCGACCGTCGCCGTGATCGCGGTCGCGCCCCCGGCCACCTCGCCCACGCTGCGGCTCATCTCCGCGGTGGTCGCGGTCTGCTCCTCGACGGCGGCGGCGATGGCCGACTGGAAGGAGTTGATCCGGTCGATGGTGTCGGAGACCTCGGCGATCGCCCGGGTCGCCTGACCGGTGTCGGCCTGGATGGCCTCGACGCGGCGGGCGATGTCCTCGGTGGCCTTCGCCGTCTCCTGGGCCAGCTCCTTGACCTCGTTGGCGACCACGGCGAAGCCCTTGCCGGCCTCGCCCGCCCGCGCCGCCTCGATGGTGGCGTTGAGGGCCAGCAGGTTGGTCTGCTCGGCGATCGAGGTGATCACCTTGAGCACGTTGCCGATCTCGGCCGAGGACTCGCCCAGCTTGGCCACCGTCGCGCTGGTGTCGCGGGCGGTCTCGACGGCGGCGGCGGCGACCTGCGCGGCCTGCTGGGCGTTGACCGAGATCTCGCGGATGGAGGCACCCATCTCCTCGGCGCCGCCGGCCGTCGTCTGCACGCTGCGGCTCACCTCGGCGGCGAGCCCGGCCGAGCCCTGCGCCTGCTCGGAGACCCGGGCGGCGGAGGAGGACAGCCGGGTGGCGACGTCGGACAGGCCGGTGGAGGCGCCGCTGAGCGTCTCCACGCTGCGGCCGATGTCGGCGACGGCCTCGCGCATCCCGCTGCCGGCCTCGTTCAGCGCGGCGGCCATCTCGCCCATCTCGTCGCGGCTGCGCAGGTCGAGGCGGGCGGAGAGGTCCCGGCGGCCGAGCGCGCGCAGCGCCGTCACGCAGCGCTGCAGCGGCCGGGTCACCGACACCTGCACGGCGCGGGCGAGGACGAGCGCGGCCACCAGCGCGGCACCCAGGGTGACCAGCGTGGCGGTGCGGTAGGCACTCGCCTCCGCCGCCGCGTCGGCCGCGGTCCGGGCGGCGCGCTCCTGCACCTCGGTGACCATGGTCGTGGAGATCTCGACGAGGTCGAGGTAGACCGCCAGCTGCCCCGCCTGGTCGTCGTTGAGCCAGGCGACCAGGCGGGCGGTGGCGTCCGGCGCCCCGGAGGTGAGGATGGCCCGCTCCTGGTCGGCGGTGGCGAAGAAGTCCTCCCACCGGGCGGTCAGGACGGTGAAGTCCTCGCGCTCGGCCGGGGTCATGTACTCGGTGTGGACCGAGTCGAGCATCTCCCGGGCCGCCGCGAGCTCACCCTGCAGGCCCGTCCAGTTGGGGGCGCCGTCGGACACCGCCTGCTGCGCACCGAGGGCGAAGGCGTCGGTGCTGACGCCCATCTGCCAGGCGCCGATGCTGGCCGTGTAGTACGCCGAGGAGTCCATCTCCTGCACCAGCACGCGCAGGTGGTCGGCCTCGACCGCCGCGGCGTGCTGCTGGCCCAGCCCGACCAGCCCGACCACCGTCGCGGCCGAGGACAGGCCGAAGACGAGCAGGAAGGCGAGGAACAGGCGGGGGCCGGTGCGCAGGCGGCTGAGCAGACCCATGGGGGCGGCACCTCTCGGGACGGGCCACTCCGGGCCGGGGACGGGATCCGGTCAGACCATCGGCCGGTCCGGTACCGGATCCAGTCGAGCAGGCGGGTGCCGGGGGCCGCCGGCCGGCCGGACGGGCCTGCCGGCCTCCTGCTACGCGCGCCCGCGCCGGGCGCGGACGGCCCCGGCGAGCTCGGCCAGCATCGCCTCGGTCGTCGCGGGGTCGACGCAGGAGTCGGTGACGCTCACGCCGTAGGCCAGCCGCTCGGGGTGCTCGCGGTCGAGGTCCTGCCGGCCCTCGACCAGGTGGCTCTCCACCATGACGCCGCGGACGGCCCGCTCACCCCCGGCGACCTGCGCGGCCAGGTCGGCCACGACCCCGGGCTGGCGCCGGTGGTCCTTGCGGCTGTTGCCGTGCGAGGCGTCGACGACGACCACCTCCGGCAGCCCCCGGGCGGCCAGCTTCCGCTTGACCTCGGCGACGTGCTCCGCGGAGTGGTTGGGGCCGTCGGCGGTGCCGCGCAGGATGACGTGGGCGGTGTCGTTGCCCGTGGTCGACAGCTGCGCGCTCACCCCGTGCGCGTCGACACCGAGGAACTCGTGCGGGGCGCGGGCGGCGACGACGGCCGAGACGGCGGAGTCGATGCTGCCCTCCGGCGAGTTCTTGAACCCGACCACCGAGGAGAAGCCCGACACCCGCTCGCGGGCGGTCTGGTCGGTGACGTTGCGCGCGCCGACGCCGTTGTAGGTGACCAGCCCGTTGACGTACTGCGGGGTGAGCGCGTTGAGCGGCTCGGCGGCCACCGGCACGCCCGTCGCGGTGATGCGGCACATGAGCATCCGGGTGGCCACCAGCCCGACGCTGATCCGGCTGGACCCGTCGAGGAACGGGTCGTAGGCGAACCCCTTCCAGTCGACCTCGGTCCGCGGCTTCTCGGTGTAGGTCCGCATGAGCACCTCGAGGTCGCCGGCGTGCCGCTGCCGCACCCGCGCGAGGAAGGCGGCGTACTCGAGCGCTGCCTCGGGGTCGTGGATCGAGCAGGGGCCGGCGATCACCACCAGGCGGTCGTCGTCGCCGCGGAGGACGTCGGTCACCGCGCGGCGGGCGGCCGCGGTGGTGGCCGCGGACCCGGGCGGCAGCGGCACGACGGCGGCCACCGAGGCCGGGGTGACGACGACGCTCAGGCCGGTGATCCGGGTGTTGACCAGTCCGGAGACGTCGACGGCGTCGTCCGGGGAGACGCCGAGCCGGCGCTGGACGCCGGGCAGCGACTCGGCCAGCGCGTCGTCGATCTGCCCGTTCACCCGGGTCTGGACCTCGAGCAGGAGGTCGGCGACCCGCGTCGCCTCGTCGAGCAGCTGGTGAGCGGGGATGACGGCCTCCTGGGTCGACGCCGACGTGCGTCGGCCGGACCGCCCCAGTGTGCCGCCCCGTCCGGCCGCGGCACCGGGCACCACCCGTCAGCGGCCGACGCGGAGCGTGGTCACGAAGGCGGCCAGCCCGAGGGCCAGGCACCCGGCGACGACCGGGACGTAGGAGCCGGTGGCGTCGACGGCCAGCCCGGCGAGCGGGGCGCCCACCGCCGACCCGATCCCGGCACTGGTGTAGAGCACGCCCAGCAGCCCGCCCAGCCGGGTGGTGCCGAAGCGCTCGGCGACGACGGCGGGCCCGATGGCGACGAACCCGCCGTAGCCGACCCCCAGGACGACGGCGAAGACGACGAGCACGCCGTACCCGCCGTCGAGGCCCCAGAGCGCGAAGCTGGCCCCCATCACCAGGAAGCACCCCTGGTAGGCGCGCAGCGCACCCGTCCTCGCCGCGACCGCCCCGAGCACCAGTCGGCCGGCGGTGCTCGCCGCGCCGATCACCCCGACCAGCGCCGCCGCCGCGACCCGGTCGGCCCCGGCCTGCTCGGCGTACCCGGGCAGGTGCACGAACGGCACGAACAGCGCGACGCTCAGGAGGACCGACGCCAGGTACAGCCGCCGGTAGTCGCGGTTGCGCACCGCCTCCTCCAGCGTGAGCGCCGCCGGGCCGGGCCGCACCGGCGGGCGGGGGACGACCAGGGCGCAGGCCACGAGGACGGCGGCGCCGCCCACCCCGAGCACGAGGTGGGTGGTCCGCCAGCCCAGCTCGTCGATCATCGCGGCCGCCAGCGGCGCGACGGTGAGGGTGCCCAGGCCGATCCCGGTCACCGCCACCCCGATCGCGAGCGTGCGCCGCCGCTCGAACCAGCCGCCGACGACGGCGACCATCGGGACGTAGGCGCAGGCCACCCCGATGCCGACGCCGAGGCCGTAGGTGACCAGCCCGATCCACAGCTCACCGGCCTGCGACGTCGCCGCCAGCCCCGCGCCGAGGGCGACCCCGCCCGCGAGCAGCACCCGCCGGGGGCCGTAGCGGTCCACCGCGACGCCGCTGAGGGCGCCGAGGCCGAAGTACGTGAGCGAGGTCAGGGCGAAGAACGTCGACGTGGCGCCGCGGCCGGTGCCGAACTCCTCGGCCATCGGCTCGAGGAACGCGCCGAAGGAGTAGGCGATCCCGAAGGACGCGAACATCGCCGCGAAGGCCGCGGCGACCACCACCCAGCTCCGGACGGAGTCGACCGACGCTGCGGGCCGCATGGCGGAGGACGATACGAGGCCGTTCCCCGACCGCCGGGCAGCGGCGGGGACCGGCGCCGGTGCGTGGTGCCGGTGGCGGTCAGCCCGCGCTCATCAGGGACGGCGGCCCGCCCCGCCCCAGGAGCTGCATGAGGGACGCGGCCTCGTCGGTGATGATCGCGTCCACCCCCAGGGACACCGCGAACTGCATGTCGCGCGGACGGTTGACGACCCACACGTGGACCTGCAGCCCGGCCCGGTGCAGTCGTGCCACGAGGCGCGGGTCGTGGCGCAGCATCGCCAGGGACGGACCGACGGCGGTGCCGGCCGGCAGGACGGGCCGCGACCGCGAGCGCGGCAGCACCTGGCGGACCAGGTGCACGGTGGGCAGTTCCGGCGCCAGGGCACGGACCCGCCGCACCGCCGTCGGCGAGAAGCTCATGACCCGCACCGCCGGACGGCCCGACCACTCGAGTGGGCGCCCGCCGGACAGCAGCCCGAACCGCCGGAGACTGGCCAGCAGGGCCGCCTCGACCTGCCCGGCGTGACGGGTCGGGTGCTTGGTCTCGATCGCCAGCCGCACGCGCCCGGGCGTGGCCGTCACGTAGTCGAGCAACCGGTCCAGGGTGAGCACCCGCCCGGCGTCCTCGTCGGCCTCGTCGTCGTCCTCCGGGGCGGCGGGTCGCGACGGGCGGCCCCGGATCGCGGCACCCCGGGGCCGCCGGTGGACGACGCGGTGCCGCTCCAGCTCGGCGAGGTCCAGCGCCGACACCACCCCGCGGCCCGTGGACGTCCGGTTGATGCGCCGGTCGTGCACGCACACCAGCACGCCGTCGCGGGTCATCCGGACGTCACACTCCACGGCGTCCGCCCCGAGGGCCAGCGCCTGCTGGTAGGCGGTCAGCGTGTGCTCGGGGGCCTCCGCCGAGACGCCGCGGTGCGCCACGACCTCGATCTCGGACGGTGCGCGCGGCGGCAGGCTCACGACGCCCTGGCCGCGGCCGTGCCGGTCCCCCGTACGGGACACGCGATCTCCTCGAACGGTCCGCGGACCGGGTCGCTGTGGTCCGGCGGCAGGACCCCGACCCGCCGCCGCTGGCGTGGCTTCCTACCCGGCGTCCGCCGGGCGACACGTGCACCGGTCGTCCGGCCCGCGGACGCGGCCGCTCACCTCGACCTCGGCCCGGACCGGCTCCCTGGCCGGCTGGCCGGAACCGCCCGGCCCCCGGCCCGACGGCGTCGACCGTGCCGGCACCCGCCGGCTGTAGTAGGACCCACCTCGTCCCCGACGTCAGCCGGACCCGGTGACGTCGACCACGACGCCCAGGGAGTCCCGGCATGCACGCGACCCACCCCGACCACCTCCGCGGTCCCGCCGGCCCGGGCACCTGGACGCTCGTCGTCGCCGACCGGGTCCACACGCTCGCCGGTCCGCCGGCGGAGGCGCTGGTGCTGCTCGACGACCGGGTGGCGGCCGTCGGCCGCCCTCGTGAGCTGCGTGAGCGGTTCCGCCCCGACCGCACGGTCGAGCTCGACGGCGTCCTGGTCCCGGGCCTGAACGACGCGCACGCCCACCCGAGCATGACCGCGGAGAACCTGCTGCACGTCAACTGCTCACCGGAGGTCGCCACCGACGGGGACGTGCTCGTGCGGCTGCTCCGCGACGAGGCCGCCGCCGTCGGCGAGGGGCAGTGGGTCGTCGGCTCGCGCTACGACCACACGAAGACGACCGGCGGCCGGGTCGTGGACCGCGACTTCCTCGACCGCGCCGTCCCCGACCACCCGGTGCTGCTGACCCACGTGGCCGCGCACTGGGGGGTGCTCAACTCCGCCGGGCTGGCGGCCGCCGGGCTCACCGGTGCCAGCTCGGACCCGCCGGGCGGCGCGCTGGGCCGCGACGGCGCCGGGGGGCTCACCGGTGTGGTGTACGAGCAGGCCCTGTTCGACGTCTCCTACCCGTCGCTGGCGCGGGGCAGGACCGTCGTCCCTCCCTCGACGCCCGCCGCCCGCCTGCGCGGGCTGGCCCGTGCCCAGCAGCTGTTCCACGCCGCCGGGATCACCTCGATGGTGGACGCGCTCTGCGGACCCGACGACGTCGCCCTGCTGTCCGAGGCCGCCCGCTCCGGGCAGCTGACCCTGCGCGTGGCGATGCTCGTGGCCTTCCCGCACTACGACCGCATCGCCGCACTGGGCCTGCACAGCGGCTTCGGGGACGAGCGGCTGCGCCTGCTCGGGGTCAAGGCGTTCGTCGACGGCGCCTGCGCCGGCGGGAACTGCCTGGTGGACGAGCCGTTCGAGGGCACCGACGACCACGGCATGCAGACCACGGGCGACGACGACCTCCGGGAGCTGGTCGAGCGGATCGCCGGCGACGGCGTCGTGCTCGCCGTGCACGCCAACGGCGACCGCGCCATCCGCAAGCTGCTCGACGCCCACGAGCGGGCCCGGGCGCTGGGAGCACCGCAGCGACGGCACCGCATCGAGCACTGCTCGCTGGTCGACGCCGACATCGTCGGCCGGATCCGCGCGCTCGGCCTCGTCGTGGTGCCGTTCGGCTCCTACGCGCGCTTCCACGGCGACAAGCTGGTCGGCTACTACGGGCACGACCGGCTCGAGCGCATGTTCGCCCACCGGACGCTGCTCGACGCCGGCATCCCCGTCGCCGGGTCCAGCGACTACCCGTGCGGGCCGTACGAGCCGCTGGCCGCCATCACCAGCTGCGCCGAACGGCGGGCGCTGGACGGGACCCCCATCGGCACCAGCCAGCGGATCACCGTCCAGGAGGCGTTCGGCCTGTACACGACCGGGGCCGCGTACGCCGCGGGCGAGGAGCGCGTGAAGGGCACGCTGGCCCCGGGCATGCTCGCGGACTTCGTCGAGCTCGGCCGCGACCCGTTCGAGGTGCCACCCGACGAGGTCGTCGGCATCCCCGTCCGCTCGACGTGGGTCGGCGGTCGGCTGGTCCACGCGCTCTAGCCTCCCCCGCGCGTGCCGTGCAGGTCACCCCGCTCCGGCGGCCCCGAGGTCCTCGATCGTCGTCGACCCGGGCCGGCGGGCTCAGAGCGACGGGTCGCCCTCCGGCACCTCGGTCGCGACCACCTCGGCCACCTCCGCGTCCTCGCCGGACAACCCCTCGGCCTGCTCGTGCTCGTCGTGGAAGGCCAGCCAACGCATCCCGAGGGCCTCCCGCTGCTCGTCGTCGACTGCCTCCTTGAACGGGGGGAAGAAGTCCGTCTCCTCCTCGGCCATGTGGTCGGCGTTGACCTGCCGGGCGTTGCGCACCGCCTCCCACCACGCCTCGCTGCCGACCTCGTGCTCGCCGACAGCGGCCGCCGCGTGCCGGATCTCGTTGTGGTCGTGCACGCCCTCCGCCGTCTCCTGCTCACCGTCCGCCTCCTGGGCGAGCAGCGGGTAGAACAGCTGCTCCTCGGCGACGGCGTGCACCTCCAGCTTGGCGTGCAGTGCCTCCCACGCGGCGGCGAGCTCCTCGCCGGACAGGTCCTCGAGCGCTGAGAACTCCCGCCGGAAGACCTCGTGCTCGGCCAGGACGAGGGCGGTGATCTCGAAGTCGGACACGTCGGACACCTACCCGTACCGAGGGGACACCTACCCGCGTCTCGGAGGTCTCAGTCGGCATGATCGCCGGCCTGGGCGGGGTGGACCGGCGAGGGGTCTGCGTCGCACCGGCTCACGCGGACTGACTCCCCGACCGAACTCAGTCAACTGAACCAGGGGCAGTCCCGCCCTGTGGCCCGGGGAGACCCTCGGCACGAAGGTCAAGGCCACGCATCGCCCTCCACGCGGTCACTGATCTTCGAGCTTCGGACACCAGGAGGTGTCTCGAGAGGACGACCGTCGGTGCGGGGTAGCGGGCTCGGGACCGTGACTTGGCGACGTCAGGAGACCGAGGTCGCCTTCCCGGCCCTGTACGTCTGCTCGAATGCCCGCAGGTCGGAGCTGTCGCTCCAGACAGCGGTGACGGAGCGGCGCGTGACCGCTCGTGCGCGGTCGTACAGGACGTCCGACGCTCGCTGACCGTCGTTCGTCCGCGGGCCGTCCTGCCAGACCAAGGTCTTGACGAGGTCACGCGCGTCCGTGACGACATCCGCCCAGTCGTCCCAGAGTTGGTGATTCGAGTCCTTCTCGCTGATCCGCCAGGAGGCGATGGCAAGAGCGCCGTACAACATCACCGGCTTCCGCGGGATGTTCCCCCGGAGGGCGGCCGCCTCCAACTCCGAGACGGCCGCGCGGACGGGATCGATGGTGTCCACCGAGGTCGAGTACCAGCGAGCCCTCTCGACCTCCGCCACCGCCGAGATCACGTCGACGCGCGCGTCCTGGCGACTGCGCCGTCCCGACAGCCAGTGCCCGAGGAGGGTGCCGACTCCGAGGCTGCCGATGCCGGACAGCAGCGAAGCAAGGTCCATGACAGGGCATTCGGCTACGGACGCCGGGGTTCCAGTCGAGACCTCCTCGCTGACAGCTCGCCACTGGGTCCGGGGGCAGCGCAGGCCGAGAACCAGACCCGTGCGGACCGTCCCTGACGGCGTCCGGCGACGCCGGCTTCCGTCGACCCTGCGGAGTTCGACCTGGCGCCACAGGGGGACGCCATAGCCTCAGCTGCATGCACGCCGTGCAGATCACCCGCTTCGGCGGCCCCGAGGTCCTCGACGTCGTCGACCTCCCCGATCCCGTTCCCGGCGACGGCCAGCAGCTCTACGAGGTCTCGGCGGCCGGCGTGAACTACGCCGACACCCACCACCCGCTGTCGTGACGCCCATCTGACACAGCGGGACACCGACAGTGCCGCAGGTCGGCGTCGCGGACAGCCGTAGCGAGGCAGCCCAGCAGACCGGCACCCTGGCTGCCCGCATGGACGCGGCGTCGTCGGCCGACCGGGGGCCGACTCGGACGACTCCCGGCCAGCGACCTCGGGCCCTCACCGGGGCAGCAGCCGGACCGATCACACGGCGCCGCCGGCGGACTCGCGGGAGCGACGCTCGGCCCCGGTGGCGGCGATCACGAGGAGCGCGCTCGCGGCGAGGAAGGCCGTCGGCGCACCGGCGGCCTCGGTGACCATCCCGAGCGCGACGGAGCCGACGGCCTGACCGACGGTGAGCCCGATGAACAGGACGGCCACCGCGGCCGCTGCGGCGGCGGGAGTCCGTTCCGTGCCCCAGGCCAGCAGCACGCCGCTGAGTGCGACGAAGGCACTGCCGAAGCACGCAAGGGCGAGCGCCGCGGGGATCACGGCCCCCGGGAGCGCGCCGAGCAGGGCCGTGCCCGCCGCAGCGGCCACCACGGTGCTCCGCCAGGCGGCTCGCAGGCCGACCCGACGGACCAGCACGCCGCTGAGCCCGCCGAGCAGGCCGGCGGCCCCGAGAAGGCACCACAGCAGTCCGGTGACCGCCGACGACAGCCCTCCGTCAGCGGTCAGCAGGTCGCGGGCGAAGGTCCACACACCGGCGCAGCCGGCACCGGCCAGCAGCGCGGCGACCAGCGGCCGACCGAGCGGTCTGACATGGCCCGGCGCACCGCGGACGCCCCGTCCGGACGGGGCCTGGGGTACCGAACCCCACCGGGTGTGGCGGTCGGCCCACGCCGTGACCACCAGCGCCACGACAGCGAACCCCACCCATGACCAGCGCCAGGCCTCGGGCATCGACAGCACCAGCAGACCGCCGCTGACCACGCCGGCGCCGGTACCACCGTTCACCACGCCCTGGGCCCGCGGTTGGTCCGAGAGCGGAACCGTGCCGGCTACGGCTGCGACCAGTGCCGGGGTGGCGGCGCCGGCGCCGCTCCCGGCGATCAACGCCCCGGCGGCCAGCGAGGTCCCGTTCCAGGCAATGGCCACGACGAGCGAGCCGAGCGCCGCGCTGCCGCCGGCCGCCCACAACGCCTGTCGGGCCCGTCCCGCACCGACGAGGCCGCCGGCCACCACAGCCGCACCGCAGTAGCCCACGTAGCTGCCCGCGGCGATGGCGCCGGCGGTGCCCGCCGAGAGCCCGAAGGCAGCGCGGAACTGGGGCAGGTACAGGCCGTAGCCGTAGCGGGCCAGGCCGTAGGTGACGGCGATGACGGCCACGCCCGAGAGCACGAGGGCGCCTCCCTCGGCGGTCTGTGGAAGGGTGCATAACGATCGTTTCGCCATAACGCTCGTTACAGTAGAGGGATGACGAAGGCGACCGCCAATCGACCGGCCCGTGAGCGGCTGCTCATCGCGGCGGGCGAGCTGTTCTACGAGTCGGGCATCGCCGCCACCGGCGTGGACGCGGTGCTGACCCGCGCCGGTGTCTCCCCCGCGACCATGTACGCGCACTTCGCCGGCAAGGACGCCTTGGTGGCCGCCTATCTCGAGCAACGGCTCGAGGCGTGGCGGCAGAGCTGGGACGAGGTCCTGGCCGAGCGCAGCGACCCGGTCGACAGACTGTTGTCGCTCTTCGATGCGGTCTCCCGGTACCGCTCGCGAGAGGGCAACCGACGGGGCTGCGCCTTTCTCGCGGCGGCCACCGAACTGCCGGCCGACCACCCGGGACACCGGTGGCTGGAGGAAGACACGCGACTGCTCGTGGACCGCCTCCGCGCCCTTGCGTCCGCCGCCGGCCTCCAGGACCCGGACGACGCGGCGGCCACGCTCCTGCTGTTCCACGACGGCGTCCTGAACCGCTTCGCCCGCGCGGCCACGACGCCCGGCCTCCCCAGCGACGACCCGCTGGCCCGGGCCCGCGCACTGGCTGCAGCCTGGGTGGACGCGCGACTGGGCCGCACACAGGCCTGACCCGTCGGTCCCGGGCCAGGGGTCGCACCCGGGCCGATCACCGGACCGCGGGCACCTAGCCTCGGTGCATGCGTGCCGTGCAGATCACCCGCTTCGGCGGCCCCGAGGTCCTCGACGTCGTCGACCTCCCCGACCCCGTCCCCGGCGACGGCCAGCAGCTCTACGAGGTGAGCTCGTCGGGCGTCAACTTCGCCGACACCCACCAGACGGAGAACAGCTACCTCGCCCCGCAGGAGCTGCCGCTGATCCCGGGCGCGGAGTTCGTCGGCCGGCCGGTGGGCGGCGGGGAGCGGGTGGTCGGGCTGCTCGAGGGCGGCGGCTACGCCGAGCGGGTCGTCGCCCACCCGCGGCTGACCTGGCCGGTGCCCGACGCCGTCACCGACGAGCAGGCCCTCGCCGTCGTGCTGCAGGGCGCCACCGCCTGGCACCTGCTGCGCACCAGCGCGCATCTCGCCGCCGGGGAGTCGGTGGTGGTGATCGCCGGCGCCGGCGGGGTCGGCTCGCTGGCGGTCCAGCTCGCCAAGCGGTGGGGCGCCGGGCGGGTCATCGCAACCGCCTCCAGCGCGGAGAAGCGGGCGCTGGCCGAGGAGCTCGGCGCCGACGCCACCGTCGACCCGGCTCTCGCTGACGACGACCCGAAGACGTTCGCCGAGGCGCTGCGGGAGGCCAACGGCGGTAGCCGCGTCGACGTCGTCCTGGAGATGACCGGCGGCAACGTCTTCGACGGGTCGTTCTCTGCGCTGGCGCCCTTCGGCCGGCTGGTCTTCTACGGCATGGCCGGCCGCCGTCCCCCGAAGCCGGTGCAGGCGCCCGCGCTGATGGGCACCAGCCGCGCGGTCATCGGCTTCTGGCTGGCCCACTGCATGAGCCGCCCGTCGATGATGGACGACGCCATGACCGAGCTGCTCTCGCTCGTGGCCGACGGCGCACTGCGGCCGGTCGGCGGCGGCCGATACCCGCTCACCGCCGTCCGCGAGGCGCACCAGGACCTGCTCGCCCGCCGCACCACCGGCAAGCTCGTCCTCGACCCCACCCGCTGAAGAACACGGCCTCTGAGCTGCAGTTCCATCTCGAGCGGCTGCCCTCGACCGGCTAGGCTTCGTACATGTGTTCGGGCGATGTGGGTGGTGGTGACGTCCTCGACGACGTCGCCGCGCTGGTCGCCGAGCGCAACCGGATCGACGCCCTGCTGGCCCGACGGGTGCGGGCCGCGGAGCTGTCCCAGGCCGCCGAGCGCGACGGGCTGACGTCGATGCGCCCCTGGCTGCGCGGGCACTGCCGGCTCTCGGCCGCCGCGGCCGCGCGGGTGGTGGGCAACGGCCGGGTGCTCGACCACCTGCCGGCGCTGGCCGAGGCCCACGACGCCGGGCTGGTCTCGGCCGAGCAGGTCGCCGTCGCCGCTGTCGCGCTGACGCCGGAACGCCTGCAGGCCGCCGCCGAGCGCGGCGTGGACCTGGCCGTCATCGACGCCGTGCTCACCCAGGTGGCGATCGACCACCCGCATGCCGACTTCGTCGCCGCGGTGCGGCACTACCTGGCCGGCCTGGACCCCGACGGTCCCGAACCCGACCCCACCGAGGGCCGCCGGCTGATGCTGGCCCGGCACGCCGACGGGACGCTCAGCGGCCGCTTCGAGCTCGACGCGGTCGGTGGGGAGAAGCTGCAGGC